>NZ_QPKJ02000082.1 GCF_003344625.1 Solirubrobacter deserti | reverse complement strand
AGGTGGTATACTCTTTGTATATGTATAATAGAACTCCTTCTAATAACCTATGCATTCAGTTATCATTTCCAATTGGACGATCCATTAATCCAACTCACAGAGGATTATAAATGGATCGATTTTTTTAATTTTTCCTGGAGATTAGGAATAGATGGGATTTCTATAGGACCCATTTTGCTGACGGGGTTTATCACGACTTTAGCTACTTTAGCGGCCCGGCCGGTTACTCGAGAGTGCCGATTATTCCATTTCCTGATGTTAGCAATGTATAGCGGTCAAATAGGACCATTTTCTTCTCAAGATCTTTTACTTTTTTTCATCATGTGGGAATTAGAATTAATTCCGGTTTATCTACTTCTATCTATGTGGGGAGGAAAGAAACGTTTGTATTCAGCTACAAAATTTTTTTTGTACACTGCAGGAAGTTCCGCCTTTTTATTAATGGGAATTCTGGGTGTTTGTTTATCTGGTTCTAATGAACTAACATTAAATTTGGAAACATTGGCTAATCAATCGTATCCTGTAGCACTCGAAATCCTATTCTATATTGGATTTTTTATTGCTTTTGCTGTCAAATCGCCGATTATACCCTTACATACATGGTTACCGGACACTCATGGAGAGGCGCATTACAGTACTTGTATGCTTCTAGCTGGAATCTTATTAAAGATGGGGGCGTATGGGTTGGTTCGAATCAATATGGAATTATTACCCCATGCCCATTCTATATTTTCTCCTTGGTTAATCATAGTCGGCACAATTCAAATAATCTATGCAGCTTCAACATCTCCTGGTCAACGTAATTTAAAAAAAAGAATAGCTTATTCCTCTGTATCTCATATGGGTTTCATAATTATAGGACTTGGTTCTATAAGCGATACAGGACTCAATGGAGCCATTTTACAAATAATATCTCATGGCTTTATTGGCGCCGCGCTTTTTTTCTTGGCAGGAACGAGTTATGATAGAATACGTCTTGTTTATCTCGATGAAATGGGCGGAATGGCTATCACAATTCCAAAAATATTTACAACCTTCAGTATCTTATCAATGGCTTCTCTTGCATTACCGGGCATGAGCGGTTTTGTTGCAGAATTGATAGTTTTTTTTGGAATACTTACTAGCCAAAAATTTCTTTTAATGACAAAAACACTAATTACTTTTGTAATGGCAATTGGAATCGTATTAACTCCTATTTATTCATTATCCATGTTACGACAGATGTTCTACGGATACAGGCTTTTTAATGCTCCAAACTCTTATTTTGTTGATTCTGGGCCGCGAGAATTATTTCTTTCGATCTGTATTTTTTTACCCATAATAGCTATTGGTATTTATCCAGATTTCGTTTTCTCATTATCAGTTGATAAAGTCGAAGCTCTTTTATCTAATTATTTTTATCCATAGTTTTTGTG
>NZ_QPKJ02000081.1 GCF_003344625.1 Solirubrobacter deserti | reverse complement strand
TGAGATTGCGGAAGCCCTCAATGCTCATGAGGGCTTTCATGGCTTTCTCATTGCTTATCACCCGGCGCAGCGTGTCATTATCGACGTTAACGAGCAGAGCACTTTCCCAGCGTCGGGCCAGTAGCGTTGCTGTCGTGCCGCTCATGGCGATATCGAGAATGCCGGCTGCGTCGACCTGCTTCATGGAACTGCCGTCGTATGCCAGCACCGGAAGGAAGCTAATGAACTCCGCAACCTTTTGCTCAGGGTTGGATTCGTCGACACTCAGACGGCAGCTGTAATCAGCGATCTGTCGCAAGGCTCTATTAGGAGCGAAGTCAAAGACATAGCATTCTTCCTTGACGATCTCCTCCTTGTTTGGAGAGTTACCATCCGGATTACGGATCGTCCAGGGAGACTGGACGCGAAACGCAGCCTGAAAATAAGTTTCCGGACTGGATGAGTTGCGAAGCATCAGGATGCCGGTCCAGGGCTTGACCGTGACACCAGTGGTTAGCTTTCCACAGGACAGTGTAATGGTCTTCGTCTTGAGCGGGTCACCCATGGCTTCCTGCACCGGCGGCACGGCGGCGGCGCCAACGCCAGCATCACTCCCAGCGGCGACGACCACTTCGTAGTCATGATAGAAGCGATTTTGCCGTCTTCCCAGTAAATTATTCATCGCATGACAGGAGGCTACCGATGGCAAGAACCAAAATGTATGCGTCAGCAGGCTAAGCAGTCGCGAGTCCGAAAAGGGCATCGGCGGCTTCTGGGCACCAATTTTCAGATTGTCGACAGTGATCTCTTTAAAGGAGCCACGGATCAGATCCAACCACTTCTGGACATCATCTTCGTAAATGAAATTCGCCCTGTCACCTTCGCCCTTGGCAGAAAAAAACACATTGAGGTCAAACTCACTGTACTCGCCCTGCATGGCGATTTCCCTGATCGAATCAGGCAGCTGGTAGGTAAGTAGAACCATGCGCGGCAACATAGCGTATGGGTTGTAGTCGGCGCCGCTCCAGTTGTCTTTGGCACGCTGTTCGTCAGAGTAGGTCCAGTTAAAGATCTGTTCTTCAATGAACTCACCAGACGCAATGGCACGGAAAGGCGTGCCTGAGAGGTAGAGATAGTGCCCCGTGGTGATAGGCATGACGTCTTCGTCGAAATCCTCGATTCCTTCGCCTTCACCAAACTTGGCCTCGCGTTTGTCTTCGGCCTCGAACAGTTCTTTGGCGCTCTCACGCCAGGCGCCGTAGTGATACTCGTCCAGGATCACGCAATCCCAGTTGGTTGTATGGACCCACTCGTTCTTCGTCTTGACCCCGCCCGTGCTCTTATTTTTCCCTAGGTAATCCTGGAACGAGCCAAAACACACGACAGGTCGCTTCCAGTCCACTCGTTCAGGCGAAAGCCCGCCAGGTTTGACGAACTGCC
>NZ_QPKJ02000079.1 GCF_003344625.1 Solirubrobacter deserti | reverse complement strand
GGAAAGTTTCTATTTTTGAAAAGATTCTAATTTGTATGCAATTTTGATTTGTCAAAGATTGCATGAGATTGGATCTTTCAAATATGGAAATTCCTATAATGGATGATTGATTTGGGATTTGAGAAATCTTAAATATATTATTTGATTTTGGATCCTAGAATCTAGGAAAGTCAAATGATGAAATCCCTAACCCTAATCCCCTCTATATTTCGGCCATGCTAGGGTTTATAACCCCATGCATGTCACGGCCATATGTGGCCCTTAATTTATTCTTGCATCTTCATTTAATTTTTATTACATGATTTGTTTATAATAATTTTGTAAAATAAAATGTGAAGGTAAAAAGAATAAATGTGAAATTGGGTTTTGGAAACCCTAATTGCCATATTGGGGATTTAGGTTTAAATAATTTATTTAGGCTTTTTAATTCGATTAAATTGCTTGGGTACATCCATATTGATATATTGAATTGTTCTAAATGTTAGTACATGAAAATATATAATTTAAATGTCATTTATAATTGTTATAAAGACAAAACAGTGTGCTGTTTTTCTGGACAGCAGTTTTGTAAAGTTGTAAATAATTTTTAATTTAATTAAAATGATATTTACAGCAAGCCACCTATCGACTTCACTAATTTAAGGTCTTAAGTAAATATAGGAAGTGTTCCCATGATTTATTTTTGACTTTAAAAGGCCGCAATAAGCATTTTGTGACCGAAGCTCAAATCTGTCACGATTTAGAGTTAAAGTCACAAAACGCTTTAAAGTGATATCAAACGTTGGAATCACTTGCCGAGACCCCTGCCATTGGAAAGAACACTGAAAATCCTAGTGAATTGAAGTGTTCTTGAAATTTAAAATGAGTTTTAAATTAAGCAGATAATTTAGCAAAACATGGGCTGATTCTTGGTGTTTTAGAGAAAACACTTAAGTAAAGAGTTACTTGATTTTAATTCGATTAAAATTGATTTAATTTTTCATGAGATGAAAAATGGATTAAAACATGATTTTAATATATGCCATTGCCATTTATTACTTGTTCTTATACTGCTTTAATTTATGCAATGTGATTGTTTAAATTAATAATGGAAGGTTATGGACTTAAGACCAATTTAACTGGATGTGATTGGCCGCATGTGATGTGATTTTCTTTTATGGGTTGTAATTTAAAAGTGTTTAAATTTGTGATGTAATTTTAATTATGGGCTTGCATGCCTATTCCCCCCTTTGTAATGTATCCCCTATTCCATTATTCCCTCTTTTTCATTTATGTAATTGTACATCGAAGATCGAGACGGAGCATGGTGGACCCAAGGATGCATGGAACAGTGGGAGGATAAAGAGAAGGACTTGAGAAGACTTTTTCTTTATTGTAATAGTTACATGTTAATCTTACGATCACAAAACCCGCATAAGACCTAG
>NZ_QPKJ02000078.1 GCF_003344625.1 Solirubrobacter deserti | reverse complement strand
TACAGATTTGAATAAAGTACGAGCTCTCGCTCTTAATGGCATGCTCCGGCATAAATTGGACGAGTCATGCAAAGCCAAAGGCCAAGAAATAAGTCGCAAAAGGTTGCGAATCGAAGAAGGGCAAAGAAGTGGCAGAATCACATTGGCTATCGATAGCCAATATTCGCTATCGATAGACCTTCTATCGATAGCCAAACTTGGCTATCGATAGACAAGGTCGGCTAGGGGCATTTTGGTCATTTTCTCTTTCCTTCTATAAATAGGAAGCTTGTACGTCATTTCAAGGGTTCAGAACTCCACTTTTGGACCGTTTCTCTTTCAAACTTCAATAGACTTTTACTTGTATTTCGATTCTGTCTTTCATTTCTACCGATCAGTTTATCGTTATTCTGCTTTTTATTCTGTCAGTTACTTTTCTGCACTTTTCTACTTTATGCCTGGCTCAGTTCTCACTTGAGAACTGTTCTTTACTTTACCTGTCATTTACTTTATCAGTCATTTCATTTTACGTCTTTACTTTATTCATTTCAGTCAATTTCCAATTCTGCTGTGTTTTACTTTTCTATCCTATGATCCCGATGAGGCTTGTCATGGACTTCTGTCCATTGATGTGTAACTAATTACCAAGCTAGGGTGAGGATGCCGTTTGGATTCTTTATGCATTCTTAGTTAATAAGCGTCCCTTTATATGTATTTATGTGATTGCATAGTTGTGAAGGTTTTACCGCACACTATTGCCAATTATTATAATACTATCCTATATATGTGACTGCACAGTTGTGAAGGTTTCACCGCACACTGTTGCTAATCTATTATATCATTATAGTATTTATATAATTGTATAGTGATGAAGGTTGTACCGCACACTATCGCCACTTCACTATAATTGCTGTAGTATTTCTGTAATTGCATAGTTGTGAAGGTTCTACCGCACACTATTGTCAATCTACTAAAATACTGCCATATTTCGTGAAGAGCATGGTTGTGAGGGTTTACCGCTCACTATCGCCAAATCCATTATAATATAATTGTATATCTGTGATTGCAATTATATAATTATGCAATGGCAATTATTGGAATGAATAACGATTAACCCGCTTTATTCCCATGTAAGGCAGATATGACATTCTGTCCTTTTAAAGAATAAACATGTTGAATCGATATCCATCATCTTTTTGGGAGTCCTTCTTGTAGTTGGATGACCCACAACATAAATACTATATTGTGGACTTTATAACTAAACTATGTAATTAATATTCAAACGGAACTCTCACCCAGCTTCCGCTTATTCTGCTTTAATCAATCGCGTAATTAATCTATTTTACTAATTCAGCAATTTCACTTCGATACATTCGAAGTCCTTTTCACCACAACCCAAACTTGATTATATTCTTTCCCTAAAATTAATCTGATCAGTTCTCTTAATTAAACCTATATATGTTT
>NZ_QPKJ02000009.1 GCF_003344625.1 Solirubrobacter deserti | reverse complement strand
GAGGACGCCGCGATCAGCGGCGACGGGATGCGCTTCAAAGCCAAGCTCGACGTCGTCGAGTCGATGGGCTCGGAGTACTACGTCTACTTCGAGACGCGCGACGCCGACGTGCACTCCGACCAGCTCGACGAGCTCGAGGGCCTCGACACGGGGCAGGTCGTGGCACGGCTGGACGCAGCGAGCGCCGCCGAAGCCGGCGCAACGCTCGAGCTCACGCTCGACACGAGCCAGATCAAGCTCTTCGATGCCGAGAGCGGGCGCGCGCTGGGCCTGTAGGCTTGGCCCGTGCGCCCGTCGCTGCAGCGGCTCGCGGCCCACTGGGCGGAGGTGCTCGGCGGCCCGCCGCGCTTCTCCACCGAGTGCGGCGATCAGGCGAGGGTGCTGCGCATGCACGCCGGCAACGGCGACATGACCGACCTCGGCGAGCGCTTCGAACGCTGCTTCGCCGCGGCCATGGACGACGCCGCACTGCCCGAGGATCCGGCGTTCCGGGCAGCGATGCGCGCCTATATGCACTGGGCCGTCGCCGGCGTCCTCGCCCATCCGGACGGGGCCGCCGACGTCGACCCGCGCGCGGCGATGCCGCGTTGGGACTGGAACGGGCCGGCCCGCTAGCCGCCGTGCACGCCTGAGTCGAGGTCCTCGGCGAACGTCGTGTACTCGTAGATCGGCAACGCCTCGGTGCTCACGCCGGCGCCGAGCTCGCGGAAGATCGGCAGCCCGCCGAGCGCGCGATCGAGGTCCTCGTGCGAGGCGACCTCGACGATGCCGAACACCACCCGCTGGCCCGACACCTTCCACAGGTGCTTGACCGCGCCGGCCTCCATGGCGGCGAGCGCCGCGGCGGCCTCACGCTGCCAGATGGCGACGAGCTCGGCGTTGCTGACGTTCTCGGGCTGCTTGACCTCGAACCGGACGATGAACTGCACGGGCGCCTCCTGGGTGGTGACATCGTGGCAATTGACACAGTATGGTCTTCAGCGGGAAAGCTAGGGAAGGGAGCCGCTGTGAAGGTCCGAGACGCGATGACCGAAGAGGTGCTCACGTTCACCCCTGAACGCAGCCTGCGCGACGCCGCGAGGTTCATGGCCGAGCACAACGTGGGCGCCGTGGTCGTCATGGACCCTGAGCAGCCCGGTCCAGGCATCATCACCGAGCGCGACGTGGTGCGCTCGCTGGGCAAGGGCGAGGACCCGGACACCGAGCACGTGTCCGCGCATCTGACCTCCAACGCGGCGTTCGCGGACTGCGACTGGGACCTCGAGGAGGCCGCAGAGGCGATGGCCAGGGGCGGCTTCCGCCACCTCGTGGTCGTCGATCACGGCGAGCTGGCCGGGATCATCTCGATGCGCGACATCATGCGGGTCTGGCGCCCCAGCGCACGCATGGTCAAGTAGTCAGGAGACGGGCAGCAACTCGCCCGTCCCGCGCGGGATCAGCGTCGGCGCGGAGACCACCTCGCGCGCGCGACCGTCGAAGCCGTCCACGCGCGAGAACAGCAGCTCCGCGGCCGCCCGGCCGAGCATCAGCGCCTCGTGGGCGACGATCGTGACCGGCGGCTCGATCGCGCCGCGCAGCGGGATGTCGTCCACGCCGACGTGCGCTACGACGCGGTCCAGGCCGAGCCGGAACAGCGTCCGCATGACCTCGATCGTGACCAGGTTCTGGGAGGAGAAGACGGCGGTCGGCGGCTCCTCGCCCGCGAGCAGCGGCTGCAGGTCGCCGCGGGAGACGATGTCCTCGTCGAGCCCGGCCATCGCCTCGCGGTAACCGGCAAGCCGCTCGGCCGCGGCGAAGCCCGCCTCGGGCCCGGGGCCGACGTACGCGATCCGCCGGTGCCCGTGCGCGCGCAGGTGCTCGATCGCCGCGCGGGCTCCGCCGCGATGGTCCGTGACGACACAGTCGGTGTCGATCGTCTTCGGCGGGCGGTTGACGAACACGAGCCCGGTGCCGTTCGCGACGTCCCGCCGCAGGTACGAGTGGTCTTTGCCCGTCGGGATCAGCAGCAGCCCTTCGACGCGCCGGCCGAGCATCCGCTCGAGCACGTCGCGCTCGCGGTCCGGGGAGCCGTCCGTGCTGGCGGCGAGGGTCGCCACCGACCGCTCGCGCGCGATCTGCTCGACACCGCGGTGGAAGGCGGCGAAGAACGGGTCGCTGATGTCCTCGCAGACGAGGCCGATCGAGGCCGACCCGCCCGACCGGCGCAACGCGCCCGCCGCGTAGTTGTGCCGGTAGCCGAGCAGCTCGACGGCACGGTGGACCTTCGCCGCCAGCGCGGCGTCGACGGGCTGGCCGTTGACCACGCGTGAGACCGTGCTCAGGCTCACGCCGGCCATCGCGGCGACGTCTTTCATGGTTGGGCGCCGCGACCTCATCCGTGTGTCCGCAAACGTACCGGACCCCCCGGTCGATTTGCCACCTCTGTGGTGTACTTCCGCTCACCGGGGCCGTTCTCATGAGCGGCCCGTGGAGGGGCAAAAGGAGAGGGGTCATATGAGGGCTGTCAGGACGCGCTGGATGGCTGCTGCCGTCACGCTTGCGCTGGCCGTACCGGTAGGCACCGCGTCCGCGCACCGCGCGGATTTCTCGTTCTCGGGCGAGGCGGTCAAGCAGGTCGGCGCCTACGAGGACGGCGCGAGCATCTTCACCCAACGGGCGCCGGACACTCCGGGGGCGTTCTCGCTCGTCGGCCACCACGACCTCCAGAGCCGCGGTATGAATGCGGCGATCGCGGTCAACAAGGGCTGGGTCTACGTGGGCAGCCGCACGGACGGCTCCAACGGCCGCACCAAGGCCGGGATCATGATCCTGGACGCCAAGAATCCGTCCGCGCCCCGGCTGGCGACCACGATGGTGCCGCCGCTGGAGGGCAACCCGCAGGAGTCCTCACGCGAGCTGCGCGTGTGGCGCTCCCAGGACATCCTGATCGTCCTGCACACCAATTGCGGCGGGGAGGCGGCGCACCTGTGCGCGCAGCCCAACCGCAGCTCGATGCGCTTCTACGACATCAGCGGCGAGCACGCCGACGACCCGCGGCTGATTCACCAGAACACGCGCGACACGCACGAGTTCTTCATCTGGGAGGACCCGAAGAACCCGCGGCGCGCGCTGATGTTCGAGGCCAGCGCGGGCCGCAACATGGGCATCTACGACCTGTCGACCCTGCTGGACCCGGATCCGGCCAAGCGCGAGCCCACCCGTCTGTTCCTCGGCCCGCACGGCTTCGGCAACTCGAGCGGCTCGGGCATCCACTCCTTCTCGGTCTCCAACGACGGCACGCGGCTCTACAACGCGCTGCTGACGCGCGGCTTCGGCATCTCCGACGTCTCGGACTTCACGGACACCGATCCGGCGACGAACACCTACAACGTGATCACGCCTCCGGACAACCGCGTGTCGTGGCCCGGTCCGGGCGCCCACAGCGCCATCAAGCTCTGGAACAAGGACGCGGTGTACGTGTCCGACGAGGTCTACGGCACGGCCACCCCCGGCCACGGCTGCCCGTGGGGTTGGACGCGGTTCGTCGACATCGAGGACGAGACCAAGCCGGCCGTCGTCGAGGACTACCGCCTGCCCGAGAACGAGCCGCTGTCCTGCGCCACGTTCAATCCGCCGCGCACGTCCTACTCCGCCCACAACCCGACGCTGACGCCGAACATCGCGTTCAGCACGTGGCACTCGGGCGGCGTGCAGGCGATGGACATCTCCGATCCGACGAACGTCACCCAGCTCGCGGAGTTCAAGCCGGAGCCGCTGCCGTCGGTGGACTTCGAGGACCCGCGCCTCTCGAACGACGGCATCCTCCCCGGCCGCAGCGACAACCGCGTCGTGATGTGGAGCTACCCGGTGATCGAGGACGGCCTGATCTACGTCGTCGACCTGCGCAACGGGCTCTACATCCTCGACTACAACGGCCCGCACGAGCGCGAGGTGTCGGACATCAAGTTCCTGGAGGGCAACTCCAATCAGGGCGACGCGCTCTGCTACGAGCCCGTCCCGGGCGCGGTGCTCGCCAACTGCTCGACGTCGACCGACGGTGGCGTCGGCGGCACCGTGCCGGCGACGCTGTCGCTGACGGTCGGCGCCACCTCGCCGCTCGGGCCGTTCACCCCGGGCGTCGCGCAGGACTACTTCGCGACCGGGTCCGTCAAGGTCGTCTCGACCGCCGGTGACGCGCGGTTGACGGCGTCCGACGCCGGCGCGATGCCGGGCCACCTCGTCAACGGCGCCTTCTCGTTGCCGTCCAAGCTGCAGGTCAAGGCCACCAACTCGGCCAATTCGACGTCGAACTACGCCGACGTCGGGTCTACGGCGGCACCGACGCCGCTACTTTCATACGCGGCACCGGTGAGCAACGACGAGGTGACGCTCGACTTCAAGCAGTCGATCGGCGCCAACGACGCGTTGCGGACCGGGTCCTACTCGAAGTCGTTGACGTTCACGCTGTCCACCACCACGCCCTGAGAAGACACGCCCTCATCCTGGTCACGCTCGCGCTGGCGGGGTGCGGTTCCGGCTCCTCCTCTTCGGAGGAGGAGGCGGCGGCCGAGCCCACCGTCGAGGCGGCGCTGGAGATCGGCTCGATCGCCGTCCACCCCGGCGGCGATCTGGTGATCGGCTCGACCATCGGCTCCTACCGGCTGCCCCAGGGCTCCAAGCAGCTGGAGGAGTTCAAGCCGTCGCTGACGGTCGCCGGCAAGGGTGAGGGCCCGCTTCTGGACCTGGTCATGCGCTACAAGGACGCGACCGCGCTGGTCGCGTCCGGGCACTCCAAGGGCGGGACGCTGCCCGAGAACGTCGGCATGATCACGTCGCCGGACGGCGCCAAGACGTGGAACGCCGTCTCCGGCATCGGCGAGATCGACTACCACGACCTCGAGGTCCACGGCGACATGGTCGTCGCCCTGCGCACGGACGACCCCAATTCGGTGCAGCTCTCCAAGGACGGCGGCAAGACGTTCGAGGGCCGCGCCGCCCCGGCCGCGGCGGCCGCGCTCGACGTCGCCATCAACCCCGACGACCCGAAGCAGTGGGCGGTCGGCACCGAGTCGGGCACGTTCATCTCCAACAACGAGGGCAACTCGTGGCGCCAGCGCGACACGACCCCCAAGGCCAAGATCGCCTGGGCCGGCCCTGGCAAGCTCTACAGCGCCGGGCTGGACGGCAAGATCCGCCTGTCGGCTGACGAGGGCAAGTCCTGGAACGAGGTCGGCGGCTCGATCGGCGGCGGCCCGAAGGACTTCGTCGCCGCTCCCGACGACACGACGCTCTACGCCTACCTGACCGGCGGCCGGATCCGCACGTCGCCCGACGGCGGCAAGACCTGGAACGACCTGGTCACGTTGCGGTAGTCGTATCCTCGTTCGCGATGGCGTTTCATCGCGATGCGTCCGATCCCCTGCAGCAGGGTGAGCGGATCGGGCGGGTGCATGAGGAGCTGCGGCTCCGGTCGCGGGTGGTGTCGATGGGGACGCTCGCGTGCCCGCGCTGCGACGCTCCCGTCTCCCCCGGCGGGCGGGCGCTGTCGCCCGCCGAGCCGATCGGCTGTCCGTTCTGCGGCGAGTCGGGACGGGTGCGGGACTTCCTGTCGCTCGAGGCGCCGACGCGGGCTGCGCACGTCGAGATCGTGATCAGCCCGCGGGGAGCCCGTGGCGCCGGTTGAAGTCCTTGGCGGAGTTGGCCGCGTCGACGCTCAGCCAGATCACGAGCGGGATCCAGCCCAGGATGCCGACGAAGCAGGCCAACGTCAGGCCCCCCAGCACGACGTTCAGGCAGGCCATGACGATCGGCAGCGCGTCGCTGCGGCCGGCGTAGAAGTGGCCGGCGCCGAGCCACGCGATCGTGAGCAGGACCGCGACGGCCGGTGACTTCGGGCTGACGTAGGTCGGCTGGTAGGTCTGCTGCGGCGCGTAGGGCGGAGCCGGCGGGGCAGCTACGTGCGCCACGAAGCCGTCGTGCTGGGCTCCTTCCGTCGGCGCACGAGCTCGGCGGACGGAGGGCGCCCACGTTCCAGGCCGACGACGGCAAACGAAGGACACTCGACGTCGCGGAGGGCGAGCTGGTCGCGATCGGGAACGTCGAGCCGGGGCCATGATCACGCTGCACAAGCAGGGCGGCGGCCGGCGCACCGACGCGTTCCACCCCGAGGTGCCGATGGAGCGCATCGAGTGCTCGAACGGCAGGGGGTTCGAACGCCCCGGTGGACCGCCCGGAGCAGGGCGACCTCTGCGCGCAGATGAGAGAACCGCGCGACACCGCCGGGCCAAGCGCGGGATCGCGCCGGGGACCGTGACACTATGCCGCCATGGATGGGGGTTTGGACGCGGCCGAGCGGGCGCTGGTCGAGCGCATCGCTGATCGCCGCGACGAGATCGTGGGGCTCGCGCGCGAGCTGATCGCCTTTGACACGACGAGCCGGGCCGAGGCTGACGAGCCGGCTCGCGAGGAGGCCGCGCTGCAACAGGCGCTGGCCGACCGGCTGCAGGCTGCGGGGGCGGAGATCGACCTGTGGGAACCGGCGCCGGAGGACGTCGCGAACCACCCGCTGAGCGTGCCGGGCATCGCATTCGCCGGCCGCCCGCAGCTCGCGGCGACGCTGCGCGGCAGCGGGGGCGGGCGCTCGCTGCTGCTCAACGGGCATATCGACGTCGTCCCCGCGCGCCGCGCGGAGGGCTGGACGGCGGACCCGTTCGACCCGCAGGTCTCAGGCGGGAACATCGTCGGGCGCGGCGCGTGCGACATGAAGGGCGGGATCGCGGCGATGGTGATCGCGGCCGAGGCGCTGGCCGCCACCGGCGAGCTCAAGGGCGACGTGATCGTCTGCACCAACACCGACGAGGAGTCCAGCGGCGTCGGTGGCCTCGCGTGCGCCCGCCACGGGGTGAGCGCCGACTTCGCGATCGTCCCCGAGCCGAGCTCGCTCGAGGTCTGGCCCGCCTGCCGCGGCACCGTCTACTGCACGATCACGCTGACCGGCCGCGCCGGCCACGCCGAGCAGGAGCACCCGCACTGGCGCGACGGCGGCGCGGTCAACGCGATCGAGAAGGGCCGCTTCCTGCTCGCCGGCGTGGATCGCCTGCGCGCCGAGTGGCGCTCGCGCGCGGACTTGAAGGCGCACCCGCTGCTCGACCCGCCCGACATCGTCCCCACGCGCTTCGTCGGCGACGCGGGCTGGCACGTCACCATCCCCGACCGGGCCGAGATCGACCTGTCCGTGCTCATCCTCCCCCAGCAGGCCGACGCGCAGGGCTGGACGAAGGACGCGCAGGCCGAGGTCGAAGGCTTCCTGCGCCGCTGGTGCGAGACGGACTCGTGGCTGGCCGAGCACCCGCCGCACTTCAACTGGTACACCGAGGTCAACCCGTCCGAGACGCCGCTGGACGCCGACAGCGTCGTCGCCCTGCGCGCCGCCAACCGCGCGCTCGGGCTGCCGGACCGGATCGGCGGGCTCGGCTCCTGGTACGACGGCGCGACCTTCGCGCTGGAGGCGAACACGCCCGCGTTGATGTACGGGCCGCGCGCGATCGACTGGGCGCACACGGTCGACGAGTACGTGCCGATCGACGACCTGGTGACCTGTGCGCAGGGCATCGCGATCGCGGGGTGGCGGCTGTGCCGGTGAAGGCGGCGGTGCTGCGGGCGCCCGGAGCGTCCGTCGAGATCACGGCGGTGCCGCTGCATGAGCCGCGCGCGGGCGAGGTGGAGGTCACGATCGCCGCGGCCGGCGTCTGCCACTCCGACCTGCACGTGGTGCGCGGCGAGTGGGACGTGCCGACGCCGGTCGTGCTCGGGCACGAGGGCTCGGGCGTGGTCTCCAAGCTCGGCGAGGACGTGACCGACCTCGAGATCGGCGATCACGTGATCCTCTCCTGGGTGCCGCAGTGCGAGCACTGCCGCTACTGCGTGAGCGGGCGGCCGTGGCAGTGCGAGGTCGTCGCGAACGTCGTGGCACCCAACGGCGTGCTGCTCGACGGCACCTCGCGCTGGGGTGACGGCTTCCACCACTACCTCGGCGTGTCCTCGTTCGCGGAGCGGGTCGTGGTGCCGCGGTCGGGCGCGATCAAGATCCGCCGCGACGTCCCGCTCGACGTGGTCGCGATCGTCGGCTGCGCCGTGGCCACCGGGCTCGGCGCGGTGCGCAACACGGCGGGTGTGCCGCCGGAGGCGACGGTCGGCGTGATCGGCTGCGGCGGCGTCGGGCTGTCCGTCATCCAGGGCGCACGGCTCGCGGGCGCCTCCCGGATCGTCGCGTGCGACATCAACCCGGCCAAGCTCGAGGTCGCGACCAAGGTCGGCGCGACCGAGACGGTGAGCGACGCCGCCGAGCTGAGCGACCTCGACTTCGTGTTCGACGCGATCGGGCGGATCGAGACCACCGAGGCGGCGATCGCCGCGCTCGCGCTGGGCGGCGCGGCCGTGATCGTCGGGCTCCCGCCGGCCGGGAAGACGGCGCGCTTCGACCCGCTCGCGCTGGCCGAGGCCAACCAGCGCATCCTCGGCTCCAACTACGGCTCGATCGATCCCCAGCAGGACATCCCGTGGATCATCGACCTCTACAAGGCCGAGATGCTCGACCTGGACACGCTCATCTCGGGGCGCCGGCCGCTCGAGGAGGCGGCTGACGCGCTCGAGGACCTCGCAGCGGGACGCACCCTGCGGACCCTGCTGACCATGGACGGAGGACGCTCGTGAGCTCGATCATCTCGGACCAGCCGGAGACCCACTTCAAGCGGGTCCTGGGCCTGCCGGCGCTCGTCTTCTTCGGCCTCGCCTACATGGTCCCGCTGACCGTGTGGACCACCTACGGCCTGGTGACGACCGAGACGCAGGGCCACCTGCCGCTCGCCTACACGGTCACCACGATCGCGATGCTGCTCACCGCCTACAGCTACGGGCGGATGGTCATCGCGCAGCCGATCGCGGGGTCCGCGTACAGCTACGCGTCCAAGGCGTTCGGCCGCCCGCTCGGCTTCATGGTCGGCTGGGCGCTGCTGCTCGACTACATCTTCCTGCCGATGATCAACTACCTGGTCATCGGGATCTACATGAACGACTACTTCCCGAGCACGCCGGAGTGGATGTGGGTCGTGATCGCGGTGGTCCTGGTCACCGGGCTCAACATCCTCGGCATCAAGCTGCTGGCCAACGCGAACCTGATCTTCGTCGCCGTGCAGTTCGTGTTCATCGCGGTGTTCGCGGTGATGGCGATCGGGCACATCAGCGGCGAGGTGGAGGTCGAGTCCTGGACGGCGCCGTTCTATGACTCCGGCACCGAGCTCGGGCTCGTGTTCGCCGGCGCGGCGATCCTGGCGCTGTCGTTCCTCGGCTTCGACGCGGTGTCCACCCTGTCGGAGGAGACCGAGAATCCGCGCCGCGTCATCCCGCGCGCGATCATCCTGTGCGCGCTCGTCGGCGGCCTCGTCTACATCTTCCAGTCCTACCTCGGGCACCTCGCGTTCCCGGACTTCGGCCTGTTCGCGGACAACGTGGACGCGGCCAGCGCGGACGTCATGACCGAGATCGGCGAGGACTTCCTGAACTCGTTCTTCACCGCCGCCTACGTGGCGGGCGCGTTCGCGTGCGCGATGGCGTCACAGGCCAGCGTCTCGCGCATTCTGTTCGCGATGGGCCGCGACGGCAGCCTCCCGCGCCCGATCTTCTTCCGGCTGCATCCGCGCTTCCGCACGCCGGTCACGGGCAACCTGCTGGTCGGCCTGTTCGGGCTCACGGCGCTGTTCATCAGCCTGGCGACGGTGAGCTCGATGATCTCGTTCGGCGCGCTGGCAGCGTTCTCGTTCGTGAACCTGTCGGTGATCAAGACCTACATCTTCGATCAGGGCCGTACCAGCGGCGCGGACATCGTCAAGTACGGCGTGATCCCGTTCCTGGGCTTCGCGTTCACGATCTACCTGTGGACGAAGCTCACCGGGACGGCGTTCGAGGTCGGCCTTGGCTGGCTCGCGGCGGGCTTCATCTACCTGCTCGTGCTCACCCGGGGCTTCCAGAAGGCGCCGCCCGCGATGTACACCGGGGATGAGGAGGACGCCGAGCGCGTCTAGGCGTTGATGTGGGCGACGAGCGCGCGCTGGAAGGCATCGCGCCGCTCGTCGACCGCGTCCGGCCAGCTCGAGAGGATCGCGACCACGGTGCGGTTGGGAGCGACCGAGATCGTCTGCCCGTGGATGCCGCGCGCCGTGACTCGGCCGTCGCGCGTCCACCACTGGTTCGCGTAGCCGTCGGCGTGCTCGACGGTCGTCGGGTTGACGATCGGCGTGGCGCCGAGCGCGGCGATCCAGTCGGGCGGGACGATCCCGCGGCCGCGGTCCGCGACCAGCGCGCCGAGCCGCGCATAGTCGCGAAGCCTGGCGCAGAAGCCGCCGCCGGGCGCGCCCATGCCCGCGGGGTCGACCGTGAGCTCGGCGTCGGCCTCGGCCCCCATCGGGGCCCACAGCCGTTCGCTGATCACCTGCGCGAGCGGCGCGCCCGCCACGCGCTCCACGACCAGACCGAGCAGGTCCGTGTTGGGCGTGGCGTAGTGCCAGCGTTCGCCGTGCCCCCAAGCCGCCGGCCCGATGGTCGGCAGGAACTCGAGGATCGAGCCCGGGCTGCCCGGGATCGGCGGGTGCCAGCCGCACGCGGCGTCGTAGTGCACGAACGACTGGTAGTCCTCGACGAAGTCGATCGCCGCGGTCATGTCGAGCAGGTGGCGGACGGTCGCGCCCGCGTACCCGCTGTCCCCCACCTCCGCGACGAAGTCGGTGACGAGCGCCTGGGGGTCGACGCCGACGATCGCGGCCGTGAGGCCCAGGACGGACTTGCCGACCGACTGCGACAGGTGCAGCGACGTCGCGTCCATCTCGCCGCCGTAGCGCTCGTACAGCAGCGCACCGTCGCGCACGACGGCGAGCCCATCCGTGTACGGGTCAAGCTCGAGGTCCAGATCCACGGGCTCGACGCGCAGCTCACGCACCTCCCCGCTCGACACCGGCACGGTCGGCACCACGTCCGATACGTGCACATACGCGTATCGGTTCCAGGGGCCGACCTGCCAGGCGTCGGCGGGGATCTGCACGTGTCGTTACGGGTTCGTGGTCGAGAGCGTGAACGTCAGGGTCTTGGAGTATGTGCCGGTGCGCAGCGCGTCGTTGGCCTTGATCAGCTGCTTGAACGTGATCGGCACCTTCTCGTTGGAGGTCGGGCCGGTCCATGTGGTCTTGCCCAGCTCGACGCGCAGCGGCTCCGGGAGCGTGAACGCGCCGTTGGTCATGTGGCCCGGCTCGGAGACGCTCAGCGTCGCGTCGCCGGCGGACGAGATGACCGTGGCGTCCGTGGTCGCGGTGTAGTTGTGCTCGACGCCCGCCTGGAACGGCGCGAACGAGGCCGTGCCGATCGTGAGCGAGAGCGTGGCCGGGACGGTGCCGCCGACCGGCAGCGTGGCGGGCGCGAACAGCAGCACGCCCTTGTCGGTGTAGGTCACGACGACGCGCTGGCCGTTCTGCTCGAACGTGGCGCCGTTCGGGAGCCCGGCGAACGTGCCGGTGACGCCGTCGGCCAGGATGTAGACGCCCGTTCCGGCGGTGAACGGGCGGCTCAGGTCGAGCGCGAGCGTCGCGCCGTTGAGCGCGAGCGTCCCGCCCACGGTCGCGCCGCCGGCGCCGACGACGAGCGTCGAGCCCGAGGCCAGCGTCACGTCGTCGCCGAAGCGGCCGGCGGCGGCGAGGGTGCCGCCCGCGGTGACGTCGACGGGCGCGGCGTGCGAGCCGGTGACCTTCAGCGTGCCGCCGCTGACCGTCGTCTTACCCGTCCAGGTGTTGTTCCCCGAGAGCGTGAGCGTGCCCGCGCCGGTCTTGGTCAGCGAGCCCTCATAGACGCGCGCGGTGCGCGCGGCCTCGCGGCGCGTGCCCGTGTCGAACGCGAGCTGGTCCGCCGGGCTCGCGCCGGCGGGGAGGCCGTTCGTCCAGCCCTTCTCGGTCTTGGTCTGCGCCCAGGTCGCGGCCTCGGCCTCGTCCTCGGTCCTGCGCGCCTTGATCGCGACGTCGGAGATGTCGTTCGACCACGTGTCGTCGAAGCCCTGGGTGTCCAACGCGGTCGGGCCGAGCAGCTGGCCGGGGCCGTTGAACGCGTCCTTGAGGTTCGGCGTGTGCCAGCCGTTGGAGGCGTCCGGGACCTGGACCATCTCGCCCGCGGTCGGGTTCGGCTCACCCGCGGTGCGCGGCGCCGGGCGCGACGTGGCGTTGACGGTCGCGTTCTGGCGGCTCGTCGTGTACATCGTGTACAGCGCCTGCTCGTTGGTCATGTACGGGAACCGCTGCATGATCAAGTGCAGGATCGCGGCCGAGTGCGGGCCCGACATCGACGTGCCGGAGGACTGGTTGTAGCCGTGCGTGATCGCGCCCGTGGTCGCGTTGTAGGCCACCTGCGTCGACTGGATCAGGTTGCCCGGCGCCGTCACGCACCACCACTTCGACAGCCCGCAGCGGTTGAAGGTGGAGATGGTCCCAGGGACCTTGACGGAGCCGTCGGCGTTGAGCGTCCGGCCGATGGTCGCGTTGATGCCCGCGGTCGTGTACCACTTGCCCTCGAGGTCGGGCAGAAAGTGCGGCGCGTTGCCGCGCGTGGTCGGGTTGCGGTAGCCGTTGTTGCCGGCCGTGATCTGGATGATCGTGCCCGTGCGCGCGACGTCGATCGCGTGGTTGAGCCAGTGTGACGTGTTGCCGTCGGCGTCCGCCTGGCCCTCGGGCGTGGTCATGTAGCGCCAGCTCGGGCCGAGGCCGTACGTGGCCGGCTCGCCGGGGAGCGGCTCCATGTTCGTGTAGTCCTCGGTGCCGGGCTGGCTGCCCCAGCTGGAGGTGATGATCCGGATCGGCTTGCCGTCGCGCGTCTGCGCCGCGTTCACGGCACGGTAGACGTTGCCCAGGTACGCGTTGTCGATGCGCTGCGCGGCCGTCGCATTGGGCGGCAGGATGCCGTACAGGACGCCGTCGGTCTTGTTCGTGTTGCCCATGTACAGGTTCGCGTTGAACGCGACCCCGTGCATGTTCGCGTCCGGCGTGGTGATGCCGACGCCGTCACGGCTGGCGGCGATCGTGCCCGACACGTGCGTGCCGTGGTTGTCGTTGACGCCCGGGATCCAGAACCCGGTCGTCGGCCCGGTGTTCCCGCCCTGCGCCAGCACGCCGAAGTAGCGGTCACCGATCGCGTACTGCGTGTCGTAGCTGCCGTGCTCGCGCACGTGCCCGGCGGCGGTGCCGGAGTCCACGACGCCGATGCTCGTCCCCTGCCCCGCGAAGCCTGCCGCGTAGGCGTACTCCGCGCCGATCGACAGCATGCCGTTGTCGCGCAGGAACTCCGGCGTGCGCCAGCTCGCCGGGTCGCCGAGCTTGCCCGGATCCCCGTCGTAGGTCTTGATCGGTCCCGACGGCGCGGGCGGAGCCGCGTACGCCGTCGATGCCCCCACTCCCGCTAAGACGGCGGCCGCCAACGACGCCGTCACGCGTTTCCCGCTCAGCACGCCAATCCCCCCAGATCGTTGCCTAAGCACTGGAAATGCGCACTCGGCCGGGCCGATGTCAAGCGCGGTGGGCTGAACGGGTGACGGCGGGCCACCAGGCGCGGCGCCGGTGGCCCGCCCTCGGAGCTCTAGTCGTGCGTGAGGCGCAGCACGGCGTGCTTGTCGCGGATGTCCACGCCGCGGAAGATCTGCGTGAAGTCACGCCCGCTCGTCGCGCTGTAGTGGATCTCGAACTCGGCGTCGTCGACGGCCTTGATGTTGAGCGTCTGGCGGACGCTCCGCGACTGGCCCGGCCGCAGGTTCGTGATGCTGCCGCCGATCGTCATGTTGTTCCAGCCTTCGAGGCCGCCCGGGTTCTTCACCCGGTGCCCCTCGGAGGGCACGATCAGCGTGAGATCGGTTCGGTTGACGAACTCGATCTCCATGTCCTTGGTCTGTCCGAAAGCCATCGGAGCTCCTTGGGTTGGTTGCGGTCGGGACCGTCTCAACGGCCCCGACGCGCAACCACCCGGGAGATCCCCGGAGCTAGGCGATCAAGGGTTCGTCGTCGAGAGCGTGAACGTCAGCGTCTTGCTGTAGACCCCCGTGCGCAAAGGATCCGTGCGCTTGATCAGCTGCTTGAACGTGACCGGCACGGTCTCGTTGGTCGTCGGGCCGGTCCAGGCGGCCTTGCCGAACTCGACGCGCAGCGGCTCTGCGAGCGCGAACGCGCCGTTGGTCAGGTGCCCCGGCCCGGAGACCGACAGGGTCGCGTCCCCGGCGGTCGACGTGACCGTCGCGTCGGTCGCGGTCGTGTACTCCTTCGCCACGCCCGGGATGAACGGGTCGAACGCGGCCGGGGTGCCGAGGCTCAGCGACAGCGTCGCGGGGACGGAGCCGCCGACGGTGCCGGTGGTGTCCTTGGCGAACGTGAGCGCCGGCGCGGTCGTCGCCGCGACGTGGCCCTTGCCGTCCTTGTCGGCGAGCACGGAGAACGCGTAGGCCATGCCGACGAGCTCGCCGTCGTCCCAGGCGCGGCCGAGCAGCTGGAGGTTGATCGGCTGGCCGTGATCGTTGACGCCCGCCGGGAAGACGACGGTCGGGATGCCCGGGCCGGCGCCCGGCGTGTCGCGGCGACCGAAGGCGGCGCGGCCGCCACCGCCGTCGTTGAGCGAGATGTCCGACAGCAGCCCCGGGTAGACGACGGCGTCGACGCCCTGGTTGTCGGCGCCCGCGGTGTCGAGCCAGGTCTTGGCGTTGGCCTTGTACTGCAGGCGGTAGTCGCGGCGGGCCTGGATCTCGGCCGCGGTCATACGCGCGGCGGGCGCCGCGGAGCACGTGCTCGGGTCCTGGCGCACGTACTCGACCTTCTTCTGCGAGCACGCGACGTCGACCGCGTTGCGGATCGGGAAGCCCTGCTCGGCGAGCTCCGGATGCGCGTCGATGTACTGCATCCAGCCTTCCTGCGAGGTGTTGCCCGGCGGGTTGACCGCCGGCGCGGCCGGCGTGTTGGTGTCGCCCACGGTGGTGCCCATCTCGACGATCGTCGCGCCCGCGTCGCTCAGGTACTTCAGCGCCGCCTTGGACGCCTCGACCGTGCCGGTGGTGCCGAACGGGTCCTCCCACACGCCCGGGATGTAGCCGATGCGCTTGCCCTTCAGGGCGTCCTTGTCGAGCACGGAGCGCCAGTCGGCGGGCCGCTCGGCGTCGGCGGGCGCGGTCACCGGGTCCTCGGGGTCGGTGCCGGTGACGACGTTGAGCAGGTCCGCGAGGTCCGGGACCGAGCGGGCCATCGCTCCGCCGTAGTCGGTCATCCAGGACAGCGGCATCACGCCGGTGCCGGACTGCATGCCGTCGGTACCGCGCAAGGTCACCAGCGACGCGCCGGACGCGGGCGCGTACAGCGAGTCACCGGTCTGCGAGCCGAGCGCGCCCGCGGCGAGGTTCGCGCCGAGCGCGGTGGCCGACCCGCCGGAGGACGCCAGCGCGGACTTGGACGGGTGGAACGCGTTCCACGTCTGGCCCCACGCGTCGTTGGAGTAGTGGCCGCTGGTCGCGTACTCCTCGAGCGCTGCCTTGCCGATGATCACGGCGCCCGCCTCGCGCAGCTTGGCGACCTGGAAGGCGTCTTTCTTCGGGCGGAAGCCGGCGAACGTCATGGAGCCGTTCGTGGTCGCCATGTCGTAGGTGTCGAACAGGTTCTTGACCGCGATCGGGATGCCGAGGACGGGCGAGGACTTGCCCGCCTTGCGGGCGGCGTCCGCCTTGCGCGCCTGCTCGAGCGCGTCGCCGGCCACGATCTCGTACGCGTTGAAGCCGAACTGGCCCTGGTCGTAGACCTTGATGCGGTCCAGGTAGGCCTGTGTGATCTCCGCCGACGTCGTGAGGCCGGACTCCATGTCGGCCCGCATCTGGCCGATCGACTTCTCGACCACGTCGTAGCCGGAGGACGTGACCGGCTTGGGCTTGGCCGGGACCGGGATGCGCGGGACCGAGCCGGCGGTCGAGCAGTCGGCGTTGACCGCGAAGTTGTCGATCGAGCAGACCTGGGCGGCGCTCAGCCCGGCGAGGTCGGGCGCGCTCACCAGCGTCGCCGCCGTCGTCTCGACCTTCAGCCGCTCGGCCTCCGAGGAGGCCGCGTTCACGCGCTGGCCGAGCACGACGAAGTGCAGGACGGACTTCGTCTGCCCCGGCTGGAGCGTGAGCGTGTTCACGTAGGCCTGGAAGTTGCCCTCGTGGCCGGCGGCGCCGAACGGCTCATCGAAGGTGTCGTGCAGCCAGTTGCCGGTGAACGTCATCGCACCGCCGAACGGCGCCGGGGTGCCGATCACGGTCGCCTGCGGGCCGCCGACGAGGTTCGTGCCGTTGAGCGGCGTCGCGACCTCCGCCCACGTGTCCGCCGCGGTGATGCTCGTGTCGCCGGAAGAGGTGTTGACGAGCGCGCTGGAGTTCGTGCCGGTCGCGCCGATGCCGGACTGGCCGCCGAACGCGACCTTGAGCGTCAGCGGCGCACCGGTCGTGTTGGTGAACGTGTCCAGCCAGCGGCCGTAGCTGGCGCTCCCGACCGGCAACTCCTTCTTGATCGAGACGGCGCGCGCGATCTCCACCCCGCCGAGCTCGACCGCGGTCGTCGTCTTGAAGCCGCTCACGCCGTCGAACTCGAGCCCGAACCCGCGCATCAGCTCGCCGTTGAGGCGCGGCGCGCCGGGCACCTGCACCTTGATCCCGCCGAAGCCGTTGATCGTGGTGCTGAACGTGGGTGACTGGCCAGGGCCGATCTGCGTGGCGCGGATCGAGCCGGTGTCGACCCGTGGGGGCGCGAAGTCCTGGATGCCCCACCAGGTGCCGTTGCTGTCGGAGACGTAGTTGAACGCCGAGCTCTGCCCGGCGAACACCAGTGCGGCCGCACAGGCCGTGCCGGCGAAGGCGATGAATCGTCGCATGGTCCGCCCCATCCAATCCGCGCAAACGTGGTGGATAAACCTCCCGCCGGTCGGTACGCGATCGACCGGGGGTCCAACCGGCTGGAAGTCTTACCTTGGGCGCAACTTTCGTGCCCGTACGGGTTCGCTAGTCCGTGGCCTCATCCCTCGTGACCGCGGCGGTCGTCGCGGCCAGCGTCGCCGTGTACCCCGCACCGGGAGTCTCGACGGCCAGCCCGACGACGCAGATCAGCTTCAGGGGAACGACCGATCTGGGCACCGTGACGGTCACCGGCTCGCGCTCCGGCCGCCATCGCGGCCGCGTGCGCGAGCACTCCGACGGCCAGGGCGCGAGCTGGCTCCCGAGCAGGCGCTTCACGTCGGGTGAGACCGTGCGCGTGCGCTCACGCGCGCGCCGCTACTCGTTCAAGGTCGGGCGCCGGCCGGCGCCTGCGCCGACCCGCCGCATCACGCGGGACATGAAGGCGGACGTGCAGTCGTTCGCCTCGCGGCCCGACCTCACCCCGCCGCGGCTGTGGGTCGATCAGGCGCAGCCCGGACGTACACCCGGCTTCACGTTCCTGGGCCCCAAGGGTGGGCGCGAGATGGGGCCGATGGTGATCGACGACCGCGGCCAGCTCGTGTGGTTCCGGGAGCTGCCGCGCGACACGGCGGCGTTCGACGTGCGCGTGCAGAGCTACCGCGGCGAGCCGGTGATCACGTGGTGGCAGGGCAAGCTCGTGGGCGGCGGGGGACGCGGCGAGGGCGTCATCTTCGACGCCGAGTACGACCTCGTCCGGCGCGTCCGGATGGGCAACGGCTTCAAGGCCGACTCGCACGAGTTCACGCTCACGCCGAACGGCACCGCGCTGTTGATCGGCTACGACGCGGTGTACCGCGACGAGGGGCGAGTGCTCCAAGCGGTGGTGCAGGAGGTCGACGTCGCCACCGGGCTCGTGCTGTTCGAGTGGCACAGCATCGGCAACGTCGCGACCGCCGAGAGCTACCGGCGGCGCGTGAGCCGCCGGCAGCACCTGGACTACATGCACCTGAACTCGGTCGCGGTGGCTGAGGGCGGCGACTTCGTGCTGTCCGCGCGTGGGACGAACGCCGTCTACAAGGTCTCGCGCGCGACGGGCCGCGTGCTGTGGCGGCTCGGCGGCAAGCGGTCCGACTTCCGCCAGGACGCGGGGACGCGCTTCTTCGAGCAGCACGACGTCCGCCCCGGCCCCGACGACACGCTGACGCTCTTTGACAACGCGAGGCGCGGCCACCGCTCACGGGCACTGACGGTGAGGCTCGACGGGCGGCGTGCCCGGCTCGTCGCCTCGCGCACGCACCCGCTCGACCTGCACGCGAGCACGCAGGGCGGCGTGCAGCCGCTGCCCGACGGCCACACGTTCGTGGGCTGGGGCTCGCAGCGCTGGTTCACCGAGTTCGACGCCGCGGGACGGGTCGTGTTCGACGGCCGGCTCGCGCGCGGGATGGACAGCTACCGCGCGTACCGGGCGGCGTGGGTCGGCACACCGAAGACCCGGCCGGTGGCCGTGCGGCGCGGCAAGCGGCTGCACGTGAGCTGGAACGGCGCGACGCAGGTCGCGGCCTGGGTCGTCAACGGGCGCCGCTATCCGCGCACGGGCTTCGAGACGCGCCTGCCCGCGCCGTCCGCCCGCGCCGTGGTGCGCGCGGTCGACGCGGCCGGAACCGTCTTGGGCGAGTCCCGAAAGGCCTGATGCTCTCCACCTTGATCCTGCAGGCGGCGCTGGCCGCCGCGAGCGTGTCCGTCTACCCCGTGCCCGGGATGACGACCGCGTCCGAGACGACGCAGATCTCGTTCCGTGGGACGACGTCGCTCGGCGCCGTGACCGTGGCCGGCTCCCGCTCAGGACGGATGAACGGGCGCGTGCGCGAGCACTCGGACGGCGCCGGCGCGAGCTGGGTGCCGCACGGGCGTTTCGAGGAGGGCGAGACCGTGCGGGTGCGCTCGCAGGCGCGGTCCTACTCGTTCCGGATCGGGCGCCGCCCGACGCCCGCCAAGACCCGATCGGTGCGCCCCGACACACGCGCCGAGGCCGAGTCGTTCGTGTCCCGGCCGGACCTCAAGCCGCCGCCCGTGCACATCACGCGCGCAGCGGCCGGCCGCACGCCCGGGTTCGTGTTGCTCGGTCCCAAGGGCGGACGGGCGAACGGCCCGATGATCATCGACGACCGCGGCGAGCTCGTCTGGTTCCGGCAGGTCGGCGGCGGCGGCGTCGCGATGGACGTGCGCACGCAGTCGCTGCGTGGGCGGCCCGTCCTCACCTGGTGGGAAGGGCGGCTGTTCGCCGGCGGCGGCCGCGGCGTCGGGATGGTGCTCGACGAGACCTACAGGACCGTCAAGCGCGTGCGCATGGGCAACGGCTTCCAGGCCGACTCGCACGAGTTCACGATCACCCCGCAGGGCACGGCGCTGATGAACGCGTGGGACGCGGTCGAGCGCCCCGAAGGCGACGTCCTGCAGTCGGTCGTGCAGGAGATCGACATCGCCACCGGGCTGGTGCTGTTCGAGTGGCACAGCGCGGGGAACATCGCCGTCAGCGAGACCTACCGCGAGCGCGACGGCACCTGGGACTACCTGCACCTGAACTCGGTCGCGCTCGATCCGGCCGGCGACTTCATCCTGTCCGCCCGCTCGACCAACGCCGTCTACAAGGTCTCGCGGGCGACGGGCCGAGTGCTCTGGCGGCTGGGCGGCAGGCGGTCGAGCTTCACGTTCGGGCCGGGTGCGCGCTTCGCGCTCCAGCACGACGCGCGCCCCCAGCCGGACGGGACGCTGACGCTGTTCGACAACGCCGAGCGCGGCCGCTCGCGCGCGATCCGGCTGCGGCTGGACGGCACGCGGGCGACGTTGGTGCGCGCGTTGACGCACCCGCGCAACCTGCTCTCGCGCACCCAGGCCGGGATGCAGCCGCTGCCCAACGGCAACACGTTCGTCGGTTGGGGTTCCAACCGCTGGTTCAGCGAGTACGACGCCAACGGCAAGCTCATCTTCGACGGCCGCATGGCCCGTCGCAACGACTCCTACCGCGCCTACCGCGGCGCCTGGGTCGGCCGCCCGTCCACGCGCCCGTCGCTCGCGCGCCGCGGCGCCGACGTGTTCGTGAGCTGGAACGGCGCGACCGAGGTCACCGCGTGGCAGGTCGAAGGTGCGCCGCCCGTGCCCCGGACGGGCTTCGAGACCGCGCTGCGCGGCGTCCCGGCGGGCGCGACGATCCGCGCCCTCGACGTCGCCGGCACGGTCCTCGGCCAGGCGCGCGCTCAGTAGGTGTCAGGTGCGCCGCGAGACGCGGGAATAGTGCTTGTGCCCCGCACGTCGTCAGTGGTATGCGCCACGCCATCCACGGTTTCACCGGTGAGCTCGTCCTGCCGGGCAACCCGGCTTATGAGGTCGCCCGCCGCACGCAGGACGACACGGTCGATCGCCGGCCAGCGGTCATCGCCCGCTGCAGGGACTCGGGCGACGTCGCCGCCGCGCTGCGCCATGCGCGCGAGACGGGGCTCGCCGTGCGCGTGCGGGGCGGCGGACACGGGCCCGATCGGTTCGCGATCGACGACGACGCGATGGTCATTGACCTCGCGTCGATGCGCGCGGTGCACGTGGACAGCACCGGCCCGCGCGTACGCGTCGAGGGCGGCGCGACGTGGCGCGACGTCGATCGCGCCACACAGGCGCACGGGCGTGCGGTCACCGGCGCGCGGATCCCCTCGGTCGGCGTCGCGGGGTTCACGCTCGGATCAGGCTCGGGCTGGCTGGAGCGCAAGCTGGGTCTCGCCGCTGATCGTCTGCGCCGCGCGCGCGTCGTGACCGCGGACGCCCAGCTGGTCACGGCCAGCGCGGAAGAGCATCCCGACCTGTTCTGGGCGTTGCGCGGCGGCGGGCCGAGCTTCGGGATCGTGACCGAGCTCGAGTTCGCGCTCCACCCGATCGACGAGGTGGCAGCGGGCCTGCTGGCGTGGCCGTTGGATCATGCCGCCGCGGTCACGTCCGCCTACGCGGAGCTGATGGCGGACGCGCCCGACGACCTTGGCGGTGGCCTGGCATTGCTCAACGGCGCCCCGTTCGTGCCCGCGCCACTGCGTTCAACCCCGCTGATTGCGGTTCTCGTCGTGTGGACGGGCGCCGGCGACGCACCGGTCTCGCCGCTGCGCGCGCTCGGCCCGGCCCTCGACTTCGTGCGTCCGATGCCGTACGCCCACCTACAGGCCATGTTCGAGTCGCCCGAGCCCTACACGGCCCGCCTCCACGGGGTGGGTGGCTTCCTGACCGAGCTCTCGCCGCAAGTCGTGGCCGTGCTGGCCGACCACCAGCGCAGCAAACCAGCCCCTGAAGGCAGCATGCTCGTGCAGCCGCTCGGTGGCGCGGTCGCGCGCGGTGATGCGCGTTCCTCACCGCTCGGCGGGCGCGACGCTCCCTGGGCCTACCAGGCCGGTGCCGCCTGGTTTGACCCCGACGCCGACCCGGCGGTCGCCGACTGGGCCGCGAGCCTACAGGCCGCGCTCGCTCCGTACACGATCGGCGAGGCCTGGCCGAACTTCATCCCTGAACGCGACGCCACGAGACTCCGAGCCGCCTACGGAGCCGACATCTGGGGTCGCCTGCAAGCGATTCGCGCCTGCTGGGACCCCGACGACGTGTTCTCGGCCGGCCACGCAATCGCGCTCCCCTGACGTTTGAACCGTCAAGGTCGTCGAAGTCGCCGCGTTGCGGGGAACGAAAGTGGCGGATAGCGACACTTTCGTTCCCCTCAACGGAAGTCCGACGCGGGCTCCTTCAGTAGGTGACCACGGCCTTGAAGCGCACGTCGCCCGCGACCACCTTCTCGTAGGCCTCCTGCACCCGCTCGGACGGGAACACCTCGACCCACGGCTTGACCGCTCCCCGCGCGACGAAGTCGAGCGCCTCCACCAGGTACTCGATGCCGTTGTGGGCGGAGCCGACGACCTGGTGGCTGTTCGACACCAGCGCCAGCGCCGGCAGCTCCATGTCGTCGAACGCGATGCCGTTCATCACCAGCTTGCCCCACGGCCGCAGCCCTGTGAGCGCGTCCACGGCCGCGGCGTGGTTGCTGCTGGTGTGCATGAGCACGTCCGCGCCGCCGGCGTCTTTGAGGCCCTGCCCGTCGGCGACGACCACGTCGGCGCCGAGCTCCACCGCCGCCTCGCGCTTGTCGGCGTTGCGGGTGATCGCGGTGACGTGGTACCCGGCGGCCTTCGCGTACTGGATCGCGAGGTGCCCGAGCCCGCCGATGCCGACGACCGCGATCCGCGCGCCCGGCTTCGCGTCGGCGCGCCGCAGCGCCGCCCACACCGTGTAGCCCGCGCACAGCGTCGGCGCGGCGAGCTCGTACGTCACCGCGTCCGGCAGCAGCACCGTGCCGCCGACGTCCACCGCCACATATTCGGCGTGCGCACCGTCGACGTTGACGCCGGTCAGCGTCGGGTTGTCGCAGTTCGCGGCCGTGACGAAGCTGTTGGTGTGCTCCTGGTGGCAGAACGCGCACACCCCGCACGCCTTCTGCATCATGAACACGCCGACGCGGTCGCCGACCTTGCGCTTGGTCACGGCCTCGCCGACCGCGACGACCTCCCCCACGCCCTCATGGCCGAGCACGAGCGGGAACGGGCGGAAGGACAGCTTGTTCTGCGCGAGCCACAGGTCGGTGCCGCAGATCGCGCACGCGTGGACGCGCACGAGGACCTCGTCGGGGCCGACCTCGGGCCGGTCGCGCGTCTGCAGCCGCCATTCGGCGTCCGGCTCGGCGACGACGACGGCGTTCATCTGTGCAGGCATTGATCTCCTTGGTCTACGTGGTCAGAGAGGGACGGCCGTTGCGCCGCATCACGGCGTCGTGCAGGTTCTGCGCCTGCGCCAGCAGCCGGTCGACGTTCACGCCCACGAGCCGGCCGTCGCGCTTGACGAAGCGTCCGTCGACCATCACCGAGTCGACGTTGGACGTGTCCATGCCGAGCACGACGGCGCCCGTGGCGTTGCTGACGGGCGCGACGTTGAGCGCCGTCGCGTCGAGCAGCAGCAGGTCGGCGCGCTTGCCCGGCGTCAGCGTGCCGGTGCGGCTGCCGAGCCCGTTGGCCTCGGCGCCGCCGATGGTCGCGAGCTTGAGCACGTCGCGCGCGGTCAGCAGCTTCGCCCGGTGCTCGTCGAGTCCGGGGTCCGGGATCCGGAACAGGTGCTCCTCGTTCTTGAGCCCCCGCTGGAGCCCGAACGCCGCGCGCATCTGCGTGAACATGTCCGTCGGCGTGTTGGTCTCGACGTCGACGCTGAGGCTCATGCGGATGCCGTGGTCGAGGCCGCGCTGGATCGGCGGCATCCCGTGCCCCATCGACAATTCGACCGGGACGGCGAGCGACAGCGACCCGCCGCTGGCGGCGATCATCGCCAGCTCGACGTCGGTCAGCGTGCAGGCGTGCACGTAGGTCGTGTCGTCGCCGAGCCCGCGCACGCTGGCCGCGGCGAGCGCGTCGGCGATCTGCTTGAGGTAGCCCGGGCCGCCGGCGCCGACGCCGATGTGCGTGGTGATGCGCGCGCCGACCTCGCGCGCGACCTTCCACTCGCTCACGGCCTGCGGCACGCTGCCGAAGCTCCCGCGCGTCGCCATCGCCAGCGTCAGCAGCTGGTCCTCGGACGAGAAGTACCGGTTGCGCAGCCGGAAGATGTCCCGCGGGTACGGGTCGCGCGCCGGGTTCGGGTGGTAGAAGACCGGCCCGTAGCCGTACACGGCGCGGATGCCCGAGTCGCGCAGCGCCTGGATGACCGCGTCCGAGTGCTGCGGCGTGAGGTTGATGTGCGACCAGTCGAGGATGGTCGTCACGCCGGCGTTGAGCGCCGACAGCGCCGCGATCAGGTCACCGAGGTAGACCTCTTCGGGCGTGAGGTTGAGGTTGAAGCCCTGCAGGACGTCCTCGACGTAGTCCAGCAGCAGCGTGTCCGGCCCGGAGTTGCGGAACAGCGCCTGCCACATGTGGCGGTGCGTGTCCACGAAGCCGGGCGTGACGATCTTGCCCGTGCAGTCGATCGCCGCCGCGCCGGGTGCCCTGAGGTTCGGCCCGACCGCGCGGATGCGGCCGTCCTCGACGAGCACGTCCCCGCGGACGAAGTCGCCGACCGTGTCGTCGAGCGTGAGCACCGTGCCGCCGCGCAGCAGCACGCGCCGGCCGGGTGGGCCGCCGCCGGGCGCGGCGGGCGGATGCGCGCCGGCCGTCGCCGGCAGCAGCGCGGACCCCAGGCCCAGCGCGCCGACCTGCAGCAGCCGGCGCCGTGACAGGTCGCCGTCGCCCCGCGTGGGGCCGCACTGATCGCACATCCTCGCTCCCTCCCGTCCAGTGGTCGTCGGGCGCAAGCCTCGCCGCCCGCCGGATGAGCGGTCGTCACACGATTCGTACGAATCAGCGCGGCGCGAGCAGCCCGAGCGCGCGCGCCCGGGCGACCGCCTCGCTGCGCCGGTGGGCGCCGAGCTTGGCGTAGATGTGCCGCATATGGGTCTTCACCGTGCTCGTGGACAGCATGAGCTCCTGACCGAGCTCCGGGGCGGTGAGGTTGCTCGGCAGATAGCGCAGCACCCGCAGCTCGGCCGCGCTCAACGGTTCGGCTGCCGCGCGCGCCTCGACGCCGCCGAGCAGCAGCAGGATCTGGTGCAGCAGTGCGCCGTGCGCGGTGCGGTGCCGCGGGTGGCGCTCGAGCAGCGCCTGCGGGGCGACCATCACGAACGGCCACAACAGCGCATCCGGCTCGGCGATCTTCAGCGCCCGCTCGATCGCCGCCTCGGCAGCGGCCCGGTCGTCGAGCGCGTCGTGCGCCCGGGCGTCGACGAGGATGGCCAGGATCAGGTACACGTCGCGCAGGAGCGGGACCGTGCCGTCCAGGACCGGCCGCAGGGTGTCGACGGCGGCCTGCGGCTCGCCGTCGGCGACATGCACGGCCGCGGCGGCGGTGCGCAGCTCGCCCGCGACACTGTCCGGCGCCGCGGCCAAGGTCGCCCGTGCGGCCGCTCGGTCGCCGAGTCGCAGGTGCGTGAGCACGAGGCACAGGTGGATCGCCGCCGCCAGCGCGTGGCGCACGTCGAGGCCGGCCTCGAGCCGCTCGGCGGCGCGGAACGCCGTGATCGCCTCCTGCAACCGGCCCACGCCGACGAGCCACCGCCCGCGCACCAGCTGCACGCTGACCTTGAGCGACGGGTCCAGCTCGGTCCGCGCCAGGGTGGCCTCGGTACGGTCCAGCCACGTCTCCGCGGCCTGGAAGCGGCCCTGCCAGACGTCGACCGACGCGATGACCGCGAGCGGAACCGCGGCGACTCCCCCGTCGCTCCAGCCGTGGGCCTCGGCGATCGCGAGCGCTTGTTCCGCGCGGCTGCGGGCGCGCGTGAACGACCGGCGCTGCGCGTCGGCAAGCGCCAGGTGGCCGAGGGCGTCGATCTCGATGTGCGGCCGTCCGCCCTGGCGCGCCAGCGCGAGTGCCTGCTCGAACAGCCGCTCCGCCCGCTCGCTGCGGACCAGCCACTGCTCGAGACTTCCGAGGCTCAGCAACGCGTACGCCCGCACGTCGTTGCTCAGCGTGACCTCGCCCGGCGTCTCCAGCTCTGCCGGGGCGAGCAGCGCCTCGACCTCTGCGGCGACCGACCCGAGGTCGCCCTGCCGGCGTGCCAGCGCGACCCGCACGAGCCCGAGCATGATCGCGAAGTGCCGGCGACGCTCCACGGGCACCGCTTCCGCGTGGCGCTCCGCGAGCCCGCGGTAGGCCTCGACGTCGTCGAGCGCACCGTAGATCAGCAGATCCGTGGCGTGCAGTGCCATCAGCTCGGGGTCCGGCCGCGCGGCCTCCGGGAACTGCTTGAGCAGGCCGTGGACGGTTCCCCACCGCCCGTTGAGCACCAGGCTGACCTGATGGTCGGCGAGCAGACGGACCGCGTGCCGCCACTCGTGAGCCGCCTGCGCGTGGCGCACGGCGTCCAGCACGTCCCCGTTGGCCTCGTGCCACTGCGCGGCGGCGTCGTGCAGCCGCAGGATCGCGTCCGGCTCGGTGCGCCGGAGCTCGGAGCGCAGCAGGTCGGCGAACAGATGGTGGTAGCGGAACCACGTGCGCCCGGCATCGAGCGCGGTGACGAACGCGTTGGCCTCCTCGAGCTCCTCCAGCATCGCCTGCGAGCCACAGGTGCCCGTCAGCGCGTCGGCCAGCGGGCCGCTGACCCGTTCCAGGATCGAGGTCCGCAGCAGCAGCCCGCGAACGTCCTCGCTCTGGCATTCCAGCACCTCGGCCAGCAGGTACGCGGCGACGGTGCGCTCGCTCCCCGAGAACTCCTCGACGAACCGCTCGGGGTCGGGGTGGCCGGTGAGCGCCAGGGCCGCGAGCCGCAGTCCCGCCGCCCAGCCTTCGGTGCGCGCGTGCAGCCGGTCGACGGCAGCCTCCGGCAGCTCGATCCCGGACGCCGCCAGCAGCTCGGCCGCCTCCGCGCGCGTGAAGCGCAAGTCCGCCTCCCGCACCTCCGCGAGGTCGCCCGTGAGCCGCAGCCGGTGCATCCCGAGCCGCGGGTCCTGGCGGGCAGCGAGCACGACGCGCAGCCCCGCGGGCCGCCAGGTCAGCAGCGTCTCCAGCTGGGCGAGCGCATCGTCGGAGCGCAGCTCGTGCAGGTCGTCGATCACGAGCAGGACGTGCGCGTCGCCGAGCTCGGAGAGCAGGTGCTCCACGACGAGGCTCGCGGCCATCTGCGGCATCGGGGTCAGCGGCTCGACCCCGCCGCGCGCGGCCCGCCGGACCGCCTCGTGGACGGTCAGCCAGAACGCCTGCGCGTCGCGCTCGTCGCGCTCGACGGACACCCACGCGGTCTGCTCCTCGAGGCCCGCGTCGGCGATGAACGAGCGCAGCAGCACGGTCTTGCCGCTGCCAGCGGACGCCGACACGAGCGTCACGGCCGCTTGATCCTGCGTGAGCCGGTCCAGGAGCGCGCGCCGGATGAGCAGCGCGCGGCGGTCCTCAGCCGACCGCGGCATCGGCGCGCTCCGGCCACAGGGCGCCGGGCAGGTGGGCGCCGAGCACCGTCAACGCCTGTCCACGGGCGAGCGCGAGCACCTCGTGACGCGTCGCGACCGCCTGTTCGCGATCGGCGTCCGCCAGGGAAGGCACGCCGGGGTCGTCGATCTGCAGCGGGTGGTTGAACGCGTCGCCGCCGAACAGCAGCCGCCGCTCCTCGCCTTCGATCAGGACGCCGCTGTGTCCCGGCGTGTGGCCGGGCAGCGGGAGGAGCGCGAGGCCGTCGACGAGGTCGCCGCCCACGTCGAGCAGGTCCGCCGCCTGCACGGGCTCGAAGGTGTCGCGCAGGTGCGCGGGCATCGCGTCCTGCACCGACGTCCACTCGGGCTCGCTGAGGACGTGCCGAGCGCGCGCGAACCTCGGCGTCCGCGTTCCCGGCTCCACCAGCCAGCCGATGTGGTCCTGGTGCAGGTGCGTGAGCACGAGCACGTCGATGTCTTCGGGGCGCACTTCGAGCGCAGCCAGATCCGCGTCGAGGGTGCCAGTCACGTGCAACCAGTCGGCGGCCGCCGTGCCCGCGGGCCCGACGCCGGCGTCGACGAGCACGCGCGCGTCGGGTGTGCGGACGAGCAGGACGTGCGTGCCGAACCGCCAGCGCCCCTCGACGCCGACGGTGGCGGGAAAGGCGTTTCGCACCGCATCCCAGCCCAGCGCGGGCGCGCCGGGGAACGCGTCAGGCAGCGCGCGCGGATGGTCGCCCACCGCGTCGCACAGGACGTCCACGACGATGCCGCCGAGCTCGATCCGCGTCACGTGGCTCATGGCTCGCGAGACTAGGCGAGGGCCTGCAGCCGCGCAACCGGTGTGATGCGGTGATGCGTTAGCATCAAGCGATGCGCACGACCCTCGAACTCGACGACGACGTCGTGGCGGCCGCCAAGGAGCTCGCGGCGCTCGAGCGGCGGTCACTCGGGTCGGTGGTGTCCGAGCTGGCCCGGCGCGGGTTGACGCCGGCGAAGGTCGACGTGTCCGGCGAGCTGCCCGTGATCCGCGTTCCGGCCAACACGCCGCCGATCACGCCGGAGATGGTGCGGCGGGCGCTCGACGAAGACTGATCCGATGGCGCTACTGGACGTCAACGCGCTCGTGGCGCTGGCGTGGGACTCGCACGTGCACCACGCGCGGATGCGCGCGTGGTTCGATACTCACGGCTCCACCGCGTGGGCTACCTGCCCGACGAGCGAGAGCGGCTTCGTGCGGGTGTCCTCGAACCCGAAGGTGCTGCCCAGCCCGATCGGGGTCACCGCAGCCCGTGCCGTGCTGGCGGCGCTCCGAGGAGCCGGCGCCCACCGCTTCCTCGCCGACGACGTCTCGCTGACCGACGCCGACGTCCCGGAATTCACCGGCTCCCGGCAGGTGACCGATGCGCATCTGCTCACGCTCGCGCGGCGCCACGGCGTCCGGCTCGTCACCTTCGACACCGGGATCGTGACGCTCGCGGGCGGCCGCGACGTCGAACTGCTGACGGTCTGATCGCCCGCGCTAGGCGACCGACCAGGTGACGTTCTCGGCCTTGCACGTGTCGAACCTGCGGCCCTTGCGGAAGAACTCGCGCTGGATCGACAGCGTGCCGGACCAGGCTTCGCCGGACCGCTGGCCGGAGATGCTGCCCGTATAGCGCACGCGCAGACCGCCGGAGAAGCGGCGCCGTGCGGTGTCGGCGTCGTTGAGCGCGTCGGGCGTGGCCTGATCGAACGGGCGGAGGAAGCTCGACTTGACGGGACCCTTCGCCTTCGACTTGTTGCACGAGAGCGTCCAGTTGAACTTCACGCTCGTCGGCACGCCGTCGGCGCCGAGCGTCAGCGTGATGCCCCGTCCCTGGCTGGTCTTACCACGGAGAGTCTTCGCTTCAGCGGCGGCGGGCACGGCGACCAGCGTGAGCGCGGCGAGCGCGGCGATGAGCCTGAACATGGCTGATCGAGTACCCGGTTTCTCCCACGCGCCTCACAGGAAGCTCCAAGGGTCGCGACCCGGCCCGGGCGGCGGCGGCGCCCCGGGCTTCTAGTGCACGAACGCCGCGGCCCGTAGGTGTCGAGCCCGTAAGGCGCGTTGTCCGTGTCGCCGTGCACGACCTCCACGTCGTATCGAAGCGGTGGTTGAGCTCAGCCATCGATCCTCCTGACTCTCACCTCGACCTCGTCGGCGACCCTCAGGGTCCCGAACAGCGCCGAGTAGGGCTTGATCTTGAAGTCGGTCTGCTTGACCCGCGCGCGGCCTTCCGTGCCGTCCCAGGTCACGTCGATCGGGCGCGTGACGCCGTTCAGGGTGAGCGCGCCGTCCGCGTACCGGATCGGCTGACCCTTGAGCACTTCCTTGTCAATCGTCCGGGTGATCGCGGCCTTCTCCTCGTCGCCGAGCGAGGTGATGCCTCCCGCGCCCTTGACGACGCGCAGCGAGCGCGGGTCGGCGTCGAGCGTCACCGCGTCGCCGTCCACCGTCGCGCTCCAGCGCTCGACGAGCAGCGTGAGGTCGTGCCCGGCCTTCGCCGCCGCGCCCGCGCGCTTGGTGTGGACCGTCAGCTCGGCGTTCTCGGGGCCGAACATCAGTAGGACGGGGTGGTCATCGAGGCGAGCCGCGGGCCGCCGTCCTGGGTGACGAGGAGCCCGTCGGCACCGGACGCGGCGTCGCGCATGACGATCTCGCTGCTGAGCTTCGTCTCCGTGATCGTGAAGCGCGCGAACAGCAGCGACGTCCCGTCCGGCGCCCACGCCGCGTCGCTCATGAACTCGCCTTGGGCTTCGCGACCAGCGGCGCTCGGCCGCTGCCGTCCACCTTCAGGCCGAAGAGCACGCCGTCCGACCTGAACGTCAGCTCGGCGGGCGCCGCGAGCGTCGGCGACAAGGCGACGGCGGGCCACGTGATCCCCATGCGGGGATCGTCTCACCTACGCGGCGGCGGGCACCCCGGCAAGCTGCTCGGCGAGGCGCTCCATCGCGCGCTCGTTGCCCTTGCGGATCATGCGCCGCATGAGCGGGACGAGCGGCTTCTCGAACGCCGGCACCTGCTCGAACGCGAACGTGAACTCGATGTGCGTGCCGCCATCCGGCAGATCGCTGAGGACGTAGGTGCCCGTGGCGACCCTGCGCCCCTTCGAGCCCTTGTTGCGCTCGCGGATCATGCGTCCGGGCTCGACTTCGATGACCTCGATCTCGGCGTGGTCGGTCATGCCGCCCGCCTTGGTGACGACTTTGGCCTTCGCGCCGACGCCCGTGGCCGGGCCGGACACCTTCCACTCGGTGAGCAGGTGGTCGGTGAAGGCTTCGTGGTTGGCCATCACGTCGAGGTAGGCGTAAACGTCCGAGCGGGGCTGCGGGACGTCGACGGAGACAGTGACTGGGGAGGACATGTACCACACGGTACACTTTGGCCATGGCAGGCGTCAACCCCAGGCAGCGGCTGCTGGACGCGGTGATCGACCACATCGCCCAGCGCGGCGTCAGCGACCTGTCGCTGCGCGAGCTGGCGGCCGCGATCGGGTCCAGCCACCGCATGCTCATCCACCACTTCGGTGGGCGCGAGGGCCTGCTCGTCGCGGTCGTGCAGGAGGTGGAGGCGCGGCAGCGCGCGCTGCTCGACACGGTCGTGCCGCCGGACCCCGCCGCCTCCCCGGGCGACGCGATGCGCGCCTGGTGGAAGCACATCTCCCACCAGGCGCTGTGGGCGAACGAGCGGTTGTTCTTCGAGCTCTACGGCCAGGCGCTGCAGGGCCGCCCGGGCACCACGGCGCTGCTGGACGGGATCATCGACGGCTGGCTCGAGCCGGCGGCGTCGATCTTCCGGCAACTCGGCTTCCGGGACAGCGACGCGGCCGCGCGCCTGGGGATCGCGGTGACGCGCGGGCTGCTGCTCGACCTGCTCGCCACGCGCGAGGTCGAGCGGGTCGACGCGGCGATGGACGTGCACATCGCGGCGCTCGAGGCGCTGATGACGCTGCAGGCCGGTCGGGCCCTCGGCTGACGCGAATTCCGGCGCCACGGACGCGATCACTTCTCGGCTCAGTAGGCTGCCTCGGCCATGATCGACGTCGCGTTCTATGCGTTCATCGCGGTGCTCGCGGTCGCCGCGACGATCTATCGCCTCCGGCGGCGCCAGTACCGCGAGCTCGGGCTCTGGTACGGGTTGGTCGCGTTGATACTCGCCGGCCGAGAGGGCATTTACCTGCTGCCCGAAGGCTGGGAGGTCGTCGGTTTCTGGGCGGTGTGCGCCGCCCTGGTCGCGTGGGCGGTGGTCGCGCGGCGGGTCAACCGCGCGGCTTCCGGCTAGGCCGCCGCGAGCTCCGGGATTCCTCCGCTCAGCCGGACAGCTCGGCCAGGAGGTCTGCGCCGCGGTGGTCGTCCGCGTTGCCGTCGATGATGATCGCGTTGCTGTCGGAGTTGCGGACGCGCAGCGGGAGGATCTGCTGATAGCGCTCCGACGAGTACCACGCCTCGGCGCGGGCGCGGTCGGGAAACTCGATGATGACGAGGTCGCCGGGCCATTCGCCCTCAAGGACCTCGTGCCGCATGCCGTGCACGAGGAACCGGCCGTCGAACGGCTCGAGCGTCTCGTCGATGCGGCCCAGATACTCGGCGATCTCCGGGCCCATCCGGACGTCTTGCAGGTGCGCGATGGCGTAAGTCTTGGGCATGCGCAGGAGGCTGCCGGATGCGGCGTGCCCCTACAATTACCTCCGAGGTAAAGCTGGCCGCACACGGCGAACGGCGTTGTGGCGCGGGTCGCGGCCTGTCCCGCTTCCTTCAGAGCAACAAAGTGCCAACAGGGCACGGCACCATCCCGCCGGGCTGGATCTGCAGGGGAGCTTGGAGCAGGAGAACGTCAACCCTGGTGAGGGGTGCCGCCACCAAACGACACTGCCGTCTTTGTGCATGGTGACTTTCTGACGGTTAATCTGCTGTGGTCGCGCGGGAGAATCACGAGGCTGACCGACTGGAACTCCATCGCGGAGCGCGCGCGATCGACATCGGGCACTGTCGGCGATAGTTGGCGGCGCTCTGCTCACCCGAGTGGTCGGAGCAACCGGGTTCACTCTATGAGTCGATCGCTGGTGTGACGCTCGATCCGTGGTGGGACCTGTATGCCCTGCCGCACTATGACGACACGGCGCCTCGGATAACCGGCCCCGCGCAGTCGGTCACGCCGGTGGCCAGTGCAGCAGCGCCACGTCGACCACGCGCTGAAGGGCTTTCGCGGATGCCCCGCCGGTCGCCTGCACGGACACGCCGTCGGCGACGGTCGTGAGGTACCGGGCGATGATCTCGGGGTCGGCGTCCGCCGGGAGGTCGCCTTCGTCGATGGCGCGCTGGAATCGTTCGCGCAGTGCGGCGTGGTTCGCGGCCCGCCAGTCCGTGAGGATGGCCTGCACGGCTTGGCCGGTGACGCCGACGGCGAGTGCGGCGCGGACGCCGAGGCAGCCCGCGGGCCGGCCGGGTTGGGTGCCCGCGCGCACGGCGCCTTCGAGATAGGTCCTCGCGACCTCGCGCGCCGTCGGAGCCAGGACCGACTTGCGCGCGTAGGCGCCGGGGCCCTGCTCGTAGCGCTGCAGGACCGCGAGGAACAGCTCTTCCTTGCTCCCGAACGCCGCGTACAGGCTCTTGCCGGAGATGCCCATGGCCTCGGTCAGCGACGCGATGCTCGCGCCTTCATATCCGTGCTCCCAGAACACGTCAAGCGCCTTCTCCAGCGCCACTTCGAGATCGAAGCTGCGCGGCCGGCCTCGTTTCGGGGGTTCCACACGCTCCAGCCTACCCAATTCGGCAGCGACCGTTGCACAAGTGCTACGGTCGTTTCGGCATCGATCGATGCCGAAATCTGCAAGGAGTCAGAATGAACCGGTTCGAAGGCAAGACCGCAGTTGTCACCGGAGGCGGAACGAAGGGGATCGGTCGCGCGACCGCCGCGCGGCTGGTCAATGAGGGGGCGCACGTCTTCATCACCGGACGCCGCGAGAACGAGCTCAAGGACGCCGTGGCGGCGATCGGCCGCAACGTCACGTCGGTCCCCGGCGACATCACCAACCCGGCTGATCTCGATCGCCTCTACGACGCGGTCGCCGCTCACGGCCGGGGACTCGACGTCCTGTTCGCCAACGCGGGCGTCGCGTCCTTCGCGACGATCGACGAAACCACGCCCGAGCACCTCGACCACATCTTCGGCATCAACGTCATCGGCACCGTGTTCACGGTGCAGAAGGCGATCCCCCTCCTCAACGAGGGTGCGTCCGTGATCATCAACGCATCGACCTCCGCCGAGCGAGGCGCCGCGACCATGGGCGCCTACGCGGCATCCAAGGCGGCGCTGCGGAGCTTCGCGCGCACCTGGGCGAACGAGCTCAAGGACCGAGGCGTCCGGGTCAACGCGATCTCCCCCGGTCCGACCGACACCTCCGGGGTCGCCGAGCTCGTCGGAGCGGAGAACATCGCCGCCTATAACGAGAGCCTGGCGGCCGCCCTGCCCATCGGCCGTACCGCGCACTTCGACGAGATGGCGGGCGTCGTGGCCTTCCTCGCCTCCTCCGACAGCAGCTTCATGCTCGGCGCCAACGTGTATGTCGACGGCGGGGTCAACCAGATCTGAGGGCAGCTCCGAGCCGGGGCGGCGCGCGCTCCGAGAACGGCAGCACGTCGCCGCCCGGCGACGGCTGGGCGAAGATCGCCTTGCCGTTGCGCAGCTCGAGCGGGTGGCGATCGCCTTCAGCCGCCGGGACGCATGGGCTGGGCCATGGCCTCGTGCAGCGAACGGGGCAGCAGCGACAGCGCCGCCCCCGCGGCGGCAGCTCCGACGAGCTGCCGCCGGGGGGTCTCAGGCATTCAGTCCTCCCATCCCCCTGGGACGTGGATCAGAATGGCCTCGACGTCGTCCACCTTGCCGGTGACGCGGCCGTCGGAATCCGGGAAGTTGTTGTCGTTGACGACGAACAGCTGGTCCTTGCCGACCGGGACCGCGACCTCGATCGACTGCAGCGGGTAGCGGAACGGATCGCCGAGCCCGCCGATGCCGAACGGGTCGCGGATGCGCAGCAGGTCCAGCACGTGCGTCTTCTTCACGTAGCCGTCGGCGCCGACCTCGTCGAGGTCGATCTTGACGATGTTCTTGATGCGCGCCTCGGTGCCCTCGAAGTCGTCGCGCTCGATGATGATCAGCTCGCGCTCGCCGACCGCCATCGCGTCGCCGATCTGCAGCGTCGGGCCGTCCGCCTTCAGCTGCCACTGGCGGCCTGTGTAGCGCTTGCTCGCGACGTCGAACTCGTAGATGAAGCGGCGCTGCTTCTCCGGGTCGTCCAGGCGCGGACCTTCGACGATCGGGTACAGCGTGCGGCCGTCCGGGCTGGAGGCGACGGCCTCCCAGCCGCGGCTGCCCTGGATGGTCGCGGCCTCGCCGGGCTCGAGGTCCGGGCTGGAAGGGGACTTGGCGCCGGGCAGCGCGATCGGCGCGTCGAGCACCTTGCCGGTGGCGTCGGTGTGCAGCAGGTACGGGCCGAACTCCTCGCCGAACCACAGGTCGCCCTTGCGGTCGCGGGCGATCGCCTCGACGTCGAAGTCACCGCCGGTCAGCAGGCGCTCGGGCGTCTTCTGGTTGACGATCTCGAACGGGATCTTGCGGTCCGGATCGCGCAGGCTCAGGAAGCCGTTGACCTCGATCTTGCCCGTGCTCCAGTTCGGGAAGATCTTGTAGACGCGCAGCAGGAAGTCACGCGAGTTGCCCTTGGTGCCGAAGCCGTTGTCGGGCATCGCCAGGTAGCGATTGGGACCGTCGCGCAGCGCGCCGGAGAAGCCGACGATCGGCTGGCCCGGGAACGGCGGCGTGATGCCGTTGTTGGCGCCGACGCCCACGTTGCCGGAGGTCGGGCCCGGCTGGTACTGCGTGGCCGGGTACAGCGCGCGGCCCTCGAGGATCGGCTCCGCGTTGAGCTTGACCTTGAAGCGGTACACGCGCGTGGTCTGCGCGGCGTTGAAGTTGTCGTCGCTGAGCAGCGTCAGGACGTCGCCGTCCAGCGTCATCGCCTCGATGTTGTCCACGAGGTCGGTGTGCTGGCCGACGTCGACCAGCAGGCGCTTGTAGAGGAACGGGCTGTTGTCGTCGAGCGCGGCGACCTTGCTGACGTCCTGCGCGGCGCCGAGGTAGGCCTGGTAGACGCGGATGCCCCACTGGCCGTTCACGTTGCTGCGCTCGAGCACGAGCAGGCGCTCGTCGTCGACGGCGAGGATCTCCGTGACCAGGAAGTTGGCGTCGGTCTTGTACGCGTACTGCTTGGTCGGGATGAAGTCGCCGCGGCGCGGCTTGTCGTAGCGGATGATGCGGTTGCGCGTGGGGCCGTCGGCGCTGAGCGGGCCCTCCATGCCGGCGAACAGCGTGTCGCCGTCCTCGGTCGCGGTGAGGCCCTCGAACGTCTGGTTCGTGTTGGCCTGGCCGTTGGGCGCGAGGCCGAACCGCGGCGGCGTGTTGAGCTGCGCGAGCTGCTCGCCGTTGCGGTCGAAGCGGCGGATCACCGGCTCGGTCTCGGACGAGATCAGCAGCGTGCCCTCGTCCTCGACCACCAGGCCCTCGCCGTCGAAGTCCTGGCCGGTGAACAGCGTGCCGTCCGGGCGCTTGAGGGTCGTGACCTTCGTCGTCTGCACCCGATCGCCGCGCAGGCGGAGCGTGAAGAAGCGGGCGGCGGTCGCGCCCTGGTTGTCGGTCAGCGCGAGCGCCTGGTTGCCGCTCGTGCGGGCGAGCGCGGAGAGGCCGCCGACGGTGAACCCGCCGAACGTCGTCTTGTCCAGCGAGTCATTGACGCTCAGCAGCGTGGCGTCGGCCGAGGCCGTTGCGGGCGAGGCAGCAATCGCGGCAGCGGCGAGCACACCCGCCGCGACGCGGATCTTCGAGAGGATCACGCGCCGCAAATTTCCACTTCGCCGCCCGCGTGACGTGACGGAGCGGTGAACCTGCGCGGCGCCGACGCCGGTAGCGTGTGAGCTCGATGCCGGTCGATCGGTTCCAGCCCTGTCAGCGCGTCCGGCTGATCGACCTGGACGGTGCGAAGCTGGAGCCGATCCTGTCGCCGATGCCGACGGTGGTCGAGGCGGTCCGCGACCTCGTCGGGGCGCGCCGCCCAGCGGTGTTGTCGGCCTGGCAGCGCCGGCTGCTGCGCAGGACGATGCCTCGGCGGACGCTCAGCGCCCTCACGGCGTTTCGCCCGACCTCGATGGCCAGCGACGGGGCGCCCAACCCGCTTCTGGCCGCAGCGCCGCGGGCATCGATGCGCGAGGAGCTCGAGCGTCTGGCCGTGACGGCTCCGGACGAGCTGGGCCTCGCGATCGAGCATGCCGCCCAGGCCGGGCGACCCACGGGCCCATGGATGCACCTCCATCGTGATCCCGCAGGGTGGCTCCAGGACTACCTCGCCGGGCTGAGGCTGATCTGGTCGGAGGTCCGTCCGCTGTGGGCCAACGCGCATGATCGTCTGGCCCGCGAGGTGGAGCAACTGGAGGCGATCTCCGGCCGCGGCGCCGGCGGCCAGCTGGCCGCCGTGCGGGCGCTGCCGGGACGCATCGAGCGCGGCGCGCTCGTGCTCCCCAGCCACACCGAGCAGTCGGGACGATTGACGGTGTCCAACTCGGTCCAGCTCGTCCCGCTGTTCGCCGACGCTCCCGCCGGCAGTTGGGGAGACGACTACGGTCAGCGGCTGTTGAGCCTTCGCTACGCACTGCCTCCGTCGAGAGCGCCCGAGGCTCCTGAACGGCTCGCGCCCGACTCGCTCGAAGCGCTGCTCGGGAGTGCCCGCGCGGCGGTGCTCGTCGCGCTCGCGGACGCCCGCAGTCCCGGCGCGCTGGCCGAGCGGCTCTTTCTCACGCCCAGCGGCGTCTCGCACCACCTCGCCGCACTGGAGTCCGCGGGCCTGGTGACCCGGATGCGCCAGGGGCGCCACGTCGCCATCCGCAGAACAGCCCGCGCGGTCGCGCTGCTGGCGCTCTACGACCGGGCGTGAGACCGGACGCTTCGGTAATTCCCGAAGCGGCGGTCGTCGGGGGCTGCCGTTGTGCGAGTCATTCCAGGCCGTGCGAGAGACACACCTGCGAAAGGACGAGACCTGATGTCAAGCCTGATGGTCGACTTCATCATCTCACTCGACGGCTACGCGGCCGCCGAGGGCTGGCCGGGGCTGTGGGGGATGGGCGGACCCGAGTACTTCCAGTGGCTGAGCCGCGAACCGGTACATGGTGCTCGGCACCGTCTTCGAGACCGGCGAGCCCTGGGTCACGCCGGTCTGGTTCGCGTTCCGGGACCACGTGCGCTTTCACTGGGTGTCCTCGCCGACGGCGAAGCACTCGCTGAACCTCGCCGCCCGTCCGCAGGTGGCGATCTCGATCTTCGATTCGTCGGTTCCGGTCGGTGGCGCCCAGGCGGTGTCCATGAAGGGCATGGCCGAGGAGCTCACGGGCGAGGAGCTTCAGCGGGGCATCGACGTGTTCGACCGCGCGTCCCGCAGCGACAACGGACGCGGGTGGGAGCTGGACGAGATCCGCGGCGAGTCGCTCCTGCGGTTGTATCGCGCGACGGTCTCGGAGCACTGGGTGCTCATCAAGGGCCGGGACCCGGAGCGCGGCTCGGGCGTCGACCGCAGCGAGCAGGTGTCGCTCGGCTGAGCGGTCCGGGATGACCGAGGGGCCGGACAGGCAGGAGCTGCTGGCGGTGCTCACCACGGAGCACTTCACCCTTCAAGGCGCGCGGTCGCAGACGATGAGCGAAAGCGCGTCGCGAACCGCGCTGTTCATCGGCGCCGTCTCGAGCACGCTCGTCGCCCTGGGCTTCATCGGGCAGGCCTCCGAGGTGGGCGCCGCGTTCAACGTGTTCGCGCTCACCGTCCTGCCCACCCTGTACCTGCTCGGCGCCTTCACGTTCATCCGCCTTGTGGAATGCAGCGCCGACTTCCGCTACGGGCTCGCGATCAACCGCATCCGCGGGTACTACCGGCAGGTCGCCGGCGACCAGGCGAACCTCCTGCTGCTCTCGGGCCACGACGACGGCCGTGGCGTGTTCGAGAACATGGGGCTGCCGGCCGAAGGACGCTCACAGCTGTTCTCCTTCGCGACGGTGGTGGCGATCATCAACAGCGTCATCGGTGGCAGTGCGATCGCGGTCGCGGCCGGGACGATCGGTGCGCCGTTGGGCGCCTCGGCAGCGGTCGGTGGCCTGGTCGCGATCGTGTCGGTGCTCGGTTGGGTCCGACTGGCGGCGCGTGTGCTGAACCGGCGCACCGGCGGGATCGAGCCGATGTTCCCGTCATGACGCGCAACGGGGCGGCTCGCGCCTCAGGACGCTGGTACTGACTGCTGGTAGCGGCGAGCGAGGACCCGCAGATGCTCGACGAGGTCCGGTGGCTCGGTCACGTGGAAGTCGATCCCGAGCATGCCGATCCAGACGGCGACGGTCTCGAGGCTGTCGGCGCCGGTGACCAGGACGCTGTGGCCGTCGTCGACGGTCTCGACCACGCCGACCGCGGGGTTGATGCGGTCGAGCACCTGTTGGGCGGGCGCGTCGACGAGGATGCGCGCGTGGAACTTCCAGCCCGTGGCCGCGACTTCGCGGAGCACGAACGCGGCGTAGTCGCCGCCGTCGAGCGGTGCCGGCGTGAAGCGTGCCGCGCCTGGGAACCGCAGGTGCATCCAGTCGGCTCGGAACACACGCCACTCGCGGTCCGGATGCTGGCGAGCGACCAGATACCAACGCTGCTGCCAGCTCACCAACCGGTAAGGGTCCGCGGTCACCGGTCGCTCGCCGCCGTCGTAGGTGAAGCGAACGCCTTCACGGCCGCTGATGGCGGCGGCTAAGCGCGCGAGAAGATCAGGGTCGACCGGCGCTTCGGGCTCGTTGGTGCCGGTGTTGGCCGGCCCGACGTCGGTGCTGTTGTGGATGGCCCGGACGCGGCGCTGGAGCCGGTCCGGAAGCGTCCGCTCGAGCTTGGCCATCGCCGACGCGCTGGCCTCGGCCAGTCCAGGGGCGGTGCCGGCGCTTCCGAGGCCGATCGCGACGGCGACCGCCTCGTCGTCGCTGAGCAGCAACGGTGGAAGCTGGCCGTGTCGTCCGAGCCGATAGCCCCCGCCCGGGCCACGCGTCGCGTCGACCGGGTAGCCGAGCGAACGCAGCCGCTCGACGTCCTTGCGCAGCGTCCGGTCGGTCACCCCGAGCTGCGCGACGAGGTCCGCCCCGCTCCACACCGGTTGGCTCTGTAGGTACCCGAGCAGCAACAGCAGCCGGCTCGACGTGTCACGCACGCCGATCGCGTCCGGTCCGGATCGATTGCGGAACGTTTCGCACCGGAATTGATCGTAGCTTGTCGTTCATGACGACCACTGCCGACAACGCCCTGACGATCGAGCCGTTCACGATCGACATTCCGCAGAGCGCCCTCGACGACCTTCAGGACCGACTGGCCCGGACCCGCTACGCGGCGGAGTGGCCCGGTGCCGGCTGGCAGCAGGGAGCGCCCACCTCGTATCTGCGCGCGATGATCGAGCGGTGGCGCAGCGAGTTCGACTGGCGCGCCCACGAGGCGCGGATGAACGCCCACCCGCAGTTCCGGACGGAGATCGACGGGCAGACGTTGCACTTTCTGCACATCCGTTCACCGCACGAGCACGCGACGCCGCTGCTGCTCACGCACACCTACCCCGGCTCGTTCGCGGACTTCCTCGACATGATCGGCCCGCTGAGCGACCCGGCGGCGCACGGCGGCCGCGCCGAGGATGCCTTCCACCTGGTCATCCCCAGCCTGCCGGGCATGGGCTTCAGCACGCCCCTGTCGTCGACCGAATGGACGCTGGAGCGCACCGCCCGGGCCTTCGACCGGCTGATGCGCGGGCTGGGCTACGAGAGCTACGGCGCGCACGGCTCCGATGGCGGGGCGATGCTCTCCCGCGAGCTGGCGATCCTGCATCCCGAGGGATTCCTCGGTGCGCACGTGCTGCAGCTGTTCTCGTTCCCCTCGGGGGATCCGGCCGAGTTCGAGAGCATGGGCCCCGACGACTACGCGGCGCTCGAGTTCGCGGGCTGGTTCCAGACCGTCAACGGCTACGCCGACATGAACGCCAAGCGCCCGCTCACGATCGCCGCGGCACTGAGCGACTCGCCGGTCGGGATGCTCGCCTATCACGAGCTGTTCGAGAACTTCGGCAACGGCACCAGCCTGATGAGCCCCGAGCAGGTGCTCGTGCAGGTCAGCCTTCAGTGGCTGACCAACACGTCGGCCGGTGCCGTCGTGTTCCACCACGTCGAGAAGGACACGCCGTCGCGCGTCAATGACGGCCCGATCGGCGTCGCCGTGTTCGCCGACGACTTCAAGACGATCCGGCCGTTCGCGGAGCGCGACAACACGAACATCGTCTCGTGGACCGAGCACCCCCGCGGCGGCCACTTCGCCGCCATGGAGGTGCCCGATGAGCTCGTGCGCGCGCTGCGCGAGTTCTACGCGTCGCCGCTCGCGCGAGGTGACGGGAGCGCTACCGCTTGATCGTCACGCGGTCGCGCAGGCGGCCGTTCTGCTCGACCAGGGCGACGACCGTGCCCTTGGCCTTCACCCGCAGCGAGCCCTTGGCGCCGCGGGCGCGGCCGAGGTCACGGCCGTTCTGGGTGAAGCGCACGACCTGGCCGGGGATGCGCTTGACCGTGTAGGTCAGCTTGCCCTTGCGCAGCTTGGCCTTCACGGACGGCCGGGCCAGGCCCTCGGCCGACTTGACGGAGGTGAGGGTCGCGCCATCGAGCGGGACGACCTTCCACGTGCCGGCGCTCGGCTTGGCGATCGCGATCTGCGTCAGGTCGGTCGCCGGCGCCTTCATCACGAAGAAGCGCTTGGTCGCGACGGGGCGGTTGTCCGCGGGCACCTCGAAGCGCTCGCCCTTCGGGCCGACGAGCGCGACGCGCGGCGCGCCCTCGGCACCCTTGATCGCGATCGCCGCGCCCGGCAGGCCGGCGGGCAGGCGCACGCTGCGGTCACCCGCGGCGGCCGCCTTGGCGAACGTCTCGCGGTACGGGGCGAGGTCGCAGCCGCTCCAGTACAGGTCCGGCCACTGGCCCCACTTGACGCCGATGCCCGGATGCCAGTCGTACGCCCACAGGTCGATCGTCAGGCAGGCGGCGATGCCCTTGGTCGAGATCAGCGTCTCGGCCCCGAGGCAGTAGTCGACGAACTCCAGGCACACCTGGTCCTTGGACTCGCCGTTGAACTTCGCTCCCTGGAACTCGATGCTCGACGTGCCCTTGATCGTCGCCACGCCGTCCCAGCCCATGTGCATCTTGGACTTGACGCCGACGTAGCCGGTGTCGCGCATCTCGAACTCGGCGTCCTTGAGCGTCATGCCGACGAGCTTGACCTTGCCGTACGCCTTCAGCACGCTCGGCTTGGTCTCGAACACGTTGAGGCCGAACCCGCCGTCGAGGGAGAGGGCGGGCGCGCCGAGCAGCGTCGGGCCGGCGGTCAGCGACAGGTCACCGCACATGGAGAGCTTGGCGCCCGGCGCCTTGCAGGCGCTCTTGGCCGCGTCGGCCTCGATCGCGAAGCTGAGGCGCTTGAGGTGGACCGGGCCGTGCTTGGAGCCCAGGCTCGTGTTGCTGTAGAGCTGGTTGAACGCACCGTTCTTGACCGACAGCCCGCCCGTGACCTTCAGCCCGATCGGCTGCGGCAGCTGCACCTTGGCGTCGACGGCCCAGTTGTCGGCGTTCGCGTAGCGGACGGTCAGCGAGCTCAGGTCCAGGCCCGGCAGCGAGGCGTGCTTGAGCTTGAACAGGATCGGCGGCGCGCCGGCGCCCGTCTTGATCGTCGCGGGCTGGTCGGAGGTGCCGCCGCCGAGCTTGGACGGCAGCACGAAGCTCGCGGTCAGCTGCGCGGTGCCGTTCGGCAGCAGCTTGGGCGCGGAGAGCGACTTGACCTTCATCCCGCCGAGCGAGCTCATCTGGAAGCCCTTGACTTCGGCGCCCGCGATGTTCCAGTTCAGCGCGCCCGTATGGAGCACCGGCGGAGGCGTCGTGCTGCCGGTCAGGTAGACGGTCACGCCCGCCGAGCGCACCCACAGCTTGCCGCCGGGCCGCGGGACCTCGACGTCCACGAACTTGCCCGGGTGCGGCTTGAGGACGAAGCCGTTGATGTCGACCGAAGAGGGCGTCCGGTAGCGGGTCGCGTTCGGGATCGTCGACTGCGTGAAGCAGCCGGCGGTGTCGGCGTCGGTGCCGCCACCGAGCGGGACGACCTTCAGGCAGGGCGGCGGAGCCGGAGCGGGCGCCGGCGTGGAGACCGGCGCCATGTCCGGCGTGGCCGCGGGGGTCACGACCGGCGTGGCGGTCGGGGTCGGGGTCGGGGTGGCCTGCGCGGCGGCCTGCACCCAGATCGACTTGGTCGTCTTCTTGACGATCGGCGCGGCGCCGGGCCAGCTCGCGGTCACGGTCACGCGGTGGGCGCCGGCCGTCGCGAACTGGTGCTCGACGACGGCGCCTCGGGCGTCGAAGTCGCCGTCGGCGTCGAAGTCCCAGTTGACGTCCGGCGCGGTGGTCGCGGCGCGCAGCGTGGCCTTTTCGGTCACGGTCGGCTGCTCCGGCGTCCAGCCGAAGTCGACGGTGTACTGCTGCTGGGCGGACGCTACGGCAGGGGTGAGCGCAACGGCCGCCAGGGTGGCGGCCGCGGCACGGAGGGCGAGGTTCAAAGCAGCTCCTGTAAGAGGCGATTCCGGGGAGGGCTGAAGCGTTTCATCGGTCCCGGGTTCGCTTCGTACGGGGCGCTCGTGAGTTGCTCGGGGCGCGCCGACGCCGCGGGTGCGGTTAACCGCCCGCGGCTGCGAGGAACCGGCGTATGGCCTGCCATGACGACACACGAGTGCCCGCTGTCGCGCTGAGTGGGTCCCGGCGGGTAGCACCGGGGTCATGGACACCGAACGCGCACGACCCGTGCTGTTGGGGCAAGCCGCGTACTACCTTGGGACCGGGCTGCTGCCGTTCGTCTCGCGGCGCGCGTTCGAGGCGGTCACGGGACCCAAGCGCGAGTGGTGGCTCGTGCAGACCGTCGGCGCGGTCGTGACCGTGGTCGGCGGGACCGTCGCGAGCGCCGCGGCCCGCCGCCGGGTCACGCCGGAGGTGCTGGGTCTCGCGGCCGGGAGCGCCGCGTCGCTGGCGGCGATCGATGTCGTCTACGTGGCTCGCGGGCGCATCGCTCCCTCGTACCTGCTCGACGCGGCGGCGCAGGCCGGCATCCTGGTGGCGCTGGCGCGAGCGAGCCGTCCTCATGCCGAATCCAGCGACGGAGCGTGACGTCGCGCCGATCGTCGTCGCCTCGCGGCGGCATGCTCGAACTTGCAGGTTCGAGCAGAAACGAGCACAATGGTGCAATGAACTCGCTCCTCGTGTTGGTCGCCGGCCCGTATCGCTCGGGCACGGGCGACGACCCCGACAAGCTCGCGGCCAACGTCGCCGCCATGAACCGCACGGCGCTGGAGGTCTTCCGCGCCGGCCACACCCCGATCACCGGCGAGGCCGTGGCCCTGCCGCTCGTCGAGCTGGCGGGCAGCACGCAGGTCGGCGACGCGGTGTTCGACGAGATCTTCCACCCCGTCGGGCGGCGCCTCGCCGAGCGCTGCGACGCCGTCCTGCGCATGGGCGGCCCGTCGGCGGGCGCGGACGAGATGGTCGCCTGCGCCCGCGCGGCGGGCAAGCTCGTCGTGACGGCCGTGGACGAGCTGCCCTTGGCGCAGCATGACGTCGCCGCCTGAGCGCGGCGCCCTGCTCAAGGACGAGCGCCAGCGCCGGATCCTGGACGAGCTGACCGCGTCCGGGCGCGTGGTCGCGACCGAGCTCCAGACGCTGCTCGACGTGTCCCCCCACACCATCCGGCGCGACCTCGACGAGCTGGCCGAGGCCGGCCGGCTGGTCCGGGTCCACGGCGGCGCGCTGGCGCGCTCGTCGACCGCGATCACGTACGAGGGCCGGCAGGCGCAGGGCGCCGACGCCAAGCGGGCGGTCGCCCGGGCCGCGGCGACCATGCTCGTCCCGGGGCAGGTCGTGATCGTGGACGGCGGCAGCACCGCGCTCGCGCTGGTCGACGCGATCCCACCCGACCACACGGGCACCTTCGTCACCCACAGCCCTCCGGTGGCGGCGGCGCTCGCCCGCCTCCCCGGCGCGGAGGTGGTCGTCATCGGCGGGCGGCTCGAGCCGCGCGCGATGGTCGCCGTCGGCGCGCAGACGGTCGCCGCCTACCGGCAGATCACGGCGGACGTCTGCTTTCTCGGCGTCTGGAGCATCCACGCCGAGCATGGGATCAGCCAGCAGTATCCCGACGAGGCCGACGTCCGGCGGACGCTGCTCGAACGCGCGAACCTCGTCGTCGGGCTGGCGCACCGGGACAAGCTGGGCACCGTCGCGCCGTTCGTCGTCGGTCCGGCCGACAGTCTCACGCACCTGGCCACCGAGCGCGATGCTCCCGAACCACTGGTGGCGCCGTTCCGGGAGCTGGGGGTACGCGTGCTCCCCTGATCAGCGGACCGCCGGTTCAAGGCCAGGACCGGGTGGTCGAACAGAGGTGGGGAGATGCCCTCGTCCCTGCCGATCAACTCGCGCGCCCGTCTGCTGCTGGGCTTCGGCATCGCCGTCGTGGTGCTCGCGGTGTGGTTCACCAACCGGGCCCAGCACGAGGCCGCGACGCGCGCCTTTGAGGAGAGCCAGAGCGGCCAGGGCATGTTGACGGCGATGCTCGATCAGCAGACCGGCCTGCGCGGCTTCGCGCTCACGCGGCGCGAGGAGTTCCTGGACCCGTACCGGCGCGGCCAGACCGACTTCACGCTCGCCACGGGCGAGGCGCGCTCCCTCGCCGGCCCGGAGATCCGCGCGCTGATCGACCGGCAGGTGCGGATCGCCGAGCAGTGGCAGCGGATGGCCGAGCGCGAGATCGCGCGGCTGCGCGCCGACCAGAACGCGGCCACCTCGATCTCCGAGACCGAGGCGCGCAAGCGCGTCTTCGACCGCCTCCGCGCCGTCAACGCGGAGGTGCAGGCCGAGCTCGAGCAGCAGAAGGACCGTGAGCTGGCCGCGGCCGGGCGCCTGTCGATCGGCCTGGTGATCGGTATCAGCCTGCTCTTCGGCGTGCTGGGTTTCCTCACCCTCGAGAGCGCCGCGCGGTCCGCCCGCCGACGGCGGGCCGCGGACGAGCACTCCCGCGCCGGCCAGGCCGAGTTCACCGAGATGATGCAGGTCATGCGCGACGAGGCGCAGGCCTACGGGCTCGTCAAGCGGCACCTGGAGCGCAGCCTCCCGGGCGGCGTGGTGACGATCCTCAACCGCAACCACTCCGACAACCGCATCGCCGCGGCCACGCCCGTCGCCGCGGACTCGCCGCTCAACGAGCGGTTGACGGGCGCGACGCCCGAGGACTGCCTGGCCGTGCGGCTCGCCCGCTCCTACGAGCAGGGACGCGGCTATGACCCGCTCGTCGCCTGCTCGATCTGCGGCAACACCGCCGAGGAGGTCACCTGCGTCCCGTCCCTGGTGGGCGGCGAGGTGATCGGCGCGGTGCTCGTGCAGAGCGAGCGGCCGATCGAGGACCACCACCGCAGCCGCGTCACCGAGTCCGTCGCGCAGGCCGGACCGGTCCTGGCCAACCTGCGGATGCTGGCGATCGCCGAGACGCGTGCGGCCACCGACGCGCTGACCGGCCTGCCCAACGCCCGTTCCTGCCAGGACACCCTCAAGCGCATGGTCGCCCACGCCGGCCGCGCGGTGTCCCCGTTCAGCGCGGTCCTGCTCGACCTCGACCACTTCAAGCAGATCAACGACCGCTTCGGGCACGGCGCCGGCGACGACGTGCTGGCCGCGGTCGGCCAGGCCCTCTCCGGCACCGTCCGCGCCAGCGACTTCGCGGGCCGTCTCGGCGGCGAGGAGTTCGTCCTGCTGCTCCCCGACACCGACCAGGACGGCGCCCTCGAAGTGGCCGAGAAGGTGCGCAACGCGGTCGCCCAGATCGACATCGCGCGCGTCGAGCGCGAGATCACCGCCAGCCTCGGCATCGCCACCTACCCGCTGGACGCCACCGACGGCGAGAGCCTGCTCCGCCAGGCCGATCGCGCCCTCTACGCGGCCAAGGCCGCCGGGCGCAACCGCGTCGAGCTCACCCGTTAGCGCGCGAGCGGGCACACGCTCGCCATGCAGTGGTTCGGGCTCGCGCTGACCATCTCGTAAGGCGTGCCGGCCTTCATGCGTGGGTGCGGAAGATCGGCCAGCCGATCTCGGTCTGCCATTCGGCGGCGTCGGCGGTCTCGGCGATGCCGCGCAGGTAGTGCTCGCGCAGCGGACCTGCGACGCCGATCTCGTGCCTCACGACGTGGGCGGCGAGCTCGCCGTAGGTGCGGTCGATGTCACGCGGTGAGCCGTCGTGGCGGGCGACCGCGAGCTCGGCCTGCGGGATCGTCGTCGCCACGACCCGGCCGATCGGCTTGATCGTGCCTTCGCACGGCAGGTAGACGGTGGCCGGCCCGCGGCCGTCGTGGAAGAGCTCGTCGGCGTACAGGCCCCCGACCGGGCCCGTCTGGTGCAGGCCTTGCGCGCGGGCCGTGGCGGTGAGCTCGCCGATGGCGCCCTGCCACCAGGCGTAGAGGTCGTCGCGGTCGACGGTGTCCTCGATGGCGATGGCGGGTGTCGGCGGGACCGTCCGGTGCTCGATCGGGTGCGGCGCCGGCGGCTGCAGCAGGTCGCGCAGCTCGCTCACCGCCGCCCGGGTCTCGGCGAGCTCGGACTCGAGGCGATCGAGGTGGTCGGCGATCAGCCGGTTGCGGGCGTCGGCGTCGGCGGCGGCGAGCACGGCCTTGACGTCGGCGACCGGCATCCGCAGGTTCCGCAGCCGGCGGATGACCTGCGCGACGGGCAGCTGGTCGGTCGAGTAGTAGCGGTAGCCCGTCTGCGGGTCGATGTCGCTGGGCTCCAGCAGTCCCGCGTCGTGGTAGTGGCGCAGCGTCTTGACCGTCAGGTGCGAGGCGCGGGAGAAGTCGCCGATGGTGACGAGCGAGGCCATCAGCTGAGTATCGACCCTCCCGCTACCGGAGGGTCAAGCCCGCAAGTGCCCCTTGACCCTCCCACGGCGGGACGCCGGAAGCTTCCCCCATGGACAACACCGACGACACCATCCGCCGCTTCTTCGCCCTCGACGCCGCCGGCGACCTCGACGGCCTGATCGCCCTGTTCGCCGACGACGCCACCGTGGTCGACGAAGCGCAGACCCATCGCGGGACGGACTCGATCCGCGCGTGGCGAGCCGACGTCGCCTCGAAGTTCACCTACACCACCGAGATCCTCGCGATCACGAACGGCGGCCCCGGCCGCTTCCTCGTCGAGGGCCGCATCACCGGCGACTTCCCCGGCGGCGTCGCCGACCTCAAGTGGGACTTCGCGCTCGCCGACGGCCGCATCCGCCGGCTGATGATCGCGCCCTAGAGCTCCTGCGCCCGGGGTGTGCGGACGTCGTGCCACACGCCCCAGTCGGCGGTGCCCCCGATCTCCTGGCGGAACCGCCGCCACGGCTCGGCGTGTGCCTCGCCGTGGTCACGGGCCCAGCGTCGCAGGTCGGCCGCGCTCTGCCAGCGCTGGACCACGACGGGCCCGGCCGGCCGGACGCTCAGCCACGTCTTCTCCAACCCGCTCTCGGGCGAGGCACGCAGCATGCGGACGAACGCGTGCGCGACCCACGGGCGATACGCCAGCCGCCACAACGCGCCCCAGCGCATGCCGATCAGGAACTGGACGCCGTCATCTTCGGTGTCGCGGATGGTCCAACCGGTGGGCACCCGTCGGGTCTACCCCTGCGGGTGGGTGGCTCCGTGCCGATTCTCGGGTCAGCCCAGCGCAGCCTCGAAGCGCTCGGCGAGCGCCTCGACCAGGTCCGCCCGGAGCTGCGCGTCGAACGGCTCCTCCGGCGCCACGAACAACATCATCGCCACGCCACGCCCGCGTAGCGCGAAGCGAACGTCGACGAACAGGGCCAGGGTTCCGCCCGCCGCCTTGAGCTTGATCGTGAGTCGCCCGGCCTCGTTCTTCTGGCCAAGCGGGTCGGGCGAGGCGGGCTGCGCGTCGTAGCTCTCGGCCGCATCGCCGACCCCGTGCATCACCGCCTCGGCGATGCAGGACCGGGTGTCATCGCGCGCGAGGTCGACGTACGTCTGCTCGGCGATCGCGCGGTCGGCGTAGAGGAACACCCACGACTGCGTCATCAAGCCGGAGTCGTCGCTGAAAGACGGGGAGACCGCGCTGCCCGTCGCCCGGGTGCGCGCGTTGAGGACCTGCTGGCACGAGGCGATGTCACCTTCGCTCGCCTCTGCGCGCCAGCCCGATGGGACGTCGTCGGGCGCGAGCGCCGCGCCCTCGAGGCGCCGGTCGTCCTCCGAAGCGGGCTGGGGTGAGGGCGTGGGCGTCGGCGTCGCCGCGGCGGCACGCCGCTTCTGCAGCGTGGCGCGCTGATCGCTCTCGCAGCCGAAGAACGCACACGCGACGAGCGCGAGCAGCGCGAGGTTGGGCCGTCGGTTCGGAATGACGGCCTCGTACCCGCGAACCGAGCGCTTCGGTCACCGGGTCCTGCCCGAGCGGCAGCGCCCGCCGCGACGAACGCGGCGGGCGCCCGCGGTCAGCTCACCACTTCTTGCAGACCTTCACGCCCACCTTGCCTTCGAGGCGGGCACCCGGCATCGGGAGGTCGTTCTGACCGACGCCGGCCGCGAAGCCGCCGCCGGTGTCGGCACCGACGGTGACCGATCCGACCATGACCTTCGCCGAGCCCTTGGCGTTGAGGCAGTTGAGGTCGAGCTCGGCGCCGATCGTGCCGCCGACCCAGCCCGCCTTACCCGTGAGCTCGGCGAACGCGGTGCCGCCGGTGTCGGCCGCGCCGCCCGCGAAGTCGAGGTCGGCGCCGCCGCCCAGGCCGAGGCCGGCCTCGCCGCAGACCGACCAGTCGGCGTCGAGGTCCCACTTGTTCTCGCGGCAGAGCTGGACGCCGCCGCCGAACGTCGCGTACATGGACCAGCCGATGCACACCAGGCCGGACGGGTCGCGCATCGTGATCGGGTTGTTGCCGGCGTAGTCGTACAGGTTGTGGGGCGAGCCGCTGAAGAAGCTCGCGTCCTTGGCCGTGAAGCGCCCCGCGACCGGGTCGTAGTCGCGCAGGCCGAAGCGCACGAGCCCGGTCACGCCGTCGCGCAGGCCGCCCGCGAAGCCGATCGCCAGCTCGAACGTGCCCGTGACCTGCGTCTCGACGCCGAACGCATCGTACGCCACCTTGCGCACGACGACCCCGTCGGACGCGCGCACCACGATCCGCGGCGAGCCGTTGGCGTCCGCGCCCACGTAGTAGCGCTCACCCGCCCGCTCGAGCGCGAACAGGCGATCGTCGGCGTCGTAGAAGTACGTCGTGATCACGTCCCCGGCGACCGACGCCGTGACCTGCCACGGGTTCGCGGGGTTGCCGTAGAGGTACGTGGTCTTCGCCGCACCCTCCATCCGCGCGACCCGGCGCCCGATCGCGTCGTAGCTGTAGAGGACGCCCTTGGCCGCGAGCAGCTCGCCGCTGCGCGAGTACGTGAACGTGTCCGCCCCGCGGCTGAGCAGGAAGCCGTCGGCGTCCCACGTGTAGCTGACGCCGTCACGCGCCTTCAGGCGGTCCTGGTCGTCGTACTCGGCGCCGCCGCCCAGGCGGTTGCCGTCCAGGTCGTAGGTGTGCGACTCGACGACGGTCCCGCCGCGCTTGACGGCCCGCAGCTGCCCCGCCGGGTCGTACTCGTAGGACAGCGCGTCCGCCGCGCCGTCCACGCGCTCGGAGCGCGCCCCCGCCAGGCCCACGGTGTTGAACGTGAGCTGCTGGAAGAAGCGCTCGGTGGTTCCGACCTTCAGGGTCCGCCCGACCGGCCGGCCGTTGTCGTCGTAGGCGTACTCGAGCGAGAGCTTGCCGTCGCTGATCTTCGACACGGCGCCGCCCGGCCCCTGACGCGTGATCGTGAACGGGCCGCTCTTGGTCGCCAGCCGGTCCTCGTCGAACCCGAGCTCGCGCGTGACCGTCGTCGCGCCCACGGTCAGCTTCTCGGCCGTCGGCAGCACCCGGTCGCCGTACGTGTACTCGTACGTGCCGGCGGCCACGCCGCCGAACGTCAGCCGCTTCGGCAGCGCGCCGTCATAGTCGACATCGAGCGTCTGCGCCCCGCTGCCATCAGCGAGCGAGCGCGTGATCGTGTCGAACTGGTCGCGCCCGCCCTCGTACGTGAACGAGCGCTTGGACTGCACGTGGTCCTCGGACGTCAGCCGCCCGCCCGTGTCGTAGCCCATCGTCTGTGTCGCGCCGCTCGGCAGCCCGACGCTCTGCAAGGCACGGTCGTTCGAGTACGCCCGCGCGTACTTGCCCGTCGAGGACGCCGGCGTGTAGTCCTGCGAGCGGTCACCGTCGGTGAAGCCGAAGCGATGGACCTTGCCGCGTGGCGAGGTCATCGTCTCGATGTTGCCGTTGTCGTCGTAGCTGTAGCGGTACGTCCGCCCGCCCGGCAGGCGCTTCTCGATCACGCGATCGGCGTCGTCGTAGACGTACCCCGTCACGTGCCCGGCCGCGTCGGTCTCCGACACCAGGCGGTGCTTGGCGTCATAGGCGAAGGTGACCGACTCGGCGCCCTGGCTCATCGACTTCGCGCGCCCGCGCTCGTCGTAGGTGTACACGAGCGGCGCGAGGTCGGAATCGAGCGACTGCTCGAGCACGCGGCCGTACACGTCGAGCTTGGTGGTCGTCGTGCGTCCGCCGGCGCTCGTCTCGGTCACGGTCTCGTCGCTGTACTCCCACGTGCGCGTCCCGCCGCCGGTCTCGGCGAACGAGGTGCGCAGGGACGTGAGCGAGAACGGGTCCCGCGGCGTCGCCAGCGACACGCGGTCGGTGCGCTTGACCACCGACGTCTTACCGTCCGGCGTCGTGACCGTCTTGACCGCCACGATCGGCACCTGCGCACCCCAGCGCGGGTCGGGCGCGATCTCGTACTCGGTCTTGGTGCCGTCCGGCTGCACCAGCTCGGTGATCCCGTCGACGCGTACGGTCGAGGTCGTCTTGCCGCCCGCCGGCTCCTCGACGATGCGGCGGCGGTCGCCATTGTCGAGCACCTGCATCGTGTACTTGGTGGCCTTGCCGCCGCCCGTGGTGATCGTCACGCGCGTGCCGTCCTCGAGCTCCTCACGCGTGAGCGTGCGGTGCTCGCCGTCGGCGCCGTTGTGCTTGACCAGCCGGCCGACGCCGTCGTAGTCGAACGTCGTCGTCCCGCCCGCGGGTTTGCGGAAGGACTTGATGAGCCCGTTCGCGTAGGTGAAGCGGAACTCCTCGCCGGCGGGGTTCTTCGCGCTCTCCAGCCACCCGTCGCTGTTGACGACCAGCGTCGTGCGCGGCCCGCCCGGCGCGACGATCGCGAGCGCCTTGCCGGCGCCGTCGCGCTCGATCCGCGTGCGGTTGCCGCCCGCGTCCACCACGCCCACCAGCTGCTTGGCCGCGTCGTACTCGAACGTGCGGATCTTCGCGCCCGTGAAGCCGTTGCGCGTGGCCAGATGGCGGCCGTTGCGGTCGAACTCGTAGACCTCGGAGCCGTCGCTGGACGGCAGCGCCAGCCCGTCGGCGTCGAAGCCCGGCAGCGGCGGCGCGACCTTGCGGATCCGGTAGCGGCCGTCGGCGAACGTCAGGCCGCCGTCACCGTCCACGCCGATCGTGCGCGAGTGGTCGGACAGGCAGACGCTGGTCGCGCCCTCGCCGTCGACGGCACCGGACCCGCAGGTGCCGATCAGACGGCCGGCGTACTGCTGGAGCACGCCGTTGGGGTCCACGCGGAGGATCACCGACGAGGACGGCGAGACGTCGTAGCCGAGCACGCGGATGTAGACGTTGCCGTCAGTGCCCGCGGCGAGCGTGTACGGCGAGTCGATGTAGGACTGCGAGGCCTGGCCGCCGAGGCCGAGCTTGCCGCGCTCGTCGTGGTTGCCCTTGCCGGCGAAGCGGAACGCGCGGCCCGACGGGTCGATGCGCGTGACCATCTTCTCGTAGCGCTGGGCGATGTAGATCGAGCCGTCGTTGCCGATCGCCACACCCTGCGGGTCGCTGCCCAGCGACGCCTCGGCCGCCGGCGTGCCGTTCTCGGCCGGTTTGGTGCCGAGGCCCGCGACCGTGGTCACGATCCCGTCCGGCGCGACCTTGCGCAGCAGGCCCTTCCAGCCGCTGCGCTGGGTCGGACGCTCGGTCCAGTAGATCGTGCCGTCGGGCGCGACGGCCATGTCGTTGACGACGCCGATGTGCGCCTCGAGCGCCGGCTTGCCGTCACCCATCGGCGCGCTGCGGTCCAGCGTGCCCGCGATGCGCTCGATCTTCGACCCGTCGGGCGAGACCTTGCGCAGGACCTCCGTGTCCCAGTCGTCGCCGTAGGAGGCGATGATCAGCGAGCCGTCCGGCGCGGCCGCCAGCTGCTGCACGGTGCCGAGACCGGCGGCCTTGGCCGGGCCGCCGTCGCCCGTCGGCTGGCCGCCCTTGACCCCGTTGCCGGCGAACAGGTAGATCTTGCCGTCGCGGCTGATGCGGAAGATGTCGTTGCGGTTGAGGCCGTTGTGCAGGTACAGGTTGCCGTCGGGCGAGCGCACGTAGTCGGCCAGGTAGTCGATGTTGGACTCGTCGGCGGGCGCGCCGTCCTTCGGGTAGTTGCTCGAGCCGCGGCCGCCGCCGACGCCCGAGTTGGTCGTGCCCGCGAGCGTCTCCACGACCGGGGCCATGGCCTCCGAGCGGACGGTCGAGCCGTCACCGCGGCGCAGCGCGCGCTCCACGGGGTCGTACGCGTGGTGATCGCGCAACGACCAGCCGCCGAGCCCGTCCGTCGGGCGCGCGTCCCAGGAGCCGATGGCGCGCGTGATCGTCTGCCCGATCGGGATGCCGCAGAAGAAGTGCGTGTCCATGTTGCCGGACCGGTTGCCGCACGCGAAGCGGCCGTCGAAGACCTGGGTGTCCGAGCCGAACTGCCCGAACGACGACTCGAAGTCCTCGGGTGCGTCGTAGTAGTTGAACTCGTAGACGTAGATCACGTTGATCTTCGCCGTCACGCGGCCCTGGATCTGGCGGTCGTAAGCGTCCAGGCCATCCCAGCGGAACGCGAAGTCCAGGTTGGGCGTGATCAGCGGGTAGTCCTTGCACGTGCTCGCGCCCGTGGTCGGGTAGTTCGGGTCACACCAGCGCTTCTCGATCGTCTTGCCGGCGACGTCGATCGTGAGCGAGATGCCCTTCAGCCGCGGCGGGATCGTCGCGCCCGTGATCGGGATCTGCAGCGTCTCGTCGACGCGCCAGCCCGGCGTGCGCTCGGTCGAGTAGTCGAGCGTCATGCCGGTGCCGGTGAGCGGGATCGACTCGCTCAACGTCTGGGTCTCACAGCCGATCGCCGAGCCCTGCTGCTGGCACGGGTCGTTCGGGTCCTTCCACTCGAACTCCTTGAGCTTGGGCGGCTTGGCGCCCGGCGGCGGACCGTACGGCCAGTTGTGGTCCCACGGCGTGAAGTGGGTGATGAGCACGCGCCAGAGCTCCTGGCCGGGCTCGTACAGCGACGCGAGCCGGCGGCGCTCGTCGTCGGTGATGCCGAGGCCGTTGTCGGCCTTCCCGTCGCCGTCCGTGTCGACCCCGTCGGCCAGGACCTCGATCACGCGGCCGTTCTTGGCCGCCTTCCACTCGGCGGTCTCGCGGTCGTAGTAGCCCGTCGGGACGGGCGAGCCGACGGGTGCGCCGATGAAGTTCTCGGTGTAGTTGATCAGCGGCTGGTCGAAGCTGACCTCGGTCGCGCCGGCCTTCAGCGCCTCGTCGACGCTGAACTCGGCGGCGTAGGTGTAGCCCGAGTTGGCGGGCAGCGAGCCCGGCATGGCCTCGTCGCCCTGCTCGCCGTAGGTGAACTCGGTCACGCGGATCTTGAGCTCGTCGACCGCGCGCGTCTGGCCGTTGGGCAGCTCCATCGTGGCGTCCGTGCCCTTGGGGACCAGCAACGTGGCCTGCCGCTCGCCGTCCTTGTCCTCGGACTCGGTGCCCTGGACGACCTGGAACGGCTGCGTCGAGTTCGGGTCGATGACCTTCGCGTTCGGGTCCACCGGAACCATCACGACGTCGTCGAGCGTCTCGTAGTCCTGCCAGTTCGGCGACAGCGTGCGCTGGACCGGGAGAAAGCCGGCGTTCTCGAACTGCACGGTCACGCCGCCGCCGTTGACGACCATGTCGAACTGGCCGTCGGCCCGGGTGCGGGTGAAGCCGAGGTCGTGGTGGTCGACGATCGTGACCGTGACGCCCTCGATCGGCTTGCCGTCGCGGTCCTTGACCGTGCCGCGCAGCACGGCCACGGTCTTCTCGCTGATCGCGCCCGGCTCCACGTTGCGCTGGATCGGCGCGGCGCCGGAGTACAGGAACTTCGTGGCGTCGTAGACCGACGTGGCGGCACCCGGGTCGAGCTCCGGCGCGACGTCCTTCGGGTCCTGGGGAATCGGCGGCGGGGGCGTCGGGGTCGGTGTCGGATCACCCGGCTTGCTGTCCGGGTCCGGCGTCGGCGTCGGGCCCGGCGGCAGGTTCTCGTTGCCAGGAGCAGGACGCGAGATCGGCGCGGGCGCGGTAGGGGCGCTCGGTGCGGGCTGCGGCGTGGCCTTCGCCGTCACCTTCAGCGGCTTCGCCGCGCACGCCTTGCCGACGCACGCCAGCAACTGGTACGCACCAGGAGCCGCGTTGATCGTCAGCTTGGCCGTGAACTTCTTCTTGACCGCCTTGAGCGTCGCGAGCTTGACGTCCTTCTTGTCGGCCTTCGCGTCCTTGGAGAGCGTGAGCGCGACCTTCGTCCTCTTGGTCGCCTTCTTCACCGGCACCGTGACGGTGAACGACCCGCCCTGCGCGATCGAGGCTGGCACGCCGGTGGGCTTGGACGGCTTCACCGTGGCGGCGTGCGCCGCGGGCGCGGCGAGCAGGGTCGTGATCAGGGCGACGAGCAGCGTGAGCCGCTTCGCCGCGCCTTCCGTGGCGGTCATGTGTGGCCGGTCTCCTTACCGAGTCGAGGTTGCTCCGCAGCCTGGACGATCCGGTCCAGTTGAACCTCCGAGCAGCCGCGATGTTCGGGTGCGGGTTATCCGTACCCATAGGGGTGAGCTGGTTCGCCCTTGTGAGTGATGGCACAAGGTGTTGACGAGCGGGACATTCTCGGCCGTGAACGAGCCCCACACCCCGATCGAGCGCTACGAGGGCACGTGCATCGCGGTCTCGATCGAGCTCTACCGCAACGAGTCGGAGAAGCGTGACCGGCTCGAGTTCTCGGTGGCGCCCGACGTGCGCATGCCGCAGGACATCGAGGAGCTGTTGTTCCGCGCCTACACGCTCTCCCGCCAGGTCCACCTGACGTTCACGTCCGGGCGCGACCGCTCGCTGTGCCTGCAGATGGTCTACGGCGTGATCTCCGGCATCTTCCGCGAGCTCGACCGCGAGGCGGCGATGCGCAAGGCCGGCCACGACAACGTCAAGTGCTCGCAGATGAAGTACCTGGAGACGGCGTGCAAGCGTGCCGAGGCCTACTTCGCGCGCGCGTCCCAGCGCCGCGCGCAGCTGCGCTACCTCGGCGGTCTCGGCGTCGGGCTCCTGCTGACCTCCGCGGCCGGCACCGGGATGACGCTCGGGCTGGAGGCGGTGCCCGAGACCGGCGACAGCCCTTGGATGCTGTTCGCCATGCTGCTCGCCGGCGGGCTGGGCGCGGTGCTGAGCGTGCTGTTCGGGATGACGTCCGGCAACCTGAAGCTGCACACGCTGTTCGCGCACGCCGAGTCCGGCATCGGGCCGCTCGTCGCCGCGGGTGCGCTGCGGCCGCTGGTCGGCGCGCTCAGCGGGCTGCTGGCCTACGTGCTGCTGCAGTCCGGGATCGTGCCGCTCGAGGTCGCCGAAGGCGCGCAGGGCACGCACTTCTTCATCGCGCTGGCGATCGTCGCCGGCTTCAGCGAGCGCTGGACACGCGGGCTGCTGGCCGGCACCGAGGAGCGCCTCCAGGCGGCGCCCGCGGCTAAGGCCGGCTGAGCCGACGCTTCTCGACGTAGCGGCGCTTCTTGGCGTTGGTGCCGCAGTCGGCCATCGAGCACCACTTGCGGCTGCGGTTCTTCGAGCGGTCGAGGTAGAGCCAGCAGCAGTCGTTGCAGCCCCGGAGGCGGTCCAGGTCTTCGCTGCTGATGAGCTGGGTGGCGGCGTGCGCGAGGCGATGGACGATGCTGAGCGGGTCCTCGTCGGGCCACGTCCAGCCGCCGGGTTCGAGGCGGCCGGCGGCGTACGCGGCGCGCGCGTGGACGGCGAGCGCGTCGGCGTCTGCGTCGCGGAACGCGGCCTCGCACGCGGCGCGCAGGTCGCGCGCGGCCTTCACCGCCGCCGCGTCGGCCTCGTGTCCGACGCCCACGCGCGCCGCGAACGTGCGCAAGTCCTCCGGCGTCTGCAGCACGTCGTGCTCCGGCGGCTGTCCGACCTGCCCGTAGATCGTGTTCACGAGGTCGAGCGCCGGATGCCCGCCGTCGAGCCGCATGTTCGCCGCGGTCGGTGGTGTTTCCACCATAAGCGTGTTTGAGGGTAACAGGGCCGGGCAGCCTGGTGGGATGAAGGTCGGGCTCCCGTGCGTCGCGCAGTTCGTGATCGTCCTCGACGTGACGATCGTGGCCATCGCGTTGCCGGTCGTCCAGGACGACCTCGGCTTGTCCGAGCTGGTCCTCGGGTGGGTCGTGACCGTCTATCCGCTCGTGTTCGGCGGCTGCCTGCTGGCGGCGGGCCGCATCGCCGACCGGTACGGCCGGCGCCTGACCTTCACCGCGGGCCTGTGGGTGTTCGGCGGCGCGTCGCTGCTGTGCGCGTTGGCCCCGAGCGGCGCGCTGCTGCTGACGGGCCGCGCGCTGCAGGGCGTCGGCGCGGCGCTCGTCTCCCCCGCGGCGCTGGCGCTCGTCACCGCGGCCCGGCCCTCGGGGCGCGCCCGCGGCCGCGCGCTGGGCTGGTGGACCGCCGCGGCGGCCGGCGGCGGCGCCAGCGGCTGGGTGCTCGGCGGCCTGCTGAGCGGCTGGCTCGACTGGCGCTGGGTGTTCCTGGTCAACGTGCCCGTCTGCCTGGTCGCGGCCCTGCTCGCGCCGCGCGTGCTCGAGGAGAGCCGCGCCGCGGACCCGCGCGATGAGGAGGACGCGGCCTCGCCGCACGCCGCCACCGCCGCCTCGCCGCACGCCGCCTCGCTCGACCTCCCCGGCGCGGTGCTCGTCACGACCGGCCTCGGCGCGCTCGTACTCGCGCTCTCCGGCTATCCCCTCGCGCTCGTGCTCGCCGCCGTGCTGCTCGCCGCGCTCTTCTTCGTCGAGCGGCGCGCGGCCAACCCGTTGCTCGACCGGCGCGTGCTCGGCCGCCGCGCCGTCCTCTCCCCCAATGCGGTCGCGGCCGTCCTCACCGCCACGACCACGCCCATCGCCCTGCTGTGCGTGCTGCACGTGCAGCAGGACCTCGGACTCTCGCCGGCGACCGCCGGGCTGCTGTTCCCGCCGTTCAACCTGGCGGTGATCGGGGCCTCGCTGCTCGGGCCGCGGCGCGGAGCGATCCCGGGCGGGCTGGCGGCGATCGGGGCGGGCGGGCTGGCGCTCGCGATCTCGCCCGCCATCCCGGTGATGCTGGTCGCGTTCGTCGTCATGGGCGCGGGACTCGGGCTGGCTTCGGTGGCGTCGACCGCGCAGGGCACCGCCGCGGTCGACGCGTCCGATCAGGGCCTGGCGTCCGCGCTGCTGGCGACGTCGGCGCAGCTCGGCACCGCGTTCGGGCTCGCGCTGTTCCTGCCGCTCGGGTTCGTGGGCGCGGCGGTGCTCGCGCTCATGCTGCCAGCGCGAACCGTGTTGCGGGCCGTGGCACGGAGAGCAGCGCCGCCGACGCGATCACCGCACCCACGAGCGCGATGACGACGATGCCCGTCCCCGCGGCGACGGCGGGATCGTCGCCGCGCAGGTAGAGCGTCTCGGCGGCGGCCAACGCCACCGCCGCGCCGACCTGCCGCAGCAGCATCAGCGCGCCGAGCCCGCCGCCGATCCGCGCGGGCGCCAGCGTGCGGGTGAGCGCGATCTGCAGTCCCGACAGCTGCGGCCCCACGCCGAGCCCGATCAGCGCCATGAAGACCATGGCCTCCCAGCGCGGGGTGCCGCCGTCGAAGGTCGCGAAGCCGAATGCGCCCAGCCCGATCAGCACCGTGCCGCCGAGGATCACCGTGCGGAACTCCCCGCGCTTCATGATCACGCCGCCGGCGACGTTGATCGACACGATCAGCCCGACCAGCAGCGGATACAGCAGCACCCCGGAGTGCGTGGCGCTCACGTCCTCGACGCTCTGGAAGTAGCGCGGGAGCAGGAGCAGCGTCGCGAACATGCCGAACGCGCCGAAGGTGCCCGCGACGAGGATCGCCGCCGTCCGACGCTCCGCGAACAGCGCGGGCGGCATGATCGGCGCCGCGGCCCGCCGCTCCACCGCGACGAACGCGGCCAGCGGCAGCAACCCCGCGGCGACCAACGGCCACACCCGCTCGCTCAGGCCGATCAGCACGAGCCCGATCGCGAGCGTCAGCAGCCCGATCCCGGCCAGGTCCAGCCGAGCGCGCCGGTCCTCACTGCGCCCCACGCTCGCCGGCAGCACCGACGCGACCACGGCCAGCGCGGCGAGCCCGATCGGCAGGTTCACGAGGAACACCCACCGCCAGCCGATCCCGTCCGCGATGAACCCGCCCAGCAGCGGCCCGGCGATGAAGCTCACGCCCATCAGGCCCGCGAGCGCGCCCTGCAGCGCCGCGTTGCGCTTGCCGCCGTAGAGGTCGGCGACGAGGATGAAGCTCAAGCCCTCGAGCGCGCCCGCACCGAGCCCCTGCAGCGCGCGGAACGCGACCAGTTGCTCCATCGTCTGCGCCGCCGCCGACAGACCCGAGCCGAGCAGGAAGATCGCCATCCCGACAAGCAGCAGCGCGCGCCGTCCCCAACGATCCGACAGCCGCGCGTAGATCGGCAACGACACCGTCGCCGGCACCAGGTACGCGGTGACGACCCACACGTACAGCGACTCCGAGCCACCCAGCCGCTCGACGATCGCGGGCAGCGCGGTGCCGACGATCGTCTGGTCGAGCATCGCGAGCAGCAGGCCGGACATCACGGCGGCAAGGAGCAGTCGTTGGCGGTTCGCAGTCATATGTCGAGGCTTACATGTCTATGTCGACATGTCAATCCGGACAGTACGATGGCGGCAGGTGTCCCTCCGCCACGCGCTCCTCGGACTGCTCGCCGTGCAGCCGGCCACGGGCTACGAGCTCGCACAGAAGTTCGACGTCTCGCTGGGCACGGCATGGCACGCGAGCCACAGCCAGATCTACCCCGAGCTCGCCCGGCTCCAGGAGGCGGGCATGGTGGAGGTCGTCGGCGAGGGCGCGCGCAACAGCCGCACCTACGCCGTCACCCCCGCGGGCCACGACGAGATCCGGACGTGGCTGATCGAGGGCGAGGCCAATCGCAACCAGCGCAACGAGACCGCGGTGCGCTGGTTCCTGCTCGCGCTGCTAGAGCCGGAGGACCGCCGCGCTGCCGTCGAGCGCGAGCTCGCCTACACGGAGCAGTACGTCGCGATGCTGCGCCAGACGGCGGAGGCGCTCGACGCGCTCCCGCGCAAGCACCCGTTCCGCAGCACGGTGGATCTGGGCCTGCGCACGAGCACCGTCATGCAGCAGTGGTTGCGTGAGCAGGCCGAGGAGGCGTAGGGTCGCCACCAGAGCGACCGTGCCCCGGGATCACTCAGATCCGTACGCCGACGTCTCGACCACGCCGTTGTGGGACTTCGCGGTCGGGATGAGCCTGCTCGTCCTCATCATCGGCGGCGGGCTCGCCGCGGTCTACGCGATCGGCTACTTCGTCACCGGCCAGCCAGAGCTCGCCTGGCCGCTGTGCGGCACGTTCTCCGTGCTGCTCGCGGCGCACCTGCTGTTCCGTCACGGTCGCCGAGGCGCGCGCCGGCACGGCTAGGCACGCCGGATGGACGAATATCCACGCGAGAAAGCGTCGAAAGAGCACTAGCTTCCGGGCATGCGGAGGCTGGTCGGATTGCTCGTCGTCCTGGGCGCCTTTGCCGGCGCCGCGTCGGCGTCGGCGACCCCCGTGCTGCCGAGCGGGCTCACGCAGACGACGGCCTGGAGCAATCTCGGCAATCCGACGGTGATCCGGTTCGCCCCGGACGGGCGCGTGTTCATCGCGAGCAAGAGCGGGATCATCAACGTGTTCGACAACCTGTCGGACACGTCGCCGCAGCCGTACGCCGACCTGCGCAACAAGGTGCACGACTTCTGGGACCGCGGGCTGCTGGGCATGGCGCTCGACCCGCAGTTCACGAGCTCGCGCCCGTACGTGTACGTGCTCTACGCGTACGACAAGGCGCCCAACAGCACCTTGCAGCCACGCTGGGGCGACAAATGCGACTCGCCGCCCGGCGCGACCGACGACGGCTGCGTGATCAGCGGCCGGCTCTCGCGCCTGGCGCCGGACGGCACCGAGACGGTGCTGATCGAGGACTGGTGCCAGCAGTACCCGTCGCACTCCACGGGTTCGATCGAGTTCGGGCCCGACGGCCAGCTGTACGTGTCCTCCGGTGACGGCGCGTCGTTCAACTGGGCCGACTACGGGCAGGACGGCAACCCCGTCAACCCCTGTGGCGACCCCGGCGCGCCGGACAGGGCGGCCTCGCAGGGCGGGGCGCTACGCTCGCAGGCGTTCCGCCGCCCGGCCGGGCAGAAGGTCTCGCTCGACGGCTCGATCCTGCGCGTGAACCCGGACACGGGCGCGGCGTCCGCGGGCAACCCGGCGATCTCCGACGCCAACCCCGAGCGGCGCCGCATCATCGCCTACGGCCTGCGCAACCCGTTCCGGATCGCGTTCCGGCCCGGCACGAGCGAGGTCTGGTCCGGCGACGTCGGCTGGAACACGCACGAGGAGATCAACCGCACGCAGAACCTCGCGCAGGTCCGCAACTACGGCTGGCCGTGCTACGAGGGCGGCGCGCGCACGTCCTACGAGACCCTCAACAACGGCTCGTGCAAGACGCTCTACGGTCAGGGCGCCGGCGCGCACACCGCGCCGTACTACGCGTACGGCCACGCCGAGAAGGTCGTCGCGGGCGAGAAGTGCCCGAGCGGCTCGTCGTCGATCTCCGGGCTGACCTTCTACACGGGCACCACGCTCGGCGCCGAGTACCGCGACGCGCTCTTCTTCAGCGACTACTCACGCCGGTGCATCTGGGTCGCGCTGCGCGGGACGGACGGCCTGCCGGACATGAGCACGCGGCGCACGTTCGCGTCCAACGCCGACGGGCCGGTGTGGCTCACGCAGGGCCCCGACGGCGCGCTCTACTACGCCGACCTGCTGGGCGGCTCGATCAAGCGCATCCAGGCCGACAACGTGGCACCGACCGCGCGGATCTCGGCGACGCCGACGGCGGGCGTCGTGCCGCTGAAGGTCGACTTCGACGGCAGCGGGTCGACCGACCCCGATCGTCAGACGCTCGCCTACGCCTGGGACCTGGACGGCGACAACCAGTACGACGACTCGACGGCCGCGCGGCCCTCGTTCACCTACCGCTCGCCCGGCGTCGTGACCGTGCGCCTGCGCGTGACCGACCCGCGCGGGCTGACCGGCACCGCCTCGCAGGCGATCACGATCGGCGCGCCGCCGACGCTCACGCTCGACGTGCCCACCACCCCATGGGCGGTCGGCGACACGGTCCGCTTCAGCGGCTCCGCGCGGTCGAGCGCGGGCGTGACGCTGCCGGCCTCGTCGCTGACGTGGTCGCTGCGACTGCGTCACTGCTCGCGCCTGGATGCCGCCAGCTGCCACACGCACCCGGTGCAGGACTACGCCGGGGTCGCGTCCGGCAGCTTCGTCGCGCCCGACCACGAGTACCCGTCACACCTCGAGTTGACGGTGACCGCCGTCGACAGCTCCGGCCTGCGCACGACCGAGACGGTCACGCTGATGCCGAAGACCGCGGATCTCACCGTGACGAGCGAGCCGGCCGGGCTGCTCGCGTCGCTCGGAAGCGAGACGCTGCTCACCCCCTTCACGCGCACGGTGCTCGCGCGCTCGCTCAACGACGTGGGCGCCGCGCCGCAGCAGGTGTTCGAGGACGGCGAGTGGACCTTCGCCGGCTGGGCCGGCTCGAGCCCGGACGGCCGGGTCACCGCGCCGCAGTCCGGCGCCACGACCATCACGGCGCGCTTCACGCGCCCGCCGCGGACCAGCCTCGCGGGCACCGAGCTCGTCGGCAGCCACGTCGGCACGGCCCAGCCCGGGCGCGGCTCGATCTTCCAGATGACGGGAGCCGTCACCGGCACCGCGAACTCGCTGCGCGTCTGGCTGGACCAGTCCAGCCGCGCGTCGCGGATGATGCTCGGCCTCTACTCGGACCGCACCGGCGCGCCGGGCGCGCTGCTCGGCTCGGGGTCGATCGAGCGGCCGGTCGCGGGGGCCTGGAACACCGCCTATCTGCCCGCGGGCGTGCCGATCGTGACCGGCCGCTCCTACTGGCTGGCCCTGCACAACCCGCCGGACTCGGCCGGGACGCTGGCCTGGGCCGACCGCGCGGCCGCCTCGCGGGCGGCCCAGCACGCGAGCTTCAGCGCGTTCCCCGCCACGTGGCTCACCGGCAGCTGGCAGCCGGACGGGCACGTGTCCGGCGGGGCGTGGCCGGACACGGCGCCGGACCCCGAACCGACGCCTCCCGCGCCCACGCCCACGCCGGAACCGACCGCGACGCCGACGGTCGACCCGCCCGCGCCGCCCCAGCTCAACCCCGCGCCGTTGCCGCCGCCCAGCGTCGACGTGCCGCCGGCCGGTCCGAGGCTCGTCGGCCTGTGGATTAAGTCGCTGCGGCTCAAGAACACCCGCATGGGCTTCATCCTGCGCGGCCCGCGCACGGACGCCGCGTTCACGCTCACGGCGCGCGTCTACGCCCAGCGCTCCGGCACGATCCTCAAGCGCGGCTCGGCGTTCCGGCTCACGACCCGCGCTCTGACCGTGCCGCGCAACCGCTGGACGCGCGTGGCGATGACGTTCGACGGCAGGACGCTGCGTACGTACCGCAACGGCCGGCTCGTCTCCGCCAAGCGCACCGCGAGGCCCGGCACGGACGAGTGGCGCGTCGGCGGGTTCACCGGCCGCGTCGACGACATCCGCCTCTACGACGGCCTCGTCGACGTGCGCTGATCACGCGCGCAGCGCGGCGATGAACCACTCCCACGCCGGCACGGTCGTCGGCACGGGCGGCCAGCCGTTGATGATCGCCAGCAGCTGCCAATAGCGCTCGGCCTGGGGGTCGGTGCCGGTCGCGATCCGGTCGGCGAGCTCGGCGCGCGTGTGCTCGCCCGGAAAGGCCGACTCGAGCTCGGAGACGATGCGCGCCGCCTCGTCCGAAGCCGGGTCCACGCCGGCGGCGAGCGCCGCGCCCGCCCGCTCGCTCACGAGCTCCGCGGCCCGCTGCCAGCCGGCGTCGGGCTGCATCGGCTCGCCGCTCGCGCGCGCCGCCGCGTGTTGCTCGGACATGCGCCGGACGCTCGCCGCGAACGCGGGGTCCTGCACGAGCTCGGCGAGCTCGATCCACGCGTCCACCTGCTCGGGCGACGGCTCCTCGGGCAACTCCGGCAGCCCGGACTTCATCCGCGCGACGAACTCCGGGTCCATGTCTAACCCCTCGAACGCCGTGTCAAGGAAGTTCGCGACGATCCGCTTGCGCTCGTCGTCGCTCAATTTCGCCAGCTTGTGCATGCGCTGTAGCTCCTGTGGGTCGCTTCCGTGTCGTGCGACCGCCTCCAGCACGGCCTTCTGCACGCGCAGGACGCGGATCTGCGCACCGAGCGCGACGGCGTGCGCCGCCGCGACGTCCGGCACGCTGACCTCGCGCTCCAGCACCCGGCGGATCGTCGCGAGATCGATCCCCAGGTCGCGCAGGGTCCGCACCAGCCCGAGCCGCACCAGCGCGTCCTCGCCGTACAGGCGATAGCCGGCTTCGGTGCGGTCGGCCTCGGGCACCACGCCGGCGTCGGAGTAGAACCGGATCGTCCGGACGGGCAGTCCGGTGCGCGCGGAAAGCTCTCCGATGCTCAGCAGGGCGGTCATGCGGACATGCTCAGGTCTCCACCTGGTGGAGAGTCAAGCGGATTCGGTTACAAGTAGGCGATGGCCCGCATCCCCGTGTTCGAGCCGGACCTCAACGTCCCCGTCACGCCGGCCCGCGACGGGACGACAAAGCACCGCATCGTCGCGCTCGGCGACTCGCTCACCCACGGCGTGCAGAGCGGCGCGGTGTTCAACACCGACCTCGCCTACCCGGCGATCATCGCCCGCGCGCTCGGCACCTACGACCGGTATCGCTACCCGCGCTACGGCGGTCCCGGCGGGTTGCCGTTCAACATCGAGTACCTGCTGCGCGAGCTCGAGCGGGTCGCAGGCGAGTCGATCGCCGCGTGGGAGGCGCCGCGCGCGCTGTACACGGCGTGGCGCTGGATGGACGAGCTGGAGGACTACTGGGAGCGCGGTGCCGGCAGCGTGCCGCCGAAGGTCGCGGCGATCAACCACGCGTTGGCCGTCTACGGCTGGGACCTGCGGGACGCGCTGAGCATGACGGCGCAGCGTTGCCTGGACCGGCTGCAGGAGCCCGCGCAGGACGCGTGGGTCCTGTCCAAGGTGGACCGCGACAGCGAGCGCGCCGCGCTGCACGTGTATCCGCACTGGCCGCCGGAGCGCCGCACCATGACGCTGCTCGACGCTGCGCGGGCGCTCGGCGAGGACGGCGGGATCGAGACGCTCGTCGTCTTCCTCGGCGCCAACAACGCGCTCGGGACGGTGACCAGCCTCAAGGTCGCCTGGAGCGGTGACGACTACGCCGACCTGCGCGCCAAGGGCAAGTACACGCTCTGGCGGCCCGAGCACTTCCGCGCGGAGCTGGCGGTGCTGGAGGAGCAGGTGCGCGGGACCCGGGCGCGCCACGTGATCTGGTGCACCGTCCCGCACGTCACGATCGCGCCGATCGCGCGCGGCGTCAGCGCCGACAAGATGGCGAAGGGCTCGCGCTACTTCGCCTACTACACACGGCCGTGGATCAGCGACGACCAGTTCGACCCCGAGCGCGACCCGCACATCACCGGCGACCAGGCCCGCACCATCGACGCCACCATCGACGCATTCAACGACGGCATCCAGGCCACCGTCGAACGGGCGCGCCACGACGGTCGCGACTGGCTGCTGCTCGACATGGCGGGGCTGCTCGACCGGCTCGCCTCCCGCCGTTACATCGACGACGAGACGGCGCGGCCGCAGTGGTGGGAGCCGTATCCGCTGCCGCCCGCGGTGGCGAAGCTGACCCCGCCGGTGACCTCGCGCTTCCTCACCAGCGACGGGCACGGCGGGCGCGCGACCGGCGGCCTGTTCTCGCTCGACGGCGTCCACCCCACGACGGTCGCCTACGGCCTGATCGCGCAGGAGCTGATCACCGTGATGCGCGGCGTCGGCGTGGCCGTGCGCGACGTCGACTTCGACTGGCTGATCGGGCGCGACACGCTGATCGGGCGGCCGCCGCAGAACATCACCTCGGGCCTCGAGACGCTCGGCTGGGCCGACGACGCGCTGGACCTGGTGCTGCGCGCGCTCCCGTAGAGTGGCGGGGGTGAAGGTCCGACTCGCCTACGGCGTCGGCGGGCTCGAGGTCGAGCTGCCCGACGACCGCACCACCGTGGTCGAGCCCGCGTACCACGCGGGCGCCCCCGACGAGGCCGCGGTACTGCGCGCGGCGCTGCGTGAGCCCGTCGCCGGCCCGCCGCTGCGCGAGCTGGCGCGGCCCGGCATGAAGATCGCGATCTCGATGTGCGACGGCACGCGCGCGCAGCCGCGCGACAAGATGATCCCGGCCGTGCTCGACGAGCTGGGCGTGCCCGACGACGACGTCGTGGTGCTGGTCGCCACCGGCACGCACCGCGGCAACACGGACGAGGAGATCCGCGCGATGCTCGGGGACGAGCTGGTCGAGCGGGTGCGGGTCGTCAACCACGACGCGCGCGACAAGTCGACGCTGACCTACCTGGGCGAGCACGGCCGCGACGTCCCGGTGTGGATCAACACCGAGTGGGTCGAGGCCGACCTGCGGATCACCACCGGGTTCGTCGAGCCGCACTTCTTCGCCGGCTTCAGCGGCGGGCCGAAGCTCGTCACGCCCGGGCTGGCCGGGCTGGACACGGTGCTCGTGCTGCACGACGCGGCGCGCATCGGCGACCCGAAGGCGACCTGGGGCGAGATCGAGGAGAATCCCGTCCACGCCGACATCCGCGCCGCGGCGAGTGCCGCCCCGCCGCACTTCGCGTTCGATGTCATCCTCAACCGCGAGCAGCGCGTGATCGAGGCCTTCGGGGGAGAGCTGGCGCCGATGCACGCGGCGGCGTGCGAGGCCGCGCGGCGCTTCGCCATGCAGGCCGTCCCGCAACCGTTCGACGTCGTGGTGACCAGCAATTCCGGCTATCCGCTCGACCAGAACCTCTACCAGGCCGTGAAGGGCATGAGCGCCGCGGCGAAGGTCGTCAAGCCCGGCGGGCTGATCGTCTGCGCCGCCGAGTGCCGCGACGGCTTCCCGGGGCACGGCTCCTACCGGGAGCTGCTCGAGCGCCACGCCTCCCCGCGCGAGTTCCTGCAGGCGATCAAGCAGTCCGACCACGTCACGCCCGACCAGTGGCAGGTCCAGATCCAGTACAACATCCAGGACCACGCCCGGCTCGTCATGCACACGGGCCATCTGACCGACGACGAGCTGCGCGCCGTGCACCTGGAGCAGACGCGCGACATCGCGGCGACCATCGCGGCCGAGGGCGACTCCGCGACCGTCTGCGTGCTGCCCGAGGGGCCGCAGACGATCGCCTACGTCGGCTGACCGGCGCCGCCGAGCGGCGGCGACTGTTACGGTGAGGGAGTACAAGCCGGGCGGTTCGCTGGTCCGGCATCCCCGTGCTCAGCGCCGTGTCGTCGCCCCCTGGCGACTCTTCCGAACGCTCACGCACAAACCGTTTGGAGGCCCGGCAATGACGACCGGCACCCAGCAGGACCTTTCCACCCCGGCACGCCGCGAGTCGGTCAGCACGGCGACGGGCATCACCGCCGAGCGCGCGGCGCTCGCCGCCCGTGAGCGCGACCTCGTGCTCGTCCGCGCCGCCGCGCGCCGCCTCGCCGAGGGCCGCGCGGAGGTCGTGCGATGACCCCGCCGCGCCCGCCTCAGCAGCCTCGTCCGCGTTCGGCCTCGCCCGCCGAGCGCAGCGCCGAACAGGCGGCGCACCAGCAGAGCCTCAAGGAGGAGGCGGCGGAGCGGCGCGAGCGCGCGGCCGCCAACCCGCCGACGCCGCGCAAGCCGCGGCCGACCGGGACCCGCGGCTAGGCCGGCACCCACGGGGTGCGGTTTCCCCCACCTCGCGCGGGGCGACAGACCACACCCCAAGACGCCAGCCTCCATCACCGGACGAGGTCCCTCGGAATGGGAGAGTTCTGCCTGTAAGCAAGACCCTCCGAGCCGAAGACAACAGGACCTCCTCTCTCTCCTCCCCAGTCGTTTCGCGAGCCGCCCAGTTCCTCCCCAGGACCGCACTCGCCCCACAGACGACGCCGGCTCAGAAGATGCGACGAAGAGGCCCCGCCTGACCAGCGGGGCCTTCGTCGTTGGCGATCATCGCGGCAGCCGACTTCGTCGGCGCCATGCGCGATCGCTACGGGTTGGTGGTGCTCAGCGTGAACGTGATCGTCTTGCTGTAGCTGCCCGTGCGCAGCGGGTCGTTCTTGCCGACCGCCTGCTTGGCGACGACGTCGACGACGTCGTTGGAGACCGGAGCGGTCCAGGCCGTCTTGGACAGCGTGACCTGCAGCGGCTGGGCCAGCTGGAAGGCACCGTTGGTCAGGTGGCCGGGGTCGGACATCGACAACGTCGCCTCGCCCGCGGTCGAGATGACGTTCAGCGTCGTGCTCGCGGTGTACTCGTTCGCGACACCGGCGATGAACGGTGCGAACTTGACGGGAGCGCCGAGCGTGAGCCCGAGCTGCGGCGGGACCTCGGCGACGATCGTCGCGTCCGTCTTGACCTCGGAGTACGGCGCGGCGATGCGACCGGGCGAGCCGACCTCGCCGTTGTGGAGGAACGCGCCGTTCACCCCGGCGGCGCTGAGCTTGACGCCGTTGACGTTCTCGAACGTGAAGCCGATCGTGGACGCGCCGAACGCGAAGCCGCCGACGCGCGTGCCGGTTGGATCGAACAGCCACACGGCGTCGCCGTCGGTGGAGAGGCCGATGCCGGAGCCGCTGTAGAAGCCGATCTGGATGCTCGGGGCCAGGCCCCAGGCCGCGCGCAGCTGCTCGGCCTTGGCCGCCGTGCCCTCGATGAACAGGGCCGACTCACCCGCGGCGATCGTGGTCACGCCGTTGAGCGCGATCGCGGACGCGAACGCGTTGGAGGAGTCGTCGACCTTGAAGCCGGCGAGGCTGACGGCGTTGGCGCCGAGGTTGGTGACCTCGAACCAGTCCGCCTGGTACGGGCTGTTGCCCGAGCTCCACGGCGACGCCTCGGTGACGGCGAGCCTGGGCGCGATCGTGCCCGGCGAGCCGGTCTCGCCGTTGCGCGTGAAGGCGCCGTTGACGCCGGCGACCGACAGCTGGACGCCGGTGACGTTCTCGAACGTGAAGCCGTTCGTGGAGGCGCCGAAGCTGAAGCCGGTGACGCGCGCGCCGGCCGCGTTGAACAGGTTGACCGCGTCGCCGTCGGTCGAGAGGCCGATGCCCGAGCCGCTGTAGTAGCCGATCTGGACGCTGGCCGGCAGGCCCCAGTGGGCGCGCAGCTCGGCGGCCTTGGCGGCGGTGCCCTCGGTGAACAGCACCGATTCGCCCGGCGCGACGACGCCGACGCCGTTGAGGACCAGCGCGTTGTTGAAGTTGTTGGAGCTGTCGTCGACCTTCCACCCGGTCAGGTCGACGGGCGTCGTGCCGCGGTTGGTGACCTCGAACCAGTCGGCGCCGACGGGGCTCTCGCCGCTGCTCCACGGCGCGGCCTCGGTGACCGCGATCGCCGAGACCGAGACCGTGAGCGTGGCGCTCGTGGCGTCCGGCGTGGTGCCGACGGTGGCGTCGTCGACCGCGACCGCGACGCTGAAGCTCGTGCGGTCCAGCGGCGTGCCCGCCTTCAGGTACAGCGCGCCGCCGTCGATCTCGAACGCCGCGGCGTCCGCGCCGGTCACGCTGAGCGTGTTGGTGCCCTGGGCGTCGTCGCTGACGACGATGTCGGCGACCTTCACGCGCGTCGCCGTGCTGGAGACGGACGTGACCGGGTTGGTGAGCGTGACCGCGGTCGGCGCCTGGTTCGGGCCGCCCTGACCGGACGGCGCGTAGACCCACAGCTGCGGGGTGTTGGCCCCGCCTCCGAGCTCGTTGACGACGTAGATGCGGCCCGTGCCGTCGATGGTCACGCCCTCGTGGCCCTCGGCGGCGGTGCCGACGTTGAGGGAGCTGGTGACCGTGCCCGTGCGGGTCGCGTTGACGAGCTTGCCGGACTCCTGGCTGAGGATCAGCAGCTGGCCATCGGCCTGGGCCTGGACGTCGGCGATGTCGAGCAGCTGCAGGCCCGCCGGATCGAACAGGTTCGTGCTGTTCTCCGCCGTCGGGCTGCCGTTGGAGGCCGTGCCCGCGAGCCAGTCGACGGTCGTCTGGAAGACGCCCTGCGGGTTGACCTCCTTGACCACGACGAAGCCGTTGCTGAACGGGTCGCTCGAGAGGCCCTCGAAACCCTCGTTGCCGATCGTCGTGCCGAGCTTGACGCTCTGGACGTTCGCGCGCGTGAGCGTCGTGTTCGGCGCGTACGTGAAGCGGTTGAGCTGACGCGCGCGCTCCTCGGCGAGCACGAACTGGCCGCCGCCGATGGCGGTGAGGCCCTCGGTGTCGTCGAACGCGCCCGACGCGAGGTTCATCGTGTCGATCAGCTGGCCGGTCTTGCTCACCTGCACGATGCAGGTGCTCTCGTCACCGACGAGGAACAGCGAGTCGGTCGCGGCGTTGTAGGTGATGGCCGAAGCCTCGGCCGCGAGCTGGCAGCCGGCGGGCGGGGTCGTGCGGGTCGGTTCGGGCAGGTCGAACCGCCCAACGCGCACGTAGCTGGACAGGTCGACCGCGGCGAGCGCAGGGGCAGGCGCCGCAAACACGGCTGCCCCCACGACCGCGGCGAGGGCACGCCGTTTGGTCATACCGCCGACCCTACGAGCGCGCCCGCGCGGGGGTTGTTACGGACTTGTTGCGGGATGTTCGAACTGGACGCGTGACCGATGCCCCGAACTTCAGGGTCTGACCCCGATTGTCCGCCGTGCTCGGGTCGCATAGCGTTACCGCGTGACTCACTTCTTCCGCATCCTCGTCGCCGCCCTCGCCGCGGCGCTCCTCACCGCCCCGGTCGCGTCCGCGCAGTCCGCGTTCGCGCCCACGCTCAGCGCTCCCTCGAACGGCAAGTCGCTCGCGCGCGGCAAGGCGTTCACGTTCAAGGCCAAGCTCGACTCCGCGTCTTCGGCCTCCGGCGTGTTCGTGCGCGTCGCCAAGTCGAAGAAGGTCGACGCCGAGGGTCTGATCTCGGACGACCTGTACATGCGCTCGATGACGCTGCGCGGCGGCACCTACCAGCACAAGACCGAGCGCTACCCCGCGCTCAGCTCGCACTTCCTCAACAAGCCGGGCAAGTACTACTGGCAGGCGTACGCGATCGATTGCAGCGACGGCACCGACGACTGCAACATCGAGAGCGAGATCCGGTCCTTCCGGATCAAGTAGTGGCGGCGGCTTCGGCGGCCGCGATGTGCTGCACGAGGCTGCGGCCCGGCGGATCGCCGAAGTAGCCCATCACGACGCGGCCGGGATCGAACTTCTCGCCCGCGTCGTTGCGGATCACGTACCGCGTGTAGGACGGGGAGCTCGGGTCGTCGTCGACGGCCCAGCTCCCGCCGTTCGCCTGCGCGAGCACGGCCGCGACGTACACGAGCAGCTTCGCGGCGAGCCAGTTGAAGTCCTCGCGCCCGAGCGTGGAGATGTCCTCGTCGCGCAGCAGCTCCTCGACCGGCCCCATCGCGCCGAGCGGGTTCTCGAGCATGCCCTGCTCGTCGACGCGCACGGCCTGCGCCCAGTCGATCAGGGACTGCACGCTCTCGTTCTTCCACTCCGCGAGGCCCTGCTGCCGGGCGGAGAGCTTCTCGGCGTCGCTCATCCCTTAGGTCTACCGAAGATGTTGACCACGATGCGGTTGCTCGTGAGCAGGTCGACCAGCTCGCGCGACGGCGGGGCGTCGAGGAAGATCCAGATCGGCCGGTAGCGCGGGTTGGACGCCATCAGCGCGACGTCCTTGGCGATCTGCTCGCGGATCTCCCCGCTCAGCGGCACTTCGAACTCGACCGTCTGCCCGTTGACCGTGCGGTAGCGGCCGTACGTCTTGACCTCGAGCGCGAGGTCGTCCGCGACGCCCGGAACGTAGTTGTCCGGGTAGCGGCCGCCGGGCTTGGTGACCGGCAGCGCGCCGTTCGGGTTCGTCTGGACCGGGAAGTGCCGGCCGCGCTGGGCCTGGTAGAGGTCCTCGATGTAGTCCTCGCCGGCCTGCCACTTGTTCGGCTGGCGCAGGTTGAGCACCTGCCGCAGCGTGTGTCGCATCGGCGGGCCGGACGCGATCTGCTGCGGCGTCCGGTGGAAGATCTGCTGCATGCGGCCGTTGACCGGCGTGTACATGCGGATGCCGGTCTCGTCCATGACGACGATCGCGTCGGGGAAGTCGGGGCTGCGCCCGACCACGCGCGCGCCGTCGTCGGCGACCGTGAACTCCCAGCCGTCGTTGGTGCGGAACTTCTGGCCGGGCCGCAGGCTCGGGCGCTGACGCACAGGCGGTCCGCCGGTGCGCGCGGGCGGGGCGCCGGCGCGGCGGGCCGGGAGGTTGCTCGGCTTGGCGTTGCGCGCGGGGCCGCGGCGGGCGGCGTTGCGGACGGCCTGGGCGCCGCGGCGGGCGCCGTTGCGCACGGCCTGCGCGCCTCTTCTTGCCCCGCTGCGGACGGCCTGCGCGCCTCGTCTCGCTCCACTGCGGACGGCCTGCGCGCCTCGTCTCGCTCCACTGCGGACGGCCTGAGCGCCGCGCCGAGCGGCGGTGGCGGCGCCGCGGCCGGCGGCGGCGACCGCGCGGCCGCCGGCGCTGGACGCGACGCGCGACATCGCGGAGGAGACCGCGCGGCCGCCGGCGCTGCTCATCACGCGCGACCCGATCGCGCCGGCGACCTTGCCGCCGAGCGGGCCGAAGATCGCGCCGCCGAGCGCGCCGAACGCGACGGCCTGGACGAGGCCTTCGTTCCAGCTCTTGCCCGCGGCGAGGTTGGACACGATCTGGCCCGCGCCGCTGGAGATGGCGCCGATCACGATCGCGGCGACGATCCCCGCGGCCAGGCCGCCCGTGCCGATCACGAGCGCGGTGAGCGCGACGGCCACCACGAGGCTGACCCAGAAGCCCGGGTCGGTCAGCAGCTTGGTGACGAACTCGAACGCGGCCTTGAGCTTCTCCGCGACCCAGCTCGCGGCGCTCTTGATCGCGCCCCACAGGCCGCCCTCCTCCTTCGGCGGCTCCTTCGAGGCCTCGGCGTTGACCTTCGCCTGGCCCTCGGAGACCTTGCCCTGGTTCTCGCCCGGGATCTTGCCCGTGCCGCCCTGGACCTTCGCGGCCGTCTGGTCGAGCTTGCCCTTCGAGCCCTGCAGGCCCGACGAGAACTTCGACTTCACCTTGCCGCCGGTCTGCTTGATTTTGTTGCCGAACTGCGTGACCGTCTTGTCGCCGGTCTGCTGCGCGCTGGTCGCGGTCTGCTTGACCTGCGTGGACGCAGAGGTGGCGAGGTTGGACGCGCCGGAGGACGCGCCGCTGGCCGTGGACGCCGCGCCGGACGAAGCCTGCTTGGCCTGCGCACTGATCCCGGACTTGCCCTGCTTGGCCGCGACGCCCGTCGAGTGCGTCGCCTGCTTGGCCACCTTGCCCGCGCCGACGATCCCGGACGAGCTCTGGCGCTTGAGGCTGCGCTTGACGTCCGCGACCACCTCGGGCGCCTCGTCGCGCATGATCTCGGCGTTCTTGAGCTGCGCGCGCAGCTGGCGCGCGGTGGCCTGCAGCTGGGAGGTCGCCGCCGCGGTCTGCTTGCCCACGGCCGCCTGGGCCGCCTTCCCGGCCTGGCTCAGCCCGGCCCGGGTCTGCGCGACCGCGCTAGTGATCCCCTGGCGCGCGCCCGACTGCTGGGAGCTGAGCGACGAGTTCGCGCCGGCCTGGACCTTGGCGATGCCCTGCTGGCCCTGGCTGACGCCCTGCTTGACCGCGGAGGTCGCGCCCTTGGCCAGGCTCGCGATCGCGCTGGTCGCGCCGGGCAGCGCGCGCTTGATGTCGTTCGCCGCCTCGCGGCCCTTCTGCTGGAACTGCTGGCCGATCTTCGCGCCTTCGCCACGGACCTGGCTGGTGACCGACGCGCCCTGCTCGCGCACCTTGCCCGCCGTCTCGCCCGAGACCTTCGACGCGACCTTCGCGTTGCCCTCGGCCGCCGCCTCGTTGACGCCACCGCCGCCACCGGACTGCCCTTGGATCGAGCTCGCCGTGCTGCTGATATTCGACGAGACCTTCGAGGTCGTCGCGTCCGCCGCCGCCTTGCCCTGCTGCGCGAACTGCGTGCCCGCCTGGGTCGCCTCGTTCGACGCCTCCGTGACCGCGGTCCGCGCCTTGCCCTTCGCGGCGCCCTGCCAGGAGTTGATCTGGCCGCTGGCCGTGCCACCCGCGGCGGAGAGCTTGCCGCGCGCCTGCGCCGCCGCACCCGAGATCTTCCCCCGCGCCCGCGAGAACGCCGAGTTGAGCGCGCCCTGGCTCGCGGTCCCCGCCGCGGCCACGTCCCGCTGCTGCTTGGCGACGGTCTGCCCGATCGCCTGCGTGGCCCGCGTCGCCGCAGCCCGCATCCGCTTGGCCTCGTCCGCGACCGCCTCGCCGACCGCCTCCTGGACGACCTTCCGCCCCTGCCGGATCGAGTTGCGCCGCTGGCGCTCCTCCTCGACCGCCTCCTTGATCTCCGGCGGCTCCCAGCCCTTGAGCTGGAGGTCCGAGTCGTTCGCAGGGAACGACGCCCCGCGCCGGAACGCCGGCCCGCCGCGGCCGGCTCCACCGCCGCCGGCCCGCCCGCGACCGCCGCCGCCACCCGAGCCGCCCCCAGCAGCCTCGGCGAAGTCCGCAGCGCCGCCCCGGCCGCCCGCGCCGCCGCCCCCGCCACCCGCCTCGGCGAAGTCCGCACCGCCGCCGCCACCACCCGCGCCGTCAGTCTCGGCAAGATCCGCACCGCCACCGCGGCCACCCGCGCCGCCACCGGCCTCCGCGAAGCCCGCACCGCCGCGCCCAGCGCCGCCGGCCTCGGCGAAGTCCGCACCGCCGCCGTGGCCACCCGCGCCGCCGGCCTCGGCGAAGTCCGCACCGGCGCCGCCGCTCGCGACGCCCGAGCCGCCGGTCGCGCCCGCCGCGCCGCCCGTGCTCCCTTCGGGCGCGACCTCGACGGGCGGCGCCGCAGCCGCCTCGCCGACCTGGGCCAGCCCGGCTCCACCGCCGCCGCCCCCGCCACCGCCGGCGTTGATCGCGGCCTCGAGCTTGTCGGCCCCGGCCATCGCGGCGTTCGCATCGGTCTGCGCGATCGCCTTCGGCGAGCTCGCGACGATATCCGCGGGCGCCCCGTCGGCCATCGCCGCGTTCGCGGCTTCGGCATCGAGCGCAGCCTCGGCGTCGATGACGTAATCCATCGGCCCAGCGGCCGGCCCACTCGGCACGCCGACCGCGCCGCCACCGCCCGCCTCCTCGGCCGGCGGAGCGGTCGCGAGCTCGTTCGCCTCTTCCGCCGCCTGCGCACCGTCGGCCGCACGCTCTTCGGCCGTCGCCGGAGTCGCCGACGCGGCCCCGGGCGCCGGCCCAGCCTCGGCCTCGTCCGCCTCGACGGCCGGCCCGCCCGCGCCACCGTCCGCGGACTCCTCGTTCTCGGCGCCCTCCGCCTCGGGCCCGGCCGCCGCGGACTCGCCACCCGCCGCGCGTTCGCCGCCTGCGGCCGCGCTCGTCCCACCCGTCGCCTCGGGTCCGGCCGCTTCGCCAGCGGCGCTCTCGCCACCCGCCGCCGCGGTCTCCCCGCCGGCTGCCTCAGGCCCGGCCGACTCGCCACCCGCCGCCGCGCTCTCGCCGCCAGCGGCCTCCGGCCCGGCCAGCTCAGCGCCCGCGGTCTCGCCGGCAGCCTCGGCCCCGGCGGACTCGCCACCCACCGCCACGCTCTCGCCACCCGCCGTCTCCGGCGCCGCCGACTCGCCACCCGCCGCCGCGCTCTCGCCACCCGCCGTCTCCGGCGCCGCCGACTCGCCACCCGCCGCCACGCTCTCGCCACCCGCCGCCTCGGGCCCGGCCGACTCGCCACCCGCCGCCACGCTGTCGCCGCCGGCCGCCTCCGGTCCGGCCGACTCGCCACCCGCCACCGCGCTCTCGCCGCCGGCCGCCTCGGCCCCGGCCGACTCGCCACCCGCCACCGCGGCCTCGCCGCCGGCCGCCTCGGGCCCGGCCGATTCGGCACCCGCGCTCGCACTCTCGCCGGCCGCCTCGGCCCCAGCGGACTCGACGCCCGCCGCGTGAGTCGCGGCCGAGTCGCCCGCCGCCGCGCTTGCGGTGCCGGCCGTCTCAGACGCCGCCGACGCCGCGGCCGCGCTCTCGCCGCGCGCCGACGGCGCGGCTGCCGCTGCGACCGGGGCCGGCTTCGGCGCCGGCGACTTCGCTGCGGGCGGCGGCGTCGGTGGCGCGGGTTCCGACTTGGCCGCCGGAGGCGCCTCAGCCTTCGCGGTCTCAGGCTCGACTTCAGCCTCAGAGACGAGGTCGTCGGTGCCGCCGTCGTCCGCGTCCTCGCTGGTTTCGCCTGCCGTGATCTGCTGGAAGACGGCGTCGGCCTCCGAGCGGGGGTCGGCGGTCTCGGCCGCGGGGACGTCGGCAGGAGCCTCGTCCTCCGCCTTGGCCGGCTCGGGCGGTTGCGCGGCGGGAGCGGGCGTGCCGGCAGCCGCTTCCGCGTCGCTGTCGGAGCCCGCGTCCTCGTCTTTGTCAGCCGTGGTCGGCGCGGCGTTCGCCGCGACCTCGGCGGCGGCCGGCGGCGCCCCGCCTCCGGCCAGGGCCTGCTCGGCCGAGGCCTGTTTTCCCGCCGCGGCCGGCGCGGCGTCCTTGAGCGCCGACGCGATCGCCGAGTCAGCGCCCGCCAACGGGCCACCCGTCGAGAGCGCCCCCGCCAGCCCGGCGGTGTCGGCGGTCGCGCCGTTGAGGCCCGTGACCGCCGGGGCGGCCCCATTGGCAGCCGGCGACGCGCCGCCGAGGCCCGCGACCGCCGAAGCGGCCGCAGCGGCCCCATTGGCAGCCGGCGGCGCACCGTTGAGGGCCGAGGACGCCGCGTCAGCGGACGGAGAAGTGCCGTTGAGCGCCGGCGAGGCGGCGTCGGCAGCCGGAGACGCGCCGTTGACGGCCGGCGAGGCCGCGTCGACAGCCGGAGACACGGCGTTCGACCACGAGGCCGGACCGGTAGCCGAAGATGCGCCGTCCCGTGCCCGGGGCGATGGAGCCGCGCCGTTCGCGACGCCCTCGAGCGCCGGGACGGTTCCGCTCTCGCGCCGCGCAGCGGCGGCGGCGATTGCGGCCGCGATCGCGCCGTCGCCACCCGCGCCGCCCGTGTCGAATACGCCCGACGCGCCGCGGCCGGACCCCGCGCCTGCGCCGCCGCGCACGAAGCTGCTGACCGCGCTGTTGCCCGCCGTCTGCTGCAGGTTGAGCATCTGCTCGACGCTCATCGAACCCGGGCTCGCGGGTCCGGCGAAGGCCGGGACGCCGCCGGCGGACGCCGGGGCGGCGGCGCTGGCGACGGGGGCGGCCTCGGCGACCGCGTGGTCTTCGGTGCGTTCAGGCATCAGACCCTCGCCTCAAAGACGAGCCCGCCCCACGACCACCGACCAAACGACAACGAGACCCCGCACCGGATGAGCGGAAGCGTACGCAATCGTCCAGAAACCGTCACGGCCCGTACGGGTACCCGTTCGCGCAGATCTCACCGCATGGTCACAACGACGTCACGGGCGGACTCGCTAAGGCGCGCAGACCGACGACGAGAAGCCGGGCACCCGCCGCGGCGACGTCAGGCGCACGACGCGACGCACGACCCGCGTGCCGCGCCGCCACTCGAAGTCGGCCAGCCCGCGGAACGTGCGGCCGTCGATCCCGCTGAAGCGGAACGTGTAGCCGCCCTGCCAGGAGCGGTCGGCGCGGCCGAGCACCGTCCACGGCGAGGTCCCGTTGGGCACGTCGACCCAGCGCGCGCCCTCGGCGTACTGGAGCCGGAAGCGCGCCGCGACGCGGTCGCGCCGGGCGCCACCCGCGGGGCTCGCCGCGCGCACGCCCACGGCGGTCGGCGTGCACACGTTCATCGTGGCCCACGGGCGCGGGGCGGTGATCGAGTTGCAGCGCACGCGGCGGTTGTCGGCGACGCTGACGCAGTGCCGCGCGTCCAGCCGTAACCGGCCGCCGCGCACGACGTAGGCCCGCGTGCGGGCGAAGTTGCGCCCGTGCACGGTGAGCTCGAGCCGGGAGGCGGCGCTGAGCCGCAGCTTCGGGCGGAACACGTGGCGCGGCCCGGTCGCGACGGCCTCCACGGACGTCTGGCCCAGGCACTCGTGGCAGTTCAGGGCAACGCGCTCGCCAGCGGCCACGCCGCCGACGGCGATCGCGCGGACGGTCAGGCCCTGCGCGTCGAAGGTGACCGAGAACGGGGCCGGCGCGTCGGGAACGGCGTCGGCGGGCACGGCGGCGTGCGCGTCCGCGCTCACCAGCGCGGTCGCCACGCCCAGGACAGCGATGATTCGGGGGGAACGCACTACGCGGTGGAACACGCGTTCGCGCGCGACGTTGCGGGGTTCGCCTCAGCGGTACTTCTTGGACGCCGCGAGGACCTTCTTCACGTACCAGTCCGCATGGTTGTAGGCGAACAGCGCCTTGTACCAGGAACCCGGCGCCCCGGACGCCCGCAGGTAGCGGGCGGAGGAGTAGATCGCGTCGACCGCGTTGTACGGGTCGGCCTTGCCGTCACCGCTGGCGTCCATCCCCCACTCCTTCCAGGTCGCGGGCATGAACTGCGTCCAGCCGATCGCGCCCGCGGAGGACGGGCCCATGTTACACCCGTGCGCGGACTCGACCTCGGTCAGGCCGGCGAGGATCTGCCAGCGCAGGCCGAACGCCTTCGCGGCGCGCTGGAAGATCGGCTTGAGGATCGCGGAGCCGCTGCACGGCGACGGGGAGCGCAGGCCGCTGAGGTGCTTGGGCTTGCGCCCGAGGCGGAAGTTCGAGCGCGACGCGAGCGCGGTGAGGCTGGCGACCTTCACGCGCGGCGTGCTCAGGTTCAGCCGCCAGACGGCGGCCGCGGGCTGGCCGCGCCGGGACGGCGTGTGGCGCCAGCTCAGGTGCAGGTGGTGCCCGCGGCCGTGGTTGGCGTCCCCGTTGTAGCCGACCCACCGGAACGGCGCGCGCGGGCGGTTCTGGCGCGGCTCGGCCCACTTCGCGAGCCGGTCGATGTCGTTCCAGGAGCCGCCCGGGCCCGGGACGATGTCGATCGCCAGCCCCAGCGGGTGCTCGCCCGCGGCCGAGTGGCCTTCCATCGCGTAGCCGTCGGTGATGCGGATCTTGTAACGGGCGACGAGGTAGCGGATGTCGGCCAGCAGGCGGGAGTCGATGCGCTCGCCCGGGAAGCCGGGGATGCCGACGAAGCGCCCGCGACCCGTGACCCTCGCGACGCCGCGCACGGTCGCGGTGGCGGTGACGGTTTCGACCGACACGGGCGCCGCCTCCTGCCCGCTCGCCTTCGTCTTGGTCGTGTGGGTCTTCTCGCACGCGACGGGCTTGTCGGCCTTGTCGGCCCACGCCTCGTCGCGGCCCGCGCCGCAGCGCAGCGCCTCGGTGGTGGCGTCACGGCCGTCGAGGCGGTCGTTGCCCGCGCCGCCGTCGACCGCGTCGACGCCCTTGTTGCCCCACAGCCGGTCCTTGCCCTCGCCGCCCGCGATCGTGTCGTTGCCGTCGCCGCCGCGGATGGTGTCGTCGCCGCCCTCGCCGAAGAGCTGCTCGTGCGCCGCGCCGCCGGTGAGCTTGTCGTGGCCGGCGCCGCCGATCACGGCCTCGATCGAGGTGGTGACCGTGTCGCCCTCGCCGAGCTCGCCGTCGTCGGGCTGGTCGCCGAGCGTGATCGTGAGCGCGTTCGCGCGCGCCGCGTAGTCCGCGGTGTCGCGCCCGCCGTCGCCGGACAGCCGATCCGCGCCGGCGCCGCCGACCAGCACGTCGTCGTCGTTGCCGCCGCTGACGGCGTCGTTGCCGCCGTCGCCGTTGAGGCGGTCGGCGCCGTTGTCGCCCTTGGTCTCGTCGTTGCCGTCGCCGCCGTTGACGAGGTCGGAGCCGTCGCCGCCGTACACGCGGTCGTCATCCGGCCCGCCGGCGAGCCGGTCGTCGCCCTGCTCGCCCTGCAGCAGGTCGTTGCCCGCGCCGTCGCTGAGCGCGTCGTTGCCCGAGCCGCCGTAGAGCTGGTCGTTGCCGGCCCCACCGTCCAGGGAGTCGTGCCCGTCGCCGCCCGTGAGCTTGTCGGTGCCGTCGCCGCCCGTGAGGGCGTCGTTCCCGCCCGCCCCGGTCAGCGCGTCCGTCCCGGCGCCGGCGACGAGCGTGTCGTCGTCGTTGCCGCCGTCGAGCTTGTTCGCGCCTTCGCCGCCGTTGAGGCCGTCGTTGCCGTTGGCGCCCGCGAGCGTGTCGTCGCCGTCGCCCGCCGCGAGTGTGTCGTCGCCGTTGCCGCCGTCGAGCCGGTTGTCGCCGTTGCCGGCGTCGAGCCCGTCGTTGCCCTCCGCCCCGGTCAGCGCGTCGTTGTCGGCGCCGCCGTCGAGCGTGTCGTGGCCGTCGCCGCCGTCGAGCTCGTCGCGGCCCCCGGCGCCCGCGAGCCGGTCGTCGCCGTCCTCGCCGCGGCCCTTGTCCTGGCCGTCGTCGAGCGTCAGGACATCGCTGCCCGCGCCGCCCCAGGCCTGGTCGTCGCCCGAGCCGCCGGTGACCGAGTCGTCGCCGTCGCCGCCCTTGAGGACGTCGGCCGCGCCCGCGCCGTCCAGCGCGTCGGCGCCCGTGCCGCCCTCGAGCGTGTCGGTGCCGTCGGCGCCGGCGAGCGTGTCCGCGCCCTCGTCACCGTAGGCCTTGTCGTTGCCGGCGCCGGCCGTGATCGCGTCGGCGTCGTCGCCGCCGTAGACGGTGTCGTTGCCGTCGCCCGCGTCCAGCGTGTCGCGGCCCGCGGCGCCGGTGAGGATGTCGTCGCCGGAGCCGCCGGTGAGCGCGTCGTCGCCGTGCGTGCCGGTGAGCCGGTCGTTGCCGCCGTTGCCGGCGAGCACCGCGCCGGTCAGCGTGTCGCCCGCGCTGCCGCCGACCAGGCGCTCGACGCTCGGCCGCACATCGTCGCGCTCGCCGCTCGCACCGTCGTCGTTGACGCCGTCGGCGTCGACCGTCACGCCGGAGGTGCGGGAGCCGTAGTCCGCGGTGTCGGTGCCGGCGCCGCCCTCGAGCACGTCGGCGCCGCCCGCGCCGTCGAGCACGTCGTCGCCGAGCCCGCCGTCGAGCGCGTTCGCGGCGCCGGTTCCGGTCAGATCGTCGTTGCCGGAGCCGCCGACCAGGTCCTCGACGCCGTTGAAGGTGTCGCCTTCGCCGCTGCCCGCGGCCAGGTCGACGACGACGCCGGCCACGCGCGCGGAGAAGTCCACGCGATCGGTTCCCGCGCCGCCCGCGTACGTGTCGTTGCCCGCGCCGGCGAGGAACACGTCCGCGCCGCCGCCGCCCGTCACGAGGTCGCGGCCCGCGCCGTCACCCACGGTGACCGGCACGGTGACGCTCGTGGTGAACGTGTCGTCGCCGTCGCCGAGCTCGACCGCGAAGCGGGCCGCGGCCGGGCAGGTCACGCGGCCGGCCCCCGCCACGGTGCAGCCGGCGCCCGCCGTGAGCGGGGCCGAGGAGTCACGCACCTCGGTCGCGCTGACCACCGTGAGGCGGTTCGTCTCCCCCGCCGCGGCGGTGTAGGTCACGACGCCGCCGGCGGACGAGACGGTCGCCCCGAAAGCGCTCGCGGGGACGAACAACAGGCACAGCAGGATCAGCGGGAGGGCACGCACCTACCAGGTGGTCGGCACCCCGATGCACGACTTGACGGGGTGTCAGGGAACTGGCACGCGGCCACCATGCGCCGACGAGTCCGCGCGCGGACACCTGTTCAACCAGGCATCCTCGACTGGGTTAGGTTCTCCGCGTGAAGCCGGCCGAACGCCAGCCGCAGCCGCGCGAACCCGATCCGGCGGTCCCAGCCCCCGGCCGCGCGCCCGGTCTGCCCGTGCGTGGCGCGCTCACCCCGGCGGCCGTTCTGGCGCTCCAGCGCAACGCCGGCAACCACGCGGTGAGCCAGCTCCTCGGGCGGCGCCCGCTGCTGCTGCGGGAGGTCTCGGAGGAAGAGACGGTGGCGCAGCCGACCCCTGACGAGCTGGCGACGTGCCGGAGGTGCGCGGCGATCCTGGACGGGCTCACGCAGCAAGCACGCGCGGAGCTGATCAACGGGGAGGTGCGCGACTGGGTCGGCGACAAGTTCAACACGTTCATGAAGTTCATCGCAGCCGGCAAGGACAATCTCGCTGTTCTATGGGCCGCGAACGCGATCGAGGAGCGCGTGTATGCGCTGCTCAAGACCACCAAGCTGCCGTGCGACTGGAAGCCGCAGCGGGCGGAATCGATGGGATCTGCGTCCAAGCCGGACATCGTGCTGCTCTTCGCGGACAGCAAAGTCGGGCTGATCGATGTCACCTCGGATGCAGGCCACATCCTCAGGAAGGCCGGCAACTGGGTGGGCGGCGCCAAGCACATCTATGCCGCCGAGGTCCTCTTCGCGAAGATCGACCTCCCGCACTTGTCGGTCATCAAGCAGGCGCTCGGTAAGACGGGACGGATCAGCATTCGCATTCGCGTCAAGAAGGCCGGCGCCATCCAGAAGGAGCGCAAGCAGCAGCGTGACAAGGACGCGGCCCGGGCTCGGCGGCTCTGGAACACGTATGGCTCCGTGGAGAAGATCGCCGCGAGCGAGTCGGAATTCGCGAACGCGGGCGAGGTGCGGAAGTTCCTCCGTTCCGTGAACTTCACGGCCAAGGGGTTCAAGGGCAAAACGCGCAAGGCCCTTGGAGGCATGGACCGGATCGCACAGGACGAGGCAAAACGCAAGCGCGCGCGCAAGGCGCGCGAGCGCCGCCGTGAGATCGAAGCCGCACGCGCGAACGCGCCAAGCGGCAGCGACGGCTCGGAGTCCGAGTCCGAATCCGAATCCGACGGCTAGGCCGGCCGAGGTCGGAGGCGGCGCCCCCGGTACGATCGCGACGTGACCGGGATCGAGAGCGCGGAGCTCGAGCGGCTCCACGCGTATTGGCGCGCCACCAACTACCTGTCCGTCGGGCAGATCTACCTCCGGGACAACCCGCTGCTGCGTGAGCCGCTCACGCTCGAGCACGTCAAACCGAGGCTGCTCGGTCACTGGGGCACGACACCGGGCTTGAACCTGCTGTACGCGCACATGAACCGGCTGATCAAGCTGCGCGACCAACCGACGCTGTTCATCACCGGACCGGGGCACGGCGGCCCGGGGCTCGTCGCCAACACGTGGCTGGAGGGCTCCTACAGCGAGCGCTACCCGAGCGTGTCGCGCGACGAGCGCGGGATGCGCGAGCTGTTCAAGCAGTTCTCCTACCCGGGCGGGATCCCGAGCCACGTCGCGCCGGAGACGCCCGGCTCGATCCACGAGGGTGGCGAGCTCGGGTACGCGCTCGTGCACGCCTACGGCGCCGCGTTCGACAACCCGGAGCTGCTGGTGCTGTGCGTGGTCGGCGACGGTGAGGCCGAGACCGGCCCGCTCGCCGCGAGCTGGCACTCGAACAAGTTCCTGCACCCGGAGCGGGACGGCAAGGTGCTGCCCGTCCTGCACCTCAACGGCTACAAGATCGCCAACCCGACGGTGCTCGCGCGGATCGGCGACACCGCGCTGGGCGACCTGATGCGGGGGTACGGCCACGAGCCGCTGTTCGTGGAGGGCGACGACCCGCACGCGGTGCACGCGCAGCTCGCCGCCACGCTCGAGCAAGCGCTCGACGCGCTGGCCGCCGGCGAGCACCCGATGATCGTCCTGCGCACGCCGAAGGGCTGGACGGGCCCGAAGGAGGTCGACGGCACGCCGGTCGAGAACACGTTCCGCGCGCACCAGGTCCCGCTTGCCGGGCTCGCCGACAATCCGGAGCACCTGGCCGCGCTGGAGGCGTGGATGCGCTCGTACAAACCCGAGGAGCTGTTCGACGAGGACGGCGTCCCGCTCGTGGAGCTGACCGACCAGGCGCCAGAGGGTCCGCTGCGGATGGGTGCGATCCCGCAGGCCAACGGCGGCGAGCTGCTCGAGGACCTGCGCCTGCCGGACTTCCGCGACTACGCCGTCGACGTCCCGAGCCCGGCCGAGACCTCGAGCGAGCCGATGCGCGTGCTCGGCACGTTCCTGCGCGACGTCATGCGCGACAACATGCGCACGTTCCGCGTGTTCGGGCCCGACGAGACGGCCTCGAACCGGCTGCAGGCGCTTTTCGACGTCACCGGCCGCACCTGGCAGGCCGAGACGCTCGACACCGACGAGCACCTCGCGCCCGACGGCCGCGTGATGGAGGTGCTGTCCGAGCACCTGTGCCAGGGCTGGCTGGAGGGCTACCTGCTCACCGGCCGCCACGGCGTGTTCAACTGCTACGAGGCGTTCATCCACATCGTCGACTCGATGTTCAACCAGCACGCGAAGTGGTTGAAGGTCACGCGCGACATCCCGTGGCGCGCGCCGATCGCGTCGCTCAACTACCTGCTGTCCTCGCACGTCTGGCGTCAGGACCACAACGGCTTCTCCCACCAGGACCCGGGCTTCATCGATCACGTGGTCAACAAGAAGGCCGAGATCGTCCGCGTCTACCTCCCGCCGGACGCCAACACGCTGCTGTCGGTCGCCGATCACTGCCTGCGCAGCAAGCACTACGTCAACGTCGTCGTCGCCGGTAAGCAGCCGTGCCTGAACCTGCTGGGGATGGACGAGGCGATCGCGCACTGTACGCGCGGGATCGGGATCTGGGACTGGGCGTCCAACGACGCCGGCAGCGACCCCGACGTCGTGCTCGCCTGCGCCGGGGACGTCCCGACACTGGAGACGCTCGCCGCCGCCGCGCTGTTGCGCGAGCACCTGCCCGACCTGAAGGTGCGCGTGATCAACATCGTCGACCTGATGCGCCTGCAGGACGACTCCGAGCACCCGCACGGGCTCTCGCACGGCCAGTTCGACGCGCTGTTCACCGTCGACCGTCCGGTGATCTTCGCCTACCACGGCTACCCGTGGCTGATCCACCGGCTCGCCTACCGCCGCACCAACCACGGCAACCTCCACGTGCGCGGCTACAAGGAGGAGGGCACCACCACGACCCCGTTCGACATGGTGATGCTCAACGACATGGACCGCTTCCACCTGGTGATGGACGTGATCGACCGCGTGCCCAGCCTGGGCTCGCGCGCCGCGCATCTGCGCCAGCAGATGGTCGACGAGCGGCTGCGCCACCGTGCCCACACGCGCGAGCACGGCGACGATCCCGACAGCGTCAAGTCATGGGTGTGGCCCTATTGATCGGCTCGCGCCACCTCGATGGTGCCCAACCTGCGGCGCGGACGCCGATACGAACCCGCCGGCCAGTCATGGCTGCGCGAGCAGCTCAGCGGATGAACTGGCCCGGATCCTCGTAGATCCGCTCCGAGTAGTCCGCCAAGGTCGTTGGCGCGAAGACCTCGAGGAAGTCGACCGCGCCATCCTCTTCGGAGAACGCGACGCCGCGCTCCGGCCACACGTACAGCACGGCCCGCTTGCCCGCCCGCGAGCGCAGCTCATGCGCACCGGGTCCGAGCGCGGCGGCCAGCGCGTCGGGGTCCACGTCCTCGGGCGCGCCCGCGTAGAGCATCACCTGCCGGTCACCGTCGAAGTAGAAGAACCCCGGCCACAGCGAGGCCGCCCGCACGCGGGCGACCGGGCGCAGCCGTTCGTAGCGGACGCCGTCCTCGACGACGGCGTCCGGGGCCCGCGACAGCACCTCGTCGCGCGACAACCCGCGCAGCGCGTAAGCCTGATCGAGCATCACGCGTACGCGGTGTCCTTGTTGGGCGTCGGGAAGTCGCCCACGGGCAGCTTCCACTTGCCGACGATCTTCTCCAAGAACGCGTAGCGCTTCGGGCAGGGGTTGCCCGGCGTGCCCGCGGCCGCCGAGCCGTCGCCGTTCTTCAACCGGTCGGGCGAGACGAAGAAGAACATGGTGGACTCGGAGAGATCCTCAGAGGCGTTCTTGTCGCCGTAGCTGGTCGGCGGCGCCTCGGCCCCGGCAGTGCCGCTCTTGGTGGCGCGATCGGTCCAGTAGCCGGTCTCCTTCATGAAGTCGCCCTCGGCGTACTTCATCAGCCCGTGCGCGATCTCGTGCACGGTGGTCGCCTCGAGTTGCTTGGGGACGTCGCCGGGGAAGTCGATGTCGGAGGTCTCGCCCGGGGTGAACAGCGCGAAGTTCTTCGAGTCGCGGAAGAACTCGCCGAGCGTGGCGTCGTCGAGCGCGCCGGTGGCGGTGTTCTTCGTGATCGACTGGTCGACCTTGGAAGCCGAGGTGATCTCCTGCTCGGCGCCGATGCGCTCCGACGTCGAACGCCGGGAGCCCAGGATCGGAGCGAAGTGGGCAAGCGCTCGCTCGAGCGCGACGAGCTCGGCGAACAGCCAGGTCGCGCCCTTGACCTTCTTGCGCACGTCCTCGGGCGCCTTGTCGTAGTGGTCCTTGACCGCCTGGACGCCCTTGCTGGTCGAGACCTCGATTCCGTACTTGTCCTGGATGTCCTTGATGATCCGGGCCGCTTCGGCCTCCTCGGCGGCGCTGACGACCTGCACCTTCTCGCTGCCGATCGTGGCGACGTACGGCATACCGGCCGACTTCTTCGCCTTGTTGACGATGTCGCCGATCCAGTCGCCGTGGATCTGCCGGACCCCCGTGCGCTGCTTGATCAGCGCGCGGGAGACCATCGCGTTGCCTGCGCCACGTTGGGCGGCGAGCACCCGCGCCAACTCCGGCGGCGGCCCGGCCGGCGCGGGGACGGCCTCAGGAGTGCGCCGCTCGGCGGTGAGTTCGTCCTCCTTAGCGCGCTTGGTCACAAGACGAGTCTCTCCGGCTCCCGGGGTGCCGTCAAGGGCGCAGCGAACTCGCCCGTGCGAGTGCCGACTCCGCATGGTCGCGCCTCGGCGCGGCCCGCACCGGCCAACCAGCGATCGGCCCACGCTGCGGATCGCTACGAATCACGCATCAGCGGTATGGCTCGTGGTCTCTCTGATCGCCTACGCCCCCACGCCGGTCGCGACGGTGGCCGACGCCGACGGCACAATAGGCCTTGATGTCTTCCCGCAACTTCCGATCGCCGTGGCTTGCCGCACTGCTGGTGGTCGGAGGCTGCGGGTCGCACGAACAGGCACCTCCCGCGAATCCGATTCCAGCCCGTTACGCGGCGCCGCAGGACTCCATCCAGTGTCCGGTCACTCCGTCCGATGACCGCTTGGTCCCGGCGCCCCAGAGCTTCGACGCACGCTCGCTCATCGGACTCGAGGAACAGGCGGCCGTACGCCTCGCACGCCGGCACGGCTGCGTCGTACGAGTGGTCTTCCGTGACGGACGCGGTGGCCTGGTCGAGGGCTCGTCACAGTTCAATCGCATCGACGTCTATGTGCAGCGATCGACGATCGTCGGCGTGGAGCCAATCGAGTAGCGGAGGCGGTGCACGCTCAGCAGAAACTCCGAGCACGCTCGGTGCCTGGCACCACTCGGGCCATCGACCGGAGCTTTCGCTTCTCGTCCGAAGCAGCGGCGACAAGATCTGCGTCGGCGTAACGAACCCTTCGCTATTCGAAGGGTTCGTCGCACCTCGGGCGGCGTTGCCGCAGCCGACGACGCGGCGGGTTCGTCGAGAACCCCCACTTCGGCGACCGTGGCGCAGCGGCCTACGGGTAGTTGTACCGGTGTGACCGATGAAGAGTTCGTCGAGGCCGTCCGGGCCTCCGCAGCGACCCAACTGGAAGAGAACCGGCAGCACTACGCGGGTCTGATCGCCGGATCGGTCCGACGGCAAGGACCGTATGTGGTGTTCGAGTTCGAGGCGAGAAAGCGCCCGGGTACCACGTACGCGTACCGAGCCAGCGCGCTTCCGAGGCCCGATGAGCCGCGCGATGCCGATGGTGTCGCCGGCAGCCTCTTCGCCAATTGGCTCGAGATCGTCGAGGCCAGCGACGTGGCGCCGCCCGAACCGTGCGGGGACGCAATTGCTTGGATCGACGAGTAGCGTCCGGCGTTCGCTGAAGTCCATGTCGGCACCGGCGTTTCACCGGTTCTCGCTGGTCCCCGATCTTGAGCGCGCGTCCGTGAGGACCTGGACGATGTCGAGGCGGCTGAGCTCAGCCGCGGGCTCGACGTAGAACCGTCTGTCCAGGTCGCCGTTGCCGAGCTCGATTCGACTGACGCGGCCGATCGGGACGGCTCGGGGGTAGCGAGACTCAAGCGCGGGGTCGATGGTGCCCGCTGTGTAGACAAGGTCGTTCGCGCGCACGTTGGCGCTCCCGTCCACCGGCTCGAACAGCAGCGCGCCAGGCGACCCGAACGCGGAAGTGACCGAGCCGAGGTTCCGATCACGGCCGGCGTAGACGCTCGTGGCGAAGCTTGGGTCCGTGATCAACGTCACGACGGCGGAGCCGCGGGTCGCGTTCGCGACCGTCCCGACGAGGCCGGCGGCGTCGATCACCGAGTCGCCGCGGTGAACGCCGTCGGCGAGGCCCTTGTCGATCTGCACCTGCTGGTCCCAGGTCTTGGACGAGCGCCCGGACACGATCGCGCTCACCGGCTTGTACCTGCGCCCGAAGGGAGGAGCCGCCGGGATGATCTTGCCCGTACGCGGATCGACCTGGACGATCCGCCGGCCAGCATCTGCAGTCGCGGGCACGGCGCGCTCGTCCGCTGGGATGCGCTCTCGCGCCGGTCGGTATGCGACGACCGCGGCGAAGACGAGCGCTGCCGCTGCGACGGGCATCACGACCGTCAGAAATCGCGACCGGCGCCCGCGAGGAGGACCGACGCGCCGCGCTTCGCCCACGTGCGCGGCTCCGTCGGGGCCGGCCGTGTGCCCGGGCGTCGATCGCCGCTTCGGCGGCCGCTGCGCCCGGGCGCCGTCTGCTTTCTCAGCACGCTCGAACGCCGAGTCAAGCGCCGTGCGCAGCTCGTCGAGGATGTCAGGCACGGTTGGGCTCCTCAGCGAGGTGACGGCGCAAGACGCCGAGAGCCCGGCTCACGCGGGCACGGGCCGTCTGCTCGGTGACGCCCAGCGCTCGGGCGACGTCGCGGTACTCACGCTCCTCGACGACCCGCAGCTGCAGCGCGTCGCGATGATTCTCAGACAAGTGGTCCAGCCCGGCCCGGACATCGCCCCGGAGCTCGTCAAGTCCCGCGAGCTCCTCGATGCGGTCGTACTCGCTCTCGGTCAGCGCGCGCCGCTCCACACCAAGCTTCGCCATCGCCCGGCGCTCGACGTGCGCTTTGCGTCGCCAGTCCGCGAGCAGGTTGCGGGCGATCCCGTACAGCCACGCCGCCTGCTCAGACTCGGTCTGGCCGCGAAAGCGCCCGCGGTCGATGAACGCTCGAGCGAAGGTCTCGGCAACTAGATCCACCGCGGCATCCGGATCGAAGGTCCGTCGCGCGAAGAACCCGAGCATGACACCCGCGTGCCGGTCGTAGAGGCGCGTGATGTCGTGGCGCTCGAGCATGCACTCAGACAGTCGCGCAACCCATCGTTGCTGTGACGTGTGCCTATGTGGCCGCAGCGACCACACTGGCGAGCAGGACCAGCGGCAGGGAGACGACCGCCCCGAGCGACGTGGCCAGTGTCAACGTCTTCAGGGTGCCCTGGGTGGTGATGTCGAGCAGTCGGCTGAACATCCAGAAGAAGTTGCTGTTGACGTGAAGCGCGAACATGGCGCCGGAGGCGATCGCGAGCGCGATGACGACGGGGTCCATGTCGAGGGAACCGACGATCGGCGAGATGATGCCCGCCGCCGTGATCGCGCCGACCGATACGGAGCCGATCGCGAAGTGCAGGACGGCAGCGATCACCCACGCGAGCAGGATGCTCAGGAGCACCGGCGCGTTCTCGTCGGCTGAGAACAGGTCCTTCAGGGTCTCGTCGAGTCCGCTCTCGGCGATCACCGCACCGAGAGACCCGCCGACCCCGGTGACGAGCAGGATCTCGCCCGTCGTGCGGAGGCCGGCGGTGAAGACCGTCTCGACGCCGTCGGCGCCGAGCGAGGACCGAACCATGGCGAACGCGATCAGCAGGCCGATGAAGAGGGCGATGTTCGCGTTGCCGAGGAACATGAGCACCGCATTGGTCGCATCCGCCACGTCCGCGATCGCGCCGGCGGCGATGAGGACCAGCGGCACGAGGATGGGCAGCAGGCGCACCCAGAGTGGCCATCGAGCGGCGCGCTCGGCGAGCGGCAGGGCGTGAGCTGCGGTGTCGGAGTGCTCCTCGACGACGGCGTCCGGATCGACGTCGGACTCCTCCTTCCAGAAGCCGCGCGACAGGATGAGGCGGAACAGGAACGTGGTGATCAGCGCGGTCGTCAGCCCGATCGGCAGGCCGTACAACAAGTAGGTCCCGAGCGGGACGTCCATGAGCCCGGCGATGGCGACGGCCGCGAGGCCGGGCACGACGAACACGTACCCGGCGAAGATGCCGATGCCCATGGCTCCCGCGAGCCACGGCAGGCCGTGACGCCGGTCGACGACCGGTGCCGACTCCTTGGCCATCGGCGCGGCCAGGACCACCTGGACGTCGACGTAGATCGATGGGAAGATCGTCGAGAGCGTGCCGGCCATCGCGTACGGCAGCCGGCGACCCATGCGACGCGCGAGGATCTCGACGAGGTCGCCGAAGGCGCCCATCGAGTGCAGCAAGGCTCCGATCAACACGCCGAAGCCGATGAGGAGCCCCACCTCGGCCATGATCTCGCCGAAGCCGCCGGTGATCTGCTCGACGGTGCCCTCCGCTCCCAGCCCGGTCGCCAGGCCGAGGTACGCGCACGCGAGCAGCAGCGAGATCACCGGGTCGACCTTGAACCTGATGATGAGCAGAATCGCGGCCAGGATCGCAACGGCAGAGTGCAGGATCTCCATGGGCGACTCCGATCGGTCAGACCAACGAACGCGTCACGCTAATGGATGGGCCGCGACCATGCGGCACGGCTCCACCGGCACGCCCCCGCGCATCACCTCTTGCGGAGGTGATGCCGGGGCGCTGCGGCGCTAGTTCGCGCCGTCGGTGAGGTGCTCGGGCTCCTGCGCGCCCTCGACGGCGTGACCGATGATCTCCTCGACGTGCGGCAGCAGCTGCATGTGGGAGTAGGCGGCGAGGCGCGCGCGGGAGTCGGCGATGTCGAGGTCGCGCATCGTGAGCTGGCCGATCCGGTCCTGCGGGCCGAACGCGGCGTCCTCGGTGCGCTCCATCGACAGGCGCTCGGGCTCGTAGGTGAGCGCCGGGCCGGCGGTGCTGACGAGCGTGTAGTCCTCCCCGCGGCGCAGCCGCACCACGACCTCGCCGGTGACGGCCGAAGCCACGAAGCGCTGCAGCGGGTCGCGCAGCGTGAGCGACTGCGGGTCGAACCAGCGGCCCTCGTACAGCAGCCGCCCCAGCTTGCGGCCCATCGTGCGGTAGTTGTCGATCGTGGCCTCGTTGTGGATGCCGGTCACGAGCCGCTCATAGGCGATGTGCAGGAGCGCGATGCCGGGCGACTCGTAGATGCCGCGCGACTTGGCCTCGATGATGCGGTTCTCGATCTGGTCGCTCATGCCGAGCCCGTGGCGGCCGCCGATCTCGTTGGCCTTCATCACCAGCTCGACCTGGGACTCGAACGTCTCGTCGTTGATCGCCTCGGGCCAGCCGTCCTTGAAGCGGATCGAGACCTCTTCCTCGGCGATCTCCACGCCCCGCTTGTAGTGCGCGACGCCCATGATCGGCTCGACGATGTCCATGCTCGTGTCCAGCGACTCGAGCAGCTTCGCCTCGTGGGTCGCGCCCCAGATGTTGGCGTCGGTGCTGTAGGCCTTCTCGGTCGAGTCGCGGTACGGCAGGTCGCGCGCCTTCAGCCACTCGCTCATCTCGAACCGGCCGCCGAGCTCGGTCACGAAGTCCTGGTCCAGCCACGGCTTGTAGATACGCAGCTCCTTGTTGGCCAGCAGCCCGTAGCGGTAGAAGCGCTCGATGTCGTTGCCCTTGTAGGTCGACCCGTCGCCCCAGATGTTCACGTTGTCGGCGGCCATCGCGTGCACGAGCAGCGTGCCCGTGACGGCGCGCCCGAGCGGCGTCGTGTTGAAGTAGGTGCGGCCCGCGGTGGTGATGTGGAAGGCGCCGCACTGCAGCGCCACCAGGCCCTCGTGCACGAGCAGCTCGCGGCAGTCGACCAGGCGCGCGATCTCCGCTCCGTACTCCTTGGCACGGTCCGGGACGTCGGCCAGGTTGGGCTCGTCGTACTGGCCCAGATCAGCCGTGTAGCAGCACGGGACGGCGCCGTGCTCGCGCGTCCAGGCGACGGCGACCGACGTGTCCAGGCCGCCGGAGAACGCCAGGCCGATGCGCTCGCCCTTCGGCAAGCTGTTGAGGATGCGTGCCATAGGCCCTCTTCGTAGCAGGAAAGCTCAGGCCGAGGGCTTGAGCAGGCTGCGGCGCGGGTCTCCGTGCTCGTGCGCGAGCGCCTCCAGGCCCGCCGGCCCGTGCTCATCCAGATACGCGTCGATCAGCTCGCGCAGCGTGAACCGGCGGGGCTCGCCGTCGACGCGCGCGGTCAGGTCGACGGCGTACTCGGTCTCGAGCCGCGTCTCCCGGTAGAGGTCCTGCAGCAGCGCGAGCGTGTCCCCTCGCGGCGCCGTCATGACCACCAGCTGCATACCTTCGCGGTGCGTCCAGTCCTGGACGTCGCTGACGCCGGAGATCCGCCGCGCGGCGACCGCATCCACGATCTCCCGGATGACCCCGTGCTCGCCGCCCTTGCAGACGCCGTACGGCAGCTCGGTGAACACGATCTCCCGCTCCTCCACGTGAGCCCGCGCACGCAGACACAGCGTGCCCGCTCCGGTCGCGTAGATCTCCCGTAGGTCGCCGCGGACGACGCCGCCGGTCGCGAAGTCAGGTCCGGGGAGACGGTCCATGATCCCGTCCAGGTCGATCGACGGGTCCGTCGCGACCGCCCGGATCGCGGCGCACACCTCGGCCAGGTTGTGGCCCGGGATGGTGTCGCTGCCGTTGACGAGCAGGTTCGGGAAGCGCGGGAGCCGGGCCGCCAGCGGCGTGCGCCGCACCTCGACGTACCGCGCCTCCGCGGGCGGATCGTCGTCGACCGAGCCGAGGTTGCCCAGGCCGTCGACCAGCGGGTAGCGCGTCCGCCAGTCCTGCGCGAGCGGGACGAACGCGTCCCACTGCTCGTCGGTCGGCACGATCGTCGACGCCTGCACGTAGCGGTCGCCGAGCCGCTCCAGCCGGCCACGGCGGAACGCGTCGAGTCCGTCGGAGAGATCCGGGATCACGGGAGCAGTGTGCCCGGATATCGCATCAAACTCATTTGATGTATCGTCCGTCAGCGATGGACGCACCACCGGCGTTCCTACGGTTGGCGGGGCATCCGCTGCGCTGGCGGCTGCTGCGCGAGCTGGCCCACAGCGACCTCCGCGTCGGCGAGCTGTGCGGGCTCGCCGGCGAGCAGCAGAGCCTGGTCTCCTACCACCTGCGCCAGCTGCGCGACGGTGGTCTGGTGCGGGCACGGCGCAGCAGCGCGGACGGCCGCGACAGCTACTACAGCCTCGATCTCGCGCGCTGCCGGGACGGGCTCGCGGACGTGGGCGCCGCGCTCCATCCAGCCCTGGCGTCGCACACGCGGCCGCGCACCGCCCGCGCGCGGGTGCTGTTCGTGTGCACGGGCAACAGCGCCCGCTCCCCCATGGCCGCGGCGCTGTGCGAGCAGCGCTCCCACGGGTCGGTCAGCGCCACGAGCGCCGGCAGCCACCCCAAGCCGCTGCAGGCGGGTGCGGTCCGTGTGCTGCGCACCCGCGGGATCGACCTCGCCGGGCGGCGCCCGCGGCACCTGGACGAGCTCGCCGGCGAGCGCTTCGACCACGTCATCAGCCTCTGCGACCGCGTCCGCGAGCGCTGCCCCGAGGCCCGGATCCACTGGAGCATCCCCGAGCCCCACGAAGACGCCGCGTTCGAGGCCGTCGCCGCGGAGCTCGAGACCCGCATCGGCTTTCTCATCGACGCAGTCAACGCAGGAGGCATCCATGCCTGACGAGCTCGTGCACGTGCGCTACATGGTCGACGACGTCGAGGCGGCGGTCGACTTCTACACCACCCACTTCGGCTTCACGCTGCGGATGAGCGCCGCGCCCGCGTTCGCCGACGTGGTCCGCGGGCCGCTGCGCCTGCTGCTCAGCGGCCCGAAGAGCTCCGCCGGGCGGCCGATGCCGGACGGGCGCGTTCCCGAGCCGGGCGGGTGGAACCGCATCCACTTCGTCGTCGAGGACCTCGCATCCGAGGTGGAGCGCCTGCGCGCGGCGGACGTCGCGTTCCGCAACGACGTCGTGACCGGGCCAGGCGGGCAGCAGATCCTGCTCGAGGATCCGGCGGGCAACCCGATCGAGCTCTTCCAGCCCGCCGAACGGATTTGAGACGATCGGCGGGTGACGCTTCCCTCTGAGCTGCGGGCGCTCATCCAGTCCGGCCCGCTGACCCATCTGAGCACGATCAACGCCGATGGCAGCCCACAGGTGTCGGTCATCTGGGTCGGCCTCGACGGCGACGACCTGCTCACCGCGCACATGCGCCGCGGCCAGCTGAAGCTGCGCAACATCGAGCGCGACCCGCGCGTGGTGCTGTCGTTCCTGGCCCCGCCCGAACCGGGCGTGTTCCTGGCTCACCACGCGGTGCTGCGCGCTTCAGCGACGATCGAAGGTCCGACCGAGGCCGCGTGGGAGCTGCTGAACCGGCTCGCGCAGGTCTATATGGGCGCCGACTTCCCCGCGCCGCGGGGTGAGGGGTGGCTCGTGCGCTATCGCGTGGAGCGCGTCGGCGGCGTCGGGCCCTGGGCCTAGCCGCCGAAGCGCCACAGCCGCCGCGCCGGGGGGCGGCGGAAGTTCTCCTGCGCGAGCGCGGAGTTGACCGAGACGAGCGCGAGCTCGGAGATCAGGTTCGCGGTGCTGAGCCGGCTCACGCGGCGCTTCGCGCGCTTGGCCGCGTCGCTCGCCGACGGCGCGGCGTGGTCGCCGTCGCGTAGCGGGACCGCACCGTCCGGCGCCATGCGGGCGAAGCGCATGCCCTCGGCGGCCGTCGCCAGGCCCGTGATCGCGACGACGCCGACCAGCGCGTCCTTGGCGTACGCCAGCCGGCGCTCCTCGGGCGAGAGCTTGCGGTTGGCGGCCTCGTTGAGCCGAGCGCCGATCCACCCCGTCGCGACCGCGGCCAGCGCCAGCGAGTTGACCGTGCCGTAGCGCCGCCATGAAGCGTTGACGACCTTGCCGCGCTCGGCCGGGTCGGCGATCTCGGTCACGCTCGGGTGCATCGCCAGGCGCCCGAACAGGTTCCCGCCGAGCAGCCCGGCGAGCCCGATGTCGTGCGCGGCACGACCGAGCTTGGTCAGCGGGACGGGCGGAGCGGGAACGGGAAGGGCCATGCCGCGAGCCTGCCCACGGCTCGGCGCGGGTGAAACGGGCACCGATGAGTTCGGCCGGCTCCACCCGTCTACGGGGCATGAACCTCAAGGCCCACTCCCCCGCCGATGTCCGCCGCGCCGTCCGCATCGCCCGCTCGCTCGGCGCCCGCGTCGCCGTCCGCGCCACCGGCCACGGCACGCCCGCCGAACTGCCCTCCGGCACGCTCGTCATCGATACATCCGCGATGCGCTCCGTGCTGGTCGACCCTGACCGGCAGGTCGCGCGCGTCGGTCCAGGAGCGACGTGGGGCGAGGTCGTCGAGGCCGCCGCGCCCTTCGGCCTCGCCCCGGTCACGGGCACCAACCTCACGGTGGGCGCGACCGGCTTCACGTTCGGCGGCGGCCACGGGTTCCTCGCGCGCAAGTTCGGCCTCGGCGCCGACAACCTGCTGCGCGCGGACGTCGTCACCGCCGATGGTGAGCTGATCACCGCCACCGAGGGGCGCCGGTCCGGCCTGTTCTGGGCGCTGCGCGGCGCGGGCGGGAACTTCGGCGTCGCGACGTCGATCGAGGTCCGCCTGCACCCCATCCGCAGTGTCTTCGGCGGCAGCGCGACCTTCGACCGCGGCCTCGTGCCGCACCTGCTGCAGGCGTTCGCCGAGTACGCGCAGCCGGACGAGCTCAACGTCTCGATCGTGCTCACCGACGACGCCGTCGCCGTGCGCGGCGCCTACGCCGGCAGCGCCGACCGCGCGTGGGCCGCGCTCGCCCCGCTGTTCCTGGACGAGCCGCTCACGGACTCCTTCCGCACCATGCCGATCGCCGAGACCGAGACGATCGGCGGCACCCGTCCGATGCACCTCGAACTGCTGCGGGAGGTCCCGGTCGACGCCATCCTGCAGACGGCAGCGTCGGCGACCGAGGTCGAGGTCAAGCGCTGGGGCGGCGCGATCGCGCGCGGGACCACGCCGGCCGGCCACCGCCGCGTCCCGTTCAGCGTCACCGTCAACGGCGACACCGTCGCGCCGCTGCGCTCGTACGTGACGGGCGGGTCGTTCCTGAACTGGCTGAGCGGCACGAGTCACCCGCACGCGGCGTACACGCCCGCGGACCTCAACCGCCTGCTCGAGCTCAAGCGCGCGTACGACCCCGAGAACGTGTTCGGCGTCGGCCGCGACCTGGTCACGGCGCCGGCCGAGTACGCGGTGGCCGCATAAGGAGGGTGCGGGAGACCGCACCCGCACAACATCAGGGACGACATCAGGGGTCGCTCCCGATGTAGCGCGGCGCGCCGGGCCGGATCATTCCGGGCCATGCATCCCCTCCCCAACCTCCTGTTCCGGGTCGCGGCCGCCGCCGTCGCCGCCACCGCGATCGCCTTCACCGTCCGATGACCTTCCGGACGATCATGGAGCCGTTCCGGATCCACTCGGTCGAGCCGATCCGGATGTCCACCCGCGAGGAGCGCAGCGCGTGCCTGGAGGCGGCCGGCTTCAACCTCTTCCGGTTGCGGTCCGAGGACGTCGCGATCGACCTGCTCACCGACTCGGGCACCGGCGCCATGTCACGCGACCAGTGGGCCGGCATCCAGCGCGGGGATGAGAGCTACGCCGGGTCGCCGTCCTGGTTCCGCTTCGAGGCCGCGGTCAAGCACCTGTTCCCGTATGAGCACGTGATCCCGACCCACCAGGGCCGCGCCGCCGAGCGGATCCTGTTCAGCCAGATCGCAGGCCCCGGCAAGACGATCCCGAACAACACCCACTTCGACACCACGCGCGCGAACATCGAGTTCACCGGCGCGACCGCGGTCGACCTGGTCATCGCCGAGGGTCGCGACCCCGCGTCCGAGCACCCGTTCAAGGGCAACATGGACCTGGCCGCGCTCGAGCTGGTGCTGGAGACCGCGGACGTGCCCGTGGTCTTCATGACCGTCACCAACAACGCGGGTGGCGGCCAGCCCGTGTCGCTCGAGAACCTGGCCGGCGTGCGCGCGCTGTGCGACCGGTTCGGCGTGCCGCTGTTCCTGGACGCCTGCCGCTTCGCCGAGAACGCGTACTTCATCAAGACCCGTGAGCCGGGCCAGGCAGGCCGCGAGATCGAGCACATCGTGCGCGAGATGGCCTCCTACGCGGACGGCATGACGATGTCGGCCAAGAAGGACCCGATGGCGAACATCGGTGGCTGGCTGGCGCTCAACGACGACGAGCTCGCCGAGCGCTGCCGCACGATGCTCATCCTCACGGGCGGGTTCACCACCTACGGCGGGCTCGCGGGCCGCGACCTCGAGGTGATCGCCCAAGGGCTGGAGGAGGCCGTGCAGGAGGACTACCTGCGCTACCGCGTCCGCTCCACCGCCTACCTCGCCGACGCGCTCGCCGCCGCGGGCGTGCCCGTCGTGCGACCGACCGGCGGCCACGCCGTGTTCATCGACGCCCGCGCGCTGCTCCCCCACATCGACCCGCTCGAGTACCCGGGCCACGCGCTCGCGGTCGCGCTCTACCGCGAGGGCGGCATCCGCGCGTGCGAGATCGGGACCGTGATGTTCGGGCGCCGCCCGGACGGGTCCGAGGAGGCGGCGCCGATGGACCTCGTGCGGCTCGCGATCCCGCGCCGCACGTACACGCAGGCGCACTTCGACTACGTGGCCGAGGTGGTCGCGTACGTGGCGGCTCAGGCCGAGGAGCTGCGCGGGCTCGAGATCACGCACGAGCCTCGCCAGCTCCGTCACTTCACGGCCGCGTTCAGCCCCATTCGCTGACGCTGCGGCGGCGCAGGAGCTCCCGGTACTGCTCCGTGGTGCGCGGGAGCACGTCTCCGCTGCCCCAGTCGAGGATCACGCCGTAGTGGCGAACCAGGTCGAGGACGTCGAGCTGCCCGTCGCGGAAGCGGCGGGCGACGTCCTCGGGGTCCTCGTCGATGCGGGCGGCACGGGTTGCGCGCTGCTCGTCGCGCAGCTTGCTCGTGGCCGCCTCGTCGATGCGGTACTCGGCCAGCTCCGCGTCGACCTCCTCGACCACGACGCCGTAGTCGAGCGCGGCGCGTTCGATCGTCACGTAGCCGTCGGCGACGTCCTCGAGCACCTCAGCCGGGTCCCGCTCGAGCGGGTCGCCCAGCCCGCCGCCGCCCGCGGACGGGCGCTCGAAGCGGTCGCCCTCTTTCACCGGCACGCCGGAGAAGTTCGCGCCCAGGAAGCGCTCCTCGTCGGAGCCGCGGTTGAGCCACACGCCGTGCGGCAGCGACGGCAGCCCGCCCGCGATCCCCCACGTCACCGATCGCGCGCGGTCGCAGCAGTAGGACATGACCGCGGCGTCGACCTGCGTGAGCGTCCCGCCCTTGCGCACGCCGCACCCGCCGCGGTGCTTGCCGGGCCCGCCGGAGTCGGGGATGATCTCGTGCTGGGCGGTGAGCACGGGGGTCAGCCGTTCCTGCCCCTCGAACGGCTGCACCGCGAGCCCGACGCCGAACACGGGCGACGTGCAGTCCTGCCCGTCGCGCCCGTTGCGACCGCCCCAGCCGCCGGCCATCCAGTCGTACCACATGAAGAACGGGCGGTCCTCGCGGCGCGCGTCGCGGCCGCCGACGAGCAGGTACTCGAGGTTGAAGCAGCACGCCATCGCACGCTCGGGCATGACCTGCGACCACAACTCGAAGCCCGCGTTCATGATCTTCTCGTAGGCGCCGGAGACAGAGCCGGTGACCGCGTTCGGCCAGCCCGCGTTGACGATCGTCCCCTCCGGCCCGACCTCGACCTTGATCGCGCGGTAGAAGCCGGAGTTCAGCGGGATCTCGGGCAGGAACGTCTTGGCCGAGGCGATCGCGCCGCTGAACGCGACGCCGGCCCCCGAGTTCAGGAACGACTTGATCGCCGGGTCCGAGCCGTTGAGGTCGTAGGTGATCTCGTCGCCGTCGATCGTCAGCTTGACCTTGACGGTGACCAGGCCTTCGTCTGAACCGGGGTCGAAGTCGACGTGGTCGGCGGTCTCCCACTCGCCGTCCGGGAGGTCCGCGATGCGCGCACGGGTGAGCCGCTCGACGTAGTCCTGGACCGCGCCGAACGCCGTGACGACGTCCTCCTTGCCGTACTTGTCGATCAGGCGGAACAGCTCCTGCTCGGCGACCCGCGTGGCCTCGATCTGCGCATGGCAGTCGCCGACGATGTCACCCGGCGCGCGGCTGTTGGACGCGATCATGCCGATCACGTCGTCGCGCGCGGTGCCCTTGTCGACGACGCGGATCGGCGGGACGCGGATGCCCTCGCCGAAGTGGTCGGTGGCGCCGACGTCGAAGCTGCCCGGCACGCTTCCGCCGACGTCCGCCCAGTGGCCGTTGGCCTGGGCGAGCGCGATCAGCTCACCGTCGGCGAAGACCGGCCGGATGAGGCTGAAGTCGGGGAAGTGCGTGCCGCCGCGGTACGGGTCGTTGACGGCGAACACGTCGCCCTCGTGGATGTCGCCCTCGAAGTCCTCGAGCACGGCCTTGGCCTTCAGGTGCAGCGTGCCGACGTGGACCGCGATGTCCTGCGAGCCCTGCATGATCGTGTCGCCGTTCGCATCGTGCAGCGCGCAGGAGAAGTCGCGGCTGAAGATCACGAACGAGTGGCAGGTGCGCAGGATCTGCTCGGCCATCTCGTCCACGACCGTGACGAACGAGTTCTTGAGCACCTCGAAGGTGACGGGGTCGAGCGATGACATCTACTTGACCTCCATCCGGATGTTGAGCCACTCGTCGACCTCGGCGTTCACACCCGGTGGCACGAGCGTGGTGGTGTCCAGCTGGTCGATCACGGCCGGGCCCTCGAAGCGCGCGCCCGCCGGGAGGTCGCTGCGCTCGTAGACCGGTGTGTCGGTGGGCTCGCCGTCGAAGTACACGGTGCGGGTCTCGATCGGCTCGGGCATCTCGCCGGTGCGTTCGTGCTTGGGCAGCTCGATCTCGGCCGTCTTGCCCGTGGCCACCACCTGCAGGCGGTAGAGCTCCACGGGCGCGTCGTCGCGGCGGTAGGAGAACTCACGCTCGTGCTCTTGGTGGAAGCGCTCGACGGAGGCGTTCAGGTCGTCCTCGTAAGCCACTTCGAGCGAGCGCCACTGGCCGAGGTAGCGCATCGCGATCGAGCGATCGAGCTGTACGTCGTCCTCGGCGACGCCCTCGTGCGCGAGCAGCTGGCGCCCCTGCTCCTCCAGGCGCTCGAACGCGTCCTGCAGCTCGCTCGCGTCCGCATCGGACGCGGGCCGCAGGAACATCTCGCTCAGGTCGTGGCGGATGTCCACCATCAGGCAGCCGAGCGCCGACCACGTGCCCGGGCGGGGCGGAACGAGCACGGTCGGCACGCCGAGCTCCTTCGCGAGCGCGGCGCCGTGCAGCGGACCGGCGCCGCCGAAGACCACGAGCGCGAACTCGCGCGGGTCGTAGCCGCGCTGCAGCGAGATGATCCGCACGGCGTCGGCCATGTTCGCGTTGGCGACGGCGATGATCGCCTCCGCCGCCGCGTGCGTGTCCAGATTCAGCGGCTCGCCGATCTTGTCGACCGCGGCGGTCGCGGCGTCCCTGTCGAGCTCCATGCCGCCGCCGACCAGGCGCGTGCCGAGACGGCCGAGCACGAGGTTCGCGTCCGTGTTGGTGGGTTCCTCGCCGCCCTTGCCGTAGGCCGCCGGGCCGGGGTCGCTGCCCGCGGACTGCGGGCCGTTGCGCAGTGAGCCGGCGGCGTCGATGCGCGCCAGCGAGCCGCCGCCCGCGCCGATCGTCAGCACCTCGATGCTGGGGAAGCAGATCGGGTGCCCGTACTCGACGAACCACTCGTTGGTCGTGCGCAGCTGGTTGTCGTAGACGAGGCTGATGTCCGTGCTCGTCCCGCCCATGTCGACGCCGATCACGTTCTTGAACCCGCACAGCTCGGCGGTGTAGCGCGCCGCCACCGCCCCGGCCGCGATGCCCGAAGCGGCCAGCCGTACCGCCAGCTTCTGGACGGCTTCCGGCGTCATCACGCCGCCGCCCGAGTGCAGGATCAGCAGGTCGCCGTCGTAGCCGTCCTGCTTGAGGCGCTCATCCAGCCGGTTGACGTAGCTGGATACGAGCGGCGACAGGACCGCGTTCGCGACGGTGGTGGAGAAGCGCTCGTGCTCGAACAGCTCGGGCAGGACGCCGGACGACGTGGAGATCGTCGCGTCGGGAAGCGCTTCTTGAAGGATCTCCGCCATCCGCTGCTCGTTGTCGCCGTTCGCGTAGGCGTTGACGAAGCACACGGCGACCGTCTCGATGTTGCGCTTGGCGAGGATGCGCGCGACGTTGCGCGCCTCGTCTTCGTCAAGGGCGGTCAGGACCTGGCCGGTGTGGTCGACGCGCTCGGTCACCTCGAGCCGGTCGCGGCGGCGGATGTAGGGCTCGGCGTTGTCCTTGTAGGCGTCCCACAGGTCGTCGCGGGTGCCGCGGCCGATCTCCACCACGTCCCGGAAGCCCTTCGTGCACACCATCGCCGCCTTCGGCAGCCGGCGCGTGATCAGCGCGTTGGTCGCGACCGTCGTCCCGTGGCAGAACAGCGCGGTGGCGCTCAGGTCGATTCCCGCCTCCTCGACGCCCGCCATCACGCCGTCGATCGGGTCTTTGGTTGACGCGACCTTCGCCACCTGCAGCTCCCCGCTGCCCTGGTCGAGGACGCACACGTCGGTGAAGGTGCCGCCCACGTCGACGGCCACCACTCTCGCTGATCCGGAGCCCATTGGGGCGTCGTGCCCCGTTTGCGCGGCGGCTACGCGAGCGCGTCGATGATGAACAGCCGCGTGGGCTCGTCGCCCTCGTTGCGCCCCCGGTGACGCGGCTGCGGCGGGAGCGCGAACGCGTCGCCCGCGTGGAGGCGCAGCGGCTCGCGCTCGTCCTCGAAGTCGTGCGTGAGCGTGCCGCCGAGCACGTAGCCGGAGTGCGGCGTGTCGCACCAGTCCGCGCGGCCGGCGCCGGGCGCGTAGGTCACGAGCGCCCAGCGGGTGCCGTCCACGTCGGTCTCTTGGTCGGCCACGTCCCGGTCATGGCTGACGGCGTCCAGGGAGGAGAAGTCGATCCGGCGCGGTTCGCTCATCCCGGAAGTCCTACCCGATGAGTTCCCGGCCGTGTGAGCGTCCTAGCTGACATGAGCGAACGCCATCCCGCGCTTGAGCCGTTCGAGGCTTTGATCGGCACCTGGTCCACCGTGGCCCGCCATCCGCTGCTCGACGCCGACGTCCCCGGGCAGATCACGTTCGAGTGGCTCGAGGGCGGGCACTGGCTCATCCAGCGCTCTCGCAACGAGCACGAGCTGTTCCCGGACGCGATCAGCGTGATCGGAGCGGGCGGCGACGGGCTCTTCCTGGAGTACTTCGACTCCCGCGGCGTCCGGCGCCGGTACGGCGTGTCCCTCCAGGACGGCGTCCTGCGCCAGTGGGGCGAGTTCCCGGAGTTCGCCCAGCGCTATGAGGCGGCGCTCGCGCCGGACGAGTTCACCGGGCTGTGGCAGGTCGCCGAGACGCCGGGCGACTGGCGGGACGACCTGGCGGTGCGCTATCGCCGGGGGTGAGCAGATTCACCCCTAGGGTCGGTTGGCGGCGGGCCGCCCGTCGCGCAGTATGTGTCTCACAGCGGCTGACCACCGCAGACAGACAGAGGCCCCGGGCAGTTCCCTTCTCCTCCCCGACACCCGCCGCCTTCTCTCTCCGGCCGCCGCGCCTGACCAGCGCGGCGGCCACTCCTCTTCAACGGGACGGGCCTCCAGCGCGCCGAGCACCCCTCGAGCCGCGCGACGCCGGGCTCAGGAGCGCTCTGGCTTCGACGAGTCACGCACCGGGAGTCAGTTCTCGTCGAGCGCCGTCCACACCGTGCCCGGCGGAGCGGTTGTCGCTTCGCTGGGCGTGTTGGACTCGACGCCGGCGCCGAACCGATAGCGCGATGGCGACGTCATCGCGCAAACTTCGCGCGCAGGGAACGGCGAGCGCGGAACACGAGCTGGTTGACGGCGTTCGGCTGCAGTCCGAGCCGCCGGCCGACCTGGGCGCCGTCGAGCCCGGCGATGTCGAACAGCAGCACGGCCTCGCGCTGGCGCGACGGGAGGCGCGTGACGGCCCGGAGCAGCTCCACCCACCGCGCGCGCTCGTCGACGACTTCGTCGAGCGTTGCGGTGGCGGTGGCCAGCTCGCCTGCGAACTCCGCCTCCGGCGGCCGGCGCGTGACGACGCGCAGCGCGGCATGGTGCGCCGCGGTGCGCAAGTAGGCGTCGACGTCGGTCCTCGCCGCATCGAAGGCGGGAAGGCGGCGCAGGACGGCAAGCGCGGCGTCCTGGACGGCGTCTTCGGCGTCGGGGCGGTTGCCGGTGACGTCGATGCACTGCCGTACGAGCGCCGACCAGCGGGTGGAGTCGAGGTCAAGGGTGGCCATGCCGCAAGGGTCGGGCAGCATCCGTAGCGGTCTCGACGGAGACCCACCCCACTATCGACCCCGTTCTTTTGCGCGGCGCGTAAGCCGCGCCGGCCACGCGACACGCAGCTCACCCCGACGTCCCGGCGGCGGTCGCTGCTGTCGCGTGACCCCGAGGCGCTGCTGACCGAGACGACGCGACGGTTGCCCGTCAGCCGCGCAGTACGGCCGCGAGCTGAGCGCGCGACCCGATCCCGAGCTTGCGGTACACGCGCCCGAGGTGCATCTCGACCGTCTTGCGCGTCACGACGAGCTCGTCGGCGATCTCGGCGTTGCTGCGCCCGTCGACCGCCAACAGCGCCACCCGCTGCTCGGAGGGAGTGAGTGCGTCGCGCCCGGTCGTGCTCGCCCGGCGAGGGCGCGCCCCGGCTGCCACCAGCTCGTCCCGTGCGAGCGAGGCCAGCCGGCCTGCGCCGCAGCGCTCCGCGAGATCGAGGCCGTCGGTCAGCAGCTCCCGCGCCACCACCCGCTCGCCCGCACGGCGCCGGGCGGCGCCAAGCGCGACGGTCGCGTGCGCGCGCTCGAGGACGGACGGCCCGGTTCCAGCGGCCGCGAGCGCCTCCTCCAAGTCAGTGGGACCTCCAACGGCGTCCTGCACGCGGAGCGCGGCGCTGAGCGCGCGCGGGAGTCCGATCATGCGGGCCTGCGCGACCTCCTGGGCGGCGAACTCCGCCGCCGCCGGGTCACGGGGGCCGCGGGCAAGCGCCGCCCCTCCGCGCCACTGGGTCCAGCCCGCGCTGTTCGTGACGCCCCAAGTGGCGTCGATGCGGCCGATGCGCTCGAACGCCGCAGCCGCGCGTGGCCCGTCCCCGTCAGCGAGGAGCATCAGCCCTTCGCCGCGGAGCATCGAGGTGGCGACGATGGGGACGTCGGCCGACGGGGACCGCGCTACAAGCCGCTCGTACGCCTCGCGGGCGCCGTCGCGGTCACCGCGCTCGAGCCGGATCTCGATCAGGAACGCCAGCGCCGCCCCCATCCAGCCCTCGAGCTCGGCGACCTGCGCGGTCTCGATCGCCACCAGCACGTCGGTTTCCGCCTCTGCCAGACGGCCGATGCGCAGCCGCACGAACGCCCGAAAGAAGCTGGCCCAGGCGACGCCCGAGGCGCTGCCACGCGGGCGACAACGGTCCAACGCCCAGGTGAGATGCCGTTCCGCGGACTCCAGCGCGTCCGAAAGCGCCAACGCGTGCACCGCCATCCCGAATGCGACGCTGCGGCCCATGTCCGACGGCAGGACGCCCCCCTCCAGCGCGCGCTCGGCCAGCTCGATCGTCTCGCTCGCGGGCTGCGCCCGCAACGCGGCGTCGAAAGCCAGCCCGGCCAGCAGCGTGCGCTGGGCCACCGTGCCGTCGTGCGACGGGTCCGCGAGCAGGTGTCGCACGCGATCGCCGCGGCGTTCGAGCACGTCGGCGAACGGCGGCGCGAATCGCGCGGTGGTCAGGAGCGCCGCCTCGATGCGGATCGCCAGATCCGGCCGCTCGTCTACGAGTTCGTCGGCCAGCTCCCACACGCGGGCCGCGACCGTGGTGTAGCGATCGACCGCCATCAGCGAAGCGGCCAGCTCGATCGCCGTCTCGACCCGGAACTCCACGTCGGAACTCTCGTCATAGGCGGCGAGCAGGTGGTCGGCCGTCGCCGGGTCACCCACGCGGGCTTCGGCCCGGGCCAGCTCGCGCAGCACCTGAGCGCGATCCTGCGGAGGCTCGCTGAGCGCGCGTCGGAGATAGGCGACCGCCGCGTCGGGCGCGCCGATGCTCAGGGCCTGCGCTGCCGCAGCACGCAGCGTCGCGACGTTCTCGGGATCGCTCGCAGGCTCGCCCGCGAGCACGTGTGCGGCGATGCGCTCAAGGCTCTCGCCGCGGGCCGCCAGCACCTTCCCGGCCCGCGCGTGGCGCCGCGCGCGCTCGGCGGGCGGCACGTCGCCGTAGATGGCGCTGCGCACCACGGGATGCAGAAACCGCAGGCGGCCGGCGTCGTCGTCGCCGAGCACGCCCGCGCGGTACAGCGCGTCCCCGGCGGCGCGGGCCTCGGCGGGTGCGAGCCCGGCCAGCTCGGCCACCAGGTCGAGCCGCGCGCCCTCACCGAGAACCGCGAACCAACGGGCGGCGTCGGTCGTCGCGGCGTTGGTCCGCCGCAGCCGGCCGATCACGGTGCGGGCAATCGACTCGGGACCGAGCGTGCGAATGCGCGCGGCGCCCTCAGCGGTCGCGGGCAGGCCGAGGTCATCGGCTTCGCGCAGCAGCTGGCCGAGCAGGAACGGATTGCCGCTCGTCACCTCGTGGCACGCCGCAACGAAACGCTCGTCGGCCGAACCACCGCGACGCAGGGCCACCAGCCGCCCGACACCGTCGCGAGTGAGCGCCCGTGGACGCAGGTGGACGGCCTCGGGCTCCTCGAGCAGGGCTTCGAGCAGCGCCTGGCGCCGCTCGCCTCCGGCCGGCCGCATCGTGAGCACCAGGCCGAACGCAAGGTTCCCGAGGCGCCGCGCGGCGAAGATGAGAAAGCGCAGCGACGCGGGGTCGGCCCAGTGGGCGTCGTCGACCGCGAGCAACGTCGGCTGCCGCTCGGCCAGCCGTGCGCAGATGAGCTGCAACGCCCGCAGACGAGCGAAAGACAGGTCGGTGTCCTCGACAGCGACGTCGCCGCGGGCCGGCGGGTCGATGACCGGCGCGGCGAGCGCGGCACCGCCCTCAAGAAGCTCAGGAGTGCGGGCGACCGGCTGCTCGAGCAGCTGACGGACGATCCCGTACGCGTACTCGCCCTCGAGCTCTGATCCGCGGGCCCGCAGAACCCGCAGCCCGGACTCGCGGGCCAGCTCGTCGGCGGCCGCCAGCAGCCGGGTCTTGCCGATCCCGGCCTCGCCGGCGATGATCACGAGGCGTCCGTTGCCTTCACGCACCGCGGCAATGCACGCGCTCAGCGCCGGAACCTCCGCAGCGCGCTCGAGAAGATCGTCCACCGCGTCGAGATTATCTGCGTAAGGGGTCGGCGCAAACGCCGCGGTGGCATACGCGTCAGGTGGCCGCGACCGGCGGCTGTCGGGCGCCTTACGGGCGTTTGCCCGCCGGTGAAGGTCGGATCGCCTCAACCGGCTCGCTGGTTCCCCGTAGTGACCTGCCGGGGTGCCGTCGGCAGTCTCTACCGCATGAGCTTGAAAGTGACGGCAATCATCGGTGGCACGGTCCTCGGCGCGGTCGCGGTCTGTGCGCTGATTCTCTGGCTGCTATCGAACGGCGACAAGGCGGCGCGCCATGCGTCCACGCAGTTCGGGACCGCCCTGGTCAAGACGAACCCGACGCTGGCACCGGAGGGCGCCGAGGGCTACATCGACGGCGTCCTCGGCCACTTCGGGAACGTGGCGTCGGCCCGCGTGATCGACGCCCGCAATCACAGCGTGGGCTCCGGCAACCACTCCAGGAGCTACTACGTGGCCGACGTGTTCCTACAGACCGCCAACGGGCCGACGGTCCTCGAGCTCTCCTTCGACAGCCCGTCGCTGACGTACAGCAGCGAACGCATCACCGGCATCCACGAGGTCGTCCCGCGCGACGTGCGCGACGACGCGCTGTCTGACGCCGAGTTCGTCGCGCTGGCGCGGGCGTTCGACCGCCGCGGCGGCCGCCCGGCCACCGACGACGTGCTCTCGGGCTCGCCCGTGGCCCAGCCGTCCTCCGTCAACGCGGTCCAGCGCGCCGTCCAGCCGCGCATCAAGCGCCGGGTCTACAAACACGTCAAGAAGCACCTGCCTGCCGCTCCGAAGTCCACGCTGCCACCGCAGCAGCGCCAGGCGATGGCACGTCTCAAGTGCGTGCAGAAGGCCAAGGGCGACATCGAGAAGCTGACCGCCTGCGCGAGCTGACGCGCGCGGCGAGCGGCTGCAACTCGGATTGGCCGCAAGCAGCCTTCTGCGGCGCACGACACATCCGCTCGCCAGTATCAGACGTCCTACTCGCGCTCGTCTCGCCTGCGTGGATCGATGAGTCTTGCGGTTCGCGGTCGTTGTACGGAACGCAAGCAACGATCGTAAGGAGCCGCGATGAGCAAGACGACGTTCGACATGAGCGTGTCGCTTGATGGCTACGTCCGAAGGGCTGACCCGTCGCCGGAGGAGCCCTTGGGAGTCCGAGGCGAGCAACTGCACAGGTGGGCGTTCGGAGACGACGAGCGCGACCACCACGTCATGGCTGAGGGCGGGCAGGGGACAGGCGCCGTGATCGCCGGCCGTCGCACCTACGACGATTCGATCCGGTTCTGGGGCGCCGACGGCCCCACCGGGGCACGACGGCTTCCCGTTGTCGTCGTGACGCATGAGCCGCCGGCCGATTCGCCGCGGGACGGGGTGTACCGGTTCGTCACCGGCGGGATCGAGGCAGCCTTGAGGGACGCTCGAGAAGCGGCGGCCGGCAAGAACGTCACGATCATGGGCGGCGCCGACCTCGGACGGCAGTTTCTCGCCGCACGGCTCATCGACGAGCTCTCGATCCACCTCGTTCCGGTTCTGTTGGGCAGCGGCACGCCGTTGTTCACGGGCCTCCCCGACGGACACCTACAGCTCGAACCGGTCGCCGCAATCCAAAGTCCCAACGCAACCCACTTGCGGTTCCGCGTAGTGCGCTGACCTAAGGCAACGTGAGCCGTAAGGCGCACGAGGCCGCAGCGCGCTGCATGCTGTGCCGATGAGCGATACCGGGCTGACGGACTTCTACCGCCGCTACAACGCCTGCTGCAACGAGCACCGGTTCGGAGACTTGTCGGAGTTCGTCGCCTCCGAGGTCGTGGTCAACGGAACCGATCGTGGCCTCGACCTCTACGTGGAGGGGTTGCGGACCGTCGTCCGTGGCTTCCCGGATTACCGGTGGAACTGCGCCACCTGGTGGTTGACGAACCGTGGATCGCAGCGCACTTTTCGGACACGGGCACGCACGACGGCCCGTTTCTCGGCGTTCCCGCCACCGGCCGCCGCGTAAGCACCCAGGAGTTCGCGTTCTACCGCGTCGATGGTGACCTGATCACCGAGGTGTGGGTCACCGCCGACAACCTGCATTTGCTTGGTCAGCTGCGCTAGCACTCCGTCTCGCTTTTGCGGGCGTGCTGCGTCCGTGTCCGCCGCCTGGTTTCGCTCGCCGTCACGGCCGTGGTGCTCGCCTGGCCGGTGCCCGCGGCCGCCACGCCGCCGGAGCTCGAGTGGCGGGCCTGCCCGGCGAGCTCGCCCGATGAGGAGGAGTTTCTCCGTGCCGTACCGCTGCAGCACGATCGAAGTCCCGCTGTCGTAACCGGGTCGGGTTAACCGCTGTACTCGTCGCGGCGCCGGATCCGGTCCAATGCGGAGTCGCCTCGGCCGGCCGGCTGCTCCCAAGCCTCTTGGCGCCCGAGGGCGGTGAGGTCGAGCCAGTTGTAGGTGCCGTTGAGCAGGTCGATGCCGCGCTCGAAGCACGAGTAGGTATGAAAGACGCGATCCCCTCGGCGCAGGAAGTCGTAGTTGAAGTAACTGCCCCACGAGGATTACCAAGGAAAGGTCCAGCCCATCCGCTGCCGCTAGCGCTCGAGCTTCGCGACTGGCGCAGGCGAGACAGCCGTGAACGACGTGTCGCGGGCGTGCAGGTGGGCCGGGTAACCCCAGCTGTCCATCCAGAACGAGCAGGCCGGGCAGGCCTCATCGGCGTCCGGCTCGAACATGAGGTGGTAGACCAGAAGCTGGCTTCGGCCCTCGAACCGATCGAGCAGCTCGGCCTTGCCGCGCGGGCCGTCGAAGGTGTAATCCTTCGTGATCTCGACGATCGGCAGCATGCGGCGGGCCGTGTTCACCTCGTCGCGGTGCCGGGTCAACGCCTTCTCTCGCTCCGGCAGCTCGAGCCGCGCAGCGAGCCACTCCTCATGTGTCGCGATCTTCAGGTCGTTCATGCCGCGTCTCCTTCGCTCGTTCGACGTGTGGTCAAGCAACGGCCGGCGCGGCGTGGTTCCGGCCCGGCAGCGCCAGTCCGGCGACCGCGCCGGACAGAGCCAGCGCGGCGGCGGGGCCCACGGCGTGCGCGGGCACGGCGCGCAGGACGGCACCGGCGGCGGGCGGGATCGCCATCGCGGCGCCAAGGCCGGCCACGAGCGGCGGCACGACGAGTTCGCCGTAGCCCATCCCCGGCTCGGCGATCACGGCGACCCAGCACATGCCCGCCGCGAGCGTGGCCATCCCCGCGATCAGCACGGGTCGATCGCCCACGCGATCGGCCAGCGCGCTCGCCGCGGGAGCGACCAGGAACAGTGGAGCCGTCCAGGGGAGCAGGCTCAGCCCGGCTTCGAGCGCATCGTGACCCAGGCCGACCTGCATGAACTGGGCGAAGAAGAACACCCCGGCGAAAATCGAGCCGAACAGACAGAAGACGGCCACGTTGCCGGCCGAGAAGCCCGGCAAGCGGAACATCCGCAACGGCAGCATCGGTGCCGCGGTGCGGTACTCCCACGCCACGAACGCGGTGACGAGCAGAAGGCCTCCCGCTAGGGCCTCAATACGAGTCAGTACCAGTGGCACGAGGACGACCCCGATCGGAACGTTGAGCCAGAAGACCCACTCCCAGGAGAGACCCTCCGCCACGGCACCGCCAAGGGTCGGGCCCGCGAGCACGGCCACCGAGGCAGCGAGATCCTCGCGGATCGTGTTCAGCGCGGTGGAGACCACCAGCGTGTGGAGCGCCACCATCAGCGACGCGATCGACGCCAGGACCAATACCCATGTCCTCGTGTTCAGCCTCATCGATTCCTCCTACGGTCGGTGGTCTGTCAGTAACGACCGGCCGACGCGCTGGAAGGAATCGGGCCTCTATGAATCGATTCGCTCGGGCAGGCCGAAGCGTGCAAACAGCGCCGGATCGAGGAGCGCCGTCATCGCGAGGATTCGGCCATCGTCGTCAAGTGTGAGCACGTCGATCCCGTCGGCGACAAACGCCGCTCGCCGTGCGTCCCAGCGATAGCAGCCCACTGCCGGCTGACCGTTGGCGGAGGTGAAGCGGTGACGCCAGCCCTCCTTGGCGGGCCCTGTCGCCAGGAGCTGCCGGATCGCATCCCGCCCGGAGTACCAGAGGCTGTATGGGGACATCGACCACTCGGCATGGTCGGCCAGCATCGACACGAGGCCGTCGACATCGCCGCGCTCGAACGCGTCGGCGTAGTTGCGGACGATCATCTGGACCCGTGTGTCGCCGAGCGCCCGCAGCGTCTCCTGCTGGCTGCGATTCGGAACCCGCTCGTCCAGCCTCGCGCGTGCGCGCTGGAGCGCGCTCTTGACCGAGGGTTCGCTCGTCGTCATCACCTCGGCCACCTCTCGCGCGGAGAACCCGAGCACCTCACGCATGATCAGCGCCGCACGCTGATTGGGCGACAGGTGCTCAAGCGCGGCGATGAATGCCAGCTCGACCCCCTCGCGTCGCTCGTAGCCCTCGTCGGGCAACGGCTGCAGCCAGAGCACCTCGGTTTCCTTCCTCGTCTCGGGGTCCCAGGCCTCGGCGGTCGGCGGCCCCTGCTCCGCGAGCAGCACCGGCGACCGGCCCCGATGCGCGATCACATCGAGCGACGCGTTCGTCGCAATCCGATGGAGCCAGTTGCGCAGTGAGCTCCTTCCGTCGAAGCCCGCCAGCCCGCGCCAGGCCCGCAGCATCGAATCCTGGACGGCGTCCTCGGAGTCCGCAAGCGTCCCGAGCATGCGATAGCAGTGGGCGTGAAGCGCGCGGCGATACGGCGCGACCAGGGACTCGAAGGCCTTTTCGTCGCCTGCTCGCGCGGCCTCTATGAGCGTGGCTTCAGGTGCGGTCGTCTGACGCGACCGTTGACCGATCCTAACCTCGATCGACCTCCGGCATCCATGCGCATCCCGCGCCTGCACATCGACGATCCGAGCTCGGCGGTCATGGTGATCGCGACCACCATCGCGGGGATGAGAGCGCCTCCGAGTCTCCTCCGCGCGGAGGAGCGGGGACTACTCCGGCGGGCGGCCGGGAGTGACGAGACCGGACTCGTAAGCGAGCACGACGGCTTGGACGCGATCGCGGAGGCCGAGCTTGGCGAGAATGTGTGCGACGTGGGTCTTGATGGTGGTGTCGCTGAGCACGAGCTGGTCGGCGATCTCCGCGTTGGAGAGGCCGCGCGCAAGGAGCCTGAGCACGTCGAACTCGCGCGGGGTGAGCTCATCGAGCGCGGCAGGGCGGACACCGCCGGCAGGCCGGACGCGGGCGAACTCGGCGATCAGGCGCCGCGTGACGGTCGGGGCGAGCAGCGCCTCGCCGGCGGCGACGGCGCGGATGCCGTCGACGAGCTGGCGCGGCGGGCTGTCCTTGAGCAGGAAGCCGCTTGCGCCGGCCCGCAGGGCGTCGTAGACGTACTCGTCGAGGTCGTAGGTGGTGAGCACGAGCACTCGCGCCGGGTGCCGCGCCGTGATCTCGCGCGTGGAGGCGATCCCGTCGAGAACGGGCATGCGGATGTCCATCAGCACGACGTCGGGCTGCAGGCGTCCGGCGCTGTGAATCGCTTCCTCACCGTTCGATGCCTCCCCGACGACCTTGAGGTCGGCGTGGTTCTCGAGCACGAGCCGGAACCCGGCGCGCACGAGCGACTGGTCGTCGCAGATCAGAACGCGGATGCTCATACGCCCTCGATCGGCAGGCGGGCACGGACGAGAAAGCCGCCGCTGCCGTGCCGGCCGAGGTCGAGCGAGCCGCCGTAGAGCGCCACCCGCTCGCGCATCCCGACCAGCCCGTGACCGCCGCCGGGCGCCGGGCCGCTGCCGTCGGGGCCACGCCCGTCGTCGGCGATCTCAAGCTCCAGCGCGCGGCCCGGGCAGCGCACCGTCACCCAGGCATGATGGGCGTCGGCGTGTTTGGCCGTGTTGGTGAGCGCCTCCTGCACGATCCGAAATGCGGCGAGATCAATGCCGGCCGGGAGCGTGCGCGCGCGGTCGTCGACCCGCAGCTCGACGTGCAGACCGGCGGCGCGCGCCGGCTCGACGAGCCGTTCGACAACGCCGAGGCCCGGCGCGTTCGCCGTCGGCAGATCAGCGAGCCGGCCGAGTTCGGCGAGCGCCTCGTGGGCGACGGACGCGATCAGCGCAGCGATCTGGGCGACGCGCCTGGGATCGCGCTCGACGATGCCGTCGGCGCCGCCGGCCTGGATCGCGATCACGCTGATGTGATGCGCGACCGCGTCGTGGAGCTCGCGCGCCATCCGCGTGCGCTCGCTCGTCACGGCGGCGGCCGCCTGGCGCGCACGGCTGCGCTCGACTTCGACGTCTTTCTCGCGCTCGACGACCATCAGCCGGCGGTTGCCACTCACCACCCGGCCGATCGTCCAGGGCAGAACGACGCCGCCCAGCAGCGCTGCCACCACGCCCTCCGGATAGAAGACCGCGGCGTGCACCGCCGCCCCCGCGGCGACCAGCAGCAGCCCGCCGACCGCGTGGCCGCGGGTCGCGTACGCGCCGATCGCGTAGTTGGCGACCACCATCGCCAGCATGTTCACGAGCGGAAACGAATCCAAGTCGAGCAGTTGGCTCTGGGTGGTGATCGCCGCGAGCACGCCGGCGGCCACGGCCACCGGCCGGCGCCGCCGCCGCAGCAGCGGCACGGCGAGCGCCACGGCCGTCAGCCAGGCGCCGCCCGGCCCCACGAGCGCCAGCTCGACCGCGCCGACCACGAGCACCGCGGCGACCAGCACGTGATCCGTGACGGCGCCGAGTCGACGTCGGGTCACGGGCGCGCTCCGGGAGGGCAGCATCATGGCGGCGGGGGGATTGGTCGCCGGCGGCAATGGCTCGCCGCCACGGAGGATGTCGGCGCGCGGCGGCGCGAGGCTTGGCGCCTCGCCGTCACGGCGAAGTACGCCCAGCACGCGCCGTACGTCGGCGAGCGCCGCACGCGCCGTACCCGCGATCGCCGCGAGCCGCTCCCGGGCTGTCACGTGGTCACCGGAGCGCAGCAGCGCCGGCAGCGATTGGGCGTCGCCGGCGATGGCTCGTAGGGCGCCGGCGACCGCGACCTGGAGGTCGGCGGCGATCCGCGCGCGCTCCTGGTCCGCCGCCTGGCGCGCGTCGCGTTCGCGATCACGCGCCCGCCGGGCGACCCTGTCGGCCAGTTCCCGCCGCAGCAGGTCCTGGTCGCGGGCCCAGCGCCCGAGCACCAGCGGACACGCGACCGCCGCGAACGTCAACAGCGCCTGGTGGGGTTCCTGCGCGGAGGAGTCGAAGACGATCCGCGTCACCGCGACCGCGGCTGCGGCAGCGGCGGCCGCGGCGAAGGCCGGCACACCGGTCAGCCGGCCGCCCGCGACGTAGAGCACGAGCGCGAGCACGATGATCGTGGTCGCCGCCTCCCCGACCAGAAAGCCGCCGAGCACGGCCTGTACGAAGAGCACGAGCGCGACGGCCGCGAGCGTCGGCAGCGGCGCCCGTCGGCTCCATGCCAGCGGCATGGCCATCGCCGGCACGGCCAGCGCGCTCACGAGCCGCCCACCTTCCTCGCCAGCGGAACCGAGCCACACTTCGGCCTCACCGGAAACAGTGAGCACAACCGCGGCGAGCCCGAACAGGCGCGAGGACACCCCGCCACGGTAACGGCGCGCGTGCATTTCGTCCTCGTCCGCGCGGCTGAGCCCGATCTCCTCCTCCAGGATGAGATTCACGGAGCGGGCGGTCCGCTCAGAGGAGATCCGGTTCGCCACCGTGGCCGACGACGACGCCGGCGTTCCCACCGATAGTGGCGGCATGTCAGTCGGCGCATCCACCCTCCCCGCCCGCCCCTCCACTTCGCCCGGCCGCGCTCGCATCAAGCTGGGCCCGACGGCCCGGCGTGCGCTGCTGACCTTGCACATCATCGCCAGCGTCGGGCTGCTGGGCGACATCGCCGCCGTGCTCGCGGTCAACGTTCGCGCCGCCACCACCGACGACCCGGCGCTCGCCGCCGCGTCGTACGAGCTGCTGGCAATGTTCACCGTGCTGTTCGGCATCCCGCTCAGCATGGTCTCGCTCGCCACCGGCATCGTGCTCGGAATGGCCACACCCTGGGGAGTCCTGCGCTACGCGTGGGTCAGCGCCAAGCTCGTGCTCCTGGTCGGCGTCGTGCTCGTCGGCTCGTTTCTTCTCGGCCCCGGCACCGCCGCGATGCGCAGCGGCGACGGCGGCGCCGAGGCACGCCTGATCGCCGGCTCCGCCTACGACGTCGCTGCGCTCACGCTCGCCACCGGCTTGTCCGTGTTCAAGCCCCGGCGGCGCCGTCGATCGCAAGGCATGGCAAGACACTGATTGCGGAGAGGGCCGACGCCGTAGCCCATGACCGGGACCGCGGCGTGGAGTGCGATCGGCGCAGCAGTTGGACGCCGACGTATGCGCACGAACTGCGCGGACCAGCCACGTACTATGAGCGCGTGCTGGAGCTGGCGCAGCGATCGATCGACGGCTTCGCCGAGACGCTCGCGTGCCTTGGGCGAACCGGCGTCGGTGGTGCCAGGGAAGTGCGGGCGGCGGGGGCCGTCGGGGCGCGCGTGCCGTGGGCCGAGGACAACCACTGGATCGACGCGGCGGTCGGTGGGCCCGGCGTCGTGCTGGTCGATCCGCCGCATTGCCTGTGGAGCACGGTCGCGCCGCCGGACCGGCAGGAGCTGGAGGCCATTGCCATGCCGTGCATGGGGCTCGTGCTGGACGAGTGGCAGGTGCCCGCGGGCGCGCCGCTCGAGACGCCCGCGCTTGACGTAGTCGGTGAGCTCAACGACCGCGCGTACGGGCAGCAGGACCGACTCGCCCCCCTCATCGGCGCACTCGACGATCCGCGCGTGCGCACGCACGGGTTGCGCGTCGACGGCGAGTGGGCGTGCGTCGCGCTGACGGTCCGCCTCGCCGACGACGTCAGCGTCCAGTACGTCGCCACCGAAGCCGCGTTCCGCCGCCGCGGTCTCGCGGCGCAGGTGCTCGCCGGAGCGTTGGCGCGCGCCCGCGCCGATGGCGCCCGCACCGCGACGCTGCAAGCGAGCCCCGACGGCCGCGGCGTCTACGAGCGCTTGGGCTTCCGCACGGTCGCGACGCTCACCGCGTCGGTCGCCGCGTAGGCCGGCTCGATCGGTCGCCAAGAAGGGTCGAACGTCCGGGTGGTGCGCTCGGTGTTTCCGCTGGCCAGTCCGCACGGCGAGCATTACCCGTGATGCGCGCGCGAGTCAGCTAGGTCGCCTTTCCCCTCCATATCGGGGGGCCGCGGTCCGCCCATGGCATCGCCGCCTCGAGCTGGGCTGACACTTGCACGAGCACGTCCTCCCGCAGCGCCTGCGCGGCGAGCTGAACGCCGATGGGCAGCCCGTCCCCCGACACGCCGAGCGGCAGGCTCACGGCCGGCTGCCCGGTCATGTTGAGCTGCGACGTGAAGGGGATCTGCCCGAACAGACGCTCGAACCATTCACGGGCCTCCTGGATCGACTCCGCGTCTTGGTCGAGCGACCCCACCGGCAGCGCGGGAACCGGCACTGTTGGCGTGAGCAGGAGGTCGAAGTCGTCCAAGAACGCGCCCCACGCGCGCGTGACCGTGTTCTGCACAGCGAAGGCTTGGGTTAGCTCCAACGCCGACAGCCCGGCGCCGTGGCGCAGCGCGGTCAGCGTGCCGCGCTCCAACGGGTCTGGGCCCGGTTCACGTCCGGTCAGGTGAGCCAGCGCCAGGACCGACACGGCGGTGAACCAGGTCCAGATCACGAACTGCGCGGAGAAGAACGCATCGATGTCGAACTCAGGGGACGCCTCCTCGACTGAGTGTCCGAGCGACTCCAGCTCCCGTGCAACCTGCTCGACGACGCGCGCCACCTCCGGCGCCGTCTGCATGCCCCAAAATGACTGCGTACGGGACGCGATGCGCAGGCGTCCCGGGTCGGCCTCCAGCTGCTCCGCATACGAGTGCGTTGGCCGGGCGACGTAGTACTTCTCGCCCGGCGCCGGACCGCACACGGCGTCAAGCACCGCCGCGGTGTCGCGCACGCTGCGCGTGACGACAAGCTGAACCGAGGCGTCGTTGAGCACCTCATCGACGACAGGACCAGCAGGCACGCGCCCGCGCGTCGGCTTCAGGCCCTCAAGCCCGTTGCACGCGCCGGGATGCGGATCGAGCCGCCGCCATCGCTGGCGTGCGCGATCGGCACCGCGCCGGCGGCCACGAGCGCTCCCGACCCGCCGCTCGAACCACCCGGTATGCGCTCCGTGTCCCACGGATTGCGCGTGATCCCGTGCGCTACGGGTGCGGTGTTGAGTCCGCCGGGGCGACGAAGCCCGCAATCAGGCGACCGCCCCACTCCATGGGCTTGCCCTCGAGCAGGCAGACGAGGTCCTTCGCCAGAAACGGGACGCCGCCAAGCGGACCGGCAGGGTCATCGGACACATCGTCGAAGGGTTCCCCTACGAGCGCGTTGAGCCGCGGGTTCACCTCCTCAAGCGCACGCAACGCCGCGTCACCTACCTCCTCGCCGCTGACCTGCCCGTCATCGATGAGGCCCTTGAGGCCCAGGCCGTCGTGCTCGGCGTACTCCGCGGAGTGCATCAGCGCGTCTCCCCTCCGGGTAGGTCAGCGCAGTGTCGCGTTGCGGGCTCGCGCCGCAGGCGCACCGACGGGGCACTGCAGCCGCCATCGGCGCCCGACAGCCGCGGTTGCGCGTCGCGGTCCGATGAGCGGACGGTTGAGGATCCGGCCGTTAGGCGGCGACGCCCGCTGAGGGCGCGCCGGCCACTCAAAGGCCGCGTCGAAACTCGGGGCCAGGCGCGCAGAGCCGTCATATGGACTGACTTGATCTCTGGGAAGCCAAGGAAGCGAAAGGCCACGCCGCCTCAACCCCGCCACCCTCACATCCAGCGAAGAAGAGCGGTTCGCCCCTCTCTCCGGCCGCCGCGCCTGAGCCGCGTGACGGCCACGCCTCTTCCACGTCGCGCACGCGCTGCCGGGCGGTCAGCACAAGCGTCCCAAAGCCTGAGAACGCGTCAATCCTTGTTGAATGTCTTGGATTGCCCAACGGATCGCATCACCTGTATTCATACGCCCCGTCACCATTAGTTTCCGGTGCACTGATCAACTCAAGAATAATTGTTTGAGGGATTCTTTTTACTCAGGAACCTTGCGCTAAAGTGTGTCTTGGTCCAGAAACCATCAGCGTTGATGGAGCTCCAAGGAGCTCTCATTGCTGACGAGGATCTGGCTGGGAGCCTCAACTGAGCGCTCCTACCGGCCCAAGGACAGGGCTCAATACAGCGTGCTCGCCAGGAGCAGCACGTCATAGGTCGGGCGGGGCCGATTTCGGTCCGCCGCTCGCGTCCTGCGGTTTTCATCAGCCCGTCTCGAGCACCGGCTCGTTCGGCCGCGGAAGCCGCTCAGCGCAACTCCTTCTCCCGGCTAGAAGATCGGAGACGACGCCATGCGCTCGTCCCACTCCACGCTGCTGCGCCGCTCATTCGTCTGCGGTGCCCTCATCACCACACTCAGTCTCACGGGCGGCCGCTCCGCCGACGCCGCCGTGACGAAAGACCAGTGCCCCAACGTCGATATCGCGCTCACGGCCAGCAACGTCGACGAGATCCGCGGCGGCATCCTGTGCCTGACCAACGCGGAGCGTGAGCAGCGCGCCCTGAAGCCGCTGCGCGAGCACGCCAAGCTGCGCAAGGCCGCGCTCTCCCACTCCTCGGACATGGTCCGCCGCAGCTTTTTCTCGCACACCACCCCGAGCGGCACATCGTTCGTCGACCGCATCGTGCGCGCCGGCTACACGCAGCGCAACGACGGCTGGTCGCTCGGCGAGAACCTCGCCTGGGGCACCGGCGAGCTCGGGACCGCTCGCGGCGTCCACGAAGCCTGGATGCACTCCAGCGGCCACCGCGCCAACATCCTCAAGCCGGCCTTTCGCGAGCTCGGGATCGGCATCCGCCCCGGCGTGCCGACGGACCCCACCGTCGGCACCACCTACACAACGAACTTCGGCGTGAAGCTGTGAGCATCCGTCTTGCGCTGCTCGCGAGTGCGCCAACGCCTCGCCGCCCGTTCGGCGGGTACGCCTACGCCGCCGATCGGCGAAACCGCTTCGCCGGCTTCCAGGACGCGCTGCAGGCCGACGTCGCGATCACCCACTCCCTCCTTAAGCGGACGCGCGCTTCGGGGCGTCGGCCACGTTCGCGCGGCTCAACTCGGCGCCCTGCGCGTCCGGCGTCTCCTGCTCGAGCTCGACCTCGCCGCGGGGCGTGATGAGGATCATGCCCGCGATGACCAGCAGCGTCGCTACCCCTCCTGCCACCGCCAGGAGCACGTTCATGACCGCTCCCTCACCGCGGCCATCCAGAACGCGCCGCCGGAGAGGATCGACGGCACCCAGAGGCCGACGAAGACGCCCTCGTCGCGGTTGTCGGTGAACCACAGCCCGATCGAGAGCAGAAACGACCCGAACGCGGCCAGCAGGAAGAGGATCACCCCGAGCCGATGCCGGTCACTCGCCGCGGTGCTGCGCGTTACGCGTCCCGCACCCTTTGCGCTGCTCGTATGCACGTCGCCTCCAGTCGCTTGGCTCAGCAGCGGTACGTCCAGCGACGAGAGCGCGGATCGGCGGCCGGCGATTCGTGGCGCCCGAAGAGGCGGATGAGTCAAGGATGAGCGCCTATCCGCCAATCTCGTTGCGTGGTCAACCGACTTGGGCGTGTGCCTCGTAGGGCTGGACACGCAACCTCAGGAGGCAGGGCTCATGCAGATTCAGGCAAAGCGGCTGGCCACGTTCGCCGCCATAAGCATCCTCGGATTGGGCGTGGCGGCGTGCGGTGAGGACGAACCGGAATCGGCGGCCGCGGAGGCGGCCCCGGCCGAGGACGCAGACGCCGGTGGCCACCGAGACGCCGGCCGCGGCCGAGCAGGACATCGTCGCGCTGGCCTCGGCGACCCCGGACCTCTCGACGCTCGTGTCCGCGGTGCAGGCGGCCGAGCTCGTGGAGACGCTGCAGGGCGAGGGGCCGTTCACGGTCTTCGCGCCCACCAACGACGCGTTCGCCGCCGTGGGCCAAGCGACGCTCGACGAGCTGCTCGCTCCCGAGGCAAGGATCAGCTCACTGCCTGCCATCCTCACCTACCACATCGTGCCCCCGGTGAGCTCGCCGCGGCCGATCTCGAGGACGGTCAGGCGCTCGAGACCGTGAGGGCACGGTCAGCATCGAGGGCGACACGGTCCGCGTGGGCGACGCGACGGTCGCGATGGCCGACGTCCAGGCCAGCAACGGCGTCGTGCACGTCATCGACAGCGTGCTGATGCCGGCCGAGCAGTAGCCACTCCCTTCACGCGGCGCGGGTCAGGGACATCCCTGACCCGCGTCCGGGAGAGACCTAATGGAAACTTGACGGGCCGGGCGCGACAGTGGTGGACACAACGATGCACATCCACCATCCCCTTGTCATCCGTCCACGCTGGGCGCGGCCCCCGCGACCGCGCGGGATCGGCCTCGCGCTCCGGGCGGTGGCGACGCCCGGCGCGGTGCCGGGCGGCGCTCCCGCGCTGCACGCCCGGGTCGCACAGGAGCGGCTCCTGGCGCACGGCTTCCTCGCCGACGACGCGGTCACCGGCCGCTTCGACCGGGCGACCCTCAACGCCGTCGCGCGCTTTCAGGCCGCGCACGCGCTCCCGGTGGATGGCCAGCTCGACGCCCGCACCGCCGACGCGCTGCTCTGCGACCGAGCGCATGCCACCGGGGCTGTATCAGGGCTAAAGGAAGTTCGTCGAGCGGCCGATAGGGAGCCTGAGCCTGCTCCACAGCGTCTCGGCCAACACCCTCTCCCCTCCCCGGCCGAGGACATTTATTGTGGAGCAGGCTCCCTCCTCCCTTCGAGCACCAGAGGCTTACAGCCGGGGACCTTGGGTACCGGGTGGACATGGACGACGACGCTGCGCTGGTCGAAGCAGTCGCTGCGGCGGTTGCGCCAGAGTACCGCGCCTTGGTTGTCTCCGACGCAGCCGGCTTGCTGCTCGACACCTACTACGACGGCGAAGCTGAGCAACTCGTCCCGCTTGCGCTCGAGCTGAAGAACGAAGATGTGACGCCCGACTTCGAGCGCGACGGAGACGAGCAGGAGCTTGGCTATCCCGAGCTCGACGACAGGCCCGCGGCTCGGGATCTGTGCGATCGCCTCAATCGGCGGATCGACACGGCGGAAGACGGTCACGTCCTGCTGGAGGCGTACTGGCTTGCCTTGGCTTACGTGCTGCACCGGGAGCTCGGCATGCCGGTGCTGGCCGCCGACTGCGAGATGCCGATCGCCGAACAACTCGAGCGCCAGCGTGGCAGGACGCAGCCGGCTGACCCGCTCGCGGGCTTGGACGTCTTTCTCACGTGGCCGATCGACGAACACCGCATCGCCGCCGTGTGGCGCAGCGACTGGGGCCATCAGGCTTCCGCGCGGGCGCCGCTGGAACCGATCGAAATCGGGTTCAACACGGAGATCGGCCGCAACCCTGAGGTGCGCGCCGGCTGGCTGCCGCCCGGAGCCGTCGGCGCGCAACTGCGGGACCGCGCCGGGGTGTGGCACGAGGCGCGCGCAGATCACCAGGTGTGGTTATGCGTGCTGCCGCAGCGCGCCGGTCAGCGTGATCCCGCGATTCGCTACCTGGAGCTGGGTGGCGCGATCTTCCAACGCCTCGAACACCCGGACGCCCTTCCGGCGTTGTGGCCCGCCCAGGCCCCCGGGCCGCCCGAGCTCAGCCAGTCCACGGACGGCGTGCTCGCGTACACCGCCGAAGACTGGTACGTCGTGACCCAGAGCCACACCGGCATCGAGACCCACGCCGCGTTCCGGCCACTCACGGGGACGATTCTCGGCCAACCGTACGCGTTCGGGCTCGAGAATACGGACGACGGCCGCTGGCGCGCCGTTGCCGTTTGCGCCTCATTCACGGTCGATGTCGAGGCTGGAGGCCGGCCCCCTGAACGGCTCGACCTGGTAGCGATCGATTCGCCCCCGGCTGGACAACCGGCCCACTGACCGATGAGTTTCGCGCGCCGTGTTGGTCTACGCGGCATGCGGAAACTGAGCTACGGCATGAGCGTGAGCCTGGACGGCTACATCGCCGCGCCCGGGGACGACCTGAGCTGGGGCGTCCCGAGCGACGAGCTGTTCCAGTTCTGGTCTGACCGGGTGGAAGCGACAGGCCTGGCGCTGTACGGGCGCAAGCTGTGGGAGGGAATGAGCTCGCACTGGCCGACCGCCGACCAGCAGCCGGGCGTCACACCGGCGCACATCGAGTTCGCCAACCGCTGGCGGGACATGCCGAAGGTGGTGTTCTCCTCGACGATCAGCACGGTCGGCTGGAACGCCCGCGTTGTCACCGGTGACGCGGTCGCCGAGATCCGCCGGCTCAAGGCCGAGGATGGCGGCCCCATGGACATCTGCGGTGCCACGCTCGCCGCTACGGCCATGCGGGCCGGGCTGATCGACGAGTACGCGATTGTCACCCACCCGGTGCTCGTCGGCGGCGGTACGCCGTTCTTCACGGCGCTGGACGACTGGGTGAACCTGAGGTTGGTGGAGACCGGGACGTTTCCCGGCGGGGTGTTACTGACCCGGTACGAGACGAGGCGCTGAGGGCTCAGGGGGTGCCGTCCCACCGTCGTCCCGCCGTATAACTCCGGCATGGCAGGGCACCGGATCTACAGCATGAGCGTCGCGAGCGTCTACCCGCACTACGTCACCAAGGCCGAGAAGAAGGGCCGGACGAAGGAAGAGGTGAACGAGATCCTCTGCTGGCTGACCGGATACGACGAGCGCGAGCTCGGCGAGCAACTGGAGCGAGGCACGGACTTCGAGCGGTTCTTCGCCGAGGCGCCTGCGCTGAACCCGTCGCGCAAGCTCATCACCGGCGTGATCTGCGGCGTCCGCGTGGAGGACATCGAGGAACCGCTCATGCAGGAGATCCGCTATCTCGACAAGCTCGTCGACGAGCTCGCGCGCGGCAAGGCGATGGAGAAGATCCTGCGCGCGCCGTGATCGCGCGACGCGGGCGCGGCGCCGGCTGCGCTTTTAGGGTTCGGTTCGAGTGAGACGAACCGGGAACACGCTCGTCGGGCGCGAGGACGAGCTCGGGCTCGTCGACGCGCTGCTGGCGCGCGGCGGTGAGGCGCTGCTGCTGCACGGGGACCCGGGCGTCGGCAAGAGCGCGATCGCGGCCGCCGCGACGGCGAAGGCGCGCGCGGCCGGCGCGACCGTCCTGACGACGACCGGGATGCCGGCGGAGCCCGAGCTCCCGTACACGTCGCTGCAGCCGCTGCTGTGGCCGGTGCTCGACGACGCCGCCGGCCTCCCGGCGCCGCAGCGGGCCGCGCTGGACGCGGCGCTGGGGCTCTCCGCGGACGCGCCGAAGGACCCGTTCCGGACCGGGATGGCGGTGCTCAACCTGCTCGGTGACGCGGCCGAGCGGGCGCCGGTGGTGGTCGTGGTGGAGGATGCGCACTGGCTGGACGAGGCGACGACGGAGGTGCTCGCGTTCGTCGCGCGGCGGATCGAGGATGACCCGATCGCGATGCTCATCACGTCGCGCGAGAACGTCCCGCGCCCGTTCCGCGCCCTCCCGTCGCGCGCGGTCGCGCCGCTTGTGCCGGCGGCCGCGGAAGCGCTGCTGCACGAGCTGGACACCGAGCTCGCCCCCGCGACGCGGACGCGCATCCTCGAACAGGCGCAGGGCAACCCGCTCGGGCTCGTCGAGCTGCTGGCGAGCGCCGCTCGCGCGCAGGCCGAGCCGGAGCTGCCGGCCTGGCTGCCGCTGAGCACGCGGCTGGAGCGCACGTTCAGCGCGCGCGTCGCGGACCTCCCCGAAGGGACGCGGGCCGCGCTGCTCGTGGCCGGGCTGACCGATCGGGCTGACGTGACCGAGGTGCTCGCGGCGGCTTCGGTGCTCGCCGGCGCGCCGCTGACGCTCGACGCGCTCACGCCCGCGGTCGAGGCGGGGCTGATCGAGGTCGGGGAGCTGCGGATCGCGTTCGGACATCCGCTGATGCGCAGCGCGATCGTTCAGAGCGGGTCCGAGACACGGCGGCGCGGCGCACACGAGGCGCTGGCGGCGACGCTCGATCCAGCGCGTTCGCTCGGGCATCGTGTGGCCGCGGCGGCGGGGGTCGACGACGCGCTCGCCGACGAGCTCGCGCGGCTCGCCCACGCCGCGCAGCGACGCGGCTCGATGGTGCGCGCGGCCGAGACGCTCGGCCGCGCGGCGGCGCTCACCGGGGAAGAGACGCGGCGGGGCGCGCGCCTGCTCGACGCGGCCGAGCTCGCGCTGGACGTCGGCCGCGAAGACCTCGTCGAGCGCCTGCTCGCGGACGCCGCGCCGCTCCTCCTCGCCCCTGACGACCAGCAACGGCGGCTGTGGCTGCAGCGGACCGCGAGCCGGCGGGCGCCGGCGCCGGCGTGGTTCGAGGCGCACCTGGACCGGATCGAGCAGCTCGACGATCCCGCGCGCGCGTCGCAGGCATTGCTGTCCGTGGCGTTCCGGGCGTGGTGGTCGGACGTGCCGCGCCCGGTACGGGAGCGGTTGGTCGCCGCCGCCCGTTCGCTCCCGCCCGGCTCGCCGCCGTTGATCGTGGCGATGGTGCTCGCGCTCGTCGCGCCGGCCGATTACGGGTACGAGATCGGCCAGAGCCTGAAGCGGATTGACCCGGACGAGGTGGCCGCCGAGTTGCTGCGGCTGGGCGCCGTGATGTGCACGATCGTCGGGACGTTCGAGCGCGGCGTGACCCTCGGGGACCGCGCGCTGGAGCGGCTGCGGGCGCGCGGCCGGTACGGGCTGCTCGCGACGGCGCTGGTGGGTCGCGCGTGGGCGGGCGTGTTCGCTGGGTCGTGGACGGCATCGCTGGCGGCGGCGCAGGAGGCCGAGGCCGTCGCGCGTGAGACCGATCAGCCGCTGTGGGTGGTCGCGGCGCTGTCGGCGCAGGCCGCGCTCACGGGCGCGCGCGGGGAGCTCGATGCGGCGCTCGCGCTCGCCGACCGCGCCGACGCGCGGCTCGCGCCCGGTGCCGCCGACGGCATGCGGACGATGAGCGAGGTCGCGCGCGGGCTGGCGCAGCTGGCCGCGGGTGAGCCACGGGCGGCGCTGGCGCACTTCGAGCGCGTGCTGTCCACGGGCACGGAGTTCGTCGCGCGCTGGATCGTCGCCGACGCGGTGGACGCTGCCGTGGCGGCCAACGCGTACGACGCCGGCCGCTCGCTGCTGGCGCAGGCCGAGACGTTCGCGGGACCGTCGCGGCACCTGCGCGCCTCGCTGGCCTACGCGCGGCTGGTGCTCACGCCCGAGGAGGCGGCCGCGAAGGCCGCGTTCGAGGCGTCCGCGGAGATCCCGGCGCTGCGCGCACGCGTGCAGCTCGCGCACGGTGGCTGGTTGCGCCGCAACCGACGGCCCGGCGAGGCGCGCGCGTTGCTGCGCGCTGCGCGGGACACGTTCGAGGCGCTCGACATGGGCGCCCCGGCCGAGCGGGCGCGCGGCGAGCTGCGCGCGGCGGGCGAGGCCGTGCGCGTCGCCGACGTCGACGTCATGCGGGTGCTCTCACCGCAGGAGCTGCAGATCGCGCGGCTCGCCGCGGACGGGCTCTCCAACCGCGACATCGGCCAGGCGCTGTACCTCTCGCACCGCACGATCGGCTCGCATCTGTACCGCATCTTCCCCAAGCTCGGGGTTGCCTCGCGCGGCGAGCTACGCGCGCTGATCGCTCAGTAGCCGAGCCGCTCGAGCGCGGCACCGACGTTCGCGCGCGACGACACGTCCAGCTTGGGGAAGATCTTGCCGAGGTGATGCCCGACCGTGCGCGGCGACAGGGCGAGGTCCGCTGCGATCGCCGGGTTCGTCAGCCCGCGCGCGACCAGCCGCGCGATCTCCAGCTCCCGCGGCGTGAGCCGGTCGACGGTGGCCTCTGACCGGTGTGCCGTCTCGGCCGTCGCGGCGAGCTCGCGCTGCGCCTTCTCCGCCCACGGCTTCGCGCCCAGCCGTTCGAACGTGGCCGCCGCCGCCCGCAGCGGCGTGCGCGAGTCCGCCGGCCGCCGGTTCCGCCGCACCCGCATCCCGTGCACGAGCAACATGCGTGCGTGCGCCAGCGGGACGTCCTCGCCGATCACCGCCGCCGCTCGTTCGAACGCCGCGTCCGCGTCGCCGTCCTCGGCGAGCACGAGTGTCGCGTGCGCCTGCGCGAGCGCGGCCCGATCGCCGGCGGCCGCGAGCTGGTCGCGCACGAACGCGCGCTCTTCGTCGGTCGTCGCCGATTCGGCGAGGTCGTCGAGCGCCGTGAGCGCCGTGCCGAGGTCGTAGGCCGGGTCCGTCGGGTCGAACGGACGCCGCAGGTGCGCGAACGCCTCGCCCGGCCGGCCCGCTCCGAGCGCCAGCGCGCCGCGGGCCTGCTGCACGGCGGCGAGCACGGACGCCCCCTTCACGCGCAACGCGATCCGCTCGGCCTCGCCCGCGTGCTCCTCCGCGGCGTCCTCGTCGCCGCGCAGCGCCGCGATCCGCGCGAGCGCCGTCCGCGCCAGCGCGCCCCACAGCGGCTGGCGAACCTGGCGGCACAGCGCCGCCGACTCCAGCCCGTCCTCCCAGGCGCGGTCGAGGTCCGAGACGCCGAGCCGCGCGTGCGCGGCGAGCGCGAGCACCTGCCCGAGCCGCGTCCGGCGCCGCTGCGCCCGCAGCTCGTGCACGGCCCGCTCGAGCAGCGCCGCGGCGCCGCGCAGGTCGCCGGTGACGAGCGCGAGGTACCCGCGCAGCGCGAGCGCGACGGGCTGCTCGGCGCCTCGAGTGGTCGATTTCCCACGGTATGCGAGGGAAACCGAGCGGTCGGTGGGGCGCCCGTCCGCGGCGACCGTGAGCGTCGGCGCGGACACGAGCGCCTCGTGCGCGAGCGCGGCGCCGTCGCCGGCCGAGGCCTGCGTCTCGGTCGTTGCGCGCCACCACAGGCGCAGCGCGAGCTCCGGGTCGACGCAGGTGCGCGCGGTGGCGGCGAGTGTGCCCGGTGACACGCGTGGCCGCAGCACGAGCGCGCGGACGCGACCCGTGTCGTCGACGTGGGCCGGGACGACGTCCTCGAGCAGGCGGGTCGCGACATCCACCCCGCCGATCTCGGCCGCGAGCTCGGCGGCCAGCAGCAGTCGCCGGCTGCGCTCGGGGCCGGCCGGAGTGAGGTTCGCCGCGCGGCGCAGGCCGGCGGCGGCACGCTCGTAGTCGCCGCGGTCCCGCGAGCGCAGCGCGACCGCCTCCAATTCGCTCGCCAGCCCTTCGTCGGTGCCGGGCGCGCCGACGACCCGGTGCCACACCGCCCGGTCCGGGTCCCGCGCCGCGATCCCCGCGGCCAGCGCCGCGTGCCCCGCGGCCCGCGCCGCCGGGCTCGCCGCGTGCCGCACGGCCGAGCGCGTCAACGGATGCGCGAACCGCAACCGGTCCCCGTCGACCTCGACCAAGCCGGCCGCCACGGCCGGCGCGAGCACGTCCGCCGTCGCAGCGCCGGCGGCGGCGAGCACGTCGTGCAGCCGCTCGGCGTCGTCGAGCGCGGCCAGCAACAGCGCGTGAGCGCACGCGGACGGCAGGTCCTCGGCGCCGAACGCCTCCTCCAGCGCAGGCGTCAACGGCGCCCAGGAGCCGAGCAGCACGCCGTCCCCCACTGCCGCATAGGCCGCCGGCAGCTCCATCAGCGCCAGCGGGCGACCCGCCGCTTCGCGCAGCACGCGCTCGCGGACCAGCAGCGGCAACGTGTCGTCCAGCAGCGCGGCGGCCGAGACCGGGTCGAGCGGGCCCACGACCAGCTCGTCGACCCCGGCGACCCCGTCACCGTGCCCACCGAGCAGCACCGGGACGCCGACGCCCGCGCCGATGAACGCGCTGATCGCCGCGCGGCTCTCGGCGTCGACCCACTGCCAGTCGTCGACGCACACCACGCCAGGCTCGGCGTCGCGCGCCAAGGCGACGAGCGCCGCAGCCACCTCGTCAGCCGGGACGACGCCTTCGCTGAACCCGAAGGACGCGCGCAGCGCCTCGCCCGGCTCAGCCGGCAGCGCCTCCACCGCGCGCCGCAGTGGCCGCAGCAGCGCGTGCAGCCCCGCGTACGGGAACCCGGACTCGGCCTCCACGCCGACAGCGCGCAGCACGCCCAGCCCGCGCGCGCCTGCCTTCTCGACTGCCCCGTCGAGCAGCGCGCTCACGCCGCACCCGCGCGGCCCGCGCACCATCAAGGCACCACCGGCACGGAGGACCTCGTCCAGCCGCGCCAGCTCGTCTTCACGCCCGATCAGCGTCCCCATGCACCGCGAACCATCTCAGGTTCGGCGGGTCGCGCGGAAAAACACGCCCGCGACCTCGGCGGCGTGCGTGTGCAGGACAGCGTGGGTGGCGTCGAGCTCCATTACCGCGGAGCCCGCGCGCGCCGCCATCTCCCGCTGCGCGCCCGCGGCGACGAACCCGTCGCGCCCGGCCACCACGAACCACGACGGCACCCGCGCCCACGCCGGGTCCGCAGCCGGCTCGTCGAGCGCCCCCGGCAGCACGGGCCGCTGCAGCGCGGCCTCTCCGCCCACCACGTCGTGGTACCGGTCCCGCGCGACCAACAGCTCGATCGCCCCGCCGCGCGCGACGCCCGGCCGCAGCGTCTCCAGCACCGGCGCGCCCAGCCAGCTCACGCACGTCTCCCCCGCCGCCGGAGCGAAGGCGGCGACGTACACGAGCCCGACCACGTTCGGCGCGTCCACGCCGGTGATCACCGACCCGCCGTAGTCGTGCCCGCCGAGCACGACCGGCCCGTCCATGGAACGCGCGAGCGACGCCACGTAGGTGGCGTCGCTCGTCAACCCCGTCAGCGGGTTCGCAACCGCGATCGCCTCGATCCCCTCGCGCTGCAGCGCGGCGATGACGCGCGCCCACACGGACGTCTCACCGAACGCACCGTGCACGAGGAGGACCGACGCGCGCACTACTTGCCTCGGGCCGCCTGGAGGATCAGCTCGGTCGTGATCGCCGGCTCGGACATCATCACCACGTGCGAGGCGTTGCGGACCTCCCACGTGCGGGCCTTCGCACGCTTGGCCATCGCCCGCAGGTTGCCGGTGCCGATCGTGTTGTCGCGGGTCGGGACCAGCGCCCACGACGGGATCGACGCCCACGCCGGCACCCCCGACCCCTCGCCCAGCGTCACCAGCGAGGCGGGCCGCTGCGAGACCGCCATCACGTTCGTCACGCGCCGGGGGAGATCGGCCGCAAAGATCTCGCGGAACAGGTCCTGCTTGATCGTGCCCTCCGTGCCGGGCGGCGTGCCGTCGCCCACCAGGTCGAGGGCCTTGAGGCCGAGCATCGCTCCGCCCGCGGCGGGCGTCAGCTGCTGCACCGTCTCACCCTGCGCGGGAGCGAACGCCGCCGCGTAGACGAGCGCCTTGACGTTCGGATTGCCGGTCGCCGCGTTCGTGATGACGACGCCGCCGTAGGAGTGGCCCACGAGCACGACCGGGCCGCTGATGTGCTCGAGCAGGCGGCGCAGGGACGCCGCGTCCGCGGTCACGCCGCGCAGCGGGTTGGCCGGCGCGAGCACGTTGTAGCCGCGGTCCTGCAGACGCTCGGTGACGTCGTTCCAGCCGGACGCGTCCGCGAACGCCCCGTGCACCAAGACGATCGTGGGCTTGGGCGGCCACGTCTTCTTCGTCTTCGCCCCAGCGGGCGCGGCGAACACCAGGAGGGCGGCAACGACCGCCAGAACCACACGCTTCATCAGGCCACCCCAGCTTCCGTGTTGGCGACCACCCCGACGTCCTCCCCGCGCGCGAACGCGAGCAGGTCGGCGGAGAGCTCGTCCTTGTGCGTGTCCGTGATGCCGTGCGGCGCCCCCGGATAGACCTTCAGCCGCGCGCCCGCGACGCGCGCCGCGGACGCCTGCCCGCCGACCGTGAACGGCACGACCTGGTCGTCGTCGCCGTGGATGACCAGCGTCGGCACGTCCACCCGGTCCAAGTCCTCGCGCATGTCGGTCGCGGAGAACGCCGCGATCGAGTCGTACGCGTTCTTGTGCCCCGACTGCAGCCCTTGGCGCCAGAACGCGGCGCGGATGCCTTCGGAGATCGACACGCCGTCGCGGTTGTGGCCGAAGAACGGCCCGTCCGCCAGGTCGCGGTAGAGCTGCGAGCGGTCGGCCAGCGAGCCCGCGCGGATGCCGTCGAAGACCTCGATCGGCACGCCGCCCGGGTTGTCTTCGGTGAGCAGCATGAACGGCGGGACCGCGCTCACGAGCACGAGCTTGGCCACCCGATCGGTGCCGTGCCGGCCGATGTACCGGGTGACCTCGCCGCCGCCCGTGGAGAAGCCGACCAGGATCACGTCGCGCAGGTCCAGCGCCTCGATCAGCGCCGCCAGATCGTCCGCGTAGTGGTCCATGTCGTTGCCGTCCCACACCTGCGTGGAGCGACCGTGGCCGCGGCGGTCGTGCGCGATCGCGCGGAAGCCGTTGTCGGCGAGGTAGAGCTGCTGCGCCTCCCACGAGTCGCTGTTGAGCGGCCACCCGTGGGCCATGACGACCGGCTGGCCGGAGCCCCAGTCCTTGTAGAAGATCTCGACGCCGTCGGGAGTGCTGATGAACGGCATCACCTAGGCCTCGACCTTCGGGTTGACGCGGGCGTGCGCGAGCGCCCATTCGAGCGCGCGGTCGGCGAGCTTCTCCCAGCCCTCGAGCGCCGGCATGAAGTGCGGGCCCTCGACCTCCTCGATCTCCGTGAGCGTGCCCTCGCCCTTGTAGTGCTTGGCGTTGGACCGCTGCACCGACGGCGGCATGATGTGATCGTCGGAGCCGGAGATGAACAGCAGCGGCGCGCGGTTCGGGTTCGAGTAGTCGACCCACGTGTCCTGATGGCCCGGCTTGACGTTGGCCAGCACGCTCTCGAGCAGGATGCCGCCGTTCGCGGGGATCGCGTAGCGCTCGTACAGCGGCCGGGCGATCTCCTCCGGCACGCCGTTGGTGAACGCGTAGTGGAACTGCTCGAACGTGAAGCCCGCCGCACGATGCCGGTTGGCCGGGTTCTTGAGGATCGGGAACGTCGAGCGCAGCTGCGAGAGCGGCGCGACCTTCACGCCCTCGGTCGGGGCGCTGTTGAGCACCACGGCCGACGCGCCGTAGCCCTTGTCGAGCAGGATCTGCGTGAACACGCCGCCGGCCGAATGACCCATGAGGATCGGGTTGTCGAGCGGCTTGACGACCGACTCGAGGTGATCGACGATCTTCGGGACGGTGAGCTCGGCGATCGGCGTCGGGTCGGCGTTGAGCGCCTCGACCTCCGCCTCGAGCCCGGGGTACGCCGGGGCGATGACCTTGTAACCCTTGGCCTCGTAGTACGAGACCCACTCCTCCCAGCTGCGGGGCGTGACCCAGAAGCCGTGGATGAGCACGATGGTGTCCGGTGCTGACATTCGCTGTTCCCCCTTGGAACGAACCGCGTTGACCTGCCGGGGAAGCTATGTGCGCGCCTACCTCCGTCGCATCGGGTGCATGACTGTCATGGCCGCGGGCGCGGATGCAGTCAACTGACCGATGCGGCACCGACCCGTGCTCGATAAGCGCCCCTGATGCGCCGGGCAACGAACGATCATTGGCGCCGGGCGGGAAGCGCTGGAACACTCGCCGCCATGAAGCACGGCATGGCCGACATCGAGCCCGGGCTGCGGCTGCACTACACCATCACGGGCGACGGCCCGCGCACGATCGTGCTCCTGCACGGGTTCCCGCAGACCCTGCGCGAGTGGGACAAGGTGACGCCCGGGCTCGTCGACGCGGGCTTCACCGTGATCGCCCCCGACTACCGCGGCGCCGGGCACTCGTGGCGACCGGCGGGCGGCTACGACAAGCGCACGATGGCGCAGGACATCCGGCGGCTCGTGCGCGACCACCTCGGTGTGGAAGGCCCGTTCGTGCTCGCCGGCCACGACATCGGCCTGATGGTCGCGTACGCCTACGCGCAGCGCTACCGCGACGACCTCTCGCACCTCGTCGTGGCCGACGCGCCCATCCCCGGCACCGCCGTCTTCGACCGCCTGCGCAGCGACCCGCGCGTGTGGCACTTCGCCTTCCACGGCGCCCGCGACCTGCCCGAGCTGCTCGTCCAGGGCCGCGAGCGCCAGTACCTGCAGTTCTTCTTCGACGCGCGCACCACCGACCCGTCGGCGACCGACCTCGACGTGTACGCCGACGCCTACGCCGCACCCGGCGCGATGCGCGCGGGCTTCGAGCTCTACCGGGCGTTCGAGCAGGACGCGCAGGACAACCGCGCCGCCCTCGCCGCGGGCGGCAAGCTGACCGTGCCCGTGCTGGCCATCGGTGGCGAGATCTCCACCACCGGTCCGCTGATGGAGGAGATGCTGCGCGAGGTGGCCGAGGACGTGACGGGCCGCGTCATCCCCGGTACCGCGCACTGGATCCCCGAGGAGAACCCGGCGGCGTTCGTCGAGGCCGTGGTGGCGTTCGTGGCGCCCTCCGCGCAGGAGGGCGCCACGTCTACCTCAGTGCCCGTGGCGTGAGCTGGGCACCTCGACGACCTCCTCCATCGCCGCGGTCTGCTGCACCGGGGCGAGCGCCGGAGCGCCGGCGCGCTTGCCGACCCAGTACGCGGCCGAGGCGAACGCCGGCCACTCACGCTCGGGATCGGCGCGGTAGAGCGGGTTCATCGCGAACACGGTGAGCCGGTTGGTGTTGGCCGCGTTCGGCCCGTGCGCGATCAGCGCCGCGCCGGGCGCGGTGGACGACTGCTCGTCGAGCAGCCACAGGCCCGAGACGAAGAAGTTCGAGCTCGGGAGCCGCGCGTCGACGCTGAGCGTCGGCGGGACGGCGGTCAGCCACGTCGGCGGGTCCATGATCGCCGTGTCCTGTGCCGGGTAGGCGCCCGTGATCGGGCTGCTCGCGCCGCCCGTGTTGTTCCAGCGGACGATGCCGCTGCGACCGGCGCCGCTGCGGGCCGCCGCGGAGAGCCCGGCGACCTCGCCCGCCGAGGCCAGGAACGCGGTGCCGTTCACCCCCGCGCCGAGGTAGCCGCCACCGGCCGCGAAGAACGCCGACAGCCGCGCCCGCGCGGTCGCCTGCGCCGCCGCACCCGGCCAGCCGGCCTGATTGAAGACGACGTCGTAGGCGTCCAGCGGGTTCGGCCCGTTCGCGTTGTTGAGCGCGCCGGTCGCGGCGGTCGAGACCGGGTCGGCCTCGAAGCCGAGCTGGCGCATGACCCAGATCTCCTGCGTGAGCCCACCCGTCAGCACCGCGATCCGCGGCACGCGCGTGAGCGGCGTGGCCGCCGGCAGCGGCCCGTCGACGGCACGGAAGATGAGCCCCGAGTCGTCGGCGGCGCGCTCGAGCGCGCGCCGGGCGCCGCGATCGAACAGCGCCGTGCCCGCCGGGTAGCGCCCGAACGGCGCCTCGGCGATCTGCGCCGTCACGCCCGCCCGCAGCAGCGCGTTGAGCGTGCGCACCGCCGTCGGCGAGTCCAGCTCGAGCGCGTAGGCCGTCGCGCGGTGCGAGTGCTCGACGCCGCCGCGCAGCTTCGGCGTGCGATCGATCGGGAGCGCGAGCGCCCAGATCGGCGTCCCGCGCGGGACCTGGACGACATCCGCGCCCCACAGCAGGCCGTGGCTGAACGCCGCCGGCGGCGCGTACAGCTGACCGATCCGGGACGAGATGTCAACGCCCGCGCCCAGCGATTCCTCCACCAGCCCGCGGTGCGGCTGGCGCAGGCTCACGACGTAGGAGCCGTGCTGGTACCACGTGCCGCCGATGCGCGCGGGCAGCAGCAGCTTGTGGACCTCGATGCCGTTGGTCAGCAGCCAGTCGACCAGCCGGTTGGCCTCGGCGTCGCTGCGCTGGCCCTGGCCGACCGGGATCATGTACGCCTCGGGGTACTCGTACATCCAGTTGTTCTCGCGGTCGAACGGCGCGGGGCAGCACGGCGGCCGCGGCGCGCCGGCCTTGCCGCGCCGGTAGATCTCGAGCATGTCGTTGAGCACTGCCGAGCGGTTGGCGACGTTGAACTCGACCGTGGAGGTCGTCACGAGCGCCTGCGCGATCTTGGCCGCGATCCGGCCGCGCGGGAAGTTCGTCGCCCCGGGCGCGCCGCACGTGTACTGCGTGGTGGAGGCGGGCGCGGTGCTCTGGCACATCTCGATCGTCGAGCCGTTGAGGCCGACGAGCTGGTTGTACATCGGCGTGTAGAACGGGCCCCAGTCGTCCCAGCCCTCGGCGACCGCCGGGCCGGGCAGCGAGCCGTCCGCACAACGCGTCTGCCCGAACGGCGGGAGGTCGGCGTCCGCGCACCAGTCGTTGATCGGCCGCTGATAGCCGAGCCCGACGGTGGCCAGCGCGTCGCCGTTGGCCTTCGTGCGCGGCTGGTTCCACTTCAGGAACAGGTCGTAGTCGATGCCCGGGCCGTGCGGCTTGGTCGTGGCCTCGATCAGCGTCGGCGTGACGTAGCCGTGCTGGTCGAGCATGTCCGGGAACAGCCACTTCTGCATCGTCGCCACGGACGCCTTGGTCTCCGTCTGCGACTGCGTGAGGAAGTCGCGGTTGAGATCGAAGCCGTTGCCGTTGGCGCGCTGCCCGAGCGCGCGGCCGTCCGGGTTGTGGACGACGTTGAAGACGAGGATCGAGTGATCGAGCCAGCGGTCGACCTCGGCGTCCTGGCCGCGCCGGCTGGTCGCCAGGCGGTTGATGAACTCCATCATCGCGTCGACGCCCTCGGACTCGTTGCCGTGGATGCCGGACTGGATGTAGAGCGGGACCTTGACGGCGCCGCGCGCGTGGCGCAGCTCACGCTGGGCGCGGGACGGGTCCTCGCGCGCGAGCCGGCGCACGTCCCACCAGTTGTCGTAGGCCCTGCGCTGGGCGGACGTCTCGAGCGCGTTGATCGTCACGCGCCACATCGGGCGGCCCTGCGCGGAGACGCCGTGCTGTTCGATCGTCATGCGCCCGCGCACGCCCTCAGCCTTGATCTTCTGCAGCGTGCAGCCGATCGCGTAGTACGGGATGTGCGGGAAGCTGCCCACCGGATCGTTGGCACCGGTGCCGTCGGGCAGCGCCGCCGTGGCGTCCGGCTCGGGTGTGCCGCACCATGGCGGTGCGATTGTCACCGCCTCGGCTGCGCTCGGCACCCCCACGGCGACCACGATCGCCGCGACGGCGGTTCCCACGGCAGTGCGACACCAGCCCAGCATCCGCCCACCCCCTCAGGTGGCTCTCTTGGCTCTGCGCGCGATTCGACACTGCGGCACGTCGGGCGTCAAGTCACGGGCGTCGGGTTCCGCACCGGCGCGTACGCGCGGTGGTCCGCTTCGTTGGCCAGACGAGGCGGCGTCGGGAGCCGGCCCGCGCCGGCACCTGCTCTGAGGCGAGGCGTGTGAGGGTGGCTGAGGACGTGCGCCGTGGCATTGCGCCTCCCTGACATCTCTGGTCCTTCGGCGCTCTCAGGCGCCACCCGGGTGGCATAGACCCAAGCTGACCGCCTCCGCTGAGTTGACCGGTGTGCTGTCGGCGAGCGCGCGTTGACACCGCTCCGTTCGCGCAAAGCAGCGCGTCGCCGGACTGCTGCGGCACACAGATATTCGAGCGTCGTCGAAATACGCGCAAGTCCACAATTTCGCTATTTCCGATCCTCGTCGAACCAGGCGATCGCCCAACGAGATCAACGGGGAGGCACCCACGCGCCAAGCGGCCTGAGCAGCCCAATCGCTAGGACGATGTCTTAGACCACGACCCGGGACTTGATCCTCGCCGGTCGAGTCTCGCGACTGATCGTCGTTGGATGTGGCGAGCGAGAATCGGGGGGTTCTACGTCTCCTGTGGGTGCGGCTGTCGGGTGCAGTCGAACCTGGAGTTAGGGGCCCGGACAAGCGAGAACCTGAGCGCCAGCGGCGATGTCAACGCTCTTTGGTGCGAACGCGGACGTGCCGCGCAGGCGGGGTTGTTTGATCAGGACGTCACGCTAAGGTGCGTTGTAGTCGGGCACGGTCAGCGGTGACGGAGCTTCTTCAGCCTCCTTCATGGCCGTGATCGGGCGGAGCGCCCAATCGAGCGTTCCTTTCGGCCCAGGGACAGGGCTCAACACAGCGTGCTCGCCAGGAGCAGTGCGTCATATGTCGGGCGGGACCTTGTGGTTCGCCGCCCGCGTCCTGCGGTTTCACACATGCGGTGAGCGTTGGCCATCAAGGTCGGCGGCTTCCGCTGGATTGCGCCCGTCTCGAGCACCGGCTCGTTCGGCCGCGGGGACCGCTCAGCGCATTCGCTCTCCCGGCTCAAAGAACGGAGACGACGCCCATGCGTTCGTCCCTCTCCACGCTGCTTCCTCGCGCATTGCTCTGCAGTGCGTTCCTCACCGCCCTCGGCTTTGCCGCCAGCGCGTCGGCGCACGCCACCACCCCGGTCGTCAAGGGGCTATGTCCGTCGGCCGACGTCGCCCTGACCGCGACCAACAACGACCAGATCCGCGGCAGCATGTGCCTGGCCAACACCGAGCGCACGGCGCGCGACTTGTCGCCGCTGCGCGAGAACCACAAGCTGCACAACGCCGCGCAGGGCCACTCGTCGGACATGGTCCGACGCAGCTACTTCGCGCACACCGCGCCGAGCGGCGCCACCTTCGTGGATCGCATCGTCCGCGCCGGCTACACCGCGCGCGGCGACGGCTGGTCGCTCGGCGAGAACCTGGCCTGGGGAACCGGCGACCTCGGGACCGCCCGTGGCATCCACACGGCCTGGATGCGCTCCAGCGGACATCGCGCCAACATCCTCAAGCCCGCCTATCGCGAGGTCGGGATCGGCATCCAAGCCGGGATTCCCAAGGACGCCGGGGTCGGCGCCACGTTCACAGCCGACTTCGGCGTGACGCTATGACCGTCCCCGACAAAAGCCGCGCCGAGCGCGAAGCGTGGCACCGCCTTGACGTGTGCTGTCGGCCGGCGCTGGCGCGAACCCACATCACCGTGCTCGGCGTCCTCGACCGCACGACCATCGAGGACATCGACGACGCGGCCGCGACCGCCGCGGCCAGCGCGCACGCACTGACGTTCGACCTGACGCAGATCAGCACCGTCACACCGGGCGCACTCGACGAGCTTCTCCGCCGCGGCTGCCAGTCATAGGGCCGCGCCACCGCGAGGCATCGCCGCACCCACCACAGTCCCCCAGTACGCCTTCGCGTGCCGGCTTCGAAGACATTGCCCGCGCAGCCCGCCGGCAGAAAGGCTCACATGTCCCATACGATCCGTCCTAACCGCCTTCGGTGCTTGGGAACGGTCCTCGCCGTCGGGTGCGCGTTGCTCGCCGTCCCGGCTGGCGCCTCCGCAGCACCGGTCAACCTGGCCACCGCCTCGCCCTTCGTGGTCCTCGGAGGGTCGGCGGTCACCAACACCGGACCGTCCGTGCTCAACGGCGAGCTCGGTGTGTGGCCCGGCACCGCTTTGACGGGCTTCGGCATCGCAACCCTCAACGGCGCGGTGCACGCCAACGACGCCGTCGCCCAACAAGCGCAGGCCGACCTGACCAACGCCTATGGCGTCGCCGCGGGGCAGCCGCTGACCTCCGATCTCTCGGGCACCGACCTGGGCGGCCTGTTGCTCACCCCCGGTGCCTACAGGTTCACGTCCTCGGCTCAGTTGACCGGCACGCTCACGCTCGACGCGCAGAACAACCCGGACGCGCAGTTCGTGTTCCAGATCGGGTCCGCGCTCACGACGGCGAGCGTCAGCCGGGTCAACCTCGTCGGTGCCGCGACGCCGTGCAACGTCTACTGGCAGATCGGCACGAGCGCGACGCTCGGTACCGGCACGGCGTTCCAAGGCAACCTGATGGCCGCCGCGTCGATCTCGCTCAACAACGCCGCCACCGTCCAGGGGCGCCTGCTTGCGTCCAGCGGGCAGATCAGCCTCATCAACAACGTCATCGACGCCTCGATGTGCCCGGGCACGTCGTCGGCCCCGCCCGAGCCGCCGGTCACGCCCGAGCCGCCGGTCACGCCCCTGCCGCCGACGGGCCTCACGGCTCCAGGTTCCGCTCCCGGGTCCCCCACGGCGCCGGGCGCGGGCGGCACCAGGACCGTGACCCGTAACGGCACCGCGGTGTGGACCCGCACGCCGCCGAGAGCAGTGTCCGGGCAGCCCGCCTGCGCGGCCGGCTTCACCGCAACCATCCGCGGCCGCCAGATCGAGCGCGTCGTGTACCGCCTCGACGGCCGCGTCGTCCGTGGGGCCAGCAAGTCTCCGTTCCGCCTGTTCGTCCGCGGCCTGCCCGGGCGCCACAAGGTCACAGCGCGAGTGACCTTCAAGGACGCCACGCCGGCGCGCACGCTGACGCTCGGATACCGCGCGTGCGCGTCCGTCGCGTTGCGCCCGACGTACGGACCGGCGCGTTTCACAGGATGACCGTCACCTATTCCTCCGGCCTCGGCCGGGGGAAGCTGGCGCTCCTCGGCCTCACGCTGATCACGGCGACCGGTGCGGGCACGACGCCCGCTCGAGCCGCCGTTCCCGCCGAGCAACCGCTGGTCGTGTTGAGCGGGCCGCACGTCGCCCGAACTGCTCCGCGCGCGAGCGCGAACACCGTCGAGACCGTGTCCGCCCGCCGCCCACTGACCCGTGTGCGCACAGTCCTGCCCGTCATTGGACCCGCCCGTCGCGGGTGGGTACGGGTGATGCTTCCCGGGCGCCCCAACGGGCACAAAGCCTGGATCCGCACGTACCGCACCGAGCCCACGTCGACCCCGTGGCACCTGCACGTCGACCTCTCCCAGCGCAGCGTCACCGCCTACCGCAACGGCGCCCGACAGCGGCGCTTTCGAGCCATCATCGGAGCGCCCGCCACCCCGACGCCACGTGGCCGGTCATTCATCGAAGAGACCATGCGCCTGTCCGCCACGGCCGCAGGCGGACCCTACGCCCTCGCCACCAGCGCCCGCTCGGACGTCCTCCAAGAATTCGCCGGTGGACCCGGACAGATCGCGCTCCATGGCACCAACCACCTCACCGGCACGCTCAGCAGCAACGTCTCGCACGGCTGCGTACGCCTCAGCGACACCGCCATCCGCTGGCTCGCCGAACGGATCGGCCCAGGCGTCCCCGTGACCACGACCAATTGAGCGCCACCAGACCCACACCGCACAAGACGCCACCCACGGACCGGCCAGCCGAGACGTAGGAAGTCCCTTGAGGCTCCCGCCGCCAGCCGGGGACATAAGGCCAGCTCGAAGGCGCGCGGGCGCGTGGGCGGCGTAGGCCAGGAGCGGCTGTGTGGCAGGGTCGAGTGGCCCCCTTGCGCCGCCCTGACCCTGTGTTTCGTCGGCGCGAAACCAGCGGCAAGACCAGATCACTTGAGTGGAGAGCGCGAGCGCGCGGGTGAGCGCCACGAATTCAAGCGCCCGTCTGGGCCCCGATGTCCGGGGCCCTTCCGGGACTACAGGCTCCGAATGAGGAGCAGCAGCAACACGAGGCACAGAAGGATAAGCGCCTCAGTCATCGTGGCCTCCTTAGCCCTAAGAAGGCGCTCCTTGCGAGGGAGTCTCGATTGACGGAGCCGATGCTTCAGCAACGGAGAGGTCAGTCCCAGACGTTCGAGGACGCACAACCCGCCTTCGCGGGCGCGACGGCACTCGTCCCTGCGCTGGACCGTACTCTCGTCGCTGCGTGCGCGGATCTGGGAGTGTCCTGAAGGAACGCGGCGCGTTGCGCGTCGGCGGCGACGGACGGCGGCTGGAGCTTCCGCATGGCCCGCGACTACGCGTCCGAGTGCCAAGGCGCTCGCCTTCCAGTTCGCGCTGAACCGGCTCACGGTCCTGAACCTGATCGCGCTCGGAGCTGACGATCCGCGTCACGCCGAGTTATGACGCGGAGGCCTCGAGCCGCTCCTCGCCCGGCTGAAATGAGTTGCACGTCCGAACCGGTGAGACGCGTGCCGCGTGCCGCGTCTTCTTTCGGACCTGCGTCTGACTACGTTCGAGCGTCGTGGGCGACCTGCGTCACATCTCGCGTGTTCGGTCACGGCGAGCCGGCGCGCGGCCGACAGTCAGGAGCGCAGTCGCATGCTGAGAAGACTCGGACCGATGACCGCGATGCTCGCGATCTCCGTCATGACGTTTGGCGCCACGGCCCGCGGCGCCGAACGCACTGTGGCGGCCACGTCCGCCACAGTGACGATGGGCACGGGCGGCACCGTCGCCGAGACGCTCTCGCTGTCGCTGCCGTCGACCGAGGTGCGGATGACGTTCCCGAACGCGTTCACCGGCGAGCAGACGACTGACCGCACGCTCACCGTCACATCGACCGCCGGCAACGCGGTCCTGCGCGTGGCGGACGCGAGGACTGCCACTCCCACCCGTCTCGTCGCGTTCGGCCCTCGCCAATGGATCTGGTACCTCCAGCGGCCCCTGCAGGTGGCCGCCACGAGCGCCAGCGGCACCGGGCAGCCGTACTCCGTCGTCGGTGGCTTCACCGAGCCGACCGCCATCCAGACGTGGTCCGCTCCCGTGGCGAACGAGCCGGTCGCAGTGACGTTCAAGCAGGAGGTAGCCGGCGAAGCGATCAGCGGGCTGCCCTATACCGCAACGCTCGTTTTCTCGCTCACGACGACGGATCCTTGAGGCCCGAAGCTACAGCAAGACGGGCTCTTCTTCCCTGCGCGCGCGCCGAGTGGGCGGCGCGCGCCTCGTTAGGCCGCGCGGGCGCGCTGGTCGGTGTCGACGTCGTCGTGGAGTTCACGCGCGGCTGACCGCCTCACGCACCGGCGCGGGACCACGGCGCCCGTCCGTCGGCGTTCATCCTGCGTGACCAGGCCGAGGACCTGCTCAGCGCGCCAGACGTGGCGGCCGTCGAGCCCGCGCGGATCATCTACGGCGCCTAGCTGCGGTTGCCCGTGCCCGTCGGCGACGGCTGGCGGCGACGAAGCCCGGCGCCGGCGGCTGCCGGGCGTCCCGCGCGTGATCGTGCTCCGCTGGACGCCCCTCAAGCTGCTCGGAGTCCCGAGCCGCTACATGTCATGAGTCCCGTTCGAGGGCGCTCGGTCCTGAACGCTTCCCAGCCCGGCCGCCCGACATTCCAGCGCGGTCGCTGGCGGAGCGGGCGGGTGCGACCACTGCGGCGGCCGGCCGACGCAAACCACACCGAGTCCCAGGCCGTCGGCGGAGAGTAGGCCAACGCTCCCCACGCCGTAGCGGATAGCCGTTCGCGCCTGCGGGTGCGAACGATCTCGCTGTCACCGGAGACTAAGGGACGCTAGACGTGCCGCAGGCTTTGAGCGACGACAACATCCGGCAGCCCAGAGTCCATGGCGGCACGCCGAAGCCACAAGAACTCGTCACCCGTGGTGCTCGCGAACGACGCTCCGGCGATCGACCATGGGCGAGCCTGCCCGTGCGTGCGTCCGCGCGCGCCAGGCCGGATATCACGGTTTCGGACGGTCGGCGGAGCCGGGACAGTCGCAGGCCGTGACCGCGAGCAGCCCACTCCAGGGGCGAACGAAGCGACCCTTTCGACCTCGCCTCGTTCATCGGCGCTGCGACTCGGGCCGGCGTCTAAAACGGCGTGTGGAAGATGTCGCGATCGTTCTCGTCGATCCTGCAGTTCGCAGCCTTAATCGGATGCCGGCGACCTTCTGCAACAAGGACGTAGACGCGCCCTTCATCAGCGCTGCCCGTCGCAGCTCGTATTGCGGCACGGTCCGCCTCTGACCCGTGCTCGAGGACGATGCCGTGTAGGTGGCAAGGCGCGGACAAGTACTCCGCGCCGGTGAACACCAAGTCGATGTTGCGCGTTGACCGCAGGACCTCGCGGGCTGCGGACAAGCCAAAGAGCCGTGGCTGACCCGGTACTCCCGTTGAAAGCGCCGGTCGGGGCAGGACGGCGATCGCCAGACCGACATACCCGCGGACCTGCACAGCGCCTCGCGACGTTTGCGCCTGTCCGGAGCCGGCGCGAGGCTACACCCCGAGGCTGTCGAGCGTCTCGCCCATGACGACCAATTGGCTACGAATCTCGGGCAGCAGATCATCGGTCTTGCTGTCGTCCAGCTGAGCCAGCGCGGCCTGAGCAGCCAACGTCCGCGCCTGCAACTCGAGATGCGCCAAGAGCCGTTCGTTCTCCTGAGGGTTCATCTCGCCACCATAAGCAGGGCTCGCGCGAAACGCTCTGGCCACGTCCGCAATGGGCGCCGCCGGGGCTCGACGTGGCGCGGACCCCGATCGGTTGTTGACAGTTCTCTGATCCTGTTTGAGAGGACTTCTCCCGCTCTGTGCTGGCGTGAAGCTCCGTCCGGGCGGGATCGGAGGATGGCTGCTCTACTGATCGAGAGGATCCGTTGAGCGAGACCCGCAAGTACCGCAAGTTCAGCGCGCAGCAGAAGACCGAGATCGTGCTCGCGTCGCTGCGCGGCCCGAAGACCGTCGCGCAGCTCTGCCGCGAGCACGAGATCTCCGAGAGCCTGCTGCGCAAGTGGCGCGAGCAGTTCCTCGCGGCTGGCGCCGAACGCCTGTCCGGGAAGCCCGAGCGCACCGAAGTCGACGAGCTCCGGGGTCAGGTCGCCAAGCTCGAGCGCGCTCTGGGTCGCAAGACGATGGAGGTGGAGGTCGCGGGGGAACTCTTGCGGGGCTGGGAGTGAGTGAGCGCGTCACCCGGTCCCGCGAGTTGGTCGCGCAAGGTCGCCCCGCCGCCCTGGTCGCCAGGGTCGCGGGCATCAGCCGCCAAGCCATCTACCGCCGCCCGCGCCGCCCGCCGCGCGGCCACCGGCGCCCGTTGGACGAGCTCGACCGGGTGGTGTTGGCCGTCGCGCGCGAGGACGAGCACGCCACGGACGGCACGCGGATGATCGCCGCGATCGCTTCGCGGCGCGCGGGCAAGCCGATCAACCGCAAGCGCTGCCAGCGGTTGATGCGCGAGCACCGGCTGCTGCAACCGGTCCGCAGCGAGGGTCGCCGGCGCCGGCCGGGCTTCTTTCAGGTCACCCGCCCGGACGAGCTCTGGCATCTGGACATGACCAGCGTCTGGGTCGCCGAGCACGGCTGGACCTATCTGAACGCCGCGATCGACTGCTGCACGCGCGAGATCGCTGGCTGGTCCTTGGACCTGCGCTGCCGCCAGCAAGAAGCGACCGCGGTCATCGAGCACGCTGCCGTCGAGCGCGGCATCGCTCCGGCATGCTCACGCTCGAAACCGACAACGGCAGCGCCTACACCAGCCGAAAGTTCCGCGGCCGCCTCAGCGAGCTCGGGATCACGCATCGCCGCGGCGGCTACCGCGACCCCGAGAGCCAGGCCTTCATCGAGTCCTGGTTCTCAAAGCTCAAGCTGCGCTGCATCTGGCGCGAAGAGTTCGAGACCCTCGACCAAGCCCGCGCCACGATCGGCGCCTACATCGCCTCCTACCACCACCGCCCGCACAGCGGCCTGGCCTACAAGACCCCGGCCGAGGTCGCCCACACCTGGAAAGATCACGACGACCACCTAACCCCCGCAGCCTGACTGACAACACCAACGGGGTCCACGCCAGGGCGCTCTTCGACGAAGGGACCCTTCTCACCGCTTGCTTTGTAGCCCGGCTCTCCGCCAGGTTTGCGTGCGTCAGCGCTTGGACTAGTGTGTCTCGCCGAACGGCGACTCGGCTCCAGGCCTAGTCGATCCGACGCACTTAGGGCACGGGCGGTCCGGCGTCTTCGCGTCGGCTGCGCTGCCAGGCCTCGAGAAGCGCGCCGACGATCACGATCGTGATCCCGGAGACCAGCCCGACCGCCCACGAGGGAAGATCGGCGTAGGCGAGCGCACCCGCGGTGAGCACCGCCGCAACGACCAGTACCGCGCGACCCCACGGCGGCAGTTCCCACGGCTGCCAGCTCCAAAGTCGTCGCACCGGCGCAGCGTAGTTCATGCGACGCCAGCATCAACGGCCGAGCACCGAAGTAGTGCTTCTCGACGGTTGCGTACCTTTGAACGGCCCAGTCCTGGCCCGCGCTACTGCCGGTACCTCCGGCGGAAGCGAT
>NZ_QPKJ02000077.1 GCF_003344625.1 Solirubrobacter deserti | reverse complement strand
AGGTCGGCGAGATGCTGACCGATTATCTGCCTTGGGTGGTCACCCTGGCCGGCACCACCATCATCTGGTCGGCGCCCGCGATCGGCGAGCAAGTCGTGGTGCTGTCGCCGGCGGGTGACCTGGCCGATGGCCTGGTGCTACGCGGCCTTTACTCTGACCAATTCGCAGCGCCCGCCGCATCCGACACACTGCACGTGCTGCGCTTTGCCGATGGCGCGCAGATCCACTACGACACCGACGCGCATGCGCTGCAGGCGACATTGCCCAGCGGCGGCACCGCCACCATCACCGCCGATGGCGGCATCACGCTCAACGGCCCGCTGACGGTCAACGGCGCTACCCAGATCAATGGCGACGCCGGCATTACCGGCACTGCCACCGTCGACACCGACGTGGTCGGCGGCGGGATCAGCCTCAAGAACCACAAGACGACCGGCGTCACCGCCGGCAGCGCGCTCAGCGGTGGGCCGCAGTGATCGGCGTCGATGCCACCACCGGGCGCGTGATTCAGGGCGAGCAACACCTGGCCCAGTCGATCGCCTGCATCCTCACCACACCCATCGGCACACGCGAGCAGCGCCGCGACTTCGGCTCGCTGCTGCCGGAGCTGATCGATCAGCCGTTCAACGGCGCCACCCGCACGTTGCTCTACGGCGCTACCGCTACTGCATTGATGCGCTGGGAACCGCGCCTGCGCCTGACCCGCGTCGGCCTAGTCGTCGGCGACACGCCCGGCAGCTTCGTGCTGACCATCGAAGGCCAGCGCACCGACGTTGCCCCAGCCAATGCGCGCTCGCGCCTGACCATTCCGCTCCGCTTCCGCACGTCCTGATCGAGGAACCTATGTCCACTGCCTACCACCACGGCGTCCGCGTCATCGAAGTCAGCGCGGGCACGCGCACCATCCGTACCGTCTCCACCGCTGTCGTCGGCCTGGTCGCCACTGCCGCCGATGCGGATGAGAAAATTTTCCCGTTGAACAAGCCGACGCTGATCACCGACGTGCTCGGTGCAATCGCCAGCGCCGGCACCCAGGGCACCTTGCGGGCCACGCTGCAGGGCATCGCCGATCAGACCAATCCGGTGACCATCGTTGTGCGTGTGGCTGATGGCGAAGATGCTGCCAAGACGTCGAGCAATGTCATCGGCGAGGCCAAGTCCAGCGGCTATACCGGCCTGTATGCGCTGCTCGCGGCACAAGCACAGCTGGGCGTGCGCCCGCGCATCCTGGGCGCCCCGGGTCTGGATACGCTGCCTGTTGCCAAAGCACTGGCGACCATCGCCAAGAAGCTGCGCGCGATGGCCTATGTGCGCCCCGTTGCTGAGACGGTCGCCGAGGCGGTGACGTATCGCGGCCAGTTCAGCGATCGCGAGCTGATGCTCATCTGGCCGGACTTCCTGGCCTTCGACACCGCTACCAGCACCACCACCGCCGCGTATGCCACAGCGCGTGCGCTCGGCCTGCGCGCAAAGAT
>NZ_QPKJ02000076.1 GCF_003344625.1 Solirubrobacter deserti | reverse complement strand
TGGCCGCGGGCGCGATCTCGGGGGTTGTGCACTCCAAGACCGGGCGCGTGCTCGTCGTCAAAGGTGACACCCACAAGGACAAGACGCTCCAGCGCGAATTCACCGAACGCGAAGACGGCTCCATCGCCGAGACCCGCATCCTCACTGACAAGTTCGTGCCCGTCATCCGCGCGTGGGACATGACGCCCGGCTCCGCTACACGGGGCGAGGTCCTGACCATCCGTTAATCCACCGGACGCGCTGTCGTCCTGCTCTACCACATCGAAGGAGAAACACCCATGTTCTCAAGCCTGTTCAAGCGGCCCGCGCCGCAGAAGCAACCGTTGTTCGCACCAGGTACGTTGCAGTTGAGCGAGAAGATGCATTGGCTGGCCCGCAAAGGCCTGATCGACCCCTTGGCTCTTGTCCAGCGCCATGTGCGCGGTGACTGGGGCGAGACCGATGAGGCCACCCGTCAAGCCAACGATGTCGCAATCCGTGGGGACGATCCGATGATCTCCCACTTCAGGATCACGCCCGAACTGGTGTTGATCGTCAAAACCAGCGAGGACCACCAGACCACGGTGATCCAGCTTCCCGAAGAACGGGACATGATCTGACAGCACCATCGTCGTCTTCATCCACCTGCCGGAGCCACTTCACTCCGCCAGGGGTGTCGTGGCTCAATGACTCATCAAGGAGGAGCCCATGGCATCACATCGCATTGAAACCTACTGCCACAGGCTGGCGTTTCCAATCGGTGCGCTCATCTTCAGCAGGGGCATCAATCGCCTGGTCAGCACGGGTCGCCTCGACCCGATCCCGTACTTCAGGCGCCACACTCGTGGCGACTGGGGCGACGTCAACCTCCAGCAATGGCAGGCCAACAGCACTGCACTGCACTGCAATCCGATGCATCGCTGGAATCCTGCTATGTGATCCATCCGGGGCTGGCCATCCGCATCGTCACCGATGCGGAGCGCAGCGCCACCGTCATCGGGCTGCCGTCCGAAGACTGAGCACGATTCCCCAGCAGGCCGCCACGGCCGGCAACTTCGGCAACCTCGGCCAAGCGCCGATTTCCTTCCCACTGCGGGGCATGCCATTGCCCCGCTGGGGGTGGTGCATGCCCCATTTTTCATTGGAGCATCACCATGTCCCTCGATCTCGAAACCACTACCGCTGAAACCGCGCCCGTACAGGGCGAACTGCTCGATGCGGAATCTTCCCCTCTGACCCTGAGCCTTCAGGATTTCGTCGGCGAGTTCGGCGACGAACTGCTCGCCGCCCTCCATAGCGCGAACCCGCCGGTCTATAACGGCCAGCCGCAGGCGCATCGGCAACTCGCCGTCGCCAGCCTCAAGCGCAAGCTGTTCCCGGCCCAGGTCGAAGTCGTCCACGCCGCTGCCGAGCTGCTGATCGATCGTGGCGAACGCGCCGCGATCGTTAATGGCGAAATGGGCTGCGGCAAGACGACCGTCGGCATCACCACGGCCGCTGT
>NZ_QPKJ02000075.1 GCF_003344625.1 Solirubrobacter deserti | reverse complement strand
TAATGTAACAATTAACAATTTTGAAAAAAAAAAATTCTCATATCGAATTCGAAATGCCATGCTATTATTACTTAATCATATTCATATTTCCTATATCGCGAAGGCATAGTCTTCTTTTTTCTCTCAAATCAAATAAAAAAAAACTCATTGGCGCCAAGCGTGAGGGAATGCTAGACGTTTGGTAATTTCTCCTCCGACCAGAATAAAAGATCCCATTGAAGCAGCTAATCCCATGCATATTGTTTGTACGTCTGGTTGCACAAATTGCATAGTATCATAAATAGCTAATCCAGGGATTACCCATCCGCCGGGAGAGTTTATAAACAAATACAGATCCTTGGTATCATCCTCTATACTGAGATATATCATAAGACCAATAAGTTGATTCGAGATCTCGCTATCAACCTCTTGACCTAAAAAAAGTAATCTTTCTCGATAAAGTCGGTTGATTGGGATACAATTGTATCCCTTTGGAACCGTACATGCATCTTTTTATGCATACGGTTCAAAACAAATCGAGAAAAAAAAAAAAGAATCAATGTGTAGATTCTAGTTTTTTTTTTTTTCGTTTTTCTTTTTCATAGTAGGCCCTGTCGAACTTGTAATAAAAGGGCTTTTTATTTCATTTTTTAAAAAAGATTGGTTTTGGCCTGTTTATCTTTCTATTTATTTATATATATTATATAGAAATAAAAAAACAAACTCGCTAAACTTATAAACTTATCGGACTACCTTCTCATTGATGTATTGTTTCATCGGAATCCAATCCAAATCACGATGTAATTTTCTTGTTCCTGAATGGTCTTGTCTTCTTGAATTCTTTTAGGTTTATGCTCTACTCCGAGTAAAGATCTGCCCGATTTGGATTTGCATATATAGGACAAATGCCCCAATACTACGTCTTTTTGCTATGACTTCTTTTTTTTTCAATTTATTTCATGTCTCCCGCCAAATATTAAATATATAATTTGAAATCACGTCTATGAAATTAGAAATCGAATCTTATATAAAATAGGATAATAGATAATATAAGTAGAAACCCTAGACTAGATATATTACCAATTCTTTTTTCTAAACGGAGCCTGGATACTTCATTTCATTTTATTGGTCGAACCAAGCCAACCATAAATTATTCTAATTGATAATATTAATCTGTATACCCCTCTAAAAAATAGATTAAAAAATAGATTTAAGTGTACTTCATTGTATTTCACGCTCCAAATTTTTGATAATTCAATTGATCTTTCTTGGGCGAAAGAGAGGATATCTCGATCGGGGATAGAGAACGGGGAAATACCATATGACCCAATATATCTGACAAGTCGCACTATACGTCCACCCACGATGCATCTTCGTCTCCAGGACTTCGAAAAGGTACTTTTGGAACACCAATAGGCATTAAATGAAAGAAAAATTAAGTACTATATCTCACTTTGATGTGAAAGCGTAAAAAGATTTATTGTCTTAATAATATTGTATCT
>NZ_QPKJ02000074.1 GCF_003344625.1 Solirubrobacter deserti | reverse complement strand
CCCGACGTCGTCCCCCCCTCCGTTCTGGTGCAAACGACTTACCCGGGTGCCAACCCGAAGACCATTGCCGAGACCGTCGCCAACCCGCTGGAGGAAGCTATCAACGGGGTGGAAGACATGATGTACATGAAATCCGTGGCCAGCTCGGAAGGTGCCATGCTTCTGACAGTCACCTTCCGACCGGGGACCAACCCTGACGACGCGGCCGTCAAGGTGCAGAACCGCGTCGCGCAAGCGCTCCCGCGCCTGCCCGAAGACGTACGTCGCCAAGGCGTGACAACGCAGAAGCGCTCGCCCACATTCCTGATCACGGTTCAGTTGACCTCGCCCGATGGCCGCTATGACGCGCAGTACTTGCGGAACTACGCGCGCATTCACATGCGCGACTCGCTCACCCGGATACCGGGAGTTGCCGACGTCGTCTTCGAAGGCGCAGGGGAATACGCCATGCGCGCCTGGCTTGACCCTGAGCGTATCGCGGCAAGAGGCCTGACCGCGAGTGACATCTTGCGAGCCATGCGGGAGCAGAATGTGCAGGTATCGGCTGGTCAACTGGGCGCGGCGCCGATGCCCGCCGGGGACTTCGTCACCTTGCTCAACACCCAAGGTAGGCTGCAGACAGAAGAGCAGTTCGGCTCAATCGTGGTGAAGAGCGGACGCGACGGAGAGCTGGTCAAGCTTGCCGATGTGGCCCGCATCGAGCTTGGCGCCGTCGACTACGCGCGGCGATCCTTGGTCAACGGTCACGAAGCAGTAGGCATGGCCGTGTATCAGGCTCCCGGCGCCAACGCGCTCGAAGTGCGAGACGAGGTTGTCGCACGCATGGCCTCGATGGCGAAACGACTGCCCCCTGGCATCACGTTCGAGCCAGGATACGACACCACGATATTCGTCCGCGATTCGGTGCGAGCCGTGACCAGTACGCTTTTTGAAGCTGTCGCACTCGTTGTGATCGTCGTGTTGTTGTTTCTGCAGACCTGGCGAGCATCCCTCATACCGCTCATTGCCGTCCCGGTCTCGATCATCGGCACGTTCGCAGCGCTGTACATCCTGGGCTTCTCGATCAATACGCTCACGCTCTTTGGCTTGGTCCTCGCAATCGGCATTGTGGTAGACGACGCCATCGTCGTCGTGGAGAACGTAGAACGCTACATTGAACGCGGCCTCACGCCACTCGCTGCGGCACACACTGCAATGCGAGAGGTTTCCGGCCCCATCGTTGCCATCGCGCTTGTGCTTTGTGCGGTGTTTGTACCGATGGCATTTCTCAGTGGCGTGACTGGAGAGTTCTACAAGCAGTTCGCGGTGACCATCGCGATATCCACTGTCATCTCTGCCATCAACTCGCTGACACTTTCGCCAGCGTTGGCCGCACGCCTGTTGAAGCACCATAGTGCACCAAAGGACATGCTGACGAGAAAGATGGAGCATGCTCTGGTCTGGCTGTTCAGGCCCTTCAACCGCTTCTTTGAGAAGAGCTCCCGGCGTTACCACGCGGGGATCTCG
>NZ_QPKJ02000073.1 GCF_003344625.1 Solirubrobacter deserti | reverse complement strand
TTTTATTTTAATACAAATATATGTATATATATATATACACATACACACACACAAATTCATACATGCTCCCCCTCAACAAATGCATACATAAATTGATACATGCTCCCCCTCAACAAATGCATACATAAAATGTAGTAGGATGATCATGTAATGTCCAATGGTCTACACATACCAAGATCACGTCGAATAGTGCAAAAACGATCCTCATTGAGAGGTTTCGTTAAGATATCTGCCAATTGATGGTCCGTGCCTACAAATTCAAGTTCAACATCTCCTCTTTGCACATGGTCTCTTATGAAATGGTGCCTAATTTCAACGTGTTTTGTGCGTGAGTGCAAACATGGATTTTTAGATATATTGATAGCACTAGTGTTGTCACATCTAATAGGGATGTGATCAAGTGTGACCTTAAAGTCCTCAAGTTGTTGTTTCATATACAAGATTTGAGCACAACAACTTCCTGCTGCAATATATTCAGCCTCGGTTGTGGAAAGAGATACTGAAGTTTGTTTCTTGCTAAACCAAGAGACAAGCGCGTGGCCAAGAAAATGACAAGTGCCACTAGTACTCTTCCTATCAGTTTTACAACCGGCAAAATCAGCATCCGAATAACTTACAATAATAAAAGGAACATGCTTAGGGTAAAACAATCCTAAATCATATGTACCAATCAAGTATTTGAAAATACGCTTAACGGCAAGCAAGTGAGATTCCATAGGATTAGCTTGATAGCGAGCACACAAGCATACACTAAACATGATATCCGGTCTACTAGCAGTTAAGTAAAGTAAACTACCAATCATACCTCGATAAAGCTTTTGGTCTACTTTCTTACCATGTTCATCATTGTCAAGCTTTGTTGAAGTACTCATAGGAGTGGGGCTTTGCTTAGCATTTTCCATGCCAAATTTCTTCAACATGTCTTTTACATATTTAGCTTGATTGATGAAGATGCCACTTTGAGTTTGCTTGATTTGAAGTCCAAGGAAGAAAGTCAATTCTCCCATCATGCTCATCTCAAATTCATCTTGCATACATGTAGCAAACTCATTGCATAGAGTATCATTAGTAGCTCCGAATATAATGTCATCAACATATATTTGCACTATAAGCATATCACTATTTTTAATCTTAATGAAAAGAGTAGTGTCAATTTTGCCTCTAGTGAAACCATTATCAAGCAAAAATCCACTTAACCTTTCATACCATGCTCTTGGTGCTTGTTTGAGTCCATAAAGAGCTTTTGAAAGTTTATAAACATGATTGTGCAAATTGTGATTTTCAAAACCAGGAGGTTGTTCAACATATACTTCCTCCATAATATAACCATTTAAAAATGCACTTTTCACATCCATTTGATAAAGTTTGAAATCTTTATGACAAGCAAATGCAAGTAGCATGCGGATGGCTTCTAATCTAGCAACCGGTGCATATGTTTCATCATAATCGATGCCTTCTTGTTGGTTATAGCCCTGGGCAACAAGTCTTGCTTTGTTTCTAACTACATTACCATTCTCATCCTTTTTAT
>NZ_QPKJ02000072.1 GCF_003344625.1 Solirubrobacter deserti | reverse complement strand
CAAGAAACTTTTTCTCTCCTCTCTTTTCAGCCCTTGGCCGAATTTCCTCTCCCTTTCCCTTAGTCAATTTCGTGTAGCACTGTTGTGTTACCTGTGCAGTTTTTTCTCTCATCTATTTTATGTATATGAGTCCAAAAACTGCTAACCCTAGTCCAACTAGGATTGGGCTTGTTCTCCAATTTGGGCTTTGGGTGTATTTTTATAAATATGTCCAACCCATGAAACTTATTTATAAAAATACCAACTTCTGTGTAGAATCATTATTTTACACAGTTTCATGAAACTAATTTCACGAATACTACCAACCAATTAATGAGCTTTATTGAGTTAGACAAGGGACCTAATGGATCCAAATAATCTAAGCTCCAATAATATGATAAATACATAATAACTCTTATTATGGTATTTATATAAATATTATTAGTAAAGGGGACACTCCACTAAAGGCCCAATACTGCACTCTTAGATTAGATGTCATGCCTTTTAAAGAGATTCAATCAACTAACCTTGATCAATCGATCCATCTAGCATATTCTATACCACACATAGAATCCCTATACAATGCCGTAGTTGGATAGGTGAAATTACCGTAATACCCCTCCAACACCTATTTACCTTTAAGTTACCATCTTTCTATCAAGGAATAATGTTGTCGATAATTTTGTTCTCAATGGCCATTTAGACAAAATTATCAACCAATTCACAAAGTGAATACTAAGATCTTAGATTTAATTATTCCATGAATCTTGAAAGAACCTAAAGTGGCATTAATGTATAGTGTCCTTAACTATTTGGTGTTCCCATCAATTCATAAACCATAACCTCCAATATGCCAGAGTTCACCTCTAATTTCATAGAGGCTAGTCTTTTAACAAATCAAAAGGCTACAACCCATGAAAGCAAGTCCAATCAAATATCAAGGATTAAGATCTATATGCTAAGAGCTAGTTTATGGTAATATAAGAATTGAGTTACGGCACTCCAATTCTTTATATTGCCTGGTCCAGTTCAATACACATAACTTATTTATGTTGTATTAGTGTTTCTATCAGAAGTCACATACTTCAATGATTTGAGACACATCATTCCCGTTGAGATAGACAAACACTACAACCTATAGTAAATAAAGTATTCCATCTTTATTTACAGATTGTGAACTAATTCATTTAGACTTAGATAAAGAAACAAGTCTCCCCATAATTAACACTTAATCATGTTTGTTTCTTTATACACAAACAAAGTCATGGAATCTTTTTCAGATAAATAAACTATACAACTAAGATAGTTTAATCTAGCAAATATCATAATTGCATATAAGAGAAAGTTGTTCATACTCAAAGGGTATAATTGGAAATATGCTTTTTAGGACAAATATCCCAACAATCTCCCACTTGTCCAAAAAGCAGTTATTCAAAATAACATACTAAAATCCAAAATTGTTCCAAATGACCGAAATTAATAAAAGCAAAATTAAGTGTTCAACCAACAACTTAAATGGCTAAGAAAAACTATAAAGATCATAAGATCTT
>NZ_QPKJ02000071.1 GCF_003344625.1 Solirubrobacter deserti | reverse complement strand
AGTTCTAGATCTGGTTCCAGCCGAACTAGTGTAGGGACTTTATTGAAACCGTTGAATTCAGAATCTGGTAAAGTAGCTCCTGGGTGGGGAACTACCCCTTTAATGGGTATCGCAATGGCTCTATTTGCGATATTCCTATCTATTATTTTGGAGATTTATAATTCTTCTATTTTACTGGACGGAATTTCAACGAATTAGATTCACAAAAACTATTAACCCACTTTTCAATACAAAGTGAAGCATTTAGTTCTCTGATTTTTATCCCATTCTATTTTGGTAGTTCGATCGTGAAATTTCTTTGTTTCTGTATTTCCGGAATATGAGTGTGTGACTTGTTAGAATTGATCCTATGGATAGTACAGAGAGTGGGCCTGTCATCTTGCTAGAGATGGTTTTATTTCGTCGGATATTGTCATTCTATGCTAGTATCTGAAGCACAGAATATATGAAATAGATTACTTTACTCTTTCCTAAAGTATTAGAACTATGATTCATCCTTAATATTCAGACCTCGTGGCCGGACTTCCCCATTTTTTTTTTCAAACTCCCATTTATGCTTATTTTGATCAAAGTACAAAGGTTTCTTTGAATTTTTAGTCATTATGTCTATTGGTTGAATAAGTGATGATCCAACAGTTCTTCCTCACGGAATTTTTGGACTTAGCTTGAAAAAGTTTTATTGTATTGACTCATCGTGGTTCTAGTATGAATCTGAGGTTCTAATTGATTCTATAGGGTCTTAACAAGAGAATTCCTAGTAATAATAAAGAAAACAGTAGTAAAGTCTCATTACACACAAATAAAACAACAAAAACAATAAAGAAAATAGGGAAATAGAAGATTCAAGAGGCCTGATCGACATAGAGATGAATGAGCTGACTTGAGATTTTGGCATTATATACAACCATAATAAAATAAATAGTTTTCGGATTTTGATTCTTTCTTTATCTTTAGAAAAGAGTGAATTATACAATTAGGAAGTTTCGAACACATATCCGATAGAACTTGTATTTTGGTCTTTCTGTTTGAGCCGTACGAGATGAAATTTTCATATACGGTTCTTAGAGGGGGGGGTTTCGGCTTACCTATCTCAATAAAATCTATGATTGGTTCGAAGAACGTCTTGAGATTCAAGCAATTGCGGATGATATAACTAGTAAATATGTTCCCCCCCATGTCAACATATTTTATTGTCTAGGAGGAATTACGCTTACTTGTTTTTTAGTACAAGTAGCTACAGGGTTTGCTATGACTTTTTATTATCGTCCGACCGTTACGGAGGCTTTTGCTTCTGTTCAATATATAATGACTGAAGCTAACTTTGGTTGGTTAATCCGATCAGTTCATCGATGGTCGGCAAGTATGATGGTACTGATGATGATCCTCCACGTATTTCGTGTGTATCTCACTGGCGGCTTTAAAAAACCTCGTGAATTGACGTGGGTTACAGGTGTGGTTTTGGCTGTATTGACCGCATCTTTTGGTGTAACTGGTTATTCCTTACCTCGGGACCAAATTGGTTATTGGGCA
>NZ_QPKJ02000008.1 GCF_003344625.1 Solirubrobacter deserti | reverse complement strand
GGCGGAACCGCAGAGCCTCAGGACGGGCCCGGACGTCTTCTCAGACGTTCACAACCTCTGAAGGCAGGAGACCTAGCTAGTCGTCCTTGAGCTTGGAGTCGTCGCGGAGCGGCAGGTAGGGCTCCTTGTCGGGCGGGTGCCCCTCGCGGATGGCCTTGGAGCGCTCCATCTCGGCGTTGAACTCGGCGCCGAGCAGGATGATGATGTTCGTGATCCACAGCCAGGTGAGGAAGACGATCACGCCGCCGAGCGAGCCGTAGGTCTTGTTGTAGGAGCTGAAGTTCGCGACGTAGAAGGCGAACAGGGCGCTCGCGGCGATCCAGAGCACGACGGCGAGCAGGCCGCCCGGCGTCACCCACGGGAAGCCGGGCTGCTTGACGTTCGGGCACGCCCAGTACAGCAGCGAGATCATGAAGCTCACCATGACCAGCAGGACGGGCCACTTGGCGATGTTCCAGACGTCGACGAACGTGCTGCCGAGGCCGATGAGGTTGCCGAACTCCTCGGCGACGGGGCCGGTGAAGACGACGGCGAGCGCGGTGATCGTGAGCAGCACGAGCAGCACGACGGTGATGGCGAGGCGGATCGGGATCTTCTTCCAGATCGGCCGGCCCTCGGGGGCGTCCCAGACGTTGTTGGACGCGTCCATGAACGCGCCGATGTAGCCCGAAGCCGACCAGATGGCGGCGGCGAGGCCGATGATCAGCGCGATCGTCGAGCCGCCCTGGTTCTGCTCGAGGCTGGTGAGGACGTTGGTGAGGATGTCCTTGGCGGGGCCGGGAGCAACCGTGCCCAGCTGGTCGAGCAGCGGCTGGGTGGCCGACGGGCCGATCACGCCCAGGACGGACACGAGCGCCAGGATCATCGGGAACAGGGACAGCACGCCGAAGTAGGTCAGTGCGGCCGCCCACGTGGTGAGCTTGTCCTCCCCGAACTGCTTGAAGGTGCGTTTGAGGATCGCCGGCCAGGACTCCTTGGGGAGATCGGTCGGCTTGTCGTGCTCGTCGTCGCCGTCGCGGCCGAAGCGACCCGACGACGACTGCGACTTGGACTCGCTTGCTGCTCGGGCCATGCTCCCGCGCTACCCACCGCACACACCCACGCATACGTCGCCCGCTAAGTTCCGGACACCCATGGAGCGCCGCACGAAGATCGTCGCCACGATCGGGCCCGCGTCCCGCGACCCGGAGATCCTCGCCAGGATGGTCGAGGCCGGGATGGACGTGGCCCGCCTGAACTTCTCTCACGGCACCGCCGACGAGCACGCGGAAACCGCGCGGCTCGTGCGCGAGGCCGCGGGTCGCGCCGGCCGCCAGGTCGCGATCCTGCAGGACCTGCCCGGCCCGAAGCTGCGCATCGGCAAGCTGCGCGACGGCGTCGTCGAGTTCAAGCCCGGCGACGAGACGACGTTCATCTGCGGCCCCGACGTGGGCGAGGGCGACGCGTCGAAGCTGTTCATCACGTACGCAGGGCTCGCCGACACGGTCGACAAGGACGAGGTCATGTACCTCGCCGACGGCGCCGTCCGCCTGCGCGTGCACGCCGTGCGGCCGGAGGCGGGCGAGATCGACGCCACGGTCGAGGTCGGCGGCGCGGTCGCGTCCCGCCAGGGCCTGAACATCCCCGGCGAGACGGCGGCGCTGCCGTCCGTGCCCGTGGAGGACCTCGAGCACGTCCGGACGGGCGAGCGGATCGGCGTGGACATCGTCGCGCTCTCGTTCGTGCGCCGCGCCGACGACGTCACCGAGCTGCGCAAGCACACGCGCCTCCCGCTCGTGGCCAAGATCGAGAAGCCCCAGGCCGTCCAGCGCCTGGAGGAGATCGTGCGCGCCGCGGACTGCGTGATGGTCGCGCGCGGCGACCTCGGCATCGAGCTCCAGATCGAGGACGTCCCCGTCGTCCAGAAGCAGATCATCTCGCTGGCGGGCGCCCTCGCCCGGCCCGTGATCACCGCGACGCAGATGCTGGACAGCATGGTCGCCTCCTCGCGGCCCACGCGCGCCGAGGTCACCGACGTCGCCAACGCGATCCTCGACGGCACCGACGCCGTGATGCTCTCGCAGGAGAGCGCCGTCGGCCAGTTCCCGATCGAGTCGGTGGCGATGCTGGCGTCGGTCGCCAAGCGCACGGAGTCGACCGGCCCCTACCGCGAGTGGAACGAGCGCCGGGTGCGGCGCGACCGCCGCGATCCTGCGTACACGCTGGCGTACACGGCCACGCGCGCCGCGCAGGAGCTGGGGCTCAAGGCGCTGGTGTGCCCGACGCTGTCCGGGCGCAGCGCTCGCCTGATCTCCGCGCACCGCCCGACGGTGCCGATCTTCGCGCTCTCACCCGGCCGCGAGACCGTCCGCCGCTGCGGGCTGATGTGGGGCGTGCAGGCCGCGTCGATGCGCCGCTACGAGGTCACCGAGGAGCTGATCGCGGCGGCCGCCAAGCGCGTCGTCGAGCTCGGCTGGTGCCAGCCGGGCGACCGCGTCGGCATCACCGCCGGCCTGCCTTCCGGCAAGCCGGGCACCACGTCGCTGCTGCAGATCCAAGAGGTCTAGGTGCTGTTCCGGCCCGCGGACCTCGAGGGGATCGCGGCCGGAACCGTGTCGCTCGCCTTCCGGCGCTGGGACAAGCCGCGCGTGACGGTCGGCTCGACCCAGAAGACGCACGTGGGGATTGTCGAGTTCACCTCGTGCGAGCCGGTCGACTCGATCTCGGAGGAGGACGCGCGGGCCGCGGGGTTCGCGTCCCCGGACGAGGTCGAGGCGCGGATGCGCAAGACGGGGCGGGTGTACCGCGTGGGCCTGCGGCTCGCCGGCCCGGACCCGCGCGTGGCGCTGCGCTCGCAGCCGCCCGACGACGAGGTCTTCGCCCGGCTCGGCAAGTGGGAGTGGGCGGTGCCGTATCTCACGGCCATCGCCGAGCGGCCCGGCGTGCGGGCGCCCGACCTGGCCCAGTCGTTCGGGCGCGAGACCGCAGCGTTCAAGCGGGATGTGCGGAAGTTGAAGGAGCTCGGGTTGACGGAGTCGCTCGAGGTCGGCTACCGGTTGTCGCCGCGGGGGGAGTCGGTCTTGCGCGAGCTGGCGTCGGGCTCGTAGCCGTTACACCCCGCACCGAGGGAGGGAGGAGCGGGTGTTTCGCTCGTGCGGCGGGCGAAGGAGCGCCTCCCGGGGCTCCGCGCGGTGTTCCCTCGTGCCGCCGCGCTGCGTACCGTCAAGTTACGGGCTACGGAGACCACGTGGTGCGGAAGCGATCGTTTCGTCCTGGTCCGGGCCTGAAATGACCACGCTCCAATCCAACCGCGCTCCGAACAAAGGGGGTGCGGTCGATTAGTTGCCGTGGGAGCAGCTTTCCGACCTCACCCCCTCCAAGCGCCTGTTCGTTCCGCGAGATCCGCCGGACCGCGCCGCCCCACGATGTCCCGTACGCAGCACGGCGATTGTCTCTCAGCGCACGATCAGACCGCGACCGAACGCCCGCTCGAACAGATCGCTCTGCCGCTCGGCCGCCCATCGCGCGATCCGCGTGTCTCCCGACGCGCGCAACGTCAATTCCGCCGTGCCGTTCAGGACCGAAACCTCGACGTCGTGCACCGACTGGTCGCGAGAGCGCTCGAACTGCTCGGCCAACCGGACGCACGCCGCGATCCGGTCCAGCGCCGCGCGGTCGCCGTCATGCAGCACCGGCGAGAACTCGCCCGGGGAGGGCGTGCCCTTGCGGTGGTAGCGCGCGGCCTGGCCGATCAGCGCCGCCTCACGGGGCGAGAAGCCCGGCAGGCCCGCGTTGAGGATCAGGTAGCGGGAGTGCTTGTGGTGGTCGTCGTAGTCGACGGCGACGCCGATGTCGTGCAGCATCCCGGTCGCCCAGACGAGCTCGCGCTCCGCGGCTTCGCCCGGGTGCAGGCCGTGGGCGGCGAGCGCGTCCCAGAGCTCCAGGGCGAGCCGCGCGACGTGCTCGGCGTGCGCGAAGTCGGTGTCGTACTGGGAGGCGAGGTTGCGCACGGCGTCGCGCCGCACGTCGCTCGACAACCCGTCGGGATGGCGGCGCTCGAAGAAGACGCCCTCGCGCAGGCCGGCCTCGGTGGCCTCGAGGGCGTCGAAACCGCCGGCCTCCATCACGCCGTCGATCACGAGCGCGCCGGCGAGGATGAGATCGCCGCGCGAGGCCTTGATGCCCGGGACCTCGCCGCGCTCCTCGGGCGCCAGCGAGGAGAACGTCTCGATCAGGTCACGGAGCGCCTCGCGCGTGACGCAGAAGCCCTGGATGCCGTAGGACGGGAGGTCGGCCGCGAGCTGCGCCGCCGCGGCGAGGTTGCGCACGGTGCCGCCGACCGCCACGAGCCGGCCACCCTCGCTCAGCCACTCGGCGCTCGCCAGCTCGGCCGCGACGTGCTCGCGCAGCGCCTCGGTCTTCTTCTTCTTGCCCGGCGCGAAGCGCTCGGTCATGCGCACCGCGCCGAGCGGCCACGAGCGAGCGTCGACAGCGTCCCGCCCCACCACCCGCGTCAGCTGCATCGAGCCGCCGCCGAGATCGAGCACGACGCCGTCGCTCAGCGTCGTCGTGTTGACCGCCGCGAGGTAGCCGTAGCGGGCCTCGGCCGGACCCGGCAGCACCTCGACCTCGAGGCCGGAGCGCTCCCGCGCCGCCGCCAGGAACTCGGCCTGGTTGGACGCGTCACGGATCGCCGAGGTGGCGACGGGCCGGATCTCGTCGACCCCGGTCGCCGCGCAGAAGTGCGCGTAGAGCTCGAGCGTCTCCAGCGCGCGCTCCATCGGCTCCGGCTGCAACGCGCCGGAGCCCTCCAGCCCTTCGCCCACGCGCACGGACTCGTGGATCTCGTCCGTGCGCTTCCACCACGTGTCCGTGTAGCTGAAGACGACGAGGCGGAAGGAGTTGGACCCGCAGTCGATGACAGCGAGTCGCCGCTCCATCACCCCTTGTTCTTCTCGATCAGCTCGATCCGGTAACCGTCGGGATCGCGGACGAAGGCGATGAACGAGCCGCCCTCGCGCACCTGGTACGGCGGCTTCTCGGGCTCGATGCCCTGGCCCTTCAGCCGCTCCAGCGTCCCGTTGATGTCGTCGACGGTGAGCGCGATGTGGTTGTAGCCCGTGCCGAGCTCGTAGGAGTCGACGCCGTGGTTGTAGGTCAGCTCGAGCCGGTCGCCGTCGCCCGGCAGGCCCATGAAGACGTTGATCGCCTCGTCGCGGATGTTCATCCGCCGCCGCTCCTCGAACCCGAGCGCCTCGTAGAAGGCCACGGACCGGTCGATATCGCCGATCCGGTAGCAGGTATGAATCAGCTCCATAGCGTCGCGAGAGTACCGTCATGGCCATGATCGTCGAGCGCTCCATGAGTGATGGCTGGCTGACCAACACCTACCTCGTCGCGGCGGGGCCCAACACCGACGCGTTCCTGGTCGACGCGGGCGGGCCGATGGAGCCCTTGTTCGCGAAGGCGTCCGAGCACGGGCTCAACGTGACGCACATCCTGCTCACCCACCACCACGGCGACCACGTGTCCGCCCTCGGCGACGCGCTCGAGCGCTACCCGGACGCCCAGGTCCTCGCGCACCCCGAGGAGCGCGTCCCCGGCACCACGGGCGACCTGCATCCCGGCGACGAGCTCACCATCGGCGGGCTCAACGTCAAGGCCCTGCACACCCCGGGCCACACCGCCGGCATGCTGAACCTGCTCGTCGACGGCAAGGAGCTGTTCACCGGCGACACCCTGTTCAAGGGCTCGGTCGGCGGTGTCCGCGCGCCCGGCAGCACCTCCTTCGAGGACATCAAGCACTCGATCATGGAGGTCATCCTCACGCTGCCGCCGGAGACGGTCCTGCGCCCCGGCCACACGGAGCCGAGCACCGTCGGCGACGAGCTCGAGCACAACAAGTTCGTGCGTCTCTGGCGCGGCCTGGACCCCGAGGGCGACGAGCCCTGCAAGGCGCTCGGCGAGGACGCCACCCTGATCCTTCTGGGCGACGACTACGACGGCGGTCACAAGGCCTGGGTGCGCTGGCCCGACGGTCGCGACGACATCGTTCCGGGCTCCAAGATCGAACGCTAGTGTCGATGGGGTGAGCCCCGACCCCAAGGAAGACAGACAGGGCGGCCTCCAGCTCTCCACCCTCCTGATCTCGAGCCTCTCCGCCGTGGCCGCGGCGGTGGTCGTCCCCATGTTCTGGGAGCGCGGCTCGTTGATCGCGACGGCCGTCACCCCGATCATCGTGGCCCTCGTCACCGAGGCCCTGAACCGCCCCACGAAGGTGATCACGCAGACCGTCCCGCGCGTCACCCGCCGGACCGGGACGGGCGCCGCGGTGCGCGCCGAGCAGCCCACGGGCGTCGGCGCGCGCGGCGAAGGCCCGGAACGGGTACCCCGATGGGGCGATGAGGACGATCCCTTCGGCCTGCGGGCCCCGGAGCGCAGACGGCGCGGCTTCCCGTGGAAGCTCGGCATCGCGACCGGGCTCGTGGCGGCGGTCATCGGCGCGGGTGTCGTGACGGCGTCCGAGCTCGCCATCTTCGGCCACTCCGTCGGCGGCGGCGAGGGCCGCTCCACGAGCGTCTTCGGCGGCAGCCGCGACGTCGAGGAGACACCCACGCCGACCGCGACCCCGACGGCCACGGAGCAGGCGACGGAGACCCCGACGCCGGAGGCGACCGAGACGCCCACGCCGACGGTCACCGAGACGGCGACGCCCACCCCGTCGGCCTCCCCCACCGCCACACCGCCGCTTCAAGCCACCCCGACGCCGCAGGTCGCCCCGACCACCACCCCCACGATCGCGCCGACCCCCTAGTGGCCAAGGACAAGATCCCGACCTCGCGCATCTCGCGCACGGCGAGGGTGTCCAGCCTCGCCGCCGGCCAGGCGGCGAGGCACCTGGGCACGCGCGCGACGAACATCGCCCGTTCCGAGGAGGGACGCAGCGCCGCGCTCGAGCGCCGCCACCTGGAGGCCGCCGAGCAGATCGTCACCGCGCTCGGCACGATGAAGGGCGCGGCGATGAAGCTCGGGCAGGTGATGAGCTTCCTCGACGTCGGGCTCGTGCCGGAGGAGCACCGCGAGGAGTTCCAGCGCAAGCTGGCCAAGCTGCGCGACGCCGCGCCGAACGTCTCCTTCGCGGGCATGCGCAAGGTGATCGAGAGCGAGCTCGGCGGGCCGCTGAAGGAGCACTTCGCGGAGTTCGACTCCGAGGCCATCGCCGCCGCCTCGATCGGCCAGGTCTACCGCGCCCGGCTGCACGACGGCCGCGAGGTGGCGGTCAAGGTCCAGTACCCGGGCGTCGCCGCGGCGGTCCGGGCGGACATGCAGAACCTCGGGATGATCCTGCGGCTGATGAAGCGGGTTGCGCCCGGCCTCGACGTCAAGAACACCGCCGAGGAGATCCGCAGCCGCATCTACGACGAGCTCGACTACGAGCTCGAGGCGCAGAACCAGCGCGCGCTCGCCCGCATCTTCAAGGGCCACCCGTTCATCGTCGTCCCGCCGGTCGTGAGCGAGCTCAGCGCGGAGAAGGTCCTGACCAGCGAGTTCGTCCGGGGCGTTGGGTTCGACTCGGTCAAGGAGGCCGACCAGGCCACGCGCGATCGGGTCGGCGAGATCGTCTTCCGCTTCTACTTCGGCTGTATGTACCGCCACCGGCAGTTCTCAGGCGACCCGCACCCCGGCAACTTCCTGCTGTTGCCCGACGAGCGCGTCGCGTTCCTGGACTTCGGCCTGTTCAAGGTGATGCCGAAGCACCTGATCGACCTCGAGCTCGAGACCCAGCGCGCCGGCCACGAGGGCGACGCCGAGCGCCTGTGGGAGATCTGGGCCGAGGGCGGCCTGCTTAAGCGCCCGGACAAGTTCCGCCCGGACAAGCTGCTCTCACAGTTCCTCGACGCGACCTGGTGGTACCTGACCGACGAGGAGCTCGAGCTGACGCCCGAGATCGCCACGCAGGTGATGATCGACATGGCCGACCCGCGCTCGGAGCACTTCGGCCAGATGCGCCACGAGACGCTCCCCGCCGACCACATCTTCGGCCGCCGCGTGGAGACCCTGACGCTCGCGGTCCTCGGCCAGCTGCGCGCGCGCGGCAACTGGCACCGGATCGCGCGCGAGTGGATCTACGACGACGAGCCCGTCACCGAGCTCGGCCGCGCGGAGACCGCCTTCTACCTCAGCAGGTGATCTTCGGCTTCGTCGTGCCCGGGACGAAGCAGGCCCGCCGGCCGGCGACCCGGCGGCGCTTGGCGACCCTGTCGACCACCGTCGCGCTCAACCGCCCCGGCATCGTCACCCGGACCGTGATGCGCGCGCCGTTGCGCAGCGTCCGGCCGCGCAGGCGCTTGATCTGGATGCGCTTGTTGCCCTTGCCCTTGGTGACGGTCTTCTTGCACCCGCGCGAGCAGGTGACGACCACGCGCGCGCCCTTGGTCGCCTCGACGTAGTACCGGAGCACGCGGATCCCGCGTCGCGTCCGCGCGTAGCTGATCGACGTGTCGTTGGTGAGCCCGAGCGGGCAGCCACGGCGGATGGCGCCGCCCTTCATCGTCGGGCACACGTCGGCGGAGTCCGGGATGCCGTCCCCGTCGCCGTCCGGCGCGGGCGGCGGCGGGGCGACGTCCGGCCCGGTCAGGAGCGCGTCGTCGCGCGCGTTGCCGGCGCTCAGCGAGGCGCCGTCGACGTCGAGCTCGGCGCCGGGCGTGTCGAGCACGACCTCCGCGCGCAGGCCGCCGTGGTCGGTGCCGGCGTCCAGCGGGGCCGAGACGAGCGTCCAGCGCGGCCCGACGTAGAACGGCGTCGCGCCGCTCTCACCGCTGGAGCCGGTGAGCACGACGGACCCGCGCGCGCCCGTGGGCGAGCGCAGCCAGACCGAGAACGAGCGGCTCTGGCCGGCCTTCAGCGCGATCGGCGCCTCCTGCACGAACGAGCGTCCGGGCACCTCGGTGCGGACCGCGCCGTAGCCGCTGCCCTCCCGCGCCACGCCGGCGGTCACCTCGGTGGACGCGGTGAGCGCGCCGCGCGGGAAGCGGTCCCAGCTGCGGAAGAACCCCTGCTCGAAGGAGGCGTTCCCGAGCTCGTTGGTGCGCAGCTGCGCGCCGTCGACGTACATCTGGATGCCCGGCGTGACCATGAAGAGTTGCGCGCGCAGGGTCGAGTGGCCGCGCACCGGGCTGAGCGTCGCGCTGACCAAACTCCAACCGGCTCCGGCGGTGAAGCTCGTGGCCGAGGACTCCTCGGGCGTGTCGCCGAGGCCCCACAGCACGGCGGTGCCGCTCACGGGCTGGCCGCTGACCGAGCGCACCCAGACCGAGAACGTGTAGCTCGCGCCCGGGCCGACGCCGACGCCGTGGTCCTGGTAGATCGACCGGTTGGCCACGGCGGTGCCGACGACGCCCGCCCACAACCCGTCGCGCGCGCCGTCGTCGATCTTGGCCGCCGAGGCCTCGAGGTCCGCGCTCCAACCCGCCGGCGACCCGAGCTCGAACGAGCTGTTGTCCAGGCCCACGTCGTGCAGCTGGGCGCCGTCGACGAGCAGCCCCTGTCCCGTCGTGTGCATGTACACCTGAGCCCGCAGCGCGCTGTGCTCGCGTTGCGTGTTGAGCGTGGCCGTCACCAGCGTCCACTCGCCGCCCGCCGTGAAGTTCGTGCCCGTGCCTTCGGTCTCGGTGTGCAGGATGCCGAACAGCGCGAGCGTCGCCTTCACGGGCTGGCCGTTGGCCGACTTGACCCACATCGACAGGCTGTAGCTGCGCCGGGCCAGCACCGTGGTGGTGACGTCCTGATGGAACGAGTTGCCGCTCTGCGCGGTCTGTGCGACGCCGACCCCGGCGCCCTCCCGCGCGACGCCCGGCGTCGTGAGCGTGCCCACGTCCATCTGGTTGCCGCCGTACGGCGCCCAGCCGGCGAACGACGGCCGCTCGAACGAGGCGTTGGTCAGCAGGTTGGCGTGCGCGGCGGGCGCCACGAGCGCCGTCAGCACGAGCGCGAGGAGCAGGGTGAGGCGAGACATCGCCGCCGCACGGTAGCTCGCGAGCGCGGGGGAAAGCCTCAGCTGGACGAATCTACGCCGCGGCGGGTACGTCGAGCGCTTCGCCCAGGCCACCGTCCACGGCCAGGCGCGCGCCGGTGGTGAACGTCGCCTCGAACGCGAGGAAGACGACCGCGCGGGCGACCTCCTCGGCGGTTCCGTGGCGGCGCATGGGCGTCACGGCGTCACCGACGGCGTGGAACGCCGCCCGGTCCTCGTCGCTGATCCCCTCGATGCCGTACGACGGCGTGTCGATGAAGCCGGGGCTCACGGCGTTGACGCGGATGCCGCGCGGCGCCAGCGCCGCAGCGAACCCCGCGACCATGGAGCGCGCCGCCGCCTTGGCCGCGCCGTAGACGATCATCTCGGGCGAGCCACCCTGGTCGGCGACCGAGCTCGTGAAGACGATCGCGCCCCCGTCGCGCACGAGCGGCGCCAACTTCTGCACGGCGAAGAACGCGCCCTTGGTGTTGACGTCGAACGTGCGGTCGTACGAGCTCTCGGTCACGGCTTCCGGCGGCTCCAGCTGCGCATAGCCGGCGTTGACGTGCAGCAGGTCGATCTGCCCGAAGCGCTCGCGCACGGCCTCGGCGAGCGCGTCGAGGTCCGCGAGGCGCGTGAGGTCGACGTGGACGTCGCCCGCGCGCCGGCCCGTGACCAGCGCCGAAGCGCCCTCGGCGCGCAGCAGCGCGGCGGTCGCTTCGCCCATGCCGTGCGTCCCGCCGAGGATCACCGCGGTCCGTCCCGCGTAGCGCCCGCTCATGCCGCCACCGGCTCGCGCAGAAGCTCGACGAGCGCGGACAGGTCCTCGTCTCCGTGGCCCGCGGCGACGCCCTCGGCGATCAGCGCCTCGATCGGCGCCATCAGGTCCGCGCGCACGCCGTACTCGCGCGCGACGTCGGTGAGCTTGACGCCCGCCGCCTGCATCGCCAGCGGGCTCGCGGTCGGGTGCTCGCCGGCCTCGACCCGCTCGGCCATCCCGGGCAGGTCGCCCGCCATCTCGGCCACGAACGAGGCAAGCAGACCGCTCAGCTCTGTCGCGGTCCCGCCCGCGGCGCGGACGAGCGCGAACGCCTGCAGCGCGCCGCCGACCATGCCGTACATCCCGCTCAGCAGCGCGAGGTCCCACAGCGAGGCGTCGGCGACCTCCATCACCGTGCCGAGCGTCTCGAGCGCGGCCGGAGCGCCGCCGCTGACGAACAGCAGCGCCGTCTCCGTCCCGATCGCGGGCGGCACGGCGAGGATGGCGCCGTCGATGTAGGTCCCGCCCTGCGCGCCCACGCGCTCGCCCGCCGCGCTCGTCGAGGCGGTCGTCGTGGTGGTGAAGTTGACGATCGTGCGCCCCGTCAGGTCGCCGGCCCCGGCGAGCAGGTCCTCGGCCACGTCGGCGCCGGCGACGCAGACGAGCGTGAGCGGGCTCGCGGCGATCGCGTCGGCCACGCTCGCGGCGGCGGTGGCGCCCTCGACGGTGCGCGGCGTGCGGTTCCAGACGGTGGTCGGGTGCCCGGCGGCGACCAGCGTCGAAGCCAGCGCGCTGCCCATCGCGCCGAGCCCGATCACCGTGACTGCAGGCTTGTGCTCTGTCATGGCGACGATGGTCCGGGGGCACGGTACGATCGTCAAGTACCTACGCAAAAGTGGGGTACCTACTTCAAAGTGAGAAACACGATGAGCGCTGACGACATCGTCCCTCCGTACGAGTGCGGGCTGGACGCCGCGGTCGAGGTGATCGGCGGCAAGTGGAAGGTCTCGATCCTGTGGGCGCTGGCCGAGCGTCCGCGCCGGCCGGGCGAGCTGCGCCGCGGCGTGAAGGGCATCAGCGAGAAGATGCTGATCCAGCAGCTGCGGCAGATGGAGGCCGACGGGCTCGTCCAGCGCACGGCCTACCCGGAGATCCCGCCGCGCGTCGAGTACTCGCTGACCCCGCTCGGTCAGTCGCTCAACGAGGCGCTGATCCCGCTCGGCGACTGGGGCGACGAGCACATGGGCGCGATCGCCGAGTGCCGGAGCCGTCGGGTGTCAGCAGCAGCGGAACGTGTTTGACGAGCCGTAGCCGGGACCGACCGGCTGCAGCTCGCGCGTGGAGACCGCGTCGACGACCTCCTCGACCTCTTCCTCTTCCTTGCGGCCGCCGCCGTCCGGCTCGGCGTCGCACGTCACCCGCAGGCGACCGGAGGTCACGGAACCGTCAGCGACGACGACCAGGCCGCAGATGACGTCGCCCTCTTCCCAGCCCAGGCGCTCGATGTCGAAGAACGCCATGTGGACCTCGGTGGCCTTGCCCTTCCAGCGGCACGTCTTGTCGTGATGCTCCTTCGCATCGCACACGACCTTCATGTTCTTGCTGGAAGCCTCGACGCTCACGTCCGGAAGGGTACCCGGCGAGAGTGGCCCAGGGGCCACTTCGCTGCGAGTTCTCGCCCTAGGGGCTCGAGCTCGCGCGGCGAGCTAGTCTCAGCGTGTTGCCCTACCCACCCGGAATCCTCGCGCGCGGGCCGTGGCCGCTGGACCGGGTGTCCTCGCACTGGAGCGGCACGACGTACGAGCCTTCGCCCGAGCACAGCGCGGCGGCCGATCGCGTCATCCAGGAGCTGCGCGACCGCGGCTCACCCGCGCACGACGGCGTGGCCGCGCGCCTGGTGGGCTTCACCGCCGAGGACGGCGACCTGCGGCTCGAGCTCGAGGAGATGCGCTGGGCGTTGCGGCTGATCGGCGACTCCGTCGGCGCCCTGAGCGTGCTGTGCGTCGTGCGCGACCACGAAGGCCGCTGGCTCGCCGGCCGGCGCGCGCCGTGGGTGGCCAGCTGGGCCGGCGTGTGGGCGCTCGGCGCCGGCGGCGCGGTCGACGCGGGCGAGCGGCCCGAGCTCGCACTGGGACGGGAGTTGCAGGAGGAGTGGAGCGTCGAGCCCGAGCGCATTCAGGTCGAGGCCCTGCTCGCGACGCCCGGGAACATGGCGATGTTGATCGGCCAGGCGTGGCTTGCGCCGGGCGCGCAGGTCACGCGCGACCCCGAGCACGACGCCCACGCATGGTGGCCCGCCGACCCGGAAAGTTGGCCTGAAGAAGCACATCCGCAACTTCGGCGGATGGCCACGTTGCTAGTTACCGAAAGCCCCGCATGAGCTTCCGCACCCTGAAGTATCTGTCGTTCGTCCATTCGGCCGTCTACACGGCCCTGCTGGTCGTCTCGATTGCAGGCGTGTTAGACGATGTGAAGTACGTGTTGGGCTGGGCGCACGGCATCGGCTGGATCTTCATGTCGCTGCTATGCGTGGACGCAGTGCGACGCCGCGTGATCCCGCTCTGGCTCGGGGTGATGGTCGCGGTCGTCGGTGGGGTAGGGCCCTTTGCGGGCAGCATCGGATTTGTGTGCAGAGCGGCGTCCGAAAGCAGCGCCGAGAATCCCTCAACGCGATATGGTCTAGGACCTTGATATGGCGGTAAACACCACGGTCGAAGTGGTCATGCCCCCGATGGGCGACTCGGTCACCGAGGGCTCCATCCTGGAGTGGCATAAGCAGGAAGGCGACGAGGTCTCCGAAGACGAGACACTGGTCGAGGTCTCCACCGACAAGGTGGACGCGGAAGTTCCCTCACCGGTCTCCGGCACCGTGGTCAAGATCCACGCCGCCGAGGGCGACACGATCGGTGTCGGCAGCGTTCTCGCCGAGATCGCACCGAGCGACGGCTCCGGCCCCGCGCTCGAAGGCGATGCCGACGAGGACGAGGGCGACAGTCCGCCCGGCGACGGCGGCGATGAGGGCACCGTCATCGAGATCGAGATGCCCGCCATGGGCGAGTCGGTCTCCGAGGGCACGATCCTCGAGTGGTCCAAGGCCGTCGGCGACAGCGTCGCCGAGGACGAGACGCTCGTGGAGATCTCCACCGACAAGGTGGACGCCGAGGTCCCGTCCCCCGCGGCCGGCACGATCACCGAGCTGCTGGCCGAGGCCGGCGACACCGTCACCGTCGGCCAGGTCATCGCCCGCATGACCAGCGGCAACGGCGCCGCTCCGAAGCAGGCCGCCCCGGCACCCGAGGTCACCGACTCCCGCCCCGGCACCGACGCCGACAGCCAGACCGTCGAGACGCCCGAGGGCCTGAAGGTCACGCCGGTCGCGCAGCGCGTCGCCGCCGCGCAGGGCATCGACCTCAGCAAGGTCAAGGGCACGGGCCCCAACGGCCGCATCGGCAAGGCCGACGTCCTGAACTTCGAGTCCAACGGCGCCACCGCCGCGCCGTCCGCGCCGGCTCCGACCGAGGGCAAGCAGACCCTGCTCAAGGGCGCGAGCGCGATGCTCGCCCGCTACATGGACGAGTCGCGCGCGATCCCGACCGCGACCTCGTTCCGCACCTTCACCGTCACCACGCTCGACGGCTACCGCAAGCAGCTCAAGGCCGGCGGGCAGAAGGTCTCCTTCACGCACCTGATCGCGTACGCGATCGCCCGCGCGGCGACCGAGCAGATGCCGGTCATGGCGACGCACTTCGCCGAGATCGACGGCAAGCCGCACGTGATCGACGACGGCGGCGTGAACCTCGGCATCGCCGTGGACGTCGAGAAGAAGGGCGGCGGCAGGACGCTCATGGTCCCGGTGATCAAGGACGCCGGGCGCCTCACGTTCCCGCAGTTCCTGGACGCCTTCAACGTCCTGATCGGCAAGGCGCGCGACAACAAGCTCACCGCCGACGACCTGCAGGGCGCGAACGTCTCGCTCACCAACCCCGGCGGCATCGGCACCATCGCGTCCGTGCCGCGCCTGATGAACGGGCAGGGCACGATCGTCGCCACCGGCGCCATCGGCTACCCGCCCGGCCTCGGGGCCATCGGCGCCACGATCGGCGCCGAGAAGGTGATGACGATGACGTCGACCTACGACCATCGCATCATCCAGGGCGCCGAGTCCGGTCAGTTCCTGCAGGTGGTCGAGCAGTACCTGCAGGGCGAGCACGGCTTCTACGAGCAGGTCTTCTCCGACCTCGGCGTGGAGATCGGCGCGGCGCCCACCGCCCCGACGCCCCAGGCCATCGCCGCCGCGACGCCGGAGACCAAGACCGAGCCGGCGCCGGCCACCTCGGCCGAGCCGAACCTGGAGCTGCTGCAGGCGGTCCAGGCCGCGATGTCGCTGATCAAGGCGCACCGCACGCACGGCCACCTGGCCGCGCGCCTGGACCCGCTCGGCTCCGAGCCCGAGGGCGACCCCGCGCTCGATCCCGAGCCGCTCGGCCTCTCGCAAGAGTTGATGGCCAAGATCCCGGCCTCGATCCTGCGTGTCGGCGTCCCGGGCGAGACGCTCGCGGACGTCATCCCGCGCCTGCGCGAGACCTACTGCGGCACGATCGCCTACGAGATCGAGCACATCGCCTCGCACCGCCAGCGCGTCTGGCTGCGCGAGAAGATCGAGACGGGCGCCTTCCGCAAGCCGCTGTCGGCGGACGAGAAGCATGCGCTGCTGCGCCGCCTGACGCAGGTGGACTCGCTCGAGCGCTTCATGCACAAGGCGTACCTGGGCCAGAAGCAGTTCTCGGTCGAGGGCCTGGACATGACGGTCCCGATGCTCGACGAGATGATCCAGCTCGCGGCCGCCGAGGGCGCGCGCGAGGTGGTCATCGGCATGGCCCACCGCGGCCGTCTGAACGTGCTGGCCCACAACCTGGGCCGCGCGTACGAGACGATCTTCCGCGAGTTCGAGGGAGCGTCCTCGATCGAGGCCGTAACCACGATCCCGCAGGGCGGCACCGGCGACGTCAAGTACCACCACGGCGCCCAGGGCACCTATCAGTGCGGCGACACCGACAGCGTGCTCGTGCGACTGGAGTCCAACCCGTCGCACCTCGAGTACGTCGCGCCCGTCGTGACCGGCGCCACGCGCGCGATCCAGACCACGCGCCAGGGGACGCACGCGCAGCTGGACACCAGCGCCGCCGTGCCGATCGTCCTGCACGGCGACGCGGCCTTCCCGGGCCAGGGCGTCGTGGCGGAGACGTTCAACCTGCAGGCGCTGGACGGCTACACCGTCGGCGGCACGCTGCACCTGATCCAGAACAACCAGGTCGGCTTCACGACGGACCCGGACGACTCGCGCTCCACGCGCTGGGCCTCCGACCTCGCGAAGGGCTTCGACGTGCCGATCTTCCACGTCAACGCCGACGACGTGGCCGCGTGCGTGAGCGCCGTGCGGCTTGCGTTCGCGTTCCGCCAGGAGTTCGGCCACGACGTCCTGATCGACCTGATCGGCTACCGCCGCTACGGCCACAACGAGGCGGACGAGCCCGCTTACACGCAGCCGGAGATGACGGCCAAGATCAAGGCCAAGAAGCCGGTGCGGGAGCTGTTCGCGGCGTCGCTGGTGAACGACGGCACGATCACCCAAGAGGAAGCCGACGCCGTCGCCGCCGAGATCTGGGACGACCTCGCCAAGCGCCACCGCGAGCTCAAGGAGCAGCTGGCCAGCGCGGGCAACGAGCAGCCGACGGGCGGCTACGAGCTGGACCGCTCGGCCTCGCCGGACGTCAAGACGCAAGTCTCGAAGGACCGTCTGCAGACGCTCAACGAGGAGCTGCTGCGGATCCCCGAGGGCTTCACCGTGCACCCCAAGCTGATCAAGCAGCTGGAGCGCCGGCGGACCGCGATCGGGCCCGACGGCGGCATCGACTGGGCGCAGGCCGAGGCGCTCGCCTACGCGTCGCTGCTCACCGAGGGCACGCCGGTGCGCCTGACCGGCCAGGACGCCGAGCGCGGCACGTTCTCGCAGCGTCACCTCGTCCTGCACGACCCGAAGACGGGGCAGCGGATCTCGCCGATCCAGTCCCTGCCGGGCGCGCTGGCGCCGATGGAGCTGCACAACTCGCCGCTGAGCGAGATCGCGTGCCTCGGCTTCGAGTACGGCTACTCGATGGAGGCGCCGGAGACGCTCGTGCTGTGGGAGGCCCAGTTCGGCGACTTCGTCAACTCGGCGCAGGTCATCATCGACCAGTTCATCGTGTCCGCGCTGTCGAAGTGGGGCCAGACGACGCGCCTGACGCTGCTGCTGCCACACGGCTACGAGGGTTCGGGTCCGGAGCACTCCTCCGGCCGGCTGGAGCGGTTCCTCTCGCTGGCCGCGGAGGGCAACATCCGCGTCGCCAACCTCACGACGCCGTCGCAGTACTTCCACATGCTGCGCCGCCAGGCGCGGGTCGCCAAGCAGCGCCCGCTGGTGATCATGACCCCGAAGTCCCTGTTGCGCCTGCCGCAGGCGACGTCGCGGATCGAGCACCTCGCCGAGGGCCGCTTCTTCCCGGTCCTCGCCGAGCCGCGGATCGACGAGGAGAAGGTGACCCGGCTGGTGCTGTGCACCGGCAAGATCTACTACGACCTCAAGGGCCACGCCACGCGCGAGAACAACGAGTCCGTCGCGATCACCCGCGTCGAGCTGCTGTACCCGTTCCCGCAGGGGCAGATCCTCGAGGAGGTCGGGCGCTACCCGAACCTCAAGGAGGTCCTCTGGGTGCAGGAGGAGCCGCGCAACATGGGCGCCCGCGCGCACATGTCGCCTCGCCTGCTGCAGATCCTGCCGCCGGACATCGAGTTCGGGTACGTCGGCCGGCCGGAGCGCGCCTCGCCGGGCGAGGGCTACCCGGCCGCGCACACCGTCGAGCAGACGCGGATCATCCGCACCGCGCTGGACACCACCGTGCCGGTGTCCGTCAACCCGGACAAGCTCCCCGGGGAGCGTTAGTCGCCCTGAACGAAACCGCCCCGCGTTTGTTACGCGGGGCGGTTTTGCTTCGTAACGGACCGGACGAAGCGCTGGGCGAACCGTTGCAGCCGCGCAACTTGGCTGGGCCCACGGTGTCGCACAGGACATGAAGCGATTCCGGTTCTCCGGCCGCGCCGCGGTCATCTGCTCCCTCATCCTCGCCCTCGGCATCCCGTCGGTGGCGGTGGGCTTCGGCGAGGGGCGCAACCTCCTGCTCGGCAAGCGCAACCCGTCCAGCAACCCCGCGCTTGCGCTGAACTCCGAGACGGAGATCATCGCCGACAACACCACGTTCGGCACGCGTCAGTCCAACAAGCGCGACGGCGACGGCGGCGGCGCGATCTACGGCTGCCGCTCCAACCCGGGCAACGAGCCCTGCATCCGCTCGGTCAACCTCAAGGGCGGCCGCGCGTTCGAGTTCATCACCGTCGGCAAGGAAGGCGGCCGCATCGACATCGGCGGCGACAAGTCCGGCGCCCCGTTCACGACCAACGCCACGGGCGTCGCCACGGGCCTGAACTCCGACAAGCTCGACGGCAAGGAGGCCGCTGACTTCGCGGCCGCCACCAGCCTCACCTTCGCCGCGATCTCCGATCCGGGCGGCGACGCGACCCCGACTGCCGCCGGCCCGACCGGCCCGACCGTCACGCGCGCCACCGTCGACGGCAACTCCGTCTACACGGTCGACTTCAAGCGCGACGTCAGCAAGTGCTCGTACACGGCCGCCCCGGTGGGCTCGCCGAGCGACGTGACCCCGGGCGTGTCCGCGGTCGCCAACCAGGCCAACCAGGTCGCGGTCAACTGGGGCAACGACGGCGGCACGCCGACCCCGGCGCCGACGCGCGGCTCGTTCCACCTTCAGGTGATCTGCTGACGCACTGATTCTCCGGCCGGAGCGAACTCGGGTGAGAGCCGCGACAAGAGCGTCAACCAGTTCGGGTTGACCTCCGCGGCTCTCCTCACCGCAGCCACTCCAGCGTCCAGGTCACCGGCCTGGGCGCGGGCCAGGCCGGCCCAGAACAGCAGCTCGTCGGACTCGGGCGCGAGCTTGGCCGCCCGGTCGTAGAGCTCGCCGGCCTCCTCCGTCCGCCCCGCGGCGAGCAGCTCGTCCCCCGCACCCGCCAGGTCGTAGGCGCGCTGCAGGGTCAGGAGCCGCTTGAGCTCCACCAGCGGCTCGGGCGAGTCCTCCACGCGCAGGTCCACGGTCCGGCGCCACGGCTCCCCCTCCGGCGGGACCACGATCATCGCGGCGGACTGGCGGCCGCGGACGTCGCCGCCCTGCCCTTCCGCCGCCTCCAGCGCGGCGAGCAGGCGGTCCTGGAAGAGCCCGGTGGCCGCGGCAAAGGCGCTCGCCATCGCGTCCGGCACCGTCTCGGCGGCCATCATGTTCGCCTGGCAGCTGAAGGTGTCGCCCGCGACGTGGCCGGCGTGCGCGATGCAGTCCCCGCCCGTGTGGGTGGAGACGTGGCCGTGCGCGTCGACGAGCGCCACCTGGCGCACCTTGGCCAGCGGGTCGGCCGCGAGCAGCTCGCCGAGCGCCTGCGCGGCCGGGATCTTGTCGGCCAGGCGGTCGAGGGCGTTCGGCCCGTAGGCGGGCTCCACCACCGATTGCGTCGCGACGGCGCCGACGCCCGCACGCGCCCACGCGCACAGCGGGCCGACGGAGAACCAGTGCGACTGCACGGCCACCCCGAGCTCACCCGTCGCCGGGTCGCGGGCCACGATTGAATACGTCCCATGGCGCATGCACCGGACGATAGGGAGGCCGCCGTGCTCGCGCGCATCCGCGCGGTGCCAGAGGGCTTCGTGCGCGCGTACGGCGACGTCTCGCCGGGCGCGCCCCGCTTCGCGGGCACGGTGCTCGCCCACACGGAGGAGGACGTGCCGTGGTGGCGGATCGTCCGCGCCGACGGCTCACTCGCCAAGGGTGCGCGCCAGCGCGCGTTGCTCGAGGCCGAGGGCGTCCCGTTCCGCGGCGACCGCGTGGACATGCGGGCTGCCAGGATTCCGTGATGTGGATTCAGCGGGAAGTGACCCTGCGGCCGCGACCGCGCGGCTTTCACCTCATCACGCGTGACGTGCTCGAGGCGCTGCCCGAGCTGCAGCGGCTGCGGGTGGGCCTGCTGCACGTGTTCATCCGGCACACGAGCGCCTCGCTGACGCTGAACGAGAACGCGTCGCCGGACGTGCGCGAGGACTTCGAGACCTGGTTCAACGAGGCCGTGCCCGAGGACGCGCGCTTCTGGACGCACACGATCGAAGGGCCCGACGACATGCCGGCGCACATCAAGGCGTCCCTGCTCGGGCCGTCCTTGACGCTGCCGGTGGCAGGCGGACGGCTCGCAGTGGGTACCTGGCAGGGCATCTACCTGTGCGAGCACCGCGACCACGGCGGCGCGCGCTCGCTGATCCTGACCCTGAACGGAGAGTGACGATGGCCTCGTACTACACGCTGGAAGCCGGCGCGACCGTGCGCGCGAGCGACGGGACCGAGGTCGGCAAGGTCGAGCACGTCCTGGCCGACAGCGCTGCCGACATCTTCGACGGGCTCGTGATCGACGTGAGGACCGGGCCCGGCGGGCACCGCTTCGTCGACGCACCGCAGGTCGCGCAGATGGACGAGGACGGCGGCGTGACCCTGACGCTGAGCGAGCGTGAGGTGGAGCAGCTGCCCGAACCGGCTGAGAACCCGGCGACGATGAGCGCCGAGCCCGCGGACCTGGACCGCAGCGAGCTGCACGAGAAGCTCCGCCGCGCCTGGGAAGTGATCTCCGGAAAGGGCTAGGCCAGCCGTATCGGGAGGGGTGTGGTTGACCGCACTGCGCAAAGATCAGGGACGGTTCCCCGACGACGGGGCGGGCCCAGGCCGGGAGCATGCGGCCCATGAACAAGATCCTCCCCGCCCTGCTGAGCGCCGCCGCCCTCCTCTTCGCCGGCGCCGGCAGCGCTCAGGCCGCCACGCCCACCGGCACCGACTACTACTTCACCCCGGGCTCCTACCTGACGATCACCGACCATGAGACCTTCGGCGCCAACGAGGTCAAGACATTCGACCTCTCCAACCTGTACGTGGGTCGCATCACCGGCCAGACGTCCAAGCTGTTCAAGGTCAGCCGCTGCGCCGGCGGCGAGGTCCGCATCGACCTCGAGATCACGCTCAAGCGCGAGGACCTCAACATGAACCGCTTCGAGGTGTTCGCGAAGATGTTCGAGGGCGCGAGCTGCAACAGCGACGACTACGACGGCGGCGCGATCGACGGCTGGATGAACGCGTTCTACACGCGGCCCTCGCTCATCAACTCCGGCGCGGTCGTGCTCGACATCGCGAACAAGTACGAGGGCGGCGACTTCGCCAAGACCTCGTTCCAGCTGTACGGGAACGCCGTCTACTAGCCGAACAACGTGAGCGCGGGCTCGCGCTCGCCGCGCAGCACCGCGAGGTCCACCTCGACCCAGGTGAGCCCGCGCGATTCGGCCAGCACGCGTGCTTGCGGCTTGACGATCGTCGCCGCGAGCACGCCCCGGCAGTCCGCCTTGGCCGGGTCCAGCCGGATCCGCTCGAGGTAGCGGCTGAGCTGCTCGACGGCCTCGATCGTGCCGATGCGCTTGATCTCCACCGCGATCCAGCCGTCGGCCTCGTCGCGGCACATCAAGTCCACGGGGCCGATGTCCGTCGGCCATTCGCGCCGCACGAGCCGGAACCCCTCGCCGCACCAGTGCGGCGCGTCCGCGAGCGCGACCTGCAGGTCGGCCTCCACGCCGTCCTTGCTCAGCCGGGCGGCGTCGAAGTCCATCGTGTGCGTGACGTCGCTGAGCACCTCGTGCAGCGTGATCTCGAGCTGGTCCTCGCCCTTGACCTTGCGCACCGTGATCGTCTCGCCCTCCTCGATCACGGCCGTCGGCGGCGTCATCCAGTTCAGCGGCTTGTAGCCGCCGGCGTCGGCGTGGACGAGGACGCTGCCGTCGGCCTTGAGCATGATCAATCGCAGCGCTTCCGGCAGGTGGGCGGTGAGACGGCCGGTGTAGGCGACGGAGCAGCGGGCGACGATCAAGCGCATGGGCCGACCAGGGTACGCCAGGCTTCGGACATGGCGTTGACGTACACGATCGTGCTCGCCGGTGCGGCGGCGCGCCGCCGCGTGATCACGCGGTTGGGGTTCACGCGGGATCGCTTCGACCGCTCCGGGGAGGTGTGGCGCGGGCGTTTCGACGAGCTCGGGCTGAGCATCGCGCTCGAATCGGGCCGGCACGGGCGGTTCCAGTGCGGGCCGTGGGAGTTCAACCCGGACCGCTACCTGTGCGTGGAGATCGAGCTCGACGCCGAGCGGCTGGGCACGGCCGTCGCCCACGTGGCGGCGCTCACGGAGCGCGTGCTGGAGACGGGTGAGGAGCCTGTGGCCGTGATCGCGTTCGGCGCCGTCATGGTGCTCACGCGCGAAGGCACGCTGCGCCGCCACGAAGCGACGTGGCCGGGCCTCTACCCGGCCGAGCCGGTCGATCCGGCCGTGCTCGCGCCGGTGGTCGAAGGGCTGCCGCACGAGCGCGGCGCGGTGGAGGCCCTCGCGGACACACTCATCGCGTCGGCGACGCCGCTCACCCGGCGTGAGGCCGAGGCGGTCGTCGCGCTCGGCGCCGCGACCGGGGCCGATCCCGCCCGGGTCACGTCGGTGCGCGCGTTGTCCAGCCCCGCCGAGCGCGTCGTGTTCGACGCGATCGTCACCCAGTTCCACGCGAACACCGTCGTCGCGCTCGACGAACGCGTGCTCGAGCAGGGCGACGCCACGGCGCAGGACTGGACGCTCGGCTGGGGTCCCGTCCTGGCCCGCGCCGCCGCCCGCCAGCTGCTCGAGATCGCCGCCGACCCGGCCCATCCTCTGCGTGAGCCGCTCAACGACACCGCCTGGCTGCACTGGTTCGACGGCGAGCTCGGCCCACTCGGCCACGCGCTGGCGCAGCGGATCGGCGATCGCGTGCAGGCGTTGACCGCGGCGGCGGAGGCGGCGATCGTGAGCGCCTTCACGCGGTCCTTCAACGGCGACGACACCGATGACGAGGACGACGCCGGCATCGCCGCCGGGCAGATCCTCCAGCGCTGTGACCGCGAGTCCGCGCTCGCGGCCGCCCGCTGGCTGCGCGTGGCCGCCGACCACGCCGCCGACCCGCTGATCGGCCGCGTCGAAGCGGCGTCCGGATTCGACTGGAGCGGCGACGAACGGGCCCGCGCGCGCTTCCAGGCCGTCGCGCGCGAGATCGCCGATCAGCTGGAAATGGAGCCGCTGATCTGAGAGGCTGGCCCATGATGCGGGCGGTGTCGGGCGCGGTGACGGTGGCGTTGATGTTGTTGGTGGTGGCAACAGCGCAGGCCGAGCGTGTCGACATGATGCCCGCGTGGGCGTGGGCCTGGGTCGACAATCAGCCGTTCGTGGACCCGAGCACGGGCGCGCCGCTGCCCGCGAACAGCGCACACCCGCGCGGCCAGGTCAAGGACCGCGGGACCCCGGACAGCTACTCGGTGAAGATGACCGTGACCGCGCTCGGCGCGTCCGGCCAGGCCCTTGACCAGTACACGGTCGCCGACGGCAGCGCGGTCTACCGCAGCCTCGAGCGGCGGCTCAACCTGTCGGCCCCGGTGCTGGCGGTGCGCTTCGAACTGTGCACGGTGCCGGCCGCGGAGTGCATGACGAACACCTTCAGCCGCCCGCCGTCGCCCGCGCCGACGCCCGCCCCTGGCGGACCGGCGCCGGGCGCGACGCCGACGCCGGTCCCCCAGCCCGCGCCGGCGCTCGACCGTGACGGCGACACCTTCCCCGACACCGTCGACTGCAACGACACCAACGACGCCATCTTCCCCGGCGCCCGGGAGTACCCCGGCAACGGCCGCGACGACGACTGCGCGGGCGGCGACCAGGCCGCGAAGATGCCGGGCGCCGTCAAGCACGACTGGGCCGTCACGCCCCGGACGAACCCGAAGGTCCGGTCGATGCGCGTGCGCGACGCGCTCCCGAGCGCGCAGGTCACGGTCACCTGCGAAGGCCGCGGCTGCCCCTTCAAGCTCCGCCGCGCGACGACGGACCGGCACGGAGAGGTGTCGCTGACCAGGCTCTTCAAGGGCCGGCGCCTGCGGCAGGGAACCCGCGTCGAGGTCGCCGTCGCTGCGCCGAACATGATCACCAAGGTCACGCGCTTCGACATCCGCCGCGGCGTCACGCCGACCGGCAAGAGCCTGTGCGTGCCCGTCGGCCGGCTCGAGCCGCAGCGGCACTGCTGATCGCCGCCCGCCGCTCGTACCGTAGGTGGTTCGATGGCCACCGAAGCACGGTCGCAGCGGCAGGTGCTCGTCGCGTTCGCCGCGATCATGCTCGCGACGCTGCTGGCCGCGCTCGACCAGACGATCGTGGCGACGGCGCTGCCGCAGATCGCCGCCGACCTGCAGGGCTTCGAGCACCTCAGCTGGGTGGTGACGGCGTACCTGCTGGCGAGCACGGTCACCGTCCCGCTGTACGGCAAGCTGAGCGACCTCTACGGCCGCCGGCGGCTGTTCGTGGTGTCGATCAGCGTCTTCTTGGTCGGCTCGGTGCTGTGCGGGCTCGCGCAGAGCATGGGCCAGCTGGTCGCGTTCCGCGCGCTGCAGGGAATCGGCGCGGGCGGATTGCTGCCGCTCAGCCAGGCCGCGATCGCCGACCTGTTCTCACCGCGGGAACGGGGCCGCTACCAGGGCTACATCGGCTCGATGTGGGCCACGGCGGCGGTCGCCGGGCCGCTGCTGGGCGGGACGCTCACGGACACCGTGTCGTGGCGCTGGATCTTCTTCATCAACCTGCCGCTGGCCGCTTTCGCGCTCGTCGTCGTGATGCGCACGATGCGCCCCGGCGACCGCACGCGCGAGCACCGGATCGACTGGCTCGGCGCGGCGGTGCTGAGCGTCGGGGTGTCGTCGATCCTGCTCGCCTGCGCGTGGGCGGGCACCGACTATGCGTGGACGTCGGTGCCGGTGCTCGGCGGCTTCGCGCTCGGCGCCGCCGCGATCGCCGCGTTCCTGTTCGTCGAGCGCCGCGCGCCGGAGCCACTGCTCCCGCTCACGCTCTTCCGCGGCCGCACGTTCGCCGTCTCCACGTCCGCCGCGCTCGCGATCGGCGCGGTGCTCTTCGGCATCACGATCTACGTGCCCGTCTACATGCAGGGCGTGCTGGGTGCCTCCGCGACGAGCTCCGGCGTCGTGCTCATCCCGCTCACGCTCGGCTGGGTCGCCGCGAGCTTCACCTCCGGCCAGTTGATCGCCAAGACGGGGCGCTACCGGATCTTCCCGCTGCTCGGCTCGACGCTCGTGCTCGCAGGGACCGTCCTGCTCACGTTGCTGGACGCCGACACCTCGCGAACTCTGGCCTCGGCCTACCTGGTCGTGATCGGCGTTGGGATGGGGCTGATGTTCCAGACGTTCGTGATCGCCACCCAGAACCGGGTGGAGGCGAGCGACCTCGGCGTCGCCACCGCCGCGATCCAGTTCTTCCGCTCGATGGGCGGGAGCGTCGCCGTCGCCGTGCTCGGCGCGCTGCTGCTCGCCCGGCTGCCCGCGGACGTCGACCCGAACCGCTTCACCGCCGGCACCGCGCAAGTGCCGGACGCCGCACGGGAGGCGCTCAACACCGCCACGCACGCCGTGTTCGTGGCCTGTGTCCCGCTCGCCGCCGTGATTCTCGTGCTGGCGTGGGCGCTCCCCGAACGCCCGCTGCGGACTAAGCGGCCTTGAGTTCGCGCGGGACCATGCGTGCCACTTGATCACGCAGGTCGCGCACTTCGGGATCGTTGCCGAGCTTGAGCGCGCGCTCGCACGCCTCCAGGCACTCGGACACCCGGTCCGTGCGCGCGAGGGCGTGTGCGTAGCGGGCCCACGCCGCCGCGCTCTTCGGGAACAGCGTCGTGGCCTGCTCGCACGCACTGACCTCGGCCCCGACGTCGCCCATCAGGTTCGCGACGAGCGCCAGGTCCAGCAGCCCTTCCTCGGTCGGCGCGAGCGCCCGGGCCTGTTCCAGCGCCTCGCGCGCGCCCTCGCGATCGAAGGTGCGCATGCGCAGCCGGCCGAGGCGCTCCCACGCCGACGCGTCCTGTGGCGCGGCCGCCACCTCGCGCTCGGCCGCGTCGACCGCCTGCGACAGCGCTCCCATGTCCTCGTAGATGCGTGCGGCGTAGCGATAGGGCGCCGGACGGTCCTTCTCGGCGCGGATCCAGTCGCGCACGCTGCGCGCGGCGGCGCTGAAGTCGCCGGCCTGCCAGAACGCGAGCGTCATCAGGCGCAGGACCTGCGCGTTGCCGGGTTCCGCGTCACGCGCGTACACGAGCCGGCGGGCGGCGAGCTTGAAGTCGCCCTCGGCCAGCGCGTGCTTGGCCGCGGTCATGAAGCGCATCACCCGCTCGGCGCCGGGGTCGGGCTTGGAGAAGTCGACGAACTGCAGCGACCCGGCCGGCACGGTGCGAATGCCGGGCTGGAAGGAGACGCGCGCCCACTGCTGAACGTCGTCCCCGTGGCCCGTGAAGTAGATGCCGTTGACGCTGCCGACGCCCCATTCCGGATACGACAGGCAGCGCGCGTAGCGGTGGACCACTGAGTGGTCGGGCACGCGCGAACCGAACGGATCGTGCTTTTCGCGGTCGGCGTCCTCCTCGCGCCGGCGCTGCTCCTCGGCGTACGCGCGAGCACCCTCCTCCGCGCGGCGCTTGCGCGCGGCGGCGGCGGAGACCTTGACGGCGTTCTTGGAGACCTTCCCGCCGCGCGACTGCTCGGCCAGCTGCTCGAGCTGGTCGGCCGCCTCGTTGATCGCCTTCAGGTGGCGCTCGTGCTCGTGTTGACGCCCGGGCGGCGCGATGTCCGGATGCCAGACCTTCGCGAGCTTGCGGCGCGCAAGCTGGATGTCGCGCTTGTCGAAGGGAGGCTCGATCTCGAGCAGCAGCACGGCCTGTTCGATGTCGAGCACCTGGGGCATAGACCCATCTACGGTACCGCGCGCCGCCTGGACGAACCGGGACTGCCGGCCCGGCGACCCCTACAGCCTCGCCGGGCCGGCATCCGTACCGGAACTAGTTCCGCCAACCCATGATGACCCCCCTGACGGTCGTTGGATTCGGAACAGGCGGGCTGACCCCCGCCGCGCCGAAATATACCCACCAATGCAAGTCCTACACCGAAACCAGAAAGTGTTCATCGGCCGACTTTTTGGTTGTAGATCGACGTACCGGTCGCGGCGGCGGCAAACCTCAGGTCCGAGCCTGATTGCGCGTGAACAGGGGTACGCACTAACTTGCTCCCTGTGGTCGTCTGGCTCGCACTGATCGTCTGGCTTGGGCTGGTCACCTGGGCGCTCTCCGTCGTGAGAGCGGCCGCGGTGGCGGACGCCCCTGCGCCCCCGCCCGAACGGGCGCCGTCGGGGCGTGTCCCGTACGCGGGACGTCGGCGCGCGACCGCGGTCACACAGGGCGTGCTGCTGATCGGCGTGCTCGCCGCGGCGGCCTACCTGTCGGGCGAGAACCAGTGGGAGCCGCTGCCGCTCGTCGGCCTCATCGCGCTGCTCGTGCTCGGCTCCGACATCCTGGTGCTGGACGCCAAGCGCTTCCGGATCGGGGGCTCGTTCACGGGCCTCGTGCTCGCCATGGCGCTGCTCGGCCCCGCGCCGGCCGCGTTCCTCGGCCTGGCGAGCGCGCTCGTGGACGCGCTGCGCCGCAAGGTCCGCGGCACGTACCTGCTCAACAACCTGCTCACGTACACGACCTTCCCGCTGGTCGGTGGGATCGTCCTGCACGCGGTGCACGAGGAGTCGATGGAGGGCGGCTACGCGATCGCCGTCTTCACGGTCTTCCTCGTCGCGAACCTCCTGAACTTCCTGATGATCGCGGGCCACACCCGCATCCTGCGCGGCGGCTCACTGCTGGAGATGTTCCGCGGCGTGTTCGTGCCGGTGCTGCCGTGGGAGATCGCCAGCGCTGTGATGACCGCGATGGCCGTCTACGGCTTCGAGGCCCTCGGCCCCTGGATCATCGGCCTGTTCGCGCTCGCCCTCGGCGTCTACCAGCTGCTGCTGCGCGCGCTGCTCGAGGGCCAGGCGCACTCGGAGGAGATCGAGCGCCGCACCAATCAGCTCGACGTCCGCCACGAGGGAATGCTCGGCCTGCTACTGGAGACGCTCGCCCTGCGCGATCCCAGCGCGGCGCGCCACGCCGCGGCGGTCGCCCACTACGCGCACCAGCTCGCCCGGGCGGCGGGCCTGTCCGAGCGCGAGCAGGCGGTCGTCCACACCGCGGGGCTGCTGCACGACCTGGGGAAGGAGGCGCTCCCCGATCACATCCTGATCGGCCGCAGCGAGCTGCACCCGGCCGAGCTGCGGCTGATCAAGCGCCATCCGGCGGACGGCGCGCGCCTGCTGCTGCGCGTCGAGGGCATGGGCGAGGTCGCCGCGGCCGTGCTCGCCCACCACGAGCGCATCGACGGCAAGGGCTACCCGGACGGGCTGGCCGGAGACTCGATCCCGATGACGGCGCGCATCCTCGCCGTCGCCGAGGTCTACGACGTGCTGACCTCGCCCGACTCCTATCGCATCCAGATGCCCGCGCACGAGGCCGAGGACGAGCTGCGCAACGTCGCCGGCTCCCAGCTCGACGGCCGGCTGGTGTGGCTGTTCGCCACGCAGGTCCTGCGCGGCCGCCACAGCGACCACCTGGAGCACATCGCGGACCTCGAGGCCGAGCTGCAGGTCCAGCGCGCCGTCCGTGGCGCCCTGGACGGGCCGTTCGTGCTCGGGCCGCCTATGCGATGAGGCGCTTCTCCATGAAGTGGATGGCGAGCCGCCACATCAGCAGCGCGAAGAACACCAGCACGCCCAGGTGAATCAGGTCCGCGCCGGGCTCGAAGCCGAACACGGCGTGGCGGACGAGCTCGACGAGGTGGTACAGCGGGTTGATCTGCGCGATCACCTGCGCCCACTGCGGCAGGCCGTCGATGGGGAAGAACGTGCCCGCGACCAGAAACAGCGGCGTGAGGACGGCGCTGGTGATGTAGTTGAAGTTGTCGATCGAGTTGACGATCGCGCTGATCGTCGTGCCGAAGCAGGCCCAGCCGAAGCCGGCGATCATCGCGATGAAGGGAACGAGCAGCATGCCCCAGCTCGGATCCAGGCCGAAGACGATCGCGACGAGCATCGGCGCGCAGCCGTACGTCCCCGCGCGGACGCTCAGCCACAGCACCTCGGCGGTCACCAGTTCCTCCGTGTCCACCGGGGCGGCGAGGATGGCGTCGTAGGTGCGTTGGAACTTGTACTTGACGAACGTCCCGAACATGGCCGGGAACGCGGACGAGAACAGCACCGCGGTGGCGACCGTCCCAGTGCCGACGTACTCGACGTAGTCGTAGCCGCCGACGGTGGAGACCAGCGACCCGAAGCCGAAGCCGAACGCGAGCAGGTAGACCGTCGGCTCGACGGTCGCGCTGAAGGTCGAGGAGCGCCAGAAGCTGGCGAAGTTGATGATCTCGCGCACGAGGACGCCCATCAGCGCGGGGCGCTCGAGGCGGCCGAGCCGCTTGGGCGCGCTCACGCGATCTCCTCCCCGGTGAGCAGGACGAACACGTCCTCGAGGTTCGTCGGCCGGCGCTCGCCCTCGTACCCGTTGGCGTTGAGGATGCTGATGCTCGTGCCGGTCCGTCGCGTGGCGTAGCCGGCGGCCTTCGCCTCCTGCTCCACCTCGTGCAGCTTCGCCGGCGGCCCGTACACCTCGACGGCCTCGTGGCCCGCGTGCTCGGTGATGAGGTCGCGCGGGGTGCCGGTGGCGACGGCCTGGCCGTGGGACATGATCGTCACGGTGTCGGCGAGGCGCTCGGCCTCCTCGATGTAGTGGGTCGACATCAGGATCGAGACGCCCTCCGAGCGCAGCCGGTCGATCAGCGCCCACAGCTCCTGGCGGACCTGCGGGTCCAGGCCGACGGTCGGCTCGTCGAGCAGGATCAGCTGCGGCTGGTGCACGAGGCCGCGGGCGATCAGCAGCCGCCGCCGCATGCCGCCGGAGAGCTTGTCGACCTTCGTATCGGCGCGGTCGGTCAGGTTCGCGATCTGCAGGGCGCGCTCGACCGCGGCCTTGCGGTCGTTGCGCGGCACGCGGTACAGGTAGGCGAAGACGCGCAGGTTCTCCTCGACCGTGAGCGTGACGTCGAGGTTGTCGAGCTGCGGGACGACGCCGCACAGCGCGCGCGCCTCCTTGCTGCGCTGCGGCAGCGGGAGGCCGAGGATCTCGATCTCACCCTCGTCCGGGATGGCCTGCGCCGTCAGCAGGCGCATCGTGGTGGACTTGCCGGCGCCGTTGGGGCCGAGCAGGCCGACGCAGGTTCCCTCGGGGACCTCGAGGTCGAGGTGGTCTACAGCCGTCAGGTTGCCGAAACGCTTGACGACGCCACGGAGGCGAAGGGCGGGCACCCGCCCCAGATTGTCACGCGGCTATGCGCAGTTCGGTACGGGCAGCCGCCCTAACCAGCGCCTCGAACAGCGGCAGGTGGGCGAACAGTGTCTCGGCGTGCCACTGCACTCCGACCGTGAACGCGCCCGGTCCCTCGATGCCCTCGATCGTGCCGTCGGTCGCGCGCGCGGTGACGCTCAGTCCGTCCCCCACCCGGTCCACCGCCTGGTGGTGGAAGGAGTTGACCGCGAGCGTGCGCGTGCGCGTGATGCGGTGCAGCTTGGAGCCCGTCTCGATGTGCACCTCGTGCGTGGGCTCGGTCGCCGCCTCGGTCTGGCGGTGGCCGTCGATGTGCTGGTGCAGCGTGCCCCCGCAGGCGACGTTGAGCGCCTGGCTGCCGCGGCAGATCGCGAGGATCGGGATGTTGCGGGTGAGCGCCTCCTTGGCCAGGGAGAGCTCGAAGGCGTCGAGGCTCGGCTCGGTCGGGCCGAGCTGCGTGTGGCGCTCGGTGGCGCCGTAGGCCCCGGGGTCGAGGTCCGGGCCGCCGCTCAGGCAGATGCCGTCGAGGCGCTCGAGCAGGCCCTGCAGGTGGTCGGTCCCGGTCGGGGGCAGCACGACGGGGATCGCCCCGGCGGCGTCGAGCGTGCGCAGGTAGGTCATGCCCAGCGCCATCTCGGGGTGCGCCGGCTCGCCGTGGCGGCGGGTCGTCGCCAGGTGGCTGGGTCGCAACTCCGAAGTGGTGACGCCGATCAGCGGCCGCATTGAGGAATCATCGGCCGCGCGGACCCGGTTCACACCCCGCCGTTGGTCCAAGTTTGCAGGCCCTCGATTCGCCCAGTGGTAGGGGTGTCCGCTTGTTCGCCGCCTGGCGGCGGCCAACAAGCTCCTATTTAGGCGGGCGACTTCGCCGCCCTTCTAACGTGAAGGGCGCGATGTCGAGCTCCTACATCTACACGATGTACAAGCTGAGCCGGACCCATCCACCGGATAAGACGGTGTTGAAAGAGGTCACGCTCAGCTTCTACCCCGGCGCCAAGATCGGCGTCCTCGGATTGAACGGGACAGGTAAGTCCACCCTGCTGCGCATCATGGCCGGCCAGGACAAGGACTACCGCGGGGAGGCTCAGCTCGCGCCCGGCGCCACCGTCGGACTCCTCGAGCAGGAACCCCACCTGGACGAGACCAAGACCGTGCGCGAGAACGTCGAGGACGGCGTCCGCCACATGAGGGACCTTCTGGACCGCTTCAACGAGCTGTCCATGAACTACTCGGACGAGACCGCGAAGGAGTTCGCGCGGCTGCAGGACGAGATCGACGCCGCCGGCGCCTGGGAGCTCGACGTCATGCTCGACCAGGCGATGGACGCGCTGCGCTGTCCTCCCGGCGACTCCCCGGTGACGTCGTTGAGCGGTGGCGAACGGCGTCGCGTGGCTCTGGCGCGGCTGTTGTTGAGCCAGCCCGACCTGCTGCTGCTCGACGAGCCCACCAACCACCTGGACGCCGAGAGCGTCGCGTGGCTCGAGCAGCACCTCGCCGACTACAAGGGCACGATCGTCGCGGTCACCCACGATCGCTACTTCCTCGACAACGTCGCCGGTTGGATCCTCGAGTTGGATCGCGGCTACGGCATCCCCTACGAGGGCAACTACTCCGCCTGGCTCGTGGCCAAGCAGAAGCGCCTCGAGATGGAGGAGAAGAAGGAGAGCGCTCGCCAGCGCACGATCAAGGAAGAGCTCGAGTGGGTCCGCCAGAACCCCAAGGGCCGCCGGACCAAGAGCCGGGCCCGCCTGAACCGCTATGAGGCCCTCGTGGCCGAGGCGGGCAACGCGAAGCTCGACGACGTCCAGATCCACATCCCGGGCGGCGAACGCCTCGGCGGGACCGTCATCGAGGCCAAGAACCTGCGCAAGGGCTTCGGCGACCGGCTCCTGATCGAGGACCTCTCGTTCAACCTCCCGCCCGCCGGCATCGTCGGTGTGATCGGCCCGAACGGCGCCGGCAAGACGACGCTCTTCAAGATGCTCGCCGGGCTCGAGCAGCCCGACTCCGGCACCCTGAAGCTCGGCGAGACCGTCGACCTCTCCTACGTGGACCAGTCGCGTGACGCGCTGGACCCGGAGAAGACCGTCTGGGAAGAGATCTCCGAGGGCTACGAGCACATCAAGGTCGGCAACCGCGAGATCAACTCCCGCGCCTACGTGAGCGGGTTCAACTTCAAGAAGGCCGACCAGCAGCGCAAGGTCGGGGTGCTCTCGGGCGGTGAGCGCAACCGCGTCCACCTCGCCAAGCTCCTGCGCCGCGGCGGCAACCTGCTGTTGCTGGACGAGCCCACCAACGACCTCGACGTCGACACGCTGCGCGCGCTGGAAGAAGCGATCCTCGCGTTCCCGGGCTGCGCGGTGATCATCTCCCACGATCGCTGGTTCCTGGACCGCGTCGCCACCCACGTGCTGGCGTTCGAGGGCGACTCCCAGGTCGTCTGGTTCGAAGGCAACTTCGAGGCCTACGAGGAGCACCGCCGCGCCCGCCTGGGTGCGGAGGCCGACCGGCCCCACCGGATCAGCTACAAGAAGCTCACCCGCGCCTAGGGCCGCACCACCACGTCCACGACCGGCGACTTCCCACTCGCGTACGGGAAGTCGCCGCTCTCGTGCACCACGGCGCGGAACCGGTACCGCGTCGTCCGGAAGGTCGACGTGAACCGGTAGGACGCCTTGAACGTCCCGTTCCGGAGCGCCGTCGTCCTGAACGGCACCCATTTGCGACCGGCCCACGCCTGCAGCTCAACGCGTGTGGTGGCCGTTCCCGCCCCGGGGACCGAGCCCTCGAACCTGACGCTGCGCCCGTTGTGGGTGCGCTTGCGGTCGGTCTTCAGCCGCACGGGTGCCGTCACGACGAGCTTCACCGTCTGCGTTGAGTCGCCGTAGGCGAGCTTGAGCTCGCGCGAAGGGCCGGGCGGCACCGCGAGTTCGAAGCGCCCTTCGGCGTCCGTGGTCGTGGTCGTCGGGCCGCTCCAGGCCTGCGTGTGGAGTGGCCGGCTGGTCAGCGTCACGGTCGCGTTGGCGAGAGCCGCCTTGTCCGGAGCCGCGACCGATCCCTTCAGCGTCACCGCCTGATACGCCGTGCGACGCGTCCGCGCGCCCGCCAGCGTCAGAACACCCGGCCGAAGCGGCGCCGGCGGGGCGGCGACCAGGTCCGGCGCCTGTGGTGGCGCGCTCACCACCGTGGGCGGCCCCGGAGGCGGTGTGCGCACCGAGATCCCGAACGGCCCGGCGATCGTGCGGTTGCCCGCGACGTCGACGAGCACCGCTTCGACGGTGTGCGGCCCGTCGCTGAGCTCATCTGTGTCGAGCATCAACGTCGCGTACCCCTCGGACGCGCACGGGGTCACGACGACATAGGGCGTCCTGCAGGACAGTCCCCCCACGTTCTCGATGAACCGCACCGCGCCGTCGACCTTGTACTCGATGGCCTGTACGCCGCCGCCGACGTCCTTGAAACCGAGTTTCAGATCGACGATGCCGTCCTGCATCCGACCGGCGACGAGCCGGCCCGCGGGAAGTCCGGTGAGCTCCGGCGCGACCTCGTCGCTCACCGTCACTGCCGCCCGCTCGATGCTCAGAAACCGCGCATCGCCGGCACAGCTCTCGCCCCCACATAGGTACTCGACGTCCAGACCGGACGCCCGCAGACCAGAAGCCGTGAACGGGCCAGGAAGGAGTTGCCACTCAGGTTCGTCAGGGCTCTGTTCCAGGGTCTGCTGGCCGGCGCGGAGTCGATAGGTCGCCGGCTGCCCGAAGAGCGCGGCCCCGGATCGAACCAGAGTTACGCCCGCAACCGTCGTACCGGCCGGAGCACGAAAGCTCAAGCGCACCCCCTGCAGTGCTTCATTGAACAACTCGAACGTCAGCTGCTGGCCGCGGTCGCAACCGTCGATCACAACATCCTCCGCAACGCCCTCTGGAATCGAGCTGGCCGTCCACGAGTCCGTGGCGGCAGGCCCGCTGCCCGTCCTGCACGCCTCGACGACGTACGTTCCGGCGTGCGCAGCGCCCGACACGCCCAGAGTGACCGCGGCGATCACCGCGACGACTGCTAGTGCCCTCATGGTCTTCGTAGGTGCCTCTCGCAAAATCTCGCCCCCAGGAGAGCGAGGATTCTCCACTGGTAGAGGCACAAGAGCAAGGTCCGGCGCATGCGGCGGTTGCCCACACCACCTTTGTCTAGGTCGCCCCCGTGGCGGTGTCTTTCCATCGCGGATAGCGTCGGCGCATGCCCGCCGTCCGCGCCTTCCTGCTCTGCCTCATCGCACTCGTCGCTACTCCGTCAGCGGCGCAGGCGGCGGACATCTTCGCCATCGGCTCGCAGTCGCGCCTGACGCGCGTCGGACCTGACGGCAACACGTCCGTCCAGGCGCGAAACCCGTCCGTGGCGCATAACTCGCTCAACGACGAGTACCTCGTCGCCTGGGTCGGGAACACGACGGTGAGCGGGGACGTCGAGATACTCGGGCAAATCCTCGACGGGCGAGGGGTTGCGAAGGGGTCGGTGGCTCGCCTAAGCGAAGTGCCCGGCGCCGAAAGCCCAACGAGTCCAGTCGTCAGTTACAGCCCGAAGGTCAATCAGTACGTCCTGGGCTACATCGCTACGCCGAAGGTGATCAGCCAGAACCCGGTGCCGCCGAACAGCCCCGATGGACAGCGCGAGTTGATCGCGCAGGTCGTCAACGCCGCCGGGATCAGCACGGGCCCGCCCGTACGCATCTCCGACACCGGTTCGCTGGACGCAGACGCCGACGTGGCTTCGCAACCGGCGGTGGCGTACGACCCAGAAGCCGATCGCTTCCGCTTTGCCTGGGTGGCCAGCTCCGCCAACGACCCCAATGACGACAACGTGGAGATCCGGACCCAGGCGGTGTCCTCTGCTCTGGCGAGTGGCAGTGGCATCGAGCTGACCGTGTCCTTGACCCCCGACGAAGACGCCGCACCTGACGAACCGGCTATCTCGTACCTGCCGGCCAACGACCGGTTCATGATCGCCTGGGAGGCTCCGAACGCAGCGGACCGACCGTCGATCTTCGTCCGCGGCGTGAGCAGCTCACTGGGTCTCGGCGCCTTCTCCCAAGTAGAGGCATCCACCGTCGTCACCGCGAGTGGACAAGCGGTCAAGCCGTCGATCGCAACGAACCCGGTCACGAACGAGGCGCTCGTGGCCTTCGTCAAGGACGACTCGACCACGGACGACGGTGAGGTCTTCGTCCAACGCGTCGCGGCGGACGGCGGGCTTCGACCCAACGGGACGGACCAGCGCATCTCCGCGATGGGCGTTGGCAACGCGGCGTTCGGCGCGAGCACCGCCGACGTGACCACGGCGTCGTATCACCCGGATCTCGATCGCTACTTCGTCACCTGGAGCGGAGAGGATGACCTCCCCGGGCTGATTGACGGGGAGATCGAGCGCTACGGCCAGGCGCTCACCGGGGACGGCGCCGAGGTGGCGACCGACGACCTTCGGCTCACCTTCACGGGTCCCGACAGCAACACCTCCGTCGCTCCCGAAGACGCCGCGACGGTTCCGGTCACCGGAAAGCGGGCCTGGCTCAACGTGTGGGACGCGGACGACAACCGACCGCCGCTGGCGAACGGTGAGTACGAGATCTACGGGCGGTTCGTGGGCGACGACGGCGATCTCGACGGACACGTGGCGCCGGCGGACTGCAACGACGGGAACGCGGGCATCTTCCCCGGCGCCGCGGAGGCGCTCGACAACGGCGTGGACGAGGACTGCTCGGGCGCGGACGCCGAGAACCCCGACCGCGACGCGGACGGGTCGCCTCGGCCCGCGGACTGCAACGACGCCAACGGCGGCATCCGGCCGGGTGCGGCCGACGCGGCCGACAATGGTGTGGACGAGGACTGCAACGGCGCGGACGCGGTGAACTTCGACCGCGACGGGGACGGGGCGGCGCGGCCCGGGGACTGCAACGATGCGAACGCCGCGATCCGGCCCGGCGCGAAGGACACGCCGCGCAACAGCGTGGACGAGGACTGCTCCGGCCGCGACGCGAGCTTCCCGAACTTGACGTCGGGCATCCTGCCGACCTGGGACATCAAGGGCACGCGGCTGAGGCTCGTGAATCTGCAGATCACGCAGCAGTTCCCCAAGGGCCTGAAGGTGAAGATCACGTGCAAGGGCTCGCGGTGCCCGTTCAAGTCGAAGGCACTGAAGGTCGGGAAGGTGCGGCGCAACGCGGCGAGCGTGATCTCATCGCTCACCGGTAAGCAGCGGAAGTTCCGAGCCGGACAAACCCTGGAAGTGTGGGTCTCGGCGCCGGACTTCAACTCGCGGATCAGCCGGCTCGTCCTGAAGGCGCGCAAGATCCCCGTCAGCCAGCCGTTCTGCGCGCTTCCCGGCTCGACGAAGGCGCAGAAGACCTGTGCCTGAGCGCCCGAATTGAGTCGAACGATGGTCCAAAACGACCGCATGTGAGCGTTGGGCGGTTGACGGCCTGAACGTCGGCGCTTAGCTTCCCGCGTCCCAGGGATGTTGATTGGAAGGGTCAGGGAGGCGCTGATGCGGGGCTGGAGCAGGACGCGACGAGCATGGATCGTGGCGCTGACCGCTGCGCTGTTCGCCTTCGTGGGAGCGGCGTCGGCGTCCGCGGCGGTGCCGGGCGGCGTGCTGGCGACCGGGTGCATCGGCACCGCGGCCCCGTGCACGGTGGTCTCCGGGTTCACGGGAACGCCTTCCGACATCGCGATGTCACCGGACGGTCAGAACGTCTATGTCACTACGTCGACGCCGGCGGTGTTCGCGTTCCGCCGTGACGTCGCGACTGGTCAGCTCTCGTTCCTGCAGTGCTTCCGAGCGACCACGACCGGCGGCTGCCAGGCGCTCATGCCGACGATCCACGCCGCGTGGACGCTGGACGATCCGCGGTCCGTGGCGGTCGCCGCGGATGGCCGCAGTGTCTATGTCGCCAACGACGACAACAGCGTCATCCACGAGTTCATTCGCGGCGCGGACGGCTCGATCGCGCTGAAGGCCGGGGCGCCGTGCATCGCCAACAGCGGCGCTGGTCTGAGTCCCTGTAGCGATGCCCGGGCGATGTCCGCCCCGACGGACCTCGTCATCGCGGGCGACCTCGTGTACGTGGGCTCCGCGAGCGGCGTGACGGTGCTGACGACCGATGGCGGCGTGCTCAGTCAGGCGGCCGACGTCGGGACGACGTACGCGTGCGCGGTGGGCGGCTCCACCACCGACGGGTGCGCCTTTGCCACAGGCCTCGGGTCGACGATCGCGCTCGAGGTTGCGTACGACCGCGTGTACGCCATGACCGGGAACCGCGTCCTCACGATCGCGCGTGACCCGAACACCGGCAGGCTCATTGGCAGCCGGGCACCGCAGAGCTGCATCGGCGCCGGCCCGGCAGCCACGTGCACGGTCAACGGGGAGATCGCCGTCGGCCTCGCCGACATCGCACTGGGCGCGGAGGGCCAGGTGTACGCCAGCCTGCTGCCGCGAGCGGCCGCGGAGGGCGTCAGCCCTCAGTCCAGCCGGGTCGTCACCTTGGATCCGTCGGGACCAGGGCTCGCTCGTCGCGGCACCGGGTGCGTCAGCAACGGCTCCGGCTGCACGCCCGGCCGCGCGCTCGCGACGTCCGCGAGCAGCCGCGTGATCACCACGCCCGATGGGCAGGACGTCTACGCGACCGGCACCGGCGTCGTCGAGCTCGACCGCCCCGGCAATCTGGCGCCCCGCGCCGACAGCCGCGGCTGCGTGCTTCCGTCCGGCTCGACGCCCGGCTGTGCGACGGCCCCCACCAACACGATGTCGACGCCGACCGAGCTCGTGATCGCCCCCGACGGCCGGCACGTGTACGCGCTGTCCGCCGGCCGCGTCACCACGCTGCGCCGAGACTCGAGCAGCCCGGTCTGCGGGAACACCTCCGTGACCGTGCAGCACGGGTTCCAGGGCAGTATCGCCATCCCCTGCTTCGACCCGGACGGCGACGAGCTGGTCTTCTCCACGGTGACCCCGCCGACGCTCGGCTCGCTCGGTGGCTTCACCCACGAAGCCGCGAGCGTGATCTACGCCGCGCCGCAGGGCCAGAACGGCTCGAGCACCATCACGTTCCGCGCGACGTACAAGAACACCGCGTTCGGCGCGTTCACGGGCGACGGGTCGGTTCAGGTGAACGTCGTCGGCGCGCCGGTGGTCAACCCGGGCCCCGGTCCGAGCGGGCTCGACGCCGACGGTGACGGGTTCACGGCCGGCCAGGACTGCAACGACGGCAACCGCAACATCCGCCCGGGCTCGGCCGAGATCAAGGGCAACAACATCGACGAGAACTGCGACGGGACCGCCGAGCCGTTCCCGACGATCGCCAGCGGCGTCGCGCACAACTGGTCGTGGACCAAGGGCGGTTCGTTCACGCTGAAGATGCTGCGGGTGACGCAGCAGTTCCCGAAGGGCTGGAAGGTCCAAATCAAGTGCTCCGGGAAGCGGTGCCCGTTCAAGACGAAGTCGCTGAAGGCCGGCAAGGTGTCCAAGCAGGCGTCGAACGTGATCACCGCGCTGACGAAGAAGCAGCGCAAGTTCCGGGCCGGGCAGACGGTCGAGATCTGGGTGAGCGCGCCGAACTTCAACACGAAGGTGGCGCGAATCGCGCTCAAGAAGGGCAAGCAGCCCGCGATCGTGCCGTACTGCGTGCTGCCCGGGTCGACGAAGGTTCAGAAGACCTGCTCGTAGTTGGCTTTTCTGAGAAGCGGCGCGCCAACGTGCGCCGTCTTCTCAGGGATTGCTGGTACCTTCGCCGCCGTCAATGGTGTCAGTCGTGGTCTGCCTCGTCCTGGGGCTCGTGCTGGTCGCCGCCGCAGGATTGAAGGCGGCCGGCGGCCCGTCCGCGCGGGCGGCGTTCGCCACGTACGGCGTCCGCTCGCCGCAGGCCATGACGGCCGCGTGGGGAGCCGTGATCGCGGTCGAGCTCACGCTCGGCGCGCTCGTGGCCGCGGGGCTCGACACCGCGGCCCGGGCGGCGGCCGTATTCCTCAGCGCCGCGACGGCCGCGCAGATCGCCGCGCTCGCGTCCGGCCGGGCCGGGGCGCCGTGCGCGTGCTTCGGCGCCAAGGGCCGGCTCTCGACGCGCTCCGCCGGGCGGACGGCGCTGCTGGCCGCCGCGCTGGCGCTGGCGCCGCTGCTGCCGCGCCGCACGCCGACCACCGAGGAGTGGCTCGCGATCGGGTTGGCGGCCGCGCTCCTCGGCCTGGCGGCGCTCACGGTCGTGGTGCTCGCGCTCGCGCGTGAGGTCGGGATGCTGCGGCTCTCGGTCGCCCCGCAGGGCGCGCTCGAAGTCGCGCACGAAGGCCCGGAGGTCGGCGCGCACAGCCCGCTCGCGCAGGACTTCCACGCGCTCGCGCCCGGCCAGATCGGCCTCGCCGTGTTCACGTCGGAGGGCTGCGGCCTGTGCCGCGCGCTCAAGCCGCAGATCGACGCGTTCGGCCGCCACCACGCGATCGCTCTGCAGACCTTCGACGAGGTCGAGCACGCGCAGGCCTGGGCGGCGGCGGACGTGCCCGGCAGCCCGTTCGCGGTGACGCTCGACGCAGACGGCACGGTGCTGTCTAAGGGCACGTTCAACACCGGCGCGCAGCTGGAGTCCGTGCTGCACGCGGCGGAGCGGCGGCAGCGGATGGTGCGCGCATGAACGGCGGCAAGCTGGCGGACGGGGTTGCGGCGCAGAGCTCGCGGCGCGGCTTCCTCGCGCGGGTCGGCGCGGCCGTGATGGGCGTCACGGGCGCGAAGACCATCGGCTCCCTCGTCACCCCGGGCGAGGCCGAGGCCTACCACTTCTGCGGTCACATCTACACGACGGACTCCTGCCCGCACCCGACGGGCCTGCCGCGGATCGACAGCAAGGGCTTCCCGATCCGCGCCAAGAACGGCCGTCCGGTCGACGACCTCGGCCGCTACGTGGACGCCCAGGGCCTCCCGGTCGACGACGACGGCGCGCCGCTCACCGACGCCGACGGCGCGCGCCTCCCGCAGGCGACGCGCACCGCCGTGTGCACGGCGACGGCCGCGGTGTACGGCTTCAAGCCCCACGTCGACGGCGCCTGGTACCGCTGCTGCGGCGGCCGCGTGCGCAAGCTCGTCGACTGCTGCGGCACCATGCGCAACCGCATCAACGGCGACAAGGCGCTCACGGGCTACTGCTACAAGGGCCGCAAGGTCTTCTGCGTCATGTACTACGACACGAAGGTCAAGTGCTGAGCCTCACGGGTCGGTCGTCGCGAGCGTGAGCGTCACGGCGCCGGAGTAGGAACCGGTCCGCAGCGGCTCGTCGGCACCGATCCGTTGCCGGAACCCGACCGTGACCTCCTCGTTGGAGACCGGGGCGGTCCAGACGGACTTCGAGAGCGACACCTCGACCGGCGAAGCGAGCGAGAACGCGCCGTTGCGCAGCCGCACCGACGAGGCGCTGAGCGTCGCGTCACCGGCCGTGGAGATGACATCCACCCACGTGCTGGTGTCGTAGGTCGCCTCCCGCCCGGCCACGAACGTGCCGAAGGACGCGGGCGCGCGCAACGCGAGCGAGAGCGTCGCCGGAACCGTGCCCCCGACGGTCGTCTCGTAGCGCGGCCCGAGCACGAGCCCCGCCAGCGTCCAGTTGCCGCTGAAGTTCAGGTCGGCGGTGCGGCCGCTGGAGCCGCCGTCGAGCACGAACCGCTCCCACGCGAACACGCGCTGGGGCAGCGCCGCGCCGGAGACGAGCGTCTGCTCGCCCTCGCGCACGGTCATCGCGCCGGACGCGGCGCCCGGGTCGCCGCGCAGCAGCGCAACGTCGTGCTTGCCGGGCGGAACCGCGATCCGCAGCGTCGCGGCCGTCCCGAACACGTGATCGCGGCGCATGGCGTCCGAGCCCGCCCCGCGGTCCCGGGAGCCCGGCGCGGTGCCGACCCAGCCCAGCACGGCGCCCTCGCGCCAGACGTCGTCCGGCGAGAGCCGCGAAGCGCCGCCGACGATCACGACCGAGCTCGGCGTGCCGGCGTCGTAGGCGTAGGTGAACGAGGGCGCGTCGGGCTTGACCCACACGGTGGCCTTCGGCGCGCCCTCGGAGTCGCCGCCGCCGACCGGCGTCACGCGGCCCGTCAGCGTCACCTCACCCTGCACGCCCGGCTCCGGGAACGGCATCGCGGGCGGTGTGAGCGGCACACTGACCGGCGTCATGACGCCGGGCGGGAGCGTCGCCCGCACCGGGTCCGCCTTCCAGCCCGCGGGCGCGTCGACCGACACGTCGACCGGCAGAGGGTCGTTGGTCCAGTTGCCCGCCGTGACGGTTGCGTTGACCGGCCTGCCCGCGAACAGGTCGTTCGGGACGGCCAGCGTCCCGGCGCTCGCGTCGGGCACGTCGACCGGCACGCCGAGCGGGTGGAACTCGGCCGCGGCCGCGAGGTTGTTGCGGGCGCCCGTGACCGTGACCCGGAGCTTGCGGACCCCCCGCGCGGGCGTGGCCAGACGCGCGACCTTCTGCAGCTCCGACGCGGCCCACGTGGCCGTGCGGACGTTCGTGAACGTCGTGCCGTCTGTGCTCACGGCGATCGTGTACGCGTTGATGTGGCCGTTGAGCAGCCCGTCGAAGCGCGGCTGGTAGCGCAGCTCGCTGATGTCGTAGACGCCGCCGAGGTCGATCGTGATGGTCGCCGGCAGCTCCTGCGCCACCGAGCGCCAGATCGTCGACGGGTCACCGTCGACCGCGTGCGACGCATCGTCGGCGCCCGCGTGGCTGGACGCCGTCGCCGTCATGCGGGCGGAGGGGACGCACTGCGCCGCCGGGTCGGACACCACCTTCACCGGCGTGGAGGCGTGCGCCTTGGCGCCGAGCCGATAGCCGACCGCGTAGTCGCCGGGCGCGGCGTCCGGCGGCACCGTCACGCGCAGCGGCAGGTTCGGATCCAGCCCGGGCGGCACATAGCTCGAGAACTGCAGGCGCGAGGACGCCAGCGGCCCGGTGGGCTCGACGAACAGGTCGCCGTACTGGTGGTCGGTGGTCGCGTTGTGCAGGCCGAGGCGCACCTGCCCGTAGCCGATGCAGCGCAGGATCTCCAGCTGGTCCACGCTCGGGTCGAGCTGAACCGGATCCGGCCCGCCACCGAGCTGACCGACGGCGGTGCCGGTGAACGCGGCGCTCACGAGCGCCAGCGCGGTGAAGCCGATCAGGCGCTTCATGCCGTCTCCATCTGCGGGTTGCCGTTCTCGACTGCGTAGCTGGCGTGCGTGGACACCGGCGCGCCGGGGCGCGTGATGTACGGCACGACGCGGAAGTCGGTGTGCCAGGTGTCCGGCGTGACCGTGCAGGTCACGTAGCCGCGCTGGCTGGTCGTCATCTCCAGGTGCGGGTTGGCCCGCAGCAGGTTGGCCGCGTTCGGCGTCTCCACCGAGCCGTCACCGGCGCTGGAGATCGACGTGCACGTGAACTCCGGGGCCACGATCGGCGCGTTCGCGACGCGGTAGTCGCCCTTGACGTGCGAGGCCTGGTGGCGGTGCACGTCGCCGCAGAGCACGACCGGGTTGGAGATCCGCCGCTGCGTGAGCGCGTCCGCGACGCGGATGCGGTTGGCCGCGTAGCCGTCCCAGGCGTCGGTCGGGATCGAGGTGCCGGCGCCCGGGTCGGAGTCCAGCTGCGCCATCAGCACCTGCTGGGCGAGGACGTTCCAGCGCGCCGGGGAGGCCGAGAGCCCGTCCAGCAGCCACTGCTCCTGCTCGGCCCCGAGGATCGTGCGCGTCGGGTCGAACCGGTCCTGCCCGGCCGCTCCCGGCTGGCGGTCGCGGTACTGGCGGGTGTCGAGCACGTTGAACTCGACCAGGTCGCCGTAGCGGAAGCGGCGGTAGAGCTGCATGTCCGGGCCGGCCGGCTTGCTCGGCAGCCGCAGCGGCATGTTCTCCCAGTAGGCGCGGTAGCCGTTCGCGCGCCGCAGGAGGAACTCGGCTTCCGGCTGGTCGTTGGTGGTGTTCTCGTCGGCGTAGTTGTTGACGACCTCGTGGTCGTCCCAGGTGACGATGAACGGCGCCGCCGCGTGCGCGGCCTGCAGGTCCGGGTCGGTCTTGTAGACCGCGTACCGCTGCCGGTACTGGTCCAGGCTCTCGGTCGGGACCTGCGCGGACTCGGGGATCGGCGTGTTGCGGGCGCCGCCGACCGGGTCGGTCGCGAACTCGTAGATGTAGTCGCCGAGGTGCAGGACGACGTCGACGTCCTCGTTGACCAGGTGCTTGTAGGCCGTGTAGAAGCCGGCGTGCCAGCTCTGGCAGGAGACCATGGCGAACTTGAGCGCGCCGTTTCCGGCGGCCGGCGCCGTGCGCGTGCGGCCGATCGGGCTGCGCTCGCCGCCCGCCACGAAGCGGTAGAAGTACTCGCGGCCGGGCTCCAGGCCCTTGACGTCCACGTGCACGCTGTGGCCGACCTCCGGCCACGCGACCTCGACGCCGCGTGCGGCGATCCGCCTGAACGCCTCGTCGTGCGCCAGCTCCCACTCGACGTCGACCGGCGCGTACGGCATCCCGCCGAACGGGACGAGCGCCTCGGGGGCGAGCCGCGTCCACAGCACGACCGAGTCCGGCAGCGGGTCGCCGGACGCGATGCCGAGCGTGAACGGGTAGCCGGAGAGCGTGCGCGCGCTCGAGTAGGCGGTGCCCGAGCCCGGTAGCCGCGTGCTCAACGCGAGGACGGTTGCCGCCCCCGCCAATGTCAGGAAGCGCCGCCTGGTGCCCAGCAGGGCCTCAGGCCGCGCTTCGGCCAGCTCGTCCTTGAACCGCATCGCTCCCCGATCCGTCGATATCGGGGCGGGAGTCTCTCGACCGTCAGCCGGAAGTGGTTACGAGCGCGTGAACTCAGCAATCGCCCGTAAGCTGGTCGACAATGGTCGAAGTGACGTTGATCGCGCTGGCACTGGTCGCCGGCGTCACCGGCGCGTGGTCGCCGTGCGGGTTCTCGATGGTTGAGACGCTCGCCCCGGCAGGCTACGCGGGGCGGCTGCGGACGACGATCGTCGCGTGCACGACGTTCGCGGCGGGCGCGCTGGTCGGCGGCGTGTTCACGTTCGGCGGGCTCGCGCTGCTCGGCTCCGGGCTGGGCGCCGCGGCGCCGGCGGTGGCCGCGGTCATCGCCCTGGCAGCCGGCGCGGGTGAGGCGCGCGGCGCGCGGATCATGCCGCAGGTGCGGCGCCAGGTGCCGGAGTCCTGGCGGCGCGTCATGCCCGTCCCGCTCGCGGCCGGCCTGTACGGCGTGCTGCTCGGCCTCGGCTTCACGACCTTCATCCTCACCTTCGCCGTGTGGGCGTTGGCGGGTGTGTCCGTCGCGCTCGGCGACCCGGCGCTCGGGGTGCTGGTGGGCCTCGCGTTCGGGGCGGGCCGTACGCTCCCGGTGGTCGTCCTGGCGCCGTTCGGCGGTGGCGCCGCACACGCCGCGATGGCCGAGCAGCCGCACATCCTGCGCTCGCTGCGGTGGGCCGACGCGGCCGTGTTGGCGGTCGTGGCCGCCGCGCTGTTCGCCGCGCCCGCCCAGGCGCAGATCGTCGGCGCCGCGGCCGGCTTCGCCGATCCGTCGGTGGACGGCGAGGCCGTCGCCTTCCATCGCCCCGGTGGCCTGGGCGAGCTGCGCGGCCCGGCCGGCATCCAGGCCTTGCCCGGCGTTCACCCCGCGATCGGCGGCGGCCGCCAGGCCTGGCTCGAGAACGGCCACGTGGTGATCCCGGGCGTCGGCGCGATCCCCGCACCCTCGGCCGACGCGGTCGCGATCTCCGGCACCTTCGTCGCCTGGCGGGCGGGCCAGGAGCTCGTCGCGGCTTCACTGACCGACCTCGCGCCGCGCCAGATCACGATCGGCGCGCTCGGCCGCCCGGCGCTGAGCGGCAGCCTGCTCGTCTACGACGTCGACGGCCGGATCGAGGCCGTCGACCTGCTCACCGGCACCCGGACGGTGCTGCGCCGCGAAGCGCGCGTGCAGCTGCGCGGCCCATCGGTCGTCGGCACCGAGCTGGTGTACGTGCGCGCCACCTACAGCCGCCAGCAGGTCCGCGTCGGCCGCCTGGGCCGCCAATCCGTCTCACGCGACCACGCGCTCTACGGCACCTACCCGACCGCCCGCGCCGATCCGGGCCACGAGCCCGGCCGCTTCCCGGCGCGCGGCCACATCAACAAGCCGATCTGGGACCGCCCGCCCGCGGGCGTCCAGGACACGCTGACCACCACCGCGGCCGGGTCGGACTCGGTGTTCGTCACGCGTGTGCGCAAGCGCAAGGGCGCGCCGGCCACCGCCGCGGTGCTGCAGCTCGCGCGCTGATCTCGCCGAGTGCTCGATCGGTCAACCAGAGGTTGACAAACTGAGCACTCGGGGGGGTCAGCGCCAATCTTCGAGCACCGGCAGGAGCGACCGGGCGTCGTCGACGACCGCGTCCGCCTCGGCCAGCGCCTCGACGCCGAACGAGCCCGTCGCCACCGCGGCGACGCGGACCTCGTCCACGCGCGCGCAGTGGATGTCCCGCGGCGTGTCACCGATCACCACGGTCCGTCCGCGCGGCCACGCCGGGTCGCTCGCTCGGCCGCGGGCGATCGCCGGCAGGCGGCCGCGGTCCTCGTCGTCGGAGCCGAACCCGCCCTGGCCGGGCTCGAAGTAGTGCCCGATCCCGGCCGCGCCCAGCTTGCGGCGCGCGACCGGCTCGAGATTGCCCGTGACCAGCGCGAGCCGGAACTCGTCCGGGCGCGCCGCCAGCGCGTCGAGCAGCTCGACCATCCCCGGCGCGACCGTCGCGCTCAGGTCGGGCGGGCAGAGCCGCTCGTACTCGCGCACGGTCTCTTCCACCCACGCCTCGTCGAGCTCCTCGACGCCCGCCGCGGCCAGCAGGTCCCGCGCGATCGCGCGGTCGGTCCGCCCGGCGTACTCGACGGAGTCCACCCGAGACAGGTCCACGCCGTGCACGCGGCCGGCCGCCGCACGCAGCGCGGCCGCGTGCTCACCGGAAGCACGCTGGAGCAGCGTGCCGTCGATGTCGAACAGCAGCAGGAGCAACTTACCTACGGAAGTCCACGTCGGCCGGGAGGCGCTGCGCGAACGCGGCGATCAGCCGCGCCGCCGCGTCCACGTCGGAGAGCTGCACCATCTCCACCGGCGAGTGCATGTAGCGCAGCGGCACGGAGATGACCGTGGTCGGGATGCCGGCGCGGGAGAGGTGGATCGCGTCGGCGTCGGTGCCGGTGGCGCGGCCCGAGGCGTCGATCGTGAACGGGATGCCCTCGGCCTCGGCGGTCTCGTGCAGCAGCTCGAACAGCAGCGGGTGCAGCGTCGAGCCGCGCGTCAGCACGGCGCCCGACCCGAAGCGGTGCTTGCCCAGCTCCTGCTCGGAGATGCCCGGCTGATCGGTGGCGAAGGTCACGTCGACGGCGATCGCCACGTCCGGCGCCAGCGAGTAGGCCGTGGTGTGCGACCCGCCGAAGGTGATCTCCTCCTGCGCGACCGCGACGGCGTACACGTCGCCGGGCGCACCGCCCGCCTCGCTCACGAGCCGGGCGGCCTCCAGCGCGATGTAGCACCCGAGCCGGTTGTCCATCGAGCGTGAGACGAACCGCCCGCCGGGAAACTCCAACGGCTCCCCGGCGATCACGGCGACGTCCCCGATCCGCACCAGGCGCCGCGCCTCATCCCCGTCGGCGGCGCCGATGTCGATGTGCAGGTGCTTGAGCTCGGGGCCCTTCTTGCGGTCCTCCTCCTTCATGAGGTGGATCGGCCGCTTGCCGACGACTCCCGGAACGACCCCGCCGCGCGTCGCGATGTCGACCCGCTGGCCGACGAGCACGATCGGGTCCCACCCGCCGACGCCGGTGAACCACAGGAACCCGTCGTCGTCGATGTGGTGGACGATCAGCCCGATCTCGTCGATGTGCCCGACGACCGCGACCGACTTCCCGCCGCCCGTGCCGGGGACGCGCGCGACCGTGGAGCCCACGGTGTCGTGCCTCACCTCGGCGAACGCCGACGCCGCCTCGCGGAACACCGCGGCCGGCGCCTGCTCGTAGCCGGACGGGCCGGCTGCGGTGAGCAGCCGGCGCAGGGTCTCCGGTAGCGGCAAGTTACGCCGCCAGCAGCTGTCGGAGCACGAACGGCAGGATGCCGCCGTGCTGGTAGTACTGGACCTCCTTGGGGGTGTCGATCCGCACACGCACCTTGAACTCCTTGTCGTCGGCGCGCACGGTCACCTCCTTGGCCTCGCCGCCCTCGACGCCGGTGATGGAGAACTCCTCCTCGCCGGTCAGCCCGAGCGACTCAGCGCTGTCGCCGTCGTTGAACTGCAGCGGCAGCACGCCCATGCCGACCAGGTTGGAGCGGTGGATGCGCTCGAAGGACTCGGCGATCACGGCCCGCACGCCCAGGAGCTTGGTGCCCTTGGCCGCCCAGTCACGCGACGAGCCCGAGCCGTACTCCTTGCCGGCGAGCACGATCAGCGGCACGTCTTCCTGCGCGTACTTGTTCGAGGCGTCGTAGATCGTCATCTCCTCGCCCGACGGCTGGTGGCGGGTGAAGCCGCCCTCCGTGCCGGGCGCGAGCTGGTTGCGCAGGCGGATGTTCGCGAACGTGCCGCGGACCATCACCTCGTGGTTGCCGCGGCGCGAGCCGTAGGAGTTGAAGTCCTTCTGCTCGACGCCGTGCTCGTTGAGGTAGTTCGCCGCCGGCGTGCCCTTCTTGATCGCGCCCGCGGGCGAGATGTGGTCGGTCGTGACCGAGTCGCCGAGCTTGGCCAGCACGCGCGCGCCCTGGATGTCCTCCGGCGCGACCGGCTCCTTCGGCACGTCCTCCAGGAACGAGGGCCGCCGCACGTAGGTCGAGTCGTCCGACCAGGCGAAGCGGTCGCCCTCCGGGATCTGGAGGGTGCGCCAGCGCTCGTCGCCCTCGAACACCTCGCCGTAGGACTTCAGGAACATCTCCTCGTCGACCGAGCCCTCGACCACCCGCGCGACGTCGGCCGCGGAGGGCCAGATGTCCTTCAGGTAGACGTCGGCGCCCTCGGAGTCCTGGCCCAGCGGCTCGTCGAGCAGGTCGATGTCCATCGTCCCCGCGATCGCGTACGCCACCACCAGCGGCGGGGACGCGAGGTAGTTCATCTTCACGTCCGGGTTGATCCGGCCCTCGAAGTTGCGGTTGCCCGAGAGCACGGACACGACCGCGAGGTCCTCGGCGTTGACGACGTCCGAGACCGCCTGCGGCAGCGGGCCCGAGTTGCCGATGCACGTCGTGCACCCGTAGCCGACGAGGTGGAAGCCGAGCGCCTCGAGGTCCTCGGTCAAGCCGGCCTTCTCGTAGTACTCCATGACGACCTTCGAGCCCGGCGCGAGCGACGTCTTCACCCACGGCTTGGACTTCAGGCCGCGCTCGCGCGCCGCCCTCGCGACCAGGCCGGCGGCGATCATCACCGACGGGTTCGACGTGTTCGTGCAGGACGTGATGGCCGCGATCACGACGTGGCCGTGATCGAGGTTGGTCTCGGTGCCGTCCTCGAGCGTGAGGTTGACGTGGTGCTCCTCGCGCTCGGCGACCTGCAGGCCGCCGGTGCCGCCGGCCGTCGCGGGCGAGCCGTCGTCCCCGCCGCTGCCGCCGTTGTGCGCGGGCGGGTCGGAGGCGGGGAACGACTCCTCGGCCTCCTCGTCGACGTCGGTCTGCGCCGTCGTCCCGTGGCCCGGCACGCCCGGCTCGTCGGCCGCGGCCTCCGGCTCGGCGTCGGGGAGGATGTCCTCGAGCGCGATCCGGAACGCGGCCTTGGACTCCGTGAGCGACACGCGGTCCTGCGGGCGCTTCGGGCCCGCCAGGGACGGGACGACGTCCCCGAGGTCCAGCTCCAGCGTCTCGCTGTAAGTCGGCTCCTCGGCGCTCTCGTCGTGCCACATGCCCTGCGCGCGGGCGTAGGCCTCGACCAGCTCGCACTGCTCCTCCGAGCGGCCCGTGAAGCGCATGTAGCGGATCGTCTCGGCGTCGATCGGGAAGATCGCGCACGTCGACCCGAACTCCGGCGACATGTTGCCGATCGTCGCGCGGTCGGCGAGCGGCGTGTTGGTCACGCCCGCGCCGTAGAACTCGACGAACTTGCCGACGACCTTGTGCTCGCGCAGCATCTGCGTGACGGTGAGCACCAGGTCGGTCGCGGTCGCGCCCTCCGGCAGCTCGCCGTTGAGCTTGAAGCCGACCACGCGCGGAATCAGCATGGACATCGCCTGGCCGAGCATCGCGGCCTCGGCCTCGATACCGCCGACGCCCCAGCCGAGCACGCCCAGGCCGTTGATCATCGTCGTGTGCGAGTCGGTCCCGACGAGCGTGTCCGGGTACAGCACGCCGCCGGACTCGAAGACCACGCGCGCGAGGTACTCGAGGTTGACCTGGTGGACGATGCCGGTCTCCGGCGGGACGACCACGAAGCCCTCGAACGCCGTCTGGCCCCAGCGCAGGAACTCGTAGCGCTCCTGATTGCGCTCGTACTCGCGCTCGGTGTTGAAGCGCAGCGCCTCGCGCGTGCCGAACTGGTCCACCTGGACCGAGTGGTCGATGACCAGCTCCGCGGGGACGAGCGGGTTGATCTTGGCGGGGTCGCCGCCCAGGTCGGACATCGCGTCGCGCAGCGCCGCGAGGTCCACGATCGCCGGCACGCCGGTGAAGTCCTGCATCACCACGCGCGCGGGCGTGAACGCGATCTCCTTGGAGGGCTCGGCGTTGTGGTCCCAGCTGGCGAGCGCCTCGATGTCCTCCTTGCGGACCGACACGCCGTCCTCGGTGCGCAGGAGGTTCTCCAGCAGCACCTTCAGCGAGAACGGCAGGCGCGCGACGTCGAACTTCTCCTGGAGCGCGTCCAGGCGGTAAATCTCATAGGAACGCCCGCCGACTTCGAGGTCCGCTCGGGCGTTGAAGGAATTCTCTGACACGGTTTCAAGCTCCCGTAGGAGTGGATTTTCGTGTCAATGAGCCTACCCCCGTAGCGATTTCACAGCGCTCACGGCGGCGTCGACGTCCTTCGCGTCCACGTGCAGCGAGGTCCCGAGCCGCACGTGCTGCTCCGCGTACGGGGTCACGGACGCACGGATCCGGCGCCGTCCCAGGCGGTCCACGACCTGGTCGGGGCGCATGCCCGCCACGTCGAAGCACACGATCCCGGACGACACCTCCCGCGAGCGCGGCGTGACCAGCCGCACGTGCGACAGGCGCGCCAGCCCGTCCTTCAAGCGCTCCGCCAGCCCGTGCGTGCGCTCGGCGACGTGCGCGCGACCGAGCCCGTGCTGCCAGTCGAACGCCTGTGCGAGCGCCCAGCGGTGCTCGAACGAGTGATAGCCGCCGGGCGTGAACAGCTCGCCGACCCGGTCGGCCTCGACGGGCCCGACCGGCTCGCCCTGCAGCCACGCGCCGTACGGCTCGCGGCCGAACGACGGGATCACCGGCGCCATCTTGTCCCACGCCTTGATCGACCAGATCAGGCCCGTCCCGCGCGGCCCGCCCAGCCATTTGTGTGTGCCGGCCACCAGCACGTCGCACAGGTGGATGTCGATGGGATCGGGCTCGACGCCGAGCGCGTGGACGGCGTCGACCACGAGCGTGACCGCGTTGCCGAGCGCGGCGCGCAGCTTCATCAGCGGCAGCTTCACGCCCGTGCCCGAGTGCACCCAGGTCAGCGCGACGACCTTCGTGCGCTCGGTCAGCGCACCTCGGAGCGCGCCGATCATCGCGTCCGCGGACGCCTGCGCCGGATCGTCGTAGAGGCGCACCCGGCGCACCGTCGCGCCGCTCAACCGCAGCGACTCGTGCGTCGCGTAGTGGTCGTGCTCGGTCGTGAGCACCTCGTCGCCCGGTTGCAGGAGCCCGCGGTAGGTGAGCGCCAGCCCCATCGTGGTGGAGTCGACGAACGCCAGCGTCCCGGGCTGAACGCCGAGATACCGCGCGCCGGCGACCGCCACCGCCTCGTCCAGCTCCGCCTCGTGGCGCCGCAGGTAGTCGGCCGCGCCCGCGTCCAGCCCGCGCCGGTGGCGCTCGATCGCGTCGCGCACCGGCTTCGGGTGGGCGGCGAACAGGAACGCGTCGAAGTGGCGCCAGCGCGGATCGAGGGCGAAGAACGCCGGCCCCGCGGACTTCTTCTCCCCGCAGCCGACGAGCGCGAGCGCCGCACCCCCGGCCAGCAACTCCTTGCGGGTAACGCTCACCACGCGGACGGTACTCCCCCGCCAAAGGTTCGGTTCCCCGAATGGCGCGGGGTTCCGGACGGGCCATACGATCGCGCCGTGCTCATACGGACGACGATCGGACTCGGAGCGGCTGCCGGTGGGCTCTCCCTCATGACCTACGGGATCGCGCAGGCGATCGAGAACGGCAGCTGCGGGACCGACGAGTACGGCAACGTGCTCGGCGCGCCGTGCCCGGACGGCTTCGGCGAGATGATCGTGCTGATGATCCTGGGCGCGTTCGTCGCGCTCGCCGGCGCGGCGCTGGCCAGCTCGCTGCTGCGCTTCATCCTCCCCGCGATCATCGCCGTCGGCGCCGGCGTGATGCTCGGCATCCTCGACGTCAACGAGAACGACACGCGCCCCGGTCTGGAGATCATCGCCGCCGTCTCCGCGCCGATGGTGCTGTTCACCGTCCCGTTCGTCGGCCGCCGCCGCAGCCACGGGCACGCCGTGCCGCAGCCGGCACAGCCGGTCGCCGCCACCTTCGGGACGCCGCCCCCACGGCCGCAGCCGGCTCGCGAGCCCACGTTCGAAGCACCCGCCCCGCAGTGGCAGCCACGGACGGCGCAGGACCCGGAGGACATCGCGGCCCGGCTGCGCCAGCTCGACCAGCTCAAGGCGTCCGGGCTGCTCGACGACGCGGCCTACGACGAGCAGCGCAAGCGGATCCTCTCGGAGCTCTAGACCATGCGCGCGATCACCGTCTTCTTCGCCCTGCTCGCCACCGTCGCCGGCGCCTACGGCGGCTTCTGGGTCATGCGGGAGCTCGGGCCCGCCGACCTCACCGGCCAGTACGGCCGCGGCAACGCCGCCTCCATCGAGGGCAACTTCATGCAGTCCGCGAACTTCGAGCGCGTGATCGAGGCGCTCGAGCGCGAGCTCGGCCCGGACGGCCGGCTGCAGTCGCTCAACGTCAACCTGCTCGAGGTCGACGCGACCGCGATCGACTCAGGCCGGCGGCTGGTCGTCCGCATCGACGCCTCCGGGCGCTCGATGAAGGACGACGTCGGCGAGGCCGACCCGATCGGCACCGTGCCCGTCGCCAAGCTCGACCCCAAGGCCCTGGACCGGATCAGCAAGGCCGCGCGCAAGGAGACCGGCGAGCCCGTGGAGCGCCTCTCGCTGACCGGCTCCAGCCGCCAGTGGAACGTCTACATGCTGCGCGGGGAGCCCGACAGCTTCATCGCCAACCTCAACGGCAAGGGCCTGCGGCTGAGCGGCGAGGAGAACCCGGAGCCGGGCGGCGCCGAGCCCGACTCGCTGATGCGCGCGGAGAACCTGCATAAGGTGCTCGACGCCGCCGCCAAGGAGGGCGACGCCCTGTACGACCTCACCGTCTGGCCCGAGCGCGCCTCGGTGGCGATGAAGTCCGGCGGGCGCGTGGTCGCCCTCCAGTTCGGGTTCGACGGCGAGCTCACCGGCCGCGACATCAGCGCGCCCAACGGCGCGCAGACCAAGACGATCCGGCTCTCCCGCGTCGACCCGCGCGCGATCGAGCGCATGGCCAAGAGCAGGTACGCCAAGGGCCTCAAGAACGCCATGTACGCGATCCTGCGTCCGGACATCGGGTTCAGCGCCGGCGAGCCCCAGTGGCTGTTGTACCTGCCCGAGGGCTCGGACCCGCCGTACCTGACCGCGAACATCAAGGGCCGCGGCATCTCGTGGCCCGGCCGCGGGTGACTGTCCGCACATGGAATCCGGCAAGGGCCGTGATCAGTGAACTTCTGAGGGCACGCGCCGACGCTCACCCGTGAGCTCGAAGACCCAGAAGTCCTCGCCGAGCACCGGCACGCTGACGTTGTAGACCGGCACCTCGCCGATGCGGCCCTCGAACGTGCCTGCGTGGGCGTGCCCGTGCAGGACCATGTCCGGGTTGTGCTCGAGCAGCGGCGGCGCGAGCCGGTCGGTGCCGAGGAAGGTCCAGATCGTCTCCCGCTCGCCGACGAGCGTCTCGGTGGTCGGCGCGTAGTGCATGAGCACGATCCGGAACGCGCACATCTGGATCGCCCGCAGCCCTTCGTCGAGCGCCTCGGCCTCCTCGATGCTCTCGCGGTACACGCCCCGCAGCGACGGCTCGCCGAAGTCGGGCAGGTGCGAGCCGGGGAAGCCGCCCATGAACCCCTTCACGCCCGCGATCCCGACCTGCGTGTCGCAGATGTCGAGCACCTCGTGCGAATGGGTCTTGTCGAGGACGACCACGCCCGCCTCCTGCAGGACGGCCTTGAAGTCGTCCGCCCGGTTGACGTGCCAGTCGTGGTTGCCGAGCACGGTCAGGACCGGCACGCCGACGTCGCGCACGGCGTCGGCGACGATCTGCGCCTGCTCGGGCTCACCGTGCGTCGTGAGGTCACCGGCCAGCAGGATCACGTCCACGCGGTCCTCGAGCGCGGCGAACGTCGCCCGCGCGCGCTCCCGGTCGTCGGCGCGTTCCCCGTAGTGGATGTCCCCCGCGGCGGCGATCCGGATCCGGCATTCCTCCCGCCGCTCGGCGGGGCGGCCGTCGATGGCGATCGAACTCATATCCGAAACGGCTACCCGATCGTGGGCACCGGGTAGCCCGTTCACATGTCCACGGATGAGGAGAGCCCGTTCTCGGATCTCGAGGCGTCGCTGAAGAAGTCCGCCGCAGCCCTGCGTGAAGCGGACGTCCCGTTCCTGCTCGGAGGGAGCCTCGCCAGCTGGGCGCGCGGCGGCCCGGAGACCCGTCACGACCTCGATCTGATGCTCAAGCCCGAAGACATCGACCGTGCGGTCGAGGCGCTCGGGGCCGCCGGCATGCGCTTCGAGGACCCGCCGGAGGAATGGCTCGTGAAGGTCTGGGACGGCGAGACGCTCGTCGACCTGATCCACCACCCCAAGGGCACGCCGGTCGACGACGCCCTGATCGAGCGCGGCGAGGTAATGTCCGTACTCGGCATGGAGATGCGCGTGATGGCGCTCGAGGACGTGCTCGTGACGAAGCTCATGGCTCTGGATGAGCACTCGCTGCGCTACGAGTCCCTGCTGGCCATCTCCCGCGCGCTGCGCGAGCGCATCGACTGGAAGGACGTCCGCGCCCGCACGACCGAGTCGGTCTGGGCGCGCGCGTTCTTCGTGATGCTGGAAGGCCTCGGGATCCTGCCCGAGGCGAGTCCGTCAACCGGGGGCCGTGACACCCGGGTGCGCGTGTTGACGCAACCCGGTTCGGCCGCCGCGAACGTGGGGTAGGCGACCGCAATGGCCGAACCGATCACGCAGGCCCGCCTTCGGGCACTCTCCGCCGTGCACCCTGAGCAGGGGCGCGTGCTGTCCGTGTTCCTGAATCTGGACCCGACGCAGTTCGCCACCGCGAACGCGCGATCATCCGCCATCACCTCGGTCCTGACGGACGCGTCGCACAAGGTCGACGAGACCGAGGGGCTGACGCACGATGAGCTGCTCGCGCTGCGCGACGACATCGAACGCGTGCGCGGCGTCCTCGAGGGCGGTGACATCGCGCAGAACGGCACGCGCGCCGTCGCAGTCTACGCCTGCGGCCCGGCCGATCTGCTGGAGGTCATCCGGCTGCGGCGGCCCGTGGACAACAAGGTCGTGGTCAACGACACGCCGTACGTCGAGCCGCTCGTGCTCCAGGGCACGGACGAGATGTGGATGGTGCTGCTCAGCAACCGCCGCGCCGCGCGGCTGTTCTTCGGGCCCAACGAGGGCCTCGAGGAGACCGATCGCTTCGTCGACGACGTGCACTCCCAGCACGATCAGGGCGGCTGGTCGCAGATGCGCTACCAGCGCTCCGTCGACAAGGAGGTCTCCGACCACCTCCAGAACGCCGCCGACCTCGCGTTCGACCTCTACAAGAAGCGCGGGGCCGACCGGATTCTGATCGGCGCGCCCGAGGAGCTGATCACCGAGTTCAAGGGCAAGCTGCACCCGTACCTGGCCGAGCGGATCGCGGGCAAGATCTCCGTGGACATCGAGAACGCGTCGCTCGACGACGTGTGCGCAGCCGCGGCGACCGAGATCACCGCGCACCAGATGCGCCTCGAGCGCGAGGCGCTGGACCGGCTACAGCAGGGCGTCGGCACGGGCGGGCGCGGCGCGGCCGGCATCGCCGAGGTGCTGGACGCGCTCAACCAGGCGCGCGTGGAGACGCTGCTGATCGCGGAGAACTTCCAGATCCCGGGCCGGGTGGACTTCCAGGCCGGGCTGCTGCTGCCGGAGGGCCGCGACGAGGGCGAGCCGGTGGACAACATCGTCGAGCCGGCGATCGAGAAGGCGATCGAGCAGTCCGCCAGCGCGATGGTCGTGCGCCACCACACGGATCTGGACGAGCTCGGCGGCATCGGCGCGGTGCTTCGCTTCTGAGCTCATGAGAATCGCGGTCCTGGGCACGGGCATCATGGGCGCGCCGATGGCGCGCAACCTCGCCTCCGCGGGGCATGAGGTCCGTGCCTGGAACCGGACCGCGGCCAAGGCCGAGGGCCTGGGCGCGAGCGTGGCGGGCACGCCGCGCGAGGCGGTCGAAGGCGCAGAGGTCGTGATCACGATGCTCGCCGACGGGCCGACCGTCGCGGCCGTGATGGACGACGTGACGCTGCCCGACGGCGTCGTGTGGTGGCAGGCGTCGACCATCGGGGTCGAGTGGCCGGCGAAGTTCGCGCCGCACGTCGACGGTCCCGTGATGGGCACGCGCAAGCCGGCCGAGGACGGCAAGCTCACCGTGCTGGCGAGCGGGCCCGGCCGCGAGCGCCTGGGCGAGGTCTTCGCGCCCGTGTCGGCGAAGGTCATCGACCTCGGCGACGAGATCGGCGCGGGCCAGCGGATGAAGCTCGTCGGCAACGCGTGGGTGCTGGGGCTGGTCGAGGCGCTGGCGGAGACGATCGCGCTGGCCGAGCAGCTCGACGTCGACCCACGCGCCTTCCTGTCCATGATCGAGGGCGGGCTGATGGACACGCCGTACGCGCGGCTCAAGGGCGAGCCGATGATCGCGCGCGAGTTCCCGCCGTCGTTCCCGCTCGTACTGGCCGCCAAGGACGCCGGGCTGATCTCCGACGCCGCGCCCGACCTCCCGCTGCCTCGCCTGATCCGGCAGCAGATGCTCAAGGTCGTCGAGGCCGGTTACGGCGACGAAGACCTGAGCGCCACAATCAGGGCCCTATGGCAAGAGCCCTCGTAATCGTCGACTTCCAGAACGACTTCACGCCCGGCGGCGCCCTGGCGGTGCCGGACGGCGACCGGATCGCCGACCGCATCAACGCCCTGGCCACGTCCGGCGACTACGACCTGGTGGTGGCCACGCGCGACTGGCATCCCGCCGACCACAACTCGTTCAGCGACCAGGGCGGCCCGTGGCCCGTGCACTGCGTGGCCGGCACGCAGGGCGCGCAGCTGCACCCGGCGCTCGTGCAGACGAACATCGACGTCGTCGTGGACAAAGGTCAGGCGGTCGACACCGACGGCTACAGCGGCTTCGAGGGCACCGACCTCGAGGAGATCCTGCGCGAGCACGGCATCACGCAGGTGACGGTCGTCGGGCTGGCGACGGACTACTGCGTCAAGAACACCGCGCTCGACGCGCTGCGCTCCGGCTTCCAGGTGACCGTGGACTCCACCGCGGTGCGCGGCGTGGACGTGGAGCCGGGCGACTCCGAGCGCGCCCTGGCCGAGGTCCGAGCGGCGGGCGGCGTGATGGCGTGAACGGCGAAGCTCGCCTGGCGGCTCGCGTCGCTGCGAGCACTCGCCCAAGAGGCTCGTACTCGCGCGTGAGGGGGGTCGCAGTGTGAGGCGCGGCCGGGACCGGCTGCTCACGCAACTGCGTCCGCACGTCTCCGACGAGCGCGTGCTGCAGGCGGTCCACGACGTCCCGCGCGACCGGTTCGTCCCGGCGCGCCTGGCCTCCGACGCGTGGGACAACGTCCCGCTGCCGATCGGTTCCGACCAGACGATCTCCCAACCGCTGATCGTCGCGCGCATGTGTGAGCTGCTCGCGCTGCGCGGCGGCGAGCGGATCCTCGACGTCGGGACGGGCTCGGGCTATCACGCGGCGATCCTCGCCCGGCTCGGTGCGCACGTGTGGAGCGTGGAGCGCCATCCGGCACTGTCGGAGCGGGCGGCGCAGAACCTCGCGGCCGCCGGGATCGACAACGTCACGCTGCTGGTGGGCGACGGCTCACAGGGCCTGCCGGCCGAGGCGCCGTTCGACGCCATCAACGTCGCCGCGGCGGCTTCGACCGTCCCGCTGGCCCTCGAGGCGCAGCTCGTCGAGGGCGGGCGGCTGGTCGTGCCGGTTCAGGAGGACGAGCAGCGGCTCGTGCTCATCCGGCGGACGGCCGACGGGTTCGAGCGCCGGTCGCTCGAGCGCGTGCGGTTCGTCCCGCTGGTCTCCTAGCTGCCCTTGAACGGCCTCACGCCCAGCAGGTGGTCGTCCGCGTCGAGGGCCGTCCCGCCGGCGTCCGCGTTGACCGCGATCGGCGGCTTGCCCTGGTCCACCGTGATGTCGATGCCGCGCCCGCCGATGACGCCCCGCCTGCTGGCGGACCTTGCAGCAGGCCGTTCGCCAGCTGCCCGTGGCCGACGAGCGTGGTCGTGGCATGAGGTGCCTGCCGGTGGAGACGCCACCGGCAGGCACCTATTCCGAAGTCGTCTTACTTGACGAGCTCGAGCCGCTCGTTCGGCCTGTACTCGCGCCCGACCTTCGCCGCCGGCTTGCCCTCGTTGAGCACGACGTCCGCCGTGAAGTCGTTGGAGCCGCGGATCAGCGAGGAGCCCACGCCGTAGGAGTCGACCGGGATGCTCGCCGCCTCGAAGGCGCGGATGCGCTCCGCGTTGAAGCCGCCGGACACGACGATGCGGACGTCCTTGAACCCGTGCTTGTCGAGTTCTGAGCGCGTCAGCTCCACGAGCTCGGCCGCGACGCCCTTCGGCGCCGTGTCGCCGTGGAGCCGGCGCAGCGACTCGTCCGCGAGCGTGTTTGAAGTGTCCAACCGCACGCCCCACAGGTCCTCGCCCAGCGCGTCGGCGACTTCCAGCGCGGTCGTGACGCTGTCGTTCTTGAAGTCGACGAGGACGGTGACGTTCATGTCGCGGCCGAAGCGGTCGGCGAACTTGCGCGCCGCGAGCGCGGTGTCGCCGTTGTAGGCGGCGATCAGCGCGTGCGGCACCGTCCCGATCCCGCGGCCGCCCCACCAGGACGCCTGCGCGTCGGTGGAGACGCCGATCGAGCCGCCGATGTGCGCCGACCAGCCGTCACCCGTCTGCACGAGCCAGTGGTCGTGGCGGGCGGGGAAGTACAGGATCGGCTTGCCGTTTGCAGCGCTGACCACCTCGCGCACGTTGCGCATGATCAGCGTGCGGCGGGCCATCACGCCCAGGTAGACGGTCTCGAGGTGCGCGAACTCGGCGTAGTCGCCCTCGATCGTCATCACGGTCTCCCACGGCTCGATCTCGTCGCCCTCGTGCAGGGCCTTGACTTCGAGCTGGTCGAACGTGGGCACCCAGACGTCGCCCTCGTAGTGGCCGACGCCGGTCTTGAGGACCGCGATCGCCTCGTCGACGCCGCCGAGGATCGAGTCCTTGCGCTGGAAGACCTGCATCAGCACCCGTGGGTGGTGGTTGTCGGCTTCCAGCAGCTGCTTGGTCAGGTTGAAATAGGCGTCGGAGTAGTAGCCCTCGCGGATCTTCTCCACCGGCAGGCGGAAGACCGAAGGGGGCAGACGGACGCGCTCTCGGGTCGCCATGACCAAAAAAGACTACGACGCTTCGATCACACCGGTCGCCGTCAGCGTGATCACGAGCACGCCGAGCGCCACGCGATAGACGACGAAGACCATCGTGGAGTGGCTCGCGAGCCACTTCAGCAGCCACGCGATCGACGCATAGCCGACGATGAACGCGGCGATCGTGGCCAGCGCCGTCTCCAGCGCGCCGACGCCGCCCGGGTCGCCGATCTTGCGCATCTCGAACAGCCCGGAGAGCACGACCGCCGGGACCGACAGCAGGAAGCTGTAGCGCGCGGCGGCGGCGCGGTTGAAGCCCGAGAACAGGCCGGCGGTGATCGTCGCGCCCGAGCGCGAGACGCCCGGGACGAGCGCCGCAGCCTGCGCGAAGCCGATGAACACCGCGTCCTTGGCCTTGATGTCCTCGATTTCACGGTCGTGCTTGGCCACCTTCTCGGCCAGCAGGAGCACCAGGCCGAGCACGATCAACGTCGTACCCACGAGGTACAGCGAGCGCGCGCCGTCCTCGATCTGGTCACTGAAGACGAGCCCGAAGATGCCGATCGGGATCGTGCCCAGCCCGATGTACCAGCCCATGCGGGCGTCGAGCGTCCCGCGCAGCTCGGGCTTGATCCACAGGCTCAAGAACCACGAGCGGGCGATGTTCCACAGGTCCTTGCGGAAGTAGAGCAGGACCGCCGCCATGGTCCCGAGCTGGGTGACGGCGGTGAAGGCCGCGCCCGGATCGCCCCAGCCCAGGAACGTCGGCACGATCAGCAGGTGTCCGGTGCTCGAGATCGGCAGGAACTCGGTCAGCCCCTGGACGATGCCGAGGACGATGGCTTGAAAGGCGTCCACGGCGGCCGCAGGTTAGCGAGCGCCGGGCGGAGGCGGTTCGTCCTGGTCGCGGATGACGTCGCCGTAGCGCGCCTCGTACACGTCCAGCACGACGCCCACGACCGAGAACCCGTTGAAGCCGCCCGAGTCCAGCGGCAGCCGGTGCTCCGGGTCCACCACGATCTCCTCGAAATAGCGCCGGCCGTTGCGAATCACGCACAGGGCGACGTCCTGGTGGTGGCCGGGGTAGTCGAAGTCGCCGGGCAGCAGCTGGTCGAGGTGATCCTGGTGCAGCCAGTAGAAGTCGACCAGCTCCTGCTCCGACAGGGCCTCGACCCGCCGTTTGACGCCCTCAGGGTCGTGCAGGCCGAGATCGACGAGCTCCCAGAACGCGTTCGCATCCATCCCGCCGGAGTTTCCTGCATCCGTCGGAGTGCTCGCACGCTCGCGCGTACTAGCGTGCCCAGCATGAGCACGCAGACGATCGAGAGCCGGTCACCGCAGGATCAGTCCGATGTGGTGGTGTCCGCGCCGGCGGCGGATCGCGAGGCGGTGGCGGCCGCGTTCAAGCGCGCCCGCGAAGCGCAGCAGGCGTGGAAGCGCAACGCCGTCGTGCGCGCCGACGCGCTGAGCGCCGCGGCCGCGGCGCTGGACGCGGCGAAGGACCAGGTCGTGGACCTGATGGTGCGTGAGGTCGGCAAGCCGGTGACCGAGTCGGTGATGGAGCACGGCCGCGCCGTGCGCATCCTGCGCTACCAGGCGCAGGCCGCGCTGGACCCGGACGGCGACACGCTGCCCGCCGCGCCGCCCGCGGACATGCGCACGTTGCTGCTCGCGCGCCGGCGCCCGCGCGGCGTCGCGGGCCTGATCACGCCGTGGAACTTCCCGTTCGCGATCCCGCTCTGGAAGGCGGCGCCGGCTTTGGCGTACGGCAACGCCGTCGTGCTCAAGCCGTCGACGGACGCGCTCGCGTGCGCGCTGCTGCTGGAGGAATTGCTGGGCGGCGTGCTGCCCGAGGGGCTGTTCAACGTCGTCTCAGGTGAGGCCGAGGCGGGCCAGGCCGTGATCGAGCAGGCCGACGTGGTGAGCTTCACCGGCTCGACCGGCGTCGGGTTGCAGGTGGCGCAGGCGGCGACCGCGCGCGGAATCGCGAGCCAGGCCGAGATGGGCGGGCTGAACGCGTCGATCGTCCTCCCGGACGCGGACGTGGAGGCGGCCGCGAAGGTGATCGCGGGCGCGGCGATGGGCTACGCGGGCCAGAAGTGCACCGCGACCGGGCGCGTGCTGGTGCTCGGCGACACGGCCGAGTTCACCGACGCGCTCGCCGCGGCCGTGGACGGGCTCGCCATCGGCGATCCCAAGGACGAGGGCACGATCGTCGGGCCCGTGATCAACGCGCCGGCGCGCGAGAAGCTCGTCGCGGCCGCCGAGGGCGCGCCCGGCGACGGCGGGCGGGTGGTCACGGGCGGCAAGGCGCTCGACGGGCCGGGCCTGCTGTTCGCGCCGACGGTCGTGGACGGCCAGCAGCCGACGGCGCGGCTCGCGCAGGAGGAGGTGTTCGGGCCGATCGTCACGGTGCTGAAGGCCGAGTCGGCCGAGCAGGCGGTGGAGATCTCCAACTCCGTGCCCTACGGGCTGGTCACGTCGGTCTTCACGTCCGACCTGGATTCGGCGCTGACGGTTGTGGACGGCCTCGAAACGGGGATGATCCGAGTCAACATGCCGACCTCAGGCGTCGACTTCCACGCTCCGTTCGGGGGCGAGAAGCAGTCGTCGTTCGGGCCGCGCGAGCAGGGCAAGGCCGCGCGCGAGCTGTACACGACGACCCACACGATCACGATCGGCCCGGCGAGCTGAGCCATGGCGCTCTGGCGGGTTCAGACCGCGGGCGGAGCACGCCTCGCCCGTGGGCCGGTTGCAGGCGGACCGGTCGAGCTGCTCAAGGGCGACCTCGACGCGCTGCTCGCCGCGGGCTCGCTGGACGCCGAGGCCGACGGGCCGGTGCCGGCGGGGTCGGTGGTCCTGGCGCCGGTGGACGGGCAGGAGGTGTGGGCCGCGGGCGTGACCTACGCGGCTTCGCGCTCGGCCCGCAACGACGAGTCCAAGGGCGCGCACGACTTCTACGACAAGGTCTACGACGCCGAGCGGCCCGAGCTGTTCTTCAAGGCGGCGCCGGGGCGGGTGCGCGGACCGGGCGCGGCGGTCGGTGTGCGGTCCGATTCGGGCTGGGACGTGCCGGAGCCCGAGCTCGCGCTCGTGATCTCCGCGGGCGGCGAGATCCTGGGCTACACGATCGGCAACGACGTCTCCTCGCGCTCGATCGAGGGCGAGAACCCGCTGTATCTCCCGCAGGCGAAGGTCTATCGCGGTTCGTGCGCCTTGGGTCCGTGCATCGTGCCGGTCGACGAGGCGCCGAGCGCTGACGCGCTGGAGATCACGCTGACGATCGCGCGCGACGGGTCCGACGTGTTCACGGGTTCGACGTCGACCGCCTCGCTCAAACGCGGCCTCGAGGAGCTCGTGTCCTGGCTCTATCGCGCGCAGGACTTCCCGGTGGGCGCGGTGCTGTTGACGGGTACTTCGGTGATCCCGGCGATCGAGTTCACGCTGCGGGGCGGCGACGAGGTGCGGATCGCGATCACGGGTCTGGGCGAGCTCGTGAACTCGGTCGAGGTCGTGTGAGATCGCCTGCGCGACACATCACGAATGCGCGCGCCGTGGACCGCGACGAAGCGCGCGTCCGGGAGCGGCCGCGAACAGGGCGTCGAAGGGCCTGGGCGGAAGACGTCGAACGCGTCGCCGTGGGTCAGCACCAGGGCGCCTTGAACGAGGCCGCGATCTACGTGGCGGACGCGGAGGACCCGGCCCGTGCCCGCGAGGAGGTGCGCGCGGTGCTCGACCATGTGCTCGCCGGGGTAAGGGTGGATCCATGAGGGCGATCGTGTGGCACGGGCCGAACGAGATGGCCGTGGAGGAACAGCCGACGCCGACCGATCCCGGGCCGGGCGAGCTGATCCTGCAGCCCGAGGCCGTGGGCATCTGCGGCTCCGAGGTCGAGGGCTACGTCGGCCACATGAAGAACCGCGTGCCGCCGCTGGTGATGGGGCATGAGTTCGCGGGGACCGTGATCGCGACCGGCGACGGCGCGCAGGACCTCCAGGGCGCACGGGTGGCGGTGAACCCGTTGAGCGGGTGCGGCGAGTGCCGGCTCTGCCTGGCGGGGGACACGAACCTGTGTGCCGACCGGGTGCTCGTCGGCGTGCACGTGCCAGGCGCGTTCGCCGACTTCGTCAAGGTGCGTGCGGCGGACGCCCTTCGGCTGCCCGACGACGTCTCGATGCGGGTCGGTGCGCTGATGGAGCCGCTCGCGAACGGCGTCCACGCGGTGCGGCTCGCTCCATCCGGCGCTTCGCGCGTGGTGGTCATCGGGGCCGGGACGATCGGGCTGGTGACGCTGCAGGCCGCGTTGCTCGAGGGGTTGCCGCACGTGGCGGTGGTCGAGCGCGACGAGGCCCGGCGGGCGCGCGCGGTGTCGTTGGGCGCGCACGCCGACGGCGCCGAGCCGGGTGAGGCCGACCTCGTGCTGGACGCGGTCGGCGCGGAGGCGACCCGGCAGCTCGGGCTCGAGCTGTTGCGCCCCGGCGGCACGATAGTCTGCATCGGGCTCGCGAGCGACGACACGACGCTCGGCTTCCACGGCGTGGTGCGCTCCCAGCACCGCATCCAGGGCTCCTACGCGTACACGATGCCGGACTTCGAGCAGGCGCACGAGTGGCTCGTCAGCGGGGCCGCGTCGCTGGGCGACGACCTCGAGCCGGTCCGGCCGCTGGAGGACGGGCCGGCGCAGTTCGCGCGGTTGGCGCAAGGCCCGCCGCCGCCCGAGTTCAAAATCTTCCTCGCGGGCACCGCCGCATGAGCCGCACGGTCGTCGTCATCGGAGCCTCGAGCGGGATCGGCCTCGAGACGGCGCGCGCGTTCCTCGGCCAGGGCGACCGCGTGCACGCGGCGGCGCGGCGGTCGATCGACCTCGAAGGCGTGGTCCCGCACCGGCTCGACTTCACCGACCGGGACGCGGTCGACGCCTTCGCCGCCGAGTTCGACGGTGTCGACGCGCTGATCGTCGCTGCCGGCACGAACATCAAGGAGCGGCGGCTGCACGAGTTGACGCACGAGGGCTGGGACACGGTCGTCGGCGCGAACCTGAACGGCCCGTTCAACGCGCTGCGGGCCTTCCTGCCGGCGCTGCGCGCGGCGCACGGGACCGTCGTGTTCATCGGCAGTGTCTCCGGCGCCTGGACGGACCGCTCCGGCCCGGCCTACCAGGCGGCCAAGGCGGGGCTGCTGGCTCTGACGCGGGCGGTCGGCTTCGAGGCCTCCGGCGAGATCCGCTCGACGATCATCCTCCCGGGCGTGGTCGACACCGAGATCCTCGACAACCGCCCCGAACCGCCCCCGCGGGAGGTACGCGACCAGATGCTCATGGCCGAGGACGTCGCGGCGGCGTGCGTGTTCGCTGTGAACCTCCCGCCGCGCGCGTTCATTCCCGAGCTGACGATCCTCCCGACCGCGCTGCAGGCGATCGGCAAGACGACCTAGGCGCTGTCAACCGTCGAACGACGGTACGACGTCCCCGTCCACGTCGGTGCGGTTACGGAGGGTGAACCCGTCGATGATCGCGTGGTCGGTGAAATCAGCGCTCGGCTCAACGCCCAACAGCGCGGACGTTTCCCGCAGCGCTGCCTCCAGCCGGGGCGCATTGTGCTCCCAGATCTCATGCTGCGGAGTTCCCGTGACCGAGAAGGGGAGGAAGGCATCGCTCTGCACCCGTACCGACACCACATGGTGGCCCATCGTGAGCCCTTCAAGCCAAGCGACGTCGCTCTCCGCTGAGCGTTCACCTCTTGCGTCGAGCACGATGCCTGTGCCCGCAACCTCGATCGTCAACGGATAGGCGAACTCACCGAGTTTCTGTGCCAAGGATTCGACCGGCACTATCCCGCGAGCGGCGAGCCCGCGAGCGTTTCCGGCCAGAGGAACGACGAGATCGCTGTGCGCGATGTGCCGCGAGCTCTCACGCGGTCCTGTCAGCCACCCTGAGAAGGTCAAAGTCTCCGGGCGCAACAACTCGGCGTCTGCGAAGACGCGGGCGACCAGCTCGCAGCGGCCGAGCAGCTCACGCAGTGAAGCAGCGCCTCGCGGCTCGGCGAACTCGCGCGCTTCGAACCACCAGTCCCCCACCGGCCCGTATGTGCGTCCCAGAATCATCGATCACTTGGGATAGATGATCGTCTCGCCGGTGGCGAATGTCACATGCAACTCCATGCCAGGATTGCGGCCGGGCCAGTCAGAGAGGCCCCGATCGAAGCCATGGGCGTCGAAGTACGCCTTGCTTCCGTCGTCGATCACCATCTGCCCGCCACGTTCCTCCGGCGCCGCCTTGCCGAACACGAGGACCTCGACGATCTTCCGCGTCGCCGTGACGGGGGCGAGCTGCGCAGCACCCTTCGTGGCTTTGGAGGCGATGTTGCCACTGCCCGTCGCGTGGCCGAATTGATAGATCACCGAGTAGCGGCCGTTCGGATCCACCACGCCGAGATCCACGTCGTGCTTGGGCGCGACCTTGTCCTGCGTGTCCTCGAAGATCAGCCTCGCGCCTGGAGTGCCGGAGAGAATGGCGTCTGCGCGGTGCAGGGCCATGAGGGCGGCGTCGATGTCGGTGGAGACCTTGCACTTGGACACCACTTTGGTGTAGCCGCTGAACCCGTCGAACCTCCCGGACATGATGTGCCCGGCGACCGCGGTACCACCGGATGACTTTGCGAGCTGCCGAACTATCAGGTCCGCCTCTTTCTCGCTGAACCGCTGACCGCCGGGCGCGCGCAGCGTGACGAGCTTCGCCATCAGCGCCTCGGCGTCTTCGGGAGCGAGCGGAATAGGTCGCTCAAGACGGGGATTGATTGTCGCCTCTACTCGTGTCTCGCCCTTCTCATCGAACAGCTTGAGACTCTTCAAAGCGTGACGTTCCTTGATGGCCGGTAGCGCCGCCTCTATGTCAGCTCGCTTGGCGTCGGGCTGCTTCGCGAGGGCATTGACCTCCTCGGCAGCAGCCTCGAGCGCCTGCTGCTTCTGGTCGGCGCTTCGAGGATCGTCACCTTCGCCCTCGACTTTCCCGGGCTTACCTTTCAACCGGTCCTTGACGCTCTGGGCCTTGCCCTTGACCCAGTCCTTGCCGGCCTTGACCTTCCCCTTGGCCCAGTTCATCGCGCCGCCGAAGAGCTTCTTCGCGCCCTTGACCGCACCCATGACGACGAAGTCGACGGCCTTGTTGATCGGCGCCTGGACCTTCTGGATGACGGAGCGGATCTTCTCGGAGATGCCGCCGAGCCCGAGCAGGGAAGCGAGGAAGGAGATGGCCAGCGGGAGCGCCTTGGAGAGGGAAGATTCGACCTTCTCGGCGACGATGCCGATGTTGCCCTTGGCGATCGCGCCGACGGAGTCGAGGATCGAGCGGACGAAGTTCATGATCTCGCTGCCGCGCTCGAGCAGGAACATGACGATGTCGTAGATCGCCTTGCAGGCCTTGATGAAGGCGGCGGCGGGGTTCAGGAAGGCGATCAGCCAGGTGATGCCGGCCTTGATGACCTTCTCGATGATGAAGTCCTTGATCTGGCCGAGGACGAGCTCTTCGAGGTCGCCGACCTTCTTCATGATCCACTTCCACAGGCCGGCGGGGCCTTCGGTGACGAGCGTCTTGAAGACCTCGACGGTGGACTCCAGCCGGGCGACCATCGGCTCGCCGACGAGCTTCACCACGCGCGCGCGGATGTTGCGGTAGGTCAGGCCCAGGACCTGGAGGACGAGGTCGAGGATGCCCTTGAGATCGAAGGACTTGGGCAGCTGGATGCCGGCGTCGCCGAGCGCGCCGAACAGCCAGCCCATCAGGCCCTTCTGGAGGTGGTTGGCGATGTTGCCGACGAAGCGCTGCAGGCCCGCCTTGACGCCGTCGACGAGCTTGCCGAGGAAGCCGATGGGGTCGGCGATGATGTCGCCGATCACGTCCGCGGCCTTGGCCAGGACACCCATCAGCATGTTCTTGAGCTGCAGGATCGTCTTGACGACGCCCGCGACCGCCTCCATCGCCTTGTCGACCAGGCCGCGGTTGGCGGCCTTCATCTCGTCGATGCGGGCGTCGAGCGCGTCGCGGGACTCGACGTACTTCTTGGCGAGGGTGTCGATGAGCTCTGACTGCTTGCTGTCGACGTCCGCCGAGAGCTGCTCGAACTGGCCGGAGAGCTTCTCCTCGGCCTCCTTGCCCACCTTCTGCAGGTCCTGCGGGAGCTGGGCGACGTACTTCTTGATCTCAGCCTGCCCCTGCGCGATGCGGGCGCGCGCGGCGGTGAGGCCCGCCCCGACGACGTCGGCGACCTTGCCGATGACGCCGTCCATGTCCTTCAGGTAGCGGGTCTTGCCCTCCGCGTAGAACCGGTTGACCTCGTCGGGCATGCCCAGCAACTTGTCCTTGAGCCACAGGGCGCCGCCGCCGAGGCCGCCGTAGCGGTCCTCCTTGTAGGCGTCCATGCGGGCGCCGACGTAGTCCTCGAACTTCTTGCGCGCCGCACCCTCGCCCTGGCTGAAGGCCGCGTCGACCTTGCCGTCGAGCCCGTCGAGCGTCTTCTGGACGTCGCCCTTGGTCCGCTCGTAGATGCCCTGGATGTCGGTCGCGACCTTCGCGCGCTTGGCCTCGTCGTCGCTCTTGGCGCCCTGCTTGTGGCTGCGCACCTGGGCGAACGCCTTCCCGCGCGCGCCCTGCATGCCCTGCAGGCCGGCGCCCTCGGCCGTGGCCGCGTCGCCCTTGGCCTTGCCGAGCACGTCCTTCTCGTCCTTGCGGAAGTCCTGCGGTGCCTGGGCGGAGTGCTCCTTGGCGGCGTCGCGGGCGGTGAGCGCCTGCTTGAAGTCCGGCTCGTTGGACTTCTGGAGCTGCTCGTCCGTGACCTCTGCCTCGGCCATCTTGGCGTCGACGCTGTCCGGCCCGGCGGAGAGGTCGGTCGCCGCGGCGGGCGTCGGCGGCGGCATCGCGCCCTGCGCCCCGACGGTCGCGGCCTTCTCCCCCACCGGCTCCGACGCCATGGGCTGCACCGGCTTGGCCTGGCCCTTCGACGCGTCGGGCGCGGCCGCCGTCGCATCCTTGATGTCCTTCTCGGACTCCTGCTTGCCGTCCTTGACGAGCCCGCTGACCTGGCCGGCGACCTGGCCCGCGCCGCCCTTTTTGAACTCGTCCGCCTCTTCGAGGTTCTTCGGCGTCGACGCATCGACCGCCTGCTTGACCGCCTGGATGAACGCGGCGCGATCGAACGCCCCGGGCTGCTTGGTCGACATCTCGTCGACCTGTGCCGCGGCCGCCTGGCTCTGGACGTCGTTGGCCGGCCCGACCGCCGCCGCCTGCGCCGCGGCCGCCCCCGCCGCCGCGGGCGAATGGGCCTTGGCGCCACCGCCCGCCGCCTGGGCCTTGCCCTTCATGGCCTGGAAGTTCGGGTCCGCGTGCGGGTTCTTGTTGACCACCGGCGGCGCCGCCTCGGGCGCGCCGGCCGGGCTCGCCGCACTGTCGCCGGCTGCGGTCGCGAGGGAGCCGCCGGCGCCTGCGCGCGCTGGGCCGGCGCCGCCCGGACCGGCCCCATCGGCGTTCGCGGTGGAGCCCGCCGCCGGAGCGACCGCGCCGCCGGCACCGGCTGCCGTAGGCGCCGGCGACCCGGCCGGGGCGGCGTCGGGCGATGGGGACGCGCCCGATGACGTGGTGGCCGGACCCGCGTCGGGCCCGGGAGCGGCCGCGGCGGCCGGCCAAGACGACGCGGCCGCCGGCGGCCCGGCGTCGGCAGCGGCGCCCGAGCCGGCCGCGGTGGGCGAAGTCGAGCCGGGCCCCGCCGCGCCGGGCGCGGCCGGAGACTCCGGCGCCGGCCCCGCGCCGCCGAGAGCCGCGGCGGGGGCCGGCGAGCTCGAGGTGGCACCGGCCATGCCGGAGGCGGACGGGAACTCGGCGCCCGCACCGGACGCGGCCGCGGCGGCCGGCGCGCTCGAGGCGGCAGCGGCCACGCCGGACGTCGCCGGCTCGGTGGCCGGGCCCGCGGCGGCGGCGAAGGTCGCCGCGGCCGACGACGAGTTCGAGACGGCAGCGGCCGACTCCGAAGCCGGCGCTGCCGCCGCGGAGCCGGGGGGCGCGGCGGGCGGCGACTCGGCCGCGCCGGACTCGCCCTGAGAGGCGGTGGCGGCGGTCAGGGACTCGGACTCCGATGCCGGCTCGATCGTCGGAGCGGAACGGTCCGGACCGGCGGCGGGCGACATCGCGTCCGGAGCGGCGGCCGGGGACTCGGACTGCGCTGCGGGGTCGATCGTCGGAGCGGGACGGTCGGGACGGGGGTTGACGAGGCGGCCGACCGAGCGGGGCGGCGGTGGAGCGGCCCGGCGCGCGGCGATCAGCTGGGCGACCGCGGCGTTGCCCGCGCTGCGTTGGAGAGCGGCGACGCGGGACGGCGTCAGCGGGCCGGGTGTCAGGGCTGAGGGCGGGGCTTCGAGAGCGACCGGCGAGGCGGACTGCGGCGCGGGCGTCGGCGGGTCGACGGTGTGCGCGGACTCGGCGCCCGGCTCGGTCCGCGTGCCCGCCACGGGTTACTCCGGTAGCTCTTCGGGCAGCGCGTCGGGGTCGGCGGCTTCGGGGCCTTCACCGGCCGTCTCGGGCGTGCTCGCCTCGGCGCTTTCCGGCCCCGATGCAGCTTCGGCGCCTTCCGGCCCTGAGGCCTCGGCCTCGGCCGGCGCCTCCTCTTCTTCGAGCTCAGCCGGCGCGGCCTGGCGCGCGAGACGCGCCACGGCGGCGTTGCCGACGGCGGACGCCCACGCCAGGGAGCCGGGCTGCACCGGCATGACCGGCTCGGGTTTGCGGGCGCGCACTCCGGTGCGCCCGTCCTGCGACACGCGCTCGTGCTCCATGGCGCGACCGTAACCGCGGGGGGAGCCACACGTCTACCCCAATTGGTGAACGCACGTATACCGCGGTCGCGCGGCGCCGGCCCGTGTCAGCCCTGGGACCTCAGCTCGCCGGAGCCGAGCGCGACGACGAGGTCAGCCAGCGGTCGACGACGTAGCCGCCGAACGGCAGCACCGCGCCGAGCAGGATCAGCGCGGTGGTCTTTGTATCCCACCCCTGATCGGGGCGCAGGTAGATGGCCATCGCGACGTAGGCGACGAACAGCGCGCCGTGCACGGGACCCATGACCGTGACCCCGGCCTCGAAGTCGGAGGTGCGCTTGAGGACGGACGCCACGAGCAGGATCAGGAAGCTGGTGGCCTCGGCGAGGGCGACGATTCGGAACGACTTGAGCGTGATCACGCCTACAGGATGACGGCGAGCACGGCGAGCGGGCCGTGGACGCCGTAGGTGACGACCGCGTCGATGTCCGCGGACTTGCTCGGGCCGGACGCGAGGGAGAACGCGGACGGCAGACCGTCGGGGAAGAAGCGCGGGAGGTCGCGCAGGACGTCGCCGGGCGTCTCGACGAGCACGTCGCGCGGCACCGCCACGACGTGCAGCGGCGGGAGCAGCGAAGCGAGCCGCGTCTCGCGCTCACTGGGCGCGAGCAGGACCGTGCCCGTCGCCGCGCACGCCGCTCGAGCGAGCGTGACGCCGGCGTCCGCGCGCTCAGCCTGGTCGAGCGGCAGCCGCTCGATGTGGTCCGGCAACGCGAGCGCGTCGGTCGTGACCACCGCCGTGCGCACCTGCGCGAGCGCCGACAACAACTCGTCGAGCGGGACGAGCCGACCGCGGATCGCGGTCAGCGCCTCGCCGAACCGCACTTCGAGCGCCCGCTCATCCGGAGGGAACCGCACACGCGGCACGGCGTCGGGCGCCGGCGCTGGCGGGTGCGCCGTGGCCGGCGGCGCGGCGTCGGCAAGCCGCGCCTCGAGCCGCGCGAGAAACGCCTTCCGGTTCAATCGAGCACCTCGCCGCGGGCCCAGCGAGTGCGGAACGTTGAGCCCTCCCGGCGGGGCAGCGTGCGGCCCTTCGCCCACTCGCGGAACGGGGGTGGGACGAGCGCCTGGGGCGGGCGCAGACCGGCCGGGGCCCCGGTGAGCGCGAACGCGCGCGGGCTCGACCAGGCGCGAGCCCACGCGCGCCACAACGCGCGCTCGGAGCCCGCGTGCTGGGCACGGCCCTCGAGCAGCAGCTCGTGCAGCGGGATCTTGACCGGGCACGCCTCCCAGCAGGCGCCGCACAGCGACGAGGCGTGCGAGAGCTCGTGGTTGCCGTCGCTCAGCAGCGGGACGATCACGGCGCCGATCGGGCCGGAGTAGACGTCGCCGTAGGCGTGGCCGCCGATCTGGCGGAAGACCGGGCAGGCGTTCAGGCAGGCGCCGCAGCGGATGCAGTTGAGCGCTTCCTGGCTCGGGCTGCCGAGAATCTTGGAGCGGCCGTTGTCGACGATCACGAGGTGCAGCTCCTCGGGCCCGTCCAGCTCGCTTTCACGCCGCGGCCCCGTCAGGCAGTTCACGTACGTCGGGAAGTTCACGCCCGAGCCGGCGCGGCCGAGCAGCGCGAGCAGCAGGTCCACCTCCGGCCAGTCGGCGACGACGCGCTCCATGCCCATCACCGCCACGTGCACCGGCGGCGCGCCCGACGTCAGCCGGCCGTTGCCCTCGTTGGTGACCATCACGAGCGTGCCGGTCGAGGCGACGGCGAGGTTGACGCCGGTGATGCCGAGGTCGGCGTCGAGGAAGCGCGGGCGGAGCGTGCGGCGGGCGAACGCGCACATCGCGTCCGGGTCCTCGCCGCCCTCGTAGCCCTCGGGCCGCAGCACGCGCACCCAGTCGGCCTGGGTCTTGTGCAGCGCGGGCCCGAGGATGTGCGCGGGCGGCTCGCCGTCGAGCTGCTGAGCCCACTCGCCGAGGTCGGTCTCGACCGCGGTCACGCCGACCTCGGCCAGCCGCGCGTTGAGCTGGATCTCCTCGGTGACCATCGACTTGGCCTTCACCGCGCGCGTCGCGCCGCGGCGCTGCGCGAGCTCGGTGATGTAGCCGGTGGCCTCATCGGCGTCGGCGGCGAAGAAGACGCGGCCGCCCGCGGCCTCGACGTTGTCGGCAAGTTGCCCGAGCAGCTCCGGCAGCCGGGTGATCGCCGCCGAGCGCAGCGAGCGCGCGGCCTCGCGCAGCTCCTCGGCGCCGGGCAGCGACTCGCGCAAACCCCGCCAGCGCCCGTCCATGTTGTCGGTGGAGCGCCGGATCGCGACCTGGAGGTGCCCGCTGCCCGCGAGCGCGGCCCGTTCGCGGTCGCGCAGGGAGGACGCGGGCGCGCCGCGCGTGCCGGCTTCGCGCACCAGGTCGGTCACGGGCGCGTTCCCTCTTCGAGGATCTCCGCCAGGTGCCGCACCGGCGTCTTGACGCCGAGCTTCTCCAGCCGCCCGCGCAGGTGCATCAGGCACGACGGATCGGCTCCGCACAGCGCGTCCGCGCCGCCGAGCGTGCGCAGCTTCTCGTCGGCCATCGCGACCGACAGCTCAGGCGAGCGAACCGCGAACGTGCCGCCGAAGCCGCAGCAGCGCTGCTCATCCCAGTCCGCCAAGGACACGCCGTCCACGCGCGCGAGCGCGGCCCGCGGCTCCCCGCGCAGCCGCAGTTCCCGCAGCATGTGGCAGGAATCGTGATAGGCGACCGAGCAACGCCGCACCCGCCCGCGCAGCTCCCCGCCGTGCTCGGCCAGGAACTCGGACAACTCGTACAGCCGCGGCGCCACGGCCGCCAGCGCCGGGTCGTCGTCGAGCAGCCCGGCGGCGAAAGTCCGGACCATCGTCGTGCACGACCCCGCGGGCGCGACGTACGCGTCCACGTCCGCCGCCGCCAGCGCCCGCAGCGTCGAGCGCAGCACCGTCGCCGCCTCCTCGCGGTAGCCCGAGTTGAACGCGGGCTGCCCGCAGCACGTCTGCCCCTCCGGGAACACCACCTCGTGCCCGGCGCGCGCCAGCACGCGCGCCGTCGCCACGCCGACCTCGGGTGCGACGAGGTCGACGAGGCAGGTGACGAAGAGGCCGACCCTCACGTGTCGATGACGACCTTGCCCACGGCTCCGTTCTCGACCGCGTCGTGCGCGGCGCCCGTCTCGGCCAGCGGGAAGCGGTGCAGCGGCAGCAGCGTCAACGCTCCGGCCTCGACCGCCTTGGACACGCCGCCGATCGCGTCGTGCAGCGCGGGTTCCGGAATCGTGTAGAGCAGCATGAACCGCAGGCTCAGGTTGGCGCTCATCGCCGCGCGGATCGGCACCTCGGCCGAGGGTTGATCGGCGGCGTAGGTCATGATCGTCGCGTACGGGTTCGCCACCTCGAGGTCCAGCGCGAGGTTCGGCCCCAGCGCGACCTCGACGATCCGATCGACCTTGCCGATCTTCTCCGCCGCGCCGTCCTGGCGGTAGTTGACGATCACGTCCGCGGCGCCCGCCAGCTCGGCCTTCTCCGGCGACGACACCGTCGTCACCACCTCGGACGCGCCGCCCCACCTGGCCAGCTCGATCGCGGCGTGCCCCACGGCGCCCGCGCCGCCGTGCACCAGCACGCGCTGCCCCTCGATCGGCCCGTCGGAGAACAGGCAGTGGTAGGCCGTCAGCGCCGGCACGCCCAGCGACGCCCCGAGCTCGAAGGATGCGTCCCCGAGCGGCACGGCCTTCTCGACCGGCACGACCGTGTACTCGGCCGCGGTCCCCCACTGGGACTGCCAGGCGGCCAGGTACACCCACACGCGCTCGCCCTTCCACGCCTTGGCGACGCCCTCACCGACAGCCTCGATCACGCCCGCGCCGTCCTGCCCGGGCACCTGGAAGTCGAAGTTCAGCGAGCCGGTCGCGCCCGCGCGGAACTTCCAGTCGGTCGGGTTCACGCCGGCGACCGCCAGCCGCACCAGGACCTCGCCCGGCCCGGGCTGCGGCGTCGGCACCTCGCCGACCTCCAACACGTCGGACCCGCCGGTCTGCGAGTAACGAGCGGCGATCATTCGTCGAAGAACGGCTCGTCGGGCCGCGCGTACTCGCGCGCCAGCTCCAGGTTCAGCTTCACGCCCAGCCCCGGCTTGTCCGGCACCTTCACCTTCCCCTGATCGATGACCGGCCCGTCGAACCCGACGGCCAGGTCGTTCCAGAACGGCACGCTCATCCCGTGCCACTCCAAGGCCAGGAAGTTCGGGATCGCCGCGCACACGTGCACGTTCGCGACCGTCCCGATCGGCGAGGCGATGCAGTGGGGCGCCATCGAGATGTAGTGCGTGTCGGCGTAGTCGGCGATCCGGCGCGTCTCCAGCAGCCCGCCCGTCTTCTGGGGATCGGGCGCGGCGATGTCCATCGCCCCGGTCTCGAACGCCTCGCGGAAGCCGTGCCGCATGTAGCCGTTCTCCCCGGTGGCGATCCGCGTAGACGTCGACTTGGTCACGCGCGCCAGCGCGGCCACGTTCTCCGGCGGCACCGGGTCCTCCAGCCACATCAGCCCGAGCGGCTCGAGCTCGTGCGCCAGCCGCTGCGCGTCCGCGACCTGGTAGCGCCAGTGACAGTCGAAGGCCACGTCCACCTCGTCCCCGACCGCGTCGATCACCGCCGCGGCCAGCTCGACCATGTACCTGACCTCGGCGCGCGACAGCGTCCCGGAGGCCGTGTCCTGCATGTACGGCGTCGGGACGTCCAGGTCGAACTTCAGCGCGCTGAAGCCGAGGTCCGCGACCACCTGGCGCGCGCGCTCCGCGTACAGCTCCGGGGTGAAGACCTCGTCCGGGACGCCCTTGGCGTACGCGCGCCCGTGCTCGGGGTTGCGGATCGCGCCGACGGCCACCGCGTCCGGCCCTTCCTGCCCCCAGCGCGCCGGCCGCTCGACCATCGTCGCGTCCATCGAGTGCAGCGCCTCACCCGCGTGGCAGTCCGCGTACATGCGCACGGTGTCACGGAACTTGCCGCCGCCGAGCAGGCGGTAGATCGGCACGCCGTAGTGCTGGCCGACCAGGTCCCACAGCGCGGCCTCGATCCCCGAGATCGCGTTGTAGGCGATGCCCGCGACCGAGCCCGCGCCGGAGCACCCCCAGCGCAGCTTGGCCCACAGGCGGTCCACGTCGCGCGCGTCCTCGCCGATCAGCAACGGGGCGAGATCGCGGATGATCCCCGTCAGCCCGGGCGCGCCGAAGCACTCCCCGATCCCGCTCAGCCCTTCACCCTCGGCATCGATGCGCACGAAGGTCCAGTCGTAGTTCGCCTCGACGACGGCGGTGTGCACCCCGGTGATCCTCATCACCGCCATCGTCTCAAACCCGTGCGGGGCGCCGCCGCAACAGCGGCGCCCCGTCAGATCTCTACGGGTTGGTGGTGCTCAGCGTGAACGTGAGCGTCTTGCTGTAGGTGCCCGTGCGCAGCGGGTCCGTCCGGCCGATGACCTGCTTGAAGGCGAGGGTCACCACGTCGTTGGACACCGGCGCGCTGTAGGCGTACAGGTTCAGCGGCGAGGCGCGGAGCGGGAAGAACCCGCCCGTGCCGGCCTGGGCCTGGAGCGGCTGCGCGAGCGCGAACGCGCCGTTGACCAGATGCCCCGGGCTCGGGCCGTTGTCGGAGATGCTGAGCATCGCGTCGCCGGCCGTCGAGGTCACGGTGGCGTCGGCGGCGGCGACGTACTCGGCGTCGACGCCGGGCTGGAACGCGCCCAGTGACGGGACCGAGCCGAGCGTGAGCGACAACGTCGCCGGCACCGTGCCGGACACCGTCCCGCCCTCGCAGGAGCCGTAGTAGCGGACCGCCGTGCGCAGCATCGGCAGCACGCCCGCGGCGTCCAGCATCGGCGCGACCAGGCCGCCCAGCGGCTGCTTGAGCGGGACGAGCACGCCCTGGCCCCACGGCACGACCTTGATGCCGTGGATCGCGAGGCGGGAGGCGATCGAGCCGGCCTGGATCGGCGTCGGGCTGATGCTCGTGCGCGGCGCCTCGTAGTCGGCCTGCGTCATGTAGTAGCCGCAGGGCGCCGGGTCCAGGATGCGCGCCGCAAGCGGCGTGTCCACGTCCGGCTGGTCGTCCGGGTTCGCGCCCACGTGCGGCACGAGCGGCCACGGGTAGGAGCCGCGCAGCACCGTGCGGTTGAGCGTCTGGCGCGTCTGGAACGCCTCCGACGCCTTGTTGAGCGCGGTGATCTGGTTGAGCTTGGCGTAGAAGTACCGGTACGCCTCCCAGTTCTCCCACAGGTGCGCGTACGCCTTGCGGTTCTCGTTGGCGCGGGTGTTGGTGCCGCCCTCGGCCGGCCGGGTCGTGCCCGGCGCGGCGCGCGCCTCGCCCAGCAGGCCGACGCTGTTCTTGAGCGCGGACGTGTTGCGCAGGATGCCCTCGTGCGAGTCGCCGCCGGTGCTGTACGGGCCCATCCACCAGCCCGACTGGGCGGCCGCGCCGTACATCCACTCGTTCACGAGCGACTTGCCCTCTTCGAAGAGCGGCTCGTAGACGTTCAGGTGGCGCGCGGTGAGGATCGGCAGGTCTTCGCTGTCGCCCTCGTGGTTGTCGACCGACACGTCGGGCGTGTAGTCGCGCATCAGCTGCGCCTGCGCCTTGGTCTCGGCCTGCTCGATCAGGGCGTGGTCGCGGTTGAGGTCCTGCCCGGTGGAGTTGCCGCGCTGGTTGAGCGCGCGGCCGTCCGGGTTGCTCGACGGCATGATCAGCACCGTGATCTTGCTCAGCATGTCCAGGATCGCCGGGTCCTGGGTGAAGGCGAGCTGGCGCGCCATGGTGAAGCAGGTCTCACGGCCGGAGGCCTCGTTGCCGTGCACGTTGCAGTTGACCCAGAACGTCGGCCGGGCCGAGATCTCCGCCGCGGTGTCGGGCGGCTTCGGATAGCCGAGGATGTACAGGTCCAGCGGGCGGTTCTGGATCGTCCGCGTGAGCTCGACGCGCCGGAAGCGGTCGCTGGCGGCGTCGAGCGCCGCCGTGAACGTCTCCTCTTCGGCCGTCGTCGTGTAGTCGTTGGCGATGTTCGGGTCCGTCGCGGTGTCGCGCTTCTCCCACGCCGTCAGCAGCTCCGCCGGGCCGGGATGGCCGAGCGTCGTGCCCTCGACCGGCGCCGAGTACGGCTTGAGCACGGCGCTGGTGCCCGTGCCGAAGCGGGCGCGCACGCGCCAGCGGAAGCTGTCGCCGAGCTTGTAGCCCGAGTCGGCGAACGCCGGCTTGTCGGGCGTGATCGTGCGCTGCGGCTGCCAGACGCCGACGACGGTGCCCGCCGTCCCCTCCGGCGTGCCGGCCGGCGCACGTTCGATCTGGTAGTCGGTCGCGCCCGCCACCGGGTTCCACTTGAGCGTGGTGAACCCGACGTCCTGCGTGACCGTCACCCCCGTCACCTGCTCCGGGTCCTGTGCGGACGCCGCAGCCGGGAACAGCAACATCGCGACGCCGAGCGCCGCGACCATACCCCTACCTCTCATTGAACCCCCCCGGGTCGACGTGCGCGGGAAGCTACTCCTCTCGCCCACGCCCGCGCGGAGGCGGGCGTGGACAATTGGTCAAGGGGGTTATGGACTGGTGGTCGAGAGCGTGAAGGTGAGCGTCTTCGTGTAGGCCCCCGTGCGCAGCGGCTCGTTCGCGCCGATCGGCTGGCGGAACGTGATCGTCGCCCGGTCGTTGGACACCGGCCCGTTCCACGCGTTGGGCGCGATCTGCACCTGCAGCGGCTGCGCCAGCCGGAACGCGCCGTTGGTGAGGTAGCCGGGCTCGCTCACGGTGAGCGAGGCGTCACCGGCGGTGCTGATGACGTTCGCGTCGGTGCTGGCGGTGTAGACCTGCTCGACGCCCGGCTGGAACGGATCGAACGTCGGCGGTCGGCCGAGCGTGAGGGAGAGCATCGCCGGCACCGTGCCGCTGACGATCGTCGAGACGGCGTCGGCGTTGGCCGGCGTGCTCGGCGCGCACGCGCGGGTGGAGACGACGTACGCGTTGCCGGGCACGCAGCGCCACAGGCTCGGGTTGGTCTCGCTCGGCGGCTTGCGCAGCTTGGTCGCCTGCTCGTAGGCGTAGGCGAACGCGAGCAGCTTGGCCTCGGTGAAGGCCGTGCCGTTGAACGCGATCCCGACCGGGTCGCGGGTCGTGGCGCTGTAGCCCGCCGGGACCACGATCTGCGGGTAGCCCGCGCGGGCGCCGAGGCCGGTCATCGTGCCGGACGGCGTGAGGATGGCCTCGAGGTTGTTCGTGGTCAGCGCGGTGTCGATCGCGGCGCGCGCGTTGGCGCGGCCGGTGTCGCGGGCGATCACGTACGCCGCGTTCTGGGCGGGGTCGGTGAGGTCCGTGGCCTGGCTGGCGAGCAGCTGCGTCTGGCCGTACTTGAGCGCGTCGTCGGGGTGCGCGTTGTTGTAGGCGATGATGTCCGCGAGCGACTTCATCGGCGCGCTCGCCGGGAGTCGCCCGAGATACGCGTTGAGGTCGCGCTTGAACTCCGGCGTGAGGATGTCCCCGGTGCTCTGCGCGCTCGGCGTGGGGATCTGGACCGTCGTCGCGCCCAGCGCCTGCACGGCCGCGACCGCGGCGACGTACTGCGCGTTCGTGTTGTTGATGACCCCGATCCGCTTGCCGGCCAGCGCCTGCGGGTCCAACGCGGCGAGGTAGTCGGGGACCGTGTCCGGCGCGGCTTCGGTGGCCGGGTCCTCGGGGTCCTTGCCGGCGATCGCGCCGAGCTCGGCCGCCGCGTCGGCGACCGAGCGGGTCATCGGCCCAGCCGTGTCCTGCGTGGCGGAGATCGGGAGGATGCCGGTGCGCGAGACGAGCCCGATCGTCGGGCGCACGCCCACGATGCCCTGCGCCGCGGACGGGCTCACGATCGAGCCGCTGGTCTCGGTGCCGATCGTTATCGCGGCCAGGCCGGCGGCGGCCGCGGCGCCGGAGCCGCTGGAGGAGCCGCTCGGCGTGATGTCCGCGTTGTACGGGTTCAGCACCTGGCCGCCGAGCGAGCTGTAGCCGCTGGGCATGCCGTTGGTGAGGAAGTTCGCGAACTCGGACAGGTTGACCTTGCCGAGCAGGACCGCGCCCGCGGCCCGCAGCTTTGCGACGACCGGCGAGTCCTTGTCCGGGATGCTGTTCTCCAGCGCGACCGAGCCCGCCGTGGTGGGCAGCCCAGCCACGTCGAGGTTGTCCTTGACCAGGACCGGGATGCCGTGCAGCGGGCCGCGGACCGCGCCCGCGGCGCGCTCGGCGTCGGCCTTCGCGGCCTCCTCCAGCGCCTTCGGGTTGATCAGCCGGACGGCGTTGATCGACGGCCCTTCGGTGTTGGTGAGCGCGATCCGCTGCAGGTAGGCCTTGGTCAGCTGGGTCGCGCTGAGGCTGCCCGCGGTCATCCGGCCCTGCAGGTCGGCGACGGTCGCGGTCTCCAGCGGGAAGTCGAGCGTCACGCCGGTCGCGATCTCACGGCCGGGCGGGCACGAGCGGGGGTTGCCGGCGTAGCAGCGCCACGCCGCGGGGTTGATCTCGCTCGGCGTCTTGCGCAGCTTGGTCGCCTGCTCGTAGGCGTAGGCGAACGCGAGCAGCTTGGCCTCGCTGAACGCGGCGCCGTTGAAGGCGATGCCGACGGGGATGCGGTTGGCGGGGTTGTAGCCCGCCGGGACGACGATCTGCGGGTAGCCCGCGCGGGCGCCGAGACCGGTCATGGTGCCCGAGGGCGTGAGGATCGCTTCGAGGTTGTTGGCCGTGAGCGCGTCGTCGATCGCGGCGCGGGCCGCGGCGCGCTGGCTGTCCCGGGCGGCGACGTACGCCTCGTTCTGTGCCGGGTCGGTGAGGTCGACCGCCTGGCTGGCGGTCAGCAGCGCCTGTCCGAACTTCAGCGCCTCGTCCGCGTGGGCCTCGTTGAAGGCGATGATGTCGGCCAGCGACTTGCGCGGCGCGCTCGCGGGCAGGCGGCCGAGGTAGGCGTTCAGGTCGCGCTTGAACTCGGCGGTGAGGACGTCGAACGGCGCGGCCGAGGTCGGCGCCGCGATCTGCACGGTGGTCGCGCCCAGCGCCTGGACGGCGGCGACCGCGGCGAGATACTGCGCGTTCGTGCTGGCGATGACGCCGATCCGCTTGCCGGCCAGCGCGTCCGGCTTGAGGCCGGCGAGGTAGTCGGTGGTGGGCGCGTTCGCGGTGACCGGGTCCTCGGGGTCGGCCCCCGCGATCGCCTGCAGCTCGACGGCCGCGTCGGCGACGGTGCGCGTCATCGGCCCGGCGGTGTCCTGCGTGGAGGAGATCGGCAGGATGCCCGCGCGGGACACGAGGCCGATCGTCGGACGCAGGCCGACGATGCCCTGCGCCGCGGACGGGCTCACGATCGAGCCGCTCGTCTCGGTGCCGATCGTGATCGCGGCGAGGCCGGCCGCGGCGGCGGAGCCCGACCCCGAGGACGAGCCGCTGGGCCCGGCGTCGAGGTCGTACGGGTTCAGGACCTGGCCGCCGAGCGAGGAGTAGCCGCTCGGCGCGCTGGTCGACATGAAGTACGCGAACTCGGACAGGTTCGTCTTGCCGAGGATCACCGCGCCGGCCTGGCGCAGCTTGGCCACGACGGTCGAGTCCCGGTCGGGGATGCTGTTCTCGAGCGCCACGCTGCCGGCCGTGGTCGGCAGGCCGGCGACGTCGAGGTTGTCCTTGACGAGCACGGGGACGCCGTGCAGCGGGCCACGGACCTTCCCCGTGGCGCGCTCGAGGTCGAGCAGGCTCGCGTCCTGGAGCGCACGCGGGTTGACGAGCCGGACGGCGTTGATCCCCGGGCCACGCGCGTTGACCGCGGCGATGCGGTCGATGTACGCGCGGGTGACCTGCACGCTCGTCAGCTCTCCCGCCGCCATCTTCGTCTGGAGCTCGGCGACCGTCACCCGCTCGAGATCCAGCGCCGACGACGGCGCCGCGAACAGCAGCAGTCCAGCTAACGCAACGACCAATGACAGCGTCTTCATGACCCTCTTCCCCCCGGTTCGAACTCGCGGATGGAACTCAACCCGGCCCGAGGGGGCGGTGTCAATACCTCATTCCGGCGCCGGGATCGCGCCGGCGCCGGTGCGAGCGGCGCGCTTCGCGGATCACGTGCTCGATCGCGATCCACCACCAGGGGCGCAGGCGCAGCGGCCAGGACCAGTCCCAGCGCAGCGGCCTGAACCGCCGCGCGCGGCGGTCGTCGGCCAGAAGTTGGCGCGTCGGTGCACTCAGCCTTCTGACTTCGAGCGCACGCACACCCTCGAAGCTCAGGGCGATCACGGTGAACGTGAGGAACGCGGCGGGCTCGGCGGCGAGCATGAGGATCGCGACGACGGCCGCGAGCGTGCTGAAGCGGCGGTAGACGAAGCTGCGGCCCGCCGGACCGGTGTGCAGGAGGTTGTGGCGCGCGATCTCGTGCCGCGGGTCCAGCCGGGCGACCGCCTCGAACTGCTCGGCCGTGCCCGCGCGCTGGTACGCGCGCAGGCGGGCGACGGCGAGGTTGTTGAGCGTGTCGGCGTCCTCGGGGTCCAGCCGGAGCGCGTGCTCGTAGGCCGGGATGGCCTCGGCGGGGCGGTCCTGCTCGAACAGGACCTCGCCGAGCGTGGAGTGCGTCGCGGCGTCGTCGGGGTCGAGCGCGACCGCGTGCCGCGCGGCGGCGACGGCGCCGGCGTGATCACCGGAGGCCTGCAGCGCGCTGGCGAGCACGATGTGGGTCGTGGCGAGCTCGGGCGCGAGCCGGGCCGCCTCGAGCGCGGCACGGCGGGCGTCGGTGGCGCGGCCGAGCTTGATCAGCGCGACGGCGCAGATGCGGTGCCCCCACTCCTGCTCCGGGCTCAGCCGCACGGCGGCGCCGGCGGCCGTCAGCGCCTGGCCGGGGTCGTCGAGCTGCAGGAACGCGAGCGCGGCCAGACAGTGCAGCTGGGGGACGTCGGGCGTGGCCGAGAACGCGCGCTGCAGGTGGGTGAGCGCCTCCTGCGGCCGCTGCAGATCCAGGAGCGCGGAGGCGCGCTCGAGCGCGGCGTCGGCGGTCACAGCAGCTTGTGACTCCGGATGTAGGCCAGCAGATCGTCGTACTGGCCGCCCTCGTTGGCGTACAGCGCGTAGTTGTGGGCGACGCCGAACCACGCCTTCGTGGATCGCGGCGCCTCCTGCGCGGCCTGTTCGAGCTGGCGCATCGTGATCGGGCGCATGGCGTTGGTGCGGATCGACTCCTGCAGCGCCTGCTCGGCGGCGGACTCGACCACGTGCACGAGGTCCGCGCCCGAGCAGCCCTCGGTGCGGCGGGCGAGCTTGGCGACGTCCACGCCCTCGATCGGCCGTTCCTCGAGCGCGTGGCGCAGGATCGCCTCGCGCGCCTTGAAGTCGGGCGGGAGCACCAGCACCGTGCGGTCCAGCCGGCCGGGACGCCGGAGCGCCGTGTCCACGTCCCACGGATGGTTGGTCGCCGCGAGCACGAACACGCCCTCGTTGTCGGCCTGCGCGCCGTCGAGCTCCGCCAGCAGCTGGTTGACGACGTTGCGAGCGCCCGAGTGACGCAGGTGGCTGCGCTTCTGGCCGAGCGCGTCCAGCTCGTCGAGGAACAGCACGCACGGCGCCGCACGGCGGGCGGCGGCGAACGCGTCGTGCAGGCGCCGCTCGGACTCGCCGAGCCACATGTCCAGCACGTCGTTGAGGCCGAGCGCGAAGAAGTTCGCGCCGAGCTCACCCGCGACCGCGCGCGCGAGGAACGTCTTGCCGCAGCCCGGCGGCCCGTAGAGGAGGAGGCCACCGCGGAGCGACTTGCCGTAGTAGGCGCGCAGCTCCGGGTTGCGCAGCGGCGCGAGAAACGCGGCGTCCAGGCGCGCCTTGACGTCCTCCAGCCCGCCGACGTCGGCGAGCGTCACGCGCGGGCGCTCGGCCTCCACCAGCCCTTCGGGCTCGAGCTCGGTGAAGCCCTCGGGGATCGCGAGCGGCTCCTCGGTGTCGTCGAGCTCTTCCGAGTCGGTTTCGGCCGCCCAACGCGGCCCGAAGCCCGGCACCGGCTCGTCGGGCGTGCGCGGCTCCTCACCGAACCCGCGCAGGATGCGCGCGTAGCTCTCCGCCCGCGTGGTGTCGCCCAGCGCCCGGGCGGCGTCGCGCGCGGCGGCGAGCGCCTCGGCGTGGTCGGGCGTCGCGGCGAGCGCGGCCTGCGCGTGCTCGAGCGCCCGCCCCGCGTCACCCGCCATCACCAGCAGGGACGCCAGATGCACCCGCAGCGCGGGATTGTGCGGGTCAGCCGCAATCGCCGCTTCGAGCGCAGCCGTCACTGACGGGTCCACAGACACGAGGTGGGGTTACCCCGAGACGTGTCCAGTGAGCCTTGCAATCGCGTCCACCACCCCCCACACTGGATCCCATGTCGTCGTGGCAGCGCCCCACTCCGGAACTCCGAGCGTCGGACGCCGAGCGCGAGCGCGTCGTGGACTTCCTCCGCGAGAGCGCCCTCGTCGGCCGGATCGACCACGACGAGCTCGAAGAGCGGATCGGGCTCGCCTACGCCGCCGTCACGCGCGGTGACCTCGAACGGCTGCTGGTCGACCTTCCGCGCGGTGCGCGCCCGCCCGCCCCGCGGCCCCGCCGCGCGCCCGCTCCGGCCAAGCGCCGCGAGCCCAGCGCCGCGATGGTGCTCGTCGGCCTGTCCGCGATCGCGATCCCGATGATCGTGCTGACCGGCGTCGTGATGGCGATCGTGGCCGTGGTGGCGCTGAGCGTGCTGAGCGCGCCGTTCGTGATCGTCGCGCTGCTCGTGGCCGCCGCCATGCGTCGCCGCCGCCCGCCCGGGCCCGGGCCCGGGTGGCGTTCCGCGCACTACGGCTAGAGCGGCACGCGCCCGAGTCCGGAGAGCACACCCGCTGGCGCCGCGTCAAGCAATTCATGCGCGGACGGCTTGCGGGCGCGCGGCGGTCGTCACGAACGGCTTGACCCGTCGCGGCGGGCGCGCTCTAGGGCTGGTTAGGCCGGCTGGCGCCGGCGCGCCCGGGCGCAGACCTGAGCGCAACCCCGTCGAGTGCTCGATTTCCCGCGCTATGCCAGAGAAATCGAGCACTCGGTGAGGTGATCCGTCAGTTGACCACCGCATAGGGGGTCAAGTGACCGATTGCCCCTCGCCAATGACCCGAGGTGAACGCGCAAGCGTTCACGCAGTCCGGGGAACCCGGCTTACTGGCACAAGAGCGCACCCGCCGCCGCAGGTCAAGCGGCTCGCCGCGAAGCGCGAGCTGCTTGACGCGCGGCCAGTGGGTGTGCTCGCCGTTACCGTTCGCGCCCAGTGCTGGCCGAACTCGAACACACGCCGCTCGATCTCCCGCCCGGGCTCGAGCTCGAATGGCTCGGCGTGGCGGGGTTCCGGCTCACCTACGAGGACGTCTCGCTCCTCGTGGACCCGTACGTCTCACGCGTCCCGCTGCGCGACCTCATCCTGCGCCGCCCCGCGCGCCCCGACGAAGCCGTGCTCGCTCGCTACGTCAAGCCTCCCGGCCCAGTGGCCGGCATCCTGATCGGCCACACGCACTGGGACCACGCGGTGGACGCGCCGGCCCTCGCGAAGCGCCACGACGCACCCATGTACGGAAGCGCCTCACTCGCCCACCTGATGGCGCTGCACGGCCTGCCGAGCGTGGTGGTCGAACCGCGAAAGCGCTACGAGCTGGGCCCGTTCACGGTGAGCTTCACGCCGAGCCGGCACTCGAAGCTCATCCTCGGCCGCAAGGTGCCGTTCGCCGGCGAGCTCACGTGCGAGGACGTGCACGCGCTGCATCCGGGCGCGTACAAGTGCGGAGCGATCTACGGCATCCGGATCGAGGTCGCGGGGATCGCGCTCTATCACCAGGGGAGCGCGGAGCTCGACGACGACCAGCTCGGCCGCGAGCCGGTCGACGTGTTCCTCGCGGGCGTCGCGGGGCGGCACGTGTCGCCGCGCTACTGGGAGCGGATCCTGCCCAAGCTCGACCCGCGGGTGCTGGTGCCGACGCACTACGACGACTTCTTCACGCCGCTCGGCCGGCCGCTGAAGCTGATCCGCAAGGCGAACCTGGAGTCGATCCCGGACGAGGTGCACGCGGTGACGCGGGACGCGACCGTCGCGGCGCTCAGGCGCGTCGACTGACGAGGTCGCGCGCCGCGGGCTCCCACTCCGGGAACTGGAACTCGAAGCCCGCCTCGAGCAGGCGGCCCGGGATCACGCGGCGGCTCTTCAAGACGAGCTCGGTCTCCGTGCGCATGAAGAACGCGCCGATCTCGAGCATCCACTTGGTCGCGGGCAGCCCCACGCGCCCGTCGCGCAGCACGCGCATGAACTCGCCGTAGGGCACCGGATTCGGCGAGGACAGGTTCACCGGGCCGGAGAACGACGGGTCCTCGACCAGCCGGCGGACCGCGCGCCCGAAGTCCAGGTCGTGCATCCAGGACACGTACTGGCGGCCGCCCGCGGCCGGGCCGCCGAGCCCGCGCCGCGCCAAGCCGTACAGCACGTCGAACACCCCGCCGCGGTCGGGGGACATCACCATCGCGGTGCGCATGAGCACGGTCCGCACCGGTGATTCGGCCGCGGCCTCCTCCCAGCGCCGCGCCACGTCGATCGAGAACCGCCAGGTGTCCGGCACGCCGTCCTCGTCCCCGCCGAGCCGGCCGGTCTCGTCCCATGCGGGCCCGTAGTTGTCGGCGTAGATCGTCGCCGTCGAGGACTGCAGGAACGCGGCGGGCGGCACCGCGCAGCGCTTCATCGCCTCCACCAGCGCCCACGTCGACTCGAGCCGGGAGCGCATGATCGCGCGCCGCTTGGCCGGCGTGTAGCGCGTGTCGATCGTGCTGCCCGCGAGGTTGATCAGCGCGTCGGCGCCCTCTAGAGCGCTCACCCACGAACCGAGCGTGCGCCCGTCCCAGCGCACCCCTTCCGACCGCGAGATCACGACCACCTCGTCGCGGGCGAACTCCCGCCGCAGCACGTGTCCGACCTGGCCGGTGCCACCGGCGAGCACGATCTTCATCGCCGCGGACCGTAGCTTGACAAAAATTCTTGTCAAGCACACAATGCGCTCATGCGGGACGTCGCCCTGATCGAAGACCCGGCCGTCGCGGCCGCCGCGCTCGACCCGATCCGCTCCCGGCTGCTCGCCGAGCTCGCCACCCCCGGGAGCGCCGCGAGCCTGGCGCAGCGGGTCGGCCTCCCGCGCCAGAAGGTCAACTACCACCTGCGCGCGCTGGAGGAGAAGGGGCTCGTCGAGGTCGCCGAGGAGCGCCGCCACGGCGGGCTCACCGAGCGCGTGCTGCAGGCCACGGCCGCGTCCTACATCGTCTCGCCGCAGGCACTCGGGAAGCGCGCGCTCGCCAGCCGCTACCTGATCGCGCTCGCCGGCCGGTTGCTGCGCGAGGTCGCCGAGCTCGACCCCCGCGAGGACACGCTCGGCCTCGACGCCGAGATCAAGTTCGCCAGCCCCGACGACCGCGCGGCGTTCGCCGCCGAGCTCACCGAGGCTGTCACCCAGCTCGCCTCCAAGTACCACCACGACGGCGGGAAGCCGCACCGGCTCGTCGTCGCCACCCACCCGATCCAGGAGCACCCGCAATGAAGCGCGAGAACCGCATCGAGGTCCCCGGCACGCCCGAGCAGGTGTGGGAGGCGATCGCGACCGGCCCGGGGATCGAGACCTGGTTCGTGCCGGCCGAGGTCGAGGGGCGTGTCGGCGGCAAGGTCCGGCTCGACATCGGCACCGGCATGGCCGACAGCGGCACGATCACCGACTGGGACCCGCCGCATCGTTTCGCCTACGACGAGCAGTGGGAGGGCGAGGTCGAGGGCAAGCTCGCGACCGAGTTCCTGGTGGAGGCGCAGTCCGGCGGGACGTGCATCGTCCGCCTCGTCTCGACCGTGACCGCGACCGGCGGCGACTGGGACGACATGCTCGACAACCTCGCCGCGGGCTGGGACGGCTACCTGCTGATCCTCAAGACCTACCTCGAGCACTTCGCCGGCCAGCCGTGCACGACGGTGATGGTGGCGCGCTTTGACCCAGTGGACCGCGCCGCCGCCTACGCCGCGCTCACGCCCCCGTGGACGGGCGAGCTGATCCACGACGGCGAGTTCGAGCAGATCGTCCGCATGAGCGAGCCGCACCGGGGCATCGGGCTCGCGATGGCGTTCGCGATGGGCGGCGCGACGATGAGCGCCGTTCACCTCTACCTCTACGGCGCGGACGCGCCCGACCTCACCGACGAGTGGCGCGAATGGCTCAACTCCCACACGATCGGGTCGCCGGAGGAGACGTCGGCGCCCAACTGAGCCAGCACGCCGGCGAGCGCCTCCCGCCGCGCCGCCCCGAACGCCAGCACGTGCGAGAGCACTCCGCCGTAGGTGAACGACTGCGGCGGCTCGCACAGCGCATCCACGAACGCGTCGTCCCAGGCGCCGCGGTCGCGGATGCGCTTGGCGATGCGGGCGAAGTCCGTCGCCGCCCGCTCGAAGCGCGGGAGCCAGTCACCCGCCCCGGCCACCGGGACCTCGCGCCCGTCGATCGCCGCCACCCACACCTCGAGCGTGTACACGAGGCGCTCGCACATCAGCGCCGCGCTCGGCTCCTCGCCCTCGAACCACACGACCACCAGCCCCGGCCGCAGCTCCCGCTGCAACTCGTCGGCGGGCAGCGAGGCCGCCGCCTGCAGCAGCTCGCGCACCCGGTCGAGGTGGTGGAGCACCATCCGCTCGGTCAGATCGCCGCCGCTCGGCGCGCCGCCCGGGATGAGCAGCCCCGCGGGCGGATGGAAGTGGATGCCGTTCGGCGCGGGCAGGTGCACCTCGCCGGCGTACGCGCTCGGCGGCGCGCCGAACGCCCGCGAGAACGCGCGCGAGAACGCCGCGACACTGCCGTAGCCCGCCAGCGACGCCGCCTCGGCCGGCGGCACCCCGGCGCGCAGCTGCCACGCCGCGCGCTCGAGCAGCAGCCGCCGTCGGAGCGCGACCGGCGACTCCCCGGTCGCCGCGGCGAGCAGCCGATCGAGGTGGTCGCGTGAGAAGTGCGCCCGCTCGGCCAGCTCGGCACCGTCGATCCCCTCGTCGAGGGACGACAACACGAGATCGATCAGGTCACGGAGGCGGTCGGGCACGTTGATCGCTTTCGACGTCTTACTGGACCGCGCGCCGAAGTGACGTCACCTTCACGCCCATGGCAACCTGGTCCGAGTTCGAGAAGGCCGCCCCGGAGCTCGCCGAGCGGGTGAAGGCGTCCTTCGACGCGCACAAGCACAAGTTCATGGCGACGCTGCGCAAGGACGGGGCTCCGCGCATCTCCGGGACGGAGGTGGAGTTCCGCGACGGCGAGCTGTGGCTCGGTTCGATGCCCGGCGCGCTGAAGGCGAAGGACCTGCTGCGCGACCCTCGCGTGGCGGTCCACAACGGGTACTCGGACACGAGCCCCGAGGGCCTCGCCGACGCGAAGCTCGCCGGCCTCGCCGTGGCGGTTCCGCACGAGCAGCACCACCTGTTTCGCTTCGACATCCGCGAGGCGTCGGTCGTGACCGTCAACGAGGAACAGACGCACCTCGTGATCGACGTGTGGACCGAGCACGGCGGCCTCAAGCAGATCAAGCGCACATGAGCGAGCGCTTGCGTCGCGTCGTCGACGCGCTCGAGATCCAGGTCGGCCAGCGCGTGCTGGAGATCGGCTGCGGCCACGGCGTCGCCGCCACCTACGTGATCGAGCGGGGCGCGCGCTACACCGCCATCGACCGCTCCGCGAAGATGGTCGCGGCGGCCCAGCGCAGAAACCCGACCGGCGAGTTCATCGTCACCGGCCTCGAGGATGCCGACCTCGGCGACCGCCGCTTCGACACGATCTTCGCGGTCCGCGTCGGCCTCTTCCACCGCGAGCCCGAACGGGCTCGGGCGCTCGCCGAGCGCTGGCTGGCGCCCGGCGGCACGCTTCACGTCGCCTACGACAGTGCTATTTCGCGTCCGGCTTCGGCCGAGCGATAACAGGCGTCGACGACCCGCGCCAGCTCGGCGGCCGCCGCGCCCTGACCGCCCTCTCCGGCGCGCACGGCATCCAGGAACTGCTCGACGACCTCGTCGTGCCCGCCGCCCGGCTCCGGGTCCAGCTGCATCACCGCGGGCACGCCGTCGACCTCCGAGAAGACGGTCAGCGTGCCGGTGCCGAGCGTCTCGTCCACGCGCAGCTCCGCGCCGCCCTCGGTGCCGTAGATCGTGATGCCGAACTGCATGTCGTCGGTGCGGTGCGTCGCCCAGCTGGTCTCCACCAGCAGCGTCCCGCCGTCGTCGAGGCGTAGGAACGCGCTGGCGAGGTCCTCGACGTCGAACTCGCCGCTCCCGCCCGTCTTGCCCGGGATCGAGGCGCCGCCGAAGCCGGCGCTGCCGAGCAGGTCGTAGGTGGAGGCGCTGACCGTCGTGACCTTCGGCTGGCCGATCAGGAACAGCGCGTAGTCGAGCAGGTGGACGCCGAGGTCGACCAAGGGCCCGCCGCCCGCCGTCTCGCGGCTGGTGAACCAGGACCCGAGCGTCGGGATGCCGCTGCGCCGCAGCCACCACGCCTTCGTGTAGTACGGCTTGCCGAGCCGTCCGGCCTCGATCAGCCGGCGCAGCGCCTGGATGTCGTTGCGCTGGCGGCGGTTGAACGCGACGTCCAGGATCCGGCCGGCCTTCTCGGCCGCCGCCACCATCGCCGCCGCCTCTTCGGGCGTGCGCGCGATCGGCTTCTCGCACAGCACGTGCAGCCCGCGTTCGAGCGCGGCGATCGCGATCGGCGTGTGCAGGAACGTGGGCACCGCGACGCTGACGACGTCCAGCGACTCGTCCTCGAGCAGCTCCTCCCACGTCGCGACGTGGCGTTCGACGCCGAGCCGCTCGGCGAGCTCGGTGCGCACGGGCTCCTCCAGCCCGGCGATCCCGGCGAGCTCGACGCCGGGCAGCTTCGCGTAGGCGTCGGCGTGCTGCTCGCCGGCCCAGCCGACGCCCACCACCCCCGCCCGCAGTGTGTTCGTGCTAGAGATTCGGCGGATGGTACGCGTCACCGTGTGGGGCGAGAACGTCCACGAGCGCAACGAGCCGGAGGTGGCCGAGCGCTATCCGGACGGCATGCACGGCGCGATCGCCGCCGGGCTCACCGAACTGCTCGGCGACGGCGTGCGCACGCGCACCGCCACGCTCGACCAACCCGAGCACGGCCTTCCGCAGGACGTCATCGATGCGACCGACGTCCTGACCTGGTGGGGTCACATCGCGCACGACCAGGTCGACGACGCGGTCGTCCGGCGCGTGCACGACGCCGTGCTCGGCGGCATGGGCCTGCTGGTCTTGCACTCGGGGCACTACTCGAAGATCCTGCAGCGCCTGGTCGGCACCACCTGCAGCCTCAAGTGGCGCAACGAGGGCGAGCGCGAGCTGGTGTGGACCGTCAACCCGGCGCACCCGATCGCGCAGGGCGTCCCGCACCCGATCGTCATCCCCGCGCAGGAGATGTACGGCGAGCACTTCGACATCCCCGAGCCCGACGAGCTCGTGTTCATCTCGTCGTTCGCCGGCGGCGAGGTCTTTCGCTCCGGCTGCTGCTTCCAGCGCGGCGCGGGCCGGATCTTCTATTTCAGCCCGGGCGACCAGGACTACCCGGTGTACTACCAGCCCGAGATCCGGCGCGTGCTCGCCAACGCGGTGCAGTGGGCCGCGCCGCGCACGCGCGGCCCGGTGCCCGAGGCGCCGAACGCGCCGCGCGACTGGTTCCTCTAGGTCACGAGCAGCGAGACGGTGATGCGCGAGCCGCCGTGCGCGGGCTCGACGCGCATCTGCCCGTCGAAGCCCCGCAGCCGGCTGTGCACTCGCACGGCCTTGCGCCGCCACTCGTCGGCGGCCATGTTCGCCGCCACGCGCACGGTCAGCCAGCAGCCGTACCGCCCGATCTCGGCCACGGCTTCGCGGTGTGCGCTCGCGCGCAACAGCGTCTCGGTGATCTCCAGCGCCGTCGGCAGCACGCCGACGCCGACGCTCTCGGAGAGCCCCGCACCCGTGCGCAGGACCGCCCCGCAGTCCAGGGCGACGAGTTGGGTGTGCTCCAGGGAATCGGTCATCGGAGTCCAAGATGTCGACGGCGCCAACGCGCGGCCACCACCCGACGGCGCGACCCGCTACGCAATTCGGCTGACCCATGCACCCCATCCAGACGATGCCGGCGCACGGGAATGGGGCGAGAGTTGCGCGTCCATGCTCCTCAAGTCCCTCTCTTTCGCGACGCTCGCTCTCGCCCTGTGCGCGGCCCCGGCGCACGCGAGCCAGGCCGTCCTCTCCCCCGACGGCCGCTTCCTCGATATCACCGAGCGCACGCCCGGTGAGGCGAACGACATCGTCGCCAGCCTGCACCGCGACGACAACGGCCGCCAGATGGTCCACCTGCTCGGCGATGTCACCGCCGGCCACGGCTGCACCCGTGATGAGCGCGGCGGTACGACCATCTGCGAGGACCCCGCGCAGCAGGTCCGCGTCTCGCTCGGCGCCGGCAACGACGAGTTCCAGGTCACCGAGAGCTTCACCGTCATCACGTTCGGCGAGGGCGCGATGGTCGTCGACCTCGGCGACGGCAACGACACGTTCCTCACGCGCGACACGAACGCGACCGTGGTCGCGCACGGCGGCGCGGGCAACGACACGTTCGAGGGTGGCGTGAACACCGACCGCTTCTTCGGCGGCCCGGGCGACGACACGCTCCACGGCGGCCAGCGCGGCACCGACGAGCTCCACGGCGAGGCCGGCAACGACACGCTGACCGGCGACTGGCCGTCTGAGCACGGCATCTTCGCCGACGTCCTCGACGGCGGCGACGGCACCGACGTGCTCAAGGACTACGTGTACTCGGGCGAGCCGAGCCTCGCCCCGCCGATCGCGATCTCGCTCGACGGGCAGGCCAACGACGGTCGCTCAGGCGAGGGCGACAACGTCGTCGCGGTCGAGCGGATCACGTCCAGCTCGGCGGGCTCGTTCACCGGCGACGCGGGCGACAACGAGTTCACCGCCCCGCAGGTCGGCGCGGCCGGCACGCTCTCGGGCCTGGCCGGCAACGACACGCTGATCGCGGGCGACGCGCATGGCGACCGCGTCGACGGCGGCGCCGGCGACGACCTGCTCGAGGGCGGCTTCGGCGACGACACGCTCGTCGGCGGCCCCGGGCGCGACACCGTCAACGGCGACCGCAAGACGCGCTGCAACGAGTACGCGTGCGACCTGTTCAACGCCGGCAACGACACGATCGACGTGCGTGACGGCGAGATCGACTCGGTCAACTGCGGCACCGGCAGCGACCGCGTGACCGCGGACGCCGCCGACGTCGTGGCCGCCGATTGCGAGGCCGTCGACCGCGCGCCGGTCAAGGGCGGCCCGCCGCCCACGACCGGCGGCACACCGCAGGCGGGTGTGAACCTGGCCGTCAAGCGCACCAGGCTCGCCAAGGCCCTGAAGTCCGGCCTCAGCGTGACCGTCAGCGGCGTCACCGGCAAGGTCAAGCTGACGGCCAAGCAGGGGCGCAAGACGGTGGCCTCGGGTTCGGCCACCGCCAAGAGCGGCAAGGCCACCATCAAGCTCAAGTTCACCAAGGCCGCGAAGAAGGCGCTCAAGCGCAAGCGCTCGGTGACCCTGAAGATCACCGGCGCGGGCGTCGCGACGACCTACCTGCTCAAGCGCTGACAACCTCCACGTAGCCCTTCCACGTGACGCGGTGGGTGCCGGCGCCGTCGGTCCAGCGATGGTCGATGTCGACCGGGAGCCGGACGACGGCGCCGCCCTGCCCGGAGAGGTCGGAAGCCGTGAACCGCGACGTCAAAGCCGCAGACGGCAACGGCTCGAAGCCGAACAGCGGATACGTGCCCTCGCACTTGGGCACGGCCGGCATCAGCGACCAGAAGATCTCGTAGTCCAGGCCGGGCCTGGTGAGGACCCCGACGAGGCCGGCGGGCTTCTCCGGGGCGGGCGTCACGTAGTCGCAGACCCACCAGTTGTGGTCGTTGTCGACCCACTGGTCGATGCGGGCCTTCATGCTCGCCTCGTAGCGGACGGATGGCAGCGTCGCGACCTGCGGCTTCGACGTGTCCAGCAGGTCCCAGTCGTACGGCTTGCCGACGAACGGGTCGCCGGTGCGGTAGCTCATCGTCCCGTCCGTCTGCCACTTGGTGGTGACGTTGTCCTCCGGGATCTGCGGGAGCTCCTCACGCGCGTGGGAGATCGTGCCGTCCAGATGCACGCCGACCAGTACGAGCCGGCGCGGGCCGGCGACGGGCGGCAGCAGGTCGATCTCCCAGCGCGCGCGGGCGCGACCGCGCCGGCCGGTGAGCGTCGCCGTGACGCCGCCCCGCCCGGCCTCGGTGCCGGTGAACGTGGTGGCCAGGCCGCTCGGCCCGTCGGCACGGCCGCGCGCGAGGTCCGACAGCGCGAGCGTGCCGGGTGCCGAGGCGGTGAACGTGACGCCGACCGCCTGGCCGACCTGCGCGCTGGCGTTCGCGGGCGCGGCGGTCAGCGTCACGCACGCGAAGTCGTCGTACCAGGCTCGCTCCGCGGCGAGCAACGCCTCACGCGCGCGCCGCTCGAGCGTGCGCTGCGCGGCCGTGGCGGCGGCGGTGCGCGCCTTGCGCTTCGCGCGCGAGCCGGTCCAGCGGCCGCGCCCGGCGACCTTGGCGGCGCGCCGCGGGTCCAGCTTCGCGCGCGTGAGCGTGAACGTCGCGCGCGGGCGCTTGGCCTTCACGGTGAGCGTGTGACCCCATGACCGCAGCCGCGCGTCGTCGCCGACCGTGCCCTCCCACCGCAGGGTCGCGTTCTTGAGCGTCACGGTGCCGCGTACCGTTCCGGAGGCGTCAGGACAGGGCGCGGCCAGCGCAGGTGCGGCGGGGACGAGGAAGAGGGCGGCGAGCGCGAGCGAGCGTCGGAGCATCCGCCCACTGTCGGTGGGTGCCCGGGGCGGGCGCATCGTCCTTTCGGTGGATGCGCCCGTCCGTTCGGTGCGGCCTCAGCAGCCGAGCGCGTCCTTGTAGGTCTCCTTGACCGTCAGCGGCTTGCCGCCCATCACGGTCCCCTCGCCGGCCACCGCGTCCACGTACTGGAACAGCACCTCGGGATAGTCCCCCTCCCGGTCCATCTCCTTCAGGATCGTCCAGCTGCGTGCCGACTGCAGCTCGATCACCGCTTCCGCCCGCTCCTTCTCACCACCGTTGAGCCACAGCTCGATCCACCCGCAGGCGACGGCGGCGACCACGCGCGCGCCGAGCTGGTAGCGGTCGCGCGGCAGGCCGCGGGTGTCGAGCTGGGAGCGGTCCAAGCCGGGCGGGAGGTTGATGTCCACCAGCATCTGGTCGATCACGGCGTCGCTGTCGTCCGGCCGGACGACGCTGGCGGGCATCGCGCCGAGCCACTCATCCACGGACACGGTGCGCAGCGCGGCCAGCGCCTCGCGCACGGCGTTCCCGCGCATCTCGATGACGTAGTCGCCCTGCCCCCAGAGCGCGGTGACGTCGTGCTCGGAGTACGCGAACAGCCGCGCGGTCGTGCCCTGCACCTCGACCGGCTCCTGCTCGGGCCCGACCTTCGCGCGATCGCGCACCCACCCGGCGAGCGTGCCGTCGCCGCGCCAGTTGAGCTCCACCTTGCGCGAGCCGTCGACGAACACCATCTCGCCCGCGCCGACCTCGAACTGGTCCGCGCGCGTGACCTTCCAGTCACCCACCAGCAGCCGCGGCACGGACTCGGCGACTTTCACCAACGGGTCCGCCCACGCCCGCTCGGTCCCGTGGTCCCCGGGCGCGAAGAACACGACCGCCGCCACCGCGGCCGCGACCAGCGCCAGCGCGGGCAGCGCCAGCCGCTTGCGCGGCGCCCGACGCCGCCGCCGGACGACCACCGGCTGCGCGGCGATGTCCTCGCGCAGCGCGTCGAACGCCGCGTCGAAGTCGAGCGGCTCGTCGCGGATCGGGTCGGCCCGCTGGATGAGGTCATCAAGGCTCATGCGACGGTCCTCTCGGGAGCGGAGCGAAAGCGAGCTGGGTCTCCCTCTTCCCAGCCGAGGGCGGTCAGCTCGGCGCGCAACCGGCGCCGCGCGCGGTGCAGCCGGCTGCGGACCGTGACGGCGAGCGTTCCCGTCATGGCCGCGATCTCGCCCGGCGAGAGCCCGTCCCAGCCCGCGAGCAGCAGCAGCTCGCGGTCGTCCTCGGACAGCTGCGCGAGCGCGCGCCGCACGACCCCGTCGGACTCGTCCACGACCGGGACGGCCGCCGCCAGCTCGCCGGCCAAGCGGTCCGCGAGCCCGCCGCGCCGGCGCTCGCCGCGCCGCTGGTTGGCGAGCACGCGCCGCGCGGTGGCGAGCAGCCACGCCCGCGCGGCCTCGCCCTCGGGCACGTCACCGAGGCGGCGCCAGGCGATGAGGAAGGTCTCGGCCACGACGTCGGCCGCGTCGGCCGGCTCGTCCACGCGCCGCAGCGCGTAGCCGAGCACCAGCCTTCGGTGAGTGTCGAAGAGCGCCCGGAAGCGGCGCTCGGCTGCTGATCGCTCCATCGACGCGGAGATGTCCGGCACGAGATGGAGCGTTGCACCGCGGGCGCCGCAACGGGTACCCGCGGCAACGCTTTCAGCGAACTATGGGGTGGTCGTGGAGAGCGTGAAGGTCAGCGTCTTGCTGTACTGACCCGTCCGCAGACCGTCGTTGGCGCCGATCGACTGCTTGAACTCGACCGGCACCGTCGCGCCGCTGACCGGCGCGTCGAACGCGGTCAGCGCCGTCGGGCTTGCGCCCAGCGGAGCGAACGCGTCGGCGCCCGCGCGGACCTGGAGCGGCTGCGCGAGGACGTGGTTGCCGTTGACGAGCTTGCCCGGCGCGGCCGTGCTCGGGTCCACGACGGTCAGCGCCGCCTGGCCGGCCGTGCTGGTGACGGTCGCGTCCGTGCGGGCCGTGTAGTCGGCGCCCACGCCCGGGATGAACGTGCCGAGCGGCGAGACGGTGGCGAGCGAGACCGACAGCGTCGGCGGCACCGCGCCCACGATGTCGTGGTTCGTCTGCGCCTTGGTCGTGATCGCGAACGTCGTGGAGGCGACGTTCGAGACGTTGCCCGTGGCGTCCGTGGCGCGGTACTCGACCGTGTGGGTGCCGGACCCGGTCACCTGGAAGGGCGCCGTGTACGCGGTCCACTCGCCGCCGTCGAGGCGGTACTCGACGGTCACCGTGCCGGGCGTCTCGTCCTGGCCCGCCAGCGCCACCGTGACCGGGCCGTCGTAGCCGCCGCTCGGGCCCGGCTGCGCCGGATCGAGCGTCGGGGTGACGGTCGGCGGGGTGACGTCCGCGTTCGTGAACGTGACCTCGACGCGGTGCGTGGCCAGCGTGTACTTGAAGTGCGCCACCTTGCCGGCCGCGACCTTCAGCGGGATGTCGGCGCCGTTGCGGACGCCGTCGGCGCCGTAGTTCTCGTCCCAGCTGCGGTTGTGCGCGACCTTGAACTCCCAGTCGCCCGCCGGGATCTTGTCCGTCGAGAACTCGTACACGCCGTCGCTGTCGGTGTCCTTCATCTCCACGGCCGCGCAGGACGGCTGCCAGTCTTCCGCGCAGCCGAGCTCGGAGTTGAAGGAGCCGGCCAGCGAGACGACGGGGCCCGCGGGCTCCTCCGGCTCGATGGCGCCGCCCTTGAGGCGGATGTTGCGGTACCAGACGGACTCACCGCCGCCGTGGTTCTGGACGCCGACGTAGCCCGTCGCGATGTTGCGCTCGGTGCTGGTGAAGTCGTTCACCAGGACGCCGTTGAGCAGCACCTTGATGTTCTGGCCCTGCTTGCGGATCTCGTACGCGTTCCACTGGCCGAGCGGCTTGAGGGCCGCCAGGACCTTCTCCCGGTCCGCACCCTTGAAGGTGTAGATCGAGCCGGTCACGCGGTCGGGCAGGTCGGACTCGTCGATCTGGATCTCGTAGCCGTTGTTGACCGCCACCCACGGGTCGTTGCCCGGGTTCGGGAAGCCGACGAACACGCCGCCGTTGTCGTCCTTGACGAGCTTCCAGTCCAGCTTGAGGCTGTAGTCGCCGAACTGCTGCGCGGAGTACCAGAGCAGGCCGAGGCCGCCCTCGCTGCGGATCGAGCAGTCCTCCTGGCGGCCGAACGAGCCGGCGCCGGCGAGGCGCCACTTGGTCAGCGACTCGAGCGTGCCGTCGAACAGGCCGGTGTAGCCCGCCTCGATCGTGCTCGGGGCGCAGATGTCCTGCTCGGCGCCGATCTTGAGCGCGTCGAAGTTGACGTTGCCGTCGGTGCCCGTCTCGAACGCGAGCTTGATCTGGTTGGCGCCCGCCTTCAGCGCCAGCTGCTTGGTGCTGAACGCCCACGACTTCCAGTCCGTGGTCGACGTCGTCGGGAACACCCAGTTGGGCTGCTTGACGCCGTTGACGTAGAGCGCCAGCGACTTGTCCTTGGTGGACGGGTTCGGGCCGTTGGCGTAGCGGATGTTCACGGGGTAGGTGCCGTCCGCCTCGACGTCGACCTGCCACGTCATGTTCGCGCCGGCGTTGAAGAAGCCGCCGACGAAGCCGGAGCCGGAGTAGCCCGAGTGCTCGGTCTGGACAGCGGCGCCGGAGGCGACCTGCGCCTCCTCGGCCTCGTAGTAGCCGGACGCGGCCGGAGCCTCGTAGCCCGGCAGCGAGTTGAGCGTGTACCACGCCTCGGTGTTCCACAGCTCCTCGTTCGCGGCGCCGCCCGTGAACGGGCGCGGGGAGCGCGCGTGCACGACGCGGCCCGGCTTGAGGCCGTCGACCTTGACCGTGACGCTTCTCTTGTCCTCGGAGACGCTGGCGTCCGTGACCAGCAGGGACTCCTCGTCGACCTTCGGGCCGCCGTACTGCGACGTCGGCACGTACCGCCACTGGTTGAACTTGTAGGCCGTCTTGACCTTGGCGGCCGACGCGTCGGAGATCGGCTGCGTGTAGGTGATGCGGAAGCCGCCCTCGACGACCTCCATCTTCTCCATGTCGAAGACGTTCTTGCCGTTCGGGGTCAGCTTCTGGAGGCCGTAGCGGAGCTTGTTGTCCTCGCCCCAGTTGCCGCCCTCGCCGGTGCCGCCGACGTAGATCGCGCCGTCCGGGCCGATCGCCGTGCGGTTCACGCCGACCTCGAGGCCGGCCGAGTGGCGGAAGACGGCGCCCTGGTACTCACCGTCGACCTTCTCGAGGAAGCCGCGCTGCAGGCCGCCGTAGGTGACGTCGCCGAACAGCATCTGGCCCTTGAACGGGCCTTCCTTGATCATCACCGGATTCGACGGCGAATTGGCGATCTCGTTCTGCGGCAGCCACAGCGCGGGCGCGGAGACCGGGTTGTTGTCGTACGGGCCTGCCGGGTTGGTGAAGTGGTTGAAGAAGCGGTCCGGCTTGATGTGGACCATCTTCGAAGAAGGCAGCCAGGCGCCCTGGTTGTCGTTGACGAAGATCTGGTCATCGGGACCGAACCCGACGCCGTTCGGCGTGCGCAGGCCGCCGGCCATCGTCGTGACCTTCCAGTCGCTGCGGCTGATCTTGATGAACGTGCCCGCGTTCTGACCGGGCTGCGGGTCGGTCGTCGCGCCACCGTTGTTGATGGCGACCGACCGCGCCACGTAGAAGTTGTCGGCGTCGTGGATCAGGCCGAAGGCGAACTCGTGGAAGTTGCCGCCGTTGGGCCACGTCGCGAGCGTCTTCTTGTCCATCAGCGCGTCGGCGTCGGCGCCGTCGGCGGACAGCTCGGTCAGCTGGCCGCGCTCGGAGACGTACCACTTGTCGCCGATGATCTGGACGCCCATCGGGTTCTTGAGGCCCGCGGCCACCCGCTCGTACGTGACGTCGCCCGGGCCCTTGGCGCCGGCCACGTTCTTGACGACGTAGACCTCGCCGGACTCCGGGTTCGGGACCCAGCCACCCGAGCTGACGTCGCCCGTGGTGGTGACGACCAGGTCGCCGTTGGGCAGGAAGTCCATGCCGGAGACCTTCGGCTGGAAGGTCGCGGGGCGAATGTCGGTCAGCGTGTAGTTCGGGTTGACCGTGTCCAGGCGCAGACCGTCGCCGGCCGTGTCCGTGGCGCCCTCGCAGTACTTGTTGCCCGGCGCGGTGACGCGCACGACGCCGGCCTCGGTGGAGAGCGCGTCCTTGGGCACGACGACGAACGAGCTGGAGCCCGGCGTCTTCCACTCGAGCTTGAGGATCTGGCCGTAGCCGGCCTCGATGTAGTCGATGCGCAGGTTGTGGAAGCCGGCCGTCAGGGTGACGGCGCCTTCCTTGGACGTGTCGCCGTGCAGGCCGTCGTGGTCGACGACGACGGTGTCGTCGAGGCGCAGGACGGAGCCGTCGTCGCTCGTCAGGCGGAACGCGTAGTCACCGGCGGTCGCGGCGTTCAGGCGCGCCAGCACCGTGGACTGGTAGCTGTCCTCGCGGCCGTCCGCGAACTGCTGGGCGGTCGACCAGTTGACGTTGTCCATCAGCTTGTCGACGTTCGGCGTCTGACCGGACTTGAGCACGCACGTCTTCTGCGGCTGCTGCGCGAGGAAGTACGTGCGCAGCGTGACGCCATTCTCGTACGTGGTCTGGGCCGCTGCCGACCCCGCGAACGCGCTCAGCGCGCCCGTGACCGCGACGGCGACAGCGCCGGCGCGACCGATCCAACTGTGGGACAAACGTCCTCCTCCTCGGTACCAAATAAAAACCTGGTAGCCAAGCTAGTGACGTTGCGTCGGCAACGAAGGTCGTTTGTCGTGCAGGCGGCTAGACCATTTGTCGAGTTTCTCGTTTAACCGCTCCAGGCCACCAGTTGTGACGGCCCAGGAGGGCCATCGCGGCGGGCAGGAGCAGCCCGCGCACGAGCGTGACGTCCAGCAGCACGGCCAGCGCCATGCCGACGCCGATCTCCCGCACTTCGCTCAGCTCGCCGAGGGCGAAGCCGGCGAACACGATTCCGATCGAGAGCGCGGCCAGCGTCACGACCGGTCCCGACGCGGTGATGCCGTGCAGCACGGCCTCCTCGTTGTCGCCCGAGCGGTCCCACTCCTCCTTGATGCGCGCGAGCAGGAACACCTCGTAGTCCATCGAGAGCCCGAAGATGAACATGAACAGCAGCAGCGGCGTGGTCAGGTCCAGCGGGCCGGGGAAGAGCAGCACGAGCGCGCCCAGCGTCGCCAGCAGCGTGAGCACGTTCATGACGATCGCCTTCAGCGGCACCAGCACGGAGCGGGTGAGCGCGAACAGCAGTAGGGCGGTCGGGAGGAAGACGACGGCGAGCGCGAGCGGGAGCCGCTGGCGCGTGGCGTCCTTGGCGTCCAGCAGCTCCGCCGCCGGACCGCCGACCAACAGCGAGTCGTCCAGCGCGCGGATGTCGCGCACGAGCTGCTGCGCGCGTTCACCGTCGTCTGAGCCGAGCGGGTCGACGGTGTAGCCCGAGACCTCGGGCGGAAGCTCGTCGAGCGGCAGCACCTCCTCGACGTTGGACAGCCGGACGAGCCGCTGCGGGAGCTCGTCACTCGGCGGGCGATCGGACAGCACGGTGATCGGCTCCACGGCGCCCTTGGAGAAGTCGCGCTCGAGCTTCTCCTGCACGCGCCGCTCCTGCGCGCTCTCCGGCAGCGAGGTGGCGTCGGCGTTCGCTGCCTCGAGCCCGAAGGCCGGGACGCTGAGCGCGATCAGGCCGGCCGCGACGACCACCGCGACGGCCGCGGGGCGGCGCAGCGCGAAGGCGGCGAGCCGCGCGAGCAGGCCGACGCTGGGCATCCGGCCGCGCGCGGGGATGCGCGTGTGCGCGACCGCCACCAGCGCGGGCACGAGCGTGAGCCCGACCAGCGTGGCGGTCGCGACGGCGAGCACGCCGCCCAGCGCCATCGCCGACAGCACAGGGTCCGAGAACACGTACAGCGCGATCAGCGCGATGCCGACGGCCAGGCCGGAGACGAGCACGGCGCGGCCCGCGGCGCCCACCGTGCGCCCCAGCAGCTCCTCCACCGGCGCGTCCGGGTCCGCGGTGCGCTGCTCCCGGAAGCGTGCGATCACGAGCAGGCTGTAGTCCACCGCGAGCCCGAGCCCGAGCAACGTGACGACGTTGACGGCGAACTCGCTCACGGCGACCACGCCCGCGAGCGCGTTGAGCGCCAGCAGCGAGCCCGCGATCGTCGCCAGCGCGGCACCGAGCGGCAGCACCCCGGCGACGAACCCGCCCAGGAAGATGATCAGCACGATCGTGAGCACGACGAGCGCGATCGTCTCGCCTCGGACCGCGTCGTCGGTGGCCTGCTCGGCGAACGTGCGCTCGGCCAGCAGCTTGCCGCCGATCAGGACCTCGGGCGCCGGGATCGTGCGCAGCTTCTCGGCGACGCGGTCAGCGGCCTCCAGCGCGGCGTCCCCCTCCAGCGCGGGGTCGAGCTCGACGACGGCGAGCGAGCTCTTTCCGTCGTCGCCCTGCAACCCGCCCGCCGTGTAGGCGTCGCGTACGTCCACGACGCCGGGCGTCTCGCGCAGCTCGTACATCACCGCGGTCGCGCGGTCGATCAGGTCGCGCGCGAAGAAGTCCTTGCCGGCGATGATCGCGACGACCAGCTCGCCCTCGGGGTCGAGCTCGTCGAGGCGCTCGGCCGCGCGCGCCGATTCACCGCGCGCGTCGTCCACGGTCTCGGTGCGGTCGTACACCCCCGCGCCGATGACGCCGCCGACCAGCGCGAGCGCCGCCCACACGGCGAGGATCGCAAACCGCCAGCGGGCCGCAGCCCTCCCCACCCGTTCGAGCACGGCGTCGATCCTAGACGCGTGTACTCCTGAGGGAGCAGTCGCGGCCACGGAAAGTGTCATCCCCGGGCCGATGTGCGATCGGCCGCGGCGAACGAGCATGCCGGACATGCTTCAGCGACTCGGACAGATCTCAGCTTCACGGCCCTGGCGGACCCTCCTGGTCCTGCTCGTCTTCATCGTGCTGGCGGGCGTCATCGGCGGCCCGGTGGCGGGCCGCATGAACGGCGGCGACGGGTTCACACCTCCGGACGCGGAGTCCTCGCAGGCCACCGCGCAGCTCGAGCGCGCCACCGGCGAGGAGACCTCGCCCGGCGTGATCCTGCTCGTCCGCGGCGACGACGCCGCGGCACAGGCGGCCGCCGGTGGGCTCGCCGCGGTCCCGGGCGTCGCGCGCGCCGAACCCGGACCGCCGTCGACGGACGGCGACAGCCGGTTGGTGATGGGCACCTTGCGCGCGGGTGTCGACGACGAGGAGGTCGCGGCCGACGCGGTCGCGGCCTTCGAGGGTCGCGACGACGTCGTCGTGGGCGGCGGCGCGGTCGCCGGCCTCCAGCTCAGCGAGACGATCTCGGCCGACCTCGGACGCGCGGAGCTGTTCGCGTTCCCGCTGCTGTTCCTGCTTTCACTGCTGTTCTTCCGCGGAAGGGCGGCCGTGCTGCCGCTGGTGGTCGGCATCACCACCGTGCTCGGGACGTTCCTCGTGCTCTCGGGCGTGAACCTCGCCTACAGCCTCAATGTGTTCGCGCTGAACCTGGTGATCGGCCTCGGCCTCGGGCTCGCGATCGACTACACGCTGTTCCTGCTGACCCGCTTCCGGGAGGAGCTGTCCAAGGGCGCCGAGCCGCGTGAGGCCGTCGCCACCACGATGCGCACCGCCGGCCGCACCGTCGTCTTCTCGGCCGCCACGGTCGCCGCGGCGCTCGGCACGCTGACGCTGTTCCCGCTCGGCTTCGCGGAGTCGATGGGGCTCGCCGGCGCCAGCGTCGCGATCGTCGCGGGGCTCGCCTCGCTGGCCGTCTCCCCCGCGCTGCTGGCGCTCTGGGGGCACAAGCTCGCCCGCAAGGAATCCGCTGCGGCCAGTGGCCGCTGGCACCGCATCGCCCACGGCGTCATGCGCCGCCCCGGTGTGATCGCGGTCGCGACCGCCGCCGTGATGCTCGTCGTCGCGCTGCCCGCCCTGAGCGTCAACTGGACGCCGGTCGGCGCGGACGCCGTCCCGACGGGCAACAGCGCCCGCACGCTGTCCGACGCGAGCGAGGCCGAGTTCGGCGGCGCCGCGACGACGCCGGTGACGATGGCCGTGACCGCGCCCGAGTCCGCCGCCGGTGAGGTCGAGACCTACGCCGCCCGCTTCGACGCGCCGGCGCGGTACCTGGGCTCGAACACGTGGGCCGTGAACGTCGAGGCCCCGGGCGACGCCGTCGGCGAGCAGGCGCGCGCACTCGTCGACGACATCCGCACGGCCGACGCGCCGTTCCCGGTGGCCGTGACCGGCCCCGCCGCCGAGTTCGTCGACCAGCAGGCCACCATCTCCGGCCGGCTCCCGCTGGCGCTCGCCGCGCTCGCCGCGCTCACGTTCGTCCTGCTGTGGCTGATGACCGGCTCGATCGTGCTGCCGCTGAAGGCGATCGTCATGAACGCGCTGACCGTCGGCGCCGCGCTCGCCCCGCTGGTGTTCCTCTACGACGGCGTGGAGCCGACCAACTTCCTGGTGTCCGCCGCGCTGATCTTCGCCCTCTCGACCGACTACGGCGTGTTCCTGCTCGGCCGCATCAAGGAGGCGCGCGACACCGGCGAGACCGAGCGTGAGGCCGTTGCGGTCGGCATCGCCCGCACGGGGCGCGTCGTCACCGCCGCGGCGATCCTGCTCGCGGTCGCGATCGGCGCGTTCTCGACGAGCGCGATCCCGTTCATCCAGCAGATTGGCATCGCGGTCGCGTTCGGCGTGTTGATCGACGCCTTCGTCGTCCGCTCGCTGCTCGTGCCGTCGCTGATGGCGCTGCTGGGCAAGTGGAACTGGTGGTCGCCGAAGCCGCTGCGCCGCCTGCACGAGCGGGTCGGCATCAGTGAAGAGGGCCGCGAGGCCGTCCCGGCCTGACACCATCCATGACCGTGAACCCGACGCTGCATCGCTGGCTGCCCGTCCTGGTCCTGCCGCCCATCCTGCTGGTGGACGGGCTGCTGACGGAGAAGCCCGAGCAGGACATCGACGCGTTCAGCGTCGTGGTCACGTACCTGGCCGTGCTGCCGCTCGTGTGGCGGCGGCAGCTCGGCTTCCGCTTCATGGGCCCGCTGCTCGCGCTCGGCGTCGCGGCGGTCATGTTCCAGTACATCCCGGCCAACACGGTCGTCGCGCTCCCGGCCTGGGGCCTGCTCGACCTCGCCCGTTTCAACGGCAAGCGCCAGACCGTGATCGCGGCGCTGGCGCTCCCGCCGCTGGTGCTGTCCACGATCGTGCCGATCGAGCACGACCTGGAGATGATCGTGTCCATCTGGCTCAAGAACACCGCGATCTGCGAGCTCGCCCTGGCGGTCGGCTATCTGATGTGGAACCGCCAGCAGGCGGCCGAGGCCGACGCGGAGCGCCGGCTGGCCGAGGAGCGCCTGCGGATCGCGCGCGAGGTCCACGATGTGGTCGCGCACGCGATGGTCGCGATCAACGTGCAGTCCGGCGTCGCGGCGCACCTGCTCGACCAGGACACCGAGCAGGCGCGCGAGGCGCTGCTGCACATCAAGCAGACCAGCGGGGACGCGTTGAACGACCTGCGCGCGACGCTGGGGGTGCTGCGCGACCCCGAGCAGGCCGCGCCCGTCGGGCCCGCCGCCGGGATCGAGGACCTCGACGCGGTCGCGAACCAGCTGCGCGCGGCGGGCGTCGAAGTCACGGTCGACGTCGACACGGTCGGCGGCGTGCCGACCCCGGTGGGCGCCGCGAGCTACCGGATCGTGCAGGAGGCGCTGACCAACGTGCTCCGCCACGCCCGCGCGACGCACGCCTCGGTGGTCGTGCGCGCCGACGACGAGCTGCTCACGATCGCGGTCGTCGACGACGGCGTCGGCGGTGGTGGGCCGGGCGGCGCGGGCGCCGGTGTGCGCGGGATGCGCGAGCGGGCCACCGCGCTCGGGGGAACGCTCGAAGCGGGCCGCATCCCGGGCGGCGGGTGGCGCGTCGCGGCGACGCTGCCGCTGTCGTCGAAGACGCGGACGGCCGCGTCGTGACCCGCGTCCTGCTCGCCGACGACCAGGCGCTCGTGCGGGCCGGCTTCCGCGCGCTGCTCGCGGCCCAGAGCGACATCGAAGTCGTGGGCGAGGCGTCCGACGGCGCCGAGGCGGTCGAGCTGGCGGGCGCCACGCGGCCCGACATCGTGCTGATGGACGTGCGCATGCCGCGCATGGACGGGCTCGAGGCGACCGGCCGCATCACCTCCGACGCCCTGCTGGCGGACACGCGGGTGCTCGTGCTGACGACGTTCGAGCTCGACGAGTACGTGTTCGGCGCGCTGCGCGCGGGCGCGTCCGGGTTCCTGCTCAAGGACATCGACCCGCCCGACCTGCTGGCCGCCGTGCGCGTGGTCGCCGGCGGCGACGCGCTGCTCGCGCCGCGCCTCACCCGCCGGCTGATCGAGGCCTTCGTGGCGCAGGCCCCGGCCGAACCGCGCCCGCGGCGGGACGACGACCTCGCCGAGCTCACCCCGCGCGAGCGCGAGGTGCTCACGCTCGTCGGCCGGGGATTGTCGAATACCGAGATCGCCGACGAGCTGATCCTCTCGCCCCTGACCGCCAAGACGCACGTCGCGCGGTTGTTCCAGAAGCTCGACGCGCGCGACCGCGCGCAGCTGGTCGTGCTGGCCTACGAGACAGGGCTCGTCGTCCCGGGAGATCGCGCGTGAACGACCAGCGGCGCTTCGAGGACTGGCTCGCCGGCATGGACGTCCTGCTCGACGAGTTCATGCACGACCTGCCCGACGAGGTGAGCGCCAAGCTGGACTACTCGCTGGAGTCGCTCGACGTGCTCGAGGCGTGGTTCCTCGAGACCTACCCGTCGATCGAAGCGCTGCGCGCCGACCCGTCCGTGGCCAACTGGGACCGCGCCACCCGCTACTACGGGCAGGTGCTGATCAAGCACGGCGGCGGGCACTGGGCGCACAACCCGCACAACGGGGGCGGCCCGCCACAACTGCTCGGGTTCGCGCCGCTCGTGCCGTTCGTCCCGATGTTCCTGGTCAGCGCCTCGACGGACCGTCGCACCGGGATCTTCCTCCGCACGATCGCGGAGAACAACCTCAGGGCGCGGCAGGAACGAGGCTAGACCGGTTCGCCCAGGCCTCGAGCGCCTCGAAGTGCTCGGGTGAGAACGCGGCGCCGACGTCGCGGCGCATGATCGCGAGCGCCTCGTCGCGGTCGAGCGCGTCGCGGTACGGACGGTCGGCGGTCAGCGCCTCGAACACGTCGGCGACCGCGAGCGTCCGCGGCATCCAGCCGAGCTCGCCGGCGGTCAGCCCGAGGTGATAGCCGCGGCCGTCGAGGCGCTCGTGGTGGGCGCCGGCGTCGCGCGCCAGGTGCCGGAACGGCGGGACGCGCTCGAGGATGCGGACGGTCAGCTCGGCGTGGCGGCGCATCTCGGCCCACTCGTCGGCGTCGAGCTTGCCCGGCTTGTCGAGCACGAGGTTGGAGACGCCGAGCTTGCCGAGGTCGTGCAGGAGCGCCGCGCGGCGCAGATCACGCAGGCAGTCGGCTTCGAGGTCCATGGTCTCGGCGACGCCGAGCGCGATGTGCGCGACGCCGGCGGAGTGGCGGCCGGTGAACGGCGACTTCGCGTCGACGACCATGGCGAACGCTTCGGCGACGCGGTCCAGGCCCTCCTCGTCGGCCATCAGCAGGTGGTCGGTGGGTTCGAAGGCCTTCACCAGCTCGACGGCGTCCCCGTGCAGCGAGGCCCAGAACGCGCGATCGTCGCGGGTGGTCAGCAGCGCGGCGACCAGGTCCGGATCGAACCAGCGGCCGGAGCGCTCAGCGGCGACGGCGAGCGCCGCGTCCACGCCCCCGCCGGTGAAGTAGACCTCGGCGATCTGGGCGAGCGCGAGGATGCGTCCCGCGAGCGGGATCTCCGTGCCGCGCAGGCCGTACGGCACGCCGCCGCCGTCCCAGTGCTCGTCGAGCGCGCGGATCGCCTCGGCAGTGCTCTCGGGCAGCTCGATCATGCGCGCGATCTCGGCGCCGCGCTCGCAGCGCACGCCGTACAGCTCGTCGGTCTTGCCGTCCTCCTGGCGCGCGATCTCCGCGAGCCGCTTCACGCGCGTGAAGATGGGTGCGCCCGGCAGCGTGCTGCGGAACGCCGACACGGCGTTCGCGCGCTTGGAGCGGTAGTCGATGCGCTTGCGCAGCTCCTTGTAGGTGCGATCGTCGGAGCCGAACAGCGTGCAGACCGCGGCCGCGTTGGCCGAGCAGCCCGCGTCCTTGAGCAGCAGCGCGTAGTAGAGGGACGACAGCTCGTCGTGGGGGACGCCCGCGATGTCGGCGATCCGCATGCCGATCGCGCACGTGCGCGCGGCGTGACCGGCCGGCTGGCCTTCGGTCACGTCGAGCGCGTACGAGAGCGCGGAGATGATCTCCGACAAGCGGACCTCCATGTCCCGGATTGTCGGCAGCGGGCCGCGACGCTGAACGTCACGGCCGCTCTATGTGAGCTTCAGCACACAACGCGTCAGCGTCGACCCAGCCGTGCTCGCCGGTGTCGGTCTTCACACGCGCGCCAGCCGCGTTCGATCGACTGCACCGCCAGCGGCTGCTGCGTCCGCAGCGAGCCGACGGCCTCGCCGCCCGGTTCGGCGAGCAGGTAGGCGTGGTCGGCGCACGTGCGCGTCCACGGCTCCGCGGCGGCTTCGCCGGGGATGACGGAGCCGCGGGTGTCGGGCACGCGGCAGAGCGTGCCGACGACGAGCGAGCCGTCGCGGTCGGCGGTGTGCCGCTCGAACACGAGCTCGGCGTCCCGGCCGACACCGACGGTGGTGCCGGGCGCGTAGCCGACACCGATGCGCGCGCCGGCCGGCGGCAGGATCCCCGCGATCCGCGTGTGCTCCGGGCAGGTGAGCGTGACGGTCTGAGGGAGCGCGTCGCCGCGCTTGAAGGTGATCACGCGCGTGACCATCGCGGTCGCGGGCGGGACGGGCGCTCCGACGGACAGCGCACCGCCGGGCAGCGCCGGGCTGGTGACCGTGACCGGCGACGGGTCACCCGCGACGAAGAGGATGGGCGCGGCGACCGTTGCACTCGCGGCGAACACGGCGATGCCGCCCGCGGTCGCCTTGCCGCCCGGGCCGAGCTTGGCCGCGAGCGCGCCGAGCAGCACGGCGAGGCCGGCGGGCGGGACGAGCGCGAGTGCGCCGCGGCGCGCCGTGCGCAGGCGATCGCGCAGCCCGCGACACGCCTTGCAGGTGACCAGGTGGCGGTAGGTCGCGGCGGACGCGCGGCGGCGCTCGTCGTGCGCGGCGAGCAGGTCGCCCTGGACGGCGAGGCAGCACGCGTCGCGCGCCTCGCGGCCCTTGATCACGTTCAGGCGGGCCCGGTGGACGAGCTGCTTGCTGGCCTGCGGCGTGACGCCGAGCTCGGCCGCGAGCTCCTCGTGCCCGAGCCCGTCGAGCTCCCGTCGCAGCAGCGCGTGCCGCTGCGCGGACGGGAGGGCGGCGATGTCGGCCAGCAGGCCGTGCACCGCGTCGCGCTGCTCGAGCACGGCGTGCGGACCGGGCGCGAGCGCCTCCGGTGCGTCCGTGTCGTCGGCGAGCGGCGCGAAGCGCACGCGGCTGAGCTCATCCAGGCAGCAGTTGCGCACGAGCCGGTGCAGCCACGAGGCCAGGTGGAGCGGCTGGTGGTCGCGCCGCAGCGCCCGGTGGGCGCGGATCAGCGCCTCCTGCACGACGTCCTCGGCGAGCTCCCGTCGCCCGCCGAGGATCTTCGCCGCGTACCGCTCCAGCCGCTTGGCGTAGCGCTGATGGACGAGCTCGAAGGCGGCGTCGTCGCCGTCGCGCAGGCGGCGGACGAGCTGCTCGTCGGTCGCACGCATGCCCCTCGGCGAGGCGAGAGGGGTCGCCCCGTGGGCGACGCCTCTCAGCGACGCGAGCCCTTTGGGCGGGTCGTCGCGTTCAGCAGCCATCGAGGCTCCGGCGCGGGATCCAGCCGGTGATCGGCGCCCCGGAGCGCACGCGCACCCACGCGCGCGTGCGGTCGCGGCGCAGCAGCGTCACGCGATCGCCGCGATAGAGCACGCCGATCGGCAGCCCGCGCGGGCTGTCGAGCACCGTGACCTCCGGTGCGCAGATGCGCTCGTGGCGCGCCGCCGTGGCGGCGTCGGCCGGGGAGGCCGACGCCGCCACGAGCACGCACGCCGAGGCGATGGTGAGCCTGAGCTTCACCCGCTTACCGGCGCGTCTTCTTCTTGGCCTTCTTCTTGGCGACGGCCTTCTTCTTCTTGGCCGCCTTCGGCTTGCTCGCCTGCTCGCGGCCCTCGAGGATGCGCCGCGCCTGCTCGCTGAAGGTCACGCGCTCGGCGTTCGCCCCGGCGTCGCTCATCGCGAGCAGGTGCTCGTTGCCGGCCAGCGGGAGCGTCTCGACCGACTCGACCGTCATGGTCTGCGTGTAGCTGAGGCCGTCCTGCGTGCCGGTCGTGACGCGCTGGTAGGGCGCGAGGTTCTGCGCGTCGACGATCATCGTCGTGCGCGTGCGGCCCTCGGCGGGCGCGCCGGCCGAGGTCGCGAGCGTCAGCGCCGGGCGGCCGAGGAACGTCGTCTCGCCCGTCTGGACCAGCCAGCCCTTGCTCATCATGGCCCTGATGTCGCCGCCCTCCGACGACAGGGTGCGCACGAACGTGCCGCGCGGGGAGTTGGCGCTTTCGCCCGTGAGCGTCCCGATCTCGTCGCGCACGGCGTCGAAGGCGGTGAACTTCAGCGGCTCCTGCGCGGCTTCGGCGCGCAGCGTGCCGTCGGCGGCGGTGACGACCTGGCGCGCACGGTCGGCGCTGATCCAGCGCTCGAACCGCTCCATGCGGGGGACGACGCCCTCGATCGAGTAGTTGCCCTCGAAGCTGATCGTCGTGACGCTGTGCTCGATGGTCGAGGCCTGTGCGGCGGCCGGGACGGCGAGGAGCGTGGCGGCCGCGAGGCCTGCGAGTTTCAGTCTCATATGAAGGGAGACTCCGCTGGGCGCGGAGCGTCCCGGACTATCTCGCGTGATGCTCGAGCAGCCGCGCGAGAAGGTGTGTGAGCGTCGCGCGCTCCGCGGCCCCGAGCGGGCCGAGCAGTTGGTCCTGCACGGCGTCGAGCGCTTCGTCCAGGCGGCGCAGCTGCTGGTGGCCCGCCGCGGTGAGGCTCACGATGTTGCGCCGGCGGTCACCCGGGTCCGGCGCGCGCTCGACGAAGCCGCGTTCCGACAGCTCGTTGATCGCCGCCACGACGTCGCTGCGGTCCATGGTGCAGCGCCGGCCCAGCTGCACCTGGGAGGCCGGCCCGAACTCGCCCAGCGCGGCGAGGATCCGGTAGTGGTAGCCGCGCGCGCCGGCCTCGGCGAAGCCCTCGGACGCCAACCGGTGCGCGTGCACCGCGAGCTGCGTGAGCAGCCAGCTCGGCCGTGCGCTCAACCGCTCAGGTGTCTCCGCCACGACGCACAGACTACATCGTTGGTATCACCAATGGATCGGTGTATAGTTGGCGCTGCCAATGTTGGACCCGCCAACCAAGGAGCCCCTTATGACTTCCGATCGTGTCGAGGTCGCCTCGCTGTTCACCCGCCTCTCGCGCCTGCTCGACGACAAGCGCTGGGACGACGCGGGGACGATTTACACCGAAGACGCCACGGTGCAGTCGCCGCGCGGCGGCGAGCTCCGCGGCCTCGACGCCCTCACCGCCTTCTTGAAGCAGTCGGACGTCGAGGGCGTAAACACCCAGCACGTCGACACGAACGTCGTGGTCCACGTGGACGGCGACGAGGCGACGGCCGAGGCCAACTCGCTCGTGTTCTTCTACCGCGAGGGCGAGGCGCCGCACCGCGAGAGCGGGCTGCGCCTCAGCTGGACCGCGGCGCGCACGCCCGCCGGCTGGCGAATCACCACGTCCCGGATCGTGCCCGCCTGGATCCGGGAGCGTGAGGTCATCGGCGCTGGCGCCTGAGGCCGAACACCGCCGCCCCGCCGATCAGCATGAAACCGATGAGCCCGAGGCCGGGTGCGTCGTCGGCCTGCGCGAGGTTCAGCGTCGCGACGCCGAGCCCCACGCCCAGCGCCGCAACGATCAGCCGCCGCACGCGCAGCCGCTGCCGCCACTGGACGTCCGCGGCGACGCCGCGCACCAGGCGCGAGAGCAGGCCGAGAGCGATCCGCCGCTCGCTGTGGCCCGCGTCGCGCTCGTGAGCGATCTGATCGTGCACATCGGCGTCGAGCTCGCCGATCCGGCGTTCCGCGAGCGCGCGCGGCAACCCGCGCGTGTAGAGGCGGACCCACCACGCGACAAGCCGCGCGACGCGGTCCGGCGTCATGCCGGCCTCGGGGCGATCCGGGGCGCCGGCGCCGGGGTGCGTTCGTCCCGCGCCGCCACCTCCGCGCCCTTGCCCGTGAGCTCGTACAGGCGCCGGCGCGGCCGGCCGTCGGCCGCGCTCGCGTCCTCCCAGCTCGAGGTCAGCAGCCCGAACTCCTCGAGCCGGCCGAGCGCCTTGTAGAGGGTCCCGTGGCCCGTCAGCGACCCGCCACCGCTCTCATCGCGCAGGGCGGTGGCGAGGCCGAACCCGTGGAAGCTCGGCTGTCCCGCGCGACGCAGGCGCAGCGCGGCGGTGAGGATCTCGGACTCGAGCGGGAGCAGGGTCCCGGGCTTGCGCCGTGGCATGACGCAAGAATAGGAAGATATCTTCCTATTGTCAATCCAGGAACGTGCGCACGGCCGGCAGCACCAGATCCGTACGCGCGATGCCGGAGAAGTGGGTGCTGCCGGGGAACACGGCGAGCTGGGACTCCGGCACACCCTCGAAGTCGCCGTTGACGTCGCCCCCGCGCAGGCGCAGGAAGTGCGCCGCGTGCTCGATCTTGACCATGTCGCAGTCGCCGATCGTGATCAGCGTCGGCGCCGTGATCGCGCGGATCTCGTCCTCGGTCCACCCCGGCGTGTGCTCCATGATCCCGCCGAGCTTGTCGAGCAGCGTCTGCAGATGCTCGCGGTCCGGGTGCGGCGACTTGGCCATGTAGACCTGCTCCATCGGCGTGCCGGCGATCATGTCGACCGTCATCTCCATCACGACCTCGGTGTTGCCCCCGCGGTCGCCGTCCGGCGAGAACGACGTCGAGGAGACGACGATCCTGCGCACGAGCTGCGGGTGGTGAACCGCCAGCTCGATGGTCACGGCGCCGCCGACGCTGAAGCCGAACACGTCGACCTGCTCGAGGCCCAGGTGCTTGAGCACTTCCACGACGTCGTCCGCGAGCGCGGGGATCGCCAGCGGGCGGTCGATGTCGTTCGTACGCCCGTGCGCCTGGAAGTCGATCGCGATCACGCGCCGATCCGCCGCCAGCCCCGGGATGAGCGCGGCCCACTGCTGCTCGATGTCGAACAGCCCACCGTGCAGGAGCAGCAGCGGGAAGCCGCCCTCGCCGTAGGTCTCGTAGTACACGTTCAGGTCGCCAACGGGGATGTAGCCGGTTTCGGAAGCGTTCATGTCCCCAGGACGCTAGGCGCTCGCGAAACTCATCGAAGGCGCCGGCACAGGGCCGGCGCCTCGAGTTCTCTTACGGCGACGTCGTCGACAGCGTGAACGTCAGCGTCTTGGAGTAGCTGCCGGTGCGCATCGGGTCCGTGCGCTTGATCAGCTGCTTGAAGCCGACGTCCACCGTGTCGTTGGAGACCGGCGCTGACCAGCTCGTCTTGCTGAGCTCGACGCGCAGCGGCTCGGGCAGGCTGAACGCGCCGTTGGTCAGATGGCCGGGCGCGGAGACGGCCAGCGTCGCGTCGCCCGCCGTCGAGACGACGCTAGCGGTCGTCGACGCGGTGTACTCCTGCGTCACGCCCGGCGTGAAGACCCCGAACGTGGGGGGCGTGCCGAGGCTGAGGCTCAGCGTGGCCGGCACGGTGCCGCCGACCGGCACGTCAGCCGTGGCGCCGAGGCTGAAGTGCGTCGCTCCCGAGCCCACCTCGAACACGGCGCGCCCGCCCTGCTCGCCCACGTAGCGCGGCGCGCCCGCCCCGACGCCGACGTACTTCACGCCGCCCGGGTTCGGGATCGCGACGGTCGCCTTGGTGTTGGCCGGGACGTCAACATCGAGAACGAACGTTCCGTTCACCTTCTTCCACGCCGTGCGGACCGTGCCGCGCTGCGTCCAGGCGGAACCGCTCGCGCGGTGCAGGTCGGCCCTGTCGACCGCGGGTGGCTCGATCCGGACCGTCGCCGCGCCCGGGCTCGTGACCTTGATCCCGAGCAGCGACTCGATCTGGTCGACGATGCCCCACGAGCCCCAGCCGTGCGACATCGACTCGTTGTTGGTCGGCGCGCACGGCCAGCCGTTGGCGCAGCCGGGGTTCCACTGCTCCCACATGTACGTGCCCTGCTGCGCGAGCGTCCGGGCCGGGCCGTCGGCGTTCGGGTCGGTCATGAGCTTGACCACCTGGTCGTAGCGACCCGCGTCGGTCAAGGCCTTGAGCAGCACGTGCCAGGTCATCGGGCCCTGCTTCATCCCCTGCGCGGTGATCGCGTCGGCCAGCCCCGCGACCTTGTCGGCCGGCGCGACGCCGTAGTAGATCGGGTACGTCTGGGCGTGCTGGGCCGTGTTGTCGATCTGCGGGTTGCCCGCCGCGGAGCTCAGCCCGTCCGTGTAGAGGCCGTCCGGGCGCAGCAGCTTGGCGTTGATCGCCGCGCTCAGGCTGTCAGCCCAGGCGTCGAAAGTGGCACCATCCTCGGGCTTGCCGAGCACGCGCGCCACCTTCGCGGACGCGCGCAGCGTCCCGACGGCGTGCGCGTTGTGGATCGTGCGCGCGGCGTTGTCGGCGAACGTGTAGCCGTAGCGCATCGGCGCCGGCCAGTCGATGATCCCGTACTGATAGGAGCTCGTCCCGCCCAACAGGTTGTAGACGAGCCCTTCGGCGTTGCCGGACGTGGCGATGTTCGTCTTGACGTAGGTGGCGATCGCCTTGAGGGCGTCGTAGCTGTCCGCGAGCACCGACGCGTCGCCCGACTGCTCGTAGTAACGCCACACCCAGTCCGGCATCATCAGCGTGTAGTCCGGGATGTCGCGCATGTTGTCGCCGTTCGGATAGACGGCGTTCACGCGGCCCGGCGTGCCGATGCTCGGGTACGAGCACGGCAGCTGCGCCGCGGTGCAGTAGCCGTTGGACGCCGCCTTCCACGAGTGCGTCGCGCTGTAGATGATCTCCCGGATTGCGCGCTTGGTGGCGTTACGGTCGCCCGCGGCGATCATGTTCGCGTATGAGATGTCCACCGTGTCGCCGGTGAACTGGCCCTTCTCGCGCGTCGGCGTGTCCAGGAAGACCTCCTGCGAGGAGTCGATGCCCGAGTGCTGCATGAGGTCGAAGACGGCGTCGAGCGTCTCGTTGTCGGAGTCGAACGTCGCGCGCCGCTCGTCGTGGACGGCGCTGAACTGGATCACGGCCGAGATGTCGTCGGCGGTCAGGTCCTCACCCGCGCCCGGCGGCAGGATCTGCAGGTAGCGCCACCCCCAGTACTGGAACGGTTGCGCGACCTGGGCGCCGTCCTTCTGCGTGTACCAGAAGCCGAGGTTGGAGCCCTGCGTGTCGTGTGTGCTCGTGCCGGCGCGTGAGCCCTCGACGAAGCGCGCGGTCGCATGGTCGCGCTCGAGCGGGGCGTCGAGCGTGATGCCCGTGCCGGTCGCGCCGGCGGTCCCGACCTCAGTGATCGTGCGCGTCTCCGGATCGCCCGCGCCGTAGCCGTTGGCGGCCTGGTCGACCGTGATCCGGTCGCCGGGCACGAAGTTGGAGACCGAAGCGACCTTGAGGTTGCTCTCGCCCTCGGCGGCCGGCGCCGCGAGCGTCGTGTTGTTCAGGCGGTAGCTCGTCTGGACGACGACCTGACGGCCGGCGACGCCGCTGGAGTAGGCGATGCGCGGCATCGCCGACTGGACCTTGCCGAAGTCGGCGACGATCGAGCCGTCGGCGAGCTTGGTGAGCGTCTTCGGCTTGACCGTCTCGTACTCGAGGCGGCTGATCGCCGGGTCCAGATGGCTGAACGTCTCGCGCAGAGGGTTCAGCGGCCGCGGGTGCGGGCCGATCGCGTACGCGGGCTGCCAGTTGGTGTCGTCGAAGCTTGTCGTGTCCCAGCCGGGCTGCTCGCCGCGGGCGTCGTAGCGCTCCGCGTTGTCGCCGGAGTCCCCGTTGCGCCGCGTGATCGTGGCGTTCGTGTACTCGCTGGCCTTGGAGACCTTCCAGGTGCCGTCGGTGACGAACGTCTCGCGCGTGCCGTCCTGATGGTCGACGACGGCCTTGATGATCAGCCCGCTCGGGCCGGCGTGGTCGAGCACGGCCTGCCCGCTCGCGCGTGGGGTCTTGAGCGGCGTGCTCAGGTCGATGCCCGTGCCGTTCCCGCCGGCGGTCCCGATCTTCGTGACCGTCGCGGTCTCCGCCGCCGCACCGGTGCCGACCGTGATCTGGTCGCCCACGTCGAAGACTGAGACGGACGCGACCTTCAGGTTCGTCGCGTCTGCGGGTTGCGCCGCCGCCAGCGTCGTGTTCGAGATCGGGCCGTTCGCGCGGCCCTGGCAGGTGCACGTCCAGTAGTGGTAGAGCGCGCCGAGCGCGAGCGGCTCACCGGCCTTGACCGCGTCCGTCACGTCGAACGCGTAGTACTGCGCCTCGGTCGGGTGGTTGTAGTTGTCCCCGACCCCGACCGCCTTCCCGTTCACGTGGATGCGGTAGTTGCCCATCGCCGCCGCGTACACGCGGGCGCGCGCGACTGGGCTGGCGTTGAGCGCGGGGAACGTCCTGCGCGCGAGCGTCCAGTCGTCGGTCGAATCATTGCCCGTGGTCACGCGGCGGATCCAGTTCGCGCCCGACCAGCCGTCGTCGGTAAGGCTGGTCTCGAAGGACGCGGTCGCGGGCGGCGACTCGACGCCGTCCTTGTCCCAGGTGCGGACGCTCCACCGGTACGCCTCGCCGGGGGTGAGCGCGGGCCCTTGATAGCGCACGTACGACTGGCGGTCGGACGCGGTCTTCCCGCTGTCCCACACGGCCGTACCGTCGGCCTTGCTGACCGTGATCCGGTACGCCGTCTGCACGTCGTTGCCCTTGTCGCTGGAGGGCATCCAGCCGAACTGCGGTGTCCCCTCCACGTTCAGCGGCCGCGCCTCGTCGCCAACCGTGAGCTGCGTCGGCGGGCCAGCAGCCTTCGCGACTCCGGGAACACCCAGGCACAGCGCCACCACAACGCCGCCGACGGACCAGCGTCTCATCGTCTCTCCCCTCGCCTTACTGATCGAATTCGATCGTTCGAGGGAGTCCTACCGCTATAACGCGCAAAAGTCAACGCCAACCGCACGCGCGCGGACCATCGACGCCGCGTCGCATCAGACTCGACGACCGGACAGGCGATCAGCGGTGCGCGCTGCGGAGACGGGCGCGAGCCCGCGGCTCACACGTCCTCGCGCTGCACGGGCGTGATCACGAGGCGCTCGTTCAACGCCCCCGGCGTCTGCGGCCACTGGATCACGTCCCCGCCCCACGCGGTGGTGGCGCCCGACTGGTTGATCACCAGGCCGCTCGAGACGTTCTCGATGATGCTGTAGGACCCGTCGGCCGCGACGGAGTGGAACTCCCACCGCTGGCCGAGGCCTCCGTCGCACGGCCACTGGAGCAGCCCGCCCGGGCTCTCGGACCAGATGTCCAGGCACTGCCCGCTGAGACGGTTGACGATCTCGAAGCCCTGCGTTCCCCGGTGCACGAACTGCCACTGTGAGTTCACGTGCTCCGGCGCGTACGGCCACTGGATGATCTTCGCTCCCGGCGTGCTGGACGCGCCGTTGACGTTCATCGCCTGGCCGCTGTGCACGAAGGTGAGGGTCTGCCATCCCGTCGGGAGCGGCGGCTCCGCTTCGCACGGCGTCGCCGTGCCGTCGACGATCCGGTACACGGGTCCCGCGAGTGAGACCGCCAGGATCCTCCCGCACGCGTCCTCCCCGAACGAGCTCAGCGACGACACCGACAGTCCGACGGGCGCGTCGGTCGCCGGGTTCGACAGGTCGACGGAGCGCAGCCCGGATGCGCAGAAGTCGCCGTAGAGGTAGCGCCCCCGCAACGTGGGCAGCCCCGGGTCCCGGACGACGTACCCGCCGGTGATCGCGCAGTAGCCTTGCCCGCGGGTCTTCTCCAGCGCCGGCATCTTCGTGGAAGCGCCGTTGCAGCCCGAATCGCTCAGGTGCGGCAGCGACCCCTCGAAACACGGCCAGCCGTAGTTGCCGGCCACGCCGACGTTGACTTCCTCGACGCGACTCTGGCCGACGTCGGCGATCACGATCTCCCCGCTCGGGGCGAACGAGAAGCGCCACGGGTTCCGCAGCCCGCGCCCGAGGATCTCCGGCGACCCGCCCGGCTCGAACCGGATCAGCTTGCCGAGCAGGCTGTTCGGGTTCTGCGCATGCCCGTACTGGTTGTTGCCACCACCTCCGTCGCCGGTCGCGATCCACAGCTTCCCGTCGGGCCCGACCTCGACCTGGCCGCCGTTGTGGTTCGACGCCTGCGCATGCGGGATCGACAACAAGACGCGGCCGCTCGCCGGGTCGGCGGCATCCGGGTCGGTGGCCGAGCGCCGGTACTCGCGAACCTGGACGTCACCGCCCTGGCCCGACGTGCCTGCGGCGGCCGTGGCCGTCAGATACACGTAGAACCGTCCCGACGTGGCGTAATCACGCGCGAACGCGATGGACAGCAGCCCGCGCTCCGACGCCGTCGACAAGGTGATCGACGTCAGGTCCAAGAACGGCGTCGTGCGGACGGCGCCATCGACCAGCACGCGCACGACCCCGGCCCGCTCGGTCACATAGACGCGGCGCGGATCGTCCCGCGCGCCGGTCGCGTACGTCGGCTGCGCGAACGTCCCGAGCGTCACCAGGGACGGAGCGGCCGCCGCGGGAGCGGCGAACGCGAGCAGGGCAAGAAGGACCAATCCCGTGAGTCGCCGCATGGCCGCGCACGATCGCAGACGCGGCCCTCGGCCGTCGCGCTCGAGACTGCCGCGGCCGAGGCCACGACCTAGACGTATGTCTGACTGAACGTCCGGCTAGGTACACCTGTTACCTGAGCATCGGGACGCCACTCTGGACCGCGGGAGAGCAGAAGCGACTCGCGACAGGGGATTTGCAGGTGACGGGACAGACAGGGGTCACGGACGGCCGTTGGGCCGCGGGGCCGGATATGCGCGCGGGCCAGTCCGCGCACGGACGGCCGCGGGCGCATACCTCGGCGCCCTCGGGTGCCAGTGCGCGGGTCCGCCACTCCGCCGCGACGGGCAACGGACGCGTGATCCGCGCGAAGGCGCCGCTGCGCGTCAGCTTCGCCGGCGGCGGGACCGACGTCCCGCCGTTCCCGGCCGTGGAGGGCGGGCTCGTCCTCAGCGCCACGATCAACCGCTACGCCTACGGGGCGCTTCGCCCGCGCACGGACAACCAGATCGGCGTCGAGAGCGTCGACTTCGGCATGTCCGTCAACTACGAGCACGACGACGACCTGGCCTTCGACGGCAAGCTCGATCTCGTCAAGGCCGCGATCCGCAAGCTCGGGCGCGGCGGGTACGACCTGTTCCTGCACTCGAACGCGCCCCCAGGGTCGGGCCTCGGCTCGTCCTCGGCGGTCATGGTCACGCTCATCGGCCTGCTGCGCGAGTTCCACCGTGAGCCGCTGACCGACTATGAGGTCGCGCACCTCGCCTACCAGCTCGAGCGCGAGGACCTGGGCATCAAGGGCGGCCTGCAGGACCAGTACGCGGCGGCGTTCGGCGGCTTCAACTTCATCGAGTTCGAAGGCGACCGGGTGATCGTCAACCCGCTGCGCATCTCGGCCGACGTGATGCATGAGCTCGAGCACAACATGCTGCTCTGTTACACGGGCAAGACGCGCTCCGGCGACCACATCATCGAGGACCAGACCAAGCGCTACGAAGGCGGCGAGGAACGCGCCCTCGAAGGCCTGCGCAGCGGCAAGGCGCTGGCCGTCGAGATGAAGAACGCGCTGCTCAACCGCCGCCTGAACGAGTTCGGCGACCTCCTGGGCACGGCCTGGGAGGAGAAGAAGAAGATGTCGCCGCGGATCGCCAACGACTTCATCAACGAGCTGTACGAGACGGCCCGCGACCACGGCGCGCTGGGTGGCAAGGTCACCGGCGCCGGCGGCGGGGGCTACATGCTCTTCTACTGTCCGTTCCAGCGCAAGCACCACGTCGCGAATGCCTTGATCGCCCTCGGCGGAGAAGTGACGGAGTTCGAGTTCACCCCCGAGGGCCTGACGACCTGGAGCATCCATGAGTAACGTCCTCTCCCTCGACACGATCCGCCACCGGGTCCGCGAGAGCATCGCGCTCAAGGAGGCGCTGCTCGACGAGCGCCTCGTCGGCTCCCTGGCCACCGTGGCGGACATGATCATCGCAAGCGCGCGCGAGGGCGGGAAGGTCGTGCTGTTCGGCAACGGCGGCAGCGCCGCCGACGCGACGCACCTGGCGGCCGAGTTCGTCGGGCGCTTCAAGTTCGACCGCGACCCGCTGCCCGCGCTCTCGCTGTCGGACAACGGCTCGTCGGTGACGGCGATCGGCAACGACTACGCGTACGAGCTGACCTTCGCACGCCAGCTGAAGGCGCTCGGCCGCCCGGGCGACACCGCCATCGGCATCTCGACGAGCGGCACCTCGCCGAACGTCGTCGAGGCGCTGCGGACAGCGCGCGCGATGGACATGCGGACCGTCTCGTTCACGGGCGCGCGCGGCTTCAAGATGGCCGCACTCAGCGACGTGAGCATCATGATCCCGACGCAGGACACGGCGCGCGTGCAGGAGGGCTACATGCTGTACGCGCACATCATGTGCGAGCTCGTCGAGCAGGCGATCTTCGGCGCGACGCGCCTGCAGCAGGCTGCGTGAAGCCACTGCCGTTGCCGTCGGCCGTCCTGCTCGACCGGGACGGCACGATCAACGTCAAGGCGCCGGAAGGCGAGTACGTGACCGCCCCCGCCGGCCTGCGGCTGATCGCAGGCGCCGCGGGGGCGATCCGGGCCTTCAATCGGGCCGGCGTGCCCGTCGCCGTGGTTACCAACCAGCGGGGCATCGCGCGCGGGCTGATGTCCGAGCAGGACCTCGAGGCGGTGCACGCGCGGCTCGAGCAGCTGCTCGAGCAGGAGGGCGCGTTCGTCGACGCGATCTTCCACTGCCCGCACGAGAAGGGGACGTGCGCGTGCCGCAAGCCCGGCACCGAGTTGCTCGAGCGGGCGCGGCGCCGCTTCGGGCTGGCGACGCTCGCGGACGCCGTGATGATCGGCGACGCTGACTCCGACGTCCTGGCGGGTCACGCGGCCGGGGCCCGCACGGTGCTGCTGCGCGCCCCGGCCGCCCCGAGGCCGGTCGAGGCCGACGAGGTCGCGGTCACGCTCGCCGAAGCCGCCGAACGACTGCTGGCGCGCCATTTCGCATAGGGTCCTGCGGCGTGGATTGCACGCCGTGGTACTCAGTAATCCGGTTCTTCGGCAATAGACGCGCGTCCCGGGTTCGCGCGGGAACTTCAGGTTTTTGGACTCTCGGGCCGATAGGTACCGGAGTCCCATGACCCGCGCTCCCCGCCTGGTTCTCACGGCCCTCGGACTGGTGGGTCTACTCGCCGTCAGCTCCCCGGCCGCGGCGGCGGGCGCACCGCTGCGACTGCGGCCCGCCGAGCCGGTCACCACCAAGGTGACGGTCACGGCGCCGGCCACCGTGCGCCTGCGCGCGCGGGTCCGTGGCTGTGCCGAGGCGCGACTGCAGCTGCGAGCCGCCCGCAGCTCCACCGCCGTCCGCGTCAGCTCGTCCCGTTATCGCTCCTTCAGCGGCCTCGCGCTGGCTGAGAGCGGGCGGCTGCAGGCCGTGATCTCCGCGCGCTGCCCGCGCGCGCGGGTGGAGATCGCCTCCCTGGCGGCCACGAGCCGGGCCCGCATCTCGGTACGGCCGCCGAACGAGGCGCCCGCCCCGGCGGCGCCCGCGCCGACCCCCAGCGCCACGCCGACCCCCAGCGCCACGCCGGCCCCGGCGATCGTCGCCAGACCGACGGCGACGCCCAGCCCTCCCCCGTCGGCGAACGTCGCGCGCCGCTGGGGGCTGATCGGCAACCGCACCACGGGCGCCGCCGAGGTGCGCCGGGCCGGCGTGACCGTCAAGGTCGTGCGGCTCTCGTGGAAGGACCTCGAGCCCAAGGAGGGCCAGGTCTCGGCCGCGTACGTGAACGCCAAGAAGTCCGAGATCGCCACCTTGCGCGCTGCCGGTCTGGACGTGATCGTCGACAGCGGCCTGCACGACACGCCGCAGTGGATCCACAGCCGGGCCGACAGCTATCTCGTCAGCCAGTTCGGCGAGCGCTGGACGGCGAACACCGACGGCGACCTGGCGATCGACAAGAGCGACGCCAACCTGATTTTCAACCCCGCGCTGCGCACGATCGCCGCCACCTACCTGCGGCGGATCGGCGAGACGTTCGGCTCGACGATCCATGCCATCCGGATCGGCGGCGGCCGCTGGAACGAGCTCGGCTACCCGCCACCGAAGACCAGGACCAACAGCAACTCCTACTGGGCCTACGACGCGCTCGCGCAGCAGCAGAGCCCGGTACCCGGCTGGAAGCCCGGCGACGCGTCACCGAACGGCGAGGCCCAGAAGTTCTACAGCTGGTACCTGCGGGCGCTCGTCGACTTCCAGCAGTGGCAGATCGACACGGTGCGCACCACGTTCAAGGGTCCGCTGATGGTGCTCTATCCCGGCTGGGGCATCCGGCCCGGCCAGGCCGCCGCGGCGGTCGCCGACCGCCTGCGCAACCGCACGCCACCCGAGATCAACGCCGAGATCCAGCGCGGCTTCGACTGGACCAGCCAGGTCGCGGCCATCACCGACCCGCTCGTGTTCCCCGCGACGACCTGGGTCGACGCGCGCTTCGGCAGCGACACGGCGGACGCGACCCAGTGGCGCCCGCCGCACTTCCTGCGCTCGATCGCCGGCCCGCAGGCGACGCTCTGGGGCGAGAACACCGGTCAGGGCACGCGCGCGGACCTCGAGTTCGCGGTCGCTCAGACGGTCAAGTACGGCCTCGCGGGCATGGTCTGGTATCGCGAGGAGGAGCTCGGCCTCAACGGCTGGGCGACGCTCAACGACTACCGCGCGACCATCGCCGGGTCGAGCTCGTAGAGGCGTAGCTCGCCGAGCGTCCGGCCGCGGGCCGAGAAGATCACCTGGCCGTTGCGGTCGAGCCACTGCTGGAGGTGCTCGTCCGCGAGCCCGAAGCCGTCCTCGATCAGCCGCGTCGAGATCAGCGCGTAGCGGGCGTTCTGCTCCTGGATCTGCTGCGGCGTCGCCCACTCGCCGACGTCCGCGCCACGCTGGACGAACTGCGCGATCTCCTCGGTCACCGCCACGCGCGCGTGCCTGGGCAGGTGGCGTGCCGTCCACTGCTCGTACGCGAGGTAGGTGTCGTCGCTGCCGCTGCGCAGGGTCCCCCACGAGCCGGCCGAGGCCACGATCCAGAGGCCGCCGAGCGCGACGACGGCGGCCCGGACGACGACGGGCCGCGCGGCGATCGCCGGCACCAGGAGCGCGACGCACGCGAGCGACGGGACCGCCATGAAGTAGAACATCTGCTCCTCGAGCGTGCCGATGAAGACGCCGTAGACCAGGTACGCGGAGGCGCACAGCTGGATCGCGACGAGCACGGTCACGCCGGGGTGCGCCGGCCCCCGCCGGATCTCCCGCACCCGCGCCAGCGCGGCGAGCGTGCCGATCCCGCACAGCGCGTAGGACGCGCCGTAGTACGGCAGGTTGCGCCGCAGCGTCTCCACGAGCGTGACGCCACCGCCCTCCTGGTTGAAGCCGGTCTCCTGGCGCGCGCCGATCAACCGCAGGAAGCCTGACGCCTTCTCGTCGAGCAGCGCCGGCAGCCCGCCCGTGGCCAGCACCACGGCGAGGTAGGCGATGTAGGTGGCGCACGCCAGTAGGGCCGCGGTCAGCACGAGCCGGCGCAGGGAGGGCACGAACAGCGCGATCAGCAGCATCGGCAGCACGGTCAGGTACATCGCCGTGTCCTTGGACAGCATCGCGAGCCCGAACGCGACACCCGCGAGGGGCGCGCGATAGCGGTCACCGATCCCGCGCACGGTCAGCGCGGCCGCGCCGGCGACGACGAAGAACAGCGTCTGCGCCTCCAGGAACAGGCGCGTGTCGAAGCGGATCACGAACGGGTCGAGCGCGTACAGCACGCCCGCGACGATGCCGGGGATGAGCCCGGCCGTCCGCCAGACGAGCGTGAACAACATCGCGCACGTGCAGGTGCCGATGACGGCCGGGACCACGCGCAGCTCGGTGATCCGGCCGACGCTGTCCGGGCGCACGCCGAAGAGGTCGATGACGCCGCCCAGCAGGTAGAAGAAGCCCGGTGGGTGCAGGTTGAACGCCGCTCCGTGGAGCTCGACCCCGTTCCCGGAGGCGACCGACTCCGCGATGCGGCTGTAGGTCACCTCGTCGATGTGCAGCTCAGTGGCGGTGCGCAGGCCGATCAGCCGCAGCGCCAGCGCCAGGCCGGCGACGAACAGCAGCGCCGGCAGCCAGGTCCACGCGCTAGCCGATCGCTCGCGCATACACCTGCTCCTGCTGCACCGCCAGCTCCGCCCACGCGCTGGCCGACGCGATCGTGCGGCCCTGGCGACCCAGCTGTTCGCAGCGGCTCGGGTCAGCGAGCAGCGCCTGCAGCTCGGCGGCGTAGGCTTCGACGTCGAACGCCGGCACGAGCACCGCGGCGCCCTGTCCGACCGTCGTCCGCAGCCCGTCGATGTCGAACGCGAGCACCGGCGTTCCACACGCCATCGCCTCCAGGGCGGTGATCCCGAACGTCTCGTAGCGTGACGGGACGAGCGCCACCTGGGCGCGCGCGTACAGCTGCCACTTCTCGGCGCCGTCGATCCGTCCCAGCATCGAGATGCGCTCGGAGAGCCCCCGCTGGCGCACCATCGCCGCGAAGCGGTCGGCGTTCTTGCCGTCGCCGGCGACCACGAGCCGCGCCGGGCTCCCGGCGGGCAGCCGCTCGAACGCGTCGAGCATCAGGTCCAGGCCCTTCTGGTCGATCTCGAGGCGGCCCACGAACGCGATCAGCCCCGGCTCGCGGGTCACACCGGGCTCCAGCGCGGCGGCCACTTCCTCGCCGTCCACGCCGTTGCCGATCGTGTGGACGTCGGCTTCGGGCGCGGCCGCGCGCAGCTTGGCGGCGATCTCGGGCGAGACCGCGATCAAGTTCTCATGGCTGCGCGTGCCCCAGCGCTCGATGGCGGTGAGCAGCCGCGGCGGCAGGTGGTACTGGACGGCCTTCTCGCGCGCGAAGTAGCCCTGCACGAGCCCGACGGTCGGGCGCCGCGTCCAGTGCCCGACGCCCATGCTCGACCAGGGCGGAGCGAACTCCTCGACGACGAGGTCGGGACGCAGGCGGCGGATCGCGCGCCGCGTCCACAGCGGGAGGCTCGCCTGGTAGCTCAGGAGGCTGACCGCGTATCCGCGCGGCACGCCGATCTGCGAGTACGTGACGCCGTCCTCCTCCCGGGCGCTGAGCGCCTGGTGGGCGGCCGTCACGACGTGGACGTCGTGGCCGTTGGCGGCCAGCCGGCGATTGATCTCCCGGTTGCGCAGCGATCCGCCGCCGCTTCCAGGCCGGCGATGGTCCTCGAGGGCGAGGTGAAGGATTCTCATGGACGTCGGTACTCCGCAAGCAGGCGCTGGAGCGCGTAGGCCGCGACGACGGCCGCGGCGGCGCCCCACAGGAAGGTATGTCCGCGAGTGAGGACCAGCACACCGCACATCGCGATCGAGGGCAGAAGGTCGGGCAGCAGGTTCCAGCCGGCGCCGGGCCAGCGGCGCACGCTCTCCCAGGTGAACAGGGCCGCGGTGGTGACGGCGCCGGCGACCGCGCCGATCGCGAGACCCTGCGTCTCGGCGGCCAGCGCGCCGGCCGTGACGCCGGCGACGGTGACCAGCGCCCCGGCGAGGCCGAGCTGGAGGCTTCGCGCGAACGCGCCGACGGCCTTCAGCGCGCCGGCCAGCAGCGTGGCGACGGCGAACGCGAAGCCGCCGCACAGCGTGTACGGGAGCAGCTCGATCGCGCGTTCGTAGCCGGACGGGACGGCCAGCTCGAGCAGCGCGGCGGGCGCGGTGATCGCGATCAGCGCCGCCGGCGCGCCGACGATCAGCAGCCGGCGCAGGCTCTGGCTGACCACGCGCCCGTCGTGCGCGTCGCGGCTCAGGCGCGGGAAGATCGCGACGGACAGCGCGACGCCGAGGAACAGCGGGGCACGCCCGACGGTCGCGGCGAGCGTGTAGGCGGCGAGGTCGGCGTCGCCGGTCAGCAGCATCGCCGCGAGCACGACGTCCAGGACGCCCATGCCGGTGATCAGCGCCTGCACCGACGTCATGCCGAGCGTGCCGCGCAGCAGGCCGTGGACCGGACGCGCCTGCGGGGCGGCCCGCAGGTCATGGCGCATCACGTAGGCCGCGGCGGCGAGGACGATCAACGCGCCCGCGCTCGCACCCGCGAAGGCGCCCGCCGGGCCCGCGCCCAGCTGCACGAAAGCGGCGCCGAAGGCGATCTTGCCCGCCACCTCGCCGAGCACGATCGCCGCGAGCAGCCCGAAGCGCTCGAGCCCCTGCGCCCAGCCGACCGTCACCGTCGAGAGGAAGACCGAGAGCGTCGCCACGCCCAGCGCCACGAGCGTCGCGGCGTCGGCGAACGGCAGCGCGAGCGCGCACACGAGCGCCGTGGCGACGACGCCCTGGGCGGCGTTGGCGGCGAACGAGAAGCGCAGCAGGAACGACCGCTGCTGCGGCGCGCGGCCGTCGCGGGCGATGGCCTGCGCGAGGACCCATGGCACGCCCGCCGCGGCGACGGTGCCCGCGATCAGCAGCAGCGCCTGGCCCGCGGCGAACGCGGCGAAGTCGGCGCCGGTGAGCAGCACCGTCAGGACCAGCGTGAACGCGTAGTTCAGCCCGGCGGCGCCGACGGTCCCCAGTGTCACCCACGCCTCGGCGCCGCGCGCGCGGACCGGGCTCACAGCAGCAGCGGCCACAGCGTCAGACGACGACGAGGTCGTTGCCCAGCATGAAGTCGAGCGGACGCGCGACCTGCATCATCACATCCTCCGGCGGGAGGCCGAGCCGGTGCAGGACGGCCGTCGCGGTCGTCTCGTCCGCACCCGGCAGCAGCACCGTGACGGCGCGCGCGTCCGCCGTCCAGCGGTCCGTCCGGCGGGCGACCCGCGCGACCTGCTCGAGGTCCACGCGATGGCGCGGGATCTCGATCCGGATGCCGACGTCGGAGCCCCCGCGCCGGTCGGCGCCGGCACGGCCGAGGCGATCGCGCTCGGCCAGCAGGCAGCGGGCGAGCAGGTCGGACGTCGTCAGCCACGAGAAGCCGGCCGCCCAGCGCTCGGCGCGCTCGGAGATCCGCGCGCGCCGCTCGGGGTCGCCCATGCGCTCGAGCGCCTGCACGAGGGCCGGCGCCAGCGCGCTGGGGTCGCGGACCAACCAGCCCGTCTCGTCGTGGCGGATCGAGTCGCGCACGCCGGGCACGTCGAGGCCCACGGCGGGCACGCCGAGCGCCGCGGCCTCGATCACGGTCAGGCCCCAGCCCTCCGACGTCGAGGTGATCGCGGTCGCCCACGCGTCCGCGACCAGACGGCGCCGCTCCTGCTCGGAGACGAAGCCGTGGAAGGTGACGATGTCATCGACGCCGAGCTCGGACGCGCGCTGCTCGAGTGCCGGGCGAGCCGGGCCGTCGCCGACGACGTCGAGGCGCACCCCGGGCAGCGCGGCGCGGACCTCGGGCAGCGCCTCGAGCAGGATCTCGACGCGCTTGTGCGGGACGAGGCGGCCGACGGACACGAGCCGCGGCGCGGCCGCGCGCTGCTGCGCCGGGCGGTCGGGGCGCTCGATCCCGCTCGGCGTGACGTGGATCGAGCCGCGCAGCTGCAGCACGCGGCGCGCGTCGGTGCGCGTGGACGGCGACACGACCGCGAACGCGCGGCGACCGTACACGCGGCGCGTGAAGCGGCCCTCCAGCTGCCGTGCGAGCCAGGCCGCGGGCCGCGGGAGGTAGAGGCCGAACTGCTGCTGATGCACGTGGTGGATCACGCACACGATCGGGGTCCGCTTGGCGGCCGCCAGCGGCGTGAAGAAGGGAATGCCGTTCTGGCAATCGATGACCGCGTCGATCGACTGGCGGCGGCGCAGGATCCACAGCAGCGCGCGCGGGTACACCGTCAGCGCGTTGCCGAGCCGGTGGATCCGGACGCCGTTCATCGTCTCCTGCGCGGCGTTGCCTTCCGAGCCCGCGGTCAGCAGGTCGACCTGCGCGCCGGCGCGCGCGAAGTGCTCGGCCACCTGATGGCAGAACACCTCCGCGCCGCCCTTGCTCGGGTGCTTGAGGTCACGCCAGTTGCAGACGACGACACGTGCGCCGTCGAACCTGTCGAGCGCCGTCATGCCGGAAGGGTGGCCAGGCGGGAGCGGACGTTCATCAGCTCGCGGACCGCCCGCGGGCCGTCGACGAACGGGTTCAGCGAGGAGCCGTCGATATCCGTCCAGGCGACGGGGACCTCGGTGATGGTCAGGCCGTCGCGACGCGCCAGCGCGAGGATCTCGACGTCGAACGCGAAGCCGCTGGCCTCCGAGCGCGCGAACAGCGCCTTCGCCGCGTCGGCGTCGAAGAACTTGAACCCGCACTGCGTGTCGGCGATCCCGTCCACGACCAGCCCGGCGAGGCTCCGGAAGACCATGCCGCCTAAGCGGCGGACCACGGGCTGCGCGGTGACGTAGGACGCGCCCGCGACGCGGCGCGAGGCGATGACGATCGGGTGGCCGGCGGCCAGCAGCTCGACGACCGGGCCGATCGTCTCGATCGGCGTGGCCAGGTCGGCGTCGCAGAAGCCGATCCAGCGCGCCCGCGTGCTGACCATGGCGCGGCGGATGGCCGCGCCCTTGCCCTTGTTCGCGCACGCGATGACCCGGATCGGCACGCGCGTGGTCGCGATCTCGTCGATGCGATCGAGCGTGCGATCGGCGCAGCCGTTGTCGACGACCACGACGCACGAGTGCAGCGGCTGCCGCTCGAGGTAGGCGACGAGCGCTTCCAGCGTCTCGGCGATCCGCGCCTCTTCGTTGTAGACGGGCACGACGACTTCGAGATCCACCTGCTCCCGCGGGCTCCGGCTGCACGCCACCCGCCCGGCCCGCCCCGTCTGTGCTGCTCTACCGCTCGCGCGAAAGCGCGGCGTCTTGGGGAGCATCATGCTCTCCGACATCAAAGTCCTCCGAGAGTTCCTACGCGTGTGTGTCCGCGCGAGCCGGCTCTCCTCCAAGAGCGGTCCCCCGAGCTCGCGAGGTCCATCGCCAGGCAGGCTAGGTGTGCGTTTCGGAGGGCGTGATCGGCCGTTCGTCCAATCGTCGGCTTTCCTGGTCATCGGTTCAGGTTTGACCTGACGACCGGCTAGGGTCGTGGCGCGTTTGCAGGCAGGCTGGAACGCAATGGTCGACACCAACCGTGCTGGCGTCAGCCAGCCGGAAAGGAGTGTTTCGACGCGGCGGTACAGTGCTCGTGAGGGCTAGGTGGTGCGGTTCGGTCTTTGGACGGGGCACCCCAACCGGACTTCGGTTTCTTGCGATGCAACCTGGAGTCTCGAATGTCTTCTCACAGTGCGTCCGATGGGCCCGGGGGACCGACAGGCTTCGTCTGCGATTGGTCGCCGACCGGGATGGACGCCGCGACCGTTCGTGCTGCCGGGAGGTTGGACTCGGTCACCGCGCCGCAGCTGCGGCTGGTCCTGGACGCGGCGCTCCAGCACGCGCGACTCGTAGCGATCAACCTGCGCGAAGTGTCGTTCGTCGACAGCACTGGGCGGCGCCTGCTGGTCGACGCGACGCGCCGGGCGCACAAGAGGGGGTCGCGGCTGGTGGTGATGGACGCGTCAGCGGAGGTTGAACGCTCGTTCGCCTTGGCCGAGACCCGCGCACTCCTCGACGTGCTGCCAGGTGCTCTCGGCAGCACACCGAACGTCGCCCGCGAGCCGATCGATGGGGTTGATCCGCTCAGGAACCCCGTCAATGCCCGGATCGTCACCGCTCGGGTGATGGACACAGATGCTCGTGCACTGTGGACGCACGGTGCGGACGGCACGATCCGACGAGCATGGGCGCCTGATGCGTTTGACGGGACGCTGATGCCCCCGGGCGCCAGAGTTGAGATCTATCTCGATCAGCACGGCGCCGTCAACGGCTGGTGGCACACAAGCTCCAGACTGGCGATCAATCAGCGCCATCTGGCCGCCGTCGATGGCGGCCCGGAATTCGCCACAGGGGCGCTCGTCTGTCAAGGCTCGTGCGAACTCCTTTGGCAGGCGCCGGCCGCCGCGCAAGTACTCGGCCACGACGAGCGATGCCTGACCTGCGCAGGCCCTCTTGCCCTTGCCTGACTCTCGCACCCCGCTCTCCGGCGAGCAGTTGCTGGACGCCGCCTCTGACGCCATCCTGAGCCTACATGTGCGCGAGCACGGATACCTTCCGGCTACCGCCGAGACCGTCATGCTCGGCGAGGATCTGCTGGCGTGCACCATGGCCGGAACCTACGGGGACCCGGGCGACCCGTTGGCTGACTTCGGGCGAACCGCAGAGCTGCGCCGTACCGACGAGAACCTCAAACGCAACGCCGACCACACCTACGTCGACATCATTCAGCGCCTCTCCGGACGGACCGTCCTGGCATTTCTTCTCAACTACGATGCCGGACCTCACCGCTGGGTCGCGCTGTTCTGGCTCGCACCCTCAACGCCCAAGGGCCCCGGCGCGTCGTCTGTCTCCACCGACGGCCCTCGTTAGGGCACGGCGGCACCGTCGCAACGACCCACCGCCACGTCACTCGGGCGGCTGCGCGCACTGCGGTCGGCGCCGCACCGAGCGGTCGCGGACGCCTGTCCAGCCTCCGCGTCAAGGGCCGTCGAAGTCGATCCGTCGCTGGCGCTCCGCGTCCTGTGCAGCGACAGTCTCGCGGATCTGCCGCGAGATTCGGTCGAACTGGTCCGCGGTTTGTCGATGCGTCAGGTGGGGGCGCACTCGGAGCGCCCGGAGGCCGACGAGCTCGGAGAGGTCGGTGACCGCCTCGAGCTCGTCGCCGCAACCGGGACACAGATCGGCCGCGCGGCCGCTTGCGACGTTGTCGTGCCAGACACGGGACCGGCAGTGCAGGCACTTCGAGTGCGGCATCAGGCGCTGGTTCTCGGCGTCCGCACCCCGGACTCCCGCGTTGCGGGCCGCCGATCGCGGCGGACACCGTCGGCGCGTCTGCGAGCTCGCGTGCTGAGGACGTGCATCGTGCTTTCTTGCAGGGACCGGCGCTGCGTCCCCGCGGCTGCTCGTGGGCTGGCGGCATGGCAGCGCCAGCAGTCGTCCGACTGTCGGGCCATGGGGGCACGACATCCGTCGCACAAGCGCGGTTCGTGTCGGTCAAGCATCGGTGCTCCTATCTGAGCTCCTTCAGATTGACGCGAGACGCAGCGGGCGAAGGGGCGGTCCCAGAGCGTCCCACGAGCTTAGGCGTCCCAGCTTTCGCGCGGGTAAGCGCCTGACAGGGACCTAGTTCGCCCAAGATACGCTCGGTGCCGTCCAAGAGCCTGAGGGACGAATCGTCTGGACCCGAGCGACGCCCCGCCCCGTCCTTACGCCTCAACGTCGGATCAGTTCGCCGAGTCGCATGAGCACATGCGCAATACGGCCAGCCGGCGGGCCCCGATGCAGTAGTTCGGGCCTTGCCGTGGAAGCCTCCGCGGCATTGCAGACGACTCCGCCCAGCAAGCAACGAAATCGCCCGGGCGGCCGCCGTCCGCCGGCGGAGACCAAGGACGCCTAGTCGGTCGGTCGGTGAGGCCGTCGAACGCGCCCGCCGCGAGTTGAGCGACCTGCGCCGCAAGAGCACCGATGACGTCTGAAAGCAACATCACGGGCCCACGTGGCCACAGCCAGCAAGATCCCTACGGGTGGATCCGTGGGTCCTGCGCATGGGGATGCCGATGGAGGAGGTCGGTACCGCGCCGGCGGGCGCCGGGCTCCCGCGCGACGAATGGACTGACACGCGTGTGCAGACCCGCGTGCTCACCGTCGCTGCCGGCGCCGATCTCGAGTTTCACCGCGACGACGTCGGAGAGCCGATGCTGAGGCCGCTTTCAATAGGATCGCCGACCAGGCTGCCGAGCAGGCCCGAGAGGAGTGGGCCGGTCGAGTGCGAGGCGCGGCGGCATGACTCGTCAGCGGGGGCAGATCTACCGGCAGCCGAGCGGGCTGTGGGCGATACGCTACCCCGACGCCTAGGCCAACCGCCCGCAGCTGACGGGCTACCGGACCAAGGCGGAGGCGCGTCAGGTCCTCGAGGAGCTGCTGCGCGAGGTGCGGCTCGGTGCTTCCTACCGGCCGAACGCGAGGCTGCGGCAGCTCTACGAGGCGTACCTGGAGCAGTACGACGTGGCGCCGTCGACGGTGGCGTTCCTGAAGGACAACATGAAGCCCGCGCTCGCGACGTTCGGTGATCAGTCGGTGCGCGATCTGCGGGTCGACAAGATCGCGGCGTGGCGCAAAGGCCTGCCGGAGGGCAAGCGGTACCGGTCTCTCAGGAGTCTGCGTCAGGTGCTCGCCGGGGGTGTGCGTTGGAAGTGGCTGGAGGACAACCCGGCGGCGCTGATCAAGAATCCCGAGCCCTGGCCGGGCGAGATCGATCCGTTCGAGAGCTGGGCGGAGATCGACGCGATCTTCGACGAGGTGGGCGGCGCGTTGGTCCAGTTCCTGTGCGGGACCGGGGTCCGGCCCGAGGAGGCGTTCGGCGGTGAGTGGCGCGACGTCGACCTCGAGCGCCGCATGTCCGGGTGCAGCGCGCGTATTCGAAGGGCCGGCTGAAGGACTTCGCGAAGACGGCCGGCTCGACGCGGGCCGTGCCGCTCCGAGCGCGAACGGTGGCTGCGCTGGAGCAGATGCCCGGCAAGCGCCGCGGCATCCTCTTCCCCGCGCCCGAGGGCGGCAGGATCGACATCAACAACTGGCGCAACCGCTCTTGGACGCCGAGTCTGGAGGCCGCGGGCGTCAAGCATCGGCGGATCTACGACCTGCGGCACACGTACGCGACGTGGTCGCTGGCGGCTGGGATCGACATCTTCACGCTGGCTCGCCGGATGGGTACGAGCGTGAAGATGATCGACCGCACGTACGGCCACCTGGTGGCCGGCGCGGACGCCTACGAGCGCGAACTGCTGGACGCGTTTGATGCCGTTCCTGAGCGGCTTGGACGCTATTCGGACGCGGAGGCCGAGCAGGATGCGGCGTGAATCCGAGCCCAGGAACGAAAAAAGCCCTGCAGATGCAGGGCTCTTCGTTGCGACGGGAGCGACGGGGCTCGAACCCGCGACCTCCGGCGTGACAGAGTCGCGGCTACGGGCTCGAAACGCCTGCAAAGGGCGTCATTGAAGATCCGTGGCCTCATGCCTGCGTCACCTTTCTGCGCGCCCGCACGGCGCCGCAACCGTGCGCAACGGTCGCGTCGGGCTTCCTCAAGCGGGCGCAGGACTCGAGCGAGGAACGAAGCACCGTGCTGATTCTGTCCTGCCGAGCAGACGGACTCAAGCCGAACTCCGGTCCGCAGGAGCTGATCCTTGGCTGACGAGCGCGGAGAGTTCCGCCAACGCCTGAGCGCGGTATTCGCCGGTAGCGTGCGCATAGACCCGCGTCGTCGTGTTGGTGATGTCCTGGCCGCCGGCTCGGATCGAGTGGCCCATCCACGCTGAAACCTCGATCGCCGGTATCCCGGCTGCCAGCAGCCGGGACGCGAAGGTGTGGCGCAGGTCATACAGGGTGAACGCGACGCCGGCGCGCTCCTGCGCGGGCGTCCAGACGCTCCGATAGAAGTTCCGGATTGACCAGAGCTTGCCTCGCGGCGAAGGAAACAGGACCGTCGACAAGCCGGATATCGAGCCACCATGAAGCGCTAGCAGCGCCCGCGGGCAGAGGGTCCAACGGCCTCGCTTCTCGCGTTCGGGAACGTGATGGGTGCCCTTCAAGCCGTTCATGAGGTGGCCGTAGCGATCGACCGTCTGATGGAGATAGATCAGCTCGCGGTCAAGGTCCAGGGCGTCAGAGTTCATGGCGAATAGCTCGCCGGGTCGGCACCCGGTCAGCGCCGGCGCCCAGCAGACCGCGCGATAGTCGCCCGGGACTTCCGCCATGAACGCGTGAATTTCCGCCGGCGGGACCGCTCTCCGTTGAACCTGCCCGCGCAAGGGAGCCAGGCGCGGATCACCTGCTCGCACGCGAAGGCGCGCGGCAGGGTTGGCGTCGATCAGTTCGACATCGACGGCATCCCCAAGTACCGCGGATAGGGCCGAGAAGGCTCCATCGATCGTCGTTTTGGCTAGCCGCTGTCGTAGGAGAGCGTCCTGGACGTCACGGAGATCGCCGCGGCGCAGTTCGTCAAGCGGGACCTCGCCGGCAGTTGCCAGGTGCGGCAACACGTAGCGACGGATGCGCTCGAGATTGGTCGCTTGCGTCCTCGGATGACGCGGGAACCGCTCCGTCCACTCGTCCAGGAACGCGACCAGCGTCGGCACACGCGATCGCCCAGGACCTGTTCGGTTGAGTTCACTCACCAACGTCGCGGTATGGGCGACCGCGTCGCCCTTGCGTTCAAAGCGCCCTGCTTGCCGAACCGCTCCATCGAGATCGACGTATCGGGCACGCCACAGCCGCGACTCGCGGTCGCGAATGGGTTGGCGAACACGCGCGACGCCGTGCGGCTTGAACGAACGGCGTCGATCCGAGGGCGCCACTACGCAGCCGGGCCGAGTTGGCGATGATTCGCGATGAACGCCTCGACATCGTCGTTCGTGAAGCGCACCTGGCTTCCGATGCGTACGCATGGCAGCCGCCCCGCCTTGACGAGCCGGTCGATCGTGTCTGTCGACAGCCTCAGGTGGTTCGCCAGCGACTCTCGGTCAAACAGCGGCCGACAAGGGCTCGGGATCACCGGCCCTTGCCCAACCGAGGACCCCTGCGGGGTTGCGAACGCCTCGTCTTGCCCTACGTATGCCATTTCAACGCTCCTTCCGGCGGCCGGACGCGCGCTGATGAGGACTCAGGCGGCGCCTAGCAAGCTATCTCGTCACTCCTTAAGCCCGCTGAGAGACGGCGGCGCGCAAACGGATTCGCCGGGCGGGCCACCGGCGCGGGTGCATCGCACACCAGCTGAGGCAGTCGGGACCAACCATCGGCATGGGGACGGCAAGCGGCCAATCGGCCGAACACAACTGCGTCGAGGTCCTGGTTGGGGACACTCCGGAGCGCGAGGTCACGGCAGCAACGCCGAACCCGACGAAGCCGAAGAAGACTTCGAAGTGGAAGACAGACGCGGAGTACCTCCTCGCCCATGAGACGATCGCCGACGGCAAGTGGACCAACCAGCCCCGGCTCAAGAACGAGAAGCGCGCCGCCTTCATCCGCCGACTCCTGCCGGTCACGTTGCGCAGGACCAAGCCGTCGAGGCGGGCACGACCGGACCCGGCGAGTAGCGATCGCCCGTCGCGTCCGCGGAACGGTCACGAACGCGCATCTCCGGGGCGAACCGTTGGCGCGGGCCGCTCAGAACCCAGGTGCGACGCGTCACCGCGCGGACCGGCCCGGCTTGCGCGGACAGCCCGGCGGCGTGGTCGCCGCACATTTGAGACGCTGCGCCGATGATGCGTCGAGCGCTGGCCGTCACCGCCTGGGGGCCCGAACGGTTGGACATTTGGGCTGTCCACCCGATCAACAAGGGCGCGCTTCAGAAAACGTGGCAGCCGAGTCAATGGGAGCCGCGTGAACTGGAATGGCACGGGCGGCCTGCGCGATCCCAGTTCGCCTACTTGCTCACGGTCGTCTCGTGGGGCCGAGGGCGGCTGGATCTGTTCGGCGTCGGCCGTCGGCGCCTGGATCCCCCCGAGACGCAACACCAGCTTCTGCACAAGGCCTGGGTGGGCGGGCCGGACTGGTGGCCGCACCCCGAGTGGAATGCGCTGGGCGGGACGTTCTGGACCGCCCCCGCTGTGACGTCGTGGGGACAGAACCGGCTCGACATCTTCGCCCGAGCCGGTGGGGGCCACATCAAGCACAAAGCGTGGTACGGCGGCAAGGAGTGGGACCCGCCGGGCGAGGAGTGGCGGTTGCTCTTCGGCAGGACGATCGGCGAGCCAGCCGCGGTGTCCTGGGGTCCCGGCCGTCTGGACGTCTTCGCTCTGGGGCACCTGGGGCAGATGCAGCACAAGTGGTGGTCGCGGACGAACGGCTGGGGTCCGTCGCAGACCAGATGGGATGACTGGGGCGGGCGCTTCTTGAGCTCGCCGGCCGCGGTGTCCTGGGGTCCTGGCCGGCTCGATGTCTTTGTCGTGGGAGAGAACCGGCGGATGCTCCATCGCGCGTACGTCAACGGGGTCTGGTGGCCGTCCGAGCTGCCCAGCGGCGACGCCGACTGGGAAGACATCGGCGGCAGCTTCTCGAGCGCGCCGTCGGTCGCATCGTGGGCGCCCGACCGGCTCGACATTTTTGCCGTCGGGACCTCCGGGCAGATGCTGCACAAGGCTTGGGCGGGCGGACCGCACTGGTACAAGTCGCAGTACGAGTGGCATGAGCTCGGCGGCGAGTTCTCGTCCGCACCGTCGGCGGTTTCGTGGGGACGCGACCGCCTCGATATCTTCGGACTCGACCCGCAGAACCACGTGCTCCACAAAGCTTGGGACGGTCGCAACTGGCATCCGAACGAACTGAGCTGGGAGCGAATCGGCGGGCCGATGCTGAACGCCAACGAGGCGGCGCTCGCCGAAGCTCCGGCGCAGGCATAGAACCCGACCGGGGCGGCGACGACTCCGAACCTGCGAGTGCCGGAGAGGACATGCGGACGGTCCCACGCCCCGCCCCGCACGGGCAGGGCTTTGTTGCCGAAAGGTTCATCGAACGCGGTGCGTCGTCCTGGAGAACTCGCCCGGTGACACGCCGCGCAGCCGTAGGTCCGCAACGAAGGATGTTCGATCGATCGCCGTCGCGCCTCCAGCTTCCACGTCACCTTCCGCGATTTCGGCGATGCGGCCCGCGAAGGGCGCCACGGCGTTCGGTGACACGTCCGGGTGCCCACGATCGGGAAGCGCTAGATCGCGCATACACGGGGCCGAGGGCGAGTGGTTCGAACGCCGCACGGTCAGCCAGGACCTGCCCCAGCTCCCCACCTGGCCGGCGACTGCACCTAAGCATCTTGTCGGAACCACCGGACGGCCACCTCGAACACCGCCGAATCGCGTTGTCAGCCGTCCGCGGTGCCGGCGGTTCCGCCAATGGCGCCTTGTCGGAACCGTGCCAGTGTGTGAAGACGTCGGGCGCTACGAGTGCACAGCCAAGGCCGTTGCGCGCGGTCCGGCTTGACGTCCGACCGGGCGGCGTATCCTCACCGGCGTGGCGCGCGGCGAACTCGTCCCGATCCGGCCGGTAGTCCTTCAGTGGGCGATGGACGAAGCGGGCGTGTCCCGCCGCGGATTGGCCAACGCCCTGAAGGTCGATGTCGCGAAGGTGGATGCGTGGCTGGCGGGGACCGAGCAGCCGACGACGACGCAGTTCCGTGGGATCGCGACGCACGTCAAGCGCTCCACCTCCACGTTGCTTCTCGCGCAGCCACCGGCGGCCGGCGTGCCGCCGTCCTTCCGGCATCCGGCTGGCTCGACTCTCGGCCGAACAATCACCCGCGAGGAGTCCGCCGCCGTACGTTCCGCACGTCGCGTTCAGACCGTCGCGCACTGGATCCTGGAGCGCACCGAGCACGACGAGCAGCACGCCGCGGTGCCGACCCTGGAGGCGCTTAGCGACCCAGCGGAGGCCGCCAAGACTCTGCGTGCCTGGCTCGACTGGTCGGAGCAGGTGCAGTTCACCGCCCGGAATCAGTACGAGGCATTGAACGAGATGCGCACCCGGCTGGAAGAACGCGGTGTCCTCGTCCTGCACTTGCGGATGGGCAAGGACGGCTGTCGCGGGTTCTCTCTGCCCGACCCGCTCTCTCCCGTGATCGCGGTCAACCGCACGTACATTCCCGCGGCGCGGCTGTTCTCCTACGTGCACGAGCTCGTGCATCTAGCGACACGGACCGAAGCGATGTGCATGACGACCGTTGGCGGCAATCAGCTCGAGGCGTGGTGCGAGGCCGTCGCCGGGAACCTGCTGTTGCCCGAGGATGCGACCCGCCGATTCATCCAGAGGGAACTGGGCGTAGAGACAGTCTCGACCGTTACCCAGGTCGCACGTGTGGCCAATCGCTTCCGATTGAGCCAGCGCGGCACCGCATACCGACTCCAGCTCGCCGGACTCGGCGTGGGGAACCTGTTCGCGATGGTCCACGCCGCGACGGATCTTCCCGTGCCACGGGACGACGACAGCGGCCCCAGGGAGCGCACCGCAGTCCGCCAATACCGACAGCTTGGCGCCGCATTCTCGTCGTTGATGCTCGAAGCGGAATCGCGTCGGCTCCTGTCATCGCACGATGTCTTGGACTACCTCGAGATCCCTGCGGCACAGCTCAACGACTGGCGCACGCTCGCGCGCGGTGAGCCCACGGCAGCGTGATCTACGTCCTGGAGGCACGCGCCGTGGCGGAAGTGTTTGCGCTGCGGCCGGTGAACAACATCCTCGATCACCTCACGGACCTCGTAACCGGCGGGTCAGTGACGTTCGCCAACGACGTGATCGCCGATATGCGGCAGTCCTACGACGGCGACCACAGCCTGACGTGGACCGTGGCCGTGAAGGCGTCCCTCTTCGAACCAGCGGTGCCGTGGACGGAGAAGCAGGACGTTCAAGACGCCTACCCGGAGCTCGTCGACCCGAACACGGCGCGCGAGACCTGCCTGCCGGCCGTGCTAGCGCAGGCCCGTCGACTCGGCAGCCCCTCCACGCCGTGCTGCATAGTCACCGAGGACTTCGGCGAGAAACCCGGCCGGATGTCGCTCGCCGCAGCGTGCGCAGCGGAGGGCATCCGCTGCATCTCCGCGGCCGACTTCCTAGATGAAGTCGGTCTGTAGGTCGCCCTGCGCCTCGACCGCATGGAGAGCTCGCGCGTCGTCGCTGAGGTAGGCGCTCAATGTCGGGGCGGACGCCCCGCGCGCTTCGGCGCCCGCGCGCACTAACGCTTCAACGAACAGCAGCAGCGTGCGCCCCGGGTCGCCCAGATACCGCTTCCCGTCGCTGTGGCGGACGACGGGGTAGATCATGCCGCCAACCGCCCGTTCCTTCTCGCCCTTCTCGGCCTCGATATACGCGCCAGTCCATGCGCCTGCGGCGTCGCGCTCCTGAAGGAGGCAGTTCCCGACGGTGTACTCCTCGCTCGCGAATACGGTCGCCGTGCCCGCGAGCATGCACAGGTTCAGCACACAAGCAAGGTCTGGTGCGTCCGTCGATTCATGAGACCGGAGATGCCCGGCCAGGGTCTTCGGAGATGGCTCGCAGTCGTACGCGAGCAGCGCGAAGAGCGGCCGGGTCCCGGTAACCGGCTCGAGCTCGGCGAGCTTGGCCTTCTTCTCCCTGAAGTCCTTCGTAACGTCGGGCGTGGACAGCGTCGTCTTGACCTCGATCGATGCCACGACGGTCTCGACGGGGTACAGCAGCTCGGTGGCCTGCGCGAAGATCGCCGGTTCGTCCGACCGCTCCTGGATCACGATGTCCATCTGCGCGGAGTAGCGGCCGTGGCTGTCGATCAGCAGGCCACTTCCAACCTGCCACCTGGACGGCAGAAACGCCTCAAGGATGCGCGCCAAAGCAAGCTCGTTGGCGCGCCCTCGCTCGCCGGCATGGCGGACAAGTTCCGAGAGGACTTCCACCTCTGCGCGCAGACGTTGAAGTACCCCAGCCCAGTAGCGCTCAACTATCGACACGCAGGAAGCTTCTCACGCTGTGCGCGCGTAGGCGGGTTATGCCTATTTCGCGGCCAGCGATTGGGCCCGGGCGTGCTTACGGCTCCGTCTCGAGCTTGGCGCTCAGGTAGTTGAGCAACGAGTAGCCGACGTTGACGACTAACATCGCCTCGGGCTGGCCGAGGAGCTCGAGGTTGGGATGCGCGACGCTCGCCCGGTTCCGTAGAGGTCCAAGCGCGTCGAAGATGGCACTAGCAGCGTTTAGAACCTTCTCGATGTCCTGGCTCCGAGGCCCCAGATCCTGCAACTGCGGATGCCCTCGCCTAAGAGCCTTGAAGATCGCCGTCATCGACGCGTCTGGTGGCGTCACAACGCCACCCGCCTCGCAGAGAGCCAGGAGGTGGCCGTGCAGAGCCGTGTGGACTCGGTCGACGGCGCTCGTTGGCCGACCCGCCCGCACCAAGCTCTCGGCATCGGCGAGAGCGTGCAGGACCACGTCGCGCGTTACGCTCGGAGTGAGGGCGCTCACGGCTGCGCCGGACTCAAGGCGCCGGATCCACTCGAGCATCTCCGCGCCGACCCTCTCCCGTTGTGGCGGAGAGTCGCTGGCACCGACCGGAAAGCGCTCCAACACGCCTCGCAGGATCTTCGCCTGATCGATCGGGTGACGCGTCGAGAGGATCTCGATGAACCGTTCCCGGGTCGTCCCCTCGTAGCGGTAAGGGTCGACGTCGAGATCGCAGAACTCCGGGTAAAAGTCGGCGTGGGAACGGTAGCTGAAGTCCCCGAGGTATCCACCGCTGACGCCGATGTACTGGTTGACGACCTTCGTCACCTCACGCAGCGACAGGCCGTCGCGACGCGCGTCAGAGGCGCCGGCCTTCTGCTTCTCCGGCGCCGAGTCGTTGGGATCTGCGATGTAGCCCACGCTGAGATTCTGGCCGCGGGACCGGACTGCTCGCGCGTAAAACCTAATGGCTGGCCGATCGTCGTCCGCGCGCCTCCGAATGGGGCTTATGGCACGCGCCCAGCAACAGTCGTGTCTCGGCGCTTTTTGCGTACCACGTCCTTCGGGACAGCCGAGCGGCCCACAGGTGGCGAGCCCTTGAGTGCTCAGGAGTAGACTACCGACATGCTGACGCTTCGAATGCGGCGGGTTACGACCGAAGACCCACTCGACGGTATTGAGGAGCTGCTCGCTGAACTCGGAGACGCGTATCGGCCACTGCTGCGTGACACTCTTCGCTTTCAAGCGGATGGCCTTGGTATCGACGCTGAGCAGATCCAATCGACGGCGCGTACCGACCAGTATGGGGAAGAGACCGAGTTCGGTGAGGTGCTGGCTGTTCCGGAAGGCGTGGTGGCAGTGCAGATCAAGGCCGAAGCTCGGCGCTACCTGCCGGCGGTGCGAACAGGACGCAGCGGCAGGGCTCGTTCTCGCGAGCTCAGCCTTTTCGGCATTGGGCAACCTTCGGTCGTCGAACGCTTGGCAGAAGTCGCAGCTGCGTTCGAGCAACGGTTCTCGCTGGAGTTGGAGCCGTTCGCGTACGAGTCGGATCGTTTCACAGCGCTCAAAGAAGAAGGTATGACGCCTCCTGACGCGCCTTCGGATCGAGAGAAGGCGGGCGCGCAAGTCCTCGCGGATCCCGTCGTCAGACGCGCCGCCGTGTCCGTCGCGTCGTCCGGAGGGTTGCTGGTGGGCGACCTCCCTAAGCAGCTGCCGCAGGAGGACCGCCACCGAGCCGCTGACGTCCAGGAGACTTTGGAAAGCGAAGGCCTCGTCGACGTTGAGCTCGTAGTGATTTGCAAGAGGACTTCCGCGCAGGTCGCGCGCGTGCCTTCGCGCGACGCGCTCGAGCAAGCCGCAAGCGCGGGTCTCAGGTGTGCGTGCGGGAAGGCATTGCTGGACGAGCGTGTCGAGGAGGCCCTGAGCCTTGCAGCGCTCGGACGTCAACTGCTTGACGGCAGCTGGTGGCTCTCGGTGCTACTCATGGAGGAGCTCAGGGCGCTCGGCGTTAGCTACGAATCGATGCTGATCGAGGCTAAGGACGGCGGCGACGAGATGGATTGTTTCGCCGATATCAGCGGCGAACTGACGTTGTTCGAACTCAAGGACAAGGAGTTCAGCCTCGGCAACGCGTACTCATTCGGTGCAAAGATCGGCATCTACCGGCCCGAGCACGCGGTGATCGTCACGACCTCTCACGTCGGCGGAGATGCCAGGGAGCACTTCAAACGATCCCTCACGGCCGACACGTACGATGAGTTCGGACGAGCTCGCGGGGTACGTCGGATGCGATACGTCGAGGGCGTCCAAGACCTCGCGTCCGCGCTCGAAGAACTCGCCGATGAGATCTACGGAACGGACGCCCAGACCATACTTCGGCGTCTGCTTCCGATGGCTTCGGTCGACGCCGGGACAGTGATCTCTGCCATTCGCAGCAGGTCAAAAGACGATGAGAAGACGATCGAAGAACCTGCCCCCACGGACGGGTAGACAGTCAGGACGGTCCGCATCCTCTTGGACCGAGGCGATCGAGGCGATCGAGGCGATCGAGGACTTGTAGCGTCGCCACGCGACGGTACACGCTCGGCTCGCGAACTGGCCTTACGTCGAGTTGGGTGAGCCTCCTGGCTCCCGTACCGTCCCCCGCGGTGCAGGTTTCGCGTTCATTCCAGCTAGCCAACTGCATCGTGCTGCTCGTGGCCGCCGTGTCCCTCGCATGACGGATGGCCGAAGCTCTTTACGCGAACTGCCTCGCAGCCGCGAATGTGCGCGCTGCCTTCCCCACTGTGCCAGTCACCGACCTCGCGAAGATCAGCCGCACGTACGAAGACGAGGCGGACAAGGCGGCCGCTCGAGAAAGACGACTGGTCGCCGGTCACTCACGATTGCCGTGAGCCCGCGCGATATCCCGCACCCGTGAACACCGCGTTGTCTCGTGCGCTGCCGCTGACCGCCTGCAGTCTTGTCGACGCCTGCCTTCTGAATCTCGAGCGCTGGTCCTCGGCGCCCGTCGGTTCGGGCCTTGACCGTTCGTGTTCGTGGGCCGCGTCTTCTCAGTACGCGTCCACTCGACAATGTTCCCGTCAACGAGCCGGCGAGTTGTTGCCTCGCGCGTGGCGGGAGGCTTCACGATTCTGAACCGCCCCGGCTTTGATGGAGGCCGTTTCTATTGGGTTTGAAGTTGCTTGTAGGTACTGCTGTTCGAACTGCGCTGGGGCAAGTCTGCCGCAGGCAGAGTGCAATCGTGCGTTGTTGAACCAGTCGACCCACTCCAGGGTCGCGAGCTCGACGTCGGCGAGCGTCTTCCAGGGTCCTTCGCGGCGGATCTTCTCGGTCTTGAACAAGCCGATCGTGGTCTCGACGAGGGCGTTGTCGAGCGCGTCGCCGACACTGCCGACGGAGGCGTCCACGCCGGCGTGGATCAGGCGCTGGGTGAAGGCGAAACTGAGGTACTGGCTGCCGGCGTCGTTGTGGCAGATCAGGCCCGCGCCGGCCGGGATCCCGGCCCGCTCGCGGGTCCAGAGCGCCATCTCCAGCGTGTCGAGCACCAAGCTCGTGCGCATCGTGGTGTCGGCCTTCCAGCCCACGATCCGGCGTGAGAACGCGTCGATGACGAACGCGACGTAGACCACGCCCGACCGCATCGCCACGTACGCGAAGTCCGCGACCCAGAGCCGGTTTGGGGCGGTCGCGGTGAAGTCACGCTCGACCAGATCCATCGGTCGATCCCCTCGTCCGAGATCGTCGTGCGCCTTGCCTTGCCGCGGACGACGCCCGCCGAGCCGGCCCGGCGGATCAGCCGCTCGACCGTCAACGCGCCACCGGCACGCTCTCGGCCTGCAACGGCCACCACACCTTCCGGGCACCGTAGCGCCCGCGCGATGCCGCATGCACACGCTCGATCTCAGCCATCGGCTCGCGATCGCGCAGCGTCCGCGCGCTCGGCTCGGCCCGGCTCCGCGGGCTTTGACGGCGTAATACGTCGACCGGGCGATCGCAACACCCGGTAGATCGGCTCGGTCCCGAACATCTCGCGGTGCTCGTCGATGAACACCGCTAGCGCTTCGGCGGTTGCGGGTCGAGCTCCCGCGCGAAGAAAACCGACGCCGCCTTTGAGGATCTCGTTCGCCCGCCGCAGCTCGCGGTTCTCGCGCTCGAGCTCCTTCACGCGCTCGACCTCAGCGGTTGCTCACGCCCGGCCGCGCGCCGCCGTCGACCTCGGCCTGGCGGACCGCTTGCGCAGCGTCTCGTTCGTCAGCCCGAGCTTGCCGGCGAGCGAGGTGATCGCTGCCCACTGCGATTTGTAATCGCGCTCGCGCTCCGACACCACCCCCACCTCAGCTACCCAAACATTAAGTCTTCAATATGTCGTCATGCGAACAAGAGATGCTTCAAACATGAGAAATGATTGACTTGATACGCAGCAATCGCTTTGGTTCGCCATCGCTGAGCAAGTGAATTCCTCTGCGGACGGCGAACGAAAGGCGATGTATGTTAAAGGGTTCGGCAAGTCGGTCACTGTCGCAGATGAGAGCCGCCGAGCGATGGCGCAGGCGGTGTGCCGTAGCCGCTGTAGTCCTCACGGCCGCGTGCGGCCTCGTGAGTCCGGAAGCTCATGCCGCGCGTCAGACGGTCACGCTGAATCCCGCGCTGACGTGTGAGATCTCGACGATGAGCAGCCAGGCCTGCGCCAACCAGGCAACGCCGCTCGTCGGGAAGCTGGCTTGGTCACCGTGGAACGACCGCTACCGCGCGGTGGCGAAGTTCGACTTCAGCCAGATCCCCACTGGCAGCGAAATCGTCTCCGCCCACGTCGTGGTCGACTGGTCGTGGTACGACACGCCATCCTCGAGTTGGATCTACCTGCACGAGTTGACAGCGCCGTTCACCGCCGGCGCGACGTGGACCAAGCGGGACGGGGTCAACTCCTGGGCCAGTGCGGGCGGCGACTTCCTGGCGCAAGAGGCGGCGCCGCCGGACGCGGGCTACAGCGGCGAGGACACCGAGTGGGGATCGTTCGAGATCACCAACCTCGTGCGACGTTGGTACACCGGCACGTCGCCCAACCACGGTGTGCTCTTCAAAGCCGGGGAAGAGGGCCAGACCGCCAACGACGTCGTCGAGATGGAGAACCTCCGGCTGCTGCTCACGTATGCGCCCCCGGACACCGCCGCGCCGGGTGTCGACGCGGGCGGCGAGCTGGTTGGTCTCGACGGCCGGTACACGAAGCAGACCTCGGCCGTAGTGGCGGTCTCTGCCGAGGACGATTCGAGGGGTGTGTCAGAGCTCCGTGTCGTCGACGCCGGTGAGGCGAGCCTGGGCGGCGCGCTCCTGGATTGCGGCAGCCCCCGCGTGTGCGACACCGAGGTGAGTGAGGCGTTCGCGGTCAATCTGGCGGGTCTGTCCGGCGGCAAGCACGTGCTGCGTGCCACCGCACGCGACGACGCCAACAACGTCGGGACCTCGGAGAGCTGGGAGATCATCATCGACCGTCAGGCTCCGGGCATGGCGACCGACATCGACGCCTCCAAGCGCTCCGGCCAGCCAGCGCAGGTGCTGTGGGTCGAACCGGAGGATCCCGACTTGGCAGACGGGAGCCCGGGCTCCGGGACGTCGAGTTTCTCCTACCGCTACCGGTTGAACTCGGGCGCCTGGTCGGCGTGGACACAGACCACCGTGCCCCGGTTCGCCGTCGACCCGGCGGTGGTTGGTCATACGATCGCCGTCGAGATCAAGAGCATCGACGCTGCGGGCAACGAAGGCCCGGTGGCCTCCGCGACGACAAACGTCGTTGTCAACGACTCGACGGCAAGGTCCAAGTTCAGCATCGGTGAGCTCGTCACGGACGGGGCCCAGGCAAGGACCGCCGACGACCCCGAAGAGCCTCCGGTCGCCTACGAGTGGGACTTCGATCCCAATCAACCCGACGTCATCACCTTTTGCACCCCGAAGTTCGGGATGCGGCATTCCAAGATCGGGACCGGCGTGCGCAACCTGTACAACGCAGTCCGCTTCTACGGGACGATTCGCTGCTGGAACAACGGCCTGAACTCGAACGAGAAGAAGCTGTCCGCTCAGTCCGGCTACCGAGCCGAAGTGTGTCTGTACTCGGTGTCTCCTCGTCGCAGGCTCGGGGAATGCGTCACGGAGAAGGCCAGCCCTCGCAAGAACTCCGCGCTGCCCAAGGACGACGACATTCCCGGCATCATCGACGTCTGCACCGCGGGCAATCGCGACTACGTCATCGAGGTCGAGATGGTCGGGTTCGGTCCGACCATCGAGGCCGCCGAAGAGGACGAGCTCAAGCCGCCGGGATTCAAGACGCTGTGGCCGTTCAACTGCAACGAGCCGGGTGCCTGGCGCGCGATCGCCTACGAGGATCGCGACGACGAGAACAAGAATCCCGGGTACACGCTCGGGGGCCGGATCGTCGAGCCCCCGTGTTACAACAGTCCGAACTTCCCCGGCAACCCCTGCGACGACCATCCCACCGGTGGGAGCCGCAACGGCACCCTCGGATGGAACGCCCATCACATTATTCCCGCCAACGAGGGCGCCAACGTGACGAACGTCAAGGTCGTCCAAGCGGAGCGCGCGATGACCTACGCGTACTCCTGCGGGCTCTCGGCGAACAACGCGCCCAACGGCGTGTGGCTGCGCGGGTCATCGCTCTGGAGTCCCACGCACGGCTACAAGAATCTCCTCAAGAACCATCCCACGGCGGCCAAGCGCCCGAGGCACGCGCTGCACCGAGAGGATGTCTATGAGGCGGTCGCCGATGCGCTCGATGCACACGCCGACCTCAATGGCACCTGCCACGACGCAGCGGCGCTGTCCTCGAAGCTGCAGGGCATAAAGGACGGCATCGCCGACGCCTCGTGGCCCCATCTGCCGGCGACCGCGAACCAGCCGTGACCGAGCGCAACCGCTGACCGATGCGTCGTAGCCGGAGTCGTCGCGAGACGGCTTCGGCTACCGTGCGGTGACTCGTCCCATGAACCTGAACGAAGCAGCCATGCAAATGCGACGTCTGGTGCTTGACGGCGATGTCCCCCTGACGCCCGAAGGGCCGGAGGCAGCCCTTTACACCGGACCCGGAAACGGCGCGCAGATCGCCTGGAGAGCGTTCCGAGCCGTCGCGGTCCAACCGGCCTTCGACCCGATCGTCCAATGGGGAGAAATGCAGGCCGTTTCCGCCGGTGGCTTCATGTTCGAGGCCAAGTTCGCGGCCGCGACTCCGGCGCGCAACGCCGATCCCGCGCTCCCTGAACACTACGAACTGCTGTTCACACGCCAGTTCTACATCAGCGACATCGGCGACATGCTCGGTCTGCACCTGACCATCCGCGTCGACGCGTCGGACGAGTTGCGCGCGCTCTCGGCGTCGATCTTCGGGGAGAACGCACCGTCGTCGGACCCCAACGACGAAGCCGCGTTCATAGCGGGCGCCGAAGCTTGGGTGGCGCAGGTCGAAGCCAGCCGCGCCTTCTCCGTGCCGATGAGCCGCCACCCCGCGACCGACTTCATGTTCGGGCTCGATGCAATCGGATAGAGCTCTCCGGGCGGCCTCCGCCGCGCCGGAGCATGGGAGAAGCCGCGGCCGATGACCGTTCGCGAAACCGGGGACCTTTGCTGGCAACGCCGCTGACTGGCCTTTGGAATGAGCTACGGGCGACTAGCTCTGCTTGGTAGGTCTCGGCGGTAGACGAGCTGCGGAACAGCTACACGTTCGACGCGGGCGCGACGCTCAAGGCGTCGGGACGATCTCGCCGATGTCACTAGCTACCGGTCGCGGACGATCAGTGGCCATTTCCGTCGGCAGGCGCGATGCGGTGCTGTCCGGGGTGAGGACTCCCGAGCCGATCCGCTCGCCAATCCGCACCCGCTCCCGAACGACGACCACGCGGCCCTGCTGTCGGCCTGTCTCCTGCTGGGCCAGCAGACGCACGGGGTCACCTCGGTGAGCCTACGGTCGAATAACGCGCGAGCCGCCGGTGGCCGCGGTCGGCGCTAGCGTCGTGGCCGCCGCTCGATATCACGCAGTCGCCGGGATGCGATCGGGTTCGACGGCTCGGCTGCGAGCGCTTGACGGAAGCAGTCGATTGCCCGCTCGACGGCGCCAAGGGCGAATCCAAGCGACAGGATCCCTGGGAACTAGCTCAAGAATCGCCGTATTGACGGCGATCGCCTCCTCCGGGTGCCCGGACTGCGTGGCGCGGCCTCGGAGCTGCTCAAGATCCGCAGGTAGCTCGGCGCGTCGCGCTTCGATCCGCGCCCGAGTCGCCGCCTTCCGCGCTTCGATCGCCTTGATGTGCGGAGCCAATCGCGCACACGCGGCGGTCAGATCCGCATCTGTGAAAAGGTGCTTGTACGGCTTGCTCTCGTCGGCGACTAGCGCCTCGCAGGCGAGATCGAGCGAGTCAGCGCCGCAATCGCGTCACGCTCATCCACCGGGCGCCTCCGTTCCGATTTGCTCTAGCCGCGTCAGCCGTTCCTCGAGCGTGCGAATCCTCTCCGACAGGCTGGCCAGTGTCGGCAGAATCAGCCGACCCTCGGGCTGCGCCGCCAGCAGCGCGCGAACCTGCTCAACGAAGCCCGCGTCAGCGGCGAGCTCCAGAGCGGTTTGCCGCGGACGGCCGCGCGAGCGCAGTGCCGGGTCTAGAACGTCGAACGCCACGAGCTCCGCAGCATGTCGAGCGTCATCGTCATGGAACACTTCGGCAGTCCACCAGTCGATGTAGCGGACCAGCTCAATCTTCACGCCAACCGCCGAAGCGCCGGTGACCACGCTGGAATCCCGGCGGACGACATGTTGCTCGAGCCGTCGATGCAGGTTGCCCGCGATCCCCACGTAGGGACCCAGCCGCGTCCCACTCGCTCGCCGCCATACATCGCATAGATGCCCGGGGTCCGAGCGACCTCGGCGATTGTCTCGACCTCCCTCGTCATAGCGGCCAGCACACACTACGCACGAGCGCCGTGTGACGCGCAAGCATCCAGAGTCCGGCGATCCCCATCGTGACTGCCGCCGACCGATCGTAACAACCGCAACTTCAGTTATCACCCCGGGGGCGAAGTTTGTCGGAGCCGACCTATGACCCCTAACGAGTCGTTCGCTAGGAGGTTTCCATGCAGCGTCGCATCACCCGTACCGCCCTGCTCATCCTCGCCCTGGCCGCCGGCGTCGCCGGCTCCTCGGCCGCCCACCCGGTCAAGGACCGCTCCTGCGGCCTGATCCGCGACGCTGATCGCATCCAGATCGGCGTCGTCGTCCAGCGCGGCCCCGTCAAGTGCGCGCTCGCCAAGAAGGTCATCCGCGCCTACGCCCGCTCGAGCGCGCCGTGCGAAGGCTCGGCGTGCGTGCGCTCCCACCACGGCTTCACGTGCGCGAGCGCGAACGCCGCAGACTTCCCGCGCCTGTTCAGCTGCGGCAAGGGCCGCGCGCAGGTCGCGGCCATGTCGACCGCGGACTGAGCTCGGTCGGCGGCGGCCGGTCAGACTTTCAAGATCCGGCCGATCGGCATCACCCGGCCGGGGGACGTGCCTCGCGGCTAGTCGGGCCGCGCGCTAGTTCCGGACCATGCCCGTGGTGTGGTGCGGCGCCCCCTTGGTGGGGGCGCCGCCGGCCACCGTGTCCCCGTGGCCGCCGCTCTAGGGGCGGCTTGCCGTAGTCGCCGTATCGGGCGCGGGTTCAGTCCACCCGAGGTCCGCGACGTCGACGGCGCGAGCGGGCAGTCAGCGGTTCGCGACGACCGAATGCACGGTCGAGTCCCAGCGTCCATAAGTCGCGTGGTAGAGCCTCCCGCTCGGATCGCAGTTGACCCCGACATCCACCCACCCGGCGCAAAAATCCACGTCGAACCATCGGCTCATCGCCACTTGACCCTTTGGGTACACGGTGGATCCAACAGTCCAATTGCGAACGTCGTGGAACTCGCCGTCTTCGGGAGGCAGCTTCGTCACTTTGTAGCCGAGTGCCGTGTACTTAAGGTTCATGTCAGAATCGAGCGAGTTCTTGAAGTTCTCGCGATCCCAGCTCGTGGTCTGCTTGCGCCGGTTGTAGCACCAATGGATCGTGTGGGTGGTGGTTCCCATCTGTGGATCGTTGTCCCCAGGGGCGTCCATGAAGAACGGCCGGGTCCGCGTCGTCCGCACGCAGCGAACGTTCGGTGCGCCGCCGGCAGCCGTCGCTGTTAGGTCGTCATCCGTGATTTCAAGAGCCGTCTGGGTGAGCGGCCCGGGCATTCCCTCGTCCGTCGTTAGGGTCGTCCCGGCCCCGAAGATGACTGGGCGCTGGGCCATGTAGTCGTGAAACGCGAGCTGGTCGCTCGGGGCCATTCCACCCAGGAACGCCTCGGCGCCCGACCCTGCTACGGAGCCGAACGCATCGAAGGCTGTTCGTAGATCGTCGGTGGCGATCCGGTGATCGGCGCCGCCGTATGACCACGATGTGGGGTAGATGCGCGGCTGGTCGGACGGTGCGATGCCGTCCCAGACGGGCCCGTTGCGGTATCCGTTGTCGCCGAGGGCCGTGCGGACTGCGGCGATCTCGGCGTCGGTGTCGATGCTGTGGTTGGTGCCGCCGTAGACCCACGATGTGTGGTAGATGCCGAGGCGAGCGAACCAGGTGTCGGAGTACGGTCCTCGGGAGCGGACCAAGTAGTCCTGTTCGGCGTCGGTGAGCCGGGACCACTCGTGCTGGAAGTCGTTGCGTGTCGCGAGTCCGTAGCCGAGTTCAGCGACATCTTCGCTGTCGTTGATGACGCCGTCGAGCCCGCCGTAGGAGACGCCGATGTACACGCGCGTCTGCGAGGTACGGCCTTGGCCTTGCCCGTTCGGAGCGAGCACGGGCGCGGGCCGGCCGGATGAAGGCATCCCGTCCGCGAGGTTCGAGAGGTTGTACGCATTCCAAGGGCGACCGCCGACGCCATCTGGAAGCATCTCGATCAGCTGGTTGCCCGTGGCGGTGACGTGGATCCGGATGCGCCCCTGTCCGTCCAGGGCTGCCGCCGGCGCCGAGCGCAGCCGGCCGACGAAGGGCATAAGGTTGCTGAGGTTGTAGGCGTTCCAGGTCCGGTTGTCGGCGTGGTTCGGGACGACTTCAAACAGCGTTCCGTGCTCAGAAGAGACCGCGTAGACATGCGGCATGCCGTTGCTGTCGAGCACGGCCGTCGGCTGACGAACCGGTGGCATCGCCGGATTCGGGTTGCCGATGCCGTTGTAGTGCGCGGTGATGTTGGTGGCTTCCCACGAGCCTTGTAGCGATGTGAGCCGGACTTCGAACAGGTCGCCGCTGTTCGAGGTCGCATAGATCCGTGGCAGGCCTTGTGCGTCAACGATGGCTTTCGGGCTGCGCACCGGTGGCAGCCTCGGGGCGCGAGCTGTGAGGTTTGCTGCATGCCATCCCACACCCCAGTTAGGCAGCATCTCGTACAGGTCGCCGTTGGCCGCCGTCCCGTACACGCGATGGATCCCATTCGGCATCTGCACGACCGTGGGGTTGCGCACCGCGGGCAACCCATAGTTCTGCGTGAGATCGGCGTAGGTCGTGAGCCGGCCTCCGTTCTCGCCCGGCAGGACCTCGATGAGGTGGTCCTGCGCGGTGGTCGCGTAGACGCGCGACAGACCATCGCGGTCGACGAGCGCGGCGGGATCGCGCACCGCGGGGATCCCGGTCATCGCGGCCGAGATGTTGTAGGCGTTCCAGACCCGGTTGTTCGCCTGATCGGACGTGTACTCGATCAGGCTGCCGCCGTTTTGGCTTGTGGTGCCGTAGACGCTGATCCGGTTGTCGTGGAAGATCGCGGCTGGATTGCTGATCGGCGGCGAGCCAGGCACCTGCTGGGTTAGGTCGTACGCGTTCCACGGATTGCCGTTCTGGTCGTCCGGGATGTACTCGAACAGATCGGAGCTGAAGTTGGCGAGTGCCACGGCGGGCATGCCGAAGCCAGCGGCCATAGCCACCAGCCCCGTCGCTGCGACTGCGAGTCGTCGAACGAGCCGCCCGGTCATGCGGCTGGCCAGCCTCGACCGTGACGGAGCAGTGCTGTTCTCACGCGCCCGGACTGGGCGCGCGATCTGGGATTGGCGCAATTTTGTTCCTCGATGAGGCGCATGTGCACGCGCGGCATACGGACCTTTGCTCGGCCCGGGGACACCCTGCGGGCGGCAGGCTACACAGTTCTGAGCGCTAGACGAACGCCGATTGGTCTCGCAGCGAACAAACTAGACGCGCGTCGGACGTTGCGCGCGCTCGTGCTCAAGGTCTCCGTGGATGCCGTTGACCCAGGTAGTCGTAGTTCGCCTCAGTGAAAGGCTTCGCGAGCCGCTTGCGTGATGGGCGGCCGTTGATGGATGGTCCTGTCCGGCGATCGCTTGACTCACCTCTAGTCCCTGCCGTTCCGGCTCGTCCGGGTTGGCTTGATAACGATGTGTCAGCGCTCGCCGGTTCAGGACGCTCGAGCGTGGCTTGATAGGAACGTGGCAGCGCGCCCCGACTGAGGTCTGTCCGCTCGAGGTCCGCTTCGTCTGAGGTCTATCGAAGGGACGTCTTGGATGATCGTGATCGGCATCGACCCGCACAAGGCCACGCACACCGCGGTGGCGATCGATGGGTCGTCCGCCCGCCCGCGCGGCGAGCGGACCGCACGGGCGCGCCAGGACGGCTTCGGCGAGCTAATGGCCTGGGCGCGAGCGCTCGCCGATGAGCGCGTGTGGGCGCTGGAGGACTGCCGGCACGTCTCGGGCAGCCTCGAGCGCTTCTTGCTTGCGCACGGCGAGACCGTGATCCGCATCTCGCCGCAGCTCATGGGCGACGCGCGCCGTGGCCAGGCCCGCGAGCGCGGCAAGTCTGACCCGATCGACGCACTGGCCGTCGCGCGTGTAGCGGTACGCGACGGGATGGACTCGTTCCCGCACGCCCAGCTGGCCGGCCGCGAGCTCGAGATCCGTCTGCTGCACGACCACCGCGCGCGCCTGGTCGCCGATCGCACCGCGCTCACCAACGATCTGCGCTGGCACGTGTTCGACCTCTGGCCCGACTACGAGATCGCGCCCCGCACCTTGAGCCTGCTCGTCCATCAACAACGACTCGCCCGGCGCCTGCAGGCAGCGGAACCGACCGCACGAGTGCGCGTCGCACGCGACGAACTACGCCGCGTCCGCGAACTCACGCGCGCGATCAGCGAGCTCGGACGCGAGCTGGCCAAACTGGTCGCCACCGTCGCGCCCGCCCTGGCAGGCGACCGCGGCAGCGGACCGATCCTCACCGCCGCCTTCGTCGGCGAGATCGCCGGCATCACCCGCTTCGCGACCGCCGCCAAGCTCGCGCGGGCCGCCGGCGCCGCGCCCGTACCCGTCTGGTCAGGGCGAAGCGACGGTCGCCTCCGTCTGGACCGCGGCGGCAACCGACGCCTCAACCACGCGCTGCACCTCTACGCACTCAGCCGCATCCGCTTCGACCCCGCCACCGCCGCCTACATCGCCAGACAACGTGCCCACGGCAAGACCCAACGAGAAGCCGTCCGCCTCCTCAAGCGACACCTCGTCAACCGCGTCTGGCGGCTCCTTCAAGCCGACGCACCACCCGCCCCAGCCGCCGTGAACTGCTGATCCCTTGACATAGGAGCCTCGTTATCGCACGCACCGCCGGCCCGAGCGAGCACGGCTTGCAGGATCTCAGCGGCAGGCTCGTGGTGACCGGCGACATGCTGCCGCGTCTGCATAGCTGCGCACGCGCGCAGGTGAGCAACGGACGTTGAGATGGGCACGCCCTGCCGCAACGCGTGCGAACATGCGTTCGCATGACGAGCGACGGATCGCCTTACACCCGGCTGCAGCGCGCCATTCGCAGCGGGAACTTGCCGCTGATTCATGCGACGGCGGCGGAGCTGGGTTGGGTGCCGTTGCGCGACGCGCTGGCGATCTTGTTGGTGATCGACGCCAAGGACGAGGAGCGTTTTGAGGCCGCGGCGGTGCGCTGGGCGGGGCGGCTCGCGTTGGAGGCGAGAGAGCTGCGACTTGATGAGCTCCGCGGCGCGGTGCAATCGCTGGACGCGCTGCCGGACGAGAACGCCCAGCGCTCGCTGCTGATGCTAGCCGAGCGCGCGCAGCGTCCGTTTGGCGCCGGCGGGCCGGCCACGGCGACGCGCCGGTCACAGCAGGGGCGACGGCGCGGCCTGGGTTGACGCGGCTACGGCGCGCGGCGCGCGCGGCTTTCGCATCCGCGGCGGCGTTGCGCAAGTAGCTCGCGTTCGGGGACGCCGAGCCACCGGCTGAGTTCGCCGAGGTCCCAGGCGTTGGGCCCGCGTTCGGTGATCTCGCTCGGAATCAGGCTCGAGCGCGCGAACGCCCTGGCGTCCGCTTCCAGATAGGGGCCGGGGAGCCTGCGGTTGAGGATGGCGCCGGCGTACACGCACATCGCGAGCACGAACGGCAGGTCGGGCGTGCCGCAGTCCGGGGTGTCGAGCAGGAAAACGCGGCGCCGGGTGCACAGCGCGCGCGGCCGGTGCCGGTAGGTGACCATGAGGATGCCCATGTGGTTTGTAGGCGCCGTCACGAGAAATTTGCCCCCTCGGCGCGGCGCAGTTGCGCGCGGCCTTCGGAGAGACGGCGGTTCACAGCGGTGTAGGAGCTGGCGTTCAGGGCGGCGATCTCGTGGTAGCCGTAGCCGAGCGCCTGCAACCCGAGGGCTTGACGCTGTGGCGGCTTGAGCGCGTCGAGGCTCTTGACGCGCTCGCGATGCAACTCGGCGGCGAGCGCCTGGTGGAGCGGGTCACCGTCGAGACCGGCCGGGTCGGGCAGTTCGTGCTCGAGCTCGCGGTCGGGCCAGAACAAGCCGGCGGGACGCTCGCGATCCTCGCGGGCCATCCGCCAGGCCTCGTGCAGCGCGACCGTCGACAGCCACGCGAACCCGCGTCGATCGAGCGCGACGTCGTCGCGGCGGACCAGTTGCATCCAGGCGTAGGCGCAGGCGTCGTCGACGACGACGTTCCCGGACCCGGGCATCAGGTAGCCGATGCGACGCTCCAGGCGGCGGTGGTTGGCCGAGAAGAAGTCGGCGATCTCCGCCCGCCGCCCGCGGCTCACGGCGGGGCTCATCGGTCGCCCCCGAGCCAGTCGGGCAGCAGAATGGCGGGTTGGCCGCGGTCAACCGCGTCGCGCACGTAGGCGCTGACGAGACCTTGCATGGCGGCGCGGCTTTCGATGTGGCGCTCGACGAGGTACACGCGGCCGCTGGTGTCGCTGTCGGGGATGTCGCTGATCGCGACGCGCCCGTTGATGCGCTGGGCGCACAGGACACGGGTGGTGCCGTTGGGGAGCTGGTAGCGCGCGAGCTCGTGGCGGTCGCCGGCGACGCTCATGACCGGGCCTCACGGTCTGCGTCGGTGGTGTGGGCCCAGTGAGCGTCGGCGCCGTAGCCGCAGATCTCGTCGTTGCGGATGGCGACGGCGTCTTCGGGGAGGCCGAGCTCGCGGGCACGCTCGAGGTCGGCGCGGTAGTCGCTCAGGTCAGGGTCGCGCGTCGCGCTGAGCATCCGCTTGATCTCGCGGCTCGCCTGCGCCTTGGTGGCGGGGTAGGCGAAGGTCTGCGCGCTGGTTTGCGCGAGGCGCCGCAGCAGACCCAGTTGCTTGGGGGTCGGGGCGTCCGCTGCGGGGCGGTTGGTGGGTTGGGGGCTGGGCATGCGGTGCCCAAAGCCGCGGAGGGTGCGAACGCACGCGCCACCTGCGCGCGCGAACCCGTGAGTCGCGTTCCCGTCAGGGCGCAGGTGGTGCGGCGGATTGCACCCGCAGTGGCAGCATCCGCGCAGCCCAGTCCTCTGCCCCCCCAACCGCTGGTGGCGCTGCACGCCTCGACCGCTTGTGCGGCCCGGCGCCTAGGCGGCGGCCGGTTCCTCGACCAGGTCGAGCGCGTCTTCGAGCCGGCGCGCGAGCCGGTCGATCAGGTCGGCGATCCGGTCAAACGCGTCATCCGGGGTGTGCTCGCTCCAGACCGCGAGATACGGGACCGAGTTGTCGGCGGTGTTCAGGCCGAGAAAACTGCAGACGGTGAAGGCGACCGATTCGGCGACCAGCTCCTCGGTGGCGTAGTCCAACGTCGGGTCGTCGGGCTGGTGGTCGAGCCGGACGAGCGCGTGCGCGAGCTCGTGCGCCAGGGCGGCGGCTTGCTGGTTGACCGAAACGGCCGGGTTGATCGCGATCCGCCGCTCGGCCGGATGGAAGTAGCCGTCGCAGCCTTCGCGCATCGCCTCGCGTTCGACCGTGACGCCGATGCCAGCGGCGAAGGTTTCCAGCTCGGGAATCGCCCACGCGAGCGTGTCGCCCTCGATCGGGGCGATCGGCGGGTCCAGCGGCGCCGGCATCGCCGGCGCCGGGAGCGGTTGAACTTGGGCGCGGTCGAAGACCGGCTCCAGCCGGTAGAACGCGCGCGGCTTCTCGGTCGCGGTTGCGCCGGCGTCCCGCCACGCCTGCAGGCGCTTCTTGGACGGCTCGCAGCGCGCCCACACGCGAATGCGGGCGTGTTCGCCTTTGCGCACGCAGTACCCGAGCGCCAGCCACGCGCGAAACCCCGCGACCCGGGTCGCGTCGGGGTCCTGGAATGCGATCAGCAGCTGGTTGCCCAGGCTGTAGCGGCGCAGGCCCGTGCGGGCGCGCACGCGCAGCCACGCTTGCCAGCCGGCGCTGGTGCGCAGCTGCGCAACCGCGCGGACGCTCAGCTCACGGTCGCGGGCACGGCGCTCGGCACGCTCGGCTTCGCTCAGGCGGGGGCTCGTGGATCGAGACATCGAGCAGCAACCTCCAGAGGAGGAACGAGAGAAGGGAAGAGGAGCACCGCGCAGGCGCAGAGGCGCCCGCGCGGCTGAGTGGGGTGGTTAGGCGGCAGCCGACTCGCCCGCGGCGGGCCCGGTGTCGGGCTCGACCTCGGCGACGTCGTCGGGCTCGTTCTCCTCGGCGCTGTCGTCGGCCTCGTGGTCCGTCATCTCGTCGGTCTCGACCGCGGGCGCGGCCGCACCGGACGCGGCGGCAGCGGCGGCGCGGTGAGCCTGCTCTGCTTCGGCGTAGGTGGCGTGGGCGCGGTTGACGGCCTGCTCGAGCCGCTCAAGCGAGGCGGGCAGATGCGGCCCGCAGAGCTTGCCGAGCGCCTTGGCGGCGGTGTCCGTGCGCGAGCCGAAACGCGTCGCCGGCATGCGCTGCGCGGTCGGGAGGACCAGTCGGCTGGCGTAGTGCTCGGCCGCGATCACGACGAGCGCGCGGCCGTAGAGCTCGCCGGCGGTCTTGGCGCCGTCCAGGTAGCGCCACAGCCACTTGACCGGGGCTTCGGGGTTGCGCGAGTCGCCGTAGTCGATACGGAGGCGGCCGGGGGAGCCGTCTTTGCGGGTCTTGGTGACGTCGGTGCGGAACTCGCCGATCACCAGCCGGATGCCGTTGGCGGCCAGGCGCTGCACGCGCTCGCCGGTCTGCGTGTACGGCGAAGCGTCGAAGTCCGGGCCGAGCAGGGCGTAGACGAAGAACCGCGCGACGCGCATGTCGGCGGGGTCGACGACCGAGAGCCCGTCCAGCAGGCCCTGGCCGAGGTCAAGGTTGGCGCCGTGCGCTTGGTCGGCGAGCTCGCGCAGGGCGCTGTCGCGCTCGCGCGCCGCGGCGGCCAGCGGGTCGTCGGCTTGCTGGGCGAGGCGCTCGGTCCGCGATTGTGCCTTCTCGGCGGCGGCCGCGGCGACGCGCGCCTCGAGTTCTGCGACGGCGCGTTTGATCGCCGTCTTGGTGAGTTCGCGGTACAGGCCGCGGTCGACGATCACGGGGCGGCTGCGCTCGAACTCGACCAGCACGCCGGCGGCGCGGGCCTGGTCGACGTCCTCGTCGCTGAAGCGCACCTCCGGCGTGCCCCAGGCGTGACGGTCAAGCTGCTTGTAGAGCACGCAGGCCTGCTGGTAGAGCGCGTCGGTCTTCTTGCCCAGCCGCAGCTCGGCGATGGTGTCGGCGCGGATCGCGTTCAGGTGCGCGGCGAACACCTTCGTGTCGCCGTGGCGCAGGGCCGAGTCCAGAACCCAGCCGGGCTCGCGGGCCAGCCGCTCGGCCGCCCACCCGTTGCCGTCAGCCAGATAGGCCAAGACCGCGTCCAGCAACGGGGCACTGACCTGCCCGATGGCCAGCAGCTGATCGACCGCCGACAGCGCGATCGCGCCCTCGCCGACCATCGCCTGCGCGGCATCGGGCAGATGCAGCAGCTTCACGCGCGCGGCCACGCGCCGCGGGCTCCAGCCGAGCGCCTGGGCGGCGCCGTCCTCGGAGAGGCCGCGGGCGAGCATCGCCTGCACGGCGCGGGCTTCCTCGCGCGGGTCCAGGGCCTTGCGCGCGATGTTCTCCACCGCCCGATCGGCGTCCTCGCTCTCGCCGTCGCGGACCACCACCTCCACCTCGGCCAAGCCCAGCTGGGTCGCGGCGGCGTGGCGATGGAAACCGGCCACCAGGTCGAAGTCCTCCGGGTGCTCGCCGTCGGCGCTGGGGCAGACGACCAGCGGGACCAGCAGGCCCTGCAGCGCGATCGAGGCGGCCAGTGCGTCGACGTGCGCGGGGTCCAGCGCGCGGACATTCTCGGCCACGCGGATGCGGTCCAGCGAGATGCGCAGCTGCGCAGACACGCGAGTGCTCAACTCAGGTGCGGGTGAAGCCATGACGGGGTTCTCCGTCCCTTCCTCTCAGGGCCCGCGCCGGGCGGCGGGCCGATCGCCACCCCTCCGCACACCCGCCCATGCGCTTTGAGCCCGGCACGCCAGCTCACGGCGGGTGTGCAACCGTGAGGGGTGGTCGGCCCACCGCCCGGCCTCCCTACGCCGTCGCCTGTCCGCGCTCTACGACACCGCGACTGGTCGTTGCTCGAGCGGCGCCCGTCAGTTGCGCCGGCTCACGCGGCCGCACCGAGTCGGCGTCGTAAGACCACTTATCGAGCGTCCGTCGCGATGCGCAACGTTCGGACACGCGACTGAGCCCCGTTCGCGCGGCCGGACGAGCTGCCGCACCGCCCTATTCGGCGGAGATCGAATTGCGCGCTTGTCCACGAAAGGACGCTTTCGATTGCCGTCAAAATAGGTCGGCCGAGGGCCGCTTTCGTCGAGGGACCGGTACCCACTGCGGTCCGGCCGAAGAATGCCTCCGTCAAGCCGCCGAGTCCCACTCGGGTATGCCTGCGCTGCGTGCGTACGCATTCATAGCCCGAACAGCGACTGCTTGCACTTCCGTCTCGTCCGAGGGAATGTCGATGTCGGCAGAAATCGAAACCCAGTCGCGCGCCGAACTCTCGCCTTCCCCGATCAGCCGGAGCGCTGACGGAAGATAGAAAAGATCCACGTGGCACCGCGCGCGTCCCAGGCACTCAGCCCGCTCGAGCAAGGCCACAGCGGAGCGAATCACGGGTGCAACCAGATCGTTCGCGGCTTCGCGCGTCGTGAATCGCCGCGCACGCCTGGCATCTCTCGGTGCATCTAGTTGAAGCGACGCCCCAGCTACACCCGCTCCGTCAACGACGACCTGCGCCGTCGAATCAAGCCGCTCGCCAACCCCGTCGGCGTGGCGAGTGTGCTGACCTAGCGGAACCGCCACGAAGACGCCGGCGGGGTCGGGCGACACCCAGCCACTCCCGAGCCCGCGCAGCCCCGCCAGCGATTCAACGGAGCTCAGGCATGCACCTGACGCGTCCGCGCTGGTCGACCATCCGAGAAAGCGCGGCGGAAGTGTGTACGGGGCGACTCGTACGACTATCGCAGCCGCACGAGCAGTCCCCACGGTCATCTTGCCGTCTTGGGCGACGCTGAAGGCGAACCCCAGCCCTGTCTCCACAAGCGGCAACGGACGAGTCAGCGACAGAAGCTCGTCGACGCGGGTGCTCGCGTCGCGGCCGCGCGCGGCGAGCGCCATGAGCTGCGCTTGACTTCGGATCTGGTTTGCGGCGTAGACTCGCTGGCTCGCCTCACTGCCGCCGATTCGCGGTGGCCGAGAAGCGTCAGTGTCTCCAGCCACTTCGCGCACGAAGACGGAGCCGGAACGCAGAAGAACATGCGGCGTGTCCGATGATTCATAGACTCGGACAACTCCGACGTTTCCGGCCGGATGAGGAATGATCCGCGCTTCAAATGCCGGAAGAGGATCGATCTCTCGCCGAAGCCGGTCGCGAATGCCGTCGACAAGCGTTGGCGCCGCTTCCATGACCTTCGCCTCGCCAGTGGGTCTCGCGTTCGCAACGCCGATTAGGAGCCACCCGCCCAGCGTGTTTGCGAACGCAGCGACCGCCTTGGCGAGCTGATAGTTCTCATTACCCCGACCGAGGTCACGCTTGTGCTCAACGAACAGTGTCTCGTCGAGCGTTAGCATGCGATCGAGGTCGGCTACCGCGATTTCGGCCAGAGAGCTGCGAGCGAACGAACCGAGCGTCACGTCGACCAGGGACCCCGTGCGCGATACGGCGCGGTGACCCAGGTCAAGTGCACACTCGAATCAGGCCGACATTCATCCCGCAAGCCTAGATTGCGCGATGGACGAAATGGTCGTACCGCCGGCTCGCCACTTCGGCCGCGGCGGCAGCTGTGCGCGGGCGCTCCTGCAAGGTATGGAAGGCAGCCGCGACCCCTACCAGGGTTCTTGCAAGTGCAACATCTTCGCGGCACCCGACAACGCCTGCCAATCCGCCGCTCGGGAGCCGCCATCCCCAAGGCTGTCCGTCCGAGCACTCTGTTGGGCTACCGGCGCTGGACCCTCAGCTCGCGGCGGCCACTTCAGCAGACCGCAGGATCTCGCCATGGCAATGCTTGCAGCGCGTGGCCTCAACGTGCGCCTTCTCGATGCAGAGCGGACACTTCGCCGTTCTTGCTGTGATCTGTCGATACTTCTCCCTACCCGCCACCACTGCCGCAGCTCCGCCGTTGACCACCGCTATCACGGCGAGAAAGATCGCCGAGGACCGATCGATCGCGGCGGCAGCGATCAAGAGAACGAAGAAGAAGACGGCGAAGACGCCCATGAAGAGCTGCTGCTTGGCCAGTCCGCGCCGACCTCGCCAGAGCAGATACGTCATCAGGAGGACGTACAGGACTGCGGCGACGTACCCGTAGGCGATTACGACGTCGAGCCAATTCTCGAGAAGCCAATCCCAGCCCGCAACCAAGGCGAGGAGCTTCGCTACGCCAACAATGGCCCCGGCCACCCCCGAGATGATTCCTAGGGTCTTCTGCACCGTGCGACCTTAGTCAGTCCTCGAAGGACATGTAAAGAGCGCTTAGTCCACGGACATTGCACCCGGTTGGAATAGTGGCGGGCCGCCAGAAACGCGCTGGCGTCGTCTACGAGCGCTGAGTCTCTTCGCCAATAGAGACGGATAGGGACAGCGAGCATGCCGGCGGGTTCGCCGGGGATTCAATGCAGTTCGGCGTCGGGCGGCCGCCATCGCATAACACCCCTTATCGAGCGCGACCCCGCGCAGCCGTGCGAGGTGGTCACGCGACGTCGGCCAGCGGCCGCGGATGCGCTCGGCCGGCAGCCAGGCCTGATGCGATCGTCGCGTCGGCTTCCGTAGGACCGAGCCCGGATTGTCGGGCGGCCGTGCCGAGCGCGTCGGCGATGAGGCTGGGCTCGCCGAGGCCGGCGCCGACCAGCTGTCCGAGCCGGAACGCGGCCCGGTTGAGCGTTGCGTTGCGGGTCCCGGTCGGTGCCCGGGCGACCGCGGCGCATTCGCCGTCGAGCGCGGCCTGCAGGTACCGGGCTCGGCGGTCGCCTGAGCGGGCGATCGCGGGCGGCAGCACCGCTCGGGCGGGCTCGTCGGGCGCGGAACCGGCGAGCAGCTCGGCCAGCCATGGGGGCAGCGGTGCGAGCGCGTGGGTGTTGGCCCAGCGGTAGAGGTGGCCGGTGGCGTGCCGGCTTGGTGGCGCGATCACGTACCCGCCTCGGGCGCGTACGTCGAGCCCGGGACCGAGTTGCGCAGCTGAGCAGTCGAGCAGGTGCGTGTCTGCGCAGAAGTACAGGTGCGCGCCGCGGGCGGTGATCGCGCAGCGCGTCGGTGGCAGGGGCGCGTGCGCCGCTTGGAGGTCGAGCAGTGCCCGGGCTCCGTCGGGCCCGTCGACATCGAGGACCACGATCGTGCCGGTGTGCACCCCGACGTTGGCGTCCGGCCAGCGCCGCCACCAAGCGGCGATCACGCGCACGTCCGTGGTAGCCCGTCGGGGCCAGGCGCGGACGCGCGCGTGCTTGCCGATAGCGCGGCACCCGACGCGGCCGCACGAGCATCCGCCCGTCGCGGTCGGGGCGTGGACCGGGAGCACGGGCCAGCCGGCGGCGGCGTAGGCAAGCGCGGCCAGCAGCGGGCTGCTTGTGCCCGCGACCGGCGGGCTGTGCGGGTCAGGAGTGGGCATGTCCGCTGCGGGTCCGGATGGCCTGAGGTTCAGGGTCATGGTCGTTCTCCAGCACGGCCGAGGCACGGCGGCCCGCTGCGGGCCGCCGCGCCGGGCATGGTCAGAAGGCGATGTCGTCCGGGTCCTCGTGGGCGGCGCCGGCGGGGACGTGGTCCGCGTTGCCGTTGGGGTCCTGGTCGCGGGTGGGGGCGGTGAGGAACTGGACCGTGTCGGCGACGATCTCGATCGCTTCGCGGCGCACGTCGTCTTGGGTCCACTCGCGCCACTCCAGACGCCCGTCGATGGCGACCGGCCGGCCCTTGGACAGGAACCGGGCGCAGTTGTCAGCCTGGGCGCCCCAGACGGTGACGTTGAAGAAGTTGGGCTTGTCGATCCACTCGCCGTCGTGCTTGCGGCGCGTGTTGGCGGCGATCCGCATCGAGCAGACGCTCGTGCCGCCGGGGGTGGCGCGCAGCTCGGGGTCGCGCGTGAGGTTGCCGGTCAAGGTGACGCGGTTGATGTTGGTGGCCGACACGGTCGTTCGCCTCCTGGGGCGGTGGTTTGCGGGGCCTGGGCCGGTTGGCTGGTCCCCCTTGCTGTAAGCCGAGTTGGGCCGCTACCGAGCGGCCGGCGGAACCGACCGGCAGGGAGGGAAACCCCACGCGTGCGGGTTGCAGCCGGACCGCAAGCGGCCATGCTTGAAGGCGAAGCAAGGGGGACCTCGAGACCTCCGATCCAGATCCCGCTTCACCCGTCTTGGGGCACCGATCCGGTCACGGCCCACCGCCAGCGCGTCCGTCCTCGCGGCACCGATGACTTGCCGTGCGGGAGTCATCCCAGCGGCACCAGGTAGGTCTCGACGACCGCGCCGATGATAACCAGCGCCACGACGGTGGCGGCGGTCAGGGCTAGCCCCGTCGACGTCCGCGTGGTGGCGCGGCGGGCGGTGATCCACGCCGCGACAGGCAAGGCTAGAGCGCCGAGCTCGAACGGCAGGTGCGGCAAGAAGCGCCACAGGTCCGGTTGTTGCGCGAGGGCGCTGCCGAGGATGGCGCCGTGCAGCAGCACCTGGCCGGCGGCCAGCGCGTCCCCGACCGTGCGCGCGGCCGGGATCCTCGGCCACTCGAGCGCCACCAAGGCGAGCGGCCACAGCGCCACGACCGCGTTGTGGCGAGTCAGCGAGAGCACCGAGCCGATCGACTCCGGCAGCGCGTCAACGGGCTCGTCGACGTGCACCACGTACACGCCGACCGTGACCAGCAGCGCACCGGCCGCCGCGGCGACGACCAGTCCCCAGGCCACCAACCGCAGCGCTCCGGTCACCGCGGTTCCTCGGTCGCGAAGACCGTCCAGCGCGTGACTTGCCACTCGCCGTGGCTCCGCTGCAAGAGGACCTGGTTGCGTGTCTCCCCCACAAGCGTCCCACGGCTGGTGGCGGTACGTTCTCGCAGAGTCACCAGCACCCGGGCTCGTGACCCGCGAACCGCCGCGACTTGCTCGACAGCCACAACGGTCGAGCGGCTGCTGGCTCGCTCAATCCGAAGCGCGCGCAGCCAGGAGCGAGTGGGTCGGGTGCGACGGAGCTGGCGACGGTAGTCGGGAGCGGCGAGCGCGAGCTCGCGCCGCCACGCTGTGAGCCGCGTGCGCGAGGTCCAGTTGGTGGCCGTCAAGGCGTACGCCGTCGCCACCCGGGCTGCTTGGCGGTCCGCCGGCGGCGGACCGGGCGTCGCGTTCGCCGCTGGCGCCGGCTTCGGTAGCTCGACCGGTTGCGTCGCGTTGGTCGCGGCGACGCCGACGGCCAGGCAGCCGACCAGCAGCGGTATGCGCAGTCGGCGATCCATCAGATCTGGAAGGTCTGTACGCCGGTAAAGGCGCAGCCGGGGCGCAGGCCGATGTGGACGTGGTCGTGGTGGTCGCCGGTGCGCCAGATCACTTGGATGCGCCAGTTGTGGTGGCAGACGTCGTGCCCGCCGCCGGCTTGGGCGAGCCGCCACGCTTCGGTTTCGGGGACGCCGGCGGCGCGCAATCCGGCGGCGGCCAGGCGGGTGCCGAAGCCGCCGCCGAGTGGGAAGCGGTTGGCGACGGAGCCGAAGTCGGCGCCGAGGCCGACCCAGTGGTCGGAGATGCGGCCGGAGCTGCTGTGCTTGCTGTGGTTGGTGCCGGTGGTGAGCACCAGCTCGCGGCCGGCGATCCCGGCGACGCGCTCGAGGAACTGGATGAGCTCGGGCCGGACCGCGCGGCCGGTCGCGTTGGCCAGCGGCGCGATCGTCACGCGGCCTTGGACGCCGGGCAGCGCCAGCGCGTCCGGTTCGCCCGCGTGATCGGGCTCGGTTGCGGCGCACGCGGTCGCGGAGACCGGGGCGATGTCGAGCACTTGCGGTGCGTCGTCGTGTTGCGGTGTGGGGCTGGCGGTGGTGTGGCGGTGGCCCCAGCGGTATTGGGCGAGGCGTCCGCGCCAGTCGTAGAAGTCGATCCGCTGGCCTTGGATGGCGCCGCCGGTGTCGGCGGCCAGGAACGGGCCGTGCCAGCCGAACGGGTTCGGCCATAGGTACACGAGCGTGCCGTGGCCAATCAACCGCGGGTCGACGGCGATCATGTACCAGCGGGGCGAAGCGGCGCCGATCCGCAGACCGCCGCTGGTGGCGATGCCTTGGCCTTGGATGCCGCCCCACGGCGGCCCGTAGCTGGTGGCCAGGTACTCGCCTGAGGTGACGGTGGTGCCGGCGTACGGGCTGCCGGTGCGCACGCCGTCGATCTGTGCGCGGGTCAAGCCAGTGCCGGCTACGCCGCCGAGCGAGCCCGGCCCGCTGAACTCGGCGGCGGTCTGCGTGTCTGCGCCGGGTTCGCATTGCTGCACGGCGCCGGCCAGCAGCAGCATGATCCCCAGCACGAGGGCGATCAGCAGCGCCAGCGGCACTGCCAGCAAGAGCAGCCACCACGACCCGCCTCCACCGCCCTGGTTGCCCGAGCTGGTGAGGGTGCGTGCCGCAGCGAGGGCGCGGCCGGCGGCGGCGAACGCGCTCACGACCGCGCCGCCGGGGTGTCGCCGGCGAGTTGCTCAGCTTGAGCCCGGTGCCAGGCGGCGTCGACGAGCAGCCGCATGGCGGCCCAGGCGTCGCCGCCGCTTTGTCGGAGCGCGAGCTCGCGCAGCGGTTGGTCGCGTTCGGGGTCGGCGCTGCAGGCCCAGTACTCGATGTCGGAGAGCTGGATGCGGACGGTCGCGCGCCCGTGCGCTTCAGAGTCCAGCAGGCAGGTGGAGTGCTCGCCTTTGCGGGTCTGCAGCGCGCTGATCTCGGCCAGATCCTCCGCGTGCAGGTCAAGCGTGTCGGCGATCTCGGCGAGCTCGTCGTGCGCGGTGTGAAACAGCAACCGCAGCACTGAATTGCGCAGTAGCGCGCGGCCTTGGGGGTTGGCGAAGTCCGAGAGGTGCTGGCTGATGACCAGCAGCGCGCAGGCGATGTGGCGGGTGCGGCGCGCCCACTCGTTCAGCCACGCCCCCGCCGCGGGGGTCATCAGCGGCTTCCAGGCCTCATCGATGGCCAGAAACGTCCGGCCGGCCCATTCGCCGCCAGCGCGATGATCCGTGAGGTGCTGGGCGCGGCGGCGGGCGATCTCGCGGTCGATGTGATCGACCAGCGCGAGGATCACGGGGGCGGCCAGCGCGTCCGGCAACCCGGCAAGGTCGAACACCACCAGCGGCGCGCCCGCCGGGATGGTGGTCGGCCGGTCAGCCAGCCACGCCAGCGGCCCGTCCTGGACGTACGGGTACAAGCGCTCAGCCAGCCGGCGCAGCTCGCCCGCGACACCGGAATCGCCGTCGCGCGTGTCATCGGCTTGCGCCCGAGCAAGTGCGCGCAGCTGCTCGCGCAGAACGCGCTCGCGCGGGAGCTCGCCGGTCTGCGCGCAGTGCGCGTAGCTCTGGTGGATCGCTCGCGCCAGCAGCGAGCGCTCCAGGCCGGTGAGCGCGTGCCCGGTGGGCGTCGGGTCGCCGACCAGCAGCGCGTGCAGGGCGACTAGGAACTCGACCTTGCTCGCCGGGACGTGCGCCGGGTTCGGCGTGTCCCAGGGATTGATGATCGCGTCTTGTTGGCCGGCGCCGTAGTGGATCACCCGCGCGCCCGGGATCAGGGCGGCGAGTTGCTCGTAGTGCCCGGCGTGCCGGGCACCGCCGGCGGCGTGTTCGCTGGAGGAGCGGTCGATGATGTAGCCGGTCGCGCCGCGGGCGAGGTTGCGGGCCAGCAGCGCGTTGGTGGCGACCGTCTTACCGGACCCAGAGGCGCCGGTGATCAGGGCGACGTGGGTGCGGTAGGCGGGATCGAAGGGGTCGACGCGCTCAAGCGTGCTGCCCGGCAGCGCGTACCCCAGCGGCACCCCACCCGGGGAACTGGCGCTGAGGCTGTGCAGCGGCAAGCAGTCGCCGATGTTGCGTTGCGCGAACCGGCGCGTCGCGCCCAACCGGTCGGTGGCCAGCGGCAGCGTGGACACCCACGACGGCTCCGCAAGAAACCGGCCGGTGTACAGCCGCGCGTCGGTGTAGCTCTCAAAGTCGCGCGCCACGCCGGCGAGCAGCTCAGTGAGTTGCTCGCGGTCGCCGGCGGGGCGGCGGATCGCCTGATAGATGGAGACCTCGTAGATCCCCGCCGCTCCCGTCAGGCGCAGTTCGGCGTCGATGTCGGCCGCTTCGCGTTCCTGCTGATAGGCCTCTTCGCTGATCAACTTGCCGTCGCGCTCGCGCCGGCGCAGATCCGCCCACAACCGCCGGTGCCGCAGCCGAAACCGGCGCCGCTGACGCACACGATCGGTCGCGGTCACATGCACCGCCAGCCGCCACGGCGGCGGCAATTCCATCAACGCCAAAAGCCACCACACGCTCGTGTCCCCCGGCGCCCCCGACAGATGCGCGATCGCCTCGATCTCACCGCTCCCCGGGCGCGCCAGCCAATCGCGCTCCACCCGCAACTCCGCGGCTCCGAGCGCAGCGAGCAGCTCGGCGCGATGCGCAAGCGCCTGGTCGCGATCGGCGCTCTCGAGCACCTGCGGCGCGCCCGCTGCGAGCATCCGCTCGCCCGCTGCAGGGTTGATCATGCGTGCGAGTGCGGCCAGCGCTTGCTCGCCATCGAGCGCGTCCACCTGGCAGCCGGCGGCGACCAGGTCCCCGGCGACCAGTTCCGCCAAGCGGGCGCTGTCGGCGGCGGCGCGCTCGTGCGCGGCCCGAGCGATCACCCGCACCCCGCGCCCTCGACGTCGGCGTGGCAGGCCGGTCGGAGACCAGCGCACCGCGATCGTCCAGCGCAGCGCCGCCGCTTGCACCGCGGGCGCGCTGCGCCGCACAGTCTGCTCAAGCCCCAGCGCCAGCCGCCGCATCGCCCGCGCGCGCTCCTCGTCACCGTGCGTTTGCGCGTCCGCCGCGGCGAGCTCGACGTGCTCCCAGTCACGGGCGAGCGTTCGCGTCGGATCGAGCGGTTCGGCTTCAACAAGCACCTGCAGCCCGTGCCCGGCCGGCAGGTGCGCGGCGAGCGCCCCGAGCCGCTCGCGCAACAGCTCGCGGTGCGCAGGCCCGCCCGCGCGCGGCTTAAGCAGCTGGCGACACGAGAGCAGCCGCACGTACTGCAGCCCGTCGGTGACCAGCAGCCCGTCGGGCTCGACCGCTGCCAGCGGGACCACGTCCCCGAGCGTCCGCGAGCGCCCGCTCACGACCAGCACCCGTTCTCGTCCACGGCGAGCTGCTCAGACACCGGCGGCATGGGTCGGTCAAGGCGCACGCCGCCCCGGCGCACCACGTCAACCTGCTCCCCTTCGTCGAGGCCGGTGATCACGGCCGGTCGCGCTCGCCAGGCGATGATCGCCAGCAGCAGCCGGCCGGGGCTGATCGTGGTCTGCTCGCGCAACACCAACAGCGCCAGCGGCGCGCCCAGCCCGATGATCGCCACCGACACGTTCACCCGCCACCCCAACGGCGAGATCAGCAACAGCCCGTACCCGGCGCCGGCCGCGAGGCCGATCGCCAGCCACCCCCCCAGCGAGAGCCCGAGCAGCCGGGTCGGCTCGTTGAGCGTCCGGTAGGCCGCACGCAGCTCGCTCGGCTCGCTCATCGCCCACCCCGCTTCTCGTCGCTGTCAGTCTTGCGCGCCAGCGGCCACCACCGCGCCCGGCCGGCCGCGCCCCCGGTCGTGTGCGCCGACGTGGTCGGTGTGCGCGAAGTGGGTCGCGGCACCGTGTCGCCCCTCGGCTCGGACGCGCCGGCGGGCGGTCCGGCGGGGTTCACGGTCGAGCGCACGGTCGCCGGCGCTGCGGCGGCGGCACGGCCGGGCGGGGTGGGCTGCGGCGCCGACCGACGCGACGAATCGCCCGATCGCCGAGCGCTCGGGCCGCGATCGCCTGCCGCCGGCGGCGCGTCCGTACCGGCGCCGGCGCGAGCGTTCGAGGGTGTGATGTCGACCCCCGACGATCCCGTCGCTGTCGGCGACGCCGGTGGGCGCGCGAAGGCATCGGCGCGCCCCGGATGCGCCGCACCGGCGTGAGCCGTCGCGTTGGCTGCAGCCGCGGCCGGCGAGCTCCCAGTCAGCGCAGCGCGCAAGGACCCGGCCGCTTGCTGGGTGCTCTGCACCGGGTGCGCGGCGACGCGGGCGGCCGTCCCGAGCGTGCGCGCGGGGTGCGCGATCGGCGCTACCGCGACGCGCGCACCACCGCTGGCCAGCGCAGCTGCGCGCCCGCGCATCTGCGCGGAAAAGCGCGCCAGCCCCGCCGGCGTCGCGTTGGCCGCCAACGCGGCCGGACGCCCCGCCACGGCACTCGCGGCGCGCGCGCCGCCGCTGGCCGGGCCGGCGCTGGTGATGCCGGTGATCGCGCCGGTGGCGTTGCGGAACACCGCCAACGAGAGCTTGATGGCGACAAAGAACGTTCCGGCCGCCGCCGCCACGTTGAACAGCTGCGCGACGAATCCGGCGAACCCGTCGCCGGCGGCGGGCTGGGCGTCGAGCATCAACGCCGACCCGGTCACAAACACCACCGACCACAACACCGGCAACACCACCACCGCGCTCGCCGCCAGCAGCCACGCCGCCAACAGCCGGCGCCCGAACGAGGTCACCGACAAGCCCAGGACCAGGCCGCCGAGCACGTACACCAGCGACGTCGCGACCATCAACCCGACGTGCACCAACACCAGACCGAGCAGCGTGCCGCCAGCGAACAACACCAACAGCGGGATCACGAACTCCGCCGCCACCGCCGAACCTGTGGCGCCGCCGATCAGCAACGTCTCCAACATCCGCTCGATCCCGTCCGCCACCCACGGCAACCCGAGCAGCCCGTCCGTGACCAGCTTCACCAACCGCACCAGCACGCCCCACGCCCAGTCGTAAAGCAACAACCCGATCGCAGCGGCCAGCACGCGCGCCAACAGCTCCGACGGGCTCTCACCATCCACGCCCGGCGCCAAATACGCCCGCGCGGCGGACACGATCAACCCCAAAGGCAGCAACGTGACGCCGATCCACGTCAGCACCTCACGCAGCTCATGCAAGTGCGGCATCCGCACCCCCAGCGCCGTCCCACCGGAGTTGACCTCGGTGCCGACCGGCGGCAGAGACACCAGCCACCGGATGCCGTCCACCCCGGAGCGCACCAGGCTCTTGGGCACCAGCAGATCCGCGAGCGCGCCGACGATCGTGACCAACAACCGGGCGATCGACTCCGCCCCGATTTTCAACGGGCCGAGCACCACCTCGCCCGCTTTCTTGATGCCGGATCCCAGCCAGTCGTCCACCGGGAACAAGTCCGCCGCCCACGCCGCCCGCGGCCATATCGCTGCCACCAGCGAAGCCGCCGCGAACACGGCCACTCCCGTGGCCGCGAGCCGAGGGCGGCGGGCGCTCACGCGGCGATCCCCGGGGCCGAGACGATGATCACGGCGCCGATCGCAATCCGCGCGGCGTAATCCGGCGCGCGGCTGTGCCCGAAAAAGAACAGCCCGCCGATGATCAACACCGCCAACGTCGCGATCGTCCCGATCAACCACAACGCGTTGTCGGTGATCGTCGACACAAACGACGTGATCGCGCCCGCGTTCGACGGCGCGCTCCCCGTCACCCCCGCCGCCCGCAACGCCTGCGCAGGCGCCATCACCGACGCCGCCAACACCACTCCCGACACCAACGCGGCCAACCGCGCACACCCAGCAACCACACCCATCACAGACCTCCCACGGTCATTGCTCCAACGGCCCTCAACACGGCGGAAACTCCACACACACCGGCGCCGCCGCCGGCGGACTCGGCGGCCGCGGCGCCGGAGGCGACGGGGCGGAGACAGCCACCACCGGGGCGCGCGCCGGCGGTGCAGGCTCCGGCGCGCGCTCGCGAGCACGCGCCGGCGCGGCGCGCGAGCCGCCACCAGGCGCCCGCCGCTTGCGCTCCGACACCCGCTGCCGTCGCCTCTGACGCCGCTCACGCGCGCCCTTGCCCTCAGCTCGCCCAGCGCGAACTCGGGCGCGTGCGCCAGGCACCGCGAAATCACGCAGTCCCGGAGCAATCACCGGCACGACCTCTCGCCCGCGATCAACCGCCACAACCCGCTCGCCCTCGCGAGAGACCACCGTGACCGCGCCCGCCCCACCCACCACCGCGACCGCGAACAAACACGCCGGCACAACCCAACGAGCTCGACCGTTCGCTCCGTGGCGGACCGCCGCCGCGGCCGTCCGAGGCCGGCAGTCGCGGGAACTCTCACGCCAGCGGCGCGCCGTGCCGTCAAGCCCGGCAGGCCCGTCCTCGAACCCGCCCGCGCTCGAGCGCGTCAACTGCTCAAAGAAGTCCTCAGACGACGAAGCGGAATGTCCCACATTCCTTAAGCCCGCCGAACCGCGCCGGCCGACAAACGAATCTCGCACCGACCGACCGCCGTCGCGTCCATCACGAGCTGCCGCGTATGTCTGCACTCGAACCCCTCAGTGATGGACGCGCGGGCCCCCAATCCCACGTCGCAGCCCTTCGTCCCGGCGGCCACCTGACGGTTGTCCCAGCAGTCGGGTCCTGCCACGCCGCGTCGTGGTGGGAAGCGCCAATTTCCGGTCGTCCGCCGCCCGGGATGCGGATCTGTATGCCACCGCCGTTGGAGGGCTCGGGCGTGGCTTAGCCGGGATCCGACCGGCCGCGGCAGCCGTACGATCGGCCGGCAATGGAGCGTGTGCGCGTCGAAGCCCCAAGTCCGCCACTGGGACGAGTCGCCGAGCAGGCGCCGGCGCAGGCCTTCACAAGCGAGGCGATCCTATCCCTGCAGCGCTGTGCGGGAAATCAGGCCGTGGTTGAGGCTCTGCGATCAGGGCGTATCGGTGGGCCTTGGCTCTTGCGCTCGACCTCGCTGGAGCCGTACCTGACAACGTCCAAGACCAAGTCAAATACGGGGGAGCTAGCCAAGATCGGCAAGAAGGTGCAGCTGGAGGTCGACCGAGCAGTGAAGCTTCTTCATGCTGACCCGGGGTTAAAAGCGCATGGCGCGGTGGATGGCTATCTCGGGCGGTGGGTGAAGACCTGGGACTCCTTCAAGGCAAAACCTTCGGAGCTACCGCCGTTCTTCTTCGCTCGCTACGGCTACGCGGTTGAGACGCTTACGCAGAAGTCGCTTGAAGCGATCAAGATTGCTCCGTACGAGTTCACCTTCCAGGTCGCGCACGGTCACACGCGACCCGACATCGTGGTCCTGCTGAACGGTGAGGAAGTGGCGTGGATAGACATCACGAGCCATGGCTCGCCGGACCACATCCTCAAGAAAACCGGCTCGCAATGGAAAACTCGTCAGTACGTCGCCGAGGTTCGATACGACACGCCTGTGCCCCAGCAGCTCGGCAAGGGCACGCTTACTAAGGCCGACAAGGCGAAGTTCGAGGCGGCCGCGCAGCACGCCGAACGCGCCGAAGCCGCCAGGAATGCGGCCTTGGACTCGCTTCTCAAGGCGCTCAACCAAGTCCTCGGCAAGTCCTACTACTCCAAGTCGAACGGGAGAGCAGCGATCCGGCGGGCCATCGACAAGACCATCGGTCACCCGGTAAGTCCCGGCGCGGCGAAGGCAATCGTTGAACTCCTCGACGACATCGAGGTCAAGGAGCTAGACGGAACAGTCAGGCTCAAGACCGGCTCGAGCGTCGCCGCTTACATGTTCCGCGGCATCGGAGCGTCTGTACGTAAGGCCCGAAGAGAGCTCGAGGAGTTCGGCGCGCCCTCGCATAAGCGCAAGGCCGTCGCTGACCCCGTGACGGAGGAAAGCGACGACGACGTCGAGGATGCGGACGGCAGCAGCAGTGACGAGTCAGAAAGCGATGCCGAGAGCGGCGACGGACGGTTGATCTACGCCGGCGCCGGACGCCGCCCCGGGGGGAAACGCTCCTAGACCAGCGCGGGATCGTCCACACGTCCCAGTGCCAGATCGGGGTGGCGGGCGGCGGTCACGCGAGCCGGCGCCCGCGGATGGCGTCCAACTCGTGCCCAACGCCAAGCACGACAAGCCCTTCGAGCGCGGTGAACGACCGCGAGACCGGCCCCGTCCGGCGAGTCACCGTCGGCGTCGACCTCGTCATCAACGCGCACGGCCGGTGCGACGGCGGGGTCCGCGTCCGCATCAGCCCTAAAGGAGCGGTTGAAGACCTGGGGATCATCGTTCGACAGCGGTCGAAAATAGCGTCTGTCCACAGAAGCACTAATTTCGACTGTCGTCGAATCGGGGCGGTTGGCCGCAGACCCCATGCGCGTCTCGTGGCCTGCCTCTTCGAGCTACATCGACCTGCCGTGCCGGAGCGTGATGATCTCCCCAGGCGCAGACATGGGGTTGTTGCCCGGCTACGAGTTTGATCTAGGGTCGCTAGCCTCGTCGCGTGAAGTCACCGCGTCCGGACGTAGCCGATTGGTGGCGACTCGTCGGCGAGCGCGAGCTTCGAGCGTTTCTCAACGAATGGGACCCGATAGGAGTGTTCGGGCCCGGGAGCGAGTGGCCGCGTAACGAGTACGACGCGTACCTCGGACCGATCTTCGCGGCACTCTTCGATGGGGGTGGAGTGCCGGAGGTGCAGCGTGCGCTTCAACACGCCCTCGGCAACATGGGCATGTCCTCGCACGGGACCGAAGAGGTCCTAGCGGAACGAATTGTCCGTTGGTGGCATGGGACCTGGCCGGAGGACGCGACGAGCTAACACGGTCGATCGCACGCGCCACATCGCGAAGCGAAGCGCGTGTGTCGACGGTTTCGCTACTTCTCCCCGGTCGCGCTTGCCCTCCGGTTCGGGGTTCGAAGACGTTCAGTTCGTG
>NZ_QPKJ02000070.1 GCF_003344625.1 Solirubrobacter deserti | reverse complement strand
TAGTGTCCTAAGTCTATCTTGATCATTATGTATAGAATGCTTATCTCCTTGATCAATTTGATTTTCAGCCATGTTTTCAAGAGAAAATGAAGGCTTCCTAATAAGTCTACCACTTGATGAGCGTGACCAAACTTTCATGCAAATGCAAAACAAGAAAGGATTTTTTTTTTTATATCAACTGGAAAGAAAATGAAGAAGGAAGGAGATGAGATAAAAATTAAAAGAGAAAGAAATGAAATTATGGTTTGTAGAATAAACTTTACCTCCCCGGCAACGGCGCCAAAAACTTGACTGGTTCAAATTAATGAAATCTTTTCCCAAGTATAGGAGTGTCGAAGTAATAAATTACTCGGCAAGACCGAGGTCGATCCACAGGAAGGTTAGTGAATAATACAAAACCATAAACTATATATATCAAGAATTAAAAGGATGAGAGAGAATATGTTGTAGAATGTTTGCAATAAAACAAGGAGATAAAATGATGAGATATGAAAAGTTGCAGAATTAAATGATTGCTAAGGTTAGGGGATCCTCTCTTGGTACGTCAAATAAGTATAATTTAAACTCATTTATTACTCAATTAGAATCCACACACAACGGTGGTTCCAATCGGAAAATTTAGCATTAAAGGTTCTTTAAGTTACACATGTGATTGCATTAGTTTCCTTAATTACCTTCTTTGGATAACGCCAACACTTGTAAATGTGGTCAAGTACTCATAGTAGCACCTTATGCCTACAACAAATCAAGATTCCATCCTAGCACAGCCGGTTAACCGAACATACGGCCCAAATGGAATCAAGTATTTGTTGTGCCAAAAGTTATATACAATGAGTCAAGACACACCACTTAACAAGGAGGGTATTAGATTAATTAAGAAAGTAAAGACAACACATATATTGCAATAATGATTAAAAGATGTAAACAATTAATTCTATGTAGAGTTTTAGATTATACTTATTCTTCCCTCAAGAGATTCACCCTTTCACCTTAGCAAGATAGAAATTAACTAGACATGATAATGAAGAAAAACAAAGATGAACATGATATAAACATAAAAGTGCATAGAAATATTTTACTACTTTACATGCAAAATGACATTACAACAATATAGAAAATAAGAGAGAAAACAAGAGAATGATCTCAATATCTGAAAACAAGAGATGCTCTTAAGCCTAACTTAAGCATCTATTTATAGGAAAACTTGGGGATACATAGTCAACATTTTTAGGCTAAGGATAAGTGCAAGTTGGCAACTTGTTGTGGCAGATTCAGTCTCTCTCAAAGATGTATCTGAAACTCTATGAATTCAGACGAAAAATGTCTTAATCAAAGAAGAAAACCTGAAGCCTTATCTCTTAGGAGTCGTATGCCACCAGAATTGCATCAATTGGATATGTATTTCTTGACTTAAAGCAAAAATGGTGAAGATAGGTTCTGCTGAGTCAAAATTAGTTGCTGATCTTATCATCTGGAAAGATCTGACATTTTCACCCAGATTTCGGCTTCTTTTGAATTTTCTCAAAGAACAAATTATCTAGA
>NZ_QPKJ02000069.1 GCF_003344625.1 Solirubrobacter deserti | reverse complement strand
ATTTTCCAAATATACTATATCATTCGAACTTTTGTCTCGATAAAATTATATAAGCAAAGTCTCAGTATGTTCATAATATACTATCTTAAGTCCATACTAGAACCATTCACCTTATTCATATCATTCATCTAAAAGCCTCAATATATATGAATCTTTAATCATAAAATTACTACACATTAATTTCCACATGCATATATTTTATATCAAAAATATCACATGTCTACATGCATATATTTTTTTATGCATACATTTCACACACATATTTCATATTCACATGTATATCAAGAATATAAAATTACCACCACATTTCATATACATATTTTATATTATAAATATCACATGCATATAATTTATGCACAACAATTCATCACAAACACATATTTTATTATGCATAATTTTATGCATAATAATTCATCACATGTATATTAATTTTCTTATGCATATATTTCATGCATAATAATTCACCTCATATATTAATTTTCTTATGCATTTATTTCATGCATAATAATTCACCTCATATACTAATTTTCTTATGCATTTATTTCATGCATAATAATTCACCTCATATACATTAATTTTCTTATGCATATATTTTATGCATAATAATTCATCACATATATTTATTTTCTTATGCATATGTTTTATGCATAATAATTTATCTCATGCATTTATTAACATGCTTCAATTATTAATGCTATTCAAAAATAATAGCATATTATAAATTTTATAATTTTCACGTGCATATATTTTTATACACAATATTTAACATGCTCAATTATTCATATTATTCAAATAATAGCATGTTATAAATTTTATAAGTTTCACATAATTATATCAACTATTCACATACGTTAATATAATTAAGTATTATCATGATTTTATAAAAATCATTTTATTAATGGAATTTAACTATTTTCCAAAGACTCGCCAATTTGGAAGATAGCTAATTTTCCATCCTTATGTATATATATATAAATATATTTTCATACTTACCTCGCCTTCGTACTTCATCCGATTCGAACGATTCAAGATGCTACAGAATCTTTGTAACACAAGCTTTCAAAATATAATGGTGGTGTATAACACCTCCCATCCAAACATATGTAAAAATAATGCCAAAGTATGGTAATTAATAAAATTCCATATTTTTCGGCAACTTCAATTCTCAATTACTCTCACAATTCACATCCAATTGACTTGATTCAAAGTTCTAAATTCATATAAAATCAATTTACACCATATATGTAAAAATCATAATTTTCCGATAAATTCCGAAAATACCCCTTTGTGTCTATTTTCATGGGACTTTCTCTCTCTAGAAATTCTCCTTCACCCATAGGTATTTTTCCAAAATTCTTTTTCTCCAAAAATTCATACATTCAATCTTTACAACATACTCAAATTTCAGAATTTTCGGACATATACACAATATAATTGAAAATAAATAAATTTGGAGCAATTTAAGCTCAAATAGATATAACACCCATCCAAAAACAGTATTTAGTATTTTGGCCGTATCTTTTAGCTCACTTATCCAAATTTAATGATCTTT
>NZ_QPKJ02000068.1 GCF_003344625.1 Solirubrobacter deserti | reverse complement strand
TAAATTTTTGAAATTGACAACGACCCTTCTTTTCTAAGTTAACCAGAAAATTCTTTTTCTAGTTATCAGAATTCTAGTTATCTGAATAATGTATCGAAGGTGGACGACCCTCGCTATGATCGTTACGTATATGATACTCAATATAGTTGGAATAATCATATTACTAGTTGCATTAACGATTATCTTCGTTATCAAGTCTGTATTGATAGTTCCATTTTAACTAGTAGTGACAATTACAATGACAGTTACATTTATAGTTATATTTGTGGCGAAAGAGGAAATAGTAATGAAAGCGGGAGTTCCAGTATAAGAACTAGTACGGATAATAGTGATTTAACTATAAAAGAAAGTTCGAATGATTTAGATGTAACTCAAAAATATAGGCATTTGTGGGTTCAATGCGAAAATTGTTATGGATTAAATTATAAGAAATTTTTTAAATCCAAAATGAATATTTGTGAACATTGTGGATGTCATTTGAAAATGAGTAGTTCAGATAGAATCGAACTTTTGATTGATCCAGGTACTTGGGATCCTATGGATGAAGACATGGTCTCTCTGGATCCTATTGAATTTCATTCGGAGGAAGAACCTTATAAAGATCGTATTGATTCTTATCAAAGAAAGACAGGATTAACTGAGGCTGTTCAAACAGGTACAGGTCAACTTAATGGTATTCCCGTAGCAATTGGGGTTATGGATTTTCAGTTTATGGGAGGTAGTATGGGATCTGTAGTGGGCGAGAAAATCACACGTTTGATCGAGTATGCTACCGATCAAAATTTACCTCTCATTCTAGTGTGTGCTTCCGGAGGAGCGCGCATGCAAGAAGGAAGTTTGAGCTTGATGCAAATGGCTAAAATATCTTCTGCTTTATATGATTATCAATCAAATAAAAAGTTATTCTATGTAGCAATCCTTACATCTCCTACTACAGGTGGGGTGACAGCTAGTTTTGGTATGTTGGGAGATATCATTATTGCCGAACCCAACGCCTACATTGCATTTGCGGGTAAAAGAGTAATTGAACAAACATTAAATAAGACAGTACCGGAGGGTTCCCAAGTGGCTGAATATTTATTCCATAAGGGCTTATTCGATCCAATCGTACCACGTAATCTTTTAAGAGGCGTTCTGGGCGAGTTATGTCAGCTCCATGCTTTCTTTCCCCTTCCTTTGAATCAAAAAATTCAATCAATCAAGTAGAAACTTATAAGCCTTAATTTAATTATTTAATTATTTAATATTTAATTTAAATTTTATTTAATATATTTAATATTTTTATTTAATATATTTAATATTTTAATATTTAATTAAATTTAATTCGAGAAAGAATCATGCGGATATTTTTTTATCGATATTACACAGTGAATTTTTTCTTCTTTTTCCGTGAAATTAGGAAAGGAAGTCCGAAGTCCTGCGTCTTTTTATATAGCCCGAGAACCCCGATTTTACTAAGAATCTCTTTTGTTGGATCATATTATAACGAATTTTTCGATAATTTGAAAGAAACTCTTTCTTTTCTTTATTTTATTAAATGAAAATTTCATTA
>NZ_QPKJ02000067.1 GCF_003344625.1 Solirubrobacter deserti | reverse complement strand
GCTTTTCTTGCTTAAATTGCCGATTTAGTAGGTTTTTATCTTGATAGGTTTGTTTTGCTCCCTGGCGGTCCTTTTTTGGCTGCCGGTAATCCGCCCGAATTCCATTAATTTTCAGGTCAAGTCCAAAATGTTGGTGTAAATTAAATTCCGCGAATTTATCATTTCACAAGCTTAAGCATACCGGCTTCTTCTGAATTGTCATCTTTTTCAATCCCGTGGTAAACGGTCATGTTTAAGTACCGTGGACCAGCAGCCCATTTTTCATTCTGTTCAATCAGTAGTGCTCCCATTAGTCGCAAGACGCTTAGATCATTCGGGAATATCCGGATTACACGGTCACGACGACGGATTTCTTGATTAACCCGCTCAATTGTATTATTCGTCCGGAGACGCTTCCTTAGCTCCTCTGGGAGCTGGTAAATCACCATTAATTCGTCAAAACTATTTTCTAATTTCTTCACCACCTTAGGGAACTCGGTCTGCCAATCTTTAACCAATTGGTCACGCCGTTCAACCGCTTGGTCGTACGTTGGAGCATTAAATAAATCTTTGAGTCGGTTAGCAACTTCTTTACGATCCTTGAGTGCCAGAATACTTGTACAGTCATTAATAAAATGAAATTGACATCTCTGCCAAAGGCTACCCTGAAATTGCGTAGTGATTGCATCCTTTAAGCCACAATGAGCGTCTGAAACAAACATATCAACGTTGGTAAGGCCCCGCTGTTTAAGTTCACTAAAGAAGTCCATCCATGCAGCTTTTGATTCACTATCACCGATATCAAAACCGAGCACTTCTCGACGACCGCTAGGGTCGATTCCAATCGCAACGAGTAAGCTATTACTTGTCACAACGTGACCACGGTGTACCTTAAATAAAATTGCATCGGCATACACAAAAGCATACTTTTGCGTAAGGGGACGTCGGTTAAAATCCAGCACTTGGTCGTCCAAATTATTGCATAAAGCCGAGACCGTACTTTTAGAAAAGGTTGTCCCACATAACTTCTTAGTAATCTCAGCTACTTTACGTGTTGAAACACCTTGGATTACCATTTCCATTAATGCCAAATCAAAGGCCTGCTCACTACGCTGGTAGCGTTTGAACAGCTGTGTTGAAAAATTGCCATGACGGAGTTTAGGAACGTGTAGTTCAAGTGTTCCTACTCGTGTGGTAAGCTGACGAACCCGATAACCATTCCGTGAATTGGTTCGTTCATCCGAACGTTCATAAGCCTTAGCTTTAATCTGCTCAGTCGCTTCGGACTTAAGAATTTCGTCAAGGATCTTGGCCATAATTGATTGCATGGCCTTATCCCGATCACCTAGTAATAGTTCCTTTAATTCGTCATCTTCTAAATTTAATTCAACCTTTGGCATAATGAAGTTCCTTTCAGATTTCACAAAGTCCTATTTAGAATTTACACCAATTATACGGACATAACCGATTCAAATCACCAAAGCAACTTGAAAATGAGTATCAAACTCAAATTCAAAATTTAGTCGTGGCATAGGACAAAAAAGTCTCTATTTAAATTGTCTATTTTATTGACAGGGGACCAATTATCCAAAAAGAAATATCCAAAAGGAATCTGAGCTT
>NZ_QPKJ02000066.1 GCF_003344625.1 Solirubrobacter deserti | reverse complement strand
CGAAATACTTAAATACAATTTTCACACTTCTATTTTTCTAAAAATGCTTTTGAAAGCCCTCTTGGTTTTTTTTTGAAAATGCGTGATATATGTGAGCCCTTGCGTCGGTCCCCCTCTCTTCAAAGGTACTTTTACAGTATCTACATTAGAAAGTTCTTAAGTGGGGCTTCCTTGCCATAGGTACCTTAGTGTCGAGGTTAGGCTTCCTTGTCATAGGAGTCCTTATATTGAAGTATGGTTGCAATATGAGTGTTGGTTGATTAGAAAAAGAATTGATATTGATAAGTTAGAATAACTTTCAAAGGATAGAATTATTGACATATGAACTCAATGCATAGAATGATGGGTTTGAAACCTACACTAAGTGTGACACTTATGTTGAGAAATAAAAGTGTGATATGTAGTGATGTTGAAGACTATCATTATATGTATGAATTTATGTGACAAGCAATTTCATGCTTTGAAAGTTTGTAATAACTTAACATTATTAATGATTTTGAATCCCCTTGTCATAAGAAATGTAGTTGGAATGAAAATCCCAAGAAAATGAGTTTTTACTTTATCAAAAACCTTGAAGGTATGCTTAGTTGGCATTGATTTGTGAAATAAAACTTTCTTAGTAGCATGGAAATGACACTAGAAAGAATAGTGTTTTTTAAAAAAACATTAAGCATTGCTTTCTTGAGATTTTTTATCAAACATGTGATATGCACACATTTGAAATAAGTTTTGAAAACTTGTCATGATATGATGAAATCATTTTAGAAAATTATCAAAGTCAATGAGATCATGATATGAGAATTTGCTTTTGAAAAGTGGAATTTTTCATTCCATAGAATTTGGTCGAATATTTATTGTGCATACATTTGAGATGTGTTTTGAAAACTTGTTATGACATGTGAAATATATTTGAATCATGACATGAGAAATTGGATTCGAAAAATCAAAATTTTGTTTTCTTGGGAAATTTTATCAAATACTTGATGGGCATCATTTTAAGCTTGTAAAGCAAGAGAATCGAGCACCCAAGTTCTTCCAAATACATTCCTCATGAAGGAGAATGATCAACCAACTCATAGAGTAGATTTTGAGCTAGAATGCCATAGAATTTGGGGATTGATGATAGGAGTATGAGTCTACTCTTGTTGTGAATGAGAAAATAAGAAAAGATTAGTGCACTTGAAAGTGACATTTGAGTGATTGTGAATAGGAAAGTTCACATAAAATGATAGATTTTTGGTTTGAAACCATGAGATATGAAAGCAAGTGATGAAGGGAATATGAAATTGAGTTTATCAATCATGAAATGGTTGCAATTGCAAAGAGAATTGATGAGAATTGAAGCCTATGAAGGGATTTTTTTTTAGATAAATAGCCCATGGAAGGGTTTATTAGCAAAAAGCCCACTTTGGTGGCCCAAACTAATGAAAGTTGTGTCAATTACATAAGATATAGAAATAAGTGGTATGAAATCAAGTTTGGCAATCATGAAATGGTCCCAAATGCAAAGAAAATGCAAGAGAATTGAAGCCCATGGAAGGGTTCTTGAGTGAAAAAGCCCACTTTGGTGGCCCAATCAATGTAAGTAGTATGAATTACATAAATTGATGAA
>NZ_QPKJ02000032.1 GCF_003344625.1 Solirubrobacter deserti | reverse complement strand
GGTTCACAAAGTAGAATTGTAAAATACAATCCTATTAGTGAACTCTTCTCCTATAAGATGATAAATGGGACATCTGTTAATAAGCTGTGAGGTTTTGCAAAAAAAAAAAAATAATAATAATATTATAATAGAAATAAGATAAGTTTAACTTATCTTATTTCTCATAAGAGGCAGGAGGGAGGCGTCGGCAGAGAAAAGGGAAAGAAGAGAGGAAAAAGAGAGGAAGAGAAAGGGAAGGGGAAAGAGAAGAGAAAAAGGGGGATCTTGAATGGAATTTCGTCTACGTTCCATTAACGTTGATCAGAGATAAGTTTTTGGTGTTTATTTTGTGTTTTCTACATAATTTTCTATATATTCTCTTTTGGGTTTTAAACCCAAATATTGTGAAATTGTTGTAGAATTGATGAATCGTTGATAGAAAAGGTCATAGACGTTATCTGCGATGTGTAGGCTTGATTCATAGTTGAAATTTCTAAGAAATTGGGCTTAATTTGAGTTTTGTGAATATTTTGATTTTTAGGCCTAAAACCTTATGATTCTTCAAAACCAACCGTTGGATTTACAAATTGAAACTTAATATGTTGTCTATGAAGTGAGATTAACAAACTGTACGGTTAAGATTGCGTACTTTTGAGTTTTGATAGAGATTTGAATTTATGTAAATGAAAATTGTGATTTTTACCCATAAAACTTTGACATGCAAATTGAGGCATGAATATTTGAAATTAGACAAAGTGCCTTTATTAAAGTTGTTAGTATATACTTTAATTTGAACATATGTGAATTTGGTGACATTTGGAGTTGGTGTCAAAAATTGCAAAACCTTCAATTAGCGTCAATGGCCGACGGGTGTGTCTTTGGGAAGATGATACAAAAATCATCCCATGTGGATGATCTCATTTTAACCCCGTTGCACCCTAAACTTCAAACGGCTATATCTTTTTCATTTGAACTCCGTTTTGAGTGATCTTGGTGTCCCCGAAAAGCTTATGAACTCTAGTTTTTAAATATTTAATTAGTTTATAATTATTATAAATTATTAAAGCCTTTATATTTATGGATATAAATAGGCATAGTGCGGATTTTCCAAAAGTGCTATTTTTACTTCATTTTCTTTCTTTTATTATTATATATTGGTTATATGTTAATCATGCTTAAATATGAAGGTTAGGTGATTGCTTTTGAGCTTGTGGAAATCATAAACTGCGTTTACACCTTTTTGCGTGTGCTTCGCTCCAGGTAGGAGGATTCATACCTTTCTTTTTATAACTATAATGCCAGTATGAGTGCATGATATGTGGTTGGTTGCGCATGAAAGATATGATTGGTAATGTGAAATTATAAATGAATTGCAATGCTGGAATTATGGAATGATATGAGAATATGATTGTACTGCATTGCATATGGTTGAAAAGGTGCACTCATGTGAACACAGACCGGCAGTACTGGCAAAAGATATTTGAAATGAAATGAAAGTTGTGAAATGAAATGAAAGTTGTGAAATGAAAGATCTTGAGATCTATGATAAAAGAACGACAAATGGGAGATCTTGAGATCTGAGATAAAAAGAACAACGTGTGGATGCAGTATCTGCCTAGGTGGTCGTATGAAGACTATTTTCAGATCAGTATTAGGTCGTAGAGATGTTGAATTCCTATGCTGATGCTGTCTATAGTACTGTTATACGCACCTAATGGTTAGTAGTCTAACCAGCCCGGGTTTGTAGAAATGATCCATTTCATACATGATGCATATCATAAGATGCTTGAACGATCTTTTATATTGTGCATGATCTGTGGAGATTATTCTCTTGCATCACGCTGTGTTTTGAATATGGTTTGTGAAGTGGTTTGATATGCATATTAGCAATGGTTAAATTAAGATAGTATGTTTACCTACTGGGCTAGTCGTAGCTCACCCCTGCTTTATGCAACCCCCACAGGTAAACAGGAAGGACAATAGTTGCATGGAATTGAAGGCACACAGTTAGGGTTTAGAAAGAATGTTGCTGATGCACATTCTCTTGTATCATATGACCTGTACTGATGTAAAGATAATGATTTTGATTGTTTAATCCTATAAGCCAGGGTTGTTGGCTTGTTTAGTGCAGTTTTGAGCGATAAGGGTTGTACATGTATAGTATGGCATTGGCACAGATCTTTTATGATATATTAAGGTTTTGTTATTATTCTAATTGTTTCGATCTGATCTTAGATTATTCGTGATATTGGCCATATTATCGTTATAATCAGGGTCGGGTCGTTACAATTAATTTGGTATCAGAGCTCATTAGTAGATCTAAAGGGATTCACATGCACTTCATATAGAAGACTCTAAGTGACCTTAGTAAGCTTAAGACATGCATCATACTTTTGTGTGGGGTATCAGGATGGGTATAGTATTTACGAATTGAAGTGAAATGCTTGCGTATTATAATTTTATTATTAGATGATGATTATTGATATGAAAAGCATTGTCATGTTCATTGAAAGTCTTGCACTCATGATAAGAATCTGGACTTGGACAGTATTGGCTTTTGAGGTATGGAAAATGGAGAAATAAATTGAAAAGTGATGAAATGTGATTAAAGGATGGATGTATGTATTTATTTTATGGATTGTTTGGAAAGCAGTATTGGTTTAGATGGAAGTGAAATGGGCTATATAGTGATCGTTTTAAGCTGAAGAGATGTTGAGATGCCTAAGACTGGATTTTTCTATAGCGCTGCTTTACTCACCTATCGGTTGTGGAACCACCTCGAGGAACTTAGAATGGGTAAGAAATCATATTTTACTTTGCATTGCATTGTGTTATGTATTGAATGGACTGTGATTGTGTTAAAAATTATACAGTATAATTATTATAATAAGGATTGTACGTAGGTTTTGTTCATGCATCATGGTCTTGTATGAAATGGGTAGCATATTTTAGGAAAGGTTTGGGGAATTTAAGTGATTAACTCCGCGTGATTTCTATAGAGGGCCTGAACCATTGGAAGCTGAGAGATGGTTAGGTAAAGTGCAATAATTATTTTGAAATTGTTGGAACTTCTTTGGAATTTAGAGTGAGTTTTGTGGTTAATCAATTTAATGTGCTGCTAAGGATTGGTGGACAACAGTGCGTAATACTAGAGATGTGAATATTTTAACTTGGAATGAATTTCAGGAGCTGTTTAAATCAAAGTATGTTAGTTCTACTTTTCGACAAGTTAAAAGAGAGGAGTTTGAGAAGTTGATTCAAAGGGAGATGTCAGTGTTAGAGTATGAAGCAAAGTTTGTTGAGTTGTCAAGATATGCAGGAGGCTTAGTAGCTATAGAAGAAGATAAGGTTAGAAAGTTTAAAAGGGGTTTGAGGCCTGAAATTAGAGAAAAGATTTTTATACTGAGATTATCTAGTTTAGCTGAAGTAGTTGATAGAGCATTTTGGATAGAAAAAGAAACTCCAGAAATTCAAAGGATTATGCAGAGGAGAGTTCAGGGGGTAGAAGACAAGGCCAAAGAGTTGGAAGGGGTTTTGGTAGAAATATAGGCCGTGGTTTTGGACAATGATCGGGGTTAAGTCAAGAGTATGGTACAGTGCCTATAACTTCAGAACAGGGTCATGATTAAGAAACATGGTCTAGTCGGGGAAGTTGTAGAGGGTATGATTTCTCTTTCTAATTCTAGGGTTCG
>NZ_QPKJ02000007.1 GCF_003344625.1 Solirubrobacter deserti | reverse complement strand
CATCGAATGCCACCACGCGACGTCGTCCGTATGCACGACCGCGGCGTGCGACACCGCCCCGGCGAGCCGATCCGCGAACGACGTCTTGCCGCCCGCGCTGCGCCCGTCGACGGCGACGATCGCTGGCCGACCGTCCTTCGGCCCGGCGGCATCGAGCACGAGCGCTGCGAACGCGCTCAGCTCGACGACGCGCCATGAACCAGCCTGTGGCTCCCCCACACCGAGTGCTCCCATCGTCAAAAGCGTCCCAGCCGGATCGAGGGCGCGCGATCCAGGGTCCGGGCCCGGGGCCGTCGCCGCCCCACCCGCGCCTGGTCTGGTAGCGGCTCAGCAACACGCCGCCGGGGAACGTCCGGGTCTCCACCAGGCTCAGGTGCACCCAGTCGTCCAGGGCCGTGAAGCACGGCGCCCCGCTGCTGAGCAGGACCGGATGGGTGACGAGCGCGTACTGGTCGATCAGCCCCGCCCGCATCGCCGCGGACCAGGCGGGCGTTCCGGTCGACCGCGCTGATCGTCGAGGAGAACACGACCTTCGGCATGTCCCGCCAGCGGCGGGCGAACTCGATGTGCGCCGGGGGTGACGTCCGGCTGCTGGTCGGCGGTCGGCCAGTGCGAGCTCATGCCCTCCCGCAGCTTGCGCCCGCACAGCGCCAGGCCTGTCGCCGCGACGCGGTCGGACCATCACTGGAACAGCTCGTCGCTCGACACGCTCCAGGCGAGGTCGTCGCCGGGTGCGGCGATGTAGCCGTCCAGGCTCAAGTTGATGCCGCAGGTCAGTCTTCGCATGGCGTCAAGCTCCGAGCGTCGGGGTGCGGCGTGAAGACGAAGGCGGCGTGCGAACGGCGGTCCGGCCCGTGGCGGGCCGGACCCGGTCTCTGCTAGGCCACGGCAGCGGTGTGGGCTCGCTCGCTCACACCCGCTTCCGGCGCTGCGCGCTGCCAGCGCAGCACGAACCCGCGGTCGTGATCGCCGGCGTTGCGGGCGAGGCAGACCACCAGCTCGCCGCCGAGCATCCCGAACGCGGTCGCCGTGGCGTCCCGTCCCGAGCCCCAGTCGACGCCCTCGACCGCGAACTCGACCAGCTCGTGGGCCTCCACGTCGTATACGCCGTAGAAGGCCTCCCCGTGATCGCCGGCCGTCCGGGTCACGCCCACGGCGGTCGCGCCGTTGACCGGCCCGAACGCGATGTCGGTCGCGCCCCGCCCGTCGCCCCAGTCCCCGCCGCCGCTGACCATCGGCTCGAAGGTGGCGGCGCTCGCGTCGAACGAGTAGACGAAGAAGCGCTCGTGGTCGCCCGCGTTGCGGGTCACGCCCACGACCTGCTGGCCGCCGATGACACCGAAGGCGATCGACGTCGCTTCGCGGCTCGCGCCCCAGTCGGCGCCACCCGCGCCGAGCGTGATGAGATACGGCGCCTCGTAGCGGTAGATCTCGAAGCGGGCGCCGCCGCCCTGGCTGCGCGTGACGCCGACGACCGGCTGGTCGTCCAGCAGCCCCAGCGCGACCGCGGTCGCGTCCCGTCCGTCGCCCCAGTCGCTGCCGGCGTTCGTGAGCTCGACGAACGCGTTCGCGCTTGCGTCCCAGGCGTAGACGATCACTCGCGCGCCGTCGCCGGTGCGCGACACCGCGAGCACGTCCTGCTGTCCCCACCGGCCGAAGGCGAGCCCCGTGACCGCGTGGCCGTCCCCCCACTCCTCGCCGCCGCTCGTGCGCCGTACCAGCGCGCTGCCGTCGTAGGTGTACACCTCGAAGCGCGCACCGTCGCCGGCGTCGCGGCCCACCGCCATCACCTGCTCGCTGCCGAGCGCGCCGAACGCGACGGCGGTCGCGCCCCGGCCGGAGCCCCACCCGGATCCGCCCGCGGCCAGCTCGACGATCTCGTCCGCCCGCTCGCCGTAGATGAAAAAGCGCGCGCCGTCACCCGCGTTGCGCGTGAGCCCCACGACCGCCTGGTGGTCGAGCTGCCCGACGGCGACGTCGGTCGCGCCGCGGCCGGAGCCCCACTGGGTCCCGAGGCGCGCGGCCACCTCCAGGCGCGTGAAATAGCCGTTGTCGCCGTCGTCGTCCCAGGCGTTCTGCAGGTGCGGGCCGCGCGGCGAGTCGCTGTCGCGGCCGTAGCGGCCCTCGAACTTCAGCCACTCGGCCAGGTACGGCTCGCCGCTCGTCATCACGTCGGCGCCGATCGCCGCCACGACGGCGCGGCCGGGCCCGAAGTCCAAGCCGCCCAGGGCCAGGTCGTCGATCCACCCGAACCAGTTCCACACGCGCCGGTTGAGGCCGCCGACCTCGTAGCTGGCGTGTGAGTGGTAGGACGAGTACACGATGGGGTGCGTCGTCCCCGGCACCAGCGCGTACCGCCCCGGCTCCGGCGCGGGCGCCGGCTTGACCATCCACGCGCCTTCCGCGGCGCCGTGCGCGGCGAAGAAGATGGCCTGAAGCGTCAGCGCCCCGGCCTCGTCGGCGAGGCGCACCGTCACGTGTTCCCAGTCGCCCTCGTGCTGGCCACCGAGCCCTTTGCGGGACGGGCCGAAGAACCCGCCCATGCCGCCGCTGTAGGGGTACAGCACCCAGTACTGGAGATCGACGCAATTCAGGATCCCGGGGCTGGGGCGCACGTGCACGTAGCAGACCGCGGACGCCACGTCGCCGCGCCGCGCGGCGTCGTCACGCACGGTCAAGTAGAACTGCGCGCCCGGGTGCGAGGCTACGTCGGCGACCTTCAGCACGTCCTGCGGGTCGGCGGGCAGGCGGAAGGTGGGGTCCTTGCGGTCGAGCAGCCAGCACCGCTCGATGTACCAGTCGACCGATGCCGGCTGGAACTGGTCCTTCCAGAACTCGTGGTCCCACTTGCTGGAGGTGAGGCGTACGACAGGGCTGTATTGGGCGGCCACTGCCTCCCATTCGGCGAGCGTCTTGCGCACAGCAGGCCTCCGATCGCTTGGTTGGCTCCACGCTCGCACGCCACCCGAGCCTGGTTCGCCTCTTTTCGTCGACGAGAGACTCGCGCCGCGAGCCGTGTTGATTTCCTTGAATATTGGGGAGTATCCGCAAGGTCAGCGTGCGAACCGCGACGCTGAGACGGCCGTCAGAACACCGTTGTCTTCCTCGGCAGGCCGGTGCGGTCGATGTCGACGGCGACCGCGCCCGTCTTGGCGTTGATGGCCAGCGAAGTGGAGGCAAAGCACTGCAGCTCGTTACCCAGGGCCGCTTTCATCGCATCCAGGTAGGTGGCGTTGCTGGCGACGATCTGCGAGGCGAGGTAGAGCTTCGCACCCGGACCGAGCTCACGCTCGACGTCCTTGGCCAATGACTTGGTCTCGGCGATGACATCGTCCGGCGTGGCGTGCTTGACGTAGGCCGTTCGACCGTTCCAGCCCGCGAGGATGAGACAGGCCCCGGCGCCGCCGCTCCACAGCACGAACTGCGGATCCGTCGCCTCGGCACGGTCCTCGTGCCACATCGGCACGCAGGGCTTGACCACCTCGACGGCCGGCTTGCCCTCGAACCACGCCGTGATCGGCTGCGTGGCCTTCGGCGCGCCGACCAGCGGCGACGAGCCGAACCGGGGCGGCGCGTTCGCACTCGCGAGCGCGAGGGCGAGAGCCTCAGGGACCGAGCGGGCCTTGGCCAGCGCCTGATCGAGCGCGGTCTCGTAGTTCGGCGGGAGCTTGGCCCCTTCCGCGAGTGAGAGCTTGTCGGCGAGCGCGCGCCGCAGTTCAGCCTCGAGCGCCGCCACGCGTTGCCGCTCGACTTCGAAGCGCGCCTTCGCGTCCTCGAGATCGACGGCCGCCTTGGTGATGCTCGACACGCATTCGCGGTAGCGCCGGGGAACCGCGCCGATCGAGTCGGCCTTGAACAGGTCGCAGACGTGTTCGCGGAACCGCTGCCCATCCTGGTCGTTCAGCGCCCGCGCGAGTGTCCTGCCCGGTGCCCGGGCGGCGGCCGCCCCAGGGGCCAGGAGCCGGGCGACGGCGTGGTTGCCCGCCGCCTGCTGCAGCGCGAGCAGCGGTGCCACGCCGCCGTCGCGCTGCCGGCGCCGCTGGACCGCGGCGGACCCCGGGCGTACGTCGTCACGGACGTTGGGATTGAGCCGCTCGAACATGCGGAGAGCTCCGAGTCGGGGGGTGGACCGGCGCACGGACCGGTCGGGATCGGCGCGAGCCTACGGTGCTGCCGGGCCGCGCGAGCGTCCACGGGGGCGCGGCCTCGCCGGCGGACGCCGGCCCGGGCAGCCCCCGCCGGATGTAAGTGGCGGCTACACGCGCAATCCGAACCGCTCAGCGCGCGGCGGGCCGGTCCGCGCCCGAACGCCCGCTGGCGCGAGGCGATGGGTAAGCCCGGTCCGACGGCTGACAGCGTCAGTCCGCGTCGGCCCCGGAACGACCGCGGGCGGCCTGCGTGCACAGGCCGCCCGGGTCGGGAGGAGAGCCGCGGAGAAGGAGAGCCGCGGCTACTGCGTCGTCTACGGCGTCGTAGTCGACAGGGTGAACGTCAGCGTCTTGGCGTACGTGCCACGACGCAACTCGTCCGTCTCATTGATCGACTGCTGGAAGTCGATCGTCGCCGTGTCCTTGCCCACCGGGCCGGCGTAGTTCAACAGCGTCGTCGGCGTGGAGCCGATGGGGGCGAAGGCGCCGCCGCCCGTGCCGCGCGCGCTCGTCGCCTTGACCTGGACCGCCCGCGGGAGGGCGAACTGGCCGTTGACGAGCTTGCCCGCATGGGTGGTGCCAGGGTCGTGGACCGAGAGCGTGGCGTTCTCCGCGCTCGAGGTCACGGTGGCCAAGGCCTGCGCCGTGTACAGCTGGGTCACGCCCGGGGCGAACGTGCCGAACGTCGGCGGCGTGGCGATCGAGAGCGAGAGCACCCCCGGCACGTCGCCGGAGAGCTGCACGTCCTCGTCGACGGACTGGCCGCCGCCGCTGGGCGCGATCGTGAAGGCCACGCTCCCGACCGTGCCGACGTTGCCGGCCTGGTCGGTCGCGCGGTGCTCGAGCGTGTGCGCCCCGTTGCCGGAGACGCTCACCGGCGCGGTGTACGGCGACCATGCCCCACCGTCGAGGCGGTACTCGAGCTTGTCCAGACCGGACCCCCCGGCCGAGTCGGTCCCGGACACCGTCACGCTCACGGGTCCGGTGTAGGTGCCGCCGGCGCCCGGCGTGGCCGGGTTCAGCGCGACCGAGGACGACGGCGCGGTCTTGTCGACCTTGACCGTGACCGTCTTCTCGGCCTCGACGTTGCCCGCCGCGTCCGTGGAGCGGTAGGTCACCGTCGTGGTGCCCTCCGGCAGCGTGACCGGCGCGGAGTATGCCTGATAGGCGCCCGTGCCGAGCTTGTACTGCGTCGTGGCGCCGCTCTCGGTCGCGAGCGTGAGGACGGCGTCGGACTTGTACCAGCCGTTGGCGCCGTCCGGAGCGGCGGGCGCCACCGACGAGGTGGTCGTCGGCGCCTGCTCGTCCGGCGCGCCCGCGGTGATCCGCACGTAGTCGAACACGGCGTTGTCACGCGTGGTGACGGTGGCGTTCGAGTCGTTGGCGTAGATGCCGAGCTTCGGGCTCGGGCCGGCCGCCGACAGCGGCGTGTCGGTCCCGAAGCGCGCCCAGTTGGCATCGCCGTCGAAGCGGTACCACGCGCGCAGCGTCGTCCCGTCGGACACGATCCGGAGGTTGACCGTGGTCGGCCGGGAGTTGATGTTGACCGTGTTGTCGAAGCCGCCGGTGGCCCCGTTGACCTCGTTGAGGAACTCGAGCGCCCGGCCGCTCGCGTACACGTAGTCGGCCTTGACGTAGTTCTGGTCGTCGGAGTACACGAGCAGGCCGGCCTGCTCGTAGTTCTCGTTCGGGTTGAACGTCAGGCGCGTCTCCATCGTCCAGGGCCCGCTGGGCGCCGGTTGCTGGAGCAGCATGTTGGGGTTGTTGTTCGCACCGTTGCCGAAGAAGTCACCGTGCGCGGCCGGCAGCGTGAGCTTGCCGTCGGCGACGGTGTACCCACCCGGCTCGTGGCGGACGATGCTGTTCCAGCGGCACAGGTTCAGCGTCGAGCCGTCGAACTCGTCGCTGGGCGTCTGCGGCGTCGTGAGCTTGAACCAGTCGACCTTGAAGTCGCGGTTCACCGACGACGCGGACGTCGCGTAGACACCGATCTTCGGCGCCGTGATGCCGGTCAGGTTCGTCGTGGCGCCGTAGTTGGTCCACGTGATCCCGTCCGCCGAGTACGCGGGCTGGATCGTGGTCCCGTTGGACGTCAGCCGCAGGTACCAGGTGGTCGGGAAGGACGCGGCCAGCACGCCCGTCGCCGACCCGAGGGCCGTCGGCGTGTTGGTGAGCTCCTTGAAGGCCTCGAAGCGCCGGCCGCCGCTCCAGACCATCCCGGCCTTGATGAAGTTGGCGTCGTCGCCGTAGACCATCAGGCCGGCGTTGTTGTAGTTGGTGGTCGGGTCCCAGTTGGCCTTGATCGTCGCCGTCCACGGCCCGGACGTCGGCAGCGGCTGGTGCACGATGTTGCGCAGCCCGGTGCCCCCGCCGTGGATGTCGAAGTTCTGCGACGTGATGTTCAGCGACCCGCCGCTCACGTTCATGGCCGTCGGGTCCTCGCGCGTGACGGTCCAGCGGCTCGTGTTCAACGACGTCCCGAGGAAGTCGTCGTCACCCGGGCAGGAGGCCACGGCGGAGGTCGCGTCGATGCGGATCGTCGCCTTCTGGTGCTTGCCGCCCGCGTCGGTCGCGGTCAGCGTCGCGGTGTAGGTGCCGATCGCCGTGTACACGTGCGTGGCGTCCTTGGTGGTCGCGTCCGTGGTGCCGTTGGAGTCGAAGTCCCACGCGTAGGTGAGCGCTCCGCCCTCGGGATCCAGGACGTTGCCGGTGAAGCTGACCGGGAACGGCGCGACGCCGCTCGTCGAGTCCGCCGTGACCGACACCTCAGGGGCGGCGTTGGAGGCCACGCCCTTGCCGGAGAAGGTCATCGAGTCGATCTCGTACAGCGCCGTCGTCGGGCCGCCGCTGCGGGCCGCGACCACCACGTACAGCTTGTGGTCGTTGGCGTCCGGCAGCGTGAGCGTCGCGGACGCGGTCTTATAGACCCCGGCTCCGCCGCTCGCGGTCAGGTCGGCGGTGCCGACGAGCGGGCCCGTCGGGGAGTCCAGGCGGAACTCCGCCAGGCCTCCCGCGCCCGCCGAGGCGTACCGGACCGTCACCTTGTTGATGTTCTTGAGCGAGACCGGCTCGAAGAAGAACGAGTCGCCCACGTCGAGCCCGCCGACCCGCCGGCCACCGTCCGCCGACGTGCTGTCGACGGCCGCCACGCCGGACTGGCCGGTGTAGTGCTCGGCCTGGATCTCCTTCGGGTTCAGGCGCCGCGTCGTGGCGCCCTCCAGCGGCTGGGAGCCCGGCGCGCCGTTGTCGAGGTAGGTCGCCGTGAGCACGAGCGCGATGTTGGCGCTCTTCTCGTGCCCGGACTCCTGCTCGACCTGGATCGTGCCCTCGCAGCCCGTCTTGTTGACGCCCGGGTGCACGTGGGCGTTGCCGCCCTCGTCGTGGAAGATGCCCGGCGAGACGACGACCTTCGAGCAGTCGATGTTCGCGTCCTCCGGGTCGGTGACGGTCACCTTGTAGGCGATCTCGTCGCCCCAGCCGTAGACGCCGCCCTGCGGCAGATCCAGCGTCACCGTCGGGCGCGTGTTGCCCACGGTCACGACGACCGAGGACGAGCTGGACTTGCCGGACGTGTCGGTGACCTTCAGCTGCACGGTGAACGTGCCGGACGTCGTGAAGGTGTGCGCCGGGTTGGCCTGCGTGGACTTGGCCGAGCCGTCGCCGAAGTCCCACTCGTAGGTCAGCGCGTCGCCGTCCGGGTCCTCGGAGCCGGCGCTCGAGAACGTCACCGTCAACGGCGACACGCCCGAGTCCTTGTCCGCGGACGCCTTGGCCAGCGGCGTGCGCGAGCCCTTGACGTAGTCGATCCGGTAGAGGCCGGAGTCCGGGTTGATGCCCGAGCCGGCGTAGTTGAAGTCACGGCCCCACTCGAGCACGTACAGGCGCCCATCCGGGCCCATCTCGATGTCCTGCGGGTGCCGGAAGTCGGCGTTGGGCATGAACTCGCGGATCTCCGCCGGCTTGCCCTCCGCGTTCAGGCGCATCGTGGCGATCCAGTCGCGCGACCAGTCCGCGAAGATCACCTGGTCGTCGTAGAAGGCGGGGAGCCGCGTGTCCGCTCCTGCCTCGGCGTTGTAGTGGTAGATCGGGCCGGCGATCGCGGTGCGGCCGCTGCCCGGCGGGATCCGGGTCGGCGCGTTCGCCCACGGGAAGCCGCCCGGGATGTTGGTCGGATAGCCGTCGCCGCTGCTGTAGGGCCACCACAGCAGCGCACCGGTCGCGCCGGGCGTCTTGGCCAGGCCGGTGTTGTAGGCGGAGGTGTTGTTCGGGCCGCCGGCGCAGTCGAACGTCTCGCCCGCGACCTGCGTGGTGAAGTTCCAGTCGCGGTAGGCCTTGTTGTCGGCGATGCAGTACGGCCAGCCCATGTTGCCCGCCTGGCGGATCTGGTTGAGCTCGTCGTAGCCGCGCGGGCCGCGGTTGGCGTTCTCGCCGCCCGCGTCCGGGCCGACCTCGCCGTTGTAGACCCAGCCCGTCTCCTGGTCGACCTGGATCCGGAACGGGTTGCGGTGCCCCATGGTGTAGATCTCGGGCTTGGTCTTCAGCGGGTCCGAGATGCCCGGCGGGAACAGGTTGCCGTTCGGGATCGAGTACGTCCCGTCCGGCTCGGGCTTGATGCGCAGGATCTTGCCGCGCAGGTCGTTCGTGTTGCCGGAGGTGCGGCGGGCGTCGTAGGCGCGATCGGCGTCCGGGTTGTCGCCCGGGTTGTTGCGCAGGTTGTCGTCGTCGATCGGGTTGTAGCCCTGCGAGGCCGCGTGCTCGGTGTCGTCGCCGGTGGAGATGTGCAGCAGGCCGCCGGGACCGAACGTCATCGAGCCGGCGGAGTGGCAGCAGACGATCCGCTGGTGCGGGATCTTCAGCAGCACCTTCTCGGACGCCATGTCGAGCGTGCCGTCCTCCTTGACCGTGAAGCGCGAGACGTGCTGCTCCTCCGGTGATGGCGCGCTGTAGAACAGGTACATCCACTTGTTGGTGGCGAAGTTCGGGTCCAGCGCGATGCCGAGCAGGCCGTTCTCGTTGCCGCGGTGCACGGGGATCGTGCCCACGACGCGGACGGCGCCGGTGGCGGCGTTGTAGTACTTGACCTTGCCGGCGAGCTCGACGTAGTAGACGTTGCCACCGGGCGCGATGGCGATCTCCATCGGGTTCTCGGTGTTGTCGTCGAGCGTCACCTTGTCGAAGGACGCGTCGGTCGGGATGCCCTCGCGCGGCGCGCCGCAGTCACCGGGAACCAGCCCGGACGCCCACTCGATGGCGCCGACGATGTGCTTCTGGAAGTCGGGCTCCTGCCACGCCGAGCCGTTGTGGCCTAGGGCGGTGTAGAAGCTGCGGCCGCGGTCGTAGTTCGAGCACCACGCGATCGGGTGGTCGTCGGCCTCCGCGCTGCCGTCCTGCTCCTCGTAGGTGCTCTCGTCGAGCTTGGCCAGCGTCTTGACGCCGACCGGCTCCTGCGTGAAGTTGTACCACTCGTCCGTGCGCACCCAGTTGGCGGGAATCCCCTGCGTGGAGGGGTGATTCGGCTCCACCACGTTGACCGTCGCCTGCTGGAACTGCAGCGCGCCGCTCGGGTGGTTGGCGAACAGCGAGCCGCCACGCGCCTCGTTCATCCACTCCCAGTTGCGGTCCGCGTTCGCGGACGCGTGGATGCCGACGAGCCCCTTGCCGCGCTGGTACCAGCGCTCGAACGCCGTCCGCTGCGCGGCGTTGAGGATGTTCTCGCCGTCGGTGTTGAGCATCACGACGACCTCGAAGTCGCGCAGCGCGGCGTCGGTGAACAGGGACGAGTCCTCGCTCAACGTGACGTTGAAGTTCTTCTCGGCGCCCATCGCCTGGATCCCGGTGCGCCCGGCCGCGATCGAATCGGTGTGCCGGAACCCGGTCGTCTTGGAGAAGACGAGCACGTCGTAGCGCGATGACTGGGCCGCCGCCGATGGGGCGGCCACCCCGAGCAATGCGGCGGCCAGCGCCACCGCTCCTCTCAACCTCATGAGTTCCCTCTCTCCTCTTTACGCCGCTTCGGCGAGCGGTTCCACCCCGAGGTAGCGCTTCTGCTGCTCGGGGTCGGACAACAGCTGGCCCGAGGTCGTCTCCGTAGCGATCGACCCGGACACCATCACCACTACACGATCGGCGAGCGCGGTCGCAACGCCGAGGTTCTGCTCGACCACCAGCAGCCCCATACCGGCGGCCGCGAGGTCCTTGATCGTCTCGATCAGCGTCTCGACCACGGTCGGAGCCAGTCCCTCTGACGGCTCGTCCATGATCAACAGCTTCGGGTTGGTGAGCAGCGCCCGGCCGATCGAGAGCATCTCCTGCTCGCCGCCGGACAGCGACGTGCCGGAGACGTGCTTGCGCTCGGCCAGGCGCGGGAACAGCTCGTAGACGCGCTTGGGCGTCCAGGCGGCCTTCGAGGACGCGCCCACGATCTGCAGGTGCTCGTCCACGGTCAGCGACTGGAACAGTCGCCGGCCCTGGGGCACGTAGCCGACTCCCGCCTTGGCGATCTTGTGCGCGGCCTTGCCCTGGATGTCGGCCCCGTCGAGGCGGACCGAGCCCGTCGTGCGGCCGTTGACGCCGAGCGTCCCCGACAGCGCCTTGCACAGCGTCGACTTGCCCATGCCGTTGCGGCCGATCAGCGCGACGGGCTCGGCGCCCATCGTGAGCGACGCGCCTTCGACGACGTGCGCCGTGCCGTAGTAGGCGTGCAGGTCCTCGATGACCAGCAGCGGCTCACTCATGCGAGATCAGCCCCGATCCCAGGTAGAGGTCGTGCACGGTCTGGTTGCCGCGGATCTCCTCCGGCGTGCCCTCCACGATCACCGCGCCGTCGTGCATCATCGTCACCCACTGCGCCACGCGCAGGGCGACGTCCATGTCGTGCTCGATGAGGATCAGCGTGATCGACTCATCCAGCCCGAGCAGCATCTCCGTGAGCTTCACGCGCTCCGCGCGCGAGAGGCCGGCGGCGGGCTCGTCGAGCATCAGCAGCTTCGGCTCGGCGACCAGCGCCATGCCCACCTCGAGCTGGCGCTGCTCACCGTGCGAGAGGTCCATCACGAGGTCGTCGAGCCGGCTGTCGAGGCCGACCTGCGACGCCATCGCGCGCGCCTGCTCGCGCAGGCGACCGTCCTTGGACGAGGGCACCATCCGCAGGTGCCCCGCGCCCACGCCCAGCGCGCCGAGGAACAGGTTGTCCTCGACGCTCAGCCCAGCGAACAGCCGCGACGTCTGGAACGTCCGCGAGAGCCCCATGCGGGCGCGCTTGCGGGCGGGCAGGTTCGTCACGTCGTGGCCGAAGAGCTCGACGCGACCGCTGCTCGGCGGGAACTCCCCCGAGATCAGGTTGAACACCGTCGTCTTGCCGGCCCCGTTGGGGCCGAGCACGGCCCGGCGCTCGCCGGGCCGCACCTCGAGGTCCACGCCGCGCACGGCGTGGACCCCGCCGAACCGGCGATCGATCCCGCTCAAGCGCAGGATCGCCGGTTCGGCTGCTGTTGCTGGGGTCGCCATCACATCACTACTTCTTCGCGAAGCTCACGTCTTCGGCCTTGCCGACCCACGGCGGGGCCTCGCCGGCCTCGCACTTCGGGTTGTCGCGGTCCGGAGCGGGCGTGTCGGCCGAGAAGGCGCCGTTGAAGGTCTGGTCGACCTCGTTCACGCGCGCGAACGTCTGCACGTCCGGCACGCCGTCGCCCGTCGTGTCCTCGACGATCTTCTTCAGGAAGACGTTCGAGACCGCCTGGCGGTTGGAGTCGAGCTTGACGTCGCCCCACGGGGCCTCGTCGCCGGACAGCGTGGTCTTGGCCAGCTCGGCCTGCAGCTTGCTCTGGTCGGCGACGTCGCCGCCGACGGCCTCCAGCGCCTTGATCAGCGCCGTCATGCCGGTGTAGTAGCCGTAGGTGAACACGGACGGGCCGGCGCCGGCGATCTCATCGCCGTAGTTGTCCTTGAGGCCCTGGATGTAGGCCGCGACCTCGGGCGAGTCCGAGTCGGCGGCGGTCATGGCGGAGGTCACGCCGCCCACGAGCGACTTGCCGACCTCCTTGAGCACGAGCGGGTCGTCCCAGAAGACGTTGCCGAGCATGCGCTCGGTGTCCACGCGGCCGCGCTGCTCCTCGTACTGCTTGATGAACGAGATCAGGCCCGAGCCGCCGATGCCGACGTAGAGGCCGTCGACGTCCTCGGGGATCTGGGAGATGTAGGACGAGTAGTCCTCCTCGCCCAGCGGCGCCCACACGCGCTTGGGGATCTGGCCGCCGATGGCGCAGAACTCGGCCACGAAGCCGGCCAGCGAGGTGTACGGGAACGAGTAGTCGTCACCAATGATCGCCGCGTTCTTCCACCCCAGCTCGTTGTAGGCGTAGTCGCCCAGGCCCGCGGACCACTGCGCGCCGTCCGGGTGGAAGCGGAAGAAGTTCGGCGCCTGCACCTTCAGCGTCGAGTCCTGCGCGCCGGCGATGCCGTTGACGAACGTCTTGTCCGGGTGCTCCTTGGCGTAGTTGGCGACCGCGATGCCCTCGTCGCCGGAGAGCGGGCCGATCAGCACGTCGGCGTCCTCCTGCTCCATCAGGCGGCGCGTCTCCTCGATCGCCTTGTCGGCGGTGTCGTCCGCGCAGCCGTAGCCGACGATCTCCACCGGCTTGCCGGCGATCGTCGCGCCCGTGACGCCGTCGGTCGGCTTCTCGCCGGCCGGCTTGGCGCCCGCGTACTTGATCAGCGCGAGGTTCGCGCCCGAGGCCGTCGGCTCGAAGAACGAGCCGAACGCGCCCTCGCAGTCCGACAGGAAGCCGATCTTGATCGGATCGCCGCCACCGCCGCCCTCCGCGGCCTTGTTCGTGTCGGCGCCCTTGTCGGCGTCATCGTTGCTCTCGGACCCGCAGGCGGCGAACACCGCGCACGCAGCGACCAGCGCGACGTGTGAACGTCTGAACATCCTCTCTCCCCTCTGTGACTATTCGATTGTCTGCGGCACCGGTTTGGGCGCCGGTGCGCGGCGTGGGGTCCGGACCTTCGCCATCAGCGAGTCCCAGATGCCGATCAGGCCGCCTGGGGACGCGAGGACGATGATCAGGAACAGCACGCCGATCAGCGTGTTGAAGCGCGCGGGGCCGAGCACGTTGCCGACTTCCGGCACCCACTCGCGCGAGTAGTTGTCGATCAGCGCGTAGGTGAGCGCGCCGACCCACGCTCCCTCGAGCCGGTACAGACCGCCGATGACGGCCACGATCAGGACGTCGATCGTCTGCGCCAGGTTGATCGAACCCGGCGTGATGCGGGTGTTGTAGAAGACCGACAGCACGCCGGCGACCCCGGCGACGAAGGCGGCGACGCCGAACGCCAGCGTGCGGTGCCGGGTCACGTCGAAGCCGAGCGCGCGCATGCGGGCCGGTTCGTCGCGCACGCCCTGCATGCCGAGGCCGAACGCGGTCCGCGAGAGCGCGCCGAGGCCGAGGAAGACCAGGACCGCGACCACGAGCGTCAGGAAGTAGCGCGGCACCGGGTCGGTCTCGGGCGAGCCGACCACGCCCGGCAGGTCCACGCTGTTGATGCCGCCGAAGCCCGAGAGCCCGGTGACCTGGCTGAAGAAGTAGTAGACGAGCACGCTGAACGCGAGCGTGATCATCAGGAAGTAGATGCCTTCGCTGCGGGCCGCGATCCAGCCGAAGCCGAGCCCGACGACCGTGGCGATGACGAGCGCGCCGATCAGCGCCAGGTAGGGGTTCCAGGCCGCGCCCGCGCCACCGTCGGCGAGCACCAGGTTCGCGTAGGCCATGCCCGCGATCCCGTAGATGCCGACCTGGCCGAGCGAGACCATCCCGGCGTACGCCGCGAGGAAGATCAGGCTCGCGGCCGCGATGCCGAGCCACAGCGCCTTGGTCAGGATCGAGTTCAGGAAGAAGTCGCTGACCAGCAGCGGCGCGATCGCGGCCAGCGCGACGACGACGATCAGCGCCGGCCACGAGAACCGCTTCGTCGAGACGATGGGGTTCATGCGGGCCTCCCGAACAGGCCGAGCGGCCGCACGGCGAGCACGCCCACGAGCAGCGCGAACGTCACGATGATCGAGTAGTTGGTGAGATCGACGTCGCCGAAGACGAGGTAGACGTCCGCGTACGCGTCCACGAGGCCGAGCGCGAGCGCGCCGATGGCGGCGCCGCCCAGCGACCCCATCCCGCCGATGATCACGACGATCAGCGAGTTCAGCAGGAACGCCGTGTCCTGGCCGGGCGCGAGCGAAATCATCGTCCCGCCCAGCACGCCGCCGATGCCCGCGAGCATCGCGCCCAGGAAGAACATCCCGATGAAGACGCGGTTGACGTTGATGCCGAGCGCGGAGACCATGTCGCGGTCGTCGACGCCGGCGCGCACGATCTTGCCGAAGCGCGTGCGCTTGATGATCAGGTACAGGCCGAGGCCGATGATCAGCGCCGCGGCCAGCACGACCACGCCGCGGAAGAAGCCGAAGCGCACGTCGCCCGGGAGCGTGATGCTGGTGGGCCACGCGGAAGGCGCCGCGATGTCCTTGGAGATGCCGCCCCAGTAGGCGAGCATCTGGTCGGCCAGGATCACGCTCAGCGCGATCGTGATCAGCGCCTGGCGCAGGTCCTGCCCCTGGTTCCAGCGCAGGAACACCTGCTGCAGGACCACCCCGAGGACGCCGATGATCAGCGTCGCCAGCACGAGCGGGACGAACCAGGCGAAGACGCTGTACTCGGTGTCGGAGGCGCCGCTGAGCGAGAGGCCCAGACCGGAGCCCTCGTCCTCGAACCAGCGCGTCTGGATCTCCAGCGCGATGTAGCCGCCGAGCAGGTACAGCGCGCCGTGCGCCATGTTGACGACGCGCATCAGGCCGAAGATCAGCGTGAACCCGCTCGCGACCACGAAGTACAGCGCCGCGAGCGTGAGCCCGTTGAGCGTCACGGTGACGAACTGGTTCATCGCCGGACCTCGAAGTCGTAGGTCGTCGTCGCCCGCCACGTCTGCCCCGGCCGCAGCACCGCGGTCGGGAAGTGCGGCTGGTTGGGCGAGTCCGGGAAGCGCTGGGGCTCGAGCGCGACCCCCGTGTGCGTGTAGACCTGCAGCCCCGGCTCGGTCGTGCTGAGGCGCAGCACGCGGCCGGAGGCGGGATCGCGCAGCACCGCCGCAAGCCCCTGGGCGTTGAGCACCCAGTTGTGGTCGTACTCGCGCTCGAGCCGCCGCGCGACCCGGAAGTCCATCTCGGTGCCCGCGACCCAGGCGATCTCACCCGTCGGGATCAACTGGGCGTCGACCGGCGTATAGCGGTCGGCGAGGATCTGCAGGACCGGGACGCCGTCCCCGAGCCGCCAGTAGCTGTGCGTCGTGAGCGACACGACCGTCGGCGCGTCCGTGGTCGCCTCGAAGTCGAGCTTGAGCTGGTTGCGCCGCGGCGCGAGCGTGTAGGTGACGTGCGCGGTGACCGTGCCGGGGAAGCCGTGCTCGCCGTCCGGGCTGACGTGGGTCAACCGGACGCCGTCGCGGACGGGCTCGGCCGCCCACAGCGCGCGGTCGAACTCGTCGCCGCCGTGCAGGCAGTTGGGCCCGTCGTTGGCCGTCAGCTCGTGCTCGACGCCGTCGAGCGTGAAGCGCGCGCCGGCGATCCGGTTCGCGTAGCGCCCGATCAGCGCGCCCATGTACCGCGGCACCGCGTGCTCGTAGTCGGCGACGTCGTCGTGGCCGAGCGCGACGTTGAAGCCGTCGGGCAGCCGCACCGTCTGCAGGATCCCGCCGTACGTGAGCACGGACACCGACATGCCGAGCTGGTTGGTCAGCTCGACCCGCTCCGCCGCCTTTGTGGCCGGCATGCTCATCAGCCCGCGACGGCCTCCGGCCGCAGGGTGAACTCGGGCAGGCGCACGAGCTCGCCGCCCTTGAGCGCGGACTCGTGCGCGCACAGGCCGACGCACGTCCAGTTGGCCGAGCGGCGGGCGTCCGGGAACGGGGCCCGGGCTTCGGTGAGCGCGGACACGAACTCGTGCACGAGGTGCGGGTGCGAGCCGCCATGGCCCGCGCCCTGGGTGAAGGAGAGATGCGTCTCCTCGTCGTCGTAGACGCCCTTGGTGGTGAAGCGCTGGATCGGCTCCGGCAGGCGGTGCGCGAAGTCCGGCACGTCGATCTCCTGCGGGATCTCGGGCTCGGGCTTCTTGGCCGTGTGCAGCACGTGCTTGCCGCCCTCGATCAGCGTCCATTCGAACGCCTGCTTGGAGCCGTAGACGTCGATGCTCTCGCGGTACTGGCGCGCGACGTCGAACAGGCTGCGGTAGATGCGCGCCGAGACGTCGGAGTCCTGCAGCTTGATGTGCGCGGACTCGACCGCGAACGGCGAGCCGTAGTGCTCGATCAGCTCGTCGCGGATCGTGCCCGAGCCGAAGCAGGAGACGACCTCGGCGGTCGCATCCGTGAGCGCCAGCATCGGCCCCACGCAATGCGTCGCGTACCACATCGGCGGCAGCCCGGGCCAGTAGTCGGGCCACCCGTCCATGTCCTGCATGTGGCTGGCCTGCAGGAACTGCAGCTTGCCGAGCTCGCCCGTGTCGTAGAGCTCCTTGATGTACAGGTACTCGCGGGCGTAGACGACCGTCTCCATCATCATGTACTTCAGGCCGGTCCGCTCGACCGCGTCGACGATCCTCTGGCAGTCCTCGATGGACGTCGCCATCGGCACGGTGCACGCCACGTGCTTGCCGGCCTCCAGCGCCTCGAGCGTCATCCACGCGTGGTCGGGGATCGGCGAGTTGATGTGGACCGCGTCGATGTCCGGGTCCTTGAGCAGCTCGCGGTAGTCCGTGTAGCGCTTGTCGACGCCGAAGTGGTCGCCCACCTCGTCGAGGCCCGCCCGATCGCGGCGGCAGATCGCCGCCAGCTCCGCGTCCGGGTGCTGCTGGTAGATCGGGATGAACTCGGCGCCGAAGCCGAGCCCGATCATCGCCACTCGAATCACAGGGTCTCCTCGTCTCAGGCCGCGACGGCGGGGGTCAGCGACTCGCGCAGGAACGCGGCGCCGCGCTTGGCGAGCTCGTCGCTCGGGGCGTCGAGGGGACGCCACAGGGACACGGCCTTCGCGATCTCCTTCAGCTCAGGGGTGAAGGACTCGATCACCAGCGGGCCGTCGAAGTCGATGTCGCGGAGCGCGCCGAAGAGGTCGCTCCACGGGATGTGGCCGGTGCCGGGCGTGCCGCGGTCGTTCTCGCACGTGTGCACCTGGAGGAGCCGATCGCCGACGAGGCGCACCGCGTCGCCGATCGACTTCTCGTCGATGTTCATGTGGAACGTGTCCAGCAGCACGCCGAGCTGCGGCGAGCCGACCTCGTCGAGCAGCTCGAGCACCTGCTCGGCCGTGTTGATCAGGTCCGTCTCGAAGCGGTTGAGCGGCTCGACGGCGAGCTTGACGTCGCGTTGCGCCGCGTACTCGGCCACGCGCTTGAGACTCTCCGCCGCGAGCGCGCGCTGAGCGGCGCGCTCGTGCGGCTCGAGCATGCGCGTCTTGCCCACGGCCGAGTACATCGGGCCGACGAAGTGCGGCGCGCCGAGTTCGGCGGCCAAGTCCACGCAGGCCTTGACGTAGTCGATTCCCGTCGCGCGGATCCCGGCGTCCTCGTGCGACAGATCACGATCGGGGCCGAACGCGCCGCAGACCGTGAAGGTCACGCCGGCCCGCTCACCGGCGTCGCGCAACCGCGTGCCCGTGATCAGACCCGGCTCCTCCACCGCGATCTCCAACACGTCGAAGCCGAATTCCTTGGCTCGGCCAACCAAACCGAGCTGCTCGTCCCCGAACGGGGACGTCCAAATCCATGTCGATGCCCCCAAGGGGTTCATCGAGTCTCCTCTCCTCGCTCTTTGGCGAACCCTACCAATTAACGGCGAGCGTGCAACTCTTTTTGTGGATCGCCGAGATAATCCATTTGGAATGCACGGACCGGCGACGCATACAGCGCGCGGTGACGGCGTGTGACGCGGCGGATTAGGCGGCGGCCGAGTCAGCCACGAAGGCGTCGATCGCCTCGGGCTGGAGCGTGTGCTCGATCACCGTGAGCGCGGCGCCCCGCAGGCCGGCGTCGTCGCCGTGCGGGGGTCGCGCGAGCGAGACGGCGCGGGCGGAGGCCGGGAGCGCCGTCTTGTAGATCGCTTCCTGCATGCCGGCGAGGAACTGGTCGCCGGTGTCCACGAGGTAGCCCCAGACGGCGATCACGTCCGGGTTGAGCAGGTTGATGGCGGCGGCCATGACCTCGCCGATCTGGCGGCCGGCGGCGCGGACGGCCTGGACGGCCTCGAGCACGCCGCGGTCGGCGAGCTCGGACACCTCGCGCGCGCTGTGGACGTCGAAGCCCTGCTCGTTGAGCTGGGCCGCGAGCGCCATGCCGCTGGCGACGGTGTTAAGACAGCCGGTGCTACCACAGGTGCAGGGTGCGTCCTCGCCGGCGACCTTGGTGTGACCGACCTCGCCCAGCAAGCCGGTCGCGCCGCGCACCACCTGGCCGTCGATGATCAGCCCGCACGCGATCACCGTGCCGACCTTCAGGCACAGGAACACGCGCGCGTCGGGCCAACTCGTGCGGTGCTCGCCGAGCGCGAGGAAGTTCACGTCGCGGTCGACCAGCACCGGGCACTCGAAGCGCGCGCGCAGGCGGTCGGCGAGCGGGAAGGCGCGCCAGGACACGGCCGTGCCGGCGATCTCGAGGTCGCCCGCGAGCCCGATGCCCATGCCGTACAGGCGCCCGGCCTGCTTGCCGAGGTCGCTGAGCGCCTCGCTGAAGTGCGCGTCGAGGACGCGCAGCAACTCCTCCGGCCCCTTGGAGACGTCGAGGTCCACCTTGCGGTACCAGAGCACCTCGGCGGCCAGGTCGGTCACGGCCATCAGCACGCCGCTCATGCCGACCTGCGCGGCCAGCGTCACGCCGGCGGAGGCGTTGAAGGCGAGCCGGCTGGCGGGGCGCCCGCGGGCGCCGCTCGTCTCCCCCACGGTGACGATCAGCCCGTGCTGGAAGAGCACCTCGAGACGCTCGGTGACAGTAGAGCGGGCGACGCCCATCTCGGCCGCCAGGTCGGCCGTCGTCTCGGCTCCGCCGCGTCGCAGCAGATCGAGGACCTCACCGGTCCGCGCCAGCCGAAGTGTCGACGGAACTGCCACAGCGCCGACCACTATACGTCGTCCACGGCTGGCGTTAACTTGCATCGCCGGTATATTTACGTTGCTTGTCGACGAAATTGGGGAGAGGCGCTGGATGCAGTTCACGCGGCAGCAGGTGATTAGTCGCCTGCAGAGCCAAATCGAGCGAAAGCAGGCCATCGTGTGCGCCGGCGCGGGCACGGGGATCTCCGCGAAGTTCATCGAGCGCGGTGGGGCCGATCTCGTGATCGTCTACAACTCCGGCCGCTTCCGCATGGCCGGGCACAGCTCCATGTGCGGCCTGCTCGCGTTGGGGGACGCGAACGCGATCGTGATGGAGATGGGCGAGCGCGAGATCCTGCCCGTGGTCAAGCGCACGCCGGTGATCGCGGGCGTCAACGGCACCGACCCCACGCGGGTGATGCGCCGCTTCCTCGGCCAGGTCATCGAGGCGGGCTTCTCGGGCGTGAACAACTTCCCGACCGTGGGCCTGTTCGACGGCCGTATCCGGCGCGAGCTCGAGGCCTCCGACCTCGGCTTCGCGCGCGAGGTCGCGATGATCGGCACCGCGCACGAGCTCGGGCTGTTCACGATCGTCTACGTCTTCAACCCGCAGGAGGCGGCGGCGATGGCGGCGGCGGGCGCGGACGCCGTGATCGCCCACATGGGCCTGACCGTCGGCGGCAGCATCGGCATGAGCGCCGAGGAGGCGATGTCGCTGGACGTCGCGTGCGAGCAGGTGCAGGACATCGGCGCGACCGCGGTGGCGCAGAACCCCGACGTGCTGGTGCTCTGCCACGGCGGGCCGATCGCGACCCCCGAAGACGCGGCCTACGTGATGAGCCGGACGGGCGCAGTCGGGTTCGTGGGCGCGTCGAGCGTCGAGCGGCTGCCGGTCGAGCAGGCGCTCTCGGAGACCACCGAGCAGTTCAAGTCGATCCCGATCGGGCTCACGCAGTCAACGCCTTGAAGCGGCGCATGTTGTCCGTGAGCGCCTGCTCGACGGGCAGGCGCTCGGTGGACGAAGCGCCGAAGAAGCCGACCACGCCCTCGGTGTGGTCGAGCACGTACTGCGCGTCCTCGGGCTCGGCGAGCGGGCCGCCGTGGCAGAGGACGATCACGTCGGGGTTGACCTTGACCGCCGCGTCGCGCATCGCCTGGATCTCGGTCACGCACTGCTCGAGCGGCTTGGCCGTGCGCGCGCCGATCGCGCCGTTGGTGGTCAGGCCCATGTGCGGGACGAGCACGTCGGCGCCGGCGGCCGCCATCGCCTCGGCCTGCTCGGGATCGAAGACGTAGGGCGCGGTCAGCAGGCCCATCGCGGCGGCGGTGCGGATCATCTCGACCTCGAGCGCGTAGCCCATTCCCGTCTCCTCCAGGTTGGCCCGGAAGGTGCCGTCGATCAGGCCGACGGTCGGGAAGTTCTGCACGCCGGCGAACCCCTCGTCCTCGAGCTGGGCGAGAAAGCGGCGCATGTCGCGGAACGGGTCGGTCCCGCACACACCGGCGAGCACGGGCGTGTCGCCCGCCACGGGCAAGACCTCGCGCGCCATCTCGAGCACGATCGCGTTGGCGTCGCCGTAGGGCATCATCCCGGCGAGCGAGCCGCGGCCCGCCATCCGGTAGCGGCCGGAGTTGTAGATGATGATCAGGTCCGCGCCGCCGTCCTGCGCGCACTTGGCCGACAGGCCCGTGCCCGCGCCGGAGCCGATGATCACGCCGCCGTGCTCGAGGGTCGCCTTCAGCCGCGCCCGGGCCTGGTCGCCCGTCACAGCTGCGCGGCGAGTCTGTCGGCCATCGCCTCCGCGAACGCCGGGTCGTTGACGCTGCAGTCCATCTCGATCACCTCGACGTCGCCGGCGGCCGGGCGCAGCGCGTCGAACAGCGCCGCGTCGGCCTCCGGATCGTGGAACGGCTGCCCGGGTGCGTCGAGCAGCGACAGGCCTTGCAAAGGGACGAACAGCGCGGTCGGCCCGGTGGCCCGCGCGAGCTTGCGCGCGATCCTGCGCCCGAGCTCCGCGCACTCCTCGGGCGTGGTGCGCATGAGCGTCACGGACGGGTTGTGCTCGCACAGGACGCGGTGCTCGAACTGCGACGGCACCGTGCTGCGCGCGCCGAAGTTGACCATGTCCAGCGCGCCCAGCGAGACCACCTGCGGGAGCCCGTGGCGGCCCGCCGCCTCCAGCCGGTCCGGGCCGGCGGTGAGGACGCCGCCCACGAGATCGTCGGCGAGCTCCGTGGTGGTCACATCGAGGACGCCGGCCAGGAAGCCCGACTCCACCAGCGCCTCCATGGCGCGTCCGCCGGTACCGGTGGCGTGGAACACGAGCACCTCGTACCCGCGCTGCTCGAGCCGCTTGCGCGCATGATCCACGCACGGCGTCGTGACGCCGAACATCGTCGCCCCGATGAGCGGCTTGTGGTCCTGTGGCTCGAGCGGCGGCGCGCCCACCATCCCCGCCATCGCGCCCGCGGCGTTGGCCAGGATCTGCGCCGAGATCGAGTTCAACCCCGCGATGTCGGTGACCGACGCCATCAGCGTGACGTCGGTCCCGCCGACGTAGTCGCGGCAGTCGCCGGCGGACATCGTCGAGACCATCAGCTTCGGCACGCCGACCGGCAGCGCGCGCATCGCCGCGGTCGCGATCGCGGTGTTGCCCGAGCCGCCCGCGCCGAGCACGCCGTCGAGCTCGCCCGCGTCGTAGAGCCGCCGCGCGAGCCGCGCCGCGCCGTCCGCCATCGCGCGCACCGCGGCGCCGCGCTCGTCGTGCACGTCGCCGATCTCCTCGCGCGCGATGTCCGGCTCGACCGTGGGCGGCCCGCCGGTGCCCACGTCCGCCAGGAGCACGTCCACCCCGCTCTGCCGCAACCGCGAGCGCAGGAACGCGAGCTCTTCGCCTTTGGTGTCGAGGGTGCCGATCAGCAGGACGGCCACGGTGCGCGCACTCTACGCGGTGAAGCGCAGCGCACCGTCGTCGAGCTTGCCGTGGCGCAGGGTGACGACGTCCTGCGCGTAGTTCATGCCCAGCCGCCACGGGGCCTTCGCGCCCGCCTGAGGGAACAGGTGGAGGCTGCGCTGGACGTAGCCGGCCTCGAAGTCGAGCAGCGGCTTGCGGGGCACGCCGCCGTCGTCGACCGGCACGCAGGTGGTGTAGCCGCCCTCGCGCATGTGGGCGAGCACGCGGCACGTGAACTCCGCGACGAGATCGGCTTTGAGCGTCCAGGACGCGTTCGTGTAGCCGATCGTGAACACGAAGTTCGGCACGTCGGAGAGCATCATGCCCTTGTAGGCGAGGTGGTCGGGCAGGTGGACCGGCTGGCCGTCGACGGTGAGCGCGATCCCGCCGAAGGCCTGCAGGTTGAGGCCGGTGGCGGTCACGATGACGTCGGCTTCGAGGTGCTGCCCGGAGGCGAGCTGGATGCCGGTGGGCGTGAAGCGCTCGACCCGGTCGGTGACGATCGACGCTTGTTCTTTGCGCAGCGCGCGGAACAGGTCACCGTCGGGCACCAGGCACAGGCGCTGGTCCCACGGACCGTAGGTCGGGTTGAAGTGGGTGTCGACGGGATAGCCGGGCGGCACGCGCGCGATAACGCCCTTGCGGATCACCTTGCGCATCAAGGTCGGGAAGCGCTGGGAGAGCTGGTAGACGAGCGTCGAGACCGCGACGTTCTTCCAGCGGGTCACCTGGTAACCGCGGCGGTCGCCGAGCAGCTTGCGCAGCTTGAGCGCGAGCTTGTCCTTGGACGGCAGCGAGAGGATGTACGTGGGTGAGCGCTGCAGCATCGTCACGTGCGCGGCCTTGTCGGCCATCGCGGGGACGATCGTCACCGCGGTGGCGCCTGAGCCGATCACGACGATCCGCTTGCCCGTGTAGTCGAAGTCCTCAGGCCAGAACTGCGGGTGGATGATCTCGCCGGTGAACGCCTCGCGGTCGGCGAACGACGGCAGGTAGCCCTCGTCGTAGCGGTAATAGCCGCCGCACACGTACAGGAAAGAGCAGCTGAGCGGCTCCTGGCCTTCGATCGTCAGCGTCCAGCGCCCGTCCGCCCACGCGGCGTCCGTGACCTTGTGGTTGAAGCGGATGTGCCGGTCGACTCCGGTCTCGCGCGCGGTCTCGCGCACGTACTCGAGGATCGACGGGCCGTCCGCCAGCGCCTTCTCGTCCGTCCAGGGCTTGAAGCGGTACCCGAGCGTTTGCATGTCCGAGTCCGAGCGCACGCCCGGATAGCGGAACAGGTCCCACGTGCCGCCGATCGCGTCGCGCGCCTCGAGCAGCGCGAACGACAGGTCCGGCAGCCGGTCCTGCAGATGGCGGGCGGCGCCGATCCCGCTCAGACCGGCGCCCACGATCACGACGTCGACGTGCTCCACGCGTGGATTGTGGCGTCAGCCGCGCGTGAGGAGTGTGAGCCCGGCACGGACGGTCTCGCGCTCGTCCGGCGTGAGCTGGTCGAGCGCGGGGAACTCGTGCGCCGCGCAGCAGCGCTGGGCCGTCTCCTGCCCGGCGTCCGTCGCCGCGATCAGCTTCACGCGCCCGTCCGCCGGGTCGGGCCGGCGCTCGACCAGGCCGCGCTCCACGAGCCGGTCGACGATCACGCTGATGTTCGACGGGTCGCAGCCGAAGCGCTGCGCCAGCTCGCGCTGGGACAGCGGCTCGCAGGACGCGAAGCCGAGCACGCGCGCCTGCGTCAGCGTGAGGCCGTGCGCCTGCGCCGCGCGGTCGTAGTCCGCCAGGAAGCGCCCCACGAGCTCGTGCAGCGCGGCGCGGATCTCGGCGTGCGCGGACGCCGGCGGCTCAAGCGCGTACGGCGGCATCCGTCAGGCTCGCGAGGCGCTCCAGCGAGTCGATCCGCGCCTGCTGGTCGAACGCGCTCGTGGCGACGATCAGCTCGTCCGGCTGGTGCTCGTCCACGAAGGCGCTGATCTGCTGGTGGACGGTCTCGGGCGAGCCGATGAACGAGCAGCTCAGCATGCTCTGCAGCTGCTGCTTCTCCTGCGGCGTCCAGTAGGCCTCGATGTCGTCGATCGGCGGCTGCAGGAGCGTGCGCTGGCGCCGGAACGCGCCGTCGATGAACGACTTCTGCTGGCTGGTCGCGAGTTTTGTGGCTTCCTCGTCGGTGTCGGCGATGATCACGTTGGCCGCGAGCATCACGTGCGGTTCTTGCAGTTGCTCGGACGGCCGGAACGACTCGCGGTAGACGTGGATGGCGGGGACGAGCGCGGCGGGCGCGAAGTGCGACGCGAACGCGTACGGCAGGCCGAGCGCCGCGGCGAGCTGCGCGCCGAACAGGCTCGAGCCGAGGATCCACAGCGGGATGTGGCTGCCCTGGCCCGGAACGGCCTGGATGTGCTGGTCGGGGAACGGGTCGCCGAGCAGCTGCTGGAGCTCCTGCACGTCCTGCGGGAACGTGTCCGCGCTGGTGTTGTCCCGGCGCAGCGCGCGCATCGTCGGCATGTCGGTGCCGGGCGCGCGCCCGAGCCCGAGGTCGATCCGGCCCGGATACAGCGCGTCGAGCGTCCCGAACTGCTCGGCGATCACGAGCGGCGAGTGGTTCGGGAGCATGATCCCGCCCGCGCCGACGCGGATCGTGCTCGTGCCCTCGGCGACGAAGCCGATCGCCACGGACGTGGCCGCGGACGCGATCCCGGCCATGTTGTGGTGCTCAGCCAGCCAGAAGCGCCGGTAGCCGAGCCGCTCCGCGTGCTGGGCGAGCTCGCGGCTGCGGTGCAGGGCGGTCTGCGCATTCCCGCCCTCCGGGATCTGCGCCAGGTCCAAGATCGACAGCGGGACCGAGATCGGTGAGAAGCTCATCGAATTCGATGATAGCTTCACGCGTTTGGCACAGATTTGGTGCAATCGCGCGTAGATCCGTGCCAGCGCGCCGCGCAAGGATGCGGGGGTGCGGTCGATTCCTTGTTCTCAGGACAAGTTTCCGACCGCACCCGGCGTGGACCTCGCGATCGCCGCCTTCGCCGAGCGCCAGCACGGCCTGATCTCACGAACGCAGCTGCACGCAGCCGGACTGGACGACGGCCAGATCACGCGGCGGGTGCAAGGCGGCCGGCTCCACCGGCGCTACCGCGGCGTGTACTCGCTCGGCCCGCTCTCACGTGAGGGCGAACTGCTCGCCGCGGTACTCGCGGCGGGCCCCGGCGCGTTGTTGAGCCATTGGGCAGCGGCGGAGCTCCTCGAGGTCGCACGTGGGCGCGCCTCCCTCATCGATGTCATTGTCCCGAGCAAGCGTCGGTCGCCCTCGGGCACGCGGTTCCGCCGCGCCACGATCGACCCGCGCGACCGGACCGATCGCCGGGGCATCCCGGTGACGATGGTGCACCGCCTGCTCGTCGACCTCACCGACGTCGTCACGGTGCCCGACGAGATCACGGCGGTGATCCGCCAGGCGGCGTACCTCGGGCTGTACTCGCTGCTCGCCACGCAGGACGCGATGGACCGCGCGAACGGTCGCAACTGGGCCTCCTCAAAACCGCCATCGCGCTGTACGAGGCCGGCTCGGCGGGAACCCGCAGCCGCGGCGAGGTCGAGGCGGTCGTCGCGCTCGCCGAGGCGGGCCTCCCCCGGCCGCTCGTCAACACGAAGCTCCTCGGCGAGGAGGTCGACTTCCACTGGCCGGACCGCAGCTTCGTGATCGAGCTCGACGGCCCGCACCACGGGCGCGCCCCGGACCGGCGCGACGACGCCCGCCGGGACGAGCGGCTGCGGGCCGCGGGCTGGGACGTGCGACGGGTGGCCGCGCCGCAGGACGTCATCGCGGTCGCCCGGGAGCGCCTGGCGCGGTAATACCCTCATGCGCGGTTTGTTCGACCCCTCGAAGTACCGCACGTTCCGCTTCACCGAGCGCTCCCTGTCGGCCGACGGCGTCGTGCGCCTCGGGTACGCGCTCGACGACGAGCACGAGTTCGTCGAGGAGCTCGAGGTGCCGGTGCCCGAGGGCGCGGACCTCGCGCGCGTGGAGCCGATCCTCGACCTGCTGCACTGGGTCGCGGGCGTGTCCTACTACAAGACGGCGGCGCCGCCCGAGGTGGCGTTCGAGGGCGCGGTGCCCGGCCCGGCGGCGGCGGACTTCCTGGAGGCGCTGTACTCCGAGGGCCTGGGCGAGTTCGCGGTGGTCAACCACCTGCCGGCGCTGCCGCGGCCGAAGTTCCCGCGCGAGGGCCTCGTGCGTGAGGCGCCCGCGCGGTCGTTGTCACGCGTGCTGGTGCCGATCGGTGGCGGCAAGGACTCGATCGTGGCGCTCGAGATCGTGCGCCGCTCCGGCCTCGACTTCACGCTGTTCTCCGTCCGTGACAACCCCGCGATGCAGCGCACGGCAGCGGTGGCGGGCGTCGAGCACGTGGTCGCGCAGCGGCGGCTGCCGCTCGAGCTGCTCGGTGAGCTCAACCGGTCGGGCGCGCTCAACGGGCACGTGCCGATCACGGCGATCGTGTCCTGCGTGGCGCTGCTCACCGCCGCGCTGAACGGCTACGACGCCGTGACGCTGGCCAACGAGCGCAGCGCGTCCTCGGGGAACGTCGTCTACGACGGCATCGAGGTCAACCACCAATTCTCCAAGAGCGCACGCGCCGAGGCGCTGCTGCGCGGCGCGGTGGCCGAGACGGGTGCCCCGGTGGACATCTTTTCGCTGCTGCGGCCGGCCTCCGAGCTGGGGATCGCGCGGACCTTCGCGGGGATGCCGGCGTATCACGGCGCGTTCACGAGCTGCAACGCGATCTTCCGGCTGGACCCCGCGCTGCGGGCGTCGTCGTGGTGCGGGAACTGCCCGAAGTGCCGCTTCGTGTTCCTGATCCTGGCGCCGTACATGGAACCGTCCGCGCTGGAGGCGATCTTCCACAAGCCGATGCTCGACCTCGAGGACCAGTACGAGGGCTTCGCGCTGCTGACCGCGACCGGCGGGCACAAGCCGTTCGAGTGCGTGGGTGAGGAGGAGGAGTCCGCGGCGGCGATCCTGCTGCTCGCGGACGACGAGCGCTGGAAGGACCACACGGTCGTCGCCCGGCTCGTCCGTGAGGTGCTGCCGACGCGCCACCCGGACGTCGCAGCGGTGCTGCGGCTGAGCGACGCGCACAACGTGCCGGACGAGCTGATCGAGCACGTGCATGCGCTTCTCGGCGCTTGACGGGCTGACGATCGGCGTCTGGGGCGCGGGCCTGGAGACGCGTTCGTTCGCACGGCACGTGGCGGCCCAGCTGCCGCGCGCGCGGATCGCGGTGGTCGTGCTGGAGGAGCCGGCGGACGCGCCGGAGCTGACCGACGGCGCGCGCGTCGTGGACGCGTCCGGCGCGGACGCGCTGCGTGGGTGCGACGTGGTGGTGCGCTCCCCCGGCGTCTCGATCTACCGGCCCGAGCTGCGCGGGTTGAGGACCACCACGCCGACGGCGCTGTGGATGGCCGAGCGCGAGGGCCGTCGCGTGATCGGCGTGACCGCGACCAAGGGCAAGTCGACGACGTCGAAGCTGATCGCCCACCTGATCGCGCGCGCAGGCGTGGAGGTGCGGCTGGGCGGGAACATCGGGGCGCCGGCGCTGGACCTGCTCGATGACGACGCCCTGGCCGTCATCGAGCTCTCCAGCTACCAGATCGCCGACCTCGCCACGGGCCCCGAGACCGCGGTCGTGAGCAACGTCTACGCCGAGCACGTCAACTGGCACGGGAGCGTCGAGGCCTACCGGCGCGACAAGCTGCGGCTGCTGACGCTCGACGGCGTGCGGCGCTGCGTGCTCAACGCGACGTCGGAGGCCGTGATGGCCGCGCCGCGCGTCCCAGAGGCCGAGGCGTTCACGTTCGGCGCCGCTCCCGGGTGGCACGTGACCGAGGAGGGGGCGGTCGCACGCGGGGACGTCGTCGTGTCCGAGCTGCCGCTGATCGGCCGCCACAACGCGCTCAACGTGTGCGGGGCGTTCACGGCGGTGGAGGCGGCCGGCGTCCCGCTCGAGATCGATGCCCTGAAGGACTTCGTCGGTCTCGACCACCGGCTGCAGATCGTCCACGAGGCCGACGGCGTGCGCTGGGTCGACGACAGCATCTCGACCGAGCCCGAGGCGGCGAAGTTCGCGGTCGAGAGCTTCCCCGACGCGCAGGTGGTGCTGATCGGCGGCGGGTTCGAGCGCTCGCAGGACTACACGGAGCTCGGCACGGTGCTCGCGGCTCGCGGCGCTCGGGTACTGGGCCTGCCGGACACGGGCTCACGCCTGGTCGACGCGGTGCGCGCGGCGGACGGCGAGGCCGAGCTCGTCCCGGATCTGCCGGCGGCGGTGGCGGCGGCGCGCGCGGCGGCCCAGCCCGGCACCGTGGTCCTGCTCTCCCCCGCCGCGCCGAGCTTCAACACGCACAAGAACTTCGCCGCCCGCGGCGACCACTTCGCGGAGCTGGCCCGTGCGCGCTGACGACCGCGACGGCCTGCGCGTCTACCGCTTCGAGACGCTGCCGGACGCGGTCGACGCGCTGGTGACCACCAGACGTGATGATCTCGACCTCAGCTCGAAGGTGAGGGATGACCACGCGCCGCGTCTGTTCCGGACCTACGGGCTGCCGGACCGCGCGGTGTGGTGCAAGCAGGTGCACAGCGACGTGGTCGCCCACGTCGACGCGCCGCAGCTCGTGAACGGCGCCGACGCGCTGATCACGAACACGCCCGGCCTTCCGCTGTGCGTGATCATGGCCGACTGCGTGCCCGTGCTCGCCTACGACCCCGAGCACCACGCGCTCGGGCTCGCCCACGCGGGCTGGCAGGGCACCTGCGCGCGCATCGCGTCCGCGAGCGTGCGCGCCATGACGGCACGCTTCGGCACCGACCCCGCGGCGGTGATCGCCGCGATCGGGCCCTCGATCGGGCCCGAGGAGTACGAGGTCGGCGAGGACGTCATCACCCGCGCGCGGGACGCCTACGGCTCAGACGCCCCGATCCTGCGCGAGCTCGGCGGCGGCAAGGCCCTCTTCGACCTGTGGGCGGCGAACGAGCTCGACCTGCGCTCCGCAGGCGTGACGCAGATCGAGGTCGCCGGTGTCTCCACCGCCCGCGCGCTGGACGAGTTCTACTCGCACCGCCGCGAGCCGCACGTGACCGGCCGCTTCGCGACCGTCGCCGTGCTGGCTACTTGAGCGTGTCCTTGACCTTGTCGGCGGCGTCGCCGACCTTGTCCTTGACCGTGCCGGACGTGCGATCGACCTTGCCCTCACGCTTGAGCTCGTCGTCGCCGGTCACCTCGCCCGTGGCCTCTTTCGCGTGACCCTTCAGCTTGTCTGCCGTGCCGTCACCCATGGGGGCTCCTTTCGCTGAATCTCGACAGGGTGGTCATACCCAGGCCCAGCCGGCTCATGCGGGTGGTGCGCACAACACCTAGGGGCGGTGGGCACGCGACCGCGCGGCCCGTAGCCTCGCGCCTCGACATGCGCCTCCTCGTTCTCACCGCCGCGCTGTTCGCGGCTCTCACCGGCGCCGCGCACGGCGCGTACTTCAAGACCCCGTCCGGCAACATCGTCTGCGACGGCTCGAGCTCGCGCGTCGAGTGCGAGATCAAGTCCGGGCTGCGGCCCAAGCCGGCCAAGCGCGACTGCGGCGGCGCGGGCGCGTACTCGGACACGCGCGTCGCGCTCACCCGCTCGGGCCGGGCGACGCCGATCGTGTGCGCCGGGGACGTCGGCCCGGCCGCGAGTGAGCGCAGCGCGAAGGTGCTGCGCTACGGCCAGTCGCGCACGTTCGGCCGGCTGCGCTGCACTTCGACCGAGAAGGGCCTCACGTGCCGCAACGGCAGCCACGGCTTCTTCCTGAGCCGTGGCAGCTGGCGCTCGTTCTAGTTCTCGGCCGCGCTCTTCTGCAGCCGCGTGATGGCCTGACGGATCAGCCGTGAGACCTGCACCTGCGAGAGCCCGACGCGCTCGCCGATCTCCGTCTGCGTGAGGTCCTCGGCGAAGCGCAGGTGCAGGATGCGGCGCTCACGGTCGGTGAGGTCGCGCAGCAGCGCGTCCAGCAGCGCGGACCGCTCGGCGGCCTCGAAGCCCGCCTCCTCGGTGCCGACGAGCGTCCCGATCGTCTCCTCGCCCGGCGTGGGCTGGTCGAGCGAGACGGCGCGGCGGGCGGTCACGGCCTGACGGGCCTCGAGGACGAGCTCGACCGTGCTGCCGACCCGCTCGGCCAGCTCGGCCGCGGTAGGCGCCCGGCCGAGCTCGGGCGTCAGGTCCGCGGTCGCGCGGTCGAGCCGGATGTAGGTCTCCTGCAGGTCGCGCGGGACGCGCACGGACCACGCGTGGTCGCGCAGGTAGCGCTTGATCTCGCCCGCGATCGTCGGGACGGCGAACGAGGTGAAGGCGAGCCCGCGTTCGGGGTCGAAGCGGTCGATCGCCTTCACCAGCCCGACGGCGGCGATCTGCTCGAAGTCCTCGAGGTCGAGCCCGCGGCTGTAGCGGCGCGCGATCTGGCGGGCGAGCGGCATGAAGCGCTCGACGACCGCCGCGCGGGCCGCCGGCGTGTTCTCGCGCGCGAGCCGCGCGAACAGCGCCTGCTCCTCGGCTTGTCGAACGGTCGCGGTCCTCAACGTTGCTCGTCGTCCTCGGCGCCCGCGGCCGGCTCGCGCTCGACGCGGATCTCCTCCCGGCGCACCGGGATCGTCAGCGTTCCCGCCGCCTCCTCGACGACGTACGCGCGCAGGCGCACGCGCCCGGGCTCGTCCTGCTCCATGTCCCCCATGCGCAACCCGTACCCGGTCGCGGGACAACTTGACGGGAGATGGGACAGATTTCGGTACGAAGTGTCCCGGCGGCGGGACGCGTCACTCGGCGGCGAGGCAGACGACGGTCGCGTCGTCGCGCAGATCCGACCCGCTGGCTTCAAGCACCGCGCGATGGACCTGCCGCACGGTGTCGGCGGCCGAGCCGCGCTCGGAGCGCAGCGCCGCCTCCGCCACGTCGTCGTAGCTCAAGCCCGCCTGGCCCGCCCCGTCGGCGACCACGCCGTCGGAGAAGAGCACCAGCCGCTCGCCCGGGCTGAGCGTGGTGACGAACTCGGACGGGCGCGGGCTGGCGCGGCCGCCGAGCCCGCGCCGCACGGGCAGCTTGAGCGTCTCGACGGTCCGGTCGGCGCGGACCACCAGCGGCGGCGCATGACCGCAGTTGACCAGCTCGAGCTGGAACGTCGCCGGGTCCCAGCGGGCGACGATCGCGGTCATCTCCTCCGCCGGGCCGGGCATCTCCCGCAGCGTCCGGTGCATCAGCATCAGCGCGTCCTGCGGCGTACCACCGCTGCGCCGGCTGGCCCGCAGCGCGCCGAGCGCCACCGCGCTGCTCGCGGCGGCGCGGGTGCTCGGCCCGAGCCCGTCCGCGAGCGTGAGCCACACGCCGTCAAGGTTCTCCACGATGTCGAACCAGTCGCCGGCGACCTCGTAGCTCGGCAGAACGTTGCCCGCCACCTCGCCGCCGGAGATGCGCGAGATCCGGGGCGGGAGCAGGCTCTGCTGGATCTCCGCCGCCGCTGTCGGCTGCTTGCGCCGCTGCCCGCGCGCGAACGTGTCCGTGTAGCGGTCGGCGAGCGTGATCGCGGCCGCCGCCTGGCGCGCGATCTCGGCGAGCGGGCGCCGCGGCCGGCCCAGCGTCAGCATCACGCCCGTCGCGCGCCCGCGCAGCCACAACGGCACGACTTCGATCCCGGGCCGGTCGGCGAGCACGGCGCGCAGCTGCGACAGCCCGTCCGAGTCGAGCTCCGGCCCGACGGCCAGCGGCGCCGCGATCCGCTCCGGCAGCCGGTCGGGCCCGGCCACGCGCAGCAGGTGCGACCCGTCTATGTCGAGCACGTACAGCGCCAGCGGGACGTCGGCGATCCGCTGCGCCTCGGCGACGAGCTGTTCCGGCAGCACCGGCGGCGCCACCACGTCGAACACGTGGATCCCCTCGAGCGGGACGGGCCGCTCACGCCCCAGGTGCCCGGGCGGCAGCGACCGCTCAGTCGTCTCGCCGGCGTCCCGGGGCCGGTGCGCCTGCACCGCGCGCAGCAGGCTCTCCCGGTCCGGGAAGTGCCGGTACAGGGTCGAGCGCGACACGCCGGCCGCCGCCGCGACGTCGGCCACGGGCGCCGCGGGCGACTGCTCCAGCAGCCGCCGGCTCGCCTCCACGATGCGCACGCGCGTGCGCTGCGCATCCGCGCGCTCCACGGCAAAGAGTCTGGCAACCCGAGGCGGACGATGAGCCGGCGCGTTCAAAGTGCTCAGGAACTACGCTCCGCGCCATGCCGAACTTCGGGCCACTCGAGCTCTTGATCCTGCTCATCTTGATCGCGATCGTCGTGACGGTGGTGCTGCTCGCGCGAAGGCGCTAGACGCGCGACTTGTCCCAGTACTCGCGCCAGGACCGGATTCGCCCGTCCTCGTCAAGCGCCATCCAGATCACATAGTCCTGCACGTACGACCGTCCGGTCTGCACCCAGATCGCCTCGGCGTGGATCTCCGCGACGACCAGGCGCCGAGCGGAGTCCTCGACGGCATCGACCACTTCGAAGCGCCAATCGCCCCAGCGGCGCGGCCCGTCGAAGAACGCGATCAGCGCGTCGACGCCCTCGATCCGCGCCGTCATGTCCGCGGTCGCGTACGGGAACTCGAGCACGCCGTCCGGCGCCCACACGTCGCGCAGCGCGGCCGCGTCCTGGGTGACGGCGCGCAGGTGGCCGGCCATGGCGGGATGCATCTCCATGCGCGGGAGCGTACGGCCCGAACTGGCCGAACGGATGGTCGCGCGCGCGTGACGGCTCGCATAGGCTCCCGCGCGCTCATGAAGCTCCAACTGATCGTGATCGTCTGCAGCGTCGCCCTCACGCTGCTCGTGTTCGGCGTCATGGACGCGCTCGGCGCACCGCTGTGGGCGCCGATCCTGGTGGTCGCCGGAATCCTCGTGGCCCAGCAGGTCTACTGCCAGGTGCTGGCGCCGGCGGGCGCCCGCAAGCGGCTGCTGAAGGCGGTCGATCCGAGGGTCGGGCCGCCGGAGGGCGCCGCGCCCGCCGACGCGCCGGTGATCGACCGCATGGACGAGCTCAGCGAGGCCAAGGACTGGCACGCGCTGCGCACGCTGCTCAGCGACGACTTCGCCGCCGTCTACGGCAGGCACCGGCTCGGGGCGAAGGTCTACATCCGCGTGCTGCGGGCCGCCGACCGGCAGCTGCGCGCGGAAAGCCGGACGGACGCGGTCCTCGCGCATCCCGATGAGCCGGACGTCATGTGGGTCCGCTCGACGGCCTCCGGCGCGCCGCGCTTCGGACCCGGCTTCGTCTCGACGGTCTGGACGCGCATCACGCTGACGCCGGACGGGAGCCGCGTGCGCGAGGTCGCCGACGCCGGCGTCCTGCACGTCGCCTGAGCCACGGATCGGCGATCCCTGGATAGCCGGAGCGTCCCGTCCGATACTGGGCGGCGTGATGGACCGTCCGCAGCTCGCCGACTTCCTGCGCCGCCGCCGTGAGGCGCTGCTTCCCGACGACGTGGGGCTCGACGCCGGGCCGCGGCGCCGGACGAAAGGGCTACGGCGTGAGGAGGTCGCGCTGCTGGCGCACATGTCGACGGACTACTACAGCCGGCTCGAGCAGCAGCGCGGGCCGCAGCCGTCGGAGCCGATGCTGGCCTCGATCGCCCGCGCCCTGCGGCTCACGCAGGACGAGCGCGACCATCTGTTCCGCCTGGCGGGTCACACGCCGTCGCCGCGGGCGCGCCGCACCGATCACGTCAACCCGGCGCTGATGCGGGTGCTCGACCGGCTGGACACGCCCGCCCAGGTGATGTCGGACCTCGGCGACACGCTCGCGCAGAACGAGCTCGCCGTCGCGCTCGTGGGCGAGCAGACGCGCCACACCGGCCCGGCGCGCAGCGTGCTGTACCGCTGGTTCACCGACCCGCGCGAGCGCGAGATCTATCCGGAGGAGGACCGGCCCCGGCACACGCGGGCGTACGTCGCGGGCACGCGCGCCGTGCTCGCGCGCGATCCCGACGACCCGCGCGCGCGGGAGATCGTCGACGAGCTGCTGCGCATCAGCCCGGAGTTCGCTGAGCTGTGGAGCCAGCACGAGGTCGCGATCCGGCTCAGCGACCGCAAGCGGATGGTCCACCCGCGGATCGGCGTCATCACGCTGCACTGCCAGCACCTGATCGCCGCCGACGAGGGCCAGATCCTGCTCGTCTACACCGCCACGCCCGGCAGCGAGGACGCGGACAAGCTGCGGCTGCTGTCGGTGATCGGCAATCAGCGCTTCGCAGCCGCGGATCGCTGATCCCTGGATCGCGGCGCCTCTTCTTCGCGCCCGTGCCCGCTGGCACGCTCGGTCCATGCCCCGCACCCTGATCGACATCGACGTGCCCGACCTCACCGGCAAGCTCGCGCTGGTCACCGGCGCCAGCGACGGCCTCGGGCTCGTGCTCGCCGAGCGCCTGGCCCGCGCCGGCGCCGACCTCGTCCTTCCCGTCCGCAACCCCGCCAAGGGCGCAGCCGCGGCCGACCGCATCCGCGCGGCCGCGCCGCGTGCCGCGATCGCCGTCCCGAGGCTCGACCTCTCGTCGTTGGGGTCGGTCGCCGCCCTCGCCGACGAGCTGCTCGCCGACGGCCGCCCGATCGACATCCTGATCAACAACGCCGGGATCATGACCCCGCCCGAGCGCCGCGAGTCCGAGGACGGCTTCGAGCTCCAACTGGCCACCAACCACCTCGGCCACTACGCCCTCACGGCCCGCATCCTGCCGCTGCTGCGCGCCGCGAACGCCCGCGTGACGACGCAGGCGAGCGTCGCGGCCAACCAGCACGGCGTCCACTGGGACGACCTGCAGTGGGAGCGCTCCTACAACAAGGACAAGGCCTACGCGAGCTCCAAGATCGCGATCGGGCTGTTCGGCCTGCAGCTGGACCGGGTCAGCCGCGCGCGGGGCTGGGGCATCACCAGCAACGTCGCCCATCCCGGCGTGTCCGCGACCAACCTGCTCGCGTCCCATCCCGAGATGGGGCGGGAGCAGGACACGCTCGCGGTGCGCGTGATCCGCCGCGTCGCGACCAGCCGCCTGCCGTTCGGCCAGACCGCCGCCGAAGGCGCGCTGCCCGCGCTGTACGCCGCGACCAGCTCGGACGCGCAGGGCGGGCGCTTCTACGGCCCGAGCGGCCCGATGCAGCTCGCCGGCAAGCCCGTCCAGCGCACGCCGTACAAGCACCTCGCCGGCGAGCAGGACGCCGAGCGCATGTGGCGGCTCTCCGAGCAGCTCACCGGCGTCAGCTGGGACTCCGCGGTCGCAGAGCGGCGCGGCTGAGCAGCATCGTCGCGCCCGCCGTCGTCGCGAACAGCAGGCAGACGCCGGCGGGGACGGTCAGGACGGCCAGGCCGCGGGCGGTGAGGACCAGGGTGGGCTGCACGAGCGCCGTGTAGGCGATCAGGGCCAGGGTGGCGAGCATCACGCCCTTGACGACCTGCAGCGCGCCGGCACCCCGGGGCGCGTAGTTGCCGGTCAGCGCCATGCACGCCGTGCCGCCGATGACCGCGAACGGCAGCGTCTGCACCAGCAGGTCCCGGTAGGCGGAGGGCACGTCGCCCTCGAACCGGAGCGCGTAGGCGGCGTAGTACGCCAGCCCGAACGCGAGCGCGTCGAACGCCGGCCGCGGGAGCCACGCGTAACGGCCCTCGCCGCTGAGCTCGCGCGAGGCGCGCTGCAGGCCGACCGCCCAGCGCAGGGTCGCGAGCCGGCGCCCGCTCAGCGCCGCGCGATCGGCGCGCCACTCGGCGGCGTAGCGCTCCCGCAGCGCGTCCGGCAGGCGCGTGAGCGCGCGGGCGAGCAGGTACTCGATCATGCGAGCCTCGCTTTCAGCACCGGCTGCGGGGCCTGGAACGGCTCGAGCGCCGCGCGCGCTCCCGCCAGCCCGTCCGGCGTCAGGTGATACAGGCGGCGCGCCGGACGGCCCGCCGCCGACGCGTCCACCTCCTCCTCGCGGCTGACCAGCCAGCCGTTGGCCTCGAGCCGGTGCAGCGCGGGGTACACCGTCCCGCTCTGCAGGCCCGTGTAGTCCATGACCTCGAGCCCGTAGCGCGGCTCGCTCGGGTCCTGCGCGAACAGCTGCAGGATGCGGAGCGTCTGTACCGACAGTCGCATGCGAGCACTGTAGCTGATCTACATAGGGTCAGGGTGGTAGCTTCGCCGACGCGCGTCGTGACTGGCGCCTCGGGTGGAACTGACCACCGGGAAGCGGCGCGCCCCTGAGCCGCCGCGCGCCTGGGCATCGAATCCGAGCTTCGGAGGTGCCCATGCACTCCCTCGCCACCGTCGATCCGCAGGTCGCCGAGTTGATCGCCGCCGAGCAGGCGCGCCAGCACGACACGCTGTGCCTGATCGCGTCCGAGAACCACGTCTCGCCCGCGGTGCTCGCCGCGACGGGGTCGGTGCTCACCAACAAGTACTCGGAGGGCTACCCGTCCAAGCGCTACTACCAGGGCAACGCGGTCGTCGACGGGATCGAGGAGGTGGCGACGCAGCGCGCACGCGAGCTGTTCGGCGTCGAGCACGCGAACGTCCAGCCGCTCTCCGGCGCGCCCGCGAACCTCGCCGTCTACGCGGCCTTCCTGGAGCCGGGCGACACGGTCTTGGGGATGGCGCTCGACGCCGGCGGGCACCTCACGCACGGCTGGGGCGTGTCCGTCACCGGCCGCTGGTTCCGGTCGGTCCGCTACGGCGTGCGCCGCGACACGGGCGTGATCGACCTCGACGAGGTGCGCGCGCTCGCCCGGCGTGAGCGGGCGAAGCTGATCTGGTGCGGCGGCACGGCGATCCCGCGCACGATCGACTTCGCCGGCTTCGCCGCGATCGCGCAGGAGGTCGGCGCCATGCTGGCGGCCGACGTCGCGCACATCGCCGGCCTGATCGCGGGCGGGGCCCACCCCTCCCCGGTCGGCCACGCCGACGCGATCGCGACCACCACCCACAAGACCCTCCGCGGCCCGCGCGGGGCGATGCTGCTGTCGGGCGCCGAGCACGCGTCCGCGCTCGACCGCGCCGTCTTCCCCGGCCTCCAAGGCGGCCCGCACGATCACACGACGGCCGCGATCGCGGTCGCGCTGCACGAGGCCGCGCAGCCCGCCTTCGCCGAGTACGCGCACGCCATCGTCGCCAACGCGGTGGCGCTGGCCGATGCGCTGCTCGAGCGCGGGTACGACCTCGTCTCCGGCGGCACCGACAACCACCTGCTGCTCGTCGACCTGTCCGCGACCGGTGTGCCCGGGCGTGCCGCCGCGGAGGCGCTCGAGCGGGCGGGCCTGGTCTGCAACTACAACGCGGTCCCGTTCGACCCGCGCCCGCCGCTGGACCCGTCCGGCATCCGCCTGGGCACGCCCGCGATCACCACCCGCGGCCTCGCGCCCGACCACATGCCGGAGCTCGCGCGCTGGATCGACGAGGGCGTCCGGGCGCGGGACGAGGCGACGCTGGAGCGCATCCGCGGCGAGGTCCTCGAGCTGGCGCGCGCCTTCCCGCCGCCCGCGTAGGCTTGCAGCGGCTGCTCGAGCAGCCCATCGTCCGAGGGGTCGCTGGCGGAGTTCCTGCACCGGTTCTGGCTCGAGAACGAGCTCTGGTTCGCGCTGACCCACGGCGAGGCGCTCACACCCGAGCAGCGTCGCTACGCCGAGCACCATCGCTAGGCGCCAGCAGCGCGGCCCACACGAGCGCGACGAACCACACCAGGTACAGGTAGAACCAGTACTCCAGCGCGAGCTGCAGGGCGATCAGGACGGCGGCGGCGAGCGCGCACAGCGTGGTGCGGTCCCGACGGCGCGGAACGAACGCGACGGCCACCGCCAGCGCGACGGCGGCGAGCGTCGCCACGGGCTGCACGCGCGCCGCGAGCTCCCACGAGCCCCAGAGCGAGAACGGCGAGCTGCGCCCGGCCTGAAAGCCCAGGGTGCGATCCCAGAAGACGCCGACGTCGAACGGCGCCAGCAGCAGCGCGCCGGTGACCAGCGCGGCCGCCGCCGTGAGCAGCAGGCCGCGGCGCCCGTGCCGGTAGGTCGCGAGCAGCGGCAGCAGCGCGAGCGGGGCGAACTTGGTCAATCCGGCCATCGCGCCTACCACGCCGCGGCCGACGGGCCGCGCGGCGAGCAGCAGCGCGCCGAGCACGAACGCGCCCACGAGCGCGTCGTTCGCCGACGACGCCATCACCAGCAGCGTGAACGGATACGCCGCCCACAGGTAGGCGAGCAGCAGCCCGAGCCGCGGGCCGCCGAGCCGGCGGCCGAGCAGCCAGCACAGCGCCACGCACGCCAGGTCGAACGCGACGGCGGCCGCGCGCGCCGCCGGCAGCTCGTCCCAGGTGCCGCTCCAGGGAAAGGCGAGCTCGAACGGGACGTACGCCGCGTAGGCGACCGGGCCGTAGGTGTCGCCGTGCTCGTTGTCGTCCGGGAACGCGCCGTAGAGCGCCTCGCCGTGCGGGAGCCGGTCGGCGCCGATCACGCCCGAGTAGCCGACGTCGACGACGTTGCCACCCGTGATCGACACGATCGCCCGGAAGCCGAGCAGGAACACGAGCCCGACCACGAAGACGGACGCGGGCCACGTGGGCGCGGGCGCGCTGCCACCGCGCCACGCGACCCACAGCATCCGGGCGAGCAGGTAGGCGAGCAGGACCGTCGCGACGGTCGCGGACAGCTTCAGGTGCGGGACGTTGAACGCCGCGTAGGCGCCGGAGAACGCGAGCAGCGCGGCCACGTCGAGGTGGACGATGCTCGGCGGCCCGCGCAGGAACGGCGCGAGGAACAGCAGGCCGAGGACGATCCAGACCCACGGCGCGTTGACCGCTCCGCCGAACGCGCCCGGGTACCCGCGCGCCATCGGCCACTGCACCTGCGGCCCGGTCCACGCCTCGAGCACCCGCCCGGACGCGTCGTCGACGACCGCGACGGCGATCTCCTCGCGCCCGGCGAACACCGAGACGTCCCACACGCGCTCCTGAAGCCGCGGCGCGACGTCGACCACCGTGCGCCCGCGTCCGGCCCGCTCCTCCCGGACGCGCGGATCGCTCACCGCCGCGTCCGCCACCTGCTGCGGCGTGCGCTGCCAGCCGGACGGGACGTCCTGCGCGACGGCCGCCTCAGGGCGGGCGAGCAGGACGACGAGCAGCGCGAGCACGGACCACACGCAGGGCAGCATCCCGCACCCGCCGTCCGGCCGATGCGTAACCACGCTGACCTGAGCCAGGCGCCCGTTTCGGCCGCGTCGGTGCGCTGAGACCCGCGTAGCCGCTTGCCCCACGGGGTCGCAGGCGGTCCGAGCCCTTGTTGCGGGAGACCGCGAATCCGTATGGTCGGCTCGGATGACTGACGGAGGCACGGAAGCCGGCACCAAGCACATCGGCAGCTACGAGATCGTCCGCGAGCTCGGACACGGCGGCATGGCCGTCGTGTACCTCGCGCGCCAGCCCGGCCTCGAGCGCCTCGTCGCCCTCAAGGAGATGGCGGCGTTCGGCGTGCGCGACCCGCAGATGGTCCACCGCTTCCTGCGCGAGGCGCAGATCGCGGCCTCGCTCACGCACCCGAACATCGTCACGGTGCACGAGGCGTTCGCGGTCGACGCCGTGCCGTACATCTCGATGGAGTACGTCGCGGCGGGGTCGCTGCGGTCGCTGGTCGGCCACCTGCGGCTCGACCAGACGATCGCGGTGATGGAGGACATGCTCGCCGGCCTCCGCGCCGCCGAGCTGCGCGGCGTCGTGCACCGCGACCTCAAGCCCGAGAACGTCCTCATCACCGACGACGGCCGCGCGAAGATCGCGGACTTCGGCATCGCGAAGGCCGTCGATCACGCCGCCACCGAGGGCTTCCGGACCGCGACGGGCATGACCGTCGGCACGCCGACCTACATGGCGCCCGAGCAGGCGATGGGCACCAAGGGCGTGACGAGCGTCGCCGACCTGTACTCGGTCGGGATCATGGCCTACGAGCTGATGGTGGGCCGGCTCCCGTTCGACGCCGAGTCGCCCGTCGCGCTGCTGCTCAAGCAGGTGAGCGATCCGCCTCCGCCGCCGCTGAGCATCAACCCGTCGCTGGACCCCGAGCTCGGCGCCTGGATCGAGCGGCTGCTGGTCAAGGACGCGGCCGAGCGCACCCCGACCGCGGCGCAGGCCTGGGACGAGCTCGAGGAGATCGCGATCGCGCTGCTCGGCCCGCGCTGGCGCCGTGGCGCGGCGCTGATCGACCCGCGCCGCCCGCGCCCGACACCCGCGCCGCTGGAGGACCCGAGCGCGAGCGGCTACCTGACCGTCGACCCCGATCGGCTCGCTCCGAACCGGCCGCCGACCTTCCCGCCGCAGTCCACCCCGATCCCGGGCCCGTGGACGCCGCCGCCGGACCCGTCCGCTCCCGCGCCGCCTCCACCGTGGACGCCGCCGCCCGACCAGCCTGCGTGGACGCCGCCGCCGGACCCGGTGCCCAGCGCGCCGCCCGCCGGCTGGACGCCGCAGCCGGAGACCCTGTCGGCGCCGCCCGCCGAGGAGGCCTCCCGCCCACCCGTCGTGCCGCGGCCGGCGCCGCCGTCCGGGCCGCCCACGAACGCGGGTGCGGCGCCGCCGCACCAGACCCCGCCCGGTCACGCGGGCTACGCGAGCCCGCCGCCGCAGCCCACGCCCGTCGGCGCGCCGCCGCACGGAACGCCGCCAGGCCAGGCGGGCTACGCGAGCCCGCCGCCGCAGCCCACGCCCCTGGGCGCGCCGCCGCACGGGACGCCGCCGCCGGTCATCGACGCGACCTTCTCCCCGCAGCGCCCGCTCCCCACGCCGCCGCCCGGCCCGACGCCGGTCGGCGAGCGCCGCCGCGGGCGCCGGCTCGGCCTGCTGGTCGTGCTCGTGCTGCTCGCCGGCGGTGCTGCCGCCGGCGCCTTCCTGGCGCGGCCCGACGGCGCCGCCGAGCAGCCGCCCGCCGCGTCCGCGACACCGGCGCCCAAGCAGGAGGCGCCGGCCGCCCAGGAGCTCGAGAGCGACGCGTACCGGCTCGTGCTGCCCGCGGGCTGGTCGACGATGTGCGAGGGCGGCAACGCGGGCTACTGCCAGGCGTCGGACCAGCGGTGGGAACGCGCGGCGGTGACGAGCGGGCCGATGGTGACCTGGCTCGACCACTCGCCCGAGAACCGCTGGGACCGGGGCGTCGGCCTGCAGAACGTCGCGCAGATCATCCAGTCGAACTTCAGCCTCACGCTGGACTCGTTCGAGCCCACGGATGTCGGCACGGAGACCATCGAGGGGCGCAAGGTCCGCCAGATCGTCTTCACCTACGACGACCGCCAGCAGGGACGCGTTCACGGGTTGAGCTACGTGTTCGAGGAACGCGGGACGTTCTTCGCCGTCACGGGCCTCGCGAAGGACGCCGACAGCGCCCGCCGCGCGGCGCGCGCGATCGTGCAGCCGCTCGAGCCCCGCTAGCCAGTTCGGCGGTTCGAGGTCGTTTGGATGCGGGTAATCCTCAGAACATGTTGCTGTCGCGTCGCGACATCGATGTGGTCCGTCACCACGCCTTGGTGCACGGGTTGCTGCAGCCTCCGGACGCCGACCTCGAGGAGATCGTCGAGGCCCTGCGTGAAGAGGTCCGGACCCTGCGTGCGCAGCTGTCGGAGCTGCGCACCGCACAGTCCTAGCTCGACCCTGCATACCAGAATTCGGCGGCCCGGGCCAGTGATTGCGCTGGCTCTCCGGAGTCTGTAGGGATCCCAAACGTGGTTGGATTCCGTGAGCACCCCCGTGCGGTGCGAGTCGCTCTTCTCTTCGTGGTCCTCGCCGCCGGCTTGGCGGCCGGGTGGTTCGTCGGTGGAGGACGCGAGGCCTCCGTGGCCAAGGCGGAGGAGGTTCCCTTCATCCCCGCCTCGTCGACGCAGCTCGCCGCGTTCACGCCGCCGGCCGAGGTCAAGAGCCTCGTCACGATCAAGAGCTCCGCGCAGTTCGGGGGCACCGGCTCCAACTACGTGTGCGACCGTGAGCGGCTGGTCGCCGCGCTGGCCGCCAAGCCCGACCACCTGAAGGCCTGGGCGCGCGTGCAGGGCCAGCGCCCGACCGCGGACGCGGTCGCGGGCTACATCCGCAAGCTGCGCGCGGTCACCCTGGTGGAGCCGACCCGCGTCACCGACCACGCGTTCGTGAAGGGCCGCGCCGAACCGGCGCAGGCGATGCTCGCCCAGGGCACCGCGGTGCTCGTGGACGCCGATGACGTCGTCCGCGTTCGCTGCCGCAGCGGCAGCCCGCTGCGCCCGCCGGTGATCGCGGAGAAGGAGGAGTGCAAGGGCTGCCCGGAGACCTTCCAGGCGCCGCCGCCGCTGCTCAGCTCCCCGTCCTACGTTGTGCACCCCGCGCCGCCGCCGGCCAAGGGCGACGTGAAGTCCGACGCCAAGCCGGTCACGCGCCCGACGACGATCCAGGTCGTCAAGCGGCTGCCCGTCCAGCAGGTCGAGCAGCGCAGCGAGACCGACGCCGAGGGCAAGACGGTGGTCAAGACCGTCACGGTCACCAAGGAGGGCACGCCCCAGCCGCCCGTCATCAAGATCAAGCGGGTCCCGGGGCCCACGCGCACCGTGATCGTCCGTCGCACCCGCACCCGCACGGTCCAGGTGCCGGTCGTGCGCACGCGCACGGTCGTGGTCGAGAAGCCCGTCATCCGCTACCGCACGCAGATCGTCTACGAGGGCTCGGGATGACCCCGTGCTCGGTTGTTCGGTGACGGTCGCTCTTCGCGCATCGATGCGCCGACTCGCCGGTCTGCTGCTGGCGCTGTGCGGCACGCTCGCCGTGGCGGGCGTCGCGGCGCCGGCGGCGAACGCGGGTGACGTGTGGCTGTGGGTCTGCCAGGGGCCTGAGGGTCAGCCGCTGCCCCAGACGGGCGATCGCGCCTCGAGAGCCGGCGGTGACGCCGCGGCCAACCGCTGCGGTGACGCCTCCGGGCGCGCGCTGACCGCGCGCCCCGCCTCCGGCCGCGCGGGGTGGTCGTTCTCCGTGCCGAGCCCGACGACGTTGAGGAGCGTCAAGCTCAACCGGAACGTGAGCCTTACGGAGGGCCAGCGCTACCAGCTGCTGGTCGGCGACACGCCGTTGGAGACCGCCGCCCCGGTCAACGGCGCGGCGGCGTACGACGCGACCGGCTCGCGCGTGGCCTTCGACGTCCAGTGCGTCGCCACCCGGTGCGACACCCCGGGCGGCGCCGAGGTCTCCTCGCTCGCGATGCGGGTCAGCGACACCGCGGCGCCCACGGGCGCGGTGGCCGGCTGGCGCAACCCGGCTTCCGGCGCGATGAAGATGGAGGTCAGCGCGATCGACAACGGAGTCGGCCTCAAGGAAGCGGTGCTCGCGGTGGACGGCGTGGAGAAGGGTCGCGCCACGTTCGGCGGCCCGGACCCGGCCTGCAAGGACCTGTCCAGCGACCCGGCTTCGGTCGACCTGGCATACGGGCTCGTCGGCCAGAACGACGTCGATTTCCAGCCCGTCGGCTGCATCACCCGCGGGCGCGTGGAGCTCAACCTCGACACGACCTCGCTTCCCGAGAGCTTCACCGCGGCCGACCTGCGCGTGATCACCGTGACCGTCACCGACCACGCCGGCAACGCGACCACGGTCATGACCCGCGGCACCGAGGTCATCAACCGGCAGCTGATCGAGAACATCCCGCAGCGCTCGCTGGTGATCGGCTCGAGCTTCACCGACCCGTTGATCCCGCAGCCCGGCAGCCCGGGCGGCGGCGTCCAGGGCGCCCAGGCGTCGTCGCCGGGCACGTGCGCCAACCCCGCCCTGACGATGGTCCTCGACCAGCCGCCGCTGCGGACCACGCGCGGCGTCATCGTCCTGCGGCGCAACAAGCGCTACCGCTTCGCGGGCCGCCTGACCTGCACCGTCGGCGGCGTCCGCCGCTCGGCGCCCAAGCGCACGCGGATCGACATCCGCACCACGATCGGGGGCAGGACCCGGAACGCGACCGCCCGCACCGGCGAGCGGGGCGCGGTCCGGGCCTTCCTGCGCGCGTCCCGCTCCGGCGCGGTCGTCTTCCGCTACACCAGCCCGGGCGGCAAGCGCTCGCAGGTGACGATCCGCTTCCGCGTCGAGCAGTCCCTGCCCCGCGGCACGACGATCTACGGCCGCTGGCTGCGCTACGAATCCCCGAGCGACCGCGTCCGCTTCACCGAGCTGGAGGCGCGCAAGGTGCCCGCCGGCGCGACGGTCACCGTCCGCTGCCGCGGCAGCGCCTGCCCCGGTGCCCTGGCCCGAAGCTTCTCGGTCGGCAAGTCCGCCCGCGGGTCGATGTCGCTGCTGGCCGCGGTGAACGGTGCTTCGCTGCGCCCGGGCGCCGCGATCGACGTCACGATCACCAAGCCCGGCTTCGCGGGCATCGGCAAGCTCTACTGCGTGCGCTCGGGCCAGAAGGTCCAGACCCGCTCCTACCGGGTGGGCGAGAACCGCCCGGCCTGCAGCGCGGGCGCGAGCGCCGCGGCCAAGCGCCCGCGCATCCGCGGCGCGATCCGCGAATCGGGCTGACGCTCGGCCGCGCGACGTTTAGCCGACGGTGGAGAAGGCGTACACCTGAGATCGGCGAACGGCCCGTCGGTCACCGTCGGACGACCGTCGCGCCCACGCACGGTCGTCGCGGTCGTCGCGGTCGCCGACGGCTGCAAGGGCTCGCCCTGCCACGCGATGCCGCCGCGCGAGCTCGGCGTGGAACTCGTCGAACGCCGTCACGGCCTCCAGGAACTCCGCGGGCGGGAGCGCAGAATCGACACGCGCACGCGAAACTGGCGCGACCCCGCTCGCGGCGTCAACTGCGGGGTGACGTTCGTCCGCGCGGGCCTGTGGCGCTCAGCCTGGCCGGCAGGCCGTTCGGTACGGCATGGCGGGGAGGGCTTCTCGCCATTCGCGCGAGGTCAGCTCACGCCCGGCGACGCGGCAGGCGTGCTGCTTTCACACGCGGATCGAGAGGTCCCAGCGCAGTGCGGTACGGCTCGTGGAGAGCGCGAACAGGTGGCGGCCGTCCGGCGAGAGCGCAGCGGCCACGAAGTCTTGGGGCTCGACGTCCAGCGGTACGCCGACCGGTGTCCGCGTGGCCATGTCGGGGAGCTCGATCTCGCGCTGAGTGCCGGCGCGCTGTGGGCAGCGAGCGCCGCGGACGACAGCGTCCTCCGGCTCGACCCGGACTCCGGCCGGCTGAGCGCTCGGATCCCGATCGCCGCGGCGGCCGGCGGGCGGGTCGCGGGGCCGTCAGCGGTGGTCGGCGGCTTCGGCTCGATCCGGGTCGCGAACAGCCTGGCCGGAACGGCCAGCCGCATCGATCCGCAACTCAACGCGGTGACCGCCACGATCCGCGTCGGCGAGCGCCCGACGCGCATCGCCGCCGGTGAGGGCGGCGTCTGGGTGCTGGACGCCGCTGACGGCAAGGTCGTTCGCATCGACCCACGACGCAACGTGCCGCTCGCAGCGCTCGACGCCCGCAGCCGCATGTCGGCCAGACGCCTGCCCGTGCCTCCGCGGCCCTCCACGCTCGCCGCCGTCGCGGCCGCCGAAGCGCTGCTCGACGCGGTCGCGCGCTCCGACGGCACGCGCGCTTCGGTCAACGCTTGGCTCCGGCGTCTGCGGACCACGACGATCATCGGCGCGGTGCGCTTCGACGGCGGCGGCGACATCGTCGGCCCTCGCTTCATGGTCATGCGCTCCCAGGCCGGCGCCACCGGAGCTGCCACCGGCGTCCCCAACACCCGTGCTCGATTCGTGTGTTGACGCCCGCGACCGGGAGCGCGTCGCGCGACGCGGGTGGGTGATCGCGGGGCCGCTCAACCCGCCGTACAGGCCCCTCCGTCGGCTGAACCGGCTTCCGTCGCGCCGTGCACCTGGTCGGACGTGCAGCGCACAGGTTCGCCGCCGCACCGTATTTTCGCCGGATGAATGGTCCGGGCGCGCGCTGCACGCGCGTGCATCCCTTCGCAACGTCCGCCGCACCCGGATGGACACCGGCCGCAGGACCGCACGGTCGCGGCCGATGGTCCGCCCGCGCGCTCGCCTGCGCACTGCTCGCACTTGCGGCTCTGGCCGTCGCCGCGGCGGCGGAGGCCGCGCCGCACTGCTTCGGCGCCGCTTCACGCGACCCCGAACGTCGCTGCCTGAACCCCGGGCTGGCCCGACTGGTCGCGCCCACCCCCGATCAGGCCCTCCTCAATCCCAACTTCGCGTGCCGTCCCCACAAGGTCACCGAGCAGCTCTCGCCGTGCACATTCGGCGCGACCCACCCAAGCGCGACCGTCGCGCTGATCGGCGACAGCCATGCGCAGCACATGCGCCCGGCGCTCGCGGTCGTCGCCAGGCGACGCAACTGGCGAGTGGAGGACGCCTCGGTGCCGCTGTGCATGTTCTCGACGGCGACCACGGGCGCCGGGCCGCCGTTCGATCAACGCTGCCCGCAATGGAACGCCGACGTCATGTCGTGGCTGCACGACCACCCGGAGATCCGGACGATCTTCGTCGCCGGCAAGGCCGAGCAGTTCGTCATGCCCGCGCCCGGCCAGAGCGCGCACGCCGCCCGTCTGGCGGGCTACATCGCGCGCTTCTCCGAGCTGGCCGACAGGAACGTGATCGTCGTCCGCGACGCGCCCGCGGAGCCCATCGCAACCAAGGACTGCGTCCGTCGCCGGATGGCTCACCAGCGCCCGCTCGAAGGCGCCTGCTCGTACCCGCGCCGGCTCGCTCCGGATCCAGCCGCCGCGGCCGCGCGTGCGACCGGCCGGCCGGCCATCGACCTGACACGCCAGTTCTGCGACTCGCGGCGCTGCTATCCGGTGATCGGCGGCGCGCTCGTGCACAAGGACACCGACCACCTCACGCAGGTCTTCGCCCGCACGCTCGGACCGTTCCTGGACCGCGCGCTGACCAAACACGCCGGCACGCGTCCGTCACGACCGTCGGCAGTCGCAGCGCCGGGCCACGGCCCACGATCAGGTCGGAAGGACCGCAATGGCCTCGATCGAGACGAGGAGACCCCGCGGAAGCCGCACGTGCGCCGGAGCGGAGCGCGCCGGCGGCGGGTCGGGCATGTGCCGCGCGTACACCTCATTCAGGCGAGCGAAGTCCTCGACGTCGGCGTAGAAGATCGTCGTCTTGACCACGTCGTCCATCGACGCGCCCGCCGCCTCGAGCACGCGCGCCAGGTTGGTCAGCGCCTGCTCGGTCTGAGCCTCGATCCCCTCCGGGATCGCGCCCGTCGGATCGATGCCGGCCATCCCGGAGCAGAAGACGAGGCCGTTGGCGACGATCGCCTGGCTGTACGGACCGAGTGCTGCCGGCGCCTGCTCGCTGGACACTGCGCGTCTGGTCATCGAGCAAGTCTCCCTTACGAGCCGCCATCGCGCCACGCGCGACGACAGGTCCGCCCGCGGACATCGACCCGACCGATGTGATCGTGGGTCGCGACCTCCGGCCGGGGGAGATCGACGGCGAGGAACAGGACGCGCGTCACGCGCGGAGTGACACGCCGCGGCCCGGCTGAGAGCATCCGCGTACAACGGTCGCTCAACCCTGAGCGCGCTGGACAAGCGGAGGTTCGATTCGTCGCCACCGCTCTCGGTGGCATCGTGGCCGCGGCTTTCGCGGCCCTCCTCGGGATCTTCATCGCCCGCCCCGCCGCCGCTCAGAGCGATGGTTCCAAGCGCCCATGGCGCCGCGGACGCCACGACCACCCCGAGACCCATGATGCTGCCAACCTGCGCTCGTGACCGGCCCAAGCGCGCCGATCCGCAAGGCCTATCGCGACAGACTTCCCGCGGAAGTGGCGGAGACAGGTCGCGGCAACGAGCTCTGGTACCTGCTTCCCGAGCTGATCGACGAGCGAGAGAGGGCGGAGGCGGGCGGTGATGCCCCGTCTGCGCCCACAGACACCCCGGGCGCGCCGGCCGCAGAAACCGTCCGTACTGCGAAGTAGCGCCGTCAGGCACCAAGGTGTGGACGTCCGAGGACGTCGGTGCCGGGCTGGGTTCGCGCTCAAAGCTCGACTCCACGGGCGTGGTCGCGGTCCCTGACCCGCCGGTACGGTTCCGCCCGTGAATCTCATCCGCCGCATCGAGACCGGTCACGGCGAGTTCCTGCTGTTCGCCCTCACGCCCCCGCGGCTGGCGACGGAACCCGGGCAGGTGCGCGAGATCGCCGACGTGACCACCGCCCGTCTGCGTCCGCTCGGCCTCGACGGCCTGATCCTCTACGACATCGCCGACGAGGCGGAGCGCAACCCGGCCGAGCGCCCGTTCCCGTTCATGCCCACGTTGGATCCCGCCGACTACCTCGCCGATCACCTCGACGCGTGGCCGACGCCGGTGATCGTGTATCGCGCGGTGGGCAAGTACGCGCCCGAGGAGCTGCGGGGGTGGCTGACGGCGCAGGATCCCGCCCGGGTCATGACGGTCCTGGTCGGAGCGGCGTCGAGCGCCGCGGCCACTCGAATGTCGCTCGCCGACGCCCAGGCGCTGCGCCGGGAGGCCAACGCGGCGCTCACGCTGGGCGGCGTCGCGATCCCTGAGCGCCACAGCCGGCGCGAGGACGAGCATCTGCGCCTGCTGGCCAAACAGGAGTCGGGTTGCCGGTTCTTCGTCACGCAGGTCGTCTACGACTTGAACGCCGCGAAGAGCTTCGTCTCCGACTATCACTATGAGTGTCGGTCGCGCGGCGTGCCGCGGGTCCCGCTCGTCTTCACGTTCTCGGTGTGCGGATCGATGAAGACGCTGGCCTTCCTGCGGTGGCTCGGCGTCGACGTCCCGCGGTGGATCGAGAACGACCTCCGACACGCCGCCGACCCGCTCGAAGCGTCCTACCAGCAGGCGCTGGCGACCGCCACCGAGCTGATTGCGTTCTGCCGCGCGCTCGACGTTCCGTTCGGCATCAACGTCGAGAGCGTCTCGATCCGTCGCGTGGAGATCGAAGCGTCAGTGCGCCTCGCCGAAGCGCTCCGAGCGCAGCTCAGGAGCTGAGAGCAGCCGACTGCAGCCGAAGCGAGACAATGCCAAGCGGTGCCGGCACGGGACCGGTGCCCCAGATCGCCACCTGGACCGCTGCTCGTTCGGCCTGGTTGAGACCGAAGCTGTTGTCGGCGTCGTAGCGCATCACGAACCTGATCATCTCCTCAAACACCATCGACGTCGTGCCCATGCGCGCGAGCGCGTCCACGGTGCTCTGTCCGTCGCGCGAGTCGACCAGTTCGTCAGCGTTCTGGTCGAGCCGGGCGAAGTGAAAGCTCGCCACGGCGGAAAAGTACGCTTCGGGAAGCGGCAGCGGGGGCGGCTGTGGCGATGGGGCAGTGGCGGTGGCGGCGGAGCCGGCGCGGGGGGCGCGGGAGGAGCAGGCACGAAGGGAGGCGGAGCAGGCGCGGTCAGGCCCCCCGGGCGACTCGCCGGCCACCCACCGAGTCGCGCCACGATGCGCTTGAGCTCGCCGCTGGAGACTCGTCCGTCGCTGCCGGCGTAGCGGCCGACGAAGGCGTGCAACTCCTGGCTCGATAGCCGGGCGTCGCGGTGGCGGGAGCCGGACCGTCGGTCGGCGGCGTCAAGCAGCCGGCCGGCGAAGGCGAACCCGCGCGCGTCGCGCCGGTCGATCGTTCCGTCGAACGTGCGGTCGGCGGCATATCTGAGCGCCGTCACCGCGTGACGCACGCCCTCGGGTGCTCGTGGGCCGAGGTGGGCGCGGGCCAACCCCCAGCTGGTCCAGCATCGTCCGCAGTTCGCGACTGGACGTCGTCCGGTCACGTCCAGCCGCGTGCTCGACGAACCGCCGGAGCTCGCTGTGCGAGACGCGTCCGTCGCCGCCTCGATCGGCCGCGGCGACGACCGCGCCGGCGAAATCCGAGCGACTGGCATCGGCGAGCGTCACCTCGCCGTCGAACGTCACGTCAGCGGCGTACAGAAGCGCGTTGTGGATCTGGCGTGCTGGCGTCGCGTTGATCGACTGAGCGCCTTGCGCGACTGAGACACACCTCGGAGCCGCCGCCACGACCGCGTGGTTGCGCCGTAGCTGCGGACCATCCGCGTGCGCGGAACCTCTCACCGCGCGCGAGAGCTGTCAACCGGTATCAGATGCCCTTGCAATCACCACGCCACCGTTTCGTCGCGCGTGGCGACGACCGGGACGCCGGCTTGGCGGAGCTGGTTGGCGTAGGCCTCGCCCTCGTCGCGCAAGACGTCGGCCCCGGCGGTGATGACCAGGGCCGGCGGGAGCCCGGCGAGCTGCTCGGTCCTGGCGCGCAGCGGCGAGGCCGTGATCTCCTCGCGCTGCCCGCGGGCGCCGAGACGAGCGTCACGTGCGCGCCCGAGCCCGCGAGCCGCGCGAGCAGCGCGTGCCGCGTGACCAGCGCGCGGTCCTGAGAAGGCCATACGGTCGTTCGCAGCCGCGCTCCTCGGCATCCCGGACGCGAGCCACCGGAGCCCCCTGGCGATGCAAACCGCGCCGGACCGACGGCGAATCCGAAGCGCCCCCGGTTGGATTCGAACCAACGACCTGCGGATTAGAAGTCCGCTGCTCTATCCAGCTGAGCTACAGGGGCCTGGCGGCGCAGCTTAGATGCTGCGCCGCCGGATTCCGTTAACAGGGCACCGGCTTGGCCGCGCCCGGCGCCTGGCACTGGGTCGTGACGACCGGGGTCTTGCGCGGGAGGATCTTGAGCGTCTTGATCGCGGTGCCCATGCCGGGCTTGGAGACGGTGACGACGATCGTCGAGCCGGCCTTGAACGGCTTCTTGAGGAGCTTCTTGAGGGAGACGGTGCCGGAGGCGTTGGTCTTCTTGAACCCCTTGGTGGAGACGGTCGCGCCGTCCGGGACGCCCTTGAGGACCAGCGAGGTGAGCTTGGTCTGCTTCTTGGTCGAGTTGCTGAAGGTGAAGGTCAACGTGACGTTGATCTGCGGCGCCGACTTGCCGGTGGCGTTCAGGCCCGGGATGGTCGAGCCCGTGGGGCCGGACGGGCCGGCGGGACCGGCGGGCGGAGCCGCGGGCGCGGGCGCGGGGACGACCGTGAACGTGCGCTTGACCGGGGCGGTCTCGACGTTGCCGGCCGCGTCGGTCGCCTGGACCTCGAACGTGTAGACGCCCGGGGAGAAGCCCGCGGCGGTGTGGGCGCCGGCCGCCGAGCACGGGGCGAACGCGCCCGGGGTCAGCGCCGCCGGGTACACGCGGCAGGCGAACGCCGCGTTGGGCTCGTCTGCGCCGAACGCCCACGTCAGCGCCGTGTCGGAGGTCGTGGCGCCGTCGGCGACGCCGGCGCTCACCGCCGTCTTGGGCGCGACCTCGTCGATCGCGAACGCGCGGGCCACGTCGGTCACGTTGCCCGCCTTGTCGGTCACGCGCGCGGTGAACACGTAGGCGCCGTGTGGCTTGCCGGACACGCTGTGGGCGCCGGCGGCGCTGCAGCTCGAGAAGGCGGCCGGCGCGCCGGCCGGGACGACGCTGCAGGCCACGGAGGCGACGCCGGTGGTCGCGTCGGACGACTGGATCGTCCAGGACTGCGTGCCACCGGAGCGGAACACGGCACCGTTCGGGCCGCCGACGGTGACGGACGGGGCGGCGTTGTCGATCACGGTGTTCACGGCGGGCGAGGTCTTGGTCCGGCCGGCGGTGTCGACCGCGGTGGCGACGGCGGTCACGGTCCCGTCCTTGAGCGCCGCGGTGTTGAAGGTGGCGGAGTACGGCGCGACCGGGTCGCTGATCGTCACGCCGCCGAGGGTGAAGTCGACCCGGGCCACCCCGCCGTTGTCGGTCGCCGTCGACTGCAGCGTGACGGCGCCGCGTACGGTCGGAGTGACCCCTCCGAACGTGATCCCCGGGTCCTGGATGTCCTTGAAGACCGCGGTCACGTCGAAGCTCCGGGTCATCGACAGCGTGCACGTGACCTCCTGGTTGGAGCAGGCGCCGGACCAGCCGTCGAAGATGAAGCCGTTCGCCGTGCCGTGCGCGGTCAGCTCGACGATCGCCGGGATCTCCTTGCACGTCGGCCGCGGGCCGGTCGTGCACTGCAGCGTGCCCTGGTAGGCGCCTGAGCACGTGCCCTTCGGAGCCTGGCCGCCCGGCGCACGCTCGCAGGCGATGCCCCCCGACCCGGTGACCTCACCCGCTCCGGAGATGTCCACCTGCAGGGTGCCGCCCGCGAACGCCGGGGAGGCGGTCGCGGCGAACACAGCGATCAATATCAGGGCGAGACGACTGGCAATGGACACGGGAGGACATCCTTGGCTCGGGTGCCGCGCAAGCAAAGCCGCGCGGGCTTGCCGCATCCTTGGCGGGACCTTGGCGCGCGCCGTCTACACGCGGCGGTAGAGCCGGCCGGGCCGCCCCGGCCCTTCCGAGCGCTGGGAGCCCGTGTCCTCGAGCAGCCCGGTGGCGCGCATGTCGCGGCGGAAGTTCGCCGCGTCCACCACTTCCCCGCGCAGCGCCTCGTACAGCAGCTGCGCCTGCTTGAGGGTGAACGGCTCCGGGAGCAGCGCGAGCGCCTTGCGCACGAACCAGACCTTGTCGGCGACGCGCGCGTGCAGGCGCCAGATGCCATCGTCGACGATCGTCGCGTGGTCGAGCGCCAGCTCCGGCAGCCGGTCGACGGGATGCCAGGACGCTTCGCGCTCCGCCGGCCCGTCCTCCGGCAGCGTCTCGGGTCGCACCAGGGCCATGTAGGCGATCGACGGCAGCCAGCCGCGCGGGTCGCGCGACGGATCGGCGTACGTGCGCAGCTGCTCCAGGTGCACGCTCCCGACGCCGGTCTTCTCGCGCAGCTTGCGCTCGGCGGTCTCGCTGGGGCTCTCGCTCGCGCCCACGAACCCGCCCGGGAGCGAGAAAAGCCCGCGCTGCGGCTCCTCCAGCCGGCGCGCGAGCAGCACGCACAGGCGCCCGTCGAGCAGCGTGAACACCACGGGATCGGCGGTCAGGCCGATCGGCGCCTCGTAGCCCGCGGTGTTCGTGGCCTTCACTGCACCGCGGCGCCGACGACGTTCTTGACCGCGGCGACGAACGCGTCGACGTCCTCCTCGGTCGTGTCCCAGGAGCACATCCAGCGCACCTCGCCGGTGTGCTCGTTCCAGACGTAGAACTTGAACTCGCGCTGGAGCTCCTCCGCCGCGCCCGGCGGCAGGATCGCGAACACGCCGTTGGCCTGGACGGGCTGGGTGAGCTGCACCACCTCGCGCACGCCGTCGGCGAGCCGGGCCGCCATCGCGTTGGCGTGGCCGGCCGAGCGGCGCCACAGGTCGCCCTCGAGCAGCGCGAGCAGCTGCGCCGAGATGAAGCGCATCTTCGACGCCAGCTGCATCGACTGCTTGCGCAGATACAGCAGCGAAGGCGCGATCTCCGGGTGCAGGACGACGACCGCCTCCGCCGCGAGCAGGCCGATCTTCGTCCCGCCGAAGGAGACGACGTCCGCGCCCTCGACCACCTCGCGCAGGGAGACGTCCAGCGACGCCGCCGCGTTGGCCAGCCGCGAGCCGTCGATGTGGAACAGCATTCCGTGCGCGTGCGCGTGATCGGCCAGCGCGCGCAGCTCGTCGACGCTGTAGAGCGTTCCGAGCTCGGTCGACTGGGTCACGGAGACCACGCCGGGCTGCACCGAGTGCTCATCGCCGATCCGGATCACGCGTGTGTCCACGAGCTCCGGCGTCAGCTTGCCGTCGGGTGTGGCGACCGTGAGCAGCTTGATGGCGCCCATGACCTCGGGCGCGCCGCCCTCATCCACGTTCAGGTGCGCGGTCTCGGCGCACACGACGCCCTGCCACGGCCGCAGCATCGCCCGCAGGCCGACCACGTTCGCGCCCGTGCCGTTGAAGACGGGATAGATGTCGCGCGTGCCGAAGACGTCCTCGGCCCGGTCGCGCAGCTGGTCGGTCCACTCGTCGGCCCCGTAGGAGACGGCGTGCCCGGTGTTGGCCGCCGCGATGGCCTCCAGCGCTTCGGGGAGGATCGGGGCGTAGTTGTCGGAGGCGAAGGCGCGCATCGGCGGTGACTTTAGGACGCGCACGGTCACGGTTCCCGGCGGGACCTCCGTCAGGCCCGCGTCGCGCACCTCGGCGACGCAGTTGTCCATCGCGTCCCAGCGTTCCGGGACGATCACCCGCGCGCGGCTCACGTCGAGGCCGAGCGCGTCCGCCATCACCGCGGCGTGCGCGATCTGGGCGAGCGTCTTGCCCGTGCTCATGTGGACATCCGGGTTGATGGCGTAGACGACGGGCGCGGACGAGCTGGACGGCGGCGGGTCGAGCTCGGTCGACATCGCCTGGATCTTGGTCAGCGTCTCCGAGCGCTCCGAACGCCGCCGCGGCGGCAGCGCGATCACGCCGTCCCCACCGCTCGCGTGCGGCTCTTCCAGCAGCCGCGCGAACTGCGAAGGCTGGCGCGCCCGCAGCACGACCTTCCCCGCCCGCCGCCGCCACTCGTCCGGCAGCTCGAACTGCTTGGTCGCCCGCACGGCCGCGAGCCCCACCATCCGTCCACCCTCGCTCAACGACGTGAACGCGCCGCGCCGGATGACGATGTACATCCGGTAGGGATCGTCGGTCACAGGTTCACGCCGAGCCAGACGATCACGAGCGAGACGAGCAGGATCGCGCCCTGCAGCCAGTGGGCGGCACCCCACTTCAGGTGCGCCAGGATCAGCCCGCCGGCGACCACGAACAAGGTGAGCTTCGCGTGCAGCGTCGAGTCGTCCCACAGATCGCGATCGCTCGCCATCCACGCGCCCGTCGCCAGCAGCACGGCCAGCGCGGCCAGCGACATCCAGCCGAACCGCCGCGCGACGGCCCGCAGCCCTTCCCGGTCGCGGCCGCGCAGCCCCGGCACCACCGCGAGGCCGAGGACCAGCTGCCCGCCGACGAACGTCGCCATGGCGAGCAGGTGTAGATAGAGCGCGAGCATCGCGGGATTCGTAGCACGGGCGTCAGAGACGCACGCGCCGCATGAACGCGGGATCCCGGGGGGCACGGCCGAGCATGCGATCGACGAGGCTCGGCCGCGGCGCGGGCGACACGCTGCGGCCCGCCCACAACGCGGCGTAGTCACTCTCCTGCGGCGGAATCCGCAGCGGCTCGGTCAGGTCCACTCGGCGCGCCTGCGCGTAGATCAGCATTGGGCGCCGGCGCGGGAGGACCGGCCGGCGACCGACCTCAAGCGGATCCGACAGCTCCCACCAGCGTTCTGCGCCCTCGGACACCAGCACCCGCTCGAGCTCGTACCCGTTCTCGCGGGTGAACGCTCGGAACGGGACCTCTGGGCCCAACTGATAGAAGCCATGGCCCGCGTAGTGGTCGAACGGGCTGATCGTGATCAGATGCCCGCCCTGGGCGACCATCCGCATGCAGCTGCGCAGCGCCGTCGGGAACTCGAACACGTGCTCGAGCGTGCCGCCGTCGAAGACGCAGGAGAACTGAGCGTCGAGCGTGTCGACCGGCCGGTTGAGGTCGGCGACGATCGTCGCGCCCTCGTAGTCGGACGCGTCGAGCGACGACACCGACCCGGCGCCCAGCCGCTCAAACAGCGGCTCCGCCCAGCGGTCACCGGCGAGTAACTCCCGTGCGTCGTGCGCCGCCAGCGGCCGCCCATGATCGCGGAACGCCGCCTCCAGCGCGTCCTGCTCCAGGAATAGCTGCTGACGGCCGATCGTAAGTGTGCGGGCCAGATCGACGCCTGTCGCGGTCAGTAAGAACCGCAGTCCCGCGGCATCGACACCCACCGTCAGTGCTGGATTCGGGTCGGCATGAGCCGACACGCTAGTGATCGGGGCGCCCGGATTCGAACCGGGGACCTCGTGCTCCCAAAGCACGCGCGCTAACCAGGCTGCGCCACGCCCCGTCAGAGGTCAGTATCGCAGCGGGCTAATGATTTGCCGCCAGCTGCCGATCAAGTAGGCAACAACTCGTTCCATCTCCCGACAAAGGCAAACCATCCGCGAGGACGGGGCGCAAAGCCACGGGGCTCTCTGAGCCAGCCGGGCTACCGAAGGATTCGTGCCTGCACGGCACGTCGGGTCGACGGAACGCACTGACCCGACCACTGACCGAGACGGAGCCGTCAGCCGTGCACGCCAAGAAGATCTTCACTCGCATGATCCCCGCCGTGGCCGTCGCCGCCGGCCTCGTGTTCGCCGCGCCCGCCTCCGCCGCTCCGGCGAAGAAGGGCAGCAAGGCGACCAAGACGATCACGGCCAAGATCGCGCTCGGCGACAAGCGCTCCACCAAGGCCAAGGCGAAGGCGACGAAGGCCAAGAAGGTCCAGGCCAAGGCCTCGCTCGCGCCCTGCTCGAACACGACGATCACGCCGGACGCCGCCAACCTCGAGGTCGTGCGCGCCGCGATCCTGTGCCTGCACAACCAGATCCGCAACACCGCGGGCCTGCCGCTGCTCAAGGACAACGCGAAGCTGCGCAAGGCCGCCGCGGGCCACTCGGACGACATGGTGGCCGACGGCTTCTTCGACCACACCAGCCCGGACGGCGACACGTTCGTCGACCGCATCCTGGCCGCGGGCTACGCCAAGCGCAACGACGCGTGGACGATCGGTGAGAACCTCGCGTGGGGCACGGGCGAGCTGAGCACCCCGCAGGCGATCATGGACGCCTGGATGAACTCGGCCGGCCACAAGGCCAACATCCTCAAGAAGTCCTACAAGGAAGTCGGCATCGCGATCCGCCTCGGCGTGCCGAGCGACGCGGGCGTCGGCGCCACCGTGACGGCCGACTTCGGCGCCAAGGCCTGACCCCTATCCTCGACGTCGATGGCCGACGTCGAGCCCCTTCTGGCACTGCACTACGACCTGGTGAAGGTCGGCGGGCTCCAGCCCGTAGCCGCCCCGCCCTATGACGTGATCGATTCGGCCCAGCGAGCGGCGCTCCTGGGCCGTTCGCCGTACAACGTCGTCGAGATCGATCTTCCCTTCAGCGACTCCGACCCGTACGCGCACGCTGCGCAGACGCTCACCGCCTGGACGACCGAAGGCATCGTCACCCGCGACAACACCCCGGCTCTGTGGGCGCTCGCACAGGACTACACCGGGCCCGACGGCCGGCAGCGCACCCGCCACGGCGTCTTCGCGCGCGTGCGCGTGGAGGACTACGGCCCCGGCCGCATCCGCCCGCACGAGCGCACGCATCCCGGCCCGAAGGAGGACCGGCTGCGGCTCACGCGCGCCACACGCACGAACCTGTCGCCGATCTTCAGCCTCTACGACGACCCGCAGAACGCCGCGTGGAAGGCGATCGCGCCGTTCACGCAATCGGCGCCCTGGGGCGAGGTCAGCGACGACGAGGCCACCACGCACAAGCTCTGGCGCGTCGATGACCCGCAGGCGATCGAAGCCTTCAAGGCCGCGCTCTCGGGCACCGAGCTGCTGATCGCCGACGGCCACCACCGCTACGAGACCGCGCGCGTCTACCAGCAGGAGAACCCGGCCGCGACCCACGTGCTGATGTGCCTGGTCGCCCTGCAGGACGAGGGCCTGACCGTCTTCCCGACCCACCGCCTGGCCACGAACGCCGACATGGAAGCGCTCACCGCCGCGTTCGGGCGCGACTGGACCACCGAGCCGCGTGCCACGCTGAGCATCGGGTACTACGCCAACGGTGAGCTCTCCACGCTCTACCTCAAGGACTGGGAGGTCGCCGACGCGGCGCTCATCGGCAAGCCGGAGCCGTACCGGCGCCTGGACACGGCCGTGCTGGAGAAGCTGATCCTGATGGACGCGCTCGGGCTCACCGAGGACGACATCTCCCACCTGCACGGCCTCGACTACGCGCGCACGCCGGAGCAGGCCAAGGCGAAGGTGGACGCGGGCGAGGCCGACGCGGCCTTCCTGATGAACGCGAGCCCGGTCGAGCGCGTGCGCGACGTCGCCGTGGCGGGCGAGAACATGCCGCCGAAGTCGACCTATTTCTTCCCGAAGGTGCTGACGGGGATGGTGTTCAATCCCCTGGAGGACTGATGGCACTCATCAACCGGTCAGAGAAGACCTCGTCCCAGGCGATGCGGGCCGTCGCGCGCAAGCGCGAGCGCTACACGCATGACGTCAAGACGGGACGGCACACGATCACCGTCGACGAGCCGGAGAACCAGGGCGGGCAGGACATGGGCCCGAGCCCGCAGGAGCTGCTGGCCGCGGCGCTCGCCGCCTGCACGGCGGTGACGATGGAGATGTACGCCGAGCGCAAGGGCTGGAACGTGGACGGCCTCGAGGTCGACTGCCGCTACTCCCCCGCCCAGCGCGGCTGCCCAACCCGCTTCGAGATGGTCATGCGGATGCCGGCCCACCTGAGCGAGGAGCAGGTCGAGCGCCTGCAGGTGATCGCCGCCAAGTGCCCGGTGCACCGCACCCTCGAGGGCGAGGTCGCCTTCGACGAGCGGGTCGAGCTCACCTGACCACGCGCGAGCAGCTGCAGGCGCGCCTCCTGGACCCCGAGGAGGCGCTCGGCATGGCCGTCTACGGCGGGCGGACGCACTCCGCCGTGCTCGTGCCGCTGTTCACCGACCACGCCGGGCGGCTGCACGCCGTCTTCACCAAGCGCCGCGAGGACCTCTCCCGGCACGCCGGCGAGATCTCGTTCCCGGGCGGCCGCCGCGACCCCGGCGAGAGCCTCGAGGAGACGGCGCTGCGCGAAGCCCACGAGGAGATCGGGCTGCCGCCGTCGGAGGTGGACGTGATCGGCGCGCTCGTGCCGGTCGGAACGGTCGCCACCGACTACGCCATCTATCCGTTCGTCGGCCTGATCGAGCCCGGGTTCGCGTGGGTGATGCAGGAGACCGAGGTCGCGGAGGTGCTCGAGCTCGCGCTCGACGACCTCGTCGCCGGCCATTCCCTCAAGCGGATGGTGCGGCGCGGGATCGCGTTCCGGACCGACGTCTACGAGGTCGACGGCCACATGGTCTGGGGCGCGACGTCGCGCATCCTGACCGACCTGCTCAACCGCCTAGAAGTCGGTCCACGGCGGCCTTGGCGTCTTGAGCGGGAGTGACGACCTCCAGCGGGATCTGCCAGGTCTCCGAGCTGCGCCGCGCCAGCGCCTCGAACGCGCCCTCGTAGACCACGCCCCGCACGTGCGTGTCGACGAGCTTCTCGAAGAACATCCGCAGCCGGCCTTCGGGGATCTCGATCGTGCCGGCCAGCCAGCACACGATCGTGACGCCGTGCAGCGCGTCCATCAGCGTCGCGATCCGGTCGGGATCGCCGACGTAGGGCTCCGCCCCGGCCGCACGGATCTCCTCCACATGGGCGCCGCGCGTGGTCCCGCGCACGGCGTGGCCGTCGGCCCGCAGCGCCGACGCCAGCGCGCGCCCGCGGCAGCCGCAGGGCACGATCAGGACGCGCGCCACTCGTCCTCGATGTCCTCGAGCGTGCGCTCGGGCTTGCCGCGGCGGCGCCGCAGCTCGTTCTGCGCGGCGACCATCTGCTCGATGTCGTCGAGCTCGTTCTCAGCCTCGACCTCGGGCGAACGGGTCGGCTTCCAGTCCAGGATCTCGTGCGTCGACCGTTTGCTGAAGAGTCCTAACAGCAACACGGTCACGACGAGCGCGCCGACCAGTACGGTCGAGACCACAGTGAACGTGTCCACGCCGCGAGTGTAGGCTCGCCGCTCCGATCGCCCTCCCCAGGTGTTGAGCTTCCCGTGACCCGAGCCGTCCTTGCCGCCACTCTCGCCCTGCTCGTGAGCGCTCCTGCAGCGCACGCCGCCCTGCCGGAGCTCCCGAACCAGCTCCCGGGCGACGTGACCGCCTCGTCGGTGCGTTCGGATCCTGACACTTGGCTCGTCGGTGCCACACCGGGCGCAGCGTCGGCGAAGATCGCGGAGCGCTTCGGCGCCCGCCACTCCGGCCTCGGGAACTACGTGGTCGAGCGCTCGCAGGCCAAAGCGCTCGCGGCCGCGCTGGAGAAGGCGGGCCTGCTGCTCTACGCGCAGGCCAACACGATCCTGGACACCAAGCAGTCGGTGCCGGACGACCCGCTCTCGACGCCGCCGAACGCGTGGCGCGCGAAGGTGGCGCCGCCGAGCTTCGTCCCGCCGGTGGTCGCGCCGACCAGCCCGCTCGTCGCGCTCGTGGATGCGGCGGCGGACCCGTCGCACCCTGACCTGGCCGGCAACCCGAACTTCAGCGCGCTGCCGGGCGTCCCGATCACCAGCTCGCACGGCACGGCGACCGCCGCGGTCGCGTCGGCGCCGCAGAACAACGTCGGCATCCTCGGCGTCTGGCCCGGCGCGCGAGCGGTCAACGTCCCGCTGCCCGTCGCCGCGGGCACCGAGGGCGGGATCACGTGCGCGTCCTCGGGCGAGGCGATCGGCAAGGCGATCCAGGCCGGCGCCGCCGTGATCAACATGAGCTACGGCTCGCCGTCGCGCTGCGCCGCGGAGTGGGTGCAGCTGTACTTTGGGATCGCCAAGGGGATCATCCCGGTGGCCGCCGCGGGCAACGAGTTCCAGGAGGGCAACCCGCTCGAGTTCCCGGCCTCGCTGCCGCACGTCGTCACCGTCGCGGCCACCACGCCGGACGACCGCAGCGCGATCTTCTCCAACGCCAACACGGCGGTGGACCTGAGCGCGCCGGGCGTGGGCATCCTCACCGCGGTCCCGCCTTCGCTGGACGGGGACGGCGTCCAGGACGGCTACCAGGCGATGGACGGCACGAGCTTCTCGGCGCCGATGGTGTCGGCCGCGATGGCCTGGGTCCGTGCCGCGCGGCCCGACCTCTCGCCCGATCGCGTGGTCGAGGCCGTCAAGCGCAGCGCGACCGACGTGGTCGCGCCGGACGGCGTGAACCGCCCGGGCTGGGACCCGCTGACCGGCTTCGGCGTCCTCAACGTCGGCGGGGCGCTGACCAAGCCGGCCGAGCAGCTGCCGATCCAGGACCCGGTGGAGCCCAACGACAACCTCGTGTGGGTGGACGGCACCGCGTTCGGCAAGCCCGCGACGCCGATCTGGTCCGGCGGCAAGGGCGTCGAGCTCAGCGCGCTGCTGGACAAGACCGAGGACCCGGTGGACGTCTACCGGATCGTCATCCCGGCCCGCGAGTCCGCCCGGATCACGGTCCTGCCGCGCTTCGGCGACCCGGCGCTGGAGGTCTTCACGACCGACGCGATCTCGGTCAACGACGTCGACGGGCGCGTGGCGCGTTCGCGCAACTCGGGCACCAAGAAGGCCGAGCGCGTGACCGTCCGCAACCGCGGCTCCAAGAAGCGCTCGTACTTCATCGCCATCAAACCTCAGGGCAGTTCGCGCTACCAGGAACGCCAGTATTCGTTGCGCGTTCGCTGATCTCGTGATTAGAGTCGGCGGGATGCGCCGAGCCGTCGTCTTTGCTCTCGCCGCGCTCGCGCTCTCGTGCGCGGCGCCTGCGTACGCCACCCGCACCGTCGCGCTCGACGCCGCCGGCGCCGTGCACGCGTACGTCGTCGGCAGCGACGGCGCGCTCTACCACGCGCCCCCCGGCGGCGTGCTGACGCGGCTCGGCGGTGAGCAGCTGGCGCAGCAGCCGGTCGCGGTCGAGCGTGACGCCACCGGCACCCTGCTGGTCGCCGCGCGCGCCGAGGACGGCACGGTCTACGCGCTGCCGGACGGCGAGTGGTCCGCGCGCGTACCGATCGGCACCGGCGCGGCGGGCCCGCCCGATCTGCTGCTCGACGACGGTCGCCTCGCGGCCTTCTACCGCGGCGTGGACGGCAAGCTCTGGACCGCGACGCAGGCGGCGACGGGCTGGAGCGCGCCCGAGGCGCTGGCCGAAGACGTCGCCGGCGAGCCGGCCGCGATCCTCGACCGCAACGGCGACCGGGTCGTGACCGTCCGCGCGGGCGACGGCACGCTCACCACCGCCTGGCACACCGGCGCCGCGTGGGCGCGCGACTCGCTGGGCGGCCCGGTCACCGGTGACCCGGCGCTCGTGCGGCACCCCGACGGTCGGCTCGAGGTCTTCGCGCGCGGCACGGACGGTGCGCTGTGGCGCAGCGCCCAGGAGCCGCCGGCGTTCGCGTTCAGCGCGTGGGCGCCGCTCGCGCCCGACGCGATCGCGGGTTCCCCCGCCGCCGCGCTGGACGGCGCCGGCCACCTCCACGTCTTCGCGCGCGACGCCGCCGGCGCGCTGCGCCTGTTCAGCGGCGGCACGGTCGAGTCGCTCGGCGGCGCGCTCACCGGCGACCCCGCCGCGATCCGCGCCGGCTCCTCGCTGATCCACGTCGTCGCGCCGGGCGAAGGCGCGCGCTGGTTCGTGCGCTCGCAGGCCGGCCTGCTGACGTGGGAGCCGCTCTTCCGCGCGCTCGGGGAAGCCGCTCCGCCCAAGGCGCCGGACCCGGTCATCGTGGTCCCCGCGCCGCCGCGCGCGCCCGAGGTCGTCTCCCCCGTCTACGCACCCAAGCGCCTGCTCGTCGACCTGCGGGCGAACGCGAAGAACGGCGTGTTCAAGGCGCTCACGCTGCGCGGCGTGCCCGCGGGCGCGACCGTCACGGCCACGTGCGCGAAGGGCTGCAAGCGCCCGTCGCTGACGTTCACCAACGTCAGCGGGACCGTGTCGCTGAAGGCGTTCTTCGCCAAGCGGGCCAAACAGGGAACGCTCAAGGCCGGCACCAAGATCCGCGTGGTCGTGTCGGCGCCGAACATGATCGGCGCCGTCAAGACGCTCACGGTGCGGGCGCGCAAGGCTCCGTCGGTCGCCACGCGGTGCCTGGCACCGGGCGCGACGACCGAGTCGCTCTGCTAGCCGGCCCGCTCGTAGGTCGCGGTGAACGTGCCGCGCGCGACGGCGCCCTCGAGCTTGTCCAGCACGGCCTGCGGCTCCGCGCCCGCTTCCAGCGCCGAGGCGTCCTTGAGCGCATACATGCTGAACACGTAGCGGTGCGGTCCGTCGCCCTCAGGCGGGCACGGCGCCGCCCAGCCTTCCTTGCCGGCGGAGTTCTTGCCGTACTTCGTGCCCGTCGGGAACTGGCCGTCCGGCGCGAGGCCGGCGCCGGTGGCGGCCGAGATGCCGAACGCGGTCCAGTGGATGAACGGGCCGTCCTCGGCGTCGGGGTCCTCGACCACGAGCACGGTCTCGACGGCCTGCCCGGCCGGAACCTCACGCCACACGATCGTGGGGATCGTGCCGGCGCCGTCGCACGTGTTGGCGGCCGGCAGCTTGCCGTCCTTCACGACGGGCGAGGAGAGCTTGATGGTGTTCGGCGCGGTCGGCAGCGTGCTGGCCGCGGGCTCGTCGTCGCCGCCGCAGCTCGAGACGCCGAGCGCGGCGGCGGCGAACGCCGCTAGGAGCGGGCGGCGGGCGCCCACTGCTCTTCGGCCAGGTTGCCGGTCCCCTCGAGGGCCTTCGGCGTCGGAACGGCGGGGTTGTCGCGCAGGTACCACTCGGCGTCCAGGGCGGCCTGGCAGCCGGAGCCGGAGGCGGTGATGGCCTGGCGGTACGTGTGGTCGACGAGGTCGCCGGCGGCGAACACGCCCGGGATGTTGGTGCGGGTGGAGCGGCCTTCGACCTTCACGTAGCCGTCTTCGTCGGTCTCGATCAGGCCGTCGACGATCGCGGACTGCGGCTCATGACCGATCGCGATGAAGGCACCCGCCATCGGCACCACCAGCTCTTCACCGGTCTCGGTGTTGATCAGGTCGGCACGGTCCAGCTGGCCGTTGTCGCCGGCCAGGAAGGCCTTGACGACGTAGGGCGTCAGGAACTCGATGTTCTCGGTCTTCTGCGCGCGCTCGAGCATGATCTTCGAGGCGCGGAACTCGTCGCGCCGGTTGACGATCGTGACCTTCGAGGAGAACTTCGCGAGGAAGATGGCCTCCTCCATCGCGGAGTCGCCGCCGCCGACGATGATCGTCGTGCGGTCCTTGTAGAAGGCGGCGTCGCAGGTCGCGCAGTAGGACACGCCGCGGCCGCCGAGCTCCTCCTCGCCGGGCACGCCGAGCTTCTTGTGCTCCGCGCCCATCGCGAGGATCACCGTGCGGGCCTTGTACTCGTCGTCCTCGACCCAGACCGTGTGCGGCTCGCCTTCGGCACCGGGCTCGAACCGCGTCACGTTGTCGGTGATGAAGCGCGTGCCGAAGCGCTCCGCCTGGTCGCGGAACTTCTGCATCATGTCCGGGCCCATGATCCCCTCGGGGAAGCCCGGGTAGTTCTCCACGTCGGTCGTCTGCTGCAGCAGGCCACCCCAGAGGAAGCCCTCGATCACGAGCGGGTTCAGATTGGCTCGGGCCGTGTACAACGCCGCCGTGTACCCGGCGGGTCCACTGCCGATGATGATCACGTTCTCGACGTCTGCCATTCGTCCCTTTCCACGCTCACGCTTTACTTTGTATAGTAGCGCCGCGTTCCCGGCGCCATGTTTCCACGCGCGCGCGAAGCTTGAAGAAGGAGATCACTCCTGGGAGCAGTGGTAGCCAGAACGTGAGGGCGCGGAACACCAGGACCGCGACGACCGCGAGCCCGGCGTCCACGCCGAACGCCGCGAAGGCGCCGATCATGCCACCTTCGACGCCGCCGACGCCGCCCGGGATCGGCAGCAGGTTGCCGAGCATCCCGACGAAGAAGGCCTGGATCAGCACGGCGACCGGCGGCGCGTCGCCAAAGGCGCGGAACGCCGCCCACAGCACGGCGATCTGCGCGGCCCAGAACAGCAGCGCGCCGAGCAGAGCCGGGTCCCGGCTGCGCAGGTGCGCGAGCGCGTCGTGCAGGCCGGCGCTCGACGCGGCGGGGATGGACGCGAGCCGCTGGGCGATCCGGCCGAGCATGCCGGTGCGGCGCGCGAAGCCGTCGAGGCGGCGCTGGAGGTCGGTCGGGACGAGCAGGATCAGTGCGGCGACGCCCATCATCACGGTCGCGATGATGGCCGGGACGACGGTCATCGGGAACGGCGCCTCACCGGGGAACAGGCCGACGCGCAGGCCCACGCCGCAGATGATCACGGCCGCCGCGTAGGGGAAGTAGGTCAGGACGAGGAAGCTGATCGTCTTGTCGGCGACGACGCGCTTGGGCAGGCCGGCCTGGCGCAGCGCCCACGCCTGCAGGACGAGCCCGCCGGCGCCGCCCGCGGCGAAGATGCGGCTCGCGGCCAGGCCCGCCATCGTGATCAGGAAGCTCTCGGTGCGCCCGATCACGCCGTCGCCGACCTTCGAGAACACGCCGCGGAACATCTCGATGTAGCCCCAGAACATGCCGAGCGTGAGCAGCAGGGCGAGCACGATCCAGAACGGCGAGCCGTCCTCGATCCGGCTCCACGTGTCGTCCAGGCCGGTGAGCTGCGGCAGCAGCAGGTAGAGCCCGAGGATCATCGCGGCGAGAAAGCCGCACAGGGTCAGGACGCTGCGGCCGGTGAACTCCAGCCCGCGGTCATCGTCGTCGTGCTCGTCGCCGGGCGGGCGGGGATCCACCGTCTGCTCCGGCGCGCGGGTCATGCCCGGGCCCTCGCCTCGAGCTGTTGCAGCGTCCGGCTCAGCCGCGTCGCCGTGGGAGCGACCTTCGGCGTCGCCACGCGGATGCCCTCCGCGAGCGCCAGCCCGGCCGCGAGGTCGGTCACGTAGTGCTCGCCCAGGTACACGAGCGCGAGCCCGAGCGTGCTGGCGTAGATCCAGCCGAGCAGACCCGCGACACGGCCCGTGTCGCTGAGCACGTGCGCGGCCGTCACGGACGTGGCGAAGTGCAGCGACGGCATGGCGGCCAGGGGGTTGCCTCCGAGGACACCGTACAGGGGCGCCCAGCCCTGCCTCCAGAACTGCTCGCCGTACTCGACCATCATGCGGCGCAGCTCCGGCGTGCGGCCGTCCTCCATCAGGCCCTGCTGGGCCGCGTACCACGGCGGGGCCGTCGGGATCGCCCAGTAGCCGATCACGCCGACGTCGAAGGTCGCGTAGATCCGCGCCGCCGCGCTCGGGAACTGGTCGCGGTGCTTGAACAGGACGTAGGCCACGGTCCCGTGCGGGAACGCGAACCACACCCAGTGCGACCACACCAGGACCTTCTCCCACAGCTTGAACCCGTTCTCGGTCCCGAGCGCGCGCTGCAGCCGCATCGTGGGCGTCGTGCCGAAGCCGATCAGCCGGTCCAGCACGACCGGGTACTTGACCCGCACCCGCGCCTCGAGCTTGGCCGGGTCGTCGTTGGGCATCTGGTACGTGGCCAGATAGGCGTACATCTGCAGCACGCACATGCCGAAGTCCCGCCCGCGGCTGCGCGGCAGCAGCGTTCCGAGGGCGAAGGGCGTAGCCGCCGCAGCGGCGATCACCACGGGTGGCTTCAGGCGGAGCCGACGGCGGAGCAGCGGCGCCGCGAGGCCGACGGCGAGCACCGTGCAAGCGGCCGCGCGGGTGGCGGTCGAACGGGGCACGGACTCAAGAACTTATCGAGTCGCTCGGATGGGCTGGTACGGGCAGCCCTAGTCCCCACGCTGGGGCGTGCTGGCGTGCGGCCGCTACGCCGCGACCAGCGCGGCTTCCGAGACGAACGAGCGCACGACCTGCGAGCGCGGGTCGACCTCCGGGTGCCACTGCACCCCGAGCGCCCACGACGCGTCCGGGAGCTCGATCGCCTCGACGAGGTCGTCGAGCACCGACCATCCGCTCGCGACGATCCCGTCGCCGAGCTCGTCCACGGCTTGGTGGTGGTGCGACTTGGTCGCGTGCAAGGTCTCCCCGCACGCCCGCGCGGCCAGCGACCCCGGCTGGAGCCGGACGTCGTGGTCGGCGTTGTCGAAGGAGCCGAGCGACCGGCGGTGGTCGGTGTGGCCGACGTCGTCCGGGAGGTGCTGGATCAGCGTGCCGCCGCGCGCGACGTTGATCAGCTGCATCCCGCGGCAGATGCCCAGCACGGGCAGGTCGCGCTCCAGCGCTCGGGTGAACAGCGCGATCTCGGCGCGGTCACGGTCCACGCGCGTGTTGGTGACCTTCGGGTGACGTGGGCCGCCGTAGCTGGAGGGGTCGATATCGGCGCCGCCGGCCAGCATCAGGCCGTCGAGGCCGCCCAGGACGTCGTCCGGATGGTCGGCGACCCATTCGTCGGGCGGCAGCATCATCGCGATCGCGCCGGCGCCCTGCAGAGCGTCGACGTAGGCGCGCGAGAGCAGGAAGGCCTCGCGGTCCCAGACGGTCCAGCGAGCCCGCTCCAGAGCGGTGCAGAGCCCGATCCGTGGTCTGCGCCCGTCGTCCATGAGGCTATGGAGTACCCACCTTTCCAGCACAATCACACCATGAGCGTCCTAACCGAGCGCGACGGCGCCGTGACCACGATCACGCTGAACCGGCCGGAAGCGATGAACGCCGCCAACACGGACCTTCGCGACGGCCTCCGGCAGGCCGTGGAGGAGGCCGCGGCCGATTCTCACACGCGGGCCGTGATCCTCACGGGCGCGGGGAAGGCGTTCTGCTCGGGCGCGGACCTCAAGTCCGGCTTCGAGCCGGCCGAGGACGGCATGCCGGACATCCACACGGCGCTCGACCAGCACTTCCACCCGATCATCCGCGGCCTGCGGACGATGCCCAAGCCCGTGATCAGCGCGGTCAACGGCCCGGCGGTGGGCATCGGGATCTCGTTCGCGCTCGCCTGCGACCTCGTGCTGGCGGCCGAACGCGCCTACTTCATGCTCGCGTTCGTGAACATCGGCCTGGTGCCGGACGGCGGGTCCAGCTTCCTGATCCCGGAGCGGATCGGCTTCGCCCGCGCGACCGAGATGGCGATGCTGGGCGAACGCGTCCCGGCCAGCCAGGCGCTCGACTGGGGCCTGATCAACCGGGTGGTCGCCGACGACGAGCTGCAGGCGCGGGCGCACGAGCTGGCAAGCCGGATGGCGCAGGGCCCGACGCGCTCCTACGCGGGCTCCAAGCGCCAGCTCAACGCGTGGTCGTTCGGGCGCCTGGAGCAGCAGCTCGAGCTCGAGGCGGACCTCCAGCACGAGGCCGCCCGGACCGCCGACTTCCTCGAAGGCGTCACCGCGTTCGTCGAGAAACGACCCCCGAATTTCACGGGTTGTTAGACGGCTGCATGCAGGGACGTGCACGCAACGGCGTCAAGTTCTGGAGCCCCACTTGACCGTCATCAGGCCGACCGCGCCGCGAAGGCGTCCTCTCGCTCCTTATACTCCCGGCCCTCGTGTCCGAAGGTCGTAATCGTCGACGCCTGCTGCTCGCGCTGCCCCTTGCGCTGGTGGCCGCGCTCCTTGCCGCACCGGCCGCCAAGGCTGGTCTGCTGTTTCCCGAAGCCGGCGGCTCGCCGAACGCGGACAGCATCAAGACGCTCTACATCATGGTGTTCATCCTCGCGTTGTTCATCTTCGTGGGGGTCGAGGCGACGCTGCTGTGGGCGCTGTTCAAGTTCAAGGCCAAGAAGGGCCGCACCGCGGCCCAGATCCACGGCAACACGAAGCTCGAGATCGGCTGGACGGTCGGCGCGTTCGTGATCCTGATCTTCATCACGGTCTTCACCTTCATCCAGCTGCCGTCGATCAAGAACCCGCCGCGATCGCTGATCGACGAGAACGGCAACCCCGTCGCCAACGTCGAGAACGTCCAGTACGCCGCGACGAACCAGTCCGCGCCGGACGGCCCGTCGATGACGATCGAGGTCAACGGCCAGCAGTACGTCTGGCGGTACCTGTACCCGGGCAACGACCGGCTGCTGACCTACACGGACATGGTCGTGCCCGTCGGCATGACGGTCCTGCTCGACATCACCGCCGACGATGTCGCGCACTCATGGTGGATTCCCAAGCTCGGCGGCAAGATGGACGCCGTCCCGGGCTACACGAACAAGCTTTGGTTCCGGATCCCGCCGGACGCCATTCCGGAGGGCGAGTCGCAAGTTGTGTACACGGGTCAGTGCGCCGAGCTGTGCGGGCGCAACCACGCCAACATGTACGGCCGCGTGATCGGCATGCGCATGGAGGACTACAAGCGCTGGTACGCCGAGAAGGTCCAGCAGGTCAAGACCGCTGAGACCAACGTCACCGAGCAGCAGAAGCAGCTGAACGAGCAGCAGTCCGCGGGCGGCGAGAACTGATGGCCGATCAGACCATGGTCGGGCGTCCGCAGATCATCGCCCGCGCGATCGACGACCCGGACAAGACCCGCGGCTGGACCTCGTGGTTCACCACCACCGATCACAAGAAGATCGGGATCATGTACCTCGCCACGGTGCTGGTCTTCTTCGTGCTGGGCGGTGTCGAGGCGCTGCTGATCCGCACGCAGCTCGCCGTGCCGGACAACACGCTGCTCACGCCTGAGCGGTACAACCAGATCCTCACGATGCACGGGACGACCATGGTCTTCCTGGTCATCGTGCCGGTGTGGGCGGGCTTCGCGAACTACCTGCTGCCGCTGATGATCGGCGCGCGCGACGTCGCCTTCCCGCGCCTGAACGCGTGGTCGTACTGGATGTACCTGTTCGGCGGCCTCGCCCTCTACGGGTCGATGCTGTTCTCCCCGCCGGAGGCCGGTTGGTTCTCGTACGTCCCGCTCAGCCTCAAGCAGTACTCGGGCACCAACGGCCAGGAAGCGTGGATCTACATGGTCCACCTCACCGGCCTGAGCTCGATCATCGGCGCGATCAACTTCATCGCCACCATCCACAACATGCGTGCGCCCGGCATGGGCTGGGGCCGCATGCCGCTGTTCGTGTGGACGATCCTGATCTACGCCTATCTGGTGATCGTCGCGCTGACGTCGCTCGCCGCGACCGTGACGATGCTGCTGCTGGACCGCAACTTCGGCACCGGCTTCTTCGACCCGTCGCAGGGAGGGTCGGCGCTGCTGTGGCAGCACCTGTTCTGGTTCTTCGGGCACCCCGAGGTGTACATCCTCGTGCTGCCGGCGTTCGGCGTCTTCTCGGAGATCCTGCCGGTGTTCGCGCGCAAGCCGATCTTCGGCTACAAGGCGATCGCGGCCGCCACGGTCGGCATCGCCTTCCTCGGCATGCTCGTGTGGGCGCACCACATGTTCGCCACACCGATGTCGACGACCGTGCTCGCGTTCTTCATGTTGATGTCGTTCGTGATCGCGGTGCCGACGGGCGTGAAGATCTTCAACTGGATCGCCACGCTGTGGCGCGGAACGGTCGAGTGGACGACGGCGCTGCTGTACTGCGTCGGCGGCATCGCCACGTTCACGATGGGCGGCATCACCGGCATCTTCCTGGCCGTCTTCCCGATCGACTGGCAGCTGACGGACACCTACTTCGTCGTCGCGCACTTCCACTACACGGCGTTCGGCGCCTCCGCCTTCGCCATGGTCGCGGCGCTGTACTTCTGGTGGCCGAAGATGACCGGCCGGATGCTGAGCGAGCCGCTCGGCAAGCTCGGCTTCGCGCTGATGTTCATCGGCTTCCACATGACCTTCCTGATCCAGCACTCCGCGGGCCTGTCGGGCATGCCGCGACGGATCTACGAGTACTCCGACGAGAGCTGGACGGTCTACAACTTCATCTCCACGATCGGCGCGTTCATGATCGCGCTGAGCGTCGCGGTGACGATCTTCGGCGTGGTCTGGTCGCTCAAGCGCGGCGCGATCGCCGGCCCGGACCCGTGGAAGGCGAACACGCTCGAGTGGTTCACGCCGTCGCCGCCGCCGGAGAACAACTTCGACGTCATCCCGCGCGTGCGCTCGGTGGAGCCGATGAAGGACATCCGCCGCGAGATCGAGCAGCGGACCAACGCCGAGCAGCGCTACCGCTCCGGACAGCCCTTGATGCGGTAGGTCGATGGGCGCCTCGAATCCCGCACTTCCCGTCCCGGGCGTCAAGCAGGTCGTCGCCGACTACTTCACGCTGACCAAGCCGAAGGTGCAGCTGCTGCTGCTCCTGACGACGATCACGACGATGTACGTCGCCGGGGACCCGTCGATCGGGCTCGTGGCGGTCGCCGTGATCGGCGGCTTCCTGAGCGCGGGCGGTGCGGGCGCCTTCAACCACTGGTACGACCGCGACATCGACGAGGCGATGGCCCGCACGGCCACGCGCCCGATCCCGGCCGGCCGGATCTCGCCGCGCGCGGCGCTGGTCTACGCCTTCGGCCTGCAGGTCGCGAGCTTCGTGATCCTCACGGTCGGGGCGAACCTGCTGTCGGCGTTCCTGGCCCTGGCCGGGTTCGTCTGGTACACGCTGATCTACACGGTCTGGCTCAAGCGCCGCTCGCCGCAGAACATCGTCATCGGCGGCGCCGCCGGCGCTGTCCCGCCGCTCGTCGGCTGGGCCGCGGTCACGGGCAGTGTCGCCCCCGCCGCGCTGTACCTGTTCGCGATCATCTTCTACTGGACGCCGCCGCACTTCTGGGCGCTCAGCCTGCTGATGAAGTCCGAGTACGAGCGGGTCGGCGTGCCGATGATGCCGGTCGTGCACGGCGAGCAGGAGACGCGCCGCCAGATCGTCCTGTACACGCTGCTGCTGACGTTTCTGACGCTGCTGCCGTTCGTGTTCGGCTTCTTCGGCGTGCTCTACGCCGTCGTCGCCGCCGGCCTGGGCGCCGTGTTCATCACGCTCGCCATCCGCCTGCAGCGCGAGGCCGACCGCGCCAGCGCGCTCAAGACGTACCTCTTTTCCCTCAGCTACCTCGCGGCGCTTTTCGTCGCCATGGTGCTCGACGCCCAGCTATAACTCACGCCAGATGGATCGCAAGCTCGCTCGCAGAAACCTCCGTACGGCGTTCTACGCCAGCATCGTGGGGCTGCTCTTCTTCGCCATGACGTTCGTCGCTGCCTGGATCTATCTCCAGTAATGACCGAGCACACCGAAGACCTCAACGGCCACGGCGCCACTCCTCCCGTCGGGGAGGAGATCCACATGCCGGCCCCGAGCATCCTGCCGTTGGTCAACTCGGCGGCGCTCGCGGCCGCGATCGTGTGCATCACCCTGTCGTGGATCCTCGTCGCGATCTTCGTCGCGGTGTTCCTGATCACGACGATCCGCTGGGTCGCGGACGTCCGGCGAGACATCGCCGAGCTCCCGCTGGATCATTCGCATCACTAGTCGCGTAGGGTTCCGCTGAGGTGGGGCCCGACGACGGCACCAACGGCGCATCCGCGCTCACAGCTCGCTACTCGGCGGCCTTCTCCGCGTACCTCGCGGACGGCAGCGAGTCGGCGCTCGGCGTCGCCTATGACCTGGGACGCGAGGCGGTCGCGGCTCAGCTGAGCGTGCTCGACCTCGCCGAGGCGCATCACGCGGCCCTGCGCGCGGCCAACGTCCACGACGAGAAGGGGCTGCTGGCCTCGGCCGACTTCCTGCGCGAGAGCCTGTCGATGTTCGAGACCGTACACCGCGGATACCTCGAGGTGCAGGAGGTCGCACGGCTCGAGCACGAGTACGTCGAGCAGCTGCGCGCGCTCGCGGACGCGTCCGTGGCGATCAACCTGTCACTGACGGTCGAGGCGATCCTGCAGCTCACGGCGGACGCCGCGCGCGGCATCCTGCGCTCCGCGCGGGCCACCGTGGCCGTCCTGGCCCCCGACCCGCGCCTGCGCCCGCTCACGGCCACCTCTCCCCCGCGCCTGGGCGGCGGCGAACCGCAGCCCGCGCGGCTCTCCGCGCAGCTCACGGGCCGCGGGAAGGAGCTCGGGATGGTGGAGGTCATCGACAGCCACGAGCGCGAGTTCACCGCGCGCGACGAGGCCGTGCTCACACAGCTCGCCCAGCTCACGTCCGTGGCGATCTCCAACGCGCAGCTGTACGAGCGCGAGCGGACGATCGCGCGCACGCTTCAGCGCAGCCTGCGCCCCGGTGGCCTGCCGCCCGTGCCCGGGCTGAGCGCCGCCGTCCGCTTCCGGCCCGCGGGCGAGGGAATCGAGCTCGGCGGCGACTTCTACGACCTCTTCGGTGCCGGCGACGGCGCGTGGACCGCGCTGATCGGCGACGTCCAGGGCAAGGGTCCGGACGCCGCCGCCGTCACCGCGCTGGCCCGGCATACGATGCGCGCCGCCGCGGCCTACGAGTCGCGGCCGAGCGGCGTCCTCGCGCTCCTGCATCGCGCGCTGCGCGACCAGACCGGCGACGAGGGCCGCTTCTGCACGGTCTGCTACGCCCACCTGCGCGTCAACGGACGCACCGTGAACCTCGAGCTGGCGTGCGGCGGGCACCCGCTTCCGCTCGTGGTCGCGCCCGACGGCAGCGTGACGCCGGTCGGGCGCCTGGGCACGCTGCTGGGCTCCGACATCGACCCGTTGCTGACGGACGTCTCGGTCGAGCTGGCACCGGGCGAGGTGCTCGTGTTCTACACCGACGGCGTGACCGAGGTCCGGCGCCGCCGCCAAGAGGTGTTCGGCCACGGGGAGCTCGTCGCCCTGCTCAGGACGTGCGCCGGGCTGCCGCCGGACGCGGTCGCCGACCGCGTCGAGGCAGCCGTTATCACCGCCTCGGACGGTCGCCTGCGCGACGACATGGCGATCCTGGCCTTCGGCCCCACCCCTCAACCCAAGGAGAACGATGGCTGACCCGACCGCCGACCCCTCACCGGACGCTCGGGACGACCTGCTGCGCGAGTTGGTCGCGCACCTCCGCAACAACCGCACCGAGCTGCGCCAGGACTGGGCGCGCCGCATCGGCGAGGCACAGCTGCTCACGGCGCTGACCGAGGAGGAGATCTTCTCGGAGGCGACCTCGGTCTACGACAACTACGTCGAGGTGCTCGAGACGGGCTCGGTCGAGGCCCTGCGCGGCTACGCGCGCAACCTGTCCGAGCGCATCATCCCGCGCGGTGTCGAGACCGACGAGGTGCTCGGCATCGTGCTGCTGCTGCGCGACGTCCTCTCGCGCTCGCTGTTCAAGAAGTACCCGGACGACATCTTCCGCGTGCTCGACGTCTACGAGCCGGCGGCCAACCGGATCGCGAACACGGTGGCGATCAACTTCGTGACCGAGCGCGAGCGCGTCATCCGCCAGCAGCAGGAGGCGATCCGCGAGCTCTCCACGCCGGTGCTCCAGGTGCGCGAGCGGCTGCTGATCCTCCCGATCATCGGCGTGCTCGACGGCCAGCGCGCCCGTCAGCTCACCGAGCAGCTGCTGCGCGGCATCCGCACCAACCGCGCCCGCGTGGTCGTGATCGACATCACGGGCGTGCCCGCGATCGACTCCACGGTCGCCAACCACCTCGTGCAGACCGTCGACGCCTCGCGCCTGATGGGCGCCTCGGTGATCATCACCGGCCTGTCCTCGGAGATCGCCCAGACGCTCGTGACGCTCGGCGTGGACCTGAGCAAGGTCAACGCCGTGGGTGACCTGCAGGGCGGCATCGAGGAGGCCGAGCGGCTGCTGGGCTACACGGTGATCTCGGGCGCGGTCACCTCCGAAAAGGCCGAAGACAGAGGGTGAGAGGCGCGCCATGGCCGTTCCGATCCTCAAGCAGGGGCCGTTCCTGATCGCGTCGATCCAGTCCGCGCTGACCGACACCGACGTGCTCCAGCTGCGCGACGACGTGATGGCGCAGGTCACGCGCCACCGGTCGCGGGGGATCATCGTCGACGTCACGTCGCTGGACGTGATGGACTCGTTCGTCTCGCGCTCGCTGCAGGGCATCGCCCGGATGACCCGGCTGCGCGGCGCGGAGACGGTGATCGTCGGCATCCAACCCGAGGTCGCCTTCGCGATGGTCCAGCTCGGCATGAGCTTCGAGGACGTCCAGACGGCGCTCGATCTGGAGGAAGGGCTCGCGCTCCTAGAGGCGGGGTTCGGTGGCACCTGACGCGGTCGAGCGGATCGCTATCGAATCCGACGCAGACGTGGTCACTGCGCGCCAGCGGGCGCGAGCGCTCGCGGTCACGCTCGACATGCCGAGCACCGACCAGACGCTGCTGGCGACCGCGATCTCGGAGATCGCCCGCAACATCACGACCTACGCCAAGCGCGGCGAGGTCTGCATCGAGCTCGTCCGCGACGCGAACGGCCGCCGCGGCGTGAAGGTCGTGGCGCGCGACCACGGCCCGGGGATCGCCGACCTCGAGCGCGCGCTGACGGACGGCTACACGACCGGCGGCGGGCTGGGTCTCGGCCTGCCCGGCGCGCGGAGGCTCGTGGACGAGTTCGACATCCAGACGGCGCCCGGCGAGGGCACGACGGTGACGCTGGTGAAGTGGACCCGTGGCTGAGTGGCCGCAGGCGCTGGACCGGGGCGTCGCGGGGGCGCCGCTCGCGGGTGAGGAGCGCTCGGGCGACAAGGCCGTGTTCGTGCCGACCGCGACCGGCGCGCTGGCCGGGCTGATCGACGGCCTGGGGCACGGGCCCGAGGCGGCCGACGCGGCCGAGCTGTGCGCGGGCATCGTGCGTCAACTTGCCGAGGCAAGCGCGCAAGAGCTCTTGCAGGCGTGCCACCAGGCGCTGGTGGAGACGCGCGGCGTCGTGATGACCCTCGCCTGGTTCGACCTCGAACGCTCACTGCTGACGTGGGCGGGGGTCGGCAACGTCGACGCGCGGCTCGTGCACCAGGGGCCGGAGCGGCGCGAGGACGTGGCACTCGTGTTCGGCGGCGTGCTCGGCTATCGCCTGCCGAACGTACGCCCAGCCACGATGGCGCTGGAGCGCGGCGACCTGCTGGTGATGATCACGGACGGCATCGAGAGCGCGATCTCCCCGGCCCTCGCCGGCGGCGGCGCCGCGCAGACGCTGGCCGACCGGATCTTCGACCAGCACGGCAAGGGCACCGACGACGCCCTGACCGTCGTGGTCAGATATCGATGAGGCTGGGAGCGTCAACATGCCAAAAGTGGCGCGTAGGCGACCTATGAACATCCGAACCGGGGTTTACTGCGTACTAGATACGTGCCCATGCAACGAGCCTCAACCATTCGCTTGCGCACCTCGCTGTTCCAGGAGGCCGCTGAGATCGTCGATCGAGAGTACGCCTCCGACCTGTCGCTCGACGACATCGCCCGCCGCGTCGCGTCATCCCGCCGCCAGTTGCAGCGGGCTTACGCGGAGATCGGGGAGACAACGTTTCGCGACCACCTGACCCGGGTGCGGATGCAGAAGGCGGCCGAGATGCTGTCGACGCGCGCGCTGACGGTCCGGGAAGTGGCGCATCGCGTCGGCTACCGCCAACCCGCCCAGTTCGCGAAGGCCTTCCGCCGCTATCAGGGGGTGGCTCCGTCCGACTTCCGCGCCGGTGGCCGGCCCGAGACGACTCCCGCGCGCCCCGCCCAGGCGCGCCGCTTCGAGCCGCGCCCGGCGTACCGCGCGGCGTAGCTCAAAGCTCCCCCTAAGCGCCAAATTGTTCGCCGGACGACGGTCCGGCTCCGCGTCCGACGCCGCGCTCCCTTAGGATGCCGCGACGATGGGGCTTGAGGAGAGGAGTCTCGCGCAGACCGGTCCACGGCCGGAGCGCCCGCACGCACGTGCGGACTGGAAGCAGATGCTCGGCATCGGGATCGTCGCGTCGATCCTGGGCGTTGTCGCCGGCCTGCTCATCGACTGGTTTCCGATCGCCGCCTCCAACGAGGCGAAGCCGATCGACACGTTGTGGGACGTCCTGATCATCGCGTCCGTCCCCGTCTTCGTCGGGGTGTGCGTGGTGGTGCTGTTCAGCGTCATCAAGTTCCGGATGCGCGACGGCGAGGAAGAGCTCGACGGCCCGCCGATCCACGGCAACACGCGGCTGGAGGTCATCTGGACCGCGATCCCGGCGATTCTGCTGGTGGGCCTGTGCACCTACGCCTTCATCGTCCTCGAGGACGTCGAGAAGGCGCAGGCGAACACGATGGAGGTCCGCGTCGTCGGAGAGCAGTTCGCGTGGACGTTCTTCTATCCGAACCCGGACGGCAGCGGCGAAGAGATCGCGGCCACGCGCGGCGAGCTGTACCTGCCCGTCAACCAGCCGATCAAGTTCAACCTGCAGGCCAAGGACGTGTTGCACGACTTCTGGGTGCCGGCCTTCCGCATGAAGAAGGACGCGGTGCCGGGCATGACCGTCAGCTACCGCGTCACGCCCAACCGGATCGGCCGCTACCCGATCGTGTGCGCCGAGCTCTGCGGCCTCGGCCACGCGACGATGCGCGCCACGGCCGTGGTCGTGTCCCGGGAGGACTTCGACGCCTGGCTCGAGGAGCAGGCGAACCCGCCCGAGCCCACGCCCGCCGCGGGCGGCGGCGGCGGTTCCGGCGCGGCGGCGGACGGCAAGCAGCTGTTCACGGCCAACTGCGCCAGCTGCCACACGCTGTCCGACGCCGGCGCCAACGGCACCACGGGCCCGAACCTCGACGAGACGCTGCCCGGGCAGGACGCGGCCGCCATCAGGACTTCGATCGCGGAGCCGTCGGTGGAGATTGTCGACGGGTACACGAACATCATGCCCAACGACTACGAGCAGCGGCTGGGTGCCGAAGGCGTCGATGCGTTGGCTGAATACCTCGCGGAAGTGACCAAGGAGGGCTGATGACGGCTCGACTGCGCGCACCAGGACTGACACGGGCGGGGCTGTTCCTCGTCCTCGGCACGCTGTTCTGCGCGGCGATCATCGTCGCCGTGCGCGAGGCGTACGGGTATCCGGTCTTCGCCGACGGCGGGATCGTGCCCAAGGCCCAGAACGCGATCCTGCTGCTCTCGCTGCTGATCGCGCCGCTGTGGTTCCTCGTCGGCCTCGGCGCGTTCGACTACTGGTTCTACTGGGCCGCGGGCAAGCGCACGCGGCCCGAGGACCACTCCGGTCACGGCGCGACCTCGTGGAAGGACTACTTCCGCGTCAACACCGATCACAAGGTGATCGGCATCCAGTACGTGGTCACGTCGTTCTTCTTCATGCTGATCGGCGGCCTGCTGGCGATGCTCGTGCGCGCGGAGCTCGCCGCGCCCGGCTCACAGTTCGTGGACGCGAACGCGTTCAACGGGCTCTTCAGCGTGCACGCGTCGCTGATGATCTTCCTGTTCATCATCCCGGTCTTCGCCGGGCTGGCGAACTACGTGCTGCCGCTGATGATCGGCGCGCCGGACATGGCCTTCCCGCGCCTGAACGCGCTGTCGTTCTGGATGCTGCCGATCGCGGGCGTGATGATGACCGCGTCGTTCTTCGCCCCCGGCGGCTCGTTCTCGACCGGCTGGACCGCGTACGCGCCGCTGTCCACGAGCGCGCCGATCGGCCAGATGTTCTTCACCATCGGCGTGCAGTTCGCGGGCGCGTCATCGATCGCGACCGCGCTGAACTTCCTGGTCACGATCATCACGATGCGCGCGCCGGGCATGTCGTTCTGGCGCATGCCGCTGCTGGTGTGGGCGAACTTCTCGACGTCGCTGCTGGTCGTGATCGCGACGCCGTTCATCGCCGCGTCGCAGTTCTTCGTGCTCTTCGACTACGCGCTGGGCTTCAACTTCTTCCGCCCCGAGCGCGACGGCGACATCCTGATGTACCAGCACGTCTTCTGGTTCTACTCGCACCCGGCGGTCTACATCATGATGCTGCCGGGCTTCGGGATCATCTCCGAGGTCCTGGCGGTGAAGGCACGAAAGCCGATCTTCGGCTACCGGATGATGGCGTTCTCGCTGCTGGCCATCGTGCTGCTCGGGTTCACGGTGTGGGCGCACCACATGTTCGTCTCCGGCATGCAGGACTGGATCCGGATCCCGATGATGGTCACCACCGCGATCATCGCCGTGCCGACCGGCATCAAGATCTTCAGCTGGCTCGCGACGCTCTGGAAAGGCGTGCTCCACATGGACACGCCAATGCTGTGGGCGCTGGGGTTCATCACCATGTTCACGCTCGGCGGGATCTCGGGCGTGGTGCTGGCGATGGTGCCGATGGACATCTACGTCTCGGACACGTACTTCATCGTCGCCCACATCCACTACGTGCTCTACGGCGGGTCGCTGTTCACGATCTACGCCGGCGTCTACTACTGGTTCCCGAAGATGACGGGCCGGATGTTCGACGAGCGGCTCGGCAAGATCCACTTCTGGATGACGTTCGTGTCCTTCAACGCGACGTTCGGGCCGATGCACCTGGTGGGCGTGAAGGGCATGCCGCGGCGGGTGGCCGACTACGCCGAGGAGTTCGCGGCGTGGAACCTGTTCATCTCGCTGAGCTCGTTCGTGCTCGGGCTCTCGACGCTGGTGTTCATCTACAACATGGTCGCCTCGTGGCGGGGCGGGCGGCGCGCGTCGGCCAACCCGTGGCGGGCGCTCACGCTCGAGTGGCAGGTCACGTCCCCGCCCCCGGTGTTCAACTTCGACCGCATCCCGACCGTGGTCGGCGGCCCGTACGAGTACGGCGTGCCGGGCCACGTGCACGGGATCATGGAGCCCGCCGAAGAGGCGCGGCCAAAGCAAGCAGCCGGCGCGTCGTCGGCTGAGGAAGGGGTCTGAGTCGTGCCGACGGTGCTGATCCTCGCCAACGAGACGATTGCGGGCGGAGCGCTGCTCGAACGCATCAAGGAGCGCGCGGAACAGGGCGCACGCTTCTTCGTCGTGGTGCCGCAGACCCGCCCGCGCCACGGCAACGTGATCTACGACGACGTCGTGCGCGACTCGGCGCAGGTGCGCATGGAGCTGGCGGTGGAGTACATCCGCGACCTCGGAGCCGTCGGCGACGGCGAGGTCGGCGACACCGACCCCTTCAACGCGGCGATGGACGCCTTCCGCGCGCAGCCGATCGACGAGATCATCATCGGCACCAAACCGGTCGAGGCCTCCTCCTGGATCAAGCGCGACCTCGTCGAGCGGCTCGAGGAGGCGACCGACGTCCCGGTCGAGCACGTCATCGTCGACATCGACAAGGACGGCCTGCCGTTCGAGGTCACGCTCGTGGTGGCGAACCTGACGAGCGCCGCGCCGGAGCTGCTCGAGCGCCTGAAGGCGATGGCCGACGCGACCGAGAAGCCCAAGCGCTACATCCTGATCGTCCCCCAGGACGGCACCGAGGGCCACCGCGTGCGCGAGGCGCGCCAGCGCGGCCGGCGACTGCTCGCCTCGCTGGACGACGCCGGCATCATCGCCGCGGGCATGATCGGCGACCCCGATCCGTACACGGCGATCATGAACGCCGTCCAGTACTTCTACATCCACGACATCCTGATCTCGACGCTGCCCGAGGGCTCCTCGCAGTGGGTGGCGGACAAGCTCGTCGAGCGCGTCCGCGACTCGACGCACCTGCCCGTCGAGCACATCGAGGCCCGCGCGACCGAGCCGGCGGAGGCCTAGGTGGCAGCCGCCGCGCACCTCGGCTCGCACGAGCACGAAGACCACCACCATCACGGCCCGCCGGAGGCCAACCGCTCCTCGCGGGTGGACCCGGCGACGCTCGGGATGATGCTTTTCATCATCTCGGAGATCATGGTCTTCGGGGCCTTCTTCACGGCCTACTTCTTCATCCGGGTCGTGGGCGGGGCCGAGTGGCCGGCGGAGGGTGACCATCTGCCGAAGCTGATCGCGGGCTTCAACACCGCGATCCTGGTGTCCTCGTCGTTCACCCTGCACTACGCGCAGGAGGCGATCCGCAAGGACAACCGGCGCGGCCTGCAGCTGGGCATGCTCGTGACGTTCCTGCTGGGCGCCACGTTCCTGTTCATCCAGATCAACGAGTACGTCCACGTCGGGTTCTCGCCGCAGGACCACGCGCAGGGCACGATCTTCTACGGGCTCACGGGCCTGCACGGCGCGCACGTGACGATCGGCCTGGTGCTGCTGCTGTTCGTGGTCATCCGCTCGTTCCGCGGCCACTACTCGTCGCAGAGCCACCTCGGCATGGAAGTGCCGGGCATCTACTGGCACTTCGTCGACGTCATGTGGATCGTCGTCTACCTCACCGTCTACATCATTTGAGCGACGACCGTTTCAATCCCTTGAAGTACGAGCGGGACGCGTTCCGCGTCCTGCTCTACGTGCTCGGCGTCGCGGCGGTCGTGCTCGTCGTGGCGCTGGTCATCCAGGCGTTGTAGAACTTCGCGTCAAATGACGCGGTCCTCGACGCGCGAGTTCGTCGGTCAGTTCGCCGCCCCGCTGCGCAGCTACCTGCACACGGAGACGGGCGGCGCCGGGCTGCTGCTCGCCGCCACGATCCTCGCCCTCGTGTGGGCGAATTCCCCGCTCTCGGGCCTCTACGAGGACCTGTGGGGAATGCACATCTCGATCAGCTTCGGGGACTTCTTCGACTACGACCACGACCTGCGGCACTGGGTCAATGACGGGCTGATGGTGCTGTTCTTCTTCGTCATCGGCCTCGAGCTGCGGCGCCAGCTCTCGATGGGCGAGCTGACCGACCGCAGCCGCTTCACGATCCCGGCCCTCGGCGCGATCGCCGGCCTGATCGTGCCCGCGGTCGTCTACCTGGTGTTGAACCCGAGCGGCGAGGAGGCGCGCGGTTGGGGCATCGCGATGGCCACCGACACCGCGTTCGTGCTCGGCGCGCTGGCGGTGGTGGGACCCGCGTTCCCCGCGCACCTGCGCGTCTTCATGCTGTCCCTTTCGGTGGTGGACGACATCGGCGCGCTGCTGGCGATCGCCGTCTTCTACTCCGACGACGTGTCGTTGACGCCGATCGTGGTCGCGGCCGCGTGCGTGGCCGCGATGGCGCTGGTGAGCCGCGCGCTGGTCTTCCGCGGGCCCGTCTACCTCGTGGTCGGCCTCGTGCTGTGGGTGGCGATGGTCGAGTCGGGCATCCACCCCACGCTGGCGGGTGTCGTGCTCGGCCTGCTGGTGTCCGCCTTCGCGCCCAGACCCGAGGACGTGCGCGAGGCGGGCGCGCTCGCCCGCGCGTTCGGCCAGTCCCCGCTGCCCGCGCTCGCGCGCTCGGCGAAGCTGTCGGTCGAGCGCGCGGTGTCCCCGAACGAGCGCCTGACCGAGCTGCTGCACCCGTGGTCGAGCTTCTTCGTCGTCCCCGTGTTCGCGCTGGCCAACGCCGGCGTCGCGATCGACGGCGAGCTGATCGAGCGCGCGGTCAGCTCCACGGTCACCTGGGGCGTGATCGCCGGCCTCGTGTTCGGCAAGCTGGCCGGGATCGGCGCCATGAGCCTCGCCGGCGTGCGCTTCGGCCTCGGGCACCTCCCCGGGCGGATCCGACCGGGCGAGCTGCTCGGCGGCGCTGCGCTGGGCGGGATCGGCTTCACGATCTCGTTGTTCGTGGCCGACTTGGCGTTCGATTCCGCCGCGCTGGCCGACGAGGCGCGCGTCGGCATCCTGGCCGCGTCGCTGCTCGCGCTCGGCGTCGCGTGGGCCATCTTCGCGCTGGACAAGCGGCTGGCCGCGGACGAGGACGACGCGCCGATCATGGTGCTCGACCGGCCCGTCGACCCCGCGGTCGACCATATCCGCGGCCCGGTCGACGCACCGCTCGAGCTTGTCGAGTACGGCGACTTCGAGTGCCCGTTCTGTGGGCGCGCGACCGGCGCGGTGGAGGAGCTGCGCGAGCGGCTCGGGGACCGGCTGCGCTACGTCTTCCGCCACCTGCCGCTGCCCGACGTGCACCCGCACGCCGAGCTCGCGGCCGAGGCGGCGGAGGCCGCCGCCGAGCAGGGCGCGTTCTGGGAGCTGCACGACCGGCTGTTCGCCCACCAGGACCAGCTGTCCCCGACCGATCTGGTGGATCACGCGCAGGTGCTCGGGCTGGACGTGGAGCGCTTCGCGCGCACGCTCGGGTCGGGCGAGCACGCGGCGCGGGTGCGCGAGGACGTCGCCAGCGCCGAGGCCAGCGGCGCCGAGGGCACGCCGACGTTCTTCGTCAACGGCCGCCGGCTGATCGGCCGCTACGACGCGGACGCGCTGGAGGCCGCGCTGCTCGGCGGCGGCGAGCTGCCGCCGCTGCCCGCCACCGAGCCGGAGATCGAGCGGGTGCGCATGCCCGACGACGGCTCTGGGCCGAGCGAGCTGGTGCTCGACGACTTCGACGAGGAGCCGGCGAGCGACGCGTTCCCGCGCCTGTCGGACGGGCACATCGCGACGCTCAGCGCGTTCGGCGAGCGCCGGCCGATCACGCGCGGCGAGCCCGTCTTCGGAGACGGGACGCCGACCGCGGACTTCGTCGTGGTGCTGAGCGGCGCGGTCGCGATGGTCGTCGGCTACGGCGAGCGCAACCTGGTCGGGCGCGTGCACGGGCCGCGCTCGTTCGTGGGCGAGCTGGCGCTGCTGCGCGGCGAGCTGATGCTCACGACCGCCGTCGCCGCGCGTGACGGCGAGGTGCTCGTCGTGCCCGCCGAGCGCTTCGCCGACGGGCTGGCTGCGGACCTCGAGCTGCGCGACATCATCTCCCGCGCCTACCTGCTGCGCCGCTCCATCCTGCTGTCGATGCAGGCGGGCGGCGACCCTACTCGACCGTGAGCGTGCCCTCCATGCCGCCCTCGCGGTGGCCCGGCACCGAGCAGTAGAACGAGTACTCGCCCGGCTGCAGATCCACGGTGATCTCCGAGACGCCGCCGGCTTCCACGACGGGGCCCTTCTCGTCGAGGCCGTTGCCGTCGACCGCGATGTTGTGCGGGACGCTCTGGGGGTTCGCGGACGTGAAGCGGACGCTGCCGGCGGGGGTACGCGCGTCCGCGAAGCGATAGGCGAGGCCGGCCTCGGCGACCGGGATGTCGAGCACGCCGTTCTCGGCCTCAGCCGTGCCTTCGGCCTGGGCGGCGCCGACGGAGGCGAGCTGGCCCTTGTCTTCGCCGGGCACCGCGGCGGCCTGCGCGACGTAGGCCGCGACGTCCTTCGCGTCCTGGCCCGTCACCAGGTCCGCGGGCATCTGCTGCGTCGTCTCGCGCCGATTCGCAGGGTTGAGTTGAGGGTTACGGTTCGGGTGCAGGATCTGCGTGTAGACCACGCCCTCGAACGTGCTCTCCCCCAGGCCGTCCTTGCGCGACTGCGCGAACGCGGCGTCCAGGTTGGGACCCGCGGTGCCGGTCGTGCCGGCGCGCGACAGCACGTGGCAGGCGCCGCACTCCTGCACGAACAGCTGCTTGCCGTTGACGACGTTCGCGTTGTCCTTCAGCTGGCAGCCCGTGAGTACGGACGAAGCCGAAATCACCCCGACGATCAACGCCAGCTCTCTCCTCATTGGCGGCATCCTAACCGGACGCGGGGACGTGGGCGCCGCCGGTGCGCCCACGTGTCATACGCGTGGCAAATCGTCCAGCTCGCCGCGTCCCGCGGCGATGACGGTGCGGGCGACGCCGTCCCACGAATAGCGCTCGCGGGTGACGGCCACGATCGCCTCGCGCGTGCGCTCCCGCAGGTCCTCCGGCGCGGCCAGCCAACCCGAGAGCGCGTCGGCGAGCTGGGTGACGGACTGATCGCCGAGTTCGAACGAGAGCCAGCCGCGCGCCTCCTCGGGCACGGCCTCGCGCAGCGTCCGCGCGACCTCGCCCAGCCCGGAGTGGTCGGCCACCACGGGCAGCGCGCCGCACGCCGCCGCCTCGGCCGCGACCATGCCGAACGCCTCGGGCGTCGTCGACGGCACCGCCATCGCCTCCGCGGCGGGCAGCAGCGCCGTGAGCTCGTCGTGGTCGAGCCGGCCGGCGAAATGGACGCGGTCGGCGATCCGCGCGTCCGGTAGCTCGGCGTCGTTCATGAAGGCCGCCAGCTGGGGCAGCTCGCGGCCGTCCTCCCCGCGCAGCTCGCTGCGGTCGCCCGCGTCGAGCTGAGCGACGAACTGCTCCAGCCGCTCCCGGAAGGCGCCGAAGCCGACGATCAGCAGCCGCGCGCGCGGCTCGCGCGCGAGCACGGCCGGGAACGCCGCCAGCAGCAGCTCCACGCCTTTGGAGGCGATCAGCTTGCCGACGAACACGATCAGCCGGTCGCCGGGCTCGATCGCGTCCAGCGCCGCGACGGCTTCCCGCGGGTCACGGGCGAACGAGGAGCCTTCGGTCGGCGCGGTCTGCTCGAGGCGGGCGCGCAGGCCGGCGAGGTCGCCCTGGTCTGGGCCGAAGCGCTCCACGTCCACGCCTGGCGGCCCGAGCCGCGTGCGCTCGGCGAGCTCGTGGCCGAGCTGGTCCCACAGCACCTCGCCCGTGTGGCGGGAGCCGACGAGCAGCCCGCGGGCCTTCTCCGCACCCTCCGCGGCCGCCGGCCGGAAGCGCGGGTACGGGTTCACGACGTAGGTGAGGTCGCTGCCGTGGACCTTTACGGCGTACGGGACGGCGCCGTTCAGCGCCCGCGCGAGGATCACCGGACCCATCACCAGGTGGTTGGCGAGCGCGACCTCCGGCTGGGCGCGTTCGACGACGTCGCGGACGGCGCGCACGTTGAGCTCGATGTAGCGCTCGACCTCCTCGTCGCTGAGCTGGGGGAACGGGCGCGCGTCGAAGCCCGCGTAGTGGTCGGCGACGTACAGCGGCAGCACACCGGCGATGTCGGGCCGGTAGACGGTCGCGCGCGCGGGCTGCCGGCGTGCCTGCACCTGCAGCTCGCCGCTGTCCCAGTCGCCGGTCGCGTCGACCCAGGGCAGCGAGTACGGGTCCGATTCCTGGCAGAGCAGGTGCAACTCATGGCCGCCGCGCACGAGCGCGGCGCCGAGCTCGGCGTTGTAGATGTTCGACCCCGTGCCGTGCAGCAGGTAGCCGTGGAAGACGAGAATGCGCAAGAGAAGCCGAACAGCCTACGCCCCGCGGACGCCGAGCCCGCTGCTAGGCTCCCCGCCGATGTCCGAGGGCCAGCTCTACCGCCTGCGCGCGCCGTCCACCGGTCGCGAGCTGCTGCTCCCCGCCGTGCCCGGCAAGGTCTACCGCGACCAGGACACGGGCGAGGAGCTCGAGGTGGTCGGGAAGGTCCTTCCGCTGCCGCCGTCGAAGTCAAGCCTGCCATGGGCCGTGGAGACACTCCGTTTTTGCAACTGGTGCGATCAGCCCGCCCAGAAGGACCTGAACGACTGCCCCACGTGCGGCCGCCGCATGGCCGCGCTGCCCCGCTGAGAGGAGGTCGCTGCATGCGCCTCGCGCCGCGCCTTGCCGCTGCTTTTGTTGTGCTCCTGCTGACCGTCGCCGGCTGCGGCGGCGCGAACGTCGCCTACCGCGAGGTCCCGGGCGGCCCCGTCAACCTCGACGTCCCCGGCGACGGCGCCGCGATCGGCGGCGCCGCCACCCCGACCCCCACGGCCGAAGCCGACGCCGAGGAGACCCCGGAGGGCGAAGAGGGCGCGGACGCCGCCACCTCACAGCCGGAAGAGACCCCCGCGCCGGACGCCGCCGGCGACGAAGGCGCGGCCGACGGCGGAGCCGAAGCGCCCCCCGCGCAGGAGCCCGACGACACCGCTCCTCCGGCCGAGACGCCGGACGCAGGGTTGGACGACTACTGCGCCGCGAACCCGGGCGCCTGCTGAGTTCAGTCCACCGCGTGTGGTGGACGCTGGCCCCAAGGGGAGTGATGTACAAACGGGTCCTCTCAGGACCCGTTTGTACATCACCCCCTTTGTCCGAACCGCGGTTGAGCCCGAGCGTGCTCGTTTCGGTCCCGGAACAGGACGAAACGACCACTCCCGCACCACGTGGTCTCCGTAGCCCGTACCTTGACGGTACGCAGCACGCGGAGGTTCGCGCCACGCGGGGCTCGGAGGCGCTGAGTCCGGGCGCGCGGGGAAACGCCGCCCCCTTCCCTCTCGGTGAGCCGTTGTCAGCGCCCGTACCGCACCCTGGCGCGCTGGGACGTGAGCGCTACGCCGCGCGTACGCCCCGCGCGCGCGGGTATGGGGAGCTCAAGTAGGACGTGGATCGGCCGATTACTCCGGTCCACGGAAGGCATACACACTGCGCACCGCAACCGACACCAGCGTGGGCGCGGCGAGTCCGCTCGCCCGCGTCGCACAGGAGGCCGCCTCGGCGACGAAGCCGGGCGCGCTGACCGCTGCGCTGGAAGCCGCGCTGAGGGCGGTGCTGGACGCCGATCACGTCCGCCTGCTCGAGATCAGCCAGGACCGGCGCGGGGCGAGCGACGAGGGCCAGGGCGCGGACGCCTACGTGCGCTTCGAAGACGGTCCTTCGGGCACGGAGCGCGTGCTTGAGACCGGCCGGCCGTTCGCGGTGCCGGACGCGCGCAACAGCGACGCGATCGTCGCGGACCGCGCCGCGCAGTACGGGATCGCCTCGGCGCTGTTCGTGCCGCTGGTGTGGGGCGGTCAGATCCGCACCGTGCTCTTCGTCGCGTGGAGCGCCTCGCGGGAGATCTCCCAGGCCGACATCGCCGACGCACGGCTGCTGGCTGACCAGGCCGCCGCGGGCTTCGCGCGCCTGGAAGCCGAGGAACGCCGCGCCGCGGGCTCCGTCCAGGACCGCGCCGTCGTCCGCGCCGCGCGGGCGCTCGGGCGCTCGCTGGACCTGCAGGAGATCCTGGAGACGCTCGTCGAGGAGGCGGCGCTTGCGCTGGACGCGGACATGTCCGGCTTCTACCTGGCCGACCTCGAGCACGGCGGCGCCGTCGCGACGGCCGGGTTCAACGTGCCGTCGACCTGGGTGGGCCTCCGTGTCGAACCCGGTGAGGGCGCCGCGGGCCGCGTGCTGGAGACGGGCCAGGCGTTCATCAGCCACGACTACCAGCTGCTCGCCGGCCAGCTCGACCACCCGATCGGTGACGAGCTGCTGTCGGCGCTGTCGGTGCCGATCGCGTGGGACGACCAGCTGCGCGGCGCGCTGTCGGTGGCGTGGAAGACCCGCCGTCACATGCACGACGAGGACCTGCGCACGCTGGAGGCGATCGCCGGCCTCGCCACGGTCTCCTGCCGCAACGCCGAGGCGTTCGAGCACGTCCAGCACGTCGCCCGCACCGACGCGCTGACCGGCGTGCTCAATCACGGCGCGATGCAGCTGCGCATCCGCGAGGAGATCGCCCGCGCGCGCCGCGACGGGCACCCGCTCGGCGCCGTCATCCTCGACCTCGACGACTTCAAGGGCGTCAACGACACCCAGGGCCACGCCGCCGGCGACGAGCTGCTGCGCACCGTCGCCCGCGCGCTGCAGGGCGAGCTGCGCCCCTACGACCAGGTCGCGCGCTACGGCGGCGACGAGTTCGTCCTGCTCCTCCCGGGCTCCGACGAGGCCGAGACGGCCGCGGTCGCCGAGCGCTGCCGCGACGCGATCGGCGGCAAGTGCTCGATCGGCGTCGCCGCCTGGCACGAGGGCCTGGACGCCGACGGGCTGCTCGAGCAGGCCGATCGCGCGCTGATGCTGGCCAAGCGCACCGGCAAGGGCCGCGTCGCGGTCGCGAACCCCGAGGTCGAGCGCGAGCTGGCGCTGCTGCAGTCGCGCTCGGGCTCGCCCGCCGCGGTGCAGGCGCTCGCGGCCGCGATCGAGGAGCGCGACAACTACACGCACGAGCACACGCAGGAGCTCGTCCGGCTCGCCCGCGGCGTCGCGATGATGCTCGGGCTCGACGTCGACCATGTGGAGCGGATCGCACACGCGGCGCTGCTGCACGACGTCGGCAAGCTCGCGATGCCCGAGGAGCTGCTGGAGAAGGACGGCCCGCTCACCCGCGAGGAGTGGGAGGTCATGTCCGAGCATCCGATCGTCGGCGAGCGCATCCTCGCCCGCACGAAGGAGCTCGCGGCGCTCGCGCCGATCGTCCGCCACGAGCACGAGCACTGGAACGGCACGGGCTATCCGGACGGGCTCGAGAAGACGCGCATCCCGGTCGGCTCGCGCGTGATCCTCGCCTGCCACGCGTGGGTGGCGATGACGACCGAGCGGCCCTACCGCGCCGCGCTCACGCCCGCACGCGCCGTCAGCGAGCTGCGCGCCGGCGCCGGCTCCAAGTACGACCCGGACGTGATCGAGGGTCTGCTGGACCTGCTCGGCCACGACAAGCCGCAGGTGCCCGACCGCGCGGCCGGCGTGAAGCTCGCGGCCGCGCCGCCGAAGGAGCCTACGTCCCGGCGGGGGCGTTCTTCGGAGTGGGCACCGGGCGGGTGACGAGCGTCGCGCTGTAGGTGAGCCGCGCCTTGTAGAGGCAGCGGTACTGCGTGACCAGATCGAGCCGCTGCTGGGCCGTCTGCGTGCCCGTGTCGTTGCACTTGCCCTTCGCCCGTGAGGCACGCCAGGAGCTCTGATCCGTGAGCAGCGGAGTCAGCGCCGGCGCCCAGGTCGGGACTGTCAGTGCAATGACATATCCCTTCTTGACGTTGAGCGCGCGGCCCAGCGGGAACTGCACCGTCTGGCCGAAGAACGGCTCGAGCTTCTGCACCGGGGTCTGCGTGACGGTGCGCGAGTACAGCGTCCGGCCCTGGCGCAGCACGGTCAACCGCGCGGACGCCTCACCGCCCAGGTTCATGTCGAAGTAGGCGATCTGTTCCGCCGACGGCGTCCCGAGCGCGATCGACCAGGCGACGATCTTCCCGTCCTCGGGCACGGTGAACGCGTTGCGCTCCGCGCCGACCTTGATCTGGTAGCCGGTGGTGCGAGACACGGCCAGGCAAGGTGCAGCCGGGCAGGCCGGCGCAGCGTCGGTGCGACCGACCTCGATGACCTTCCCCGAGGCGGGCGCAGACGCGGCCAGCGCCGCGGCAAGCGTCGCCGCGGCCAGCAAGAGCGTGCGATGGGCCATCACACGCATTCAACACGACGAGGCCCCGGGGGATGCGGTTCCCCCCGGTTCCACGGCGTCGCTACAGCTTCTGGACGTTGATCGCCTTCGGACCCTTGTCGCCGTTCTCCTCTTCGAACGTGACCTTGGCGCCTTCGCTCAGCGATCGATATCCGTCGCCGGTGATGCCGGAGAAATGAACGAATAGGTCACGCCCACCCCCATCAGGCGTGATGAAGCCGAAGCCCTTCTCGTCTGAGAACCACTTGACCGTACCGGTGCCCACAGATGACCCCACTTGACTACTGCTCGGCGTCTAACCACGCCGCACTAATTTCGACCGGTCGGTGCGTCCGGCCCCAACGGGGGAGACGCTATACATGTCTGGGAGCGCGGCGCAACTGCGTTCGCTGAACGCTGGCCGTTGAGATGTCTACGCGCTCAGGGCTTCGGCCGCTCGCGCGATCTCGTCCCGGTCCCCCGGAGCGGGCTGCCACGGCAGCCGCAGCGGGTCCCCGTCGTAGCGCGGGATCACGTGGATGTGGAAGTGGAAGACGGTCTGCCACGCCTTCGGCCCGCAGCTGTTGATCAGGTTGATCCCGTCCGCCTGCAGCGCGTCTTTGGCCTTTCGCGCCATCACCTGCGCCGTGCGCGCGCACGCCGCCAGGTCCTCAGGGTCGATCTCGAGCAGGTCCTTCGCGTGCTCGCGCGGGATCACCAGCAGGTGCCCGCGCGTGCCCGGGTTGATGTCCATGAAGGCGATCGTCCGCTCGTCCTCGTAGACGCGCGTGGACGGGATCGCACCGGCGACGATCTTGCAGAACAGGCAGTCGGGATCAGCGGCCATGACCGCAGCCTAATCAGCGGCGGGGCGACGTGAAGCGCTCGCGGCGGACGGTCGCCTTCTTGCCCTTGATCGTGGTGCCGCGCAGGGCGCTGATCACGTGGTCGAGGGCGTCGGCCGGGACCTCGACGAGCGAGAAGCGGTCGGCGATCTCGATGCCGCCGATGTCGCGGCCCGCGAGGCCCGCCTCGTTGGTGATGGCGCCGACGAGGTCCTTCGGGCGGATGCCGGCGACGCGGCCGGCGCCGACGAACACGCGCGCCATGCTCTCGTCCCCACGCTGAGCGGGCTTGGCGGGGCGCTTCGGGCGGTCCTTGGGCGGCGGCGCGACTTCGGGGATCTCCTCCTCGTCGACCGTGACCCCGCTCGCCTCGTGCGCGAGCTTGACCGCGGCGGCGGCGACGTCCATCACGTCGTAGGACTCGGCGAGGGTCTCGACGACGACGCGGAAGTGGTCGAGGTCGCCGTCCTCGAGCAGGGACTCCTCCAGGCTCGCGCGGGTCAGCTCCAGCCGGCGCGCACGCAGGTCCGCGACCGTCGGGAGCTTCTCGAACGAGATCCGCTGCTTGGTGATCTTCTCGACCGTCTTGAGGTAGCGGTGCTCCCGCGGCTGGGCGAGCGTGATCGCGGTGCCCTCACGCCCCGCGCGGCCGACGCGGCCGATGCGGTGCACGTAGGACTCGGGGGAGGACGGCACGTCGTAGTTGATGACGTGGGTCAGCAGGTCGATGTCGAGGCCGCGCGCCGCGACGTCGGTCGCGAGCAGGAGGTCGGCCTGCCCGCCGCGCAACCGGTGCATCACGCGGTCGCGCTGCTGCTGGGACAGGCCGCCGTGCAGCGCCTCGGCGCGGTAGCCGCGGCCGTTGAGCGTCTCGGTGAGCGTGTCGACCTCGTCGCGGGTCCGGCAGAAGACGAGGGCGGCCGTGGGCTGCTCGACGTCCAGGATGCGACCGAGCGCCGCCGCCTTGCTGGCGCGCGGGACGATGTACGCGCTCTGTCGCACCCGCTTGGCCTCAGCCTCGACGTCGGCACGGCCGATCTCGATGACCTGGGGCTCGCGCAGGTGGCGCTTGACGATCCCGTTCAGCCGCGGCGGCATCGTCGCGCTGAAGAGCACGGTCTGGCGCGACTCGGGCACCGCCTCCAGCAGCGCCTCCAGGTCCTCGGCGAAGCCCATGTCGAGCATCTCGTCGGCCTCGTCGAGCACGACGGTCTCGACCGTGTCCAGGTTCAGTGTGCCGCGATTGAGGTGGTCGATCGCGCGGCCCGGCGTGGCGACCACCACGTCCACGCCGCGGTCCAGCGCCTTCAGCTGGCGGACGATCGGCTGGCCGCCGTACACCGGCAGCACGCGCACGCCGAGCTGGCGGCCGTACTTGTGCATGGCCTCGGAGACCTGCATCGAGAGCTCGCGCGTGGGCACCAGCACGAGCGCGGCGGGCTCGCGGGTGCGGCGCCCCGGCTCCATGCGCTGCAGGATCGGGAGCGCGAACGCGGCGGTCTTACCCGTGCCGGTCGCGGCCTGGCCGAGCAGGTCGCGGCCTTCGACCAGCGGGCCGATGGCCTCGCGCTGGATCGGGGTCGGCTCCTCGTAGCCCAGGTGGGTGAGGGCGCTCAGCAGCTCCTCTCGAAGGCCGAGGTCCGCGAAGGTGGGTGCGATCTCGTCTTCGGCCACGTCGCCCACCTACGCTAGCGGGCGACGTGGATCCAGCAGGATTCAGGAGTGGTGCTGGCCCGCCCACGCCATCATGGCGAAGAACGCGGCGGCGCCACACACGATGAGGACGGCGGCGATCTGGGTCATGTCCCCCATGATCGGCCGCAACCCCGAAAACTTGCTGAAGGTCACCTCAAAGGTTCCATAAGGCGGCGACCTTCCCGCGGGGTGCTAGGCGGTCGTGAGCTCGCGCTCGGCCGTCAGCCAGTGGTGGACCGGGTCGCCGCCCTGCTCGAGCGCGAGGAAGTACGCGCGAGTGGCGATGTCCTCGTGCGTGACCTTGATCGTCGCCGTGATCCCGTCCTCGGTGACGTGCGTCTCGACGACCTCGACCTCGACGGCGGTCGGAGCCGCGGGCGCGGCGGCCGGCGCGGCGTCCGCGAAGCGCGCGCGCCACTCGGCGACGCCGCCGTGTTTGCCCATGGCGGTGCTCAGGCCACCGAGACCGCGCTCGGAGAGCTCCTCGCGCTTCGGGAAGCGGCCCAGTTCAGCGACGATCGGCTCGAGGGTGGCGTGGATGGTTTCAGGATCCCACTTGCGACGGGTAGTCATACGCGCGAGTATCGCCCGCGTTAGCGGAATCGTCTGCTGCAATGGGTGAAGAAACCCCCTGAACGGGGGCGATGGTCAGCGCTGAGACCCTGGGCTCGCCTCGTCGTCGAGATCGAGCAGCGCGTCTATGGCCGCGACCAGCGACGAGGACTGCCGCGTGCCGACCTGCAGCAGGACCTCGCGACAGGCCATCAGCAGCTCGTCGCGCAGCTCCAGCGCTTCGGCGAGATCATCCGTGGCCACGCCCGCGACGTTAGACGGCCTACCGGATCACATCGTTCCACGGGGTCGGCACGACGGCACAGTTGGCGCGTGCGTAGGCCCGCACCGGGCCCGCGTCGCGAGCCAGCGCCGCGGGCGCGACGGCGTTCCAGCCCTGCGTGCGCTCGTACGGGTCCTGGAGCGAGGCGCGCAGCGTCGGCCAGTGCGGGACGTCCTGCAGGACGGCCGTCGCGCTCGCCAGCGCGGACTCGTTGCCCTGCTCGAGCGCGAACAGCCAGAACGTCGCCCACGCGCAGCCCGCGCGGAACTCGACCAGGAACTGGACCGTGCCGCGATCGTTGATCGAGGCCATGTCGGTCGGCCCGGGCGGCGTGCCCTCCCAGTCCATCGACTCGCCCGCGCCGGGCGGGTACGGCACGCGGGCGGCGATCTCGCCCGCCGCCGCGCGCAGCTCCGAGTGTTCCAGCCGCTCGGTGCGCGCGTTCAGCGGCGCGGCGGGGGCCGCGACCAGCGCGTCCGAGCGCGCGAGCGCGGCGGCGGGCACGGTGACCGGCGGCGGAGCGGCCGGCCCCGTGGCCTCGCGCTCCGGGACCAGCGCGACGACCAGCGCGGCCGCGCCGGCGGCCAGTGCCGGTGCCGCCGCCCAGCGGACCCAGACGCGCCGGCGGCGGCCGCGGTAGCGGCGGTGGGCGGCCGCGTCGAGCGCGGACTCCAGCTCCGGGAACACGCTCATAGAAGCTCCCTCAACGTCGTCAGCCCGCGGCTCACGCGCTTGCGCACGACCGCCTCGGAGACCTGCACGGACGCGGCGATGTCCTTGTAGGAGCGCTCGTCGAGCACGTGCGCGCGGATCGCCTCGGCCTGGTCGGCCGGGAGCCGGTCGAGCAGCTCGACCGCCCGCTCCTCCCCCGCGAGCCGCTCGATCCGCTCGATCAGCTCGTCGTCGACCTCCAGGCGCGGCATCGCGAGCTTGCGCCGCGCGCGGTCCTCCACCCGCCCGCGCTCGAACGAGCGCATCAGCCGGTGGCGGGCGATCCCGTACAGCCACGCGACCGCGTTGCCGTCCCCGCGGAAGCGGGACGCCCCCAGCAGCGCCGCGGCGAACGTCTCGGCGGCGAGGTCGGCGGCGAGCTCGGCGTCGCCGGTGCGGCGCATGAAGTAGCCGAGCATCGGCCCTTCGTGGCGCCGGTAGAAGACGGCGAACGCCGCCGGGACCGAGGGGGTCTCGGTCAGAAGGCGCTCATCGCTCCAGCCGTCCACACCCCCCAATACCGCGAGAGGTGTGGATTTGTGACGGTCGTATCGCGAGGGCGCGCGCCGCCGTGCGAATCGCTACACGTCCGCTTCGACCAGACGGCGGATCGCGTCGAGCGTGCCCATGACCTCGGGATCGGGTGCGTCGCCGTGCACGGTCGCGACGAACAACGTGAGCCGCGAGCCCTGCTCGTCCGGGTCGACCTGCAGCCAGCCGTGGTAGTCGCTGCCCTCGGCGCCCCACTCGATCCGGCGCTTGGAGTCGTCGGTCTTGAACCACCCCTCGCCGTGCTGGGTGTGGCCCTGGTAGCGCGCCTCGACGGTGACCTTGTCGCCGTCGTGCGGCTCGGCCTTGGTCATCTGCGGCACGTAGTGCGGCAGGTTGCGGATGTCCGCGAGCGCGGCGTACACCTTGTCGGCATCCGCGGCGACGTGATGGGTGTGCTCGTGCTTCACGCGCCGGAGGCTACAGCCACGAGGCCCGCGCGGGCGGCGAACCCGTCGAACAGGACCTCGGCGGCCCGCGCGGCGTCGGCCGCATGGGGCGCCGGATCCAGGTCCTCCGCCGTCACCCCTGCCCGCTCCATGTCGGCGTGATCGCTGCTCGCCCAGCGCTCGACGATCGGCGGCGTGACCTCCGGGTGGAACTGCACGCCGAGGTGGCGACGGTCGCAGAACGCCTGCACGCCGAACGCGTTGGAGGCGAGCTCGTAGGCGAGCGGCGGGAGCGTGAATCCGTCTTCGTGCCACGCCATCCACGGGCCGGGCGGGATGCGGTCGGTGTCGCTGGAATTGACCGTCACCCATCCGACCTCGGGCACGGTCAGCCGGTGCACCGTGCCGCCGAGCGCGGCGGCCAGCACCTGCGATCCGAAGCAGATGCCGAGCACGGGCACGTCGGCGGCGTCCGCCGCGCGCAGGAACTCGATCACGCGGCCGACCCACTCCGGCCCGCCGCCCGCGGCGCTCGCGCTCGACCCGAGCGCGACCACGAACTCGAACTCGCGCGGGTCGGGATAGGGGTCCTTCCCGTCGACGCGCAGCGTCCGGAGCGTGAACCCGCGCCGCCGCGCCCAGTCCTCGAGCCGCCCGGCCGGGGCGTCCGCCTGGGTCTGCAGCACGAGGCCGGTCATCGGGCGATCACCGTCGGCTCGTCCGGTGAGATCTGATCCGGCAGGTTGATCTCGACGCCCTCCTCCGGCTCGATCGGGCCGTGCAGCAGCGGGTCGTCGGTCGCCTGCATCCAGTCCAGCAGGCGCCCGCGCAGCTCGGCGAGCACGTCCGCGTGCCCCGGGTCCTCGGCGAGGTTGCTCGCCTCGCCCGGATCGAAGACGAGGTCGAACAGCTCCTCCTCCGCCGGGCGCCGGTCCGCGAGCCCGTGGGCGAGCAGATAGTCCTTGCTCGGGCTGTCGTCGATGTTCGCGAGCACGGGGCCCTGGTGACCGTTCTCGAAGCGCCGGATGTACTTGTACCGCTTCGTGCGCACCGCGCGCTGCGGCTCGTACGCCGCGTGGAACGTGATCTCCGCGAACACCGCGTCGTTGCGCTCGGCGGCCAGCAGCGACCGCCCGCGCACCCACTCCGGCCGCTCGATCCCCGCCAGCTCGCAGATCGTCGGGAACAGGTCGATCTGCGAGACGAGGTCGTCGGACACCTTGCCGCCCTCGAACCCCGCGCCGCGGATGATCAGCATGACGCCGATCCCGCGGTCGCTCAGCGTCGCCTTCGAGCCCGGGAACGCGAGCCCGTGATCGGTGGTGAGGATCACCAGGGTGTTGTCGGGCAGCGCGTCGAGCACCGTGCCGACGCCCTGGTCCAGCGACCGCGCGCTCGCCTTGTAGGCCGCCATGTCCCGCCGGGTCTCCGGCGTGTCCGGCAGGTTCGCCGGCGGGAGCGAGTACAGCGCGTCACGCGCCGAGGTGGGCTCGAAGTAGTCGCGGTGGGTCTCGAAGAAGCCGACGCTCAGGAAGAACGGCTGCTCGTGCGCCTCGCGCAGCACGCCCGCCGCCGCGGGGGCGACGTGCGCCGCGTGCGAGCTGTCGATCTCGACGATCCGGTCATAGCCGATGTCGGCCGGGTCCGACGACAGGTGCTGCTCGCCGATCAACGTCGACGTGTAGCCCGCGGCACGCAGGGTGTGGACGAGGTGATGGTCGTAGTCCGCGAGCCGGTAGCCGCGGTGCGCGAGGCCGAGCATCCCGTTCGTGTGGCTGTACTCGCCGGTCAGCAGCGCCGCGCGGGAGGCGGAGCAGACGGGCGCCGCGCTGAACGCCTGCCGGAACAGCACCCCCTGGTCCGCGAGGCGCTGGATGTTGGGCGTCGGGACCTGGTGGCCGTAGGGCTGGATGTGCCGTCCCGTGTCATGCGAGTGGAGGTACACGATGTTCGGTTCCCGCAAAGTCATGTAATCCTATCGAGAATGTCTGGATTGATCGTCTGCGCCGCGCTGCGCAGCGGAAGCACGCTGCTGTGCGAGCTGCTCAAGGCGACGGGGGTCGCCGGCGTCCCCAACGAGTGGTTCCAGCACTTCAAGGACACAGGGCTCGCCGACCAGCCGCGCCAGTACCTGGCCGGGCTCGACGATCCGCTGGTCAACTCGCTGCTCCCCCCACTGGACCCTGGTACCCCGCAAGCGGCGTTCGACTTCGACGCCGTGCGCCGCGCCGGGACGACGCCCAACGGCGTGTTCGCGGCGAAGATCATGTGGAGCCACACGGATGACCTGTGGGCGCGGCTCGGCGGGCGCTCGCTCGAGGACGTGTTCGGGCCGCTGCGCTACTTCCAGGTGCTCCGGCGCGACAAGGTCGCGCAGGCCGTGTCGCTGTGGACGGCGATCCAGACGCAGGCGTGGCGCGACGGCGACGCGACGCAGGCCCAGCCGGTCTACTCGCACGCGGCCATCCGGCATTTGATCGAGTGGCTGACGCTGCTCGAAGTCCGCGGCCACCTCCCGCATGACGTACACGGCCTCGGCCTCGAGCGCCTGCAGGTGCGTGAGGGTCCTCACGCGGCCTGCGCGGTCTCGGCGTGGTAGCGCGCGACCCACGCGGCCGAGTGCCCGTTCGCCTGCCGCCGCATCGGCGCCGGCGGAGCGGGCACGCCCGCCAGCGCCTCGATCACCGGCGACGGGTCGCGCACGAAGTCCTCGTAGACGACGACGTCGGGGTCGCGGTGCGCGAGCCACGCCGGCCAGGCACGCTCCCCCGCGCGGCAACGCGTTCCGGGGCGAGTTCCCGCACGGCGAGGCCGGCGCCGTCCCGGTCGACGCGTACGAGCCGAACCCGAACGGGCTCCACACCGTCGTCGGCAACGTCTGGGAGTGGACGGTCGGCGGGCGTCCAACGCGGCGGCTCCTCCCTCTGCCACCCGTCCTACTGCCGGCGCAACCGGCTCTTCGGCCGCAGCACCGGCGACGCGCCGGTGGGCCACGTGGGCTTCCGCGTAGTCTCCGCCCCATGGAGCAACGGGAACTCGGCGACTCCGGGCTGAAGGTCTCCACCGTCGCGCTCGGGTCGTGGTTGACCTACTCGGGCGGGATCGGGCGCGAGCAGACCGAGGCGTGCACGCGGGGGGCGTTCGACGCCGGCATCACGCTGTTCGACACCGCGAACGTGTACGGGACGGGCGCCGCGGAGCGGGCGTGGGGCGAGATCCTGCGCGACTACCCGCGGGACTCGTACGTGCTCGCGACGAAGGTCTTCTTCCCCATGGGCCCGCGCGACCGCGGCCTCTCGCGCCAGCAGATCCTCAAGCAGATCGACGGGTCACTGGAGCGGCTGCAGACCGACTATGTCGACCTCTACCAGTGCCACCGCTACGACTCGTCCGTGCCGCTGGAGGAGACGATGGGTGCGCTGACGGAGGTCGTCGAGGCGGGCAAGGCGCGCTTCATCGGCTTCAGCGAGTGGCCGGCGGACAAGATCCAGGCCGCGCTGGATCTCCCCGGCGTGGCGAAGTTCGTCTCCAGCCAGCCGCAGTACAGCGCGCTGCACCGGACGCCCGAGGCCGAGGTGATCCCGGTGTGCGAGGCGAACGGCATCAGCCAGATCGTGTGGTCGCCGCTCGCGCAGGGCGTGCTCACCGGCAAGTACCTGCCCGGCGCGAAGGTCCCGGCGGACTCGCGCGCGGCGAACAAGTCCATGAACCGCTTCATCAAGCAGTGGCTCGACGACGAGACGCTGACGGCCGTGCAGGCGCTGCGGCCGATCGCCGATCAGGCGGGCGTCAAGCTCTCGCAGCTCGCGCTGGCGTGGGTGCTGCACCAGCGCAACGTCACGTCCGTGATTATCGGCGCCACGCGGCCCGAGCAGGTGCACGAGAACGCGGCCGCAGCCGAGGTGCAGCTGTCCGAGGACACGCTGGCCGCGGTCAACGACACGCTCAAAAGAGCGGCGGTGTTGTGAGCAGCGGCTCGATCCGCCAGCCATCCGAGCCGGCGGTGGCGTGCCAGAGCGCGTCGAAGCCCTCCTGCGGGGTGGGTGTGACGAGCCGCTTGGCGACGTCACCGAGGCCCGCCATCGGCACCACGCGCTCGCGCGTGGCGTTGCGGGCCCGCGCGGTGGCGAAGTCGACGTCCACGAAGTAGCCGACGACCGTGAACCCCGCCTCCCGCGCCGGAGCGACGTAGCGAGCGCGCTCGGCGACGGTCGGGTTCGTGTTGTCGACCACGAACGGCATCTTGGTCTCCAGGCAGACGCGCAGGAACGCCGCCTCGCGAGCGCGCGTGCGCAGCAGGTCCATCGAGATCCGCACGTGCGTCTCCAGGAACCGCTCGCGGTACAGCGTCGTCTTGCCGGACGCCTGCAGCCCGCAGAGGATCACCGCTTCCATGCGCGCATGATGGCGGGGGTCCTCGACGATCCCGCCGGCGGCCGGCTCACGACGCTGAGGGCGTGCGTCCGGACGCACGGGTCGTCCGCGACCGCGACCAGGTCCAGGCGGCCTGGGAGCGCACGTTCCCCGACAAGTGGTGAAGCCGCACCCGGGGCGTGCGTGCGATCCTGCGCGGATGCCCCGGCTCGCCGCACCGATCCGACGTCCAAGGGCTGACGCGACGGGGGAAGCCACTGGATTCCCGCGCTCGACGGGCGTAGCGTGGGCGCAACGGTGAGCACCGGCCTCCCGAGAGAAGACGCGAAGATCGCCTTCGACCGCGAGCGGCGGCGGCGCGTGCTGTCGCAGCTGGCGTCGCGCCTGCGGTTCGAGCCCGACGACGTGAGCCACATGCTTCCGTTCGACGAGGTCGTGGCCGCGCTCGGCGCGACGTCGCGGGTGGACCTCGGTGAGCAGGTGATCTCGCTGGACTCGATCGTCGGCACCGTGGACCGCCGGCGCGGGGAGTTCGACCGCAACTTCCGCCCCTCCCCCGGCACGCGCGGCCGCTGGGAACGGATCGCCGAGGCCCGCAAGCGCGGCGAGGCGATGCCGCCGATCGACGTCTTCCGGATCGGCGACCTGCACTTCGTCCGCGACGGCCACCATCGCGTGTCCGTCGCCCGCGCGCTCAAGGAGAAGGACATCAACGCGCGCGTGACGGAGGTGCGCACGAAGCTCGGGGCGGGGCGCGAGCTGCAGATGGCCGACCTGCCGCTCAAGCGCCACGAGCGCGTCTTCCACGAGCGCGTGCCGCTGGCGCCGGACAAGCGCGCCCGCATCCAGCTGTCCGACGAGTGGCGCTACGCGCAGCTGGCGACGCTCGTGGAGGGCTGGGGCTACCGCGTGTCCCTGGACCGCGAGCGCCTGATCGGCCGCCGCGAGCTCGCCGAGCTGTGGTTCGACGAGGAGTACGAGCCCGTCGTCAACGTCCTGCGCGAGGCCGGCCTCGGCGGCGGCGGCACCGAGACCGAGCGCTACCTGCGGATCGCGATGCTGCGCTTCCTGCTGCTGCAGACGCACGACTGGTCCGACGAGATCGCCGAGAAGCTGGCCGGCGAGGTGAAGTCACCGAGCGCCGCCTCCGAGGCGGACACGATGACCCACCAGATCATCAAAGAGCTCCGCGACTAGGCGCGCGTGCAGAACGTCCACGCGATGCGCGCCCGGGTGCGCGCGGACTACGAGGCGGCACTGCGGTGGGCGGAGGGCGACGACGCGTTCGCGGTGCGCTTCGAGCGCTTCTTCACCGAGCTGCGCGACCCGCTGGTGGCGTTGTACGGGGACGACGCGCGGTTCGCGAGCGCGTGGGAGCGGCTGCTGCGCGCGATCGCCGCGACCGCCGCCGAGCGCCCGCGCGCGCTGCGGATGCTCGACCACGAGCGCGAGGTCACGCCGGACTGGCTGCAGCGCGAGCAGGCCGTCGGCTACGTGACCTACGTCGACAAGTTCGCGGGGACGCTCGCCGGCGTGCGCAAGCGGTTGCCGTACCTGCGCGAGCTCGGCGTCACCTACCTGCACCTGATGCCGCTGCTGGCGGCGCGGCCGGCGCCCAACGACGGCGGCTACGCGGTGGTGGACTACGGCGCCGTCGAGCCGGCGCTGGGGACGATGGACGACCTGCGCGCGCTGGCCGACGACCTGCGGGAAGCCGGGATGGCGCTGTGCGTGGACCTCGTGCTCAACCACGTCGCGGCCGAGCACCCGTGGGCCCGCGATCCCGCGTTCCTGCGCACGTCCCCGGACCGCGAGCAGCCGGACGCGTTCGAGCGCACGCTGCCCGACGTGTTCCCGGACACCGCTCCCGGCTCGTTCACGTGGAGCGACGAGCACCAGCGCTGGGTCTGGACGACGTTCAACTCCTACCAGTGGGACCTCGACTACACGAACCCGGACGTGTTCGTCGCCATGGCGGAGGCGATGCTCGGCCTGGCCGCGGTGGGCGTCGACGTCCTGCGCCTGGACGCCGCGCCGTTCCTGTGGAAGCGGCTCGGCACCAACTGCCAGAACCAGCCCGAGGTCCACGAGCTGCTGCAGGCGTTCCGCGCGGCCATGCGGATCGCCGCGCCCGCCGTCGCGTTCAAGGCCGAGGCGATCGTCGCGCCGCAGGACCTCGTCCCCTACCTGGGCACGGGCAAGCACGAGGGCAAGGAGTGCGACCTCGCCTACCACAACGTGCTCATGGTCCTGCTCTGGAGCGCGCTCGCCAGCGGGCGCGTGGAGCTGATGACCTCGACGCTGCTGGCGATGCCCCCCGTCCCGCCCGGCGCCGGCTGGCTCACCTACGTGCGCTGCCACGACGACATCGGTTGGGCGATCACACCCGACGACGCGGCGCGCGTGGGCGAGGACGCGTACCTGCACCGGCGCTTCCTCGCCGACTGGTACGCCGGTGAGTTCCCGGGCACGTTCGCGCGCGGCGGCCGTTTCCAGCCCGACCCGCGCACGGGTGAGGCGCGCACGTCCGGCACCTGCGGCTCGCTGGCCGGGCTCGAGAGCGCGCCGGACGAGCCGGCGGTCGAGCTCGCGATCCGCCGCGTGCTGCTGCTGCACGCGATCGCGTTCGCGCACGGCGGGCTGCCGTTGATCTACATGGGCGACGAGCTCGGTCTGCTCAACGACGCCTCCTACCGCGACGAGCCGGACAAGGCCGACGACAACCGCTGGATGCACCGGCCGGCGATGGACTGGGACGCCGCCGCGCGCCGCCACGACCCCGACTCGGTGCAGGGACGGCTGTGGGCTGGGCTGCGGCGGCTGATCGCGGCGCGCCGCGCGACCCGCGCGATCCACGTTCAAGGCGTCGTCGAGCCGCACTGGACCGGCAACGAGCATGTCTTCGGCCTGTTGCGCGAGCAGGCCGGCGAGCGCTTGCTCGTGCTCGGCAACTTCACCCCCACGCCGCAGGCGGTCACGTCTGAAGCGCTGCGCGGCTTTGCGGTGGACGCCGCCGCGGGCGAGGTCGACGGGCGCCCGGTCGAGCTCCACGAGGCTGCCGTGGTGCTGGCGCCCTATCAGCACCTCTGGCTGCATGGCTAGGGAATTTCCGCGTACTGGACGTTTGTACGGCGACTTCCCCCGGCCCGTGTCACATCATGGCTCGCATGACGCACGGGGGCTGGGCCGACGAAGACGCCGACATCATCGCGATGGACGAGCATTCCGCGCTCTGCCTCGCCGCGCACGAGGCCGGCAGCCCGCTGTGGCGCGCGCTGGTGGAGGGCACCAGCCTCGAGAAGCTCGTCGAGTCCGTGTCGGCGCAGTACGCCGCCGCGCCGAACCAGCTGGCGTCGGACGTCGACGAGCTGTTCGCCGTCTTCGACGCGCGCGGGCTACTGAACGGGTAGCGCCGCGGCCTCGGCCGCGAGACGCTCGACGTCGCCCTTGGTCATCCAGGACCCGCCCACGCACACGACGTTCGGCAGGGCCAGGTACTCGGGCGCCTTCGCCGCGTCGATGCCGCCGGTCGGGCAGAAGCGCATCTGCGGGAACGGGCCCGCCAACGCCTTCAGCGCCTGCACCCCGCCGTTGACCTCCGCGGGGAAGAACTTGGCGTGGGTGATCCCGCGCTCGAGCAGCGCCATGACGTCCGACGGCGTCGCCGTGCCGGCCAGGAACGGCACGCCGCTGCCCTGCAGCGCGTCCAGCAACGCGGGCGTGGCGCCAGGGGAGACGAGAAAGCGCGCGCCCGCGCTGAGCGCGTCGTCGACCTGCTGGCGCGTGGTGACGGTGCCGGCGCCGACGACGGCGCCTTCGACCTCGGCCGCGATCCGCTCGATCGCGGCGAGGGCCGGCTGCGTGCGCAGCGTCACCTCGATCGCCGGGAGGCCGCCGCGCACGAGCGCGGCGGCCAGCGGGACGGCGTCGTCGAGCTCGTCGATCACGACCACCGGGACGACCGGGGCCAGCGCGACGAGTGCTTGCGTGGTGAGAGTCACGGTCGTCATGCAATCACCACCTGGGGAGGAAGGCTGGGCGCGAATACGGAGGCGCCCTCGTCCGGACGGCCGACGCGCTCGCGGAAGCCCGCGAACAGCTCGCGGCCGGTGCCGTGCGTGGCGTACTCGGGGAACCACGGCTCGCGCTCGTTGAGGTCGACGTCGATGTCCAGACGGCCGGCCTCGGCGTCGACGCGGATGACGTCGCCGTCGCGCACGCGGGCGAGCGGGCCGCCCGCGGCGGCCTCGGGCGTGCAGTGGATGGCGGCCGGGACCTTGCCCGAGGCGCCGGACATGCGGCCGTCGGTGACGAGTGCGACGCGGTGGCCGCGATCCATCAGCACGCCGAGCGCCGGGGTGAGCTTGTGCAGCTCCGGCATGCCGTTCGCGCGCGGGCCCTGATGGCGGATGACGGCCACGAAGTCGTGGTTGAGCTCGTCGCGGTCGAACGCCGCCAGGAAGTCGAGCTGGTCGTCGAACACGCGCGCGGGCGCGGTCACGACGCGGTGCTCGGGCGCCACGGCGCTGACCTTCATGACGGCGCGGCCGAGCGCGCCGTCCAGGACGCGGATGCCGCCGTCGGGCGCGAACGCCTCGGCGACCGGCCGCAGCACCGACTCGTTCTTGGACCCGCGCGCGGCCGGGCGCCAGTCCAGCGTCCCGTCCTCGTGCAGGAACGGCTCATCGCGGTAGCGGCCGAGGCCGTGCCCGGCGACGGTGTCCACGTCCGGATGCATGAGGCCGGCGTCGAGCAGCTCGCCGATCAGAAACGGCATGCCGCCCGCCTGCTGGAAGTGGTTGATGTCCGCGGCGCCGTTCGGGTACACACGGGCCAGCAGCGGGACGTGCGCGCTCAGGTCGTTGAAGTCGTCCCAGGTGAGCGTGATGCCGGCGGCGGCCGCGGTCGCCACGAGGTGCATCGTGTGGTTGGTGGAGCCGCCCGTGGCGAGCAGCGCGACGACGCCGTTGACGACGACCCGTTCGTCGACGATCTCGCCGATCGGCGTGGCGTCGAGCACCGCGCGGCCGGCGTGCTCGGTCAGGGCGCGGCGCAGCGGCGTGCCAGGGTTGACGAAGCTCGCGCCCGGCAGGTGCAGGCCCATCGCCTCGAGCACGAGCTGGTTGGAGTTCGCCGTGCCGTAGAACGTGCACGTGCCGGCGGAGTGGTAGGACGCCGACTCGGCCTCCAGCAGCTCCTCGCGGCCCACCTTGCCCTCGGCGTAGAGCTGGCGGATGCGGCTCTTCTCGGTGTTGGGCAGGCCGCTCGGCATCGGGCCGGCCGGGACGAAGATCGTCGGCAGCTGCCCGAAGGAGAGCGCGCCGATCAGCAGCCCGGGGACGATCTTGTCGCACACGCCGAGCATCAGCGCGGCGTCGAACATGTCGTGGCTGAGCGCGACGGCCGTGCTCATGGCGACGACGTCGCGCGAGAACAGGCTGAGCTCCATGCCGGCGCGGCCCTGCGTGATGCCGTCGCACATGGCGGGCACGCCGCCGGCGAACTGGGCGACGCCGCCGGCCTGCAGGACGGCCTTCTTCAAGATCGCGGGGTAGCGCTCCAGCGGCTGGTGCGCAGAGAGCATGTCGTTGTAGGCGGAGACGATCGCCACGTTGCGGCGCTCGGCGCCCATCAGGTGGAGCTTCTCGTCGGGCCCGCAGGCGGCGAAGCCGTGGGCGAGGTTGGCGCAGCCCAGGGCTCCTCGCGCCGGTCCTTCGGCGGCGGCCGCCCGGATGCGCTGCACGTACGCGCCGCGGCGCTCGGCGGAGCGGGCCGCGATACGGGCAGTGACCTCGGCGATGACGGGGTGCATGGGTCTGACGGTACCGGCGCAAGCGCTTGCGCGCAAGCGCTTGCGGGATCTCTTCACAGCCCGTTAAACTTCGTCCCGTGGTGACCATGTCCGAGGTGGCCAAGCTCGCGGGCGTGTCCGTGACGACGGTCTCGCACGTCATCAACGGGACCCGCCCGGCGAGCGAGAAGGCACGCCGCGCCGTGCTCGACGCGATCGAGCGCACGGGCTACCGGCCCAACACGCTGGCGCGGGCGCTGGCCCGCGGCGGCACGCAGTCGCTGGGGCTCGCGATCTCCGGCCTGTCGAACCCGTACTTCATGGACGTGGTCGCCGCGGTCGAGGCCGCGGCGGGCCGTGCCGGCCACACCCTGCTGCTCGGCGACACGCGCGAGGACCCCGAGCACGAGCTGCGGATCGTGCGCACGCTGGCCGAGCGCCAGGTCGACGGGCTGCTGCTGGCGCCGTCGGTCGGTGCGCTGGAGTCCGCGTTGCCGTATCTGGAGTCGGCCGAGATCCCCGTGGTGCTGCTGGACCGCTTCCTCGACGTCGCGCTCGACCAGGTCGGCTGCGACAACGAGCAGCCGACGGCCCGCCTCGTGGAGCACCTGGTCGACATCGGCCACACGCGGATCGCGATGGCGATCGGCATCCCGGGCCTCTCCACGACCGAGGAGCGCGTGCGCGGCTACCGGATGGCGCTCGACCGCGCCGGCGTGCCGTTCGACCCGGCGCTCGTGGCCGAGGGCGGCTCCCAGCGCGACCAGGCGCGCGCGGCGATGCACGCGCTGCTGGACCTCGACCAGCCGCCGACCGCGGTGGTGTCCGGCAACAACTTCATGACCATCGGCCTACTCCGCGCGATCAACGAGCGCGACCTGACGGTCCCCGAGGACATCGCGCTCGTGGCCTTCGACGACTTCGAGTGGGCCGACCTGTTCGCACCGCGGCTGACCGTCATCCGCCAGCCGACGACCGAGCTCGGCGCGCGCGCCGTGGAGCTGCTGCTCTCGCGCCTACAAGACCCGTCGCGGCCCGTCAGGACCGAGCGGCTGGAGGCGACGTTCGTGCACCGTGACTCCTGCGGGTGCACAGGATCGTCACGCGCAGCTCACGCGCTCGCGTAACCCTGATGAACATGGTCCCCTCCAACCCACGGGAGCTGGGCGTCTCCGCCCTGCTCCTCTCCATCTACGTGTCCGCACGTGGAGGCGCGTCCGTCGCCGGGGCGGCGCGCAGGTTCTTCCGGTAGACCCAGAGGTCGGCGGGGCGCGCGAGCTCTGGCTCGTCGAAGTCCCGTCGGCCGACCTGCCGGTAGCCGAGCCGGGAGTACCAGTCGTGCAACCGGACCTTGCTCGGGAGCGGCGCGCCGCGCGGGATCAGCAGCTCGAGCTCCATCTCAGAGACGTCGTACGCGGACTCGGCGAACGCGATCAGCGCCCTGCCCAGCCCGGTTCCGTGCGCGGCGGGGTCGACGGACAGCATGCCGAACATCGCGGTGTCCTCGTCGAGGCGCTGGATGCGCACGCAGCCGACCGGCGGGTCGCCGGCCACCGCGATCTCACCCGCCGCGACGAGCTCGCGCATCCGCTCGGCGCTCACCCGCCGCCAGCCCGGCCGCCAGAGGCCGGCCTCGCCGCTGTCGTAGGCGGCGTTGACGATCCGCGCGAGCTCGGCCTCGACGCCGTGTCCGCCGAACGCGATCTTCACCGCGCGAGCTCGCGGGCCCGGGCCAGCGCGTCCTCGCGAGTGACGATCTCCCCCGCGTACCGATCCTCCTCCAGCTGGGCGAGGATCGTCCCGAGCTGCTTGCCCGCGGGTACGCCGGCCTCCTTGATCAGCTCGTCGCCGCGCACCAACGGCTTCGGCGGGCCGGCGGCGTCCTCCTCGCGCGCCGCCGCCAGCAGCTCGCGCGCGACCTCGAGGTGCGCCTCGATCGCCGGCCCGCTGTTGTCGCCGCGCGTGGCGAGCCGGTCGGCCACGGTGAAGATGGTCGTGTCGGCGCTGTAGGGCTGCGTGGCGCGCAGGTAGCGCCAGACGATCCGCCGGTCCAGCGGCCGCTCGTGCACGAGGAAGCCGGCGTCGAGGTGGTGGAGCGTGACCGCGGCGACGTAGTCGCGCAGGCGCTGGGAGGACTTCAGCCGCCCGAGCACGTCGCGCGCGAGCTGCGCGCCCGCGACGTCGTGACCCATGAACGTCACCCGGCCCTGGTACTCGCCGCGCGTGTCGGGTTTGGCCGCGTCGTGCAGCAGGGCGGCCCAGCGCAGCGCCTCCCCACGGGTCAGCTCGTCCGACAGCGGCTCGGCGAGCAGCGTCCGCACCGCGTCGTCGAGGCCGGCCGCCGCCGGGTCGCGCTGCAACAGCGCGACGGCGTCCAGCACCTCCAGGGTGTGGTCGTGGACGTCGAGATGGTGGAAGCGGCTCTGCTCGATCCCGTGCAGCGCCGTCAGCTCCGGCAACACGACCTGCGTCAGCCCGTACGCCTCCATCGCCGCGAGCCCGCGGCGCACGGCGTCGGCGCTCACCACCCGCTTGAGCTCGCCGAAGACGCGCTCGTTGGCGACCGCCGCGATGCCGGCGGCGTGCCGGGCAGCGGCCGCGCCCGTCGGCGGGTCGATCTCCAGCCCGAGCTCGACCGCGATCCGCACCGCTCGCAGACTGCGCAGCGGGTCCTCCTCGAGCGCCCGCTCGCTCACCATACGCACCAGCCGGCGCTCGAGGTCGGCGCGGCCCCCGTGCGGGTCGACGAGCTCGCCGCCCGCGAGCGGCTCGGCCATCGCGTTGATGGTGAAGTCGCGCGCCGCAAGGTCGGCGACGATGTCGTCGTCGCGCAGCGTCACGAGATCGATGTGCCAGGCGTGCTCCGGCCCCACCACCCGCCAGGCGCCGAACGCGCCGCTCAGCTGGAACGCGGTGCCGCCGGACGCGCGCGCGATCGCCTTCGCGCAGCGCTTCGGGTCCCCGGGAAGGGCGAGGTCCACGTCGTCGGTGTCGCGCCCGAGCAGCTGGTCGCGGACCGCGCCGCCGACCAGCCAGGCCGTCTCGCCGGCCAACGTGGCGCGCGCGATCTCGAGCGCCTCACTCATAGGTCCGCGGCACGCGCGCCGTCAGCCCGCACGTGATCTCGTAGTTGATCGTGCCCAGCTTGGACGCGAGCTCCTCCGCGAGCAGGCCTTGGCCGATCAGCACGGCCTCGGTGCCGAGATCGACCGGGTCCTCGCCGAGGTCGACCGTGATGTTGTCCATCGAGACCGTGCCCGCGAGCGGCACCCGCCGCCCGCCGACCAGCACCTCGGCGCGGCCCGTGAGCCCGCGCCGGTACCCGTCGCCGTAGCCGATCGGGATCGTGCCGACCCACGTGTCACGCTCTGCGATGAAGCGCCGCCCGTAGCCCACGCTGTCGCCGGCCCGCGCGCGCTTGACCGCGGCGACGTAGCTCACGAGCGAGAGCGCCGGCTCGAGCCCGTGGTCGGCCGGGTCGCGGTGGAACGGGTCCATGCCGTAGATCGCGATCCCGCAGCGCAGCAGGTCCAGCCGCGCTTCCGGCTCCCCCAGCGCGCCCGCGGAGTTGGCGGCGTGGCGCATGACGCCGAACTGGTCGGCCCAGGGCACGAACCGTTCCAGCTGCTCACGCATGAACGCGGGATCGTCGTCGGCCGTCGCGAAGTGGGTCATCACCCCCACGAGCCGGTCGCCGGCGGCGGCCGCCACGCGCTCGGCCTCCGCCGGGTCCCGCGTGCCCAGCCGCCCCATGCCGGTGTCCAGCTTCACGTGCACGCGCGCGGAGGGGGGCAGCCCGGCGACGAACGCCTCCCGCCACGCGATCACGTCGGCCTCGGCGCGCAGCGCCGTGCGCAGCTCGTCCGGCGCGAGCGCGCCCATCACCAGCAGCGGACCGGAGATCCCCGCCGCCCGCAGCTCGGCCGCCTCGTTCGCGGTCGCCACGGCGAGCCACGCCGCGCCACCGCGCTGGGCCGCGCGCGCCGCCTCGACCGCCCCGTGCCCGTAGCCGTTGGCCTTGACCACCGCGCACAGCGGCCCGAGCGTCGCGAGCCGCGCGCAGTTGCGCTCGATCGCGCCCGTCGAGATGCGCGCGAGCGCTCTCACTCCGCCGTCAGGGCGTCCAGGACGTCGATGCGCGTGACGACGCCGATCAGGCGCCCGTGCTCGACGACCGGCAGCCGGTTGTGCTTGTGGCGCGCGATCACCCGCCCGGCCTCGGCGACCGTCGCGTCGGGCTCGATCGTGATCGGATCCTCGGTCATGACGTCGGCGGCCTTGGCCCCGATCGCCTTGCGCAGGCGCTCCTCGAACTTCTTCGTCGACTCCAGGAACACGATGCCCCCGAAGAGCTCGATGTAGTGCGGGAGGTGCAGGTCCTCGGTCTCGCCCACCATCACCAGGTCGGACTCGGTGATGATCCCGACGCAGCGCCCGCCCTCGTTGACCACCGGGACGCCCGGGAGCTCGTGGTCGCGCAGCGTGTGCACGACCTGCTCGATCGGGTCGTCGGGATAGACCGAGGGGACGTTCGTCTCCATGATGTCGCGGACCGTCAGCGCCATGTGCTCGGCGAGAGGTTAGGCGCTGAGCGCCGCGGGCAGCGCAGCGATGACGTCCGAGGCGATCACACCGTCCGGCCCATGCGGCGCCGCGGCGATCTGCCCCGCGCGCACGTGCGCGTAGACGCCGGCGCACGCGGCCTGCGCCGTCGGCATCCCCTTGGCCAGCATCGCGCCGATCACGCCCGCCAGCACGTCGCCGGTCCCGGCCGTCGCCAGCCCCGGCGCGCGCCCACGCGAGATCGCCACACGGCCGGACGGGTCGGCGATCAGCGTGTCGTCGCCCTTGAGCACCACGAACGCGTGCGTGATTGCCGCCGCCTCGCGCGCGTGACGCAGCCGCGAGCGCTCCACGTCCTCCGACGTCGTGTCCAGCAGCCGCGCCAGCTCCCCAGCGTGCGGCGTGAGCACGGTCGGCCAGCGCCGCTGGGGCAGGATCTCCTCGACGCTGCCGACCAGCGCGTTCAGGCCGTCCGCGTCGATCACGAGCGGCACGTCGATGCGCGGGATCACCGCGCGCGCGAGCGCCTGCGCGTCCGGGGCCTTCGACAGGCCCGGACCCAGCACCACGGCGTCCGCGCGGCCGATCGCCTTGAGCACCTGCTCCTCGCCCGAGACGTCCAGGTGCCCGTCCCCGTCCTCGGGCAGCCCGACCATCATCGCCTCCAACAGTCTCACCGTGAAGCTGAGCTCGAGACTGGCCGGCGCGCCGACCGTCACATAGCCTGCGCCGGCGCGCATCGCGGCCAGTGCGCTCATGGACGGCGCGCCCGTCAGCCCGCGCGAGCCGCCGACGATGAAGACGTTGCCGGAGGAGAACTTGGTCGACTCGGACGTGCGCCGCGGCATGTCGCGCAGGACGCCCGCGCCGATCAGCCCCGCGTCCGGCCGCGCCGGGCCGCCGCGCGGGATGCCGATCTCCACGACCTCCACATCGCCCGCGTAGGCCTTCCCCGGCCGCACCCAGACGCCGAGCTTGGGCCGGTGGAACGCGACCGTCGCCACGCAGTGCACCGCCGGGCCCGCCACCTCGCCGGTGGTTGCGTCCACGCCCGAGGGGATGTCGGCCGCGATGACCGGCGCCCGCGCCGCCTCCATCTCCTCGATCACGCGCGCGGCCGGCTCGCGCGGCACCCCAGACGACCCCGTCCCGAGCAGCGCGTCGACGATCACGTGCGCCTTGTTCAGCCGCCCCGCCTCGAACGGGATCGGGCCCGCCCCGGGGAGCTTCTTGATCTGCGCCTGGGCGTCCTCGCCCATCCACTCGGGCGGCCACACGGCGTGGACCTCGACCTCGCGCCCGGCCGCGCGCAGCAGCCGGGCGGCGACGATCCCGTCCCCGCCGTTGTTGCCCTTGCCGCAGACGATCGCGATCCGGCCCGCGGGTGCGCGCCGCGCGATCACGCCCGCCAGCCCTTCGCCGGCGCGCTCCATGAGCTGCTCGACCGGCACCTTCTTCTCGCTGATCGCCCAGCGATCCAGCTCACGCATCTCCCCCGCCTCGAGCAGGGGCTCCATCCATCGGGGGAGCGCAGTCATCGGGCCGGAAAGTTATCCGGCGCGAGGACGCAAAGCGGGCAGCTAAGCGGGCAGCCCGGAGATGCTGCGCAGCTTCGACGCCGCCCGCACCGCTTCTTCGCGCGAGTTGACCTCGAGCTTGCGGTACAGGTTCTTCAGGTGCGAACGGACCGTCTCGCTCGACAGCACGAGCTGCTTGGCGATCTGGTCGGTCGTCGCGCCCGTCGAGAGCAGGTCCAGTACCTCCCACTCGCGGTCGGTCAGCCGCGAGCGGACCGGACGCAGGCCGGCGCCGCCGGTCGGTGAGGCGCGATAGCGCTCGATCAGCTTCATCGCGAGCTGGCGCGAGATCGCGGCCTCACCGTCGAGCGCGCCGCGCAGCGCGCGCGGGAGCGCCTCGAGCTCGACCTCCTTGGACAGATAGCCCGACGCGCCGGCGCGCAGCCCGCGCAGGCCGAGCTCCTCGTCGCCTGCACCCGTGAGCAGCACGATGCGGATCGACGGGTCCTGCTCATAGATCCGGCGTGTGGCCTCGATGCCGTCCATCTCGGGCATCATGTAGTCCATCACGACGACGTCCGGGCGGTAGAAGAGCGCGAGCTCGACGGCCTCGCGGCCGGTGGACGCCTCCGCGATGACGGTGACGTCGGCGCGCTGCAGCGTGTCCCGGATGAGACGACGCACCAGCGGATCGTCATCCGCGATGATCGTCCGCAGCACCGTCTCTTGTGGGTTGTCGTCCTTGTCAATCACTGGCGGAGCCTCCGGGTCCGTGCAAGCCGCATGGTACGTAGGTCATCGGCCGCTGTGGGGGATTTTTCTGCCCGCGGGGGGTCGGATATCCGTTTAGTGGGGTATTGAAGTCCCCCACGGTCGGCAGAAACGAGCCCGACCTGGTCAGGTGAAGACCACCTTCCACGACCTAGGTCTAGCCGCGAGGCTGTTCCCGTGTCCAAGTGGCAAGGCGAACACGGAACGCGGTCAAGCCTGGCTGGCCTGCGCGAAGCGGACGACGTCGATCAGACGCTCCAGAACCTGCTCCGCGCGCTGACCCTGAACCTTGAACTTCGCGCACGCTACCGCGTGTTCGAGTTCGAGGCGACGCAGGACGGCCATGCGGAGACCGCCCGGCTCTTCCACGAGCTCCGCGAGTCGGCAGGCGAGCAGATCGCCGGCCTGATGACCGGGCTGCGCGATCGCCTGGGCCCGGACGCAGCGTCCACTGAGGGAATTGCATGAGTCACCGTCAAGGAGGAAGCATGACCATCGGCATCGTTGGGCTCGGCTACGTCGGCCTTCCACTGGCCGTCGCGTTCGCCGAGGCCGGCGAGCGAGTGATCGGCATCGACACGAGCGTGGCCAAGGTCGCCTCGATCCGGCGCGGAGAGTCCTATATCGAGGACATCCCGTCGGAGCAGCTCGCCGCCGTCCGCCCGCAGCTGGAGGCCACCACGCGCACCTCGCGCCTGGCGCTCGCCGACGCGATCATCATCGCCGTCCCGACCCCGCTGACCGCGAACCGCGAGCCGGATCTCGGCCCGCTGCTCGCCGCCGCCCAGTCCGTCTCGGACGTGCTGCAGGCCGGCCAGCTCGTCGTCCTCGAGTCCACGACGTACCCGGGCACCACGCGTGAGCGCTTGCTGCCGATCCTGGAGGAAACGGGCCTGCAGGCCGGCGTCGACTTCCACCTCGCCTTCTCGCCCGAGCGCGTCGATCCGGGCAACGAGACGTTCAGCCTGGAGAACACGCCGAAGATCATCGGCGGCCTCACGCCCGCGTGCGCCGCGAAGGCCGAAGGCCTGTACGGCAAGGTCTGCGAGTCCATCGTTCCCGTGACCACCCCTGAGGTGGCCGAGATGGCGAAGCTGCTCGAGAACATCTTCCGCAGCGTGAACATCGCGCTCGTCAACGAGCTCGGAATGCTGGCCGAGCGCATGGGCGTCGACATCTACGAGGTCATCGACGCGGCCGCGACCAAGCCGTTCGGCTACATGCGCTTCGAGCCGGGCCCCGGCATGGGCGGCCACTGCCTCCCCGTGGACCCGTTCTATCTGTCCTGGAAGGCGCGTGAGTACGACTTCTCGACCGAGTTCATCGAGCTCGCCGGCAAGGTCAACCAAAACATGCCGTACGTCTGCGTCGAACGCGCCGAGCGCAAGCTCAACGACCTCGGCAAGGCCGTCAAGGGCTCCAAGATCGCGATCCTCGGCGTCGCGTATAAGCCGGCCGTCGGCGACACGCGCGAGTCGCCGGCGCTGAAGATCATCGAGCGCCTGCAGTCGCTCGGCGGCAACGTCGTCTACCACGACGAGTTCGTCCCCGAGTTGGCGAAGTTCGGCCTCACCAACACGTCCCTCGAGGACACGCTCGACGGCGCTGACATCGCGCTGATTGTCACCGCTCACCCGGGCATCGATCACATGGCCGTCGCGGCGAAGGTGCCGACGGTCGACTATCGCGGGGTCACCCGCACCACGCGGGCGGCAGCGAGGCCGCCCATGAACATGGCCGTCCTGCCTCAGCGGGACGCCGACATCGAGCCCACGGAGGTGGCGGCATGAAGCGTCTGATGATCGTGGCGGACCATTCGTTCGTCGTTCAGGCCATCCGGATGGCGCTGCGCCAGACGGCCGGCTTCCAAGTCGTCGGTTTCTTCGACGGACGCAACTCGATCGCCGAGGCGCTCGCGGAGCTCAAGCCCGACGTCGTCCTGGTGGACGACATGCAGGAGATCGAATCTGCGATGTCGCGCCTGAAGGAGATCAAGGCGCTGGCGCCGGATGCCACCTCCCTCATGCTCACCCTGCGGATGGATTCGGATTCGCTCGACGCCGCGTTCGCGGCCGGCGCGAACGCCGTCGTGTCCAAGAACGTGCACCCGGTGTCGCTGGGCACGCTACTGCGCGAGATCTCGCTCAACAACGTCGTGCACCGCTACGAGCCGCGCGCGGCGACGGTCGCCGAGACCGACTGCCCGCTCACCGACCGTGAGCTCGAGATCCTCCAGCTCGTCGCGGAGGGCCACACCAACAGCCGCATCGCCCGCCAGCTGTGGGTGACCGAGCAGACCGTCAAGTTCCACCTGTCGAACACCTACCGCAAGCTCGGCGTGGCCAACCGCACCGAGGCCAGCCGCTACGCGCACGTGCACAACCTCACCGCGCCGGAGCGCCTCGCTTCCTGACCGTGACCGCCTCGCTGCCGGCTGGGTCCGCCCCGGCCAACGAGGCGCCCTACCGCCTGCTCCGCGACGTCGAGTTCGGAGCAGGCGTGCTGGTGTACTCGTTCACGAACCTCTACGGCTGCCGGATCGGCGACGAGAGCCGCATCGGCACGTTCGTCGAGGTCCAGCGCGGGGCGTCGATCGGCGCGCGCTGCAAGATCCAGAGTCACACCTTCATCTGTGATGGCGTCACGATCGGCGACGAGGTGTTCGTCGGCCACGGCGTCATGTTCGTCAACGACAAGCGTCCCGCGGCGACCTCCGCGATTGGCAGTCTGCAAACGGAGGCGGACTGGGAGCTGTTGCCGACCGTCGTCGAAGACCGTTCGAGCATCGGAACGGGAGCTGTGATCCTCGGTGGTGTGCGGATCGGCGCGGGCGCGCTGATCGGCGCCGGCGCAGTCGTCACGCGTGACGTCGCACCGGGGGAGACCGTGGCCGGAGTGCCCGCACGCGCCACGTTCGCGACCGCCCAAAGCGGACGGGCCTGATCTACCCATTCGTAGTACGCACCCGCCCGGGCCGACGGGGACACTTGCGGCTCTAAGACCATGACTTCCACGCACACTGAAATCCCGCTCACCCGTCTCGACAATGCGGATCCCGCGCTGACCGAGGAGCTTCTGGCGGTCGTCGGCGATCTGGCTTCCCGCTCGGCCTTCATCGGCGGCCCAGAGGTCGACGCCTTCGATCGCGAGTTCGCCGATTACTGCGGAACCGCTCACGCCGTCGGGTTGTCTTCGGGCACTGAGGCGCTGGCCCTGGCGTTGCGCGCGCTCGGCGTCGGTCCCGGAGATGAGGTCATCGTCCCGGCGAATTCGTTCATCGCTACAGCCGAGGCAGTCACGCTCGTCGGGGCACAGCCTCGGTTCGTCGATGTCGATCCGGACACGGCGCTGATGACGGCGGCGCACCTCGCAGCGGCCATCGGCCCGAACACCCGCTGTGTCATGCCCGTCCACCTGTATGGGCGCACCCTCGACCTGGACCCGATCGTCGAGGTCGCGCGCGCCGCCGGCCTGTTCGTGGTCGAGGACGCTTGCCAGGCCCACGGCGCGTTCTTGGGCGAGCGCCGAGCGGGCTCGATCGGCCACGCGGCCGCGTTCTCCTTCTACCCGGCGAAGAATCTCGGCGCCTGGGGTGACGCTGGGGCGATGGTGACCAACGACGAGCAGATCGCCGACACCGTGCGTCTGCTGCGTTCACACGGGGAGCGCCCGCGATATCACCACCGGATGCCGGGCACGACGGCGCGTCTGGACGCCATCCAGGCCGCGGTGCTGCGCGTCAAACTGCCTCGCCTCGAGGCAGCCAACGCCGGTCGCCGGCGCGCCGCGGCGGCCTTGACGAAGGCGCTCAGCGGCGGGCCGGTGCGCACGCCGGCTCCGGCCACAGACGGCGGGGATCACGTCTTCCACCAGTACGTCGTCACCACGCCGGCCCGCGACGCGTTGCGTGAGCACCTCGCGGCACATGGCGTTGCGAGCGCCATCCACTATCCGGTGCCGATCCATCTGACGCAGGCCTACGCCGCGCAAGGCGAGGGACCGGGCTCACTTCCGGTCGCCGAGCGGCTGGCCAAGCAGTCGTGCACGCTCCCGATGTGGCCGACCATGGAAGATCACGTGATTGAGCGCGTCGCCGAGGTCGTGCACGACTTCCAGGCGCTGGACGAGGCGGCCTGATCCACGTGAGCGCTCTGGACGAGCCTGGCCTGTTCGGCCCGGATGCCGCCGAGTTGATGACGGCAACGGCGGCGCTCGACGAGCCGCGCAGGCTGTTCAGACGGCCGCAGAGCCGTGGCTGGCTCGTCCGCAGGGCGCTCGTCGCCGCCGACGTCGTCGGGCTCACGGCGGCGTTTGTGATCGCGCTCGCGGTGCTGGGCCGGCATGGCCAGCTGCGCTCGGCGACCGAGCTGCTGCTCTTGCTCGGCACACTTCCAGTGTGGGTGACGGCGGGCAAGCTCTCCGGGCTCTATGACCAGGACGAGGAGCGGACCGAGCATTCCACCGTCGACGAGCTCGCCGGCGTCCTCAATCTCGTAACGATCGGCGTTTGGACCTTCTACGCGGCCACGTGGGTGACCGGCGTCACGACGCCGAGTCCGGCGCGCATGGTCCTGTTTTGGCTGCTCTCGATTGCGCTCGTGACGACTGGTCGCGTGGTCGCGCGCTCGCTGTGTCGCAAGTCCAGCGCCTACATGCAGAACACGCTGATCGTTGGCGCCGGTGACGTCGGCCAGCTGATCGGCCGCAAGCTCAAGCAGCATCCGGAATACGGCATCAACCTGGTCGGCTTCGTCGACGACGCGCCCAAGGAGCGCCGCGTCGAGCTCGACGATGTCACCATCCTCGGCCCGCCGGAGTTGCTGCCGGAGATCGTGCGTGCCTACGGCATCGAACGCGTCCTGATCGCGTTCTCGAACGCCCCTCACGACGAGACGCTGCAACTGGTCCGTGCCGTGCGCGATATGGGCGTGCAGATTGATCTCGTACCGCGGTTGTTCGACATCGTGGGTCCGCGCGTCAGCGTGCACACCGTTGAGGGCCTTCCCCTCATCGGTCTGCCGCCGGTGCGCCTGACGCGGTCCTCGCGCTTCGTCAAGCGGACGATCGACATAGCCGGATCGCTCGCCGGCCTGATCGCCACCGCACCGCTGTTCGCTTTCATCGCGTGGCGGGTGCACCGGGACTCGCCAGGCCCCGTCTTCTTCCGGCAGACCCGCATCGGGCTGGACATGAAGGAGTTCACGACCCTCAAGTTCCGCACGATGTTCGTCGACACCGACGACAGCGAGCACCGTGCGTACATCAAGGCAACCATGGACACCAACGCCGCGCCCGAGGGCAACGGCCTCTACAAGCTCGAGCGCCAGCACGCGATCACGCGCAGCGGTCACTGGCTTCGCAAGACAAGCCTCGACGAGCTCCCGCAGCTGATCAACGTGCTCCGCGGCGACATGTCGCTCGTGGGTCCGCGCCCGTGCTTGGCGTACGAAACCGAGAGTTTTGAGGTCCATCATTTCGAGCGCTTCCTCGTCCCTGCAGGTATCACAGGCCTGTGGCAAGTCACCGCTCGGGCGCACGCGACGTTCCGCGAGGCACTCGACCTGGACGTCGCGTACGCGCGTGGGTGGTCACTCACGCTCGATCTGCGTCTGCTGATCCGCACGCCGGTGCAGCTGCTGCGCCGCCGCGGAACTGCATGAGAGTTCGCTGAATCCGCGACGTTCGGCCAGTTTTCGCGAGCGCGCCAGTTCCAGATACTCGGAGGCGTAAGCACAGCTCCTACGGAGGGAAGCTCGAATGAGGAAGACGGTCGGATGGATCGTGGCCGTGGCCGTAGCGTCGCTATTGGCAGCGCCGCTTGCTCACGCGGATGGAACCGAGACGCTCGGGGTGCCCAGCATCCCGATCGCGACCGGGTCGGCATCGCTCGTCGCTGGCGTCGGGACCAAGGACTTCCCCGGCACGCCGGTCTCATTCACGTTCGACGTGCCGGCGAACGCGACGATCAAACAGGTGCTTGCCTACTGGCACGGTCACGCCTGGTATGAGAATCAGCCGGACTCCCAGATCTCGTTCAACAACAAGAGCGTCACCGGGTCGCTCATCGGCGGCCCGTCGACCTTCTATCAGGGCGAGGTGTTCTGGACCTACCGCGCCGACGTGACCAACCTCGCGTTGGTCGCCGCCGGCACCAACACGGTCACGGTCTCCGACATGCACTTCCGGTCCACGTCGTTGCCGCCGAGCGGCAACGAAGGCGCGGCGCTCGTCGTGATCTACGACGTCCCCGGGACGTCCAAGTTCGCTGGGCTGCGTGACGGCAACGACCTCGCCTATGAGGGGTTCAGCGGCGACTTCAAAAAGACGGTGCCGCAGACGTTCAACTTCGCGGGCTCGACAACCGCGCGCGCCGGCTCGCTGGGCCTTCTCGTCGGGAGCGCCTACGGGCCGGCCTCGACCGGCGTCTACGGCAACGTGGTCAAGGGCACGTTCAACACGGGCGAGACATTCTCGATCGTGAATCAACTGCAGTCCAACGAGGGCTGGCAGCTCGACACCGCGAACCTGCCGATCACCGTTCCACCGAACGCAACATCGGTGACGATCGAGCTGGTCTCCGAGGGAGGCGACACCCCCGGCTCTCTGACGTGGACCGCCGCGACGCTCAGCATCGAAGGCGGACAGACGCCTCCCACCGAACAGCCGTGCGTGCCCGGTGCCGACAACGCCAAGTACCAGGCGTGGGTGAACTGGTGGAAGACCTACCTTGCCCAGAAGTTCGGGCAGGCGTACGCTGATAAGTTCCTTAAGTACTTCGGCGGCCCAGACTGCAATACAGGCGACGGCGACGGTTGCACCGTCAAGAAGACGACGTTCGGCTTCTACTGGCACCGGAGGGACTGCGCGCCGCCGGCCGACACGTGCCGCAACCCGAAGACCCTTGTCGAGCTGATCAAGTTCTTGGCCTGGCGCAACGACTGGTGCCGCCGCTAGCGACCGCCGCTGAACGCCTCGCGCCGGACCCCACCCGGCGCGAGGCGTCGGTTTCAACGCTCGTCGGCGCCCGCGTCGCAGCCTGTTGACGGGCGGGACTGGCCGTCGATGTCCGCTTCAGGGCACGCGGCCTTGACGTAGCCGTCGAGCGGACTGGTTGCGCCGACGAGGTGTGCGTCGGGCGTGGTGTTGCTATTGGACACGACGCGGGCATCGAGCGCGGTGATCGTGGTCCCGAGCGTCAGCGCGTTCGTGCCGCAGACCACCGAGCCGCCGTAGAACAGCTCCCAGCTCGAGGCAGGGAGCGCTGCCCACGCACCACCTGATCCGCACGCTGATCGGACGTTGATGCCGAGGCGGACGTTGCCGCTCAGGGTCACGCCCGGGTTGCCCTGCGTGCAGCCGCCGCTGATGTCAAAGCCCGACCCGCCCAAGAACGAGTTGTTCCGGATAACGACATTGCTCAGGTCCGTTCCGCCGTAGATGTTGCAGTGGCCGGAAATACCGAACGCGAAATCCAGCCGCCCACCACACGGCGCCGACGAGTTGTTGCACGTCTTGGTGAACACGTTGTTCTCGATCGTCAACCCCGTATACCCGTAATCAGCCGTAAAGCCGCCGCCCGCGTTGGAATACGTAAAGAAGATGTTCCCGCCGTTCGCGCAATTGACGAACGTGTTCCCACGAATCGTCAGATTCCGCGGATACGAGACATACATGCACTCCCAATGCGGATCATTCGACCCCCCGCCACCAAAAAACGAGTCATCAGCACCGAAATCGTGCACCAAATTGCCCTCGACCACATGCCCCTCGTTGTACTGCGTGCAATGCGCAAACCCCGCCTCGCAGTACTCAATCGACCCGTTATCGCAATTCCCACCGCCACCATCGCTATCGATCGTGTCACACGGACCGATGTCATTGTTGCGATACGTCACATTGTTGCTGTTGTCAATCTGCCAACCACCGAAATCAGCACCCTGCAACGTCACAAACTTCGAACCACCCGAAGCGTAGGCACCGTACTGATTGCGCTCAGAGCCACTACCCGGAATCGTCGTGGTCACCAACCGGGCGCCGACACCATTGCGCGCACCGCCACCGTCGACGGTCACGCGTGACGCGCTTTGGAACTGAAGGTTGCCGTTGAGCCGGGCGGCCTCGCCGCCAGCCACGCGCATGATGCAGTCGCTGGTGCGTGAGTTGCCGCCCGTGACGGTCTGACCACCGTAGGTCCCGCCCTTGATCAACACCGTGTCCCCGGCGCGGCAGACGTCGTTGGCCGCGTCCAGCGAGCCGCACGCGGCGGCGTCGTTGTAGGCGGCGGGCGAAGCCTGACGAGTGCACGAGCCGCCGTTGGGGTCGACCCAAAAGTGGGCCACTCGTGGATCCTCGGGGGTCACGGTCGGCGTCACCGTCACCGTCGGGGTCACGGTGACCGTGGGCGTGACCGTGACGGTCGGCGTGACCGTGACGGTCGGCGTGACCGTGACGGTCGGCGTGACGGTGACCGTGGGCGTGACGGTGACCGTGGGCGTCGGCGTCACGCACGCCGCGGTCGACGCGGTGCCCGCGGCCTCCGCGCGGTTGGACGCGTTACCCGCCGCGTCATACGCCTCCAGAGCGAAGGTGTACGACGTCGCGCAACTCAACCCGGAGAACGTGTACGACAGCGCCGTCGTCGTCCCGACGAGGGTGCCGTTGCGGTACAGGCGGTAGCCCGCGACGCCGACGTTGTCGCTCGCCGCGCTCCACTTCAGGCCGACCGACGTCTGACCCACGCCGTCCCAGGCCATGCCCTGCGGCACCGACGGCGCCTGCGTGTCCGGCGGCGCCGTGGCGGTGGGCGTCGGGGTCGGGCAGGCCGACGTCGTCGTCGTGCCCGTGGCCTCGGCCCGGTTGGACGCGTTGCCCGCGGCGTCGTAGGCCTCGAGCGCGAACGTGTAGCTCGTGTTGCAGGCGAGGCCGGAGAACGTGTACGAGAGCGAGGTCGTCGTGCCGACCGCGGTGCCGTTGCGGTAGAGCCGGTAGCCGACGACCGCACGGTCGTCGGTCGCGGCGTTCCAGCGCAGGCCGACCGAGGTCTGCGTGACGCCGTTCCACGCCATGCCCGTCGGGACCGAGGGCGCCCGCGTGTCGGGTGCGGCGGTCGCCGTCGCGGTGGCCGTCGCCGTCTCCGTGGCGGTGGCCGTCGCGGTGACCGTCACCGTGGGCGTCGGCGTCGGAGCGGCGATCGTGAACGTCCGCTGCGCGGGGCTCGCGACGTTGCCCGCCGGGTCGGTCGCCCGCACCCGGAACGTGTACTCGCCGGCGCCCAGGCCGCTGTAGCGCTGCGGGCTCGAGCACGCCGTGTACGTGCCGTTGAGCGTGCAGCTGAAGGCCACACCGGCCTCGTCGGCGTCGAAGCCGAACGTCGCCGCGCCGGCCTCGCCGCCCGGGCCGGACGTGATCGAGACGACGGGCGCGCGGACGTCGACGCGCACCGTGCGCGCGGCCGAGGCGGCCGACGTGTTGCCGGCCGCGTCGGCGACGGTGACCGTCAGAGCGTGCGAGCCGTCGGCGAGCCCGGTCACGCTGGTGGAGAACGCACCGCCCGAGGACGAAACCGTCGTGGCGCGCGCCGTCGGGCCGTCAAAGACCGTGATCGTCGCGTTCGGCTCCGCCGTGCCCGTCACGGTGACGCTCGAGCTGTTCTGCAGGCGGTTGTTCTCCGGAGCGGTCAGCGTCGCGGGCGAGGGCGCGATCGTGTCCACGCGCACCGAGCGCGCGCTTGACGGCGCCGAGGTCCCGGCCGCCGTCGTCGCCGTGGCGGTGTAGCTGTGGAGGCCGTCGGTGACGCCCGCCAGCATCAGCGACCACGTCCCGGTGAGCGACGCCGTCGCCGTGCCGCGCGTCACGCTGCCCTCGCGCACGGTCACGGTCGCGCCGGCGACGGCCGTGCCCGAGAGCGCGACCGTGGACAGGCGGCTCCAGCCGCCGTCCACCGGCGCCGTGATCACGGGCGCGGCAGGCGGCTGGGGCGTGGGCCCGCCGCCGACGACCACGGAACGCACGGCGGACAGGGCGGAGACGTTGCGGGCGAAGTCGGTCGTGCGGGCCGTGAAGTTCACGCGCGCGCCGTCCTTGAGGCCGGTGAACTCACGGCTCCACGTCCCGCTCGAGGCCGCGACCGTGCCGCGGGGCTGGCCGTTCTCGAACAACTCGACCGTCGTCCCGCTCTCGGCGGTGCCCGACAGGGTCATCCTCGTCCCGACGCCGGCGCCTTCCGCCGGGCTGGTGATGACCGGCGCCGCCGGCGCCGTCGTGTCGATGCGGACGACGACGATGCTCGACGCGGGCGACTTGCCCGTGGCGTCGGACGCGGTCGCGGTCAAGAGCCGGTCACCGTCCGGCACCGTGATCGTGCGCGTCCAGGTGCCGGAGCTCGTGGCGGTCGTCGTACCGCGCGAGACGGAGTCGACCAGCACGTCGACCGTGGAGCCGGCAGCAGCCGTACCCGAGACGGTGAGCGAGGAGCTGTTGCTCCAGGAGTAGCTCGTGGGCGACTTCACCGACGGCGCCGCAGGAGCGGCGGTCGCCACGGATGCGTGAGCGAACGCGAACAGCGCACCCACCAGGACGACCAGCACGGCACGCGAGGTGCCTGGGACCCTTCCCCCCGACAAGCTGACCTCTCATCTCGCGCGCCGCGGCCCCCATGCCTGGGCACGTCATTCGTCTGGAGTATCCGCGCTGACCGTGCGCGAACGCGTTCTGCTGCGTTGACCAAACGCAGACTCAATTCACTCTCGCCCAGAGGGCAGCAACGTCTTCACGCTGACCCCTGTGCGAGGCGAATATACAGAACGGGCGCGTCGAAAGGTCCGAGCCTTTAGACGGCGACGAGCTCCGCGTTCACACCGAAGCGGTGGAGGTCGGCGCCGATCTCCTCCAGGTAGATGGGGTTCATGGCCACGACGAGATCCGGCTGCTCGGTGCGCAGGCGCTCCGGCGAACTGACCTCGTGCCCGGTGCCCGCCATGAACTTGTCCTGCTTGAACGGGTTGACGTCCACGACGAAGTCGACCTCGGCCGAGAGGCCGAGCGTCGTGAGGAACGCGACGCCCTTGGAGCCGCCACCCCACAGCACGGTCCTGCGGCCGTCAGCACGGGCGCTGCGCACGCGGTCCTGCCACGCCGTGCGCGTGGCCTCGAAGTCGCGCACGAACGCCGCCACGTCGGCGGCCACGGCCTCCGGCGTCTCCTCCAGCGCCAGCGGCGCGTTGGGCGCGCCCGTGGCCGGACGGCCCTCGATGAGGATGTATTGATCGTCGTAGTCGAGCTCGAGGTCGAGCACGTCGAGCCCCGCCTTGCGGTACAGCCGGGCCAGCGACCCGGGCGTGAAGTACGAGCAGTGCTCGTAGTAGATGTCCCAGAACGCGCACTCGCGCAGCACGCGGCCGACGTCGGGCAGCTCGAACAACACGGCCGTGTCGGGGCGCCCTTCGAGCGAGCGCGTGATGATGCTGACGAAGTCGAGCACCGGCCCGATGTGCTCGAGCGTGTGACGGCACACGACCGCGTCGCCCGTCAATGCGCCGTGACGCTCGGAGTAGTGCTCCTTGATGAACGAGATGCGGTCGGCGAGCGCCGGGTCCAGCCGCTCGTCGAGCAGCGCCGGGTCCACGCCGACGGCGTGGCCGGCGCCGGCCTCGATCATGTCGACGAGGAACTCGCCCTTGCCGGAGCCGATCTCCAGGACGCCCTTACCTTCGAGTCCGTAACGCTCCACCCAGCGCCGGGCGAGCTCCTTCGAGAACGCGTTGAACGTCGGCGAGAAGCCCTGGCTGGCCTCGTTGCCGATGCCGTAGTCCTGCAGCGCGGCGTCGTAGAGCGTGTTCGTGATGAATCCGCACGCCGCGCAGAACCCGAGCCGCAGATCGCCGGTCGGGAACGACAGCGCCTCCTCGCGGGAATTCACGAGGCGGACGCTGTGGACCGGGATGCCGCGTTTCTCGTAAAAGTGCTCGAGCTGCTGGGCGCCACACGCCGGGCAGCTCACAGGATCTGCGGCTCCGGCACCGGGATGATGAACCGGCCGCCGCGCTCGAGGTACTCGGCCTGCTGGCGCATGACCTCGTCGCGGTAGTTCCAGGCCAGCAGCAGCACGTAGTCGGGCTGATCCTCGAGCAACTTCTCGACCGGATGGATCGGCTGGTGTATGCCCGGCATGTGCTTGCCGTGCTTGTGCACGTTGCGGTCGACCACGTAGTCGATGAACTCGCCGTCGACGCCGGTGAAGTTCAACAGCGTGGACGCCTTCGCGGCCGCGCCGTAGCCGACGATCGACTTGCCCTCGGCGCGCAGGCCGGCCAGCAGCTCGCGCAAGCCCTTGCGGATGCCCGTGACGCGCTCGCCGAAGCGCTCGTAGTACTCGAAGCTCGTCAGCCCCTGCTCGCGCTCGGCGGCGAGGAAGCCGCGCGCGGACTCCTGCACGTCCTCACGGGCGCCGATGATCCAGCGCAGCGTGCCGCCCTGCAGCGTCGGGAAGTGCTCGACGGCGTTCAGGAACAGCCCGTGGCGGCGCATCAGCGCGTCCACCGCGGTGCACGAGAAGTAGCAGAAGTGCTCGTGGTAGATCGTGTCGAACTCGCAGTGGTCGATCAGATCCTTGACGTAGGTGTTCTCGATCGTCGCCACGCCGTCCTCGGCGAGCAGGATGCTCAGGCCCTCGGCGAACGAGTTGAGCGTCGGCGTGTGCGCCATCACGTTGTTGGCGATGATCACGTCGGCACGCTTGCCCTCGGCCACCAGCCGGCGGGCGCAGTCGGCGTCGAAGAACTCCTGGCGCGTGGGCACGCCCTCGGCGATCGCGGCCGCGGCCTGCGGCGGACCCGGCTCGATGCCGAGCGCCGGGATGCCGTGCTCGACGAAGTTCTTGAGCATGTACCCGTCGTTGGAGGCGATCTCCACGACGAGGCTGCCCGCGCCGAGGCCACGCGTCTGGATCAGGTTCAGCGCGTGCTCGCGGCAGTGCTTGAGCAGGCCGGCCGAGAACGACGAGAAGTAGAGGTTGTTCTCGACGAACAGCGCCTCCGGCGACACGTCCTGGCGGATCTGCACGAGCGAGCACTCGCGGCAGAACGTGACGTCCATGGGGAACCGCGCCTCGGGACCGTCGAGGTCGGCCGTGGCGACGAGCGCGTCCGGCAGCGGCAGCTCGCCCAGGTCGAGGAAGTCGACGAGCGCGTCGGAGCCGCAGCCCCGACAGCGCTCGACGACGACGAAGTCCGTGCGCGCCTGTTCCGACGACGGGGCGGGACTAGGCAACGGAGGCCTCCAGACGGCGGAGGCTGTCGTCCAGGACGCCCTCCTCCTGCAGCTCGCGGACGTGCTTGATGCGCATGAAGCGGCGTGACAGGAAGTCGTCGAGCTCGAGCCCGTTGGCAACGTAGGCCGCGTACAGCTCCTCGACCGACTTGCGGACCGTCCACACCGGCTGGAAGGCCGGCAGGGTCTCCATGATCTTGTCGCAGTTGACGCGGTAGTTGCGGATGTCCGGAGACGCGCCGTCCGCGAACGTGACCGTGCTGCCGGGCACGACCTCGCCGACGATCGTCGCGACGTCGCGAATCTTGTAGTTCTCCTCGGTGCGGCCGACGTTGAACGGCTCGTTGTGCACCAGCTCGCGCGGCGCCTCGAGGATCGCCACGAAGGCGCGGCTGATGTCCTCGATGTGCACGAGCGGGCGCCAGGAGGAACCGTCGCTCTTGAGCAGCACCTGGCCCGTCGTGACCGCGTAGCCCGTGAGGTTGTTGACCACCAGGTCGCCGCGCAGGCGGGCCGAGAGGCCGTAAGCCGTGGCGTTGCGCAGGTAGGTCGGGCTGAAGTCGTCGTCGGCCAGCTCGCGCAGGTCGTTCTCGACCAGCAGCTTGGACTCGCCGTAGGGCGTGACCGGGTTGAAGCTCGCGCTCTCGTCGAGGATGTCGTCGCCTGCGGCGCCGTAGAGGCTGCACGAGGACGAGAACAGGAAGCGCTCGACGCCCGCCTCCTTGGCCAGCTTGGCCAGGCGGGTGGACGCGCGGTGGTTGATCGAGTACGTCGCGTCCGGGTTCAGGTCGCCGACGGGATCGTTGGAGATGGCCGCCAGGTGGATGACGGCGTCGAAGCCCTCGAGGTCGCCGAGCTCGACGTCGCGGACGTCCTTGCGCAGCGACGGCACATCCGGGACGTCCGGCCCGAAGGTGCACGTCTCATAGAGGTAGTTGTCGAGGCCCACGACCTCGTGGCCCGCCTGCTGCAGCAGAGGCAGCAGCGAGCAGCCGATGTAGCCGTTGTGGCCGGTGACGAGTACGCGCATCATTCCCAGGTCCTCCACGGAGCCCCGTCGTTCCAGAGTTCCTCCAGCAGCTTCTTGTCGCGGAGGGTGTCCATGCACTGCCAAAAGTCTTCGTGCTTGTAGGCCATCAGCTGGCCTTCGCGGGCGAGCCGCTCGAGCGGCTCGCGCTCCCACATCGTGTCGTCGCCCGGGACGTAGTCGAACACCTCGGGCTCGAGCACGAAGAAGGCGCCGTTGATCCAGCCTTCGCCGATCTGCGGCTTCTCGTTGAAGTCGGAGATGACGTTGCCGTCGAGCTCCAGGTGGCCGAAGCGGGCCGGCGGCCGGACCGCCGTCATCGTGGCCAGCTTGCCGTGCGAGCGGTGGAACTCGAGCAGCTTGTCCAGGTCGACGTTGGAGACGCCGTCGCCCCACGTGCACATGAACGTCTCGTTGCCGATGGTCGGCGCGAGGCGCTTGATGCGACCGCCGGTGGCCGTGCCCTGGCCTGTGTCCACGAGCGAGACGGTCCAGTCGTCGATCTCCGCGCCGTGGCCGTTGCGGCGCTCGATGTGCCCGTTCGCGAGGCCAACGGTCAGATCGCCGTACAGCGACGCGTAGTCGACCATGTAGCGCTTGATGACCTCGCCCTTGTACCCGAGGGCGATCGCGAAGTCCGTGTACCCGTAGTGGGCGTAGTGCTTCATGATGTGCCAGAGGATCGGGCGGCCGCCGATTTCGACCATCGGCTTGGGCTTGATCTCGGTCTCCTCCGAGATGCGGCTGCCGACGCCGCCGGCGAGGATCGCGACCTTCATGATGCGGGAGTCACCTCTGTTGGGGTTGGGCGCCGCAGCGCCCGCTTGATTGCAGTGGTCGCGCGCGCGCCGAGCAGCGAGCCCGCGAGCAGCCGCCACGCCGTCGGCTCGAAGACGACGGCCGCATCGCGCCGCGCGCAGGCGCGGAGCACACGGGCGGTGGGCGCCGGCCGGCGCGCGGGGAACGTGGCGTGCGCCGCGTGCTCGATGAGCTCGCGGCGGAACGCGCGGTGCGCCTCGCGCCGCAGGGCGGGGACGCCGGTGAGGCGGTCACCGTGCTCGTCCAGGAAGCGCAGCTTGACTTCCAGGAACTTCTCGATCCGTTCGGTGCCTTGGATGTAGCCGCCGTCGGTCACCTGCGCCGCACCAGCGCTGTAGGCACCGTCGTGGATGCGGTAGCGCGCGATCGTCTGCTTGCGGAACACCACGTCCCAGTCGAGCGCGATCCGCATGAAGTGCCCCAGATCGGTAACGGGGTAGTCGCGCTCGTCGAGCAGCACGCTGCGCACGGCCTCCGTGCGCAGCAGGACCGTGGTCGCGTGTACCCGGTAGGACATCTGCATCGAGCGGCGGATGAAGTCGGTCCCACGCTCGACGGTGTTGCTGTCGAGGCCGCTCATGTGGTGCTCCGCGGCGATCACCTCGCCGGCTTCGTCGACCACATCGACTTGGGCGTGGATCATCGCGGCGCGCGGGTTGGCCTCGAGCGCCGCGACGGTCACCGCCAGAGCGTCTGGAGTGAGCCGGTCGTCGTCCGGGACCATGTACAGGTAGTCGGCCTCGACGTTGGCGAACCAGCCGTTGTAGTGCTCGTTCAGGCCGCAGTTGGTCGCTCGTCGCACGTACGTCAGGCGCGGATCGTCGAAGCGAGCGACGACCGCGGCCGTGTCATCCGTCGACGCGTTGTCGGAGACGACCAGGCGGAAGTCCTTGTACGTCTGCGCGAGGATGCTCTCGATTGCCCCGCCGAGCCAGCGAGCCCGGTTGTAGGTCGGGATCACGACGGCCACACGAGGCGCCGGAGCGTTCTGCGCTGTGGGGTTCTTGACCATCGATGGCGATGCTAGGTCTGGGGTTCTACGCCGTCCCCGCCCGTTCGGTTAGCGGGTCGGCGATCCTCGCCGATCGGCTAGTTCAGACGCACAGGATCTCGGCGCTCTGGCCCAACTCGGCGAGGATCCCGCGGACCTCGTCGCGGTAGATCGGGTTTGCCAGCACCACCACATCCGGCGAGAAGGCGCGCAGCGCCTCCGGGGACACGACCGGTGTCCCCGCCCCCGGCACGTAGGTGCCGTGCTTGCGCGGGTTGACGTCCACGACCCGCGCGATGGCGTCGTGGTCCTCGAGTGAGTTCAGCAGGCTCACCCCCTTGGCGCCGGCGCCCCAGAGGACGACGCGGCGTCCCTGCGTGCGCAGGCCGTCGACCCGCCGGCGCCAATCGCCGACGAAGCCGCTGTACCCGGCGGCGAAGCGCTCGACGGCGGCGCGGACGGCGTCCAGGTCGGCCGACGGGGCGTCGGGCACGGGCGCGTCCGTCGGACGCGCCTCGAGCCACAGGTACTGATCGCCGAAGGCCGCACCGCTGTCGAGGATCTCGAAGCCCCCGAGCTCGAAGAGGGTGCGCAGCGACGGCTCCGTGTAGGTCGCGTAGTGTGCGTAGATCATGTCCCAGACCACGCCGTTGAGGAGTTGGTGCGTGCCGTTGGGGACCTCTACATACACGGTCGCCGCGCGCTCGGCGGAGAGCGTGCGCCGCAGCGAGCGGACGAACGCCAGCGGCTGCTCCAGGTGCTCGAGTACGTGACGGCAGCACACGAACTCGGGTTCGAGGTCGCCGACTGTTTCCTCGGAATACAGCTCGCGGCGAATCGTGATCCGCGGGTCGCTGTCGTCGCCCACGTAGGTCGGGTCGTAGCCGAAGCCGCGGTTGTGGCCGGCGTTGCACAGGGCGCGCAGGAACTCCGCCTGGCCGCAGCCGATCTCGGCCACGCGGCGGCCGCGGACGTCGTAGCGCTCGACGAGCCGCTGGGCGAGTCCGTTCGCGTAGTCGGTGAACGCGCGCGAGTGATCGAGCGAGTTCTCGTAGGCCGCGTCGTACTCGACAAGCGCCGCATCGAAGGCGACGTTCCAGATGAAGCCGCAGCCGGCGCAGAAGGCCAGCTGCAGATCGCCCCGGCGCGCGGTCCGCGCGCCGCTCGGCGTCGTGTGCAACTGGCTCACGTGCACGGGCACGCCGGCGATGTGCACGAAGGGCGCGTCGGCGGGACGCTTGCAGACCGGGCAGCTCACGTCCCGCCTCGCTTTCGTTTCTCGGTTAGGCCGGCTGGTAGACCAGCACGCCGTCGGCGGACGACTCGTCGTCGTACTTGGCGACGAGCTCCTCGGGCATGGCGGAGCGGTCCGAGCCGCGGATGAAGTCACGCAGCGACGTGCCGGTGCAGTGGCTGTCGAGGTTCGGGGCGCCCTTGCCCTCCGCCAGGTCGACGGCGTTGACCGTGCGGAAATCGATGCTGTAGCGGGCCCGGCCGGACGTGTTCGGCACGGTCGAATGCAGGTGCGCCGCGGAGAACAGGACGATGCCGCCGGCCGGCGGCAGCAGGCGCAGAGACGGCTCGAGCTCGAGCTCCTCCTCCGGCTTGGGCTGCTTGCGCGTATCGGACTTGATCTGCTTCGCCGCGTCCTTGCGCCCGCTCGAGTTCCAGTCGTAGTAATTGAACTCCGACGAGCCGTTCTTGATCGCCTTGTCGAAGTAGTGCGGGTGGAACGCCATCGACTGCTCGGTCTCGATGTCGTAGATCGGCAGCCACCAGTTCAGCTGCGCCATCGGCGCCGAGTACCACGTGTCGCGGTGCGGATGGTGCGCGTAGCCGACCCCCGAGGTCAGATAGCCGTCGCTCGTGACCATGCGCAGGCGCGGCACGTCGATGAAGGTCTCCTCGAGCACGCAGCCGAAGTCCTCGACGACGTCCTTCAGGAGCTGCTTGGTCCTGTCGTTGTGGATGAACGCCGGCTTCAGCGGCGCGCAGATCTCCACGTAGCGCTCGACCGGCATCTCGTACTGCGCGAGGGCCGGATCGATGTCGCCGAACGCAGCCTCGATCATCTCGCGGGCATGCTCGACCAGCGCCAGCGTGCTGGGGCGGGGAGCGAGGACGAACAGGTGGCCGTTGTACAGGCGCTCGCGGCGCGTGGCCTCATCCGTGTTGGTGTCGACGTAGACGGTGTTCACTGGGCGATTCCCCCTGGATGGGTCGAAGGCTGGCTGCAGGCGCCCATCGCGCCGGCTGAGCAGGTGACGTGATCGTAGGCTTGGGCCTCCGTGCCGTTGACCCCCCGTTCGGTCAGTTCCCGGCGCAAGACGGGCGACCCTCGCCGACTGGCTAGGTCAACCGCAGCGGATCCCATCCATTGGGTTGTCGAAGCCGCGCGGGCGAGCGCCTAGCTTGGCGGTCATATGTGCGGCATCTGCGGAGTGGTACAGGTGGGCGGGGAGGCTCGCGAGGTCATCTCGCCCGAGGTCCTCAACCAGATGACGGACGCGATGACCCATCGCGGACCGAATGATCGCGGCATCATGCAGGCGCCCGGCGTCGCCTTCGGCGCGCGCCGCCTCAGCATCGTCGACGTCGAGGCCGGCCACCAGCCGTTCCCGAACGAGACCGGCGACATCTGGGGGATGCAGAACGGCGAGCTCTACAACCACGCCGAGATCACGCGCCAGCTCAAGGCCGAGGGCCACGTCCTTCGGACACGCTGCGACACCGAGATCCTGCCGCACCTGTACGAGCGCTACGGGACGCACGTACCCGAGCAGCTTCGGGGCAAGTTCGCCATCGCGATCTGGGACGGAACCCGCCGCCGCGCCGTGATCGCGCGCGACCGCCTCGGCGTCAAGCCGCTGTACTGGGCTCAGGTCGGCGACCGCGTCATCTTCGCGTCTGAGCTCAAGAGCCTGCTCGCGTCCGGGTTGATCGGTCCGGACCTCGACTACGAGGCGATCGACAGCTACCTCACCTTCGGCTTCTTCTCCGGTCCGCGCACGCCTCTGGCCGGCGTTTCGAAGCTGATGCCCGGGCACCGGCTCGTGATCGACGAGTCCGGCGTGAGCGTCGAGCGGTATTGGGCCTATCCCCGCCCCGAGGCCCAGCCCGGCCTGACGGTCGACGACTGGGGCGAGGGTCTGATCGCCGAGCTCGAGGACGCCGTCAAGTCCCGGCTGATGGCCGATGTGCCGCTCGGCGCGATGCTGAGCGGCGGCCTGGATTCGAGCGTGATAGTCGCGCTGATGGCGCGCAACATGAGCGAGCCTGTCAAGACGTTCTCGGTCGGCTTCGCCGAGGACGGCAAGAAGAACGAGCTCTCGGACGCCAAGCTCGTGGCGGACTCGATCGGGGCTGAGCACCACGAGCTGCAGCTGTCGGTATCGGACGCCGCGGTCGATCTCGAGACGCTTTCCTGGCAGATCGACGAGCCGCTCGCCGATCTCTCGTCACTCGGCTTCTCGGCCCTGTCGGAGCTCGCGGCCAAGCACGTGACCGTCACGCTCTCCGGCCAGGGCGCCGACGAGCTCCTCGGCGGCTACAACAAGCATCAGGCCGCTGCCGCCGCGGCCGCGTTCAGCCGGCTTCCCGCCCCCGCTCGCGCCGCCATCACGTCCGCGGCCAGGCGCGGCCCCGGCAAGGTGCAGCGCATGGCCCGAACGCTCGAGGCCCCCGGCTCCGTCGACCGCCTCCTGGCGATGAGCGGCAAGCTCGACGACGACCTGCGCGGCCGTCTGCTGCGGGGCCCGCTTGCCGAGTTGGACGGGGACGCGGCTCGCCGCGTCGTGGCCGAGCGGTTGGGGGATATCGCCGACGAGCCGCTTGCCGCAACGCTGTACATCGACGGCCAGCTGGCACTCGTGGACGACATGCTCCACTACTTCGACCGCGCCTCGATGGCGCACTCGCTCGAGGTGCGCGTGCCGTTCCTCGATCACAAGATGGTCGAGTACTGCGCCACGATCCCGACCGCCATGAAGGTGCGGCGCGTCACGACGACCAAGCACGTGCTCAAGCATGCGGCGCGGGGCATCATCCCGGATCGGATCATCGACAAGCAGAAGATCGGGTTCTTCGCCGGCTCCGTCGACCGCTGGTTCGCGGCCCAGGCCGGCGGCGGGATCAGCGACTTCCTGCTCACTCCCTCCCCGCGTTACGCCGAGTTCCTGGACCGCGGCACGGTCGCCTCGCTGGTGCGCCGTCACGCCGACGGGACCGACACACGGAACGGCCGCCTGCTGCTCGCGATCGTCATGCTCGAGGTGTGGCTGTCGTCCACGCTGCCGCGGGCGATCCCGTCGGCCGGCGGCGCCCCCCTGACCCTCGACACCAAGCCCGTCCCGTCTGAGCCCGAGCTGTCGTACGCCGTCGTGACTCCCGTCCGCGATGAGGCCGAGAACCTCCCGCGGCTCGCCGCGAGCCTCGCCTCACAGACGGTCACGCCCACGCAGTGGGTCGTCGTCGATACCGGCTCCACAGACGACACGTGCTCGTTGACGCGGACGCTGGCCACCGAGCACCCGTGGATCACGCTCGTCGAGGCCCCCGAGATCGCGCGCACCGTCGAGCGGGGCGCGCCGATCGTACGCGGCTTCGAGCGCGGCGTCGCGGCCCTTGCCGGCCGCGACGAGGTGGTGGTCAAGGTGGACGCCGACGTCTCATTCGAGCCCGATCATTTCCAGCGCCTGCTGTCCGCGTTCGCCGAGGATCGCTCGCTGGGGATCGCCGGCGGCAACGCTGTCGAGCTCGAGGACGGTCAATGGGTCGCGCGGTACAACACGGGCTCGAGCGTCTGGGGCGCCGACCGTGCGTACCGCCGGGAGTGTCTGGACGACGTCATGCCGCTCGAGCGCAGCATGGGCTGGGACGGGATCGACGAGCTGAAGGCGCATCTGCGCGGCTGGCACACGCGGACGCTCGTGAACTTGCCGTTCAAGCATCACCGCGGTGAGGGCGAGCGCGACGGCCACCGGCTGAAGCCGTGGACGGCGCGCGGTCGCGCCGCCCACTACATGGGCTACCGCGGCTGGTTCCTCACCTTGCGCGCGCTGCATCACACCCGCTCCGAGCCCGCCGCTCTCGCGATGATCTGGGGCTACGCGGCAGCGGCGCTGAAGCGCCAGCCCGTGTGCTCGGATGCCGAGGTGCGCGCGGAGCTGCGTCGATCCCAGAGCGTGCGCAGCCTGAGAGCTCGCCGGCGCCGGGCGATCGGGGCGGCCACGTCGTGAGCCACGGCACCGAGCACGTCGACGTCCTGCTCGTCTGCACCGCCGGCGGTCACCTCCTGCAGCTGTGGTCGCTCCGACAGGCGTGGAGCGAGTACGACCACGCCTGGGTCGTCGGCAGCCACGGCGGCGGCGACGTGGAGTCGTTGCTCGAAGGTGAGCGGCTCTTCTATGCGCACTCACCCGCTGCGCGTAGCCTCAAGAACGCCGTGCGCAACGTGCTGCTGGCGCGGCGCCTGATCAAGCGGCTACGCCCGCAGGTCCTCGTGACCACCGGCGCAGCCGTGGCGGTGCCGTTCGCGTGGGTCGCACGGGCGCACGGTGTGCGGGTCGCCTACGTGGAGACGCTCGCGCGCGCCGAGCGGCCGTCGCTCAGTTGTCGACTCGCTCGTCCGATCGCCGATCGCGTGTACGTGCAGTGGCCTGAGCTGGTTGACGCGGTCCCCGGCGCACGCTACGCCGGCACGGTGTTCGGAGACCGATGATCCTCGTCGTCACCGGCGCCAGCCAGTTCCCGTTCGATCGCCTCCTGCGGGCGGTCGAGACGCTCTCCGGCGACGAGCGCGTCGTCGCGCAGTACGGCTGCTCGGCCGTGCAGCCACGCAACGCCGAGTGCGTGGACTTCGTCCCCATGGCGCGCTTGGCCGAGCTGGTCCGGGAGGCTCGCGTCGTCATCACGCACGCCGGGGTCGGGTCGATCCTGCTGTGCCTGAGCAACGGCCGGCGCCCCGTTGTCGTCCCGCGGTTCAAGCGCTTCGACGAGACCGTCGACGACCATCAGGTCGAGTCGTCGCGGCGGTTCGCCGGCGCCGGCCTCGTCACGCTGGTCGAGGATCCGAGCCGCCTGGCGGAGGCCATTCCCACCCTCGCGGTGGGCGACGAGTTCGCCGTACCGACCTTCGGCGAAGGGTCGCTCGTTCGCGACCTTCGCGGTTACTTCCAACAGACCATCGAGACCAGGAGTCGTCCGCGGCCATGATCGCCGTCGTCGTGCTCACGCATGAGCGCGCCCACCTGCTGAAGCTGTGCGTGGAAAACGTCCTCTCGCGCACGTCCGAGCTCACGACCGAGATCCTCGTGTGGGACAACGCGTCGACCGACGGTACGGTCGAGTACCTCGAGAGCCTCGACGATCCGCGCCTCCGCGTGGTCCGCCACGACAAGAACATCGGCGCGAACGCGTACGCCGAGGCCGTCAAGCTCACCAGCGCGCCGTACATCGTCGAGCTCGACGACGACATGATCGACGCGCCGCACGAGTGGGATCGAACCCTGCTTGAGTCCTATGAGAAGCTGCCGCAGATCGGGTTCCTCGCGGCGAACCTCGTCAACAACCCGCACGACACGGCGGCGCGGGTCATGTACGAGGAGCGTCCGCACGCATACCACACCGAGGTCATCAACGGGGTGCGGCTCAAGCGCGGACCGGTCGGCGGCGGCTGCGCGCTGACGTCGCGCGAACTGATGGAGCGCGCCGGCGGCTTTCGGCAAAATCCCGGCGAGGTCTTCTGGCTCGAGGACGCGGCGTACATCGAGGACATCGCGAAGCTCGGGTTCGAGGCGGCGTACCTCGAGGACACGCAGCTCAAGCACGCCGGCGGCGCCTTCTACGCCAAGCCCACCCGCGAGAAGCACGCGTACTGGAAGGCCTACTGGGAGCGCGAGATCCGCAAGAACCGCGTCAAGCGGGCATTGCTCGCCGTGCCCGGCGTGCGGGGCCTGAACGAGCGCCACGGCTGGTTCCGGCTCGCCGACATCCCGGACTTCCCTCCGGGTTGGCGCAAGTATCCGGGCTGACGCGCCTTTATGAGAGGTCCCGGGCGAGTTGTGCCGGGGCCTAAACCGTCGGCCAGTGAAGTCGCTCAAGATCCGCGATACGGTCGCGGTGATGAGGGGGTGGATGTGCCTGCACGGCAGCACGCCGGCGCGGCTCGGCGGGTGGCTGGTCGCGCTTGTCGCGGCGTCCGCCTTGTTCGCCGCCTCGGCACAGGCCGCACCGTCGGCGCCTGACGCCTTGCCGCAGACGTGGGGTGTGCAGGTGGACGCCGCCCTGGCGCGTGCGCTCGATCGCCCCGTCCTGCGGCAGCTGCGCGCCGTGGGCATGACCTTGGTGGCCGCGCCCGGTCTGGACGCGGCGACCGGGCGCCGGCTCACGAGCCTGGCGCAGCGCGAGAAGCTGCCGCTGATTCAGCCACTCGGCGGCGGTGCCGAGGCGTGCGTTCAGCACAAATTGGCCGAGCCGGGCCATCGGTGCGCGGTCGCCGCCGCCTCGCCCGCCGCGGCGCGAGCGCTCGCCGCCGGAGGCGACGCCGACCTCGTGGTGGTTTCCGCATCCACCGGCAGCGGTCTGAACGCCGGCGCGAGCCGTGTCATGGCGGTGGTGCCGCTGCGTGGCAGCGGCTATCGCGCCGCGACCTGGCGTCGCGAGATCAACGCCGCGCGGTCGGCCGACGGGCTTGATCTCGCCGTCCTCCCCACCGGCTCCGGTGCGCAAGCGGCATTGATCCGGTACCTCAAGCAGTTGCGGCCTCTCGCGCGCGGCGATCGGTCGGCGCCGACCCGGCCCGCAACGCCACTCGTCGTCCCTTCGGGCGGCGGCGGGCTCGCGGTCTCGTGGAGCGCGGTGAAGGACGCCGTCGCATACGCGGTCTACCTCGACGGTCGCCGGACGTCAACGGTGGCGTCTCCGGGCGTTCAGCTGCCCAGCCTGGCGTGCACGCCGCACCTCGTGGAGGTCGACGCCGTCGACAAGGCGGGCAACCGGTCGGCGAAGGCGTTCGCGACCGCGACGCCGAGCGGGTGCGGAATCGCGGCCCCACCGAGCCCGATCAGCATCTTGCCCGGGCCACCGGCGCCCGGGATGCCCACGCCGACGCCCACCGCGACGGCCGCGCCAACCCCCGAGACGACGATCACGAGCGGGCCGAGCGGGCCGACGAACCGCGCGGACGCCTCGTTCACCTTCACCGCGACAGTGCCCGGCGCCACGTTCGAGTGCCGGCTGGACACACCCGCCGGAGCGGGTACGTTCAGCCCGTGCACCTCCCCGCGCAGCTACGCGACGAACGTCGACGGCGACTACACGTTCGTGGTCCGCGCGGTAGACGCCGCCGGCAACCCCGACCCCACGCCGGCGACCCGCACCTTCACCGTCCAGACCACACCCTCGGACACCCAGCCGCCGACCACGCCGGGCCAGCTCGGGTATGGGACTCGGAGTCAGACGTCCGTGCAGATCGAGTGGGAGGCCTCGACCGACAGCGTGGGAGTCGCGGGGTACCGCGTGTTCCGGGACAGCACGCTCGTCGGCACGACCCAGGCGCTGACCTTCACGTATTCGCTGCTTACCTGCGGGACGTCGTACTCGCTCGGCGTCGAGGCGCTCGACGGGGCCGGCAACGTCTCGCAGCGGGCGACGATCGTGGTCGGGACCGACGACTGCCCTGACACCTCGCCGCCCACCGCCCCGGCCCGGCTACGGGCGCTGTCCGTCGGCGAGACGTCGATCCGCCTCGCCTGGGAGCCGTCGATCGACGACATTGGCGTGACTGGGTACTACGTGTATCGCGGAGGCTCGTTGGTCGACGCCACCACCGGCACCGAGATCGAGATGTCGAATCTGCAATGCGGCGCGCCGGTCGAGGTCGGGATCGTCGCGCGGGACGCCGCCGAGAACTTGTCCCAGCGCAACACCGTGACGGTCTCGACGGCAGAGTGCTCGGACAAGACGCCGCCCTCGTCCCCGGCGGGACTGAAGCTCATAGAGGCGACACCGGAACTGGTGTCGATCGCGTGGGACCCGTCGACCGACGACGTCGGCGTCACCGGCTACCGGGTCTACATCGACGGCCGGCTCACCGACACGGTGGATGGGACGTCGGCGATCCTGCCGGTCCCTGCCTGCGACACGGCGTACCAGGTCGCGGTCGAGGCGCGCGACGCGGCCGGCAACGGCTCGGTCAAGGCGACGCTCGCGGTGCGCTCCGCGATCTGCCCGGACACCTCGCCCCCGACGCCGCCGCGAAGCCTGCGCGCGACCGCCAGCACGGAAACGACCGTGACGCTGGTGTGGGACGCCGGCACGGACGACCGCGGTGTCGCCGAGTACCGGCTCCATCGCAACGGCGTGCGGGTCACGAGCACATCCGGTACGAGTGCGACGGTGACCGGGCTCAAATGCGGGACCACGTACGAGGTCGGCGTCGTATCCGCCGACGCGGCCGGTAACACGTCCGCATCCACGGTCGTCTCAGCGTCCACGAGCAACTGCACGTCGCCCGAGCCGGAGCCGGCCACGCTGTTCGTCTCACCCACCGGATCGGACCAGAACGAGTGCACGCGCGCCGCCCCGTGTGCCGGCTTCGACCGCGCGTTCCGCATCTCCAAGCCCGGCGACGTCGTCGAGGTTGCGTCGGGGCGCTACGGGTCGCAGATCATCAAGCAGGCGCCAGGCCACGAGAACGGGCCCGACATACTCTTTCGCCCCGCCAAGGGCGCACGAGTCGTGCTCGACGAGCTCGCGTTCGGCTCCGACGAGACCGGCCCGGACCACATCGCGGTGCGAGGCATGGAGATGAGCGTCAAGGCCACCGAACCGGGCGTCGGTAACCAGGTGGGCATCTACGTCGGACCGGGCTCGACCTTCATCACGCTCGACGACATGGACGCCGGCAGCGTGCACGCGTGGCTCGTCGACCATCTGACGGTCCGCGGCGGCGACTACGGCCCTTGCCACGTCGTCGCGCCGATCACGCAGACCTGCGGAAACTCCAAGCTCGATCTCGCGACCAACGTGACCATCGACGGCGCGACGTTCCATGACTACCGCTTCGACGAGACATGCTTCGAAGCGGGCTTCGAGTGCCACTGGGAGTGCATGTACATCAACGCCGGCCACAACATCTCGATCGTCAACTCGAAGTTCCGCCAGTGCGCGATCTTCGACATCTTCGCCACGATCTCTGGCCCGCAGGCGGGAGAGATGGGGCATCGTGACCTGACCATAGAGAACAACTGGCTGGCGGCGCCCTGGGCCGAAACGCCGACGGGCGGAACACCCACAAGAGCCTCCGCCGTCGCGCTCTCGTGGTGTCAGAACGGGCCAGAAGTCGCCTTCGACGGCGTCCGTGTGGCGTTCAACTCGTTCGCCGCCGACACCACGCTCGAACTCGACACCAATCCCGAGTGCACCTGGAAGGACGTCGACGTCGTGGGCAATCTGATGATGTGGGACGGGTGCCATCCGGGCGACGGCTGGACGTACGCCTACAACGTCTGGTCCGACAGCCGCCGCCGCGGCACGTGCGCGGCCACCGACAGCACCATCGGCTCAGACGCCTTCCCGTACGCAGACGCCAGTACCGACGACGAACTCGACTTCCACCTCGACCAGCAGAGCGTCGCTGACGACCATGTCCCGGCGGTGGCGGGCTGCCCTGCGAAGGACATCGACGGACAACCCCGACCGGCGGCCGGTAGTCGCTGCGACGCGGGCGCCGACGAGCGTTGATGTCCACGCCCGGCAGAGGTCGCGAAGACAACTGTTCGGACGTCGAGGAGATTGCGTTGGCGAGCCGCTGGTCCAGGACTATGTTCCGAACAGGATGAATGTGGACGAACGACGGCCGCGGGTAAGCGTCATCACGCCGGTGCGCAACGGCGCGAAGGACATCGCCGAGCTCCTCGCGTGCTTGGAGCACCAGACCTTGAACCGCGCGGACTTCGAGATCGTGATCGGCGACGACGGCTCTACAGACGGTGGCACGACCGGCATCGAGACGCCGGACGGCCATGTGCGGGTCGCGTTCGGCCCGCCCCGCAACTCCTACGCCACCCGCAACATGGCCGTCGCGGCCTCGCGCGGCGAGGTGCTCGCGTTCTGCGACGCTGACTGCCGGCCCGAGCCGGACTGGCTGGAGCGCGGTCTCGCAGCGCTCGAGGGCACCGACCTTGCCGCCGGACGCTTCCGCTTCACGCTTCCGGAGCGCATCACCGCCTGGACCTTGATCGACATGGACGGCTCGAAGGACCACGAGCATTCCGTGCGGCTGGGCCTCGCCGAAACCGCCAACCTCTTCTGCCTGCGGGCCACGTTCGACCGCCTCGGCGGCCTCGACGGCTCCATCAAGGAGTACGGCGACTACGAGTTCTCCGAGCGTGCCGTCGCGGCCGGCGCCCGTCTGACCTATGCCGGCGACGCCGTCGTCTGGCATCCGACGCGTGACGAGGGCAAGCCGTTGCTGCGCGCTCTGTGGAAGTACAACCGCGGCTACGCGGTCCACGCCGGCCGCGCCGGAACGGTGGCCGACGGCATCAAGCTGCGCGAGTGGGTGCCCGTGGTGCAGACGTACCGCTCGCGGCGTCGCTTCGGCCGCTCCATCGGCCCCGACCGGCGGTGGATGCGCGACAACGACGTCCACCCGTCGCCGGTGCTCACATTGCAGTCGCTGCCGATCCTGTACATCGTCGTCCCGTACCTGCGATGCGCGGCCCAGCTTGCCGGCTGGCTCGAGGGACGCCGGATGCGGGGCACGAGTGGCCCGGTGAGGGTGGCCGATGAACTCGTCGACACCGCCTAGTGCCATGACGCAAGCTTCCGCCACTGCCGGCCGCGGCGTGCGCGTGCTGCACAGCTTCCCGCATCGCCTCGGCGCGGGCCGGATCTGCGACACGGCCTTCTACGAGGTCGCGGGCGCGGCGAACGCCGGCGCCGACGTCACGGTGATGCCTGCCTCGCTCGCCCGAACCGTGCCCGACGGCGTCACCGTCCGCCCGACGCTCGCCCGCGGCTCGGTCCGAGTGCCCTATCGCGTGATCGGGGAGCTTCGGGCGCTGCGCGCGCACGATCACATCGTGGCCCGCCGCCTCGCCCGCTCCCGGCAGCGTCCCGACGTCGTCCACGTCTGGCCGCTCGGCGCGCTGCGGACGCTCGAGGTCGCCAAGCGCCTCGGGATCCCGACCGTGCTCGAGCGCCCCAATACCCACACGCGGTACGCGTACGAGACCGTCCGCGCCGAGTGCGAGCGTCTCGGCGTGCCGCTTCCCGCCGATCACGAGCACGCGTTCAACGAGACGGTGCTGCGGATCGAGGAAGCCGAGTACGACCTCGCCGACCACCTGCTGTGCCCGTCGGACTTCGTCGCCGGGACGTTCGAGCGCGCGGGCTATTCGCCCGACCGGCTCGTGCGGCACCTCTACGGTTACGACCCCGCGGTCTTCACTCCCGGCGAGCCGCCTGCTCCCGGACAACCGCTGCGGATGCTGTACGTCGGTGTGGCTGCGGTCCGCAAGGGACTGCACTTCGCGCTCGAGGCGTGGCTACGGTCCCCCGCGTCGAGTTCCGGCACCTTCACCGTCGCCGGCGATCTGCTCCCCGCCTACGGGGAGAAGCTGAAGGACCAGCTCGCACACCCCAGCGTCCAGGTGCTCGGCCACCGCAGCGACATCCCCGAGCTGATGCGCTTGCACGACGTGCTCGTGCTCCCGAGCATCGAGGAAGGCTCCGCGCTGGTTTGCAACGAGGCGATCGGCAGCGGCTGTGTGCCGCTCGTGTCCGACGCCGCCAGCGGCGTCTGCCATCACGAGGTCAACGCGCTCGTGCATCCCGTGCGCGACGTCGACGCGCTCGCCGCGCACATCACAGCGGTGAACGCCGACCGCGGGCTGCTGCGCGCGCTGCGCGAGCAGGGCCTGGCGCACGCCGCCGACATCACCTGGAGCGCGGCCGGACGGCGTCTCGCTGATATCTACTCGGAGGTCGCTCTTGTCCCCGCTCGCTGATCACAAGGTCGGGCAGCACGCTTCGACGCTGCTCACCTACGGACGCGAGGCGCGCACGCCGCGCGACTTCTGGCGCGTGCTGCGGGTCCGCCTGAGCCAGAGCAAGCTCGGTCCGGTCGTCTGCCGGCGGCCGATCGCGGTGGACGTCAACCTGCGAAGCCTGGGCCGCGTCCGCCTGCGCAGCCACACGTCCGACGTCGTCGTGCTCGGCGAGTTGATCGAAGGCGGCTCCTACGAGCCACTCGCCGCCGCGGCGGGTGAGCCCGTGCGCACGATCGTCGACCTGGGTGCCAACACGGGTCTCGCGGCACGCTGGCTGCTCGGGCGTTTCCCCGGCGCGCGGATCGCAGCCGTGGAGCCTGAGGACGGCAACCTGTCCGTGCTGCGCCGCAATCTCGAGCCGATCGGCTCCGCCGCCCACGTAGTCGGCGCGTGCATCGGCGCCACACCGCGACGCGTCGTGATGGTGGGCGCCCGCGAGGACGGCTTCCGCATGTCCGACGACAGCGACGGCACGACGGACGTGGTGACGATGGAGCACGTGCTCGAGACGCTCGAGGCCGACCGCGTCGATCTGCTGAAGGTCGACATCGAGGGCGCGGAAGAAGAGCTGTTCGACCACTGCGGCGGATGGATCCACCGCGTCGGCGTCGTGTCGGTCGAGTGCCATCACCCGTTCACGGCCGATTCGCTGCTCGAGCGGCTCGAGCGCCACGGCGCTCAGCCCGAGGCGCTGTCGATCGAGCGCACGCCACTTGGATACGACATGGCGCTGGTGCGCATCGGCGCGCGCGTCTGAGCGCTCAGCGCTCGTCCGCGCCGGCGTCGCAGCCCGTCGCCGGCCGGGGCTGACCGTCGATGTCCCGCTCCGGGCACTCGGCGGCGACGAAGCCGTCCAGCGGCCCGCGCGGACCCTTGAGATGCGCGTCGGGTGCTGTCGCGGAGTTGCTGGCGACCAGCGGGTCGAGCGCCGTCGCGGCCACGCCAAGCGTGCGAGCGTCGCGAGCGCACGTGACCGCCCCCCCGTAGAACACCTCGTTCACCGACGTCGGCGGGAGCTCCCATGCGCCGTCGGCTCCGCACGAAGACTGCGCGCTGTTCCCCAGTCGGACATTGCCGGAGAGCGTGACTCCCGGATTGCCCTGGGTGCATCCGCCGCTGCTGTCGAACCCGGCCCCGCCCAGGAACGTGTTGTGGCGGATCACGACGTCGGTCAGGTCAACGCCGCCGTAGAGGTTGCAGTGACCGCTGATGCCGAAGGCGAAGTCCGCGCGGCCGCCACACGGCGGCGATGAGCTGTCGCACGTCGTCGTGAACACGTTGTTCTCGATCACCACGTTCGTGTAGCCGTAGTCGGCCTCGAACGTCCCGCCGCCGTTGGCGTACGTGAAGAAGATGTTCCCGCCGTTGGCGCAGTTGACGAACGTGTTGCCGCGGATGGTCAGGTTCCTCGGGTAGGAGACGTACATGCACTCCCAGTGCGGATCGTTGGAGCCGCCGCCGGTGTATAGCGAGTCGTCGGTTCCGAAGTCGTGGATCAGGTTGCCCTCGACCACGTGTCCCTCGTTGTAACCCGTGCAGGCGCGGTCGGCGCCGAGCGCGAGCCCCGGCTCGCAGTACTCGATCGAGCCGTTGTCGCAGTCGTTGCCGCCGGCGTCTTCGTCGACCGCATCGCACGGGCCGATGTCGTTGTCGCGGATGGTGACGTTGGTCGAGTTCTCGATCTTCCACCCCCCGACGTCGGTGCCCTGCACCGTGACCGACGAGGACTGCCCACCGGCGTTTCCGCCTCCGATCACCTCGAGCGGGTACTGGTTGCGAGGCGAACCGCTGTTCGGGATGGTCGACGTGACGAGCCGCGCGCCCACTCCGTTGCGGGCTCCACCACCGCCGAGATGCACACGCGCGGCGCTCTCGAACATCAGCGCGCCGTTGAGCACCATGGCCTCACCGATCACGACCCACAGCTTGCAGTCCGCGGCGCGCCCGTTGTCGCCGGTCACGTGCTGCTCCGGGTAGGTCCCTCCCTTGATGAGCACCAGGTCGCCCGCCTGGCACACGTCGTTCGCGGCGTCGAGCGAGCCACATGCGGCTGCGTCATCGTATGGTGCGGGCGCCGCCCGCCGCGCGCACGAGCCGCCGCTGGCGTCGACCCAGAGGTTCGCCGCGGTCGTAGCACCCGGGTCCGCGGCGGCCGTCGCCGGCGCCGCACATCCCTCGGCGGCGACTCGCACGGACGTCTTCGGCGACCGGTTCCCAACCGCGTCGACGGCATCGACCTCCAGCAGGTGCGGCGCGCACCGCAGGCCGGTGAGCGTCGTGGCGGCCGTGCTCACGCTGCGTATGTATGCGCCGTCCCGGTACAGGCCGTAGCGCACGACCCGCCGGTCGTCGCTTGAGCGCGTCCAGCGCACGTCGGCGGAGCGGCGATCTGCCCGCGCGATCGAGACTCGGGTCGGCGCGGACGGCGCGCGACGGTCAGCGCCACGTTGGCTCGCCGTCAATGCGCGCGTGAACCGATCCAGTGCGGCGCCGCGGTGATTGCCCACGGGCCGGACCACCAGGTCAAGGTTGGAGCTCTGCTGGGCGGTCCGCACCGCAGCGCGCCAGCGGTGGGCGCTGTAGCCGGTCGAGCGCAAGTCGACGACTCCGGCGACGCGGACGCCGTCACGCCCACGCAACCGGCGGAACGCCGCGGTGCTGCCCGCGTGCACGAGGATGAGATCAACCGCACCGCGCTCGGCCAATATCCCGGCGTTGCTAACCGACGTGGCGCGCACTCCACAGCGCAGGCCGGGAGCAGTGGCCTTGTCTGCCGTGCAGACGGCGCTGGCTTCGGCACTGACCGGCGCGATCACCGGCAGGCGCCATCGTCGGGCGCGCTTGACGAGCCGTACTTGTTCCTGCGCCGTCAAGCGACCGGGCGGGACGATCAGGGTCATCCCGACCGCCCGCATGCCTGCTGCGCGCTTGCCGTCGAGCGCCTGCAACGTCTCCCCATCCACCTCAACGCCCCAGAGCTGTGGCATTGCCTTCGGCGCCGTTGGAAGCGAGGCCGGAGTGACCGGCGCGGTGGCGGCGACGCGGGTTCCGAGGAACATCAAGCAGGCCGCGGCCAGAACGATCCGGCCGAGGACCCCGAGACGGCTCCGGCGAGGTTTCATCGCGTGGCGGTCGCGGTCGTCGGACGCCGGCGCGGCCATGACGAAACCGTAGCGCCGCCCGGCCGCCGGACCCCAGCCAGAGGTCCAGCAAATCCGTCTGGCGACCCACCGTTGTGGGCCGCCAGACGTGTGCTCGCTAGCGCTCGTCGGCGCCGGCGTCGCAGCCGGTCGCCGGCCGCGGCTGTCCGTCGATGTCGGTGGCCGGGCAGCTCGTGGCCACGAATGCGTCGAACGGGCCCGTCGAGCCCTTCAGGTGAGGATCAGGCGCAGTGTTGGAGTTCGACATCACGTGCGGGTCGATCGCCGCCTCGGCGGACCCGAGCGTCTGCGGGTTGGAGCCGCACGTCACGGCGCCGCCGTAGAACGTCTCGCGCAGCTGGCTGGGCTGTGCCGGCCAGGCGCCATTGGCGCCGCAGGCGTTGGCGTAGTTGCGCCCGAGGCGGACGTTGCCGCTCAGGGTCACGCCCGGGTTGCCCTGCGTGCAGCCGCCGCTGATGTCAAAGCCCGACCCGCCCAAGAACGAGTTGTTCCGGATAACGACATTGCTCAGGTCCGTTCCGCCGTAGATGTTGCAGTGGCCGGAAATACCGAACGCGAAATCCAGCCGCCCACCACACGGCGCCGACGAGTTGTTGCACGTCTTGGTGAACACGTTGTTCTCGATCGTCAACCCCGTATACCCGTAATCAGCCGTAAAGCCGCCGCCCGCGTTGGAATACGTAAAGAAGATGTTCCCGCCGTTCGCGCAATTGACGAACGTGTTCCCACGAATCGTCAGATTCCGCGGATACGAGACATACATGCACTCCCAATGCGGATCATTCGACCCCCCGCCACCAAAAAACGAGTCATCAGCACCGAAATCGTGCACCAAATTGCCCTCGACCACATGCCCCTCGTTGTACTGCGTGCAATGCGCAAACCCCGCCTCGCAGTACTCAATCGACCCGTTATCGCAATTCCCACCGCCACCATCGCTATCGATCGTGTCACACGGACCGATGTCATTGTTGCGATACGTCACATTGTTGCTGTTGTCAATCTGCCAACCACCGAAATCAGCACCCTGCAACGTCACAAACTTCGAACCACCCGAAGCGTAGGCACCGTACTGATTGCGCTCAGAGCCACTCCCCGAAATCGTCGTGGTCACCAACCGGGCGCCGACACCATTGCGCGCACCGCCACCGTCGAGGACGAGCCGCGATGCGCCGGAGAACCCCAGGTTCCCAGAAACGCGGGCCGTCTCGCCCGTGATGACCTGCATCGTGCAGTTCGCGGAGCGTGAGTTGCCGCCGCTGAGAGTCTGTGCGCCGTAAGACCCGCCCTTGATGAGCACGATGTCGCCGTCGCGGCACGCGTCGTTGGCTGCGTCGAACGAACCGCACGCCGTGCCGTCGTTGTAGGCGGCGAGCGAGGCCTGTCGCGTGCACGAGCCGCCGTTGGGATCGACCCACAGGTTCGCGCTGTTCCCACCGACCGGCGGCGGCGAGACCGTCGGCGTGGCCGTCACGGTCGGCGTGGCCGTCACGGTCGGCGTAGCCGTCACGGTCGGCGTAGCCGTCACGGTCGGCGTAGCCGTGACCGTCGGCGCAGCCGTCGCGGTGGGCGTGGCCGTGACCGTGGGCGTGGCGGTGGCCGTAGCGGTCGGGGTCGGGGTCGGGCATGCGCTCGTGAGCGTGGTGCCCGCAGCCTCGGCGCGATTGGACGCATTCCCGGCCGCGTCATAGGCCTCGAGCGCGAACGTGTATGACGTCGCGCAACTCAATCCTGAGAACGTGTAAGACAGCGACGTCGTCGTCCCTACCGCGACGCCGTTGCGATACAGGCGATAGCCCGCCACGCCGCGATCATCAGTCGACGCGTTCCAACGCAAGCCGACCGTCGTCTGGGTCACGCCGTTCCACGCCATCCCCTGTGGGACGCTCGGCGCCCGCGTGTCCGGCGCGACGGTGGGCGTCGGTGTCGGCGTCGGGCATGCGCTTGTGCTCGTCGTGCCCGTGGCCTCGGCCCGGTTGGACACGTTGCCAGCGGCGTCGTAGGCCTCGAGCGCGATCGTGTACCGCGTGGCGCAGGACAAGCCGGAGAAGGTGTACGACAGCGACGACGTCGTCCCGACCGCCACGCCGTTGCGGAACAAGCGGTAGCCGGCGACGCCCGTGTTGTCCGAGGACGCGTTCCAGGCGAGGCCGATCGTGTTGGGAGTCGTCCCGGTCCAACGCATGCCCTGCGGAACGGACGGACGTTGCGTGTCGGCGGCCAACGTGCTCACCCCTCCGGAGGACGCGTCGGCCTCGGGAGCAAGCGTCGATGCGCAACCGGTCGGCGCGGCCGTCACCAGCGCCTGCGCCGACCGATTTCCCGCGGCGTCCATGGCGTCGATCGCGAGCTGATGCGTGGCGCAGCTGAGGTTCTTGAACACGGTCGACGTGCTCTGCGTGCTGCCGACGTAGCGGCCGTCGACGTAGAGCCCGTAGCCCGTGACCTTGGTGTTGTCGGTCGCGCGCGACCACTTCACCGAGACGGAGTTGAGCGCCGTGGAGGTGACACGCGCAGCGCCCGTCAGGCGCGGCGGCGTCCGGTCGGTGCTGGCGCTTGACGCGGTGACCGCGCTGAGATGGCGCGCGAGCGTGGCCTCGGCGCCCACTCCGGTCGGCTTGATCACGAGGTCCAGCACCGGGCTCTGGCGAGCGACGGCGACCGCCTTTCGCCACGAGGCAGCCGAAGTCGCGCGCTTGAGCTCAAGCACGCCGGCCACGCGGGTCGGCCCATTCGCGAGGCGCTCGAACGCGGCAAGGTTGCTCGCGTCCACGAACGTCATCGTGCGGGCATCAGAGCGCGCGATCCCGCGCACGCCCCACTTGGAGGCCGCAACAGCGAGCTTGCGCTCGTCCGCCGCGGTGAGCGACGAAGCGGCGACAAGAGTCAAGCCGCGCTTACGGAACTCTCGCCCCTCCGCGCGCGTAAGCGATGCCAGCGTGGACGCGTCCACCTCGACGCCCCAGGGTTGAGAAGAGGCCACTTGCGCAGTGCGCGCCGCGGCGTTCGCTTGGCCGACCGTCAAGGCAAGCGAACTGACGAGAACTGCGAATCCCAAAGCCAGCCACAGCTGGCGACGACCAATGCGGAGAGGTTCGCACATGGCGTTTCTTCTCGGCTCCCTTTGAGAATGGCTTGACCGAACCACTCCCCAGATGGGGTGTGGGCCCTAGGCGCCTCGCCACGGGCACACGCGAAGACGCGCGCCCCCGGCGAGGACACCGCCAAGGCATCCGCGAGCACCCCTGTCGCCGATGGCCCTGGTCCGACCGATGTGAACTTTGTGGTCCCCCCGACGCTTATCCGCTGGCTCGACGCGGGTTCCGTGCCGGTATGGAACGCCCGGTTTGTGCCCCCCGTACCGGACCGGCAAACCCAGTACGGGGCCAAACCTCACAAGAAGATGACAACCCTGTTCAACCCCGATCCGGTCGTTAGAATTCCCCGAATCAGGACTATCTGCGCCGCTAGGCGGCGAGCGACGGGCCGGGCACGGTACGGTCCTGTCCATGCCGCCGATAGACGTCGTCGTGGTCTCGTACAACAGCGCGGACGAGCTGCGCGCCTGCGTGGAACCGTTGACGAGGATCGATGGCGTCCACGTCTACGTGGTCGACAGCAACTCGAGCGATGACAGTCTCCAGACCGTGGCCGACCTGCCGGTGACGACCATCGCGCTGGAGGTGAACCGCGGGTTCGGCTTCGGCTGCAACGCCGGCGCGCGTGCCGGGAGCGCGCCGTACGTGCTGCTCCTGAACCCTGATGCGACGATCGACGGTGAGTCGCTGACGCGCATGGTCGCCGTCGCCGAAGGCGACGCGCGGATCGGCGCTGTCGCACCGCGCATCATCGAGCCTGACGGCACGCTCGACTGGTCACAACGCCGCTTCCCACGGCTGCGCTCCACGTACGCGCAGGCGTTGTTTCTGCATCGTTTCTTCCCCTTGGCGCCGTGGACAGATGAGCTCGTCCGCGATCCGGCGGCATACGCGTCACCCGCCTCGCCCGAATGGGCGTCCGGCGCCTGCCTGCTCGTCCGCCGGTCCGCCTATGAACGGCTGGGCGGACTCGACGACGGGTTCTTCCTCTACTGCGAGGACATGGATCTGTGTCGCCGGCTGCGCGATGCCGGGCTCGACATACGATTCGAGCCGGCGGCGGTGTGCGTGCACCAGGGCGGGATGTCCGCGCCCCGCGCCGCGCTACTTCCCGTGCTGGCGGCCAGCCGCGTCCGGTACGCGCAACTTCATCGATCCGCCCAGGTCGCTTTCTTGGAGCGGCTCGGAGTGGTACTGGGCGGACTATCCCACGCGCTGGTCACGCGCGGCGGCGGCGAGGCTAGGCGCGGCAACCTGCGCGCCGTCCGACGCGCGCTGTCCCCGCGACCGCGGATGGGCGTCGACTGAGCTGCGGCGTCGGCTTCGCGGGCGTTCATCCGGGCCGCGGCCGCGAGGCCGAGGATCAGGAACAGCACGAACGTCACCTGAGAAAAGCCGAGCGCGTCGAACGTCACCGACCCCACCGCGTAGGCAGTCACCGATGCCGTCACTGCGACCTGCAGCCATCCCGCGGGTGAGTCGTCGTACTTGGACCCGCGTCCGAACCGCCTCGCCACGCGGGTGAACAGCAGCAGCCACGCGACGAGGCCGAAGTAGCCCACCTCGTATGTGGTGCCAAGCCATTGGTTGTCCAAGATGCACGCGTTCGAGGACGGTCCGGAGATGACGCGTGTACCGTACCCGTAGCCCAGGAACGGCTTCTTGGCGACCTCAGCCAGTGTCGGACCGATGTCTGCGACGCGCCCCGAGGAGGCGCAGTCGCCTGCGAGGGCGCTCTGTTGGCCCACGAGCCCGCCTTCAGGGAAAAACGACTCCTTCAAGGAGCCCAAGGTTCCGGGCATCGCGATCTGTGTCACGAGGATCACCGGCAGCAGCAGCGGCCACATCCGCTTCATCTCGGCCGTGCGCAGCCAGAAGAAGACGATCAACAGCGTGAGCAGCATCATGATCCCGGTGCGCGAGACCGTCGAAAGCACTCCGAGCGTGATTGCGGCCACGGCGAAGTACCACTTCGAGCTGCTGACGCGGGTGACGTAGACGCCCAACGGAATCAGCATCACCAAGACCGCGCTCAGAGCGATCGGATGCTCCGCCGGGCCTACGGTACGCGTCGCGCTGCCGCGGCCCAGGCCCGACTCGAAGCTTGGATCACCGACCAGGATCGGGATCACCTTGTCCACGTACGCGAACGGTGAGAACCCAGTGCGCGACTCGACAATCGCCAACAAGCCGATGATCGCTCCGCCCATCACCAGCGTCTTCGCGAGCAGATCGATCGCGGACTGCGTGCGGACGACGCTGACGACGACGTAGAAGACGACCATGAAGCTCGCCAGGAACGTGACCGCTTTCAGCACCTCAGACTGCAGCGGGCCGGCCCGCTCAGGGTTGGTCAGCACCGAGCCGACGACCACGAGCAAGATGCACGCGAGCGTGCCGTCGATGCCACTCTTACGGACGCGCACGCGCGAATCGACCAGCAGTGCCCCGAGCCAGCCCGCGACGATGAGCGCGACCAGAAGCCGATAGGGCTCGAGCGAGATTCCCGCGTCGCCCGGGAACTTGTACCGGCGCAGCGGGATGAACAGGATCACCAGCACCAGGACCATGAGCACCCGGTCCCAGGGCAGGAACGGGCGCCTAACCACAAGGGCGCCCGCGAGCAGCACCGTGCCCACGGCGCCGCCCAGGATCGCAGTCTTCATATTGCCGGCCCCACCGACCCCGCCGACCAGGCACGCCAACGCGACCATGACCAGCGCGATGCCGGCCCGTCGCTCAACGGCCGTCGGCTCCGACGGACCGGACTGAGCTAGTGCAGCCATGACTCAGGCTGCGACCTGGTGACGCTCCCGCTCCGCCCAGTGTTCCTCCGTCGGCGCGTCGCCCTGACGCGGCGCCGGAGGGCCCTTGCGCTTGGACCGCGGGCGCAGGTTCTCGAGCGCGAACGCGAGCGCGAGGAAGCCGATGTTGATCAGCAGGAAGAGGAAGATCGGACGCACCATGGAACGCTTCTCGAACAGCTCGGGATTGGTGGCCTTCTGCGTGACGACCACCTCCACGCGCTTGTCCTTCGGGATGTTGCTTGCAGCTTGCTGACGATCCAGGAACTCCCGGAACGCCTTGCTCGAGCGCATGGCCACATCCATCGCGGACTCGGGCGTCGGGCCGAGGCCCTTCATCGTGATCAGCGGCAGCGTGGAGTTGGTCCCAGGCGGCTGGACGACCATCGGGACGACCGATTCACCGGGCTTGGAGTTCTTCATGACCTCCGCCTGCACCTCGTCGCTCTTGGCGAGTTCTGCGTAAAGCCCCGCGAGGCCGGAGTAGCGGCCCGGATCTCCGTACTTCGGGATCAGAATCGGGTCGTCGGTGCCGGAGTCGACCTGGATCATGTCGTCGAGGATCGCGCGGCCCCACGGGAAGCCGGCCTGGGTGATCAATAGCGTCGAAGCGCTGGCCCAGACTTCCTGCTCCCGGTAGGTCAACGTGGGCTTGCCGCCCTCGACACTGATCCGCGCCGAGGACATGACCGCGACAAACGTCGCGAGCATGAACCCAATGACGAGCACCACCTTGAAGCGCCACGCCACGGAAAGGAAACGTGCGAGGTCCACGGGCTCAGCTCACCGTCCCGCGCGAAGACAGGTACAGCGCCGCGGCGCCAGTCCGGTTGCGCACTCCCAGCTTGTGGAAGATCGAGCTCAGGTGAAACTTGACGGCGTGCACGGTGACACCGAGTCCCGCGGCGATCTGGGCGTTCGTCTCGCCGTGCGCGGTGCGATGAAGCACTTCGCGCTCTCGGACCGTCAAGCGCGCCAAGCTGGAGTTGTCCACATCCATGAGGCGACTGTAGACCGGCTCCCGCCTTCTCGTATCCGCCGTTGGACCAGCCCCTGGACCCCAACCTAGCCGTTCCGCTAGGTGCGGTCCTCGTCGTTTCCCCGAAGACGCCGGAGGCCTGCAGACATAGCCTGGGCGCAATGGGTCAGGAGCTATCGAGCAGCGTCATCCGGCGACGCGCCAAGAGCGGCATCTTCTTCGTCGGCTCGTGGGGCGTGATGAACCTGATCGTGGGATTCGGCGGCAACATCGTGCTCGCGCGACTCCTCGAGCCGCGCGATTTCGGCATCGTCGCCATCGGCGCCACGCTGATGATGTTCACGACGTCTATCGCGGACGGCGGGCTCGGCAGCGGGTTGATCCGGCGCGAGCACGACCCGGACAAGCCGGAGCTCCGCGCCACGCTCGCGCTGCAGCTCACGCTCACGAGCACGCTCGCGGTGCTCGCCGCCGCCATCGGCTGGTTGGTCGGCGGCGCCGGGCTCGTCGTGGCGATGATGATGCTGGCGCTGCCCGTCGCGGCGTTCCAGACGCCCGGCCGCGTCGTCCTCTCGCGTGCGATGCGCTTCAAGGCCCTCTCCACCACGGAGGCGGTCTGCAACCTCCTCTACTACGTGTGGTCCATCGGGCTCGTGGTGTTCTTCGACGCGGGTGTCTGGGCGCTGGCCTCGGCAGTCGTGATCCGCGCGCTGACCCTTGCCGTGGGCATCACCGCCGTCGCGCGCCACGGGGTGCTCATCCCCTCGTTCAGCGCTGCCTCCAGGCTGCGTCCGGTGATCGCGTTCGGACTGCGCTTCCAGGGCGTGAGCCTGGCGGGCATGCTGCGTGAGCAGGGCCTGAACGCCGGCATCGCCGCCATCGCGGGCGTCGGCACGCTCGGCTTTTGGACGCTCACGAAGCGCCTGCTCGAGCTGCCGGCCCTGATGTTCGAGCCCTTGCACCGCGTGTCGTTCCCACTGCTCTCGCGCGTCCTTGCCGACAAGCAGGATCCGGCGCGCATGCTCGACCGCGGTGTTGCGGTCGCCAGTACCGCCTCCGGTGTGGTGCTCGTCGGTATGGCCTGCTCGGCACAGGAGCTCGTCCCGTTCGTCTTCGGCGAGCAGTGGCGAGCAGTCGGGGAGATCATCCCTTGGATCTGCGGTTCGCTGCTGGTAGCGGGTCCGCTCTCGGTCGTCGCCGTGGGCTTCCTGTACGCCAGCGACGCCCCTCACGTCGTGCTGTGGTCGACGGTCATCCATACCGCCGTCCTGTTCGCGGTCGCGTTCCCGCTGCTCGACGTCGTCGGCCCGGCTGCCATCGGGGTCGGGTCGCTCGCGGGCGCGATCGTTGATGCCGCAATCATGGCGCGTGCGATCAGCCAGCGGTCGTCGGCACGTCCCCTCGACGGCCTCCTGCCGACGGTAGCGGTCGCGGTGGTCGCGGCGGCGGCCGGGCTTGCGGTTTCGGCCTGGGCGGGGAACGGCGTCTTGGCCGGCATCGCGGCCGGAGCCACCGGTGCGATGGTGTACCTCGTCGTCATGGCGATCGTGCGGCGCGCGGTCGTGACCGACACGCTGCGCCTGATCGGCGACGCGGTCCGCTCCGGGCTTACGAAGGAGACCCCGCTCGCCGCGGGCGAGGCGAGCTAGAGCTAGCCGCCCGAGCGACCACTGCGTCGTATAGCGCCGACAGCTCGTTGATCAGGCGCTCGCTGGAACAGCGGGCCACGACGTCAGGGTCGGGCACGGCCGATGCCTTCCCAGCGCGCCAGCGATCGATCTCCGCCTCCAAGTGCGCGGCGATGGCGGCGGTGTCGGAGGGCCGGCTCAGGCGCGCCGCGCCGGACGCCTCCAGCAGGTCGCGCGCGTCACCGTCGGGAACGGCCGCGAGAATCGGGCGGCCCGCCGCGAGATACTCGTAGGTCTTGTGCGGGATCAACCCGGTGCGACGGCCCGGCGGCAGGTCGTACAGCGGCAGGAAGAGCAGGTCGGCGGTCCGCATCAGCTCAAGCGTCCCGGCGTGCGGGACGAAGTCCCTGAGGGTCACGAACGGGTAGCGCGAGGCGACCTCACGATCGGGGCCGGTGAAGACGCCCGCGAGCACCACCTCGACGCTGCGCGTGAGCTGCGGCCGGCGTGCGAGCAGGGCTGCCATCGCTTCGAGCAGGTAAATGTGCGAGCGCGTGAGAAAGTCGACCCCGGGCGCGCCGCCGCCGAGCGCGCGCCGGAGGCGGGACGCGTTGCGCTGCTCGAGTCCGAGCTCGGTGTGCAGTGAGCCTGCGTGCAGGATCCGGAAGCGAGCATCGTCGCGCGGCGTCACGGGACCCGCGAAGTCCGTCGGGTCGAACGCGTTCGGGATTGCGACCACGCGCTCGGGATCCAGACCCGGGAAGGCGTTCAGGACGCGCACGCGCGCCTCGGGCGCGTTCATCACCACCGCATCCGCTGCGGCCAGCATTCGACCCATCTCCCGCACCTCCAGCCGGCGGTGCCAGCGGGTCGTGTAGACCAGCATGTCGTCCAACGCCCACGGATCCTCGAAATCCATGACGAGCGGCAGGCCGAGCCGCCGCGCGATTCGGATCGCGGTGCTCGCTGTGTAATAGGGCGCGACCGACGCGTGAACGAGGTCCGCGTCACGGCCGACCTTCGCGGCCAGCTCGGGCGCCTCGGCGTTCCACCACCGCTCCCACCGTGCCGGCCGACGCAGCCAGCGCTCGAATCTGGCCTCCCAGGCGTTGCCGTGCGGCGGCTCGGTGGTCGGCAACCGATGGATCTCGGCTTGCACCCGCGCGTCCGACAGCGCGTCGTCGGCGGGCATCCAGCGGTACTCCACCGTTCCCGGCCCAGTCACCACGATCGGGCGAACGCCGGCCGCGGGCAGGTGCCGGGCCAGCTGCAGGTTGCGCTGCACGCCCGCCCCACCACTAGGCGGGAACCGGTGGGCAAGCATCAACACAGAGTGGCGCGGATCGCTCGAAGGCGCCGACGATTGCGGCATGGACGGCAGCCTACCCTCGGCCGACGCGGCGCTCAGGTCTCGCTCACGGGTGTCGCCACGTGCCGGCTCGGCGCGCGCGGCGCCCGCGCGGCAGTCTCGAGCACGTGCTCGAACTCGGCGGTTACGCCGTCCCACGAGAAGTGCTTGGCGGCACGTGCGCGTCCCGCCGCGCCAAGCGCCGCCCGGCGCGCCGGATCGTCGACCAGCGCGACGATGGCCGCGGCCAGCCCGTCGACGTCGCCGCGCTCGACGAACAGCCCCGTCTCCCCCTCGACCACGCTTTCGTTGGCCCCGCCCACTGGCGAGGAGATCACGGGGAGGCCGGCGGCCATGGCCTCGACCGGCGGGATGCCCATCGACTCGAAGTAAGACGGGAAGACGAACAGGTCGGCGGCGGCGTAGTGGCGCGCCGTCTCGCTGTGGTCGATCCTCCCCACGAACTGGGTCCGCTCGGCCAGCGCCTTCGACATGCGATCCTTGATCTGCTCCAGATAGCTTGAGCCATAGAAGCGCTCCAGGTCCCGGATCACCGGATCGGACGAGATCCCTACTGCCCACTCGATCGGGATCACGGACTCCTCCCCGACAAGGACGAGCCGCACCTGCGGGTGGTCGGGAAGCACCTGGTTGAGCGCGTCAAAGAGCACGTGGTGGCCCTTCTCGGGTGAAATTCGGCCGACGTGGAGCAGCGTGACGGTTCCGTCCGCCTCGCGCGGTGCCGGCTCGGGACCGATCTCCACGCCGTTGGACACTGTGTGGCACCGGTCGGCGAGATCCGGGAAGCGCTCGCGAATGGGTTCGGTGATGTGCCGGCTCACGCCGAGGATCGCGTCGGCGTGCCGCAAGCGGCGCGCGACCAGGCGACGGTCGAGTTGGATCAGCCACTCGCAATGCATGTGAAGCACGAGCCGTATGTCTGGGTTCAGGCGCCGGATCACGGGAAGCGCCTGCGTCAGGTTGGCGACGTGGACGACGTCATAGCCCTCGCGGCGAATGTCGGACGCGACGCGCAGCCAGTAGAGCAGCGAGTTCAGCGGGGACGCGAAAAAGCCCTTGTCCGCCGGCCGCAACCGGTGCAGCGGACGGAACACGCGTCCGAGCTTGGCGTCGGCGCCGTGCCGGATGAAGCGGTAGCGGATTCCGGCGTCGGTGGCGTCCTCGCGACCCGGGGCGGAGGAGCCGTACACCGTCACGGCGTGCCGCTCGGCCAGCCGCCGAGCGACCTCATGCGTGCAGATCTCGACCGAGCCGGCGGGCGGGAGCACGGCGTAGCCGGGATGACTGACGAACGCGATCTTCACGGAACGTGGCTCACCCGAGCGGGGCGACCTGCGTGACGGTGGCGTTCCCGAACGTGGCGTCCGCCTCGTGCGCGAGCAGCACCGCCGAGCCTGAACGCTGCCCGGTCGTGCCCGGCCAATCCGGGATGTCCGTCTGTAGATCCCAGGCCGCCGGCTCGGACTGGTCCGCACGCCAGACCTTGCAGCTGTAGCGCGTCAGGCCTGCCGACAGCCCTTGCTGGCGGAACCGCATGACGTACTGCACGCCGTGAGCCATTGAGAAGTCCTTCGACGCCAGTGTCGTGTCGTCCACCGGACCCGGGCTGTACCCGATCTGGAGCTTGAAGGGCATCGGCTCCGACCCGCCGCGCGCGTACAGGCACAGGCCGCCGCCGGGATGGCCGTGGCGCGGTTGGCCCCAGGCATTGTGACCTTGCCACCCGACCGCGAGGCCAACGGCGGCGCCCTGCGATGTGGTCGGATCGAACGAGTTGATCGTGATCGGTGCTCGCACGTCGTAGTTGATCCAGTTGATGTCGCCGATCAGCAGCGCTCGGTCGAAGCCCGTCGTGAGCGGACGGACACCGCCGGCCTCGTATCGCCACTGCCCCTCGAGCACCTGCGCCTGCTGAGCGATCGACGCGTTCGAAGTCCAGTTGGTCGTGTACGGACGCGACCAGGTGCGGCGGGAGCCGAAGTCGTAGCGCCAGAAGAACTCGCTCTTCTTGACGAACGCCCGCATGTAGCCGCAGTTGACGTGGTACTCCTGGGGGTTCGTGCAGTCGATCTGCGACTCGTGCTCGCTGATCGCTTGCCACTTCTTGTTGGTCGCCTCCGAGGTCGTTTGCATGCTCGCGGGAACGGTGACGATCTCGTTCGGGTCGCCCATCGGGCCCCAACTCGCCTGCGTCTGCGACGTGTCGCAGGGGAACGCCGGCGGGGCGCTGAAGTCGATGGTCGGCGTGAAGCGCGCGAACGGGTTGTTGTTGGCCAGCGCCGGGTTGGGCCAGCGCGCCGACGAGAGCGCCATGCAGTCGCGGTCTCCAGCCGGGTGCTGGATCGTCATGTGCACGCGGGCGGGCGTGTTCCCGCGGCGCACGGCCGCGAGAAGCTGCTTGCCGATCTCCGAGTGGTCGGGGTGACCGTCGAAGATCGCATGCGTGTAAATGTCGCTCGCACCCGTGAGCGCCAGCAACGAGTCGAGGTCCGCGCGCAATGCCTGCGCCGTGAACTGCGAGTGCGTGCCACTCAGCTTGTGGCGGAAGTCGCCGTTGCAGGTGGTGACGCTGGCGTCGAAGTCCTCGGCGTAGGTACGCTGCACACCGGTCTGGCTGTTGGTGATCGGCGTGTCCGCGGAGGCGACGTCCATGATGCGCCCGCCCGGATATCCGAGGAACATGAGCTCGGTCGTGCTCAGGCTCGACGTCCACGTCAGCCCGAGCACAGTCATCGCGGCGCGAGCCTCCGCGTCGCGCATCAAGCCGTAGCGCGCGGCCGGGGCCGCGTCCGCCGGAGCCCCGCAGTCGTTGACCGCGCCGGCCACGCCACCGCCCTCGCCGTTGGTGACCATCGCGACATAGACCCGGCGGCCCTGCGACTTGGCGCGATCGATGATCCCCGCCATGCCGAGGGTCTCGTCGTCCGGATGTGCGACGAGCACGAGCACCGGCCCGGTAGCCGAGGGCGCCGAGCCCGCACCCTGACCCGCCCAGTTCACGACGACCGTGCGAGTGGTGACCCGGCCCCCGGCGTCGGTGGCGCGCAGCGTGACGTAGTTGGCGCCGGGGATGAGCTCGGCGATGTTGACCTCGTAGTTGAAGTCGCCCGCACGCTGGACGCGCCAGCCGTCTGGCACGGTGCCGAGGGTCTCCCAACCACCGCCGTTGAGCGAGCCCTGCAGCGACTGAAGGCCGTCTGGGTCGGACGCGTTGCCATTGATGTTGACCCAGGTCTGCGGGATGCCGACGGCGCCGAAAGTTTGTGTGTCGCCGTTCCAGACGTCGATGTCGGGCCCACCGGTCGCGGTGCACGCGGCGGTCGTGAGTGAGGACTCACCCGAGGTGGCCAGGTTGCCGTTGGCGTCCGCGGACTTGACTCGAATCGTGTAGGTCGACGCGCAGGCAAGCCCGGTGACCGCGACGCTGTGCCGCGTTTCGAGTGGCTCGCTGCCGGATCGTGTCTGCCACGCGCCACTCCCCTGGCGATACTCGACAACCGAGCTCGACGGCTCGTTCGTCGTCCACGTGACCTGAGCCTGCCGGCTCAGCGGTCGCGAGCCGATCTGCGTGATGGCGGGCGGCGTGCGATCCGTGATCTCGTGGAAAAAATCGATCTGACTCTGGAAGGCCGGTTTGCTGCCGCCGTTGCCCACGTACGGGCCGATCGCCGAGACGGCCATCGTGTGGTTGAAGCCGTGCGAGCGCCAGCCTTCGCCGTCGTTGGAGTAGCTCAGCGTCCACTGGTTGCCCACGCGCCGGACCTTCAGGTACGCGGGCGCGCCGCTCGGGACGATGCTCGAATGCAGGATCTCGGCGTTGGCGCCGTTGATCGCGGCGATGAACATGCGCGTCGAGCCGCCGTCGGAGTAGGTCTCCAGACGCAGGAGCTTGGTGGCCGACTCCTCCACCACGATGCCCTGCTGCTGGGTCGTGACGCCGACGCCGGTGTTGAACTTGGTGACGACCTCGAAGTCGCCGTTGGGCGCGGCCTGCAGCAGACGGGGCACCGAGTTCACGTTGGCCCACAGATCGTGGGCCTGCCCCGCGGGCACCGAAAGCAGCGCCGCTCCGGCACCGACCGAGACGGACGAATCACCCAGCGGGTCGACGAACGCCCACTTGGACATGTCCAGCGCGGTGGTGTTGAACTCGTCGGATTCGAGCAGCGTCGGGCACGGCGCGCTCGTGAAGGTCTTGTCCGCCCCGTTGGTGGCGTTGCCGGACGGGTCGACCGAGCGTACGCGGTAGTGGTAAAGCGTGTTGCACTTGAGCCCGTGCAGGACCACGGTGTGGTCGGACACTTCGGACGGGCCCGCGACGATGCCGCCGGCGTAGCTCGTCGTCTCACCGTAGGCGACCTCGGAGCTCGACGCCTCGTCCGTCGTCCACTGAATGCGTGCCGCCGAGCCGGCGCCCGCCGTGGCAGTCACGCTGGGAGCGGCAATCACCGGCGGCGTGCGGTCGGGCGGTGTGTAGTGGAACCAGTCCACGCGAGCCTGAAAGAACGGCGCGAACGAGCCGCTGTTGCCGAACAGCAGGCCAACCGCGGTGACGGTCATCGCACGCGTGAAGGTCGTGCTGCGCGTCCACACGGTGCCATTCGGCGAGTAGGAAAGCGTCCACTGGTCGCCAGACCGCCGTAGCCGCAGATAGACGGGCGCGCCGTCGGTGACCGTCATCGAGTTGCCGACCACGGAGGCGATGCCGTTCGCGATCGACGCGGCGAACAGGTTCGTGTTCGGGCCCTCGGCGTGGACCTCGAGCCGCAGCAGGTCGTTCGCGTCCTGTTGGACGACGAAGCCCTGCATCTGGTAGGTCATCTGAACGGCCGAGTCGAACTTCGCCGTCATCTCGAAGTTGTCGTCCGGCGCGGGCTGCAACAGGCGCGCGAGCGTGTCGGAGCCTGTCCAGATGTCGTGCTGGATGCCCGCCGCGAGGTCGACGACGGCCTGGCCACCGCTCTCGGCCAACGTCACTCCACCGACCGGGTTGGTCAGCGTCCAGCGGTTGTCGATCGAGGTGTCGTTGAACTCGTCGCTCTGCGTCATCACCGGACACGCGGCCGTCGTCAGCGTGCGGTTCGCGCCCGAGGCGGTGTTGTTGGACGCGTCCTTGGACCGCACCTGATACTGGTAGGTCGTACCGCACGCCAGCCCGTGGACGACGACGCTGTGGTTGGTCACCAGGCCGTCGTTTGCGACCTTCGCATTCCCATAGGCCGTCGTGGCGCCGTAGGCAACCTCGGACGTCGACGGTTCGTCGGTGGTCCACGTCACGGTGGCGTCGATGGTGCGAGCGCTGTGGGCGACGTTGCTGAGGACGGGCGCGGTCGTATCGGGCAGGACCTCGCGGAAGGAGTCGATCTGGCCGGCGAAGGACGGGCCGTTGCTGTTGCCGACCAGCGGACCCATACGGTTGACCGTCAACGCGAGCGTGAACGGCTCGGTCGTCGTCCAACTCTCACCATCGCGCGAGTACCGGACCCGCCAGACGTCGCCCTGCCGCACGACGCGCACGTACTGTGGCGCCCCTCCGGTGACCGTGGAGTGATGACGGACCTCAGAAGCGCCGTTGGCGATCGTCGCCACGAACAGACGCGTCCCGCCGCCATCGTGATGCACCTCCGCGCGGACGAGATCGTTCGAGTCCTGTTCGACGATGATGCCCTGCATCTGGAAGCCGCTGCCAACGGCCGTATTGAATTTGGCCTCGACCTCGAAGTCGCGGTTCGGCACATTCTGGCGCAGACCCGTGCTTGTGTTCACGTTGCCCCACACGTCGTGCGTGCTGTTGGCGGGCAGCGACACAGTGGCCTGGCCACCGCCGACGCTCACGCTCGCGTCACCCGCCGGGTTGACAAACGTCCACACGGTCGTGTTGAGCGTGGTACCGGGGAACTCGTCGGCGACGATGGTGCCCTGGGCGGCGGCGCTTGCAGGGGCGGCGGCGGCAATCCCGAGTGCCGCGCACGCCAGCCATCGAGCCGAACGACCGGAAACTGAGCGGGGGAAATGTCTGAAGGCGAACACGATAGTTCCGGCAACTGTCCCGCAAGCGGGCGCGCGAAGCCACCCCCTAACGTCGAGGATGAGCTCCGGGGAGAGAAGAAGGCGCCTAGGCGGCCTGGAAGGCGAGCGCGCGGCGCTCGGCGATGACGTCGGCGACGATCTGGTCGAGATCGCGCTCAGGAGCCCAGCCGATGGCGTGGCGAATCTTGTCGATCGCCGGCTCGCGGTGAAGCATGTCCTCGATGCCTTCGCCGTAGACGCGGTCGTACGGCACGAAGTTGAACTCGGTGTCGATCCCGACTGCCGCACAGATGCGCTCCGCGAGGCCGAGGATCGTGGTCTTGTTCTTGGAGCCGACGTTGTAGATCTCGCCACGCGTCTGCGGCGTCTCCATGAGACCACGGAGGGCGCGGACGACATCGGCCACGTGGCAGAAGCAGCGGGTCTGCTCGCCGTTGCCGTGAATGTCGATCACTTCGCCGTCGAGCGCCCGTTGAATGAAGCTCGGGACGACCATCCCGTACTGGCCGGTCTGACGCGGCCCGACGGTGTTGAAGAGGCGAGCGATCACGAAATCGAGGTTCTGCTCGGCGCCGTACGCCAGCGCGAGGAATTCATCCATCGCCTTCGAGTCGGCGTACGCCCAGCGGCGTTGGGTGGTCGGGCCGTACACGCGGCGGTCGTTCTCGTGAAGCGCGCGCTCCTTGCGGTGGTCGCCGTAGACCTCGCTCGTGGAGGCGATCAGCACCCGCTTGTTGAAGCGGTTGCACTTGTCCAGAACGACCTCGGTGCCACGGATGTTCGTGACGATCGTGTGCACCGGCTGCTCGACGATCAGCCGCACACCGACGACGGCCGCCAGGTGGTACACGACGTCGCACTTGTGCACGAGCTCGTTGACGACCGCCTCCGAGAGGACTGAGTCGACCACGAGATGGAAATCGCGGCGGTCGAGCAGGTGGCTGATGTTGCTCAGCGAGCCGGTCGACAGGTCATCGAGGACGTAGACCTCCCAACCATCGGCGAGCAGCGACTCGGCGAGATGGGAACCGATGAAGCCGGCACCGCCGGTGATGAGCGCCTTGCGGCTGGTTGGGATGGATCGCATATCGATGACGATTGTCCGACCCCGCTCCCAACTCGACCACCGACAACAGTCCAGGTTTTCATCCCGCCGCGCCCCATCTCCCTACCAGGCTGTACGCGCTCGCTCTCCGGCCTAGCCTTTTGGGTCGCGTACGTCCGCAGGCACCAACTTACTGTCGCCTGCATGACTCGATTTGCGATCGTCGGACTCGGCTACTGGGGCCCAAATCTCGTCCGCAACCTGCACGAGCTTCCCGACGCCGAGCTCGTGACGGTCTGCGACCTGAGGCCCGAAGCGCTCGAATCCATCCAGCGACGCTACCCCGCCGTCGGCACCACCCAGGACTTCCAGGACGTCGTCGGCGACGACAGCATCGATGCGGTCGTGATCTCGACGCCGGTCTCCACGCATCACCGACTCGCCGCTGCCGCGCTGTCTGCCGGCAAGCACGTCTTCGTCGAGAAGCCGCTGGCCGCCTCCTCGGCCGAGGCGCTCGACCTAGTCGAGATCGCCGACCGCAACAACGTCGTGCTCATGCCCGGACACACGTTCCTCTACAGCCCGCCGGTGATGCTGATCCGCGACCTGATCCGGTCGGGCGAGCTCGGGGAGATCTACTTCATCTCCACGAGCCGCGTGAACCTTGGGCTCCACCAGCCCGACGTCAGTGTCGCCTGGGATCTGGGTCCGCACGACTTCTCGATCCTGCGCTACTGGCTCGGCGAGACGCCCTGTCACGCGAGCGCGCTCGCCCGCGGCTGCGTGATCCCGAACACGCCCGACGTCGCGTTCATCAACCTCGAGTTCCCCTCCGGAACGGTCGCGCACGTGGAGCTGTCCTGGCTCGCACCCAGCAAGCTGCGCCGGACCACGGTCGTCGGCTCGCAGAAGATGGTCGTCTACGACGACACGAGCTCCGAACCGGTTCGCATCTTCGACTCAGGCGCGGTGCTCCCGAACCCCGAGACGTTCGGCGAATACAAGCTGACCTACCGCACGGGTGACATCGTGTCTCCACGCGTCGACGCCGCGGAGCCGCTCTTCCGTGAGCTCGAGGACTTCCAAAACGCGATCAAGACGGGCTCCACGCCCCGGTCCTCCGCGCACTTGGGTGTCGAGGTGGTGCGCATGATCGAGGCCGTCGATTCCTCGCTGGACTCCGCTGGCTCGCGCGTCTCGATCGGCGCCAGCGCGCCGCACGCCGCGGCCGCGTAGGCCCGCAAACGTTCAGGAAGCGAGGCAAGCCGGACGAATGGCTCGGCTTCATGCCGCGTCGGACGCTGGCCTTGCGGCGCGATTCCGGCGTGAACACATCCAGGCGACACCGCGAACGCACGAGCGGTCCGCAGCCATCAGCAGGTTACGAGCCGGTTGAGCAGCGCTCGGAGCCGGCGTCGGTTCCCGCGTCCCGCAGCGGGGCGGGTGACCGGAGGCCCGGCGCGTGGCGCGCTGGCGCACGCGACCGAGGCGTCATAACCACAGCTCTCGAAGTTCCCCGTAGATCAGATGGTCAGAGCTCTCGACAAGTGCGCGGATCCGGATGATCTGCATAACGCGACGGCGCCCTGAGTCCTGACTCTCCCGCCGACCGTTTGCGTCAGCCGCGATGGCGCCGCTTGACAGATGGGATGCCGGGCCGAGTAGATTCGCTGTAGGCACGATGCCGCCCCGACCCAGACTGATGATGGACCCGCAAGGACGACGAGTGGACCACTGGCGCGCCTCCTTGGACGCGATCGAAGCCCTGCGCGCCGAGCTGGCGAGCCCGGAGGGCACCGGCACGGACGCGTTGATGGCGCAGGTCACGAACGCGAAATCCTCGAGCTTCGTTTGTCTGCTCGACGCTGACGGGGCGGTGCTCGACGCTAACCCGGCGGCACTGATCGCCGGTGGGCTGGAGCGGACCGAGGTCGTCGGTTTGCCGCTATGGGCGGCGCCGTGGTGGACGGGCACCGGCGCGGACACCCTGCGCATGCTCAAGGAGTCCCTGCGGTCCGCGACCCGCGGGCGATTTGTGCGGTTCGATATTGACATTCGGCTCGCCGGGGCAGAAGTCGCCGCCGAGACCCTCGATCTGATGCTGCGACCGCTGCGCGGGCGGGACGGCATCGTCGCATTCATCGTCGCCGAAGGCCGCTCGATCGGCGATCGCAAGCGGATCGAGCAGCGACTCGCGCGCAACAACTCCGAGCTGTCAGCGCTGACGGAACGCCTGGCGCGGGTGCACAACTACCGCGAGCGTCTTCTCGGCGAGCTGTCGCACGACCTGCGCGCTCCGTTGCAAGTCGTCGTCACGCGCGCCGAACAGGTGCTGCGCTCCCAACCCGACGACGAGTTGCGCAGTCAGGTAGCCGGCATGCGGTTCGCCGCCCTGGACGCGCTCGAGCAGGTCAACGACATGCTCGAGCAGGTCAAGGCCGACCACGGGGAAGCGCGCCTGACGCTCGTCGACGCCGACCTCGCGCAGGCGCTGCGGACGGTCGTCGAGCAGTTCCAGCCCCTGGTGGCCGACCGAGGGCTGGAACTGATCGTCGACGCGCCGGAGATGGTGCCGGCGCGCTTCGACATCGAGCGAGTGAGCCGCGTCATCTCGAACCTGCTCGCGAACTCCATCCGGCACACTCCACCCGAGGGGGTGATTCGCTGCACCCTGCGTGCGGGAGACGCCGCGGCCGCCCTGGAGATTGCCGATTCGGGGCCGGGCGTGCCGCCGGATCAGCGTGAGAAGGTCTTCGGTCCCTACTCGTCCGGCGGCAACGGGGACGGCCGCTCCGGCGGTGCGGGAGCCGGGCTCGGTCTCGCGATCGTCAGCGAGTTCGTCGAGCTTCACGGCGGGGACGTGTCCTTGGGCGACGCGCCTGAAGGCGGAGCTCTATTCGTCGTCACGCTGCCGTTGAGCCCTCCGCACGGCTCCGCCTCGCCCGCGACACTGAGCCAGCACGTCGCGGCGGCGCAACGCACGCAATACGTGCGTGCCCACCTCGAGGCCGAGCTCGCGGGCGCTCCGAAGCAAACCGCGGTTCCGACCGTCGTGATCGTGGAGCGTGTCCCCGGACGCGCCGAGGAGATAGTGACGGGCATCGGCGAGGACGCCGTGACGTGCGTCGCCGCCGACGCCGAAGAGGCACTGACCGTCGCGGTGGAGCTGCGTCCGAGCGCAGTCGTGGTAGGCACCGCGACCGGTGACTACTCCCCGCCCTGGTTGCTGCGGCGGCTCGCTTCGGACCCACGACTGCTCAGTGCGCGCCGCATTGCGCTGGCCGGCGAGCGCGAGCAGGACCCGACGCCCGAGGCACTGCTCGCAGCCGGCGCTCAGGTCGTCTTGCCGGCCGCGGCTGCACAGGAGCTCGGCGGGCGCCTGCTGGCCGCGCTCGGGCGCTCCGGCTGACGCCGGGCGAGGAGCGCGAGCGCCGGCGCGAACAGCAGCCAGCCCGCCAGCTCGGTGCCTTCCTTGAACGCTATCAGCGCTTGAAAGCGCCACAGATCAAGCCGTTGACGACTTTCCGGCCACCACCCCAGCTCGGCGCCCGCGAGCACGACGACATGCACTGCGAGCGATACGAACAGCAGGCTGAGGCCAACTCGCACCGCCGAGTCTCGGCCGGCGATACGCAGGCCTCCAATAGCCAAGGCCAGCATCAGCGGTGCGAACACCAGCGGCCACGCGGGCACGGACTCGTGTAGCCGCGTCACGTTGTCCACAAGTAGGACGCTCGCGACAACGGCGATCACCCCCCACGCGCGTCGACGTGTACGTTGTACTGCGAGATAGCCCGCGCCCGCAGCGAGTGCGAAGCCGAGCGTCGCCACCACGTGCGAATAGCTGTACTCCATGGCGGAGTCCAGGACGTAGATCGGCGGGTCGAACATGGCGAAGTTGACCAGATGGATGGCCGACTCCGCCCCGATGATCACCGCGGCGAAACGCAGATGACGCAGTTCGCTACTCGACGGTGACGGTCTTGGCCAGGTTGCGCGGCTGGTCGACGTTCAGCCCGCGCAGGCGCGCGATCCGGTACGCGAGCAGCTGCAGCGGGATGACCGCCAGCAGTGGTTGCAGCATCCAGTCCGTCTGCGGGACGACGAGCGCCTCGGCGGCGTGCTCGCCCAGGTCGGCGCCCTCGCTCACGACCGCGATCACGTGCGCGCCGCGGACGCGGACCTCCTGCATGTTGGAGATGACCTTCTCCAGCACGGGCGAGTCGGTGGCGACGACGACGACCGGCGTGTCCTGGTCCAGCAGCGCGATCGGGCCGTGCTTCATCTCGCCGGCCGCGTACGCGTCGGTCGCGATGTAGGAGATCTCCTTGAGCTTGAGCGCGCCCTCGAGGCCGACCGGCAGGCCGACGTGACGGCCGAGGTAGAGGAAGAAGTCCTTCGCGTAGTGGCGCTCGGCCACCAGGTCGATCTTCTCCGTGCCGCGCTCGAGCATCGCGCCGATGTCGTGCGGGATGCGCTTCAGGCGCGTCACGAGCTCGGTCCGGCGCTCGTCGTCGAGCGTGCCCTTGACCTCGGCCAGCCGCAGCGCGAGCAGGTACATGACCGCCACCTGCGCGACGAACGTCTTGGTGGCGGCGACGCCGATCTCCAGGCCGGCGCGCGTGTAGACCGTCGCGTCCGCGTCGCGCGTGGCCTGGGAGCCCATGATGTTCGTGACCGCGATCACCGTCGCGCCGCGCTCGCGGGCGAGGCGCATCGCGGCCAGCGTGTCGAGCGTCTCGCCGGACTGCGTGATGCCGATCACGACGTCGCCGGGGCCGACCACCGGGTTGCGGTAGCGGAACTCGGACGCGACGTCGGTCTCGACCGGTACGCGCGCCCACTCCTCGATGGCGTACCGGCCGATCAGGCCCGCGTGGTAGGAGGTGCCGCAGGCGACGACGATGATGCGCTTGACGCCGCGCAGCAGCTCGTCGTCGAGCTCGGGGAGGTCGACGCCGTCCGGGCGGACCGTGCGGTCGGCGATCGTCTCGGCGACGGCGTCCGCCTGCTCGTGGATCTCCTTGAGCATGAAGGTCTCGAAGCCGCCCTTCTCAGCGGCGTCCGCATCCCAGTCGATCTCGTGCGTCTCGCGCTCGAAGGCGACGCCGTCCGCGGTCATGAACTGCGCGCCTTCGGCGGTCAGCACGACGAGCTCGTCGTCCTCGAGCGCCTGCGCCGTGCGCGTGTGCGCGAGGAACGCGGGGATCCCCGAGGCCAGGAACTGCTCGTCCTCGCCGCGGCCGACGATCAGGGGGCACTCCTTGCGCGCGCCGACGAGCGTGCCGGGCTCTGCGGAGGACTGGGCGACGAACGAGTAGTGGCCACGCAGGCGGTTGTAGGTGCGGCGCGTGGCCTCGACCAGGCCGTGCTCGTCGAGGTCGAGGGCGATCAGGTGCGCGATCACCTCGACGTCGGTCTCCGAGCTGAAGTGGGCGCCCTGGTCCTGGAGCTCGGTCTTGAGCTCCATGTAGTTCTCGACGATCCCGTTGACGACGACGTGGACACGGTTGTCCGGGTCGTAGTGCGGGTGGGCGTTCTCCTCGGTGACGCGGCCGTGCGTGGCCCAGCGCGTGTGACCGATGCCCGTCGTGGCGGGCGGGGCGAGCACCGCAACGCCGCCGTCACCGTTGGCCTGCTCGGCGACCGCGGCCTTCAGCGCGGACAGGTTGCCGACGGCGCGCACGACCCCCAGCCCCTGGTCGCCTTGGATCGAGATGCCCGCGGAGTCGTACCCGCGGTACTCGAGCTTCTCGAGGCCGGCAAGGAGGATCTCCTGTACCGACCGTTGTCCGACGTATCCGACGATGCCGCACATGGCCGTCCTCCTTCCAAGGAAATTCGAGCGCACCAGACCGCGCGCCCTCCAGTCTAAGTCGGCCTTCAGCGGTGTTCGCTGGCCGACCGTCCAGGCCTGCCCTTAACCGAGCTGCGCCTGGACGAGCGCGACCAGGCGCCCGCAGACGGCCTCGGCCTCTTCGACCGAAGGCGCCTCGACCATCACGCGCACCAGCGGCTCGGTGCCGCTGGGCCGCAGCAGCACGCGGCCACGGCCCTCCAGCGCCGCAGACTCAGCCTCAACCGCAGCGTGAACCTCGGAGGCCTCCCTGAGGGCGTCGCGATCCCGAACCCGCACGTTGACGAGCGTCTGCGGAAGCTTCTCCATGCCGCTGCGATCGGCCAGGTTGGTGGTACCGAGGGCTTCGAGCGTGAGCAGCGCGGACGCGATGCCGTCGCCCGAGGGCACGAAGTTGCGGTCGATGATGTGGCCGGACTGCTCGCCGCCGAGCGCCCACTCGCGCTCGCGCAGCGCCTCGAGCACGTAGCGGTCGCCGACGGACGTGATCGCGACCTCGATGCCGTGCTCCTCCATCGCCGTGTGGAAGCCGTAGTTGGTCATCACCGTCACGGCGACGCCGTTGCCCGGTAGGCGGCCGTGGTCGCGGAGGTGGATCGCGGCCAGCGCGATCAGCTCGTCGCCGTCGACCACGACGCCGTTGCGGTCCACGGCGAGCATCCGGTCGCCGTCGCCGTCGAAGGCGAAGCCGATCTCGTCGTCGCCCGTCTGCATCGCGGCCTGGAGCCGGCCCAGGTGGGTGGAGCCGCTGTCGCGGTTGATGTTCCGGCCGTCGGGCTCGTGGGCGATGATCCCGATGTCGGCACCGAGGCGGCGGAAGATCTCCGGCGCCGCGCGGAACGTCGCGCCGTTGGCGCAGTCGAGCAGGATCCGGCGGCCCGTGAGGTCCAGCCCGGAGAAGCGCTCGTGGAGCGCACGCAGGTAGTCCTCCAGCGCCCCGTGGAACTGGCGCACCCGGCCCGGATGCTCCGGGACCACCGGCGGCTGCTCGAGCGCAGCCTCGATCTCCGCCTCCGTCGCGTCGCTCAGCTTGTAGCCGTCGCCGCCGAAGAACTTGATGCCGTTGTCCTGGTACGGGTTGTGCGAGGCCGACAGCACGGCGGCCAGGTCGAACCCGTGGCGCTGGATCAGCAGCGGCGCGCCGGGCGTCGGCAGGATGCCGCCGATCAGCGCTTCACCGCCGGCGGCGGCGACACCCGCGGCGACCGCGGCCTCGAGCATCTCGCCCGACTCGCGCGTGTCGCGGATGATCAGGACGCGCGCCGCTCGCCCCTCGAGCTGCTGGACGCGCGCGGTCGCCGCGCGCGCCAGGGCCAGGGCGAGCTCCGCCGTGAGGAACTCGCCCGCGACACCGCGAACACCGTCGGTGCCGAACAGCTTGCGGGCGGCGCGGGTCGGCGCCGCCGACACTAGCGCTTGGAGAACTGCGGCCGCTTACGAGCCTTCTTGAGGCCCGCCTTCTTGCGCTCCTTCACGCGCGCGTCACGCGTGAGGAAGCCGCGGCGCTTGAGCTCGGACCGCAGGTTGGGGTCCGCCTCCAGCAGCGCGCGCGAGATGCCGTGGCGCAGCGCGCCCGCCTGCGCGGAGACACCGCCGCCGTGCATGGTGGCGATGACGTCCATGCGATCCTCGTAGCCGACCGTTTCCAGCGGCTGGCGGATCGTGCGCTGCAGCGTGTGGCGCGGGAAGAACTCCTCGAGCGACTTGGCCCGCTTGGCCACGCCCGTGATGTGGTACTCGCCCGTGCCCGGCTTGAGCGTGACACGCGCGACGGCGGTCTTGCGCTTGCCGGTGGCGCGGTAGCGAGCGCCGGCGGCGAGGTCGATCGAGGCGTCCGCGATCGTCTGCGGCAGCTCTTCCTCGGTCTCGGTCTCCTCGGACTCCTCGGCGTCCGGGTCCTCGTCCTCGCTGTAACGCGGACGGCCCCCGAGGACGTCTTCGCCCTCGCGCACGATGTTGACCTCGAGGTCCATGCCCGGGATCGCCGGCTTCACGCGCGGCGTCTCGTCTTCCTCGATGTACTCGAGCTCGTCGTCCTCGGCGGACTCCGCGGCGTTGGTGAGCGAGGTCTCCTCGGCGGCGATGATCTCGGACTCGCCGGGGGACTCGTTCACGATCGCCTGCTCGCGATCGAGGGCGTCGGGGCTCGGGGTCTCCTGGCCGCCGACGACGTCCTCGGAGGAGATCTCCTCCGGCTCGGGCGTCTCGTTGACGTTGTCGTTGCTCTCGGCCATGACTCCTACTTCTTCTCGATCAGCGCCATGGGCTGCGGCTGCTGCGCGGTGTGGGGATGCTCCGGACCCGCGTAGACCTTGAGCTTGGTGAGCTGCTTGCGGCCCAGGCGGTTGCGGGGCAGCATGCCCTTGACCGCGAGGCGGATGACCTCTTCAGGCCGGCGCTCGAGCATGTCGTTCAAGGTGCGGGACTTCAGACCGCCCGGGTAGCCCGAGTGGCGGTAGTACATCTTCTCCGTGCGCTTGGAGCCCGTGACCGCGATCTTCTCCGCGTTGATCACGACGACGAAGTCGCCCGTGTCGATGTGCGGGGTGTAGGTCGGCTTGCGCTTACCGCGCAGCGCATCGGCGATCTGGGTGGCGAGACGCCCGAGGGTCTGACCCTCGGCGTCGACGACGAGCCAGTTGCGCTCGCGGTCAGTGGGCTTGGCGACGTAGGTCTTCATTCTTTACAGGGCGTGGACACACCACGCGAAGGCCGCGCGGCGACGGAGCATGATAGCGAGGGCTCAGCGCGCGGCCAGCGCAGCCTTGAGACCGTCGATCGCCGGGATGTCCACCGGATCGGCCTCACGCAGGACCGCTGCGTACAGGCTGACGAGGTCGCCGAGCAGCACGAGCGACACGAGCCGCTCCATCGCCGAATGCCCGCGGGCCGGGACACGCAGCACGGGATCCGCGCCCGCGCGCGCGATGTCGGCCGTGAGCTCCGCGCGCAGCGCGTTGCGCTCGTGCGCCCGCGGATCCTCGAGCGACACGTACGAGAAGCGCCCCAGGGCACGGGCCGCGTCCCAGCCGACGACCTCGTTGTGGTCGGCCTCGGGCAGGATGGACGCGAACGCCGGGAGCGCCGCGTTCTCGTTGAACTGACACTTCCATCGGTACGCGGCGGCGCCCGCGAGCTCGGCGCCGGCGAACACGGGGATCGTGCCGTGCACCGCGCGCGCGATCGACTTCGCGAGCGAGTCGTCGGGTGACTCGGGCCCCCACTCCTCGACGAGGTCGGCCGCGAGAACCGCCGCCGCGATGATGTCGTGCCGGACCGAAGGAGCGGCACCTGCGATGGCCGCGGCCTCGAGCGCGGCGACGAGCGCATAGCCGATCGTGGCGCGCGGCTGGAAGCCGGTCGGGAGGGCGATCACCGGGACGCCGTCGGCACCGGCGCGCTCGGCCAGCCCGCCGCCGGTCGTGGCCGCGATCCGCGGCGCACCCCGTTCGGCGGCCTCGTCATAGGCCGCGAGCGTCTCCTCGGTGTTGCCGCTGTAGCTGGAGGCGAAGACGAGCGTGTTCGGTCCGGCCCAGCCGGGGAGGCGATAGCCGTCGCTGACGACCAGCGGTGCCGTCAGGCGCTGCCCCAGGGCGGCGACGGCAAGCCGTGCGCCGGCGGCCGAGCCGCCCATGCCGGCGACGATCACGCCTCCGGGGGCGGCGATCGGCGTCAGCTCCGCGCGGTCCACCCGCACCAGGGCGTGGGTGAGCTGGTGGGGAAGTCCCAGCACGGCATCGAGCTGGTTCGTGCTGTCGAACTCCTCGATCACTGAACGTTCGAGCGACGCGCGCGAGCGCACTTCGGGGTGTCGGGTCGCGGCCATGCTCGTGAACGTAGCCCTGCCCCGATCCGGTGCTCAATGGCCGATGGTCTAGCCCGGGCGCTGTTCAGGAATCCTGTGGCGCCTGTTGAGCGTGTATGTTCTCCGCCGGTCGTCTTGGTCCGTCGGCCGGTTACGCATCGAGGGGGACAGTTCTGTTGGGTCGCAGTCTGCGGACAACCGCATACGCAGTCGTTGCCGCGGCGTGGCTTGCGCCGGCCGCCTGGGGTCAGGCGCCGCCGCCCGTGCCCGCTCCTCCGGCCGCGTCCGCCCCCGTCGTGGCTTCCTCGCCCGCCGCGGTTGCGCGCCTGGACTGCGTGCAGGCGTGCGGGACGGCGGGCGCGTCCCGCGCCGGGTCCTTGCTCCGTCTGCGCGGCAAGGCGCTCGCCCAGGCCGACGAAGTCGTGTTCATGGGCGCGCCCGGTGACGGCGACGACGTGATCGCCGAGGCGCTCGTGGGTCGCAAGACGTCCGCGGACGTGCGGGTACCGATGGGCGCCGTGAGCGGGCCCGTGGCGGTCGTGGACAGCGAGGGCGCGCTGACCGCGCCGTCGGTCGCACCCGTGCTGGTCGAGGCGACGCCGCCCACCGGTCCGGTGTCCTTGGGCGTGCGCGCCCCCACGTTCTTCTACGACGCGGCGAAGCCGGCCACCCTCGGCTACACGGTGCACGGCGCCGCGCCCGTGCCGGTGACCGTGGACCTCGCGCGCGTGGACGACGGCGCGGTCATCGCCCACTGGGACCTCGGGGCGGTCGCGCCCGAGGCGCCGCAGCAGCTGACGTGGAACGGGCTGGCCAACCGCAAGGTGCAGCGGACCGGACGCTACGAGTTCCGCGTCGTGGCCGGCGGCGTCGCGCAGCCGCCCGTCGCGTTCGAGTTCGCCCGGGACCGCTTCCCGATTCTCGGCAAGGCGACGTTCGGCACGGGCACGGCCGCGTTCGGCGGTGGGCGCGGGCACCAGGGCCACGACGTCTTCGCCGCGTGCGGGACGCCGCTCGTGGCCGCCCACGGCGGAGTCGTGAAGGTCGCCGGCTACCACGGCCGCGCCGGCCACTACCTGGTGATCGACAACGAGGGCACGGGCACCGACTACGCGTACATGCACCTGCGCGAAGCGCCGCTGATCCAGACCGGCGCGCGCGTGTACACGGGGCAGCCCATCGGGTTCGTCGGCGACTCCGGCCACGCGCACGGATGCCACCTGCACTTCGAGGCGTGGACGGCGCCCGGCTGGTACTCGGGCGGCCGGCCGCTCGATCCGCTCCCGCTGCTCCGCGCCTGGGCTGAAGCGTCGTAGTCTGCGCGCCGTGCGCGTATTGACGGTCGTGGGCAACCGCCCGCAGTTCGTGAAGGCCGCGGCCGTGTCGTCGCGGCTGCGGGCGGTCGGTGAGGAGGTGCTCGTCCACACGGGCCAGCACTACGACGACGCGCTCTCGCGCGTGTTCTTCGACGAGCTCGAGCTGCCGCGGCCCGAGCACCGGTTCGAGCTCGGCGGCGGGTCCAACACCGAGCAGACGGCGCGGATGCTGAGCGCGATCGCCCCGCTGCTGGGCGACGTGGACGCGGTGCTCGTCTACGGGGACACCAACTCGACGCTGGCCGGGGCCTTGGCGGCGGCGCAGGCCGGCGTGCCGGTCGCGCACGTGGAGGCCGGCATGCGCTCCTACGACCGCTCGATGCCCGAGGAGCTCAACCGCGTGCTGACCGACCATGCGTCGTCGCTGCTGCTGTGCTCCTCGGAGGCGGCGGCGGAGACGTTGCGGGGCGAGCAGGTGGTCGGCGCCGTGAAGGTCGTCGGGGACGTGATGGTGGACGTGTTCGAGCTGCTCGCGCCGCGGGCCGATGCTTTCGTGCTCGGCACGCTCGGCGTCACGCACGGCGAGTATCTGCTGGCCACGGCGCACCGGGCCGGCAACGTCGACGACCCAACGCGGCTGCGCGCGCTGGTCGACGTGCTCACCGGGATGCCGCTGCCGGTCGTGCTGCCGCTGCACCCGCGCACGCGCGCGCGGTTGGACGCCGCCGGCCTGCTCGAAGCCCTGGAGGGCGTGATCGTCGCTCCGCCGCTCGGGTACCTCGAGTTCACAGCGCTGGTGGTGGGCGCGCGCGCCGTGCTGACCGACTCGGGCGGCGTGCAGAAGGAGGCGTACCTGGCCGGCGTGCCGTGCGTCACGCTGCGAGCCACCACGGAGTGGCGCGAGACGATCGACGCGGGGTGGAACGTGCTCGTCGATCTGGACGCCGACGCCGCCCGCGCCGCGCTGGCCCGGCCCGTGCCGGCCGAGCGCCCACCGCTGTACGGCGACGGCCAGGCCGGAGCCAGGGTCGTCGACGCGCTCGTCAGAATGGTCGGCTGATGCTCGACCCGACCGCGGTGATCGCTGACGATGTGGTGCTAGGTGAGGGCGTGCGCGTGGGCGCCTTCGTGGTGATCAAGCCGGGGACCGTGATCGGCGCCGGCGTGGAGATCCAGGACGGCGCCGTGCTCGGCAAGTCCCCCTCGCTCGCGCGCACCTCGACCGCTCCGCGCGACCCGCTGCCCGGCTTGACCGTCGGCGACGGCGCGGTCATCTGCTGCGGCGCGATCGTCTTCGCGGGCGCGTCGATCGCCGCGGGCGCGATCGTCGGGGACCAGTCGTACGTGCGCGAGCGCGCCGTCGTGGGCGAGCGCTCGGTGATCGGGCGCGGCTCATGCGTGGACAACGACGTGCGCGTCGGCGCACGCGTGAAGGTGCAGACCAACGTCTATCTGACCGCGTACACGGTGGTGGAGGACGACGTGTTCGTCGGGCCGGGGGTGTGCACCACCAACGACGACACGATGAGCCGTCACGACCGCGCGTACCAGCTGCGCGGCGCGACGCTCCGGCGGGCGGCGCGGGTCGGCGGCGGCGTGGTGCTCACTCCGGGCGTCGAGGTCGGGGAGGAGGCGTTCGTGGCGGCCGGCGCGCTGGTGACCAAGGACGTCCCGCCGCGCACCGTCGTGATGGGCGTGCCCGCCCACGTGGTGCGCGACGTGCCCGACGCGGATCTGCTCGAGCACTGGCGCTGACATCCCCCGAACGGCCAACGCGCCACATCGAGGCCTGTTCCTTCGTTCAGCCGGGTACGTGCGCCGACATGACGGTGCTGCTGGTGATCGCGATGGCGTGGCTCACGCTCGCGCTCGCCTGCTACCTGGTGCTGCTCTTCCAGAGTCAGCGGCCCGTCACGGAGACCGACCGGCGCTGCTCGCGGATGGATGACCGCCTCCGCCGCCAGCACGGCTCCAGGCTGCACTGGGAGCGCTAGACGCGGACCGCGGTGAGCGCGGCGACGACCTCGTCGGCTTGCGCGCGGTCGAGCACCGGGCTCATCGGCACCGCGAGGTTCGTGCGTGCGGCCTCGGCCGTGCCGGGAAGGTCGAGGCCCTCGCCCCACTCGCGCATGGCCGGTTGCAGGTGGGCCGGCGTGCGGTAGTACGCGCGTGCGCCGATGCCTGCGTCGTTGAGCACCGTGCGCAGCTCGTCCGCGCGTTCGGAGCGCACGACGTACAGGTGCCACGCGGGCCGGGCGCCGGGGGCGGTCTTCGGGAGCGTGACGAGCTCGCCGAGGCCGGCCTCCTGGTAGTGGCGGGCGCCGGCGCGGCGGCCGTCGGCCCAGCCGTCGAGGTGCGGGAGCTGGACGCGCAGGATGCCCGCCTGCAGCTCATCGAGGCGCGAGTTGTGGCCCACGAGCTCGAACGTCTGCTTGTCGCGCGAGCCGTGGAAGCGGAGCGTGCGGACGGTCTCGGCGAGCGTGTCGTCGCTGGTCGTGATCGCCCCGCCGTCCCCGAACGCGCCGAGGTTCTTGGACGGGTAGAACGACCAGGTCGCGATCGTCCCCAGCGCGCCGGGACGGCGGCCGTCGTCCAGGACCGTGCCGGCGGCCTGGGCGGCGTCCTCGAGCACCGGGACGCCGAGCGCCTCGATCTCCTCCACCGGCGCGACGTTGCCGAACAGGTGGACGGCGATCACGGCCTTCGTGCGCGGCGTCATCGCGGCCTTCACCGTCTCGGCCGTGATGCAGAACGTGTCCGGGTCCACGTCGCAGAAGACGGGGCGCGCGCCGGTGTGCGGGATCGCCTCGGCGGACGCGTAGAAGGTGAAGCTCGGGACGATCACCTCGTCGCCCGGCCCGACGCCGAGCGCGCGCAGCGCGAGCACGAGCGCGTCCGTGCCGTTGGCCACACCGACCGCGTGCGCGGTGCCGGTGTAAGCGGCGAACTCCGCCTCGAACGCCCGCACCTCCGGGCCGAGCACGTAGACGCCCGCGTCGAGGATCGAGCTGACCTTCGCGCGGATGTCGGCGTCGATCGCAGCCAGCGGGGCGGACGTGTTGAAGAGCGGGACGGCCATGCCCGTCACCCTAGCGACGCTGCTGGCGGCGCCGGCGCTTGCGGCGCTCGTCGACTTCCTTGAGGATCAAGAAGACGACGACGCCGCCGAGCAGCCCGGAGAGCACCGCCGGCAGGTCGTTCTGGCGCGGCATGAATGTCGCGACGTAGAGCCCGGCGAAGACCACGCCCACGAGCAGGCGCGGCCAGAACCCGAGGAGCTCGTCCCCGGGCTGTTTGTCTTCGCCGTCTACTCCCACTCGATCGTGCCGGGCGGCTTGCTCGTGATGTCGAGCACGACGCGGTTGACCTCGCGGATCTCGTTGATCATCCGCGACGCGATCTGCTCGAGCAGGTCGTACGGCAGGCGTGCCCAGTCGGCGGTCATCGCGTCGTCGGACGTCACCGCGCGGATCGCGACGACGTAGCCGTAGGTGCGCTCGTCGCCCTGCACGCCGACGGTCCGGATGTCCGGCAGCACGCAGAACGACTGCCACAGCTCGCGGTACAGGCCGGCCTTGCGGATCTCGTCCTGGAGGATGAAGTCCGCGGCGCGCAGCGTGTCCAGGCGCTCCTTGGTGGCCTCGCCGCCGACGACGCGGATCGCAAGCCCCGGCCCCGGGAACGGCTGGCGCCAGACGAACTTCTCGGGCAGGCCGAGCTCCGCGCCGACGGCGCGCACCTCGTCCTTGAACAGCGCCCGCAGCGGCTCGACGAGCTGGAACTCCATGTCCTCGGGCAGCCCGCCCACGTTGTGGTGGGACTTGATCGTCGCCGCGCCGGTGCCGCCGCCCGACTCGATCACGTCCGAGTACAGCGTGCCCTGCACGAGGAACTTGGCGTCGCCGATCTTGGCCGCCTCCTCCTCGAAGACGCGGATGAACTCGGCGCCGATCGCCTTGCGCTTGGCCTCGGGCTCCGACACGCCCTTCAGGCGCTCGAGGAACCGCTGCTCGGCGTCCACCGCGACGAGCGGCACGTGGAACTGGTCGCGGAACGCACGGATGACCTGCTCGCCCTCGTCCTGGCGCATCATCCCGTGATCGACGAACACGCAGGTGAGCTGGTCACCGACGGCCCTGTGCACCAGCAGCGCCGCAACGGACGAGTCCACCCCGCCCGAGAGCCCGCAGATGACCTTGCTGTCGCCGACCTGCTTGCGGATCGCGTCGACCTGCTCGTCGATGATGTTCGCCGCCGACCACGTGCGCGAGGCGCCCGCGATGTCCTCGAGGAACGTCGTCAGCACCTGCTGCCCGTACGGCGTGTGCACGACCTCCGGGTGGTACTGGATGCCGTACAGCCCGCGCTCGGGGTTCTCCACCGCCGCCACCGGCGACTCCGTCGAGGACGCGAGCGCCGTGAAGCCCTCAGGCGCCTCGTACACCGTGTCCCGGTGCGACATCCAGCACTGCTGGGTCTCCGGCGTGCCCGCGAGCAGGCGGCCGGGCTCGGCCACCGTCAGCGTCGAGCGGCCGAACTCGCCGATCTCGGCGCCTTCGACCTTCCCGCCGAGCGTGAGCACGAGCGCCTGCATCCCGTAGCAGATGCCGAGCACCGGGATGCCGAGCTCGAGCAGCTCCGGGTCCAGCCGCGGCGCGCCCGGCGCGTACACCGACGCGGGCCCGCCGCTCAGGATCAGGCCCTTGGGATTGCGCCGGCGCACCTCCTCCACCCCCACGTGATGCGGGAGCAGCTCGGAGAACACGCCGAGCTCGCGCACGCGGCGCGCGATCAGCTGCGAGTACTGGCCGCCGTAGTCGAGGACGACGACCTCATCGGCGGCGACCTCGCGCTCGAGCGCGAGCTCCTCTACCGGCTGGTCAGCCGGCAGTGAGGAGCCATGCCCGAGCGACCTGGCCTCAGTCTGCGACAAGCGCGACATCTCCGCCGCGAACGCCCATGCCGATCGCCTGGTCGCGCTGGAGGTGCTTGCCCTCGGTCTGCAGCGCGGGGGCGATCATCAGCTCGGCCCGGTTGAACTCGGCGATGTCCTGGTAGCCGCAGGTGGCCATCGACGTGCGCAGGCCGCCCATCAGGTTGAACGTGCCGTCGTTCTCGCGCGCGGGGCCGGAGATGATCTCCTCCAGCGTGCCGTTCTGCGTGGTCTTCACGCGCGCGCCGCGCGGGAGCGTCGGGTGGAACGTCGCCATGCCCCAGTGGTAGCCGTGGCCGGGCGCCTCGTAGGCGCGGGCGAGCGGAGAGCCGACCATCACCGCGTCGGCGCCGCAGGCAATGGCCTTCGAGACGTCGCCGCCGGTGCGCATGCCGCCGTCGGCGATCACGCGGACGTAGTCGCCCGTCTCGAGCATGTGCTGGTTGCGGGCGGCCGCCACGTCGGCGATCGCGGTGGCCTGCGGGACGCCGATGCCGAGCACGCCGCGCGTGGTGCAGGCCGCGCCCGGGCCGACGCCGACGAGCACGCCCGCCGCGCCCGCGCGCATCAGGTGCAGACCGGTCGAGTACGAGGCGCAGCCGCCCAGCACCGTCGGGATCGGGAGGTCGCGGACGAACTCCTTGAGGTTGAGCACGTGCCCGGAGGACGAGACGTGCTCGGCCGAGATGACCGTGCCCTGGATGACCAGGATGTCCAGGCCGGCGTCCAGGCAGATCTCGTAGTACTGCTCGACGCGCTGAGGAGTGAGCGAGGCGGAGGCGACGACGCCGTGGGCCTTGATCTCCTTGATGCGCTGGACGATCAGCTCTTCCTTGACGGGCTCCTGGTAGATGTCCTGCATCTCGCGCGTCGCCTGCTCCTTGGGCAGGGAAGCGATGCGGGCCAGGATCGAGTCCGCGTCCTCGTAGCGGGTCCAGATGCCCTCGAGGTTCAGGACGGCCAGGCCGCCGAGCTTGCCGATGATGCCGGCGCTCTCCGGCGAGACGACGCCGTCCATCGCGGACGCCAGCAGCGGCAGCTCGAAGCGGTAGGGACCGAGCGTCCAGGTGATGTCCACATCATCGGGGTCCCGCGTCCTGCGCGAAGGGACAATTGCGATGTCATCGAAGCCGTAGGCGCGGCGCGCCTTCTTGCCTCGGCCGATCTCGATCTCCATGGCGAAATCCTAGGGATAGGGGCGGACGGTGACCCCGGGCGGGTCCTCTTACGTTAGAGCGTCGTTATGAGTCGCCGAGTGACGCTCGACGTCCACTTCCCCGAGCAGGCGCTGAACGCGGTCGGGATCGACCAGACCGGCGCCGAGATGCTGCGTGGATTCCGCGCCGCAGGCGACGGCGAACGCGAGCGCCTCCTCGACCGGCCGGCTCTGATAGCGCGCGGCCACGTAGCCCGCCAGGAACGCGTCGCCGGAGCCGACGGTGGCCCGTGGCTCGATCGCTCCCCCGCGGACGCGCACCCGGTAGATCACCGGCTCGGTCTCGTGCGGCGGGTGCATCCGGGCGAAGCAGCCGTCGGGCAGCGTCATCAGCGCCTCGCGCGCGCCCATGTCGCAGACCTCCTTGACGGCGTACGTGCGGTCCTCGTCGTCGTTGAACTCGTGCCCGACGAGCTCTTCGGCCTCGAGCATGTTCGGCGAGACGACGTCGGGTTCGGCTCTGACCGCGCGCCGCAGCGGGTCCCCGTCGGTGTCCACGACGGTGGTCACGCCGAGCTTGCGCAGCTCACGGATCAGGAAGGCGTAGATGTCCGTGTCGACCTCGCGCGGGAGCGAGCCGGCGAACACGCACAGGCTCGCGCCCTTGGCCAGGTACAGGAGCTTGTCGACGAACAGCTCGACCTCCTGCGGCGTGACCTTCGGGCCCTTCTCGTTGATCTCGGTCTGCTCGCCCGTCGTGGGGTCGATCACGGCGGTGTTCGTGCGCGACTCCTCGCGGATGCGGACGAAGTCGGACAGCACGGAGAGCTGCGTGAGCTGGTCGACGATGCGCGTGCCGGTCGCGCCGCCGGCGAACCCGGTCGCGATCACGGGGGCGCCGATCGTCTTGAGCACGCGGGCGACGTTGACGCCCTTGCCGCCCGGCATCGTGGTCTGCTCGACGGTCCGGTGGCGGCGGCCGAGCCGGAAGTTGGGCACCGACAACGTCTTGTCGATGGCCGTGTTGAGCGTGACGGTGACGATCATGCGGCGCGGGGTGCTTCGCGGCGGTTGGTCCGCCGCCGGCCGGTACGGGCGCGACGGGTCACAAGCAGGACCGTAGCGACTAGCGCCACCGCGACGCCCACGACCACATACGGCCGGGCGGCCCACGATTTCGCCTTCACCGCCGGCGTCGGCGCGGCGACGGCCGACTTGGCCACCAGCGCGACGGTCGCGACGAGCTTGCCCTGCTGGCGCACCTCCACGCGTCCGAGCCGCTGGCCGCTGCGGATCGGGCCCTCGACGACGTCCGGCGCGACCACGTCGGTCGTGATCTCGTCGCGCGTGCCGCGCGGGATGATGCGGCGCACCGTTCGGTCCGGGGCGAGGCTGAGCGTCGCGCCCTGGCGGTCCCGGATCGGTACCCGCGTGATGACCTTGCCCTCGACCACCGCGCGAATGCGCTGGAAGCGCGGGATCGCGAACTTGAGCAGCTCGAGCGTGTCGTGGTCGCGCGCCGCCTCGCTGGGCGTGCCGAGCACCGCGGAGATCACCTGGATGCCGTTGCGGCTGCCCGAGCCGACGAGCACGTAGCCCGCGCCGCGGGTGTGGCCGGTCTTGACGCCGTTGACCCACGGGTAGCGGGCGACGAGCCGGTTGCGATTGCGGAACGTGCGGGGATGGTCGCCCGTCTTGAGCGTGCCGACCGGCGAGTCCACGATCTTGGTGAAGAACGTGTTCTCGCGCAGGACGGCGGCGAGCTTGACCAGGTCGCGGGCGCTGGAATAGTTGCCCTCCTGGTCGAGCCCGATCTCGTTGGAGAAGTGCGTGTTGGTGAGGCCCAACTGGCGGGCGCGGCGGTTCATCTCGCGGTAGAAGCGCTTGCGCGTTCCCGACACGCCCTCGGCGAGCGCGACCGCGGCGTCGTTGCCGGACTCCAGCAGCAGGCCTCGCAGCAGGTCGGAGACCTTCATCCGCTCACCCGGGTTGAGCCGGATCTGGGACTCGATCGGCAGCGGGCGGTAGTCGGAGGCCGCGAAGGTGTCGCTGAGCTTGGCGTTCTCGAGCGTGACCAGCGCCGTCATCAGCTTCGTGGTGGAGCCGATCGAGAGCCGCTTGTCGGCCTGGCGCTCGCACGCGACGGTGCCGGTCGCGACCTCGATCACGATCGCGGCCTGGGCGCCGACGCTCTGCGGGCAGTTGCGCGCCTCGGCTTCGGCTGGGTTGGAGAACAGGAGGAGCGCCGCTACCGCCGCGAGCGCCGCCGCAGCGGGGCGCCTCAATTCTCGAGCCTGATCTTCTGGCCCGGCGACAGCGTGGACGCGTCGATGTCGGGGTTGAGCTCCAACAGCGTCTCGAGGTCCACGCCGGTCTTCTCGGCGATGCCGGACGCGGTGTCGCCCGACTTGACCGTGTAGGTCTTCGCCTTGGACGACTTCTTCTTCTTGCTGGTCTTCTCGGCGGTCGCGCTCGGCGTCGCGGTCTGGCTCGCCGGCGTGGAGTTCGTCGGCTCCTCGTCGCTCGAGACGACGGAATAAAGCGCGAAAGCGAAGGCGATCAGCGCGATCGGCGCCAGAAAGCGCGCGGGATTGCGGCCGGCCATCGAGGTCCAGTCTAGTGGGCTTCAGGCGAGGCCCCATGCCTGCTCGCGAAGGCGCTCGGCTTCGGCGCGGGCAGCATCGGACGGAGTCGCGCCCGTGGCCTCGTGGGCGTTGGCGATGGAGCGTGAGGCGGTGACGAGCCCAGCCGCCCGGCCCGGCGCGAACGCGGGCGCGACGCTGGCGATGTCCCCGCCCTGGGCGCCGATGCCCGGCAGCAGGAACGGCGTGTGCGGCATGAGCTCGCGCAGGCGCTGCAGATGTTCGGGCTCGGTCGCCCCGGTGACGGCCCCGATGTCCTTCAGGCCCGCCGGACCGGCCTGGCCGAGCTCGTCGACGAGGCGCGCCAAGTGCTCCCACAGCCGCTCGCCGGTCGCGAGCTGCGCGTCGAGGATGTCCGCGGCGCCCGGGTTGGACGTGCGGACGAGCACGAACACCCCCGCACCGTGCTCGCGGGCCGCCTGCACGAGCGGCTCGAGCGAGTCGCGGCCGAGCAGCGGGTTCGCGGTGAACGCGTCGGCTCCGAGGCCGTCCACGTGGCCGAACGGCGACGGCGTGGACGCGACCAGCGCCTGGCCGTAGGCCGCGGCGGTGACGGGCACGTCGCCGCGCTTGCCGTCGGCGAGCACGAGCAGGCCCTGCTCGCGGGCGTAAGACGTGATGTGCTCGAGCGCGAGCCAGCCCGGCGCGCCCAGGCGCTCGAAGCAGGCCAGCTGCGGCTTGACGGCGACGACGGCCGGTGCGACCGCGTCGATCATCGCCCGGCAGTGCGCGAGCACGGCCGCGGCAGTCTCCAATCTGGCGACGACACCGGGGCGGGGCGGTTGCTCGCCCGCGGCCTCTTCAGCGTCGGAGAAGGTGAGCGCGAGCCGCGCTCGCGCCTCGCTCGTGCGGTCGATCGCGGCCGGCCAGAGCTTCGCCGGATCGGGATCGATGCCGAGCACGATCTGCGACTCGCGTTCGGCGACGGCCGTGCTGAGCCGATCGCCGAACGTCGGACTGGGACTCGGCCCTCCGTTGCCCGTTTGGGTCATGTGGGTTGACTACAGGCCCAGCCGGGCGCCGGCGATAGCGCCGGCGCCCCTCGTGGTCGCGACTACTTGACGGCCTTCTTGAGGCCCGAGCCGGCCGTGAAGCGCGGCACCCGGCTGGCAGAGATGGTCATCGTCTCGCCCGTGCGGGGGTTACGACCCTCGCGCGCGCCACGCTCCGCGACATGGAACTTGCCGAAACCGGTGAAGTTGACCTCTTCGCCCGAGCCGAGAGCGCTCTCGATCGAGTTCAGCACTGCATCGACGGCAGCGCCCGCGTCCTTCTTGCTGAAGCCGGTCTGCTCGGCGACCTTGTCGACGAACTCGTTCTTCGTCATGCGTCCTCCTGTGGATCCCCAAGTGGGATTGCTGGTGGAGGCCCGAAGCTAACAGTGGCTTCGGACGGGGTCGGCGCACCATAGCGAAAAAACCCGCAATTTGCGAAGATCTGCGGGCGAAAAATGGTCTGAGAATCCACGCTCTAGGGCCGAAAAGCGTCAGCAGCAGCTGTCACGACAGCCTTCACAAGCGCCTCGCCCGGGCGTGCGGACGGGGTTTCCTGCGCGCTTTCCGGCGCGGTTCCGCACAGCGCCGTGCGCAGGTCACGGCGGATCGGGCCCGGCAGCGCGTGCGGGCCGGTGAGGACGACGAGCGCGCGGTGTCCGTCCCGGATCGCGAACACCTGGGCTCCGCTTTCGGAGCCGTGCAGCTCCCGCGCGTGCGGGTGGCCGGCGAACAGCTCCCTGGCCGGCTCGGCGAGACGGGGGTCGCCCGCGAGCACCTCGCCGGTCACGGGATCGAGCACGATTCCGGCGCGCACGTCGGCGGACAACTCGCGCACGTACGCGAGGGCGAGATCGGGCGTGAGGGAGGACATCAGGTGCGTCCGCGACAATAGGGACTCGTGTCCCAGCTCAATCGAGTCGCATGGATCGTCACCGTCGGCAGCTGCCTGGTGGCGGCGCTGATCCTGGTCTTGTCCGGATACACGGGGTATGCGGGCGTGACGCTCGCCGTCGCGATCGCGGCGGCGATCAACCTGTTCTGAGCTCGGCCGCGTCGTTTCGGCGAACGCCGCGGCCCTCGCGAAACGAACACGCGCCCAGGGTGGGTCGGCGACGAACCTTTCGCTATTCGAAACCTTCGTCGCCCACCCGAGTGCACGCGCGTTCGGACACGCTCCGGGACTAGGCGCCACGCCCCTCGAGCCAGGCTGCCATCGCCCGCGCGGCCTTGCCGCGGTGCGAGATCGAGTCCTTCTCGTCGTCGGTCAGCGCGGCCATCGTGCGGTCCGGGAACTCGACCGGCACGAACAACGGGTCATAGCCGAAGCCGCCGCCACCGGCGGGCTCTTGCGCCAGCGTCCCTTCGCACGTGCCCTCGAACAGCTCCTCGCGCCCGTCCGGTGCTGCGAACGCGATCACGCACACGTAGCGGGCCCGCGAGCCGGCCGGCGCCTCGCGGTGCAACTTCGCGAGGTTCTCGCCGTCGGTCGCGTTCGGCCCGGCGAACCGGGCGGTGTAGACGCCGGGGCGCCAGTCCAGCGCTTCGGCCTCGATGCCGGAGTCGTCCGCGAAGGACGGCTCCCCCGTGGCCTGGGCTGCGCTGCGCGCCTTGATCAACGCGTTCTCGGCGTAGGTCGACCCGGTCTCCTCCGGCGTCGGCGCACTCTCCGGCAGGGGCGCGATGTCCACGCCGGGGAGCAGGCGCTCGAACTCGCGCACCTTGTGCGCGTTACGGGTGGCGAGGACGATCGCGGTCACAGCGCCAGCGCCGCCTCCTGCGCGGCGCGCAGGCCTTCGATGCCTGTCTGGGCGAGCGCGAGCAGCTCGTCGAGGTGCGCGCGGCTCAACGGCGTGCGCTCGGCCGTCGCCTGCACCTCGACCAGCCCGCCCTCGCCGGTCATGACGACGTTGGCGTCCACCTCCGCGGTGGAGTCCTCGGGGTAGTCGAGGTCGAGCAGCGGGACGCCGTCGACCACGCCGCACGAGACGGCGGCGATCGTCCCCGTGAGCGGCGAGCGCTCCAGCAGCCCTTCGTCCTGCAGGCGCCGACAGGCCAGCGCCAGGGCGACGTACCCACCCGTGATCGACGCGCAGCGGGTGCCGCCGTCAGCCTCCAGCACGTCGCAATCCACGTAGACCGTGCGCTCGCCGAGCGCGTTGAGGTCGGCGATCCCGCGCAGGCTGCGGCCGATCAGGCGCTGGATCTCCACGGTACGGCCGTCGGCGCGGCCCTTCGTGACGTCGCGCTGCTTGCGGTCGCCCGTCGAGGCGGGGAGCATCCCGTACTCGGCGGTCATCCAGCCGCGGCCCTGGCCGGCCATCCACTTCGGCACGGACTCGTGCACAGAGGCCGTGCAGATCACGCGCGTGCCGCCGCACGAGATGAGCGCGCTGCCGGTCGCGGTCCTCACGAAGCCGGGCTCGATCGTCACGGGCCGAAGCTCGTCCGGCGCGCGGCCGCCACTTCTCTCGCGGGTCATCCTGCGCCTCCTGGCGTGCGGGTCTGGGCGCCGCGCGAGCGCGCGGGCGTGGGGAACGGAGCGACCACGCCGCCAGTCTGGCAAAGCCCTCATCGGCAGCCTCCGTCCCCCTTCCCTCAGCGCCCGTTACGTGATGCCGTTGATCGCGCCCTTGAGCTTGTTGACGATCGTCGCCGCGATACCGGCGTCCTTGCCCGCCGCCGCGACCACGGCCATCACGGCCGCCAGCAGCATGATCAGGCCCACGTACTCGACCGTCCCCTGCCCTCGTTCCTGCGCCAGCCACGCGTGCGTGCGGCCCATCAACTCGTACATCTCGCGACCTCCGAAAGGGTGGTTGCCCGCACCGGTTGCGGGCTGTCGGCAGTGTCCGGGGAGGGGCGGCAACGGCTCTACGCGTACTTGCAACAAATCTGTGCCGACTTCGTAGAAAAAGACGCGCGGGTAGCGTCTTGCGCCGTGCGAGCGTTGATCGTGTCGAACATGTACCCCACCGCACAGCGCCCGGCGCTCGGCCCCTTTGTGCGCGATCAGGTCGAGGCGCTGCGGCGCCGCGAGGACGTCGAGGTCGAGTTGTTCGCGTTCGGGCCGGGGCCGCGCTCGCTGGTCAACGCCGCGCGCGTGCTGCGCTCGCGCTACCGGGGCCAGCGGTTCGACATCGTCCACGCGCACTTCGGGCTGACGGCGTGGCCGGCCGTGCTCGCCGGGCTCGGGCCCGTGGTCGTCACCTTGCACGGCAACGACCTGCTCGTGCGCCGCTCCTACCTCGCCACGCGCGCGATCCTGCCCTTCACCGCGCTCGCCGCCGCGGTCTCGCGCGAGTTCAGCACGAACCTCCCGGGCGCCGGCACGCGGCGGCGCGTCGCGGTCCTGCCCGTGGGCATCGACCTGCACCGCTTCCGCCCGATCCCGCGTGCGGAGGCCCGCGCCCGCCTGGGGCTGGACCCGGACGGCCCGTACCTGCTGTTCCCGCACGACCCGTCGCGGCCGCTCAAGCGCTACGACCGGGCGGTCGAGGCCGCGGGCGAGGTCCCGCTGCTCACCCTCGGCGGTGTCCCGCCGGACGAGGTCCCGTACTGGATCAACGCCGCCAACGCGGTGCTCGTCCCGTCGTCGAAGGAGGGGTTCGGGCTGGCCGTGATCGAGGCGCTGGCCTGCGGCGTGCCCGCGTTGGGAACGCCTGTCGGCATCCATCCGGTCGTGCTCGACGGGATCGAAGGCGCCTACTGCGGCGAGTGGGACCGCGACGCCTGGCGTGCCGCGCTCGCCCCACATCTCGCCGCCGCCGACCCGCGCGTGGACGGGCGCGGCCGCGCGGAGCTGTTCTCGGCCGACGCGATGGCCGCGCGAGTGGTCGACGCGTGGCGAGATCTGCTCTTAGAGCGAAGCGAATGAGCCGCCCATCCGTTGAAGTCGGTCGCGGTGGCTGAACCCGACCCTATACTCGACCTCTCGGAGTCCCGAGCGGAACCCGACGACTTATGAGCGGCCTGTTTCGACGCTTGTCCGGCCGGCGCTCCGAGGGTCCTGAAGCGAACGAGCCGCAGACCGCGGCCGAGCCGGGAGCCGCGGACGCGCCCGCCTCCAACCCCGCCGAGGAGAGCGGCCATCGGTCGCTGCTCGCAGACCCGGCGGCGTCCACGCCTGGGCCTGCCGCCCCGGGCGGTCAAGACCCGGCGACGGGCTACGTCCCAACGTCGTTTCCGCAGCCTTCACCGAGCGGCGCCGCCGCCACGCCGCTGACGTCCGGCGATCCCCTCGCCTCCCCCGCGAGCAACGAGCCGGCACAGCCCGCGGCGGCCCACACCGGCCCCGCCGAAGCCGGTGCCACTCATCCCACGGCGACTCCGGACCAGCCGACCGCCATCATCCCGCCCGGCGCGGGGCAGCCGCAGAGCTACCCGACGCAGGCCGGCGCTCCGCAGCCCTACCCGGCACAGCCGTACTCGCCGCAGCCGGGCGCGGTTCCCGCGCAGCCCGGGTACGCCGCACAGCCCGGCACGGTTCCGGTCGGCTATCCGGGGCAGCCCGGCGTGCCCCCGGTCGCCTACGGAGCGCCTGCCGCCTTCACCGGTCCGTATCCGCCGCAGGCCGCGGCGTATCCCGGCGCCGTCGGCCCTCAGCCGCCCGAGGCGCTGCCCGTCGCGGACCTTCCGGCGGGCCTGGACCCGGACGAGCTCGCGGCCGCCCCGCCGACCAGCGCGCGTCGCAGCAAGTTGCGCCGCCGCGCGGCGTTCCTGCGCGCTGCGCGTGAGGTGCTGCTGCGCGACCTCGGCGGCTTCGTCTACGAGCTCCACCGGACCGCGCACGACATCGAGCACGAGGCGCACCGCCGCCTGCGCGAGACCAAGCTCACGCGCCTCGGCCGCGTGGACAATGAGCTGCACGAGATCGAGACGCGGCTGGACGACGTCCGCCGCCAAGTGATCGTCCGCGAGCCCGGCATCGGCGGCGAGTGCCCCCAGTGCGGCGAGCTCTTCAGCAGCTCCGCGCACTTCTGCTCGAACTGCGGCCTGCCGCTGACCGAGTCCGCGCGCAAGGCGAGCGCCAGCGCCGCCGCCCCGGAGCCCGCACCCGAGCCGGTGATCGCGCCGGTCGCCCCGGCCGTCGCGCCGGTCGACCAGCCGACCCAGGAGATCTCGCCGCTGGACCCCGACCACCCGTCCGCGGGGGCCGACTTCCAATGGCCGCGGCGCGAAGCGTCGTCCGGCTCGACCGGTGAAAGCGCGCCGGCGACCCCCGACGCAACCACCGAGGCCCTGTCCACGTCCGCCGCCGCCCAGACGCCGGCCGACACGACGAGCGAGCCCGCCGCCGAGTCGCCGCCCGCCACGGGCACGAGCGAAGACGCACGGAGCGAGCCACAGGCCGTCGCCGCGCCGAACGAGGCCGCGCCGGCCGCCACGAGCGCGACCGAAGCCGCGGCCGGCGAGCCGCAGGCCGCCACACCCGTCGAAGGCGAGCCGGCCGAGGCGCGGGCCGAGACGCCGGCCGCCGCCGGCGCAGGCGAAGACGCGCTGGGCGAGCCGCAGAACCTTGCCGCGCCGAACGAGGCCGCGCCGGCCGCTACGAGCGCGACCGAAGCCGCGGCCGGCGAGCCGCAGGACTCGTCGCCGGCCGACACGCCGAGCGAGGCCGCGCCGGCCGAGGCGCCGGCCGCCACGAGCGCGACCGAAGGCGCGCCCGGCGAGCCGCACGACGCGGCGCCGGGCGCCGAGACCGCGCGTTCCGAGGACGCGACGGCCGCGGGCTCGCCCGCCGAGGCCGCGCGTGAAGATGTTCCGCCGGCCGAGGACGGCACGGCGAACCGCAACGGTGAGGCCCCGAGGGACGAGGGCGGGGACTCGCCGCGCAATGGATCTGTGTTCAGCCCTGTGGAGCGACGCCCGTGAGCACGATGGAGACCCCGCCCCCGCCCCCTGACGCGACGACGCCGGTTGCCCCGCCGGAGCGGCGGTGCCCCCGTTGCGGGAGCACGCTGGCTCTGGGGCAGGAGTGGTGCCTGGCGTGTGGTGCGGCGGCCGGGACCGAGGTGGTCGAGTCGCGCGGCTGGCGGGTGCCGATCTACCTGGGCGGCGGCCTGGTCGCGCTGGCGATCCTGGGCGTGATCCTGGCGATCGCGGCGCTGTCGAACCAGGAGCAGCAGACGGCCGGGAATCCGACGCCGTCGCCGGGCGCGTCCGCGGCTCCGCCCGCGGCGACGCCGACGATCTCGCCGATCCCGACCAGCCCGAGCGTCACGCCTTCGCCGACCGCGGACCCGGGCCTGACGCCGGAGGCCTCGCCGACGGAGGACCCGACCACCGAGATCACGCCGGAGCCGACCGTGGAACCGTCGCCGGAGCCGGACCCGGACCCGGGCAGCGGCACGTTCGAGAGCTGGACCGGCGGCGACGGGGACTACACGATCATCATCGAGTCGGCGGACAACCTCAGCCGCGCAGAAGAGGTCGCTCAGGAGGCGCAGGACAAGGGTCTCACCGTCGGGATCCTCAACTCGGACGACTACTCGAACCTGAACGGCGGCTATCAGGTCGTCTTCAGCGGTACCTACAGCTCGGAGTCCGAGGCCGAGGACGCGCTCCCCGACATCAAGGCCGAGTACTCCGACGCGTACATCAAGCGGCCCGGCAGCGCCAACTAGCCGAGAGCCGGCCACCACGGGGCCAACCGGCTGAACGCGTCCCGCGCGAGCGGGTGGACCTCGACGTCCACGGCGTCCGCGCTCGGCGTGGACGCGTCGACCAGGACCGGCATGACCGCGGCCATCGAGCGGCTGAGCGCGCCGAGGTCGTAGCCGCCCTCCAGCACGACGCCCACCGGCGCGCCCACCCCGTCGGCGGCGCGCCGCAGCGAGGCGGCCATCCCCGCGAACCCCGCCTCGCTCACGCGGCAGGTCGCGAGCGGGTCGTCGCGGTGGGCGTCGAAGCCCGCGGAGATGAGCACGAGCTGCGGCTCCCACGCCCGCACGAGCCCGCAGGCGACGTGCTCGACCAGCGACCGGTAGCAGGCGTCGCCGCTGCCGCCCGGCACCGGCAGGTTCACGGTGAACCCCTCCCCCGCGCCCGAGCCCACGTCCGACGCCGGCCCGGTCCCGGGATACAGCGGCGACTCGTGCACGGAGACGAAGAGCACGTCGTCGTCGGCATGGAAGATGTCGTTGGTCCCGTTGCCGTGATGGACGTCCCAGTCGACGATCAGCACGCGTGAGAGCCCGTGGGCGACGGTCGCGCGCCGGGCGGCCACCGCGACGTTGCCGAAGAAGCAGAACCCCATCGCGCGCGCGGCCTCGGCGTGATGGCCGGGAGGCCGCAGCGCGCTCACGCCCACGTCGGCGTCGCCGCCCAACAGCGCGTCCACGAGCTGCACGGCACCCCCGGCGGCTCGCAGCGCCGCCGAGTACGTCCCCGGCACCGCGTACGTGTCCGCGTCGATCGCGCCCCCGCCGTCCGCGCACAACGCCTCCAGCGACGCGACGTGCGCCTCCGGATGCACCGGCAGCAGCGACTCGCGCGGGACCTCCTCCGCATGCACCCGGTGCGCGCCGAACCACCCGTTCGCGCTCATCTCGGCCTCGAGCGCGCGAATCCGGGCCGGGCGCTCGGGATGGCCGGGCACGTCGTGGGCCATGAAATCGTCGTCGCGCAGCCACAGCGCGCGCCGTGAGGTCTCCTCCATCGCCAACACCGTAATAGCGTCTTGACCCGTGCGTAACGAACTCGTGGTCGTCGGCGCCGGTGCTGCCGGGCTGTTCGCCGCCCTCACGGCGGCCCGCCGGGGCGCGCGCGTTGCCCTCGTGAGCGCTCGCCCGCTCGCCGAGACCGCCTCCTACTGGGCCCAAGGCGGCGCCGCCGCGGCGCTCGCGATCGACGACTCGCCCGCGCTGCATCTCGAAGACACGCTCGAAGCTGGCCGCGGCCTGACCAAGCGCGCCGCCGCCGAGGTCCTCACGGGGGAGGCCGCCGCGCGCGTGCGCGAGCTGCAGGAGCTCGGCTGCCACTTCGACGCCGACCGCCACGGCGACCTCGCGCTCGGCCTCGAAGGCGGCCACACCCGCCGCCGCATCATCCACGCCGGCGGCAGCGCGACGGGCCGCCGCATCCTGCGCGCGCTGTCCGCGGCCGCCGCCGAGCACCCGCAGATCACGATCCTCGAGCAGGAACGCGTCGCCGGGCTGCTCGAGGGCGGCGGCGTCATGCTGCGCGGCGGCACCACCATCGCGGCGCGAGCGACCATCCTCGCCACCGGCGGCGCGGCCGCGCTGTGGTCGCGCACGACCAACCCGCCGGGCTCGTTCGGCTCCGGCCTCATCCTCGCCCGGGCGGCGGGCGCGCAACTCGCCGACCTCGAGTTCACGCAGTTCCACCCGACCGCCGTGGTCGGTCTCAAAGGCCGCGAAGGCTTCCTGATCTCCGAAGCCGTCCGCGGCGAAGGCGCGACGCTGCACGACGACGCGGGGGAGCGCTTCGTGAACGAGCTCGAGCCGCGCGACCATGTCGCCCGCGCGATCTTCAACCTGCCCGGCCAGAAGGCGCTGCTGGACATGACGCAGGTCGACCCCAAGCGCTTCCCGAACATCGTCGAAGCGCTGCAGCAGGCGGGGCTGGACCCCACGACCGAGCGCATTCCCGTCGCGCCCGCGAGCCATTACGTGATGGGCGGCATCGTCACCGACCTCGACGGCCGTGCGCAGGACCGCCTGTACGCCGTCGGCGAGGCCGCGTGCACCGGGCTGCACGGCGCGAACCGGCTCGCGTCGAACTCACTGAGCGAGTGCTTCGTGTTCGGCCGCCGCGCCGCGCTCGCCGCGCTCGACGACCCGCCGCCGACTGACGGCGCCGTGATCGAGGCGAACGTCGAGGCGCCATCTCGCGAGACGCGCGAAGCGGTCTGGCAGCTCGCCGGCCTCGAGCGCTCGCAACCGAATCTCGAGCGCCTCGCGCGCGATCCCTACCCGCTCGCCCGGCTCGTCGCCGCCAGCGCGCTGCACCGCCAGGAGACGCGGGGAGCACACGGCCGGGCCGAGTTCCCGGAGACCGATCCGGCCCTCGACGGCCGCCACACGATCCTCGACCCCGCCGCCGAGATCCCGCGCTTCGAGACCTGGTGACTTCGGCTGCCGGGGCTTCTTAACGCGAAGTCAACAATGTCGACGTTTGGAGTTTCGGTAGGTGCGGCAAACACCCCTCCACCGGGCCACGGAGGGGACCGCCGCCGCAATGGCAGTCCCGGGGAGACAGAGATGTACCACTTCAGCCGTTCCATCTATCGAGAGCTTGCTTCCGACATCATCGAGGAGCACGACGGCGCCACGATCAACCACGAGCGTGTCCTGCGCTCGTGTGAGACCTGCGTGGAGCGACTGGCCACGGACTGGCACTACTTCGCCAAGCCGACCAAGACGCTCTTCAACGACATCCGGATCTACTTCCCGATGTCGTCCCAGTTGCGCGTGTACAAGGTGTGCGACCGCTACATGACCTTCGCGCGCGAGTACTTCGCCGCGAACCCGGTCGCCGAGCGCCTCGAGTGCCGCGCCACCACCCGCCGCGGCACCCCGTGCCAGCGCACGCCGCTGCCGCACAACGGGTACTGCCCGTCGCACCAGCACCTGGCCGAGACCGAAGACGTACAGCTGCAGGCCGCCGCGTAGCCGCTAGCGTCCACGCCTGGCTAGCCTGGGCGTGGACTCCAACCCTGAGGTTGAGGTCAAACGTTCCGGGCCGGACAGCGACGAACGAGACTTCGGGAGGCGGCGGGTATGGCTGAGAAGGTCGGTTTCATCGGGCTCGGGATCATGGGCTCCCTGCAAGCCATGAACCTGGCGAAGGCGGGCGTCGAGCTGACCGTCTTCAACCGCACGCGGGAGAAGGCCGAGGCGTGGGCGCAAGAGCACGGCGGGACGGTCGTGGACTCGCCCAAGGCGGTGGCGGAGGCCTCCGACGTCGTGATCACGATGGTGGTCGACGGCGCCCAGGTCACCGACATGCTCGGGCAGGCGCTGGAGGGCGCCAAGCCCGGGACGCTGTTCATCGACATGTCGACGATCGCGCCCGGCACCGCTCGCGAGCTGGCCGAGCGCTGCAGCGCCGAGGGCCACGCGTTCGTCGACGCGCCGGTCACCGGCTCCTCCCCCAAGGCCCGCACCGGGACCCTGACGATCATGGTCGGCGGTGCGCAGGCCGACATCGAGCGCGCGCGCCCGCTGTTCGAGATCATGGGCGAGAAGATCGTCGTCTGCGGCGAGGCGGGCCAGGGCCAGGCCGTGAAGGTGATCACGCAGGCGATCACCGCGGTCAACTGCGCCACGCTCGCGCAGGGACTCGTGCTGGCGCGCCAGGCCGGCGTGAACGTGGACGCGCTGCTGGAGACGATGGACGGCGGCTCGAGCGATTCGACGATGCGCGCGCTGAAAGGCAAGCCGATGCTCGAGCACGACTTCACGCCGCTGTTCAAGCTCGCGCACATGCTCAAGGACGTGCAGCTGTGCCTCTCTGAGGCGCGGACAGCCGGTGGCACGTTCCCGTTCGCGGGGCTCGCCGCCGAGCTCTACGGCGCGGGGATGGGACGCGGCCTGGGCGACCAGGACTTCGCAGCGGTGATCGAAGTGATCGAGGGCCTCACTGGTTCGCGCACGTGAACATCTGGCGCGCCGGCACTCATGCCGGGAAATCGGACATTATTCGAAATACTTGCTGTTTTGCAGGGGCATTTGGTGATTTCTCGGCCTTGTGCATAGTATGTGACGCCTTACGGGAGGTTTCCCCGACGCAGCTTCGGGCAGGGTCGTGGCGCACGCTCGCTGTGCAGGGAACCCGTAGGTCTTACAACCCTCCTTTCACCCACCTTTATGCCGATCGCTTTCAAGGAATGGGCCGTCACCGTGCGTGCCCTCGCCGAAGGTGAGCAACTGCTCACTCTCCGCAAGGGCGGCATACGCGAGACGGGCAAGCACTTCGCCCTCGAGCACGACCGGTTCTTCCTGTATCCGACGTTCGATCACCAGCGCAACGATCTGGTGCGTGAGTCTCACCAGCCCGAGTTGCGGCGCGCCCTCGAGGAGGGCGTGTGGCCCGAGGGCGAGCCGCCCGCTCGTGCGCTGACGACGGACGGTGGGATCCCCCAGCCCGACCGCGTGCGCATCCGGGCCTGGGCCGAGGTCGCCGGCGCCTGGACCGTGACCGACCGGCGCGCCCTGGACGCGCTGACGCCGTTCCACGTCTGGACGACGGACTACGCCGAGAAGCGGCTCGCGTGGAAGCGCCGCCACCCGCTCCACGTCCTGCTGCTGCGCACCTACCGCATCCCGCGCCCGGTCACCGTGCGCGTCCGCGACGACTACGGCGGATGCCGGTCGTGGCTGGAGATCACCCGCGACCTGCCGTTCGAGGGCACGCCCGTGCTCTCCGACGAGGAGTTCGACCGGGTCTCGCAGGAGATCGCGGGCATCGCCGAGGCCAACGGCGCCCCGGCGTACGCCTGAGCCTCGCCCTGCGGGCTCGTTCAGGTGGGAGTTATGGCCCTGGAGGCCAGAACTCCCACCGCGTGCAGCGGCGGGTACGCGTAGCGGACTCTCCACGCTCCATCTGACGTAGGACGGGCATGCGCCGCATGCTCGTCCTTGCCGCCGCGGCCCTCGCGGGCTGCGGCGAGGCTGCCGCGACCTCCGGAGGGCCGTCCGGCACGCTCTACCTCGCCGGGCGCGAGCCCGGCACGCTGACCGTCGTCGACACCGCCACGGGCGCGGCCACCACACGCACCGAGTTGCGCGAACTCGGCGGCGGCGACCCACCGAACATGGTGCACTTCACGGGCGGCCGGCTCGTCACGTTCGCGCTCGGTGAGGCGACCTCGTTCGCCGCCGACGTCAGCGACGCGCGCCGCCTCGGCGAAGGGATGTTCTTCGTAGCCTCGGCCACGCCCGGCCGCGTCTGGAACATCCTCGGGCGCAAGAGCGACCGGCCGACGGATCGCTACTTCCGCGGCGTCCGGGAGGTTCGCGTGGACGGCACGCCGACGTTCACGCGCCGCTGGCAGCTGCCCGGTTGGCCGGTCACCGCGGTCGACGACGGGCTGGTGCTCCAGCGGGACCGGCTGGAGGTGTGGGACCCGCGTACCGAGCGCCGCGTGCGCCGGCTGCCCGGCGCGTTCCTAGTCGCCACGCACGGCGCAACGGTCGCGAGCTGCAACGACCCGTGCGAGTTCCTGTACCTCAACCGCCGCGCCGTGCCGGGGCGCTTCACCCCACGCCTCGGCGCGTTCTCGCCCGACGGCGCACTGCTGGCCCTCCCCACGCCGGGGCACCGGATCGCGGTCGTCGAGGTCGCGACCGGGTTCACGCGCCACGTCACGGGCGCGCGCCTGGACGCCCAGTACCCGCGCCTGGCGTGGGCGTCGAGCGGGTGGCTGTTCTGGAGTGCCGGCCGCGGCCGGCTCGGCGCCTGGCGGCCCGGGGAGCCCGCGCGCCGGCTGCCCGTACGCGTGGGCCCGTTCGTCGACCTGACCGCGAGCTAGTGTCATGCGTCGATGGCCTGGGTGGACACGCCCTCAGAGACGTTCGTGGCGCGCCACGACGAGCGCGACGCCGCGGACGCCGAGCGGGTGCTCACCCAGCTCGAGCTCGCGCGCCGGCGGCTCGAGCAGCGCTTCGACGCCGACGTCGGCGAGCTCGAGGTGGTCCTGCACTCCTCCACCGCCCAGCTGGACACGGCGCAGCCCTGGGTGCCCGTCGCCCGCCGGCTGACGGCACCCGCGGCGCGCCGCTACGTCGTCGGCTGGGCGGGAACGCGCGAGCTGCACGTGCTCTGCCCGCGGCTGCTGGCGCACCGGGCGTCCAACGTCGAGGGCTCGCTGGAGATGCTCATGCTCGCGCCCGCCGCGCTGCTCGCGCGCCGCTACGTCGCCGCCAGCCACCCGAAGCTGCCACCGCCCGCGACGCCCACGCGGCTCGCGCGCTGGTCGCGCTGGGCCTGGCTCGTCGAAGGCGCCGCCCAGTGGCTGAGCGGGCAGACGCGGCACGTGCGCCCGGCCGTGGCGCGCCGGCTGCGCGAAGGCCCGAAGCCCGCGTTCCCGCCCTCACGCACGGACGCGCTGCTGCTGGGCGGCACGGTCTTCGACCTGCTCGCGCGCGAGGAAGGTGAGCGCGCGTGCGTCACGTTGGCCCGCGGCCCGCACCCGGACGGGCCGATCCGTGCGCTCGAGGTCGCGTTCCCGCGCTCGCTGCGCCACACCGAGGAGGCGTGGCGAAGTCACTTGAATCGCCTAGGTGAAGGGCAGCAGGACGCTCGAGGCGAACGCGGCGAGCGCGAACACCGACATCGTCACCGCTAGCGCGCGCACCCAGGCGGGGTGGCGCTGCGGCTCCAGCGGCGCCTCCTCGCGGCGGTCGCCCAGCAGCGCGCGCGCCGTCTCCTCGGCGGACGCCGCGACGACGATGTCGCGCGGGCCGGCGGCGAGGAAGTCCGGGACGTCGAAGCCGCCCGTGCGGCGCACGAGCGACGGGATGCCCTCCTCGAGCAGCAGGTTCTGGACCATCTCCGCCTCGGCCTGGTGGCGCGCGGTGGCGACGCGGACCAGCGGCCCTTCGGCGTAGCCCGGGTGGACCTTGCGGGCGCGATCGGCGAGCCGGCCGTGCCGCGGCTCGGGCCCTTCGCCCGCGCCGTGAACCAGCGGCACGCCGCAGGCCAAGCAGAAGCGCTCGTGCGGCTCGTGCGCGGCCTCGCACACGGGGCACACGAGCGCCGGCATCAATCGGTGACCTCGAGCTCGACCTGCTCGTAGTCGTTGCCGACGATCGACCACAGCCGGATGTCGGGCTCGGCGGCCTTGACGCCGACGATCAGGAACAGCGTGCCTGGCCACTTCGGCGTGTCGTTGTCGAACTTGGCGAGGTTGACGTCCGTCTGGGACGGCACCGGATCCGACCGCGTGTGCGAGTGATAGATGGCGCCGAGATCGAGGTCCGCGTCGTCGATCGCGGTCTGGATCTGCAGCTGCTCCTTCGGGTCCATCACGTACTTGAGCGCGCTGTTGGCCGCGTTGCGCGCACGATGGACCGAGACCGCCTCCCCGTCGCGGGTGGCGATCATGCCGCAGCACTCCTTGGGCGCGTCGGCGCGCGCGTGCTCGACGATCTCGTCGAGAAGCTGTCGCGAGATCCTCAGGGCTACTTCGCCCGCGTGAGGGGCGCGTCGAAGTCCTCGTCCTCGTCGTGGCGGCCACCGCTGGTGGCGCCGGCGATCGAGGTGCGGAACTCGCGGATCCCGCGGCCAAGTGAGCGGGCGGCGTCCGGCAGACGCTTGGGCCCGAGCACGATCAGCGCGATCACCAGCACGATGATGATCTCGCCCATCCCGATGTTGCCTCCGAACGGCATGCCCTTAGGTTACCTAGGCGGCGCGGCGCAGGATGAAAAGATGCTGGGCATGTGAGGCGAGGATCGTGGCCGCGGTCATCGCGATCTTCGCGTCGGGGAGTGACGGGAGCGCGCCCTGGTAGAGCGTGAGCATCGACTCCTGCGCCAGGACGGCGTTCGCCATCACGTCGGCTGGACGCGCCGTGGCCAGCCGCTGCGCGGAGACGTCGAGCTCGTCCGGCGTCCACGGCGGCTCCGGCGTGCCGAGCCCGACCGCGGCGAGCTCGGTGGCGAGCGCGGCCGCGTGATCGTTGGCGTGCCGGCGTGCGGGCCCGAACAACTCCGGGCGCGTGTGCACTTGCTGCCCGTACGCCATCGCAAGCCCGATCTCCCGCCGCCACAACCCGAGCAGCAGTGTGCCCTCGTCGGCCGCGAGCGCCGGCGCCGCCTTCAAGGCGACCGCGGCCGCCGCGCCCCCCACGAGGAATCGCCGCCGGTTCACGGGCGGTTCCTCTGGCCGGGGAAGGCGTCCACGATCGCCGGCTCGTCCAGCTCCAGCCGCAGCGCCGAGACGGCCTCGGCGGCCGCCGCGATCAGCGTGGCGAGCAGCTCGCGGGAGGCGCGGTCCTCGAGCAGGCCCACGGCGGCGACGTGCGTCTGCAGCGCGAGCCGCTCGGCTTCGAGCGCGGTCTGCAGACTGGGCGTCGTGGCCGTCGGCGTCGCGCCCGCAGCGGCCGCCATCGACTCCAGGAGCGGCAGGCGCTCACGCGCGCGGGTCTCCAGCATTCCGGCCGACGCCGGATAGGACGCGATCGCGCGCTGGACCGCGCGCAGCTGCTCGCCCCACACCTGGGCGGCGTTCACTTCGGGCTCGTCGGGCGGGCCGCACCCCGCGAGGAGCAACGCACCGGCGCCCAGCAAGGCGCGGCGCGTTACCACCAGACGGTCGTGTCCAGGTTCTCGAGCTCTTCGACGGGCGTCGTGTAGAGGCCCGACGAGAGGTACTTGGTGCCGTCGTCGCAGACGATGAAGACGATGTTGCCCTCGTCCATCTCCTTGGCGATGCGGACCGCGATCGAGGCGATCGCGCCCGTCGAGACGCCGGCGAAGATGCCTTCCTCCTCGAGCAGCTTCTTCGTCCACACGATGGCGTCGTGGTTGGTGACGAAGATCTTGCGGTCGAGCAGGGAGAGGTCGATGATCGGCGGGATGAAGCCGTCGTCGAGCGAGCGCAGGCCCTGGACGGGCTCGCCCTGCATCGGCTCGGCGGCGACGATCTTCACCGCGTCGCCGAGCTCCTCACGCAGCCGGCGGCCGACGCCCATCAGCGTCCCGCCCGTCCCGAGCCCCGCGACGAACGCGGCGATCTCGCCATCGAGCTCCTCGAGGATCTCCGGCGCCGTGCCGTTGTAGTGCGCGCCCGGGTTGGCGGCGTTGCCGTACTGGTAGGGCATGTAGTACGACGAGTCCTCGGACGCCATCTTCAGCGCCAGCTCGACGGCCCCGTTGGAGCCGAGGTGGCCGGGCGAGTAGACGATCTCCGCGCCGTACATGCGCAGCAACTGGGTGCGCTCGGGCGTCACGTTGTCGGGCATGACGACCTTGAGCTTGTAGCCCTTGCGCGAGCAGATCATGGCCAACGAGATGCCGGTGTTGCCCGAGGTCGGCTCCAGGATGGTCTGCCCCGGGCGGATCGCGCCCTTCTCCTCGGCGTCCTCGATCAGGGCCCGCGCGACGCGGTCCTTGACCGAGCCGGTCGGGTTGCGGGACTCCATCTTCGCCCATAGGCGCACACCCGGCTTGGGCGAGAGGCGCTTGAGCTCGACGAGCGGCGTGTTGCCGATCGCCTGCACAATGTCGCCGTAGCGGCCCCCGCAGGGACGGTTACGCAGGTCCTGGGCCATGACTTCAGGAAGTGTAGTGCCAAACACCGATCCACTCATCGCGCTCCGCACCTCGCTCGCGGAGCAGTTGGCGGCGCTGCGCGGCGTCCCCGAGTCCGAGCTTCCGCCCGCGTTGCTGGACATCAGCGTGCGCCGCGTCGGGCAGGCGTACTACGTGTGCCCGTCCAGCTGGGAGCAGCTGCGCCACGAGGAGGGCGGCGCGGGCCGTCCGGTTCCGTACTGGGCGCGGCCGTGGCCGTCAGGCGTCGGACTGGCCGGCGCGCTGTACGACGACCCGCCGCCGGCGGGCACGCGCGTGCTCGAGCTCGGGTGCGGCCTGGCGCTTCCGAGCGTGATGGCGGCGCGCGCCGGCGCGACCGTGTTGGCGACCGACGGCGCCACCGACGCGGTCGCCTTCGCGGCGCACGTGCTGGCGCTCAACGACGTCGTCGGCGAGGTCGCGCACGTGGACTGGTCAACCCACGGAAACGCCCTCGTGGCCCGCGGGCCGTTCGACCTCGTCCTGGCCGCCGACGTGCTCTACACCCGCGCGAACGCGGACGCTGCGGCGGAGCTGTTCCCGCGCCTGGTGGCGCCTGGCGGGCGGCTGCTCATCGCCGATCCCAACCGCGCCGGGGCCGCCCATTTCCTGCAGCATTTCGAGCACGAGACCGAACCTGGCAAGGACGTCTCGATCCACACCCTCCGGTTTGGCTGAAGGGGCGCTGGGCAACCATTAGAAGTGGCGGGGGCCTTCGGCGCACAGAGCGCCGCAGCTTCACTGTCCCGGAAACGAGGCCGCCCGCACCTCAATCCTCGTGCGTGCATTTGCCCATAGACCTGGGCGGCCTCGACGTGCCTACGTGCTCGTCGCCATGGCCGCCGTCCTCAGCCTCCTGCTCGCCCCGCGGATGTTCACCGCGGTGGCCGGCACCGACGACAACCGCTGGCCCCGTGGCGTCGTGAACGTCTACGACGCAAGCGGGATGACCGACACCATGATCACCGCCGCCGAGCGCTGGACCGACTCCGGCGCGAACGTGACGATCCGCGTGGTCCGAGAACAGCGGGACGCCGACGTGATCGTCCGCAGCGACGACGAGCGCCTGATCGAGCTCTGCGGGCGCGACTGCCTCGGCTACAGCACGTCGATCGGCCGCCCGAGCGACGGCACGAGCGAGATCATCATGCGCGGCAACCTCGGCGGCGAGCCTCGACCGCTGTCGGTGTGGGTCGCGGCGCACGAGCTCGGCCACGTGCTCGGCCTGCACCACCGCGACGGCCACGACTGCTCGGTGATGTCGCCGCGCGCGTTCGACACGCGCTGCGCGCCCTCACTGGCGGCGACGCGCCCGACCAGCTCCGAGCTGGCGTGCGTGCCCGCGCCCGCGGACGTGGACATCGCGGCGGGGATCTACGGGGGCGCAGCGGCGACGCGCGACCCGCGCTGCCGATAGCGTCCCGCGCGTGATCGCGTCACGCCTCGCCGGATTCGGCACCACGATCTTCACCGAGATGTCCGCGCTCGCCGAGCGCACCGGGGCCATCAACCTCGGACAGGGCTTCCCCGACGAGGACGGCCCGGCGGCCGTGCTGGAGGCGGCGCAGGCCGCGATGCGCGACGGCCGCAACCAGTACGCGCCGCTGCCCGGCGTGCCCGCGCTGCGCGCCGCGATCGCCGAGCACCAGCAGCGCTTCTACGGGATCGAGCTCGACCCGGCCTCGCAGGTGCAGGTGACGATGGGCGCGACGGAGGCGATCGCGGCCGCGATCCTCGGCCTGTGCGAGCCCGGCGACGACGTGCTCGCGTTCGACCCGTACTACGACTCCTATCCCGCCGCCACGGCGATGGCCGGCGCGCGGTTCGTGCCGATCCCGCTCGACCCGCCGGACTTCACGTTCGACGACATCGTCGTCGGGCCGAAGGCGCGCGTGATCCTCATCAACTCGCCGCACAACCCGACCGGACGCGTGTTCAGCCGCGAGGAGCTGCAGCGGATCGCCGACGTCGTGATCGAGCACGACCTGATCGCGATCACCGACGAGGTCTACGAGCACCTCGTGTTCGACGGGCTCGAGCACATCCCGCTGTCCACGCTGCCGGGGATGGCCGAGCGGACGCTGTCGATCTCGAGCCTGGGCAAGACGTTCAGCGTCACGGGCTGGAAGGTCGGCTGGGCGACGGGTCCCGCGGAGCTGGTCGCGGCGGTGCGGGCGGCCAAGCAGTTCCTGACCTTCGCGGGCGCGACGCCGTTCCAGCACGCGGGCGCGGCGGCGCTGCGCCTGGACGACGACTGGTACCGCGCGTTCGCGCTCGAGCTGCAGGCCAAGCGCGACCACCTGTGCGACGCGTTCAGCCACTTCACCGTCGCGCGCCCGCAGGGCACGTACTTCGCCAACGTCGATGTCGGGCGGGACGCGACGGAGTTCGCGCGCGAGCTGCCGTACGAGGCGGGCGTCGTCGCCATCCCGACGTCGGTGTTCAGCGCGACCCCCGAACGGCTGGCGCCCTACCTGCGCTTCGCCTTCTGCAAGCGCCTCCCCGTGATCGACGAGGCCGCTCGCCGCCTTCAATCTCTGGAGTCGTAGTTCCAGAAGCGCGGGAGCGCCGCGGCCAACGCCGCGCACCCGGCGACCACGATCGCCCCGCCGATCACGATCGACGGCCCGAGCCCGAACAGCGAAGCGCCGAAGCCCGCCCGCGCGTTGCCGAGCAACGGGCCGCTCGACCAGGAGATCATCTCCATCCCTGCCAAGCGGCCGCGCAGGCGGTCCGGGATCGTCTCGTTCCAGAGCGCGCCGCGGAAGATGCCGCTGATGGCGTCGGCGGCGCCCGCGAAGGCCAGCGCGACCAGCGCGAGCCACAGCGAGTCCGCGAACCCGAACAGCGCCACGAACGCGCCCCAGCCCGCCGCGGCCCACACGATCGCGCGCCCGTTGTGGTGCACGCGCACGCTCCAGCCGGACGTGAGCATGGCGACGATCGCACCGACCGCGGGCGCCGCCCACAGCAGGCCGACGACCTCCGCCCCGCCGTAGCGCTCCGCCACTGCCGGGAGAGCGCGAACGGCATGCCGAAGAACATCGCGTGGATGTCGATCACGTAGGAGCCGAGGATCTCCTGGCGCGACCCGGCATACCGGATGCCCTCGACGACGCCGCGCAGGCTCGGCGGCTCGGCGTCCGGCGGCGGGGGAGGCGTGCGCATGAGCGCGAACGCGGTGAGCGAGCCGACGAACGAGACGACGTCGATCGCGTACGCGGTCTCCACCCCGCCGGCCGCGATCACGAGGCCCGCCAGCGCCGGCCCGACGATCCCGCTCACGCTCATCAGCGACCACGAGATCGCTGACGCCGCCTTGAGCTCGTCGCGCTCGACCAGCCGCGGCAGCAGCGCGTCCAGCGGCGGCCGGAGCACGGCGCTGGCCGCGGCGAACAGCGTCGCGGCGACGTACAGCACCCACAGCTGCGGGTCCGGCAGCAGCGCGTTGACGAGCAGGACGGCGGAGATGAACCCGGAGGCGAGTTCGGCGCCGAAGATCAGCTTGCGCCGGTCGAAGGAGTCCGCGAGCGCGCCGCCGATCAGCGCCAGCGCGATGATCGGGATGAACTGCGCGATACCGATCAAGCCGACCGCGACCGTCGAGTCCGTGAGGTCGAAGACGTGCACGGCGAGCGCAACCTGCGTGAACTGGGTGCCGATCGACGACACGGTCGAGCCGCCGACCATCAGCCGCAGGTCGCGCCGCCTGCGCAGCAGTCCGAGGTCCGGGAGGATCACCGGGTCAGCTTGTCCAGCGTGAAGCGGGTGAGCGTGAGGATGCGCTCGACGTCGAAGCCCTCGAGCGTGAGCCGGGCCGCCTCGTCCGCATAGGCGCGCAGCATGTGTGCCGTCAGCTCGGGATCGGGCAGGCCGTCGGGCGCCGCCGCCGCCAACCGTGCGACCACCGCGGCGCGGCCCGCCGCGATCCGCTGGTGCAGCAACCGCGGCGCGCCCTCCTGCGGCATCAGCACGAGCCGCCAGGTGCCGGGATCGGACTGCACCGCGTGCAGGTACGCGGTCAGCGCGCCGAGCAGGTCGTCGTAGGTCTCCGGGAGCTGGCCGAGCGCGCGCAGCGCCTCGCGGTCCACGAGCGCTTCGAGCAGGCCGGCGAGGTCGTCGAAGTGGCCGTAGACGATCGGGCGCGTGATGCCGGCGGCGCGCGCGACGGCCTCGATCGACACCGCGTGGAAGCCTTCTTCCAGCACCATCGCCTTGGTCGCCTCCAGCAGCTGCTCCCGGCGTTGCTCGGCGCTCATCCGCATGTGACCAATGTCAGGTTACAGAGGCGTAAGTTACGGCAATGTAACCGGCATGGACGTCGACATCGCCATCGTCGGCAGCGGCTTCTCGGGCCTCGGCCTCGGCGTGCGGCTGCGCCAGGAGGGGATCGAGGACTTCGTCGTCCTCGAGCGCGGCGACGGCGTCGGCGGGACGTGGCACTACAACACGTATCCGGGCTGCGCCTGCGACGTCCCCTCGCACCTGTACTCGTTCTCGTTCGCGCCCAACCCGGACTGGACGCGGACGTACTCGCGCCAGCCGGAGATCCGCGCGTACCTGGAGCGGGTGGCAGAGCGTGTGCGGGATCGCATCCGGCTGAAGTGCGAGGTGCGCGACGCGCGCTGGGACGGCGCGCGCTGGAACCTGCAGACGAGCGACGGTCCGGTGCGCGCGCGGGTGCTCGTGGCCGGAACCGGTCCGCTGGTGGAGCCCAGGTTCCCGGACTTCCCCGGGCTGGAGCGCTTCCAGGGCGTGAAGATGCACTCCGCGCGCTGGGACCACAGCGTCGACCTGCGCGGCACGCGCGTCGCGAGCATCGGGACGGGCGCGTCGGCGATCCAGTACGTCCCGCGGATCGCGCCCGAGGTGGACCAGCTGTACGTCGTGCAGCGCACGCCGCCGTGGGTGATGCCGCACAGCGCGCGGCCGATCAGCCGCCTGGAACGCCGCGTGTTCCGCCGCTTCCCGCTCGCGCAGCGTGCGCTGCGCACCGGCATCTACGCCACGCGCGAGCTGCTCGTGCTGGGCATGGTCAAGTACCCACCGGGCATGAAGCTGCTCGAGCGGGCCGGCCGGCGGCACATGGAGCGCGCGCTGAAGGACCCCGAGCTGATCGCGAAGGCGACGCCCGACTACACCGCAGGCTGCAAGCGCATCCTGCCGTCCAACGACTGGTATCCGGCACTCGCGCGTGAGAACGTCGAACTCGTCACCAAGGGCGTCGCGGAGGTGCGCGAGCGCTCGATCGTGCTCACCGACGGGCGCGAGCTGGAGGTCGACGCGCTCGTGTTCGGCACCGGCTTCCAGGTCCTCGACATGCCGGTCGGCCGGCTGGTCCGCGGGCGCGACGGCCGCACGCTGGCCGAGGTCTGGAACGGCTCCCCGCGCGCGCACCTGGGCGTGACCGTGCCCGGCTTCCCGAACTTCTTCATGATGATGGGCCCGAACACGGGGCTCGGGCACACGTCGGTCGTGTACATGATCGAGGCGCAGATCGCCTATGTCCTCGACGCGCTGCACACCGGCGCGCACACGGTCGAGGTGCGGCCGGAGGTCGTCGAGCGCTTCCACGCCGAGGTCCAGCGGCGCATGCGCGGCACGGTGTGGAGCACGGGCTGCAAGAGCTGGTACCAGGACGAGCAGGGCAACAACCCGACGCTCTGGCCTGACTGGACATGGCGCTACCGGCAGCGGACGGCGCGTTTCAAGGACGAGGAGTACGTGGTCACATGAGGCGGATCATCATCACCGGCGCCGCGGGCGGGATCGGCAGCGCCACGGTGCAGTTGTTGCGTTCGCGCGGCGCGCAGGTCGTCGGGCTCGACCTCGCCGGCGCGGACATCGAGTGCGACGTGCGTTCGCAGGAATCCGTGGACCGCGCCGTCAGCGCCGCGATCGAGCAGCTCGGCGGCCTCGACGTGCTCATCAACAATGCCGGCCTCGGCACGCCGCAGAGCGCGGCCGAGCCGCCGGACGAAGCGGCGCTGAAGGTGCTGGACGTCAACCTCGTCGGCCCCTGGCGCGTGACGTCCGCCGCGCTGCCGGCCCTGCGTGAGTCGCACGGGCGCGTCGTCAACGTGGCCTCCGGTCTGGCCCACGTCACCGTCCCGTTCGCGACCGCGTACACGATCTCCAAGCGCGGCGTCGTCGCCTACAGCGACCTGCTCCGCCTGGAGGAGGGCGACCGCGTCGACGTCACCACGGTCTACCCCGGCTACATCCGCACATCCATCCACGCCGAGTCCCAGGCCGCGGGCGTGCCGCTGGAAGGCGCGGTCCCCGTCGAGGACGTCAGCGACGCCGCCCGCACGCTCGTCCGCGCCGCGCTCGGTGCGCCCGTGCGCGACCTCGCCACCACGCGCGAGGGCACGCTCACCTACGCGGTCGTCCGGCTCGCTCCGCGCCGCGTCGTCGACGCAATCACCCGCCGCCAGATGCAGCGCCTCGCCCGCAAGGGGCACTTCGCCGAAAGTGGTCTGGCCGGCGGGTTCGTTCGGCGAATCTCAAGCTAGATTCGACACATGAGGAAGCTCCTTCTGGCCGCGGTCGCTGTCGCCGCCTTTGCCGTTCACGCCGCGCCCAGCGAGGCGGCGTGCATCGCCACGTTGAATTGGCGGACTTACACGTACACCGGCGCGGCGAGCAACCCCGCGGGCGTGAAGATCGGCGCCGAGCTCCCCGAGCGAGCCAAGGTCCCCAGCTGCAACGACATGGTGGTCAACGGCCAGGTCCCGCCGTTGACGTACTCGGACATGCCCGTGGCGCAGCTCGACGGCGTGCCGCCGTCGGTGGCCCTCGCCGGCGGGGCGTCCGTCGTGTACGTCAACGCCTCCACGTTCCCGCAGCTGCCCTCGCACCCGCTGCACCGGACGCTCGGCTACGACCGCGCGCCGGAGCGTCCCGTCAGCGGCGCTCCGTGCCAGGTCAAGGGCGTCGCCCGGACGGACACCGCCGGGCTCACCGTCAACGGCGCGCGTGTGATCGTCACGCGGGACACCAAGGTCGAGCTGCAACGCCACGGCACCGGCTTCATCGCGCCCGGCACCACGGTGCGCGTCGGCGGCAGTGCCTGCGAGAAGAAGTACGGCGCGATCTGGGTGAAGGCCCGGCGGATCGCCCGCGTCACAGGGTGACGGCCGCGCCGGACTCGGCGGCGCGGTAGAGCGCCTCGATCGTCCGGGCCTGGCCGAGCGCGTCCTCGCGGCCGAGCCGCGGGGGCGCTTCGCCCGCGAACGCTTCGAGCTCGCGCGTGTACGGGTCCACGGACTCGGGCGTGAGCTCCTCGGTCTCCTCGCGCGCGAGGATGATCTTCGCGCCGAGCGGCGTCTGCCACGGGGACGGGACGAGGATCGTGCCCTCGTCGCCGACGACCTCCAGCTGGTTGCGGCGGTGCACATCCATCCCGCAGTCGATCGTCGCGAGCACGTCGGGGAAGCGCAGCAGGCCGGCGAAGCGGGCGTCCACGCCGTCGCCGCCGATCACCTGCTCACCCGACACGCGCAAGGGCTCAGTGCCCGCGATCAAGCGCGCGGCGCTGACGCAGTAGCAGCCGACGTCCATCAGGGCGCCGCCCTCGAGCGCCGAGTTCCAGCGGACGTTCTCCAGCCACGGGAGGTTGAAGCCGAACGCGGCGCGGATCACGCGCAGCTCGCCGATCGCGCCTTCTCGAACCAGCCGCACGACCTCTTCGGTCTGCGGGTGAAAGCGCCACATGAACGCCTCCATCAGCGTGCGCCCGGCGCGGTCGGCCGCGTCGAAGGCGCGCTGGACCTCCGCCGGATGGCGGGAGAGCGGCTTCTCGCACAGCACGTGCTTGCCGGCCTCCAGCGCCTTGATCGACCACTCGACGTGCATCGAGTTCGGCAGGCCGATGTAGATGGCGTCGACCTCGTCGGACGCCAGCAGCTCCTCGTAGGTGCCGTACGCGTGCGCGATCTCGCGCTCGTCGGCCCAGGCGCGGGCCCGCGCGAGATCGCGCGAGCCCACCGCCGTGACTTGCGCCTTCGTCGTCCCGCGCGCACCGTCGACGATGCGGTCCGCGATGCGCGCGGTCGACAGGATGCCCCAGCGGATCATCTGCCGGTTGCGGCTGCCCTTCTGCGGGAGATCGCGTCGACGGAGGCGGCGAGCAGGAGCACGAGGCCGTTGATGATGAACTGCACGCCGGACTTCTGCGTCACCAGCGGGAGGCCGTTGGCGATGATCGCCACCACCAACCCGCCCGTGACGGCGTCCACGATCCGGCCGCGCCCACCGAACAGCGAGGTGCCGCCGATGACCGCCGCGCCGACCGCATACAGCAGGGTCTGCGCGCCGCCCGTGGTCGGCGAGACGCTGTTGTCACGCGACGCGAGCAGGATGCCCGCGACGATCGCCAGCGTCGAGCCGAGGATGAAGCACAGCGTCTTGATGTTCGGCACGTTGATGCCCGCGCGGCGCGCCGCCTCGGCGTTGCCGCCGACGGCGTACACGTGCCGGCCGAAGCTCGTGCGCATCAGCAGGAACGTGAGCACGACCACGAGCGCGACGACCAGCGGCACCACCCACGGCACGCCCTGGATGACGATCGGCGCATTCGGGCGCTGGCGCTCCTGCTGGAGCAGCCAGATCAGGGCGAGCACCACGACGGCCAGCGCACCGACCTTCACGGCGAGCACCGAGATCGCCGGCGTCGGGAGCCCGGCCTTCTTGCGCGTGCGCATCGCCCAGAACTGGAAGAACGCGAACCCGGCGATCACGATCAGCGCCAGCAGCCAGCCCAGCGCCACGGGCATGTTCTTGTTCATGACGCTCAGGACGGCGTCGTCGCGGATCGGGATCGTGCCGCCCTCGCCGATGATCAGCAGCATCGCGCCCTGCAGGCCCAGGAAGAAGGCCAGCGAGACGACGAACGACGGGATCCCGAGCCGTGCCACCAGCAGCGCGATGGCCAGGCCGATCGCGACGCCGGTGAGCAGCGCCGCGGCGATGCTCAGCGGCCACGCCCAGCCGTGATTGGTCAGCGTGACACCGAGGATCGCGGCGCCGGTGCCGGCCGTGAAGCCGGCGGAGAGGTCGATCTCGCCCAACAGCAGGACGAACACGAGCCCCATCGCGAGGACCATGATCGCCGCGCCCTGGTTGAGCAGGTTGGCGAAGTTCTGCTCGGTCAGAAACGAGTCCGGCTCCATGATCCCGAACACGATCACCAGCACGACCGCGCCGATGACCGCGGGCAGGGCGCCGAGGTCGCCGCCCTTGATGCGCTCCCAGTAGCCGGACGCGGCCTCGCCGATCCCGCCCTGGCCGGGCGTGGTCTCGAGGTCGAACTGGGAGACCTGCGCCGAGTCGGACTGCGTGGTGCTCATGCCACACCCGCCTCGGCGGCCTCACGGGGCTTGAGCCCGATGTCACCCGAGCGGCCGGCCGTGATCAGCTCGATCACCTGCGTGTTGTTGACGTCCTTGGCGCGCACCTGGGCCGCCATCTGGCCCAGGAAGAGCGTCGCGATGCTGTCCGCGACCTGCATGACGTCGTTCATGTTGTGCGTGATCAGCACGACGCCGAGCCCGTTGTCGGCCAGCCGGCGCACCAGGTTGAGCACCTGCTCGGTCTGGGCGACGCCCAGCGCGGCGGTCGGCTCGTCGAGGATCACGAGCTTGCTGTTCCACAGCACCGCCCGGGCGATCGCGACCGTCTGGCGCTGACCGCCCGAGAGGCTGGAGACGTTCTGGCGCAACGAGCGCAGGGTCCGCACCGAGAGGGACTTCAGGGTGTCCCCCGCGCGCTTCTCCATCTCGGTCTCGTTGAGCGTGATCCCCGAGTGCAGCTCGCGCCCGAGGAACATGTTGTGGACAACGTCGAGGTTGTCGCACAGCGCGAGATCCTGGTAGACGATCTCGATCCCCAACGCGTTCGCGTCCTTCGGCCCGTGGATCGTCACGGGCTGCCCCTCGAACAGAATCTCACCGTCGTCGAAGGGATGGATCCCCGCGATGCACTTGATCAAAGTGCTCTTGCCGGCGCCATTGTCGCCGACCAGCGCGGTCACCTCACCAGGCCGGACGTCGAAGTCCACGTCCCGCAGGACGTGCACCGCGCCGAAGCTCTTGTTGATCCCGCGCAGGGACAGCAGCGGGGCGCGCTGCTGTCCCTCGACGGCCTGGGTCATCCGCTGACGCCGTTCTCTTCGCAGGCCTTCTGCAGGGCCTCGTTGGTGCAGATCTTGTCGGCGGTGGTGAAGCCGTCGGCGACGACGTCCTTCACGTTCTCCTTGGTGATCTGCTGCGGCTCGAGCAGCACCGACTTGACCTGCTCGCCGGTCTCGGTGTCCTCCACCTGGCCCGTGGCCAGCTTGTCGGCGCCGGCCGTGTCGCCCTTGGCGAGCGCGATCGCGAGCTGGGCGGCCGCGTCGGCCTCCTTCTTGATCGCCTTGTAGACCGTCACGCACTGGGTGCCGAGCAACACGCGCTGCAGACCCTCGTCCGTGGCGTCCTGGCCGGTCGTCGGGATCTCGGTCGCGCCCTCGCGCTTGAGCACCGACGCCACGGCGCCGCCGAGGCCGTCATTGGCGGCCGCGACACCCACGAAGTCACCCTTGGCCTTCGTGAACATCTGCTCGAAGATCGTGCCGGCCTTCGTGTTGTCCCAGTCCGGGACGCTCTGATCCTCGGTCACGGTGTAGCCCGCGTCCGTGATCGCCTTCTCGTAGCCCTGCTTGAACAGCGTGGCGTTGTTGTCGGTCGGCGAGCCGTTGAGCAGCGCGACGTTGCCGCTCGAGTTGCCCGCGTCCTGCATGCACTTGACCAGGCCCGAGCCGATCGCGGTGCCGACGGCCACGTTGTCGAAGGACACGTAGTAGGAGGCGCCGCCGCCGAGCGTGAGGCGGTCATAGTCGATGACCGGCACGCCCTGCTGCTTGGCCTTGTTGATGACCGCGGCGGCGGACGGGCTGTCGAGGTTGACGATCAGCAGCACGTTCGCGCCGGCGTTGAGCATCTGGTCGGCGATCGTCGCGAACTTGGCCTTGTCGCCGTTCGCGTTCTGGATGTCCGACTCCACCCCGGCGGCCTTGAAGGCGTCACCGAGGAACTTGCGGTCCGCCGTCTCCCAGCGGGCCGACGACGCGGCGTCCGGCAGGATCACGCCGACCTTGGCCGGCGTCTCCTGGGTCTGCTCGGAGCCTCCTCCGCCGCCGCTGGACGTGGTGGGCTCGTCGTCCCCGCACGCAGCGACGGTGAACGCGAGCGTCGCTGCGACGGCGACGGCCCCGAGGGCACGGAACTTCATATGGGTTCTCCCCTTCCTCCAGATGGGTGCAGACTGGCGACTATCTGCGAATTCGAAGTATCTGCCTCCAAATGTACAGGTGTCAAGCGACGACTCGCCCGAGAACGAGCGCAACGGCTCCGAGCACTTCCGCTCGCTCACCTAGTTCTCCCTGCAAAACCACGACATCTTCGGCCGCGGAACGGATCGCGCCTCTCCTTAAGGACTCACGAAGCGGATCCAGGAGCAGATCCCCGGCCGCGCCGAGGTCTCCGCCGACCACCACTTTCTGGGGATTGAACAGGTTGCAGAGCGTCGCGACGGCCGTGCCGATGGCCGCGCCGGCGTCCGCGATCGCGCGCGCCACGCCCGTATCGCCGCGCTGCGCGAGCCGGACGACGTCCTGGAGCGTGAGCTCATCCCCGTGCAGGTCGGCCAGGGCGGCCAGCACGGCCGGGCCGCCCGCGAACGTCTCCAGGCAGCCGCGGTTGCCGCAGCGGCAGATCGGCCCGCCCGGGTCCACGACGGTGTGGCCCAGCTCACCCGCGGTTCCGCCCGCTCCCACATACGGCTGGCCGGCGACGATGAACCCGGCGCCGATGCCGGTCGCAGCCTTCACGTAGGCCATGTGCTCCACGCCGCGGCCCGAGCCCCACACCCACTCCCCGAGCGCCCCGAGGTTCGCGTCGTTCTCGACCTCGACGTGGTGTCCGAGCGCTTCCGAGACCGCGTTCGCGGCGTTGATCCCGACCCATCCGGGCAGGATCGTCGAGTTGCCGAGCTCGCCCGACGGCCGGTGCACCGGACCGGGCAGGCCCATGCCGATGCCGAGCAACTCGCTCTTGCTGACCTCGGCCGCCTCGAGCGCCTCTTTGAACATCCGCTGCGCGAGCACGATCGCCTCGCGGGCGGGCAGGTCGGCGTCGAGCGCGCGATGGCGCTCGGCGAGCAGCTGGTGGCTGAGATCCGAGATCGCCATCCGCAGGTGACGCTTGCCGAAGTCGACGCCCGCCACCACGCCCGCCTTGCGGTGCAGCGCGATCAGCACCGGCGGCCGCCCGACCGTCCCGCGCTCGGGCGGATGCACCGGCGCGGCGGGCTCGACGACCAGCCCGGCGGCCTGGAGATCGCTGACCACCGCCGACACCGTCGAGGGCGCGAGCGCCGCACGGCGCGCCAGATCCGCGCGCGACACGGCCCCGGCCTCGGCCAGGACCCCGACGACGCGCGCCCGAGCGTCGCGGCGTGAAGTCCGTTCCATCGGTGATGGAACTTACACGCGAAAGTAACGCGGCGGCAACGGTCGATTAGTTCGGGACCGCGGAAAGGCGTGTACGAAGCCCAACGCCGGGCCGGCTCAGCCCGCGAGGGCGAGACGGGTGGGCAGGGCCCGATCCGCCTCGGACACCACCAGCGCGAGCGCGCCCAGCACGTGCGCCCGCTCGCCGAGCACCCCGGCGACGAGCTTCGCGCCACGCGAGGTCTCGGGCAGCGCCGCCCGCCCGACCGACTCGCGCATCCCGTCGAGCAACAGGTCACCCGCGGACGCGAGGTGCCCGCCCACGACGAGCATCTCGGGATTGAGGAGGTTGAGCAGCGTGGCGGCGGCGGTGCCGAGGGCGCGGCCGGCGTCGGCGATCGCGCGGCGGGCGACCTCGTCGCCGGCGCGGGCGGCTTCGAGCATCGTGTCCATCGTGATGCCGTCGCCGTGGGAGCGGCGCAGCACGTCGACGAGCGCGCCCGTGGCGGCGACGGTCTCCAGACAGCCGCGGTTGCCGCAGCGGCAGACGATGCCTTCCGGGTCCACGAGGACGTGGCCGAGCTCGCCGGCGAGGCCGGCGCTGCCGCGGTACAGGCGGCCGTTGAGGATCAGGCCCGCGCCGATGCCGCTGGAGACCTTCAGGTAGACGAGGTCGGTGGCGTCGCGGCCCGCGCCGAAGGCGGCCTCCGCGAGGGCGCCGAGGTTCGCGTCGTTGTCGACCATGACCGGGATCTCGAGGCGCTTCTGTAGCTCCTCGGCGACGGTCATGCCGATCCAGCCGGGCAGGATCGCGGACGAGTGCACCGTGCCGTCGCCCTGGTCCACGGGGCCGGGCAGACCCATGCCCGCGCCGATCACCGTCTCCTTGGCCACGCCGGCGTCGGCCAGCGCCTCGACCACGAGCTCGGCGGCCATCTCCAAGCCCTCGTACGCGTCGTGGTCGGTGTCCAGCGGGCGAGTGCGCTCGGCGAGGATCGTCGACGCGAGGTCGGACACGGCGACGCGCAGGTGCGAGTGGCCGAAGTCCACACCGACGGCGGCGCCCGCGCTGGCGTCGAAGCTGAGCAGGATCGGCGGGCGGCCGCCCTGGGCGCCGTGCGCGAGCCCGGGCTCCGGGCGCTCGACGACCAGCCCGTCCGCCTGCAGGTCGGCGACCAGGCTCGAGACGGTGGAACGGCTCAGGCCGGTGCGTCGGGCGATCTCGGCGCGCGAGATCTGGCCCTCGTCGCGCAGCGCGCGGATCACGCGCAGGCGGTTGAGGCGGCGAAGACTTTCGAGGGAACCGGCGCGACCTGGGGGCATGGAAGCGGTTTCATTTGAGCGCAGCGGGCCGACATAATCAACCGTAAGGCGGTGCGGACCCCCCGACGGGGGGTGCCGACGGCCCGGACTTTGCGGCCGCGAGGTACTCCAGGAACTGCTCGTCGTGCAGCCCCGGGCGCACGCCGGGCACGCGCGGGCGCAGCTTCTCGACCAGCTCGCCCGCCAGCGCGGCGCGCGTGCCGGGCGCCAGGCTGTGGCGGCGTTCGAGGAAGGTGCGCACGGCCGCGAGCTCGGCGTCCCCCACACCGGTCACGTCCCAGCTGGCGAACTGGGCGGGCGGGATGACCGGCTGCGGCTGCTCGTACACGGGCGCCCGGGTCTCACGGATCACGAGCGAGCCGGCGGCGATGTCCCCCAGGCGCTGGTTGTTGCGCGTGACCAGGATCGAGATGACCGCCGGCAGGTAGAAGCCGAACCCGAACTCGACGATGCGGATCGTGTTGCGGATCAGGCTCGCGCGCAGGCCGACCGGCGAGCCGCCGTCGGCCACGACGCGCAGCCCGGCTGCCCGATGGCCGAGCGTCCGGCCGCCGCCGAAGACCTCGAAGACGACGTTGTAGACCACGAAGACCGAGAGGGCCGCCGCGGCCCCGACGATCGCGGCCGCCACCCGGCCGCCGAGCGCCCCCGCGAAGAGGACCGCGACGAAGGCGATCGAGAACCCGAGCAGCAGGTCGATCAGCGTGGCCATGAAGCGGGTCCCGATGCCCGCGAGCGGGAGCGCGAGCTGGACCCCTTCCGGGGTGGCGATCGTCCGGCGATCCTCATACTCCATTCCCACATGATGAGCGCTGAACGCTTCGAAGCGGAGCGAGCCGCCGACTGGGGCGAGCTGGACGCCGCGTTGCGCCAGGCGCGCGAGAAGCCGGAGCGGCTCGGCGCGGACGGCGTGCGGCGCCTCGGCGTGCTCTACCGCGCGGCCGCCGCGGACCTCGCGTTCGCCCGCCGGCGCTTCCCCGGGGACCCGCTGCTCGGCCGCCTGGAGCCGCTCGTGTTGCGCGGGCGCGCCGCGGTCTACGGCCGCACCGGGCGCCGCCAGTCCGTGTGGCAGTTCATGAAGCGCGGTTACTGGGTGCGGCTCGCCGAGCGCCCCTGGCTCGTGCTCGCCGCGTGGGCGCTGCTCATGGGTCCCGCGCTGCTCGGGTTCGTCTGGGGCCTCGTCGACTCCCCCACGGCGGCCGGTCTGATGCCGGCGGAGTTCCAGGGCGCGGCCGACCCGCCCGTCGAGGGCCGCGACTTCGACGCCGACGAGGCCTCCGCCTTCTCCGCTCAGGTGATGTTCAACAACATCCAGGTGACGCTGCTGGCGTTCGCCGGCGGGATCACCTACGGGCTCGTGACCGTGTACGCGCTCGTCTTCAACGGCCTGATCCTGGGCGTGATCGCGGGGCTGGCGATCGGCGCCGGGAACGGCATCGCGTTCCTGCGGCTGGTGTCCTCGCACGGCCCGCTCGAGATCTCGTGCATCGTGGTCGGGGGAATCGCAGGGCTGCGCATGGGCTGGGCGCTGATCCGGCCCGGCGTGCTGCGGCGCGCGACCTCGCTGCGCCGGGAGGCGCTCCCGGCCGTGGAGATGGCGATCGGCACGGTGCCGTACCTGGTGCTGTGCGGCGTGCTGGAAGGGTTCGCGACCGGGCCGGAGCTGCCCGTGTGGTTCCAGGCCGGGCTCGGCTTCGCGCTCGCGATCGCGTTCTGGACGCTCGTGTACGTCAGAGGATCGCGCGCGACTTCGCGCGCAGGTAGGTCGCGACGAGCGTCGCCGGCAGCCGGTCGGGCGGCGCTTCGATGACGCGCGCCCCGGCCGCGCGGACCTGAGCCGCCGCCCGCGCCCGGCCCGCGAGCACGTCGCGCGCGACGGTCGCGCGCGGCCGCGCCAGCCGGTCCTCCCCCTCCTGGTTGGCGATCGCCTCCAGCGCCGGATCGGACGGGCTCGCGACCACCACATGGTGCCGGCGCGTGAGCACTGGGACCGCTCTCACCAGTGGACGCGCGGCGGCCTCCTCGAGCAGGTCGCAGAGGACCACCACGAGCGCGCGCTTGTTGGCCTCCGCGCGCCGGAAGGCGAGCTCGAAGTCGGAGTCCACGGGCGCCGCCTCGAGGTCGAACAGCGCGCGCACGACCACCTGCCCGCCCTTGCGCTGCGGAGTGAGCGCAACGCGCACGTCGTCGTCGAACGCGACCGCGCCCGTGCGGTCCCCGAGCTCGTCGGCGACGAACGCGAGCGCCGAGGCGGCGTCGAGCTCGGCGTCGAGGATCGTCGCCTCGGCCAGCGGCGCCGTGGAGAGTCGCCCGGCGTCGATCAACAGGATCAGGTCGCGGTCCTGCTCGAGCCGGTACTGGTTGCTCATCGGGCGCCCCATCCGCGCCGTCGCGCGCCAGTTGACCTGGCGGACGTCGTCGTCGGGCACGTAGTCGCGGATCAGCTCGAATTCGGTGCCCAGCCCGAGCGGCCCGCGCGCGACGTTGCCCTGGTCGCGGAAGCGCCCGCGCGCGACCGCCAGCGCGAGCCGCCGCGCCGTGTGCAGGTCCGGGAACACGCGCACTTCGGCCTCGCCCGTGGCGGCGTGGTCCCAGCGCGCGAGCTTCAACGGGCCGGTCGAGCGGGACGCGACGGGCGGAAGGACGTGCCGCCCGCGCCGCAGCGCCGTGATCGAGTCCGGCTCGATCCGGACGTTCGCCGGGACGGGCTGGCGCGTGACGACGGTGCCACCCGCGGCGGGGGTCGCGGTGATGCCGAACGGCGCCGAGATCCCGCGGCTGAGGACCTCCGGCGCCTGCCGCGTGACGGTGGGCGCGCGGCGGGCGGCGCGCGCGTCGACGATCACGGCGCCGACGAGCGCCAGCGCGAGCAGGACGACCACGCCGATCGGGAGGATCAGCGCGGACAGGGCGAGCGCCGCGAGGACGACGACCGCGCGCGGGGCGGGGCTCATCGGCGGGGCGGGTGGCCGCGGCCGGCGATGACGCGGCGCGCGGACGTCGCGCGCGGCGCGACGGCGGCACGCGGGCGCGGCGCGACGGCGATCGCCCGGGGGTGCGCCGCGGCGGCGGGGCGCGCGGTCATCGGGGCACCGGGACGTCCTCGAGCGCGGCGCGGATCGCGCCCTGCGGGGTCGCGCGCTCGAGCTCGGCCTCCGGCGTGAGCACGATCCGGTGGCGCAGCACCGGGGCGGTCATGCGCGCGACGTCGTCCGGCGTGACGTAGGCGCGGCCCGCCAGGCGCGCGGCGGCCTTGGCGGCGCCGAGCAGGTGCACGGCCGCGCGCGGGGACGCGCCGAGCGCGACGCTCGGCAGCTCGCGCGTGCGGCGGGCGATCGCGACGACGTAGGCGACCACCTCGTCGTGGACCTCGGTAGCGTCGACCTCCGCGCGGGCGGCGCGCAGGTCGTCGGCCGAAGCGACCGGCTGGATGTCGTCCAAGCCGGTCGGCGTGAGCCCGCGGCGGGCCAGCCGGAGCATCGCGCGCTCCTCCTCCGCCTCCGGGTAGCCGAGGGCGACGTGCACGAGGAAGCGGTCGCGCTGCGCCTCCGGCAAGGGATAGGTGCCCTCGTACTCGACCGGGTTCTGCGTGGCCAGCACGAGGAACGGGTCGGGCAGCGGGTGCGGCTCGCCGTCGACCGTGACCTGGCGCTCCTGCATGGCCTCCAGCAGCGCGGCCTGGGTCTTCGGCGGCGTGCGGTTGATCTCGTCGGCCAACACGACGCCGGCGAAGATCGGGCCGGGCCGGAACACGAGCTCCCCGGACCGCAGCGCCATCGTGCCGGTCACGTCGGAGGGCAGCATGTCCGGGGTGAACTGCAGGCGCCGGAAGTCCAGGGCCAGAGCGCGTGCGGCGGCGCTGGCGAGCAGCGTCTTGGCCACGCCGGGCACGCCTTCGAGCAGGACGTGGCCGCCGAGGGCGAGCGCGACGAGCATGTCCTCGACCGCCTCGTCGTGGCCGACGACGACCTTCCGGATCTCCCCGGCGACCCGGGCGTGCAACTCCTTCACGAGTTCTCCTTTGTGCGCGCGAGCGAGCTCGCGAGCGCGTCGACGTACTCCACGCGCGGTGGCGGCGGTTCGGTGTCCGGGTCCTCGGGCGGGCCGAAGCGGCGACCCGCCGTCCAGACCGCGACGAGCGAGGTGAGCAGCAGGCCGAGCAGCGTCCACTTCACCGACGTCGGCAGGCCGCCGAAGCCGCGGCTGACCCCGTAGCCGTGGACGGTCTCCAGGAACGCGACGCCGCCGTCGCCGGCGAGCGCGAGGCCGAAAGCGGCGTTGTCGGCCTCGTCGAGGCCCCGGTTGGTCAGCGGGAACGTGTTCGCCAGCAGCACGATCTCGCCGAGGCCGAGCCCGGTGGTCGCGGCGATCGGCGGGTCGAGCATCGGCAGCACCCCGCCGAGCTCGTCGAGCTCGGCGCCCAGCCGGCCCTCGACCACCCGCACGCCGGCGAGCGGAACCAGCGGCCGGCTCGTGCCCACGTCGGCGGACGCCCACAACGGCGGCTCGTCGAGCAGCTGGTCGAGCCAGCCGGGCTCGGCGCTGGACCCGAGCACGAGTCGTCCGCCGCCCTCGACCCACCCGCGGACGGCGTCGGCCTCCTCGGGCTCCATCACGCTCGGGTCGAGGATCATCAGCGTCTCGCCGTCGCGCGGCGTGCGGTCGGCGATCGGCGTGCGCAGCCGCCGCACCGGCACGCCCGCGCGGTCCAGCAACGCCGCGTAGGCCGCCACGCCGCCCGGCGAGGTCGCGTACGAGGACGACGGCGGCCCTTCCGGCGTGGGCGAGACGCGGTCGATCACGATCAGGACGACGATGAAGGCGGCCAGCGCGCCGAGCACGATGAGCACCCCGCGCCTCACTTGAGCACCTCGGGCCACCGCTCGCGCGCCTCGGCGACGTCCTCGCCCTCCGCCTCGCGGCCGCCGTAGACCACGTCGTCGAACGTCGCCGCCAGCCGGTCGAAGTCGTCCGAGCGCACCGCGCGGCGCACCTCGTGCGTGGAGATCGAGGGCCGGAACTCGATCGCGCCGCGCCGGTCCAGCCGGAGCAGCCCCGCGCGGAAACGCAGCCGCAGCGCGGCCTCCAGCTCCCCGCGCGCCTCCGCCTCCTCGGCCCGGCGCTCGAGCGCTCGCGGATCGTCCTCGGCGGGGGCGAACGCGAGCGCCGCGGACTCCGAAGCCCGGATCCGGCTCGAGAGCAGCCTCCGGCCGATCAGGAAGCCGGTGACCAGCAGCAGCGTGCCGAGCACGATCCAGACGACGCTGCGCGAGCCCGGCACGACGTCGTCGATCCACGCGATCAGGTCGTCGGGGACGAGCGACTCGAGGAAGTCGACGATGCCGCCGAACGGCCCGGGCACCTCGTCCCCGTTGAAGCGGTCCTGCGCGAGGATCTCGCGCGCCTCGGCCCGCGCGTCGCCGACCCCGTCCCCGGCGGCGGGCAGGTCGGCGAGCGCCTCCAGCCGTGCTTCGAGCTCCTCGTCACGCGCGTTCCCGAGCGCCGCGTCGATGCCGACCGGCTGCCCGTCCACGGACGTGACCGCGCGCAGCTCGCGCACCGCGCCCGGCGAGCCGTCCTGCGCCAGCCGCTCGAGCTCGCTCGCACTCACCTCGGTCGCGTGCGCGGTGCCCGGCGCCAGGCACGCGGCCACCGCCAGCACGACGCCCGCGACGCGGGCCCGGCTCACAGCCCGCCCGGCCCGCGCTCTTCGGGTGGCTGCCAGTCCGGCCGGTCCTGCTTGGGACGCTCGTCCTCGTCCTCGTCACGTGGCGGTGGCGCGTCCTCAGAGCCCCACCGGCGGTCCGGCGAAGCACCCGTCGGCGGCGCCCAACCGCCGCCGCTCGGCGAACCGGGCGACATCCACGGGGACTCCTCCGGAGGGCGGGTGTCCCGCGGCGCTTCGCCGGCCGGCCCCCACCGCAGCGGCGGCGCGTCGTGCGCGGGTGCGCTCCAGCCGCCGCCGTACTGCTGCGGCTGCGGCGGCGGCTGCCAGTAGCCGGGCTGCGGCTGCGGCGCGGAGCCGCCGACGGGCCGCAGCGGCGCCGGGATCGGGGCGTTCGGGTCGTACTCGGTGCCGATCCCCTGCGCGAGCAGCTGGACGTCGAAGCCCTCCTTGCGTACGCGCTGGTCGAAGTACAGGATCGTGAGCACGGCGGCGCCGATCGGCAGCACGATCGCGTTGCCGATGGTGCCGAAGATGACGTCGGAGAACGCGGTCGCGATCTCGTTGTCCTCGGCGAACAGCGTCACGAGGCCGGACGGGATGCCGGTGACGACCGCGCTCACGAAGAACGTCAACAGCGCCACGATGATCTGCAGCAGCAGCACGGCCCAGAAACGCTGCTTGATCAGCTGGAAGCTGCGGCCGAGCGCCTTGAACGGGCCGACCCGCTCGAACAGCAGCGCGGCGCTCGCGACCGCCCACATCGACCACAGCCAGATGGTCGGGATCAGGCACGCCAGGACGCCGAGCACGTAGCAGACGCCGCTCACGAGGAACAGCGCGATCAGCGAGAACGAGCGAGGCAGCGCGAACCGCCAGGACCGCCCGACCGACGGCTCCGCCCCCAGCCAGGCGTCGGCGATCGCCTTGAAGCACACCGCCATCACGATCGCGGTCGTGAGGAAGGTGACGATCGAGCTGACGCCGGCCGACACCCACAGCGACGACGGGATGTCCGCCGGATCGCCCGTGCGCTCGAACTGGGCCAGGTCGGTCTCGATGTCGAACGACGCCGAGAACAACACGGACACGATCATCAGCGGCAGGATCGCCGGGACGACCGACAGCGTCAGCACCTTCCAGTGCCGCATGCAGACCTTGAGGGCCGCGTCGAGGATCTCGCCGATGCTCAGCGGCCGTAGCTGTACCGATGCCACGGCCGCGAAGGTACCCGGTCGACCCTGCTTATGCGCCGCCGCCGGCCATGGCCGGCAGGATCACGAGCGTGTCGGACTCGCCCACGGAGGTGTCGAGCCCGTCCAGCACGCGCACGTCCTCGTCGTTGAGGTACACGTTGACGTAGCGGTTCAGGGAGCCGTCGGCGCCGAAGAGCTGCTGCTGGGTCGCGGGGTGCTGCTCGGCGAGCGCGCGCAGGACGGAGCCGACGTCGCCGCCTTCCGCCTGCACTTCCTTCTCGCCGCCGACGGACGGACGCAGGACCGGTGGGATCTTGATCTTGGCCATTTCAGATGAGGTCGGATGATCGGGGTGGGGCGGAGGGGATGTCCCGCTTCATCGTCACCCTAGCCCGCGGCGGCGCAGAACGCCTCGTAGTCCGGGAACACGCCCATCTGCGACTCGTCGATCTCCGACGGGTCGATCGAGCAGATCGGGCACTCCGGATCGCGCCGGACCTTGAGCTCGGTGAACGTCGCGCCGAGCGCTTCGTAGAGCAGCAGCCGGCCGACCAGCGGCTCGCCGGCGCCCACGATCAGCTTGACGACCTCGGTGGCCTGCAGCAGGCCCATCGTGCCCGGCAGCACGCCCAGGACGCCGTTGGCGCCGCAGGACGGGGCGAGCTCGGCGGGCGGCGGCACCGGGTACAGGCAGCGGTAGCACGGGCCGTCGTGCGGCTTGAAGACGCTCAGCTGGCCGTCGAAGCCGAGGATCGAGGCGGAGACGACCGGGATGTCCAGGCGCACCGTCGCGTCGTTGAGCAGGTAGCGCGTCGGGAAGTTGTCGACGCCGTCGACGATCACGTCGTAGCCCTCGATGATCTCCATGATGTTGGAGGCGTCGAGGCGCGTCTTGTACTTGACGACCTTCACGTCCGGGTTGATGCCGTTGATGGCGATCTCCGCGGAGTCCACCTTCGGCGTCCCGATCCGGTCCGTGGTGTGGATCACCTGGCGCTGGAGGTTGGAGAGGTCGACCTCGTCGTCGTCGACCACGCCCAGCGTGCCGACACCGGCCGCCGCCAGGTACAACGCGGTCGGCGAGCCGAGCCCACCCGCGCCCAGGAGCAGGACCTTGGCATTGAGCAGCTTGGTCTGGCCCTCGAGCCCGATCTCCGGCACGAGCAGGTGGCGCGAGTAGCGGTCGCGCTGCTGCGGCGTGAGCACGACCGGCTTCTCGACCTCGTAGCCGCGGTCCTTCCACAGCGTGATGCCGCCGTTCATGGACGCGACGTTCTCGTAGCCGAGCAGGTGCTTGAGCGTGTTCGCCGCCAGGGCGGAGCGCTGGCCGGAGGCGCAGTAGATGACCACGCGCTGGCTGCGGTCGGACCCGATCGCGCCTTCCACGCGGGACTCCAGGAAGCCGCGCGCGACGTGCTTGGCGCCCGGGATGTGGCCGGCGTCCCACTCCTCGCTCTCGCGGACGTCCAGCAGGACGATGCCGTTGCCGAGGTGCGACTTGACGTCGGCCGGATCGACTTCTTCGACCTCGCTACGGATCTTGCGGATGACTTCCGCACCGGTTGGACTCATGCGCGTCCTCAAGAATTCGGATCGGGATTCAATGCTTCACAAAGAATAGCGGCGATCCCGATATGGGGTAATCACCCGAGCGCGCCGTGCCGATGAGAACCGGACAGTGCGCTCCCGTTCCCTCCTGAACCAGGTCCTCGCGGTCAACACCGCCCTCGTCACGGTGACCGCCTTCGTCGCCGCGATGCTCGCGCCCGACCAGGCGGGCGGGCTCGCGTCGATCCAGCGTGACGTGCTGATCGGCGTCGCGGTCGTGGCCGCCGTGCTGCTCAACACCCTCCTGCTGCGTCACCGCCTGCGGCCGCTCGAGCACCTGGCGGAGACGATGGAGCGCATCGATCTCGCTTCCCCGGGCCAGCGCGCCACGGTAGACGAGCGCGCCACGAGCGAGACCCAGCGCCTGACGGCGGCCTTCAACAAGATGGTCGCCCGCATCGAGCAGGAGCGCGTCGAGGGCGGCCGCGCCGTCATCCGCGCCCAGGAGGAGGAGCGCGCCCGCATCGCGCAGGACCTGCACGACGAGGTCAACCAGGCGCTGACGGCGATCCTGCTGCGCCTGCAGGCCGCCGCGCTCGACGTCCCGCCCGGCCTGCGCTCCGAGCTCAAGGAGATCCAGACGCTCGCGACCCAGGCGATGGAGGAGCTGCTGACGCTCGCGCGCACGCTGCGCCCCACCGCGCTCGACGACCACGGCCTCGTCCCCGCGCTCGCCTCTCAGGTGGCGAACTTCGGCGAGCGCACGGGCATCCGCACCACCTTCCACCGTCACGGCGACACGCCCGAGCTCTCCGACGAGGAGCAGCTCGTGCTCTACCGCGTCGCGCAGGAGTCCTTGTCGAACGTCGTCCAGCACTCGGGCGCGAGCACCGTCCGCGTCGAGCTCTCCAGCGTCGGCCGCACCACGTTGCGCGTGCGCGACGACGGCTGCGGCTTCGCGCCCCGCAGCGGGTCCGGCGGGCGCCTCGGCGTGTCCGGCATGCGCGAGCGCGCCCTGCTCGTCGGCGGCCGCTTGAACGTGTTCTCCGCCCCCGGTGAGGGAACAACCATCGAACTGACCATGGGGGCCTCATGAGGATCCTGATCGCCGACGACCACGGGATCGTCCGTGGCGGCATGAAGTTGCTGATCGATCGCCAGCCGGACATGGAGGTCGTCGCCGAGGCCGGTGACGGCGTCGAGGCCTTCGAGCAGGCGCTGCGCACCAAGCCCGACCTGTGCGTGATGGACGTCTCCATGCCGCGCATGACCGGCCTGCAGGCCGCGCGCCAGATCCGCGCGCACCTGCCCGAGACGCAGGTGCTCGCGCTGTCGATGCACGACGACGAGCGCTACGTCTTCGACGCGCTGAAGGCTGGTGCGTCCGGCTACGTCCTCAAGCGCGAGGTCGACCAGGCGCTGCTGAACGCGATCCGCGCCGTGTCCCGCGGCGACGCGTTCCTCACGAACGCCGTCGAGCGGACGATCGTGCGCGAGTGGATGAGCGACAGCAGCAGCGGCCCCGAGGAGCCGCTGTCGCCGCGCGAGCAGGAGGTCCTGAAGCTGATCGCCGAGGCCTACACCAACAAGCAGATCGCCGAGACGCTGCACCTGGCCGAGAAGACGGTCGAGTCGCACCGCGCGAACCTGCTGCGCAAGCTCGGCATGCGGGATCGCGTAGAGCTCGTGCGCTACGCGATCCGCCGCGGTCTCACCGAAGCCTGAGCGGCTACGGGCTCGTCGTCGAGAGGGTGAAGGTCAGCGCCCGGGCGTAGGTGCCGGTGCGCAGCGCGTCCGTGCGCTTGATCAGCTGTTTGAAGGTGATCCCGACGTCCTCGCTGGACGTCGGTCCGGTCCACGCCGTCTTCCCGAGCTCCACGCGCAGCGGCTCGGGCAGACTGAACGCCCCGTTGGTCATGTGGCCCGGCGCCGACACGCTGAGCACCGCGTCCCCCGCGGTGCTCGTGACGGTCGCGCTCGTCGTCGCCGTGTAGTCCTGCTCGACGCCCGGGACGAACGGCGCGAACGTGGCCGGCCCCTTCAGCGCGAGCGACAGCGTCGCCGGCACGGTTCCGCCGACCGGGAGATCCTGGCCGCCGAGCGCGGTCAGGTAGCCCTTGGCGCCGCCGACGACCGGCAGCGAGAGCGACGTGCCGGCCAGGTCGACGCTGACCTCGGTGCCGGGCTGCGGGCGCAGCGTGAACAGGCGGTCGCTGGAGAACACCATCAGCGCGAGCCGTTGGCCCGCGAGGACCATCTTGTCCGTCGGCTGCAGATTGAACGTCACGTCGACGAACTCGCCCGGCACGAGCGGCGCGCCGCCCGAGACCGCGCCGCGGTTCTGCGGATCGGCCCAGCCGCGCGTGATCACGTGCGACGTGTTGATCTGCGTCGCGGTGCAGGTCACCGAGGGCGTGAACGGCAGCGCGACGAGCCACACGGAGAGGTTCGCGGCCGCCTTGCTCGCCGCCATGCGCACCTTCACCCGCGGCGTACCCGAGAGGTGCAGCGGCGCCTTCAGGAACGGTGTGCCGTAGAGCAGCCGCTGCGGGCCCGCGTTGACGAAGTTGCCCGGCTGGCAGGAGGCGTCGTCGACGTACTTCTCGGTCGCCGCGGCCGGGGTCGCGGACGGCGTCAGCTCGCCCGTGGTGTTCCCGCCCGGCCGGGGCCGGAACTCCACCGGGGCCGCGGCCGGGTTCGGGTAGTCGGCGTACGGCGTCGGGTTCGCGGCCGAGCACACGATGCTGGTGACGGCGCCGTCGGCGATCTTCTGGCCGTCGGCAGTGGCGACCGCCGAGTCGAGCAGGACGGTGGTCGAGCTGGGCAGGGCAAGGATCGCGCGGGTCACGTTGGTGGTGACGCCCGCCGCGTCCGTCTGCGGGATCGTCAGCGTCATGCCGACCTGCAGCTTGCTCGAGTCGGCGACGGTCAGCGTCGCGGTGTTCGTCTGCTGGCCGACGACGGTCGCGGTGCGCGGCGGGCAGGCCGCGGCCTCACGCGTCACCCACGCCTTCGGGTCGTTCTCGACCCCGTTCTGGACGCCGTACAGGAAGCGCGTGAACCAGCGATTGCGCAGGCCCAGCGGCGGATCGCCGCCGTGCCCGCCCTGGTGGTAGTACTGCTGGAGCGGGACCTTGCCCTTGAGCGCCTCGGCGATCCGGACGCTGTGCTCGGGCACGACGTTCCAGTCGTTGAAGGCGTGCGCCATCAGCGTCGCGGCCTTGACCTTGGCGAGCTGGTTGAGCTGGTCGCGGCCGGCCCAGAAGTCGTTGTAGTCGCCGGTGATGCGGTCCTGGCGGGCCTTCATCAGGCCTTCGCGGACCGTGTCGATGCAGAACTGGCGCCGCGACGGGTCGCCGCTGTTGATGTAGTCGAACAGGAAGTCGATGTCCTCGCCGACCCAGCCGCCCGGGTTCCGCACCAGCCCGTTGGAGCGGTAGTAGTGGTAGTAGGACGTGTTCGGCGCCACCGGGATGATGGCCTCCAGCCCGTCCACGCCGGTCGTCGCGGCCGAGATCGGCAGCGTGCCGTTGTAGGACGTGCCGGTCATGCCGACCTTGCCCGTCGACCACGAGGCCGTGACCTCCACGTCGCCGTCGGCCGTCGTGTACCCCTTGGCCCGGCCGTTGAGCCAGTCGACGACCGCCTTGGGGGCGTCGTTCTCGTTGGTGCCGCCGACCGTCGGGCACCCCTGCGAGAGCCCCGTGCCCGGCGACTCGGAGCGGACGACGGAGAAGCCGCGCGGCACCCACGTGTTGGCGAGGGTCTGGCTGTTGGAGACCGAGGTGCGGTTCGGGTTGAACGGGATCGCGGGCTGCGAGATGCGCGCCGGCGGCGCCACGCCGAGCTCGTGGTTGACGTTCCACAGGTTCGCCTGCGGGCCCGAGGTGCCCGCGTAGTACGGGCTCGTCTCGTAGACCACCGGCACCTTCAGGCCCTCGGTCGCGGTCTGGGCCGGCCGGGTGACGTCCACGTGCATGCGGTCGCGCTTGCCGTCGCCGTCGGAGTCGAACTCCGTCTCCACCCACAGCCGGTGGCGGATCCACTCGCCCGAGACGTTGAACGCCGGGACGATCTGCGCCTGGCCTCCCGCGAACACCGGCTGCGTCTGCGCCGCCGCCGCCGATGCGGCCGCGGCGGCCAGCGTGACCGAGAGCGCGGCCGTCGCCGCCCCTCGTCCGAACCATCCCGTCATGCCCAGCCCTCCTAGACCCTCGTGGCGGAACCCTCTCCGGCTGACCGTACGGGAGCCGCGGAGCGCGCTCATCCAACGGTTGTCGGAATCTCGGAGCGCCCTGACTAGCCTCTAGTCGGTGCTCGGTGCCCGCCTCCGCCTCGCCCTGGTCGCGCTCACGCTCTGCGCGCTCGCCGCGGTGATCGGCGCGACGCTCGCGGCGCGCAGCGACGGCCCGAACCCCAACGCGCTCGAGCTCAGCGCCGACGGCTGGGCCGGCGCCATCCGCCCGCCCGGTCAGCCGGTGCCCGACTTCACCCTCACCGACCAGGACGGCAAGCCGGTCACCAGCTCGAGCCTCAAGGGCAAGCCTGTCGTCTACGCGTTCGTCTACTCCACCTGCGAGGACACGTGCCCGGCGCAGGTGCAGACGATCAAGGGCGCCGTCGACGACCTCGACCGCGAAGACGTGCAGGTGGTCGGCATCTCCGTCGACCCGGTCAACGACAACCCCAAGCGCGCGGAGTCGTTCCTGCTCAAGCAGGGCATGACCGGCCGGATGACGTTCCTGCTCGGCACCCGCGAAGAGCTCGCGCCGGTGTGGGAGGCGTTCGCCGTCCAGCCCCAGCAGGACGATCTGGAGCACTCAGCGCATACGATCCTCGCGGACGCGAACGGCATGCAGAGGATCGGCTTTCCCTTCGACCATATGACGCAGGAGGCCCTGGCCAACGATCTCGGCCGGCTGTGACGCGCTTCCGCGAGTTGCAGTTCTACGGCGAGTGGCGTCCGTATCAGCGGGCGGCGCTGGCCGCGTTCGAGAAGGACCGCCACAACGGGCGCCTGCGCACGCACATCGTCGCGCCGCCCGGGTCGGGCAAGACGCTGCTCGGCGTGGAGCTGATCCGCCGGGTCGGCAAGCGGGCGCTCGTGCTCGCGCCCAACCAGGGCATCCAGCAGCAGTGGCCGCGCGCGGTCGCGTCGTTCACCGACCGCCCGGAGGAGGTCGCCGGCGCGGACCCGCTCAAGCCGATCGCATGCTTGTCCTACCAGGCGCTGTGCCAGCTCGAGGATCCGGAGATCCTGCTCGGCCGGCTCGCGCAGTCGCGCTGGGCCGACGAGCGCGCCGCCGCCACCGGCATGACGCGCGAGGAGGCCCTGCGCGAGGGCGAGGCGTTCGAGGGCGAGGCCGCGAACCGGCGGGCGAGGGAGCTGGCGCGCATCTCCGCCGCCCTCAAGCGCGAGGTCGCGCGCGGCGAGCACGCGGGCGTCGAGCTGCGCGACCTGCTGTCCGAGCCGGCGCGCAAGCGCGTCCAGCAGCTCGCGAACATGGGCGTCGGCGTCGTGCTGCTCGACGAGTGCCACCACCTGGCGAGCCTCTGGGGCTACGTCGTGCGCGCCGTGCTGCAGGAACTGCCGGAGGGCGTGCACGTGATCGGGCTCACCGCCACACCGCCGGTGTCTCTCCCTGAAGCTGAGGCTGAGCTCTATGACGCGCTGCTTGGCCCGGTGGACTTCACGGTCCCCACCCCGGCCGTCGTCCGCGACGGCCACCTGGCGCCCTATCAAGAGCTCGCGATCCTCACCGAGCCGCTGCAGGCCGAGCGCGACTGGCTGGCCGAGCACGACACGCGCTTCCGCGAGCTGATCACCGCACTCCATGACGGCGACTTCCCCGAGTGGGTCATCGGGCGCCTGCACGACCGCCGCCGCTCCGCCGAGGACGAGACGGAGCTGTCATGGCCGGAGTTCCAGCGCCGCAGCCCCAAGCTCGCCCGCGCCGGCGTGCGCTTCCTGCTCTCCGCCGACCTGCGCGTGCCGACTGGCGCGCCGCGCGGCGAGGCCTACCGCCGCCGGCCCGACCTCGACGACTGGCTCGTGCTGCTCGAGGACTACGCGCTGCGCAAGCTCGCTTCCGACCCGTCCCGCGAGGCGGCCGACCAGTACGAGGCGATCGCCGCCGCGCTGCGCGAGCTCGGCTTCAACCTCACGCGCCAGGGCATCCGCCGCGGCACGTCTGAGGTCGACCGCCTGCTGACGGGCTCGCAGGCCAAGGCGCACGCGCTCGTGGACGTGCTCGCGCACGAGCTCGAGCACCGGGGCGAGCGGACCCGCGCGCTCGTGCTCACCGACGCCGAGCTCGCCGCGCAGCGCCCCGACGACGCGCTCACGGGCGTCCTCGATCCCGCCGCCGGCACCGCCCGCCACGTGCTGCTGGCGATCGCCGCCGACGACCGCGTCGCGCACCTGCGGCCGCTGCTGGTCTCCGGCCGCGGGCTGCGCTGCCACCCGGCCGACGCCGAGGTGCTGCTCACCGCGCTGGAGGCGACCGCGCAGGATCACTTCAAGCTCACCGACTGGGAGGCCGAGCCGGACGGCCTGCTCGTCACGCTGCACTCCCAGGGCGCGGAGTGGATGCCGCGCGCGTGGGTGGAACTCGCCACGCGGCTGTTCGTCGAGGGCACGACGCAGGTGCTCGTCGGGACGCGCGCGTTGCTCGGCGAGGGCTGGAACTGCCCGCCGCTGAACGTCCTGATCGACATGACGATCGCGACCACCGGCGTCTCGGTCCAGCAGATGCGCGGCCGCTCGCTCCGGCTGGACCCGGCCGACCCGCAGAAGGTCGCCTCCAACTGGGACGTCGTGTGCGTCGCACCCGACCTCGTGCGCGGCAACGCCGACTACGAGCGCTTCGTGCGCAAGCACCTGAACCTGTTCGCGCCGGCCGAGGACGGCGAGGTGGAGGCGGGCCCTTCGCACGTGCATCCCGAGCTCGGCCCGTTCGGCCCGCCGCCCGTCGAGCGCTTTCGCGAGCTCAACGCCCAGCTGTTGCAGCGCGCGGCGCAGCGGGACGCGGCGCGCGAGCGCTGGAAGATCGGCACGCCCTACCGCGGCGTCGAGCTGCCCACCCTGCTGGTGCGGCGCCGCTCGCAGGCGCCTGCGCCGAAGGTCACGAGCAAGCCGGGCCGGCCGCTGCACCTATCCCAGCGGGTCCCGATCGGCACCGGCCTCGGCGGCGGCGCGGCGTTCGGCGCGCTCGGCGTCGCGGCCAGCGCCCCGCCGCTGCTGATCGGGCTCGCGCTGGCGCCGGCCGGCCTCGCGTGGGCCGCCGTCCGGCTCGGCGCCGCCAAGCAACGGCTCCCGCTCGTGCTCCCGCTCGACGCCGCCGCCCGCGCCGTCATCGACGCCTATCGCGAGCTGGACGAGCTGACGCCCGAGGCCGCGAACAGCCTCACGATCGAGCCGCGCGCCTCGGGCTACCTGCGCTGTGAGCTCACGCGCGCGACGGCGGAGGAGGGCAAGCGGTTCGCCACGGCGCTCGATGAGCTGGTGAGCCTCAGCGACAACCCGCGCTACCTCGTCTCCCGCCCGCTGGCGGACCCGCGACGCGGCCCGCTCGGCCTACTCGGCCGCGTGCTCACGCGCCGGCCGCCGTTCGACGAGCGCCTGCACCCCGTCCCGGCCGACCTCGCACGGAACAAGGAGCGCGCCGAGGCGTTCGCCCGTGCGTCCCGGCGGCACATGGGCCCGGGCCGGCTGGTGTTCACGCAGCGCTCCGAGGAGGGCCACGAGGCCCGTGCCGAGGCCGCTTCGGCGGACGGCGGCTACGAGACGCTGGTGCGCGACGTGTGGGTCTGACGAAGCGTGTCCAGGGCCGCATCCTCGCGATCCTGGGCCGCGCGGTAGACGGCGTAGGCTGCCAACGAGGGGTGACGGCGCCAGGCTGCCAGTGCCTCCGCGGCCTCTTCGGCAGCGTCGCGCCAGGCCTCCATCACCGGGCTCCAGGAGGGCTCCCGGCGCAGCACGATCTCGAGCGTGTCCGGCACGTCGTCGAGGAGAGATCGCAGATCGCTGGTGCTCATCGCGTGAGGGGGATGCCCGAAAGTCCGCTGGACACACCATGGATTACGCGGCGAGAGTCCAGCTGGTTGTCTTTCGGACCTCAGACGAAGTTCAGGGCGCCGGCGGTGAGGTTCGCGAGATCGGTCTCCGCGGCGTCCGCGCGGTCCTCGGCGGCGCGATAGACGGCGTAGGCGTCAAGGCCGGGAGCCTCGCACCAGGCGTCGTAGGCATCGTTGGCCTCGGCGCGCGCGGCGCTCCACAGCACGAAGACCTCTTCGATCAGACCGAACACTTCGCGGGAGCCGCTGCCCGCGAGGCGAGTGGTCTAAACCTCTTCGTCCTCGTCGATTTCGGAGCTTCCGCGAAAGCGCGCCCACAGCAACGCGCCGATCATCGCGGCGACCGGCGCCAGGTACAGCAGCTGGGCGAGCCAGTGGCCGGGATGCGCGAACAGGGGCGTCATGCGTTCAGCGCCGCCGACAACAGCCACAGCCCGAGGCAGGTGAACGCCACCATCAGGATCAGCATGACAACTTGCGAGCGGGTGGCGGCCCGGGCGGAGCCGTAGAGCTCGAGCGCGCGATCGTGCGCGAGGACGAGCGCGGCGACGTGGCCGACGACGAGCGCGCCGACCTGCACGTACCAGATGCCGGTGGCGCTCACGACGCCGTAGTCGATGTCGCGCTCGGCGGCGCCCAACCAGTTCGAGCCGTCCCCGAGCGGGTCGCTGAGCAGCCGCCACAGGTCCTGGCCGTTGTAGGCCAGCAGCGAGAAGTAGTGCGCGACGAGGTAGCCGGCGGCGATCGGGATCAGGGTGTGCGCGAACGCCAGCGACAGCTCCCGCCGCGTCTTGCCCGCGGGTGTCGTCATCCCGCGCATGCCGAGGAAGTAGATGAGCCCGACGATCGCGCACGCGCCGGCGAGGCCGAGCACGAACGCGAGCTCCAGCGAGAGCCCGATCGGGACGCCGAGGTCGCGGAAGAACGTCTGCAGGTCCTTGGCGATGCCGTTGAACAGCGCGCCCTCCTTGGCGCCGTCGAACGCGGTCGAGCCGACGGCGACGACGGCCAGCGCGGCCGTGCCCACGACCGGGGTCAGGCGGGCCGTGGCGGTGGTGGGCACGCGCAGCCGTCCTTCCCCGACCGGCGCGAGCGTGCCGATCAGCCCGAACAGCACGCCGAACGCGTCCGCGTTGCGCACCCACGGCTCCACGCCGTAGAGGCTCATACCGACCAGCATCACGACGAGGTAGACGAGCATCAGGATCGCGAGGAAGCCGGGCTGTGTGCCGCGCGCCCAGGCCAGCTCGCAGATGGCGAACGCGAACAGCCACACCGCCGCCGGGATCCGTCCCACCCGCGCCGGGTACTCGAGCGGCTCCGGCAGCGCGCCGAAGCGCGCCGTGATCCACCCCGTGAGGCGTCCGAGCGCCCGCCACGGGTTGAACAGGCGGAAGACGTCCCCGAACAGCAGCGACAGGAACGGGATGCCGACCCAGAAGCCGACGTAGACCGCGGTCGGCGCCAAGTTCTGGCTCTGCGTGTCGGTGCCGAACAGGCCGGCGTAGACGGCGAGGAAGAAGACGAAGACACCGATGGCGCCGCACACGACCTCGACCGGGCGCGGAATCCGCGGCAGCGGACGGCCCGTCCGGGCCTGCAGCTGCGGCTTGGACCAGCCGAGCGCGAGCGCGACGAACGACACCACCAGCACGCCGGAAGCGGCGGCCGCGAACAACGTCTCGGGAATCGGGAGATCGGCGCGGCCGACGATCCCGTGCGCGAACAGGAGCACGCGCCGAGTCTAGGAACGGCAACGGCCCCACGCCGAAACGTAGGGCCGCTGGTCAAGGTCGGATGATCGGGGTGGGGCGGAGGGGATCTCCGCCTCTACTTCAGTGTTACTTGGAGCACTTGATGTCGAAGGAGTCCTTCGCGGACGGCTTCGCCGGCGGGTTCGGGTTGCCGACGTAGGCCACCTCGACGCCGATGGTGTGCTTGCCGCCGCTGCAGCCCACGGCCGAGATGAGCGAGTTCTTGCCCTTCTTGGCCTTGATCGTGGCCGCGATCTCGTTCAGCGCCGAGAACACGCCCGTGACCGGCTGCTGCAGGTCCGGCGTGATCTCGATCGTCATCGACTGGCCCTTGATCTTGCCGTGCAGGATCGTGTTGGCCGAGCCGGAGAGCAGGAACAGGATCTCGTTCTTGCCGACGTACGGCTGGATCTGGAAGTTCAGCGGCGCGGGCGTCGCGGAGAACGGGTTCAGGTTCGCGCTGGCGGAGCCCTTACCGGCCTTGGAGGAGCTGCACTGCGACGGGTCGTCGATCAGCGCCTGATCGGTCTCCGGATCGCACTCGTTGAGGCCCTTGGTGGAGACCTTGATGGTCTTCGGGAACGTGATCTTGATCGACTTCGCGGTCGTCTTGGCTTCCGCGTTGTTCTTGACGTCCAGCTTGAAGGTCACGGCCTTCGGCTTGGACTTCGTTCCGGCCTTGGACGGCGAGCCGCTACCAGTGGCCTCGATGCTGGGGTCAGGGAGCTGCGCGTAGGCAACGCCGGCGGTACCCAGGGCAAGCGTCGCCACGCTGGCGACGAAGAAGGACTTTCGCAACTGCGGACTCTCCTCGTTTGAGACGGTGTTTCTTGGCAGGACGGGCGCGGGGTGGGGCGCACCGCACCGCAGACTTACCAACAACACGTCAAAAACTAAAAGGTTTCGCTGCTACGGTCGCCGGTTCGGAATGCGTGCCGCCGACGAGAGCATCACCCCGCCCCCGTTCCCGCGCAACCTGCCGTGGTGCAACGTCGCGATGCTCAAGATGCACGAGCAGCGCGGGAAGGTCGTCCTGGTCGAGTTCTGGGACTTCTGCCGGGTCAACAACCTGCGCACGCTCCCGTACCTGAAGGTCTGGCACGAGCGCTACGCGGAGGCCGGCCTGCGGATCATCGGCGTCCACACCGGCGGCTTTCCGCCCGCCCGCGAGGACGACAACGTCCGGCGCGCGGTCGAGCGGCTCGAGATCCCCTGGCCGGTGCTGATCGACACCAACCTGGACGTCTGGGACCTGTACGGCAACGAGGGCTGGCCCGCCCGCTACCTGTGGACGCCCGAGCACAAGCTGTTCTCGATGCACTACGGCGAGGGCGCCTACGCGGAGACCGAGCGCGAGATCCAGGAGCTGCTCGGCATCGAGCGCGACGTGGTGGAGCCGCTGCGTCCCGAGGACGCTGAGGACGCGCTGATCGCGCCGCAGACCGCCGACCAGCCCGGCGCCTACTCCGGCCCGTACGAGGCCGGCGGCGTGTGGGCGGTCGTGGACGGTGTCGGCGCGATCCGCGTCAACGGCGAGGTGTTCGACATCTTCGAGCCCGGCGCGATCGAGGTCGTCCACCACGAGCGCCACACGCGCGGCGAGCTGCAGTTCGAGGTCACCGAGGGCGTGGTCGTCCACGCCACCTGCTTCACGCCGGGTCTCGTGGCCTGAGCTCCTCGTGGCCGCGGTCGCCGAGCAGGCGCAGCAGCCGCGGTGGCCCGTCCGAGTCCACGAGGACCGCGGTTCCCGGCCAGTAGGGGGAGCCGTTGGGCTCGGGCGTGAGGAAGTGCGGCTGGTAGACCCACGAGCCGGTGTTGTGGATGCGCGTGCCGTTGACCTGCCACTCCGCCGGATCGTCGGTCGGCCACGGCCCCGAGCGGTGTGAGTGCCCCCAGATGACGTGTCGCGCCGGAATCTGCAACCGGCGGATCACCTCGCTGATGCCGTGCAAGTACCCCCGGCGCAGAGCGGTCGGTGACAGGCCGGGCTGCAGCGGGCCGAGCCCGATCGCGTTGAGCGAGGCCACGGCGCCGCGGTACCCCGCGCGCAGCGCGAGTGAACGCGGCGTGCGCTCGGCCGTGAGCGCCTTGTAGGAGCGCGAGGACGCGCCGCCTCCGTGCGAGACGAGCGAGCGTTCCGTGCGCTGGGTGAGCGCGTACAGCCATGCGTACAGCGGCGAGAGCACGGATTCGTAGTCGTCGGCCGTCGCGTGCGGGCTCGGCAGCGGCGTGACCCACCGCGCCATCGCGCCGACCAGCACCCGCTCGAAGGTCGGGACGGTTGCGTGCGCGTCGGCATAGTGGCCGTGGAAGGCGTAGACGTCGTCGCGGAGCCACAGCCCCGGATAGGCGAAGCGCAGCCGTGCGGGCCGCGCGGCCTCCGCCAGGGCGCTCGCCAGCGGCCCGTGCGCGTCGAAGCGTTGCTCGAGGCCGAGGAAGCCGGGCGCCTCCGTCTGCAGGCGCGAGTCGATCCAGCCCGCGGCCAGCCCGTGATCGTGGTTGCCGGAGAGCAGGATGAACTCCTTGTCGGGCCCGAGCCGGCTGCCGACTGCCGCGAAGAACGGCGCGGCCCCGTCGACCGCGTCGCGGTGCGCGGCCTCGCGCAGCTCCAAGCCGTCGCCGAGGATGACGAAGCGGTCGACGCGGTCGAGCGCGTCCAACAGGGGCTCTTGCAGATCGGGGCGGCGCAGCAGGTCGCGGGCGCGGTGACCGATGTGCAGATCCGAGACGACGAGAGTCTTCATCCGCGCACTAGTGTGCCCGCACATGGCTCCGTTGGACGGGATCCTCGTCGCCGACTTCTCGCGCGTGCTCGCCGGACCGCTCGCGGCGATGCTGCTCGGGGACCTCGGCGCGGACGTGATCAAGGTCGAGCGGCCCGACGGCGGTGACGACACGCGCGCCTGGGGTCCACCCTGGCGCGACGGCGTCTCGACGTACTACCTGGGCCTGAACCGCAACAAGCGCTCGATCGCGCTCGACCTCAAGGATCCGGCCGACGTGGCGCTCGCGCGCACGCTGGCCGGGCGCGCGGACGTGCTGATCGAGTCGTTCCGGCCCGGGCTGATCGAGGAGCTGGGCCTCGGGCTCGGCGCGCTGCGGGAAGCCAACCCGCGCCTGGTCACCTGCTCGGTGACCGCGTTCGGCAGCGGCCCGGAGGCGGCGGGCTTGCCGGGCTACGACTTCCTGCTGCAGGCCATGGGCGGGCTGATGTCCGTGACGGGCGAGCCGGACGGACAGCCGCTGAAGGCGGGGACGGCGGTCGTCGACCTCGTGTGCGGGCTGCTCGCGGCGAACGGCATCCAGGCGGCGCTCGTCGAACGCGCATCGACCGGGCGCGGCCGCCACGTCGAGGTCTCGCTGATGGACTCCGCGCTGACCTGCCTGCTCAACCAGGGCACGGCCTGGGTCGCGGCGGGCGTGACCGGCCGCCGGCGCGGCAACCGCCACCCGAGCATCGTGCCCTACGAGACGTACGCGACCGCCGACCGGCCGCTCGCGATCGCGGTCGGCAACGAGCGGATCTTCGTGCGGCTGTGCGAGGCGCTCGGCCTGCCGGAGCTGCCGTCGGATGGGCGCTTCAGCTCCAACGAAGCGCGCGTCGCTCACGCCGACGAGCTGATGGACGCGTTCGAGGCCGTGCTGCGCGAGCAGCCGGCGGAGCACTGGCTCGCCGTCCTGCGCGAGGCGAAGGTCCCCGCCGGGCCGATCAACGGTGTCGACGAGGCCTTCGCCCTCGCGTCCGAGCTCGGCATGGAGCCCGTCGAGGAGATCGATGGGCTCCCGCTCGTGCGCCCGCCGCTGCGGCTGGACGGCGAGCGGCCGGAGATCCGCCGTGGCCCGCCCGCCTTGGACGAGCACGGCGACGATCTCCGGCGGGAAATAGCCCGGTGGGGCTGCCGCCCCCCCGAGCCCCCCCCGCTCTAGCGGATAGACAGCCGCAGCAGCGGCGGGTCGTGGTCCGACAGCTGCTCGTCGTCGAACTCGGCGTTGATGTGCACGGCGTCGAACTCGGGCTTGAACAGCAGCAGCGGCGGGCTCACCAGGATGTGGTCCAGGACCTGCCCGTTGCCCTGGAAGATGTAGCTGTAGCGCTCGCGCTGGGGCACGAAGTTCCACAGATCGACGAGCTCGTAGCCGCGCTCGTCGGTGCCGCGCTGCAGGATCCGCACCGACTCCGAGAACTCGAAGTCGTTGAGGTCACCGGCCACCACCACGCGCGCGAACGGGTCGGCCCGCTGCAGGCTCCGCACCCACGCGTTGACGACGTCCGCCTGCTGGCGGCGCTGGATCTCGCTTGGCCGGTAGGGCTCCTGGAAGCGCCCGAACAGCGGCGCGTCCCCGCCCTTGGAGGCGAAGTGGTTGGCGACCACGAACAGCGGCCGGCCGCGGTAGCGGAACTCGCCCGCGAGCGGCTTGCGGCTGTTGGTGAAGGCCGGGTTGGTCGGATCGATGCGGCCCGGGCTGAACGTCAGCTGCGCGCCGGGCTGCGCCGTGTTCTCGGTCGTGCCGGTGGTCGACGTGCCGCCCGGCCGGTCGACGAACTCGACCCTGCGCGGGTTGAACAGGAAGCCGACGCGGATGTTCGCGTTCGGCGCGCCGCCGTCGGCGTTGTGCACGGGGTCGATCTGCCGGTACTCATAGGCCGGGCCACCCGCCGCGCGGATCGCGGCGACGAGCGCCTGCCACGTCGGATCCCCGGCCGGTCCGAGCGGGCCCTCACCGTCCAGGTCCTGCACCTCGCTGAGCGTGAGGATGTCCGGCGAGCGCAGGTTGTCGATGATCTGGCGTGCGATCGCGGGCATCCGCTCGAGGTCGTTGACCGCGTCCAGGTTCTCGACGTTGTAGGAGGCGATCGAGAGCTCGTCGCGGCCGGCCGGCTTGGCCACCTCCGGCTTGAGGTCGCCGCGTCGGAAGGTCGGCGGCTCGGTCACGAGGAACTTGAAGTTGCCGAACGAGTAGTCCACGACGGCCGTGATGTCCTCGAAGCGGTCGCCGACCTGGGCGTTGGGCAGCGGGTCGAGGTCGTTGTCGCGCGTGACCGGATCGTTGAGGATGATCCGCTCGGGGTTGAAGTCGCCGAAGCGGTACTCGCGCGGCGCGAACCGGTCGTACGCCCGCACCGGCAGCACGCCGCGCTTCGAGAGGTCCGACGGTTCGGTCACGACCGCGATCTCGGCGTTCTCGTTGGCCGCGCCGGCGCTGAAGACGTTCGTCGGCTCGGTCACGTAGCCGCGGCGGACCTCGGTCAGCATCCCCTCCAGCGACTCGTAGAAATCGATGCCGTCCTGCTCGGGATCGAAGCGCGAGCCCGGCTCTTCGACGTTGCCGGTGATCAGCGGCGGCTCGTCGGCCTGCGGGTCGGGCGTGTCATTGTCGATGACGGCCTCGGGCGGGACGCGGCCGCCGCGACCGACGAGCGTCGGGCGGATCGTGCCGGTGCCCGAAGCCGTGACCGTCGCGCGGTCGATCTCGGTGATCGTGAGGTTCGCGTAGGCGGAGGCGCCGAAGTCGCCGTTCGGGAAGTCCGGGGCGGCGCAGGACGGCGTGCAGCTCGGGCGGAACTCGGTCACGCGGCCGGAGACGGAGACCTTCGCGCCCGGCTGCGCGGCCGCGGGCAGCGCGGAGCCGGTGAAGACGAAGATGCCCTCGGACGTCTTGGGGTCGCGATCGGGCCGCGGGTCCTGGATGTAGAAGCCGTTGAAGCGACGGGCGGTGACGATGCCCTCCACGCCCGCGACAAGGGTGTTGCGGTACGGGGACAGGTGCGCCGCGCCCTGGATGTCGTGGATGCGCAGGCCTTCCTGGCCCGTCGTGGTGAACGTGGCGCTGTAGTCGGCGCCGCCGTAGCCGTCCCCCTCCACGCGCAGCACGCACGTCGCGCCCGCGGGCAGGTCGGCCTGCGGGTCGAGCACGTACACCGTGTCGCTCTCACCCGTGACCGTGACCGCCACGGCGGTGTCGTCGCAGGTGAGGCTGACCGTGTTCGCGGCCGGCTCGACCGGCTCGGAGAAGGTGACGCGCAGGTTGGCGCCGCGCGCGACGTTGTTGGCGTTGTCGGCGGGCTCGGAGCTCTCGACCTCCGGAACCGGGTCGCCGCCACCGCCGCGGTTCTGCGGATCTCCGGCCTTCGGCCCCTGGAAGTCGGCGGCGTTGTCGTTCGTGTCCGCGGTGCCGCCGGTGCGCTCGAACGCGCTGTCGGTACTCGTGGTCGGCGTGGTGATGCCGGTGCCCTCGCGGCACGGGCTCTGCGGTGCGCCGACTCCGTCAACGGTCGTTGACCCGGTGACGAGCCGGATGCCCGCGAAGTTGGTGCTGGAGAAGTCGGTGAAGCCCGTGCCGTAGATCTGGTCGGGCGCGACGGTCCCCGAGTAGCCGCCGGTCGCGTCGTTGGCGAACAGGTACGACTGGTTCGGTGCGAGCGTGACGCCCCCGGGCACGGTGGCGCGCGTGCTCGCGTTGCCCGGCGTTCCCGAGGCGCAGCCCTGCAGCAGCCAGCCCGAGATGTCCACGGGCGCGGCCGAGCGGTTGCGAAGCTCGACGAACTCGTCGTTGCCACCGGCGGGCCCGCGCGTGCGGAACTCGGAGATGACGACGGTCTCGGAGCCGGCCTGTGCTGCGGCAGCCTCAGCTCCGACGGCGGTCGCGGTGAGCGCTATGAGCGCGATTCCGGCGATTCGGCGCATGCCGGGACCGTACCCCGAGGCCGCACCTTCCCGTTACGCGGGTGTGACGGGGACGACGTGCGTGATGACCGCGCCGTCGTCCAGGAACGCGTGCACGAGCACCGACGGCGGCTCCTCGCGTGAGGTCACCATGCCGGTCGCGTCGAAGTCCGACACGGCCTGGATGTGCGTGCCCGCGCAGGTTACGACCGAGCAGCCGCCGAGCGTCGCCGTCGCGGCGAGATGCACGTGGCCGGCGACGACGCGCACCACCTGCGGGTTGCGCCGCAGCAGGCCGGCGAGCGCCTCCGTCTGCTCGCGCGGCAGCGCGATCTCGTCCAGCCAGGCCAGGCCCATCGCGACCGGCGGATGGTGCATGGCGATGATCGTCGGCGTGCCCGGCTCCAGCTGGCTCTCGATCCAGTCCACGTCGAGCGAGCCGTCGTCGCGCCCTGGCACCGACGTGTCGCACACGACCAGCCGCACGGGCTCGACCTCGGCCACGTACTGCTGACGCTCCTCGAAGCGGTCGTGGTTGCCGGCGGTGCGGTACACCGGCGCCTGGATCGGCGCCAGCGCCCGGACGGCGGCTTCGTACTCCTCCGGTGCGCCGGTGTCGGCGATGTCGCCCGTGAGCAGTACGGCGGCCGGGTTCAGCGCCGCGACACGCGCCGCCGCGCGCTCCAGGCCGCGCACCGACGCTTCGTCGTCGAGCCGGAGGTGAGGGTCGCTGAGCTGGGCGATGAGGTGGGGCACGCCGGAGACGCTAGCAACTCGGGTTGACAGATCGCCGTTAGTCAACTACGGTTGCTTCCGTGATGATCGACCTTGCCACGCCTGAGGACCCGGCGGACGGCCTCGCCGCCGTGGTCGCGCTGCGGCGCCTCGCCGAGCAGTTGGAGGCCGCGGAGGTCGAGCGCGCGATGCGCACGGGCTGGAGCTGGCCCGAGGTCGCGGAGGCGCTCGGCGTCACGCGCCAGGCCGTGCACAAGAAGCACGCCAAGCGGCTGATCGCCGCCGGCGTCGAGCTGAGGAGACGTTGACGTGTTCAATCGCTTCACGAAGGACGCGCGGGTGATCGTGCGCGACGCGGTCGAGATCGCACACGAGCTCGGGGCGACGAGCGTCGAGGCCGAGCACCTGCTGTTCGCCGCCGCGCGCCAGCGCGACCCCGTGGCCGAGACGCTGCGCTGGCACGGCCTCGACGAGGACGGCCTGCGGCACGCCCTGGACCTCGAGCGCGAGCGCAGCCTCGCCGCGGTCGGCATCAGCGCCGCGCGGCCCGCCTTCGCCCCGCACGTGAGCAAGCCCGACTTCGCGCACTCCTCGAAGGCCGCGCTCGAGGGCGCGTTGCGGGCGGCGGCGGAGCGCAAGGACACCCGCATCGGGACCGGGCACGTCGTCCTCGGCGTCCTGCGGGCGCGGCGCGGGACGGTCCCGCGCGCGCTGGGGCTCGTGGACATCGACCAGGAGGAGCTGGCTACGGCGATCAGCGCGGTGACGTAGGGGTCGCCGGAGGTCCGGACGCCAGCTGGCGTCACGGTCGCCGGGCGCGTGGGTTGAGAGCCTGGAGGCATGAACTCGAACCCCTCCGGCGGCCGCCTCGCGGCCCTCGTCACCGGCGGTGTCCTCGCCTCGCTCGCGGTCGTGCTGCTCGCGGTGGGCGCGAGCTTCGCCTGGCTCGACGATCGCAAGGACGCCGACGGCTACTACATGACCGACAGCGAGCGCTTCTCGACCTCGACGTACGCGCTGGCGACCGAGAACTTCGACGTCGACCACGACCTTCCGGGCGTCGTGTCCGGCACGGTGCGCTTCGACGTGCGCCCGAACGGCGGCAAGCCGGTGTTCGTCGGCATCGCGCGCTCGCGCGACGTCAAGGACTACCTCGCCGCGAGCGCCCACGCGACGCTCACCGACGTCGAGGTCGACCCGTTCGCCGCGGACTACCGCATGAGCGACGGCAACGCGCGGCCGGCGGCTCCGGCCGGGCGCGACATCTGGGTCGCGCAGGCGCAGGGCAGCGGCCCGCAGCGGCTGGACTGGGACGTCGAGGGCGGCGACTGGTCGGTGGTGGTGATGAACGCGGACGGCTCACCCGCGGTCGACGCCGGCGTGGCCGTCGGCAGCGACGTCCCGCTCGTCGGCACGCTGAAGCTGACCGCGCTGATCAGCGGCGTGGTGCTCCTGGTGGGCGGGGCGGGCCTGATGGTCGGCGGCGCGCTGGCGCCGCGCCGGCGCTCCCCGCTAGCGGTTTGACTTGTGCATGCGGCGCGCGACCGGGATCGTCAGCACGATCAGCACCACGAGCGCGCCGCCCGCCACCCAGACCAGCGGGTCTGAGAGCGAGAAGTCGTCCAGGGCGTGCCCGAGGTAGGTGGCGGCGGCCGTGATCGGCAGCACGCCGACGGCCGACGTCCACGTGTAGCGCCAGACCGAGACACGGGTCGCGCCTGCGATGTAGCCGACGAGGCTGAACGGCACGAACGGGATCAGGCGCGCGAGCAGCAGGGCGGCGATGCCGCCTTTGCCGATCACGCGCTCCGCGGACTCCACCCGCTCCTCTCCCGCGAGCCGGACCGCGAGCGGACGCCCGATCCAGACGCCGAGGTAGTACGCGATCAGGCCGGAAGCGGTCCACGCGGCCATCACCATCGGCAGCGCGATGCCGAACCCGTAGACCAGGCCGGCGACCGCGTTCGGGATCTCGGCCGGGAACAGCACGACGGCGTGCACGAGGATCAGCGAGACGAGCACGAGCGCGCCCCACACGCCGAGCGACTCGAGCTCGGCCTGCAGCGCGTCGACGTCGCCGTGCAGCGCATGTCCGGTGGCGACACGCAACGGCTCGATGGCCAGCACCAACACTGCCGCGATGGCGATCGCGGCCAGGGTCGGCAGGAGCGTGCGCAAGGGCCGAGGCTAGGCTTCGGCGGCGGCCGTCATGGCCTGCCGGATCTGCTTCGGCAGCATGAAGCGCACGTCCTCGCGCAGGACCTCGAACTCCCGCACGTCCTCGGTGCCGCGCTCGCGGAAGAACGCGACGAGGTCGTTGACCAACGTCTCCGGGACGCTGGCGCCGGAGGACACGCCGACGACCTTCGCGTCGGTGAGCCACTCCTCCTCGATCTGATCCGCGTTGTCGATCAGGTACGCGGGCGTGCCGAGGTCACGCGCCACGTCCACGAGGCGGTTCGAGTTCGAGGAGTTCTTGGAGCCGATCACCAGGACGAGATCGCACTGGTCGGCCATCTGGCGGACGGCGGCCTGACGGTTGGTCGTGGCGTAGCAGATGTCGTCCGTGCGCGGACCCGTGATGTGCGGGAACTTCTCGCGCAGTCGGGCGATGATGCCGCGCGTCTCGTCCACCGACAGCGTCGTCTGGTTGATGTAGGCGAGCTTGTGCTCGTCCTCGACCTCGAGCGTGTCCACGTCCGCTTCGGTCTCGATCAGGACGATGCGGTCGGGCGCCTCGCCCATCGTGCCCTCGACCTCCTCGTGGCCGGCGTGGCCGATGAGGACGATCGTGTAGCCCTCGGCCGCGAACTTGATCGCCTCGCGGTGGACCTTGGTCACCAGCGGGCAGGTCGCGTCGATGGTCTGCAGGTTGCGGCGCTCGGCGTCCGCGTGGACGGCCGGCGACACGCCGTGGGCGGAGAAGACGGTGATCGCGCCCTCGGGGATGCTGTCGTCGAGCTCGTCGACGAAGACCGCTCCGCGCTCGCGCAGCGTCTCCACGACGTGCTTGTTGTGGACGATCTCCTTGCGCACGTAGACGGGCGCGCCGTGCAGCTCGAGCGCGCGCTCGACGGTCTGGACGGCGCGGTCGACGCCGGCGCAGTAGCCGCGCGGAGCGGCGAGCAGGAGCTGTTCCGGAGCGTGCATCTGAGGTCCCAGTCTAGGAGACTCTGACGCCATGCTCGACCCCGTATTCCGTCATGCCGAGGGTTTCTTGGCGCGTTTGGACGAACGTCCGGTCGGCGTGCCGGTGGACCCGGAGGTGCTGCGAGCCCGCCTGGCGAGCGAGTTGCCGGAGGCCGGGGAGGCTCCGGAGCGGGTGCTCGACGAGCTCGTCGCGGCCGTCGATCCGGGGTTGGTCGCGAGCGCCGGGCCCCGCTACTTCGGGTTCGTGACCGGGCAGGCGCTGCCAGCGGCGCGGGCGGCGGACATGCTCGCCGCCGTCTGGGACCAGAACGCGTTCTCCTACGTCTCCTCCCCCGCGGCCGCCGTGGTCGAGGAGGTCGCTGCGCGGTGGGTGCTGGACGTGCTCGAGCTGCCGGCGAAGGCGTCGGTCGGGTTCGTGACGGGGGCGCAGATGGCCAACGCGACGTGCCTGGCGGTGGCGCGCAACGAGGTGCTGGGCCGGCTCGGCTGGGACGTGGCGCGGGACGGGCTGATCGGCGCGCCGCCGCTGCGGGTTCTGGCGGGCGCGGAGGCGCACGCGACGATCTTCAGCGCGCTGCGGTTCATCGGGTTGGCGCCGCCGGAGCTGGTCGCGGTCGACGATCAGGGCGCGATGCTCGCGGACGCGTTGTCGCTGGACGGGCCGGCGATCGTGTGCGCGCAGGCCGGCAACGTGAACACGGGCGCGTTCGATCCGCTGGGCGAGCTGGCGGCTGCGTGCCGGGAGGCGGGCGCGTGGCTGCACGTGGACGGGGCGTTCGGGCTGTGGGCGGCGGCCTCGCCGGCGCTGCGCGGGCTCGTGGCGGGAGCTGCGGGCGCCGACTCGTGGGCGACCGACGCGCACAAGTGGCTCAACGTGCCCTACGACAGCGGGCTCGCGATCGTCGCCGACCGGGATGCCCACCGGCGGGCGATGGGGCTGTCGGCCGCATACCTGGTGGAGTCCGAGCACCGCCAGAACTACGACTTCACACCCGAGGCGTCGCGGCGGGCGCGGGGGTTCGCGGTGTACGCGGCGCTGCGGTCGCTCGGCCGAGCGGGGTTGGCGGAGTTGATCGAGCGGTGCTGCGGTCACGCCGCGCTGTTCGCGTCGCTGCTGCGCGAAGGCGGCGCCGAGGTTCTCAACGAGGTCGTGTTGAACCAGGTGCTGGTCGCCGCCTCGTCCGACGCGGTGGCGCGTGTGCAGGCCGAGGGCGTGTGCTGGCTCGGCGGCACCGTGTGGCGAGGACGGGAGGCGATGCGCATCTCGGTCAGCGGCTACGAGACCACCGAGGACGACGTGCGCCGCTCTGCCGCGTCGATCCTGCGCGCGCTGCCATAGCCGCAGCACGCCGTCGTGATGTCCCGCGGTCCCCGCGGCGGTGACGTGTCGGCAGGGACCGCTAAGCGGCGGCGATCGTGTTCGCCCGTGACGGCAGATGGCGCGCGAGCCGCCGCGCCGCCAAGGCGGCGGCGCCGCACGCCGCAACCAGGAACCCCAGGAGCAGCGCGCCGTCGTCGACGCCGACCGCCATCCCGGCGGTGGCCGGACCGACGAGGAAGCCGACCGTCCAGGCGAGCGTCGAGAGCCCGTTGTAACGACCGGCGAGGTCGGCCGGCGCGAGATCGTTGACCATCGGCGCCAAGCTGGGCGAGAGGCACGCTTCCGCGAGCCCGAACACGGCCAGCGACAGCGCGAACGCCACGGTCGCCGGCGTGGAGCCGCCGAGCTGGCCGGCGAACAGCGCGAGCGCCCACGCAAGCGCCCAGACGCCGCAGGCGACGGCGATGCCGGTCGTGCGGCGCCGGCCGCGCAGGGCACGCAGCACGAACAGCTGGACGAGCACGACCGTGATCGTGTTGGCGGCGTACGCGAAGCCGAGGGCGTCGGCGTCGAGCCCGCCGGGCCCGCTCGCGAACGCCGGGAAGGCCGAGTGCAGCTGGCCGTAGCTGAGCGTGACCAGCAGCGCCGTGAGCAGCCAGACGCGCACGAAGGTCCGGTCGCGCACGACCGCGCGATAGCTCCCCGTCCGGTGCTCGGCGACCGGCGGCGCGAGCGGGCGGACGTTGAGCAGCAGCGGGATGGCGACCAGGAACGACGCCGCGTCGGCGAGGTAGAGCGCGACGAAGCCCGGCTGTGACGAGACCAGCAGCGCGGCGATCAGCGCACCCACGCCGAGGCCGGCGTTCATCGTGGCGAACCGCAGCGAGAACGCGCTCGAGCGTTGGGCGGGCGCGACGACCCGTGCGAGCAGCGCGTCCTGCGCCGGCCACACGATGCCGGCGCCGAAGCCCACGGTGACCGCGGCGGCGAACGCGTGCCATGGCGCATCGACGAGCGTGAGCGCCGCCGCGCCGGCCGCCGCGCAGACGAGGCCGACCACCATTGCGTTGCGCGCGCCGGCGCGGTCGCTCAGCGTGCCGCCCGCCACGTTGCCGGCCACCGAGCCGGCCGCCACCGACGCGACGGCCAGGCCGGCCAGGGCCGGCGACAGCCCGCAGGCCTGGTGCAGGTAGACGAACAGGAACGGCAGCGTGAGCCCGCTGCCGACGGCGGAGATCGCGTCGGCCCCGAGCACGACCCACGCATCGCGCGGCAGTGCGGGCACGAGGGTGCGCATCACGCCGTCGCCAGCTGCGCGAGGCGGTCGCGACAGGCCGTCCGGCGCGGGTGGTCCCCCGTGACCGCGCCGTCGAGCAGCTGCAGCGCGCGCCGGTACAGCGCGCGTGCCTCGTCGACCGCACCGCGCGCGGCGATCAGCGCGGCGAGGTTCATGAGCGGCGTCGTCAGCTCGGGATGGTCGCGCCCGGCGATCCGCTCGCGCGCCGTGAGCCCTTGCCGGTAGAGCGCCTCCGCCTCGTCCAGGCGGCCCTGCGAATGCAGCACCGCGCCGAGGCTGGTCCGCGCGGTCGCGACTTCGAGGTGCTCCTCGCCGAAGGCTCGCGCGAACGTGTCCACCGCGGCCCACAGGTGGTGCTCGGCCTCCTCGAGCTGCCCCAGACCGACGAGCACACCCGCCAGCGCCGCTCGGTCCGCGGCCACGGTCGGGTGCGCGTCGCCCAGCGCTGCGCGCCGGATGGCGACCGCCCGCCGCGCATGCGGCTCGGCCGCCGCGAAGTCGCCGCGGGCGTGGCCGAGGCCCCCGAGGTTGTGCTCGACGTCCGCGACCGCGACGTCCGCGGACCCGCGCTCGGCCTCGATGATCGCGAGCGCCCGGGCGTAGTGAGCCGCGGCGTCGTCGAAGCGGCCGTCGTACTTGCCGACCATGCCGAGGTCGTTGTGGAGGCTCGCGCAGTCGAGATCGGCCGCGCCGAGGGTGCGCTCGGCGTCGGCGAGCGTGTCCCGGAACACCGCACGCGCACGCTCGTAGTCGCCGAGCGCCAGGTGGGCCTGTCCGAGGCGCTGACCGGCCTGCACTCGGACCCGTCCCGGCGCGCGGCCGGCCGCGGCGGCCGCCGCGGCCGTGGCCAGCGCCGCCTCGAGGCGGCCGGCGACGGCGTGCGCGCGTGACTCGAGCACGAGAGCGTGGCTGTCGCCGACCGCGGTCATCGGCTAGGCCGCGACGAGCGGCTCGGCGTGGTTGACGGACGAGCCAGCGGCGACGAGCGGCTCCGCGTGGTTGATCGACGAGCCCGCGGCCACGAGCGGCTCCGCGTGATTGATCGACGAGCCCGCGGCGACGAGCGGCTCCGCGTGGTTGACCTGCAGGCCGGCGAGCAGCTCGATGTGGGTCAGAGAGAGGTTCATGCGTGACTCCTTGTCTGCGTAGGTTGCGATGACCGCGACAGTACGGACCGGCGGGTCCGCCTCACAACGGGGGCGCCCCTTGGATCAACCCGAGTGTTTTGACCCAGGGATTACGCTCTGCGCTTGCCAGTGACCCGCAGAGAGCCAGGCGCGTTGGTGGAACGCGAGTCCGAGCTCGCCACCCTCGCCGCGATGGCGGGTGACGCCGGTCGCGGCGAGGGGCGGCTCGTGGTCGTCGAGGGCCCGCCCGGGATCGGCAAGACCCGACTGCTGCGACACGCACGGGCCGCGGCCGCCGGTGACGGCGCCCGCGTGTTCGCCGCGCGCGGCACCGAGCTCGAGGCCCACGCCGCCTTCGGCGTGGTCCGCCAGCTGTTCGAACCGCTCGTATTCGCCACCGCCGAGGCCGAGCGCACGGAGCTGTTCGCCGGCGCCGGTGCGCTCGCCCGTGCCGTGCTGGGCGCGGGTGACCTGCAGGAGCTGGACGCGCGCGGCGCCGACCGCTACTCGCAGATCAACGGCCTGTTCTGGTTCGTCAGCAGCCTGGCGAGGGCGCAGCCGCTCGTGATCGTCGTCGACGACGTGCAGTGGGCGGACACTCCCTCGGCCGAGTTCCTGGGCTTTCTCGCCCACCGGATCGAAGGCCTGCCCGTGCTGTTGGCCGTGGCGACCCGGCCGGTGGCGGAGGCGCCCGGGCACATCTCCGCGACGCTGCTGACCGAGCCGGGGGCCACCGTCCTGCGGCCGGCGCCGCTCAGCCGCGACTCGGTCGAGACGCTCGTGCGCGACGCCGCTGGCGCTGACGCCGACGAGGACTTCGCGCTCGCCTGCCTGGAGGCGACGCGCGGCAATCCGTTCCTGCTCTCGGAGCTGCTGCGCGAGGTGAGCGCGCGCCGGCTGGCCCCCGACCGCCCAGGCCGCGCGCCGCATCGGCTCGCTCGCCCCGGGCGGCGTCTCCACGGCGATCGAGCTGCGCCTCGCGGGCATGCCGGACGGCGCGCGGCCGCTGGCCGAGGCCGTCGCAATCCTCGGTGAGGGCGCCGGCGCCGGACTGGCCGCGCGGCTGGCCGGCCTCGATCACGGAGCGATGGGCGCGGCCGAGGAGGCGCTCGTGCGTGCGGGGATCCTCGAAGGGGACTCCGGGCTCACCTTCACGCATCCGCTCGTGCGCACCACAGTTCTGGCCGGGATGTCGGCTTCGCGCCGTGAACGCCACCACGCCGCCGCCTACGCGGTGCTCGCCGAGCGTGGCGCGCACCCGGAGGAGCTGGCCACGCACGCGCTGCACATCGAGCCCGCGCGTGACCCGGAGCGGGTCGCCATCCTGCGCGCGGCCGCAGAGCGCGCACGGGTGCTCGGCGCACCGGCGACCGCCGCCGCCTACCTGCGCCGCGCGCTGGCCGAGCCGCCTCCGCCCGAGCTGCGCTGCGAGGTCCTGACCGAGCTCGGCCACGCGGAGGCCCGCGCCGGGCTCGGGGAGGCGACCGAGCACCTGCGGATCGCCGTCGCGGAGGCGTCCGCGCCCGCCGCGCGCGCCCGCGCCGCGCTCGAGCTGGCCCGCGCGCTGAAGTTCGGCGGCGACGCCGTGCGCGCCGTCGACGTGCTGGAAGCGGTGCCGCCCGCGCTCGACGACCCGGAGCTGCGCGAGCTTGTCGAGTTGGAGCTGATCGGCCTCGCCTACATCAGCCGCGGCGCGCGTGAGCGGCTCGCGGGGCGAATCGCCGGGCTCCGGGATCCCGGCCACGCCCCGCAGACGCGGCTGGAGGCGTTCCTCCTCGCGGGCATGGCCTTCGACGCCGGTGCCGGCGGCCTGCGCCCGGCCGCCGAGACCGCCGGCCTCGCCGTCCGCTCGGTCGCGGGCGACCTGATGCCCGTCGATGCGCGAGAGGGCGGCTACGGCATGTTGGTCGCGGGCGTGGCCGCGATGTGGGCGGATCGCCTGGATGACGCGAGCCGCATCAACGCCCGCATGCTCGACGAGGCGCGCCGCCGCGGCTCGGTGATCCTGCGCGTCAGCGCCGCGTCGATGCAGGCGCTGGTGAACTGGCGTCGCGGGCGGATCTCGGACGCCGACGCGGACAGCGCGCTCGCACTGGAGCTCGCGCGTGACGCGCACGGCGCGGATGCCCTGGTGCCGGCCGCGCGGGCGGTGAAGGCGTTGATCGCGCTCGCCCGCGACACCGGGCGCGACGAGCTGGCCCGGATCGAGGCCGAGACGCTCGACGGCGACTCGGATCCGGACGCGCTGCCGTACCACCTGCTGCTGCACGCCCGCGGGTTGCTGCGCCTGGCGCAGGGCGCGCACGAGCCGGGCACCGAGGACCTGCTCGAGTGCGGACGCATCAGCCTGGCGTGGGGCGCGGGCAACCCGAGCGTGGTGCCGTGGCGGTCGGACGCCGCGCTCGCCCTCGCGCGGGCCGGGGCCCGCCGGCGCGCGGCACGCCTCGCCGCCGAGGAGCTCGAGCTGGCGGAGCGGTTCGGCACCCCGCGCGCGATCGGTGTCGCCCAGCGCGCGGTCGCGCTCGTCGCCGACGACGACAGCACGCTGCCCGGCCTCGAACGCGCCGTCGCGACGCTCACCGACTCGCCCGCGCTGCTCGAACTCGCGACGGCCACGACCGACCTGGCCCACGCGCAGCGCCGCGCGGGGCAGAAGACCGGCGCGCGGGAGACGGCCGCGCTCGCCCAGGAGCTGGCCGTCCGCGCCGGGGCGACCGCGCTGGCCCGCCGCGCCCGCGAGGAGGCGCTGGCCTCCGGCGCACGCCCTCGGCGGGTCGCCCGCAGCGGCGTCGGCTCGCTCACCCCGAGCGAGCTGCGGGTGGCCCAGCGCGCCGCTGAAGGCCACTCGAACCGCGAGATCGCCGAGGACCTGTTCGTGACCGTCAAGACGGTCGAGATGCACCTGGCGAAGGCGTACGCGAAGCTCGGCATCCGCTCCCGCACCGAGCTCGCGGACGCACTCGCCGAGACGGCCATGACCGCGAGGTGAGTAACAGGACGTTGACGACCTGATGCTCGATTTCCGGGAGAAGTTCGCGGGTGAAACCTCTCTCCAGAACCCTAGCCGCGGCAGTGACCGTCGCGGTCCTGGCGGTGCCGTCGTCCGCGGCCGCCGCCGGGCTGGCGCTCACGGATGACACGGAGCGCATCGGTCCGGGCGTCACCCTCCGCCACCTCGTCACGCTGTCGGAGATCGGCTGGACCGACGCGCAGATCCTCGAGGTCGACCTGCACCAGAGCGCCGTCCGCACCGACCTCCTGACCGCCGGCCCGGTCGCCCGCGGCTCCGCCCTCAGCGCGCAGGTCCGTGAGGCGGGCGCGGTCGCCGGCGTCAACGGCGACTTCTTCGACATCAACAACTCCAACGCGGCGATCGGCCCGGAGATCCTGAGCGGCGCCGTCCGCAAGTCCGGCATCGGCCGCTCCCTGGTCGCGGGCGTGAGCACCGACCGCCTCGGCCGGCTCGCCAACTTGACGCTTCAGGCCAGCGCGACGCTTCCCTCCGGCACGCGTGCCGTCCGCTCGCTCAACGACCCGACCGACGTCGGCGCGAACAACCTCGCGGCGTACACGCCGCTGTGGGGCACCTACTCGCGCATGCGCGGCGTCCAGGGCTCGACCAACGTCGCCGAGGTCATCGTCACCGACGGCAAGGTCGCGTCGATCAACCCGACGACCGCCGGCGCGGGTGAGCTGCCCGCGAACTCGTTCGCGCTCGTCGGCCGGGAAGCCGGCGCCGAGGCCATCCGCGCGCTCCAGGTGGGCGACGCCGTCAGCCTCGCCTACGACCTCAAGAGCGACATCGCCGACCAGCTGACGTTCGCCGTCGGCGGCAACGTCGTCCTGGTCCAGAACGGCATCCCGCAGCCGGCCGCCGGTGGCGAGCAGGCGCCCCGCACGGCGATCGGCTTCAAGAACGGCGGCAAGACGCTGATGCTGGTCACCGCCGACGGCCGCCAGTCGCTGGTCGCCGGCCCGACCGTCCGCCAGACCGCGGAGCTGATGGCCGACCTGGGCGCCGAGACCGCGCTCAACCTCGACGGCGGCGGCTCGACCACGATGGTCGCCCGCCCGCTCGGCAACCCGCTGGCGACGGTCCGCAACACGCCCTCCGACGGCAGCGAGCGCGCCGACCCGAACGGCGTCGGCGTCTTCGTCGCGCCCGGCGACGGCACGCTGCACGACCTCGTCATCGCGCCCGCCGACGCGCGCGTGTTCCCCGGCATGCGCCGCACGTTCACGGCCGCCGGCCTCGACGACCACGACACGCCCGTCCCCACGGGTGAGCTCACCTGGACGGGCGCCAGCAACGTCTTCACCGCCCCGAACGAGCCCGGCACGGTCACGGTCACGGCCAAGTCCGGCAGCGTCGAGGCGAGCACCGACGTGCGCGTCCTCGGCAAGCCGGTCGAGCTCGAGCCGAGCGCCCTGCGCCTCAGCTACGCCGACCCGGGCGCCGCCACCTCGACGGTCCGCATCAACGGCCGCGACGCGGACGGCTTCACCACCGGCATCGATCCCGCCGACCTCACGCTCGAGTACGACAACACGGTGCTCGAGGTCACGCCGGTCAACGGCGGCCTGCGCGTGGACCCGATCGCCGACGGCGCCACGATCCTCACCGTCAAGGCCGCGGGCCTGACCGCGCGCATCCCGGTCACGGTCGGCGCCCAGCGCGTGCTGGTCGACGGCTTCGACACGCCGAACGTCTGGAACTACCGCCACGACCGCGCCGCCGGCGGCAGCGCGACGATCGTGGACGAGGGGCGCACCGGCAAGGGCATGAAGATCACCTACGACTTCACCCAGGCGACCGCGACCCGCTCCGCCGGCGCCGTTCTGCGCACGCAGCGCGTGCTCGCCGGCCAGCCGCTGCGCGCGTCCGTGTGGGTCAAGGGCGACGGCAACGGCCAGTGGGTGACGATCTCGCTGCGCGACGCCGCCAACAAGGTCCTCGACCTGCGCCCGGGCTACGCCACCGGCACCGAGTGGACGAAGTTCTCCGTCAACCTCCCGGCGACCGGGGTCGAGTACCCGGTGCGCGTGGACAACGTCCGCCTGATCGAGACGTCCGCGGCCAAGCAGTACAAGGGCTCGTTCATCCTCGACGACCTCGAGGTGGAGGTCCCGGCGGAGATCGCCACGCCGGCCGCGGAAGCGGCCCCGGCAGACCGGCTGGTCAGCCGCGACGGTGATCTCTCAGACGCCAACTGGACGTTCGCCGCGCTCTCCGACGTGCAGTTCACGGCCGCCGCGCCGGACCTCTCGCGCGTCGCGATCGCCGCGCTCAAGCGCATCCGCCAGCACAACCCGGACTTCGTCGTGCTCAATGGCGACATCGTCGACACGGGCTACCAGGCCGACGTCGACCTGGCCAAGCAGACGCTGGAGGCCGGCGGCTGCGACATGGTCGAGACCGGCGCGCCCGGGACGCCGACGGCCGACACGGTGCCCTGCCTCTACGTGCCGGGCAACCACGAGTCCTACGGCACCGACAACCTGAACGCGTGGAAGGCCGTGTTCGGCGACCCGTACCGCACGTTCGACCACAAGGGCGTCCGTTTCGTCCTGCTCAACTCGACGCGCGGCACGTTCCGCGGTTCGGACTACGCGCAGCTGCCGATGCTCCAGCAGGCGCTGGAGAGTGCGGCCGACGACGCCTCGGTCAAGCGCGTCGTCGTGTTCGCCCACCACCCGACCAACGACCCGGATCCGGGTGACGCCTCGCAGCTGGGCGACCGCAAGGAAGTGCAGCTGATCGAGAAGCTGCTGAGCGAGTCCTCCAAGCCGGCGATGATGGTCGGCTCGCACGCGCAGATCGTCAACGTCGACCGCATCGAGGGCGTGCCGTACATGGTCCTCCCCTCGAGCGGCAAGTCGCCGTACGGCACGCCGGATCGCGGCGGCTTCACGGGCTGGGTGCGGTACGGCGTGTCCGACGACATCAAGGCCGACGTGCGCGCGTTCGCCCAGAGCGTGGGCGTGTCGGGTCCCGACGCGCTGGCCGCGGGCTCGTCCGCGACGCTCGGCGGCGAGCTCGTGCAGCCCAACGGCGTCGCCACCGGCACGCGCAAGGTCCCGCTGCGCTACCCGATGAGCGTCCGCTGGAAGGGAAGCGACTCGCTGCAGCTCAACGGCAGCGTCGACGACGCACGCAAGGCCGGCAAGGTCGCCGTCCTGAACACCGCGACGCGGGAGCTCACCGCGGTGCGCGCCGGCGAGGTCACCGTCACCGCCGAGGCCGACTCGATGCGCGACGGCGACGACCTCGCCCCGATCACCGGCTCCAAGACGATCGTCGTCGGCCCGTACGTGGCGCCGCCGGTCGAGGGCACGGTGGGCGGCTCGGTCCCGGCGACGCTCGCCCTCACGCTCGGCACCGCGCCGACGTTCCCGGCGTTCGTCCCGGGCGTCGACGACACCTACGAGGCGTCCACCGCCGCGACGGTGACCAGCACGGCCGGCGAGGCGACGCTGTCGGTCAGCAACCCCGGCCACCTGACCAACGGCGCCTTTCAGCTCGCTCAGCCGCTGGAGACGCCGAACCTGCCGAAGACGTTCAGCGGCCCGGTCACCAACGACACGTTCGCGATCGGCTTCCGGCAGACGATCGCGAAGAACGATCCCCTGCGCACCGGCACCTACAGCCGGACGCTGACGTTCACGCTCGCGACCTCCACTCCGTGAGCATGTAGTCCAGCACGGCCTCACCGCTCAAGTTCAAGGACTCCTTGGACACGGCGGTGAGGTCGTCGCAGGGCTGGTGCCAGCAGGGGAAGTCGAAGTCGATCAGGTCGATCGACGGGATGCCCTTGCGCAGGAACGGCGTGTGGTCGTCCATCACGGCGCCGGACGACTCGTCCGGGAACACGGACTGCGCCCCCACGCGCTTGGCCGCCGCGCGCAGGTCCGCCCACATCTCCTCGTCCGAGCTCTCCTCACGCGGGATCGAGAGGTCCTTGTCGGCGATGAAGTCGACCAGGACGAGCTTCTCGATGTTCTTGGCGTGCTTGTTCGCGTACGCCTTCGATCCGCGCACGCCCGTGCCGTAGAAGTCGGCGTCGTTGGTGGCTTCCTCGCCGTCGAAGAGCACGAAGCGGATCGGCGGCGCGTTCTTCGGCCGCTTCGTCTTCGCCATGACGCGAGCGATCTCCAGCACGGCCGCGGTGCCGCCCGCGCCGTCGTTGGCGCCGACGAAGTCCGGGATGTCCTTGGTGTCGTAGTGCGCGGAGAGCACGATCGCCTTGCCCTTGCCGGGGATCTCGCCGACGACGTTCTGCAGGCCGCCCGGGACGCTCTCGAACCTGCCGCGGGGGAGCCGCGCCTTCAGATAGCTGGCGAGCTGCTTGAGCTGCGGCGAGCCGGCCGGGCGCGGCCCGATCTTCACCTGGTACTCGAGCTGCCTCCACGCGCGGTCCTCGTCGAAACGGTCGGCGAGGCGGGAGGACGCCGCCTGCGACGCCTCCGGAACGGGCTCGCGCGGGTCCGGCGCGGACGTGGTGGGCTGCGGATCGTCACCGCCGCCGCACGCGGCGAACGCCAGCGCGCACAGCAGCGGCGCGAAGGCTGACCTAGTCGTTGGAGGTCACCGCCTCGAGCAGGTCCGCGAAGCGCTCGCGAGCCGCCTCGCGGCGGGTGGGGACGTGCTCGGACGGCACGTCGTGGGGTTCGTAGCCGCGCAGGACGCGGCGGGCGACGGACTGGCGGTGGACCTCGTCGGCGCCGTCGTAGAGGCGGCCGGCACGCGCGTAGCGGTACATCGCCTCCAAGGGTAGGTCGGTCGAGTACCCAAGTGCCCCGTGCACCTGGATCGCGCGGTCGATCACGTCGTGCATGACCTTCGCGCCGAAGAACTTGATCATGCTGATTTCAGTGCGGGCGGCCGACGCGCCCTCGTTGTCCATCTTCCACGCGGCGTGCAGCGTCATCAGGCGCGCGGCGTGCATCTCGGCCGCGGAGTCCGCGACGAAGTTCTGGATCGACTGCTTCTCGGCGAGGACGCCGCCGAACGCGTGGCGTGACACGGCGCGTTCGCACAGGGCGTCGAAGGCTCTTCTCGACACGCCCAGCCAGCGCATGCAGTGGTGGATGCGGCCCGGGCCGAGCCGGTGCTGGGCGATCAGGAACCCCTCGCCCTCTCCGCCCAGGAGGGCGTCGCCGGGGACGCGCACGTTCTCGTAGCGGATCTCGGCGTGGTTGCCGTAGACGCCGAACGTCTGCGCCGGGTGCTCCATCGTCGCGACGTCGCGGACGATGTTCACGCCCGGCGTGTCGGCGTCGACGATGAACATGGACGCGCGCTGGTGCGGGCGCGCGTCGGGGTCGGTGACCGCCATCACGATCAGGAAGTCCGCGATCGAGCCGTTGGTGGAGAACCACTTGTGGCCATTGATGACCCAGTCGTCGCCGTCGCGTGTCGCGCGCGTCTGCAGCAGCGTCGGGTCCGAGCCCGCCGTCTCGGGCTCGGTCATCGAGAACGCGCTGCGCAGGTCCCCCGCGAGCAGCGGGTGCAGGTAGCGCTCCTTCTGGTCCGGCGTGCCCGCGAGCGCGAGGATCTCGCTGTTGCCGCTGTCGGGCGCGGCGCTGCCGAACACGGCGGGTGCGAGCGGGCTCGTGCCGAGGATCTCGTGCATCAGCCCGAGCTTGACCTGTCCGAAGCCCTGCCCGCCGAGCTCGGGCGGCAGGTGCGCCGCCCACAGCCCGCGTTCCTTGACCCGCTCCTGCAGCGGCGCTATCGCACGCTTGAAGCCCTCATAGCCGAGGTCCTCGAAAACAGTCTCGATCGGCCACACCTCGTCCCGCACGAGGTCGCGCATCCAGTCCAGGTGTTCCTGGAACTCGGGCTCTGTCGCGAAGTCCCACCCCATCGGTCGATCATCGCACGGCGCGCTCGATCACCCACAGGATCAGACCGAAGACGATCAGCCCGCCCGCCCAGAGCACGAGCTGCGGGTCGTCGGTCACGGACTGGACGGCCAGGCCGGCGCAGGTGATGATGCCCAGGTACGGGAGCGCGGTCGGGGCCCGGTAGTGGTCGTGCTCGACGGTCTCCGAGCGCAGCTTGAGCAGCGCGACGTGGACGCCGATGAAGACCAGCAGCAGCAGGAGCACGGTGGTGTCGGCGAGCGTCGAGAGGTCGCCGATGATCACCAGCACGGCGGCGATGGAGGCGGTGAACGCGATCGCCACCCACGGCGTGCGGCGGCCGCGGTGCACCGTGCCGAGCACCTCGGGGACGACCTTCTCCCGCGCCATGCCGTACATCAGGCGGCTGGCCATGATGAGGTTGAGCAGGCAGCCGTTGATGAGCGCGAACAGGGCGATGGCGGCGAATACCTTGCTGTTGAGCGCGAGCGGGCCGAGCGCGACGACCTCGAGCAGCGGGCCGTCGGAGCCCGCCAGCGTGTCCGCGGGCACGGCCATGCCGGCGATCAGCGTCACGAGCAGGTAGACGGCGCCGGCGATGGCGAGGCCGGTAAAGAGCGTGCGCGGGAACGACCTCGTGGCGTCCTTGGTCTCCTCCGCGACGTTGACCGCGTCCTCGAAGCCGATCAGCGCGTAGAACGCGATCGACGCGCCGGCGACCATCAGCAGCGCGGGCGTGGCGTCGTCTTTGAACTCGAGCGCGGCACCGGGGTCGCCGCCGCCGTCGAACAGGAACGTCGCGCCGATCACGACCACCAGGAACAGGCCGGCGATCTCGATCAGCGTGCAGACGACGTTGAAGCCGGCTGACTCCTTGATCCCGCGGAAGTTGATCGCGGTCACGACGCCGATCACGACGAGCCCGACGAGGATCTGCGGCAGCTCCACGAACTGGCTCAGGTAGTCGCCGCCGAACGCGGTCGCGAGCGCGGCGGCGGACGCCAGGCCCGAGCACATGACCGCGAACGCGACCACGAACGTCAGCAGGTCGGTCTTGAACGCCTTGTGGATGTACAGCGCGGCGCCGGCGGCCTGCGGGTACTTGGAGACGAGCTCGGCGTAGGAAGCGGCCGTGAACGCGGCGACGATCGCGGCGACCAGGAAGCCCGTCCAGATCGCGCCGCCGATCTCGCCCGCGACCTCGCCCGTCCGCGCGTAGATGCCGCCGCCGAGGATGTCCCCGACGATGAACAGCAGCAGGGTCTTCTTCGTGATCCCGGCGGCGAGCGGGCTTCCCTCGCGCTCGTTGGGGCCGGCTGTGTCCGCGTAGGCAGCCATTGACGGCCCGTACCCGCCTGTCAAGCCGTTCACGCTTGTGGCCGATACGTGTTCGCGTGACGTCCCCGCGTGCGCTCTCCCTCCTCGCTGCCCTCTCCGCCCCGGTCTTCCTCGCCGCCGCCATCGCCGGCTGGCTCTCCGAGGCCTGGCCGGCGACGCCCGTGACGTTCGGCGTCGCGGCCTTCGTCGTGTGTGGCGGCCCGCTGCTCGCCATGTGGCACGTGTCCACCGCGAGCGACGACGCGGAGTACGAGGAGGAGCCGACCCTCGTTCTGCCCGCACCCGCCGCGCCGCCGGCGCCGGCCCCGGTGCCGCTTCCGCTCACGCCCAAGGCCGCGGCCGCCCGCGCCTTCATGGGCTGGCGCGACTCCGGAACCTAAAGAGGGACTGTCCCCTTTTAGGTTCCCGCCCGCCGTCCACGACCGGTTTTTGGCTCTGTGCGGTGCCGTTTCCTAAAGAGGGACTGTCCCTCTTTATGTTGGTGGCGTGCTTCTTGCCGCCGCGTGTGTGTCCGTGTTCGTCGGGACGATGTTGCAGGCCGCGACCGGGTTCGGGTTCAGCCTCGTCGCCGCGCCGCTCGTGTTCGCGGCGGTGGGTGCCGAGCCGGCGGTGGTGCTGTTGCTCCTGCTCGGGCTCGAGGTGAACCTGCTCACGCTGATGACCGAGCACCGCACGCCGCAGCCGCTCAAGCGGGCGGCGGTGGTCATCCTGCTGTTCGCGGTGCCCGGAGCGTTCGCGGGTGTCGTGGCCCTGCGCGCGCTGCCCGAGGTCGCGCTGCAGGTAGCGGTGACGCTCGGCGTGCTCGCGACGCTGCTCGCTCGCCGGATCACCACCGCGCACATCCCCCCGTCCGTCGCCGGGCTCGCCGCGGGTGCGCTCACGACGACCACGTCCACCAACGGCCCGCCCATCCTGCTGCACCTGCTCGGCCGCGGCGCGCCGCCCGAGCAGGTGCGCGACACGCTCACGGTCTGCTTCATCGGCCTCGCGGCGCTCGGCGCCTTCGCGCTCGTCTCCTCCGGCGACATCGTCGCGCCCGACGGCGCGCTCGTGCTCGGCCTGCTGCCCGCGGTGGTTGTCGCGCACTTGATCGGGCGACGCGGGTTCACCCGCCTCGCGGCCAGCCCGCACTACGAGCGGGTGTTAACCGGTGTGATGCTCGTCGCGGTCGTGGTTGGGTTGATCGGAGCGCTCAGTTAGGCTCCCGCGGGGATGGCGCAGGCGCACGGAGACCGGCTCTCAGCCGTGGATGCCTCGTTCCTGGCTCAGGAACGGGCGAACAGCCACATGCACATCGGCGCGGTGCTGATCTTCGAAGGCCCGCCGCCGTCGTACGAGGACTTCCTCAACCACATTCGGTCGCGGCTGCACCTCGTGCCCCGCTACCGGCACAAGCTCGCGTTCCCGCCGCTGGAGACGGGCCGGCCGATCTGGGTCGACGACCCGACGTTCAACCTCGAGTACCACGTGCGCCACACCGCGCTGCCGAACCCCGGGAGCGAGGAACAGCTGCGCGCGCTCGCCGCCCGCATCCACTCGCAGCGGCTGGACCGCGCGAAGCCGCTGTGGGAGCTGTGGCTCGTCCAGGGCCTCGAGGGCAACCGCTTCGCGTTGATCTCCAAGACGCATCACGCGCTGGTGGACGGCGTGTCCGGCGTGGATCTGATGACCGTGATGTTCGACCTCGAGCCGGTCCCGCAGATCGCGCCGCACGAGGGCGAGCCATGGGCGGCCAAGCCCGAACCGGCCCCGCTGGCGCTGGCCGCGCGCGGGGTCAAAGGGCTGCTCAAGCTCCCGTTCGACGTCGCCGCCGGCGCGGTCGGCGCCGCGACGCACCCCGGTTCGACGCTCGACCACGTCAAGGAGGCGCTGGAGGGCATCGGCGAGGTCGCGTGGGCGGGCCTGAACCCGGCGCCCGAAACGCCGCTCAACGTGCCGATCGGCCCGCACCGCCGGCTCTCGTTCGTCCGCAACGACCTGAGCGACTTCAAGCTCGTCAAGAACACGCTCGGCGGCACGGTCAACGATGTCGTGCTCACCGTCGTGGCCGGCGGGTTGCGCACCTGGCTGCGCTCCCACGGCGTCCGTACCGAAGGGCTGGAGCTGCGGGCGCTCGTTCCCGTGTCCGTCCGGGCCAAGGACGAGCACGGCCAGCTCGGCAACCGCATCGTGGTGATGCGCGGCCCGCTGCCGGTCTACGTCGAGGACCCGGTCGCCCGGCTGCGCGTCGTGCGCCACGCGATGGAGGACCTCAAGAGCTCCAAGCAGGCCGTCGGTGCCGACGCGATCGTCGGCCTCGAGGCGCTCGCCCCGCCGACGATCCTCGCCCAGGCGTCGCGCCTGCAGTTCTCCACGCGCCTGTTCAACCTGCTCGTCACGAACGTGCCCGGCCCGCAGCTTCCGCTGTATGTGCTCGGCCGCGAGCTCGAGGACCTGTTCCCGGTCGCGTTCCTGCCCGAGAACCAGTCGCTCGCCGTCGCGGTCATGTCCTACAACGGCCGGATGGACTTCGGCCTGCTCGGCGACTACGACACCCTCACCGACATCGAGGACTTCGGCCAGGCCCTGCGTGAGGCGCTGGCCGAACTCGTGGAAGCCGCGGGCGGCAAGCCGCCGAGACGACGCCGGAGCGCTGCTTCAGCCGCGTAACGCGACCGAGTTAGACGTCATGCGCTAGATTTTTAGCCATGTCTAACTCGCTCCGATGGATCGTGGCCGTGGGAGCCCTCGCGCTCGCGCTCTCCGGCTGCGGCGCCACGGACGACGCCGACTCGGGGAAGCCGAAGGTGCTGACCACGTTCACGGTGGTCGCGGACATGGTCCGGCAGGTCGGCGGCGACCGGATCGAGGTCGCGTCGATCACCAAGCCCGGCGCCGAGATCCACGGCTATGAGCCGACGCCGTCCGACCTCAAGAACGCGGCCACCTCCGACCTCGTCCTGCAGAACGGCATGGGGCTGGAGCGCTGGTTCGAGCAGTTCGTCGACCTCGCCGACGCCAAGAGCGTGACGCTCTCGACGGGCGTCCAGCCGATCCCGATCGCCGGCGAGAGCGAGTACGCGGGCAAGCCGAACCCGCACGCGTGGATGTCGGTCTCCAACGCGAAAATTTACGTCGAGAACATCCGCAAGGCGCTGACCGACCTCGACCCGGCGGGTGCGGCCGTGTACGCCGCCAACGCGCGCGAGTACAGCGGTGCGCTGGACGAGGTCGGGGCGCTCGTGAAGCGCGAGCTGGCCGCGCTGCCGCCGCAGCGCCGCGCGCTGGTGAGTTGCGAGGGCGCGTTCTCCTACATGGCGCGCGACTTCGGCCTGACCGAGCAGTACCTGTGGCCGGTCAACGCCGAGCAGGAGGGCACGCCGCAGCAGATCGCCGGCACCGTGAACTTCGTGCGCGAGCGCCAGGTGCCCGCCGTCTTCTGCGAGTCGACGGTGAGCGACGAGGCCATGAAGCAGGTCGCGAACGAGTCCGGCGCGCGCTTCGCGGGCGCGCTGTACGTCGACTCGCTCTCGCAGGCCGACGGCCCGGTCCCCACCTACCTCGATCTCCTGCGCCGCGACGCGCAGACCATCATCGCCGGCCTCACGGGAGCCTCCACATGACCGACGCCATCACCGCCTCCGGCCTGACCGTCAGCTACGGCGACACGCTCGCGCTCGACGACCTCGACTTCACGGTCGAGCCCGGGCTCGTGCACGGGCTGATCGGCATGAACGGCTCGGGCAAGTCGACGCTGTTCAAGGCGCTCATGGGGCTCGTGAAGGTCGACGCCGGCGAGGTCCGCCTGTACGGCGCCGACCCCGAGCGCGCCCGCCGCGCCGGCCGCGTCGCCTATGCCCCGCAGAACGAGGACGTCGACTGGGCCTTCCCGGTCTCGGTCGAGGACGTCGTCACCATGGGCCGCTACGGCCAGATGGGCTGGCGCCGGCGCACGCGCGAGGAGGACCGCCGGCGCGTCAGCGAGGCGCTCGAGCGCGTGGAGCTGCTCGACCTGCGCGACCGCCAGATCGGCGCGCTGTCCGGCGGCCAGCGCAAGCGCGCGTTCGTCGCCCGTGGCCTGGCCCAGGGCGCGGAGCTGCTGTTCCTGGATGAGCCGTTTGCGGGCGTCGACAAGCGCAGCGAGGCCACGATCACCGAGCTGCTGCGCGACCTGGCCGCCGAGGGCCGCACGATCGTCGTCTCCACGCACGACCTCGTGGCCGTGCCCGCGTTGTGCGACCGCGTCGCGCTGATCAACCGCCGCATCATCGCCCACGGCGACGCCGACGACGTCCTGCGCCCCGACCTGCTGGCCGAGGCCTTCGGCGGCTTCGTGCCGCAGGAGGCCCTGCGCGCATGATCGACTGGCTGATCGACCCGCTGACGTTCGAGTTCATGCAGCGCGCGATGCTCGTCGCGGTGGTCGTCGGCATCGCGTGCGCCGTCCTCTCGTGCTGGCTGACGCTGCTCGGCTGGTCGCTGATGGGCGACGCGGTCTCGCACGCCGTGTTGCCGGGCGTGGTGCTCAGCTACGTGATCGGCGCGCCGTTCGCCGCGGGCGCGTTCATCTTCGGCGCGGGCGCAGTCGGCCTGATCGGCGGCCTGAACCGCACGAGCCGGGTGAAGGAGGACGCCGCCATCGGCATCGTCTTCACCGGCCTGTTCGCGCTCGGCCTCGTGCTCGTGAGCGTGATCCCGTCCCAGGTCGACCTCTTCCACATCCTGTTCGGCAACGTCCTCGGCGTCAGCGACGGCGACATCCTCCAGGTGCTCGTGCTCGGCGTGCTTGTGGTCGTCGTGCTCCTGCTGCTGCGCAAGTCGCTCGTGCTCTACGCGTTCGATCCCGTCCACGCGCACGCGATCGGCATCTCCCCGCGGCGGCTGGAGATGGTCCTGCTCGGCGCACTCGCGCTGACGGTGATCGTCGCGCTGCAGGCCGTCGGCATCGTGCTCGTCGTTGCGATGCTCATCACCCCGGGCGCCACGGCCTACCTGTTGACCGACCGCTTCGACCGGCTGCTGATGCTCGCGATCGGCACGGGCGTGCTCTCCACGGTGCTCGGCACCTACCTCAGCTACCACCTCGACGCCTCCACGGGCGGCATGATCGTGGTCGTCCTGACCGTGCTGTTCGGGCTCGCGTACCTGTTCGGCCCGCGCGGCGTCCTCGCCCTCCGGCGCGGCTAGCGGTCGCGACCCGAGCCCGAGGGCTGATAGAGCCGGGTGCTGCGCAGCGCGTCCGGCATGAACTGGACCCGGTCGCCGCCGGGCTGGGACGCGTGCACGTAGCCGCGGCCGTGACCGAGTTGCTCGTCCACGGCGGTGCTCGCGTTGCGCAGGTGCGGCGGCACCGGGTAGGCCGGCGTGGACGCGACGAGCGCCTCGGCCGCCTTGAGGCCGTGGTAGGCCGCCCAGCTCTTGGGTGACTGCGCGAGGTAGCTGTCACCGCCGCGAGCGGGATCCAGCACTCGGGGGCGCCGACGCGCTCCACGGCGTCGAACGCCGAGTTGGCGACCGCGATCGCGCCCGGAGCGGCGGTGCCGATCTCCTCCCCGGCCGCGACGATCAGCCGGCGCGCGATGACCTTCGGGTCAGCCCCGCCGTGCTTGAGCCGCGCGAGCCAGTACAGCGACGCGTCCGTGTCCGAGCCGCGGATGCTCTTGATGAGCGCGCTGATGATCGCGTAGTACTCGTCCTTGCGGCTGTAGGTGCCGGGCCGGCTGCCGAGGGCGCCGACGAGGTGCTGCTCGTCGATCTCGCCGCCTTGCGGCTTGGTCGTGGCCGCATCCTGCAGCGCGTTGAGCGCAGAGCGGGCGTCGCCGTCGGCGTGGACCAGCAACCGCGCGAGCGCCGGCTCGCTGAGCGTGTGGGCGCCGCCGAGGCCGCGCTCGGGATCGGCGAGCGCGCGCTCGATGACCTCGCGCAGGTCGTCGTCCGACAGCGGCGTGAGCGGATAGATCTTCAGCCGCGACCGCAGCGCGCGGACGATCTCGTGCCCAGGATGCTCGGTGGTGGCGCCCAGCAGCGTGATGGTGCCGTTCTCGACGTGCGGCAACAGCGCGTCCTGCTGGGACTTCGACCAGCGCGCGATCTCGTCGATGAACAGGATCGTCATCTGTCCCATGGCACGGCGCTCCGTCGCGCGGGCGACGATCTTGCGCAGATCGGCGATCCCGTCCGTCACCGCGTTCAGCGACTCGAACGCGGCCGCGCTCTCCCGCGCGATCGCCTGGGCGATCGTCGTCTTCCCGCACCCTGGCGGGCCCCATAGGATCAACGAGTGCGGCTGCCCGGACGCGAGCGCCCGCCGCAGCGTCCCGGCGGGGTCGGTCAGCTCCCGCTGCCCGACGACCTCGTCGAGGTTGCGCGGACGCATCCGCTCCGCCAGCGGCGCCGCCGTCGACACGAGTCCCTCGAAGAGCGTCACCGCTGCCACGGTAGGCGGCGGCGCGGACGCACCGCCGTCGACTGTCCCCTCATTGGAGGGTTGCGCGAACCGACGCCACATGGCACGGTGGCGCCGTTGTGCTTCGCCTTGCCGTATTGGTCATGGTTGGCGCGTGCTGTATGACGGTCGACGCGGCGCGCGCCGGGACGATGACCGTGTATTCGTGCCAGACCCCTTCCGGGCGGCCGTTGAACGCGTCCGGGTGGGTCCGGTCCGCGAGCGTCGGCGGGCAACCGGCGCCTGCGCGCGGCGCGGACGCCTGCAGCGACGGCGGGCCGTTGAGCGTCTCGCTGACGGCGCCGCTGCCTGAGGTGTATCCGCTGCAGGCGTGGTCCTTCGTCGCGGCTCCCGACACGTCGATCGCTGCGTTCAGCGCCTCCCTGTGCGCGGAGGTGCGTGGGACGCGTGCGTTCGCCGAAGTCGCGCGCGCCGGCGGGCCGGTCGCGTATGCCACCAACGTCTGGCCCGAGTGGCCCGCTCGGCTGGGATGCGACGGTCGCGCCATCGGTGGATCGGGATTCCTGACGGAGAGCGTGCACCTGCGCGTCTGGTGCGACGCCGGTGCGAGTTGTGGGCCCGGTGTGGCCGCCAGCATCGCGCTGTCGCGGTTCCGAGCCGAGATTCGCGACGACAACGTGCCGGTGGTGACCGACGTCCACCCGCTCGGGGCCGAACGAGTGCTGTTCGACGTGACCGATGCGGGCGTTGGTGCATACCGCGCCGTCGTCGAGGCAAGGGTCGGTCAATCCGGCCCGTGGCAAGAACTCGCGGCCAAGGAGCTCGGATGCTCGCCGCTCGGCGAGACGCCGGGCTCTCGCTACGAGTTCGCAGCGCCTCAGCCGTGTCCGTTGCGGGTCTCGGGCGCCGTCGTCGGCTTCACCCCGGCAGCCCTGCCGGTCGGTACGCACGACATCCGCTTCGTGGTCGAGGACGCGTCGGGTAATCGCGCTGACGTCACCCCGGCTCGCCCCTATGTGGTCGCCGCGCCTGCGCAGCCGCCCGTGACCACGTCCGCACCGACCTCGATCCTGCGCCTGCGAGCTACCCGGGCACGGCTCACGGGACGGCTGCTCGACCTCTCGTCGCAGCCGATCGCGGGCGGTGCGCTCGAGATCCAGTCGCGCGGGTTCCTTCCCAAAGCCGACGCGGCAACCGGGCCGTGGACGACGATCGGCAAGCTCGCATCCCGCGCGAACGGCGCGTTCTCCTTCGCACTTCCGCGCGGTCCCTCGCGCGTGTTTCGCGTCGTCCACCCGGATGGCAGCTCATCGGCGGAGACGACGGTCCTCGCCGCGGCGCGGGTCGCGGCTCGTGCCCGCCACACGCGCGTCCGCAACGGGAGCTCTGCCGTCATCAGCGGACGCGTCGAGGGCCCGATCCCGGATGGCGGCGTGCTGGTCGGCCTCGAAGTCCGCAGCAACGGACGTTGGGTGCCCGTCGCGACAAACCGCCGGTGGGTTCGGACCCGTCCGAGCGGCACCTACTCCCTCTCGTACCGGTTCCGAAGCACGTTCAGCCCGACGAGATACCGGTTCCGGGTGGTCGCCGACGAGGACTCGGCCTTCCAGTACACCCGCGGCACGAGTCGGAGTGTCTCCGTCCTGGTCCGTCCCTGACCGGGTGGGGGGCGAAGTTCTCGCGCTGGACCCTACGTAGGCCGATGATGCGCTCCAACAACTTGCAGAACGCGCGGTTTCGTGGGACGGTCCCGCGTCCCGTGGGTCGGTTCATCACTCAAGTCCTACTGCTCGCGTTGCTGTTCGCGGCAACCCACACCGCGACGGCGCACGCCGGCACGATGACGCTCTACTCGTGTCACACGCCGAGCGGCAAGAGCGTCGGCACCTACGGTTGGGAGAAGTACGACCCCGGCGGTCGTTTCGTCGGTGTCGCCAATGACTCGTGCTCGATCGGGCCCTCCGGCGTGCTTCGCGTACAGACCGGGGACAGCGAGAACGTGTCGACCGCTGGTTGGCAGTTCAGGATTGCCGCCAACACGAGTCTCGCGTGGTTCGAGGTCGCGGTTTGCGGCGGGAGGTCGCAGTCTTCGGCCGCGGCAGTCGCACACGTGACGTCAGCGGCAACGGAGACGCTGGCCAACTCGGTGACTTCGTTCAACCAAACGCTCGGCTGCGCAGGAACGGCTCCCTGGTGTTGTCATGCCCCGAACATGGTGCGCGGAGGAGGGCCCGGCATCTCCGGCTTGCTGGTGCTGTCGATCTGCGTGTTCTGGTGCGGGGGCAGCAAGGCGGAAGCGTCGAGCCTGAAGGCCTCCGTCACCGATGTCCAAGCCCCTGTGGCTTCCCCGAGAACGGGCTCGTTGCTGTCTGCCTCGACACAACTCGGTATCGAGACGTTGACGTTCGACGCCACCGACGTCGGCGTCGGCGTCTTCAGGGCGGTGATCGAGGCGCGCATCGATCGTGCCGGAGAGTGGAAGGACGTGGTCAGCGCGCCGGTCCAGACCGGCGGGACGTGCACGCCGCTGCGAGAGACCGACTACCTGTACGAGTTCGACTCACCGCAGCCGTGCCCGCTGTCCGTGAGAGACCGTGAGATCGTGCTCAACCCTGGCGTGCTGCCCGTCGGATCGCATGACCTGCGGGTCACCGTCGAAGACGCGTCGGGCAACAAGACGGCGCTCGTCCCGGCCAAGGTCTACACGGTGCCCGCGCCGCCGGTGGTCAAGCCGCCGCCCGTGATTGACGACCCGATCGATCCCGGCGCGTCGCCCACGCCCACGCCCTCGCCCAGCTCCGAAGACGGAGCGCCGAACGGCACCGCAGCACCGCAGGCCGGTGAGCCCGCGGCGAGCGGGACGGCGCAGTTGACCATCGTCGGCCCCAGCTCGCGCACGGTGAAGGGCGACGGCGCGACCGTCATTCAAGGGCGACTCACGGACGCGGCCGGCCAGCCGATCGTCGGCGCGGTCCTCAACGTCCAGGCGCGCGCGTTCCTGCCCAAGCCGCGCACCGCCACCGGCGCGTGGAAGGCGATCGGAACGGCCACCACCAACCAGAACGGCGAATACGGCGCGAAGGTTCCCGGCGGCGCGTCGCGGACGCTGCTCGTCAGCTACCGACGCCTGGTGTCCGACGCCTTGCCCGCCGCGCTCGCGCAGATCGACGTGCTGGTTCCCGCCACCATCGCGGTGCGGCCGAACAGCACCCGCATTCGCAACGGCCGATCTGTGGTCTTCAGCGGACGGGTCGCCGGACCGATTCCGCGCGGCGGTGTGCTCGTCGCCCTCGAGGTGCGCGAACCCGGCCGGTGGATCCCCGTCGCGACGACCAAGCGGTGGGTGCGGACCAAGCGCGACGGCTCGTTCAGGTTGTCCTACCGGTTCCGCAGCACCTTCAACGCAGCGACGTACCGGTTCCGGGTCGTCGCCGACGAAGATTCGGCGTTCGCCTACGCGCGCGGCACGAGCAAGACGATCGCGGTGCGCGTCAGCCCGTGACGACGCACCGCGCGGTGCGGCGTCAGTAGCCGAGGGCGAACTTCGCGTCCTCGGACATCTTGTCCGGGGTCCACGCGGGGGTGAAGACCATGTTCGGGATGACCTCGGTCACACCGGGGAGCTCGCCGACGAACTCCTGCATCTGCTCGGAGACCTGGGGGCCGATCGGGCATGCCGGGGTGGTGAGCGTGAACGTGATGTTCACGGTGCCACCATCGATCTCGACGCCGTAGACGAGTCCGAGCTCCACGAAGTCGAGCCCGAGCTCGGGGTCGATCACGTTCGAGAGGGCTTCGAGGACGTCGTCTTGGTCAACCATGTCTACCGAGTGTAGGGAACTCGGCGAATGTGACCTGTACGAACCGGGCGGTTCGTTGTAGGGTCGCGTGCATCGTCTCCTTTGACGCAGAGCTCGCGATCCTCCGCATCGAGGGGGATGAGGACCGGACGACCAGCGGTCGGCGCCGGCGGCCGTTCTCTGCGGCCCTGAACGCGACGCGCGACGTGATCGTGGATCTGAGCGATCTGACGTTCGCGGACCCGTCGCTGATGATCGATCTGGCGTGCCTGGCGCAGCGGCTACGCGCCAACGGTGTGACGTTGTGGCTCGCGCATCCGCAGCCGAACATCCGGATGCTGATCGAGACGGTCGGCCTGCACCGGTTGCCCGCGGTGCGGGTCAACCACGGCGCTAAGCCCGCGTTGACGTAGGCGTCGTATCGTCGGGGTCACGAAATGCCCCTCCTGCTCGTCATCCTCTTCATCGCGGTCCCGATCGCCGAGTTGGCGCTGCTGATCCAGGTCGGGCAGGCCATCGGTGTGTGGTGGACGGTCCTGATCCTGATCGCGGACGCGCTGCTGGGCTCCTACCTGCTGCGCACGCAGGGGCGGCTCGCGTGGCGGCGCTTCAACGAGGCGCTCGCGTCCGGGCGGCTGCCGCACCGCGAGGTGGTCGACGGCGTGCTGGTGATCTTCGGCGGTGTGCTGCTGCTCACGCCCGGTTTCATCACGGACATCCTCGGACTGCTGTTCCTGTTCCCGCCCACGCGTGTGGTGCTGCGGCGGCTGCTCGTCCGGCGCGGCGCGCTCAAGCTCGTCGGCGCGATGCCGGGCACGGCCACGCCGCCGCACTCGGGCTTCAACGGCAACGGCCGGCCGCAGGACATCGAGGGCAGCGCCGTCGACGTCGACCCGCCGCCGTCACGATGAGCGCGCTGGAGCTGGAGGCACCCCGGGCGCTGCGCAAGCCCGGGGACACGGACGCCGTGACGTTCTCGTGGGCGGACACGGACGCGGGCCTGTACGGGCTCGCGCGCGTCGCCTCCGGACTGGGCGTGGACGGTGAGACGTCGACGAGCGGGCTCGCGATCGGGTTCCTCGGCCGCGAGACGCTCGGCGCGATCGTCTCCTCGCCGTCCGAGGTGGACGCGGCCACCGAGGAGCCGCTCACGCGCTGGACCGTGCGCGGGAGCGGTGAGCTCGAGTTCGAGCTGGTGTTCGAGACGCTGACGGCGCCGGTGAGCTTCGGCGGCCGCCAGGCGGTGGTGAAGGCCGGCGGGATGGAGGGCTACGAGCAGCTCTGTCGCGTGCGCGGGACGATGGAGGGCCGCGCGGTGAACGGGCTCGGCCAACGCGGGCATTCGTGGGGCAACCCGGACTGGGACAAGATCGCACTCACGCGCTCGGTCTCGACGTGGTTCGAGGACGGCGGCGTCGCGCTCGCGCTCGTGCGCTCGACCAAGGCCTCTCACCACGCGGACGAGGCGGCTTGGGGCGCGTACTTCGGCGCCGACGACACCGCGATCCAGGTGGACGAGGTGCGGCTCTCGACCACGACCGACGAAGCCGAGCGGCAGATCCGCGCCGGCGTCGAGATCTACCTCGACAAGGACGCCGAGTACCCCTACCGCGGGGCCGGCGAAGTGCTCACCGGCTCGACGCTGGAGCTGGGCGCGCTGCGGATGGACGTCGCGTTCTTCCGCTGGCACGTCGAGGGCAAGACCGGCGTCGGCCGCTACGACATCATCCGGCTCGCTTCATGAAGGCCGTCATCAGCGACTTCGGCGGCGTGATCACGCTGCCGCTCGACGAGGCGTTCGCGCAGGCGCACGAGGAGATCGGCATCCCGCTCAGCGCGCTCGGCGAGGCCATGAAGCTCGCCGCTTCACGCGCGGATGAGCCGCCGCTGTTCAAGCTCGAGCGCGGGCAGATCACCGACCACGAGTTCACCGCGATCATGGCCGCCTCGCTGAGCGAGGTGACCGGGCGCGAGGTCGTCCTGGACGGGTACGGCGAGCGGCTGATGCGCTCGCTGCGCCCGAACGAGCCGCTGCTCGGCTACTACGCGCAGCTGAAGGCCAAGGGCGTGCGGCTGGCGATCCTCACCAACAACGTGCGCGAGTGGCAGCCGCGCTGGATGCCGCTGCTCCCGACCGGGATGTTCGAGCTGATCGTCGACTCGGGCTTCGAGGGCGTGCGCAAGCCCGAGCCGAAGATCTACGAGATCACGCTCTCGCGCCTCGGCCTCGAAGCCGGCGAGTGCGCGTTCGTCGACGATCTCGAGGTCAACGTGCAGGGCGCGAACGCGGTCGGCCTCCACGGGGTGCACTTCCGCACCACCGAGCAGACGATCGCGGACCTCGAATCAGTTCTCGGAACCTAGGCGGTCCCACATGTAGAGCTCCAGGCACTCGGCCAGGAGCTCGGTGGCGCGCTCGTTGCTCAGCCACGGGAGCACGGACTCCAGCGCCTGCTCCTCCGCGACGCCGGCGTTGAACGCGTCCTCGCCGCGCAGGCCCGCGGCGATCTTCAGCGCCTCACGCCGGTTCTCGCCCAGGTTCTTGAACGCGCCGACCAGGAAGTCCTTGTTCGCGAGCGGCGTCCCCACCTCCATCGAGGCGTGCCACGCCGCGAGCATCGAGAGGTCGTGCTCGTCGAGGTCGGCCACGGCCTTCGCGTAGTGCGAGGCGAGCTCGTTCTCCGGAATCTCGTCCACCCAGGCGCGGACGAGCTCGCCGAGCAGCTGCCGGCGAGCTTCGCGGCCGACCGACTCCGCGATCACGCGGATGGCGTCCTGCGGCTCAATGAAGCAGAGGGACATTGCGTCGCAGACGGTACGGGGTGCCTCGGACGGCACAATTGTGGCTGTGGCCGGCCGCTATGAGTCCTGGTTCGTGAGCGCTCGCGACACCGAGCCGGGGCGTCCGGTTCGAGCGCTCTGGATCCGTCACACGCGCCACCACTTCACCGGCGCGGACGCCGGTTCGGCCGCGCTCTGGTGCACCGTCTTCGACCCCGCGGGCGGCGGCGGGCCGGCCGCGGTGAAGGAGTCCGTGACTGCGTTCGGCGACGACGTGACCGCGGGCGATGATCGCTTCCGCGGCGGCGCCCGCGCGCGCGGGCGGATGGCCGAGTGGGACCTCACCGTCACCGGCGCCCCCGAGCTGCGCCACCTGCGCCCGGGGCTCCTCTACCGCGCGCCGCTCCCCAAGACGAAGCTGGTCGCACCGGTGCCGGACGGCATCGTGAGCGGGCGCGTGGTCGTCGACGGCGTGGTGGTCGACGTCGTCGGCTGGCGGGCGACGATCGGGCACAACTGGGGCCGAGAGCACGCCGAGCGCTGGGTCTGGCTGCACGCTGCCGGCTTCGACGACGAGCCCGACGCCTGGCTCGAGCTGGCGCTGGCACGGGTGCGCGTCGGCGGCGCACTGTCGCCGTGGATCGCGAACGGCGCGGTGTTCGTCGCCGGGCGCCGCTTCCGGCTGGGTGGGCTGGGTCATGTGCCCGGAGTGCGGGTGGTCGCTGCGCCCGGCCGGCTGGAGGCGATCGTGCCGGGCCGGGGCATCGAGCTGCGCGTTGCGGCCCACGCCGACCTCGACCAGACCGTCGCCTTCACTTACACGGGCCCGCGCCAGGGCGACACCCGCTCCGTCCTGCATTCAGGGCTGGCGAGCGTGCGGCTGGGCGTGCGCCGCCCCGGCCGTTCCTCCGCGGAGCTCGCGACGACCGCGGGCGGCGCCTACGAGCTCGGCGCGCGTGAGCTGCCCGCCCACGGCGTGCCGCTGCAGCCCTACCCCGACCCTTGAGGGGAACCGAACTGGCGCTATCCGCCAGTTTCGTTCCCCCGATTTCAGAGACCGGCCTGGTTGGAGCGCGCACGCTCGCGCCCGCTGACCCCGGTCGGGCCGCCGGCCGGTGTGCCCTCCGGCTCGCCCGCGCCGTGGCCCTGGGCGTCGGCGAGGCCCATCGGGTCGTCCTCGCGAACGTCCACCCGGCCGTCGCCGGCCAGGGCGCGGGCGGCCGACTCGGCCGCGTCGCGCGTCTCGAACTCCTTGGTCGGCGACGCCACGCCGGGCTCGACGATCGCCCAGCGGTCGCCGTGCCGCTGCACCGTGATGTCAGGCATGCCCTGAGGGCTACCCGCTAGCGCACGCGGAACGTGCGGCGATTGCCGTCCTTGGTCGAGAAGCGGCCTTCCTTGAAGCCGTTCGCGGTCACCGCGCGGGTGTAGACCTCGTACCGGCCGGCGGGCAGCGCCCGCATGGTGAACCGCCACGACCGGGTGCCGGACGCCTTCTGCCAGCCGGTCGGCGTGCACGAGTCGGTCTCGCGGTTGGTGAACTTGGCGTTCTTGCCGCTCAGCCAGCGGCACCCGCTGCCGAGCTTGCGCACCGCCACCTCCACGCCGGTAAGGCGCACGCCCTTGCGGTCGGCCTTGGTGCCCTTGCCGGGGGTGGCCGAGCCGGAGAGGCGCGCGGCGGTGGCTGAGGACACGCGCGTGTCGCCCACGCCGACCACCCGCGCGGTCAGGCGGATCGAGTCGTTGGCGGGAACGACGTCCTCGTCGGTCGAGCTCGTCGTCACCCGCACGGTCGCCTTGCTCCCGACCTTCGCCGTGGCCTTCGCGGACACCACCACGTCGTCGGAGACGCTGCGCCCCCGTTCGACCGAGTACGGCCGGCTCAGCCCCGCGCCGGATCCATTCGCCACGCTGAACTTCACGCCCCGGCACGTGCGCGTGCCCGCGTTGCGCAGCCCGATCTCGACCCGGCGCCCGCCCTCGTTGGGCACGGTCGCCGGCTTCTGCACCGCGCTCAGCGCGAGGTCGCAGAAGGAGAACACCGCGCGCACGCCGCGCACGTTGTTGGTCGCGTCCTTGTCCCCCGGCCCGCTGACCGAGAACTTCGCCACGTCGTCGTCGCGCCGGATCGTCGCGGCCGTGATCGGCACGTTGTCGGCCACGAACCGACCGCCCGGCGGGATGATCCCGGTGTTGATCGCGCGCCCCAGCTTGTACGGCGCCGCGAGCGCGATCTCGCTGCCGCACGGCCGCTCGCCCTTGTTCTCGACCGCGATCTGCGCGGCCGTGCCCTGGCGCCCGAGGAACGTCAACTCGAGCGGGGTCGGCACGTCGATCGCGAGGTCACACGCCTTGTCCGCGTCCAGCAGGAGCCGCATGGTCGCGAGGTTCTGATCAAGGTTGTTGTTGGTGTTGAGGATGAGGCCGCCGGCGATCACGGACGTAGGACTCTCGACCGCCACCGAGTTGAGCAGCGTCTGTGCCGACGTCTCGATGACGACGTCGCCGGCGGGAGCCGCAGCCAGGTCACCGTGCGGCTCATAGAACGCCGCGGCCGAGAACTGCAGGTTGCCGGAGCGGTTCGACTCGCCGACGACCACCATGGTCTCCGGCGGCCCCGGCAGAACGACCATCCGGCCCGCGGAGCTGACGATGGCGTCCGTCCCGGTGTGCGTGCCGCGATAGTCGAAGCGACGGACCTGGAGGCCGGTGCCGTCCCCCTCGGCCCGGGCAACAAACGCGTCCTGATCGACGCCCGTCTTGACGTTCCCGCTCACCCAGAGGCGTCCACGGTGCACGAGCATCGACAGCGGATTCACCGGCCGCGCACCGAGTCCCGAGGCGTCGAGGACGCCGTTCGTGCCGAACGCCGGATCGACGGAGCCGTCTTCGCGCAGCCCTTGGATCCAGCCGGTCGCGTCGGGGTACTGGTCGTTGGTCGACGTCGCCGAGCCGGCGTTCTGGACGAGCACCGCGACGCCACCGCCCGGCCGGAACGCGACATCCTTGGCCTCGTCGTTGAAGCCGTTCGCCGCCGGCAGCCGCTGCACGCCGTTCGTCCCGAAGCCGGTGACCGGCGAGCCGTCCGGGTTCAGCAGCGCGACGAAGGCGTCGCGGATGTTGGACGGCGAGGTATAGCCGCCGAGCAGGATGCGCCCAGCGGCGTCGATCGCGATCCTACGCGCACTGTCGTTGCCGCTGCTCACCGACAGCAGCTGGACGCCGTCGTTGCCGTCGCCGAAGCTCGGGTCGAGGTCGCCGTTCGGAAGCAGGCCGACGATCACCACCTCGTCGTTGCGGTCCGTGCCGACGCCGACATCGGTATGACCGGCGACGCGCAGCCGGCCGTCCGGCAGCACGGACACCGCGTTCGCGTTGTCAGGCTCGCCCGGAAGGCTCACCGACATCACCAGCTTGCCGTCGCCGGAGAACGTCGGGTCGTAGGTCCCGTCCTTGTGCCGCGCAATGACGACAGCGCTGACGTCGTTGACCACCGTCCCGTAGCCGACGGTGTAGATCCGATCGCCGTGGACCGCGACGTCCATCGTGGACTCGGTCGCGAACTCGGTGGCGAAGCCGTCGGCGGCCACGCCCGAGAGCGGCGCGAAGTTGGAGTCGATCTTCAGCGACGGCTTGAGCTGCGCGTGCGCGCTCGCCGGGAACAGCAGGAAGGCGATGAGGAAGAGAAGACGCTTCATGTCGAGCGGAGGGAGCGGTTGAGACGGGCCTGCGCGCGGCCGAACTCGACCTGGGCGGTCGTCAGCTCGTCGAGGCGGGTGGTGTAGGCGGCGAGGCCACGCTTGGTGAGGGCGCGCTCGGAGGTCTGGGAGCGCGCGGAGCGGCGGAAGCGCAGCAGCAGCTTGGCGACGCGCTTGGAGTCGCGCTCGGCGACCGCGGTGCGGAGCTTGCGCGAGAGCAAGCGAGTCGACTCGAGGCGGGCGAGTTGGGCCTTGTGGGCGGGCGCGAGCAGGGCCGGGACGTCGAGGGCGTCAAGGCGCTCGTGCGAGCGGTCGACCGTGCCGGCGAACCTCGAGAGTGCGCGGGCCTGGGTGGAGGAGAGCCGCGCGCGGTCCAGGTCGCGGCGCAGGCGGACGCTCGCGCGGTCCAGCGGCGCGAGCGCACGCGGCGCGGCCTCCTGGTAGCGGACCATGCGCAGCGTCTCCTCGGCCAGTTCGGCGTCCACGTCGTAGATGCGCAGCAGGCTCGCGTGGACGTCGCGGGCCTTCGCGGGCGGTTTGACGGCGGCGACGGCGCCGCGGGCGCGGGTGATGTCGCCGATGATCCCCTCCAGCGCGGGCGCGCCGACCGGTTTGCCCTGGGCGTAGCCGCGCAGCACGGTGTTCGCGCGCTCGAGGCCTTCGGTCTGGCCCTTCTGCACCGCGTTCACGCGCTCGAGGTAGGCGCGGACCTCGGCCCGCTCGGGGTCTTCGGAGCTCCCGCAGCCGACGGCCACGGCCGCGAGCGCGAGGACGGGCGCGAGCCGCACCTACTTGACCCGCTCGACCGTCGACACGGAGCCGTCGGCGTGCTTGAAGACGAGCTTGACCAGGCCCTTGCCCGGCGCGAACCAGGATGTGCGCGTGCCCGAGCCGAACCGGTGGCTGCCCTGGGTCAGGCGCGAACGGATCGCGACGGCCTTGTACTTCTTGCCGCGCACGGTGACGGTCTGCTCACCCAACAGGGTCGTGTTGCCGGAGACGCCGAAGATCGAGAAGTCACGGCTGGTGCGGGACGAGCGCCAGGTCGTGCCCTTGGCCGTGCCCGGGCTCGGGATCACCGGGTTGAAGCCGTACACCATCAGGTCGAACGGGGTCGTGAAGCGGCGCGACCTGCCGAGCTTGGGGAACTTGCCGCCCGTGGACTGGGTGGAGCCGCCGAGCAGGGTCACGCCCGACAGCCGCGAGGCCAGCGTGTAGGCGCCGGCGACGCGCAGCGGGCCGCGCACGTGCTTGAAGTCCACGCGCGATGTCGAGTTCAACACGTCGGAGACCTCGTAGGACTGCGTGGACCAGGCCTTCATCCACTTCGAGTTGCGCCAGCGGAAGGTGCCGGAGTCACCGCGATTGAGCGGCAGCAGGTTCTGGTCGGACGGCAGCGGCTTGGGCGCGAGGTTCGTCTCGGTCAGGTCGGCCGTCGAGGTCTCGCCGCTCGCGTGCTTGAGCACCACCTTGACCGGGCCGACGCCGCGCACCCAGTAGACGGTCCGGGTCAGCGTCCCGAACGGGTCGCCGATCGCGCCCGCCTGCGTGACCTCGGCGTCCACCCGCGCGGCCTGCACGCCCGCCGGGAACGCCGGCACCGTGACCTTGACCTGCCCGGCGTACCGATTCGACGAGGCGACGTCGTTCGCCGCGCCGCCCAGCGAGCTCCAGCGCGTGCCGTCGAGCATCGGCTCGGCGAACACGGGCGAGCGCGTGCCCCAGATGACCATGTACCAGGCCGCGCTCAGCGAGCTCGCGCAGTCGGTGGCCGACGCGCACAGGATCGGGAACCGCGGCGGGGGCTGGGAGGACTGGTAGTTCGTGTTGACGAGCCCGGTGTCCGTGTGCTGGAAGTCGATCGTGCCGGCCGACGCGGTCTCGGTCGGCGGCGGGTTGACCTCGTCCCAGCGCAGCCGGAACGACGTACCCGCGCGCGCCGCCATCGTGTAGCGCTCGACGCGCGGCGTCGCCTGGTAGGTGGAGTTCGTCCACGCGTACGTCCAGGCCGCGCCGTCGGTGCGCGGGAGCCACTGCTCGGCCGGATCGTCGAGCGGCCCGGCGGACGCGACCGCGGGCACGAGCAGCAACGCGGTCAGGGCAGCAGCGATGGACGTCCTCCACATAGGAGGGCGAATTTAGTGCTGGGGCGGCACAAAGCCGCCCCCGACATTCGTCTACCGGACCCGGAAACGGATCAGATTCTTGTCCCTGCGCGACCACCGGCCCTCGGCCAACCCGTTGGCCAACACGGCGCGGGTGCGCAGCTCGTAGCGCCCGCGCGCCAGGCGCTCCTTCAGCCGCAGGCTCCAACGCTCCGTTCCCTTGACCGTGACCCAGACAGGCTCGTCGCACTTGCCCGCGGCGCTCTCGTCGACCGTCCGCAGGTCCCCCCGCGCCGAGCTCAGCCAGCGGCAGCCACCGCCCAGACGGCGCACCGCGATCTGCACGCGCCGCACCCGCAATGTCCGCGCGGAGACACCCGTGGCGGCGCCGCGCGACGCGCGCCCGCTGAACGAGCGGCCGCGCTGGGGCGTGCGCGCGTTCGTGTCGCCCGGCCGCACGACGACCGCCTCCGAGCCCGCGGTGTCGTTGCCGTTGACCACGTCGTCCGCGTCCACGACCCGGAACGCCAGCGCCGCACGCGAGCCGGTCTTCAGGCCCCGCACCACGCCGACCGAGATCTCGTCCTCGACGGACTTGCCTGGCGCGACCGCGTACGGGATCACGGCACCGGACCGCACGCCCGGCGCCGAGGTGATGATCTGCGCGCCCCGGCACGGCGCCGTGCCGACGTTGCGGACCGTGAAGGCGAACGGGCGCGAGCCCTCCGTGCCAATCACCGGCGGCGCGTCCAGCACGCGCAGCGCGAGATCGCAGAACGCGAACACGGCGCGCAGACGCACGACGTTGTCGCCCGCCGCGGCGTCGCTCGCGGAGACGAGGGACAGCTCCAACGTGGCGTCCGTCGGGAGCGGCGCGTCGTAGCCGACCGTCAGATCGCGCGTGACGCTCTGGCCCGGCAGCAGCCGTCCGACGTCCACGCCGCCGCCGACCCACGGCTTGGAGACGCTGATCAGCCCGGAGCACGGCCGCGCGCCGTTGTTGGTCGCGCGCACCGTGACCGTACCCGGCGCCCGGCCGCGCAGCAGCAGCTCGACCGGCGACACCACGGCCAGTGCGAGGTCACAGCGCTTCTCGGCGTCGATCAGCACCCGCGCGGTCGCGAGGCTGGAGTCGCCCGTGCTCGTGTCCTCGAGCACACCCGCGACCGCCACCGCACCCGTCGTGGCCGCGAGGCCGCTCGCCTCGCCTTCGTGCCCGACGACCGGCAGCACGAGGTCCGTGTAGGCCAGGTCCGCGAGCGGCCCGTCGAGCCGGTTGAACGCGGCCAGCGCCCACTGCGGGCCGCGGTCGACCTCGGAGGAGCCGCTGACGACCAGCGTGTCCGGATCGCCCGGCGCCAGCGCCAGATCGAGGCCGCGGCCGATCACCTGCTGGCCGCCGCTGAAGGAGGAGCCGCGCATGTCGAAGCGGCGCGTCTCCAACCCGGCGCCGGCGCTGTTGGCGCGGGCCACGAACGCGTCGGAGTCACCCGCGACGACCGTCGTGCCCGTCACCCAGTAGCCGCCGCCGTACGCGAGCAGGGCGCCAGGCGTGACCGACGTCGCGCCCGGTACCGCGATCGGCGTGGCGAACGCGTCGCTCGCCAGCACCGCGCCCGTCGGCGTGCCGATCAGCAGGACCGGCCCGGAGGCGGCCCACGCGACGTCCACCGCGGCGTCGACCGCGGCCGGCGCGGCGTCGATGACCTCGACGCTGTCGCCGACGACCACGAACGTGTCGTTCCCCGTCCCACCCGCGACCGCCAGCCGGCCGTCCGGCGCGAGCGCCAGCGCGCTCGGCGCGTCGTCGCCCGTGCCCGCCGCGAACGTGTCCGTGGGGAAGTCGGGGTCGGGCGAGCCGTCCGTCAGCAGGCCGACGATCGCCGTGTCGTAGTCGGCCGCGCCGGACGCGGCCACGTCGGTGCGAGCCAGCACGCGCAGGTGACCGTTCGGCAGCACGACGACGTCCACGCCCTCGGCGTCGCGGCCCAGCGGCAGCTCCAGCGAGCCGTCCCCGGCGAACGTGGCGTCCAGCGAGCCGTCCGTGCGCCGCGCGACGACCGCCACCGAACTCGCACCCGCCGTCTCGGTCGAGCCGACGGCGTAGATGCGGCCCCGGAGCTCGTCGACGGCGACGCGCCGCGCGCGGTCGGCGTCCGTGCCCGGCCGGAAGTCGTACTGCGAGACGCCCGCGAACGCGAACGTCGTGTCCGCGGTGAGTGACGGCGGCTGGATCTGCGCGCCCGCCGGCGCGGCGCTCAGCCCGGTCAGCGCGCCCGCCAGGGCACCGGCCAACGCGATAGCGCGGCGCATCAGCCCGTCTTCTCCACGGTCGACGTGCTGCCGTCCGCGTGCCGGAAGGTGATCTTCACCAGCCCGACGCCCGGCGCGAAGTACATCGTGCGCGTGCCCGAGCCGAACGGGTGGTCGGCTTGGCGCAGCTTGGAGCGGATCGCGACCGCGTCGCGGTAGCGCCCGGCCGGCACGCGCACCGTGCGCGTTCCGAGGACGGTCGAGTCGCCGGTCACGCCGTAGACGGCGAAGTCAGCCGACTCGCGCGAGGAGCGCCACGCCTGGCCGGTGGCCGCGTACGCCGGGAACACCGGGTTGAAGCCGTAGGACATGAAGTCGAGCGGGGTGATCAAGCGCGCGCGGCCCTTCGGCCCACGCGCCGGGCCGAGCTGCGGCAGCCGCGCGCCCGTGTTGGCCCTCCGCACGGCGGTCGTCACGTTCGTGAGCCCGCCGAGCCGGCTGGCGAACACGTAGCTCGCGTTGACGTCGATCGGCCCGCGCGTGTCGAGCACGTTCACGCGCGCGGTGTTGTTCGAGGTCGCTGCGACCGTGAGCCGCTGCTCGGACCAGCGCTTCATGTGGCGCGAGTTGCGCCAGCGGTAGGTGGACTCGGTGCCGAGCGCGAGCGGCATCAGGTTCGCGTCGCTGGGCAGCGGCCGCGGCGCGAGGTTGGTCTGCTGCAGCGTCGCGTAGCTCGTCTCCCCCGACGTGTGCTGGAAGAGGATCTTGACCGGGCCGACGCCGTACACCCACCAGACCGTGCGCAGGCCGGAGCCGAACGGGTCGCCGAGTGCGCCCGCCTGCGTGATCACGGACTCGATCTTGGCCGCCTTCACGCCCGCCGGGAACGCCGGGACGCTGACGTCGACGACGCCGCGGTAGCGGTTGGAGGCCGTGACATCGTTGGTCGTGCCGCCGACCGAGTTCCACGTCGTGCCCTCGACGAGCGGCTCGGCCAGCACGGGCGAGCGCGTGCCCCACAACAGCTGGAAGACCGTGCCGGCGAGCGAGTTCGAGCAGCGCGCCGCGGTCCCGCACAGCACGGGGAACTGCGGCGGCACCGGCGTGGACTGGAAGTTCGTGTTGATCAGGCCCGCGTCCGTGTGGCGGAAGTCCGCGAAGCCGTTGGCCGGGTTGTCCTCCGGCCGCAGCATGAACTCCTCCCACGCGACGCGGAAGCCCGTGCCCGTGCGCCCCGTCAACGTGTAGCGCTCGGCTCGCGGCGGCGAGTAGGCGCTGTTGGCCCACTCATAGATCCACGTGGCGCCGTCCGTGCGCGGCAGCCACTGCGCCGCCGGATCGTCGAGGCTCGCAGCCGCCGCGGGCGCCGCCTGGCACACCACGAGAGCCGCGGCGAGTGTCAAGAGTCGCTTCACGACTTGGTCCCCTTCTTCTTCGGCTTCTTCTTCTTTGAAGGCTTCTTCTTCTTGGACGTCTTCTTCTTCGACGCCTTCTTCTTCTTCTTGCTGGCCTTCTTCTTCTTGGCCTTCTTCTTCTTCGGCTTCGCCTTGTCGCGCTCCGGGTTCAGGCGCACGCCCGGCCGGACCGCGCCCGGGTTCAGCGGCGCGCTGGAGACGATGGTCTGCTCCACCGACGGCACCGGCAGCGGCGCCGGGTCGAGCGGCTGCGGCGAGCCCGGCTGCGGCGTGTTGGGCTGCGGCAGTGGCGTGGCCGTGTCGGCGGCGTCCGGATCGACGACCTGGTCGCCGTCGTTGTTGGTCAGGAAGCGGTCCCGGCCGGCGCCGCCGCGCAGCGTGTCGGCGTAGGTCGCCCCCGAGTCGTTGACGAGGTTCGCGCCGGCGCCCGTGGTGAGGTCGTCGTCCGCGTTGAGCACGTCGTCGCCGTCGTTGCCGGCCAGCGCGTCGCGGCCCGTGCCGCCCGAGAGCCAGTCGTTGCCGGTGCCGCCGACGAGCTGGTCGTCGCCGTCGCTCGGGACGAGCGGGAGCTTCGGGCCGTTGGCCGCGTCGTGGTTGAGGAAGAAGTCGACGCCGCCGACGAGGATGCGCTGGAACGGCCGCGTCTCGTCGAACAGCGCGAAGCCGGCGAGCGTCGCGCCCGTCGCGTGCAGGCCGTAGTGCAGCAGGCTGCCCGGGTTGTAGGGCCGCAGGTAGTCGCTGCGGACCACGTCGGAGACGCCGCCGTCGAAGCGGTTGGCCGCGTACGCGAACTCGAGCGCCTCGGCGCCGGAGAGCGCGTCGTCGCCGGCGCCGCCGTCGATCGCGTCGTCGCCCAGGCCGCCGAAGATCACGTCGTCGCCGTCCTCGCCGAGCGCGCCGTCGTTGCCGGTGCCGCCGGAGATCCAGTCGTGGCCGGAGCCGCCGAGGATGCTGTCGGCGCCCGCGTCGCCGAACAGGCGGTCGTTGCCGACGCCGCCGTGGATGCGGTCGGCGTCGGCCTCGCCGTGGACCTCGTCCGCGCCGGAGCCGTCGAGCAGCGTCACACTGCCGTCGCCGACGTTGCCGTTGTCGCCGATGATCGTGTCCGCGTCCGCGAGGCCGTCGGAGATCGTGTTCGCCGCGATGCGCGTGCCCGCGCCGCCGAAGATGTAGTCGCCGCCGTCGGGGCGCTGGTCGGCGCGCACGAGCGTGAAGGCGCTCGAGCTGCCGCCGAGCAGCACGTCGTTGCCGAGTCCGCCGAACAGCACGTCGTTGCCGCCGCCGCCCTCGATCCAGTCGTTGCCGTCGGTCAGGCGCTCGATCGCCGGAGCGACGATCAGGGCGCCGAGCGGATCGCCGGCGCCGGGCAGGCGCGTCGCACCCGCGGCCGGGTCCTCGATCGCGCCGTCGCCGAGCAGGACGTCGTGGCCGAGCTGGCCGAAGATGCGGTCGTGGCCGGCGCCGCCGGTGACGTAGTCGTCGCCGAACGCGCCGAGCTTGCCCGCCGGGATCGTCGCGGCAGCGTGCGCGACGGAGTGGAACAGGTCGACGATCGTGGCGCCGTCCAGGCTGACCTGGTCGCCGAAGATGAGGTCGTGGCCCGCGTCGCCGTCGATCGTGTCGCCCGCGGTGCCGCCGGCCAGCACGTCGTCGCCCTCGCCGCCCTCGATGCGGTCGCGGCCGCCGTCGTTGAAGTCGCTCGTGCGCACGAGGTGCGTGTCGTAGCTGAGCACGCCGTGGTCGCCGAGCAGGAGGTCGTTGCCGGCGCTGCCGATCACCGTGTCGTCGCCGGCGCCGCCGAGCAGGACGTCGCGGCCGCCACCACCGATGATGTGGTCGCCGGCGCCGAACGTCGGGTTCTGCGTCGCGATGGTGCGACCCACTTCGATGACGCCGTTGTCGCCGAACGCGACGTTGTCGCCCTCGCCCGTGTCGATCGTGTCCGCGCCGGAGCCGCCGACGAGCACGTCGTCGCCGCCGCGCCCGTAGAGCTTGTCGTTGCCGCCGACCCACGCGTCGGTGCCCTGGATCAGGCCGACCGGCGTCGCGAGCCCGTCCGTGGTGTCGCCGAGGCCGCCGTTGCCGAACACGCTGCCGCCGGCCACCACGCGCCCGCGGTCGCCGAAGATGAGGTCGGCGCCCGAGCCGCCGTGCAGCTCGTCGTCGCCCTGTCCGCCGAAGATGATCAGCCCCAGCGTCGAGGCCTCGCCGTGAACGGTGTCGTTGTCGCTCACCAGCGGCGTCTGCGGCGCGTTGAACGTCTGCGTCGTGAAGGCGACGACGGTGAGCACGACGAGCGCGCCGTCCGCGCCCGCCACCGTCACGGTGTCCGCGCCGAAGTCCACGGTGACCGAAACCGCGACGCCGTTCACGGTTGCGGTGACGACGTCGCCGGCCTTCAGGTCCAGCCCGGTCGCGATCACGCCGGTGGCACTGCGGTGGTACGCGCGGATGGTGGTCGTGCGCCACGTGACGGAGATCGTCGAGCCCGGCTGCGGCGCGCTCAGCAGGCCGACGCGGCCGTTGTAGGCGACCCACGCGGTGGGCGCAAGCGTCAGGCCGTCCACGCTGACCGAGGCGACGTCGGAGCCGCCGAGGCCGAGCACGTGGTCGACGCCGCCCTGCGTGTCGAGCACGAGCAGGTCGTCCTCGCCCGCGTCCAGGTCCACGGTGACGACGTCGTTGCCGAGGCCGGTGTTGAGGAACGTGACCGTCCGCACGCCGGCGGCGCGGTGGGTCGCGGTGATGGAGATCGTGTCGGCGCCGGAGCCGGTCCAGACCGTGATCCCGTCGGCGAAGGTCCCGTCGGTCCGGTAGCTGATCGCACCCACGGCCAGGCCGGCGATCGCGATCGCGTCCCCGACGGCGGAGATGCTCACCGTGTCGCCCACCGTCGCGGCCTCGTCGCTGACCATCAGCGTGTGGCGGCCCGCGCCGAGGTCGAGCGTCAGCGACCCGGCGAGCGCGTTCAGGTCGCCGCGCAGGTACGCCGGGCGGTCGGTCAGGCCGAACGCGGCGAGCGAGGAGACGTACACGCGGTCGTCGCCGCCGGCGGCCTTGATCGTGGTCGCGGCGGAGGTGCCGTTGACGTTGATCACGTCCGCCCCGGAGCCCGTGAGGATCTCGAGGTTCTCGACCCCGTAATAGTCGATGCCGACCCGACGCTCCTCGAGGTTCGCGCCCTCGGCGAACGCGACGCCGCGCGTGCGGTACTGACCGGCGAAGTAGAGCTCGACGACGTTGCCGTAGCGCGCGACGCGCACGTTGTCGGTGAACGGCAGCGCCGAGCCGCTGTACGGGTTCACGATCGCCGACAGCGCGGCCTGGATCTGCGCCGCGGACGCGTTGGCCGCGAGCGGCGCCGTCGTCTTGAACGTGCCGTCGGCGAGCACGACGTAGAGCACGAGCGTCGGGCCGGTGATCGTCAGGCGCTGCGCGACGCCCACCGGCGCACCCGCGTTCATCCCGAGGCCCGTGACGGTCGTCGGGTTGATCGTCGCCGTCTCGGCCTGGGTCTCGGCCACGTCGTCGAGGCGGACGGAATCCACACCGTCGCCCGTGTCGAGCGTGAGCAGCGCCGTGATCTGGTTGAGGGTGCCGAGGTCGCTGCTCACCGTGACGCGGTCGTCGCCGCCCTCGGTCTCGACCGTCGTCAGGCCGTCGATCGTCTTCACCCGCACGACGTCGGCGCCGCCGCCGGTCCGCAGCACCGTGCGGCCGAGGATCGTCGTCTCGATCGTGAACGTGTCCACGCCGGCGCCGAGCTGCAAGTACAGCGTCTCGAAGGCGGCGTAGGTGATCAGGGCGCCCATGCCGAGGCCGCCGATGGTGTCGCGCGTGAGCACGCCGTTGCCGCCGGTGCCGAGCGAGTCGTCGATCGTCAGCGAGTCGACGTGGTCGTCCTCGGGCAGCGCCGTCGGCGGCAGCGGCGCGGGCAGCGGCGGCGTGGCCGTCTCACCCGGCAGGATGATCGCGAGCGGGAGGTCGAGCTCGCCGACGCCGCCCCGGCCGCCGTCGATGAACAGCGGGCCCCGGATCAGCGCGGCGCGGTGCTCGGCCGCCGGGATGACCGGGGTCGCCGCGCCGGTGTCGACCGTCGGGTGGTCGCCGCCGATGACGACGCGGTCGCCGCCGAGGCCGGTGCGGATGCGCGTCGTCACGCCGGCGGCCGTGGAGTGGACGACGACCAGGTCGTCGCCCTCGAGCGTGTCGAGCTCGAACAGCTCGATGCCCGCGTAGACGAACGCGCGGCCGCCGCCGTAGATCGTCGTCGCCGTCAGCAGGAAGGTGTCGTCGAGCTCGGTGCCATAGAAGATCACGCGGTCCGAGCCTTCGCCGCCGTCGACGTTCAGCGGCGCGTTGCCCACGTAGTTGATGACGTCGTTGCCGCCCCCGCCGCTGACCGTCGTGCCGGTGGTGAACGTGCGCACGATGAAGGTGTCGTCGTCGTCGCCGCCCTGGGCGTCGAGCGTGGCCTGGTGGTTGAAGATGCCGAACGTGTCGTTGCCGGCCTCGCCGCGGATCGTGGTCGCGAACGAGTTGCCGTTGGTGAGCTTGCCGCGCGTGGTCTGCGTCCAGGCGGGCGGCTCGGTGGAGACGATGTCGCCGAAGATCTGGCCGACCTGGAAGCGGTCGTTGCCCGCGCCGCCCTCGATGGTGGTCACCGACGAGTTGTCGTCGAGCGCAAAGCGGTCGTCGCCGCCGAGCGCGTCGATGAACAGCGTCTCGATCGCGGTGTCGTACTCGATGCGCTCCACCAGCGCGCCGGCGTTCAGGAGCGCGACGAGGTCGCGGCGCAGCAGGAACACGTCGGCGACCTGCGTGCCGTTGAGGTTGAGCGCGTCGGCGCCGGAGACCCCGCTGTCGGCGACGTCGATGACGGACCCGCCGATGCCCCACAGGTTGACGTTGTAGGTGTCGCCTTCGCCCTCGCCGTCGAGCGTGAGCTTGGCCGCAAGGCCGTTGACCGCGTCCAGCACCGGGTTGACGTTGAACGTGTCCGTGCCCGCGCCGCCCTCGATCCGGGTCAGGCCGCCCGTCGTCTCCAGGTCGACGCGGTCGGCGCCCGCGCCGAGGTCGATGCGGGTCGTGCCCGTGTGCGTGGAGTCGACGAACAGCACGTCGGCGCCGGAGCCGAGCAGCAGCTCGAAGGCCTCGAAGCCGAGGTAGGTGAGCGTGCCGCCGAGGCCGAGCCCGACGACGGTGGACGCGGTGACGCGGCCCGTGTTGGCGGTGGTGTCGCCGCTGTCGTCGAGGAAGAGCTGGTCGGCGCCCGCGCCGGCCTCGATGGTCAGCGTCGCGGCGATGCCGTCCAGGCGCTGGGCGAGGTTGCCGACCCGCACGATGTCGTCGCCCGCGCCCGTGTCCAGCGTGGTGGCGGCGCCGAGGTTGCGCAGCGTGACGAGGTCGTTGTCGTCGCCGGTCGTGATGGCGGTGACGCCGCCGGCGGACTCGACGAGCACCGTGTCGGCGCCCGCGCCGGTGTCGAGCGTCAGTGCGGCGGCCGCGCTGACGATCGTGACCGTGTCGGCGCCGGTGCCGGTGCTCACGGTCGTCACGCCGCGCAGGTCGCCGAGCAGGACCTCGTCGTTCTCGCTGCCGGTGTCCAGGGCGAGCGTCTTGCGCGCGAGGTCGATGCGGACCTTGTCCGTGCCCGCCCCCGTCGCGAGGTCCAGGTCGCCGTCGACGCTGACCATCGTGACGGTGTCGTCACCCGCGCCGGTGGTGATGCGCACGACGCCGGTGACCGTGGTGGCCACGTTCAGCGTGTCGTGGCCCGAGCCGAGCGCGAGCGTGAAGTCCTCGAAGCCGGTGTAGGCGATGCCGCCGGTCATGCCGAGCCCGGTCAGCTCGGTCGCGCTCAGGGCACCGGTGTTGTCGGCGGTGTCGGCGCTGTCGTCGGCCCACAGCAGGTCGTTGCCCTCGCGGCCGATCAGCGTCAGGCGCGCGCCGAGCCCGTTGAGCGTGCCGCCCCCGTTGAAGCCCTCGCGCTCGGCCGCGTTCGTGCCCGCGAGCACCGTGTCGTCGCCCGCGCCGAGGTCGACGGTCAGCGGCAGGTTCAGGCCGCGGACCGCGAGCGTGTCGTCGCCGCCGGCGAGCAGCAGCGACGTGCTCTCGACGAAGCGGGACACGATCACGGTCGTGGTGGCCGAGCCGTCGTCCAGGCGCAGCTGCGTCGCCGCCACGAAGCGGTCGGCGCCCGCGGCCGCGCTCGCGTCGGGGTCGCGCAGCTGCTGACCGGCCTCGACGCGGCCCGTCTCGCGCAGGTTGGTGCCGTTGATGGTGACGGTGTCGCCGCCGCCCACCAGGTCGACCTCGACGATCCGCACCGTGCCGTTGCGCACGCCGCCGGGAGCGATCACGTACGTGTCGGCGTCGTCGCGGCCGATCAGGTCCGCGACGCCCGCCCACGGCGTCACGCCGACCTGCGCGGCGCCGCCGATCAGGACGGCGCCGAAGCTGCCGACGAAGAAGCGGTTGGACTCGCCGTCGACGACGACGTTGCTGCCGTTGCGCTCGACGGTCCGCCGCTGCGTGCCGCTGAGCGTCGCGCGCTCGAAGACCGAGATGTCCTCGCCGGTCGCGCCCGCGCGGAAGCAGGTCGTGTTGGCCGCGCACGTCGTCTCGAGCACGCCGAGCACGAGCAGGTTGCCGTAGAGCCCGAAGTCGCCGGCCCAGACCTCCATGATCTCGTCCGTGCCGCCCGCGTCGGCGAACGTGTCCTGGCCGCCGAGGCCGGAGACGCGGTCGTTGCCCAGGCCGGAATCGACCAGGTCGGCGACCGGCGTGCCGACGACGACGTCGTTGCCGTCGCCGCCGACGAGCTCGACCGCGGCCCAGTAGGCGACGCCCGCCGACTGCGAGCCGTCGATCACGTCGTGGCCGCCGAGCGCCTCGACGCGCAGGCGGTCGCCGCCCGTGCGGCTCGCGTCGGTGATGGCGAGCGCGTAGTGGCCGGTCCAGTCGATCGACGTCGCGTCCGCGGCGATGATCACGTTGACCGTGTCGTTGCCGGTCGACGCCTGGTGGGTGACGACGTCGGCGCCCGTGCCGAGGTCCACGCTCACGCTCACGACGCCGCCGTTCTCGAGCGCGCCCGCGAACGTGAAGCTGTCGTTGCCCGAGCCGCCCGAGAGGCGGATGCGCTCGACGCCCTGGCCGCGCAGCGAGCCGATGATGTTCGCGCCGGCGAGCTCCTCGAACACGAGCTGCGTGCCCTCGACGCGCAGGCGGACCGAGTTGTTACCGCCGTCGCCGAGCACCTCGAGCGCGTCCATGAAGTCGAACGTCGCGTCGTTGGCGTCCTTGCCGGTGTCCGTGCCGCCCTCGTAGGTCTCGCCCATCGCGAGGTCGGCGAGCGTCGTACGCAGGATGTCGTTGCCGCTGCCGCCGTCGTACCCGTCCACGCCGCCGCGGCCCACGAGCAGGTCGTCGCCCGCCCCGCCGTTCAGCGCGTCCGCGCCGCTGCCGCCGTAGAGCTCGTCGTTGCCCCCGCCGCCCGTGAGGACGCCGGTGGCGGACGAGTCGTTGGTGAGCACGTCGCGCGCGTCGCCCGCACCGGCCGGATCGTTGACGTCATCGCCGTGCAGGGTCACCGAGCCCGTCGCGAACTGGCCCGCGTACAGCGTGTCCGCCCCCGCGCCGCCGGCGAAGAACACGCTGCCGTAGCCGGAGTAGCCGAAGTTGTCGTCGCCCGCGCCGCCGTAGGCCCGGACGTTCGTGACCACGCCGTCGAGGATGTTGAGCCCGTCGTTGCCGCTCCCGAAGACGCCCTCGATCGCGTTGATGTCCTCGAACGTCTCCTGCAGGCCGAAGGCGCTCACGCGCACGGTCTCGTGGCCCACGTCACCGCCCAGGTGTGCGATCTCGTAGACCTCGTGGATGTCGGTCTTGGAGTAGTTGCGGTTCCCCGCCCGGTCGCCGACGTTGAGGATCAGCTTGCCGGTGCTGTCGCGGAACGCGAGGTTCGGCGGCGGCGGAGGCGTGCTCTTGAGCGAGCCCGGCAGGCGGAAGGTGGCGACGGTCAGCTCGAACCACGCGTCCTTCTCCTTGCGCTCCTGCACGCGCTGCTCGACTTTCACGCGCTTGGGCGGGCAGCCGCCCCACAGCGACGCGATCGCGCACCCGACGTCCTCGAAGAAGCCGACGATGGCGTACCCCGCGGCCTTGGCCGCGGACTCGAGCATCTCGACGATCTTGGTGACCCACTCGAAGAACACGCCGGTGCCCTTGACGCCCACCTTGAGCGTGACGGTGTCGCCCAGGTTGCCCGAGATGCGCCCGTAGGCGGCCACGCCGAACAGCTCCACGCCGCCCAGGTAGGCGCCGAACGAGCCGCCGATCTCGGCGATGAAGTCGTCACCGGTCGGGTCGTTGGGCTTGAACTTGAGGTGGACCCAGGCGGCGCCGTTGATGCCGTTGCCGGCGTAGGAGAGGTTGATCGAGCCCTGGACGCGCAGCTCGAAGTTGCCGTTGGAGTCCAGCGAGCCGTAGACGGTCAGGCTCAGCAGGCTGGCGAGGCTGGCGCTCAGCGGGTTCGACTGCGGGATCGTGATCGACCAGTAGTTGCCCTGGACGACGATCTTCACCCCGCCGCTGATCGAGATCACGCCCAGCAGGTCGAGCTTGCCGGACAGGTCCAGGTTGAAGTACTTGGTCTGCGAGGTCCGCGTGCTCAGACGCATCGAGCCGTCGAGCTTGAGGTGCAGGATGCCGAGCAGGTCCATGTCGATGTGGACATCGAGCGTCGCGGTCACGCCGTCGCCGTAGAGGCCGAGCGAGCCGCTGACGTCGAACACGAGCGGGCTGGTGTCGGCGGCGCCGATCGAGAACTTCACGCCCAGCGCGAGCTCGAAGCGGCCGGCGGCGATCGTCACGTCGAGGTAGCCCTTGGCGCTCGCGCCGAGGATCGTGATCGTGCCGTCCAGGCGCAGGCGGAAGCCGGCGGCGATCGGGCGCCCGGCGAACGTCTGCGTCACGCCGGTCGTGTTGAGCTCGATCAGCGCGGTGGCCTGGAACGCGAAGCCGATCCCGGCGCCGAAGAGGTTCGCGTCGAAGGTCGGGGCGAAGCGCGCCACCAGGCCCTGCGCGTTGATCCGGAAGCCGCTGTTGCGCAGCTCGAGCTTGCCGATGATGTCGAGCTGGATGGAGGCGTTCGCGACCAGCTCCACGCCCGTCGCGCCCAGCGCGAGCTTGAACTCGCCCTCGATCTTGAGCGGGCCGAAGATGATCTCGCCGGCGAGCTTGAGCTCGAAGCCGTTGATGACGTTGATCGTCTGGCGACCCAGGATCGGCCGCTTCTGCGCGTCCAGCCGGAAGCCGACGAAGCGGTTGTTGTTCGGGTCGGTGTCGATCAGGAACGTGTCGATCGGCCGCGGGTCCGAGAACGTGTTGATCTCCAGCAGCAGCTGGCCGCGCAGGGAGATGCCCGGGATGCCGTCCGACGACTTGCGCTGCAGGTACACGCGGCCGACGACGCCGGTCTCGGCGCCCGCGAAGACGGTCAGGCTGATCGAGCCCTCGACCGAGCCGATGAAGTCGATCTGCGCGCTCACGGCGCCCACCAGCTCGAAGCGCAGGCCGGCGCCGCTGCCCGCCGCCTCGATGCCGATGAACCCGTACAGGTTGATCACGCCGCCGATCGTCAGCGTCGCCGAGATGCTGGCCGCGATGTAGATCTCGCCGCCGGGGGGCGCGTTCGGGTCGCGCTCGCCGCTGAACGTCGGCGCCGCGGCGAAGATCGAGATCGTCGGCGCGTCGCCCGCCTTCATCAGCGGCTTGAAGTTCTCCGGGATGACGAACACCTGGTCCTGCATCGTGGTGTTGAACATCACCTTCACGGAGCCCTCGACCGAGAACAGCGAGCCGACGTTGGGCAGGCCGATGTTGGCCGAGCGGCTGACGGTCAGCATGCCCGCGACGCCCGGGGTGCGGCCGGGCGTGACGCCGGTCTGGACGACGATCAGGCCCGTCGCCTCACCGAAGTTGATCTGCGTGCCGTCCATGCCGAAGGACAGCGAAGCGGTCGCGAACAGCTCGAACTTCTCCGGGCTCAGGTTGAGCGCGAAGCCGCCCTGCATGTTGAGCAGCTGCTGGCCGTTGGCGGTGACCGCCAGCTTGCCCACGAGCTCGAGCCCGAAGCTCTCCTTGCGCAGCGTGTAGGTGCGCGTGAGGTCGGTGTTGTTCGGCCCCAGGCCCGGCAGCGTCAGCGTCTCGGTCCGCTGGATGCCGGTGGTGTTGATCTGCAGCGTGCCCTTGGCGAACAGCTCGATGCCGTACGGCTTGAGCTTGTCGAAGTTGGTCTCGATCGTCGCGACGCCCCAGAAGCGCGGCTTGGTGTCCGACGCGCTGCCGGTCTCCAGCACGAAGCGCCCGGCGGTCGCGCCGACCGTCTCCAGGCCGATGATCCACAGCGAGCCGGTGAACGAGAGGCGGAACGCCTTGCGCGCCGCGTCGATCTCGAGGATGACCTTGGCCTTGGCCTCGAGCAGCTTCACCGTCGGCCCGGCCGACAGGATGATGCCCCCGTCGAGCTCGATGAAGAACGACTTGGCCTGCGTCACGACGGCGAACTCGCGCGCGCCGGCTTGGCCCTGGTTGCCCTCGGAGTCGTTCCACTTGCCGGCGAGGAAGCTGACCGTGACCTTGCCGGTCGTCAGGCGGCCGGTGTACAGGTAGCGCCAGGTGGTCGCGTTGATGCGCGTCGTGCCGGACTTGACGAGGTTCTCGCTGTCGGCGCCGCTGAGCGCGATCTCGTCTCCGTTCACGGAGGACGCGTCGACGGTGGCGGTGCCGACCGGGTTCAAGCGCACGTCGAGCCACACGCGCGTCATCGCCTCGGTGGTCGTGAGGTCCTCGATCGTCGCGGCCGTCGCCAGCTGCTCCTGCGTGACGGCGACGCCGGCCGAGGTCGTCCAGCTGCCGGCCTTCAGCGCGGCGGTGAGCGCGCCGGCGCGGTTGTAGCCGGTGTAGAAGAAGCGGAAGACGCCGTTGCCGAGGCTGACGGCGCGGCCGTCGACGCTGATCTTCGAGCCCGGGCTCGTGAGTGTGATCTCGGCGTCGCCGTCGGTGATCGAGGCCGAGTCGAACGCGGCGCCGCCGATCGTGAGGAACGTGACGTCGACCCAGCCACGGCCCTCGAGCGCCTCGCGGCTGAGCGTCTGCGCGTGCGTCGGGTCGCCGAGCTCGGCGGTGGCCACGCCGAGGAAGAAGTCCTCGTTCTCGGCCTGGTTGATGATCCCGCCGGTGTCGGCGAAGGAGCCGGCGACGAAGGTGACCGTGTACTTGCCCGCGACCAGCGGCGTGCTGCCGAGCGCGTAGCGGTAGGTGTCGGTGAGGCCGACGCGGGTGTAGGTGCCGCCGAGGGCGACGAGCGCGCCGGAGGCGTCGCGCAGTTCGATCTCGCCGCCGTTGATCGTTGTGTGATCGACGGCGTGGCCGGCGCTGCCGCGGAACGTGACCTCCAGGTAGCGGAGGGTGCCGAGCCCGATCGTCGCGCCGGAGAGGGCGACGGTGGAGTTGTCGGCGAGCACCGTCCGGATCAGGTCGGCGCTGGCGCCCGTCACGTTGAAGCGCTGCGTGAAGGCGCGGTTCGCGGGTTCAGAGGCGCCGGCCGGAGGTCCGCGCGCGGAGTCGCTCCAGGAGCCGGCCTGGAACTGCGCGAGCACTTCGCCCGGGCGCAGCGTGCCGAGGACCATGTAGCGCCACGTGTTCTCGCCGACCTTCAGCACCGCGAAGCCGCCGCTCGCGATCTGCGCGCCGGAGCCGCCGAAGCCGGACAGCACGAGCTCGTCGCCGTCGATCGAGCTCTCGTCGAGGATGCGGTTAAGGCCCGGGCGGTACTGGACGTCGACGTAGGTGCGGCCGGTCTGGATCGCGGTCGCGTCGAGCGGGATCGCGGTGCCGTCCGCCTGCGTGCCGGTGGTCGCGCCCGTGTAGGACAGGCCGCCCTGCGTGAGCTTGACGCGCGCGGTGGTCACGGCCGTCTCGTCGGCGCCGGCCGGCGGCGTGATCACGACGGGGAGGTCCCACACGACGCTGCCGTCCTCGAGCGTGCGCATGACCGGCGAGCGCGTCGGGTCGAGCGCGATCGCCCAGCCGGTGCCGTCGATCGTGAGCTGGTTGAAGGCGTCCATCAGGACCGAGTCCGGGTCGAGCGAGAGGCCCGTCGGCACCGGCAGCGTGATCTGCAGCGACTGCGGCGTCAGCGGCGTGGTGCCGTTCGCGTTCGCCAGCGACACGGTCGCCACCAGCTCGAGGCCGGTGACCTCGCTGGAGTTGAACGACCACGTGTTCGGCAGGTAGGTGAGCGAGATGCCGCCCTCGCCGCGCACGCCCGTGAGCCAGTAGCGGAACGTGTTCGTGGTGCCCAGGCGGGTCGGCGCGCGCGCCGCGTCGAGCACCAGCGTGCCCAGGCCCGGGCCGTCGAGCATGAACTCGGGCGCGAGGTCCGTGATCGACGCGTAGTCGATCGAGAGCGGGCCGGACGGCGGCGTGAACGTGACGTCGACCCAGTTGCGGGCGTTGACGACGTTGACGTCGATCGTCCCGTTCGCAGCCGGATCCACGAGCCGCGCGGTCGCGCCGTCGATGCCGAAGCTGACCGTGATGGCGTCGTTGGCCGTGCCGTTGGCGGCCCGGAACGAGCCCGCCGGGAAGCGGACGGTGGCCTCGCCGAGCGCCCACGGGGAGCCGTTGATGAAGTAGCGGAAGCGCGTCGTGCCCGTGCGCTTGATCGCGGCGATCAGCAGGTCCTGCTCCGTCGCGCCCGCCGGCAGCTCGGTCATCCTGAGCATGACCTCGGCGCCGCGCTTGACGACCTTCACGCCGTCGACGGTCTCGACCACGAGCGGCACGTACTCGACGCCGCCGTCGGTCGTGACGGCCGCCATCGGCGTCAGGCCGGAGAAGCCGTACGGGGTCGAGGACCCGATCGTCAGCTGCAGCTTGGCCCGGTTGACGGCGTCCAGGATCGACGCGTAGTCGAGCGCGCCGCCCTTGGGCGCCGTGTAGATGATGTCGAGGAAGTCGCGCTGGCGCAGCTGGGAGAGCTGCGTGCTGCCGCCCGCGGGCGCCGGGTCCACGACGGTCGCCGTCGGCTTGCCGGCCGCGGTGTTGGCCGTCGGGTCCAAGACGGTGAACACGACGTCCTGGCCGCTCGCGTTCTTGAAGCCCATCTTCAGCCGCCCGTACAGCCGCAGCAGCTGGATCTGGTCCGGCACGTCGGCCAGGAACAGCACGGTCGCGCTGCCCGCCGCGATCTTCGACAGGTCCGCGTACAGGCGGCCGCTGATCGAGATGTTGTCGGCGGCGAAGTTGAGCTTGCCGACGATCAGGAACTTGCCGTCGGTGGAGATCTTCACGATCACCTGGCCGTTGAAGACCTCCTGCGAGGTGTACATCGAGTACACGCGCGCCGAGCCGGTGATCGTCATCGGCGAGGTGAACGCGGCCAGGAAGCCGACCTTGTTCGCGTTGCCGGGCTGCGCCAGCGTCTTGGCCTGGAGCGCGACCTGGCGCTGCAGGCCGTCCAGCCACTGGTCGGCCGTCTGCTGCGTCGGCAGGCCGAAGTCCGGACCGGTCAGTGCGAACGGGTCGTCGATCGACGGCAGCGTCTTGAAGAACTCGACGCCGGCGGCGAAGTCGTTGATCGTCAGGCCGGTGGTCGGCTCGAGCAGGATGCCGCCCGGGATCTCGACGTTGATGAACGCCGACAGCGGGCCGAGCTCGGAGAGGCCGACGCGGATCGTGAAGCCCGCGATGCCGGCCATGCTGAAGCCGCCCTGGAGGCCGAGGTAGAAGACGCGCTGGCGAACCGGGGTGGTGTCGTCGGTGGAGCCGATGATGTTGAAGTTCTGGTCCAGGCGCAGGATGCCGCCGACCAGGCCGGCCTCGATCTCCCCGCCGAACATGTCGCCCTTGACGAGCACACCGATGGCGTCGATGCGCGTGATCGGCATCTTGCCCTCGGCCAGCAGCTTCGGGTTGATGCGGATGCCCTCGATCGAGCCGGTGATCGACAGGCCGCTCATCCCCGCCAGGCTCTGGACGCTCGCCGACAGCACGAGCTCGAAGTTGCCCGGGTCGGTCTCGGGGTTGCCGAGCCAGCGCACGCCGATCGAGTCGATCCGCACCGGCATGAACGACGGCCACTGGAACGAGTCGCCGGTCGCGCCGCCGACGCCGACGAACACGCCGAAGCCGGTCTTGGCCTTGAACGAGCCGTCGCCCAGGAACGCGAAGTTGCGCGCCTCGCCCGACAGCTCGAGCGGGCCGACCTTGACCTTCGCGCCGACGGCGGCGAACGCGACGAGCTCCTGCGTGCCGTTCGCGCCCGTGTTGAGCATGAAGTCGCGCGCCGTGATGGTCACGAACTGCGAGATCTGGATCTCGAGCGTGTCGACCTTGAAGCGGAAGGCCTGGATCGCGCCGCTGGCGTCGAACTCCAGCTCCATCCGCAGCGCCTCGTCGTTGATCGAGCCGTCAGCGTTGCGGTCGTCGGCCGTCAGGCGGTCGGTGAACGTGGCCGTGATCGGCTTGCCCGGGAAGAACTTCGCGCCGCCGGAGGCGAAGAACAGCGTGCCGGAGAAGCGGACGCCGTTGCTGAAGTCCACGACGAAGTCCTTGACGCCGATCCGCAGATCCGTGAACTGGATCATGCTGCCGAACGAGACGCCCGCGCCGGGGTTGGTCGCGGCCAGCGCGTTCGGATCCGGGTTCGGGTTCGGCGTGCCGGTGGGCGGAGGACCGCTGTACTTGAGCTCCGCCTCGCCGAGCTCGAAGCCCGTGCCGCGGATCAGCAGGCCCGGCTTGCCGCTCGCGGACTGGCGGATCGAGCCCGTCACGCCGAACTTCGGGAACGTGATCGACGCGCTCAGGATGCGCACGATCTCCTGGTTGGCCGGGCCCTTCGGGTCCCACTTGATGTCGATGGCCGTGGCGTTGATGACCATCACGTCCGGCACGGTCGCGGTGAGCTGCGCGGCGCTGATCGAGAACTTGCCGGTCGGCGCGATCGAGACGTTGCCGCTGAGCAGGCCGAACGCGTCGACGGCGATGTCGAACGTGCCGAGCAGGTTGAAGATCTCCACGCTCGGGCCGTTGGCGGTCGGCGCGGCGCCGCCGAACGCCAGCGTCGTGCGCTCGATCCCGATCGCGATCGTGAGCACGAGCTCGCCGCTCGGGCTGAACCCGAGGTCGGCGATGGCCACCGTCGGGTTCTGCAGGCGCACCGGGCCGAGGCTGAGCACGCCCGCGGTCGGCGGCGCGGCGGCGCCCGCGGCCAGCGGGTCGAGCTTGAACGAGGACCTCATGCCCTGCGCGTTCCACGTCTGGACCGTCGAGCCGGTCGCCTGCGTGTAGAAGCCGTTGGTGTCGAGGAACTCGACGCTCAGCATGCCCGGCAGGAACAGGTCGATCGTGTTGCGGGTGTTCGCGTCCTTGAGGTAGTACCGGACCGTCACCGTGGTCACCTTGTCGGTGTCCTTGACGCCGCCCAGCAGCACGGCGGTGGTGACGGGCCGCCCGCCCGAGCCCGCGATCAGCTCGACGTCGCCGAGCGAGCTGCCGTCGGCGCGCACGAAGCGGAACGGCGCGGCCTTCAGCGACGCGATGTTGAGCGGGTTGCTGTCGAGGCTGCGGTAGGTGATGTCGATCGAGCGGCGGGCGTTGAACGTCGTGACGCCGATCGCCTCGCCGTTGGCCGGGCTGACGACCTCGGCGATCGGGGCGACGGCGCCGGACGCGTTCGCCGTGAGCACGAACTGCTCGGTCTCGCCGAGGTTGAAACCGGCGTCGGTCTTGTCGGCGAACGAGGCCGGGTCGAAGACGATCGCGATCAGGCCCGACGGCAGCGGCGTCTTGAGCGTGTAGCGGTAGGTCGTGCCCTTGACCAGCGTCGGCTTGCCCGAGACCAGGAACTCGGCCGTGCGGTCGGTGCCGTTGACCATCAGCTTGAACTCGTGCGCGACGTCCTCGATCAGCTCGGTGCGCAGGCCCGTGCCGCTGCGGTCGTTGAAGACGACGTCGATGTACTGGCGCCCGTTCTCGGACGGCCACTCGCCGGCCGTCATGCGGTCGCTCTTGCGCACCACGTCGGCCGTCGGCGGCGGCGTCGGCGCCGTGCCGGTCGGCTCGGGCGCGGCCGACCCGCCGAGGCCGATCCCGGTGATCTGGAACGTCTGCATGCGGAAGCCGGCGGCCTTGCTCATGGTGAAGGACGCGTTGCCGCGGATCTGGAACAGCTGCGAGCCGCCGACGTTGACCGCGATCGTGCCGCCCGCGAGCGCCAGGTCCAGGTCGCCCGACGGCTTGCGCGTGACGAACACCGAGCCCCGGATCGAGAGCACGTCGGCGACCTTGAGCTCGACGCCGAGCAGCTGCAGCGAGAACGTGTTGGCCTTCAGCAGCGCGCTGCCGGTGTCGGTCGGCATGTCGGTGACGTCGGCCAGCGCCGTGCTGACCTCGAAGCGCACCGTGCCGCTGACACCCAGGCCCGGCAGGCCGAGGATCGTCAGCGTGCCGCTCGCGCGCAGCACGTACTGGCCCGGGATCGTGCCGACCTTACGGTAGTAGATCGTCGCGTTGGTGATCAGGATGCCGACGGCGTCCGGGTTGAGCGCGTTGCCCTCGAGCTGGTACGGGCCGTTGCCGACGAAGATCTCCAGCCCGCTGCCCTGGAACAGGCCGCTGCCGGCGCGGAAGTCGCCGCGGACCTCGAGCAGGCCGCCGAGATCGACCTCGAGGTCCTGGATGAGGAACTCGAAGCTCGTGCCGGGCTCAGTCGGCTTGGCGGCCTCGATCGTGATCGTCGTGCCGTTGACGACCAGCGTCTCCTTGACCGCGGCGCCCGTCGTGTTGATCAGCAGGCCGAGACTGGCGCCGACCGTGCCGCCGAGCGCGAACTTGCCGAGCACCACGCCCGCCATGCCGTTCGGCTTGATCACGAGCGCGCCGGTGGCGCCCTCGATCTTGGTGGTGCCGATCTGCAGGCTCAGGTTGACGACCGCAAGCTTGGTGATCTTCGGGCTGGTCGGCAGCGTGCCGGTGCTGGCCTGCTCGAAGAAGAAGTCGGCCGTGACGTCCAGGCCGCCGATCTTGAGCGTGGTGTTGTAGGCGCCCACGCGGATGAACGGGCCCTTCGGGAGCTTGAGGAGCTTGCCGCCGACCTCCTCGTTGACGGCGGCGCCCATCCGGTTGATCTCGACCGTGATCGTCGTCGTCAGCGAGAAGCCGGGGATCGTCAGCGCGGCCGTGCCGTCGATGCTCGCCGCGACGCCCGCCGGCAGGATCAGCAGCTGGCCCGAGCCGTCCGTGACCGTCGCGCCGAAGCCGTCGGCGCCAAGCGTGAGCTTGACCTTCTCGAAGGCGACCTTGACGACCTTGATGCCGGTCTTGGTCGTCGTCTGCGAGAACGTGAAATCGCCGCCGATCGACTGGCCGAACGCGGTGAACGTGCCGTCGGTGAGCTTGACGCCGAATGACGGGCCGCCCGCGGTCCTGGTCGTGTTGATGTCGACCGTGACCGTGCCGGTGAAGTCGAAGTCCTGCGTCAGCGAAGGCGCGAGCTCGATCGAGGCCGAGATCGACGCGATCATGCCGTCCGGGCGCAGCGTGATCGAGCCCGTGGGCACGCGCACGGTCACCAGCGTCTCGGTGCCGTTGCCGAGCTCCAGGCTGACGTTGGTCAGCTTGATCGACACCGTGGTCGCGTTCTTGGCGAACTCGAACGAGCCCTTGAGCGTCTGCCCCATCACGCCCAGCTGCACGTCCGTGCCGCTGACCTTGATCGTCTTGGCCGCCGTGTTGAGCGCGACCGTGAACGCACCGCTGAAGGTGACGCCGGGCACGTCGAGCGCGACGCTCGCGGCGATGAAGCCGTCGATGCCCGCGGCGGTGATCGTGAACGTGCCCGTGCCGCCGGACACGACGACGTAGTCGCGGCCGTCCGCGCCGATGCGCAGGCCGGCGTTCGCGAGCTTGACCGTGGTGGTCGTGCCGCGCTTCTCGAAGCTGAAGTCGGCCGTCAGGCGCTGGCCCGCGATGTCGATCGTCAGGCCCGTGAGCGACGCGCGGATGTACGGGCCGGCGGGCAGCTGCAGCCGCGACGTCTGGCCACCGATGGTGAACGTCTCGTTGACCGCCGCGGTGATCGTGTTCAGCGCGAAGCCGACCTGGACGGGCCCTGCGGTGATGCCGCCGCCGAGGTCGATCGACGCGCTCGCGCTGAACTCGCCGGCGACGCCCGCGCGCGTGATCAGGAAGCGGCCGTTGCCCTGCTCGATCCGCACGCCGACGGTGCCGGCGCCGAGGAACAGGCCGACGTCGGCGGCGGCGATCCGGATCACGGGCAGGTCGTCGGAGGTGCCGGTGACCTTGTCGGCGCCGGCGCTGACGACCCGCTCGAACGCGAACGTGCCGCTGAGCTGCTGGCCGGCGATGCTGATCGCGCCGGCGACCTCGACGCGCACGTACGGCCCGGCCGCAACCGTCAGCGTCGAGTCGATCGTGCCGATCTTGAACGTCTCGTGGACGGCCTTGGTGGTCGTGTTGATCTTCAGCGTGAGCTTGAGCGTGCCGAGGTCGATCACCGACGTGTCCAGGCCGCGCAGCGCGGCCTCCAGGCTCAGCTCGCCCGCGAGCCCGGCCGGCGTGATCAGGAACTTGGCGACGTCGCCGTCCGGCTGGGCGAGGTAGAGGCCCATGTCGTCGGTGGTGGCATCGGTCGCGCCCGGGTCGCCGAGGAAGAGCTTGACGCCCGTCATCGCCAGGCGGATCACCTTCGCGCCGGCGGCGTTGGTCGTCTGCTCGAAGTAGATCGCACCCTCCAGGCGCTGGCCCGCGACCTCGAGGACGAGCTTCTCGGCGCCGACGCGCAGCAGCTTCTTGCCGCCGGTGGTGTCGACGTCGAGGATCAGGTTCTCGCCGCCGAGCGTGACGCCCGGGATCGTGACCGCGACGCTCGCCTGCAGCGAGCCCTTGATGCCACCGGCGCTGATGGTGAACTCCCCGCGGGCGCCCGTGACGTTGACGACGCCGCCGAGGCTGATGCGGACGTTGGCGGCCGTGATGACCGTGACCGGGATGGTCGTGCCGCGGCGCTCGAAGCCGAAGTCGCCCGCGAGCGTCTGGCCCGCGACCGAGAGCTCGAGGTTCGTACCCGCGATGCGGATGAACTTGCCGGCCGGGAGGCCGAGCTGGATCGTCTCGCCGTCGACCTCGATCGACTCCTCGACCGCGCGCGAGCTCTGATTGATCGCCAGCGAGAGCGTGCCCTGGAGCGTCACCGCGTCGGTGATCGCGGCCAGCGAGACGGTGCCGCCGATGCGGCCCGCCACGCCGCCGCTGCCGGCCTGGCCCGGCGCGTCCGGCACGATCACCAGCACGCCCTCGCCGCCGGTCAGCACCGCGGCGCCGCCGAAGCTCACGGTCAGGCCCGTGATCGCGAGGATCAGGCGCTTGGCGCCGGTGGTGCTGGTGACCTGCTCGATCGCGAAGCCGCCGGCGAGCTCGACGTCGCCGAACGTGAGCTTGACGCCGATCGCCTCCACGCGGATGAAGCTGCCCGCCGGCAGGCGCGTGCCGTCGGCCAGCACGACCGCGGTCGGCGCCGAGTTGATCTGCAGCTTGAAGGTGCCGCGCAGCGTGACCGGGCCGAGGTTGAGGCCGTCGGCGCCGTTGTCCGGGGTGACCGTCAGCACGCCCGCGACGCCGCCCGCGCCGATCTGCAAGGCGCCGCTGAGCGTGAGCGCGACCAGGCCGTCGGCGAGCGAGAGCGTGGTGTTCGTGACGGTCAGGTCGATGCGCTGGACGCCACCGACGGTCTTGCGCTCGAAGCTGAAGTTGCCCTTGAGCGTCTGGCCCGCGATCGTGAGGTCCACGTCGGTGCCCTCGACGCGCAGGAACGGGCCGCCTTCGACCTTGAGCGTCACCGAGCCGAGCGCGGCGCCGGCGGCGAACACGGCCGGCGCGCTCGCGAGGTGGATGCGCGTCGCGGCGGCGCCGTGGGCGACCGCGAGGTCGAGGTTGCCGTCGCCGTCGAGGTCGGCGAACGCGACGCCGGTCGCCGTGGCGGCGATGGCGGCCACGTCCTCGGGGGCGGCGAAGGTGAGGACGGTGTCCGCGACCGTGGCGGCGAAGCGGCGGTTGCCCACGATGACCTCGGCGACGCCGTCGCCGTCGGTGTCCGCGACCGCGAGCGTGGTCGCGCCCGTGGTGGCGACGCTCACGCCGGTCGTCCACGCGCCGTTGCGGAAGGCGACGGTCGAGCGGCCCGCGCCCGTCATGACCACGTCGAGCTTGCCGTCGCCGTCCACGTCGCCGAGCGCGACCGCGTCGATGCCGCCGTCGGAGCCGATCGCCGTGCTCGCACCGAACGTGCCCGTGCCGCCGCCCTTCAGCCAGCTGGCCCCGTCGGCGCCGGCTAGCACGAGGTCGGCCTTGCCGTCGCCGTCGAGGTCGCCGAGCGCGACGGCCTTGGCCGCGCCGAGCGCGGTGGCCGCGGCGGTGAAGGCGCCGGCGCCGTCGTTGAGGTACAGGCGCGCGTTGCCGGTCGCGGCGCCGGCGACGAGGTCCAGGTCGCCATCGCCGTCGACGTCGCCCAGCGCGAGCGAGGTGACCGCGTCGGTGCTCGCGATCACGCGGCCGGCGACGCCGTCGAACGCGTCGCCGGAGCCGTCGTTGACGTGCACGACGATGCCCTCGCCGTCGCTGCCGGAGATCAGGTCCGCGAGGCCGTCGCCGTTGACGTCGCCGAGCGCGACCGCGGTGCGCGTCGCCGGCGCCGGGCCGAACGTCATCGTCGCGTCGACCGCGGCGGCGGCCGTGTTGATCTTCAGGCGGAACGTGCCGCTGAGGGAGACGCCGGGGATCGTGACCGCGACCGAGCCGCCGAGGTCACCCGCGAGGCCGCCCGGGCGCAGGACGAAGAAGCCCGTGCCGCCGCTGAGCGTGACGTAGTCGCGCGTGCCGTCGCCGAAGCCGGCGGTGACGTCGGTCACGAGCACGCGGACGACCTTCTCGGTGCCGACCGTCGCCGACTCGAACACGAACGTGCCGGTCAGGCGCTGGCCGCCGAGCGCCAGCTCGACGTTCGTGCCCGTCACACGCAGGAACGGGCCGGCGGGCACGGACAGGCTGACGGTCTGGCCGCCGACGGTGACCTGCTCGCTCACCGCGACGCCGGAGGTGTTGATCGCGACGCCGAACGTGCCCGTGATGCGCGCCACGTCGCCCGGGACCTTGACCGTGACGGTGCCCTCGACGCGGCCGGCCAGGCCGGTCGGGCGGATCACGAACAGCGCCGTGCCGTCGCGCAGCGCGACGCCCGCGGTGGCGGTGCCGAGGTCGAGCGTGACGTTGCTCGCGGCGACGCGGATGAGCTTGACGGGGGGCGCGCCGGGCGCGGCGGGCACCGTGTACTGCTCGAAGCTGAAGTCGCCGCCGAGCGACTGGCCGAACAGGCTGAGGTTGAGCGTGGCCTTGACGACGACCGAGTTGGGCGCGCGCCCGTCCAGCACCTCGGCCGCGGTGTTGATCGCGACGTCGATGTTCGTCGCGGTGACGGGGTCCTGGCCGGGGATCGCGAGCGTCAGGTCGCCCTTGATCGACGCCGAGATGCCCTTGGCCGTGCTCAGCAGCGTCGCGCTGGCGATGGCGACGGTGACGACGTCGCCGAGCTTGAGCTCCGCGTTCTCGACGGTGATCCGCAGGTCGCCGCGCGTGGCGCCGGCGGCGGCGGAGTTCGCGAACGAGAACCTGCCCCGGATCGAGATACCGGCGAACGCGAGGTCGAGCACGCCGCTCAGCGACGGGCCGGTACCGCCCTTGACGACCGGGTTGGAGCCGTCGGCGCGCTTGACGTTCTTGAGCTCGACGTCGCCGGTCTCGGTGTTGTAGAAGATCTCCACCTCGTCGAGCGAGGCGGTGACGCCCGGGATGCCCAGCAGCTCGACGCGGCCGCGCGCGTACACGACGTAGCCGGTGGTGCCGATCGTCTTGTACTCGAAGCTCGCGTTGCGCAGGAACAGGCCGCGCGCGTTCGAGTTGACGGTGCCGTCGGCCAGCAGGCCCGGGCCGAGGCCGAGGAAGATCTTGATGTCGCTGCCGAACTTGGTGCCGGCGGCCGAGTCGTCCGTGAGGCTGCCGGAGACCTCGATGAAGTCGCCGATCTTGAACGAGCCGCTGCCCGAGAACAGCACGTAGGGCTTGCGCGGCGTGCCGCTGGCCACCTGGCCCGCCTCGAACTTGATCGCGAGCGTGACGCCGCCGACCTCGATCGTCTCGTCGAACGTGCTCGTGGTCGTGTTGAGCTTGACGGCGACGCTGGCGTTGCCGTTGAAGCCGCCCGAGCCGCCGATCACGGCCTCGATGCGGCCGGAGAGCTGGCCGGCGATGCCGCCGTCGGCGCCTTTGAGGAGCAGGAACGCGCCGTTGCCCTCGACCACCTTGAGGGTGTTGGGCGACGATCCGCCGTCGCCCAGCTGGACGCTGACGTTGGAGAACGCGAGCCGCGTGAGCTGCACCGGCGTGTTGCGCGCGAGCCGGGTGGCGCCGCCCGTGACGCCGATGAGCACGTCGAGGTCGCGGTCGGTGTCGACGTTGACCACCAGCACGGCCGTGGTCGCGAGGTCCTCGGTGCCGATCGTCGCGGCCGGCTTGAACGTGCCCGCGGCGGTGCCGCCCTTGTTGGCCAGCAGCAGCGGCCGCCCGTTGCTCACGCCGACGATCAGGTCCGCGTAGCCGTCGCTGTCGAGGTCGCCCGCGGCCAGCGCGGTGGCGTTCGCGGTGGCCAGGGCGGAGCCTGTGGCGAACTGCACGGTGCCGTCGCCCGTGTTCTTGAACAGCGTCACGGCGGTGGCGCTGCCGAGCACCAGGTCGAGCTTGCGGTCGTTGTCGACGTCGACGAGCAGGACGCGGCTCGCCCCGCCGAGCGTGAGCCCGGAGACTGCCGTGAAGACGCCGGCGCCGTCGTTGGTGAACACGCGCGACGTGGCGGCGGCGAGGACGAGGTCGAGGCTGCCGCTGCTGTCCAGATCGCCGAGCGCGATCGCGGTCACGGCGTCGGCGGTGATCGCCGTGCCGGCGCCGAAGCCGCCGGCTTCCAGGGCGAGGAAGCGCGTGACGCCGTTGTCGCCGCCGACGACGACGTCGTTGCGGCCGTCGCCGTCGAGGTCGCCGACCGCGACCGCGCGGGCGCCGGCGGTGCTGAAGGTGTACGCGGCGTCGGCGGCGAAGCGCTGCCAGGTCACGCCGTTGGCCGCAACGACCGCGAGGTGCACGCGCGAGGTGCCGTCGTTGACCACGATCAGGTCGAGGAAGCCGTCGCCGTTGACGTCGGCGAGCGCGAGCGCGCGGGTCGTCTCGGCCTGGGCCGGCATCCGGTCGGCCGCCTCGGTTAAGCCCGTGGGGCCGTTGAGCAGCAGGCGGTTGGCGCCGCTGCTCGTGCCGAGCACGAGGTCGATGTCGCCGTCGCGGTCGACGTCGCCGCTGGCCATCGCGGCCGTCGCCGCGGACGGCGTGACGGTCACCGTGGGCGCGAAGCCGGCGCTCGTGGACTGGTGGAAGAGGAACGAGCCGGTGACGTTGATCGGTCCGATCGCGAGCGTGGCGCTGTCGACGCGCACGCGGACGAACGGGCCGGCCGGGAGCCCGAGCGCGGCGGAGGCGACGGGCGCGGTGTTGATCTCGATCGAGAACGCGGCGGCGCTCAGCGTCAGGTCGCCGGGGAGCTTGAACGGGCTCGGCGACAGATCGCCGCTGAGCTTGACCGCGACGCCGCCGGCCGTGATCTGCAGCTCGCCGTCGAGGTTGTTGTCGGCGGTGATGTCGATGAAGTCGCCGAGCGTGATCGTGATCGACTCGAGCTTCACGTACACGCCCGCGGCGTTCTTGGTCACCTCGAGCGCGCCGACGCTGAACGTCTGGCCCGCGACCGAAAGCTCCACGCGCTGGCCGGCCTTGCTCTTGACCGTGAAGGTCGGGGTCGCGGCCGACGTGTCGAAGTCCACCGTGAAGGCGCCGGTGAAGGCGACGTTCGGGACGTCGACGACGATGCCGACATCGAACGAGCCGGTGACCGCCGCGCGCGTCCCGCCCGTGACGGTGGCGATCCGCAGCGTGCCGATGGCGATCGTGACCGCGACCAGGCGCGTGCCGCCGCCGGCGATCGCGATCTCGCCGTTCGCGATCGTCAGCGTGGTCGCGCCGGTGTCCTTGGTGAAGGTGAAGTCGCCCGTGATCGAGACACCCGCGAGCGCGATGCTCAGGCCCGTGCCGCTGACGGCGAACTCGCGCGTGGCGGCGAGCTCGAGCGTGACCTGCTCGGTGCCGACGGTGAACGTCTCGTCGATGTCGCGGCCGGTCGTGTTGACCTCCAGGCCGAGCGTGCCCTGGAGCGTGACGTTCGGGACGTTCTGGAGCGCGACCGTGCCCTGCAGCCGGCCGGCGACGCCGCCGCTGAGGATCAGCCACTGGCCGCTGCCGTTCGTGAGCGTGAGCAGGTCCTGCTGGCCGTCGCCGAACGCGAACGAGACGTTCGCCAGCGCGAGCTTGATCGCCGCGCCGCTGCTGGACGTGATCCTCTCGACCGAGACGTCGGCGTTCAGGCGCTGGCCGGCGACGCGCACGGCGACGTTGGTGGCGTCGACCTTGAGGTAGCCCGCGGCGGTGTCGACCGCGACCTTGAACGCGCCCGTGAACGAGACGTCGGCGCTCGCGGCGAGCGTGAGCGAGGCGCTCATCGTGCCCGCGATGCCGGCCGTGCCAATCGTCAGCGAGCCGTTGACCGCCTCGACGCTGACGACGCCCGCGGCGAGCACGATCGAGCCGTCCGTCACGGTGAGCTTGACGACGCCCGCGGTGCGCTCGACCACGAACGAGCCCGCGATGCGCTGGCCCGCGATGTCGAGCGTCGCGTTGCTCGCCTCGACGCGCAGGTACTTGGCGGCCGCCGTGGTGTCGATCGCGAGCGTGACGTCGCTGCCGAACGCGACGTTCGGGACGCTCAGCGAGACGGTCGCGGTCAGCTCGCCCTTGATTCCCGCCGGGCTGATCGTGAACGTGGCGGTGTTCTTCTGGGCGATCGAGAGGACCGAGCCGCCGAACTGCGCCGTGACGTTCTCGGCCGTGATGGTCGTGACGCCGCCCGCGGACTGGACGCTGAAGTCGCCGCTCAGCTCCTGGCCGAGGATCGTGAGCTTCAGGCCCGTGCCGGCGACCTTGAAGAAGCGGCCCGCGGGGAGCTCGAGCTTGACGGGCTGGCCGGCGAGCTCGAACGTCTCGTCGATCTCGTCGAGCGTCGTGTTGACCTGCACGCGCAGGGTGCCGGTGAGCGCGGCCTGCGGGACGTTGAAGCCGATCGTGCCGCCGAAGTCGCCCGCGATGCCGGCGCTCGTGACCAGCAGCGTGCCGGACGCGCCGCCGACCGTCAGCGCGCCGCCGCCGAGCGACAGGCTCACGTTCGCCATCGCCAGCCGCAGGACCTTGCCGTCGGCGTTCGCGCCGCTGCCGCCCGGGACGCCGTCGTCGCCGAAGGTGGTGACCGACTCGAACGCGAAGTCGCCCTCGAGCGTCTGGCCCGCGAGCGAGAGGCGGACGCCGGTGCCGGCGATGCGCACGTACGGGCCGCCCGCGACGCTCAGCGCGAGCGTCTGGCCGCCGACGGTGAGCGTCTCGCTGACGGCGGCGTGGCTGGTGTTGACCGCCAGCGCGAACGTGCCGGAGAAGGCCGCGTCACCCGGCAGCGAGAGCGTGATCGTGCCCCGCAGCGTCCCCGCGAGCCCGACCGTGGTGACCAGCAGCGCGCCCGTGCCGCCGCTGAGCGTGGCGCCCGCGCCGGCCGCCCCGATCGCGTAGCTGACGTTGCGCGCGGCGATGGCGGTGACGGCCGTGCCGTCGGCGAGCGTCGCGCGCTCGAACGAGAAGTCGCCCGTCAGCTCCTGGCCGCCGATGCGCAGCTTCACGCCCGTGCCGTCGAAGCGGACGTACGGGCCGGCCGGCAGGTCGCCGACGGCGGCGTTGGACGTGTTGATCGCGAGGCCGATGCCGGCGTCGAAGCTGAAGCCGCCGACGGCGAAGGCGAGCGTGCCGGTGAAGCGGCCGGCGATGCCGCCCGCGCCCGCGGTGAGCGTGCCGGACGCGGCGGTCAAGCTGACCGGGCCGAGCGTGACGGCGACGTTGCTCGCCGTGATCCGCAGATCGCCGTTGGCCTGCGGCGCGAACTCGAAGTCGCCGGCGATCGACTGGCCGAGGATCGCGAGCGTGCCGGCGGTGACCTTGAACGCCTTCGTGCCCTTGGCGACCGTGACCTGGACGCCCGGGTTGGTCGAGCCGGGGATCTCGATCAGGTGGTCGACGTCGGCGTCCGTGTCGTTGTAGAGCAGCGTCACGGTGCCGCTCAGCGTCACGCCGCCCAGCCCGACGAGCTGCACCGTGCCGGTCGCGTACACCGCGTACTTGGTGCCGACCTGGATCAGGCCGACCTTCGCGGAGGTGATCATCACGCCGACCGCGAGCGGGTTGAGGTCGCCGTTGGCCATCCGCGCGGGGCCGCGGCCGAGGAAGATCGTCAGGCCGTCGCCGGCGAAGACGCCGTCGCGCACGGTGACGTCGCCCTCGATCGTGACGAAGTCGCCGATGTTGAGGCTCGCGCCGGAGACCGAGAGGGCGAAGGCGGGGTCGTCGGCGGCGAACTTCACCGCGACGGTGCGGGTTCCGATCGTGAGCGTCTCGTCGACGGCGCCGCCGGTGGAGTTGACCCGCAGCAGCGCGCGGCCACCGGCCTTGACCGGGCCGAAGTCGCCACTGAGCGTGCCCGAGGCCTGGCCGGCGATGCCGGTGGACGTGATGACGAACGCGCCCTCGCCGCCGCTGAGGGCCACGCCGGAGGCGGACGCGCTCAGGTTGATGGCGGCGAAGCGGGTCTGCGTGCCGGCGCGGTCGAACAGGAAGTCGCCGGTGAGCTCGTTGGTGCCGATCGTGAGCTTGCCGCCGAGCACCTTGACCGTGACGGTCGGTCCGGCCGGGAGGTCGAGCACGAGCGGCGTGCCGCCGACGATCACGACCTCCTTCACGGCGGTCGCGCTCGTGTTGATCGCGATCGTGACGCCGGTCGCCGTGACCTGGACGCCCGGCAGCGTGAACACCGGGTTCGTGGCGGTGAGCGTGCCCGCGACGCCGGTGCGGCGGATGACGAGCACGCCGGTCGCGTCCGGGACGTCGACGACCGTGCCGAGCTTGAGCAGCGAGCCCGGACCGGTGTTGGCCACCGCGACCTTGACCGCTTCGCCGGTGGCGTCGAGCGTGAAGTCGGCGGTGAGGGTCGTGCCCGCGATCGTGAGGCTCGTGCCCGTGCCGGTGACGACGACGCTGCCCGGCGCGAAGGTCGCGGTCAGCGTGCCGCCGAACGCGACGCCCGGGAGGCTCGTGGTGACCGTGCCGCTGAAGGAGCCGCTGACCGCGCTACCGATCGTCAGGTCGGCGGTGCCGCTGCTGACGGTGACCAGGCCGCCGCCGAGGCTCAGCGCGGCGTTGGTGACCGTGAGCGCGATCGTGCCGCCCGCGCGCGTGAGCGTGATGTCGCCGGAGAGCGTCTGGCCCGCGACGTCGAGCGTGCCGCCGGTGACGGCGAGGCGGACGAACCCGGTGGCGGTGTCGAGCTCAGCGCGGACGTCACCGGCGAGCGCGACGCCCGGGACGGTCAGCGCGAACGTGCCGGAGAACGAGCCCGCGACGTTGCCGGCGGTGATCGTCAGCTCGCCCGTGCCGTTGGTGAGGCGCGCGACGGTGCCGAGGATGAGCGAGACGTTGGCGGCGGTCGCGCGGGTCGTGCCGTCGACCGCGCGGGAGAAGGACAGGTCGGCGGTGAGCGACTGGCCGCCGAGGCTGAAGCCCGCGCCGGTGGCGGCGACGGAGACCGACGTCGGCGAGAACGCGATCTCGACGGTGTTCAGCGTGAGGTCGCTGATGGCGAGCGTGTCGACCGTTGCGGCGAGGCGGCCGCTGACGCCGGAGGCGTCGATCGTGAGCTCGCCCTCGATGTCCTTGAGCGAGAGGGCGCCCGGCAGCGAGAGCGTGGCGCCTTCGACGACGACGCGCGTGGACTCCGCGCTGTGCGTGAAGGAGAAGTTCCCGGTGAGCTCGTTGCCGAGGACGGTGAGCTTGAGGCCCGTCCCGGTGACCGAGACGGAGGTCGGGTCGATCTTGAGGCGGAGGCCGGTGGAGATGCTCACGCCCGGGATCGCGACCGCGACGGTGCCGCCGATGTCGGCGGTGAGGCCCGCGGCGCCGATGGTGAGGGTGCCGGAGCCGTTGGTGATGGAGACCGGGGGTCCGCGCGCGCTGGTGCCGTCGGCGGCGCCGCCGAACGCCATCTCGACGTTGGTGGCCGTGATCGTGAGCGTCTCGCCCTGCTTGGCGAAGCTGCAATCGCCCGTGAGCGTGGCGCCGAGCACGTCCACGCGCATGCCGGTGGCGGTGATCGACGCGAACGGGGTGCTGTTCTCGAGCGTCTCGTCGGCGGCGAAGACGACGTTGACGTCGTTGCTCGTGCCCTCGATGCGCAGCGTCTCGCTGATCGCCTGGCCGAAGCTGTTCACGCGCACGCGGACCTCGCCCGAGAGGCCGACGCCCTGGGTGCCGGAGAGGCCGACGAGCTCGACCATCCCGCGTGCGTCCAGCGCCCACTTGCCGTCCGCGGTGCGGATCAGGCCGACGGTCGCGTTGGTGATCATCAGGCCGCGCGCGAGCGGGTTGAGCTGGCCGTTGGCGAGCGTCATCGGGCCCTCGCCGAAGAACAGCGTGAGGCCCGTGCCGGCGAACGTCTCGACGACGGTGACGTTGTCGCTGAGCTTGCCGGACTTGAACGTGCCCGCGCCCTTGACCGTGACCACGCCGGCGATGCTGAGCTCGAGGTCGGAGACCGAGACCGAGAACGTGTTGCCCTCGCCGGCGCCGAAGCTGACCGTCAGGTCGCGGCCACCCACGCGGACGGTCTGGTCGACGGCGCGGCCGGTCGTGTTGACGCGGAAGAGCACGCGACCGTTGAGCTGGAAGGCGCCGCCGCCGTCGATCGCGGCCTTACCGGACAGGTAGCCGGCGAGGCCGTCGGCGGCGAGGATCAACACGCCCTCGCCGTCGGTGACCTGGGTCGCGCCGGCGATCGCGACGGTCGCGTCGGCGAGGCCGAGCACGGTGGTCTGGCCCTGGCGCTCGAAGCTGAAGGACCCGCCGATCGAGTTGTTGGCGCCGACGGTCGCGGTCAGCGTGCCCTTCGCGCGCGTGAGCGTGCTGGTGATCTCGAACGCGGCGTCGGTGACCGTGACGGTGAAGCCGGTGACGCCTTCGAGCTTGGCGCCGGTGAGGCCGCCGTCGGCGGTGACGTCGGTGCCGCGCTTGGCGACGTTCAGCGTGCCGCCCCCGGCCGTAAAGCGCGGGCCGGTCGCGGCGCCGATGCGCAGGCTCGCGAGCGTCAGCGTGACGCTGGTCAGCTCGGCCGTGGACGTGAGCGTGAACGTGCCGGCCGCGGTGGCGATCTCGCCGACCTTGACCTCGGTGAACGTGCCCTCGGCCTGGGCGATCGGCGCGGCGAAGTCGATGTCGCCGACCGGTGCGGTGCTCCAGTTGAACGCGCCGCGGTTGAGCTTGAGGGCGCCGCCGGTGAAGGTCGCGGTGACGGCGCCGCCGAGGCTGGCGGTGCCGGCGAGGTTGCTCGCGATGGCCGCGATCGTGTTCGCGCGGTGGGCGAAGGCGATGCTGCCGGAGGTGAGGATCAGCGCGCCGCCGATGCGCAGGTCGGTCGCGGTCAGCGTGAAGGTGGTGAGGTCGCCGTCGACGGCCGCGGTGAAGGTGGCGCTGCCGGAGACCAGGTCGGCGACGCTGAGCTCGTCGAGGCTGCCGCTCAGGCGCAGGGCGCCGGTGCCGGGGTCGACGACGTCACCGCCGACCGAGATGGCCAGCGCGGCCCAGTCGACGGCGGTCGGGCCGGTGTTGATGCTCAGCGCGACGTCGTTCAGGCGTGCGGTCGCCCCGTTCAGCGCGAGGCCGCCGCTCAGGTTCGTCAGCTCACCCGCGTACCACGTGCGCGTGTCGGCCTCGATCATCGCGACGCGCGCGCTGCCGCTGCGCAGGCTGAAGCCGCCGACGTCGATCAGGTCCGCGGGCAGGTCGATCTTGAACGCCGTGATCGTGGCCTGCTCGGTCGAGCCGTTGCCGTCGACGTCCACGGTGCGGGTCTCGCGCAGGTACGCGACGTTGTCGAAGCTGATGTCAAGGTCGCCGCCGAAGAGATCGGTGCTGTCGAGCTTGAGCGTGCCGCCGAGCAGGCGCACGCCGTTGAGCTGCAGGTCGAGCGGGAGGCGGCTGCTGAGGGAGCTCGTCAGCGTCGGAGTCCCGAACAGGCTCGCCGGCGTGGCGGCCTGGAGCTCCGCGAGCGTGAGCTCGGTGTCGGCGAGCGTGATCGTCGCCTTGGCGTCGAGCGCGATGCTGCCATTGGCGATCGCGGCGTCGAGCGGGCCGAGCTTGGCCGTCGCGCTGAGATCGTCGAGGGAGACCGAGCCGCCGAGCTCGAGCTTGGTGATGCGCACGAAGAAGCGCTCGCTGGTGGGCAGGCCCTCGTCGAGGCGGACGCCGATCGTGTAGTCGAGCGCGATCGTGCCGGTCACCGTCGCGGTGCCGTTCAGCGACAGGCCCAGGGCGTTGGTCCCGAGGCCGAGCGGAAGGGTCATCGTGTGCGAGCCACGGTGCGTGATCTGCAGCGCGATCTGGGTCTCGTCGGTGACGGGCGTGACCGCCGGGTTGTCGATCCGGCCCAGCAGCAGCGCCGCGATCTCATCCAGGCGCGGCGCCGGATGGCTCGCGATGTAGTCCCGGATCAGGTCGTAGGTCGCCGTGAGGCCGTCGATGAAGTTCGTGAACGTCCCGACGCTCTCGCCGATCAGCGGCAGGTCCTTCGCCAGGTCGGCGTAGTCCTTGAGGGTCCCCAGTGTCTGGATCACCTGGCCGAGGCCGGCGAGCAGTTGGTTGAAGTCGGCGAGCGTCGGCGGTCCGCGCGCTTGCGCGGCGTTGATCGTCTTCGTCGCCAGGTTCGTGTCGAACGGCGAAGGCTCGCCGGACGAGATCGTCGCGGGCGGCTGCGGAGCGGCGGTCGCCGACGAGAGCTTGCTCGCGATCTGCTGCGAGCCCGCGGGCGCGATCAGCGGCAGGTCGCCCGTGGCCTCGGGCGCCTGCGGCGGCGCCGGCGTCGTGACGGGCTGCTCGGGCGCGACCAGCTCCACGCTGATCTGCTCGGGCGTCTCGATGCCCTCGACCGTGATCGGCGCGACCGGCGCGGGCGCCTCGCTGCTCGTGAAGTCCGTGACCGGCACGTCCGCGGCGGCCGCGAGCGTGTCGGCGCCGATGGCCATGATCTCCGGCGCGATCGGCGGCGGCGGGGGCGGAGGAGGCGGAGGCGCGTAGTAGACGACCGGCGCGACCGGAGCGGGCGCGGCGATGTACGGCGCGGGCGCGGGAGCGGAGATCGTCGCGGCCGGAGCGGGCGCGGAGATCTGCTTGGGCGCGGGCGCCGGCGGGTTCTCGGCGTGCGCGGCCTCGCCGATGCCCTGCTCGGCGGGGGCGGCCGCGGCGGCGGGCGCGGGCTCGACGGGCGGGGCCGAAGCGGCGACGGCGGGCGCGGCCTCGGCGGCCGGGGCCGGAGCGGCGGCGGCGGGCGCGGCCTCGGCGGCCGGAGCGACCTCGGCGGCGGCCGAGGCCGGCGCGGCGGCCACCTCGGCGGCGGCCGGGGCCGGGGCGGCGGCCGAGACGGGTGCGCTCGCGGCGGCCTCGCCGTCGCCACTCGCTGCGGCCTCGCCGGCGCCACCCGCGGCCGCACTCGCGGCGGCCTCGCCGGCACCACTCGCGGCCGCACTCGCGGCGGCCTCGGCGGCACCACTCGCGGCGGCGGCCGACTTCGCAGCGGCGGCCTTCGCCTCGCCGCCGTCGGACGCCGCGGGCGCGGCGGCGGCGCTCGCGGTCGGCGGCACGTCGGTGGCGGGTGCGGACGGCGTCTCCACCGTCGGCGTCATCGGGACGGGCGTGGCGGTCGGCGCCGGCGCGGTCGCGGCCTGCTCGAGCAGCTTCTGGGTCTCGCTCAGCGAGACGGGCGGGGCCGGAGAGGCCTCGGCGAGCGGGTCCGGCGCGGTCTGGCGGTGGCCCGCGGACACCTTGTCGGTTGGCATCGGGGCGAGCGGGCTCAGCTCGTCGGTGTTCGTGAGGGGCGCCTCCTCCTCCTCGGACTCGTCCTTGGCCGGGGTCTCGACGGCGTAGTCGTCCTTGTCGATCTTCGGCTTCTCGGCGCGGGCCGGCGCGGGCGCCTGCTCCTGCGTGGACGCGGGGCCGGCGGGCGTCGGCTCGGACTCGGGCGCGGCGGCCGGCGCGGGCTCCTCGCGGCGCGGCTGCTCCGGCGCGGGCCCCGGCTCGCGCGCCTCGTCCTTCGGCGCCTCGATCGGGGCCTCCTCGGCGGCCTCGGCGGAATCCGGTTTAGGCGGCTCGTACTGGGGGAACGTCAGCTGCGGGCTGACCACGCCGGGCAACGGCGGGTCCGCCTGGTCACCCGGGGCAGCCTGCGCGATCGGGGTGACGTAGAGCAGCAGCATGCTCCCCAGCGCGCAGGACGCAGCGACACGGATCCACCGGCGCTGGCGTGCGAAGAGAATCGTCTTAGGTGACTGCTGGACTGGCAGAGGGGCGAGCGTACGCACAAATCGGGAGGCCGGTGCGCCTTTTCACGCGTTTTGGACGCACGTCCGAGGCGCTCCCTGGCCGGTCGGCTAGGACCGGCAGGTCCGCGCGCTGACTTCAGGCTTTGACCCGGATCTTGAGCGTTCGGGAGACCGGCGTGAGCCCAGCGCCGGTGGCCTGGACCCGCACGGACACGGACGTCCCGGCCTTCAGCCGCTTCTTGTCGAGCGTGAGCGAGAGCGTCAGCGTCGAACCACTGAGGGTCTTCGTCGCCCTCCCGACCACGCGCGTTCCGACCTTCGCCCGCACCGCGACCTTCGCGCCGCGGACGCCCTTCAGCGTCAGCTTCACCTTGCCCGACCGCCGGGAGACGGTCTTCGGCCCCGCCACGGTAGCCAACGCTGCCCTCGGCGCCGGGGTGGCCGTCGCGCGCGGCGTCACCGACGGCGTCGGGCTCGGTCCGGCCGGCACCCCGGGGACGACCACCGTGAAGTCGCTTCGCGCCGGCGTCGGGTCGGCGTTGCCGGCGGCGTCGATCGCGGTCACGACCACGCTGTGCGCGCCGTCCCCGAGACCGCTCAGCGCCAGCGGGCTCGTGCACGGAGTCGCAGCGGCCCCGTCGATCGAGCACACGAACGTCGCGTCCTCGCCGGCCCGGAAGGCGAGCGCGAAGTCACGCGCGGTGAGGATCGGCGGCGGCGCCCACTCGATCATCGTCTCCGGCGGCGTGGCGTCGACCGTCACGGTGCGGGTAGCCGATGCCGTGTTGCCCGCCGCGTCGGTCGCGGTGACGGTGAACGTGTGCGGCCCGTCCCCCACCCCCGCATAGACGCGCGGCGATGTGCACGGCGCCGTCACCCCGTCCAGCGCGCACGTGTGCGTGACCGCGGTGAGGTCCGGCGAGGCGAACGCGAACGTCGCGATCCGCCCGGCCACCGTCGCGGCCGAGATCGCGGTCAGCGGTGCCGTCCGGTCGACCGTGAAGGTGTAGGACGCGGGCGACGGATCAAGGCCGTGCGCGTTGCGTGCGGCGACCGTGAGCGTGTGCGTCCCGTCCCCGAGCGCCCGCGCGCACGGTCCGGCAACGCCGTTCCACGCGCACTCGTACGAGCTCCCGCCCGAGAAGGTGAACCCCGGGTTCGGCTCGCGCGTGGTCGCGGGCGGCGCGCTCTCGATCTTCGTCTGCGGCAGCAGCGCGTCGATCGTGAACGCCCGCTGCGCCGGAGTCGGGTCGGGCTCGTTCGCGCGGTTGAACGCGCGGACCTCGAAGAGGTGCTCGCCCGACGCCAGCCCGGTGTAGGTCTTCGGCGACGTGCACGCCTCCCACGCCCCCGCGTCGACGCGGCACTCGAAGCGCGCCGCGCCCTCCCCGCCGAACGTGAACGTCGCGGTCGAGTCCGGCACCGTCGGTCCGCTGAGGACGTCCGTCTCCGCGTGCGCGTGGCCGTAGACGGCGAACTCGGTCACGTCGGTCCAGGTCGCGCCGCCGAGGTTGGACAGCGGGGTCAGACGCACGTACCGGACGTCCGGCTCGCTGATCGCGAACCGGTTCATCTGCAGCCGGTTCTCGAACGTGAATTCGCCCTCACGGGCCGTCCTCCACTGCATTCCGTCCCCGGACACCTCGACGCGATAGCCCCGGAGCGCGGACTTCCAGTCGTCGACGCAGCCCTCGCGCGGATCGATGCCGATCCCGCGCACGTTGATCGTCCGCGGCAGCATCACCACGAGCGGGCTGCGCGCGGCCATCGACCAGGTGCTGCCGGTGTGGCCGTCGAGCGCCTGTTTGGGCCCGCATCCGCTGCCCGCGTTCTCGCTCCCGCCGGAGGACTGCAGCGTCGCACCCGCGCGGATCGAGGCCCAGTTGCGACGCACCGCGGCGTCCGCGGTCACCGTCGTTCCCGCCACGACGTCGACCGTCACGAACGCCTGCTCAAAGCCCGTCTCGAGCTGCTGGCGCGTGGTGCCGCGCACGACGAGTGTCGCGTCCGCCTGCTCCGGGACGTTCGGAAGCGTGTACGTGCCGTCGGCCCGCGTCGTCGCCACCCGTGCGTCGGGACCCGCGCTGAGCCCGCCGACGCTCACCGTCACGCCCGCGACCGGGGCACCGTCGACCGCGTCCGTCACGCGCCCGGTGATCGTCCCCGGAGCCCCCGCGTCGGTCGGGTCGTCGAAGTTCTCGACCGGCTCGGTGTCCTGGCCGCCGGTCGTGCTCGCGAACAAGCCCATGCCACGGGCGGCGAACACCTTCCAGATCCTGGCGTGGTGGCGGCCGGCGAGGTGCGTCTGATCGGCCTGCAGGATCGCGTTGCGCATGTCGAGGAAGCTCGGCTCGGGCGGCGCGAGCGGCAGCGCGCGCGTGACGAGCACGCGCGCGTCGTCCATCCCGACCTCGCCGCGCAGGTCCCACAGCGTCTGCGCCCAGATCTCGCCGTCCCGGTGCCAGTCGGGCAGGCCGTCGGCGAAGTCGCCGTAGGTGTAGCCGCCGCCCGGGCAGCGCGGCGCGTCGAGTCCGACCGGACAGTCGAGCCCCTGCGTGCGCATCGTGTTGCTCACGGCGTCGACGTAGGCGCCCATGCTCACGTCGCCGCGCACCCCCGAGTCGTCGAGCAGCGGGAACTGCTCGAGCAGGAAGTCCTTGGCGTAGAAGTCGCTCCAGCCCTCGCCCATCGCGCCGGACTGCCAGGAGCCGAGCGCGACGACCCCGTCGGAATCGGTCACGAGCCGGCTCGTCAGCCCGTGCGCGTACTCGTGGAACACGATCGATGCGTCGTCGCCGGCGTTCACCGTGCGATAGGGCGAACGCCACAGGTACAGCTGCATGCGCGGCGACTGGCCGACCGGCGGCGTGTACATGTTCGCGTTGTTGGTGTCGAACGCGTTGCCGCTCAGCGCGGCCGTGTCGCTCGCCTCCACCAGCAGCCGGTCGCCCTTGAAGTCGAAGCCGAGCCTGCTGAGCGCATGCTCACGGAAGCGGTTGACGAGGTAGAAGGCCTGGACCGCGTTCTGCTCGCGGTTGCGCAGCCGTGTCCCGTTGGTGCCGTCCCACCCGCAGATGGCGCAGCTCGCGACGGGCGAGAAGGGGTACGGGTCCGGCCGCACCTCCTCGGTCGGCGCGGCGGTGTTGCTGCCGTCGAGATCCGTGTAGGTGTGCACGAACGGGCCGAACAGCCGGTCGTCCGTGCTCAACCAGGCGACGGGCAAAGGGCGGACGACCTCCTGGCCTCCGTGCGTCGCGCCCGGGTGGTTCTCCCACACGCGGGCGGTCGCGTCCCGCGTGAGCTCCGTGCGCTTGAGGACCTTGCCCGTGTCGGCGTCGCTGATCAGGTCCGTCGTCCCGTCGCGATAGCGCCAGCCGAGCCGGCCGTCGTAGATCGTCAGGTCGGCATCCGGCTGCGGCTTGGGCAGCCGCGGCGTCGTGTCCGCCGGCTGCTCCGGAGGCGAGCCGAGCACGTTGATCAGGCGCCCGTCGGAGTCGACGTTCACGCGCAGCTCGGCGTCGGCGACCTCGATCCCGTCGATCTCGTGGCGCCAGCGGACCTGGCGGACATCGCCGATCGTCTCCACCGACGGGTCGTCGAGCGTCTCGAGGTCGGCCGCGGTGAGGCCGAGCTGGGAGCGGTGCTCGCGTACGTAGCGCAGCCCGATGGTGGCCGCGGCGCCCTCGGCGGGGCGCGTCAGCGGGCCGTCCAGCTTCCCGGCGAGCACCTCGACGTCCGCGCGCGCGGAAGCGGGCAGCGTGCACGCCGCCAACAGCAACAACGCGGTGACCCCTCTCCGGCGTATGTGCCGAATCTAGTACCGGACGCTAAAAAGGCGACCCCGACATCCGGCCAGCGTCTGCGACCATGGCCCGCCATGGAGCCGGAAGAGGCAGAGGTGAAGGCCGCGGGCGGGGTCGTCCGTCGCGAGGATGGCGCGATCGCGGTCGTGCATCGTCCGCGCTACGACGACTGGTCGTTGCCCAAGGGCAAGCTGGACCCGGGTGAGACCTGGGAGGAGGCGGCGCTGCGCGAGGTGTTCGAGGAGACCGGGCTGCGCTGCAAGCTGGGCAAGGAGCTCTCCCCGACGTTCTATCGCGACCGCAAGGGCCGTTCGAAGGCCGTCCGCTACTGGCTGATGAAGCTCGTGGACGAGGGGAAGTTCAAGCCCAACGACGAGGTCGACGAGATCCGCTGGCTGCCGCCGAAGAAGGCCGCGAAGCTCCTCTCCTATCCCCGAGACGCCGAGCTCGCCGAAGAGGTGGCCAAGTGAACCGTGACCGTTTCCCCGGGCTGGGCGATGGCTGGGCGCGCCTGGACGGCGCCGCCGGCAGCCAGGTGCTCGACAGCGTGATCGAGGCCATGAGCGACTTCATGCGCTCGGGCGCGATGGCCAACCACGGCGGCGCGTTCAAGGCCGCGCACGAGACCGACGAGCTCGTGCACAGCACCCGCGCCGCCTGCGCGACGCTGCTCGGCGGCGAGCCCGAGGGCATCTTCTTCGGCCCGAGCTTCACGGCCACGACGATGCGCTTCGCGGCCACGGTCGTGCGCGCGCTCGAGCCCGGCGACGAGATCGTCTGCACGCGCCTGGACCACGACTCCAACGTGCGCCCGTGGGTGATCGCGGCCGAGCGCGCGGGCGTGACGGTCAACTTCGCCGAGCCCACCGAGGGCACGCTGGAGCTGCCCGCGTCCGCCGTGGAGGCCGTGCTCACCGAGCGCACCAAGTGGGTCGCCGTGACCGCCGCGTCCAACGCGGTCGGCACCGTGCCGGACCTCGAGGGGATCGTCGCCGCCGCGCACCGGGTCGGCGCGCGCGTGTACATCGACGCCGTCCACGCCACCCCGCACCGCCGCTACGACCTCGCGACGCTCGGCGCCGACGTCCTCGCCTGCTCCGCCTACAAGTGGTTCGGCCCGCACGTCTCGGTGCTGTGCGCGAGCCCCGCCCTTCTGAGCGAGTTCCGCCCGGACAAGCTCAACCCCGCGCCGGAGGAGGCGCCGGACCGCTGGGAGCTCGGGACGCTGCCGTTCGAGTCGCTCGCGGGCGTCCGCGCGGCGGCCGAGTACATGCTCGAGCTCGACTTCGACGCCGTCCGCGCGCACGAGGAGGGCCTCATGCAGCAGGCGCTCGACGGGCTGCGCGCGATGGACCACGTGACGCTCTATGGCGACGCCGGCGACCGCGCGCCGACGCTGATGTTCACGGTCAAGGACGTGCACCCCGAGGCCGTGGCTAAGGCTCTAGCTGAGCGTGAGATCGCGGTGTGGAACGGCAATTACTACGCCTGGGAGCTCGAGCGGGTGCTCGGCCTCGCACCCCACGGGGGCATCCGGGCCGGCTTCCTGCACTACAACGACGCGTCGGACGCCGAGCGCTTGCTCGCGGCCGTCTCCGAACTAGCGGAATGAGCGACCGACCGCGCGATCCCACGCGCGGTCGGGCAGCACCCGGCGCAGGCCGACCAGCAGCCGCGCCGACGGGGTGACCAACACCCGCGTCGGCGCCTTCGGCTTGAGCAGCGCCGCCTCGATCGCCTCCGCGACCGTGCCCGCGTCCCCGCCCAGCCGGCCCAGCGGCCCGTGGTAGGCGTCGCGCGTGCTGCGCGCGACGGCCGCGTTGAACTCGGCGTACGGGCCGGTCTCGCGTACTCCGCTGGACGCCGTCGCCGAGAACTCGGTCCGGATCAGCCCCGGCTCGATCACGATCACGCGCACGCCGAACGGCGCGACCTCGACGCGCAGCGCGTCGCTGATCGCCTCCACCGCGTACTTGGTCGCGTGGTAGGCGCCGCCGCCCGGGAACGTCAGCTTCCCGCCCATCGACGACAGGTTCACGATCGTGCCGGAGCGCCGCTCGCGCATCCCGGGCAGCACGAGCTGCGTCAACCGCAGCAGCCCGAACACGTTGGTCTCGAACTGCCGCCGGACCTCCTCCATCGGGAGCGTCTCGAGCGCGCCCGAGAGCGAGTAGCCCGCGTTGTTGACGAGCACGTCCACCCCGCCCTCGACCGCGTCGACGGCCGCGGCCATCGACGCCTCGTCGGTCACGTCGAGTGCGAGCACCCGGCAGCCGAGCGCTTCGAGCCCGGCGAGGGTCTCCACGCGCCGCGCGGACGCGTACACCGTCCAGCGCCCGGACCGCGCCAGCCGCGCCGCGGTCGCGTGCCCGATCCCGGTTGAACAGCCGGTGATGAGCACGCTGGCCACGGCGCGACTGTACTGGGACTCAGGGGTCGAAGGCCACCAGGTCGCCGGCGTGCTCGAACGCCGACGCCGGAGCGACCCGCCGCGCGGCCGGGGCCGGCGTGATCGCGGGCCGGTCCGGGATCTTGGTCTGCGCGAGCGTGATCAGCACGTGCGCCGCGGCGTCCGAGTTCTGGTCGAGCGCGCGGCCTGAGTTGTTGAACACGTTGTCGCAGCCCTCGTGGTAGCAGGGGTCGAACTGCTCACCGGCGGTGCCGCCCCAGATCGCCGCCTGCTCGGGCGTCTTGATGCCCTCGGCGCCCGTGAACAGGCCGCCGGCCGGAATGCCGTTGCGGATGAACGGCCCGTAGTCGGAGCGGCCGTCGAAGTCGGTCGGCGCCGTCGGGATGCGCTGGCTGCGGAAGTAGTCGAGGAAGTACTTCTCGATCGTGGCCGAGAACGGCCGCGCCGCCGGGTGGAACACGTCCTCGCCGATCGGCGGCGAGTCCGACAGGTCGCCGTCGTAGACGAAGTTGACGAAGTTCGGGGACCCGATCATGTCGAAGTTCAGGTTGGCCGCGATCTTCGCGCGCTCGGCGTCGGACAGGCGCGCCACGTAGTCCTCGGAACCCAGCAGGCCCGACTCCTCGGCGCTGAACCAGATGAAGCGGATCTTGTTCTTCGGGTACACGCCGCGCAGCGCCCGCGCCATCTCCAGGATCGCGGCCGATCCGGAGCCGTTGTCGTTGATGCCCGGACCCGTGCCGACGCTGTCGAGGTGCGCGCCGACCACGATCACCTTGTTCGGGTCACCGCCGCGCGTCTCCGCGATGACGTTCTCGGTCGGGTAGGTGCCGACCCGTTGGTCGACGCGGAAGCGGACCGTCTTGCCGACGAGACCCTGGCGGACGCTCCCCGCGAGGTCGGCGACGGTTGCGACCTGCGCGGCCACCATCGGCGCCCACGGCTCGGGCCCGAAGGCCGCCATGTCGAACCAGCGTGGGTCCTCGAAGCCCGGCGCGGCAACGCCCTCGTTGATGTAGACCACGCCCGCCGCACCGGCGGTGTACGCGTTGCGGAACTTGGTCAGCTCGCCGCAGCCGCCGCGCTGGATCAACACGATTGCGCCCTGCGGCATGCCCGCGAAGTCGGCCGCCTGGCACGCCGACGTGGAGGTGTTCGGCGCCGGGGACGGGATCAGCAGGTCCGCGGCCCACACCGGGCCCGTCACGTCCGTGGACGGCGAGTTGATCATGGACCCGAAGTCGCCGCCGCCGTTGGACCCCGCGATGCCCGGGATGTAGCTCTTGCCACGCCGGACGTCGAGCACCGGCGGCTTCCAATCGGCGAGGAAGAAGTTTTCGTACTCGAAGCTCTGGCGACTGACCTGCAACCCGGCCAGCTTCGCCTGCAGCGCCACGTAGTCCGCCGACCGGTCGTAGCCGGGCGTGCCCGCCAGCCGGTTCCCGTTCGTCAACGACGAGATCAGGTTCAGCGCACCCTGGTGCAGCCGAATCCCGTCGACCGTGACGGCCTTGCGCAACTTGGCGGAGGTGTCGTTGCCTGCGCCCGTCGCCAGCGCGGGCCCTGCACCCGCGAGCAGCAAGCCGATGCCCAAGGCACCGGCGAGAAGTGAGCCTCTCATGAGGCTCACCCTCCTACGCCAGATAGTTGAGTGTCAAGTGCCTAAGCGTTCGATGCGACCTGCGGCGGGTCGGCGCCGAGGTCGGGCGAGCCGAACCGGTCGCTGGTGCCCGCGGACTCCTCGTCGCGCGGGTCACGCGCGGCGAGCTGACGCAGGTAGCGGTCGGCGACGCGGGCGCACTGGCGGCCCTCGTTGATCGCCCACACGATCAGCGACTGGCCGCGGCGCGCGTCGCCGGCGGCGAACACGCCGTCGGCGGACGTCGCGTACGCGCCCGCCTTGGCGTTGCCGCGCGCGTCGCGCTCGACGCCGAGCGCCTCCAGCAGCTCCTGCTCGGGCGACAGGAAGCCCATCGCGAGCAGGACGAGATCGACCGGATGCGACTCCTCGGTGCCGGGGATCGCGTCGAACGGCGGCTTGCCGGAGTTCTGCACCCAGTGCACCTCCTGCACGCGGCCGTTGCCGGTCAGCTTCGTGGTCGAGATCGCGAAGTCGCGCTCGCCGCCTTCCTTCAACGCGTACGAGGTGCGCAGCTTCACGGGCCAGCGCGGCCACGGGGTGAGGTCGTCCGGGCGCTGCTTGGGCGGCTCGCCGAGCAGCTCGATCTGCGTCACCGAAGCGGCACCCTCGCGCAACGAGTGCCCGACGCAGTCCGCGCCCGTGTCACCGCCGCCCACGACGAGGACGTGCTTGCCCTTGGCCGTGATCGGGTTCTCGGGGGCGTTCCCGTCCAGGCAGCGCGCGCGGTCGTACAGGTACTCCATCGCGAAGTGCACGCCCTCGAGCTCGCGGCCGGGGACCGGGAGGTCACGCGGGACGCGCGAGCCGGTGGCGATGACCACAGCGTCGTGCTGCGCGCGCAGCTCCTCGGCCGTGATGTCGACCCCGACGTCCACGCCGTAGCGGAACTCGACGCCCTCGGCCTTGAGCTGCTCGAGCCGGCGCTCGATGACCCACTTCTCGATCTTGAAGTGCGGCACGCCGAAGCGCACCAGGCCGCCGCCCGCCTCGTCGCGCTCGTAGACCGTGACCGTGTGACCGGCGCGGCGCAGCTGCTGCGCCGCGGCCATGCCCGCCGGGCCGGCGCCGATGACGGCGACGGTGCGGCCGGTCTCGACCTTCGGCGGCTGCGGCTTGACCCAGCCCTCATCCCACGCGCGGTTGATGATCGAGACCTCGATCTGCTTGATCGAGACCGCGTCGCCCTCGCGGATCTCCAGCACGCACGCCGCCTCGCACGGGGCGGGGCAGAGCTTGCCGGTGAACTCCGGGAAGTTGTTGGTCGCGTGCAGCTGGTCGATCGCCTCGCGCCAGCGGTCGCGGTAGACGAGGTCGTTCCAGTCCGGGATCAGGTTGCCCAGCGGGCAGCCGTTGTGGCAGAACGGCACGCCGCACTCCATGCAGCGCGCGCCCTGCTCACGCAGCCCTTCCACGGGCAGCGTGTCCACGAACTCGTTGAAGTCGTGCAGGCGCTCGGCCGGATTGCGCTCCGGCTGCTCGACCCGGTTGATCTCGAGGAACCCACCAACCTTGCCCATCAGGACTTGACCTCCTCGGCGGGCTCGGTCACGAAACCGCCGCCGCCCGTCGACACGGCATCCTCGGCCGCCATCTCGGCCAGCGCGCGCTTGTAGTCGTGCGGCATGACCTTCTTGAAGCGCGGGAGATAGTCGTCCCACGCGTCCAGGATCCGCTGCGCGACGGTCGACCCGGTGCGCTCGGCGTGCTCGGCGATCAGGTTGTGCAGCTCGATGGCGTCGGAGTCCTCGATCGGGTCGAACCCGACGAGGCCCATGTTGCAGCGCTCGCCGAACGTGTCGTCCTCGTCCAGGACGTAGGCGACGCCGCCGCTCATGCCGGCGGCGAAGTTGCGTCCGGTCCGGCCGAGGATGACCGCCCGGCCGCCCGTCATGTACTCGCAGCCGTGGTCGCCGACGCCCTCGACGACCGCCGAGGCGCCCGAGTTGCGCACCGCGAAGCGCTCGCCCGCGAGCCCGCGGAAGAACGCGCGGCCGCCGCTGGCGCCGTAGAGCACGGTGTTGCCGACGATGACGTTCTCCTCGGGCTTGAACGTGACGTCCTCGGGCGGAGCGACGGTGAGCACACCGCCGGACAGGCCCTTGCCCGTGTAGTCGTTGGCGTCGCCGATCAGCGTCAGCTCCACGCCCGGCGCGAGCCACGCGCCGAACGACTGACCGGCCGAGCCGCGCAGCGTGAACTTGATCGTCCCGGGCGGCAGGCCCTGGGCCCCGTGCACCTTCGTGACCGCGCTCGAGAGCAGGCCACCGACGGTGCGGTTGACGTTGCGCACGTCGAAGTCGCCCGTGACCTTCATGCGGTGGTCGATGGCGTCCTTGGCCGCCTCGATCAGCGTCCAGTCCAGCGCGCCCGGCAGCGGCGAGTCCTGGGGGCGCAGGCGCCGGCGCGGAGCGTCGTCGGCGACGGGCGGCGCGGCCAGCACGTGCGTGAGATCCACGCCGCGGGCCTTCCAGTGCTCGATCGCGTCGTCGGCCTCGAGCAGGTCCACGCGGCCGACGAGGTCCTCGTAGCGGCGGATGCCGAGCCGGCGCATGATCTCCCGCGCCTCTTCCGCGACGAAGAAGAAGAAGTTCACGACGTGCTCGGGCTCGCCCTTGAAGCGCTTGCGCAGCTCCGGGTCCTGCGTCGCGATGCCCACCGGGCACGTGTTCAGGTGGCAGGCGCGCATCATGATGCAGCCCGTCGCGATCAGCGGCGCGGTGGAGAAGCCGCACTCGTCGGCGCCCAGCAGCGCGGCGACGATCACGTCGCGGCCCGTCTTGAGCTGGCCGTCCGTCTGCACCCAGATGCGGCTGCGCAGGTCGTTGAGCACCAGCGTCTGCTGCGTCTCGGCCAGGCCGATCTCCCACGGCGCGCCGGCCGCCTGGATCGAGCTCAGCGGGGACGCGCCCGTGCCGCCGTCGTGGCCGGAGATCAGCACGTGGTCGGCGTTCGCCTTTGCGACGCCCGCGGCGACCGTGCCCACGCCGACCTCGGACACGAGCTTCACCGAGATCCGCGCGGCCGGGTTGGCGCAGCGCAGGTCGTAGATGAGCTGCTTGAGGTCCTCGATCGAGTAGATGTCGTGGTGCGGCGGCGGCGAGATCAGGCCGACGCCCGGCGTCGTGAAGCGGATCGAGCCGATGTAGCGGTCCACCTTGTGGCCCGGCAGCTGGCCGCCCTCGCCGGGCTTGGCGCCCTGGGCCATCTTGATCTGCAGCTCGTCGGCGTTGACGAGGTAGTTGATGTTCACGCCGAAGCGGCCGGAGGCCACCTGCTTGATCGCCGAGCGGCGGCGGTCGCCGTTCGGATCCGGGGTGAAGCGGACCGGGTCCTCCCCGCCCTCGCCCGTGTTCGACTTGCCGCCGAGGCGGTTCATCGCGATCGCGAGGGTCTCGTGCGACTCACGGCTGATCGAGCCCAGCGACATCGCGCCGGTGACGAAGCGCTTGACGATCTCGGACGCCGGCTCGACGTCGTCGATGTCCAGCCACTCGTCCTCGGGCAGCTCCTTGAACTTGAGCAGGCCGCGGAGCGTCGCGCGACGGGCCGCGTCGTCGTTGACGAGCTTGGAGTACTCGTCGTAGGTCGGACGGCCGCCGTGGCGCACGGAGTGCTGCAGGAGCGCGATCGTCTCCGGGTTCCACATGTGGTGCTCGCCCTCGCGACGCCACGCGTACACGCCGCCGACCGGCAGCAGATCGCTGGTCGCGAGGCCGAACCCGCGCGCGTGGCGCTCGAGCGTCTCGACGGCCAGGATGTGGCTGTCGATGCCGCCGATGCGCGAAGCGGTGCCCGTGAAGTGGCGGTCGATCAGGTCGGACGCGAGCCCGACGGCCTCGAAGATCTGCGCGCCGTTGTAGGACTGGATCGTCGAGATGCCCATCTTGGAGATCGTCTTGAGCAGGCCCTTGGCCACGCCCTTGACGACGTTCCACTGCGCCGTCTCGAAGTCCTCGACGCCCGGCACGCGGCCGTCCTTGACGAGCTCCTCGAGCGACTCGAGCATCAGGTACGGGTTGATCGCGGACGCGCCGTAGCCGATCAGCGTCGCGAAGTGGTGCACCTCACGTGGCTCGCCGGACTCGAGCACGAGGCCGGTCTGCAGGCGCGTGCCCTCGCGCACGAGATGGTGGTGCACGCCCGCGACGGCCAGCAGCGACGGGATCGCCACACGCTTCGGGCTCACGGCGCGGTCGCTGAGGATGAGGATGTTGACGCCGTCGGCGAGCGCCGCGTCGGCCTCGGCGCAGACGCGGTCGAGCGCCTTGAGCATCCCCTCGGGACCCTCGGCGATCGGCCACGTGATGTCCACCGTGTGCGCCTTGAAGATCGAGGAGTCGACGTGGCGCAGCTGCGCGAGCTCGCGGTCGAACAGCAGCGGCGTCTTCATCGACAGCTGGTGCGCGTGCTCGGGGCCGTCGGTGAGCAGGTTGCTCTCCGAGCCGACGCCCGTGCCGTGGCTCATGACGATCGCCTCGCGGATCGGGTCGATCGGCGGGTTGGTGACCTGCGCGAACAGCTGCTTGAAGTAGCTGAACAGCGGCGGCTGATGGTCGGACAGGACCGCGAGCGCGTTGTCGTTGCCCATCGAGCCGATCGGCTCCTCGCCGTTGGCGGCGGTGGGCGCGAGCAGGACGCGCAGGTCCTCCTGCGTGAAGCCGAACGCGCGCTGGCGGTTGGGCAGCGGCAGCTCGGACTTCGGCAGCTCCGGGGGCTCGGGCAGATCCGCGAGGTGCACGATGCCCTCTTCGAACCACTGCTTGTACGGCTTGGCGGTGGAGACCGCGCGCTTGACCTCTTCGTCCTCGATGATCCGGCCCTGCTCGAGGTCGACCAGGAAGAGCTTGCCCGGCTGCAGGCGGCCCTTGCGCTTGATCTTCTCGGTCGGGACGTCCATCACGCCGGTCTCGGAGCCCAGGACGACCCAGCCGTCCGTGGTCTCCAGCCAGCGGCCGGGACGCAGGCCGTTGCGATCCAGCGTCGCGCCGATCACGCGGCCGTCGGTGAACGTGACCGCGGCGGGGCCGTCCCACGGCTCCATCAGACACGCGTGGTAGGCGTAGAACGCCTGCAGCTCCTCGGGGAGGTCGTCCCGGTCGGCGTAGGCCTCCGGGATCATCATCATCACCGCGTGCGGGAGGCTGCGGCCCGCGAGCGTGAGCAGCTCGAGCACGTTGTCGAACGTGGCGGAGTCGCTGCCGCCGGCGCGCACGACCGGGAGCACCTTCTGCAGGTCTTCGCCGAACAGCTCGGAGGCGAGCTGCGACTCGCGCGCCCGCATCCAGTTGATGTTGCCGCGCACCGTGTTGATCTCGCCGTTGTGGGCGATCATGCGGAACGGGTGCGCGAGCTCCCAGCTCGGGAACGTGTTCGTGGAGAAGCGCGAGTGGACAAGCGCCATCGCGGTCTTCGTGCGCCTGTCCTGCAGGTCCGGGAAGTAGCCGAGCAGCTGCGGGCTGGTCAGCATGCCCTTGTAGACGATCGTCCGCGAGCTGAAGCTCGGGATCACGAGCTCCGGCCCGGCTGCGAGCTCGGCCACGCGGCGAATCACGTACAGCTTGCGCTCGAACGCGTCCTGGTCCCCCGCGAGCGCCTCGGAGGCGCCCACGACCAGCTGCTTGACGTACGGCGCGTACAGGTTGGCCGTGATGCCGACGTAGTCCTTGTCGACCGGGACGTCGCGCCAGCCGATGACGGTCTGGCCCTCGTCCTCGACGGTCTTGGTCAGCAGCGCCTCCAGCCGCGCGCGCTCCTCTTCCTCACGCGGGAGGAACAGCATCGCGACGCCGTAGGCGCCGACGGGCGGCAACTCGGCGTCGATGACGCCGCGCAGGAACTCGTCGGGCAGCTGCAGCAGGATTCCGGCGCCGTCGCCCGTGTTGGGATCCGCGCCCGCAGCGCCGCGGTGCTCGAGGTTCTCGAGCGCCACGATCGCGCGCTCTACGGCCTCATGCGACGGCGAACCGTCCAGCTTTGCGACCATGGCGACGCCACAGGCGTCGTGCTCGTAGGTCGGGTCGTAGAGGCCGATCCGGCCACGTGGACGTTCAGGCATAGGCGAGCGACGGGGTCGGGGGACGCGAAACCCCATCCGAGGGCTCGGAAGGGAGTGACAAAGTAGCAACAGGTGTGCCGGCCGCTCAACAGCGCGGCCCGTCAACCGTTGCGTTTCGCGCAGCGATCAGCCGCTATGTGCGGCGTTTGTGCGCAACAACGTTGCGTCAACGCCGGAAACTCGGTCATACAGGTCGGCCATCTCCTGGGCCAACGAGGGCCACGCGTAGCGCTCCGCGACGTCCTCGGCGGCGTTGCGGCCGCGCCGGCGGCGCTCCTGCGGCCGGTTGACGGCCTCCACCAGCGCGTTCGCGAGTCCTTGCGCGTCGTCGGGCTCCACCAGCCAGCCCGTCTGGCCGTGCTCGACGATGTCGGCCGGGCCGTGCGCGTCGACGGCGATCGCGGGCAGTCCGCAGGCCATTCCCTCGACCAGGACCTGGCCGAACTGCTCGCGCACGCTCGGCAGGACGACGACGTCGGACGCGGCGAGGATGTTCGGGAGCTCGTCGTGCTCGTGCCAGCCGGCGAGGTGGACGTCCTGCGCGCCGACGCGGGCGATCGTGTCGGCCGGGTGCTCGCCCTCGTGCTCGCCCGGGAAGCCGCCGACGAGCACCAGCGGGGCGCGGCGGGCAAAGCCGGGGCGCGCGCGCTCGTAGGCCTCGATCAGCAGCGGGACGCGCTTGACCTCGGTGAAGCGGCCGACGTACAGCAGGACGGGCGTGTCGTGGTCGATGCCGGCGTCGGGGAGCAGGTCGGCCCAGAGCCCGGCGCGGTCGACCGTGCGCTCGGTGAACAGGTCGGGGTCGTAGCCGTTCGGGATCAGGGTGTAGCGGTCGGGGTCGACCGGCAGGACCCGCTCGGCGCGCTCGATCTGCGTCTCGGACAGCACGATCAATCTTTCGGCCTGCAGCGCCCAGCTGCGCATCCGCTCGGCCCACGCGAGCCCGTAGGGCCAGCGCAGCGGGTCCTGCTTCACCGCCTCCAGGAACAACAGCTCGGTGCCGTGCAGGTGGCCGACGATCGGCACCTGCGGCGCCGCGCGGCGGGCGGCTTCGTACAGCGGCGTGAGGTGGTGCAGGTGCAGGACGTCGGCGTGCGCGGCGCCGGCGGACTGCAGCGCACGCGTCCAGGCGCGGGCGTGACGCTCGGCGTCGTCGGCGTCGAGCAGGCCGAAGACGCGGTCAGCGGCATCTTCGCGGTCCTCGTAGGAGGGGTGCAGCGGGAAGCCGGCCGCCATGTCCGCGGGCCGGACGTCCAGGTCGTGGTAGAACCGGCGCGCGTCGCCGTGGCCCGTGATGCTGCCGCTGAGGACCGTGACTTCCCAGCCGACGGCCGGCAGCGCGTGCGCGAGGTTGCGCGCGACGTGCGCGGACCCGCCGCGGGGGTAGAACAGCAGCCCCATCAGGGCGTGCGGATGTGAACGCGAAGTAGCCAGACTGTGAACATACCTGCGCGAGCGTCATTCCGTTCCACGCCCTAGGGTTCGCGGCATGGACGTCGCGTTCACGAGCCTCGACAAGCCGTTGTTCGACGGCGCCGAGGCGACGAAGGGCGACCTCGTCGCCTACCTGGAGGCCGTCGCCGACCCCCTGATCGAGCAGCTGCGCGACCGGCCTCTGTCCGTCATGCGCGCCCGCCCGGGCCAGAAGCCGTTCATGCAGAAGAACGTCCCGAAGAACGCGCCCGACTGGATCAAGACCGTCGGCATCTGGGCCGAGCGCTCCAAGCGCGAGGTCCGCTACGCGCTCTGCAACGACAAGCCGACCCTGCTGTGGTTCGCCAACCAGCGCGCGATCGAGTACCACCCCACGCTCTGGCCGCAGACGCACCTCGTGCTCGACCTGGACCCGCCACCGGGCGCGGCCTTCGACGTCGTCGCGGCCACGGCGCTGCTCGTGCGGGAGGCGCTGGCGGCGGCCGGGCTGCAGGGCGCGCTGAAGACCAGCGGTTCCAAGGGCGTGCACATCTTCGTCCCGGTGTCCGCGGACGGCGAGGAGATCGCCCACGCGACGCGCGCGCTGGCCGCGCGGGCGGTGGCGCTCGATCCGTCGATCGCGACGACGGCGTACGTGGTCGAGGAGCGCGAGGGCAAGGTGTTCGTCGACTCCACGCGCGCGGGTGGCGCGACGGTGGTGGCGGCCTATTCGCCCCGGATCCGGCCGGGCGTGCCGGTGTCGTTCCCGGTCCCGTGGGACGACGTCACGCGGATCACTCCGGCCGACTTCACGATCCGGACGGTGCCGGCGCTCCTGGAGGGCCGGGACCCGTGGGTGGAGTCGATGCCCGCGCCCCAGGCGCTGCCCACCGACCTGGTCGAGGAGGGCCGCGCGATCCCCGTCGCTCGGGTGGTCGCGATGCACGAGGGCAAGCGCCGCAAGCGCGCGGCCGACGAACGCGCGTGATGACCGGCGGGATCGGTCACTTCACCACCTCTACGGGGGTCAAGTGACCGATCGCCTGTGCTCGCCGTTGCCGTCAGCGCGGTAGGAAGACCAGCGCCGTCGACACCGGGCGGCCGCCCGGCTCGGGCACGTCGAACTGCGACCGGGGTCGGTTCTGCAACCGCCCGCCGCTCACCAGCGACGTGGACCCACCGCCGTCGAGGTTCATCGCCACGTCGGCACCGAGCGCCGCCATCAGCGCGGCCAGCTCCTCCAGGGTCAGCCCGGAGTCGTCCGCGGACCGCCCGTCGACCGCGACCGCGAAGATCCGATCGGCGCACAGGCCGAGCGCCGCCCGCGGGTACCGCCCGTCCGTGATGTCGGAGTCGAACTGACCGTTCGCGGCGCTGAAGCCCTCGACGTCGTCCTCGCGGCGGAAGATCGGCGCCCCGTCACGCACCAGCAGCGGCCCGGCCTGCAGCAGATCCCCGCGCGGGGCCGCGGGCAGCGCGGAGCGCGGTGCGATCGCGGCCTCGCCGCCGTCCACGTGGACGCATGCGCGAACGGCATCGAACGGTGCGGTGAAGGGAACATGCTCGCGGGCGACGCCGCGGGTGCGGACCTCGCCGAGCGGCGTGCCGTGCGGACGTGCGAAGAAGCCGCCGACGATCGCCTCCTGGATGCCCTGGGCGGCGCACCACGCTTCGAGCTTCGCCTGCCCGCGCATGAGCGCGACGCGCAACTCCGTGTGCTCGCGGTCGTGCACGGCGACGTGGATGGTCGTGCACGCGCCGTCGGCGAGATCCAGGCGCATGCTGCGAGCCGAGCCCGCGCGCGGCGCGCTGAGCGGGGCTTTGGTGGCGAGAGCCATGTCCCGCAGAATGCTCCCGTTGGCCTGACCGGTTGTGAACATACCGTTGGGCTAGTTCCGCTCCTCGAACACCACCGGTCGGTCCGGGGGGACGGTCCACTCGCCGCGGTCGTAGCGGATCGTCGTGCCGTCCGCGAGGCGGACCTTGGCGCGCCCGCACGTTGGCTCGCCCCACAGCGTCGCCTCGAGCGGGCGCTCGTGCTCGGGCGTGTCGCCGAGCCCGCGCGCGACGTGCTCGGCCGGGTAGGTGACGATCAACGCGCCGCGGCGGACCCACAGCGGGACCCGGTGCAGCGGCGCATCCGCGTCGACCTCGCCGCCACCGTGCACGTGCCGCCCGGTGGCGACCTCGATCCAGTCCCCGCGCGGCAGATCGACGTGCACCGAGCGCGCGCCGTCCTCGAGCACCGGCGCGACCCAGAAGGACGGCCCGAAGCCGTACGCGTCGGCGATCGACCAGCCGCGCACGTCGCTCGGGTCGGTCAACGCCAGCGGCCGGATGATCGGCAGGCCGGTGCGCTGCGCGGTCGCCGCCGCCGCGCGGATGTAGGGCACGAGCCGCTCGTGCAGGAGCACGTGCTCGCGGTAGAGGTCGAGCAGCTCGTCGTCGTAGGTCCACGCCTCCTGCTCGAAGCGGCTGTGCGCCTGCATCAGCGGCGTGAAGCAGCCGAACTGCACCCAGCGCGCGAGCAGCTCCTTCGTCGCGCGCGACACGAGCCGCTCGCCGAGGTACCCGCCGACGTCGTGCGACCAGTTGGAGAAGCCGCTCGCCGCGGCGTTGAGCGTCGCGGCCACCAGCGTCTTCAGCGACCAGAAGTCGCTCGGCTGGTCCCCGCCCCAGGTCACGCCGACAGCCTGTTGCCCCGTCCACCCCGGCCGGCCGAACAGCACGCCCGTCCCGGGATGCACCTCGTCCAGCGCCCGCTGCATCGAACGCCGGTACGCGAGCCCGTGCCCCCACGCGAACTCCGCCCCGGTCCGCCCGTCCGCGAACTGCACATCGTCGGGGAAGTACCAGCCCTCGCCGTCGTCGGCCTTGATGCCTTCGACCCCGAGCTCCAGCACCCGCTTGGCCTGCTCGCGCCACCACCGCTCGGCCGCGGGGCTCGTGAAGTCCACCGGCGAGCCCTTGCCCATCCACCACTTGGACACGAGCGGCTCGCCGTCGGCACCCCGCACGAAGTGCTCGGGCTCGTAGTTGGGCGCCGGCTCGCGGTGCAGCCGGGCGGACTCGTCGTCGGGCGGGTACTGGCCCTCGCGCGAGTCCAGGTTCACCCACGGCGCGACCCACACCACGGTGCGGACCCCGTCCTCTCGCAGCTTGGACACATACCCGCGCGCGTCCGGGAACTGGTGCGGGTTGAACTCCCACGTGTTGTATTGCGTCGCCCAGGGTGAGTCCAGCACGATCGCGTCGAGCGCGATGCCGTGCCTGCGGTGCCCCGCCCAGTCCGCCTCGGCGTCCGTCTGGTGCGGGTACACGTCGCGGCTCTTCCAGAACCCGTACGCCCACTCCGGCAGCACCGGCGGCAGCGATCCCGTGTACTCCAGGAACGCGCGCAGCCGCGCGGCCGGCGTCCGCTGCGTGAACAGGTGGACCTTCAACGGGCCGGAGGCCGAACGCACGGAGAGGACCACCTCGTCGCCGAGGTCGAAGCGCACGCCCGAGCCGTCGTTCTCGATCCATGCCGCCCAGCCGCGCGAGCACAGCACGAACGGCACCGGCGCGTAGTCGCCCTGCGGGATCCCGCCGACGTCGAGCATGTCCGGCGGGCAGTCCGGCCCGGTGTAGGCCCGGTCGGCGCCGAGCTGGACCCGCCGCCCGGCCTGATCGACGTGCAGTCCGTGCCGCGCGCCGAGCCCCACGAAGCGCTGCTCCGGGTGGCCCGGCAGCACGAGCGCGACCCGGTGACCGCCGGGCGCGACCGTCACCAGCTCGTGTCGCGGACCGAGCTGCTCGACGGTGAAATCATCCGAGTCGACGGGGTCCTCGAGCGTCTCGGCCGGGACCATCCCCTCGGTCAGCTGGATGAACTGATCCTCGGCTCGACCTTCCCATCTGCGCACCTTCACAGCGCTTGAGCTTCGACACCACTTCGGTGTGTCGTGCGGATGTTCACAAGACGATCACCGGTTGGTCGCGGCTTGATCACAAAACGCCTGCAGACCGGCACGATTCTCCGCCTCATGACCACCAGCCGCGCGGACCTCCACTGCCACTCGACGGCATCCGAGGTGTCCAAGCTCGGTGTCCAGCGCTCTCTGGGCCTGCCGGAGTGCGCCACGCCGCCCGAGGAGGTCTACTCCCTGGCCAAGCGCCGCGGGATGGACTTCGTGACGATCACCGATCACGACACGATCGACGGTGTGTTGTCCATCGCCGACCGGCCGGATGTGTTCATCTCCGAGGAGCTGACCGCGCGCTTCAAGGGTGAGCCCCAGGCCGTGCACATCCTGTGCCTGGGCATCACGCCGGACGATCACGAGTGGTTGCAGGCGCACGCCGATGACGTCGAGGTCATCGCCGAGTATCTGCGCACGAACGAGATCACCGCCTCGCTCGCGCATCCCTTCTACGCCGTCGAGGCCCCGCTGCAGCCGCGCCACCGGCGCCGGCTCGCGCAGCTGTTCGACGTCTGGGAGGTCCGCAACGGCTCCCGCGCGCCCGAGCTCAACCACCCGGCCGCAATCTACGTCGAGACGCACGGCGGCACCGGCACGGGCGGCTCGGACGACCACGCGGGCGTGGACATCGGCCGCACGTGGTCGGAGACCCCGGCCGCCGCCACCCCGCAGGAGTTCCTCGCGCACATCCGCGCGGGTCACGTCGAGGCGATGGGTGAGCAGGGCTCCGCCGCCAAGTGGGCGCACGCCGCGATGGCGCTGGCCATCCGCGCGCTCGGCCGCGGCGACTCCACGGCCGCGCCGGATCCCGCCGCGGTCCTGAAGATGGTCGAGCGCGTGATGACCGAGGGCGATGCCCGCGCGGGCTCCGTCGGCGCCGACCTCGGCCCCGAGGACGGCCGCGCCCTGCTGCGCGCGTGGCTGGACGCGGTGGACCTGCGCATGAGCGAGCGCGAGCTGCTCACGCTCCTGCAGTCCGACGGTTTCTCGCACGCGGCCCTCGAGCGCCGCGCGCGGCGCTGCCACGAGCGCGGCCTCGAGCGCGCGGTCGCGAAGGCGATCGCCGCCCCGAACGAGATCGACGCGGCCGCCGAAGAGGTCTTCACCGCCTGCGTCGCGGCCATCCCGTACGCGCCCGCCGCCGCCTTCCTCGGCCGCGAGAAGAGCAAGCTCGCGCGCCGTGACGGTGAGCCGCTGCGCGTCGCGCTGGTCGCCGACGGCATCGGCGGCATGCACGGCGTCACCCACACGCTGGACGAGATCCGCGAGCGCGGCGTGCCCGGGTTCGAGGTCGAGGTCATCGGCACCGACCCGCACGTGGACCGCCGCCTGTCCGCCGTGGCCGAGGTCGACATCCCGTTCTACGCGGGCCTGCGCGTCGGCGTGCCGTCGCTGCCGGCGGTCGTCGAGGCCCTGAGCGAGGGCCGCTACGACGTCCTGCACCTGTGCTCGCCGGGCCCGGCCGGCGTCGCCTCGGCGCTGATCGGCAAGGTCCTCGGCATGCCGATCACGGGCTCCTACCACACCGAGCTCACGACCTACACGCAGATGCGCTCGGGCGACCAGAAGCTCGGCTTCGCGATGGAGGCGGCGCTGACCGCCTTCTACGGCGCCTGCGACGTGGTCCTGTCCCCCTCCGCCGTGTCCGACCAGCGGCTGCGCTCGATGGGCATCGACGGGATCGGCCGCTGGGACCGCGGCGTGGACGTCGAGCGCTTCTCGCCGACGCTGCGCGCGCGCGACAACGACGGCAAGGTGCGCGTGATGTACGCGGGCCGGCTCACCAAGGAGAAGGGCGTCGACCTGCTGGCCGACGCGTTCCTCGCCGCCCGCGCGCGCGACCCGCGCCTGGAGCTCGTGCTCGCCGGCGGCGGCCCCGAGGAGGAGGCGCTGCGCTCCCGCCTCGGCAGCGCCGGCACGTTCCTCGGCTGGCTCGAGGGCGACGGCCTGGCCCGCGCCTACGCGGACTCGGACCTCTTCCTCTTCTGCTCCCAGACGGACACCTTCGGGCAGGTGGTGCTGGAGGCACAGGCCTCGGGGCTGCCCGTCGTCGCCGTGGCGGCGGGCGGCCCCGTCGAGCTGATCGACTCGGGCCGCACCGGCATGCTGTGCCCGGCGAGCGCGAGCGCGCTGGCCGACGCCGTCTGCGGCCTGGCCGCCTCGCCCCCCGCCCGGGCCCGCCTGGCCCGCGGCGGCCTCAGCGCCGTCCGCGAACGCACGTGGGAGGCCTCGATGGCCGCCCTGGGCGCGGGCTGGATGCGTTCCCTCGCCGCCCGCGCCGCCGCGACCGGCGAGGTCCGCGCGGCATGACCCGCAGCACCGCGGCACCCGACCCGGCAGCACAGCACCGACTCGCCCGCAACCTGAAGGGGTCTGACCCCTTTAGGTTTGACCTTCGTGACCGCGCGCCGTTCGCGCACCTCCCCGACACGCCGCTTTCCGCGCACTTGCGCCAAACCGCCCTCGCCGGCGAACCTAAAGAAACATTAACGGGTCTGACCCCTTTAGGTTCGGAGCCGGGCGCGTGAGCGTCGCGTTCGACGAGCGCGCGCCGCTGCGGCTCGTCGAGCCGGGGCGGCACCGCGTGGTCGACGTGGCGCTGTTCTACGGCGAACGCAGCGGCGGCATCCGTACCTACCTGAACGCCAAGGTGGCGTACGCCCAGCGGACCGGCGCGTTCGAGCACCGGCTCGTGGTCCCGGGCACGCAGCGCGACGTGAGCGGCCCGACGTGCGCGCTGCCGTCGGTGCGCGTGGCGCCGAACAACGGCTACCGCTGGCCCCTCGGCATCCGGCCGCTCGCCGACCTGCTGGTCGAGCTCGAGCCCGACTTCGTGCTCCTGCACGACCCGTTCTGGGCCCCGCGCGCCGCGGTCACCGCCGCCCGCTCGGTCGGCGCGCGCGTGGTGATGGTCCACCACGGTTCGCTGGACCTGGACGTCAACGCCATCCCCGGCCCGAACCGGCTCTACCGCCCCGCGCTCGGCGCCTGGATGCGCCGCGCCTACGGGCATGTGGACGCCGTCATGGCCGCGTGCGACCCGCTCGGCGACACCGGCCGCGAGGCGACGCTGCCGCTGCGCTTCGGCCTGGACCCCGCCTTCTTCCCCAGCGGCGGCACCGAGCGCGGGGACCACGTGCTGTACGCCGGCCGGCTGAGCCGCGAGAAGGGCGTCTTCGAGCTGCTGGAGGCCGCGGCGCGCTCGTCCGAGCCGTGGCCGCTGTGGCTGATGGGCACGGGCACGGCCGAGAACGCGATCGCCGCCCGCGCGCGCAAGCTCGGCGTCGCCGACCGCGTGCGCATGGTCGGCTACGAGAGCGACCGCGAGGCGCTCGCGCGCGCCTACGAGTCCGCCCGCTGCGTCGTGATGCCGGGCGAGCTGGAGACGTTCGGCCTGGTCGCGTTCGAGGCGGCCGCGAGCGGCGCCTCGGTCGTCGCGTGCACCTCCGCACCGTCCGCCCGCGTCGTCGGGCCGCTGGCCGAGACATTCGCACCGGGCGACATCGAAGGCCTCGCCGCCGCGATCGAACGCGCGCGGGCCGGCGTCCCGGACCGCCTCGCCGCGGCCCGCTTCGCCTCCGCGCACCGCTGGGAGCACGCGTTCGCGGCCGAGCTCGCCGACCTCGAGGCGCTGTGATGGTCGGGCCGAACTCCAGCCAGCTCGCCGACGTCGACGAGATCGCGAAGCTGATGCTCGCCGCGGTCTCCGAGCGCGAGCTCACGCCGCCCCGGCCGGCCCACCACATCGGCACGCCCGTCCGCCCGGCACCGGTGGACGGCGCCAAGCTCGCGGTCGCGATCCACGACGTCGAGCCCACGAGCTTCCGCCGCTGCGTGGAGATCCGCGACTGGCTCCGCGACCACGGCGTCGACCGCGTCACGCTGCTCGTCATCCCGGCGCCGCAGCTGCACCCGTTCCCGTCGCGCTCGCCCGAGCTGAAGTACTGGCTGCTGGACTGCCAGGACGCCGGTGACGCGATCGCCCAGCACGGCCTGCAGCACCGCCAGACGCGCCCGGGCCCGCTGCTCGCGCGCCCGATCCGCCACTGGCAGGGCGGGCGCGCCGCCGAGTACGCGGGGATGAGCGCGACCGCCGCCGCGGAGTCGGTCGAGGCCGGGCGGCGCGTGCTCGCCGACGCCGGCCTGCAGCCGCGCGGGTTCGTCGCCCCCGCCTACGCCTACACGGGCGCGCTGCGCCGCGCGCTCAGCGCGCGTTTCGACTGGTGGGCGACGCTGCTGCGCGTGCACGGGCGCGCGGACGTCCGCTCCCCGGCGCTCTGCCTCGGCACGTCGGGTGCGCTCAAGCGCGCGACGTCCCCCGCGTTCGTACGGGCCGGGGCGGCGCTGTCGCCGCGCGTGATGCGGCTGGACCTGCATCCGGCCGACTTCGACCATCCGCGTCACCTGGCCGCCCTCGAGCGGGTGCTGGGCCGGACGCGGGCCCGCACGGCGGTGACCTACGACGACCTCTGCTGAGGACGTCCTGCGCGCCAACTGGCGCGAGGGCATCCGCCGCGACGGGACGCCGTACGCCTTCACCTGTCCCTCGCCGCGCCGCTACCAGCACCAGTGGTTCTGGGACTCGTGCTTCCACGCCGTCGCGTGGTCGCACCTCGACCCCGAGCGCGGCCGGCAGGAGCTGCGCACGCTCATGCGCGCGGGCCGGCCGGACGGGTTCGTCCCGCACACCGCGTTCTGGAACGCGTCCCCGCTGTGGCGCCGGGCGCCGCTCTACGCCACCGCGAGCTACCGCGGCGACACGGGCACCGAGTCGATCCAGACGCCGCTGCTGCCGGTCGCGTGGGAGCGCGTCGGCGGCGCCACGCCGGACGACCTCGCGTTCCTGGAGGCGCACGCGCGCTGGCTGATCCGCGAGCGCGATCCCGACGGCGACGGGCTGATCACGATCCTGCTACCGGACGAGTCCGGCCTCGACGACTCGCCCAAGTACGACGCGGTCTACGGCCGGCTCGCACACTGGAAGCCCGGCTACGCGCGGCTCGTCCAGCGCTGCCGCCGCGCACGCTGGAGCGCCGCGACGCTCGCGCGCACCACGGACGAACACGTCGAGGACGTGCTGGTCAACGTCGCGCACGCGCTCTCGCTGCGCTCGCTCGCGCGGCTGACCGGCAACGCGGAGTGGGACGAGCACGCCGCGCGCACCGAGGCCGCGCTGGTGGAACGGTGCTGGAACGAGCGCCGCGGCCTGTTCTTCGACCTCGCCGGCCGCTCCGAGACGCAGGTCGAGCTGTCCACCTGGTCCTCGCTGGCGCCGCTCGCGCTGGTCGGCATCCCGCGCGAGCTGCGCGAGCGGGTCGCCAACGAGCACCTGCTGCACCGCCGCCGCTACTGGGCGCGCTTCGGCGTGCCCAGCGTGTCGATGGAGGAGCCTTCGTTCCGGCCCGGCTTCAACGCCTACCGGACCTGGCGCGGCGCGGCGTGGATGAACACGAACTGGCTGATGGTCGGCGGCCTGCGCGCGCTCGGTGCCGACGACGAGGCCGACACGCTGGCCGCGGGCGCGCTGGCCGCCGTCGAGCGCAGCGGGTACCGCGAGTACTACCACCCGCGCACGGGCTCCGGGCACGGCGAGCAGCGCTTCGGGTTCGCGACGCTCGCGATCGACCTCCCGAGCGGGTTTCCGGCCACGGGCGGGCGGGTAGCGCGGTCGGCGTGAAACTGCTCGTCGTCACCCCTGAGCCGATCGACGCCGACTTCCTGCGCTCGACCCTCGGCGACGAGGTCGAGGGCGCGGAGGTGCTCGTGCTCTCGCCCGCCACCAACCAGTCCAAGCTGGCCTTCTGGGTGTCCGACCCCGACGACGCGATCGCGGAGGCCGAACACGCCCAGACCGAGACCGTCGAGCGGCTGGAGGAGGATGGCGTGGACGCCGCCGGCCAGGTGGGAGAATCCGAGCCGGCCCAGGCCATCGACGACGCGCTGGTGACCTTCAAGGCCGACCGCATCGTGATCTTCTCCCACCCCGAAGGCGACCGCGACTACCGCGAGGACGAGGCGATCGCCGCCGGCGAGGCCCGCTGGAACGTCCCCGTCACCCACGCGCTGATCTCTCGCTGAGCTCGCTGTACCGCCGCACAGGCGCCGACGGGCCGTTCGGCGACCCTCGGCGTGCGCACGGCGTCGGGCTCGAGGGCTACTACTGGCGGATCTACGAGCCCGGCTGGAGCGCGCTCGCGATCGCGGGCGTGTGCCGCGGGTGGGCGATGGTTGCGCTGGCGACCTCGGACGGCGAGCTGTGGACGGAGATCGTCGACTCCCCGCGGCTCTCCCGCGACGGGCTCGGCGTGGAGGCCGGGCCGCTGCACGCCGACGGCGCCTCGCTGCGGGTCGATCTCGGGCCCGGGCTGGACGTGCGCTTCGAGGACCGGCGTGAGTGGCCGCGCCGCCCGTTCTCCCCGCTCGGGCCGGCGCAGATGATCCCGTTCCTGGGCCAGTACTGGTCGCCCTGGCTGCTGGGCGCCCGCGCGCGCGGATCGTTCGGTACGCGGACGCTCGACGCCCACGGCTACGCCGAGAAGAACTGGGGCGCCGTGTTCGCCGCGCACTGGTGGTGGGGGCAGGCGGAGTTCGTCGCGTTCGCGGGCGGGCGCGTGCACGGCGTGGCGCCGACGGCGGTCGCGGTGTGGACTGAAGACGAGCTCGTGACGCTCGCCCCGCCGCTCGCCCGCACGGTGGCGCGGGCGGGCGCTGGCGAGTGGTCGATCCGCGCCTCCTCCTGGCGCTGGAACGTCGAGCTGAGCGGCGAGGCCGCCGACGCGCTCCTGCTCCCGGTGCCGATCCCGCGCGAGCGCCGGCTCGAGGTCCGCTCCCGCCACCACCTGCTGGGGCGGGTGGAGGTGACCGTGCGCCGGGGCCGCCGGGTGTGGTTCCGCGGCGAGTCGACGATGGCGGCGTTGGAAGACGGGGCTACGCCCGCATGACGAGCAGCGCGATGTCGTCCTCGCCGCCCTGCTCGCGGTCGAGCGCGCGCAGGACGTGGTCGGCGACGCCGTCCGGGTCCAGGTCGACGCCGTCGAGGGCCTGGCGCAGGCGCTCCATCCCGGCGTCGATCGCCAGCTCGCGCTCCTCGATCAGGCCGTCCGTGTAGAAGACGAGCGTGGCACCGGGCGGGAGCGTCAGCGTGTGGCGGGCGTACTCGCCGGTCTCGGTGCCGAGCGGCGGGCCCGGGCGGGCGTCGGCGAAGTACGGGGCACTGTCGCGCGGAGCGATCAGCGGCGGCAGATGGCCGGCGAGGCTGAACGTCAAGCGCCGGTCCTGCGGGTCATAGACGGCGGCCAGGACGGTCGCCATCGGCAGGTCCAGCAGCGCGGGAGCGCGGACGCTGAGGTGGGCGAGCACGCGGTCGGGCGGGTCGCCGTCGTAGGCATAGGCGGCCAGCACGGCGCGCAGCTGACCCATGCGGGCTGCCGCCTGCGCGCCGTGGCCCATCACGTCGCCAATCACCAGCAGCACGCGCCCGTCCTCGAGCGGGTGGGCGATGTAGAAGTCGCCCCCGACGTCGCGCCCGCCCGTGCCCGGGAGATAGCGCGTGGCCAGCTCGATGCCCGGCAGCTCCGGCAGGTCGGCCGGGAGCAGACTGCGCTGCAGCGTGAGCGCGAGGCGGCGCTCGGCGCCGTAGAGCATCGCGTTGTCGAGCGCGACGCCCGAGCGCGCGGCCAGCTCGGTCAGCACGCGGCGGTCGAGGGCGCCCGTCACGGGGTCCAGGACGACGATGGCACCCAGCATGCGGCCGCGGGAGATGAGCGGGAGCGTCAGCGAGAGCCGGTCGCCCAGGCGCTCGTCCAGCTCGCGCGCTGGGCGCTGCTGCACGGCGCCGGCGGCGAGCGCGGTCGCGGGGATCGTGGCGCCGTGCAGCGCCGGGTCGACGTTCACGGTGTGCGCGATGCGGAAGGCCTTGCCGCCGTCGGGCATCGTCGGCTTGCCCGCCAGGTCGCGAACGATCCGGTCGCGCAGGGCCACCACGACCGCCGCGCCGAACCCGTTCACCACCACGTCCGAGAGGATCGTGAGCAGCTCGTCGACCTCCAGCGTCCCCGCCAGCCGGGCGCTCGCCGCGCTGAGGATCTGCAGCCGGCCGGTGGCGGCGCCGCTCGCGGCCAGCGCGTCCTCGCGCTCGCCCGCGAGCCGCGCCGCGTCCTGCTCGGCGCGGACGCGGCCGGTGATGTCGTGGAAGTAGACCGACAGGCCGTCCTCGCCCGGCGTTGCGCGGACGTCGAACCATATGTCGAGCGGCGGGTGGTATTGCTCGAAGCTCTGCGGCTCGCCCGTCGTGATCGCGCGGCGGTACGCGACGGCGGTCTCCGTGCCCTCCAGCTCGGGATAGACGTCCCAGACGCAGCGGCCGACGAGCTCCCCGCGGCTGCGGCCGAAGATCCGCTCCGCAGCGCCGTTGAGGTACGTGAAGGTCCAGTTGAGGTCGAGCGTCAGGAAGGCCGTGCTCATCGTCTCGAGCACGCGGCCGAGTCGCTCGGCGGCGCTGTGGACGGCCGTCGTGTCGTAGGCGGCGCCGAGCATCCGCACCGGCGTGCCGTCGTTGCCGATCACCCGCCCGCGGGCGGCGACCCAGCGGACCGTGCCGTCCTCGTGCACGACGCGGTAGTCGGCCTCGTAGTCGCCGAGGCGGTCGACCGCCTTCGCGATGGCGGCCTGCGTGCGCGCCCGGTCCTCGGGGTGCAGACGGGCGACGAAGGAGTCGATGTGCCCGGTGAAGGTCGCGGGCGTGTAGCCGAAGAGCTCCATCAGCCGCTCGTCGAACTGCAGCGCGTCGGTCCGCAGGTCCCAGTCGAAGCTGCCGATGTCTGCCGCCGCGAACCCGAGGCTCAGCCGCGCGGCGCTGTCCTCCAGCTCCGCGGCCAGCGACCCGCGCTCGAGCTCGGCCGCGACCGCCGCCGCCAGTTCGGAGAGCACGTCACGGTCGTGCTCGGTCCAGGTCGCCTCCTCCTCGTCGTAGACGCACAGCACGCCGACGCAGTGGCCCGCCGCCTCGATCCGCACGCCCAGGTACGCGCCGATCCCGGCCTGTTTGGGCGGCTCCTGGCCGTAGAAGGTCGCCTCGACGAGCGCGTCCGCGGGCGGCCGGCGCGGCGTGGGGGGCGTGAGCGGCACCTGCACGTCGGCGAACAGGGACACCTGCGCGTACGAAGCGCCCAGCAGGCGCGCGCCGAGCGCGGCGAGCCGATCGATCGCCTCCCCCGGAGCCTCGCCGAGCAGGCGGCGAGCAGCCTCGATCCGCTGCTGGTCCGCCTCCATCAAGGCGAGGATATTGACGCCACGTCGAGTTGTCCGCCTAACTTTCCGCGCGGCGAGCCGCGAGGTCGAGCGGCTCGGCGCCCACGAGGCGCTCGAACGGGCCGACCACGGCCCACACGGCCTTCAGGCGCAGGCGGGCGCTGGTGTCGATCGGCTGCACCCTCGCCTCCGACCACAGCTCCGAGCGCCCGTCCTCGAGCGCACGCACGCCGTGCGCGAACGCGACGCGCACGGTGCCGGGCTCATCCCAGGCCCTGAACGCGTCAGGGCCGTCGAGCGTCGGGTAGTCGCGGGCGAGCGTCCAGATACGCCCGCACAGGCCGGACACGAGCCGCTGCTCGGATTCGTCGAGCACGTTGAAGGGGTAGGCGCGAAACAGCTCGTGGTAGGTCATCGACCCCTGCACGCCCGGGATGCGCCAGCCGACCAGGCGTCCCAGCCGCCGCGTCTCCTCGAGGCGGATGCTCGTCGCGGCCGCCCACAGGTCCGCGGGCGTCGCGCGCGCCGCTCGCCGGTGGCGACTGCGGATCACCGGATCGGGCAGCCAGTGGTCCAGCTCCTCGCTCATGGCCGTATGGTGCCCAAGCAATGAGGCTGATCCAGCACAAGCGCGAGGCGTTCTGGTTCTACCGGTTCCTCTCGCTGGGGTATGACCGCTGGGTCAACCCGCTCTTCTGGACCCCCGCCATGCGCGCTCTGGCGCTGGATGCGGCGCGGTTGGAGCCCGGCTTGAAGGTGCTCGACGCGGGCGCCGGGACGGGCTTCACCACCGAAGGCATCGTGGCGCGTGTGGACGCGGCCGACGTGACGATGCTCGACCAGAGCCCGCACCAGTTGCACCGTTCGCGCGCCAAGCCCGCGCTCGCCGCCTGCCGCCGCGTGCTGGGGGACGCCGAGCAGCTGCCGTTCGAGGACGACAGCTTCGACCGGTACGTGTCCGCGGGCTCGATCGAGTACTGGCCGGACCCGCAGCAGGGGATCGCCGAGGCCTACCGCGTCACCCGCGCGGGCGGAACCGCGCTCGTGATCGGGCCCGTGCGGCCCGCGAACCGCTTCGCGCGCTGGCTCGCGGAGGCGTGGATGCTGTTCCCGCCCGTGTCGGACTACACGGGCTGGATGGAGGCGGCGGGGTTCACGGACGTGCGCGTCGTCGAGCTCGCGCCGGACTGGTACCGCGACGAGCGCGTGCCCTACGCGCTGGCGGTGAGCGGCGTCGCCGGGGCGGGCGCGTCCCCGGCGGGGCGCGCGGCGCCGGCCGAGGAGCCCGCGCCGAGCCGGGTGAAGTTCGCGGCGCGGTTCGTGGCCGGGTCGGCGGCGGGCGCCGCCTTCGTGCCGATCGCGGCCGTGCTCGCGCTGCGGGCCCGCAGAGAGAAGCGAGCCGCGTCGTGAAGCCGCGCGGCGAGACGCACGCGGCACGGGCGGGCGCGTGAGCCGCGCCGGCGCAGCCACCGCCCCGCGGGTCGCTGCGCGCGCGAACCCGTTGATGACGCTGTGGCGGTTCTCGCGGCCGCACACGGTGATCGGGACGGCGCTGTCGGTCCTCGGGCTCTACGTGATCGCGGAGGCCGCGACGCCCGCGTGGGACCTCGCGGCGACGCTGCTCGCCGGCCTGATGGTCAACGTCGCGATCGTCGGGATCAATCAGATCACCGACGTGGAGATCGACCGCGTCAACAAGCCGCTGTTGCCGATCGCCGCGGGCGAGCTGTCGATCGGCGCGGCGACGGCGATCGTCGCGGTGTGCACGGTGGCGCCGCTCGCCATGGCCGTCACGCAGGGCGGGTGGGAGACGGCGGCGGTCGCGGCGGGCCTCGCCGTCGGGGCGGTGTACTCGCTGCCGCCGCTACGGCTCAAGCGCTATCCGGTGGCGGCGAGCCTGTGCATCTCGGGCGTGCGGTCGGTGATCGTGAACCTCGGCGTGTACTGGCACTTCGCGGGGCAGATCGACCCGCCGGTGATCGCGCTGTGCCTGTTCGTGCTCCCGTTCAGCCTCGCGATCGCGATCCTCAAGGACGTGCCGGACATTGAGGGCGACCGGCGCTACGCGATCCGCACGTTCACGGTGCGGATCGGGCCCGAGCGGGTGTTCCGGGCGGGTTTGGCAGCCCTGTTGATTGCCTACGCCGGAATGGCGCTGGTGGCGCCGCCGCTGCTGGTCGACTACGCGAATCCGTTCGTCCTCGCGGGCGGGCACGTGGCGGCCGCGGCAGTGCTCCTGTACTGGGCCAGGAGCGCGGAACCCCGCTCGCACAGCGGGTTCACGCGCTTCTACATGCGGGTCTGGGCGCTCTTTTTTCTGGAGTACCTGCTCGTCCCGGCCGCGTGTCTCGCAAACTAGGCATTTTCGACGTCAGGTCCAGAACTTTTCCCGGCCGTTGGCCCGTTTGGCGTGGACATCCCCCATTCGGCCAGGTAGGTTTGTCGGCAATGTCGATTGCCTCTGAGGCGGATCAGCAACCGCGCTCGAGTCGTCCTCCCGCGACACCGTCTAAGCGCTTCGTTCGGCAGACGGAGCCGAACACCATCACGGCCTCCCAGGCGCGCGCCGCTCGTCGGCGGGAGGCCAGGCGCGATGAGCAAGCCGTAGCCGCTTGGCTCCGCGAGCTCTCCGGCCGGCCACGTTGAACGCGCGGGACGCCGCTCCGCGCCGTGGCGTCCCCGCTTCACCTTGCTTCACGGCTCGTTAGCCCGGGCAAACCGTGGGGGAGTGTCAATGTGTACGGACACCCCTTTGAAAGGACCGCCTCATGAGCACTCCGCTCCAGCAGTTGACCGAATACGGTCAGAGCGTCTGGATCGACTACCTGTCGCGTCGCTTCGTCAAGGACGGCGACCTCAAGGGCCTGGTCGAGCAGGGAGTCGAGGGCGTGACGTCCAACCCGACGATCTTCCAGGGCGCCATCGCCGAGGGAGACGCCTACGACGAGCAGATCCGCGAGCTCAGCGGCTCCCACGATGATCCGAAGGAGATCTTCTGGCAGCTGGCGAAGGACGACATCCGCGACGCCTGCGACATCCTGCGCCCCGTCTGGGACGAGGGCGAGGGCAAGGACGGCTGGGTCTCGCTCGAGGTCGACCCAAACCTCGCGCACGACACGGAGAAGACCAAGTCCGAGGCCGTGCGGCTGTTCGAGCTCGTCGACCGCCCGAACCTGCTGATCAAGATCCCCGCGACGCTCGAGGGTCTGCCCGCCATCGAGGACACGATCGCGCGCGGCATCCCGGTCAACGTCACGCTGATCTTCTCGCTCGAGCGTCACCGCAAGGTCGCCGAGGCCTACATGGCCGGCATCAAGCGGCTGGTCGAGGGCGGCGGCGATCCCTCGAAGGTGGCCTCCGTCGCGTCGTTCTTCGTCTCGCGCGTGGACACCGAGGCCGACAAGCGCCTGGAGGCGATCGGCGGGCAGGATGAGCTGCTCGGCAAGCTCGCGATCGCGAACGCCAAGCTCGCCTACCAGACCTACCAGGAGGTCTTCTCGACCCCCGAGTGGGAGGAGCTGGCGGCCAAGGGCGCGTCTCCGCAGCGGTGCCTGTGGGCGTCGACGGGCGTCAAGAACCCGAACTACAAGGACACGGTCTACGTCGAGGAGCTCGTCGGGCCGGACACGGTCAACACGGCCCCGCGTGAGCTCGTGGAAGCCGTCCTTGACCACGGCGAGATCCGCGGGAACGCGATCACCGAGGACGTTGAGGGCGCGAGCCGCCTGCTCGACCAGGTCGAGGCGGCCGGCGTGTCCTACGACGACGTCGTGCAGACGCTCGAGAAGGAGGGCGTCGAGAAGTTCGCCAAGTCGTTCGCCGACCTGATCGAAGGCTTGGACAAGAAGCTCAAGAGCCTCGTGGCGGCGTAGTCCCATGGCCCACGACGCCGACTTCCGGCGCGAGCTCGGCCAGCAGCTGCGGGTGGATTCCATCCGCACCTCGGCCGCGGCCGGCTCGGGTCACCCAACCTCGTCGATGTCCGCCGCGGATCTGATGGCGGTGCTCATCGACGGCCACCTCCGGCTTGACTATTCCAGCCCGGAGAACCCGGCGAACGACCACCTGATCTTCTCCAAGGGCCACGCTTCGCCGCTCTATTACGCGGTGCTGAAGGCCGTGGGCGCGATCGACGACGCGGAGCTGCTGACGTTCCGCCAGCTGGGGTCGCGCCTGGAAGGGCATCCGACGCCGCGCATCCCGCCGACGGACGTCGCCACCGGGTCTTTGGGCCAAGGGCTGCCGATCGGCGTCGGCGTCGCGATGGCGGGCCGGTCCTTGGACAAGCTGCCGTACCGCGTGTGGGTGCTGTGCGGTGACTCCGAGATGGCCGAGGGCTCGATGTGGGAGGCCTTCCAGCACGCGGGTTGGGAAGGGCTCGACAACCTCGTCGCGATCATCGACGTCAACCGGCTCGGGCAGACGCGCGAGACGATGCTCGGCTGGGACCTCGACGGCTACGTGAAGCGGATCGAGGCGTTCGGCTGGAAGGCGATCGCCGTCGACGGCCACGACGTCGAGGCCATCGAGGCGGCCTACGCCGAGGCCGAGGCGACCACGGGCCAGCCGGTCGCGATCGTCGCCAAGACCATGAAGGGCCGCGGCGTGAAGGCCGTGGAGGACCAGCCCGGCAAGCACGGCAAGCCGGTCGAGGACGCCGAGGCCGCCGTGGCGGAGCTCGGCGGCGAGCGCGATCTGTCCGTGGACGTCGCCGCGCCCGAGGGCGGCTCGGCGCACGAGTTCGAGACGAGCGGCGGTTCGCTGCCGTCGTACGAGCTCGGCGACGAGGTCGCGACGCGCAAGGCCTATGGCGAGTCGATCGCGGCGCTGGCCTCGATCCGTGGCGACGTGGTCGCGTTGGACGGCGAGGTCTCGAACTCGACGCACTCCGAGGACTTCCGCGAGGCCCACCCGGACCGCTACTTCGAGATGTTCATCGCGGAGCAGCAGCTGGTGGCCGCCGCGGTCGGCATGCAGGTAGGAGGCCGCTGGACGCCGTTCGTGTCCACGTTCGCCGCGTTCCTCTCGCGCGCGTACGACTTCGTCCGCATGGGCGCCATCTCGCAGGCCAAGCTCGTGCTGAGCGGCTCGCACGCGGGCGTGTCGATCGGCGAGGACGGCCCGTCCCAGATGGCGCTCGAGGACATCGCCTCGTTGCGCGCGATCCACGGCTCGGTCGTCGTCCACCCGAGCGACGCCCAGCAGACCGCGCGGCTCGTCGCCGCGCTGGCCGACCACGACGGCATCTCGTTCATCCGCACCCTGCGCGGCAAGACCCCGGTGCGGACCGCTGCGGACGAGGACGTCCGCATCGGCGGCTCGCGCGTCGCGGTCGAGGGCGACGACGTCGCGATCATCGCCTGCGGCATCACCGTCGACGAGGCCGTCAAGGCCGCCGAACGGCTCGCCGACGGCGGCATCAAGGCCCGCGTTCTCGACGCCTACTCGATCAAGCCGATCGACGCCTCCGCCGTCCAGGCCGCGGCCCGCGACTGCGGCGCGATCGTCACCGTCGAAGACCACGCCCCCGAAGGCGGCCTCGGCGACGCCGTCCTCGAAGCGCTGGCCGCCGGCGACGAGACCGCGCACGTCGTCAAGCTCGCCGTCCGCGAGATCCCCGGCTCGGGCACGCCCGCCGAGCTGTTGCACGGCGCGAAGATCGACGCCGACGCGATCGCCGACGCGGCGCAGAAGCTCGTCGCGTCACCGGCGTAGAGAAGGCAGGCGCGCGCCCCGGCCCTCGGCCGGGGCGCGCCGTCGCGCCCTCGCCGGGCCCAAGGCGCCACCGCGTCGCCCTGCCCCGCCGCCCTCGCGCGCTCGCCGCGCTGTCTCGCCGCCGCCGCGCTCCGCGCCCCTCGCGTTCGGGCTCGTCGCCGGCGTCGGGTGAGCACACCGGCTGGCGCCGGCGCGCCCGGGCGCGGGCCAGCTCGCTCGGGCTCATCCGGGCGGGGTGGTCGACGTTGGTCGCGCACAGCGAGAGTTTCGTCGACCACCCCCTCAGCGCAAGCGTTTGCGCCCCCTCGGCACGAGCGCGCCCCGCGCAAATCACACGGGCGTGAGCGCGCCCGCTGCCGCGGGTGTGCTCGCCGTTCACGCGGCCGGCGACTCCACGCGGCGCAGCTCCATGATCCAGTTGGGCTCCCACGTCGCGCCCTCGTCGTAGGAGAAGGACTGCTCCCAGCGGGCGGCGTCGCCCGTGATGTCGGACCAGACGAAGCGCATGCGCAGGGGGACGCCGTCGAGCACGTCGTCGGCCTCGAAGGTGGCCGTCCCGTCGCCGTGGAAGCGGCCCTCGACGGGCGGGTCGAGCCGGCCCGGGCGCTGGGTGCTCGACCACCAGATGCGCCACGTGTCCGTTTCCGGCGAGTACAGGCGCAGGCTGAAGCCCTCGTAGCCGTCGGTGACGAAGTGATCGTGGTTGCCGCCGCCGCCGAGCATCGAGAACGCGGTGGAGATGGCGGTGAAGGTCTGCCACTCGCCGTCGACGAGCTTGTGGTTGGTGATCTCCCAGCGGCCGGGGAGGAAGTCGAAGTCGGTGACGGGCATGGCTCAGATCGCCACCGGGTCGAGCGCCCGCGAGAGGTAGGCGTCGAGGTCTTCGTCGATCAGGACGTCCCGCAGCCAGGCGCGGCGCTCGAAGTCCATGACCTCCATCTCCCACACGCAGGTGATACCGGTGCTCTCGTACGGCCGTAGGTCGTCGGGCGCGTTCAAGGGAGCGACGAAGAACTCCGCGTGGAGCTCGTTCTCGTTCGCCCACCAGTACACGAGACTCAAAGCCGCGGAGGCACCGCGATGGGCGATGGTGAAGCCCGGCGCGTCCAACCGGGCGCGCGCCCGGACGGCGGCGATGTGGGCGGGGTCCGGGTCGCCGATCCCGTAGTGCTTGGTGTGGCCTTCACAGCCGTAGAAGGCGATCTCGCGGGGTTCGTGGGGCATGGGCCTGGACGCTACGCGGTAAACAGGGCAGGATTGGTCCTCTAATGTCGAAGGCGGCTCGTGTTCTCGCTCTCCTCGAAGCCCTGCAGGACCACGGGGCGTCGACCGGGCCGGAGCTCGCGCAGCGGCTGCGGGTGGACGTGCGCACCGTGCGCCGCGACGTCGTCGCGCTGCGCGAGCTCGGCATCCCGGTCGAGGGCGAACGGGGCCGCGGCGGCAGCTACCGCCTCAAGCCGGGCTTCCGCGTCCCGCCGCTGATGTTCACCAGCGGCGAGGCCGCCGCGGCCGCCCTGGGCCTGCTCGCCGCCCGCCGGCTCGGTCTGGAGGCCGAGAGCGCGCTGCGCAAGGTCCGCCGCGTGCTGCCGGACCCGCTGCGGCGCGGCGTCGAGTCGCTCGAACAGATCCTCGGCTTCACGGGTGACGTGGACGCCGCGCCGCCCGACGGCGAGACGCTCCTCGCGCTCGCCGACGCGGCGGGCCGTGGCCGTCGGGTCGCGACGACCTACGTGGACTCCACCGGCACCGAGACCACGCGCGAGCTGAGCCCGCACGGTGTGGTCGCCCACCAGGGCCGCTGGTACGTCGCCGCCTTCGACCACCAGCGCGGCCAACAACGCGTGCTGCGCGCCGACCGCATCGGCACCGTGACCCTCCTGGGCGCCGGCGCACCCAAGCCGCCCGGCTTCGACGCCACCGCGTTCGTGAGCCGCCAGCTCGCGCGGGTGCCCTGGGCGCACGAGGTCATCGTCCACCTCGACACCAGCCACGAAGAAGCCGTCAGGCGCTTCCCGCCGACGCTGGCCGAGCTGGAACCAGACGACCAAGGCGTGACGCTGCGCATGCGCGCCGACTCGCTCGACTGGGCAGCCGGCCTGCTGGCGGGCGCGGGCTGCTCGTTCACGATCGTCGCGCCGGACGAGCTCCGAGCCGCCGTGAGACGGCTCGCGGAGCGGCTGCTGGAGGCCTAGTCCGGTTCGACGTCGGACGCGATCTCGTCCGCGGGCGCTTCCTCGGCGGCGTGCACGGTGCACAGGAACGGCCCACCGACTTCGCGGGCGTCCTTGATCTCCGCCTCGGTCAGCGTCGCGCCACAGACGGCGCACGTCTGAGAGATGGTGTCTTCGAGGGTGCGCTCTTCGAGGTCCATGCCAGGACGGTACCTCGTTCGCGCCGCCGCGTAACATCGACGACCGCGTTGCATCACGCTACTCTCGGACGCAAGCCGATGCTCGGACGCACCTACGAGGGCCAGAACTGCAGCGTCGCCAAGACGCTCGAGCTCGTCGGCGAGCGCTGGACCGTGCTGATCCTGCGCGAGATCTACTTCGGCCACCGGCGCTTCGACGAGATCGCCGACGGCCTGAAGATCGCCCGCAACGTCCTCACACAGCGCCTGCAGCGCCTGGTCGACGAGGACGTGCTGATCAAGGTCGCCTACCAGGAGCGCCCCCAGCGCTTCGAGTACCGCCTGACCGAGAAGGGCCTGGACCTATGGCCCGTCCTGATCACGCTGATGCAGTTCGGCGACCGCCACTATGCCCCCGACGGCCCGCCCGTGATCCTCACCCACAAGGACTGCGGCGGCACGCTGGACGCGCACCGCACCTGCATGGCGTGCGGCGCCAAGCTCACCGCCCGCGACGTCCGGGCGCACGCCGGCCCGGGCGCGTAGCTACCGCGGCAGCTCCTGCTCGAGCGTCTGCACCGGCGCGAACAGGTCGCCCATCCGCTCCACCCGCTCCAGCACCTCACCCGACGTGAAGGACAAGGGCTCGCTCATGTCCTCGACCTCGTCCCAGGTCAGCGGCGTGGACACCGTCGGCCGCTCCATCGCCCGCAGCGAGTAGACGTTGACCGTCGTCTTGTGGCGGTCGTTCTGGGACCAGTCGACGTACACCTTCCCGCGCCGGCGCTCCTTGTTCATGTCGCCCACGATCAGGTCCGGCATGCGCCGCAGCAGCACGCCCGCGAGCCCGCGTGAGAACGTCCGCGTGTCCTCGTAGGTGACCCCCGGGACGTTCAGCGGCAGGTACACCTGCATCCCCTTGGACCCCGACGTCTTGGGGAACGCCTGCAGCCCGAAGTACTCGAACGAGCGCCGCAGCTCCATCGCCACCCGCGCGCACTCGACGATCGTCGCCGGCGGCCCCGGATCGAGGTCGAAGGCCACCATCGTCGGGTTGTCCATCTCCGGCGCCCGCGCCATCGGCGTGTGCAGCTCCAGGTCGGCGAGGTTCGCCAGCCACACCACGGTCGGCAGGTCCTCGCACACGCAGAAGTCGATGTAACCCTCGTTACGGCCCGACCACACCGCCGTCGTCCGCACCCAGTCCGGCCGGTGCGACGGACAGCGCTTCTCGTAGAAGAACGTGTCCTCGACCCCGTTCGGATAGCGCTTGAGCGTCAGCGGCCGCGCGCGCAGGTGCGGGAGCAGCACCGGCGTGATCCGCGTGTAGTAGTCGATCACGTGCCCCTTGGTGAACCCGGCACGCGGGTACATCACCTTCTCGAGGTTGGAGAGCGACACCGTGACGTCGCCCACAGAGACCTCGACACGCTTCGGTTGGGGCACCGATCAGACGTTATCCGGGTAGGCCTTCCACATGGCCAACGACTACGACCGCCTGAACCGGTACCTGCACGAGGCGCTCGCGACCGAACGCGCCCTCGTCTCCACGCTCGCCGCACACATCGCGATGACCCCGCGCGGCGACCACCGAACGCTGCTGGAGCGCCACCTGCGCGAGACCCGCCAGCACGCCGCGGCGCTCTCCCAGCACGCCACCGAGCCGGGCACGAACGTCATCAACCTCGCGCTCGGCCTCGCCGAGACCGTGGTCGGCCAGGCCCTCACCCTCGCCAAGGGCCCGCTCGACCTCGTCCGCGGCGGCACCAGCGTCGAGGAGCGCCAGCTCAAGAACGCCAAGGACGAGTGCGCCACCGAGGCGCTGGAGATCGCCACCTACGACGCGATCGAGGCGCTCGCGACGCAGCTCGGCGAGGACGAGATCGCCGAGCTCGCTCGCAGCCACCGCGCCGAGGAAGAGCGCATGCTGGCCGACCTGCGTGCGCTGATCCCGACGCTCGCCGCCGACGGCCGGACCGAGACCGGTGCGACCTTCCCCATCGACGACTACGACGAGCTCAACGCGGGCCAGGTCGTCGCGCGCCTCAGCGACCTCACTCAGGCCGAGCTCGCCCTCGTCCTCGACTACGAGCGCGCGCACCGCAACCGGCGCGCCGTGATCGAGAAGGGCGACCAGCTCACGGGCGAGCCGCCGTGGGAGGGCTACGACGACGACACCGCCGAGGCGATCGTCGACCGCCTCGACGGCGAGCACGCCGGCGCCGTGCGCGACTACGAGAGCCGTCACCGCCGCCGGGTGACGGTCCTCGAAGCCGCGCAGCGAGAGCTCAGCGGCTCCGCTTGAGGGCCGGGCGCCGCAGGCGCCCGCCCGTCCGCGCCATCACGGACCTGACCGCGGCGGGATCAAGCCGCCGCGGCGGGCGTCCGCACCGCGGGCACGCCGCGTCGTCGCGGGTGACCGTCGAGCGACAGTGGGAGCAGCGTGAAGTGGAGATCATCGCGCGTTTGCTTACCCGTGCCGAGCGCGATTCAGTCCGATCGGCGTAGGGTCCGACGCGTGGGTCACACGCTCCCGAGCCGGGTGATCGGCGTCGCCGCGTCGGCGGGAGGCGTCGAGGCGTTGCGCACGGTCGTCAGCGCCCTTCCGGCGGACTTCGATGCGGCGGTGTGCATCGTGCTGCACATCCCGCCCACCGGCCGCAGTCTCCTGGCGCCGATCCTGGATCGCGACACGGTGCTGAGCGCCGTCGTGGCCGAGCACGGCATGGCGCTCTGGCCGGGCAGCATCTACGTGGCGCCCGCCGACCATCACCTTCTGGTCCGCGAGGACCGGGTGGAGCTCAGCCGCGGCCCGAAAGAGAACGGCTCGCGCCCAGCCGCCGACCCGCTGTTCCGCTCGATCGCCCGCGCCTGGGGCGAGCGCGGCGCGGCCGTGGTGCTCTCGGGGGCGCTCGACGACGGCGCCGCCGGAGCGGTCGCAGTCAAGCTCGGCGGGGGCGAAGTGCTCGTGCAGCATCCGGAGGACGCGCTGGTTCCCGGGATGCCGTCGGCGGCGCTCGCGGCGACGACGCCCGACGCCGTCCTGCCGATCCGGGCGCTCGCCGACCGGTTGGCCGCCACGCGTGTCGAGGTCGAGACCGAGGAGACCCCGGAGTCGCCTGAACCCGATCCCGCCGAGGTCCTGGACGGTCCGATCCGTCCGGAAGGACCCGCGACCGGCTTCACCTGCCCGGAGTGCAGCGGCGCGCTCTGGGAGCTGCGCGAGGGTGAGCTCGTGCGCTACCGCGGCCGCGTCGGGCACGCCTACTCGGAGGAGGCGAGGGTCGAGGCGCAGGGCAGCTCGGTCGAAGCCGCGTTGTGGACGGCGCTCGAGGTGCTCGAGGAGCGGGCCGAGTTGCTGCAGCGCCTGGCGGGTCGCGCGACCACCCACCAGCGCACCCGCACGAGCTTCGCGGCCGGCGCGCGGGAGGCAGCTGAACGGGCTGCGATCATCCGTCGCGTGCTGGCCGCCGAGCATGAGCCCGCCGCGTGACGGAGCCCGCCCCCGACGCCGCCTTTGGAGCGTTGCTGGAGTTCCTGCGCCAGGCGCGCGGGATCGATTTCACCGGCTACAAGCGCGCCAGCCTCGAACGGCGCTTCGGCCGCCGCATGGCAGCGGTCGGCTGCCAATCCTACGGGGACTATCTCGACTTCCTCGAAGTCAACCCGGAGGAGTACGAGCAGCTCTTCGACGCGTTGCTGATCAACGTCACCGAGTTTTTCCGCGACCCTCCGGCCTGGGAGCACCTGCGCGCCGACGTGCTGCCGGCACTGCTGGCCGCCAAGCCCGCCGACGACCTCATCCGCGTGTGGAGCGCCGGCTGCGCGAGCGGCCAGGAGGCGTACACCTGCGCGATGGTGCTCGCCGAGCTGCTCGGGATCGAGGCCTACCGCGAACGCGTCAAGATCTACGCCACCGACATCGACGAGAACGCGCTCTCCCAGGCACGCCTCGCCATCTACGACGACAAGGAGATGGAGTCGGTCCCGGCCGAGTTCCGGGAGAAGTACTTCGAGCGTGCCGATCAGCGGCTGGCCTTCCGCAAGGACCTGCGCCGGACCGTGATCTTCGGCCGCAACAACATCGTGCAGGACGCGCCGATCTCCCGGCTGGACCTGCTCGTGTGCCGCAACACGCTGATCTACTTCAACGCCGCCACGCAGGCGCGCATCCTGCGCCACTTCCATTTCGCGTTGCTCGACACCGGCGTGCTGATGCTCGGCAAGTCGGAGATGATGCTCTCCCACCGCGACCTGTTCGTGGCGTCGGACCTCAAGAAGCGGGTGTTCGTCAAGCAGCACCGCAATTCGCTGGGTTCGCGCGCGAGCGCGTTCAGCGCGGCCGAGAGCATGGAGCGCCCAGCCGGCGACGATGACCGCGCGAGCCGCGACGCCGCGCTCGAGCTCGGGCCGCAGGCGCTGCTGGTGGTCTCGCGCACGGGTCGGCTGACGTTCGCGAACCTGCCGGCCCGCGCGCTGTTCCAAATCTCACGCGAGCACCTCGGCCGCGGTTTTGGAGACCTCGGCCTCGCGCACCGCCCCGTCGACCTGCTGGCACCGATCGAGCAGGCGCTGCGCGAGCGCCGCCGGGTGCCGGTGGGCGAGACCGAGTACGCGCCCGAGCGCGGCGAAGCGCGGCGCTTGGAGGTGAACGTCACGCCGCTGCTGTCCAAGGACAACACCGCGATCGGTGCGAGCATCACCTTCGAGGACGTCACGCGCTACGCCGCGCTGCAGTCCGAGCTCGAGGGCAACCGCCGCGATCTCGAGCTTGCCTACGAAGAGCTGCAGTCGACGATCGACGAGCTCGAGACCACCAACGAGGAGCTGCAGTCGGCCAACGAGGAGCTGCAGACCACCAACGAGGAGCTGCAGTCGACCAACGAGGAGCTCGAGTCCATGAACGAGGAGCTGCAGTCGACCAACGAGGAGCTCGAGACCATGAACGACGAGCTGCGTGAGCGGACGGGCGAGCTCAACCAGGTCAACGACTTCCTGGAGGCGATCCTCACCTCGCTCGGGCTGGGCGTGGCGGTGCTGGACGCACAGCAGCGCGTGCAGGTGTGGAACCGGCGCGCCGAGGACCTCTGGGGTCTGCGGTCCGACGAGGCGGTCGACAGCCACTTCCTGAGCCTGGACATCGGCCTGCCGTCCGAGCAGCTCGCGGCGGCGCTGCGCGCGGTGCTCAGCGGCGCGAGCCCGCGCGAGACCGGTGAGCTCGAGGCGGTCAACCGGCGCGGACGGCCGATCGTGTGCGAGGCCACCATCCTTCCACTCGTCAGCTCGACGGCGCAGGACGGTGCCCCGCGCGGGGCGATCGTGATGATGGAGGACCGCCCCCGAGGGGAATCCTGAGCCCCATGGGTCCGGACCACGAGCAACGGGCGCTCGAGGCGCTCGAGGCGCTCGAACGAGCCGAGCACGCCCGCTCCCGCGCGCGCAGCGCCGCCGAACGCGCCGTGCGGGCCGCGGAAGAGGCGACCGAGGCGCCGAACGCGATCGCTCGCCGGACCCACGAGCGCGAGGCGGACGCGCATCGTGCCGCCGAAGGCACGCAGCGGCGCGCGGCCGAGCTGCAGAAGCTGCACACCGACCACGAGCGCGGCTTCGCCGAACGCCGGCGCGCCGACGAGGTCTAACCGTCTTCGCGCGGGCCCGCGGCGGCGGCCCGATGCCGCTCGACGTGGTCGGAGCGGCGGTCGCGCAGCTCGGTCGTGCGCTCGCGCAGCGCCGACGTCTCGGCCCGGATCGCGTCGAACGCGCGCCGGTGTTCGGCCGCTACGGCGCAGGCAGCGTCCATCGATCCACGCAGCTCCGCCATCCGCTCGTGCGCAGGTTCGGCGACGGCGCTCAGCGTGGCCTGGGCCACAACCGGCTCCGCCGGCGTGGGCATCAGCCGGCGGCGCTGGCGGATGACCTCGGCCGCCCTCTCGGCCGGGACGGCGACCGGGTCGCCGGTGAGCAGCCACGTGCCATCGTCGCGGCGGACCAGCTGCCCGTCGCGCGCGAGCTCGGCCAGCGCGGTGGACACGGTCGGGCGCCGCGCACCAACCAGTTCGCCGATCAGCCGGTGAGAGAGCACCAGCGGGACCGCGATGCCGTCCCGCGCGACCCGGCCCCAGCGCTCGGCGAGGTGCCAGAAGAGCGCCAGCAGGCGGCGGTCGACGCGGTTGAGCTGAGAGATCGCCTGCGTGACCGACAGCCGCTGGGCGCGCTCGGACAGCCGGTCGACGATCACCACGGACACCTCGGGGTAGCGCCCGATGACGGCGGCGGCGCGGCGGTCGATCAGGCCGAGCCGGATCGGGGCGAGCGCGTTCCAGCGCACCGCCACCGGCAGCAGCTCCGGCGGGCCCTCGATGTGCCAGGGGCGGACGATGTCACCCGGCCCCAGCAACTCGGTGCTCACGGTGTCGCCGAGCACGACCTCGCGAGCCAGCACGCCTTCGACGACGAGGAGGCCGAGGTGCGTCGGATCGGCGTCGGCGAGCCGCCCGCCGTCCCACTCACCGACCGGGAACGTCGTCACCCGCACCCGCAGCTCGCGTTCGGCCGCGGCCCGGCGCTCGTCGGTCAGCAGCTGCCCGAGCTCAGGGTCCAGCTCGAGCAGCGAGCGGCCGGCGCCGGCCGGTCGCGTCGTGTCCGGCCGCCCCTCCATCCCGGCTCGAAGCTTGCGGTTGACCGTCGCGTCCGGCATGCAGCGATTGTCGTACCAGGTCCGGCGGGATCCCAAACCCCCCGTCACAGTGGTGACTGCGCCCCCGGACAACCGCCTAAGCGGTTAGAGTGGCCGCCGCGCAGGCGCGCGCCTCCCCGCGGGGGCACGGGCAGGCGGAACCTCACGAGGACGGACTGACCGGCTCCACTTCCGGGGCGACCAGCGGCCTCCGAGCGCGCACCACCCGAGGATTTCCGCCCGATGCCCGACGACTTCGCCCCCAAACCGTTCCGCTGTGAGGTGAGCCACCTCGACGGGACGGCGTCCGTCCGCCCCGAGGGCGATCTCGACATGAGCACGGTGGACGACGTGGAGCACCTACTCGATGAGTTGCTCCGAGGCGGCGCCAAGCAGATCGTCGTCGACCTGCGCGGGCTCAGCTTCATGGATTCAACCGGGATCACGTTGCTCACCCGCTGGAACAACGCGGCCAACCGCGACGGCTTCGACCTCGCACTGATCCAGGGCGAGGACCGCATCGCCCGGCTGTTCACGCTCACCGGGCTGCACGAATACTTCACCTTCGTCGCCGGGTAAAGCCGCCGACAACGTGCCCGATCATGCCCAGGAACTGATCGAGGCGGCAGGCGGACAGGCCCCTGGCTCCCTGCGCGCCGCGCTCGCCAACGCGATGGTCGGCCTCAAGAAGCGCTACTACGGGCGCGGACCTGAGGCGGCCAAGGCCTACATCGAGGACGAGTACATCTTCATCGTCATGGAAGGCGGCCTCACCCGCAACGAAGAGACGCTGCTGGCCGCCGGCAAGCACGACCTCGTGCGCCAGTACCGGCTGACGTTCCAGGAGACCGTCGGACCGACCGCGATCGGTGCCGTCGAGGAGCTCACCGGACGCCGCGTCGTCGGCTACCACAGCCAGATCGTGTTCGAGCCGGTACGGGCCTTCGAGATCTTCGTGCTTGCCCCTGAAAACTGACGGCCCTGTCCGCAAACGAACGAACGACGTGCTCTCAGGCTGGTTTTCACGCACCTGGGGTACCGAAGCACATTGATGGCTTCGACTCCGACGGCCGACCGCCCCCGCTCCCCGGCCACACCGATCGACCGTGCCAAGCGGCAGCGCGAAGACCAGCGGCTCATGCGGCTCGTCCAGAAGGGCGACGAGCGCGCGCGTGGGGAGCTGATCGAGCGTTACATGCCGCTCGCCCGCTCACTGGCCCTGCGCTACCGGCGCGCGAGCGAGCCCCTCGACGACCTCATCCAGGTCGCCTCCGTCGGCCTCGTGAAGGCCGTCGACCGCTGGGATCCCGAACGCGGCCTGGCGTTCTCCTCCTACGCCGTGCCGACGATCCTCGGCGAGCTCCGGCGCTACTTCCGCGACTCGACCTGGGACGTGCGTCCCGCGCGTGACCTGCAGGAGCTGTGCCTCGCGCTGGAAGAGGCGCGCGAGAAGCTGTGGGGCGAACTGGGCCGTCAGCCGACGGTCGCCGATCTCGCCGACCGGCTGGACCGCTCGCCCGAGGAGATCGTCGAGGCGATGCAGGCCACCGAGGGCCGCTCCGTGCGCTCGCTGGACGCGCCCGTCCACGACGAGGAGAACGACTCGGCGTCCGCCGGCGACCTGATCGGCGTCAAGGACGAGGAGTTCGACCGGGTCGAAGCCGGCGTCACGCTCGAGCGCCTCACCGGCATCCTCGACGAGCGCGCCCGCGAGATCCTGCGCCTGCGCTTCCAGGAAGACCTCCTGCAGTCCGAGATCGCCGAGGTCGTCGGCTGCTCGCAGATGCACGTGTCGCGCATCATCCGCTCCTCGCTGGAGAAGCTGTACGCCTACGGATCTTCGATGAAGGTGGAGTCATGAGCGTCCCGCAACCCACGGACCCGACCGGGCCGGTCGTCCCGCCCGAGACCCCGACGCCGACCGTCCCCGACGAGCCGATCGTCCCGGCCGACCCGACGCCGCCGCAGGAGACGCCGCCGCCGGACGACCCGCCGCCGGCGACCCCCGACACCGACCCCAGCGAGTCCTAGGCGGCCAGCTTCTCGAGGCGCGGTGACTCTTCCTTCTCGTTGAGAAGGTCGAGCACCGCGTTCTCGATCTCCGGGTGCTGCGTCGGGAGCTGGCCGGGCTCGGCGGCTTCGAGCAGCACCTGGTGGTCGAGCACCAGGCCGGCGTCGTAGGCGTCGAAGATGCGCGGGTCGATGTAGGACGCGCGGCACACGGCGGGCGTGTTGCCCAGGTAGCGGGCGGTCTCCTTGATCGCGCGGGTCTTGGCCCGCTGGCGCGAGGTCTTGGTGCCCTGCGCCGGCCCGGAGACCGCGAGCGCGACCGCCGCCAGCACCGTCGCGCTCCAGGTGCGGAAGTCCTTGGCGGAGAAGTCCCCGCCGGTGACCTCCTTCAGGTACGCGTTGATGTCGTCGGACTTGATGTCGCACCAGTGGCCGCCGGCCTTGAACGCGAGCAGGTCGGGGCCGCCTCCGCGGCGGCGCTTGAGCTTGCCGACGATCTCCATCGCGAGCGGATCAGCGACGGCCTGCACGCGGCGCTGGCCGCTCTTGGCCGGGTAGTCGAAGATCATCTGGCCGTCGGCGATCGTCACGTGCTCCTTGCGGATCGTGGCCAGGCCGTAGGACTCGTTGGTCTGCGTGTACTCCTCGGTGCCGATGCGGAAGAAGCCGCGGTCCAGCAGCCGCACCGCGCACGCGAGTACGCGCTCGCGCGTGAGCTCATCCGTGGCGGTCAGGTCGGCCTCGACGTGCTCGCGCAGCGCCGGCAGCGCGCGGGCGAAGCGCGTCATGTCCTCGAACTTCTCCGCGTCCCGGCGCGTGCGCCACGCCTCGTGGTAGCGGTACTGCTTGCGGCCGGCCGCGTCGATGCCCGTCGCCTGGAGGTGGCCGTTCGGATACGGACAGATCCAGACCTGGTCCCAGGCCGGCGGGATGCCGAGTTCGCGGATGCGGTCGACCACCTCGGTCTCGGTGATCCGCTCACCGTCTTCGTCGTAGTAGGCGAACCCCTTGCCCGCGCGCTTGCGGGTGATCCCGGGACCGGAGCAGTCTGCGCGGCGGAGCCTGGCCATTTCCCCAGCCTCCCCCGCGCGCGGCCGGTTTACGCTTGCGCGCGGATGCCACGTTTCGGTCTGCAGACGACGGCCGACGGTGCGGTCGCGCTCATCACGCTGCGCGGTGAGCTCGACATGCTCGCGACCGCGGAGCTCGAGTCCGAGCTCGAGCGGCTGACCCACGACGTCGTGGCCATCGACCTGCGCGCGCTGCTGTTCCTGGACTCGGCGGGGCTGCGCACGATCCTGCTCGCCCGCGACCGGCTCGGCTCGCAGGACCGGCGGCTCGTGCTGGTGCGTGGCTGCGAGGCCGTGCAGCGCGTGTTCGAGATCACGCGCATGACGGAGCGGCTCGAGTTCGTCGACGCGCCCGAGCTGCTCTAGGACTTGGCCGGTTCCTTCTCTTTCGAGGAGGCCTTCTTCTTGGGCTTGTCGACGGCGGCGAGGCTGGCCTCGAGCGCGGCCATGAGATCCGGCACGGCGGTCGGCGCCGGCGCCTCGGGCTGCTGGACGATCTCGGCGCCCGCGGCCTTGGCCTCGATCAGCTCGAGCACCTTCTCGCGGTACTCGTCCTTGTAACGGGAGGGCTCGAACTCGGTCACCAGCGACTCGATCAACTGCTGGGCCATCTGCACCTCGCGCTCGGAGACCTTGAGCTCCTCGGCTTCGGGCAGGCCGTCCAGCGCGTCGCGGGGGATGACCTCGTCGGCGAAGACCATCGTGTCCATCATCAGCACGGTGCCGCCCTGCGCGGGGCGGATGGCGACGAGCTGTTCCTTCGAGCGCAGGACCACGCGCGCGATCGCGACGCGGCCGGACTCCTGCATGGCGTTCAGCAGCAGGCCGTAGGCCTTGGCGGCGCCCTTGTCGGGCACCAGGTAATAGGGGTGGTCGTAGTAGACCGGGTCGATCTCGGCGAGATCGACGAAGTCCTCGATGTCGATCGTCCGCGACTTCTCGGGATCGAGCGCGTCCAGCTCGTCCGGGTTGATGATCACGTACTGGTCCTTGGCCATCTCGTAGCCCTTGACCAGGTTCTCGTACTGCACTTCCTCGCCGGTGACCGCGTCCGTCCGCTTCTGGGCGATGCGGTTCCCGGTCTCACCGTTGATCTGGTGGAAGCGCACGGTCTTCTTGGACACGGCGGAGTAGAGCTTGATCGGGACGTTGACGAGCCCGAACGAGATGGCTCCACTCCACATTGAGCGCGGCATGGGTCACATTCTGGCGGATCGCGCCGGCGGTGGCGCAATTGCGCCGTCACTCAGGCCGGCAGACGTCCTCCGGCGCGATGTCGTCCCGCAGCCCCTTGTAGACGGGATGGCGCAGCGTCCCGTCGCGCGTCATGTCGCCGTAGACGACGCTCGCGACCAGCTTGGGCTCGACGAACCGCGTCCCCTTCTCGGGCTTGGCGCCGGCTGTGAACGGGCTCGTGTCCCGCGCGAGCGGCTCCAGCAGGTCCTGCACGCGCTTGAGCTCGGCGTCGTTGAAGCCCGAGCCGACCTTGCCCGCGAACACGAACTCGCCGTCCTCGTAGAAGCCGAGCGTGAGCGCGCCGAGGCGGCCGGCGCGACCACCGTCGCCGCGCGTCCAGCCGCCCACGACGACCTCCGTGGAACGAACGTTCTTTACCTTGACCCAGCCGGGGGAGCGGCGGCCCGGGATGTACGGGCAGTTCAGGCGCTTGGCGACGACGCCCTCCAGGCCCTGGGCCTTGGACGCCTCCAGCAGGCCCGCCCCGTTGCCCACGTGGTAGGCGGGCGTCTGCCAGCGCGGGCCGGTGAGCTCGAGCTTGGCCAGCAGCTTGCGGCGGTCCTCGTAGGTCTGCTCGAGCAGCGAGTGCCCGTCCAGCCACAGCAGGTCGAAGATCATGAACACGACCGGCTGGGACTGCGACATGCGCCGGATCTGCGCCTCGTGGGTGAGGTTCATGCGCTGCTGCAGGCGCTGGAAGCTCGGCAGGCCGTTGTCGAACGAGACGATCTCGCCGTCGAGGATGACCTCGTGGGTGCCGAGCGCGCGGCCGAGCGGCGCGAGCTCCGGGTAACCGCCGGTGATGGTCGTCTTGCGGCGGCTCATGAGCTTCAGGCGGCCGCCCTCGATGAAGGCGAGCGCGCGGATGCCGTCCCACTTGATCTCGTACGCCCAGCCGTCGTCGCCCGGCAGCTCGCCCTGGCGCGCGAGCATCGGCTCGATCCACTCCGGGAGCGGCTCCCGGGTCGGGTCCGCCGGCGGGTCCATGCGGTGGATCATCCAGTTCTTGCCATCGGTCCTGAACAGGACGTACTTGCCCTTCACGCGCTCGCCGTGGAACGTGACCATCACTTCCTTGTCACGCCACTTGTGCAGCTCGTAGGTGCCGCGGTCGAAGATCTTCATCGTGCCCGCGCCGTAGTTGCCGGCCGGGATCTCGCCGTGGAAGTCCAGATACTCGAGCGGGTGGTCCTCGGTCCGGACCGCGAGGTTGTTGCGCTTGTCGACCGGGATGCCCTTCGGCACCGCCCACGAGGCGAGCGTGCCCTCGTGCTCGAGGCGCAGGTCCCAGTGCATCGAGCGGGCGGAGTGCTCCTGCACGACGAACCGCAGCTGCTCGCCGGGCTCGACCTCCCCGGCGGGCTCCGGCGTCTCCCCGAACTGACGTTTCGCCCGATATTGGTCCAGCCGATCAGCCATCGTGCCCATTGTGGCGTCCTTTCGGGCACAAGTAGGTATCGTGCACGCCCGTATGGACGCCAACCCCATCGTCCTCGATGAGACCGCCGGCGACGTCGTCGTGGTGGTCGTAGAAGGCGAGCACGACATCTACACCGCGCCGACGCTGCGAGAGCGGCTCGACGAGGCGCTCGGCCGCGGCGGCGGCATCGTGGTCGATCTCACGGCCGCGACATTCGTGGATTCCTCCGTTCTGGGCGCACTGCTCGACGCGCGCCGCCGGGCGATCGAGGCCGGCCAGGGCTACGTGGTCTGCGTCGGCGACAGCGTCGAGCCGGGGGTCCAGCGGATCCTCGACATCACCGGGCTCGTCCCCGTCCTTCCCGTCCTCCAGGGCCGGGAAGAGGCGATCACCGCCGTCCGCTCCACCAACGGCGCGAGCGAGTAGATGACCGCCCCGGCCCCGGAGGTCCTGCTCACCATGCCCGCCCGGCCCGAAGGCGTCGGCGTCGTACGCCAGGCGCTCGCGGGCATGGCCGACGCCCTGGACTTCGACCCCACCGTCCTCGCGGACATGAAGATGGCCGTCACCGAGGCGTGCACCAATGTCGTCGTGCACGCCTACGACGAGGACGCGGGCATGCTCGAGGTCGAGATGCTCGCCGACGAGACCGGCCTCACCATCGTCGTCCGCGACCACGGCGCCGGCATCCAGCCGCGCCCCGCCCGCTCCGAAGCGCCCGCGCTCGGCCTCGGCCTGCCGCTGATCGCGGCGCTGTCGGACGCCTTCGAGCTGCGCGGCTCCACCGGCCAGGGCACCGAGGTGCGGATGACCTTCGCGTACTCGCGCGCGTCCGACCCGGCCGAAGCCAACCCCGTGACCGGGAACATCGGCGCCGAAGGGCGCTGGGACCCGGACGCCGAGTCGCCCGCTTAGCCGCCGTCGACCGCTCGATTTGTCAACCGCCGGTTGACAAATCGAGCCCTCGCGCGGCGTGCGCTACGCGGCCTGGCGCAGCGCCGCAAGCTCGCGCATGCGGCCGAGCCGGCCGAGCGCCTTGGACTCGATCTGGCGCACGCGCTCGGGCGTGATCCCGAGCTGGCGGCCGATTTCGCGCAGCGGCGTCGGTTCGCCGCCGTCGATCCCGTAGCGCAGCGCCACGACGGTCCGCTCACGGTCCGGCAGCTCGAGCAACGCGCGCTTGAGCGTCTCCTCGCGCAGGGACACGTGGACGACGTCCTCGGGCGCCGGCCCGTCGGACGGCAGCAGGTCGCCGAACGCGGCGTCCTCGCCCTCGCCCAGGGGGCGGTCCAGCGAGGTGACGGTGCGGGCGGCGTCGCGCAGCGCGAGCAGGTCCTCGAGCGAGATCTCGGCGTGCTTGGCGATCTCCTCGTCCGTGGGCGCGCGGTCGAGCTTGAGGGCGAGCGCGTTCTCCGCGCGCGCGACCTTGCGCTGCGTACGCACGAGGTTGATCGGCAGCTTGATCGTGCGGGCCTTCGCGTCCATGCCGCGCTCGACGGCCTGGCGGATCCACCACGTCGCGTACGTGGAGAAGCGATAGCCGCGGCGCCAGTCGAACTTCTCGACGGCGCGGATCAGACCCAGGATGCCCTCCTGGATCAGGTCGAGCAGGGTGAGCTCGGAGCCCTGGTACTTCTTCGCGATCGAGACGACCAGCCGCAGGTTCGCGTTGATCATGCGGTCCTTGGCGCCGAGGTCGCCGCGCTCGATGCGCTTGGCGAGGTCGATCTCCTCGGACGGCGTCAGCAGCCGGTGGCGGCCGATCTCGTTCAGGAAGAGCTGCAGCGTGTCGGTCGTGACCGTCGCGAAGTGGGCGTCGTCGATCGGCGCCTCGGGTGCGTCCTCGCGCGTGCAGTCGTCGCGCAGCTCGATGTGCTTCGCGTGCAGTTGCTCATAGAGGGCGCCGAGATCGTCGTCCTCGAGCTCCAGGGCTTGAGCGAGCTCGTCGACCTCCTTCAGGTCGACGCACCCACGCTCCTCGCCCCGGTCGATGAGGGCCGCAATCGGCCCGGTGCTGTAGGCGTCACGCTCCGTTGCCATGGCTGCCCCTTTGACTCACCGCTCTGCGCCTCCACTAAACCAGCCAGAAATTAGAGTGAACTCCGTCGTGCATGCTCCGCCACCCAGGTCTGGAATCCGACGTCTAGGGGTACCCCGTGATCGTGAGAGGAGGCCCCACCACCTTGACCCGGACCCCGGACATGGTTCGTCTGCTGGATGTCGATCCAGATCTTGGCGCACTGCTCAACGACAGCCGGCGCGACCACGCGGAGCGTGAGCTCGTCGTACGCACGCATCGGCTGCCCGTGGGTCCCTGGGACGTCTCCCGCCTCGCGGGAGCCACCGCCGACCACGTCGGCCTGCTGATCATCGACGGCATCCTCTCGCGTGAGCTGGTCGTCGCCGACCACGTCTCCGCCGAGCTGCTCGGCCCCGGCGACCTCGTCCGCCCGTGGCAGCCCACCAGCCGGACCGGGCTGCTGCCCGTCGACGCCGTGTGGACGGTGCTGTCGCCGCTGACGGTCGCCGTGCTCGACCGCCGCTTCGCGGCGGAGATGACGCGCTACCCCGAGATCACCGCCGCCCTCTTCGATCGCCTGTCCGAGCGCTCCCTGCGTCTGGCGACCACGCAGGCGATCTCCCAGCTGACACGGGTCGACCGGCGCCTGAAGGCACTGTTCTGGCACCTGGCCGAGCGCTGGGGGCGAGTGTCGGGCGATGGCGTCATCGTGCCACTTGCGCTCACGCATCGCATTCTGGGCCAGCTGGTGGGCGCGCGTCGGCCCACCGTCTCCACCGCGCTGAGCGAGCTCGCCGAGCGTGAGGAGCTCATCCGCCGCCCCGACGGCTCGTGGCTGCTACGCGGCGATCCGCCCGACGCCGAGTCGCTCGCGCGCAAGCCGGCGCCGGCCGGCCAGGCCGCCTCGCGCGCGCAGGACCTGATGCGCCCCGCGCGCCGGTTCGAACGCGAGCAGCGGGCGCCGGAGCCGGAGGTCGTCACCGCGATCGACCGCCTCCGCGACGCCCTGGAACCGGGCGAGCTGCGCGAGCTGCTCGACCGTCGTCGCTCTGACCCGCCCGACAACGCCGCCTGAGCACCGCCGGTAGGCTCCGCGCCGAGTGGAGCCCACCCTCACGGCCGTCGTCGATGTCGAGCCGCTTCTCGACGTCATGCCCGTGCCGTTGGTGGCGCTGGAGCCGGTCACCGGACGTGTGCTGCACGTCAACGCGGCGGCCGGCGGCGAGTACCCGCGCGAGCCCGCGCTGCGCGTCGCGGGCGGCGAGAGCCTGAGCAACGTCCAGTTCGACTGGGACACGGGCGCGCGGCTGCGCACCGTGCTCGTGTCGGGGACCATGGTCACCCTCGCCGGCTCGCGCCAGGTCGCGCTGCTCTCCTTCGAGGACGTCACCGAGCTCGAAACGGGGCGCCGGCGCGCATCCGTCCAGGCCGACGAGCTCGAGGTGATGCTCGACGGCATCGCCGACGCCGTCACCGTCCAGTCGCCGGACTTCAAGCTCGTGTACGCCAACCGCGCGGCCACGCGGCTCTACGACATCCCCCACGGCAGCGACCTCGCGGCGTTCTCGACCGAGGAGTATCTGCGCGACTACGACGTGGTCGACGAGGCCGGGCATCCGCTCGACCTGGCGCGGATGCCGGGGCGGCTCGCGCTGTCCGGGCTGGACCCGGAGCCCGTCACGATCCGCTCGGTCGACCGCCGCACGGGGGTCGTCCAGTGGGCGCGGATCAAGGCGACCGCGGTGCGCGACCCGGACGGCGGCGTGCGGCTCGCCATCAACGTGATCGAGGACATCACCGAGCTCAAGCGCAGCGAGGAGGCGCAGCGGTTCCTGGCGGAGGCCTCGCGCCGGCTGGCGTCGGCGTCCCTGGACTACGAGCTGACGCTCACCGCGGTGGCCGAGATGGCCGTTCCCGAGCTCGCCGACACCTGCTCGGTCGTGCTCGCCGACGCCGAGAGCGCGCCGGCGGACGTGCTCGAGGTGCTCGCGACCGGGGTGGCCGCGCTCGCGGCGACGCGGGTCGTGGTGCCGATGCTCACCGGCGGGCGCGTGCTCGGCGCGATCACCGTCGAGCGGGCCATGCCCTACGACGCGCAGGACGTGCTCGTCGTCGAGGACTTCGCGCTGCGCGCCGGCGCCGCGGTGGAGAACGCGCGCCTGTACCGCGCGGCCTCGGAGATCGCGCGGGCGCTGCAGACGTCGCTGCTCCCGCCGGTGCTGCCGGAGATCCCCGGCGCGCAGCTGGCCGCGGCCTACCTCCCCGCCGGCCAAGGGTTGGAGGTCGGCGGCGACTTCTACGACGTGTTCTCCACCGGCGACGGCCACTGGTTCCTCGTCATCGGGGACGTGTGCGGGAAGGGCGCCGAGGCCGCGGCGCTCACCGCGCTCGCGCGCTACACGCTGCGCAGCGCCGCCGCGCGGCTGCGGTCCCCCGCGGCGATCCTGCGCTGGGTGGACGAGGCGATGCGCGCGCAGGCCGGGACGGGCGGGCGCTTCTGCACGATCGCGTGCGTGCACGTCGACCTGGCAGCCGGCGTCGGGACGGTGGCCTGCGGTGGCCATCCGTTGCCGGTGGTGCGGCGCAGCGACGGACGCGTGGAGCTGTTCGGCGAGCCCGGGACGCTGCTCGGCCTGCTCCCGGACCTCGAGCTCCCCGAGACCTCGACGCAGCTGCGGCCCGGCGACGCGCTCGTGCTCTACACCGACGGGCTCACGGAGGCGCGGGCCCCGCTGCACACGTGGGACGAGGAGGAGCTGCTGGCCGCGGTACGCAGCGCGCCCATGAACGGGCCGGTCGGTGTGGTCGACAGCCTCGTGGCCGGGGCGCTGGGCGACCGGGCCGCACCGCGAGACGACCTCGCGGTGCTGGTGCTCAAGCTGAGCTAGCCGGCGCTGTTCGGGTTGCCGGTGGCCTTGCCATCGTCGTTGTCAGGTTTTCTGCCTGAGCCCGTCTTCTCCCGCTGCGGCGTGCCCTCAGCGGGCGTATCATCGACCTCGGGAGGCTGCTCCTCCGGGTAGCCGACGTCGGATTCGGTGGTCTCCATTGTCTCCTCCTACCCCCATTCGGGGATGTCGCATGCCCGCTGCGCCCCGTACGCTCGTCCCTCCCCGTGCAGTTCAGCTTCCAGTTCCCACCCGCCGAGGACGCGCCCGCTCAGGCCCGCGCGGCGCTCGAGGTGTTCGATCAGATTCTCTCGCCGGACGTGCTGGAGGACCTGCAGCTGGTCGTCTCCGAGCTGGTGACCAACAGCGTCAAGTTCGGCCCGCGGCGCCCGATCACGCTCGCGCTGGCGATCGAGGAGGGCGGGATCGTCCGGGGCGAGGTCATCGACCAGGGCGACGGCGAGCGCGCGAAGGTCGAGATGAGCGTCGAGCCGACGGTCGAGGGCGGGTGGGGCCTGCACCTGGTCGATCAGGTGGCCGAGAAGTGGGGCGTCCGCGAGGGCTCCACCCACGTCTGGTTCGAGATCGGCCCAGACCGCCGCAGCTGACGCGCAGATATCGGATATTTGGTTAGATATCCGATATGACCTCTCCGTTGTACGTGCGGCTGACGACCGAGCAGGCCGGCCGCTTGGACCGGGCCGCGGCGGCGGTCCCGGCGCACAAGAAGGACCTGATCGGCGGCCTCGTCGACCGGTACGTGGATCCGTCGACGCCCGCGGGCGTCGACGCGCTGCGCGAGCTCGCGACGGCCAAGCGGGTGACCGTGGAGCTGGGCGGCGACGCGCCCGTGGTGGGCCACGCGGAGTTCCGGCCGGCGGCACCGGCCGAGGTCCTCGACGCGGCGGGCGCCGCGGAGCTGCTGGCGGTCGACGAGGCCGCGCTGCGCGAGCTCGCGGAGGCGGGCGGCCTCCCCGGCCGCCAGATCGGCGGCCAGTGGCGGTTCTCCCGTCAGGCGCTGCTCGACTGGCTCGCCGGCACGTAGCCGAGGACGTCGTCCACGGAGATCTCGAGCAGGCCCGGGTCCGGCGTGGCCGCGTGCGGATCGCCGGTGCGGCCGCTCCACAGGACACGGTGCTGCGGCCGGTCGGCGGGCGGACCCCACTCGTCCGGCGGCGTGGGTCCGAAGAGCACGACCGAAGGCGTGCCGAACGCGGTGGCGAGGTGGGCGACGCCGGTGTCGCCGCACAGCACGAGCGAGGCGTGCGCGACGGTCGCGGCGAGCGTGAGCAGGTTCGTCTCGCCGGCGAGCACGCGTGCGCCGGGCACGCCGCGCGCGACGCGCTCCGCCAGCGCCCGCTCTTCCGGCCCGCCGGTGATCACGACGTCGTCGAGCCGCCGCGCCACCTCCGTCCAACGGTCGGCGGGCCAGCGGCGTGCCTCGCTCGCCGCGCCCGGGTGGACGACCGTCGCGCCGGGCGCGGGGCTGGGCACGGCGGGCGGGTCCAGCCGCAGGTCGCCGGGATCGGCTTCGATCCCGTGCTCGCGCAGCAGGCGGCACCAGCGCTGCACCTCGTGCTCGTCCGCGCGCCAGCTGTCCCCGAACGCGATCAGGCGGTTCGGATGGCTCGCGCGCAGGAGGGCGGTGCTCTGCGGACCGCGCCCATGCAGATTGACCGCGATGTCCGCGCCGGGCGGCGCGGGGCCGAGCGGCGCGGTGTCGACCACCTCGTCGATCGCGCCGGTGAGCTCGGCCAGAGGCGCGAGCGCCTGGGGCGCCGCGAGCACGATCCGGTGGTCCGGAAACGCGCGCCGCAGCGCCCGGTAGGCGGGGACGCCGGTGAGAAAGTCCCCGAGGCCGAGGGCTCTGTAGATGAGGACTACGGCCACGAGGGCTCAGCCGACGGCGTGACGAGCAGCTCGCGCAGCTCGACGCCGGGCGGCTGGCGCAGTGCGAACAGCACCGACTCGGCGACCACCGCCGGGTCGTTGAGCCGCTGGTTCGGGCCGGGCTTGAACTCCTCCTTGCGGCCGTCGAAGAACTGCGTCTTCATGCCGCCGGGGATGAGCATGGTCACGCCGACCTTGTCGCCCATCTCGATCGCGAGCGCGCGGGTGAAGCCGACGACGCCGAACTTGCTCGCGCAGTAGGCCGTCGCGGCGGGCAGCGCGCGCAGGCCGAGCGTCGACGCGACGGTGACGATCCGGCCCTGTGATTGCTCCAGGAACGGGATCGCGGCGCGGACGACCGCCGCCGTACCGAGCAGGTTGACGAGGATCACGCGATCCCAGTCGTCGGCGTCGACGTCCATCATGTCGCCGCACGCGTCGGTGCCGGCGGCGGTGACGACGGCGTCGAGCCCGCCCGCCTCCTCGGCGACGCGCTTGACGACCGCCTCGGCTTCCCGCGGGTTGGCCAAGTCCACTTCTTCGAACTGAAACCCGTTCGGCGGCGGCACGCGATCGAGCACGATGGCCTTGCCGCCCTGTTGCTCGACGGCCGCGGCGACCGCCGCGCCCAGGCCGGACGAGCCACCGGTGACAAGGACGGTTCCGACTTCATCGCGCACGCGCGAGCACCTCCGTGATCAAGCGGGTCGTGGAGCGACCCGCGACATAGGGAACGATGACCGCGCGCCCGCCCCACTCGGCGAGCGTCTGGGCCTCGGGCAGCTCGGCGACCGCGTAGTCGCCGCCCTTGGCCCAGACGTGCGGCTTGATGGTCTTGATGGCCTCGCGCGGATCGTCCTCGTCGAAGATGACGACGGCGTCCACGCAGCCGAGGCCCTTGAGCACGGCGGCGCGGTCGTCCTGCTCGACCAGCGGCCGGTCCGGCCCCTTCAGGCGCGAGACCGACGCGTCCGAGTTCAGGCACACGATCAGGCAGTCGCCGAGCGCCCGCGCCTGCTCGAGCATCCGCACGTGGCCGGCGTGCAGCAGGTCGAAGCAGCCGCCGGTCGCGACCACCGTCCCGCCGGCGGCGCGCACGCGCTCGGCCACCGCGACCGCGTCACCGGTGTACGAGGCGGGCTCGGCCTCGCCGGCGACGAACGCGGACGCCGCCTCGACCGCCTCCCGCACGGCCTCGGACGGCAGCGCGCCGCTCGCGATCCGCGAGGCGGCGGTCGCGGCGAACGCGTCGCCGGCCCCGCAGGGATCGCCGGACGACACGCGCGTGACGGGTACGGCGAGCGCCGGCCCGTCGCCGGAGACCATGAGCGCACCCCGCTCCCCACGGGTCACGGCGACGGCGACCGCGCGCCACCGTGCCACCAGCGTGCGGGCAGCGTCCTCGGGGTCACTGTGGCCGGCGGAGGCGGTCGCTTCCTTCGCATTGGGGGTGACGAGGATGCAGCCCGGCACGGGCTCGGGGCCCTTCGGGTGCGGGTCCCAGACCACCGGGACGTCACCGCTGAGCGCGGCGCGGACCGTCGGCTCGGCGGCGACGCCGCGGCCGTAGTCGGAGACGAGGATCGCGTCCGCGCCGTCGAGCGCGCCGTCCGGGAGCGGGCCGCAGCCGCGGGACTCGCCGCCGCGGTCCAGGCGGACGACCGGGCGGCCGCCGGCCAGCACGCGGATCTTCTCCGGCGTGGCGCCGTGCAGGCCGAGGTCGATCACGTCGATGCCCTTCAGCAGGGAGCGCAGCTCCTCCCCCGCGGCGTCGCGGCCCAACGCTGTCACGAGCGTCACCTCGACGCCCGTGCGGGCCGCCAGCATCGCGGCCAGCGCAGCACCGCCCGCGCGGGCGGACGGCTCGATCGCGTCGACGACCGGCACGGGCGCGTCCGGGGCGAGCCGCTCCGCGCGGCCGTGCAGGTCGCGATCGAGCAGCGCGTCGCCGATCACGATCAGCCGGGTCATCCGATCTCCATGTCGAAGGCGGCGCAGATCAAGTGGATCGCGACGAGGTGCAGCTCCTGCACGGTCGCGGTGTGCGGGGTCTCGATGCACACCGCGTCGTCAGCGACGTCGACCGTCGGGTTCGGGCCCCGGCCGGTCAGCGCCCACGTCACGAGCCCGGCGTCGTTGCCCGCCTCGACCGCGCTCACGATGTTCGGCGAGCGGCCGGAGGTCGACAGCGCGAGCAGCACGTCACCCTCGCGGCCGTGGCCGCGCACCTGGCGGGCGAACAGCTCCTCGATGCCGTAGTCGTTGCCGATCGCGGTCAGCGCGCTCGTCTCGGCGCACAGAGCCAACGCCGCGAACGGCGGCCGGTCGTCGCGGTAGCGCCCGACGATCTCCGCCGTCAGGTGCTGCGCCTGGCAAGCGGAGCCGCCGTTGCCGATCGCCAGCAGCCGCCCGCCACCCGCCAGCACGCGGGCGAGCTCGCGGCCCCACCGGTCCAGCCGGTCGGTCTCGTCGTAGAGCGCGGCGAGCGGGCGCGCGAGCTGGTCGAGGTGCGTGCGGCCCGCGGGCAGCTCGCGCACGAAGCGGGTCGTGCTCATCGGACCACCCGCTGCCGCGCGCGGCTCGGGGCCAGCGACAGGTAGACGTCACGCGTGGAGCGCGCGATCCGGTCGAAGCCGAACCGCAGCCGCGCGCGTTTGGCCCCGTTCGCGCCGTATTCGTCGCGGCGCTGCGGGTCCTCGAGCAGCTGACGCAGCGCGCGGGCGAGCGCGGCCGGCTCACGCGGCGGCACGTGCACGCCCGTCACGCCGTGCACGACGCTGTCGATCTGCCCTCCGACGGCGGTGGCCACGACCGGCACGCCGCACGCCATCGCCTCCAGCGGCACGATCCCGAACGGCTCGTACCAGGGGACGCAGACGACCGCGTCGGCGGAGCGCAACAGCGCCGGCATCTCGTCGCGGCCGACCCGGCCGCGCAGCACGAGCCGGTCGCCGACGCCCACCCGCTCGGCCAGCTCACGCAGCCGCTGGGCCTCGGGGTCCGCCTCCAGCGCGCTCGCCTCGGGCCCGCCGGCGACGTGCAGCTCCGCGCCCGGCACGTCGGCCAGCGCGGTGATCGCGTCCGCGAGCCCCTTGCGCTCGACCAGCCGGCAGGCGGCGACGAAGCGCGGCGCGGCCTTGCGCTCGCGCGGCCCGTCGGTGCCGAAGCGGTCGAGGTCCACGCCGCACGGCACCACGCTGATGCGGCGCCGGTCGGCGCCCAGCCGCAGCAGCTCGAACACCTCGTCGGTGCAGGTCGCGACGATCCGGTCGACCGAGCGCGCGATCCGCGTCTCGTGCTCGATCCGGGTCGACGGGCTCGTGTCGCGCTCGCCCTGGTGGCGGCGCTTGACGGTGCCCAGCGCGTGGAACGTGTGCACCACCGGGATGCCGAGGCCCTCGGCCGCGTCCAGCGCGGCCACGGCCGACATCCAGAAGTGCGCGTGCACGACGTCCGGCGGCTCGGCCAGCCACTGCTCGCGCAGCTCGTCCGCGAACGCGCCCATGTACTGCAGCAGCTCGTCCTTCGGGACCTCGGTGGGCGGGCCGGCGTCGACGTGGTCGACCTCCACGCTCGGGGCGAGCGCGACCCGCCGCGGGAGCGACGGATCGTCGCGCCGCGTATGCACGACGACCTCGTCGCCGAGCCGGGCGAGCGCCGTCGCGAGCGCCGCGACGTGCACGTTCTGCCCGCCGGCGTCGACGCCGCCGAGCACCGCCAGCGGGCTCGCGTGCTCGCTGACCATCGCGATTCTCATGGGGCCACCTCCACAGCCGTCAGCACCTCGTCCCAGTCGGCGAGGAAGCGTTGAAGTCCGTAGCGGGCGAGCGCCGCGTCGCGGGCGATCAGGCCCCGCTCGCGCGCTTCGTCCGGGTCGGCGAGCAGCCGCTGCAGCGTCGCCTCCAGCACGTCGACCCGGGTCGAGACGGCGCCCGCCGCCTGCGGCACGGCCTCGAAGGCCTCGGTCGTGCCGAGCACGACGACCGGCATCGCCAGGTGCATCGCCTCCAGCAGCGAGAGCCCGAGCGACGTCCAGCGGATCGGGTGCACGTAGACCCTGCGGCGGGCCATCTCGCGGTGCAGCTCCGCGTGCGGGAGGTCGATCGCGCCGATGCCGAACAGGTCGTACGGCTCAAAGCGGGGCAGCAGGTCGGTGCCCGTCACGCGCGCCCGGCGCTGCGCCTCGTTGATGACGACCGCCGCGCGCGCCAGCTCGCCCGTGTACAGCGGGCCGGGATCGAGGATGCCGTGCTCGATCACGCGCGTCTCGGTGCCGCCCGCGTCCCAGAACAGCTCGTTGAAGTGCGTGACGTGGACGAGCAGCAGGTCGTCACGGTCGGCCATCGGGTGCCGGAGCTCGTTGATGCGGCCCTGCGGCGCGTTGTGCTCGACGTAGATCAGCTGCTCGCCGCGGGGCGGGCGCAGCTCGAGCTCGTGCGGGCGCTGGTAGACGATGACGTCGAAGTCCTCGTCGGCGATCTGGTCCAGCGGGACCTCGGTGACCGTGTCCGGCCAGCTGTAGGTGCGCGCGATGCCGACGCCGTCCGGGCCGCGGTCGGGCGTGACGGGCACGACGTACTCGTGGCCGCCGTGAACGAACGACGTCGTCCACGCGCCGTGCACGTGCCAGAGCAGGATCCTCATGCGGGTACCGCCTTCCGGGCGAGTCGGTCGACGGCGTCCGCGACCGTCTCGGGGGTCACGCCCTCCAGGCACGGGTGGCCCGGCACCGGGCAGGTGCGGGCGCGGCATCCGGCGCACGGGACGTCGATGTACAGAAGCTCGTGGGGGACCTTCCACGGCCGCCAGCGGACGGCCGGGACGGTCGGGGCGAACAGCGAGACGACCGGCGTCTGGACGGCCGCCGCGAGGTGCGCGGGGCCCGTGTTGCCGACGACGATCGCGTCCGCCTGCTCGATCACGCTCGCCAGCTCGGCCAGGCTCGTCCGGCCACCGAGGTCGAGGCCGCGCTCGCCCGCGACGTACGCGGTGAGCTCGGTCTCGTTCGGTCCGCCGGTGACCACCACCGGGCGGTCGAGCAGCGCGACCAGCTCGCGGTTGCGCTGGGGCGACCAGGCCCGCACCGGCACCGACGCGCCCGGGTGGACGACCACGTAGCCCGGCTCGAGCTCGTACGGCTCGCGGATCACCTGCAAGCGGTCGTCGGCGGGTGGCGTGAACCCCGCGGCGCGGACGAGGTCCAGCGAGCGCTCGACCTCGTGGACGTCGTCGTCGATCAGGTGGCGCAGGTCGAGCAGCGAGCCGGGGAAGTCGACCGAGGTCGCGCCGATCCACGGCACGCCGGCCAGCCGCAGCAGCAGCGCCGTCGGCAGCGGGCTCTGGTGGAAGGAGCCGAAGATCAGGGCGCGGTCGACGTTCAACGCGGCGATCCGCGCGACGAGCGCGTCCACGTCCTCGCGCTCGACCGGGTGCCCGTCCGGATCGATCCACGGCGCGCGCCAGACGATCACCTCGTCGACGCCCGGTAGCAGATGCGCCGCCTGGCGTCCGCGCGGGCCGCACAGCAGCGTGACGCGGTCGGCGCCCGCCGCGAGCGCGCGCAGGGCCGGCCCGGCGAGCAGGACGTCGCCGTCGTTGTCGAGCCGGGTGGCGAGCACGTGCTTCACGCCGCCACCGCAACCCGTTGCTCGATGGGGGCGAAGCCGAGGAGGTCGAGCGCGTCGGCCAGGTCCTTGGCGCACTCGGGCGCGGCGTCGATCTCCTTCGAGCGCGTGCGGGCGGTCGGCACGAGGATCGGCCGGGCGCCCGCGGCCAGCGCGGCGCCGACGTCGGAGCCGATGTCGCCGATGAACGCGCACTCGCTGGGATCGACGCCCAGCCGAGCCGCGGCTCGCTCGATCAGCGCGGGCTTCGGCTTGCGGCACGCGCACCCGTCGTCCGGGCCGTGCGGGCAGAACTCGAGCGGCCCGAGCGGGCCGAGCAGCGCCTCCATGCGCTCGTGTACGGCGAGCACGTCGGCCGGGGTCAACAGGCCGCGGGCGATCCCGCTCTGGTTGGAGACGACCCCGACGCCCACCCCGGCGGCGCGCAGCCGCTCGAGCGCCTCGAGCGCGCCGGGCACCGGGACGACCTTGTCCGGGTCGCCGTTGTACGGCACGTCGATGATCAGCGTGTCGTCGCGATCGAACAGCACGGCCTTCGGGCGCGGCCGCGGCGGAGCGCCGTCCGGCGTGGGCCCGAGCAGCCCGCGCAGCCACCAGCCGACGGCGAAGAACGGCATCGTCGCGCTCGTCCACGTCATGGTCGCGACCTCGCGCGGCGTGCGCGGACCGGGCTCGATCCGTGCCCACGCCAGCTCGGCCGTGCCCGCCAGCCAAGCGGCGCCGAGGCCGCCGGCGAGGAGGCGGGCCGGCGCGGCGGCGCGACGCGCGGGCGCGGCGGCCACCGCCGCGGCGGCGAGGGCACCGACGCCGGCCGCGGCCACGGCGAGGTGGCGCGGTCGCCGGCCGGCGGGAACGCCGGCGCGCTCGCGCCAGTCGGCGCCGTGGAGGCGACGCATCAGCACGTCGTCGGCGTTGCCCGCCTGCTTGCGCAGCGAGATCGACGCCGGGGCGGGCCCGACCGGGTGCACGATGTGGCGCTCGCCGCGGACGATCGTCCAGCCCGCGCCGGTGACGCGCAGGCCGAGGTCGGCGTCCTCGCGGTAGGCGCGCGGGAAGCGCTCGTCGAAGCCGCCGACCGCGGCCAGCGCTTCGCGTCGGTAGGCCATGTCCGCGGTCGCCCACTGAGCGTCCTCGAGCCCGCGCACGTTGCGCTCCCAGTCCGTCGGGCGCTCCGGCACCGGGACGACGATGCGGCCCTGGGTCGCGCCGGCTTCACCCGCGGCCTCGAGGTCGGCTTCGAGCGCCTCGCGCCACCCGGACGGCGGCAGGACGTCGTCGTCCAGGAAGGCCACCCACTCCGACCGCGCCGCTCGCCAGCCGACGTTGCGCGCCGCCGCCGGTCCACGTCCCGGCCCCCGGGCGACGCGCACGCCGGCCGGCACCTCTAATTCGCCGGAGCGATCCCGCCGGTCGTCGACGACGATCACGTCGCGCGGCCCGATCGCGGCCAGCAACGACGCGAGCGAGGGCCGCCCCGAAGTCGGGATGACGATCTCGTAGCTCACGCGACCGCCAGGCGATCGCGATTGCGCGTCATGAGGAACGGGCCGATGGCGAGCGCGTCGACGGGGGAGGAGCCGAAGCACTCCAGCGCGTCGCGCGGGTCGTCGACCATCGGCCGCCCGGCCGTGTTCAGCGACGTGTTCACGACCACCGGGACGCCGGTCTTGGCCTCGAAGGCCTCGAGCATGCGCGCCACCAACGGCTCTTCCGCGCGGTCGACGGTCTGGATGCGCGCGGTGCCGTCGACGTGCACGACGGTGGGGATCCGGTCGCGCCACTCGTCGTGCACCCCGTGCGTGAAGAGCATGTACGGCGACGGGATCGGGCCGTCGCGGAAGATCGAGTTGGCGCGCTCGGCCAGGACCATCGGCGCGACGGGGCGAAACTGCTCGCGCCCCTTGATGTCGTTCATCTTCTCGAGGTTCGCCGGGTCGCGCGGGTCGGCCAGCAGCGATCGATGTCCGAGCGCGCGCGGCCCGAACTCCGACCGTCCCTGGAACCAGGCGACGACGCCGTTCTCCGCCAGCACCGCGGCCACGGCCTCGGCGATGTCGTCCGGCCGCGTGTACTCGACGCCCGCCACGTTCAGCGCCGCTGCCAGCTCGTCGTCGTCCCACCCACGCCCCAGCGCGGCCGTGCGCATCGGCGCGACCTTGTCGCCGAGCTCGTGCGCGACCTGCATCGCGGCGCCGAGCGCGGTCCCGGAATCGCCGGACGCGGGCTGCACCCACACGCGAGCGAACGGTCCCTCGCGCCACAAGCGCGAGTTGGCCACGCAGTTGAGCGCGACGCCGCCCGCCAGCACCAGGTCCGAGTCGCCCGTCTGCTCGTGCAGCCACCCGGCCAGCTCGATCAGCATCTCCTCCAGGCGCGTCTGTACCGTCGAGGCCAGCGCCGCGTGCTGCGGGGTGAACTCCGCGTCCTTGGCCAGCGCCGGCGCGAAGCGCGCCCAGTCGATCTCCTCGACGCAGAAGCCACCGGCCCCGTCGGGCCGCACCAGCTGCCGGAACTCATCCAGGAACGACGGCTCCCCGTAGGACGCCATCGCCATCACCTTGTACTCGTCCGACGAGCGCCGGAACCCGAGGTGCGCCGTCAGCTCCTCGTAGATCAGCCCCAGCGAGTGCGGGAGGTCCTGGACGCGCAGCACCTCGAAGCGCCCGCTCTGGAAGCGGCCGGCCAGGTAGGAGCCGCGCTCACCACGCCCGTCGAGCACGAGCGCCGAGCAGTTCTCGAAGCCGGAGGCGAACGTCGCCGACGCCGCGTGCGCCAGATGGTGCGGCACCCACCGGAAGTCGCCCTCCCACCCGTCGAGCACGGTCTTCAGGAACAGCGGCGCCCGCTGCGCGTACAGGGTGCGCAGCCCTTCCCAGTTGTCGGACGTGATGTCGGCGCCGATCGGCCGGCACAGCCCGGGGTCGTAGGAGTACGCGACCGCGTCGAGGTCGGCGGGCGTGAGCCCTGCCTCGGCCAGGCACCAGTGGATCGCCTGCTCAGGCAGCTCCCAGGTGGAGAACGCGACGGGCGTCTTGCCGTGCTTGCGCCGGGAGAAGCGCTCCTCCTCCGCGGCGGCGACGGTCTCACCGTCGACCACCAGCGCAGCAGCGGGATCGTGGAATACAGCGTTGATGCCGAGAACGCGGGCCATTGCCGAACCCGCTCTCCGAGAAGCGCTTCAATTGAAACGGGACCCGTCAGACCGGTGACGGTCGGCCCGCAAACCCGCGTACGTGCGGAAGTGGTTCTCCTGATTCGGCCGAAGCGGTTATCCCCCAGGGGGTCAACCACTTCGACAATCAGGCTATCCCGAGTGTTCCGCGACGGTCCGCAAACGCTCGAGCGCACGCCGGATCAGGCGCGACACGTGCATCTGCGAAACGCCCACCCGCTCGGCGATCTCGGCCTGCGTCATGTCCTCCACGAAGCGCAGGTGGAGCACGATCCGGTCGCGCGCCGGCAGCGCCTGCAAAGTCGGCGCGATCGTCGCCCCGTACTCGACCAGCTCGAAGCGGTCGTCCTCGACGCCGATCGACTCTGCGTACGTCTCACCGTCGCCCTCGTCGCCGAACCGGTAGGACTCCAGCGACACGGCGTCGTACGCCGAAGCCGCCTCCATCGCCTCGAGCACCTGCTCGGTCGACAGGTTCAGGGCCTCGCTGACCTCCGCGGCCGACGGTGACCGACCGAGCCTGCGCGACAGGTCCTTCATCGCGTTGTCGACCTGCATCACCCGCTCCTGCATCCCGCGCGGGACATGGACCGCCCAGCCGTTGTCGCGGAAGTAGCGCTTGAGCTCGCCGAGCATCGTGGGCACGGCGTAGGACGAGAACGCGGTCTCGCGCGAGGGGTCGAAGCGGTCGATGGCCTTGATCAGGCCGAGCGTCGCGACCTGCACGAGGTCATCCAGCGGCTCGTCGGAGCGGCGGTAGCGCCGCGCCATACGCCGCGCAAGCGGCAGCAAGCGCTGCACCAACTGCTCACGGGCCGCCTGGTCACCGTGGCGGTGGTAGCGAATCAGCAGGCGCCGATCCTCCTCGGAACGGCTCGGACCGTCCTCGGACCGGACGGAGGTCATCGCGACAGGCTTCTCCTCTCGTGCCGCGGACCTCCGAGCAGGGCTTGCCGGGGGTGCGGGCGGCGAGGTAGCTTCGAGGGTATCCATAGCAGCAGCGTCCGTCGTGGGTTTGTGCCGGACGCCTCCAGTGCCGGCCTCGCATCGCCCTATCTCCGCCGCGCTCTTCGTTCAAACCCTTACGACGACCTCGTTCACATGTTTGGCCAACTCGCCGACCGACTCGAACACCTCCGCGGCGCCGGCGTCGCGCAGCTCCTGCTCGCTGAACCCGCCCGTCAGCACACCGATCGAGCGGACCTTGGCGGCCTCCGCGGCCAGGCAGTCCCAGGTGGAATCGCCGATCATCACGGCGTCCTTGGGCTTCGCGCCCGCCTTCTCCAGCGCGGCGTTCACGAGGTCGGGCTCGGGCTTGGTCTTCTCGACGTCGCCCGAGTCGGTCCAGCCGTCGACGAGCGAGCGCGCGTCGAGCAGCGTGAGGTAGTGCTCGAGCTCCTCGGGCTTGGCCGAGGACGCCAGCACCACGACGTGACCTTCGCCCTTCAGGGTCGAGATCAGCTCGCGCGCGCCCGTGAAGGGCTGCACCTCGTCGATGAGCTGCACGTAGAGGACCTTCTCCGCCGCCCGGACCGCCTCGCCGTGCTCGCGGTCGAAGCCCTCGCCGGCGAGGGCGGCGACGAGCTGGTCGCCGCCCATCCCGATGTGCCGGTGGATGCGCCACAGCGGCAGGACGAATCCGAACGTCCGGAAGGCGCGGTACCACGCGACGGCATGGTGGTAGTTGGTGTCGACCAGCGTGCCGTCGATGTCGAGGATCGCCGTGGCCACGCGACTACGCGCTGCGCGCCTGCTCGGCGTGCTTGCCCTCGGCGAACTCCTCGACGATCTTGGCGCAGAACGCCGGCAGGTCGTCGGGGTTGCGCGAGCTCGTGAGGCCCTGGTCCACGTGGACCTCCTCGTCGACCCACGTGCCGCCCGCGTTCTCGATGTCGGTCTTCAGCGACGGCCAGGACGTGATCGTGCGGCCCTTGAGCACGTCGGCCTCGACGAGCGTCCACGGGCCGTGGCAGATCACGCCGACCGGCTTGGCCTGCTCGAAGAACGCGCGCACGAAGCTCACGGCGTCCTCGTCCATGCGCAGGAAGTCCGGGTTGGCGACGCCGCCGGGCAGCACGAGCCCGTCGTAGTCGGCGGCCGTGGCCTCGCTCACCGTCTTGTCGACCTTGAAGGTGTCGGCCTTGTCGAGGTGGTTGAAGGCCTGCACCTCGCCGTCCTCGACCGAGACCAGCTCCGGCGTGCCGCCGGCCTGCTCGACCGCCTTCCACGGCTCCGTCAGCTCCACCTGCTCCACGCCCTCGGTCGCGAGGAACGCGATCTTCTTGCCTGCGAGTTCAGTAGCCATGGAATCGGGGTTACCCAGGGGCGCGAGCCGTTTGACCCTCCACGAGCGACGGGTAGCCGAACCCCTATGGGATACGTCATCGCCGGCGTGCTGGTGATCCTCATCATCGCCGGCTTCATCACGTTCCTCGTCATGAACTCCATGAAGAAGAACGACCTCTCGGACGCCGGAGACCCGGGCGCGGACCAGAATCCGCTCAGCATCATCGGCTCCGATGACAGCACCCCGCTCGGCGACACCAGCGAGCACGCTGGGGAGCAGACCGAGGACGGCACGACGATCGGCGGCCAAGACGCGGAGCGCTACGGCGGCACGGGTGCGCCGCGCGATCGCTTCAACCGCGGCACCCCGCACGACGATCCGAACGTCGCCCGACCGGTGGTGGGAGGCGAAGCGGAGGGAGAGCGGTCCGCGCCGTGACATTTTGGACGCAGTAGGGGGAAATTGAGCCTGTGTTGGTTTGCCACGGCAACAACCGGGAACAAACGGGATGTCGCGTCGTACGGATGCCCTCCACTCTCCGGCAGGCGCGCCACAACCCTCCTCCTCAGTGAACGAGGCGTCCTCACGGGCGCCTCGTTTGCGTTAAGCGGCGAGGCCCTGGGGTAGCCGAAGTCCATGGCGACCCCAGACCCCAGACCGCCCGGCCCCGGCCCCGACCCGGCGCCGCCCTCGCCCTCACCGGACCCCATGCCGCTCCCGCCCGATCCGAACCCGCGGCCGATCTGAGTTGGAGCCCGTCGACCACACCCCGACCGAGCCGTCTGACTACGCGGCCCTGTCCGCGATCTACGGCACGCTGCTGGCCGGGACCGCCCTCAGCGCCCGCCGGCGTGCGCCCATCCCGCAGCACGAGCTCCCGACGCTGGCCGTGGCGAGCTTCGCGCTCTCCAAGCTCGTCGTGCACGAGAAGGTGGAGACCTGGATGCGGCGCCCGTTCGTGGACGAGGCGCGACGCGAGCCGAAGGGCCGGCGCCTGCGCTACGCCATCGGCGAGCTGCTCCTGTGCACCCGCTGCACAGGAGCCTGGGCCTCGCTCGGGCTGGTGGCCCTGCGCCTGCACTCCCCCGCGGCCGGCCGCACGGTCGCGACCGTGCTCGCCGCGAAGGCCGGGAACGATCTGTTGCAGGCCGGTTTCAAGGCGATCTGCGCGCACGCGAACGCCGCCGAGAGCAGCGAGCCTCAGCCGCCCACCGTCCGCAGCGTGCGGCCTGCCGCGTGACCGCCTCAACCGCAGGCCGGACGTGTCATCCTTCGAACCGCAATATTCCAGGTGCGGCCACGGTTAGGCGCAGCACTGCCGGGGGTACCAGGACGCGTGACATTTCATGGGCAACGCACAGACGCAACTTCGCTCCGTCCCGCCGGTGACGGAGCGCACGACCACCGACGTGAAGCTGACGCTTCCGGCCCGGCCGGAGAACGTGTCGGTGATCCGTCACGTGCTCGGCGCGTTCGCGGAGGCGCTGAAGCTGCCCGATGACCTTGTGGAGGACTTGCGGCTTGCCGTCACCGAGGCGTGCACGAACGTCGTGCGCCATGCCTATCCGCCCGATGTTCCCGGCCCGGTCGAGATCTCGATCGTCCCGTCGGAGGACGTTGTGAGCGTCATCGTCGCCGATCACGGGCGCGGCATCGGGTCCAGCTCGGACACCAACGGCCCGGGCCTCGGCCTGCCGCTGATCGCGGCGATCGCCGACGAGGTCGAGCTCCAGCCCGTTCCGGGCGGAGGCAGCCGAGTGGCGATGACGTTCGCGCGGCAGCGTTCGGGGGACGCTGCGTGACGAGCCAGCCTTCCGGCGCGGACGCGCCGACGACCGTCTCCATCGCCGCCGGGCCGCTCGTCGGCCCGATCCTGCGCCGCGTCGTGGGCATGCTGGCCGCGCGCGCCGACCTGCCGCTGGACCGCCTCGACGACGCGGTCCTGGTCGCCGACCTGATCGCCGCCCGCGCGCCCGCGCACGTGCTTCACGGCACCGTCGATGTGGCGTTCCAGCCCGGCCCGCGCACGCTCTCGCTGCGCGTGGGTCCGCTCCGTCCGGGTGGCGGCGACGCGCTCGTCGTCGACGCCGCGGTGCCCGGCGTGGGCAACGTCATCGAGCAGCTGGCGGACGAGCTGCGCGTCGCCCCCGAGGGCGAGCGCGAGTTCCTCCACGTGCGGCTCGAGTACGCGGGGTCAGCGAACTAGCCGTTCGGCGAGATTGGAAAACGGCCTCGCGGGGGATCACCATCCGCGATGGCCGTAGCTTTTGCAATAGAAGATCGATCAGTCGACGCTGATACCCACATCGTCTCCGTCGCCGGCGAGATCGACCTCTTCACCGCCCCTGAGTTCAAGCAACGCGTGTCCGCTCCGATCGACGAGGGCCGTACCCACGTCGTGGTGGACCTCACGGAGACGACCTTCATCGACTCCTCGTCGCTCGGCGTGCTGATCGGTGCGCATCGCCGCCTGCGCCGCCTCGACGGCCGGTTGGTGGTCGTGTGCTCGAACGACGCGATCGTCAAGACGTTCCGGATCACGGGTCTGGACAGCGTCTTCACGATCGTCGGGCGGCTCGAAGAGGCGCTCAACGGGGACACGGTCGGGGCGTAGCCGCCCAAGACCCCGGGTAGCCGTTATCAAGACGGCAACCATCAAGGGGGAAGACCCGAAATGAGAACCGGAGCACTGCTCGTCATGGGCGCTGGTGCGGCCGCCGCGGTCGCCGGCTACCTCAGTCGCAACAAGGCGAGGGGCCTTGCGGGCCCGGCCAAGGGCATGGCGCACGGCGTCATCCCGCACCGTCGCGAGGACATGGACGACCAGACGCTCGCCGACCGCGTGCGCAGCGAGATCTTCCGTCCCGCGGACGCGCCCAAGGGCGACGTCTCGGTCGACGTCCAGGCGGGCGTCGTCTATCTGCGCGGCACGGTCGCGGACGAGGCCTGGATCGAGCGCTTCGGCACCGAGGCGCGCAAGGTCCAGGGCATCAACGGCGTCAAGAACCTGCTGCACGCGCCCGGCACGCCGACGCCGACCGCCGAGCCGCGCGGGCTCGCGGCCGAGAAGCACTCCTAGCGTCTCAGCGCAGCGCGGCTCCGCTGGCCGGGTCGAACAGCTTGATCGCGCTGGGGTCGAGCACCAGCTCGACCTCAGCCCCGGCCTCGGCCCGGCTCGCCGCGTCCAGGCGCGCGACGACGCTCGACCCGGCGCCCGGGACCTCCTCGGCGCCCGTGTCCGCCGCCAGCTCGTCCAACTGGTCCTGGCGGACCTCACCGCCTTCGAAGTACACGTACAGCTCGGAGCCCATCGACTCGACGACGTCGAGCTTGGCTTTGAAGCGCATCCCGTCGCCGCTGATCGCGGCGTCCTC
>NZ_QPKJ02000065.1 GCF_003344625.1 Solirubrobacter deserti | reverse complement strand
TACCAGATCTACGAAGTGGTTGTGTACCAGTAGGTTCTGCCTCAACAGGGGCAGGTGTGGTATCAGTGTTGGTTTGCGTACTCTCGGATAATTCCTCGAGATCTATCACTTGACCTTTGCCTCCTTCTTCTATGAACTGCCTTTCAAGAAAGACGGCAAACTTACTAACAAAGACTTTCTCTTCGCTAGTGTGATAGAAGTAGTATCCCAAAGACTCTTTTGGGTACCCTACAAACCTACACTTGTCTGACCTAGCTTCCAGTTTTGTTGCATTTTGGTTCTTAACATATGCAACGCAACCCCAAATCCTTAGATGCTTTAGACTTGGTTTCTTCCCATACCATATCTCATAGGGTGTCTTAGGGACAGATTTGGAAGGAACCCTATTCAATAAATAAGCGGCTGTCTCTAATGCATATCCCCAAAAGGATATTGACATATCAGTGTAACTCAGCATCGATCGTACCATGTCCATCAAAGTACGATTTCTCCTTTCAGATACACCATTGAGCTGAGGTGTACCAGGAGGAGTCCACTGTGATAATATGCCAGCCTCAGTCAGATGATCTAAAAACTCAGTGGTCAAGTATTCCCCTCCTCGATCCGATCGAAGAGCTTTAATACTATTGCCAGTCTATTTCTCTACTTCAGCTCTGTATTCCTTGAACTTTTCAAAGGATTCAGATTTGTGTTTCATGAGATACACCGTACCCAACCGTGAGTGATCATCGGTAAAGGTAATGAAGTAGGTGAAACCACCTCTGGCAACCTTATTCAAAGGTCCACATACATCAGAATGTATCAAGCCAAGTATGTCTCCTGCCCGCTCACTGTGACCAGTAAAGGGCGATTTGGTCATCTTACCCATGAGACAAGGTTCACAAGTAGGTAAGGGCACAAGTGCATATGAGCCCAACTGCCCATCCTTTCCTAACTTGTTGATCCTTTCCTCACTAATATGACCTAATCTTAAATGCCATACATAGGTTGAGTCTTTCTCATCTTGAGGTCTTTTATGCCTCTTGGCATCATGTCTATCCTCCAAGCAATTAACACTACCATCCATGTTTAGAAAATATAAACCATTTAAGTATATGCCAGAACCAACAGATTTATTTCCAATAGAAATAGTACAACTATACCTATTGAAAACAAATTCATAGCCAGAACAAGTTAAGGTTGAAACCGAAATAATGTTCCTGACTATTCCTGGCATAAATAAACAGTTTTCTAATTTCATAACATGTCCTGATGGCAGGTTTAAGTCACAAGTCCCAACAGCTAATGCAGCAACGCTTGCCCCATTTCCTACTCGAAGGGAAACTTGATCTTGACCTAATCGCCTACTTCCTCTAAGTTCTTTAATATTGTTACATATATGAGAACTAGCCCCGGTATCTAATACCCAAGAGGAAGCATCGCTTAGTGATAGATAGTATCCTGAATTAGGAACACTTCCCAATTCTATTAGCCTCTTATTATTAGAAGGTTCAGTCAAACAGTAGTCATTTTCATTTTCAGATATTTGATTGAGTATAACCATTGTGATATCTACAAAAATGAGTAACAGATTAAAAAATTGTATTTCATTAACCATAATAACTTGGTCTTTAGTT
>NZ_QPKJ02000064.1 GCF_003344625.1 Solirubrobacter deserti | reverse complement strand
AGAACTCATTCTAGTGATCTAGCTAGCTAGGAACTACAATAAAAGCTTATAGTACTATGGCTGGTGTAAGGGTATTACAATAGATAAAAGATGAAAGCTAGTGAGGGAATATGAAGAGTTAGCATGTAATGGTGCTACAATAGGTAAAACATAAGAATTAGTGAGGAATATGAGGAGCTGGCCTATATTTGTGATACATAAGGTAAAAGATAGAAAAGAATGAGAAAGCATAAGGAAACTGATGGGATTAGCTAAACTATGCATTTAGATGGATGATATGCAATTATTCTTAGACATAAGTTCATATAATGTGATCATGGTAGTGGTATTGCTACCAATGTTAAACTTTGATATATAGGACAGTATTGATATGATAAACTTACTACCATGGTGATTACTAGGAAATACATGCTTAGAAACAGAAAAGAAAAGGTAGGAAGTATTATTGTCAATAGATGTAACAGTTAGTTGTCAGTTACATGATGTGTTCATAAGGAAAGGCACTTAAGAGTAAACAATGACAAGGGTATTGATTGAAATGTTATGATCAGGAGTTTAAGCACATCGAGCATCTGGGAGAAAGGAATCTGTCTCTCACTTTCATTTAACTTTCCTGGACACCAGGTAAGTGGAAATTCCACTATAGCATCACAAGAACCTATTTATATGATTGTATATGTGAAAGGTGATATATGTATGACATTGAGTTTGATATATGTCTGATAATTGTTCATATCATTTTCATGAAGCATGTCATATTTTCGTGCATAAAATATCTATTTACAGGAAATGATTTGAATAAAGAGTCTTTACCCTAGATGTTGTTTATTTTTAAAGAGGGGTATGGTTCTTAGCTTGCTGACCTAGTGGGTAGAGGTGGTGAAATCCCTTGAGGGTAATTCCAAGACAGGGTAAGCCAAACAAGAGGGAGGTCAAATCCCTTGAGGGTAATTCCAAGACAGGGTACGCCTCAAATGTTATATTATTTATTAAGAGGATGCCTGCTATGTCACTGAGTTAGGAACTATATCAAGGAGGGGGCCCAAATATGCTTTAAAGGTTAATGTTTTCCAAGGCAATTAAGGGTACCAAGACTAAATGAGTTTCAAGTGAAAAACGTTCATAAGCATGCATGGATTTCCATTTACTGAGCTATTGCTCATTTAGTTCTTGTGATGCAGATGATTAGGATGTCAGACGAGGTTGGCTGAGCTATTCCACTCCAATGCGGTTCATATGCCAGTTTTGAAGAAGAAAGACATCCCGAAAACTTATGTGTATTTTTGATATGTATATGTATATAGTTGACCCTGTGGGAGTTTTCAAAAGTAGTAAAATGATGTTTTGTATTGTACAGGTTGTAAATATTTCTGTAATGTAAAAAGGGGATGTATCACGAAAGTGTTTTCAGAACTAAATAGAAAGTTTAAATTTTTCACCCATTTTCCGCGCCTTTACGAGGTTATCGAGTGCCTTACAGTGTTGGTATCAGAGCAGAGGTTAAAACGTTTCTGTAGACAACAAGAAAAAGGCATATGAACATGTATTGGAAGGATGACTCGGCCAACTGGTATATTTATTTATCTTTGTATTTAAATTTCCTATTTGTGCATAAATAATTGT
>NZ_QPKJ02000031.1 GCF_003344625.1 Solirubrobacter deserti | reverse complement strand
GTACATTACGGGACTGTACTCATGATACAAACTAGTACTCAGCGCTATCTTTAATTTTTGAGATGTTGTAAATTATTTAAAGTCTTCCGCACGCGTATTTTTGAAAAATTGTTTTAAACTCAATAAATTTTAAATGAAATTATTTAAAAGATAAGCGCTTGGTATTTTGTGTCACTGTGGCATTTCCGCATAGGGGGTACCCTGTGTGGGGTGTTACAAGTTTTGGTATCAGAGCTTTTGGTTGTTGAGTGAGTACTAGTCACGAAAGAGAAACACTATCCATGAATGAGTTACTGAGTTGTAGTATTTGTAACTTCAGGTTTGGACTGAGATGTCTAATCCTAAGGGGGAGGCGAATTCACTTTAGTAGGTGATGATTTAGAGCCCTTTGATCCTGTAAAGTAGAGTTATAGTAACTTTACTTGGATTGAGATTAGGGCAGACGTATGTGTGTACATGTATATATATATGTGTTTATATATATATGTATGATGGTTGTGTATATACATATATATGTGTGTATATGTATGTGTGTATGATATTTGTGTATGAATACTTGTATAAATATGAGATAAAGTACAATACCTGAGTGATGGTATATTATGAGTATAATCTTGTTTCTTTGGTAGAGAAAATGTGTAATTATGTGATTATGATTCGTGAAGAATCATTAGTGATATTTATATGTGAATGATTCTGGTATGGATCATTAGTAGTCTATTGAGATTACACATAACAGTTGATTATGGTAGAAATACTTGAAATTATGAAAGCACAATTATTTCATAGAGGATGATTTTCTTGATGCTTGATTTTTATATAAATCATAATCAAGTGTACAGTGGTAGTAAGTGGTATTTACATTTGGTAGATACAAACATTACAAGTATTTCCACAGCTTAAGTCTTGAACTTTGAAACAAGTATTTGAGGCTTAGAAGCTCCAAATTTTCTCGGACCTTGAGACTTCATTCCCTTTAGAGTTGGCTAAATCTCTTCATACCAAAGAGTATTCTTTAGAATACATATCGCTTGGAGATTTAGGTCGGTGAAGTAGTTTGACTGCTATTACATGGATAATAGAGTATTTTCTTCGTATTCTGATGAAATTGCTGGCTAAATCTTCATACCAAAGAATATATCTTAGAGTATGAATTGTTTGGAGATGCACTTTGAGGATGCATATGATATAATCTTTGACAGACTACTGCATGCCTGGTAGAATCAACCTCAAAGTCTATATGTTAGAGTATGGAAAGGATTGCTTGGAAATGCATGTCGATGTAACACATGCACACTCAACTATGTTTGATTCCCAAGATATAATTAATAGGGATCAATAGTTATCTCCATAAAAATTATATTTAGGGGATACAAACAGTGACCCATACTCTTGAGATTAATAGGAATCAATAGTTACCCATGAGAGATACAAGTTGTGGAGGCAAGTATCAACTACTATGATCCACCTAAATGGCATTATAAAGGATCTATAGCAGTATCCTCAAAAACCATATTTAGGGGTGATCCGTTATTCTGAGATTCATGATGAGGATGCATCACAAATATTATCATGAAAAGATGAGATTCATGATGTGGATACTTCTCAAATATCATCATGGTAAAGATAAGAATAAACAAGATCATGATGATGATGATGACTCACTGATATTCTCAAGGAGATGAGGAAAGCAAGATGATGATGGTGAGATTAGATTTCCTTACGTAGGAAACCCTAGTTTCGGATCATCTTTCAAGGTGTTGTCCTACACCTTAGAAACTTCTGTATAGCTTAGATAACTATGACAGAAGAGAGTGAGCACAAGGTAGGGTAGACACCTTTCGGACTGGCTTCTCACCTAATGAAAATCTGTTAAAGATTTTCGTTGATGGTAAAAACCCATTGTTGTCCCTGAATGATAACCCATAATCCATCTCTGCTTCGCTACGAGCTCTTGTGAATGCTACTTTTAATAATAGAGCTTGAAACTGAGAAGGTGATTTCTCAGTTGGCGAATTGGGGGAAGTAGCTATGAGGAGCAGGAAACCAGCAAGATGGAACACATAACAAAAAGTGATATAGCTTCTATTGTTACATGTAACGATGGAGATTGAAGCAAATACCAATTTTTGGTGAATGAGGATAAATAAAGCTGTTTCTAGTGGTAGTGATAGAAGAAAGCATTTCTTCTGACATTCTTAAAGAATTTCAGAAATGGAGTTAAGAGTAGATATTGAACAAAAATTTTATGCAATGGTAGAACATGAAGATGATTTTCATGAATCAAAACGAGATGCTGCATTTTCAAATATAGGAACGAAAGATAGAGTGGGATGAGTAGATGGAAAGAGGAGAGCCAAATTTATACAAAAATTTGAATATACGTTTGGTTGAGAAATTCAAACTGATTTGAAGCGTATCAGACTAATTACTGTGTACTTTTTGATAAAGCGAGATTTTCTGATAACGTATTCAGACTGATTTGAATTGTCGGTAAAGCAGACAAAATTACTTTTTGACAAACGAGTGCTAGAACTGTTCACTTTTTGACAAATAATTGATTCTCTGAAAATGTATTCGAACTGATGTGAATTGTCGGTAGAGCGGACAAAATTACTTTTTGAAAAATGAGTACTACTACTGTTTACTTTTTGAAAAATGAGTGCCAGTACTGTTTACTTTTTGAAAAATGAGTACTAGTACTGTTTACTTTTTGACAAATGATTGATTTTCTGAAAACGTATCGGCAGATACAGTTGTTGGATATTTTTTTCAAAAGTTGGAGAACAGTAGATTTTGCTGTCTGATATCAATGCTTTTAAATGCGTTTCTGCATCGTAAACTACACCATTCTTTTATCAAAAATCTCCTGAGATTTCTTAAGTTTTTGCAATGGCATCTCCATCTTCCGTTAACATGATTCCTGATTTGAATGAGTCTTTGGATGCTCAACTACATCAACCTTTAGTTATTCCTCAAAATGAAGGGATGCTTACACAAAGGTCTGATATAGAAGCTTTGTATGAGTCTCTTGCACTTTGTTCTAGAACTACAAGTTCTGTACAAAATATAGCTCTGCGTCTGAAAGCTAGGACAGCAGAAGTGCGAGCCAGAATTGACGAAGTTGAGAGTCTACGACAGTTACTTAAGGAGACTCGAATGAAAAATAGGATACTGACACGTGAGAATAGAGAGTTAAGGCGTATGTTGGATTCATATGCTAAAGAAATGGATCCAAAGATTACAGAGTTGGAGAAGTATAATGATAAGATTAAAGAAGTACAGCAAGAAATTTTAGACAGATTACAAAAGGTGTCTGTAACTGCTGCTTCTACTTCTCAACATAATCTTACTCTGTGATGTATATAAATAATATTTATTTATTTGATTTGGCAGATAATTGTTATTTCCTTGATTTATGTATATAAATATATATACATATGTGTGAAGTATTTTATCTGTCTGCTGACGGCTGATTTCGGGGACGAAATCCTGTTAAGGGGGAGGTATTGTGAGACCCCGAAAATTTTAATACCGTATATATATATATTTTTAATTATATATATACTTGTTGCTAGTATATTGTATATATTTTAAATACACACTTGGCATTATTCTAATAGGGTTTGAAATATGCCATGTGGTCATTAATTGAGAAGGGTGAATTTTTAT
>NZ_QPKJ02000062.1 GCF_003344625.1 Solirubrobacter deserti | reverse complement strand
GTGAAAAAAGCCCAAGGGCAAGTGTTTTCACTGTAAGAAGTCAGGGCATTGGAAGAAGCAGTGCCCAGTTTATCTCAACAAAGTGAACAACCAAGGTAAATCTTATTCACTAGTAGTTGAGACATGTTTAGCGGTGTTATCTACCGGTACCTGGTGTGTAGATACGGGAGCCACTAATCATGTTTGCAATTCTTTGCAGGGGTTCCAGGAAACCAGGCAGCTTAGTGATGGGGAGATTTATCTTCATATGGGAAATGCTACGAGAGTAGCGGCAGTTGCAGTTGGAAATATTTATTTAAATTTTGGTAGAGACAGATTTTTAATATTAAAGGATTGTCTTTATGTACCTTCCATTAGAAGGAATTTGATTTCAGTTTCTTGTTTGGTTAAAGATGGATATTCTATTTATTTTGATAATTTAGTTACTATTAAATTTAATAAAAGTTTTATCTGTTCTGGTTCATTGGTGGATGATCTTTATATTATTAATCCTGTCTCTCCAACACTGCAACTTAATGAATTGAATGCCACTAATAGTTTGCCATATAAGAGAAAGGAACCTTCTCAAATGAACCAAACCTATCTTTGGCACTTACGCCTAGGTCATATTAATCTAAAACGGATTTCAAGACTGGTTCAAAATGGACCATTAGATTCATTAGAAGTGGAGGCACTTCCAGTCTGTGAATCCTGCTTAGAAGGTAAGATGACCAAGCGGCCCTTTTCGGCCAAAGGCTATAGAGCAAAAGAGCAATTGGAATTGGTTCATTCTGATTTGTGTGGACCCATGACTATCCAGGCTAGAGGTGGTTTTGAGTACTTCATGACTTTCATTGATGATTACTCAAGGTATGGATACATTTATTTGATGCGCCGTAAGTCCGAAGCTTTTGAGAAATTCAAAGAGTATAGGGCGGAAACGGAGAAGCGTCTGGGTAAATGTATCAAGACACTACGATCCGATCGTGGTGGCGAGTACCTCTTAGGAGAGTTTACTGATTACTTATCAGTAGAGGGGATTACATCCCAGTTGTCTGCACCTCGTACGCCACAACAAAATGGTGTAGCAGAAAGAAGGAATAGGACTCTTATGGATATGGTGAGATCTATGATGAGTTATTCAGATTTACCTGATTCGTTTTGGGGATATGCACTTGAAACAGCAGCATACATTCTGAACTTGGTACCAACTAAGTCAGTACCTACTACTCCCACAGAACTTTGGACTGGTCGTAAGCCTAGTCTAAGACATGTTCGGATTTGGGGTAGTCCAGCACATGTGCTGAAAGGGAAAACAAGTAAGTTGGAATCGAGAACAGAAGTTTGTTTATTTGTTGGATATCCTAGAGGAACGAAAGGTGGTTTATTCTATAGTCCTAAGGATCAGAAGGTCATTGTTAGCACCAATGCCCGATTCTTAGAAGAAGACTATGTAATGAACCACAAGCCCAGAAGTAGAATTGTTCTAGAAGAATTGAGAGGAGATAAACCAGTACAAACTTCTTCAATACCTACAGTACAAGAGGAAACACCACATGAAAGTGTTCTTGACATCCCATTGCCTCGTCGTAGTGGGAGGATTGTTGAGACTCGTGCTGATATTGAACCTTGTGGTCCTACCATGAACATGCCGGTTCCACAACCAGAGCA
>NZ_QPKJ02000030.1 GCF_003344625.1 Solirubrobacter deserti | reverse complement strand
ACGACTCACCACACGATTCACCGGCGATTCGACTCGTGACTTGACTCTAGAGTCGCCAAGGTCAAAAAAACACCAAAATGACGATTCGACTCTAGAGTCAAGTCGTCATAAGTTACTGATAGTCTAAAGTGAGTCGTCGATGACTCTATGGCGAGTCGTCGGCAAGTCGTACACGAATCGCCGACGACTTGGATTCACCTTACAGAAAGTAATACTGCGTAATTTAATAACCCACAACTAACTGATATTAATGAGTTATCTTCAAAATTTTAATTTTGCGTGGGGTGTGGGTATTTTTAGTGGTGAGGAGCGTTCAGAGATCTGACGATTTTTGGGAAGGTTCAGGAACTCCCCGGGATGGCCGGAGAGGAAAACTGAAGCATGACGGGGTCAGGATTTTTTCCAGAATTTCCACCATGGCGTCGGGGATTCAGTTAATTTTGCCGGGTGATTTTCAAGAAGGAGCATGGCCTGTTTCAGGCTGTCAATGTGCGAATCCTTGGACAAAAGTAAAGTGTTCAGGTGTTCAATCTCCTGTTTCAGATGACGAATCACCTGTTCACTCTGGTCAGCAGAGGCTGTATCACGCTGTTCAGAGACCTGTCCAGAATGGTGTTCATCCTTCGGTTGTTCAAAGGGACCAAAGACACGTAAAAGCTCTGAAGTATCTACCATTTTTGCATTGCGTTCACCGCTACAGGTGGACAGGTCACCTGCTTTAATTAACCTGTGCAGTGTTGTTCTACTCTTACCCGTCAGTCGGGCAGCCTCACTAATAGACACTCTGGCCATCAGTTACCATCCTGTAATGCATCCAGTCTCGAGGACAGTGTACGGAAAAGATGCTCCGCATCATCGTGGAGTTTCTCACAAAGGTCGGCCTCAGCATCAAGATCAAGCTCGTTAAGCTTCTCCAGCAGGAGTAGAGACTGATGCTGGATGAATTTAGCCATGTTCAGCGCTGTTTTCTGTTGTTTCGTCATAAGAAGCCTCAGAGCGTCAGTGCTCAGTGTAAAACCAGTCTCTTTTCCGCTTCCTCGCTCACTCAGTCGCTACGCTCCTGCCGTTCGGCTGCGGCGAGCGGTAGCAACGCGCACATAACGACATAGGACAGGCAGCACGGAGAGGGAGAAGGCCGCGCAGGGGCCGTTTTTCCATAGGCTCCGCCCCCCTGACAAGCATCACAGAATTTGACGCTCAAATCAGTGGTGGCGAAACCCGACAGGACTATAAAGATACCAGGCGTTTCCCCCTGATGGCTCCCTCGTGCGCTCTCCTGTTCCTGCCATTCGGTTTACCGGTATCATTCCGCTGTTATGGCCGCGTTTGTCTCATTCCACGCCTGACACTCAGTTCCGGGTAGGCAGTTCGCTCCAAGCTGGACTGTATGCACGAACCCCCCGTTCAGTCCGACTGCTGCGTCTTATCCGGTAACTATCATCTTGAGTCCAACCCGGTAAGACATGCAAAAGCGCCACTGGCAGCAGCCATTGGTAACTGATTTAGAGGAGATAGTCTTGAAGTTATACGCCGGTTAAGGCTAAACTAAACGAACAGTTTTGGTGACTGTGCTCCTCTACTAGCCAGTTACCTCGGTTCAGAAACTTGCCGGTTTACTGAACCCTCGAAAAACCACCTTGCCGGGTGGTTTTTTCGTTTGTATGCCAAAAGATTACGATGATCGTCAGAGGATCTCAAGAAGATCTTTCATGGTGAATTTACCCTTAATGACTAATCGAACTCACATTTTTTAACTAAACTTAAACTTGTAGGCATTTACTTGCCGAGGAAACCCATGTACATATGGGGCTCTACATTATGTAGAGGTGATAATGATAATCATTACCACCTCGATTGAGAGGTAATCCTATGCAGAAGCTTAACGTTGTCGAAAAAATGACCCAAATCGTTAGAGAGATTGACTTAGGCATTTTCTGATAGTAAAACGCCGCTATAACCCACATAGCGGCATACACATGAAAGAAAAAATAAAAAAATTTGGCCTCCCTTGGATATGCCTTTTTATTGTCTACTTTGTATGTTTTTTAGTAGTCGCAGCCACTATTATCAGGCATGTAATAAATACAACCGAAGAGATAACATTAACCACATATATAACGCCAATATTTGGACTCGCCAGCTTATTTGTTGCTATGGTAACCATACGATACAATGCTGTTACCAATAAAGAAAAAAATGCATTGGATTTCGTAAAAGAATTCAAAGAAAAAGAAATACATGATGCAATGGTTGAAATATATAAAACAAGAAGAAAGTATAAAAACAAAACAAACAATAGATTAAACAGAAAAGACATCTCACCTTACTGCGAAAAAGCTGCCGCCATATCTCAGGATGATATAAAAGTAATCATACCCGCAGAAAAAAAACTAGAACTTGCTGAGCAAATAGATCTACTCACTGAGGAGATGAAATACACTTCATCCCCAAGCGCAAAATCAAAAATCAGAGGAAAAATATCCTCACTCCAAAAAAAACTCAATGATAGCAATGAATTAGAACAAATTTGCAAATTCAGATCAGCTCTAATTAAAGTGTTAAATTTAATGGAGCGATGTGCAAATGGTGTGAGATATGGTCTATACGATGAAGGTCTTATATATAACTCATATGGAACCCAGTTCATTGAAATATATGAGCTCGCCTTCTCATTCATAAAAAGAAGGCAGGATGATGAAGATAAGTTATTCATAAATGCTGAATGGTTAGCAGTAAAATGGACTCTCCAAAAAGAGATTCAGGAAGACAAGCCAACATTTATGACTAATCAAAAGAGAGCTATACAACATGCTAACGAAGGGCTGAAATCACACCTGAAAGCACCAGATAAAAGCAAATTAGAACCATTGCTTAACAACTTACAAAAACTGAAATTCCCGCGATAAAAAGTTTTTATCAGGCCGCGTAATTTGCATTATATGGAATGTAAACCCCTGAAATACAGGGGTTTCCCTCTCATCAATCCGTCCTTACGAACTCGTCAGTTGTGATCACTGAAATTGCACGCTAAAAAAGCCACACAAAGGATGTAGATATGGATCCAATGGACAAAATTTGTGACGGACGCGGCTTACCTGGTAGCGCTTGCACTTGCAGCTACTGCAGAGAGTGTAATCAGAAAGAGGTGGATTATGTCTGTAAGCGTTGTAATGACTGTGAAAAATGCGGAAACAGACCGCATGAGTGCACCTGCTAAGAATGATAAAAGATAAGTTTCAACAGAGGTTCTCCAGTGAGCCTCTGTTATTTCTAGTGCGAGAGTATTTAACATAAAGCCCTGATTGTACGCACCGCTAAAACGGCCTCAGGGCGTTTCTGACGGGAAACCGGTAAAACAGGCAACAAACCACCCGAAAACCCGCCAGAAACGCGCAGGCTCTGTTTTTACGGCATGCATGAGTATGCACGCAAGTGCATAGCGCGAAAATTCACGCCATTCAGCCAGGGTAAGTCCTGTTTCCGACGTTCTTCCTATCCGAAAACGGTGAACGGGGACGCAATTTATTGCGTGGCCGTGAAGCGTTGCCGGCGCAGCCGGAAAACCGGTTTTCAGCACGATCAGGAATCGGGTTCGTTGACGGCCGGCAATCACGTTATGGCAAGTCGCCGGACGACTCACCACACGATTCACCGGCGATTCGACTCGTGACTTGCCTCTAGAGTCGCCAAGGTCAAAAAAACACCAAAATGACGATTCGACTCT
>NZ_QPKJ02000061.1 GCF_003344625.1 Solirubrobacter deserti | reverse complement strand
CCAGTCAGGTTCCCTATCGTCAAATCTTTGGTGTCTACGACCTTCCGGACTTTAAATGGTAAATGGTAGGGGTTGGATGTAAGCTGATTCCTGAGACAACTTTTAAGAGAGGGTATAATGAATAAATCATCTCTCAAAAGGAAGGAATTTTTACATGCCAACTCGTTACGACAAAGAATTCAAACAAAACATTATCAACCTATATAAGCAAGGCGAATCAGCTGCCCAACTGGCCAGAGAATATGGCATTGGCTATTCAACAGTTCATAAGTGGATCCAGGGCCAGGCCAAAACTCAATCCGGTAAATCGCCAGACGAAATCAAAGCGATGGAAAAGCGACTGGCTTCGCTGTCTGAGGAGAACGAAATCCTAAAAAAAGCCCTGGGCTTCCTTGCGCAGAAGTAACCAATATCTTTGATTACATTCACCAAGAAAGCCATCACCACCAGATAACCAAGATGTGCCGAATCCTCGGTGTTTCCAGAGCTCAGTATTATCGTTATCGATCCCCCAAACCTTCAAAACGCCGGGCCGAAGATGCGGGCTCCTAGATTGCATAATTAAAGTTACCACCCAGAAAATGTGAAAAAAGACCTGTCCGTTCTTGCTAAAATGGTGTTTGCATAACATACCATCTAGAGAGAAGGACAGGTCCCATGGCCATTATAACCTTAATTGAACGATCTCAGATAGAACTGATGCAACACCACACGATTCAATACATCGCCGCGACCTTAGGCCGCTCTCGTATTTCTATTAGGCATGAGCTTCACCGTTGCCCTGAAGGTGATTACTGCGCCATTATAGCTCAGGATCATGCCGATACTTGTCGGCATCGTTGTGGTCGGCACTCGATTTTAACGCCTAAGTTGAAGCGGATGGTAACTGAGAAGCTAAACCTAGGTTGGTCCCCTGAAATGGTCGGTTATGCCGTTCACTGTGCGCCACACACGATTTACCACTGGATTTATCAAAGACAAGTCGATTTTCAGCCAAGCCAACTCTTTGATCACGGTAAACGTCATAAAAGAAGACAAGACCTTCGGTCGCGCTATAACCAAGCAGTAGGCACCTCAATTGAGATTCGCAGTGAGTCAGCTAACCGGCGAACCGAAAAAGGACATTTAGAGATGGATACAGTTCGCGGTGGTCGCGGGTCAAAGGCTGCTGTTTTGACCATTGTCGATCGGGTGACACGTTTAATGGCGACAACTAAGCTTGAAAACTTATCACAAAATGCTGTTCTCAAGGGATTTGCAAGACTGATGGTGGACTTTCCGGGTCCGGTTCGATCAGTGACGGTTGATCACGGTAAAGAGTTTTCCTGCGATCAGGCGCTTACAAAGCGCTATCGGATACCGGTTTACTTTTGCCACGCCTATCACCCGAATGAACGGGGCACAAATGAACGGTTCAATCGAGAACTTCGCTACTATTTCCCGAAGGGAACACAGTTTGATCAGGTTTCAGAGACCGATATTCAACAAGCCACAGCGCTTATCAATAACAAACCTAGAAAATGTCTCCGTTGGCAAACCCCAGTTCAAGCAGTGAGCAAGCCTCTTTCTGGGTGGTAACTTTAATTATGCAATCTAGGTTCCTAAATGCATTTTTTTGACGGGTCTGCTGCTCGTTTGCTTCTAAGTTCTTTAGCTGG
>NZ_QPKJ02000059.1 GCF_003344625.1 Solirubrobacter deserti | reverse complement strand
GTACCGCGATGCTCACGGCTGGTCATGACCGCCACCTTGCAATCACAGGCGAAAGTGGTCTTTCTCGACGATTTGACCATCGGGGGCCGGGGCATCAGGGCCCGTGTGCTTGAGGATGGGTTCGTGGGGATAGGCGTGCGGCGGCACCGTGGTTGGCCTTGGCCGGACGACAGCTGGGGTTTGACGCCGATGTTCGGCGAAGGCGGCTGGTGTCGCGCGTGTGGCACCCCCTTGTCGGAGCAGGCCGGATCGCTGAGGCTGCAGCGCAAAGGCGTAACCGTTCGCGGTGCTTGGGTCCCGAATTGGCGATTCGACGCCATCTGTGTTGACGCGGCGCTCGCCGACGAGGTTCGCGCCCGGTTCTCGGTGTCGTTGCTGCCGGTCAGGTGGCCGCGTGGTGGAGACGCAGGTGCCTTCCAACTTGTCGTGCCCTCTGGGGACGTGGCGTGGTTTGCCGGTGAGGAGCTCGCGGCGGCGGCGCGTGCACGGCACGGGACGGATGGAGCGCGCTGCGGACGTTGCGGGACATGGCGATGGATGCCGCTACGAGGAGGTTTGCTCCCACCGTTGGTCGTGCGTGAGCACGACCTGTCCGGCGATGCGGTCGCCAGTCCCGAGTGGTTCGGCGACGGCTGCAAGTCGTTCCGCCAGATGCTCGTGCGGCGTTCGTTGGGAGAGCTGCTGGCTCACGCGAGTCCCCGCGACTTTGCGCTTCGAGATCCGGCCTGGCGATGACGGTCGACCGTGGCTGACGGGTGCTCGCAGATGAGCGCTTTTCGACGGATTCGCGCATTCGATCGGCTCGGTCGCTACGACGAGCCGGGGCGCTCCGGAGGCATACTGGCGGCGTGGAACCAACGCCAGAGCAGGTCGAACGGGGAAGCGGGGCGCTTGTCCCGTTCGTGAAGGCATGGAACCTGCCCCTGAATCCCGAAGAACTCGCGGAGATCGCCTACGCCGTGCTCGTGCACCACGACAGTCCGGCGAGTTGGGAAGAGATCGACGCGGCTGTCCGTGCACAGATCGAGGAATACCGGCAGCAGGCCGAGTCGTGGACCAGGCGATGCGTCGCGACGCCGGGTAGTCAGCTGCTGCCTGCAGGCAAGGCTCGGGCTTGCCGACGAAGCGCTTCTCAACGAACAGGCGTAGCTCCAGGACGGCGTTACGCGACCTTGGGATGCCTGCGCTCAGTTGTCGCCGAAGAAGTCGGCGACGAAGCGAACGTCGCCGGCTCCGCCGTCGAGGGAGCCGACGGCTTCTTCGCGGTACTCCACGACGAACTCAATCGCCGCGTTCCGGGCGAGGCCGGAGAATGCTTCGATCAGAGCCGCGACATCGTCCCTGATCGCGGTCTCATCGGTGTCATCGCCCGGGTCCGGCAGTTCCATGGCGACGCCGATGGTGCGCAGGACCGGCAGGCCGCCCGGTGTGGTGGCTGGCAACTCATCGAGTTGGTCGACGAAGGCGAGTTGGAACGACCACATTCGATCGGCGAGGATGTCGAACTGCTCGCGGCATGCGCGGGCGTCGTCCTCTGAAGCGCTGCCGTCGACACAGATGAGGAGGTCGGGCACGACCCAGAGCCTAGGGAGGCGGCCGTCTTCCGACCACAGCAAACGGATCCTCCTCGACGAACTCGCCCGTCCACGAGGCGTGATCTCGAGCAAGGAGCCTTCGTAGTCCGACGCGAGCAGCAGC
>NZ_QPKJ02000058.1 GCF_003344625.1 Solirubrobacter deserti | reverse complement strand
TGCACCCTATTGATTGCCTACGTACCTTATCAATTGCTTGACAAAGATCAAAGTCCACGTAGTTCGATTACCCTAGGACTCTCCTATTGTAATGAACTAAACAATTGTAGATATTCTATCTTATCTTGGACTCTAGCTTCGAGAGTTTGAATTTGATCAAAACACTTGTTGATGAGAGATGGAATTTCATTCCAATTTGAATTCTTAAAAATCACATTTTTAGAATCATTCTCGAAGTAGACTCCTAGATTAAATAGAACTCTAGTTTTGTTGTAATTCTTACAACAAAGAAGAGTCCTAAGTGGGGTCAAGTGACCCCCTTAATCCTAGGGTTTCTAGCTAATCCTAGGTTAGTCTAAATACCTAAAATACTAACAATATGCATGCTGGAATTTCTGGAAAATAACTAAAAATGCAATTAAAGAAATATGAACAATGTATGAAAATGTCCTAAATGCAATCTAGGTTAGCTATGGGAACCTAGGCATGTTTCTAAGTTAATTTGAGCCTAAAAAATGACATTTAATGCACTTTAAAGGCATTTTCAATTCATGGACAGAATTAAATACACCTTTTAAAATGCTTCAAAAGTCATGAAAATAATAAATGAACAATGTGAGAATGAGCTATAATGCAACCTAACATGATATACTATCATTACCATATGTAAAACAATGTAAAATATGGTTCAAAGATGGTAAAAAGTCTATTTAAAGTATATATTCAAATCTGGACAGATTTGCATATATACTTAAAATGGCCTTAAAACAATCCTTAAACCATATAAAGTTCTAAATAAAAATCCTAATATGCATACTAACATGATAGACTAGAAAACTATGCAAAACAAAATTAAAACTATGACATAAATGCATTAAAACAAATTATCCAAACACAAGGGAAGAGGCTCACCTTTGCAAGTTCCCTCGAACACATTTTTATATATATCAACCAAGCATCCCATGTGATTAGAATAACTATGAAAAGAATGATAAAAATACTAGCTAATATCCTAATATCCTAACATGATTACTATTATAGAAAATATGAAACTAACCTAATATTTCCTATATGCATACTACTCATGAATTAGATTATTTTGAATATACTAATTAAATACCCTATTATGCATACTAACAATAGATTACATCCTATCATGCATACTAATAAGGAAATAAATTACATCCTATCATAAATACTAATAAAGAAATCCTATCATGTATACTAATAAAAATAAATCCTATCATGCATTCTACTTTAATCCTATCATGCATTAACGATTAATTCTTTTACTTGTAACCTAAGAGTACCTAACTTAGACATACATTCCTAACATGAACTAGACATGAAAAGAGAGAAGAAGAGAAGAAAAACAATCCTAAACATGTTACTATGCAGAAAATTCTAAAATAAAACTATGTTAAACAAAACTCCATTCTAAGCATCATGGTGTATTCAAATGTACCTTTCGCCTTCTTCTTCCTTGCTCCAAGCCTTCTTTTTCAACCTTGGGAGGCCTCCAATTTCGTGCTAGGGCTGCTAGGGGGCTGCTACTAGGTCTCCAAAGTCTCAAAGTGTAAGTCTCCCCCCTCTAAAAGCCTCCTTAAGTGATGTATAAATAGTATAGGCTTTTATTTTGATCAATGGCTGTTATTAAAACCCTAAGAAGTGATCTAAGAGTCCTAAAACAATCCTCCAAGGTC
>NZ_QPKJ02000057.1 GCF_003344625.1 Solirubrobacter deserti | reverse complement strand
GCACTAAGCGATCGGTTGCATTGATCCGGAAGCGCCGGAAGCCTTGCGACGAAGGCGACTGGAACACCGTTTGCGTGATGACAAACACAAGCCGTCCATCTTCGACCAACCACTTGTCAGCCGCTGTGTAAGTGATGATGGCGGGAATGTCTAATTCGTTGCCGCCGTGGAACTTGGTGTCCGAGAAAATGGCATACTTTTCGCAGGTGGGTTTAGCTCGATTCCGATACGCCTCTGGGAGATTCGACCATCGAACCCAAGGCGGATTACCAACGATGGCATCAAACTTCCCGGCTGTAGCTGACCAGAAGAAGTTGCGCACGATCCTGAACCATATACCGTTCCAGTTCTGCCGATGCAGTGCGAGCACTTGGTCGTAGGTCGTCTTGAGGTGGTCATTCCACTCATCAGCCTGCGCCTTGCTTAATATCTTGGCTTTCACCAGCGCTGTGGAAACAGGCGAGAATTCAGTATCTTTTTCAACCTCATCTCCCATAACCTGGAATACTTTGTCCAGCAACACGCGATCACGCGCCAGGTCAGCAGGGAGAACAACCTGTAAATTAGCTTGCTGGCTGCCAATGCTGTACTCGACCACCTTTTGATAGCCATCTGGGTGGGGAGCAGGGGAGTACACCGCATCAGCTAGGAGCACGGGGATCTCAATGTCTTTGCCCTTGCACCGCTGCAGCAGGTCTGCTATGGCGATCAGGAAGTTGACGCGAGAGGATTGCACCGCAAGTGGGTTGAGGTCGAAGCCCCAGACCGTCGTGATCAGCATGTCCACTGTCTGCTCAGCAGTCCATCCCGCCGTCAACGCTGCTTGGCGCTTCTGTTCAATAGCCTCCAGCAAGAACGAACCTGAGCCGCACGTCGGGTCGAGTAGCCGAGCAGTAAGCCATTTGTCTTGCTTATAGCCGAGCTTGGCCACCGAGTGCTCCACCATCCAGTCCGGCGTGTAAAACTCGCCAAGGCTTTTGCGTAATTCCTCTGGCACCAAGTTCTGATAGAAGTCACGCAGAACATCGCGCGAGCGGCCGGTTTTCTTGATCGTATCGAAGCGATAGACCGAAAGCTGGGCTAGCAAGGTGCGGATCGCTGCACACATCGGCGTGCGAATTGATTTCTTGGTCGTAGCATCCAGATGCCAACTGAAGATGGCTTCTTCGATGAAGCCATGCAGGCCGACCGCACTGAAGAACCCGCTATTCTCGACATCCGAACGCAGGGCTTCAATCAGTTCTTCGTCCGATCCGAGCGCGAGTAGCTCGTGGATCAGGGAAGTGCTGGACGCCATGCCATGTGCAGCCACGATCTCGGCTGCGATCAGCTTCATCAGCAGAGAATGAAATGTGTGGGTAACGAAAAGTCTGGCTGGCAAGTCGATTGCGGCCAGACCTGCGAAGTTGAAACCCAATGACCCATTGATCTTCTTGCGCTGTTGAATGCTGAGATCAGCAGCCTGACCATACAAGGTCGCCCATTCCTCGAAAAGCATCTTAATTTTGCGATTGCCGGGTTGTCCAAGAGCATCAGCAAGTGCATTAGACAGTTCTTGCATGAACCCGCGGCCTGTCTCGGATAGATGACCAAAATCCTCGGCTAAATTCTCCGATGTGATGGCCCGCCGGAAACTCGCTCTCAGCGCATCGACCACCATCTGGAAGGCAATGGTCGAGAACGGCATCAGTGGCTGGACCACGATCTAGCC
>NZ_QPKJ02000006.1 GCF_003344625.1 Solirubrobacter deserti | reverse complement strand
GGCGGAACCGCAGAGCCTCAGGACGGGCCCGGACGTCTTCTCAGACGTTCACAACCTCTGAAGGCAGGAGAGCTAGGCCATCGCCCGCTTGAGCGTCATTCCCTCGAGGACGTTCGCCACGGTCTCGCACGCGTCGATGGCGCTCTCGATCGTGTCGAAGATGTCCTTCCAGCGGATGACGATCATCGGGTCGATGCCGGCGACGAAGAGGTCGGCGAGGGCGGCACGCTGGAGCTTGTCGCCCTCGTTCTCGAGCCGGTGGATCTCCACGAGCTGCGCGCCGACGTCGAGCCCGTTGCGCAGCCCGCGCAGCGAGTGGGCGACCTGGTCGGCGCACTTGACCAGGACGGCCGCCATCGCCTCGGCCTGCTCCATCGGCGCCTCGACGCCGTAGAGCGCGAGCTGGTCGGCGGCTTCCTCGGCGAAGTCGACGATGTCGTCCAGCGCGCCGGCGAGCGCGTGCACGTCGACCGAGTCCAGGTGCGCGCGGCGCGACCCGCGCTTGGCGAGGCGGTGGTGGATGTCGTGGACGATCCGGTCGCCCTCTTGCTCACACAGCAGGATGTCGCGCGCGAGCGTGGACCGCTCGGGATAGTCCGACAGCAGGTCGCGCAGGAGCATGGTCGAACGCTGGACGTTCCGGCCCGATTCCTCGAACAGGGACAGCAGCTCCGGGTCAGGCCGGGTCCTGCGCAGCAGCACGAACCGACCGTACAGCGGTCACCGGGCCGTGCCGAGGGCGTTCACAAACTCTTCACGGCGAAGGTCCGATGAACAATTCACAAGCTGGTCACGGCCACTTCCCACACGCGAGGTTCACTGTGCCGCGGCGCAGCCGGAGCGGCGCGCCAGGTAGCACCCCCCGGGCCAGGCGCGGTTCCTCTCTCTCCTCGCCGCGTCGGGCCCGGGGGCTCCCCTAACGGGGTCATCGCATCAGCGGATGCGCGCACTGCGAGCAGAACGCCGCGCCGCGCGGGTACAGCGCGTCGCAGTTCGGGCACGTGCCCGCGGCGCCGCCCTCGTCCATGCGGGCGAGCCGCTCGACGGCGCCGAGCTCGGCGTCGAGCGCCTGCAGCCGCGCCGCGTGGCGCACGAGCAGGTCGACGCGAAAGTGGTCGCGGATCGCCATCTCGTAGGCGAGCCCGCCGAGGTCGAACTGCAGCTCGGCGAACTCGCGCTCGAGTCGGCGCCGGCGCTCGTTGAGCTCGGCGGGGCTCACCGAGCGGCCGCCGCCGGGCGGCAGCGGCTGAGGGTCGGGGACGTAGGTGCGGCCGCGCAGCTTCATCAGAACTCCGTCGCCTCCGTGCCGCCGCCCGGCTCGCCGCCGTCGGCCTCGGGCAGCTCGCCGCCCTCGGTCGCCTGCTCGTCCGGCGCGTCGCGCAGCTTCTTCTGCGCCTCCTCCGGCGTCTGCGTCTGCTCCTTCTCCTTGAGCGCCTCGTCGCTCGTCGGGGGAGGGGAGTCACCGGTGTCGCCGCTGTCCTCGGTGGTGTTGTCGTCGCCGGTGCCGCCGCCCGGAGTCTGGGAGACCTCGACGACCTTCGCGTCCGGGAAGTTGGCCTTGATGCCGTCGAGGATCGACTCGGCGTCCGCCTGGCTGGTGGAGACCGTCGAGTAGATGACGTACTGGCCCGGGTCCAGCGACGGATAGGAGTCCGAGTCGAGCGCGCCGACGTCGGCGGCGCCCTGCGTCGACGCCTCGTTCTTGGCCGCGGCGACGGCGTCCGGCGTCGTGCCGTCCTTGGGCAGCGTCCGCAGCTGGACCGTCCAGCCGTCGGTGCCTGCGGGCCAGTCCGGCGTGAAGGTCGCGGGCGCGGCTTCCGGCGCGGGCGTCGACTGCGCCGGGGGCGGCGCCGCGGCGACGGACGCGGTCGGCGTCGGCGTGGCGGCCACCGTGACCGGGTCGTCGTCGCGCGCGTTCATGAGCACGACGCCCGCGAGGATGCCGAGGCTGACCGCCGCCACGCCGGCCAGACCCGTCCAGATCGGCATCGGCGGGAGCGACCGGCGCACCGGCAGCGTGGAGTGCGTGACCGTGGTAGCGGTCGGCTGCGGCGCGACGGCGGCCGGGAACGGCACGCGCGTGGCGGCGCGGCGCTCACCGCAGTTCAGGCAGTAGCGCTGGTCAGCCGCGAGCGGCGCGCCGCAGCTCGCGCACGGCTCGCCGTCGGGGCCGAGGCGCGGCGCGAAGAATCCGGCCTCGTCGGCCGGGGCGGACGCGACGGGAGCGTGCGCCGGGACCGAGCCGAAGGCCGCCGCGCCGTACTGCACGGTGACCGGGGTCGCCGCCGCGTACTGCCCGGTGGCGGGGACGGCGTGGGGCGCCGCCGCCCCGTGCGGCGGCGAAGCGGCGCCGACCGGTGCGAACTCGGCCGTCGGCGCGTCGTGCGGAGTGGGTGGGGCGGTGTGTTGCATCGCGGGGTCCTTACGGCGTGACGATGGTCGGGGGCGCCGCGGCGGAGAGCTCGGCTCCCGCCGCGTCGCCGATGAGGAAGGCGGTGAAGTTCGCGGACTTGCCCGCAGGGAGCTGCTCGACGATGGCGCGGCCGGCGGCGACGACGCGGTCGGCCTTGCGGGCGGCGACGAACACGACCAGGCGGCGCTGGAGGACGTCCGAGCGGTTGTGGACGGTGCCGACGCCGGTGGCGCTGCCGCCGACGTCGGTGGTCACCTTCAACCCGGTGATCTCCATCTCGGGCAGCTCGGGCGGGCCGGGCTTGCCGCCGGTGCCGACGCGCGCGGTGACCTCCTTGCCCTCGCCGGCGAGCGTGACCTGGTCGTTGACCCAGACCAGCCGCTCACCGCCGGCCAGGGCGGGGACGCTGACCAGCGACGCGTCCAGGCCGGGCGTGTCGTTGGTGTAGACCGGCTTCTTGGCGGCGTCGAGCACCGAGACGCTGATCGGCAGCCCGACCAGCGGCGCGCCGGACTTGTTGCGCAGCTCGACGGCCGTGGCGGCGCCGTTGGCGTCCTGCAGCACGGCGGCCTCGCCGACCTCGATCTCGGGCGCGTCGCGGGTGACGACGACCCCCTTCTCCGTCTTGGCGGCCTGCGCCTGGCGCTCGAGCCGAGCGCTCTTGGCCTGGGTCGACTCGCAACCCGCGAACGCGACCAGGGCCAGGCACGCCACGAGCCACCTCATCCGAACGCGCCACCCACGTACTCGGCGGTGCGTGTGTGCTGCGGGCGCTCGAAGACGTCCTCGGCCAGCCCGTACTCGACGAGCTCGCCCAGGTACATGAACGCGACCCGGTCGGCGATCCGGTACGCCTGCTGCAGGTTGTGCGTGACGATCACGACCGCGAGCGACTCGCGCAGCTGCAGGATCAGCTCCTCGATCGTGGCCGTCGAGCGCGGGTCGAGCGCCGAGCACGGTTCGTCGAGCAACAACACCTCGGGGTCGGCGGCGAGCGCCCGCGCGATGCACAGCCGCTGCTGCTGGCCGCCCGACATGCGCAGCGCGGGCCGGTCCAGGTCGTCGCCGACCTCGTCCCACAGGCCCGCGCGTTCGAGCGCGTTGCGCACCGGCGCCATCAGCTCCGCCCGCTTGACGCGCTTGGAGCCTTGCTCGCGCAGTGCGTAGGCGACGTTGTCGAAGATCGACATCGGGAACGGGTTCGGCTGCTGGAAGACCATCGAGATCCGCCGGCGCAGGCTGGTGACCTCGATCGCGTCCACGTCGTCGCCGTCGAGCACGATCTTGCCGCCGCGCGCGGCGCCCGGCGTGAGCTCCACGAGCCGGTTCAGCGACCGCAGCAAGGTCGTCTTGCCGCAGCCCGACGGGCCGATCAGCGCCAGCACCTCGCCCTGGTGGACGGGCAGGTTGACGCCGTTGACGGCGACCTTCGGGCCGTAGGTGATTGTGAGCTCCTCGACGCGCATGCGCTCGACCACGTCGGTCGTGACGCGCGGGCGCATCCGGACGGCGCCGTTGGTCTCGGGCTCCGGCGCCGGCACGACCACGTGCGGCGCGTCGACGACGATCCGCCGGATCGGCGGCGGGGGCATCAGCGGGTCCATCCCAGCCTCTCGTTGCTACCGCGCGCGATCCGGTCGACCGCCCAGTTCAACACCAACACCAGCGCCAGCAGCAGGAACGCTGCCGCGTACGCCTTCTCGGGCGCGCCGCCCTCGCCCGAGGGCGAGTTCGCGTACACGTACGTCGTGAGCGTCGAGCCCGTGCCCTGCAGATAGTTCAGGCCCGGGATCGAGCCGTTGGTCGTCAGCTGCAGCGTGCCGCCGCCGAGCAGCAGCACGACCGCCGTGTCGCCGGCGACACGGCCCATCCCGAGCGCGCAGCCCGTCGCGATGTTCGGGCGCGCGACCGGCAGCAGCACGCGGTGGATCGTCGCCGCGCGCGTCTTGCCCAGCGCGTACGACGCCTCGCGCACGTGGCGCGGCGTGGACAGCAGGCCCTCACGCGTGGCGCCCACGATCAGCGGTAGCGCCTCCAGCGAGAGCACGGCGCAGCAGATCAGCAGCGAGCGCCCGAACACGGCGCCGCCCTCGCCCGTCGCCGACAGGAACCCGAGCCCGCCCTGCGCGAAGAACGCGAGGCCGAACAGCGCGAGCACGATCGACGGGGTACCCGCGATCACCTCGATGCCGGACTCCACCATGCGCGCGAGCCACTTGGGCTTGCCGTACTCGGTCAGCCACACGGCGGTCGCGACGCCGAGCGGCGCCGCGATCACGAGCGCGCCGACGACGATCAGGACCGTGCCCAGGATCGGGTCCAGGAAGCCGCCGGACCGCGACTGGTCGATCGACGCCTCGGGCCGGTCCCACAGCAGCTCGGGCCGCAGGTACTGCACGCCCTTGACGAGCATGTAGAGGACGATCAGCGCGGCGATCGCGATCAGCGCCAGACCGGCCGCCCAGCACAGGCCGAGCAGGACGCGGTCGCGCAGCGGCCACGCGCGCCAGGACCCGGACGGGTCGGTGCGCAGGCGCGGCGGGCGCTCCTGCGGGGGTGTCGCCAGCGCGCTCACGGGCGCCACCTGTCCGCGACCGGCTTCGCCGGTGCGGGGCCAGTTCGGCAGAGAGATCGCTTCGCGGATCTCACGCCGCGAACCTCCGCAGCCGGCGGCGCACGGCCCAGCCGGTGATCGAGAGGCCGACGCTGGAGACCATGATCACGGCGGCGAAGGCGAACAGCGTCTGCCCGTACGGCTTGACCGTGATGCCCTCGGCGCCCTGCACGATCGCGGCCGCGAGCGGCTGGATCGGCTCGAAGAAGAACGTGCTTCCGTCGAGCGGGTTGGGCGCGAAGATGACGCCGCCCGAGACCATCGCGAGCATGATCGCCTCGCCCAGCGCGCGCGCCAGCGCGAGCACGGCGCCGGCGACCAGCGCGGGACGCGCGGCGCGCAGCGCGATCGTCCACATCACGCGCATGCGGTTGGCACCGAGGGCGAGCGCGCCCTCGGTCCACGAAGACGGCACCGAGCGCAGGGCGTCGACCGCGATCGCGATCATGATCGGCACGATCATGATCGTCAGCAGCGCCGTGGCCACGAGCAGGCTCTGACCCGTCAGCTGGATCACGTAGAAGACCGACTCCTTGCGCTCGGTGGAGATCAGGTGGTCATTGAGGAACGGCACGAGCACGAGCACGCCGATCAGCCCGTAGATCACGCTCGGCACACCGGCGAGCAGCCGCACGACGGGCTCGAGGATGCGGACCACCGACGGCGGCGCGAACTCCACGATGAACACGGCCGTCAGCGTGGACAGGACGAGCCCGAAGATCACCGCGCCACCCGAGGACAGCAGCGTCCCGTAGAGCAGCGGCCAGGCCCGCAGCATGTACTCGAACGGCGGCTCCGAGCGGAAGATGTTCTCCAGCTGCACGTTGGCGTCGCCGCCGGTGCCGAACCACGCCAGGCCGTTGGCGGAGAACGACGGCCACGCCTCTCGCAAGACGTAGACCGTCATCCCCGCGATGATCGCCAGCACGAGCACGCCCGCGCTGCCGAGCGCCGGTCCGACGCGCCGGTCAGACCACCAGCCGCTCACTACCGGTACGGCACGTACTTCTTCGCGACGACGCTGCTCTGCGTCGAGGAAGAGCGCGCGAAGTCGATGAACTTCTTGACCTCGCCCTTGGCGGGGCCGACCGTGACGAACCAGAAGTTACGGACGCCGGGGTACTGGCCCGACTTGGCGTTGCGCAGGTTGCACGCGACGCCCTTGTACGGCACGGGGTAGGTGCCCTGGGTGAAGTTGACGTCGAGGTAGCCGATCGCGTTGCGGTCGCTGCGGATCGCGGTCTGGACGAGACCGTTGGACGCCTTCTGGGAGGCGCTCGGCGTCACGTTCAGCGACGGGCCCATGAAGATGTTGCGGAACGCGTCCTGGGTACCGGAGGCCTGCGTACGGACGTTCAGGTTGATCGGGCCCGTGACCTTCGCACCGGGCACGTCCTGCCAGCGGCGGACCTTGCCCGAGAAGATGTCCTGCACGTTCTGCTGGGACAGGTTCGCGAGGTTGTTGTCGGGGTGCGTCGCGATGCACACGCCGTCGCGCGCGATCTTGTAGAAGTTCAGCCCGCCCGGGTCACCGGACTGCTGGTCACGCGAGGACATACCGATGTTCACGCGCTTGCGCGCGACGTCCCCGATGCCGACGTCCGAGCCGCCCTGGGAGACGGTGAACCTCGTGTTGGGGTTGTTCTTCTTGTACGCCTTGATGAGATCAGCCGTGAGCGGGTAGACCGAGGTCGATCCGCTCATGAGGATCTTCGACTGGGCGTGGGCAGCGGTCGGGAACGTGGCCGCGGCGAGAGTGCCGGCGGCGAGCAGCAGGAGACGGGAGCGCTTCATCGCGCCGCCACTCTCTCGGCGGATTGTGGCCGAGATGTGCTCATCTCGTGAAAGACGGTCCATTGCGTGATGTCTTCGCCATAGGTTCGGCCTGGTGCGCCTGCTTGTGTCGTTCGTCTTGCTGCTGGGCGCGGCGTGCCTTCCCGGCACGGCGCGCGCGAGCATCTCCTCACTGACCCCCATCGACGGTCCGTCGGCCGAGATCGTCGACTTCGGGGGGGTCGCGATGGCGCCGGACGGGACGGGCGGGGTCGTCTACCGCAAGCGCGTCGACGGCCGCATCCACATCTTCGCCGCGCAGTTCGACAGCCGGGGCGGCTGGCGCGCACCGCAGCGCGTCGACAACGGCCAGCGCTTCGACTCGTCGTGGCCGGCCATCGGCGCCGGCAACGGGGGCCGGCTCGTCGTCGCCTGGGTGCAGGAGTACGGCCCGTCGACCGACCGCCTGTACTCCGCCGCGCTGGACCCGGGCGCGCGCCGCTTCCAGCCGCCCGTACCGATCGACCTCAACGTCGGCGAGTCGACGGGCACCTGGCCGTCGATCGCGATGGCGCCGAGCGGCAACGCGTTCATCAGCTACCTCGCGATGCAGGTGCCCGGCGCCGCCGACCCGCCGGGCTACGCGCGCGGCGAGCTGCGGGGCGCGCGCTACGACGGCGCGCTGTGGTCGGGCTTCGGCTTCCCGCTGAACCGCAACACCGCCGCGCCGCTGCGGCTGCCCGCCGCGGGCGCGACGCCGCGCCTGACCATCGACGTGCAGGGCAACGGCCTGCTCGCCTGGCAGGAGCCGGACGACCAGTTCGTCGATCGCGTCTGGGCGCGCCGCATCTTCGGTTCGGGCCAGGTCGGCATTGCCACGCTGGTGTCGCCCGCGACGTGGGAGGAGCAGCCGCTGCGCGCGGGCGTGGACCAGTTCTCGCTCGACACCGCCGGCTTCGGCCAGGGCGCGATCGCCTACCGCCAGCTCGCCGCGCCCGGCGGCCCGCTGCCCGGCCCGCGGATCATGCTCGCGACGATCCCCGAGGTCTCCTCGCCCGACGCCGCCAGATTCGGCGCGCCGCGGATCGTCGACGGCGCCGGCGCGGCCGCCCCCGCCGCGGTGGGGCCGCCGTCCGTGGCCGTGGACCGGGTGGGGGACACGGCGACCGTGTTCGGACTCGGCCAGCGCAGCGTGCTCGTGGGCGCCGACGACCGCACCGTGAACCCGCCCGAGCGGCTCGACGACGGCCGCACCAGCATCCCCGGCACGCCCGTCGTCGATCTCGCCGCCTCCGGCGCGTCCGTCGCCGCCTGGCAGGTCCGCCGCGGCGGCGCCGGCGGCATCGGCGTCAGCGAGCGCCGCTCGGACGGCGTCCCCACCGCTCAGGCGCTGACCGCCCCGGTGGGCGGGATCGTGTCCGGCTTCGCCCTCGCGGGCTCCGGCCTCGGCGACGCGATCGTCGGCTGGGCGCAGGGTCCCGAGAGCGGCCCGCAGATCGCCGCGGTCGTCGTCGACGCGCCGCCCGACCCGTTCGCCGTCCAGACGCCCGTGGACTGGGTGCGCACCGTGCCCGAGCTCCAGTGGGAGGTCCCCGCGCACGCGATCGGCGGCGTCAAGTACGCCGTGACCGTCGACGACGACACGGTGGCCGAGAACCTCACCCGGACCAAGCTCGCGCTGCGCTCACGCAACCTCGACGACGGCGTGCAGGTCGTCCAGGTGATCGCCGAGGACGCCGGCGGGCAGGAGACCACGAGCCGCCCGGCCGAGCTCAAGCTGGACCGCCGCAAGCCGCGCGTGCGCGTCCAGCGCTTCCGCAACCGGCTCGTCCAGGTCACGGTGAGCGACGGCGCCCGCTCGAGCACGAGCGGCGTCGACAACGGGACCGTCAGCATTCGCTGGGGCGACGGCAAGCGCTCCAGCGGCCGCCGCACGGCTTCGCACCGCTACGCCGGCGGCGGCCCGTTCACGGTCACCGTGCGCGCGACCGACAAGGCCGGCAACCGCGTGACCACGAGCAAGCGGGTGTCGCCATGAGGTGGCTCGCCGGACTGACGATCGCGCTCGCGCTGCCGGTCGCGACCGCTGAGGCGTGGGTCGCGCCGGGAGCGAAGATCGTGTCCGCGTCGCTCGAGCTGCGCGAGCAGGGCGACGAGGCCTCCGGCAACGCGGCGATCTCCGCGGACGGGCGCTACGTGGTGTTCGACACGCAGGCGCGCAACCTCTTCCCGCCGACGTTCGCGGATCCGCCCGGCGCGCATTGGCAGGGAGGCGTGATGCGGCGGGATCTCACGACGGGGGCGCTCGAGCTCGTCGCGCCCGGCGACCTCGTCGGGAACCTGGGAGGCGGCGTCCAACAGCGCGGCGCTCGCAACCCGTCCGTGTCGGCCGACGGCCGCGTGGTCGCGTTCTCGACGGCCCAGAAGCTGGTGCCCGAGGACGTCAACGGCAACATCGACGTCTACGTGCGGGACATGGTCACCGGCGCGTACGAGCTGATCTCCGTGCGCGACGGCGGCAGCGCTCCGGCGAGCTACGCGGCGCGCGACCCCGACACACCCGGGCGCAACCCCGGCGCGGACGTCAGCCCCGGTGTGTCCCTGTCCGCCGACGGCGACCGCGTCCTGTTCCGCACGGTCGACATCGCGTCCGACCTGCCGGCCCGCGCGGGCACCGACACCGAGCCGTACCAGCTGCTGGTACGCGAGCGCTCGACCCGGCGCACCGAGCTGATCACGCGCGTCGCCGCGACGGGCGAGCCCGCCGGCGGCGCCCGCAACGGCGGCGCGCTCAGCGCCGACGGCAGCACCGTCGCGTGGCCGGGCGCCAACGCCGGCGCGCAGACGCGCTTTCTCGACGGCGAGTTCCCCGACCCGGCGGCCGCGTACTACCTGTGGCGCCGGGTGGACGACGGCGGCACCCGCCGGATCACGGGCCCCGCCGAGCCCGAGCTTCCCGGCTGCTCCACGTACGACCCCTCGCCGAGCACGCGCGGACCGTGCAGCGGCCCGCTGTCGGAGTTCGAGCAGTCCGTCGCCGGCATCAACGGCACGCTGCCCGCTCTCAGCGCCGACGGCCGCCGCGTGCTGTTCCTCACGTCGGCGCCGCCGCGACCGCCCACACCCGGGTACGCGCTGGACCTGTGGATGACCGACATGCGCGACGGGCTCTCGCGCACCGCCGCGAGCGTGGAGCTCACGCGCGAAGGCTCCAACCGCGACCCGGCCGACGCGTCGAGCATCACCGCGGTGGCCCTCTCCCCGGACGGGCGCTGGGCGGGCGTGCTCACGCAGCGCACGCGCTTCCTGCTGCCCGCCCTGCGGCTGGTGAACACCCCGACCACCGTGCCGGGAGCGGAGGAGCTGTACCTCGTCGACCTGGACGGCCGCACGGTCGAGCGGGCCGTCCGGGGAGCCAACGGCGCCGCGGCGGCGGCCAGCACGCTGGGCCCGGTATCGCTGTCGGACGGTGGCCACCGCATCACGTTCGGCTCCAACGCGGAGAACCTCTTCTTCGGCGACGCCAACCAGCGCGCCGACGTGTTCGTGATCGATCGCCTGGACGCCGCGCCCCCGGTGCCGGACGCGCCCGAGCCGCCCGCGGAGCCGCCGGCGGAGGTCTTCGATCCGCCGACGCCACAGGTTGCGCGACTGCGCGTCGTGATCCGCAAGGCGCCGGGGGGACGCGTGCGGTTGCGCGTGCGGGCGCCTGGACGCGGCAGGCTCGCGGTCGAGGTCCGCGGGCGCGTCCCCGATCGTGACGGCCGTCTGCGCGGCTCGGCGAAGCTGCTGGGCAAGGCGCGCAAGACCGTCAGGAGGGCCGGCGACGTGACGATCGACGTCAGGCTCGCGAAGCGGTACGACGCGGTCACGCGGCGTGAGAAGAAGCTCGACGGGCGCGCGAGCGTGGTCTTCACGCCGGCTTCCGGCGCACCGCGTCAGGGCGCGGCGAACGTCCGCTTCAGCGCTCCGCCGAAGCGGAAGTGAATGTCATGTTGCGGACCTGTCAAGGGTCTGTTCCAAGTTGGTGAACGCCCCTCCACACCGGCTCTGAACTCCGGGAGGCTGCCGAGCGTCCTTGCCCCGGAAGGGCAGGTGCGCCCGGTCGCTCCGGCGCGAAACCCCGTCTCGTCTGCTTCTAAGGAGTCGTCCCAGCTCATGTCTTCGTTCGGGCCCAGCCCGCGACGGCGCCGCCTCGCGCTCAGCGTCGGAGGGGCGCTGGCCGCGATGCTCATGGTCGCGCCCGGCGCGTCTGCGCAGTTCACCCTCGCCGAATGCGGCGGTTCCCTGGCCCCCGGTCGCGGGGCGTCGTTCCAGAACACGGCGTTCAGCGGCTTTCGCAGCCTGTACGGCACCGAGAGCGACGGCTGCGGAGCGGCCGCCCTCAACGCCCTGACGTGGGACGGCGCCGGGTCCGGCGCCGGCCGTCGTGCGCTCGGCGAGCGCAGCGCGCCGAACACCAACGGCGACCGCGATCCGAGCGTCCGCTGGGCAGGCTCCGACGAGCCGCCCACGCAGGCGCAGCGCGAGCAGATGGAGAAGGGCGCGGTCGTCCCGGGCACGACAACGGACCTCACCGCGGCCGACAACAGCCCGCTCCACGTCGTCCCGGCCGCCATGGGCGCGATCGCGATCCTCGTGCACCTCCCCGCGGGCTGCGTCGACTACGGCGCGGTGGGCAACGACCTGTTCCGTGACCGCCCGAAGACGGCGCTGACGGCGCTCGAGGACGTGTTCCGCGGCACCGCCGCCACGTGGGGCGATCTGATCCCGACGCTGCTGCCGAACGACAACACCTGCCGCCAGGCGCCGATCAAGCGCGCGGTGCGCCGCGACTCGTCCGGCACCACGTACGCGCTGCGCCAGCTGCTGGCCAAGATCGACCCGGCCAACGCCGCGGACTGGAAGACCCGCGCCGGCGGCGCGGCCTGGCCGAACGACACGGGCGCGACCACGGTCGTCAAGGCCGCCACCGACGGCGGCTCCGCGCTGACCGACCTGGCGCTCGCCACGCCGGGCACGCTCGGCTACGTGGACCTCGCCACGGCCCGCGCCCGCGGTGCCGGCGCGTACACGTGGGACGGCGCGGCCGCCCCGATCGACCGCACGTTCTGGCTGCCGCTGCAGAGCTCGACGACCGACACGGGCAACTACTTCGACCCGCAGGCCAACGCGCAGGGCTACAAGCCCAACACCCCGGTCGCCGACCGTGGCGCCAACTGCACCGCCGTCCAGCCGACCGGCATCCCGAGCTCGACGCTGGGGGACTGGACCAACGCCGACTCCTCGATGAGCGAGGACGGCTACGCCGCCTGCACGCTGACCTACAACCTGCTCTTCGACGACAACGCGGTCGTGTACTGCAAGTCGCCGGCGGAGGAGGCCAAGGCCCGCACGATCAAGGACTACTTCACGAAGGCCGTCGTGTCGCCGGCCGGCCAGGCCACGCTGCCGGGGAGCGACTACGCGCGTGTGCCCGGCGCCATCCTCGACGTCGCGCGCGCGGGCGTGAACGCGATCGGCTGGAACAAGGGCGGCACCGGCCGTCCGTGCGGCGACGAGCAGCCGCCCCCGCCGCCCGGTGGTGGCGGCGACACCAACAATCCGCCCGCGGGCGGTGGCGGCGGCACGACGCCGCCCCCGGCGGCGCCGAGCAACGACGCCAAGCTCGCCTCAACGCGCGCCGTCGGCACCACGATCCGCCTCTCGCTGCAGTTCCCCGGCCCGGGCAAGGTGAGCGTCACGTCCTCGGCCAAGCCGAAGAAGGGCAAGGCGGTCAAGCTCGCGACGAAGACCGTCGACGTCACGAAGGCCGGCTCGCAGACCATCTCCCTGAGCCTGAACTCGAAGGCCAAGAGCGCGCTCCGCAAGGACAAGAAGCTCAAGTTCACGCTCAAGATCACGTACACCCCGACCGGTGGCAGCGCGAAGACCGTGACGAAGACGATCACGGTCAAGCAGCCCAAGTCCTCGAAGAAGTAGGGAAATGAGTCGGGACAAGCCAGCCCTCGCGAGCCGCCCCAGCGCTTTCTCGCGCGTAGTCGGGAGCCTGGGGACACTGCTCGGGGGGCTGGTTCGTCCCCTTCTCAAGGACCGCTTCTCGGCGTTCCTGCTCGTTGCGTCGGTCGCGTTGACCGTCCTGTTCTTCTCGCTGCTCGGCGGCACGCAGCCGTCGTCGTCGGGCCGGGAGATTCCGTTCTCGACGATGCTCCAGTACTCGGAGGCGAAGTCGATCGTGCGGGCGACGATGCTCGACCAGGACTCGCGGGTCGTGGCCGACACGTCCGGCGGCGCGGAGTTCTGGGCCGCGTATCCCGAGTCGGACGCGCAGACGACCGCGCTCATGACGTCGCTGCGCGAGAACGGCGCGGTCGTCACCGTGGACCAGCAGGCGGGGAAGCCCGCGAAGGCCATCCTCGTCCAGTTCCTGGTCCCGATCCTGCTGCTGGTGTGCCTGTTCGCGCTCTTCACGCGGATCGGTGCCGACGGCGGCGCCGGGGGCATCGCCTCCTTCTCGAACTTCAAGGGCAAGGGCCGCAAGCGCGGTGCCAAGTCCGCCAACTCGATCACGTTCGCGAACGTCGCGGGCGCGGGTGAGGCGGTCGTCGAGCTGCGCGAGATCCGCGACTACCTCGAAGACCCCAGCAAGTACCTCGCGCTCGGCGCGGCGCCGCCCAAGGGAGTGCTGCTCGTCGGCCCTCCGGGCACGGGCAAGACCCTGCTCGCCAAGGCCACCGCGGGCGAGGCCGACGCGGCCTTCTTCTCGGTCTCCGGCGCGGAGTTCGTCGAGTCGCTCGTCGGAGTCGGAGCCGCCCGCGTGCGCGACCTGTTCGCCAAGGCCCGCAAGATGGCCCCGGCGATCATCTTCATCGACGAGGTCGACGCCGCCGGCCGCAAGCGCGGCGCCGGCATCGGCCAGGGCAACGACGAGCGCGAGCAGACGCTCAACCAGCTGCTGGTCGAGATGGACGGCTTCGGGGGCGACTCCGGTCTGGTCGTGATGGCGGCCACCAACCGCCCGGACATCCTGGACCCGGCGCTGCTGCGCCCGGGCCGCTTCGACCGCCAGGTCGTCGTGGACACGCCGGACGTGCACGGCCGCTACGAGATCTTGCAGCTGCACGCGCGCAAGAAGCCGATCGACCCGTCGGCCGACCTGATGGAGGTCGCGAAGCTGTGCCCGGGGTTCTCGGGCGCCGAGCTCGCGAACGTCGTCAACGAGGCGGCGCTGCTGACGGTCCGCGAGGGCCGCGAGACGATCGACCAGGCCACGCTGGAGGAGTCGATCGACCGCGTCGTCGCCGGCCCGGCGAAGAAGTCGCACGTGCTCAGCGTGCGCGAACGCCAGGTGATCGCGATCCACGAGTCCTCGCACGCGGTCGTCGCGCGCGCGGTCGGCCAGTCGACCGGCTCGGGCGCGCAGAAGATCTCGATCGTCGCGCGCGGGCGCACGCTCGGGACGTCCGCGTCCCAGCTGGTGGACAAGGACGTGACGGTCATGCAGGAGCACGATCTGCAGCGGCAGCTGTGCGCGATCCTCGCCGGCGCCGCGGGCGAGAAGGTCCAGTTCGGCGTCGTCTCGACGGCCGTCAACGACGACCTGCACGCCGCGACCAACCTCGCGCGCTCGATGGTCACCTCGTTCGGCATGTCGGCGAAGCTCGGCATGGTCACGATCGGCGAGCAGGGCGGCGAGGTCTTCCTCGGCGCATCGCTGCAGGAGCTCGGTTCCGTCGGCCCGGCGACGCTCGACCTGATCGACAACGAGGTCGAGCGGATCGTGGCCGAGGCGCTCGAGCGCGCGACCGTGATCCTGCAGGCCAACTGGAGCGCGGTGCGCGAGATCACGCAGGTGCTGCTCGATCACGAGACGGTGTCCGGCCTCGCGCTGGAAGCCCTGCTCACGCCCGTCACCCTGGAGTCGGACCTGCCGGTCAACGGCCGGCGTTCGGTACAGCCGCCGGTCGAGTGAGACGACTCGCTGTCTTGGTTCTGTGGGTGTGGTGCTGCGCGGTCGCCCCGGCGAGCGCGCAGTCGGCCCCTGTCTGGCGCCTGGAGCAGCCGGCGCCGCCCGCCGGCGCGCCGTTCAACGTGGCGCTCGGCGCTCCCGGCTCGCTGACGTTCTGGGCACCGAACCGCGGCCTGCTCGGCGTGGAGGGCAACAGCGTCGTGCCGCGCGGCATCCTCGCCTACGACGGCGAGTCGTGGCACACCCTGTCGACCGTCTGCGGCGGCCCGGGGGACACGATGCGGATCGCCTGGGCGGCCGCGAACGAGTTCTGGACCGTCTCGGAGCCGAGCCGGCCGCGCCAGGGCTCGGGCACGGCGCTGTGCCGCTTCAAGGACGGCCAGGTCGTCGGCTCCTACTCGACGGCGGACACGGCCGCCGACCCGTACCGCCAGATGCACGCGGCCGCCTGCCGCGCGGTCAACGACTGCTGGTTCGCCGGCATCGGCTCGCGTGACCCCACGGGCACGCGCGTCGGCGCCTTCCACCTGCACTGGGACGGCGCGAGCCTGCGCACGGTCTACAACGCCGGCAGCGGCCGCGCGGTGACCGACATCGAGGCGACCGCCACGGGCTACCTGGAGTCCTCCGCCGTCGGCCCGCGTCGCGGCTCGCCCGACGCGCCGGACCCGCCGCCGCTGGAGTCGCGCGCGTACCTGCTCCAGCGCATCGAGGGCACCGTCTTCAGCGATGACCCGTTCCTGCCCTCCCAAGAGGCCGACGGCGGCACCGAGCTGCTCGCCCTGGACAGCGACAGCGGCGTCACGTGGGCGGTCGGCGGCGGCGCTGCGTCGGGCCCGGCCGTAGCCGCGCGCGGCGTCGACGGCGTCGTCCAGCGACCGCCGCTCGTGGCCGTGGGCGTCGGCGGGCCGACGCGCGAGCTCGCGCTGACCGGTCCGACGTTCGGCCCCGCCGATCGCTTCGAGGACGTCGCGGCGGTGCCCGGCACCAGCGAGGCGTGGGCGGCGCTCGTGCCGTTCGCCGAGCGGGGACGCACGAACGTCAAGGCCCAGCTCGCGCGCATCGACGCGCGGACGGGCCTCACGACGGTCGAGTCGCTGCCCGCGTCCGGCTCCGGCCGTGGGGCGGCCGCGCGGATCGCGTTCACGTCGCCGACGGACGGCTGGATGGTCACCAACGCCGGCTGGCTGTTCCACTACACGGACGGCACGCGCCCGGCCAAGGACACCGACCCCGCGTTCGCGGGCCCGATCACCTCGCGCCCGAACGAGGCCGCCGAGCAGTTCGTGCCCGACGCGCCGCCGGCCGACGACTCCCAGCGCTTCGCCCCGCCGCCGGTGGCGATCGAGCCCGAGCCGACCGAGCAGGCCGAGCCCGAGCCGCTGGCGGCGCTGATCCGCAACGTCCGCAAGCCGAAGGTGTCTAAGAAGCTCGTCCTGTCGCTCACGTTCACCGTCTCGCGCAAGGCGCGCGTGCAGCTGATCGCGCGGCGCAAGGGCAAGACCGTCGCCAAGACGAAGAACCGCACGCTCAACAAGGGCAAGCACACGCTCAAGCTGCAGCTCTCGCGCAAGCAGTGGCCGACGGCCCTGCGCTTTCGCACCAAGGAGCTGACGCTCGACGAGTCCCAGCTCGCGCCGCCGTCCGACGACACGGTGACGACGACCCCGACCACCGACGACACCGTCACCACCACGGGAGGCTGAGGATGCGGCGGGTGTGGGCGCTGCTCGCGCCGCCGGTGCTGGCGGCAGCGGTGGCGTGGGGATTGACGACGGGCGCGGACGCGCAGAACCCGGCGGCCGTGACGGCGCTGCCGGCGCTGGGCACCGCGGACGACGCCACGGTGCTGATGGGCGTGTCCGGCGAGGACACGTGGGGCTACCGCGTGCTCTCGCGCGAGGCCGCGCCGCCGGCGGGCGTCGAGATCGGCGCGCTCGGGACCAACGGGCGCCAGCTCGCGTTCCTGCGCCACCGCGAAGGACTGGGCTGGCAGGTCGTCGAGACGCCGGCCGACGCCAACGGCGCCACGATCGCCGGGCCGACGCCGAACCGCGCTGCGGCGCGCATCACTTCGAACGGCGGCGGCCTGCTGGTCGGGCGCGGCGACAACGGCGTGAGCGTGCTGGTGCGCAAGCCCGGCGGGCGCTTCCGCGAGGCCCCGGCGATTCCCGCCGGCCTGCTCGCGCCGGCGGACCCCGCCCCGACGCCGACGGCGACGCCGACCGTGACCGCCACGCCGACCGTGACCGCCACGCCGACCGCGACCGCCACGCCGACCGTGACCGCCACGCCGACCGCGACGGCGACGACCACGGCGACCGCGACCCCCACCGTGACCGCGACGCCGACCCCGCCGCCCGCGCCCAACCGCGCCGAGACGGTGGCCGAGGAGAACGGCGCCGGGCGCGTCGCCCCGGCGGCCTACGAGGACGCGGGCGAGCTGCACGCGCTCTTCGGCGTGCTCGGCCGGCGCGTCCAGGACACCGTCCTGCACTACGACGACGGCGCGCGCACGTGGACGCGCGAGCCGATCGAGCTCGCCGGCGACCAGCTGGACGCGTTCGAGATCCGTGCGCTCGACGTCTCCGGCACGAACGCCTGGCTGCTCGGCGCGGACGGTGACGGCGAGCTCGCGCTGTTCGAGCGCACGAGCGGTGCGGAGTGGGAGCCGCGTCCGCTCACGCTGCCGAGCGGCCTCGCGCTCTCCCCGCTGTCGGCGGCCGGCGACCCGCTGACGGTCACGCCCGACGGCATCTGGATCGATGCGGGCGTGCGCGCCGCTTCGGGCAACCCCGCGCCGACCGACGCCACGTTCCTGCGCGCGTCCGACGGCAGCGTCACCTCGTGGTGTGACGACCCCGCGTGCGACCACCCGTTCGGCATCCGCTTCTCGCGCAGCTCGGGCTACCACTCGATCGGCTTCGCCGGCGGCGAGCGCGTGATCTCCAACCCGCTGCCGCCCGGCGGCGCCGACGAGGACAACCGCGGCACCTACGCGGTGCGCCGCGGGAACGCCTTCGAGCGCATGCCGGGCGCGGGCGGCTCGTTCCGCCCGAGCGCCGCGTTTCGCTCACCGACGCAGGGCTGGCTGGAGGGTCCGGTGCAGATCGGCGCCGGGGCACGCCCGGACCTGCTGCGCTCGTGGCCGGCTGCGGCCCGCGCCCCGCTCACGGCCGCGATCAGTGCGCCGGGGCAAGCCGTCGGCTCGGTCGACTCCGGCGCGCTCGCCGTCGGCCAGGAGGGCACGGTCCTGCGCTACGCGGCCGGCTCGGGCTGGACGCGTGAGTTCCTGCTCTCTTCGTCGGGCGCGGTGTCCAAGCCGGTGCTGCGCGGTGTCGCGTGGCCCGAGCCGGCGCGCGCGCACGCCGTCGGCGACCTCGGCACGATGTGGCTGTGGCGGGCGGAGACCGGGCTGTGGGAGCGCGACCCCGCCGCGCCGGTCGGCTTCGAGGGCAACCTCATGGGGGTCGCCTTCCAGGCCGGCGACCCGCTGCGCGGCTACGCCGTCGGCAAGGAGGGCGTGCTCCTGCGCTACGACAAGACGTGGACGCAGGAGCCGCTGCCGGAGGGCTTCGCCGGCCGCCACCTGACGAGCGTCGCGTTCGCCGGCAGCCAGGCGCTCGTCGCCGCCGGCCCGGACCTGCTCGTCAACGAGGGCGGCGCGTGGCACGCGGACGAGGGCGTGCACGCGCTGTTCGCGACGCTGCCGGCCGCCAACCGCCAGATCGTCGTCGTCGCCGGGCTGCCGGACGGCAGCGCGGTCGCGGGCGGCCCGGACTTCGTGATCGAACGCGACGGGCCTGCGGGCACGCCGTGGCGCTTCTCCTCGCAGCCGCTGCTCGGCGTGACGCCGGTCGCGCTGGCCGCGTTCCGCTCGGGCGGCTCGGTACGCGCGCTCGCGGCCGTGCAGCCCGCGCTGCCGTATCCCGTCCCGGACCTGATCCCCGAGGTCGGGCCGGACTCGCCGCCGCCGCTGATCCCGCCGTTCCCGCTGCCCGCCGACGGCTACCTGCTGCGCGAAACCGATACGGGCTGGCGCGACGAGCAGCGCACCGCGTTCGCGGGCACGACCGCCGACCGCCCGGTCAAGTCGGACCCGATCGCGGCGCTGCTCGTGGACGGCAACGGGGAGGGCTGGGCGCTCGGCGGTTGGAGCGGCGAGTCCGACGCCGCCGGCCGCGGCAACGGCAACCGCTCCACCCAGGGCCGCGCGGACCGCACGCGCGTGCAGACGGCCGCGGTCCTGCGCTACGCGACCGGCGCGCAGCCGCCGCCACCGTCGTCGGTCACGCGCACCGGTACGAACCTGGAGGCCGCCGTCGCGCGCTTTGCGGTCGCCGGCCACGCCGAATGCGCGTCCAAGTGCGCAGACCTGCGCGACAACGCGCTCGGCCCGGACGTGACGCTGCGCGCGGCCAAGAACCTTGTCGGTGAGCTCGCGGCCCAGCCGGGCGGGCCGCGCATGCTCCTCTACACGGGCGGGCGTCTGCCAGACGAGCAGCCACTCGACAGTCGCGAAGCCACGCGCTTCGCGGATCTGCTGCTCCCAGGCGCACCGGCCTACGCCGCTCCCTCCGCCGCCGACACGGCGGAGGGGGCGGCGACCGCTTCCCCCACCCCGACGGCGACGGCCACGCCGAGTGCGGTGGCGGCGTTCACCTCAGCGTTCTCGGGCGCGCCCGCGCCGTTCGGCGGCGGCCTGCCCGCGGCGGGCGTCGCCCCGGTCGGGAGCGCAGCGGTCGCAGCTCCCGGCGCGCGTACGCATTACGCGTTCGACTCGGCCGGGCGCGGCGGGACCGTGAGGGTGATCGTGATCGACAATTCGCGCGGCTCGCTGGAGGCCTCGGACCCGCACCAGAACCCGCTCGAGCCCCAGAAGCCGTGGCTGACCGCGATGCTCGCGCAGGCCAAGGCGCAGGGCATCCCAGCGATCGTCATGGGCAGCCGCGACCTCAACTCGCGCTTCGCGCCCGCGCTCAACGTCGCCGGCGACGGCGACGAGATCGCCAAGCTGCTCGTGGACGGCGGCGCGTCCGCGTACTTCTTCGAACGCCCGGAGGAGACGCGCGTGTACCCGATCCCGAGCGGCGCGACCCAGACGATCCCCGCGTTCGGGACGGGCACGCTCAGCTACCGCTCGCCTCTGGCCAACACCACCAACGGCCCGGACGCCGTGTTCGGCGACGCCGGTCTCCTGCTCGCCGAGGTCGACACCAGCAAGCGCGACCCGGCCACCAACCGCGCGCCCGTGACCGCGCGGCTGCTGCCGATCGTGTCCGAGCTGACGTTGCAGGCCGTCGACGGCACGCTGGTGCGCCGCTCGCGCCCGTCGCTGTTCGAGGGCCTCGGCCGGCGCCCGGCCGCGGGCGACCGCTGGGGCGCCGTCGCGGGCGGCGGCGACCCGCAGCCTCCGGGCTCGGACCCGTACACGGCGTTCCCTCCCCAGCCGTGCGCGGGCGCCACGTGCGCGACCCGGATCGTGCCCGAGTACGAGTTCACCTCCAGCGATCCCGACATCGGCGACTTCGTGGCCCGGGACCCCGCGTCGACGAACCTGCGCAAGCCGCTGCTCGGCGCCGACGACAAGGTCATCACCGACAATCGCTCCGGCCTGTTCTGCCCGTTCAATGCGGGCAAGACGACCGTCACGGTCAAGGCCGGCGGGCTCTCCTACAGCACGGTCGTCACCGTCCTCGCCGGCCAGGTCCAGCGGCCGTGCGGCACGCGTCCGCTCAACCCGGAGCGCTTCACGCAGCCGCCGCCGCCGGACGCCGCCGCCGCGCCCCCGGCGCCCGCTCCGGCGCCCGCTCCCAACTCGGCCCCGCCTCCGGTTCCGGCGCCGCCGCTGCCGCAGTCCGAGCCCGAGCGCGAACGCGAGCGCGAACGCCCGCGTCCCCAGCCGACGCCGTTCCCGACCGCGGTGGTCACACCCGAGCCGACGCCGCCCGCGCGCCGCACCGAGCCCAAGAGCGGCACCCCGGCCGCCCCGCCGCCGCCGGCGAGCGCGTTCGCGCGCCCGATCCCGCCCGGCGGCGCGGTCATCCGCGTCTACGAGGAGAAGCGTGAGGAAGAGGCCGCGCCCGAGTCCTCGTCGGCGGCGGTCGCGTACTTCCCGGAGCAGCACGGGCCGGTCGGCGTCTACCTCTACGGCCTCGTGATCCTCGCCGCCTTCGCGGGCGCGACGCTGCGCCTCGGCCTCAAGCGCCGGGACCGCAGCATCGCCACCGCCTCCGTCCATCACCCGCCGACCCTCCCGTACCGGAGACGCCGTCCATGAAGAAACACGCCGCGCTGATCATCGCGCTGCTCGCCCTCACCGTCTCGTTCACGGGGGTCGCCGACGCCGCCCGCCAAGCGGTCGTCAACGTCGTGTCCAAGCCCAAGCCGAACGCGGTCCTCAAGCTGGACAAGAAGGGCAAGTTCCCGGCCAAGGCGATCCCGAAGGTCGCGTCCGCGCGGCGCGCCGACCGCCTCGGCACGCTGCGCGCGCAGGACCTGCAGCTCAACTGCGATCCGCAGACGGTGGACCTCGGGACCTGGTGCCTGGAGGCCTCGCCGCACCCGGTGCCCAACGAGGACATCGGCAAGAACGACTACGCGTACGCGTCCAAGGCGTGCGTGGAGGCGGGCGGCTTCCTGCCGACGGCCGCGCAGCTGATCGGCGCCGCCGACCGCGTGAAGCTGTCCTCGACGATCGACGACGCGCCCGTCTCCTCCTCACCGGACGTGGACGCGACGGACGGCCTCAAGGACCGGCGGGAGATGTCCTCGACGCTGATCACCACGCAGGCGGGTTCCTCGGCCGCGGGGTCGCAGGGCGTGACCGAGGGCTCGCGCGGCGATCCGCGCGCGGGGGAGCCGGACCCGGTGCCGCTGGCCGCCAACCCGTACCCGCAGACGCTGCAGTATGTGACGGTCTACGACAACGGGGACAAGGGCGGGTTCGCCGGCGGCAAGCCGATCTCCTCGCCCGAGGCGTTCCGCTGCGGCTTCATGAAGGCCCAGGGGCAGAGCGCCGGCGAGACCGAGGGCTGACGCTCCACCCGCGGAACCCGGCGGCTTGATCCGCTTGACGCTCAGCCCGCCAAGGCGGCAGTTGTGAACGATACTTTGGACAGGGTGCTGACAACACGCCTGCCGCCGTTCGCCGAAACCCGTCCTCCCGTCCGCCGCGCCGTCGAGTGGGCGCTGATCATGCATGCCGATCAGCGCCGGGAGGTGGACCAGGCGCCGTTCGTCCTGCACCCGCTGGAGGTGGCGTCGCTGCTCAACGGGCGCGACTTCGACGACGACGTGGTGACCGCGGGCGTGCTGCACGACATCGTCGAGAACACCAGCGTCACGCTCGACGACGTGCACCGGCGGTTCGGCTCACGGGTGGCGCGGCTGGTGGCCGCCGTCACCGAGAACCCGAGCATCCAGGCCTACGCGGCGCGCAAGAGCGCGCTGCGCGACCAGGTGGCCGCCGCCGGTCGCGACGCGTGCGCGATCTACGCCGCCGACAAGGTCGCCAAGGTGCGCGAGCTGCGCGGGAAGGCCATCCGCGACCCGAGCGAGCTGCTGGGCCGGAAACTGGAGCACTACCGCGCCAGCCTGGAGATGCTGCGCGCGAGCACGCAGGACCTCGCGCTCGTGGATCAGCTCGAGTTCGAGTTGTGGGCGCTCGACGTGCTGCCGCCTTCACAACCTGATAACAGCGAGTTCACGGCCGCGTAACCGGAGCGCGGCGCTTGCCGCACAAGGTACGGCTCGTGCAGACAAGTGAGCCGATCGAAGTCTTGGTTGCCGGGGACCTGGAGATTCGACCCTCAGAGCACCTGGCCCGGGCCCGCGGTCGCACGCTGTCGCTGTCCGTCCGCGAGCTGGAGTTGCTGGCCGCGCTGGCGCGGCGTGAGGGGCGGATCGTGGCGCGCGAGGAGCTGTACGAGACGGTGTGGGGAGCGCCGCTACGCGGACAGGATCGGTCCGTGGATGTGTACGTGCACAAGCTGAGGACCAAGCTCGCAGCCGCGTTGCCGGAGTGGGGGTTCATCCACACGCACTTCGGCTTCGGCTACCGGTTCCAGCCGGAGCCTTCACATCCTTTTCACAGGTCGGAAACGTCTCGATAACAGACTTGCGCCGACGGCCTGCCAGGGTCGCCGGCTCATGGATACAGAAGGAAGGGTTCGATGATTTCGAAGCGGTTCATGCCGGCGTGCGTGGCCTTCGCCGCCGCGCTGACGCTGGCTGCCTGCGGTGCCTCCAACGAGGAGGAGCCGACCAACACCCCGGCTGCCGGTGGTGAGAGCACGCCCGCGGCGGAGGAGCTCGAGGGCAACATCGCCGGCGCCGGTGCGTCTTCGCAGGAAGCCGCCATGCAGGCCTGGATCGCCGGCTTCGGCGAGGCCAACCCCGGCGCCACCATCTCCTACGACCCGGTGGGCTCGGGCGGCGGTCGCGAGCAGTTCGTCGCCGGCGGCACCGCCTTCGGCGGCACCGACGCGCACCTCGCCGACGAGGAGCTCACCGGCGCCCAGGAGCGCTGCGGCGGCCCCGACAACCTGATCGAGATTCCGGCCTACATCTCGCCGATCGCCGTCATCTACAACCTCGAGGGCGTCGACAACCTGCAGCTCTCGCCGGAGACGGTGGCGAAGATCTTCAAGCAGGAGATCAAGACCTGGGACGACGCGGCCATCAAGGCCGACAACCCGGACGCGCAGCTGCCGAGCGACCGCATCACGGTGGTCAACCGCGCCGACGAGTCGGGCACGACGGAGAACTTCGTCGAGTACCTCGCCGCCGTGGCCCCTGACGTCTGGGACTTCGAGATCAGCGGCGATTGGCCCGTCAAGGGCGGCGAGGCGGCGCAGGGCACGTCCGGCGTCGTGGACGCCGTCAAGGCCGGCGCGGGCGCCATCGGCTACGCCGACGCCTCTCAGGCCGGCGAGCTGGGCACGGCCAGCATCAAGGTCGGCGAGGAGTTCGTCGGCCCGACGCCCGAGGCCGCGGCCAAGATCGTCGAGGCGTCCCAGGAGACCGACGACCCGGGTGCGCACGTGTTCACGTACGACCTCAACCGCGAGACGACCGAGGCCGGCACGTACCCGATCGTGCTCGTCTCCTACATTATGGCCTGCACGCAGTACGACGACGCGGCCCAGGGCGCGCTCGTCAAGGGCTTCATCAACTACATCATCAGCCCTGAGGGACAGGAAGCGGCCGCCTCGAACGCGGGCTCGGCCCCGATCAGCGATGCTGTTCGCCAGAAGGTGCAGCCCGCGGTCGACGCGATCGCCGCGAGCTAGCCCACCACCCGAAGAAGCACAGGAGCGCTGAGATAGACGTGAGTTCGACCAACGTCGACGACCTGCAGTCAGTAGTTCGCGGCGGGCCCGCCCGGGGCGGCGCCGGGGACCGCGTCTTTCGAGGCCTCGCGACCGGAGCGGGCGTGGTCATCCTGGCCACGCTCGCCGGTGTCGCCCTCTTCCTGATCGTCCGCGCCTGGCCGGCCATCACGGCCAGTGCCGAGGATCTCCCGGGCGGCGAGAACCTGCTCGCCTACATCTGGCCGCTGACCTTCGGCACGATCATCGCGGCCACGATCGCCATCGTGATCGCGGTGCCGCTGTCGGTCGCGGTCGCGCTGTTCATCAGCCACATCGCCCCGCGGCGGATCGCGCAGCCGATGAGCTACCTGATCGACCTGCTGGCCGCGATCCCGAGCGTCATCTACGGCCTCTGGGGCATCGCGGTGCTCGGCCCGGCCTCGGTCGGCCTGCTGCGCTGGCTCGAGGACAACCTCGGCTGGCTTCCGTTCTTCGAGGGTCCCGCGTCCGCCACCGGGCGCACGATGCTGGTCGTCGCCGCCGTGCTGGCGGTGATGATCCTGCCGATCATCACGGCGGTTACGCGCTCGGTGTTCGAGCAGACGCCGCGCCGGCTGCAGGAGGGCGCGCTCGCCCTCGGCGCCACGCGCTGGGAGATGATCCGCCTCACCGTGCTGCCGTTCGGCAAGTCCGCGATCATCTCGGCGTCGATGCTCGGCCTCGGCCGCGCGCTCGGCGAGACGATGGCCGTTGCGATCGTGCTCTCGGTCTCCGGCGCGATCACGTTCGACCTGATCGGCTCGGGCAACCCCTCGACCATCGCGGCCAACATCGCGCTCGACTTCCCCGAGTCCTCCGGTCTTGCGGTCAACGCCCTGATCGCCTCTGGTCTTGTCCTCTTCGCCGTCACGCTCGTGGTCAACATGGCCGCGCGCACGGTGATCAACCGACAGATGCGTATCTGAGATGAGCACCGAACCGACTCAACGGGAAGACGTGACCGACACCGACCCCAACGCCGACGTGCCGGGGCTCGGCTCGTTGGCGTCCAACGCCCACGCGCACGCCGAGGACGCTCATACGGTCGCCGCGCCGGCGCGCGTGCGTCCGCCCGTGCAGGTGGCCGGCAAGGTCCTCCCGGGGTGGGCGCCGTGGGGCATCGTCGCCGCGACCGCCGTCGTGATGGCGGGCCTCGTCGCGGCCATCGGGTGGAACTGGGCCCTCTGGGTCGTCGGCACGGTCGTCGTCGGCGGTGCCGCGCAGTACGTTGTCTCGCGCGCCGTCGAGGGCAAGCGCCGCGCCACCGACCGCGGCTTCACCTACGCCATCGTCGCCGCCTTCGCGCTCGCGCTCGCGCCGCTCATCTCGCTGCTCTACACCGTCGTCTCGCGCGGTGCCGCGCGCTTCGACGGCGAGTTCTTCACGTGGTCGATGCGCGGCGTCATCGGCGAGGGCGGCGGCGCGGTCCACGCCATCTACGGCACGCTGATCATCACGGGCTGCGCGACGCTGATCTCGGTGCCGATCGGCATCCTCGCCGCGATCTACCTGCAGGAATACGGCCAGGGCCGCCTCAAGCGCGCGCTCACGTTCTTCGTGGACGTCATGACCGGCATCCCGTCGATCGTCGCCGGCCTGTTCGCGTTCTCGCTGTTCTCGATCTTCTTCGGCCCGGGCATCCGCCTCGGCATCATGGGCTCGGTCGCGCTGTCGGTGCTGATGATCCCGATCGTCGTGCGCTCCACCGAGGAGATGCTGCGGATCGTCCCGAACTCGCTGCGCGAGGCGTCCTACGCCCTCGGCGTGTCCAAGTGGCGCACGATCGTCAAGGTCGTGCTCCCGACGGCGCTCGGCGGCATCGTCACCGGCGTGGTGCTCGCGGTCGCCCGCATCATCGGTGAGACCGCGCCGCTGCTGATCACCGTGGGCGTCGTCTCGTCCGTGAACGTGAACCCGTTCGACGGCCGCATGCAGAACCTCGCGGTCTTCGCCTTCAACTCCTACAAGTCCCCCGGCGTGCCGCCTGAGCCGTCGATCGATCGCGCGTGGACCGCCGCGCTCGTGCTGATCCTGATCGTCATGGTGCTCAACATCACCGCTCGCTTCATCTACCGCCGCTTCGGCACGGAGATCCGATGACCGCTCCCGCCCACACGCCCGTCCAGGCCAAGAGCATCACGGCCACCGACCTGGACCTGTACTACGGCAGCTTCCTGGCGGTCAAGGGCGTCAACATCACGATCGAGCCGAACAAGGTCACGGCCCTCATCGGCTCCTCCGGCTGCGGCAAGTCGACGTTCCTGCGCTCGCTGAACCGCATGCACGAGCTCGTTCCGGGGGCGTACGCCGACGGCGAGGTCCTGCTCGACGACGTCGACATCTACGCCGCCGACGCCGACCCCGTCCAGGTCCGCCGCCAGATCGGCATGGTCTTCCAGGCGCCGAACCCGTTCCCGACGATGTCGATCTACGACAACGTCGCGGCCGGCCTGAAGCTCAACTCGCGCAAGATCAAGAAGTCCGACCTGGACGCGATCGTCGAGCGCGCGCTGCGCGGCGCGAATCTGTGGGACGAGGTCAAGGACCGTCTCGGCAAGCCCGGCATGGGCCTGTCCGGCGGCCAGCAGCAGCGCCTGTGCATCGCCCGCGCGACGGCCGTCGAGCCGGACGTGCTGCTGATGGACGAGCCCGCCTCGGCCCTCGACCCGATCTCCACGCTCGCGATCGAGGACCTGATCACCGAGCTCAAGAAGGAGTACACGATCGTGATCGTCACGCACAACATGCAGCAGGCGTCGCGTGCGAGCGACAACACGGCGTTCTTCAACATCGAGGGCACGGGCAAGCCCGGCCGGCTCGTCGAGGTTGACACCACGGAGAAGATCTTCTCCAACCCGACGCACAAGGAGACCGAGGACTACGTCAGCGGCCGATTCGGCTGACATCCCCCCGATTCGGAGAGAGATCGTGGGCGGTCGTCAGCATTTTCAGGAGGAGTTGCGCGAGCTCGAGGTGCAGGCCCTCGGCGGGATCGACCTGGTCGTCAAGACCATGGACCGGACCCTCGAGGCGCTCGAGCACCAGGACATCGAGCTCGCTTCGATCGTCATCCACGATGACGATCGCATCGACGGGCGCTACCTGGAGGTGCAGCAGGGGATCCTGTCCCTGCTCGCGCTGCAGGCGCCCGTCGCGTCGGACCTGCGGCTCGTCGCCGCGCTGCTGCACGTGATCAAGCACGTGGAGCGGATGGGCGACCAGTGCGTGAACATCGCGAAGATGCTGCCCGTGGTCGGCTACGAGCCGCCCAAGGACGAGCAGATGCTCGAGTACATCTTCAAGATGGGCAAGCTCGCGCGCTCGGAGGTCGAGCAGTCCAAGCAGGCGTTCCTGCTGCGTGACGTCGCGGTCGCCGAGGACCTGGTGCGCCAGGACGCGGAGATCAACCGCCTGAACCGGTGCGTGTTCTCGCGCGCCGTGGAAGTCGGCACCGATGCCGACCGGCGCGAGTGGGCGATGTCGATGATGCTCGTCGCGCGCGCGATCGAGCGCATCGGCGACAACGCGGTCGACATCGGCGAGCAGGTGGCGTTCGTCGTCACCGGCCAGTTCCGGGAGTTCTCGGACGCGTCGCACGTGAACTGACCCGTTTGGGGGAGGGCGCGGAGCTGCGTCACAGAAGCCCACGTTTGGCCCGCGTTCTCGGCGGATCCGGTTTCCGGTTTGTAACCAGGTCGTTACCCGCCAGGTTTATCCCTCGATAACAAACCTCCCTCTGGATACTGTTCCCGGCGAGATGACGACGATGAGCGAAGAGCGACGCGCCGGCGTCGCGCCGGGTGGTCAGTCCGCCGTCCGGCTCGCGGTGATCGATTCCGACACCGGTTTCCTGCAGGTGCTCGGCAAGCGCCTGGAGGGAATGGGTTGGCAGTACCGCGTGTTGGCGTCCCCCGTCCCGCTGGACGCCATGGTGGCCATGCGCCTGAACGCGGTCGTGGTCGACCTCGCGGTGCTCGGCCCGCAGGGCTGGACGTACCTGGATAAGCTCTGCGCCCGTCTCCCGGGGCTGGGCGTGATCGTCTGCACGGGCCAGTCCTCCGTCGCCCAGCGCGTCCGCGGCCTGCGGCTCGGCGCTGACGACTGGGTCACCAAGCCCTGTCACCCCGAGGAGCTCATCGCCCGCATCGAGGCCGTCGTCCGGCGCCGCAAGCGCGCCGACGTGCGCGTCGACAAGGGCCCCGTCGTCATCGGCGAGGTGGAGATCCGCGCGGACCAGTTCCAGGCCTTCGTGAACGGCGTCTCGGTCGAGCTGACCCGCCGCGAGTTCGAGCTCATCCAGCTGCTGGCCGAGGCCGAGGGCCAGGTCCTGCAGCGCGAGGAGATCTACCAGCGCGTCTGGGGCTACGCGATGGTCCACGGCGACCGCTCCGTCGACGTCTTCGTGCGCAAGCTGCGTTCGAAGCTCGAGAAGGCGTCGTCCAGCTGGCGCTACATCCACACCCACTTCGGCATCGGCTACCGCTTCTCCGCCGAGCCCGTCGAGGACGCCGCCCTCGGGGAGGCGATGCCCGGCGTGAGTGACGTGCCGGTGCCGGCCGTGGAGCCGGTGACGGTTCCCGAGCCTGATTTCGCCCGCGCGGGCTAAAGTTGAAGTCCGGTGGGCCCGGACCGCAACGCACATATCCGCAACTTCGGCATCGTCCTGCTTCTCGCCGTTGCCGTCTGGCTCGTGCCAGGCGGCGGCACCGGCGCGAACACGATCCGCAACATCTTCTCGGTGCTGTTCCTCGGCGGCATGTTCTTCTTCGGCTACCGCCTCTACATGGAGCACCGCGACACCATCCTCGGGCTCGAAGAACGCCAACGCGGCCTGCTCTACGGAGCCTCCGCCCTCGCACTCTTCGCCCTGATCGCCACCAGCCGCCTCTGGAACGAGCTCGCCCTGCTCGGCGGCATGCTCTGGCTCCTCATGCTCGGCGCCGCCGGCTGGGCCATCTACAGCGTCTGGCGCTCCTACCGCACCTACTAGAACCAAGTCGGCACAAAGCCGGCACAGTTCTGTAACACCTGCGTCTAGACCCACAACAGGGCCAAGACGGAAAGTGTCGGCATGCCGCCGCACCCCGTCCGCCCCGCAGGCCTGACCGCCCCGCACGCCCCACCCGCGAGCCCGAACCCGCTCACGTCTCGCACGGGGGCCGCCGCCGCTCCAGGCCCCTCGCCCGATGCCGCCCGCGCCGCCTTCTCGCCGCCGCGCGCCGCCGGTTCCGTCGCGTCCTCGCGGGGCGGCGCCGGTTCCGTCGCGTCCTCGCGGCGCGGGCCCGTGCGCGTCGCCTTTCCGCGCGTCCGCGGGCGACGGGCGCGGGGCCCTCGTGCCGGTTCAGCGAGCGGCCAGGCGTCCGTCGAGCTCATCGCGGTGCTCCCGCTCGTGATCGTCGTCGTCGCGCTGGCCTGGCAGGCCGTGCTGGCGGCGCAGGCGGTCTGGCACGCGCGGGTCGCGGCCCGCGCCGCCGCCCGCGCACACGCCGTCGGCGCGGACGCCGAACGCGCCGCTCGCGGCCATCTCCCGTCTGGACTCGAGCGGGGCCTTCGGGTCACCACGCGCGAGGGCGGCGACGTTCGCGTGTCGATCCGCGTCCCGGCCATCCTGCCGTCGCTGGGCCTCGGGCGGGTCGGCGCCACCTCCCACTTCCGCCCGCAGACGTGATGCGCGCGGCCGAGATCACGGGTGTGTCGTTTGACTCTCGTTCTCCGAGAGTCAAACGACACACCCCCGGTGGCGAGCGCGGCCAGGCCTCGATCGAGCTCCTGGGCCTGCTGCCGCTGGTCCTCGCCCTCGCGCTCGCCGGGTTCACCGTCGTCGCGTCCTACACCGCCTCCGAACAGGCCGGTGAAGCCGCCCAGGCCGGCGCGCTCGCGCTCCTCCAGGGCGAGACGGACCCGCGCGGCGCGGCCCGCGAGGCGCTCCCGGCGTCCACCCGCAACCGCGCCTCGATCACCGTCACGGGTCGCCGCGTGCGCGTCCGCGTCCTTCCCCGCACCGCCCTGCCGATCCCGGGCCTCGCCGCCCGCCTCGCCGGAACCGCCCACGCCGACGCCGGACCGTCCGCCCCATGAGCCGCGCCCTCGACTTCTTCCTCGCCCCACCCGAGCCCGAGCCCTCCGCCGCCGGCTCCCGATCCACGCCGGGCGCGCCGTTGGCGCCGACCGTGGTCGTGCCGGCCCCGTCATCGCCGCCGCCCGCGGCGCTCGTGCCAGGCGCGTCGTCGTCGCCCGCGGCGGTCATGCCGGGCGTGTCGTCGGCGTCGCCCGCGGCGCGTGTGCCGGGCGCGTCGTTGGCGCCGGCCGTGGTCGTGCCGGCCCCGTCATCGCCGCCGCCCGCGGCGCTCGTGCCGGGGCTGCCGTTCGCGTCCGCCGTGGTCGCGCCGGGCTCGCCCCCGGTGCCCTTGCCGCCGCTCGCCGCGCCTCCTTCTTCGCCGGCCGCGGCCGCGCCGGGCTCGCCTCGGCCCTCCGCGGCGGGCCCCGCGGGACGGACTCGGCGCAAGCGGCGGGCGCGGAACCCGGTCGCGGCGGCCGTGCCGCCGGCCGCGCTCATCGCCGACGCGGGCGTCCTCACGGGCGCGGCCGTGTTGGGGCGGCCGCGCGAGGCGGAGCCCGTCGCGGCGGCGCTTGCGCTCGCGCTGCGGCGGGAGACGCGCGCGAAGGTCGCGACGGTCGCGGTGGTCGGTCCGCCGCTGCCCGAGGCGAGCAGTGGGGGAGGGGCGGGCCGGCGAGTCGCGGCGCGGCTGGAAGCGCACGGACTCGAGCCGCGGGTTCGGGGGCGGCTGGTGTGGGTGCGGCTCGATCCGGCGTCGCCGGAGCTGGCGAGCCTGGTCTGGCAGGTCGCGCTGCTCGCGGCGCCCGTCGTGCTCGCGGTCACGGCCCCGCGGACGCCGGCGATCGACGCCGCGCTCGTCGAGCAGGACCTCACCGTCCTGGTGACGACGGAGCCCGACGGCCCGCTGGCGCAGGCCGCGGGCGCGGGCCTCGGCCACATCGTGCCCACCCGTCCGCTCAAGCGCGGCCTGGCCCGCGAGCTGTCGCGCGCCGGCATCCGCGCGGCCGGACCGATCCGTGCGCTCGTCGACGCGCACGAGGGGAGCAGGAGATGACCGCACGCGCAATGCGACGGACGGGTCGGGGCCGCGCCCGCCCTCGGTGGCCGCGAGCGGCGAACCTCGCACACGCGCGGTGGGCACGGGCGGCGATGCGCCCGCGAATGCTCGATCTCTCGGCGCTGGGCCGAGAAGACGACCACTCGCAGCGCGGGCAGGCGTCGATTCTCCTGATCGGCGGTCTGGCCGGGGTGCTGATCGCGGTCGTGATCGCCGGCGCGCTGGCCCGAGCCGTGGGCCGGGAAGCGGCGGCCCAGCGCGCGGCGGACCTCGCCGCGGTCGCCGGGGCGAAGGCGATGCACGCGAACTACGGGCGGCTGTTCGAGCCCGCGCTCACCCGCCGCCGGCCGAACCCGCGGCACCTGACGAAGGCGGACTATCTCGCCCTCGGCCGCAGCGCCGCGCGCGCCGTGGCCGCCGCCAACGGCGCGCCGCACACGACGGTCAGCTTCCCGGACGAGCGCACCATCGCGCCCGTGCGGATCAAGGTGGCCGTGAGAGACACGGTGGAGGTCGATGAGGAACGCGCGCGCATCCTCGTCACCGCCGAGGCGCAGCTCGGCGCCGCGGCGAACCTCGGCTTCGCCGAAGGCGGTGGCTACGACGGCCCGCTCGCGTACCGGCAGGGCAAGCCGATGCGCCCCGACGTCGCGCAGGCCTTCGATCGCCTGGAGGCGGCGGCCAAGCAGGACGGCGTCGCGCTCACGATCACGAGCGGCTACCGCTCCGACGCCGAGCAGGCGGTCCTGTTCGCGCGCAACCCGGACCCGCGAATGGTGGCGCCGCCCGGGAAGTCGCTGCACCGCAACGGCACCGAGCTCGACCTCGGCCCGCCCGCGGCCTACGGCTGGCTGGCGGCCAACGCGCGCCGCTTCCACTTCACGCAGCGCTACAGCTGGGAGCCGTGGCACTACGGGTACACGCTCAATGCCCGGTCGACGAGCAGCGGCGGCGACGGCCGCGCGGGCCTCGGCCGCGGCAGCGTCCCCGGCTTCGTCCCGCAACGGTTCGCGCCGGCGCTGCGCGAAGCCGCTCAGCGCTGGAACGTGTCCGCCACGCTGCTCGCCGCGCAGATCTACGCCGAGTCGAACTTCAACCCGTTCGTGACGTCCCCCGCCGGCGCCCAGGGCATCGCGCAGTTCATGCCGGCGACGGCGCGCCAGTACGGCCTCGACGACCCGTTCGACGCGACGAGCGCGATCAACGCCCAGGCGCACATGATGCGCGACCTGCTGCGCCAGTTCGGCAGCGTCCCGCTCGCGCTCGCCGCCTACAACGCGGGCCCGGGCCGGGTGCAGGCCTGCGGCTGCGTCCCGAACATCCCCGAGACGCAGGGCTACGTCGCCCGCATCCTGGGCCTGATGAGCGGTGCGGGCCAGCCGATCGGGCCCGGCGACGGCACGGCGCTGGAAGTTCGCCTGGTGTCGTGACCGGCTCCTGCGCTGAGACATGTCCACACCCAACCGTTTCCATCCTCGGCGCCGCTCCCCTAGCGTCCTCCCACGCCGGATAGAAGGTCAGGAGGGGACTTGACCAGAGGGGGGAAGGTGTTCCAACGATCCAAGCTCGTGGCCGGGCTCGCAGCAGCGACTGCGCTGTTCGCGCCGGGCGTCGCGCACGCGAAGACGACGCTCGTCGAGCTCAAGGAGACGAGCCACGCCGCGCTGCATCATCTGGAGGCGCTCGGGCTCGACGTCACGTACGAGGGCGAGCAGCGGACCGAAGTGATGCTGCACGGCCCCGAGGACCGGCAGATCCTCGACGAATCGGGCTACGCCTACAAGGTCCTCACCGAGGACCTGGAGGGCGCCAACGACCACTACCTCGAGCCCGAGGAGGCGCGCCAGCAGCGCGTCGAGCGCGGGATCGCTCCGCTGTCCACGCTGCCGACCGGCCGCGTCGCGTACCGCACCCTGACCGACATCAACGCCGAGCTCCAGCAACTCGCGACGACCTACCCGGACAAGGTCAAGCTGTTCACGCTGAGCGAGCCCTCGCTGCTCGGCAAGCCGATCTACGGCGTCGAGGTCAGCCATGACGTCGCGAACGCCGGCGCCAAGCCGTCGTTCCTGCTGTCGGGCGTCCACCACGCGCGCGAGTGGCCGACCGCCGAGTTCACGCTCGAGTTCGTGTGGGACCTGCTGCTCAACGACAAGCCCGGCGACGACGCCAACGCGCTGCTCAGCAAGGGCAAGCTGATCGCCGTCCCCGTCGTCAACCCCGACGGCTACGAGCTCAGCCGCAGCCTTCAGAACGAGCAGAAGCGCAAGAACTGCCGCATCACGGCCGGCGCCACCCCGACGCTCGCCGACTGCACCGCGGCGGCGAACGTCAACCGCGGCGTCGACAACAACCGCAACTACATCCCGTTCTGGGGCGGTCCGGGCTCGTCCTCGAACGCCACCGCGTCCAACCACCGCGGCTCGGCGCCCGCGTCCGAGCCCGAGAACCGCGGCATGATCGACCTGCTCAACAAGAGCAACGTCACGGTCGCGATCAACAACCACACGCCCGACCAGCGCCTGCTGCGCGCGCCCAGCTCCTCGAACGAGCCGGAGGTCGTCGCGGACGAGGTCGTCTACGAGGAGCTGCTGCAGCGGCTGGCCAAGAACCTGCCGGGCTGGCCCGCGGGCCCGTGGACCGACGTCTACTACGAAGCGTCCTCGACCGCCGAGCAGCAGGCGTACTACGCGTACGGCGCGTTCGGCTTCACGCCCGAGGCGACGCCGGGCTTCAGCGCCCCGCAGACGTTCCACCCGCCGTACCAGAACGTGATCGACAACTACCTGGGCACGGGAACGCGCTACGCCGGCCAGACGATGCGCGGCCTCTATTACGACGCCTTCGAGGCGGCGACGGAGGCCAAGCTGCACTCGGTGCTCACCGGCACCGCGCCCGCGGGCACCAAGCTCACGCTCTCGAAGTCGACGCTGCTGGACAGCTCGAGCCTCGTGTGGGAGACGGGCCAGCCCGCGCAGGTGCGCGCGTTCCCGAACGCGATCGCGCAGACGATCACGGTCGGAGCGAGCGGGAAGTTCGAGTGGCACATCAACCCGTCGCTGCGCGCCAGCCAGTACGACGCGGCGCACCTCGACGAGGCGTACGACCTCGTGTGCGCCGCGCCGGACGGGACGGTGCTCGAGCGCACGACCCTGAAGATCGCGCGCGGCCAGATGGCCAACCGCAGCCTGTGCACGGCCGGCGGCGTCGGCGGCACGGTGCCCGCGACGCTCTCGCTCACGCTCAAGGGTGCGGCGGCGTTCCCGCCGTTCGTGCCGGGCGTCGCGCAGGAGTACGACGCCAGCACGCACGCGGACGTGATCAGCACGGCGGGCGACGCCACGCTGAGCGTCGGCGACGCCGACCCGGTCAACACCGGCAAGCTCGTCAACGGCGCGTTCGCGCTCGCGCAGCCGCTGCGCGCGGCCGCGTCGAGCCCGGCCGCCGGCGCCGGCGCCGCGCCCGTCCCGGTGGGTGCCTCCACACCTCTGCTGACCTGGTCCGGTCCGGTCAGCAACGACCCGGTGACGGTGGCCTTCAAGCAGGCCATCGGCGCCGGCGACCCACTGCGGACGGGGACGTACAGCAAGACGCTGACGTTCACGCTCTCCACCACGAACCCGTAGGGAGCGCCTGTCCGCTCCGGCCACCCGCTCGGCCAAGGCCAGCGGGTGGCCGGTCAGGCACCCAACCCTTTGGGGGAAGGGCGCGAACCACCCCCGAGTACGCTGGAAACGGTCTTGTTGCGGTTCCTTTCGTCACCGTCACGTCGCTGGGTCACCGCTGGGGCGTTGATCGCCTTCGGCGCGTTCGTCGTGCTGGCCTTCGGCCGCAGCGAGGGGTCCACCGCGGCCGCGGGCGGGAACGTGCGCACGTGCGCCGCGCTCACCGGTGAGCCGGCGCGCGCGTGCTACGCGCGGGAAGTCGGGCGGGAGCTCGCCGCGGCCGGCGGAGGCGCACCGCGCGCGCTGGCCGCCAGCGCGAGCAGCACCGTGACCTTCGCGGCCGCCGACACGGCCGCGCTGCTGTGCGACCTGCACATCCGTGTCGGCGCGACCGACGCGACCAAGGCCTCTTGGACGACCTGGGTCGCGCAGTGAAGCGCCTGCTCGTGGCCGCGCTCGCGGCCGTCATGATCGGCTGCGGCGGCAGCGATCCGCAGCAGCCGGCGAGCACGCCCGAGCCCAGGGACGGCGTCGCGACGTCCGAGCCGACCGCCACCGGCGACCTGAACACCTGCTCGGGCCTGATCCAGGACGAGGGGCGCGCCTGCTACTCGCGCGAGCTGGCGGCGATCGTCAACGGCGCCGGCGACCCGCTCGCCGCGGTGGAGGGCATCACGCAGGCCGCGTACGCCGACCAGGGCGGCTTCCTGCTCGCCAACTGCCACGGGATCATGCACACTGTCGCGCGCGAGTACGCGCTGCGCACCGGGCTCAAGCTCGACAAGCTGATGGACAGCCTGCCGCGCACGAACGACCCGGGCTGCTCCGCGGGCTACGCGCACGGCCTCGTCACGGCGGTCGCGCCGGAGATCGAGCGCGCGGGGCCGAAGGTCGCGAACCGCCTGTGCGCGAACTCCGAGACGCGCTACCAGCGCTACTCGTGCACGCACGGCTTCGGCCACGCGTTCATGCGCCTCAACAACGAGGCCATCGCTCCGTCGCTGCAGATGTGCGAGGAGCTTGGCAGCGACGCGGCCGCCGACTGCTCCCAGGGCATCTACCACGACTACTGGTTCGCGGTGAACGGCATCGACGCCACGAAGAAGCCGGCCAAGCTCGTCACCGACCCGCGCGAGCTGTGCGGCGCCCAGCCCGAGGAGTTCGTGCGCGTGTGCTGGTACCGCTCGTTCGTGGAGACCGCGAAGGGCACGCGGATGGAGTCCGGCGAGCAGATCGACGAGGCCTGCTCCGGCCTCGAAGGCCTCCAGCGCGCCGCCTGCGTCACCGGTGCGAGCGTCATCGGCCCGCCCGACCCGGTCAACCAGCTCGCGGTCTGCTCAGGTCTCGAGGCCGAGAGCGACGTCGTGGCGTGCATCCGCGGCACCAAGGTCCAGAACCTCATGCAGTACCCGGACGAGATGAAGACCGACTTGATCAAGCAGTGCGGCGAGATCTTCCGCGGCGGGCTCGCCTCCGCCTGTCACCGCTGGCTGGGCAAGACGCTCGGCGTCATCAGCGACGGCAAGTTCCGCACCACGGGCTGCCCCGAGCTCTCCACGCCCCAGGCGCGCCGCGAGTGCGTCGCGGGCGTCAAGAGCATGGAAGGCCCGCTGGTCACCTTCTCGTAGCCACCGCCCGCGCCAGCTGCGTGCGCGAGCGCACGCCGAGCTTCGCGTACACGCGGGTGAGCGCGTTGCGGACCGTCTTCTCGCTGAGGAACAGCGTCGCCGCGATCTGCTTGTTGGAGTGCCCGCCGGCGACGAGATCGGCGATGCACCGCTCACGCTCGGTCAGCGGCTCCCGCGCGTCATGACGGGTCGCCACGCGCGTGCCGAGGCGGCGCAGCTCGCGGGCGGCGGCGTCGCGCAGGAGCAGCGCGCCGCCGCGGCTCGCGTCGGCGGCGACCTGCTGCAGCGCCGCCTTCGCGCTCTCGCTCTCACCCGCCGCGGCGAACGCGCGGCCGGTGAGCAAGCGCGCCTTCGCCGCGTCCAGCGGGGCGGGGATCCGGTCAGCGGCCGCGGCGGCGGCCAGCGCCAGCGGCGCCGCGGCGGGCGCGTCGCCGCGCGCGAGCGACGCCTCGGCGCGCGCGCAGTCGGCACGCACGCTGACCACGGGCAGCCGGAGATGCTCGGCGCGCGCGGCGGCTTCGTCGGCCCAGCGGTCCGCGTCGGCGAGCCGGCCGGCGGCGACCGCGGCCCGCACGAGCTGGAGGCGGGTCCAGCTCGACAGCGACGGGTCGGTGAGGTCGACCGCCGGACCCGCGGCCGCTTGAAGGTCGTGGATGCAACGCTCCGGGTCGCGTTCGAGCCGCAGCTCGGCGGCGTGGCACACGGCGTGTGCGGTGAACGCGCTCGGCTCCAGGGTCGCGGCCAGCTCGCACGCTTCCTCCGCGGCGCGCTCGGCGGCCACCGCGTCGCCGCGGTGGTGGTGCACGAGGATGCGCTTGCACAGCACGAGCAGCAGCGGGTGCGGCGACGCCTGCAGGCGCACCGCTTCCTCCGCGGCCTCCACCTCGGTCAACGCCGCGTCGAAGTCGAGCAGCAGCGCGAGCGTCCACACGTGCACGACGCGCAGCCACACCAGCACCTGCTCGTGCGGCGTCTCGCGGCAGATCGCGAGCCCGCGCGCGACGATCGACGACGCCTGGCGGTAGTGACCGAGCCGCAGCAGGGCACGCCCGATCTGCGGCAGCGCGGCGACCTGCGCGCTCAGCTCCCGGTCGTCGAGCTCGGCGAGCCGGCCGGCCAGGTCCGTGGGCGAGCGCTCGCCGGTCCAGATCGCCCCGAGCCGCGCCAGCGCCTGCGCGCCGATCCGCAGGACGCGGTCGTCCGCCGTGGCGGCGGCGTGCTCGGCCCACCGGCGCAGCTCGTCGCTGCGCCCCTGCGTCATGGCGTCACACGCCAGCTCGAACGCGAGCGCCGCCTGGGCGGCCGGCGGGGCCACCCGCAGCGCTTCTGACAGACGAGCCCGCGCCCGCGCGTGCCGGCCGAGCGCGATCTCCGCCTGCGCGCAGGCGCTGACGAGCTCGAGCGGCGCGTCGTCCGCCTCCAGCGCCTCGACCAGACAGGCGCGGCTCTCCTCGAGCTGCCCCGCGTTCGCGTAGGCCCGCGCCGCGGGCGCCAGCAGCGGCCCGCGCGCGTCCGCGGGCAGCAGCTCCAGCGCCGCGCCGTACCACTGGGCGGCTGTCGCCGGCGAGGTCGCGGCGGCATGCTCGCCCGCCGCGGTGAGCACCGCGACCGCCGCGCGATCCCCGGCCTGCGCGAAGCGCGTCACGTGGTAGGCGCGCGCCGCGGGCCCGGCGCCACGCCGCGCGAGCGCGTCCGCGACCCGCTGGTGCGCCTGCATCCGCCACCCGGGCGGGGTCTGCTCGTAGATCGCGCGGCGGACGAGCGGATGGCGGAACGCGAACGTCCGCCTGCCCCCGGTCGCGGTGACCAGCTCCGCGGCGGCCAGGGCGTCGAGCGCCGCGGCGGAGTCGACCCGCGCCGCGGCGGAGTCGACCCCCGCCGCGGCGGCCGCCAGCTCCGGCTCGAACGGATCGCCCACCACGGCCGCGCCCGCGGCCAGCGTCCGTGCCTCCGGCGCGAGCGTCTCCAGCTCCAGCGCGACCGCGGCGCTCAGGGTCGCCGGCAGCGCCGCCTGCCCGGCGTGGCGGGCGAGCTCGCGCAGGAACAGGGGGTTGCCGGCGGCTTCGGCGGCGAGGCGCGCGCGCTGCTTCGGGTCCACCGCGGCCAGCATCGCGTACGCGGCGTCGTCCGCGAGCGGGCCGAGCGCCAGGTGCGTGAAGCCGGGCGTCGCCCGCGCCGCGGCCAGCAGCTGCGTCGCCCGCGTGCCCGGGCGCAACGCGAACGCGAGCAGGCACGGCGCGCGTGGGGGACGGCGCAGCAGGTGCAGCACGAACTCGAACGACGCCGCGTCCGCCCAGTGCAGGTCGTCGAGCAGCAGCGTCAGCGGCTGCTCGCGCGCCACCAGCTCGATCAGCGCCCGCAGCGCCCGCAGCTGCAGGAAGCGCTCCGTGGTGCTGGACGCCCCGGCCGCGGGCAGCACGGCGCCCAGCCCTGAGCCGACGGCGGCGAGATCCTCCGGCGCCAGGCCGGCGACGTGGTCGTCGAGCGCGTCGATCACGATCCCGAACGGGACGTCGCGTTCGTGCTCGGCGCCGCGGCCCTCCAGCACCAGGAACCCGTCGCCGCGTGCCCGGCGCGCGGTCTCGGCCAGCACGGCGGTCTTGCCGATCCCGGCCTCGCCGACCACGCCGACCAGCCGCGTCTGGCCGTCGTCGACCTCCGCGGCGGCGGTCGCGAACATCCTCAGCTCCGCCTCGCGCCCGACGACGTCCATGCCGTCACAGACGTCGGCGCGGCGCCGGGCATTCCCGCGCGGGGGACAGTGGCGGGACAGGCGTCCCGGAGCAAGCGCTCAGGATCGGGCGTCTCTCGCACCATGAAGACACCTCGCACGCACCGCACGCTCGCGATCGCCGTCGTCGCCCTGGGCGCCGCCCTCGGCAGCGGCGGAACCGCCGCGGCCAACGGCGTGGCCATCATCCCGAAGGTGGCGCCGAAGGTCGACATGGCGCAGGGCATCTACTTCCAGACCGCGCCGCGCGACTCGTCCCACATCACGACCGCCGAGGTCTGGCGGATCGTGCCGGCGTCGGACGGCTACGTGACCATCCGCAACGGCCACTGGCTCGCCAACGGCGAACAGGTCCTCGACTCCCAGAACACGCACACGGAGCCCCCGGGGCCGGCGGACGCCGGCGAGGGCTCGTTCGCCGGCACCTCGGTGTTCGACGGGAGCGAGTCGCAGCAGTGGAAGATCACCCCGGTGCCCGGCAGCAACACCAGCACGATCACGAACCGCCTCTCCCCCCACCGCAAGCTCACCTACAAGGGCGTCGGCTACTCGCTGCCGTTCGAGCTGCGCGCGAACAGCGGCATGAACGAGTTCGTCCTCAAGCCCGTCGTGCTGTAGCGGCACGCGCCACGGCGCCGGTCTTCACCGGCGCCGTGCCGCGGGCTACGAGGCTTCCGCCGCCGACGGACGCCACTGCCGCACGTCCGGCAGCGGCGTGAGCAGCGGCTCGACCTGCGCGCGCAGGTGCTCGAACTCGGGCGGCAGCGCCAGCGACTCGCCCAGCGACGACGCGGACTCATCCGTGGCGAACCCGGGCCCGATGGTCGCGATCTCGTACAGGATCCCGCCCGGCTCGCGCGAGTAGATCGAGCGGAAGTAGAAGCGGTCGATCACGGGCGTGACCTGCAGGCCGGAGTCGGCGATCCGCGCCCGCCAGGCCTCGTGGTCGTCCATCGGGGAGGCCCATGCGATGTGATGGACCGTGCCCGCGCCCCCGAATCCACGACCCGGCGACGGCTCGAAGACGATCGATCCGCCGCGGGCGGCGCCGCGCGCCTCGAAGGCGTGCTCGCCGACCTCCTCGAACGCCAGCGTCTCCCGCAGGTGCTTCTCGGACTTGCGCGGATCGGCGACCGCCGCGTGCACCTCGTGGAAGCCGAGCAGCGCGTGCTCGGCCGGCACCTCGGTGGAGCCGGCGGCCAGCGGCGGGTCCGGCACCTCGACGACGCGCAGCTCGTGCTGGAGGCCTTCGAAGTCCGCGAACCGCAGCCCGCTTTCCACGCGCGTGCACTCGACGCCCTCGGACCCGAAGCGGTCCTCCCAGAACGCCAGCGTGTCCGCCGAGGCGACCCGGTGCACGATGCGGTGGACCATCCCGGCCCCCGCCCGCCCGGGGCGGGCGTTCGGGTACTCGAAGAACGTCAGGTCCGATCCGGCCGAGCCGTGCTCGTCGGCGTAGAACAGGTGGTAGACCGTCGGATCGTCCTGGTTGACGGACTTCTTGACCAAGCGGAGGCCCAGCAGCCGGACGTAGAAGTCGACGTTGCGGGGCGCGTCGCCGGTGATCGCGGTGATGTGATGAATGCCTTCGAGCTTCATCGCGCGCTGACACGTTCTAGCGCGTCGAGCGCCCGTTGTATTCCGTCGTCGTCGACGTCCAGGTGCGTGACCGCGCGCACCTGCCGCGGCCCCACGGCGCCCATGCGCACCTCGTGCGCCTCCAACTTGGCGCACAGCCCTCCGGGATCGTCGTGCTCGAAGATGACGATGTTGGTCTCGACCGTCGACGGGTCGATCGTCACGCCCGGCAGCGCCGCGAGCCCCTCGGCAAGCCGTCGGGCGCGCGCGTGATCCTCGGCCAGCCGGTCCACGTGATGGTCGAGCGCGTACAGCGCGCCCGCCGCGACGATCCCCGCCTGGCGCAGCGCGCCGCCGAGCATCTGCTTGTACCGCCACGCCTCGTCGATCAGCTCCGCCGACCCCGCCAGCACGGCGCCCAGCGGCGCTCCGAGACCCTTCGTGAAGTCCAGCCACGCGGTGTCGAACCCGCGCGTCATCTCCGCCGCGGGCACGCCCGAGGCGACGACCGCGTTCATCAGCCGCGCGCCGTCCATGTGCAGCCGCAGGCCGGCGTCGCGCGCCGCCTCGACGACGTCCCGCAGCTGCTCGAGCGGCCACACGCGCCCGCCGGACATGTTCGTCGTCTGCTCGACGCACACGAGACGTGACCGCGGCGCGTAGCGATCGCCGGGCCGCCGCAGCGCGCGGCGCACGTCTTCGCCCGTGAACATGCCCAACGGCGTGTCCAGCGGGTACATCATCGCGCCCGCGAACGCCGCCGGCCCGCCGGCCTCGGCGATGATCGGGTGCGACCGGCGATGCAGGATCGCCTCGTCGCCTCCGGGACGGATGTGGAGCCGGAACGCGATCTCGTTGCACATCGTTCCGGACGGCAGGAAGACGGCCGCTTCCATGCCCAGCAGGGCAGCGACCCGTGAGCACAGCTCCGTGACCTGCGGATCCTCGAAGCGCTGCTCGTCACCCACTTCCGCCTCCGCCATGGCGGTGCGCATGGCGGAGGTCGGACGGGTCTGCGTGTCTGAGTACAGGTTGACCAGGGCCAAGCCCTGGAAACTACTTGAGGCGCTTCGCGGCGTACTTCTGGAACTGCTCGAGCGCGGGGCGCGGCGAGCCGTCCGGGTTCACCAGGCCGGAGTCCCAGTTGCCCGTCTCACCGAACCAGCGGTAGACGTACAGGCGCGTGAGCTTGGACTTGTAGCCGCGCTTCTTCGCGTCGTAGCGGTCGGCCAGCGTGAACATGTACTTGGTGGAGGACGCGGCGCGCGTGGCGCTCGTCGGGAAGTCCGGCGCGAACGTCGTGATGCCGCCCGTCTCGGTCAGCCAGACCTCGCCGGGGACGGTCTTCAGGACGGTCGTCAGGCCCTTGGACTGGCGGCGGTTGACGTCCTTGTAGTTGTGCAGGCCCCAGATCCGCCCCTTGTTCTTGGAGTAGCGGATGAAGTCGGTCAGCCACTTCTTGACCGTGCTCTGGTCGAGCACGTCGGCGGCCATCACCTTGCACTTGGACCCGCACACGCTGCGCAGGGTCGAGTAGTACTGGGCGGCGCGCTTCGGGCTCTTGGCGGTCGGCTGCGAGACGTGGTTGGCCTCGTTCCAGGGCGCGTAGGTCTTGATCCACGAGTGCTCGCGGCGGAACGTGGAGACCGCCTTCCTGTAGGCGCTCGTCGAGGGCGCGCGGCAGGCGGACGACTTGGAGTAGGTCCGGCCGTTCCAGCAGCCGCGGCGGGCGGTGAACATCAGGAGGACGTCCTGGTTCGCGGCACGCGCGGTGGCCAGGAAGTGTTCGACCTCCGCCTTCTGCGCGGGCTCGGAGGCGTAGTCCCACGGGACGATGTAGCGGATGCGCTTGAGCTTCAACGCCTGCCACGAAGGCTGGCTGAAGACCGCTGCATTCTGCTCACTCAGACCGACCCGGTAGTTGGCGGAAGCCGGAGCGCACATGGCGAGGGCCGCGATCGCGGCGACGACGAGTGTCGTTCTCGTTCGGTGCATACGGTCACCAACCACTAGCAGCACGTCGAGTTGCGGACCATGCCGCGATGACCACGCGCCCGGCGAAGCCGGCCGCGGGCATATAGCGCGGCCCTCGTACGATCTGTTGCAGGACCTGATGGCAGTTCAAACGGAATCCGAACGCCTTCGCGAGCAGCGCCTGTCGCTGCCGGATCAGCCCGGCGTGTACGTGTTCCGCGACCAACGCGGCAAGGTCATCTACGTCGGCAAGGCCAAGTCGATCCGCAAGCGCGTCGCGAGCCACTTCTCGAACCCGACGATGTACGGGACGACGGCGCTGACGTCGGAGATCGCCGACATCCAGCCCCTCGTCGTCGTGACCGAGTCCGAGGCGCTGCTCACCGAGCAGAACTTCATCAAGCAGTACAAGCCGAAGTTCAACATCCGGCTGCGCGACGACAAGTCGTACCCGTACATCGCGATCAGCCTCGACGAGGACTTTCCGCGCGTCTACTTCACCCGCGAGAAGCACAAGAGCAAGCGCGCCTACTTCGGCCCGTACTCGTCGGCCAAGCGCGTGCGCAACACGCTCGACCTGCTCGGCAAGATCTTCCTGTTCCGTTCCTGCGAGGGCCCCGAGCCCGGCCGCCACTCCGGCTCGCCGTGCCTGGACTACTACATCAAGCGCTGCGGAGCACCCTGCGTGGGCTACGTCTCCAAGGAGGAGTACCGCGAGGGGATCGACGGCGTGGTCGCGTTCCTGTCGGGCCGTTTCAAGCAGATCGAGCGCGACCTCGAGAAGAAGATGTACTTCGCGGCGGGCGAGCAGGACTACGAGCAGGCGACGATCGAGCGCAACCGCCTGCAGGCCGTCAAGGCGCTGCTGGAGCGCCAGCGCGTGGCCGAGGGCGGCGCCGGCACCTATGACGCGGTCGCGGTCGCCGTCGAGGGCACCGAGGCCAACGCGCAGGTCTTCCAGGTGCGCGACGGCGTGCTGAGCGACCGCCAGTCCTTCTACCTGGACAACCAGGCCGAGCAGGACCCGGCGATCGTCACCGAGGAGTTCATGCTCCAGTTCTACGCGAGCGCGCTGAGCATCCCGTCGCTGATCGTCGTGCCCGGGTTCATGGCCGAGGGCTCCGAGCTCGGCGTGCTCGGCCAGCTGCTCGGCGAGCGACGGGGCAGCAACGTCGAGATCCGCGCGTCCGAGCGCGGCGGCAAGCGCCGCATCCTCGATCTGGCCGAGCGCAACGCCAAGCTCGCGCTCGACCAGGAGAAGCTCAAGGCCGAGCGCAAGCGCCAGCAGCGCGTGGACTCGCTCAACGGGCTTCAGAGCGCGCTGGACCTGAGCGCGATCCCCGTGCGCATCGAGTGCTTCGACATCTCGCACGTCGGCGGCACGCACACCGTGGCCTCGATGGTCGTGTTCGAGGGCGGCGCGCCGAAGAAGAGCGATTACCGGCGCTTCACGATCCGCTCGCACGACGGCAACGACGATTTTGCCTCGATGAACGAGGTCCTGGGGCGGCGGTACGCGCAGTGGGAGAAGCAGAACGAGAAGTCGCCCTACGACGCGGATCGCGACGCGTCGTTCGCCGCCCTGCCGAACCTCGTGGTGATCGACGGCGGCAAGGGCCAGCTGAGCGCGGGCCTGCCGCCGCTGCAGGGCTTCCGCGACCGCGGCGTGGCGGTGGTCTCATTGGCCAAGCGGATCGAGGAGGTCTTCCTCCCGGGCGTGCCGAATCCCGTGCTGATGGCCCACGAGACGCCGGAGCTGCAGCTGCTCCAGCGCATCCGGGACGAGGCGCACCGCTTCGCCATCACCCATCACCGCATCCGGCGTGACAAGGCGATGACCGAGTCGATCATGGACGAGCTCCCGGGCATCGGCCCGGCACGCAAGCGTGCGCTGCTGAAACACTTCGGGTCGCCCGAGGCGGTGCTCGGTGCCTCGCGAGAGGATCTGGAACAAGTGCCGGGATTCCCACAGAAGGTCGCGCGCGACCTGTACGCCCACCTCAACAAGACGGGACGCTGACCCGTGGCCAACGCCGTTCGCGACCAGAGGCTGGACGGCCGCCGGCCCGGGTCGAACCTCGAGGACCTGGTGGTCATCTCCGGCCTCTCGGGCGCCGGCAAGTCGAGCGCGATGAACGTGTTCGAGGACGCGGGCTACTTCTGCGTGGACAACCTCCCCGCGTCGATGATCCGCTCGCTGTCGGAGCTGTTCATGCACGAGGGCTCGAAGGTGGAGCGCGCCGCGGTGGTGTGCGACTCACGCGGCGGTGAGTACCTCGCCGAGCTCGCGGGGGTGATCGACCAGCTCGCCGAAGCCGGCGTCGTGCACCGCGTCGTGTTCCTCACCGCGGACGAGCAGGCGCTCGTCACGCGCTACAAGGAGACGCGCCGGCGCCACCCGCTGTCCCCGCACGGCAGCGTCGTGGACGGCATCCGCGCCGAGCTCGAGCTGCTCGAGCCCGTGCGCCAGCGCGCGGACATCGTGATCGACACGAGCGGGCTGAGCGCCGCGGCGCTGCGGCGCAAGGTCGCCGACGAGCTGCTGGAGCCCTCCACGCCGGGCAAGCTCGCGGTCACCTTCACGTCGTTCGGGCACAAGCACGGCCCGCCGCGCGACGCCGATCTCGCGTTCGACGTGCGCTTCCTCCCGAACCCGCACTACGACGCCGACCTGCGGCCGCTGACGGGCTTCGACCAGCGGATCGTGGACTACGTCGGCCGCGACGGCCGCCTGGAGGAGTTCTACGGCTACGTCAAGCCGCTGCTCGAGTTCCTGCTCCCGCAGTACGTGACCGAGGGCAAGGCGCACCTGATGGTCGCGATCGGCTGCACGGGCGGCCGCCACCGCTCCGTGGCGATCACCGAGCACCTGGCCGCGCACTTCCGGGACCGGCCGGAGTACTTCGTCGAGGTCGCGCACCGCGACGTCGACCGCTTGCCGATCAAGCGGTGACGGCTTCGAACAGCTTGTCCGCGTCGAGGCCCATCGACGCGAAGTTGCCCTCGATCTCCAGCAGCACGTGGCCGTGCATCCGTGACCACAGCGTCACGGCGCGTTCGGCGTCCACGTAGCGGAGCAGGACGTCCATCGACCGCTTGGCGGCGGCGACCAGCGACGGCTGGTGCGGGTCGTAGCCCGGCCATGGTGCGCTGAACAGCAGCCGGTAGCGGTGTGGTTGCGCGCGCGCCCACGCGCGATACGCGCGCGCGAGGGTTTCGAGATCGGTCGCCGGCTCGAGCACGTCCGCGAGGTCGTCGTACGCGTCGACGACGAGCGCGGTCAGCAGCGCGTCCCGGCTGGAGAAGTAGCGGTAGAGCGCCGGGCCGCTCACGCCGAGCTCGCGCGCGATCGCGTTGAGCGCCACCGCCGCCGGCCCGCCCGACTTCAGCTGCGTCAGCGCGACGCGCTTTACGGCTGCCCGTACCTGTTCGCCGCGATCGTTGGTTAGAGTCTCTAACATCAGTTAGAGCATATAACACGGAGGCGACGACATGCAGGCACTGCAGATGGAGATGGCGGCGAGGGGCGAGTTCCCGCAGGCCCGGACGCGCGAGCTGCCCGCGCCCCGACCGGATCAGGTGCTGGTGCGGGTGGAGGCGAGCGGCGTCTCGTTCGCCGAGCAGCAGATGCGCCGCGGCAAGTACTACGACCAGCCGAAGTTCCCGTTCGTGCCGGGTTATGACCTGGTCGGCATGGCGGAGGGACGACGCGTGGCGGCGCTCACCAAGGTCGGCGGCTGGGCCGACCACGTCGTGCTCGACCGCGCCGATCTGGTCCCGGTGCCGGACGGCGTGAGCGCCGAGGCGGCGGAGACCGTCGTCGTCAACGGCCTCACGGCCTACCGGATGCTGCACCAGGTGGCCAAGGTCAAGCGCGGCCAGACGATCGTCGTGCTCGGCGCGTCGGGCGGCGTCGGCACGACGCTCGTCCAGCTGGCGAGACACGCCGGCATCGAGGTCATCGGCACGTCCGGCCCGAAGCAGCTCGAGCAGGTCCGCGCCATGGGCGCGACCGTGATCGACCACCGCAACGAGGACGTCGCGGCCCGCGTGCGCGCGCTCGCGCCGAACGGCGTCGCGGCCGTCTTCGACCACGTCGGCGGGGCGGGCATCGACGACTCCTGGCGGATGCTGGGCAAGGGCGGCACGCTGGTCTCCTACGGCACCGCCTCGACCCGCGACGTGCCGGGCAATCCCGCGCTCCCGGTGCTGAAGCTGATCGCCAAGCTGCAGGTTTGGAACGCCCTGCCAAACGGGCGTCGCGCGACCTTCTTCAACCTCTGGGCGGGGTATCGCCGGCGTGACCGCTTCCGCGCCCGGCTGCGCGCCGACCTGATCACCGTGTTCGAGTTGCTGCGCGACGGCGTGATCGAGCCGCAGATCGCCGCCCGCTACCCGCTCGAGCAGGCCGCCGAGGCGCTGCGCTTCGCCGAGGCGGGCGGATTCCATGGAAAGGTTGTGATCGTCCCGGGGTCATAACGCCGCGTTCGGTAGCCTGACCCCCCGTTTTCAACGGGAAAGGGATCGAGAATGGCTGTACGTGTCGGCATCAACGGCTTCGGCCGGATCGGCCGCAACGTCTTCCGCGCCGCCGTCGAAGGAGGCGCTGACATCGAGGTCGTCGCCGTCAACGACCTCACGGACGCGGCGACGCTGGCTCACCTGCTCAAGTACGACTCGGTCTTCGGTCCGTTCCCGGGCGAGGTGTCCGTCAGCGGTACCTCCCTCGTGGTCAACGGCAACGAGATCAAGGTCCTGAGCGAGACCGACCCGGCCAACCTGGGCTGGGGCGACCTCAACGTCGACGTCGTGATCGAGTCCACGGGCCGCTTCACCAAGCGCGACGACGCCGCCAAGCACCTCACGGCGGGCGCCAAGAAGGTCATCATCTCGGCGCCGGCGACCGAGCCGGACGCGACCGTCGTCCTCGGCGTGAACTTCGACGAGGTCTACGACGCCGACAAGCACGACGTCATCTCCAACGCGTCGTGCACGACGAACTGCCTCGCGCCGGTCGCCAAGGTCCTCAACGACCTGGTCGGCATCGAGAAGGGCCTGATGACGACGATCCACGCCTACACGGCGGATCAGCGCCTCCAGGACGCCCCCCACAAGGACCTGCGCCGCGCGCGGGCCGCCGCGGTCAACCTCGTGCCGGCCTCCACGGGCGCCGCGAAGGCCATCGGCCTCGTCATCCCGGAGCTCAACGGCAAGCTGCACGGCTTCGCGGTGCGCGCCCCCGTCCCCACGGGCTCCGTCGTGGACCTCACGATCGTCGCCGGCCGTGACACCACCGTCGAGGAGATCAACGAGGCCGTCAAGGCCGCCTCGGGCGACGGCATCCTGCGCTACACGGAGGACCCGATCGTTTCCTCCGACATCGTCAAGGACCCGCACAGCTCGATCTTCGACGCCCAGCTGACGTCCGTGCTCCAGGGCAACCTGGTCAAGGTCGTCACCTGGTACGACAACGAGTGGGGCTACTCCAACCGCGTTGTGGACCTCGCCCAGAAGGTGCTGGTGCGTGCGCACGCTTGATGATCTGGACGTCGCCGGGAAGCGCGTCCTGGTCCGCGTGGACTTCAACGTCCCGCTCGACGAGGACCGCAACATCACCGACGACGCCAGAATCCAGGCGGCGCTGCCCACACTGAAGGAGCTGCGCGAGAAGGGGGCGAGCGGTCTCGTGCTGCTCGCCCACCTGGGCCGGCCCAAGGGCCGCGACGAGAAGTTCTCGCTCAAGCCGGCCGCTGACCGGCTGGGCGAGCTGCTCGGCGTGGACGTGGTGCTCCAGCCCGAGCTCGAAGACACGAACGGCGAGATCGTGATGATCGAGAACGTCCGCTTCTTCGAGGGCGAGACCAAGAACGACGAGGACCTCGCCAAGCAGTACGCGGCGCTGGCCGACGTCTACGTCAACGACGCGTTCGGCGCGGCGCATCGCGCGCACGCCTCCACGGAGGCGGTCGCGCACCTGCTGCCGTCGGCTGCGGGGCGTCTGCTCGAGCGTGAGGTCTCCACGCTCAACGGCATCCTCGAGGACCCGAAGCGCCCGCTCGTCGCGGTCGTCGGCGGCGCGAAGGTGACGGACAAGATCGGCGTGCTCGAGGCGTTCCTCGACAAGGCCGACACGGTCCTGATCGGCGGCGCGATGTGCTTCCCGTTCTTCAAGGCCCAGGGCCACGACGTCGGGTCCTCGCTGTGCGAGGAGGAGGGCCTGGAGCCCGCCAAGGCGCTGCTCGGCAACGCCAAGCTCGAGCTGCCGACCGACCTCGTGCTCGGCCGCGAGTTCAAGGCCGACACCGAGGTGCAGGCCCTGGACGGCATCGATGTCGAGGACGGCTGGATGGGCCTCGATGTCGGCCCGGGAACGGCCGAGCGCTACGGCTCGATCATCGCCGGTGCGGGCACGGTGTTCTGGAACGGCCCGATGGGCGCGTTCGAGCTCGAGCCGTTCGCCGCGGGCACCAAGGCCGTCGCCGAGGCGATGGCCGCGACGGAAGCCACCACCGTCGTCGGTGGCGGTGACTCGGCCGCGGCGCTGGCCCAGTTCGGGCTGGCCGACCGCGTCTCGCATCTCTCCACGGGCGGCGGTGCTTCCTTGGAGCTCATCGAGGGGAAGGAACTCCCGGGAGTGAAGGCGCTGTCATGAGAATCCGCGAAGCGATGCTGAAAGCGACCGCCAAGCCGGCCCTCGCCGCGAGTGGCGGTGGTCGCCCATGAGCCGTAAACCGTTCATCGCGGGCAACTGGAAGCTGAACAACACGATCGCCGAGGCGGAGGAGCTGATCCAGGCGCTGCTGCCCCGGGTCGGCGCCGTCGAGGACGTCGACGTCGTCGTGGCGCCGTCGTTCCTGGCGCTGTCGGCGGTCGTGGACAGCGCTCGCGGGAGCGCCGTGCAGGTCTACGCGCAGAACATGCACGAGAAGGACTCGGGCGCGTTCACCGGCGAGGTGTCGGCCCCGATGCTGGCCGAGATCGACGTCGCCGGGGTGATCGTCGGCCACTCCGAGCGCCGGCAGTACTTCGGCGAGACCGACCGAGCGCTCCAGCTGAAGGTCCCGCGGGCGCTGGAGGCGGGGCTGATCCCGATCCTCTGCGTCGGTGAGACCGAGGAGGAGCGCGAGCAGGGCGACACGGAGCGGCGCCTCCGTCACCAGGTCCAGGAGGGACTGGAGAAGGTGCCGGTCGAGCGGCTGCACGAGGTCGTCGTGGCCTATGAGCCCGTGTGGGCCATCGGCACGGGCCTGGCGGCCACGACCGAGCAGGCGCAGGAGACGTGCGGCTTCGTCCGGGCGCTGGTGCAGGGCTTCGACAAGGAGGCCGGCAACCAGGTGCGCGTGCTCTACGGCGGCTCGCTGAAGCCCGACAACGCGGCCGAGATCCTGTCGCAGCCGGACATCGACGGGGCCCTGGTGGGCGGCGCGTCGCTGGACGCCGAGTCGTTCGCCGCGATCGTCGAGGCCGCGCGCGCATGACCGTCCCGCACGTCGCGCTCATCGTCCTGGACGGCTGGGGGCTCGCCCCCGACGGTCCGGGCAACGCCGTGTCGCTGGCGAAGACGCCGGTGTTCGACGAGCTGTGGTCGTCCAAGCCGCACACGCAGCTGACCGCGATGGGGCCGAGCGTCGGGCTGCCCGAGGGGCAGATGGGCAACTCCGAGGTCGGTCACCTGAACCTCGGCGCGGGCGCGATCGTGCCGCAGGACCTCGCGCGCATCGACACGGCGGTGTCCGACGGGTCGCTCGCGGAGAACGACGTGCTGCAGGCGGCGCTGCGTGACGCTCCGCGAGTCCATCTCATCGGGCTCGTGAGCGACGGCGGCGTGCACTCCAGCGACCGGCACCTGAAGGCGCTGATCGAGCTGGCGGGTGAGGGCGTGATCGTGCACGCCTTCACCGACGGGCGCGACACGTCGCCCAAGGGCGGCGCGAAGTACCTCGCCGACGTGGAGTCGTGGGGCGGGCGCGTGGGATCCGTGATCGGGCGCTACTTCGCCATGGACCGCGACAAGCGCTGGGACCGCGTGCAGAAGGCCTACGACCTGCTCGTGCACGGCAAGGCCGAGCACCACGTGAACTCCGCGGCGGAAGCGGCCACGGCCGCCTACGAGCGCGAGGAGACGGACGAGTTCATCACGGCGACGATCGTCGGCGACGGCGACGAGACCCGCATCCGTCCCGGCGACTCGGTGATCGCGTTCAACTTCCGGCCCGACCGGATGCGCGAGATCACGCTCGCGCTGTGCGAACCGGAGTTCTCCGAGATCGACCGGGGCGGGGCGCAGGTGATCGACCGCTACATCACCCTCGCCGAGTACGACGAGGACTGGAACTATCCGGTCGTGTTCCCGCCCAAGCGGCCGGAGGTCACGATCGGCTCGGTGATCGCCGGCGCCGGCCTCGGACAGCTGCACGTCGCCGAGACCGAGAAGTACCCGCACGTGACGTACTTCTTCAACGGCGGCGAGGAGAAGCCGTACGAGGGTGAGGTGCGCGAGCTCGTGCCGTCCCCGCGCGACGTGCCCACCTACGACCACAAGCCGGAGATGGCGGCGGTCGAGGCCGCGGACGCCTTCGTCAAGCACTTCTCCGAGGACAAGCCCGCGTTCGCGATCATCAACTTCGCGAATCCGGACATGGTCGGGCACACGGGCGTGATCGAGGCGGCGGTGAAGGCCGTCGAGACGGTCGACACCCAGCTCGGGCGCGTGGTGGAGGCGGTTCACGCCGCGGGCGGCGCCTGCATCGTCACCGCCGATCACGGCAACTGCGACCACATGCTCAACGAGGACGGCTCGCCGAACACGGCCCACTCGCTGAACCCGGTGCCGTTCATCGTCACCGCGGGCGCGTCGTCCCTGGACGGCGAGGGCATCCTGGCGGACGTGGCGCCGACGGCGCTCGAGCTGCTGGGGATCGAGCCACCGGCGGAGATGACGGGCCGCTCGCTGCTGGGCTGAGCGAGCGGACGCGGCAGCGGATGAGCCGGAGGGCGCTGACGCTGTTCCTGATCTCCACGGGGCTCGGGCTCGCCTACTGGCTGACCGAGCCCGGGCCTCCGTGGACGGTCATGATCGCGTTGGGGGTGGGAGTGTCGTTCCCGCTGCTGGGCTGGCTCGGAGGGCTGCCCGGGGCCGCTTTGGGCGTGGTCGCGGCCGCGATCCCGCTCGTGGCCTTCACGGCGGTCAACGGCACTTGGGGCTCACCTCCGGACCCGCCCGGTGGGTGCGACCCCAGCTGCGGCATAGGCTTCCTCGGCAGCCTGATCCTGCTGCTGCCGCCCGCGGCGCTGCTGGCATTGGCGGGTGTGGCGGCGCGCACGATCGTCGCACGCGCGCGCCGGCCCGGATAGCGTGTCGGTTGTCCGCGCAACTAGGCGCCGCTACACTCCCTTGACATGGCGGTACCAGAGACACGCGTAGACCTGACGGAGACGGAGCTTGCGGCCTGGCGGGGGCTGCTGCGAGTGCACACGGCCCTGGTGAAGGCGCTGGACGCGGAGTTGGCTGCCGCGCACGACCTTCCGCTGAGCTCGTATGAAGTGCTGATCACCCTGGAGTCCGCGCCGGACCGCAAGCGCCGGATGGCTGAGCTGGCCGACTCCGTGCTGCTCTCGCGTTCCGGGATGACGCGCCTCGTCGACCGGCTCGAGAAGGAGGAGCTGCTGGTGCGCGACACGTGCACCGACGACGGCCGCGGCTGCTTCGCGGTGCTCACCGACAAGGGCGCGGAGCTGCTCGAGCGCGCCCGCCCGACCCACCTCGAGGGCGTGCGCCAGCGCTTTTTGTCGCACTTCTCCGAGGACGAGCTGCGCACCTTCGCCGGCGCCTGGGAGCGCGTGCTGCCCGGCGCTGCCGCCACCGACTGACCCGCCGCCGACCGCTCTGCCGGGACGAGCCGCCTTCGGGCGGCTCTCGTCGTTTAAGGAATCTTTTAGCCTCCCAGACTTGATAGACATCGACTGAGATTTCTATACTTGCGGCCATCAGGTTTCACGCCGAGTCACGTGGAGGATCGAGATATGGCCATCGTTCGCTGGGAACCGCTTCGTGAGTTCGCGACGCTGCAGAACGAGATGAACCGCCTGTTCGGCACCGTGTTCGACGCGCCGGTGCAGGGCAACGGCGGCACGATGCGCCGCTGGATGCCGGCCATGGACCTCGTCGAGACCGAGGGCCACTTCGTCCTGACCGCCGACCTGCCCGGGCTGTCGGAGGAGGACGTCAACATCGAGGTCGAGGACCGCGTCCTCACCGTCTCGGGTGAGCGCAAGGCCACGCACGAGGTGACGAAGGACGGCTTCCACCGCGTCGAGCGCGCGTTCGGCTCCTTCTCGCGCTCGCTGACGCTGCCCGAGGGCATCAAGCCGGAGGCCGTGGAGGCCAGCTTCGACCGCGGCGTGCTCGAGGTCCGCATCCCGAAGCCCGAGCAGCCCAAGCCGCGCAAGATCTCGATCGCCCCGAAGACGATCGAGGCCAAGTCCTCCGACGCCGAGCCGGCCTCCGCGTAAGGCTCAGTCACACCCCGCGAGGGCGGCGCTAACGTGGCCGCCCTCGTGTTCTCCATCCGCACCAGAGATCCGGGCTCCTACGCCCGTACCGGCACCCTTCGCCTCGCGCACGGTGAGGTCCGCACCCCGGCGTTCGTGCCGCTGGCCACCAAGGCCGTCGTCAAGACCCTCGAAGTGCGCGAGGCCGCCGAGCTCGGCTACGACATGGTGCTCGGGAACACGTTCCACCTGTTCCTGACGCCCGGCCACGAGCTGATCAAGCGCTTCGGCGGCCTGCACGAGTTCCAGCGCTGGGACAAGCCGATCATCACCGACTCCGGCGGGTTCCAGGTCTTCTCGATGGGCCACGGCACCGTGGCCGACGAGATCAAGGGTCGCCAGGCGCAGTTCGTCGGCGAGCGCTCCGGCGCGATCCTCAAGATCGAGGAGGAGGGCGTGACGTTCCGCTCCTACCTCGACGGCTCGACGCAGTTCATGGGGCCGGAGACCTCGATGGAGGTCCAGGCCGCGCTGCGCAGCGACATCGCGCTCGTGTTCGACGAGTGCACGCCCTTCCACGGCGGCCGCGACTACACCGCCCGCTCCACGGAGCGCACGCACCGATGGCTGGACCGCTGCATCGACTGGCACTCTAAGCATGGACCTGAGGGTCAGACTGTGTACGGAATCGTCCAGGGCGGGGTGGAGGAGGACCTGCGCCGCGCCTCCGCCCAGGCGGTCGCCGCGCGCGAGTACCTCGGCGGCATCGCCATCGGCGGCACGCTCGGCGAGACCAAGGACCAGATGTTCACCGTCGTCGAGTGGACGATCGAGGAGCTGCCGGAGGCCAAGCCCCGCCACCTGCTCGGGATCGGTGAGGTCGACGATCTCGTGCGCGGCGTCGAGCTCGGCATCGACACCTTCGACTGCGCGATGCCGACGCGGATCGGCCGCCACGGCATGGCCGTCGTCCCCGACCCGGCCAAGCGCTGGCGCGTCGACCTCGCCAAGGCCCGCTGGAAGCAGTCCGAAGAGCCGCTGTGCGAGGGCTGCCCGTGCCCGGCCTGCGAGCCGGGCTACTCGCGTGCCTACATCCACTACCTGTTCAAGGCTCAGGAGCAGACCGCGATGCGCCTGCTCACGATCCACAACCTCGCCTACCTGCAGCGCCTGATGGCCGAGCTGCGCGACGCGATCGACGAGAACCGCCTGCCCGCGGCGGCGAGGGCCGTGCGCGACGGGGCCGCGCCGTGGGAGCTCGCGGCGGCGCGATGAGCGGCGCGGGCGGCCGCGACGAGGCCGCGGCGGGCGGCGAGGCCGCGGCGGCGGACGGCGAGGCCGCGGCGGCGGGCGGCGAGGCGGCCGCGTTCAAGTCCTTTGAAGCCGCCGGCTGGTCGGCGCGCGCGGGCACGTACGACGCGCTCACGGCGCGCGCGACCGCGTTCGCCCATCCCGCGCTGCTCGCGCACGTCAAGGCCGGCGACCGGGTGGTGGACGTCGGGTGCGGGCCGGGGACGCTCGCGGCCGCGGCGGCGGCCAAGGGCGCGGACGTCACCGGCGTCGATCTCGCGCCCGGCATGATCGCCGAGGCGCGCCGGCGCCACCCGGACCTGAGCTTCGTCGAGGCCGACGCCGAGCGGCTGCCGTTCGAGGACGGGGCGTTCGACGTCGCGCTCGGCGCGTTCCTGGTCAACCACACTCCCGACGCGCGCGCCGCGGTCGCGGAGCTCAAGCGGGTGGCGCGCACCGTCGCGCTCGCCGCGTGGGGGCCCGCGGAGGAGGTCGCGTTCCTCGACCTCCCCTCGCGGGCCGTGAGCGGCCTCGGCGGCGTGCCCGACGGGCCGGACTCCGAGCTCTACGCGCACCCGGACCGGCTCGCGGCGCTGCTCGGTGGCGACGCGACGGTCACAACGGTGCGCGACACGCTCCACGTCGACTCGCTCGACGCGCTGTGGGACGGCGCCCGTGGCGGCACGGTCCGCACGGCCGCCCGGATCGAGCACGCGACGGACGAGCACCGCGCGCGGCTCGAAGCTCTCGCCGAGCCCTACCGGACCGCCGCCGGCTACGCGCTGCCGCTCACCATCCTCGTCGCGTGGGTAGTGCAGGAGCCATGAGCGAGGCGGCACTGACGGTGGCGGTGACCGGTCCGACCGGGACGTTCGGCTTCGGGCTGCTGCCCCTGCTGGAGACGGAAGCGCGCGTGCGCCACGTGGTCGGCATCGCCCGCCGGCCGTTCGACCCGGCCGCGCGCGGCTGGACGAAGCTCGAGTACCGGCGCGGCGACGTCCGCGACCGCGCGGCGCTCGAGGACGCGTTCGCCGGCGCCGACGTGGTCGTCCACCTCGCGTTCATGATCACCGGCACCGCGCCGCGCGCGACGATCCGCGCGATCAACGTCGAGGGGACGCTGAACGCCTTCCGCGCGGCGGCCGCGGCCGGCGCCCGGCGGTTCGTGTATGCCTCCTCGGTGGCGGCCTACGGCTTCCACCCCGAGAACCCGCAGCCGCTGACGGAGGCCTGGCCCGTGCGCCCGGCGTCGCACCTCTTCTACGCTCAGGAGAAGGCCGAGATCGAGCGCGAGCTCACGATGGAGGCGAGCCGGCGCCCGGAGCTCGGCCTGTACCTGCTGCGCCCGCCGATCGTCCTCGGCCCGCACGCGATCGGCGCCAAGGACCTGCTCCCCGGGCCGCTCGCGCCGCTCGCCCGCGGTGTCGGCGCGCTGCTGCGCCGGTCGCCCGTGCCGCTGCCGGTGGCCGTCCCCGAGCTTCCGGTGCAGTTCGTCGACGAGGACGACGTCGGGCAGGCGCTGCTGCTGAGCGTGCTGGGCGCGGGCCCGCCGGGCGCCTACAACCTCGCGGGCGAAGGCGTCCTGACCGCCCACGACGTCGCGCGCGAGCTCGGGCTGGCGCCGCTGCCGGCACCGCGGCGCGTGGTCCAGGCCGGCGCGCGGGCGGTGGCCGGCCTGCCGTTCGCGCCGCCGTTCGCCGAGTGGGCCGAGGCGATCAGCCGCCCGGCGATCATGGACGCCGGCAAGGCCCGTCGCGAGCTCGGATGGAACCCGCGCTACAGCGGGCTGGAAGCGCTGCGCCGCACGCTCTAGCGCCGCGCCGCTACTGCGTGTTGTCCTCGACGAGCTGCTTGAAGGAGTCGATGGCCTCGGGCACGGTGCCGCGGACCTCTTCGTTGAGCTGCGGCTGGCGGTCGCCGCCGCCGAGCTGCGTGTAGGCGAACGCGCCGCCCGCGACCAGCAGGAGCACGAGCACCAGCGCGAGCCACTTGCCGGCCCCGCCGCCTTCCTTGCGCGGCGGCGGCCCCGCGGGCGCGCGGCGGGCGGGCGCGCGGCGGGCCGCCGGCGGCTCTTCGACCGGCTGCAGCCGGCGGCGCGCGGGCGGCGGCGCCATCTGGGTGCGCTCGAGCATGCGCGTGGCGTCCTCGGTGGGCGGGAGCGCGCGCGTGGAGTCCAGCGCGCCCGTCCCGCCGATCCCGGCGAGCCCGTCCTGCAGCGCGTCGCCCATCTCGATCGCGTCCTCGTAGCGATGCGCCGGGTCGCGCTCCAGCGCGCGGGCGACCGCGGCGGCCAGCGTCGGCGGGACGTCACGCGCCTCCAAATCGAGGCGCGGCGGCGCACCCGCCTCCTGCAGGCGAGCGAGATCGGTCAGCGACGCGGCCTCGTAGGGCAGGCGGCCGGCCATCAGCTGGTAGGAGACGACGCCGAGCGCGTACAGGTCCGAGGCGGGCCCGGCCGGCTCGCCGCGCGCCTGCTCGGGCGACAGGTAAGCGGCGGTGCCCAGCACCGACCCGACCTTGGTGATGTCGGACTGCTCGGCGGCCTTGGCGATGCCGAAGTCGGCGAGCTTGACCACGCCCTCCGTGTTCACCATCAGGTTGCCGGGCTTGACGTCGCGGTGGATGACGCCGTTGCGGTGCGCGTAGTCGAGCCCGCGGCAGGCCTGGGTGAGGATCTCGACGGCGTCGCGCGGCGCCATCGGCCCGCGGTCGCGCAGCAGCTCGGCGCACGAGTTGCCGTCGACGAACTCCATGACGATGAACTGGCGCCCGCTGCGTTCATCGGTCCCGAAGTCGAACACCTGCACGATGTTCGGGTGCACGAGCTTGGCGGCGCTCAGCGCCTCGCGCCGGAAGCGGGACACGAACGCGGAGTCCTCGGCCAGGTGCTCGGCCAGCAGCTTGACGGCGACCAGCCGCTCCAGGCGCGTGTCGAACGCGAGCTGGACCGTCGCCATGCCGCCGACGCCGAGGCGCCGCTCGAGCCGGTAGCGGTCCGCGAACAGCTGCTCGGTCGCCACTACGGCACCTCCGGCGTGACGGTCGGCTCCACGGGCGGCTCGGTCGGCGCGGGCGTCTGTGTCGGCTCGGGCGTCGGCTCCTCGGTCGGCGCTTCGGTCGGCGTCGGCGTCGGCGTGTCCTGCGGCGTTGACGTCTCGGTCGGCGTCTCCGTGGGCGTCTCCGTCGGCTCCTCGGTGGCCGTCTCGGTCGGCGTCGGCGTCGGCGTGTCCTGCTCTTGAGCCCGGCAGTCGTCGGTCACGCGCTCCTCGATGCGGTCCGCCCACGCCTGCAGGTTCTCGCGCAGCGCGTCGTCGGTCGCGCGCGGCAGCCCGTCGATCTCGCGGTCGATGATCCGCAGCTGGCGGCGGACCTCGCTGCGGTCCTCGGCGTCGCAGGCCGCGGTGATCTTGTCGGCCGCGGCGAGCATGGTCTCGGCGTCGGACTGCGGGATCAGCTCCGGGTTGGACTGTCCGCAGCCCGCCAGAAAGGCGACGGCCGCGACGAAGAGGGGCAGCGCGCGTCTCATTCGACGTATCGAGGTTACTGCCCGTACTGCAGACGGTCGGCCAGTGAGGCGGGCAGCTCCGTGGCCCGGATCGCGGCCTGCGCGCCCGCGATGTCGTACTCGGCGCGCCGGTAGGAGGCGCGCGCGTCCTCCGTGTCCAGCAGCAGCCAGGCGGCCCGCGGGTCACCGTCGCGCGGCTGACCCGTCCCGCCGGGGTTGATCAGCCAGCGCCCGACGCTCAGGTCGAGCTCGGTGCCGTCGCGGCGCGCCGTCCCGCTCACCGGCTCCCCCTCCAACCAGGAGAACGAGAGCGCGACGTGCGAGTGCCCGACGAACGAGACCGGGAAGTCGGTCGCGCGAAAGCAGCCCTCGGCCGTGTGCGGCGACAGCACGTACTCCCACACCGGATCGCGTGGCGAGGCGTGGAAGAGCCCGTAGCCGTGGCTCTCGTCCGCCGGCTCGAGCTCGCTCAGCCAGGCCATCGTCTCTTCGGAGATCGTCCGCTGCGTCCACTGGGCCGCCAGCGCGGCGCCCTTGGAGAAGTCCTCGAGCGAGAGCGCGCCGGTCACCGCCAGGTCGTGGTTGCCGGCGAGCACGATCGAGCAGTGCTCACGCGCCAGCGCCACGCAGGCGTCCGGCTCGGCGCCGTACCCGACGAGGTCGCCCAGGCACCACATCGCCTCGGCCCCCGCCGCCTGGGCAGCGGCGATCACGGCCTCGAAGGCGTGGCGGTTCCCGTGGATGTCGGTACAGATGGCGACCTGCATGGCGTAGCGTCTATTCGGTGCCGCAGAGGCTCCGCCTTCCCGCCGCAGTGGTCGCCGCAATCGTCATCGCGGAGGCTGCGGTGCTCCTGCTGCGGCCCAAGGAGCGCTACCCGGTGGTGGAGGCAGATCCGCGAGCCTACTTCAGCGCGACCGAGTTGCAGCGCGCGGTCGACTTCCGTTCCGGCCAGCTGTGGCTGTTCGGCGCCCGCACGGCGGTCGAGCTGGCCGTCCTGATCGGCGCCGTCAAGTTCGCGCCCCGCGCCGGGAAGCGGCCGGTCGTGACCGGCGCCGCGGCGGCCGTCGCGCTCACGCTGGCCACCACCACGGCCGCGCTCCCGCTGCGCGCCGCCGCGCGCCAGCGCGCCAAGGACGTCGGGCTCATCACCCAGTCGTGGGGCGGCTGGGCGGCGGACACGGCCAAGTCGACCGCGATCACGAGCGTCTTCGCGGCGGGCGGCGGCGCGCTGCTGGTCGTCGGGCTGCGGCGCTTCGGCCGCGACTGGTGGGCGCCCGGCGCGGCCGCCGTCGCCGGCTTCGCGGTCGTGTTCAGCTACCTCGGCCCGGTCGCGCTCGACCCGATCTTCAACCGGTTCGAGCCGCTCCCGGCGGGCGAGACCCGCGACGACGTCCTCGAGCTCGCACGCAAGGCCGGAGTCGACGTCGGCGAGGTCTACGAGGTGGACGCGTCACGGCGCACCACGGCCGCCAACGCGTACGTCACCGGGCTCGGCACGACCAAGCGGGTCGTGCTCTACGACACGCTGCTCAAGGACTTCACGCCGGCCGAGACGCGGCTCGTCGTCGCGCACGAGCTCGGCCACGTCAAGCACAAGGACGTCCCCGGCGGCCTGCTGTGGCTGGCGCTCGTCGCACCGTTCGGGACGCTCGTCGTGGCCCGCGTGGCCGAACGCCTCACCAAGCCGGGCGCCACCGCGGTCCCCGCCACCGTGCTCGCCCTCGCGCTCGTCGCGCCCGTCCTCACCGCCATCTCCAACCAGCTCTCGCGTGCGATCGAGCGCCGCGCGGACGCCTTCGCGCTCGAGCTCACGAACGAGCCGGAGGCGATGATCGGCTTCGAGCGGCGGATCACCGTCAAGAACGTCGGCGATCCGGACCCGCCCCGCTGGCAGCAGCTGCTGCTGGCGACCCACCCCACCACGATGGAGCGGATCGGGGCCGCGCTCGCCCGTCAGCTCGAGTAGGGCGGATCGCTGGTGGCAGCAACGGTCGTCGCTGCCGGTGCACGGTGGGCGCGGGCGTACTGGTGGTCCGTTGGTGCCCGCCGGGTGCCGGCAGCGGCGGGCGGGGCCCGCCAGAATCCGTCGTACTCGAGTTGGCGGGCGTTACTGCTGGTCGTCCCTGAAGTCCGGGCGGGTCTCCGGGAGGCGCTTGATGCCCTCCCGCACCGACCACTTGGACCAGTTGTCCTCCATCGCGTCGATCAGCTCGCGCATCGCCTGGGCGGAGAGCGAGATGCGCGACACCACGACCCCCGGCACCTCGTCGGCCTCGACCTCGTGGTCCACGCGCGAGAACGTCAGCGTGAACTCGTAGTCGGAGTGCGAGACGGTCGCGAAGTTCGCGTACACGCCCGCCATCACTTCCGGGGTGGTGTGGAGGTTGAAGTGCCGTTCGCGGTCGTCTGAGGCCATCGCGCCTAGCATCCCACACCGTGCGGTACACCGTGGTTGCCGTTGGGAGATCGAAGGGCACGCCGTACGCGGAGCCCCTGGCGCACTACGCGAAGCTGCTCACCCGCTACGCCCGCGTGGACGTCATCGAGGTCGCCGACGACGATGCGCTGCGCCGCCGCATCCCCGAGCGCGCGTACGTCTGCCTGCTCGACAGCCGCGGCCGCACCCACACCAGCGAGGCCTTCAGCGAGTGGGTGGAGGAGCGCCGCCAGGGGGGCCTGGACGTGTGCTTCGTGATCGGCGGCGCGTTCGGGATCGAGCTGCCGCAGGCGCACCACAAGCTGTCCTTCGGACCAATGACGCTCCCCCACATGCTCGCGCGCGTTGTACTGCTGGAGCAGCTCTACCGTGCGCACAAGATCCTGGGCAACGAGCCTTATCACCACTAGCCTCGTCGTCGCGGCGCCCGCGCACGCGGGCACGATCACCCTCGAGGACCGCACGTGGGTGTTCACCGCCGCGCCCGGCGAGCGCAACCGGATCACCGTCGAGTCCGTGCCCGGCGGCGTACGGCTGCGCGACACCGCCGTCGCGCCGACGGGCTGTCCGGCGGACGGCCCGGACGCCGTCATCTGCACCGGCGCCGTGCTCATGACCGTGCGGGCGGGGGACGGCGACGACCGTGTCGAGGCCCGGGGCACGGCGCTCGTGGCCGTCGACGGCGGCGCCGGCGATGACCTGCTGCTCGGCGACGCCGAGCGCAACGACATCGAGGGCGGCCCGGGAGACGACCACATCCGCGGACGCGGCGGCCCGGACCAGCTCGACGGTGGTCGCGGCCACGACCGCGTGCTCGGCGGCGCCGGGAACGACACGCTCGAGGCCATGCACGGCAACGATCGCCTCGACGGCGGGCCCGGGAACGACGGCATCGGCCTGTCGTTCACCGGGGACGGCGTCGTCCGCTGCGGCAGCGGTCGCGACCGCATCGACGCCATCTACCTGTTCGGCGACACGGGCGTGCGCGGGACTGCGAGCGGCTCGTCCACCAGGGCACACGGCTGCGGCTCGCGCGCGACCACCTGGTCCTGAGCTGGGACACGGACGAGTTCCCGCGTCCGAGCGGTGTGCGCGTCGCCGTCGGCGAGCGGGTGACGACCCTGCAGCGCACGAACGGCGTACGGGTGCCCCTGCGACGGCCCACGACGGTGCTCGTGGAACCCGACGGCGAGCAGGAGCCGACAAGGTTCCGCCTCCTCTAACGTCATGCCCGTGCACCCCATCGACGAGCTGCGGGCGGCGGTCGAGGCGGCCGCCGGAGACCTCCGCAACGGCGACCCCGCGCCCAAGGGCCGGCTGAGCTTCGAGCGCCCGAAGAAGGCCGGGTTCGGCGACTACTCGACCAACGCGGCGATGCTGCTGGCGCCCGCGCTGGGCGCGCCGCCGCGTGAGATCGCCGAGCGGCTCGGCGCTCGGGTCACCGAGCGGCTGGGGGACAACGTCGAGCGCGTCGAAGTCGCCGGGCCGGGGTTCCTCAACCTCTTCCTCGCCGATGCCTGGTACCTGAACGCGGTGCGCGACGTGCTCGCCGCCGGCGACGACTGGGGCCGCGCGACGCCCGAGCAGCCGCTCAACGTCAACGTCGAGTACGTCTCGGCCAACCCGACCGGCCCGATGACGGCGGCCAGCGCCCGCCACGCCGCGTACGGCGACGCGCTCGCCCGCATGCTCGAGCTCGCCGGCCACACCGTCAGCCGCGAGTACTACTTCAACAACGCGGGCGGGCAGATCGACCGGCTCGGCGCGTCCGTGCGTGCGCTCGCCCGCCACGAGCCGGTGCCCGAGGACGGCTACAAGGGCGACTACGTCGCCGACCTGGCGCGCACCATCCCGCAAGCCGCCGAGCGCAGCGCGGAGGACCTGGGCGCGGAGGCGTCGCGGCTGATCACGGAGGGCATCCGGGAGACGCTGCACGCCTACCGGGTGGACTTCGACACCTACTTCCTCGAGGGCTCGCTCCACGAGGGCGACCCGTCGCCGATCGACCGGGCGCTGCACCGGCTGCGCGAGCGGGCGCACCTGTACGAGTCCGAGGGCGCGCTGTGGCTGCGCACGACCGAGTTCGGCGACGACAAGGACCGCGTGCTCAAGCGCTCCACCGGCGCGCCGACCTACTTCGCGGCCGACGTCGCCTACCAGGAGGACAAGTTCCGGCGCGGGTTCGACAAGGCGATCTACGTGCTCGGCGCCGACCACCACGGCTACATCGCGCGGCTGAAGGCGATCGCGAGCTCGCTGGGGGAGGACCCGGAGCGCGTCGAGGTGCCGATCCTGCAGTTCGTGCACATCGTCGAGGGTGGCGAGAAGGCGAAGATGTCCAAGCGCGCGGGCGACTTCGTGACGCTCACGGAGCTGATCGAGCGCATCGGCGTGGACGCGACCCGCTGGTTCATGCTCAGCCGCTCGCACGACTCCACGATCGACCTCGACCTCGACCTGGCCGCCAAGCAGGACCCCGAGAACCCGGTCTACTACGTGCAGATGATGCACGCGCGGATCGCGGGCATCTTCCGCCGGCTCCCGGAGGGGCGGGTGGACGCGGCGGTGCCGGCGGACGTCGCGCTCAACGACGCCGAGCGCGAGCTGATCCGCAAGGTGCTGGCGTTCCCGCACGAGGTGCACGAGGCGGTCGCGCGGCGCGCGCCGCACCGGATCGCGAGCTACGCGCTGGAGCTCGGCCAGGCGTTCGCGGCCTTCTACCGCGACTCGCCCGTGCGCGACGAGCCCGACGAGGCCGTGCAGTCGTTCCGGATCGGGCTGAGCGTGGCAACGCGACGCACGCTCGCCGCAGCCCTTACGCTCCTCGGTGTGTCCGCCCCGGAGCAGATGTGATCACGGTCCGCGCCCAGCAGCCGGCGCCCTACATCCACGCCGACAACCGCGGGCTCGTGCTCTGCAACGGGCCGCAGTGCGCGTTCGTCCCCGCGTCCCAGCTGCGCTTCGCCGCCGAGACGTTCGCGATCATCGCCGAGGAGGGGCGCGCGACGCGCAGCCAGGCGACGCACGTCGTCGGCGGCTATCGCGACGGCGGCGAGGTGACGCTCTACGTCGGCACGCAGGACCAGCTGCTGTCGGTGACCGTCAGCGAAGCGGACTTCAACGCGGTCCGCGAGGCGATCGGCGCGCGATGAGGCCGGCGCTGCTCGCGGTCGTGGCGGTGCTGCTGTACGCGGCGCCCGCGAGCGCGGCCGAGCAGCTGCTGACGCTCTACTCCCCGGCGATCCAGTCGCTGCCGTACGTGCACCGCTCGGAGTTCGTCACGCTCAAGCCCGACGGGCGCCAGGCGCCCGCGCAGCCCGGCTCCATTCTCGGCTTCCAGGAGATGGCGCTCGTGGACTCCAAGCGCCCGGACGCAAAGCCGCTGCCGGTGGACAAGATGATGATCCACCACTTCCTCTACTACGCCAACGGGCGCGTCGACCGCGGACCGGGCGGGTGTCTGGGGGACGGGTTCATCGGCGGGCGCGGGGAGGAGCATCCGAGCGGGCGCTTCGACGCGATGTGGCCGCCCGAGCAGCGCGCGCGCTACGGCATCCGCAACGCGACACCCGACGGCCGCGCGCCGGAGTGGAGCCTCATGACGATGGTCATGAACCACTACAAGAAGCCCAAGCGCTTCTTCGTGCGCACGAAGGTCTGGTACACGACCGAGCCGCGCGAGCAGGTGTACCCGCTCACGGTCGGCAACTGCGCGCACATCGGCAACGGCATGGCCTACGACGTGCCGGGCGACGGCGGGACGTTCGTCGATCGCTCGACGTGGACCGTGCCCTTCAACGGTCGCATCCTCGGCGGCGGCTCGCACCACCATGGCGGCGCGCTGCGGCAGACGTTGCGCAGCGTGACCTGCGGGCGCCAGCTCTTCGACGCCAAGGCCTACTACGGCGCCCCCGACCACCCGTACAACACGATCCGCCCGATCCTGCACGAGCCGGGGCCGATCGCGAACGGGACGTTCCGGTCAGCGGCGGGCATCCCGGTCAGCGCCGGGGAGGTGCTCGAGCGCGAGGCCGTGCACTCCAACGAGGAGTTGCACGTGGCCGCGATGGGCTTCTGGGTGCTGCCGTTCGTGCGCGACGACTCCGTCACGCCGTGCGCGCCGCTGCCCGACGACGTGCACGAGGTGACCGTGCCGGAGCGCTACGACACGGCGGCGCCGTTCGTCTTCGACCGGCTCGTGCCGCAGCTGCTGGCGCCACGCGGCGCGTGGAAGGCGTTCGACGGCAAGCCGATCCCGGTCGGCGACCAGTGGTTCAGGCCGCAGCGGCTGACGGCGAAGGTGGGCGAGCGGATCACGTGGGAGTTCCGCGGCTCCGAGCCGCACAGCGTGACCGTGGCCAACGGCCCGCGCGGCTTCTCCTCCAACTACCTCGGCATCACGCGCGGGCGCTACTCGTTCACGCCGACCGTCGCGGGCACGTACAAGCTCACGTGCCTGATCCACCCGACCACGATGAGCCAGACGGTGCGCGTCCGCTAGACGGACTTGAAGAAGTTCACGCCCAGGTCGTCGAGCCATTCCTGGGCCTTGATGTTGAGCTGCTCGAGCTCGCCCGTGAACAGCATCAGACCCATGGTGATCAGGATCACGCCGGAGATGGCGGTGATGATCAGGTAGTGGTCGCGCAGCCAGCGGAAGGCGCTGGTGGCGCGCGTGAAGGCCACGGCCGTGAGCAGGAACGGCACCGCGAGCCCGAGCGAGTAGAACGCGAGCAGGATGCCGCCCTGGCCGACCGTGTCCTGCGTGGCGGCCGCGCTCAGGATCGAGCCGAGCGTCGGGCCGACGCATGGCGTCCAGGCCACGGCGAACGCGGCGCCGGCGATCAGCGGCCCGCCGCTGCCGGCGCGGCTGATCAGCGCGTCCGGGCGCCACTCCTTGTTCAGGCGCGGGATGAACGGCGTGAGCAGGAAGAACACGCCGAGCGCGATGATCACGGCGCCCGCGATCTTGTCGAGCGTGCCGCCCGCGCCCTGGAGGGTGCTGCCGAGCCCGGTGGCGGTCATGCCGAGCGCGACGAACACGGTCGTGAAGCTCAGGCAGAACACGAGCGCGGGCACGAGGATCTTCGCCAGGCCGCGGTCGCCGGACTTCATGTCGGCGAGGCTGTAGCCGGAGACGGCGCTCAAGTAGCCCGGGACGAGCGGCAGCACGCAGGGCGAGATGAAGGAGATGAAGCCGACCGCGAAGGCCGCGATCACCGTGGTGTCCACGCCGCCGGTCATCAGCGGCTCAGCTCCGCGTCCAGGCGCCGCGCATCCTCGGCGCTCAGCGGCGGAGGCGGTTCGGCCTCCACGGCCGGCGCGCGCCGGCGCCACGTGCGGACGGCGAGCAGGATCCCGGCGAGCGCCGCGAGCGCGGCCAGGATCGGCACCACCCACAGCGTGAGGTTGAAGCCGCCGGTGCCGGGGTCGGCGAGGACGTCCTCGCCGTACTCGGCCACGAGCGCGGCCTTGATCTCGTCCTTGGTCTTGCCCTGCGCGATCTGGTCGCGGATGAACTGGCGCTCCTGCTGGGCGACCGGCGAGTTGCTGACGCTCAGGACCGTGCCGCACTCCACGCACATGACCTCGTCCTCGAGATCGGGCAGGGACGCTTGCTGGGCGTAGGCCGGCGCGGCGAGGGCGAGCACGGCCAGGAGTGCGACGAGGACGGCTTTCACGCTTCTTCTGCTAGCAGCTTGGGCAGGTACTTGTCCAGCCAAGCCTGGTCGACCGGGAAGCGTTGCATCGCCGCAACCCGGCCTTTACGGTCGATGATGAACGTCTCGGGGTAGCCGGTCGCGCCGAACCGGCGGCCGTACTCGCGGTCGCGGTCGCGCAGGCTCGGGAACGTCGCCTTGATCTCGTCGAGGAACTCGAGCGCCTTGCTGGACACGTCCTGCGTGTTCACGCCCAGGACGATCCCACCTCGAGATGAGATCTTCTCGTGCGTCTGCTGCAGGAGCGGCATCTCCTCCAGACACGGCTCACACCACGAGGCCCACAGGTTGAGCACGACGACCTTGCCCTTGTAGTCGGCCAGCGACTGGTTGCCGTCGGCGCCGAGCACCGGCAGCGAAGCCACGGGGGCCGCCGGCCGCTCGCCCCGGCCGACCGCCTCGTCGAGCGTCGTGTTCCCACCCTTGGAGAACACGCCGTACGCGAGCAGGCCGACCAGTAGAGCGGCCGCGAGGGTCACCGGCCAGAACACGCGCATCCGCACCCTGGCTAGGGTACTGGGAGTCGAGTACACTCTCCGCTCCGCGCGGGTGTTGTCCAATGGCTAAGACGTTGGCTTCCCAAGCCAAAAATGGGGGTTCGATTCCCCTCACCCGCTTGGATCGAGGGCCCCGCGCGAGCGGGGCCCTCGCTCGTTTCAGCGCTCGCGCAGCCGCAGCTCGCGCGTGATCTGCTTGTGGAACGCGTCGCGGGCCCGCTGGGCGGCGCGGCGGTCCTCGACCCAGGCCAGCTCGCGCTGGAGCTTGCGCCACGCGGCCAGGCGCTCGGCGTCCACCGCTTCGCGCACCGCGCAGCCGGGCTCGGTGTCGTGCGCGCAGTCGGCGAAGCGGCACTGCAGCGCCAGCGAGTCGACGTCGGCGAACGACTCGCCGGTGCCGTCCCACAGTCCGGCGACCCGGATCCCCGGCGTGTCGATCAGGAACGCGCCGCCGGGGAGGGCCAGCAGCTCGCGCGTGACCGTCGTGTGGCGCCCGCGCAGGTCGGACGCGCGCACCTCGCCCGTCTTCATGCGTTCCTCGCCGAGCAGCGCGTTCACGAGCGTCGACTTGCCCGTGCCGGACGCGCCCAGCAGCACCGCGGTGGTGCCAGGCGTCAGCCACGAGCGCACGACGCCCATGCCCTCTCCGGTCACCGCGCTCACGGCTACGGCGTCGGTGACGCCCATGCGCCGCGCCAGCGCCGCGGCGGTCTCGTAGCCGAGCTCGTCGAGGTCGGCCTTGGTCAGGACGAGCGCGACCGGCACCCCGCCGGACGCCGCCAGCGCCGCGAAGCGCTCCAGCCGGCGCGCCTTGGGCTCGGGCAGCGGCTCGGTCACCAGCGCCAGGTCGACATTGGCCGCGAGCACCTGGGCGGACGCGGGCTTGCCCTGCTCGCCGGGCGCGCGCCGGATCACGGTGCCCGACCGCTCGAAGACGTGCGCGATCGCGCCGCCCTCGTCGACACCGACCCAGTCCCCTGTGACGGGCGTCTCGGTCAGCCGCCCGCGGGCCGTCACCAGGCGGTTGTCGTCATCGGACGCGACCAGCCAGTGGCCGCGGTACTGCGCAAGCACCCGCGCACGGGTGAGTTCGGATTGCAACGGAGGATCTCCACATCAATTCGCAAGAAGGACACGACGCGGTGCGGGCACCAGGCGCGGCGGCCCGGAGCCCGTTCAGGCGGTCGTGGCGAAGATGTGGAGGCGGTGCGTCACGGCCTCGAAGGATACGCGCTCCGCGGCGCCGTGCGGTACGGCTAGCTCCCCTCGGCCAGCAGTCGCTCGACGGACGCGACCTTGTCCTCGAGCGTCTGCTCGCGGTCGCGGCGCTCATCCAGCTTGAGGACCGTGTAGACCCGCGGGATGCCGAGCTCGAACGGCACCGCATGCAGCTCGCCCACCAGCGCGAGGATGTCCGCGGTGGACCCCTCGAGCGAGGTCCCCATCGCGTGCATGACGTACTTGACGCGATCCTGCGCGGCGAGCTTGCGCTGGATGGCGGCGATGTACCCGGACGCGCTGACTTCAGCGCGCCCGAGCGAGATCACGGTCAGGTCGGCGGTCGCCACCGCCTCAGGCTTGCACGACCAGCGTGTTGACGATCTTGTCGTGCCAGGCCTGGTTGCGGCTGTCCCACAGCGGCGCGAGGTAGTCGAGGATCAGCACGATGACGCAGATGCTCATCAGGATGCCCTTGATCAGGGTCTCGCGCAGGATCGCGGTGCCCGCGGACATCGGCTCGCCCGTCTCACGGACGATGCGGATGTTCAGGAGCTGCTTGCCGAGCGTCTGGCCGTTGTTCGGCCCGCTGCGCCCGATCGTCACGGCGTAGTACACGAGGCCCACTACGAGGCTCGCGCCGCCGATCACGAGCCCGGCGGCGGACTCGTTGGACGACAGCACCACGAAGTACAGGATCAGCGGGAGGATCGACACGATGATCGAGTCGATCAGCTGCGCTGCAACACGGCTCCACCAGCCGGCGAACGGTCGCGCGCCGGTCTGTTGGGGGGCCCCGTAGGGCCAATCGGAAGAACCTTCTGGAAACGGCGTCTGAGCGCTCATCAGCGGAATCAATACCCGGTTCCCGCGCGATCCGCCAGCGGTAACCGGAATGCTCGTCCCGGAGGACGCTCCCGAGCGGGGTCGCGCCGTCTTACGGAGCGCGCACTACCAGGCCTGCGCGGAGCCGCAGTGCGGACAGCCGACGCTGGTCGTCACGGCCGCCTTGAAGACGTAACCGCAGGAGCAGCTGTAGAGGGCGGCGTCCTGGTTGACGTTGGCGCGCTGATTGCGCTCGCGCCCGGGGCTGGTGGCGGTCTTGGCCCGCTTGCGCGAGCGGCGCCGCGGAAGTGTCAGTGAAGTCGTCAGCTGCATCTCTCTCGAAGCTCTTAACGACGGGGCTTCCCCGAGGTTTCAGGTTCCGGTGTTGAGATTCGTTAGCGCCGTTCTCCGCACGTCACGCCATACTGCAGGGGTGGACCCGTCAAGGAAGCGCACGATCCGCTTTGTCGTCGCCTTGAGCGCCGCCGTTCTGCTCGCCGGTGCCCTGGCCCTCACCAGCTTCTCCGCGTCGACGGAGGCCCGCCAGCCGTCCGAGCTGGTCAACGCCGAGCAGACACCCGGCGCCAAGTACCAGCTCGTCGGCAAGGTCGTCAAGGGCTATGAGACCAAGGGCGACACGACCCACTTCCGCGTGCGCGATCGCGATGGCACGGTGTCGGTTCCCGTCACCTACGCCGGTCGCCTCCCTGACCCGTTCCGCGCCGACCGGGAGATCGTCATCGACGTCGTCAAGCAGGGCGACACGTACGTCGGCCAGGTCGGCACCCTGATCACGAAGTGCCCGTCGAAGTTCACGGCGGACAAGAGCAACACCTGACGTGATTGCCGCAGGTCATGCCTGCCTGATCGTCGCGTTCGCGTCCGCGCTCTACGGGATCGCGGCCTCGATCTACGGCGCGCGGGCCAAGCGGCGTGACTTCGTCGCGTCCGGTCGCCGCGCCGTCTACGCGATGGCGGGTGCCACCACGGTCGCGTTCGTGCTGCTGGAGGCCGCGTTCGTGCGCTCGGACTTCGAGTACGCGGTCGTCGCCTCCCACTCGTCGACCACGACGCCGCTCTTCTACCGGCTGACCGCCATGTGGTCCTCGCAGGAGGGCTCGCTGCTGCTGTGGCTGTTCAGCCTCGGGCTCTGGTCGAGCCTTATCCTTTTCCTCACCCGGCACAAGCTGCGCGCGCTGGCGCCCTACGCGACGGCCGTCCTGCTCGGCTTCGCCGCGTTCTTCGCGGGCGTGATGCTGTTCGCGGAGTCGCCGTTCATCCGCGCGGACCGCGTCGTGGCCGAGGGCGCCGGCCTGAACCCGCTGCTGCGCGACCCGGGGATGATGATCCACCCGCCGATGCTCTACAGCGGCTACACGCTGTTCGCGGTGCCGTTCGCGTTCGGGATCGCGGCGCTGATCACGCGCCGGCTGGACGCGGAGTGGATCCGCTCCACGCGCCCGTTCACGCTCGCCGCTTGGTGCGCGCTCGGGTTCGGCATCGTGCTCGGCGCCCGCTGGAGCTACCACGAGCTCGACTGGGGCGGCTACTGGATGTGGGACCCGGTCGAGAACGCGTCGCTGATGCCGTGGCTGACGGCCACCGCGTTCCTGCACAGCGTGATGATCCAGGAGCGGCGCGGGCTCCTGCGGACCTGGAACGTGTCGCTGGTGCTGGCCACCGGCGTGCTCTCGATCCTCGGCACGTTCCTCGTGCGGTCCGGCGTGTTGAACTCGATCCACGCGTTCGGCGCGTCGACGCTCGGCGTGCCGTTCCTGATCCTGCTGGCGGTGATGATCGCCGGTTCGATCTACCTGGTCACGAGCCGCCAGGAGTCGCTGAAGTCCGACAAGCGGCTCGACTCACTGCTCTCGCGCGAGGCGATGTTCGTGCTCAACAACTTCGTGCTCGTGGCGATGTGCTTCGTCGTCTTCTGGGGCACGTTCTTCCCGCTGATCGCCGAGGCGTTCACGGGCCGCCAGCGCAACATCGGCCCGCCCGTCTACGAGCGCTTCATCGTGCCGCTGGCGCTGATCCTCGTGCTGCTGTCCGCGGTCGGCCCGGTGATCGCGTGGCGCCGCGCGACGGGCGCCAACCTCAAGCGCAACCTCGGCAAGCCGGCGCTGTTCGGCGTGGTCGTGCTCGTCGCGCTGCTCGCGCTGGGCGTGACGGAGTCCGTGACCGCGCTGATCATGTTCACGCTCGCCGGGTTCGTCGTGGGGACGGTCGTGCAGGAGTTCTGGCGCGGGACCCGCGCGCGGCGAGCCGCGGCCAAGGAGGCCGTGCCGGTCGCGCTGCTCCAGCTCGTCAAGCGCAACCGGCGCCGCTACGGCGGCTACCTCGTACATGTCGGGATCATCGTCCTGTTCGTCGGCGTGGCCGCGTCCTCGTCCTTCAAGGACATCCAGGACGTCGCGCTGCGGCCGGGCGAGTCGGCGACCGTCGGCGGCAAGGAGTTCACCTACGTCAAGCCGACGAGCGAGCTGGTGGCGGCGCCCAACGGGCGGCTGGAGAAGATCCAGTTCGGCGCCGAGCTGCGCGTCGAGGGCCGCACGATGCACACGTCCAAGGACTACTTCCCGTCCCAGGACACCTCGCTCGGGCCGGTCTCGCGCTTCTTCGACGGCGAGGCCACGACCGAGGTGGCGCTGAACGCGACGCTCGGCAAGGACACCTGGGCCGCCGTGGCGCCTGACATCAACAAGCTGCGTCCGCGGATCGAAGAGGGCGACAAGGTCTTCGCCAACGCGGCCGACGAGCTCACCGAGGATCAGGCGAACGAGTTCCTCGGCGTCGCGTTGCGCGGGCTCGTCGACGGGTACGCCGACGCGCCGCCGCCGGCCCGCTTCCGCTTCGAGGTCAACCCGCTCGTGACGTGGATCTGGATCGGCTCGCTGATCGCGGTGCTCGGCGGCATCCTCGCCGGCTGGCCGACGCGCCGGGGCCTGACGAAGATCGCGTCCGCCAAGTACGCCGCGCGCGTGGGCAAGGACGTCCGCGAGCCCGAGAGCGTTCCCGCCTGATGGAGTTCCTGGTGATCCTCGCGGTGGTCGGCGGCGCGATCCTGGCCGTGGCCGGTCCGCTGCGCGGCTCCGCCCGCGAGTCCGACGAGCGCCTGGAGGCTGAGCGTGCCGAACTCGACGCGCTCAAGGAGGCGAAGTACCAGGAGATCCGCGACGCCGAGCTGGACTATCGGACCGGCAAGCTCAGCGAGACGGACTGGAAGACGCTCGACCGCACGCTTCGTGCCGAAGCCGTCGAGATCCTCAAGCGTCTCGACCAACTCGAGCCGCTACCCTAAGCCGCCGATCATGGTCAACACGGTTCTCAGCGTCATTCAGGTCGTCCTCTCGCTCGGCGTCATCTTCCTGGTGCTGCTGCACTCGGGCAAGGACGCGGGCATGTCCGGCGCGTTCGGCGTCGGCGTCGCGGGCGGCACCTCGGGCGGCTCGCTGATGGAGAAGAACCTGGATCGCTGGACCGTGGTCTTCGCCGTGCTGTTCGTCGTGAACACCATGGCCATCCTGATGCTCTAGAGCCGGCGCGGCGCGCCGACTAGTTCATCAGGGAGCGCTCGAGCTCCTCAGCGGTGCGCGCGATCTGGCGCGCCACGTGCTGGCGATGCTCGATGCTGGGCTGGTCCTCCTCCGCCAGCGCGTCGGCGAGCGTGCGGATGAGCCACAGCGGCGTGCGCAGCGGTTCTTCCACCTCGCCGACGGGCGGCCAGGACCAGGCGTCTGAATCCCCGACGATGTGCATGGTTGACCCGGTCATCGACCGATCGGACGATTTCTAAACCCTACTTTCTGGTAGGGGTTGGGGGGTCGGGCGCAAAGAGCGGGGAATTCGCCCCTCGGGCGCTGGGCATGCCGGGGTCCGGTGACGCGTCGTCGCGTGCCAGCCGCGCGAGGTAGTGCTGCCAGCCGATGTGGTGCTCGCGCTCGCGTGCAGCCGGAAGTCCGCGGTGCTCGAGCTCGACCCGGGTACCGCCGTCGATCGCGACGAGCCGGACCTCGACCGAGGTGGATCCCGGGGGCACGTCGTCGCTGCCGGCGTAGCCCCAGGTGAAGACAAGCCGGTGGGGCGGCTCGAGCGCGACGTACCGGCCGCGCACGGGGTGGCCGGTGATGTCGAGAGCGAAGCGCCCGCCGGGCTCCGGCTCGAGCTCCGCCCACTCGCCCATCCAGCGCACGATCAACTCGGGGCGGGTGAAGTACTCGAACACCACCTCCGGCGGCGCGTCGATCTCGACCGCCTCGGTCAGCACCGATCGTCCTCCACCACGCGCTTGAGCTCGGCCAGCCGGGCCGGCCACAGCTCGGCCAACAGCTCGCGCACCGACTCCAAGCCTTCGGTGCGAATCGCGTACAGGCGCCGTTGGCCGCTCGGCTGCACCGTGACGAGCCCGGCCTCACGCAGGACCTTCAGGTGCTGGGAGACCGCCTGCTGGGAAATGTCGAACCGCTCGGCGATCTCGTTGACCGAATGGGGCCGGTCGCGCACGAGGCGCAGGATCTCGCGCCGGCGCGGCTCGGCGATCGCCTGAAGCGCCGCTTCGCTCATGTGCCGAACCAGTGTACACAGTCGCTTACTTGTACAAGTGGTAGCTTGTGAAAATGGACACGATGACGACGGTGCGCCGGTATCACGACGCCTGGACCGGCGGGGACTACGCCCGCGCCGCGGAGCTGCTCGACGACGACCTGCAGGTGGAGGTGCCGATCAACGCGTATCCGACGAAGGCGTCGTTCGCGGAGGCGGTCGCCGGGTTCGGCGCCCTGGCACGCGCGGTCGAGCTGCGGTCGGCGCTGAGCGGCGGCGACGAGGCGATGCTGCTGTACGACATGGACGTCGAAGGCGTGGGCGACTTCCGCGTGGCCGAGCACTTCACCGTGCGCGACGGCCGGATCGTCCGGATCCGGCAGGTGCACGACACGGCGCCGCTGCGAGCGGCCTAAAGCGCGCGTTCGTAGAGCGCGAGGATCTCCGCGCGGTCGGCCGCCGGCGGCGTGAGCTGCAGTTGCGGCCGCGCTGCGGCGGCGTCCGCGCACTCGGGCAGCACGGCCGGGTCCACGCCGAGCTCGCGCAGCCCCGCGGCGCCCGTGTACGCGCGGATGCGTAGGGCGACCTCGACGACGTCCTCGCCGACCGCGGCGTTGAGCGCCTCGATCACGCTCGGGAAGCGCCACTCGAGCGCGCCGATCGTGTGCGGGAGCATCGCCGCGTTGGCCGGGCCGTGGCCGACGCCCGCGACGCGCACGAGCGTTTGGCTGAGCACGTGGTGCAGCGCGAGCCCCGTGTTGTCGAGCGCGTAGCCCGCCAGCAGCGAGCCGAGCGCGAGCAGGTCGCGGTCCGGCTCGCTCCCGACCCAGCCGGCGAACAGCAGCCGCGCGGCCTCGTGCGCGACGAGCGTCGCGACCGGGTTGGCGTTGACCATGCACGGCGCCTCGACGGCGTGGCCGAGCGCGTTGAGGGAGCTGGCCGCGAGATCGGCGCGCGGCTGCGAGGCGGCGAGCGCGGGATCGACGACCACGACCGCGGGCCGCACGCGCGGGGTGGACTCGGCGACGCCGGCGGCGTGCCGGTGCACGCGGGTCATCTCCGCGCCCGAGAGGGTCGTGGGCACCGCCATCGCGCGCGGGACGCGGCCGGGGGTGGTGGCCGGCGAGGAGCCGGGGGTGGCGGCCGGCGACGAGCCGGCCGTGGCGGCGCCACCCACGCGTGTGGCGTGCGCGGCCACGATCGCCTTCGCCACGTCGATGACGCGGCCGCCGCCGAGCGCGACGATCCGGTCGCCCCGGACGGCGTCCAGCAGCTCCACGGCCAGCTGGTCGACGTGGCCCGGCGCGACGATGTGGAATGCGTCCGCGCCGGCCACGATGCCCGGCGCGGCGTCCTTCGCACGCGGCGTCGTCAGCAGCGTGTAGCCCGGCCCGCCGAGTGCGTCGACGGCGTCGTCCAGCGCGCCGCGGCCGAAGACGATGAGCCGTTCACCGTCCTGCCAGCGAAAGCTACGTGCCAACGGGGTCCTCGTACCAGGAGTACGCATAGCTCGGATCGTCCAGGTCGCGGGCGAGCGTCGTGAGCTTCAAGGGGCGGAACGTATCGCACATCACGGCGAGCTCGGACGTCTCCTTCACGCCCAACGACTTCTCGACGGTGCCCGGCTGCGGGCCGTGCGGCAGGCCGCTCGGATGCAGCGTGAACGAGCCGATCTCGACGCCCTTGCGCGCGGCGTAGTCGCCGTCGACGTAGTACATGACCTCTTCGCTCTGCACGTTGGAGTGGTGATAGGGCAGCGCGACCGCCATCGGGTCCCAGTCGAGCATGCGCGGGCAGAACGAACAGATCACGAAGTTCGGGCCCTGGAAGGTCTGGTGCGCGGGCGGCGGCTGGTGCAGGCGGCCGGCCTTGGGCTCGAAGTCGTGGATGTTGAACGTGTACGGGTAGACGTAGCCGTCCCAGCCGACCACGTCGAGCGGGTGGTAGTCGAGCACGTAGTCCTGGTAGCCGCCGCGGACGCGGACCTTCACGTCGTGCTCGGCGCGGTCGCGGTGCGTGACCAGCTCCGCCGGGGGATGGAAGTCGCGCTGGGAGAACGGCGCGTGCTCGAGCAGCTGGCCGTAGCGGTTGCGGTAGCGGTTCGGCGTCTCGATCTCGCCCGGGGTGTAGAAGGTCAGCCAGCGCTGGGGCTCGTCGAAGCGGAAGCGGTACGTCGTCCCGCGCGGGATCACGACGTAGTCGTGCTTGCGGTAGGGCAGCGTCCCGAAGATGGTCTCCACGACGCCCGACCCCTCGTGGACGAAGATGACCTCGTCGCCCTCGCCGTCGCGGTAGAAGTAGTCGGCCTCGCGCTCGGGCACGCAGATCGCGATCTCGACGTCCCCGTTGTACTGCAGCACGCGCCGTCCCAGCACCGCGTCCCCGAAGGCCTCGGTGCCCATCGTGTGCGTGAGGCGGTGCACGTGCGTCTCGGGCACCCACTCCTCGAGCTCGATCGGCGTGAACTCCCCGACCTCCTTGACCCGGCAGGGCGAGAACAGGTGGTAGAGGATCGACTCGTTGCCGGAGAAGCCCTCGAAGCCCATGACCTCCTCGACGAGCAGCGGCGCGTTCCCGTTCGCCGACGAGTCGGGGTCGCGGAACTGGACGTGCCGCTTCGCGGGGACGCGGCCGAGTGACACGTAGCGCATCAGTCTCTCCTCTGCACTGGGTTCACCACGCGCCCGGCGAACAGGACCGTGCCGGTCGGCGCGTGCTCGATGGCCCACGTGAAGGGCCGGTCGAAGACGATGTGGAACTGCGGCTGGATGAAGGCGACGGCGCGCGCCATCACCGCGGTGGTGGCCGCGGCGCGGGTGCCCTCCTCGTCGACGTCGACCCGCGCGCGCTGCAGGATCCGGCTGATCCCCTTCGCGCCCGGCCCTTCGATCAGCTCGTCCAGGTCGTGCCCGGTCTCGAAGCTCAAGCCGAGCACCTCGTTGACGTCGATCGAGCTCTCGACCGTGAACCGGGGCAGCTCAACTGTCCCGTGCCCGCGCGCCCAGTCCCGCTCGCCCGGCTCGCCGAGCGTCGCCACGAAGCGCAGGTCGTGCTCGGAGTAGGGCAGCCGGACGGCGCCGTCGGCGTACTCGAACGTGCCCTCGACGCTCATCATCGGCACGTCGCCCACGCCCTCGAACGGGGCCGGGCGCGTGTCCTCGAACGGGCGCTGCCACTTCGCGTCGAGGTACTCGGCGTCGGTGAGGACGAAGACCTCGTCCGGGTCGAGCGACTCGAGGATGCGCGGGATCATCCCGCGCGTGTGCTCGCTCGACCACGCGTTGATCGCTTCGAGGTCGAGCGGGCCGGTGTCGAGCCTGAGCTTCCGGCCCGGCCGGTAGTCCTCGTGCAGCCACGCCGCCTGGGCACTCACCACGCCCGGCACCTCGGGCGGCATCTCGAACCGCTCGAGAGCGCGCCGGGTCTCACCCGTCGCGCCCCCACGGATCACGCTCAGCGCACGGTGCAGGCCGTAGGGCGAGAAGACGACATCACCGCTGAGCTGGTCCAGGAGCATGTCCTACAGGTTGCCGCGCAGGGCCTGCTCGCGCTCGATGGCCTCGAACAGCGCCTTGAAGTTGCCGTCGCCGAACCCACGCGCGCCGTGGCGCTCGATCACCTCGAGGAAGACGGTCGGGCGGTCGCCGATCGGCTTGGTGAAGATCTGCAGCAGGTAGCCCTCGTCGTCGCGGTCGACGAGGATGCCGAGCCGCTTGAGGTCCTCGAGGTCCTCGTTGATCTCGCCGATGCGCTCGGGCACGTCGTCGTAGTAGGTCTCCGGCGTGCGCAGGAACTGGATGCCGCGCTCCTGCAACTGCTCGACGGTGCGCACGATGTCGCGCGTCGCGACCGCGATGTGCTGCGCGCCCGCGCCGCCGTAGTACTCCAGGTACTCGTCGATCTGCGACTTGCGCTTGCCCTCGGCCGGCTCGTTGAGCGGGAACTTCACGCGCCCGTTGCCGTTGGTGACGACCTTCGACATCAGCGCGGAGTACTCGGTCGAGATGTCCTCGTCGGAGAAGTGCAGCATCTCGCGCATCCCGAAGACGTCCTCGTAGTACTTGACCCACTCGTCCATGTGGCCGAGCTCGACGTTGCCGACGATGTGGTCGATCGCGAGCAGGCCCGTGTCGCCCGTGTCGATGTCCCGCGCCGCGAACCCGGGGTGGAAGGCGCCCTTGTACTGGGAGCGGTCGACGAACGTGTGGATGGTGTCGCCGTAGGTGGCGATCGACGCGCGGCGCAGCGTGCCGTGCTCGTCGCTCACATCACGCGGCTCCTCGACGCCACGCGCGCCGCGCGCGGTGGCCTCGCGGTAGGCGTGGTCGACGTCCGGCACGCCCAGCGCGATCACCTTCACGCCGTCGCCGTGGCGCGCGACGTGCTCGCCGATCTCGTGGCCGGGCACCAGCGCGCCCGTCAGCACGATCCGGATCCGGCCCTGCTCGAGCACGTGTGACGCCCGGTCGCGAACGCCTGTCTCGAGCCCGGCGTACGCCACCTCCTTGAAGCCGAGCACCTTCGTCCAGAACGACGCGGCCTGCAGCGCGTTGCCGACGAAGAACTCGACGTGGTCGATGCCGTGCAGCGGCATGAAGTCTTCGGTCTTGCTCGGAGCGACGATGGGCTGGGTCGACATGGGTGGAATGTTCCGCCTCTCGTCCCGCACGCTCAATCCCGATCCGTTGCGCGCATGTGGGACCATGGGCGCCTGATGGACGACATCGACCGGCAGATCGTTGCGCTGCTGCGCCAGGACGCGCGGCGCTCGTTCCAGAGCATCGGGCTGCGCGTCTCGCTGTCCGCGCCGGCCGTCAAGCGCCGCGTCGACCGGCTCGAGGCCGACGGCGTGATCCGCGGCTACACCTCACGCGTGGACCCCGTCCGCTTCGGCTGGACCACCCACGCGATCGTCGCGCTGTTCTGCGAGGGACGGATGCCGGCGCACGAGGTGCGCGAGGCCGTCGAGCGCCACCCGGAGGTGGAGTCGGCCTACACCGTGGCGGGTGAGGCGAGCGCGGTCGTGCACGTGCGCGCGCGGGACACCGCGCACCTGGAGGAGACGCTGGAGCGCATCCGCGACCACCCGGGCGTGACCCGGACGCAGACGCAGATCGTGCTCAGCACGCTGTTCGAGCGCCCTTTTGAGGCCTAGCTACAGATTCAACCGCACAAATCCTTGGGGTACGCCCAAGAATTGTGGTCCAAGACTGCATAGCCTGCTCTCCATGACCCGCCTCGAGCGCCGTGTGAACATGGCCGCAGTCTTCATCCCGTTCATCGTCACCGCCGTCGCGATCGCTGTCCTCTGGGGCGACTGGATCGGCTGGTCCGACGTCGTCGTCTTCGGAATCATGTACGTGCTGAGTGGTCTCGGCGTGACCGTGGGCTTCCACCGGATGCTCACGCACCGCGCGTTCCAGACGCACAACTTCACCCGCTACTTCTTCGCCTATCTCGGCATGCTCTCGGTGCAGGGACCCGTCATCGACTGGGTCGCCGACCACCGCAAGCACCACGCCCACACCGACGTCGAGGGCGACCCGCACTCGCCGCACGTCGGCCACGGCGACGGCTTGTCCGGCGCACTGAAGGGCCTTTGGCACTCGCACGTCGGCTGGCTGTGGGAGACCCACGGCGAGGCCAGCGCGCGCAAGTACGCCAAGGACCTCGTCGAGGACCGCACCATGCGCATCCTCAACCGCAAGTTCCCGCTGATCGTGGTCGGCTCGCTGCTGATCCCGACGATTCTCGGCGGGCTGCTCTCGTGGAGCCTGAAGGGCGCGTTCACCGGCCTCATCTGGGGCGGGTTCGTCCGCATCTTCCTCCAGCACCACGTCACCTGGTCGGTCAACTCGGTCTGCCACTTCTTCGGCCGCCGCCGCTTCGACATCGAGGACAAGTCGACCAACGTCTTCTGGCTCGCCATCCCGTCCTTCGGCGAGTCCTGGCACCACAACCACCACGCCTTCCCGCGCTCGGCCGCGCACGGCCTCAAGTGGTGGGAGATCGACCCGTCGCAGATGGTCATCAACCTGATGAAGCGCCTCGGCCTCGCCTGGGACGTCGTCACCATCACGCCGGAGCGTCAGGCGCAGAAGCTGATCGGCGCCGAGAAGCCGGTCAAGAAGAAGAAGCCGGCCGAGTCAGACGAGAAGGTCGCCGAGCCGGTCGCCTAGCGCCCGGATCGTCTTCTCCGTGATCGGGCTGCAGACGAGGATCGCCTCGTCTGCGCCCAGCGCCCGCAGGTGCTCGGCGAGGTCGTCGGGCGCCACGGGCGCAGCGGTCGGCTCGCGCTCGACGGCTTCCCCCGGCATCTGCACCAGCACGCACGCGCTGCGCTCCAGGTGCGGTGGGATCTTCGCCTGCAGCTCCGCGAACCCCTCCGGCGTGTTGCCGTAGTCGGCCCACCAGGTGTTCCACACCGTGCAGTGCGGCGCCGCGATGGACAGCATCCGCGGCCCGTTGGAGCCGATCATCAACGGCACGGGCCGCGCCGGCTTCGGGAGCAGCACCACGTCGTCGGCACGGTGGAACTCGCCGTCGAACGTCACGCGCTCGCCGGCCAGCAGCCCGCGGATGATCGTGAACGCCTCCTCGAAGCGCGACACGCGCTTGTCGTACGGGATGCCGAACGCGTCGAACTCGCGCCGGTTCCAGCCCGAGCCGAGCCCGAGCGTGAAGCGCCCGCCCGACACCTCGTCGATCGTCGCCGCCATCTTCGCGATCAGCCCCGGCGGGTGGAAGCCGGCGCACGCGACCAGCGGGCCGATCCGCACCCGCTCGGTGGACGCCGCGAGCGCGCTCATCAGCGTCCACACCTCCCACGGCGCCCGTTCCGGCCCGTCGTAGAGCAGGTGGTCGCCGACCCAGACGGAGTCGAAGCCGACCTCGTCGGCGGCCTTCGCCATGGCGAGGTACTCGGGCCAGCGCACCTCGCGCTCGACCTCAGGAAGTTGGATGCCTACGCGCATTGGACCCAGAGACTAGGTCGAGGGCCCGCGCAGGGAGGCGCTGCCCGCGCCCCGAAGGCTCAGCGATGATCGTGGCGCCCGCGCCCGGGCGCGAACGCAAGCGCGTCGAAGACGCCCTGCCGGTGCCGTGACGCGGCGCCGTCAGGCGGCCGGGCGGGCTCGCACCGCGGGCGAAGGCGCAGCGGGCCGGCCGCCGAGGTGGTTGCCCCAGTCCGGACGGAACTGCACGCTGATGCGAGCTCCGAGGCAGCGGGCGGTCTTCGGGATCGCGTGCAGCCAGGTGCGCTGGCAGCTGCCGCCCATGACCAACAGGTCACCGTGGCCGATCTGAAGGCGCAGGCCGGGGCCGCCCGACGTCGGGCGCAGCGCGAAGGGCCGCACGGCGCCGAGCGAGAGGATCGCGACCATCGTGTCGGTGGGGCTCTCGCGGGCGATGCGGTCCCCGTGCCACGCGACGCTGTCGTTGCCATCGCGGTACAGGCAGAGCCCGGCGCTGACGAAGGGCCCGCCGACCTCGTCGGCGTAGTGGGCGTTCAGTGCCGAGCGCGCCTCGTCGAGGACGGGGTGGGGCAGCGCTTCGCCCTGCCGGTAGCGGGCGAGCAGCCGCGGGACGCGCACCGTGTTGTCGTACATGCGCATGCGTTCCTCCTGCCACGGGACGCCGGCGGCCAAGGCGTCGAACAGCTCGTCGGCCGCCGTGATGAACCCCGGTCGCACATCCAGCCACGCCCCGTCGGACAGCACCCGGCGCTCCACGGCGGCGCCCAGGGCGGCCACGCCAGGCTGACCCGACGAGCCGAACAGCGACGGTTGCACCACGAGGGGCACGCCGCGAACTATAGCGAACGTACGTTCGTATCGGGGAAGAGGGTGGGGGCGGAGCCTTCGTTGCGCCAGCAGGACGAAGACCCCGCGCCCCTCGTGGGCCCGGTCGGGACCTACGGTTTCTTGGGCGACTCGACGCGAATCACGAGCGCCACCGACGCCACGATGATTCCAGCGCCCAAAAGCGTGGTTGGGGTTATGGACTCGTTGAGCACGAGCCAACCCAGCGCGATCGCGACCACCGGGTTCACGTACGCGTACGTGGAGACCTTGGAGATCGGCGCGTTCTGCAGCAGCCACGCGTAAGACGTGAAGGCCAGCAGCGAGCCGAACGTGATCAGGTAGAGCAGGCCGCCGATCGAGCGCCCCGAGAACTCGCCGAAGTGCACGTCGGGCAGCTCGCCCGTCAGCACGCCGGTCGTGAACACGGCGATGCCGCCCAGCAGGCTCTGCCAGGCGGTGGAGACGAGCGGGTCGCGCGGAAGCGAGATGCGCGGTGAGGAGAACGAGCCGAGCGCCCACATGAACGCGGCGAACACGCACGCGAGCAGGCCGATCAGCGTCGCCTCGCCCTCGGGGTTGAGCAGGAGCACGAGGCCGCCGAAGCCGATCAGCGTCGCGACCAGCGACTGCCAGGAGATCGACTCGCCGGTGAGGCGGCGCAGGAGGATCACGAACAGCGGGATGGACGCGACCAGCAGCGCGGCCAGACCCGAGGGCACGGTCTGCTGCGCCACGGAGATGACGGCGTTCGCGCCCGGCAGCATCAGGCCGACGAAGCCGGCCGAGAGCAGCTCGGCGCGGGTCGGGCGCCACACGTGCCCGCCGCGCCGCCACGCGAGGATCGGCAGCAGGAGCAGGCCGACGGCCATGAAGCGAGCGCCCGCCCCGAGCAGGGGCGGGATGGTCTCGACCATCAGCGCGATGGCGAGGTAGGTCGAGCCCCAGACGATGTAGACGATCCAGAGCGCCGACCAGATCTTCCAGGGTGGAGCGGCCTCGGCCGAGGAGGTGGGGACGACCTCCCCGGCCGAGGCGTTCACAGCCGTCACGAGGTTCGAAGCCCCCGCGCACGGTAGGCCAGCAGGTCGACGACGTCCGCCGTGCGGCGGAACGGATCGGCGACCTTCTCGCCGGTGTCGACCGACAGCGCCGCGACGAGCTCGTCGTCGGCCTCGGCGATGAGGACGTCGCCGGTGGGGACTTCGCGCGAGTCGAGCTCGGCAAGGCGGCGCAGGGCGGGGCCGTCAGAGCCGCGGGCGGCGCGAATGACGACTGTAGGGGCGAGGTGGGTGGCGAGAGCGGACATGGCTTGACTCCTGAAACGGGGGAGAGAGGCGGGGTGTGAGGTACATCTTGCGGGCCACACTGCATCAGTTCAAATGACCTTTCGCTGGGCGTGGTATAAGAACCACTGATGCTTGACGTTCGCCGCATGCGGGTGCTCAGGGAGGTCGCCGTCCGCGGCTCGTTCAGCTCCGCCGCCGAAGCGCTGTCCTTCACGCAGAGCGCCGTCAGCCAGCAGATCGCCGCGCTCGAGCGCGAGGCCGGCACCAAGCTCGTGCAGCGCAACGCGCGCGGCATCCGCCTGACCGAGGCGGGCGAGGCGCTCGTGCGCCACACGGATGCGATCCTCGCCCGGCTGTCGGAGGCGGAGGCCGAGCTGGAGGCGATCGCCGGCGTGCGCGGCGGGCGCCTGCGCCTGGCGGCGTTCGAGTCCGCGTCGGCGTCGCTGATGCCGCTCGCGATCGCCGCCTTCCGGGAGCAGCATCCCGGCGTGGAGCTGTCGATGATCATCACCGAGCCGGAGGACGCGGCGCCGCTGCTCAAGAGCGGTGAGCTGGACCTTGCGCTGGGCTACGACTCGCGCGTCCGCACCGAGGCGGACGGCATCACGCGCCACCAGCTGCTGTCGGACCCGATGTTCGTCGCCATGCCGGCCGACCATCCGCTCGTGCACAAGCGCACGCTCCGGCTCGCCGACCTCGCGGACGACCCGTGGATCGGCAGCGTCGCCGACTGCGAGTGCAACCGCCTGGTCAACCGCGCGTGCGCGGTCGCGGGCTTCGAGCCGCGGATCGCGTTCCAGACCGACGACTACACGGCCATGCAGGGCTTCGTGGCCGCGGGCGTCGGCGTCTGCCTGATCGCCGAGCTGGGGCTCACGAGCGTGCGCGACGACATCGTGATCCGCGCACTCGGCCGCGAGACGCCGTTGCGGCAGATCTACGCCGCGACCGCCACGGACGCGCACCGTACGCCCGCCACGCAGGCGATGCTGGAGATCCTGCAGGGCGTTGCGGCTCGCTATGAGAGCCGCCGCCCGCAGCTGCAGCTCGTGGGCTGACCGCCCGCGAGCTGAGGAGTCGTCTAGATCTGCTCGCCGGTGACGGCGGGGTGCTTGTCGAGATCGACGTCGTGATCGAGGCCGACGTCGTTCGGGGCACCGATTTCGATGCTGCCAGCGCCGATGGGCTCGTCTTTGCGGGCCGCGCGACGGGCGTTCTTCTCGGCGCGCTTCTCGCGCACCTTCTGCTCACGGTTGAGCTTGGCGAAAGTCGTTCGCTTCTTTGAGCTGGACGCCATACAGGTCCATCCCTTCGTCGTTTTTAGGCCGCGCAAGGTCAGTCCGCGCGGGAGGAGACCACACACAGTAGCGGCCGCAACTAAATGTCGGATAGCCGCACCCGCATTGACAAGGTAGCGGCAAGGACGGGGCAACGCCGCGCCTGCAACCTGGATGACATGCCAGCCACCGACTCCCAACCGACGAGCGTCATCCAGCGGTGGACGCTCGCCGCCGTACTCGCCGCCACCGCGATCCTGATGCTCGACATCGCGGTGGTGAACACCGCGCTGCCGACGCTGCAGATCGACCTCAACACCGACCTGCACGCGCTCAAGTGGGTCCTGGACGCCTACACGCTGGCGCTCGCGAGCGTCGTGCTGACGGCGGGCTCGCTGGCCGACCGCTACGGGCGCCGCAAGCTGTTCGCCGTCGGCGTCGCCGTCTTCACCGTCTCCTCGGCGGCCGCCGCGTTCTCGGGCTCGATCGAGTTCCTGATCGCCGCCCGCGCCGTGCAGGGGCTCGGCGCGGCGCTGATGTTCGCCGTCTCGCTCGCGCTGCTCAGCAACGCGTTCCGCTCGCCCGCCGAGCGCACGCAGGCGTTCGCCGCCTACGGCGCCACGATCGGCGCGTCCTTCGCGCTCGGCCCGTTCGTGGGCGGCGTGCTGACGGAGTGGGCGGGGTGGGAGTGGGTGTTCCTGCTCAACGTCCCGATCGGCGTCGTGCTGCTCGCGATCACCGCGTCCAAGCTCGTCGAGTCGAGCGACCCGAACCCCCCGAAGATCGACATCCCCGGCCAGGTCACGCTCGTCGGCGGCCTGTTCGGGCTCGTCTACGGCCTGCTCAACGCGGCCGAGGACGGCTGGAGCGCGCCGCACGTGATCGTCGCGCTCGCGGCGGGCGCCGGCCTGATGACCGCGTTCATCACGATCGAGGCCACCTCGCGCAACCCGATGGTCCCGCTCGGCATGTTCCGCGACCGGCGCTTCGCCGGCGCGCAGATCGCCGCGCTGGCGATCTCCGCGGGCCTGTTCTCGACGTTCATCTACATCATGGTCTACCTGCAGGAGATGCGCGGGTACTCGCCCATCGAGGCCGGGCTGTTCCTCGTGCCCGGCACGATGTTCAACCTGTTCTGCGCGGCGGCCACGGCCCAGCTCGGCAAGCGTGTGGAGCCGGTCGTGCTGATCGCGGGCGGCCTCGGCCTGGCGGCGATCGGCATGGTGATCAGCGCCTTCACGATCACCGCGGACGCGTCCTGGCTGCAGCTGCAGGTCGGCCTGGTGATCGCGATGATCGGCACGGGCCTGTTCAACCCGGCCGTGAGCGAGGCCGCCCTCGACGTCCCCGAGCACCAGGCCGGCCTGGCGACCGGCATTCACGACACGGCCCGCCAGACGGGGATCGCGGTCGGCATCGCGGCGCTCGGCACGTTGATCTCGTCCACGGACTACGTCGGCAGCCTGCAGACGCTGTTCCTCGTCGGCGGGGCGATCGGCGCGGTGGGCGCGATCGCGGCGCTGTACCTCTTCCGGGGCCCGCGTGGCTCCGTCCCTGCGGCGGCGCCGGAGGGCGCCGCCGCCTAAGGCTGCGCCGGGCCGCTCGCGGAGCGGCCCGCCCGCTCGGCGGGTCATCGCCTCCGCCCGCCTCGAGCGGCCGGCGCCCGCGACCCTTGGTCACGCTCGCGGGCGCCGGTGCGCAGCGCGCCTTAGGCTGCCGGGATGTCGTGGTTTCAGAGCGCGGTCGTGTACCAGATCTATCCGCGGTCGTTCGCGGACTCGGATGGGGACGGGATCGGTGACCTGCGGGGGATCATCGAGCGCCTCGACTACCTGAAGCACCTGGGCGTCGACGTGGTGTGGCTGTCGCCGTTCTATCCCTCGCCGCAGGACGACAACGGCTACGACATCAGCGACTACCAGGACGTCGATCCGGTGTTCGGGACGCTCGCCGACTTCGACGAGCTCTCCGAAGGCCTGCACGCGCGCGGCATCAAGCTCGTGATCGACCTGGTCGTCAACCACACCTCCGACGAGCATCCGTGGTTCCGCGATCCAGCCAAGCGCGACTGGTACTGGTGGCGCGAGACGCCGCCGAACGACTGGCGCTCGTTCTTCAGCGGGCCGGCGTGGGAGCTGGACCCGGTCAGCGGCGAGTACTACCTGCACCTGTTCTCGCGCAAGCAGCCCGACCTCAACTGGGAGAACCCGGAGGTGCGCAAGGCGATCCACACGATGATGCGCTGGTGGCTGGACCGCGGGGTCGACGGCTTCCGCATGGACGTCATCAACCTCATCTCCAAGGACCTCGCGGCGGGCGTGTACTTCAACGGGCCGCGGATGCACGAGTTCCTCCAGGAGATGCACGCGTCGGTGTTCGCGGACCGTGAGGGGCTGCTGCTCGTGGGTGAGATGCCGAACGTGACGGTCGAGCAGGCACGGCTGTACACCGACCCGGCGCGGCGTGAGCTCGACATGGTCTTCCAGTTCGAGCACGTCCAGATCGACCAGGGGCCGACGTCGAAGTGGGACCTGCACGCGTTCGAGCTGCGGGCGCTGAAGGAGACGTTCGGGCGCTGGCAGACCGGCCTGGCCGACGTCGGCTGGAACTCGCTGTACTGGAACAACCACGACCAGCCGCGCGTGGTCTCCCGCTTCGGCGACGACGGCGAGCACCGCGTGGCCGCCGCGAAGATGCTCGGCACGGTCCTGCACCTGCACCGCGGGACGCCGTACGTCTACCAGGGCGAGGAGCTCGGGATGACCAACACGCTCTTCAACACCATCGAGGACTTCCGGGACATCGAGTCCCTCAACCACTACGCCGAGGCCGTCGCCGCGGGCGCGTCACCGGACGACGTGCTGCTGGCGCTGCGCAAGATGGGCCGCGACAACGCGCGCACGCCGATGCAGTGGACGTCCGGCGCGCACGCCGGCTTCACGGAAGGCGAGCCGTGGATTCCCGCCAACCCGAACCACGAGTGGATCAACGCGGAGGCGGCGGTCACCGACGAGGGCTCGGTCTTCCACCACTACCGGCGCCTGATCGAGCTGCGGCACCAGCTCCCCGTGATCGCGCGCGGGGACTTCACGATGCGCCTGGTCGACGACGAGCGCGTCTACGCGTTCACGCGCGCGCTCGAAGGCGAGGAGCTGCTCGTGCTGGGCAACTTCTCCGGCGACTCGATGCGGATCGAGATCGAGGGCTGGACCGGCGCCGAGGCGCCGCTCATCGGGGGTCCAGGGCTGGTGCTGGGTCCGTGGGAGGGGAAGGCCTTTCGGCGTTCAGCGGCCTGAGCACCTGGTAGATCACGACGGCGGCGACCGTGCCGAGCGCGATGCCCGCGAACTGGTAGTCGCCCCAGGTGAGCGTGTAGTTGCCGGCGCCGACGATGACCGCCACGCCCGCGACCGCGAGGTTCACGGGGTCGCGGAAGTCGACGCGGGCGTCGACCCAGATACGCGCGCCGAGGATCGCGATCAGGCCGAATAGGACGGTGACGGCGCCGCCGAGGACGCCGATCGGGATCGCGGAGATGATCGCGCCGAACTTGGGCAGCAGCGCGAGCGCGATCGCGATGCCGCCCGCGATGATGTAGGCCAGCGTCGAGTAGACGCGGGTGAGGCCCATCACGCCGATGTTCTCGGCGTAGGTGGTGGTGCCCGAGCCGCCGAAGGCGCCGGCGAGCGTCGTGGCGGCGCCGTCGGCGGCGATCGAGCGGCCGATCAGCGGGTCCATGTCGCGCTCGGTCATGACCGCGACGCTCTTGACGTGCGCGGCGTTCTCGGCGATCAGGACGAGCAGCACGGCGGGCACGATCAGCACGATCGCGTGCCAGGAGAACGCGGGCGTCGTGAAGTCGGGGAAGCCGATCCAGTCCGCGTCGCGGACGCCGTCCCAGTTGACCTTGCCGAGGATCGCGGCGAAGACGTAGCCGAGCGCGACGCCGATGAACACGCTGAGCTTCTGCAGCAGGCCGCGCAGCGCGACCGTGCCGAGCAGGATCACGACGAGCGTGAACAGCGCGATCCCGGCCTGCGCGCTGAACTGGTCCTTGGCGACGGGCGCGAGGTTGAGCCCGATCAGCATCACGATCGCGCCCGTGACCACGGGTGGCAGCAGGAACTCGACGACGCGGTAGCCCGCGCGGTCGATCACGATCCCGATCGCCGCGAGCGCGATGCCCGACGCGACGATCCCGCCCAGCGCCTCCGCCATGCCGCCGTCGTTCATCGCGGCCGTCACCGGCGCGATGAACGCGAAGCTCGACCCCGTGAAGCTCGGGACCCTGTTGCCCGTGATCAGGACGAACAGGATCGTGCCGATCCCGGCGAACAGCAGCGTCGTGCTGACTGGGAAGTCCGTCAGCACGGGCACGAGCGCCGTCGCCCCGAACATCGCCAGCACGTGCTGGGCCCCGAGTCCGAACATCGCCGGCCACGGCAGCCGCTCGTCCGGCGCGATGACCTGCCCTTCCCGCCGCAGCGTCCACATGTGCAGGGACGCTACTGCTCGCGCCCGACGGCTTTGCCGACCTCCGCCCGGCGCGACACGCCGAGCTTGGCGAACAGCCGTGTCATGTGGTTCTCGATCGTCTTCTCCGACAGGAACAGCTCGGCCGCGATCTCCTTGTTGGTGCGCCCGAGCGCGACCAGGTCCGCGACCTCGCGCTCGCGGCCCGACAGCGCGGCGAGGCCGTCCGTGCCGGCGGAGCGTCGCTTGCGCCCGGTGGTCTTGACGCCGAGCCGGCGCAGCTCGCGCGCGGCCTCGTCACGCAGCCGGATCGCGCCGTAGCCGGTCAGGTCGGACTCCGCGCGTTCGAGCAGGGCGACGTCGTCGCTCGCACGGCCGGCGAGGATGCGCGCGCGGGACGCCTGGATGACCGCGCCGACCGAGTCCGCGAGCTGGGCCGCGTCGAGGGCCGCCGCGACGGCCCGCTCGCCGCGCGCACCCCCGGCGGCGAGGTCGAGCTGCGCGCCCGCGGTGAGGACCGCGGCCTCGGCGTACGGGAGGCCGAGGCCGGCCGCGGCGGTCTCGCCCCGCTGCACCCAGTCGCGGGCGGCGTCGGGGCGGCCGAGTGCAAGCTCCGCGCGGGCCAGGATCGCGTAGAGCCACGCGCGGCGGCCGGGTTCGACGCCCGCGAACTCGGGCGCGCCGCCCGCGCTCATCGCCGCCAGGCAGCCCTCCGGCTCGCCCGCTTCGAGCTGCGCCGCCGCGACGTGCACGCGCGTCGCGCGGGAGAGCACGCTCTCGTCGAGCCCGTTCAACAGCGCCATCGCCTCGGCGCCTGAAGCGCGAGCGCGGTCCAGCTCCCCGCGCAGCGCGCTCACCCAGGCGTCGGCGGTCAGCGCGAAGCACAGCATCTGGTCGTTGCCCCACAGGCGCGCGCCTTCCACGGCCTCGTCGGCGGCCTCGGCCGCCTCGCTGAGCCGGCCGCGGACCTCGAGCGCGTGCGCGAGCCCGATCGTCATCGGGATCACGAACTGGCCCTGCCCGGAGGAGCGCGAGACCGTGATGCCGCGGCGGAAGTGGCGGATGGCGTCGTCGTAGCGCTCGCAGAAGAACTCGGCGAACCCGAGGTAGTAGGCGGTGTCCAGGCGGCCGGCGAGTCCGCCGTCGTCGAGCGCGTCGAGCTGCGTGGCCGCGTCCTCGCGCAGCGTCTGCGCCTCCGCGATCTCGCCCAGCCCGAGCGCGCCGAAGCACTGCAGCGCGGTCGCGACCGCGGCGAAGCCCGGCACGCCGATGTCGGACGCGGTCGCGCGCGCCCGTCGCGCCCAGGAGACCACCCCGTGGAAGTCGCTGTCGTAGAGCGCGTCCGCGGCGAGCTCGACCTCGAGGTCGGCGGCGCCGAACGAGCCTTCGCCCTGCGTCGTGAGCTCGGCCAGCAGGCGCGCGTGCGCGGCGGCGTGGCGGCCGAGCAGGTTCTCGCACATCGCGCACGCGGCCACGAGCCGCGCGCGCACCGGCGCGAGCTCCGGCCCCACGAGCGCCAGGCCGTCGTCCAAGGACTCCAGCGCCGCCTCCAGCCGCCCGGTGGCGGCGCGGGCCTGCGCGAGCCCGACCAGCAGCTCGAGCCGCGCCGGCAGGGTCTCCGGCGTCTCGGGCAGCAGTCGCAGCGCCGCCGCGAACCGGTCCGCCGCCGTGGCGGGAGCGCGGGCCGCCGCGTGCTTGCCGGCCTCGACGAGCACGCTCACGGCCTCGGCGTCACCCGGCCGCGCGCAGCGCTCCAGGTGGTGCGCGCGTGCGGCGAGCGACCCGCCGCGCGCCTCCAGCGCCGCCGCCGCGCGCCCGTGCGCGGCGATCCGCCAGCCGCCCGCGGCCGAGTCGTAGATCGCGTGCCGCACGAGCGGGTGCCGGAACCGGTAGCGGCGCGCCGTGTCGGTCTCGACGAGCAGCGTGCCCGCGAGCAGCTCGTCGAGCGCGGCGAGCGCGACGTCGCGTTGCGGGGAACCGAACTCGCGGTATGCGGGAGTTTCGTTCCCCTCAAGGCCGGCGGCGGCGATCGCGAGGTCCAGGTCGACGGGGTCGCCTGCGACCGCGGCGCCCTGCGCGAGCGCGCGGCCGGCTTCGCTCAAGGCCGCGATCTCCTGCTCGAGCGCGCGCAGCACCGCGCGCGGCACGCCGGCCTCGCCCGGCTCCGCGGCGACGCTGCGCCCCGCGGCGTGCTGACGCGCGAGCTGCTGGAGGAAGAACGGGTTGCCGCCGCCGGCCTCGAAGATCTCGCCGCGCACGGGCGCCGGGACCGAGTCGCCGAGCAGGACCTCCGCGTCGGCGAACGAGAGCGTGCGCAGCGCGTGCTCGATCACGCGGCCGTCGCGCTCGGCCGTGGCCAGCGCCGTCGCCAGCAGCGGGCGCACCGGCGCGGGGCGGAACGCCAGCACGAGCAGCACGCGCCCGCGCGGCGGGCGGCGCAGCAGCGCGGCGATCGTCTCCAGCGAGGAGTCGTCGGCCCACTGCAGGTCGTCGAGCGCGAGCACGACGGGCCGCGGCTTCGCGAGGCCCTCCAGCAGCGCGCGGACGGCGCGGTGGGTGCGGTACCGCTCGTCCTGGACGCCGGTCGCCGCGCCGCCGAGCACGGCCGCGAGCTCGGGCAGCTGATCGCCGACCAACCGCTCGAGCCGGTCCTGGCCGAGGAACGCGGCGTGGTCGGCGAGCGCGTCCTCCCACACGCCGAACGGCAGCTCGCGTTCGAGTTCGGAGGCGCGGCCGTTCAGCACCAGCGCATCGCCGGCACGGGCCGCCACCTCGTCCAGCAGGCGTGTCTTGCCGATCCCGCCCTCGCCCGAGAACGCGAGCACGCCGCCCTCACGCCGCGCGAGCGCCTCGTCGATCGCGGCCAGTTCCGCCCGCCGTCCCAGGAGTTCTGATGCAGCCAACGCGCCAAATCTATTCGGCTGACGCATCCGTGCCATGGGGCTAGCGCGAATACCTCACAACCTCCTCTCACGAACGAAAGGCAGTGAGATGCATCTGAAGCGCCTGGCGGCCACGGCCGCCACGATCGCCCTTGCGGCGACCGCGACCGCCTGCGGCGGCGAAGACGAGACGACCGCCGCCACCACCACCGGCACCACGCAGAGCAAGCCGGCGCCCCTCGCCGACATCCCGTCGCTGAGCGGCCGCAGCACCGCCGTCACGCTCGACGCCGGGTTCGTGGACGCGCTGGGCTCGTTGAAGCTCACGCCGGCGCCGGTCGGCGACGCCGAGATCACGCCGCAGGGCGTCGCCGAGTTCCCGATCACCGGTGGCAACGTCACCTACTACGAGCCGGGGACGGTCTCTCCGTACGTGCAGGGCATGATCGACCACGCCGGCTCGGGCCTCAGCCTCACCGGCGGCGGCAAGAAGGTCGAGCTGACCGACTTCGAGGTCGACCCGGGCAAGTCCGTGCTCACCGGCAAGGTGTCCGTGGACGGCGCGGTCGCCGCCGAGAGCGCGCCGCTGTTCTTCCTCGACGGCCGCACGCTCAAGCCGCTCGAGACCAACGACAACGGCACCGCCGTGCTCGAGGGCACGACCGTCAAGCTCAAGGCCGAGGCCGCGGACCTGCTCAACCAGACGTTCGGCGTCGACGCCCTCACCGAGGGCCTGAAGATCGGCGTCGCGAAGATCACGGTCAACACGGGCGCCTGACTCACGCGTAGGCGACCAGGTACCGCCACTGGTTGCGCAGGCGAAAGCTGCCGTCGGGCCGGCGCAGCGGCTGCAGTGAGGTGAGGATGGCGTCGCGCACGGCGTCCTCACCCGCGGCCCGGACCGCCGCCCCGACCGGCGCGGGCGCCAGCAGCAGCTCGACGAGCTCGGCCTCGCCCGCGTAGTGGAACGCGTACTCGAGGTCGAAGGCGTCGCCCGGCGTGAGCCCGGCGGCGCTCGCGATCTGCTCCAGCACGCCGGGGCTCCACAACGGCGGGGGCGGCGGGCTGTCCCCGCCCGGGGCGAGCGCGAACACCGCGTCCTTCATGCGCGTGAGGTCGCACCACTCCGGGTTTCCCCAGACCTGGATGACGACCGGGGCGCCGGACCTGGCCACCCGCCGCGCCTCGCGCAGCGCCGCGGTCATGTCGCGGGCGAAGAAGAACGCGTTGAAGCCGAACACGGCGTCGAAGGCGTCGTCGTCGTAGGGCAGCGCCTCCATGTCGCCCACCCGCAGGTCGGCCGCGGGGACACGCTCGCGCGCCAGCGCAAGCAGCTCGGGCGAGGCGTCCAGCCCGGACACCCGCGCCCCGCGGTCGTGGGCGAGGCGCAGGAAGGCGCCCGTGCCGCACCCCACGTCGAGGACGCTCGCGCCCGCGGCGAGCGGCACCCGGCGCAGCGCTTCGCGGTAGGTCTCCAGCTGCTGGTCCTCGGTCCGGCCCCAGGCGAGCGCCCGCGCGCCCCAGAGCGTGCCCTGGGCGGTCACTGGACGAACTCGATGCCGTGGGCCTCGGCGAGGGCGACGACATCGCCGGGGTTCGCGGCGAGGGCGCGCACGAAGGCCTCCATCTCCGTGCCGGGGGAGAACACCACGTACGCGCGCGCCGGCTCGTCGCTCTCGTTGCGGACGGTGTGCGCGGCGCCGCCCGGGATGTGCACCACCGAGCCGGGCGTGGCGACGATCCGCTCGTGCTCGCGGTAGATCGTGAGCCGGCCGGCCTCGACGCGGTAGAGCTCCTCAGAGGGATGACGGTGCAGGCCCGGCGGGCCGCCCCCGGCCGGGATCGTGACCTCGGTGGCGAGCAGCGCGCTGCCGCGGGCGTGGATGGCGATCTCGTCGCTTCCGACTTTCAGGCGTTCCATTTGACGACTCCAGTTAGACAGGATGACTGTCTAAATCTAGGCAGGTAGACTGTCTAAAGTCAAGTGTCGAGCCTGCCGGACACCACCGCCCGCCACGCGCCCGAGAACATCGCGATCCTGCTGCGCGAGCCGTTCCGGCGCATGACGGAGCAGACGATCGCGCGGCTCGCCGAGCGTGGGCACCCGCAGGTGCGTTACGCCCACGGCAACGTCTTCCAGTTCCTCGACGACGCGGGCACGCGCGTGTCCGTCCTCGCGGAGCGGGCCGGGATGACCAAGCAGTCGATGGCCCAGCTCGTCGAGCACCTCGAGACGCACGGCTACGTGGAGCGCGTGTCCGACCCCGCGGACGGCCGCGCGAAGCTCGTGCGCACGACGGCCCGGGGGCGTGAGGTCTTCGCCGTCGTGCGCGAGTTCATCGCGGAGACGGAGGCCCTGATCGAGGCGCGGCTGGGCGCCGACAAGCTCGCGCGCCTGCGCGCGCTGCTCACTGAGCTCGACGCGGCGCTCTGAGACCGGTGCGCGCGGGGACGCGCGCCCCCAGCCGCATCGCGGGCTTCTCGACGAGGTACCACGAGACCGCGGCGAGCGCGAAGGTGATCGGGAAGACCCACAGCGCCGCCGGGACGAAGCGCTCCGGCATCCGCTCGTGCAGCTGCAGCGCGTACATGACCGGGTAGTGCCACAGGTAGACGCCGAAGGACACGGTCCCGAGCCACACGACCGGCTTGGCGCTCAGCATGCGGCTCTCGCGGTAGGCGAGCGACCACAGCACCAGCCCGAACCCGATGCCGGCGGGCAGGTCGCCGACCGCATGGCCGAGTGTGCCCGTCCCGTCGCTGTGCCACCACGAGTTGGCGAGCACGATCGCAACTCCCAGCAGGCCGACGAACCGCGGCGGTGAGCGCTGCGCCAGGACCGCCGCGGCGACGCCGCAGGTGAGCACGCCGATGTACGAGGGGAGCGTCCAGGTCACCTCCGGCGGCCACTCGCGCAGCACGCCGGCGGTGGTCCACAGCAGCCCGCCCGCGATCAGGCCGGCGCAGGTCGTCAGCGGCCGCCGCAGCAGCGCGTAGCCGATCAGCGGCAGCACGAGGTAGAAGCTGACCTCGACGTGCAGCGACCACATCGGCGGGTCCAGCTGGTTGCGCGTCTCCTCGAACAGATTCGGGATGAAGAAGAGGAACTTCGGCAGGTCGTGCAGCGCGATCGCGCGGCCGTGCTCGGTGCCGTGCAGCAGCAGGAACGAGCCGACCACCGCGAGCCAGTAGCCCGGCACCACGCGCGCGAACCGCCGCGCCGCGTAGCGGCGCAGGTCGGGCGTCTTCCCCGCCGCCCACGGCAGCGCCAGCAGGAACCCGGACAGCACGAAGAAGAAGATCAGCGACACGCGGAACTCGCCGATCACGCGGTCCAGCAGATCGGTCCGGCCCGGCCGCGGATGGTTCGCGTCCGTGTACATCCAGACGTGCAGGACGACGATCAGCACGCACGCGAGCCCGCGCAGGCCGTCGAAGGACTCGAAGCGGGGGCGAGTTATCCGCGCCACTGCCTAGCCTGACCATGGTGGAAGAACTGCTGCACCGACTGGCCGGGCCGAACGCGACGTTCCGCGAGCACCAGCGCGAGGCGATCACGGATCTGGTCGAGGACCGTGCCCGCGTGCTGTGCGTCCAGCGCACGGGCTGGGGCAAATCGGCCGTGTACTTCCTCGCGACGACGATGCTGCGCGAGCGCGGCGCCGGCCCCGCGCTGATCGTCTCGCCGCTGCTGGCGCTGATGCGCAACCAGATCGCGGCGGCGGAGAAGCTCGGCATCCGCGCGCACACGATCAACTCGACCAACCGCGACGCGTGGGCCGAGGTCCGCGACCTGCTGCGCGAGGACGCCGTCGACCTGCTGCTGATCAGCCCCGAGCGCCTGAACAACCCGCAGTTCCGGGAGACGATGCTGCCGCTGTTCGCCGAGCGCGTCGGGCTGCTGGTGGTCGACGAGGCGCACTGCATCAGCGACTGGGGCCACGACTTCCGCCCGGACTACCGGCGCATCCAGGAGATGCTCGAACGGCTGCCGGAGGGCGTCGCGGTGCTGTGCACCACGGCGACGGCGAACGATCGCGTGGTGGCGGACATCACGGAGCAGTTGGCGTTGGGGCATGCGGGCGCGTTGCGGACGTATCGGGGGCCGTTGTCGAGGGCTTCGCTGCGGTTGGAGGTCGTGGAAAAGCCGGCGCCGGCGGACCGCCTGGCGTGGCTGGCGACTTTTCTCCCCTCCCTCCCGGGTTCCGGGATCGTGTACACCCTTACCAAACGCGACGCCGATTTGGTCGCCGATTTCCTCTCGGCGCACGGCGTGCCCGCGCAGTCCTACAGCGGTGAGGTGGACACGGAGACGCGGATCACGACCGAGGAGCAGCTGCTGCGCAACGAGCTCAAGTGCGTGGTCGCCACCAGCGCGCTGGGCATGGGCTACGACAAGCCCGACCTCGGCTTCGTCGTGCACTACCAGGCGCCCGGCTCGGTGATCTCCTACTACCAGCAGGTCGGCCGCGCCGGCCGCGCGATCGACCGCGCCGACGTCGTGCTGCTGCGCGGCGCCGAGGACCGCCGGATCCAGGACTTCTTCATCGAGCAGGCGTTTCCGCGGCGCGAGCAGGTCGACCGCGTGCTCGAGGCGCTCACGGACGACAGCGCGACCACGAACGAGCTGATGGGCATCGTCAACCTCGGCAAGGGCCGGCTGGAGGCGATGCTCAAGGTGCTCGACGTCGAGGGCGCGGTGGCCCGCGACGGCACGCGCTGGACGCGTCAACCCGGCGCGACGTGGGAGTACGACGGCGACCGCTACGCGCACGTCACCGCGCTGCGGCGGCGCGAGCAGGAGGCGATGGCCGCGTTCGGCGCCGACGGCCGCTGCCTCATGCGCGCGCTGCAGGAGGAGCTCGACGACCCCGACCCGAGCGACTGCGGCGTCTGCGCGGTGTGCACGGCGCCGAAGTTCGACAAGCCGCTGGACGAGGCGCTGGTGCGCGCCGCGGCCCTGCACCTGCGCTCCAAGCCGATTGTCCTCGACGTCAAGAAGATGGCGCCGGACGCCGAGGGCAAGATGAAGAAGCTGCCCGAGGACGTGCGGGCCGAGGAAGGGCTCGCGCTCGCCCGGCTCGGCGACGGGGGCTGGGACCCGCTCGTCCAGCGGGGCCGGAGCGACGGGCGCTTCGACGATCAGCTGGTGGAGGCGGCGGCCGAGGCCGTGCGCACCTGGCGGCCCGCGATCGGCTTGGTCACCGCGATCCCGTCCAAGCGCTCCGGCGCGCTGGTGCCGGACTTCGCGGCACGGCTGGCGGCCGCGCTCGGGCTGCCGTTCGAGCCGCTGCTGGAGCGCGTCGGCGACAACCCGCCGCAGCGCGAGATGGCCAACTCGGCGCAGCAGGTGGCCAACGTGCGCGGGGCGTTCAAGGTCGTCGCCGCGCCGCCGCCGGCCGGCGCGCTGCTGGTCGACGACATCCGCTTCAGCGGCTGGACGCTCGCGATGGTCGCCGGGCAGTTGCGCCGCCAGGGCGCAACCGCCGTGTTCCCGTTCGCGCTCTCAACCGCGTTTTAGGAGCTTCTCCCACAGCCGCTGGTTGCGGACCCGGATGGTGCCGAAGACCGTGCCGCCCGTGAGGATCACGCGCGGCGCGCCCGGCGTCGGGGCGCTCGCCTGCTGCTTGAGGCTGCCCATCCGCGTCTCGGCCCGGACCTCGACCTGCACGCCCACCGGCACGAGCAGGTCGATCGTGCCGAACGGCGTGAAGGCGTCGATCACGATCTCGCGCGAGCTGATCGTCGCCTGCCGCAGGTCCAGAGTGATGCTGCCTGTCCAGGAGCGGAACTCGCTGTGCGCGGGCACGACCCACGCGCCCGTGCGCTTGACGTCGCCCAACGTCTTCTCGCTCGCGTTCGCCGCGCTCACGGTCATGCCCGGCGCGGGCAGGTCGGCGGTCAGCGGATCGAGCTCGCCGCGCGTCTTGGCGTTGGCGGCCAGCTCGATGCGGTCCGTCAGCTCCTCCATCGTCAACCGGCCCTCGGCGGCCGCCTCGCGCAGCTGCTCGATGACGGCGTCCCGCTCGGCGTCTGAAGCTCGCACGTCCACCACCTGCAACTCTACGTGCCGATGGCGATCGTGGTTGGAGGAGAGGCGCTCGTCGACCTGGTCCCGCACGCCGACCACCTGGCCGCGCACCCCGGCGGCGGGCCGTACAACACGGCGCGCACGCTGGGCCGGCTCGAGCAGGACGTGCACTTCCTCGGCTGCCTGTCCGACGACGGCTTCGGACGGCAGCTGCGCGCCGAGCTCGAGGCGGATCGGGTCAAGCTCGACACGGTGGTCTCGACCGCCAGGCCGACGACGCTCGCGCTGGCCGAGGTCGACGCGTCCGGCGCGGCCAGCTACCGCTTCTACACCGAGGGCACGAGCGCGCCGGCGCTGACGCCGGAGGCCGCGCTGGCGGCGCTGCCGCAAGACGTCGACGTCCTCCACGTGGGCACGCTCGGCCTGATCATGGAGCCGACCGCGAGCGCGCTCCGGCGCGTGGTCGAGGCGGTTGCCGACCGTGCGCTGATCATGGTCGACCCGAACTGCCGGCCGACGTTCATCGCCGACCGCGACGCGTACCGCGAGCAGCTCTCGCCGGTCCTGCGCCACGCGCACGTGGTGAAGGTGAGCGGCGACGACCTCGAGTACCTGTCGCCCGGCGTCGGGATGGTGGACGCCGCGCGGGCGCTGGACGTGCCGGTCGCGCTCGTCACGCTCGGCGGCGACGGCGCATTGATCGTCACGCCCGAGGACGAGGCGCACGTGGACGCGCCGAAGATCACCGTCGTGGACACGATCGGCGCCGGTGACGCGTTCGGCGGCGGATTCCTCACGTACGTCGCCGAGCACGGCCGCGGCGTGCTGGACGACTCGGAGGCGGTGCGGGCGGCGACGCGCTTCGCGTGCGTCGTCGCCGCCCGGACCTGCGAGCGTGCGGGTGCCAGTCCGCCGAGGCGCTCAGACCTCGACGGCGACCTCTGAGCCGGGGACGGGCTCGCGCTCGCGCGGCATGCGGAGCGCCACGAGGGCGATCACGATGCCGACGATGACCGCTCCGGCGGCGACCTGGAAGGCCAGGGTGTAGCCGCCGGTGAGGGCCTGCAGGGCGTTGGCGCCGGACTGCGTGAGCTCGGCGGTGCGATCGGACGCGAGCGTGCCGAGGATCGCGATCCCGAGCGCGCCGGCGAGCTGCATGGAGACGTTGATGATGCCGCTGCCGAGGCCGGCGTCCTCCGGGCGCACGTCGCTCATCGCGATCGTCATCAGCGGCAGCATCGCCGTGCCCATGCCGAGACCCATCACCGCGAAGGCGGCGAACAGCGTCGGGAAGTAGGCGGTGTTCACGTCCGCGGTGGTGAGCAGCGTGAGCGCGCCGACGACCAGCACCAGGCCGGCCACGACCGTCCGCTCCGGCCCGAGGCGGCTCATCACGCGCGCCGTCGTACCGAGCGACAGCGCGCCGACGATCAGCGTCATCGGCAGGAAGGCGAGGCCCGTGAGCCACGCGCCGTAGCCGAGCACGTGCTCGACGTAGAGGGAGCCCATCACCCACGTGCCGAACATGCCGGTGACGAGGAAGCCGCGCACCACCGACGCGCCGATCAGCGTGCGCACGCGCAGGATCCGCAGCGGGAAGATCGGGTTCTTGATCCGCGTCTGCAGGTACAGGAAGGCCGCGCCGAGGATGGCCGCCGCGCCGCCCCAGCCGAGCGTGTGCGCCGACGTCCAGCCGTGCTCGGCGGCGGTGATGATCGCGTAGACCGCGGTCATCATCGAGGCCGTCACGAGGATCGACCCGGCGACGTCGACGCCCTGCTCGAGGCCGAGGCCCGGGCGGTTCTCGATCAGCCGCGCGCCGAGCACGAGGACCGCGATCCCGATCGGCACGTTGACGGTGAAGATCCAGTGCCAGTCGACGGACTCGACCAGTGCGCCGCCGAGCAGCAGGCCGAGCGACCCGCCGGAGGTGACGACGAACATGTACGCGCCCATGGCCTTCACGCGCTCGTCCACGCGCGGGAAGTCGGTGGCGATCAGCGCGAGGATGACCGAGGTGGCGATCGCGCCGCCGAAGCCCTGGGCGAAGCGCGCGGCGATCAGCGCCAGCTGCGATTCGGCGAGCCCGCAGGCGAGGGAGGCGACGGTGAAGATCGCGGTGCCGGCCAAGAAGACGGTCTTGCGACCGAGCAGGTCTCCGAGGCGGCCGGCGAGCAGCAGGAAGCTGCCGTAGGAGATGAGGTACGCGCCGACGACCCACGTGAGGTCGGCCTGCGAGAACTGCAGATCGCGCTGGATGACCGGAAGGGCGACGTTCACGATGGTCATGTCCACGACCATCATCAGCTGCGCCAGACACACGACCACCAGCGCCATCCAGGTGCGCCGCGAGGCGCCTTCTACTTGTGGAGGGATAGTCACTATGTCAGTGACTATATGGCGTAAAGGACGGTCACGCAACCGCTACTCTCTGAATCGCAACATGACCAACTCGATCCTGCTGCTGATCCAGCTCACGCGCAACGCGTATCGCCGCGCGTCGGAGGACGTCCTGGGCATGAAGGTCAAGGCGTACATGCTCTTGCAGAACCTGCGTGAAGGCGCGATGCCGCAGGCCGAGTTGCCCGGCTGCATGCACCTGGACGCGAACAACACGGTCCTGCTGCTCAACGACCTCGAGAGCAAGGGGTTCGTCGAGCGCCGGCGCGACCCCGCCGACCGGCGCCGCCACATCGTGGCGATCACCGAGGCGGGGACGAAGGCGCTGGCGCGGGCGGACCGCGTGATGGCCTCGCTCGAGGCCGAGGTCTTCGCGAGCCTGTCGCCCGAGGAGCAGGCGACCTTCCGTGATCTGCTCGCCCGCGCGGTCGCGGCCGAGCCGGCTGCGGTCTAGCTCAGGCGCGTGCCGTCAGGGAAGACCTCGGGGCGGCCTTAGCCCAAGCGCGGGCGGCCGCAGGTGTGCTCGTGGCACACCTCGGGGAGATGCGCGTGCGTGCCCTGATGGAAGTGCACGTGCGGCTCGGCGTGCGTGCCGAGCGTGCGCTTGATGGCGCTGATCAGCTTGCTCATGTGACGGAGTTCCTTGGCGAGGGAGGGGAGGGGAGGAGCTCCAAGTGTGACAGCTGGGATACCAGATGCGTGTTAGGTGCGGTGAACGATCGCAGCCGGTACGGTTGCGGCCGTGGAGCTCGACCTCCCGATCGTCGGCGCCCCCCTGGCGGGCGGCCCTTCGACACCGCAGCTCGCCGCTGCGGTGAGCGAAGCGGGCGGCCTCGGGTTCCTCGCGGCGGGATACCTGACCGCGGACGCACTGGCCGAGAAGCTCGCCGCGACCCGCGCGCTGACGGACCGCCCGTTCGGCGTGAACCTGTTCGTCCCGGGCCCGCGCGCCGACCCGGCCGTGTACGTCGACTACGTGCGCGGGATGAGCGAGCCGCGCTGGGACGACGACGGCTGGGACGCGAAGCTCGCGCTGCTGCGCGCCGAGCCCGTCGCGGTCGTCTCGTACACGTTCGGCTGCCCGGACCCGCTGCCCGAGCTGCCCGGAGAGGCGTGGGTGACGGTGACGAGCCCGGACGAGGCGCGCGCGGCCGTCGCGGCGGGCGCGGACGCCGTGGTCGCGCAGGGCGCCGAGGCCGGAGGTCACCGCGGTACGTGGGTGGACGCGCCGGACACTGAACCGATCGGCCTGGTCGCGCTGCTGCAGCTGCTCGCCGAGGGCGAGTCGCCCGGTGGCGTCGAGTCGCGTGGCGGGGACGAGCCGCCCGGTGTGGGCGAGTCGCGTCGCGCGGTCGAGTCGCGTGGTGAAGGCGAGTCGCGTGGCGTGGGCGTGCCCGTCATCGCGGCCGGCGGCATCGGCACGCCCGCGGCCGTGCGCGCGGCGCGGGCGCTCGGCGCGGCGGCCGTGCAGGTCGGCACGGCGCTCCTGCTCACCCCGGAGGCCGGGACGGTCGCCGCCTATCGGGAGCGCGTCGCGGCCGGCGACGCGCCGACCGGGCTCACGCGCGCGTTCAGCGGGCGGCTCGCGCGCGGCATCCGCAACCGGTTCATGGACGAGCATCCCGACGCGCCGATCGCCTATCCCGAGATCCACTACGCGACGGCGCAACTGCGCGCCGAGGCCCGCGCGCGCGGCGACGCGGACGGCTTCAACCTGTGGGCGGGCGAGGCGTATCCGCTGGCGCGGGAGGCGCCCGCGGCGGACATCGTGCGGAGGCTGGCCGGATGAGGGTCGCCGCCGTCGAGGCCGAGGCGGTCCCCGGAGAGGTCGAGCGCAACCTCGAGACGGCGGCCGAGTTGATCGCGCGGGCCCGGGCTGACCTGGTCGTGTTCCCCGAGGCGTTCGTCACCGGGTACGACGACGCCGTGTTCGGCGGAGCGCTGCCGTCGTCGGACCTGGCGTGGATCGGTCCCGTGCAGGACGCGGTCGACGCGCACGGCAGCGTCGTCGTCCTGAACACGCCGCTGGACCGGGGCACGCTGAGCAGCGTCGTGCTCGCGCCGCAGGCCGAACCCTGGCTCGCCTACGACAAGCAGCACATCTACGCCGCCGAACGCACGCACTTCACGGCCGGTGAGCGTGGCACGAGCTTCACGCTGGGCGACTTCGAGTTCGCGCTCTCGGTCTGTTACGACGCGAACTTCCCCGAGCACGCCGCGGCGGCCGCGGCCGACGGCGCGCACGTCTACCTCGCCAGCGGCGCATACTTCCCGGGCGGCGCGCACCGGCGCGATCTGCACTACGGGGCCCGCGCGCTCGACAACGGGATGTACGTCGTGTTCGCCGGGCTGCTCGGCGCGCCGCACGCCTTCATCGGCGGCTCGGCCGTCTTCGACCCGCTCGGCACGAAGATCGCGAGCGCACAGGACGGCCTCGCGATCGCCGAGCTCCACCTGCAGGCCGTCATCGCCGCCCGGGAGACCCAGCGGATGTGGACCGATCGCCGCGCGACGCTCGGCGACCGCCGCCGTCACGCGCTCGGATAGAGCCGCGCGACGAGGGCGGTCAGGCTCTCGCGCAGGTGGTCGGCGAGCCGGTCGTCCGGCCGGAACGCCCACCACGTCACCGCGCCCTGCCAGTGCGCCGCCAGCAGCGCGCCGGAGTCGTCACCGCAGCACGCGTCGAGCGCGGCGATCAGCTCGCGCTCCCACGCGGCGCCGCGCGCTCGCAGCACCGGGTCGCGCAGGTCCTCGCGCAGGATCAGCAGGTTCTCGGCGTAGCGGTCGAAGTCCGCGTAGCCGCCCGACAGCTCCACCAGCAGCTCGACCGCGCCCGCCGGCGTCCTCGGCGCGCGCTCCGCCGCCGCGCGCGTGCGCTCGACCAACCGGTCCCACGCAAGCAGGAGCGCGCGCTGGCGCAGCCCGTCCTTGCTGCCGAAGCGCTGCACCAGCGTCGCCCCGGACAACCCGCTCGCCTCGGCGACTGACGCGAACGTCAGCCGCCCCTCGCGCAGCAGCGTCAGCGCCGCGTCGAGCACTTCATCGTCGCTTCTTGTCTTCGGGCGCGGCATGGTGTAATCATAACCGAATGCTCGTTTATAGACCGCTGGAAGGGAAGGTGGCGCTCGTTGCGGGCGCGACGCGCGGCGCCGGACGGGGCATTGCGACCGAGCTCGGCGCCGCGGGCGCGACCGTCTACGTCACGGGGCGCACGACGCGCACGCAGGTGTCGGAGTACAACCGCACCACGGAGACGATCGAGGGGACCGCGGAGCTCGTGACCGAGGCGGGCGGCACCGGGATCGCCGTCCAGGTCGATCACCTCGAGCACGAGCAGGTGAAACGGCTCGTCGAGCGCATCCGCGCCGATCACGGCCGGCTCGACGTCCTGGTCAACGACGTCTGGGGCGGCGAGCAGCTGTTCGAGTGGGCATCGCCGGTCTGGGAGCACGACCTCGACAACGGCCTGCGCATGCTCCGGCTCGGGATCGACACGCACCTGATCACCGCCCATTTCGCGCTCCCGCTGCTGATCGAGCATCCGGGCGGCCTGCTGGTCGAGGTCGGCGACGGCACGAGCGAGTACAACGCCAAGACCTACCGCGAGTCGCCGTTCTACGACCTCGCGAAGGTCGCCGTCAACCGCATGGGCTGGGCGCACGCGCAGGACCTCGCACAGCACGACGCCACCAGCGTCTCCCTCACGCCGGGGTGGCTGCGCAGCGAGATGATGCTCGAGCACTTCGGCGTGACCGAGTCCAACTGGCGTGACGCGCTCACGAAGATCCCCGACTTCGCGATCTCGGAGACGCCGCGCTTCGTCGGCCGCGCCGTGGCGGCGCTCGCCGCCGACCCGGACAAGGCCCGGTTCAACGGCGAGTCGCTCTCCAGCGGCGGCCTCGCCCAGGTCTATGGCTTCACGGACGTGGACGGCTCACGGCCCGACGCCTGGCGCTTCATCGCCGACGGCCGCCCCGCCGACGTCGCGCCCTATCGCTAACGCGTCAGCAGCCCGGCGTCCAGGACGAACTGCGACCCGGTCACGAAGCGCGCCTTGTCGCTCACCAGGAAGCGCACGGCCTCGGCGACGTCGGACGCGTCGATCCACGGCACGGGCTGCAGGTTCCCGGCGGACGCCTCGGCGATCTCCTGCGGCGTCTTGCCCTCCATCATCGCGAGCCCGTCGTTGAGCGGCGTGTCGACGCCGGTCGGGTGGATCGAGATCACGCGGATGCCGTGCGGAGCGAGCTCGATCGCCCACGACTTCGTCAACCCCGTGAGACCCCACTTGCTCGCCGCGTAGTGCGAGAGCCGCCCCATCCCGCGCAGCCCGGCGATCGAGGAGTTGTTGAGGATCACGCCCGACTTGGCCGCGATCATGTGCGGGATGATCTGCCGGGCCACGATCCACGCGCCCTTGAGGTTGATGTCGATCATCGCGTCCCACTCGGGCTCGGTCAGCTCGTGCGCGAGCCCGTAGGCGCAGATGCCGGCGTTGTTGAACAGCACGTCGATGCGGTTGAAGCGCTCGATCGCGGCGGTCACGGCGGCGTCGACGGCCTCGAAGTCGCGCACGTCGGCGACGACGGTCAAGCACTCGCGTCCGAGCCCTTCGATCTCGGTCTGCAGCGACTCCAGCTCCTCGTTGGAGCCCATGCGGTAGGCGGGGTACGACAGCTGCGCCGCCACGTCGAGCGCGACGATGTCGTAGCCGTCCTCGGCGAGCGCGAGCGCCGTCGCGCGGCCCTGGCCGTGAGCGGCGCCCGTGATGAACGCGATCACGCCGCGTACCGCTCGAGATAGTCGTCGAGGTCCACGCCCATCGCGTCGTTGAAGACGTTGGTCGCGACCATGATCGCCCCGAACGCGATCAGGTCCACGATCTGCTCCTGCGTGAGCCGCTCGGCGAGCGCGGCGTGCAGCGCGTCGTCGACCGAGTGCGGGTCCGACGCCAGCCGGCGCCCGAGGTCGACGATCAGCGAATCGAACCCGTCCAGCTCCAGCGCCGCGGGGTCCTCACCCGCGTCGATCAACAGGCGGCGGAAGAACGTCGAGCAGATCAAGCAGTCACTCTCGGTCGAGATCGCGTGGCAGAACAACCACGTCCGCCGCTCGCCGAGCACGGGTGCCACTTGATCGTGCAGCGGATACCACTGCAGCAGCGCGTCGAGCGCGACAGGGGAACGCGCGAGCGTCCACTTCATGTTGGTCATGCGCCCACCGGTCGCCACGTGCGCGGCGGCGAGCTCGCGCGAGGCGGGTGGGGCGGAGGTCTCGTCGACCGGGGCGATGCGGGCCATGCAGCAATAATGCCGGGCGTGCGCAAGCTGGAGCCCGGGAGCGCCGTGGCGGGGTACCGGATCGAGGCCGTCGAGCGGACGGACAGGGACGCGATCGTGCTGCGCGCGGGCGAGGTGCTCCTGCACGTGAGCGAGGACGCGCGGTACCTGGACCGGGCGCGCCGCCTGCGCAGCGTCGAGCATCCGCACCTGCTGCGGCTGCGCAGCGCGCTGGAGCTGGACGGACGCCCCGTCGCGGTCCTGCAGGCGCCCGCGGGCACGCGGCTCGACCGCGCGTCGCCGCCCGACCCGATCGCGTTCGTGCAGCAGTTGGCGGGCGCGGTCGAGGCGCTCGAGGACGCGGGCGCCGACGTCCCGCCGATCACCCGCGAGCGGATCTGGGTCGACGAGCGCGGCGAGGCGCTGCTCGACGGGCTCGGCGCGCACTCGCACGGCGTCTCGCCCGCGGCCGAGCTGGCCCGCCTGCTGGAGGAGCTGGCCCCGCGCCGTTCGCCGCCGCTCGAGCTCGCGCTCACCCGGGCGCGCGACGGTGCATACCTGTCCGCGGGCCAATTCGCGGCCGACCTCGCGCGCGCCGCCGAGCCCTCGCACGAACGGCGCCGCTGGCCGTTCCGCGGCAACCTCAACTGACCTGCAAGTGATTGAAGTATCTTCACTGCGCCTTGCCCCGGGTCCCCGTTCTCACCCTGCTGCTGTGCGTCGCGCTGTCGGCGCAGGCGCTGGCCTCGGGCGAGACGACCAGCCTCCAGGGCAACGCCGCGCACGACGGGTACGTCGACGATCCGGCGCTGCGACCGCCGCTCACCCGCGCGTGGACGCGAACGTTCGACGGTGAACCCGGCTTCCCGCTGGTCGCGGGCGGCCGCGTGTTCGTGATCGTCGAGGGGGCCGACACCGTCGGGACGCTGTATGCGCTCGATCGCGCGACCGGTCGCACGCTGTGGCGCCGCGCCGTGGCGGCGTCCGGGGTGCACCTCGCCTATGACGCGGGGCGGGTGTACGTGGTGTCGCGGTTCGGCGTCGCGCAGGCCATCGACGCCGCGACGGGCGCGTCGCTGTGGGCGTTCCGCACCAACGACGGGATCTTCAACCTCATCCCGGTGGCGACCGGCGGGCGCGTCTATCTGAACGCCGACGGCTACTTCGACGCCCGCGACGGCGCCACCGGCGCCCGCATCTGGAGCGCGTACCTGTGGGCGAAGAACCTCCCGACCGTGGGCGGCGGGTACGCGATCCTCGGCGACGGCGTCCAGGAGTTCGCGTTCAGCGACGTCGACGGCGAGACGCAATGGATGAGCCGCGACGACGAGAACGCGCATGGGGACGCGGCGGCGCTGGCGATCCACGCGGGCCGCGTCTGGTCGGACAAGGGCCACGTGCTGGACCTGGCCACCGGCGGAAAGCTGCGCGAGTTCCAGTCCTCGCAGCGACCGGCCTTCGCCGGCTCGCTGGCGATCCTCGCGGTCGGCGGCGCACTGGTCGCCGAGGACGCCACCAGCGGCGCGCGGCGCTGGACGCGGCCGCTCGAGGGCGGCGTCAAGAGCCCGCCGCTGATCGCGGGCACGACCGTGTTCGCCGTCTCGGGCAGCGATCACGTCGAGGCGCTGGACACCACGACCGGCGCGCCGCTCGGCCGCTACCCCGTGCCGGACGCGAGCGCGATCGGGCTCGGTGCGGGTGACGGGACGCTCGTCGTGCCCACGGCCGACGGCGTCGCGGCGTTCGCGGCCGGCCCGTCCGGCCCAGGGCTGCCCGAGGTCGCGCCGGCGCCCTTCACCCCCGATGCGCCCGGCGTGAGCGACGACGCGCGCGCCCACCGGCAGGACCCTGCGCACTCCGGCGCGCTGGCGGCGAACACGCCCGCGGCGCCGCTGCGCACCCGCTGGGCGCTCGAGCTCAACGAGCCCTCCGGCTCGCTGGTCGCCGACGGCAAGGTCTTCACGATCGACACGCGCAGCTCCACGCACCGCCTGCTGGGCCTCGACGCCCGCGACGGGCGCGAGCTCTGGAGCGCACGCCTCCCAGAGTCCTTCCACAGCCAGCGCGACGCCGACACCGCCTACGACGCGGGCCGCGTGTTCGTGGTCGGCGGCGGGTACGTCCGCGCCTTCGACGCCGCCGCCGGGACGCTGCTGTGGGAGCGGCGTGGCTCGCGCGGGCCGATCGCGTTCGGCGGCGCGGTGTACGTCACGACCGACCGCGCGGTCATGGCACTGCGGCAGACCGACGGCGCGACGCTGTGGGAGGTCGCCGTCGAGCAGCCCGGCCCGCCGACGTCGGACGGCCGCACGCTGTGGGTGAGCGCGATGTGCGGGTGGCGCGGCTACGAGCTGGCGACGCGCAAGCTGATCGCGGCGGCCTCGGGCTGCGAGCCGGCGATCTCGCCGCGCACCGCGATGGGCGCGGGGGTCTTCGCGCACCCGGACGAGAGCGTCGTCGTGGACGCCGGCGACAACACGATCCGCGATCCGTTGGAGAGCCGCGGGACGCCCGCCTTCGCGCACGGGCTGCGCTTCTCGCTCAGCGCCGGCGCGCTCGACGCCTCGCCCGCGGCGGGCGGCCCGCTGCGCTGGCGGGTGATCGGCGACGGCGGGTTCGCCTCGCCGCCGCTCGTCGTCGGGCGACAGGTGTTCATCGCCTCCGACAGCGGGCGCCTGTTCAGCGTGGACGCCGACACCGGTGCCCGCGTGTGGACGTCGGCGCCCGGCGACGAGCCGCGCGCCGGCCAGGCACTCGCGGCCGGCGAAGGGCTCCTGCTCATGCCCTCGCGCAAGCGGCTGGTCGCGTACGAGAGCGCCGACGGCGCCGGCGGGCCGGACCGCGGCGCGCCGGACACGACGGTGGAGCCGCTGCCCTCACCGGTGCGTACCCGCGACCCGCTCGTCTCGTTCGGCGCCGACCGCGACGGCTTCTTCGAGTGCCGGCTCGACGACGGCACGTGGCTGCCGTGCACGGCTCCGCACCGGCTGATCGGGCTGGCCGACGGCGCGCACCGGCTGCTCGTGCGCGCGATCGACGCGCAGGCCACGGCCGACCCGACGCCCGCGCGGCTGCGTTTCACGGTCGACGGTCCGCCGGACACCTTCATCTACGGGGAGTTGGCGCAGCGTGGGCGCCCGTCGTTCGACCTCCACGCCGACGACGAGCACGCGAGCTTCCAGTGCCGCGTGAACGGCGGCGCGTGGTTCGGGTGCGAGGACGGCTGGCTGTCGGGCTCCTTCGCCGATGGGCTGCACACCGTCGAGGCGCGGGCGGTCGACGCCGCCGGGCAGGTGGACCCGACGCCGGCCGCCTTCACCTGGCGCCAGGACTCGGCGGCGCCCACGGGGCTGACGATCGACGGCCCGGCGGGGACCGTGCGCGTGTCGCAGCCCACCGCGTCCGGGCGAGCCGGGGACGACGGCCACGCGGTCGTGCGGGTGCAGTGGTACACGGCCGGCAGCTACGACAGCGGATACCCGCCGATGGAGACCGAGCAGGCCCGGATCGAGGACGGCCGCTGGGGGCTGAAGGCGCCGAAGCTGCATGACCGCGCGTACGTCGTCGAGGTCGCCCACCGAGACGACGCGGGCAACGAGACGGTCGCGGTCTCGCGCTTCACGGTGGACACCAGCGTGCCGGACGGCATCGTGCCCGAGACGACGGTGACGCCCTCGTTGACCACGCCGGTCGCGGACCCCGACGTGCGCGTCGAGTGGTCCTCCGACTACCTGATGGCCGGCTTCGAGTGCCGGCTCGACGGCGCGGCCTGGGGCGCCTGCCCGGCGTGGGGGTCGATCGAGGCGGCCGACGGCCCGCACCGCTTCGAGGTCCGCGCCGTCCGGCACGGCGTCGTGGACCCGACGCCGGCCGTGTTCACCTGGACGTTCGACCGCGTGGCGCCGGTCGTGACCGTGAACGTGCCGGCGACCACGACCGACCCCACCCCGCAGCTGTCCGGCACCGCCGAGCACTGGCCGGGCGCGACCGTGAACGTGAGCCACCTCGGCTCGGACGGCGGGTGGATGACCGTCACCGCGCCGGTCGCCCCGGACGGGACCTGGCAGGTCGACGCCGCGCCGATGCAGGACGGCGAGCGCACGGTGCGCGTGAGCCAGCGGGATCCCGCGGACAACCTGGGGTCCATCATCTCCGAGCCGTTCGTCGTCACCGCCTCCGCGCCCGTGACGATCATGGAGTGGACGCCTCCGGCCCTGGTCCAGGACGGACCGTCCTTCGTGTTCCGCTCGACCGCCGTGGGCGCGCGCTTCGAGTGCCGGGCGGACGCGGGTCCGTGGACCGCCTGTGCGTCCCCCTGGCGACCGCTGACCCCCACCGACGGGGAGCACACGGTCGCGATCCGCTCGATCGACGCGGCCGGGCACGTGGAGCCGCAGCCGGTCACGCACCGGTTCACCGTCGACGGGACGGCGCCGGAGGTGTCGATCGATACCCCCGCCGACCGGGCGAGCCTCGACGGCGGGCTGCTCGCGGGCCGCGCGAGCGAGGCCGGACCGGTGGTCGTGACGGTGTATCCGTACCGCCGCTCCTATCCGGAGGTCGAGCCCGTGTTCGTCGCCACCGTGCTGCCCGGGGCGGGCGACCGCTGGGCCGTTCGTGTGCCGAAGCTGCCGGAGGGCCGGTACGAGGTCGAGGCCGGCCAGGGCGATGCCGCCGGCAACGCCGGGCACGCGCTGCTGCGCGACGTGTGGGTCGGGCCGGCGCCGCCGTCGCCCGAGCCGACGGTGTCGCCGCAGCCGAGCGTGTCCCCGCAGCCGAGCGTGTCGCCGCAGCCGAGCGCGTCGCCCGATCCGCCGCAGCCGAGCGTCACGCCCGACCCGACCGCGTCACCGCAGCCAACGGTCGCGCCGCGCTCCGGCGTCCCGCTCCCGCCCACGCCCCGGGCGGCACCCAGACCCGCCGCGCGCCCCGTGCACGCCTCACCGGGCGCGCTCGCCCGCGCCATCCGCGCGGCGCTCAGGACCGCTGCCCCGCTCCGGTTCACCTACCGCTCGACCCGTCGCGGCACGTTGACGATCGCGGTCGGCCGGCGGACCACCCGCATCGCCTTCAAACGCGCGGGATCCAGGACTTTCTCGATCCGCGCCAGCGGGGGCAGGAAAGCGGCCGTGCGGGTCCGATTCGCGCGTTAGCGGTTGTGTTGAACGGGTGAAACGTCACTCGACGCGGCGTCAGCAGCTGTTACCACATACAGGGCATGCCGTACGTCGATCTTCACTGCCACATCCTGCCTGGCCTCGACGATGGGGCCCGCACGCTCGCCGACGCCGTCCGCTACGCCCGCGTGCTGGACGCCGAGGACGTGCTCGACGTCGCCTGCACGTCGCACATCAAGCGCGCGCACTTCCCGGACATCGACATCCTCGAGCTGGAGGGGCGCCGCGCCGAGCTACAGGCGGCGATCCGCGCCGAGGGCCTGCAGGTCACGCTGCACCCGGGCGGAGAGCTCGCACACGAGGACGCGTTGGCGCTGCACGACCGCGAGCTGGAGCTGATCGCCCAGGGCCCGTCGCACGCGCAGTGGCTGCTGCTCGAGTGCCCGTTCGCGGGGCTCGACGACGACTTCGACGCAGCGGTGGACCGGCTCACGCGCCTCGGATACGGGCTGCTGCTCGCACACCCCGAGCGCGTCGTCGGCGGCGACCTCGAGCGCCTGGACCCGCACCTGGAGGCCGGCGCGCTGCTGCAGGTCAACGTCTCCAGCCTGCTCGGCGCCCACGGGCCGGCCGCGCAGCGCATCGGCGCGCGTCTGGTGCAGACCGGCCGCGCGTACTGCCTGGCGTCGGACACGCACCCGGGCACCCGCGAGGAGATCCTGCCGTTCGGCTCCGACGCGTTGCGCCGGCTCGGCGTCAGCGAGGTCCAGGCGTTCCGGCTCACGCAGTCCAACCCGCGCTTCCTGCTCCGTGAGGGCAACCCGCGCCTGGCGCTCCCGGAAACGGAGGAGCGCGCCAACCCTACGCGCTGACGGAGTAAGTTCGGTCCCTTCGTGGACCGAGGGCTTCAGGAGATCGTCGATTCGTTGTCCCTGAGCCTGGGTCGGCCCGTCCTGATCGACGACGCCGAGCTCAGGCCGCTGGCGTACAGCACCCAGTTCGGCGAGCTGGACGCCGTCCGCACCGCCAGCATCCTCGGCCGGCTGGCGCCCGACGAGGCCCGCGTCGCCCTCTTCGCCGAGGGCATCCGCACCGCCACGGCGCCCGTTCACATCCCCGCCCGCCCGGACATCGGCATGCGCGCGCGGGTGTGCATCCCGCTCGTCGGCGCCGGCCGCCGGCTCGGCTACCTGTGGCTGTTCGAGGACCCGCCCGTGACCGCGGAGGAGCTCCGGCAGGCGCGCGCCGCCGCCGCCGAGGCGGCCGCGCTGGTCGGCCCGGACGCCGACGCGCAGCTGGTGCGCCGTCGCCACGAACAGCAGCTCGTCACCGCGCTGCTCGGGGATGACCCCGAGGCGGCCGCGCACGAGCTCGACGAGGCGCACTACCTGCCGCTGCGCCCCGTGCGCGTGTGGGTCGCGGCGCCGGCGGGCCCGGCGGGGGAGGAGTGGAGCGCGGAGGCGCTGGACCGGCTGCGCGCGCGGCTGGCGGCCAAGCAGGCGCTGTGCGCCGAGCTCGAGCAGCGGCTCGTGTGCCTGGCGGGGGAGCGCGGAAGCGCGGCGGTGCTGGAGGCGCTGGGAGCGCTCACCTCACCGCGGGCGCTGATCGGCCAGGGCGACGCGGTCGAGCACCTGCGCGACGCGGGCACGTCCTATCGCCGCGCGCTGGCGGCGCTGCGGGTCGCGGCCCATGAGGAGTCGGGGACCGCGAGCTGGGACGCGCTCGGCGTGGAGCGCGTGGTCACCGCGTTGCCGGACGCGGCGCTGGAGGATCTCCCTGAAGGGCTCCGGAAGCTGCTCGCCGGGGACCAGTCGCTCGTGCGGACGCTGGAGGCCTATCTCGATCACGCGGGCGACGTCAAACGCACCGCCGCGGCGCTGTCCCTTCACCGCGGCGGCTTGTACTACCGCCTGCGCAGAATCGAGGACGTGGCCGGCGTGAACCTGCACGACGGCGAGGATCGGCTGCTCTGCCACCTCGCCCTGCGACTGGCCCGGCTCAGTAGCTAGGGCGGGCCCTCTACGCGAGCTGCAGACGCGGGAGCAGCTCGGCGAGCTGAGCGGAGACGCGGCGCAGCGCCTGCGCGGAAGACGTGACCTCGATCGGCGCACCGCGGTCCGCGACCTCCTGGACGGCGTGCGCGACGGCGATCAGGCAGCTCTCCATGCCGGCGACGGCGACGCCGGCCTCCTGCAGCTGCCGCGGGTCGTCGGAGACGTCCTCGAGCTCGGAGACGAGCCACACGACCTCCCCGGCGGCGACGCCGGCACCCACCGCGAGGCGGCAGATCTGGTCGACGACGGCGGCGGTGTGGCCGTGCGAGTCGGCGCGGGCGGCCTCCATGGCGGCGTCGAGGGCGAGGCGGTTGGACTGCTCGGCGAGGGCGATGATGGACGCGACGAGATGATCAGGGCGATTGGGCTTGAAGCGGGACATGGGGGACGTATCGGGACGTCCCCTCAAGGCCCGGTTGGGCGAAGGTCAAGAAGCGGTCAAGCTCCGCACGGGCGCGAGCGCGGCCGGGCGCTCGCGCACCCAGTCGAGCTCGGCGGCGAGCCCGTCCTGCAGCGTCGTGCGCGCGGTGAAGCCCAGCTCGGCGTGCGCGCGGGAGGTGTCGGCGCCGGTGTCGGCGACATCACCCTCCTGGCGTTCGGCGTGGCGCACGTCGAGCGGGCGGCCCGCGATCCCCGCGAGCGTCTCGAGCGCGCGGTTGAGGCTCACGCTGCCGCCGCCGCCGATGTTGTAGACGCGGCCGGGCGGCGTGGCGGTGCTCCCGGCGGCGATGGTGGCGGCGACGATGTCGCCGACGTAGGTGAAGTCGCGCGACTGGGTGCCGTCGCCGAAGATCTCGATCGGGCGGTTGCCGACGATCGCCTCGCAGAAGCGCCGGAAGGCCATGTCGGGGCGCTGGCGCGGGCCGTAGACCGAGAAGTACCGCAGCGCGACGGTGTTGACGTCCAGCTCCTCGCCGTAGAGCGCGGTCAGGTGCTCGGCGGCGAGCTTGGTCACGCCGTACGGGGAGAGCGGATGGGGCGTGACGTCCTCCGGCGTGGGGAGGGTGAGCGCGTCGCCGTACACCGACGACGAGGACGCGTACACGAAGCGCTTGCCGTCGAAGTCCACGAGCGCCTCGAGCAGGCGCTGGGTGGCGGCCACGTTGTGGTGCGTGTAGCGCTCGAAGCGCGAGCCCCAGCTGGAGCGCACGCCCGGCTCGCCGGCGAGGTGGTAGACGACGTCGCAGCCGTCGATCAGCGCGTGCGCGTCGAGCTCGACCAGGTCGCCGGTGACCAGCTCGAACGCGTCGTGGTCGGCGGCCTGCGCCAGGTTCGCCTGCTTGTCGGCGCGCGCGTAGTTGTCGTTGAAGCAGTCCACGCCGAGCACGGCGTGCCCGGCCTCCAGCAACGCGTCCGTGAGGTGCGAGCCGATGAACCCCGCGGCACCGGTGACGAGCGCTCTAGCCATGGGGGACCTCCTCCGTGATGCGTCCGTGGTCGAGTTCGAGGATCAGGTCGGCGGTGGCGGCCAGCCGCGCCGAGTGGGTGATGAGGATGCATGTCCGGCCGCGCATCAGGCGGTCCAGGCCTTCCAGGACCTGGTTCTCCGCGTCCTGGTCGAGCGCCGTGGTGGGCTCGTCCAGGATGATGATCGGCGGGTCGCGCAGCAGCGTGCGGGCGATGCCGAGGCGCTGACGCTGGCCGCCGGACAGGCCGGTGCCCTGCGGGCCGAGCTCGGTGTCGTAGCCGTCGGGGAGCTGCTCGATGAAGTCGTGGGCGGCCGCGGCCTTGGCGGCCTCGATGACCTCCGTGTCGCTGGCCTCGGTGCCGTAGGCGATGTTCGCCTTGACGGTGCCGGTGAACAGGACCGTGTCCTGCAGGACGACCGCGACCTGGTCGCGCAGCCACTGCTGGGCGCAGTCGCGCGCGTCGCGGCCGTCGATCAGCACGCGGCCGTCGGTCGGGTCGTAGAAGCGGGCGACCAGTGCGGCCAGCGTGGACTTGCCCGCACCGGACGGGCCGGTGAGGGCGAGGCGCTGGCCGGCGGGGATGCGCACCGTGACGTGTTCGAGGGCGGGCCGCTCGTTCCCGTAGCGGAAGCTCACGTCCTGCAGCTCGATCTCGCCGGTGGCGCGGCCGCCGCGGTAGGCGTGCGGGCGGTCCTCGAGCACGTCGTCCTCGGTCAATACCTCGGCGATCCGGTCCGCGCGGGCGAGCGCGGCGGTGAGCTTGGCCGCCTCGCGCGCGAACGAGCGCATCGGCGAGGACGCCTTGCGCGTGTAGGAGACGAAGATGATCAGCTCGCCGACGGACATGTCGCCGTTGGACACGCGGATGACGCCGACCACGGTGACGATCGCCGTGGCGAGCGCCCGCAGCACGCCGACGCTGCCGTCGAAGCGGGCCTGCAGGCGCGCGACCTCGACGCCGAGCTGCTGGCGCTGTTCGGAGCGGGTGCGCACGCGCTCGGCCTCCCGGTCCTCGGCGCCGAACGCCTTCACGACGGTCATGGCGGACAGCGCCTCGTTCGCGATGCTGGCCAGATCGCCCTCGTGGCGGCGCTGGCGGCGGGCGCGCTCGCGCACCTTGCGGCGGAAGACGAAGCTGATCAGGATCAGCAGCGGGGACGTGACGAGGCTCAACAGCGCGAGCACCGGGTCGATGACCAGCAGCACGACCGTCATGCCGAACGCGAGCAGCGCGCTCTGCAGCATCTCCCCGAGCGTGTCGCTGAACAGCTCGCCCATGTCGTTGACGTCCTCGGTCACACGCGTCAGCAGGTCGCCCTTGGGCGTGCGCTGGTGGTAGGCGAGCGACAGGCGCTGCAGGTGGTCGTAGACGGCGACGCGCAGCTGGTGGGCGATCCGCTCGCCGGCGCTCTGCAGCCACAGGCCGGTGAAGTAGGTGGACGTCGTCTCCGCGACGGCGATCGCGAGGATCAGCCCGCCGATCGCGAGCAGGACGGTCACGTCGGGCGTGAACGGCGGCTGCCGGTCGCCGATCACGTGGTCGACGATCAGCGCGATCGGCCACGGCTTGGCCAGCTCGGCGAGCGCGAGCACGGCCGCGCCCGCGCCCGCGCCGGCGAGTGCGCGCCACTGGCGCAGGACGTACGGGCGCAGGACCTGGCTGCCGGTGCTCATGCGATCAGCTCGTGCAGGAGGTCGCGGGTGGTGGCGGCGCCGTCGAGGTCGAGCGCGGCCGGTGCGGGCTCGTGGTGCAACAGGTCCGGGTCGACGTGGTCGGAGACCCGCACGAGTCCGAGTTGCTCGAGTCGGTGCGCGCGGCGGGTCTGCTCGTCCTCCTCGGGCGTCGCGTACGGGACCATCAGCGCCGGGACGCGGGCGCGGACGACGTCGAGCGCGGTGTTGTAGCCGCACTGGCTGATGCTCGCGCGGGCTTGTCGGAGCTCCTTGGCCAGGTCCGGGACCGAGCGGATGAGCTCGACGTTGGGCGGCGCGGCGCGTTGCAGCGCGCGGAAGTCGTCCTCGGGCATCAGCGGGCCGGCGATCGCGCGCATCGGCGTGCCGTTGAGGGTCTCGATCGCCTGTTGCAGCAGCGGGCGCCCGACCCGGCCGCCGCCGGCGCTGATCACGACGTGGTCGCCGCGGGGCGGCGCGTCCTCGTCGTCGCGGGCGGTGACGAAGCCGGTGTAGTGGACGGGGACGCTGAGCGGCGTCGGCGGCTTGAACGTCTCCTCGAGGCGGGCGAAGCGCGGGTCGGAGTGGACGAGGAGCGCGTCCAGGTGCGCGTCGGCCAGCTTGCGCGCGCGGTCGTCGCGCTCGGGGTCGCCGCTGACGAGTATGTCGCGCAGGCTGCAGGCCTTGAACGCGTCGTGCGCGGCGCCGAGCAGCGGCACGATCTCGCGCGCGAACTTCGCCCGGCCGAACGGGAACAGCTCCACGAGCACGACCTGCGGCTTGACGTCGCGCAGCGTCGTGAGGATGCGGTGCAGGCGGACGTCCCACGCGCGTTCCGTGGTGTAGCGGGGATCGGCGGAGCCGAACCCGTTGCCGTTGAGGCCGAGCGGCGGCAGCGCCACGATCTCGACGTGCGGCGGCGGGGCGATCCCCTTTGGCAGCTGCCCGCCCGCGATCAGCACGACCCGGAAGCGCTCCGCCAGCCGGTCGCACAGCGCGTACGAGCGCATCAGGTGTCCGAGGCCCACCGAGTGCTGGCAGTAGAACAGCAGCGCGGGCTTCATGCGAGCAGCCTCGGAAGCCGGGCGATGAGCTGCGGCCGGTAGCGGCTGATCGCGGGCAGCGCGACCCGCGCGAGCAGCGACGCCCTCGTGTACCAGCTGAGCGCTTCGCGGTCGAGCGTGCCGTAGCCTTCCAGGAACGGCCGCGCGTCCGCGCCCGCCACCAGCAGGTTCGCGACCACCTGTCCAACGTCCGCGGCGGCGGGCCCAACCGCCAGATGCTCGAGGTCGAGCAGCGCGACCGTGCCGTCCTCGAGCAGCACCGCATTGCCGAGATTCGCGTCCCCGTGCACGAGCACCTCCGGCTGCTCAGGCGGCGCCCCGAGCCGCTCGACGAACCGCTTCGCGGCGTCGCCCGCCTCGGGCCGCGCGGCCGCGATCACCTCCGCCGCCGTCACGAGCCGCGCGCGGTCGAGCCGCACGAAGTTTCCTAAAGAGGGACTGTCCCTCTTTATGTCGCGCGCGCCCGGATCGACGCCGTTTTGGCTCTGCGCCGTGGCGTTTCCTAAAGAGGGACTGTCCCTCTTTAGGTTGTGGAGCGCGCGGAGGCTGCGGCCGAGGCCGTGCAGGTCCGGCGGGCGGCCCGGCAGCGCCTCGATCGTGAGGACGCCGTCTTCGTCGGCGAGGAGGCGCGGGACGCGGACGGCGTCCTGGTCCGCCAGCGCGCGCAGGCCGCGGCGTTCGCCGTCGGCGCGCTGCACCTTCGCGTAGGCGCCGTCGAGCTGGGCGGTCGCGGACTGCTCGGCCGCCCACGCGATCAGGCGGCCCGGCAGGCGCGGCAGCGCTGCGAGCTTGCGGTCGTGCGGGAACGGATACAGCGCGGCGTCGACCTCGGGCGCGGGCACGCCGTCACGGCGGCCGGAGCGGGCCGCGGCGAACGCGGTCGTCTCTCCCACCCGGTAGCGGTAGACGACGCGCACGCTGTCGCCCACGCGGTACTTCACGTACATCCGCTCGCACGCGTCGACGGGGACGCCCGCGTGCAGGCGCTGGGACAGCACGCCGGCCATCGTCTCCGGGCGCAGGAGCGCGTCGCGGCGCGGCAGGACCGGGTCAGGCGCGAGCACGCGGCTCCAATACGGTCACGAACCGCGCGCGCTTGCCGACGGCGACCGCGCTCACGACCTTCGCCGCCTGCTTGATCCCGTACTCAGGGCTGATCCAGCCGTCCTCGAGCGCCACGGAGCGGGCGCCGCTGATCGTCAGCTCGGCCTCGGGCGTCACGACGCCGTCCGCGCGCAGGTGGGCGGGCCCGGGCGGCAGGTGCCAGCGCAGGTCGTAGCGGTGGCGGTGCGCGCCCTCCAGCTCGTCCTCGATCACCCAGCGGCCGTCGGTGAGCGTGACGCGGCGGCGGTGCACGGCCTCGTAGCAGGGTGAGCGCACCTCGCCGGCAAGGGTGGTCTCGTCGCCGCCGAGGAACGTCGCCTGCGCGCTCGGCAGCGAGGAGCGCGAGCGCGTGTACGGCGTCTGGTCGAAGCCGTCCACGCACACGGTGTTGTGCGCGGCGGTGCCGCGGAACCAGTGGCGCCAGTTCGGCTTGCCTTCGGCGTAGGTGTAACGCCCGGGGTCCAGCACGAGCGGCCGGCCGTGTGCCCACGCCTCGAGGCTCAGCGCGTCGTAGTGGCCGTGCCCGCCGTCACCCAGCGGGCCGCAGTCGAAGATCAGGTAGCGGTCGCGCGTGCGCTGGATGAAGTAGCCGCCGTCGGGATAGGCGCCGGCCTGCGGCTCGAGCAGGTCCTCGCGGGCGAGCAGCCGACCTGCGAGCCGCAGCAGCGCCGTGTAGTCGCCGGTGTCTGCGTCGCTCAGCGCGGGGATCGTGCCGTCGGGGCGGCGGCAGTCGCGGGCGAACGCGCACGCGAGCGCGAGCCGCTCGTCGAAGCCCGCGGGCAGCGGCACGCCGAAGCGCCGGCAGTTCTCGCGCGCGCCGACGAACGAGCGCAGCGCGATGCAGTGGTAGTGCGTGGAGCGCTCGCGGTGCACGCCGTCCGGGCCGAAGTCGGTGAGCAGGTTCTCGTGCAGCTCGGCGAGCGGGGGCTCGATCCCGAGGCCCGGCAACGCGAGCGCGACGATCAGCAGCGCGTACAGCTCCAGCGTGCGGTGGTTGCGCTCGGGGGAGAGGTTCGCGCGCACGTGCCGGGCCTGCGCGCCCAGGCTCTCGTACAGTGCGTGCGCGACGCCGGCGTCGGCCTCCGGCAGCCGCTGCCAGGCGTAGATCCAGTTCAGCACGCGCCGGGCGGTGACCTCGCTGTCGTCGTGGCCGGGCTGGACCTGCAGGATGTAGCTCGCCACCAGCCGCTCCCACGCGTGCAGGTAGCGGGCGTCGCCGCTCGCGCGGAACGCGTCCGCGAGGTCGAGCCCGTAGTAGAACTTGACCCAGTCCAGCCGCCACTCCTCGTCGTTCGGAAGCGGCGCGTCCAGCCAGTCCGGCTCGAGGCCGAGCGTGCGCGTCTCCCCGTTGAACGTGAAGCGCCCGCTCGCCACCGCGTCCGCGAGCGCCCGGTCGCGGTGCTCGTGCTCGTTGACGCAGAAGACGGGGCGCGGGCGGGCCGAGAGCATGACGATCACCGCTCGATCGCCTCCCGGAAGAGCGCCGCGAGGTCCTGCGCGAGCCGCTCGCCGTCGAAGCGCTCGCGCACGGTCGCGCGGCCGTTGTCGGTGAGCCGGCGCGCGAGCGCGCGGTCGTGGTGCAGCCGGACGAGCGCGTCGGCCAGCGCGGCCGGATCGTCGGGCGGGACGAGCAGGCCGTTGACCTCGTGCTGCACGAGCTCGGGGATGCCGGACACGTTCGACGCCACCACCGGCGCGCCCGCGGCCATCGCCTCCACGAGCACGTTCGGGATGCCGTCACGGTCATTGGGCAGCAGCCGCGAGGGCATGCACAGCGCGCCCGCGCGGCGGTACTCGTCCAGCAGCTCGGCCGGCCCGACGGGACCCGGCAGCGCGACCGGCACGCCATGGCGCTCGATGTGCGCGCGCAGCGCGGCGCCGTCCTTGTCGTCCTGCCCGACGATCGCCGCCTCGAACGGGATCCCGCGCTCGCGCAGCTCGGCACACGCGTCCACGAGCGTGTCGAAGCCCTTCTTCGCGACCAGCCGCCCGACGCCCAGCACCCGCAGCGTCCCGTTGGTCTGCGGCCGCGGCCGCTCCTGCTCGAGCAGCCGCGTGAAGTCCGCCGACAGCCCGTGGTAGACGAGGTGCACCCGCGCGCTCGGCGCGATCCGCCGCAGGTGCGCGACGTTCGCCTCCGTGCACGTGACCGCGAACGCCGCGGCGTCGAGCTTGCGCTGCAACCAGCCCTTCGGGTTGAGCTCGGGCGCGTAGATGTCCCGCGCGTGGCCGGTGAAGGAGAACGGCAGGCCGGCGATGCAGGCCGCGAGCCAGGTGATCGTCGTCGTGCCGTGCGCGAAGTGCGCGTGCAGATGGCGGACGTCCGGGGCGGCGAGCAGGCGGTCCGCCAGCGTGACCGCCTGGACGAGCTCCTTGACGTAGATCTTCCGCGGGCCCGACAGCGGCGTGCGCCGGTCACGCCACGCCTGGGCGAACGCGGTGCGCGTGGCCCGCGCCACCCCGTGCGGACGCCGCCGCGCGCACCGGCGCAGCGCCGGCACGAACGCCCGCACGTCGCTCCAGCGCCACCGGTGCAGCGGCTTCGTCAACCCGACCGGATCCGGCAGGTACTCCGGCCGCGCGACGATCGCATCCAGGACGGGATGGTCGTGGCCCTGCTCGCGCGCCTCCACCGGCTTGATCACGAACAGCCGCAGCGGCACGCCCGCGCGCTCCACGCGGTGGATCTCGGAGGCGATGAACGTCTCCGAGACCCGCGGGAACCCCATCAGGATGTAGGCGACCGACCCGTTCACATGTCGATGACACGGGGCCGGCCGCGAACGTCACGCGCCTTTAGCGGATCTTTAGCTAGCCGTAGAGGCGGAACGTGGCCTCGAACGGCTCGAACATGTCGTTGTTGGGCTTGTACACGGCCAACGAGAGCCGAACGCGGGGACGCTGGCCGGCGCGGAGCGCGCGCTTGACCACCCGATGGCCGGCTCGGCTGAGCGGGAGCACGAAGCCGCGTTTCCTGCCCGGCGCGGATCCGGCCCTCGCGGGTCCTGAACCGGGCTTGGTCATCCACTCCGCGAAGCCTGAGTCCGTGTAGCGGGTCGGGGCGGCACGGTTCTCGACCCGCAGCTCCCCGTCGGAGACGACGAACTCGTTGGCGATCGTGCCGTCGGGCCCGAGCGTGGTCCGGGTGCCGACTTCGTAGAACAACGAGGGTCCACGCACCTTGGGCCAGTCGACCTCGTAGATGAAGCGCGGCGTCAGCCTGTCCTTGTCGAGGCCCGCGGTGTAAGTGGACCCGTTCGCGGGCGCGACGGGCGTCACGGTGAGACCCGCGGCGGACGCGGCGTTGGGCGCGACGAGCGCGACACAGGCGATCGCGGCCGCGAGAACTGCGCGGTACATCAGGCGGTACTTTCCTTCTGTGGCTGAGGCAGGTCGTTCGTGACCAGCGGTGAACGTATCCCGATCCACCACCGAATCAACCCACCACCGTCGATCGGACATGGCTGAGCTGCCGCTGGGAGTCGTCCTGCCCAACGAGGTCGCCGATGCGGACCCGCGCGAGATCGCGCGGCTGGCGCAGCGGGTCGAGGCGCTCGGGTTCGCGTCCGTGTGGCTGCCGGACCATCTGCTGCCGCCGCGGCCGTTCGGGGACGTCTATGGCGGTGTGCACGAGGCGCTGATCCTGCTCGCGAACATCGCCGCGCGCACGGAGCGGGTCACGCTGGGCATGTCGGTGCTGGTGCTTCCGCTGCGTGAACCGGTGCTGCTGGCCAAGCAGCTCGCCACGCTCGAGCGGCTCGCGCCCGGCCGCGTGATCCTCGGCGCGGGCGTCGGCTGGGAGCGAGAGGAGTTCGCCGCGCTCGGCGTCCCGTTCGAGCGGCGGGGCGCGCGGACGGACGAGCAGCTCGCGCTGATCGAGCAGCTCCACCGCACCGGAACGGGCCCGGCCGGCGGCGTGCTCGAGCCGCGGCCGAGCGCGCGCATCCCGCTGATGATCGGGGGCAAGTCCGACGCGGCGCTCAAGCGAGCGGCGCGGATCGGCGACCTGTGGCAGGCGTACAACGTCACGCCCGGGGAGTTCCGCGCGCTCAAGGCACGGCTGCGCGAGTTCGCCGACGGGCGCCACGTGTCGGCCGGGACCGTGATCGGCGGCGACGCTACCGCGGAGGACGTCGAGGTGTGGCGCTCCGCGGGGGCCGAGCACCTCGCGATCCATCCCGGCCGGCTGGATGGGGCGGCGGAACGGCTCGCGAGGCTCGTGTAGTGCTGCGGGAGGCGCTCGACGCCCTGGCCGCTCCCGTCGACGTGTTCTTCCGCGACGACGACGCCGGCTGGGAGGACGCCCGGCTGTTCGAGCTCCTCGCGCGCTTCGCCGAGCACGGGCTGCCCGTCGATCTTGCCGTGATTCCCGCCGACCTGCACGACGCGTTGGCCGCGCGGCTGATCGACAGCCATGCCGGTCTGCACCAGCACGGGTACGCGCACACCAACCACGAGGTCGAGGGACGCAAGTGCGAGTTCGGGCCGGCGCGCGACAAAGCGGCGCAGAACGACGACATCGCGCGGGGGCGAACGCAGCTGCGCGAGCGGCTCGGCGACCGGCTCGACCCGTTCTTCACGCCGCCGTGGAACCGCTGCACGCGCGACACCGCGGAGGTGCTCGTCGAGCTCGGCTTCAGCCTGCTCAGCCGCGAGCACAAGGCCGAGCCGTTCGGCCTGCTGCCCGAGCTGCCGGTGCACCTCGACGTCGCGCGGCTCTCGCCGCAGGCGCTGGACGAGCGCTTCGCGGCCCAGCTGCGAACCGGCGGGCCGGTCGGCGTGATGTTCCACCATGGCGTGATGGAGGCCGAGGACATGGCGCGCGCCAGCGAGCTGCTGCAGCTGCTCGCGAACCACGAGCAGGTGCGCCCGTGCAGGATGGCCGAGCTGTGCCACTGACCGACCACACGGACTGCGTGCTCGTCGTGATCGACGTGCAGCCCGGGTTCGGCGGCGACGCCGACGTACTCGCCCGCGGGCACTGGCTGACGAAGCTCGCCCGCGCGCTGGACGTGCCGATCGTCCTCACCGAGGAGGAACCCGAGCGGCACGGGCCCACCCGGCCCGGCTTCGTAGAGCCGGGGACGCCGGTGTTCCGCAAGCCGACGTTCGGGCTCGCGGGCACGCCGGAGATCCTCGCAGCGGTGACCGGCACGCACCGCAACACCGCCGTGCTCGTCGGGTTCGAGACGGACGTGTGCGTGTACCAATCCGCGGTCGGGCTGCTCGACGCCGGCCTGCGCGTGATCGTCGTCGAGGACGCCACCGGCTCGCCGGGCGAGATGCACGCGCGCGGCCTCGCCCGGCTGCGTGACGCGGGCGTGACGCTCACGCACTGCAAGGCGCTCGGCTACGAGTGGGTGCGCACGGTCGAGGGCGCGAAGATCCTGCCGCGGCCCGCTCCGTTCGCGCTGTGAGGCGGCGGGAGTTCCTGGCGGGCGCGGCGCTGGTCGCGGCCAACCCGCGCGTCGCGCTCGGGCAGGCGCGCCCGCCCGACGGGCCGGTGATCACCGCGCCGCCGCTCACGAACGCCGAATACCTGGCGCTGGCGGACCGGATCATGGCCCGGCTCGACCACACGTGGGTGCGCCACAAGCAGGCCTACAGCGCGGGGACGCTGAACGTCGGCACGATCTACAACGCCGCGATCCTCACCGTGCACGCGACCGCGGCCGAGGTCGGCCACACCGGCGGGCGCGCCCGCAACGACGCCCGCGCGCGCCGGCTCGTCGCGCAGCTGATCGACAAGCCGGTGTTCTTCACCGGCCCGCGCGGGCGGCGCGGGAAGATGTACCACTCGCCCGGCTGGCTCGCCGACCTCGAGCTGCCGGACGCGCCGCAGGACAAGTCGATCGACCCGAAGGTGGCGGAAGGGCTCGTCGCGGCCTACCGCGCCCGCGACGCGCTCGAGCTCGACGCCGCCACGATCGAGCGGCTCACGTTCTGCGTGGACCGCGTCGCGCGGGACTCGTTCTTCCGCTTCCCGAACGTGCGCCTGAACCAGTTCAACTGGAACGCCGAGCTGTACCTGGCGGCCGCGACGCTCACCGGCAACCCCGAGCTGCTGCGGCGCGACTACCGCCGCCAGCTGCGGCGCTTCATCCGCGACGACCGCAACCTCGGCCCGAGCTACCGCTTCAACTACCTGCCGCACTTCCCCGCCGACGATCCCTCCAACCTGGACAGCGCCGAGTACGCGAACATCACGCTGCACGCGCTGCACGCCTACGAGCCGGCGCTCGCGGTGGGGATGACGCCGCTGCCGGCGCGCGAGATCGCCCACCTGCGCGCCTGGGTCCGGCGCGCGCTGTTCGGCTACTGGACGCACAGTGGGATGCTCAACTGGGACACGGGCCTGGGCATCGCGCGCTGGATGAAGGCCAAGACGTGGGCGTACGCGCTGCAGGGCCTGCTCACGATCGCCAGCACGCCGCGCTTCCACGAGGACCCGCGCTACGGCGGCTGGGCGAAATGCATCTTCGACCGCTCGCTCGCGCTGTACGACACGATGCTCACCGACGGCAACACCTACGCCTACCCGTCGCCCCACCTCTACGGCGCGACCACCAAGCACCAGGCGACGGGCGACCAGCGCGTGTTCTCCGCCCGCATGGCGGCCAACGCGGCCCGTGCGATCACGCTCGGCCTCGGCACGATGCCCGCCGACGAGCCGCCGCCGTTCTTCGCCTACGACTCGGACATCGGTCGCCTCGCCGTCTCGACGCCCCGCTATGCGACCGCCATCGTCGCGTCCAACCGCGGCGCGTTCCCGTACGGCGGCGTGGAGCCCGCGCGGCTGCTGGACGGCGAGGGACACGCCATCAACCTCGGCGGGCGGGGAAATGCGGCCTTCGGCTTGGTGATCAGAGGCCCCTCCGGGCGCTTCGCCACCCAGACCGCCGACAGAGGGGAGATCCGACTGGTCGATCCGCGCCGTCCCGGCCCGTTCGAGGACCTGCGCGCCACCACGCGGATCGCGAACGAGGACGTCACCGTCACCGCCACGCACCGCTTCACCGCGACCGCGATCGAGACCACCTGGCAGCTCACGCGCAAGCGCCGGGTGACCGTCGACGCGCAGTTCCCCACCGCCCGCGGCACGACGATCGAAGCCGTCTACGGCGACGGCCGGATCGTGCGTCTGCCGCCGGGTCGCGCCGGGGTGCGGCTCGACGGGATCGTCCGGCTCGAGCTCGGCGACTACACCGTCACGCTGCCCGGCCTGGCCGGCGGTTCGGCGCGCGCGCTGCGCACCACGCCGCAGGCCACGAACCCGCGTCCCGGGCCGACGCTCGCGGTTCGCCTCCCCCGAACGGCCGACCGACTCACTGCCAGAATTTCCAAGCGATGAGTCCGCGCTCCTGGGATCGTCTCTGGTCCTATGAGTGGAGCTGCGGTAGAGGCACAGGGGCTGGTCAAGACCTACAAGGGCAGAGGCGGCGAGGTCGAGGCCGTCAAGGGCGTCGATCTGCGGATCGAGCCGGGTGAGATCTTCGGCTTCCTCGGTCCGAACGGGGCCGGGAAGAGCACGACGGTGCGCATGCTCACCACGCTGCTCACGATCACGCGCGGCAGCGCGACCGTTGCGGGCGTGGACGTCGCGCGCGACCCGGACCAGGCGCGCCGCCGGATGGGCGTCGCGCTGCAGGAGGCCGGGCTGGACCCGCGCCAGACGGGCCGCGAGCTGCTCGTCCTGCAGGCGCGGCTGTTCGGGATGGGCGGCGGTGAGGCGGCCGAGCGCGCCGGCGAGCTCCTGCGCCTCGTCGAGCTCGAGGACGCCGCCGACCGGCTGATCAAGGGCTACTCCGGCGGCATGAAGCGTCGCCTGGACCTCGCCAGCGCGCTCGTCCACCGGCCCGAGGTGCTGTTCCTCGACGAGCCCACCACCGGCCTGGACCCCGCGAGCCGGATCACCGTGTGGGAGGAGGTGCGCCGCATCAACGAGCTCGGCACGACCGTCTTCCTCACCACCCAGTACCTGGAGGAGGCCGACCAGTTGTGCGGCCGGCTCGCGATCATCGACGGCGGCCTGATCGTGCGTGAAGGCACCCCGGAGAGCCTGAAGGCCGAGCTGCGCGAGCGCACCGGCCTCAGCCACGACCCGACGCTCGACGACGTGTTCCTGGACGCCACCGGCCGCACCCGCGCCAAGGCCGAGGGCGCGGTCTCGGAGGTCGTCGCATGAACCAGACCTGGGTGCTCGGCCAGCGCGCGCTGCGCGAGGCGTGGCGGACGCCGGAAGCGATCCTGCCGACCCTGTTCATCCCGTTGTTCTTCCTCGTGGTCAACGTCGGCCAGGCCGCGCGGATCTTCCCGTCCGCCTCGACCGACTTCCTCAACGGTCAGAGCTACGGCGCCTTCCAGCTCCCGGCCAGCCTGCTGCTGGCGGCGAGCTTCGGCACCGCCGCGCTGTACCTCGTCGAGGACATCGAGGGCGGCTACTTCGACAAGCTGCGCGCGGCGCCCGTCTCGCGCGCCGCGCTCGTCCTCGGCCGTCTGTTCGCCGAGTTCGTCAAGGGCGTCGTGATCGCCGTCGCCATCATCGCGCTCGGCATGGTCTTCGGCATCGAGATCGCCAGCGGCCCGCTCGGCTTCGTGCTGCTCGTGCTGCTCACCGCGCTGTGGGCGGTGGTGTTCGTCGGCCTGCTGCAGCTGATCGCGCTCAAGACCCGCAACGCCGCCGCGACCAACTCCGGCAGCCTGATCTTCTTCCCGCTCATGTTCCTGACGCCGAACTTCGTCCCGCGTGAGCTGCTCACCCGCCCGATGGAGATCGCCGCGACCTTCAACCCCGTCACCTACCTGATGGAGTCACAGCGCTCGCTGATCCTCGACGACCTCGACTGGGGCACGATCTGGCCCGGCTTCGCCGTCGTCCTGGTCGTCGGCGCGATCATGCTCGCCGCCAACGTGCGGCTCATCAACCACTACGACTAGACCGGCGATCGCGCGTACGTGCGGCGACCGGTCAGGCGACGAGCGACAGGCTCGGGCGCGCGGCGGCGGCGTCGACCAGCGCGCGCATGACCGCCGCGTGCTCGGGGCGGTGCGTGAGGACCTCGGCGTGCCACTGCACGCCGAGCAGGAAGCGGGCGCTGGGATCGCAGACCGCCTCGGGCAGACCGTCCGGTGCGTGAGCGATGACCTCCAGGCCGCCGCCGAGGGCGTCGACCGCCTGGTGGTGGAAGGTGTTGACGGTGAGCCGGCGGCGGCGCGTGACGCGGTGCAGGAGCGAGCCGGCCTCGGCGGTCACGGCGTGGGTGACCTCGTGCGGCGCCTCGGCCTGGCGGTGGTGGGCGATGTGCTGGTGCAGCGTCCCGCCGCGCGCGACGTTGAGCGCCTGCATCCCGCGGCACACGGCGAGCACGGGCAGGTCGCGCTCGCGCGCGGCGCGGTGCAGGCGCAGCTCGTAGTCGTCGGCGGCGCGGTCGATGTTCGGGCCCAGCTCGGGGGAGGGCGCCTGGCCGTAGGTGCCGGGGTCGAGGTCGGGGCCGCCGCTGAAGAGCAGGCCGTCGACGCGCTCGAGCAGGTGGTGCGCGTCGTCGCCGAAGCCGTGCGCGGGGAGCACGACGGCGATCCCGCCCGCCTCCTGGACGGCGTGCACGTACGTCAGGCGCAGGTTCAGCCGCGGCGGCGCGCAGGTGCGCGCGTCACGTCCCGGGGCGGGCGCCAGCGCGGTGCCGGGCGCCGCGAGGAGCTCGTGCGTGACGATGCCGATGAGTGGGGGACGTGGGTGCAAGATTGGGGGAAGTACGCCCGGTTGTGAAGGCCGTTACATGTGTTCTCGGTCACACGAGCGCGCGCTTGAGGACGAGCTCGTCGCCCTCGGCGCGCAGGCACTCGAAGCCCGCGGCGGCGTAGGCGGCGCGCGCGGGCGCATTGGCGCTCCGGACGCTGAGCATCACGGCCTCGAACCCGCGTTCGTGCGCCCACGCGCAGCACGCGTCCACCAGCGCGCGGCCCGCCCCGCGGCCACGCGCCTCGGGCGCGACCCACATCGCGTTGATGACGGCCGCCGCGCCCTCGCCTGGCCGCACGAGCGCCATCCCGACCCACTCGTCGGCGCCGCGCACCGCCACGAAGGTGCGCTGCTCGGGGTTCGCCGCGCTGCGCTCCCACCACTCCGCCGGCCGGGCGGCGTCGCGCTCGTAGGTCGAGCCGAACGCGTCCGGGTCGCTCGCCAACGACCGCAGCCGGATCTCCCGCAGCCGGTCGGCCTCGTGGGCGAGGACGTGCCGGACCGTCAGAGCCACGCGCGCAGCTGCGCCGCGTACGCGTCCCGGAACGCGGTCGTGTCGTGGATCGTGTGTGGTGCGCCCGCGAACCGCACGACGCGCACGTCCGGGTGCGTACGGGCGAGCTGCGCCTCGTGACGGGTCGGGAAGGCGGCGTCGAACGCGTCGTCGGCGGCGAGGATCAGCACGGGGACCTCGACGGGCGACGTGGGGTCGGCGGCGGCGAGGAGCGAGCCGTCGACCACCCGGTCGAGCACCTCGGGGTCCAGGCGACGCAGCGCATGGGCGCGCGCCGCGAGCGCCTCGGGGGTCTGGAGGTCGCGGCAGTCGAGCTCGGCCTCGATCTCCGCCTCGGTCGCTCCGCGCGCCTGCCACGCGCGCACCGCCGCCTGCTGGTCGCGGAAGGCCGGGATGCCCGGGTTGCGCTCGTGCTCGACCGGGTCGCCCATGTACAGCGGCGGGTCCTCCAGGAACAAGCGCGTGACGAGGTCCGGGCGCTGCTGCGCGAGCGTCCACGCGGTGACGCCGCCGAGCGAGTGCCCGACGACCGCCGCCCGGCCGAGCTCCTCGAGCACCGCCAGCGCGTCGTCCACGTAGTCCGGCAGCCGGTAGGTGCCGGGCCGGCGGGGCGCGTCGCCGTGGCCGCGGAAGTCCACGCGCACGGTGCGCCGGTCCTCCAGCTCGAGCCACTGGTAGGTCGCGGCCGAGCCGCTCACCCCGTGCAGGAACAGCACCGGCTCCGTCATCGGCGGGCGACCAGCGTGTACAGCAGCGGCAGCACCTCACCGTTCACGCGCAGGCGGCAGCGCCCGTCGGCCTCGGGCGTGAGCAGCCCGCGGCCGTCGCGCGCTGCGTCCATGTGCTCGGCCAGCGCCTCGATCCGCAGCCCGGCGCCGAGCGCCGCCGTCACGACCTCACCGAGCGAGTGCGCGTATTCGACGGTCGCCGTCGCGCTGACGTCCGCCTCAGGGTCCGCGTAGGAGCCAGGCTCGTCGAACGTCCGCGCGCCGTCGAACGCGTACGGGAAGTCGAGTTGCAGCGGCTCGACCGAGCCGACCATCAGGAACAGCGGGTGCAGCTCGACGAGCACCAGCCGCCCGCCCGGCCGCAGCGCGCTCGCCGCGCTGCGCATCCACGCGTCGAGGTCCCCGATCCAGCACAGCACGCCCAGCGTCGCGTAGACGAGGTCGAAGCGCCCGTGCAGCGCGGCCGGCAGGTCCATCGCGTTCGCCTCGACCCACTCGGCCTCGACGCCCGCGCGCGCCGCCAGCTCGGCGGCGGCCGCCAGCGAGCCGGGCGAGAAGTCCGCGCCGGTCACGCGCGCGCCGCGCCGGGCGAGCGAGATCGAGTCGAAGCCGATGTGGCACTGCAGGTGCAGCACGTCCAGGCCGGTCACATCCCCGACCGCCGCCGCCTCGTACTCGTTCAGCGAGTCGCGGCCAGCCACGAGCGCATCCTTGTCGTAGTAGGCGTCGCGGCCGTGGACGGTCGCCAGCGCGTCCCAGTGGGCGCGGTTCACAACGAGCGGGTCCATCCGGCGCAACGGTATACCTGGAAGCCGATGCGGTACGCCGTGCTCATCGTCGGCCTCGTGCTCGCCGCGGCGGCCGTCGCGTTCGCCCAGACGCCGGAGCCCGTTCCGGCGCCGACGCCGACGCCGGTCGCGACCGAGACGCCCACCCCGACCGCCTCCGGCGAGCCGCTCGACCAGCCCAGCGCCCCGCCCGACTTCGCCGCGATCGACTGGCGCAGGTCGCAGGCCAAGGGCAGCTGGGCTCGCAACGGGCGGCTCGTGCGCGGCGTCCTGCTCCCCGAGCTGGGCGAGGACTTCTTCACCTGGGACCCGATCAAGAACCAGATCCCGAACCGCGAGTGGCGCCGCTACGGCACCGACCGGCTGATCCGGTTCGTGCTCAGCGTCATCCACGCCTACCGGCTCGAGCACGACGGCGCGCAGCGGATCGGGATCATGGACCTGTCGCGCACGCACGGCGGGCGCTTCGGCCCCGAGTTCGGCGGCCTGGGGCACGCCTCACACCAGAACGGGCTGGACATCGACATCCTCTACCCGCGCAAGGACGGCACCGAGCAGCGGCCGACCAAGCCCTCACAGGTCGATCGTGAGCTCTCCCAGGCGCTCGTGGACCGGTTCGTCGAGGCCGGTGCGGTCAAGGTCTTCGTCGGCCCGCGGCTGAACCTCAAGGGCCCGAAGAACGTCGTGGTCCCGCTGGTCCACCACGACGACCACCTGCACGTGCGAATTCGCTAGCGCCGGACTTCGTACAGCCGCGCCCGCACGACGTTCTTGCCGGACGGGAACGTCGTCACGCCGCCGATCGGCTGCAGCCGGGCGCTGGCGTCCAGCGCGGCGCGCCACTCGCGCGTGCGGATGCGCACCGCGCGCGCCCACGGCGACTGCGACAGCCGCCCGCCCGCCTCCGGCGTGACGATCAACACGCGCTGTCCGGGGTCCAGCCGCTTGATCACCGGCAGCAACTCGGTCAGGGCCTGCCCGCCGCGCAGGCGCGCGAGCCCGTCGCGCCAGTCCGTCTGGCGCGGGTCCTGCACCAGCCCCATCGGGGTGAGGTAGACGACGCCGCCCGGCAGGTACCGGTGCAGCGCCGGAACCTGCTCGGGCTGCGTGCTGACGACCAGATCGCCGGGCCGGATCGACGGCGAGATGGTGGTGGAGACCGTGCGCACGTTGCTCTTGGCGCCCGACGGCCCGCTCACGGCCCACACGCCCGCGACGCCGACGAGCGCGAGCACCGTCCAGCGCGGCCCGCGCGCGACCACCGAGGCGAGCGCGAGCAGCAGCGGGCCCATCAGGACCGCCGAGTAGCGGGTGGCCCAGGCGGGCTCGACCTGCGACGCCAGCCACGCCAGCAACGCGGTGCCGATAGCCACGCCGAGCAGCATCCGGACCGCGCGATCGACCGGCGGGAGGCGGCGCACGGCGAAGAAGACCGCGATCGCCAGCAGCGGCAGCGCGACGTGTCCGAACAGGCCGCCCGGGATGATCAGCAACAGCAGCGGGGACGGCCGCTCGGCCCATGGCGCGGCGGTGTGCTCGGCCTGGAAGAGCACGACCGGCAGCCACGGCAGGTAGGCGACCGCGAGCAGGATCGCGAGCCGGACGCCGTCGCGCGGCTCCACTTCGCGGCGGCGCCACAGGTGCAGCCACACGGCGCCCATCGCGGTCACCAGGAACAGCGCCCACGTGTGGGTGTAGAGCAGCAGCGCGAGCCACACGCCCAGCCACGCGACGTGCCGCCGCTCCCCACGCACGAAGGCGAGCGCGAAGCTCGCCGAAGCGAGGATCGACAGCAGCACGACCAGCGAGTACATGCGCGTCTCCTGCGCGTAGTACGTCAGGAACGGCGCGCCCGCGGCGCCCGCCGCCGCCAGCACCCCGGCGCGGCGGGTGAACACCCGCGTGCCTGCCCAGAAGGAAGCCGGGATGGCGGCCAGCGCGAAGACGAGGCTGAGCGCGCGGGTGGCGGCTTCGGTGGTGCCGAACAGGACCATCCAGCCGTGCAGGAGCAGGTAGTACAGCGGCGGGTTGCCGTCCTGGCCGAGCGCGCCCGGGATGTCGCGCAGGTCGTGCGAGGCGATCCCGACCGCGATGCCCTCGTCGATCCAGTAGCTGGCGTCGAGCGCGCTGGTGCGCAGCAGCAGCGAGACGCCCATCAGGGCCGCCAGGGCGGCGGCCCACAGGACGGGTTGGCGTTCCACGCGGTTCACGGCCCTTGGAGTCTGCCCCGCGCGCGTGAGCAGCGGCGGGATGCCAATGGCTCTTAAGCGGGCACCGGCGTCGCGGGCCACAGCGCCGCGGCCAGCTCGTCACGGGACCGCACGCCCAGCTTCGCGAACGTGTGGGTCAGGTGCGTCTCGACCGTGCGCGTGGTGACGAACAGCTCCTGCGCGATCTGCCGGTTGGTGCGCCCTTCCGCGGCGAGCGTGGCGACACGGCGCTCCGCCGCCGTCAGCGCGTCGCAGCCCGAGAGCGCCGCGCGTCGCGGACGCGCGCCCGCCGCGACGAGCTCGGCCCGCGCGCGCTGAGCGAGCCGCCGCGCGCCCCCGCGGTCGGCGTGATGCAGCGCGCCGCGCAGGACGTCACGCGCGGCCTCCAGGCGGCCGCTGCGCCGCAGCGCGGCGCCGAGCTCGACGAGCGCGCGCAGCTGCTCGAGCCGGGCGGGCGCGGGGAACTCCTCGGCGCCGCGCGCCGCGTCGGCGCGAGGGCCGCGGCCGCGCGCCGCGGCCGTGCGGAGCTCGCCGCCGTGACTCGCCCCGTCAGGGCGCGGGTCGCGGCCGCGCGCTGCGGCCATGGGAGAGTCGCCGCCGCGTGCCGCCGGCTCGGCCGGCTCGCTTGCGCCCGCAGCGGACACGGCCAGGCGGAGCGCCGTCAGCGCGTCATCGGGCCGGGTGCACGTCAGCGCCACGGCGCGGTGCGCCGCCGCGAGCGCCGTCGCGGTTCCGTGCCGCTCGGCGCACGCGAGCTGGTCGGCGGCGAGCACGGCAGCCTCGGCGTGCCGGCCGAGCGCGACGAGCGCCTCGACCGCGCACAGCCGCCAACCGACCACGCCCGGGCCGTCGGCGTCGCGCAGCGCCCATTCCGTGGCCGCCGCGCGCGCGTCGCGCAGCGCCTCCCGCGGCCGCTGCTGCGCGAGCCGCAGCCGCGCCCGCGACTCGAGCAGGATCGGCCGCGTGAGCACGCCGGGCGCAAGCGCGTCGGCGTCCCAGCGGGTGAGCACGGCCTCGGCGGCGACCGCTTCACCGTGCTCGAGCAGCGCGTCGGCCAGCGGCGCGGTGGCCCACGCGAGCGAGTCCGGCGGCGCGCCGACCTCGACCTTGAACTCGTAGGCCGGACGCGCGTCCTCGAGCGCTTCGCCGACGCGCCCGAGCCGCAGGGCGGCCATGGCACGCAGCCAGTTCACGTTCGCCACCGCGCTGGCCCAGCCGCGTGGGCGCGCCGCCTCGAGCAGCCCTTGGCAGTGCTCCAGCGCCCGCTCGAGGTCGTCGTTGTAGATCAACATCAGCCCGCGGACGACGGTGCCCACGAGCGAGTCGCCCTCGCGCTCCAGCTCCGGCCGGCGCAGCTGCGCGAGCGGCACCTGCGCCGGGACTCCGCTGAAGGTGTCGAGTCCCGCGGCGTTGACGCGCCAGAGCTCGACCTCCGGCGGCGACTGCCGCGCGCGCTGCACCCGGGCACGGCAGTCGGCCAGCGCCTCGGCGCGGGTCAGGCCCAGGCCGACGAGCTCCGCTTCCAGCCGCGCGACCACCTCCGGCGCGGCGTCCCCCGTGTCCGCGAGGGCGAGGTGGCAGATCGAGATCATGTCGTCGTAGAGCGCCGCCAGCGCCAGCGCCTGCGCCGCCCGCAGCGCCGCTTGGGCCCGGAGGCCCGGCGGCGCGATCAGCGTGATCGCCTCCCGCAGGCGCGCCGGGGCCTCACGGTCGCGGTGCGCGGCGAGCGCGAGCCCGCACTCCAGCAGCACCCACGGGCGGTCCTCCGGCGCCGGCGGCTCGTCCAGCGCGCGGCGCAGGTAGACCGCGGCGGTGTCGGGCGCCCCGCGTGCGACCGCCGCGCGCGCGGCGGAACGCAGCGTCGCGACCACCCGCGCGTCACCGTCCGGGTCGACGTGCAGCAGGTGCAGCGCCTGGCGTTCGGGCTCCGCGCCGCCGGCGTGCAGCAGCTGCCAGGCGCGCCGGTGCCAGATCGCCGTGCGCCCCGGCCCCAGCTGGGCCAGGACGGCCGTGGCGAGGATGGGATGCGCGAGCTCGAGTCGCGCGCCGGGCGCCAGGACCGCGGCCGCGCGCAGCGCGTCGGCGGCTTCGGCGGCCCGCTCGCGTGAGACGCCGGCCAGCGCGGACACCAGGCGCGGCGGGGCGCCTGGGCCGAGGATGGCCGCCGCGAGCGCGACCCGGCCGGGGTCGGGCCCGAGTCGCTGCAGGCGCTGCGCGACGTCGCGCGCGACCGCCTCCGGGCCGAAGGCCGCGATCCGCGCGTGCGACGGCTCGCTCGCCGCTTCGGACAGCGCCGTCGCGAGCGCGTCGACGAGGAACGGGTTCCCGCCCGTGGCCTCGTGGCAGGCCGCGCAGACGCCGTCGTCCGCGCTCGGCACACGCGCGCGGACGAGCGCGGCGGTCGACGCCGGGCTCAGCGGGCGCGGGCGGACCGCGGTGGCGCTCTCCAGCAACGCGCCGAGCAGCGCCGGGTCGCTCGGCGGCTCGCCGCTGCGCACGGCGACCAGCACCAGGACCCGCAGCCCCGCGACGCGGCGGGCCAGGTGCGCGAGCCAGCGCAGCGACGGCGCGTCGGCCCAGTGGACGTCGTCGACGGCGATCAGCACGGGCGCCTGCGCCGCGAGGTTGGCCACGAGCCAGGTCAAGCCGTGCAGCGCGGCGTGGCGCGCCTCCTCGCCGGGGCCGGCGAAGCTCGCCGACGGGTCGAGCGCCGGCAGCGCCAGCCGCGCGGCGTCGGCGGTCAGCGCGGGCCAGGCCGCGCTGCCGCGGATTGGCGCGAAGAGCGTCCGCACCACCCCGAAGGCGTAGCTCTGCTCGAGCGGCGCCGCGCGGGCCTGCACGACCTGCAGCCCGTCGGCGGCGGCCACGGCCGCGGCGAGCAGGGCGCTCTTGCCGATCCCGGGGGCACCCGCCAACGCGAGCACGCTGCCGTCTCCGGCGTGGGCGCGCCGCACCGCCGCACCGATCGCGGCCAGCTCGGCTTCACGCTCGAGCAGCCCCATGCCCCAACCCTACGGGGAGCCGTGAGCGTTGCGGGAAAAGATCGTGGTGGGGTCCACGATGCGCGCGCGGCCGGTGGCGCGGACGATCGCGCCATGACTCTCGCACCCTCCACCGCGGCCACGGTCCCGGCCGCCTTCCTCGACACGGTGGCGCGCATCCCGGATGCGGTCGCGCTGCGTGGCGAGCACCTCACGCTGACCTGGGCGCAGCTCGCCCAGCGCGTCGCCGAGACGGCCGGAACGCTGCGTGCGCTCGGCGTGCACCCGGGGGACACGGTCGCGACGCTGCTCACCAACCGCCCCGAGCAGTGGATCACCGACCTCGCGATCACGTTCTGCGGCGGGACGGTGTGCCCGCTCTACACGACGCTGCCGCCCAACGACATCGCGTTCGTCGCCAGTGACGCGGGCGCCCGGCTGATCGTCACCGAACGCTCGCTGCGCGACGGCGTCCGCCGCGCCGGCGTCGAGCCGGCGGTCCTCGTCGAAGGGCTGCCCGCGGCCGAGCCGATCGAGCTGCGCCGGTGGACCATCGACCCGCAGGCCGTCGCCGTCGTGATCTACACGTCCGGGACCACCGCCCGCCCGAAGGGCGTCGAGCTCACGCACGACGGCATCCTGACCGCGGTCCGCGCGTGGGACGCGGCGCTCGGACTCGACGACGTCGAGCGCATCATCTCGTGGCTGCCCAACGCCCACGTCATGGACCGCGTGCTGCACTACTCGCTGGCGCTCGTCCGAGGGCTCGACACCACGACCTGCTCGGACCCGCGCACGATCGCCGAGCAGTTGCCGCGCGTGCGCCCGCACCTGTTCATCGCGGTCCCGCGCGTGTGGGAGAAGCTCAAGGCCGGCGTGGAGCAGGCGCTCGAGCACCAACCGCCCGAGCGGCGGGAGGCGGCGCGGGCGGCGATCGCCGCCGGGTTGCAGCGCGTACGGCTCGAGCAGGCGGGCGAGCCCGTCCCGCCGGCGCTCGCGCAGGCGGTCGACCGGGCCGACGCGGCGCTCTTCGCCGGCCTGCGCGAGCGGCTCGGCCTCGACGCGGTCGTCGTCGCGGGCTCCGGCGCGGCGCCGATCTCCCGGGATGTGCTCGAGTTCTTCCACGCGATCGGCGTGGAGCTGCTCGAGGGCTACGCGCTGTCCGAGTCGGGCTGCCTGGGCGCCGTCGGGCGCCGTGGACAGCCGCGGATCGGGACCGTGGGGCGCCCGCTCGACGGCGTCGAGCTCCGGCTGGCGCCCGACGGCGAGATCCTGCTGCGCGCCCGCGGGCTCATGCGCGGGTACCGCGGCGGGCGCGACAGTCCGATCGACGCCGGCGGCTGGCTGCACACCGGCGACATCGGCACCCTCGACGGCGACGGCAACCTCACCATCGTGGACCGTAAGAAGGAGCTGATCATCACCGCCGGTGGCAAGAACGTGTCCCCGGCGCGCGTGGAATCCGAGCTCAAAGCCGCGACCCCGCTGATCGCGCACGCCTGCGCGGTCGGCGACCGGCGCCCCTACCTCACGGCGCTGCTCGTCCTGGAGCCCGGCGCGGACCCGGGCGCCATCCCCGCCGCGGTGGCCGCCGCCAACGCGCGCCTGGCACGCGTGGAGCAGATCAAGCGGTACACGATCCTCGACGAGCAGTGGGTGCCGGGCGGCGCGGAGCTGACGCCGACGCAGAAGCTCAAGCGCCGCTCGGTGCTCGCGCGGCACGCGGACGCGATCGACGCTATGTACGCGGCGGGGTGAACGGCAGCGGGTCGATGATGTAGAAGTTCAGGACGCCCTCGGGTTCGGTGTTGCGGAAGCCGATGAACACCCACTCGCCGGTGCGCGTCTGCACGAGCGGCGCGGCGAACAGCTTGGGGTCGGCCGTGAACGGTTTGGCGCGGGCGACGTCGAACGGGCCGAGCGCGTCGTCGGCGGTCACGTACCAGGTGCAGAAGTCGCCGAACGCGAGCCGCTGGTCCTCGCTCTGCTCCTCCGGGTGGCAGGTGAAGACGAGCAGGTGACGCTCGCCGACGCGACGGATCTGCGGCACCTCGAGCTGGCCGAAGCCGGCGGGGGCCGTGAGGGGCGGCTGCAGCTCCCACGTGCGCATGTCGTCCGACGTCGCGTGCGCGAGGACGCCGTCCTTCAGGCGCGGTGCGACCGGGTCGCGCGCGGTCAGCAGCATGTGCCAGCGGCCTTCGTGGTGGAAGACGAACGGATCGCGCCACGTCTCGCTCGCGCCGGACGCCTCATCGTGGACGCGGTACCAGCGCGGGTCCGGCCGGACGATCTCCGCGCCCCGGCGCTCCCACGTGTGCAGGTCCGTGGACTCCGCGACGCCGATCCGCTGGTCGCGCACGCCGTGGCCGTGCTCGGTGTTGAGCGCGGTGTAGTAGAGGCGCCAGACGCCGTCGTGGCCCCGGACCGTCGATCCGGTCCACAGCGCGAGCGCGTCGAACCCCGACTCGGCGGGCGTGAGCGCGTCCTCGTGCACCTCCCAGTGCGTGAGGTCGGTGGAGCTCGCGTGGCCGATGCACGCGGCCTCGTGGCGCAGCGCCGGGTCCTTCAGGGCCGCGGGGGCCTTGAGGAAGAAGAGGTGGTAGCGCTCGCCGTCGTCGGCGACCCAACTGTCCCAGATCCAGTGCTCAGGGTCTTGCAGCATCGCCACCGAACGCTGCCACACTCGGACGGAGATGGACTCGCGGTCGGTGTTCGTGGTGCAAAGAACGTTCGCGACGGTGCGGCGCGGCTACGACCCGGACGAGGTGGACCGCCACCTCGAGCTGGTGTCGGAGTGGTTCAACCGCGGCCTGGCGGGCGAGAAGCGACGCGAGGCCACCCGGCTCGAGGAGGAGGCGCGCGGCGCGAAGCTCGAGGCCGAGGCGACGCTCGAGGGCGCGCGGCTGAAGGCCGACGCCGACCTCGCGGCGGCGACCGCCGAGGCGGAGCGCATCCGTGCGGGCGCGCTCGCGGCGGGCGAGGCGGCGGGCCGCGCGGCCGCTGAGCGCCTGCTCGCGGACGCCCAGGCGCGCGCGGCGGAGCGCATCGCGGCGGCCGAGGCGAGCGCCGCCGAGGCCGAGGCCCGCGCGGCGCGCGCGACCGCGGAGCGCGACGCGATCGTCGCGGCGGCGCGCGAGGAGGCCACGCGGCTGGTCGCCCAGGCCGAGACGCGTGCAGCCGGCGTGGACGCCGAGCGCGAGGCGATCCTCGCCGGTGCCCGTGAACGCGCGGCCGGGATGGAGGCCGAGCGCGAGGTTGTGCTCGCCGCGGCCCGCGAGGACGCGGCGCGCATCGTCGCCGAGGCCGAGTCGCGCGCCGCCGCGGTCGACGCGGACCGCGACGCGCTGCTCGCCGACGCGCGCGCCGAGGCGGCCCGCCGGCTGGCCGCCGCCGACGAACGCTCCGCGGCCGCCGACACGGAGCGCGCCGCCATTCTCGCGGCTGCCGGCGATGAGGCCGCGCGCCTTGCCGCCGCCGCCCGCGCCGAGCGTGACTCGCTCGCGGCCGCGGCGCGGGAGGAGGCACGGCACCTGCTCGCGGAGGCCGAGCGCGACGCCGCCGCGCGGCGGGAGGCCCTGCTCGCGGCCGCGGAGCGGGAGGCGGACGACTACGCGGCGGAGCTGCGCGCGAAGGTCGACAAGGAGGTCGAGCGGCGCCGGCGGGAGATCGAGCGGCTGGTCGAGGCCGCGCGCAAGGAGCGCTACGGCTGACGCGAGAACGGCCCGCCGGAGCGGGCCGTTCGTGTGAGCTAGGCGGTCGCGGGGACCAACGTGCGCGGCGGCGTCGCGCCCGGGCCCTCGTGGTCGAGCTCGGGCAGCCAGCGCAGCCAGCGCGGCAGGTACCAGTTCCAGTCGCCGAGCAGCTTCATGGTCGCCGGCAGCAGCACGCCGCGGATGACCGTCGCGTCGACGAAGACCGCGAACGCGAGGCCGATGCCCATCTGCTGCATCTCGACGCCGCTCTGGGTCGCGAACTCGGCGAACACGCCGACCATGATCAGCGCGGCGCTCGTGATCGTGCCCGCGGTGGTCTTGATGCCGTGGGCGACGGCGTCGCTGGACGACATGCCGCCCTTCCAGGCCTCGCGGACCCGGCTGAGGATGAACACGTGGTAGTCCATCGAGAGGCCGAACAGGATCACGAACAGGAACAGCGGCAGCCAGGAAGTGATCGCCGTGTCCCCGAACACGAGCGTCAGCAGCCCGTACGACGCGCCCACCGACAGCAGGTTCAGCAGGATCGCCTTGAGCGGGATGACGATCGAGCGGAACGTGGTCAGCATGAGCAGGAAGGCGAGCCCGAGCACGAACGCGAACACGAGCGGCGTCTTGCTCTTCATCACCGCGTTGAAGTCCGTCGTGCCCGCGGCCACGCCCGTCACGTCGGCCGTGGCGTCGACCCCGCCGAACGCGGCCGGGATCGTGTCCTCGCGCAGGCGCTCGAGGGACGCCAGCGCCGCGTCGTCGACGCCGCTGCCGCGCAGGGCGACGTCGGCCTTGGCCACGGTGCCGCCCGGGTTGACCTCGACGTTGGACGGGTTGAGCGCCGCGATCGCCTCCTGCACCGCGGGCGCCTTGACGTCCTTGGCCTTGACGACGACGGTGGCGAAGTCGGCCTCGGCCGGGAACGCCTTCTGGACCTTCAGGTACGTCTGGACGGCGGGCTGGGACTTGTCGAGCGACTCGACGCCGGGCAGCTTGGTCTCCATGCCGAGCGCGGGGATCGACAGGGCGACGAGCGCGCCGCCGGCAATGACGGTCGCGAGCACCGGACGGCGCATGACGCGGTCGGTCAGCCAGCCCCATACGCGGGACTCGCGGGCCTGCGACTGGCGGCGGCCGATGAACGGGATGCGGCCCTTCTCGAGCTTTTCGCCCAGGCTCGCGAGCACGGCGGGGAGCACCGTCAGCGAGCCGATCACGGCGACGGCGATCACGAGGATCGTGGCGATGCCCATCGAGACGAAGAGCGTGTTGCCGGTGAGCAGCATGCCGGCCATCGCGGCCATCACGGTCAGGCCGGAGATGAGCACGGCGCGCCCCGACGTGGCGGCGGCGATGTCGATCGCCTCCAGCTTGCCGGCGCCCTTCGCGCGTTCTTCACGCTCGCGCCGGATGTAGAACAGCGAGTAGTCGACGCCGACCGCCAGACCGATCAGGATGATCGCCGGCATCGCGATGTCGCTCAGCGGAAGCAGCTGGCTGAACAGCGCGACGACGCCGGTCGTGCCGAGCACGGCCGTGGCGGCGAGGATCACCGGCACGGACGCGGCCACGAGCGCGCCGAACGTGAACGCGAGGATCAGCAACGTCACGCCGAACGACATCAGCATCGAGCCGTTCTCCTCCGCCTTCGCGGCGTCCTCGAGCTGCTTGCTCATGCTCGCGTCGCCGAACTGCTCAACGGTGAGATCCGGGTGACGCTGCGCGACCTGCGCGGTGGCGTCCAGCAGCGGGCCGACGCGCTCGGTGGCGGTCTCGGGATCACCCGTGAGGTCGAACTGGACGAGCACGGAGCGACCGTCGGCGGAGACGGTGTCCGTCGTGAGATGGGCGACGCTCTTCTGCTGCGCGAGCGTGTGGGCGACATCGTCGACGGCGGCCTCGAGGCCCTTGCCGCCTTGCACGAGCACCATCTCGCCCGTCTTCTTCGGGAACCCGGCGTCGGCGAGGATCGTCTCGGCGCGACGGGTCTCGCCGTCGTAGGTGTTCGCTTCGCTGGGCGTCTTCTGGCCGAGCGCGCCGCCGATCACGAACGCGATCACGATGAACGCCAGCCAGCCGAAGATGGCCGTCTTGCGGTGTCGGGCACTCCAGTGCCCGGCCCGGGCGGCGAAGCCCTTGGGCTTGGGAGTCATGGGTGGGAAGTCCTCTCCAGGGTGTCTTGGGGTGGACTCCAGAATCCCGCTCCGGAGGGTTCGAATTCGCCCGGCCAGCAGGCGTCACGAGGTCCCGCAAGGCCCCGGCCCGAGTACGGTTGACCGCCGTGAACCCTCCTGCGGACACCCCCACGTTGCACGGCGAGCGCGTGATCCTGCGGCCGCTGCGCGCCGAGGACGTCGAGACCCTGAACGCGATCCTGGCCACGCCCGAGGTGCGCGAGTGGTGGACCGAGGACCCCGAGGTCGACGACCAGGACGCGTTCACGATCTGGGTCGACGGGGAGATCGCGGGCTGGGTCGGCTGGTACGAGGAGGAGGACCCGGACTACCGCCACGGCGGCCTGGACATCTTCCTCTCGCCCGCCTTCCACGGCCGCAAGCTCGGGCGTGAGGCGCTGCTCGTCGCCGCTCGCTGGCTGATCTCCGAGCGCGGGCACCACCGGCTGATCATCGACCCGGCCGCCGCGAACGAGCGCGCCATCCGGACCTACGCGTCGCTCGGCTTCAAGCCCGTGGGCGTGATGCGCGCCTACGAGCGCGGCGCCGACGGCACGTGGCACGACGGGCTGCTGATGGACCTGCTGGCCGAGGAGCTCAGCCCCAGCTGAGGTAGCCGCCGTGCCCGTCCGCGTAGGCGACGCGCTCGCCGTCGCGGGTGAGCGCCATCACGTCGACGCGGTCGTGCTCGAAGCCGAGCACGTCCGGGCCCTCGCACGCGAGCCACGTGGCGTTCAGGCGGCGCACGCGCTCGCGGAACCCGGCCCGTCCGGGCGGCGGCACGTAGAACAGCACCGCGGTGTGGAAGACCACGAGCGTGGCGTCGTCCGGGGCCTCCATCGCCAGCTCGTCGAGGTCCCCGGTCGTGAGGTCGCCGCGGACGATTCGCGGCGGGTCCCGTCTCGCCACCTTTACGGCGGCGCGCAACGTGTCGACGCGGTGCTCCTGCCCGGGCCAGACGAGCAGCTCCAGCCAGCGGATGCGCTCCTCGTCGAAGACGTCGATCGGGTCGAGGTCCAGGCCGGCGCGCCACGCCACCTGCGGGAGTGCGTCGGGCAACGGCGGGTCACCCTCGGTCCGGCAGCGCAGGACGGGCGTCCCCTCGCCGACGGTGTGGCGCCCCGCGTCGTAGTCGAAGCCGTAGCGGTCGGGAAGCAGGCACAGCCCGGCGCTGGCGCCGACTTCGAGCAGCGCGAGCGGCTGGGGCAGGGCGGCCAGCAGCGGCAGCATCAGCGCGCAGCGCGCGGCCTCGTTGGTCTGCGTGCGCCGCTCGAGCATCACCGCCTCGACCTCGTCCCGCCGGTCGTTGAGGACCGTCTGGAACTCCGGCCACCCGGAAGGCGTGCCCGCCACCAGCCGGTAGGCCGCGAACACGAGGTTCGGCTGGCGCTTGGCCGGCGGCAGGCCTTCCAGCCATCCCAGCAGCTCCGCGTCCTCCGCGAACCCGGCCCCGAGCTCGGCGTACAGCGGCGAGCTGTGCGCGAACTCGCGGTACGTCTCGGCCAGCCGGTCGGTCATGCCTCGTACCGTTTCCCCTGGTGCGGGTTCGCCTAGACCTCTCTCTGCCGCCCGAGCGCGTGCTGCTGGCTCTGCGCGAGGAGCCGTGGCCCTTCGCGCTCGTGGGGCGCTGGGCGGGCGGGGGCGCGATCGTCGGCTGTGGGCCGCGGACGCTCCTCGCACCCGGCGAGGACCCGTTCACGCGGCTGGAGGACCTGCCCGCGCCGAGCGCCGACGCGGTCGTCGGCGGTGGTTGGTTCGGCTGGCTCGGCTACGGCCTCGGCGCGCTCGTCGAGCGCATCCCGCCGCGCCCGCCGCGGCCCGTCCCGCTCCCGGACGCGCACCTCGCGTTCTACGACCACGTGCTGCGCATGGACGACGAGGACGTGTGGTGGTTCGAGTCGCTCACGGGCGACACCGCGCCGCTCGACCACCTCCTTGAGTCGCTGGCCGCGGCGCCCGATCCCTCTCCGCCTCCGAGTGCGAAGTTCTCCTTGCGGGGCGGCGCGGGCCACGTGGCGGCGGTCGCGGACTGCGTCGAGCGAATCGCCGCCGGCGAGATCTTCCAGGCCAACCTGTGCCTGCGGCTCGAAGCCGACTGGAACGGAGACGTCGCCGAGCTGTTCGCGGCCGCGGCGCCGCGGCTGCGCCCCGCGTACGGCGCGTGTTTCGTCACACCGTGGGGCGGCATCGCGAGCCTCTCGCCCGAGCTGTTCCTGCGCCGCGCCGGCCGACACGTCACGACCGGCCCGATCAAGGGCACCGCGGCGCATCCCGAGGCGCTGCGCGACTCCGCCAAGGACCGCGCCGAGCACGTGATGATCGTCGACCTGATGCGCAACGACCTCGGCCGGGTCGCCGAGTACGGCAGCGTGCACGCCCCGCCGGAGCCGTCGCTGCAGCCGCACGCCGGCGTGTGGCACCTGGTGAGCGACGTCACCGCGACGCTCGCCCCCGAGCACGGCGACGCCGCCCTGCTGCGCGCGACGTTCCCACCCGGCTCGGTCACCGGCGCGCCCAAGGTGCAGGCGCTGCACGTCATCTCCGAGCTGGAGTCGACCGGGCGCGAGGTCTACACGGGCGCGATCGGCTACGCGAGCCCGAACGCCGGCCTCGAGCTCAACGTCGCCATCCGCACCTTCGAGGTCCGCGCGGGCCGGCTGTGGCTCGGGGCCGGCGGCGGGATCGTGGCCGACTCCGACCCGCACGCCGAGCTCGAGGAGTGTCTGGTCAAGGCGCGCCCGCTGATCTCCGCGATCGGCGGCTCCTTGAGCGCAGTCAAGGGGTCTGACCCTTCATCTTTCGCCGCGCCGCTGGTGAAGGGGCGGCCGGACCCGGCGCTCGGCGTGTTCGAGACGCTGCGCGGGCGCGAGAACCTGGAGGCGCACCTCGACCGGCTGCGGCGCTCGGTGCGCGAGCTCTACGGGGAGGAGCTGCCGGAGATCGAGGTGCCGGACTTCGACGGCGCGGTGCGGATCGACTACGTCCCCGGGCGACCCGTGACGCTCACGACGCGGGAGTACACACCGCGGCCGCTGCCGATCGTGCTCACGCCGCTCACCCTGCCCGGCGGCCTGGGCGCGCACAAGTGGCGCGACCGGCTGCCGCTCGGCGACGCGCTGCTGCTCGACGCCGACGGGACGCTGCTCGAGGCGGCCTGGGCGACCGTGCTGGTCGAGCGCGAAGGCGTGCTCTACACGCCGCGCGAGGACGGTCGCATCCTGCCGGGCACGTCACGGCCCGACGCGATCCAGCAGGACCTGCGGCTGGAGCCGGGCGACCGCCTGTTCGTCAGCTCGTCGCTGGCGGGACTCGTGCCGGCCGTGCTCGCGGGAACCAGCCCGGCACCGCACGCCGGTAGGCCTCGTACTCGGCCCCGAACTGGCGGGTCAGCGCCGGCTCCTCGTACCAGCGCACGAAGCTGAAGAACACGACCATCAGCGCCAGCGCGTACTCCAACAGCGCCAGCGAGCCGAACATCGCCGCCTGGCCGAGCACGCAGGACACGACCGCGATGTACATCGGGTTGCGCACCCAGCGGTAGAGCCCGCCGATCACGAGCTGCTGCGTCGGCGCGACCGGCGCCGGCGTCCCGATGCCCTCGATGACGAAGCGCACGAACGCGTGGATCAGCACCGCCGCCGCCAGCGCCGTGACCACCGCGCCCGGCACAGGCCAGCCGGAGCCCGACCAGCCCGTGATCGCCCACGGGATCACCCCCGCGACGACGCCCGGCGCCAACGCGAAGAACAGCGAGCTGCCGAGCGCCGCCGCGGTGCGATCCCGGGGCATGGCTACACCGTCTCGAGGAAGCCGGTGACCGAGCGCAGGCGCCCATCCTCCGCGACCGTCGCGAAGTCCGTCCCGCGCGCCACCGGCCCGTTGCCGGCCGTCAGCGTCCAGGCGAAGCGCACGACGTCGTTGTGCGCGTCCGGCCCGAACGAGAGCTCGAACCGGTGTCCGGGGAACTGGGCTTGCGCGGCCCCGATCATCGCGGCGATCTGGTCCGGCCCGGAGCCCTGCATCAGCGGGTCGAGGTAGGTGCCGTCCTCGGTCCAGGCCCCGCCGACCAGCGCGCGGCGCCGCTCCGCGTCGCCCTCGTTCCAGGCGGCGATGTACGTGTCCACAACGGAGGTGATCGTCATGCCCGGTACGATCCCGCGCCGACGTAACTGCTTCAATTACCTCTGAGGTAATGTCCGTCGGACCGCTGATCAAGACGTGGCGCACGCGCCGGCGCCTGAGCCAGCTCGACCTGGCGCTCGAGGCGGGCGTCTCCGCGCGGCACCTCTCGTTCGTGGAGACGGGCCGCAGCCGGCCGAGCGAGCAGATGCTCCTGCACCTCGCCGAGCATCTCGAGGTGCCGCTGCGCGAGCGCAACCGGATGCTGCTCGCCGCGGGCTACGCGCCGGTCTACGCGCAACGCCCGCTCGACGCGCCCGAGCTCGCGCCGATCCGCGGCGCGCTCGACCAGCTGCTCACCGCACACGAGCCGTTTCCCGCGGTCGTGGTCGACCGCCACAGCAACCTCGTGGCCGCCAACGCGGCCTCCCGACTGCTCACCGAGGGCGTCGCGCCCCACCTGCTCGAGCCACCGGTCAACGTGCTCAAGTGCGCGCTGCACCCCGAGGGCATGGCGCCGCGGATCGAGAACCTCGCTGAGTGGCGCGCTCACCTGCTGGGCGACCTCGCCGGCCAGCGCGACCAGACCGGCGATGAGGCGCTCGCCGAGCTCTACGACGAGCTCGCGGGCTACCCGGGGCCGGAGGCCGACAGCGGCGCGCACCCCGTCTTCGTCCCGCTCAAGATCGACGGCCTGACGTTCCTCTCCACGCGCACGACGTTCGGCACCGCGGTCGACGTCACCGTGTCCGAGCTGGCGATCGAGGCGTTCTTCCCCGCGGACGAGGCGACGTTCAGGGCATGTTCGACTCGCCGGTGATGAGCCGGGTGCCGCGGCCGTGGGTGATGAAGCTGAAGCCCCAGCGGATGAACACCAGCAGCCGGTTCTGGAACCCGACGAGGTACCAGAGGTGGATGCCGAGCCACAGCGCCCAGGCGAAGAAGCCGCTCACACGGATGCCCGGCGGCAGCTCCGCGATCGCCCGCGCGCGGCCGAGCGTCGCCAGGTTGCCCTTGTCCTTGTACTTGAACGGCCCGGACGTCCCGCCGCGCAGCTTGGACTTGATCGAGCGCGCGACGTAGCGGCCCATCTGCATCGCCACCGGCGCGACGCCCGGCAGCGGGTCGCCGCCGGCGACCTGGACCATGTCGCCGATCGCGAGCACGTCGGGATGGCCCGGGACGGTGAGGTCGGGCTCGACCAGCAGCCGGCCGACCTTGTCCTGCTCGGCGCCCGCGGCCTCGGCCAGCGTCGTCGCGACGCTCGCGGCGAGCACGCCCGCGGCCCAGATGACCGTGCCGGCGCGCACCTTCTCCTCGCCCTGGTCGGTCTTCATGGTCACACCCTCGGCGTCGATGTCGGTGACCATGTGGTTGGTCAGCGACGTCACGCCGAGCGAGCCGAGCGACTTCTCCGCCTTGGCCGAGAGGCGCTTCGGGAACGCGGCCAGCACGCGGTCGCCGGCTTCGACCAGCAGCACCTTCGCCTGCCAGGTGTCAACCACGCGGAACTCGTCGCGGGTGTCGCGGGCGATCTCGGCGATCTGCCCCGCCATCTCGGCGCCGGTGGGCCCCGCGCCGACGATCACGAAGGTCAGGAGCCGCTCGCGCTCGACGGGATCGGACGCCACTTCGGCCTGCTCGAACGCGTGCAGGATCTGCGCGCGGATGTGCAGCGCGCCCTCGAGCGTCTTGAGCTCGGCGGCGTGCTCCTGCCATTCCGGGTGCCCGAAGTAGTTGTACTTGGAGCCGCCGCCGACCACGAGCGTGTCGTAGTCGAGCGTCTCCGCGCCCGCGGCGGTCCGCAACTTGACGGTCTTCGCGGTCAGATCGAAGCCCTCGGCCTCGGCGAGCATCACCGACACGTTCCCCTGCCTGCGGAAGATCGCGCGCAGCGGGTACGCGACCTCGCCGGTGGCCAGTGCGCCCGTCGCGACCTGGTAGGCCAGCGGCTGGAACAGGTGGAAGTTGCGGCGGTCGACGATCGTCACGTCGACGTCGGCGTCCTTGAGATGCAGAGCGGCCTGCAGGCCTCCGAAGCCCCCGCCCACGATGACGACACGATGCTTTGGCATTTCCTCCAGACTATTGGTATGAGATTTGGCATCGCGATCCTCCGCGCCGTCATCGGCGGCCTCTTCATCGGTCATGGGCTCCAGAAGCTCAAGGGCTGGTTCGGTGGCTACGGCATCGAGGGGACGGGCGGCTGGATGGAGTCCCAGGGGCTCTTCCCCGGCACGCACCACGCCACGGCGGCGGGCGTGGCCGAGACGGCGGGCGGCGCCGCGCTGGTCGCCGGCCTCGCGACCCCCGCGGCCGCCGCGGCGCTCACCGGCTCCATGACCGTCGCCACGCTCAAGGTCCACGGCCCGAACGGCGTATGGGGCCAGAACAACGGCTATGAGCTGCCGCTGGTCATGACCGTGGCGCTGTTCGCGGTCACCGCCTCGGGCCCTGGCTCGTTCGCGCTCGACCGACGCGAATGGGGCACGGCCTGGGCGCTCGCTGCCCTCGGCGCCGGCATCGCCGGTGGCCTCGGGGCGATCAAGTACTCGGACTCCAACGCGCCGGCCGAGACCCCCGAGGCCGCGCCCGCGGAGGCCGCCTAGCGGATCGAACGCTCGCTCAGCTCCAGGGCCCGCGCGGCGTCGCCGCGCGTGACGAAGTTCGGCCCGGTGGCGACCACGTCACCCTGCGACGGGAAGATCCCATAGCGGGCGCGCAGAGCGAGCATCTCGATCGGCAGATAGCCCTGCAGGTAGGGCTGCTGGTCCACGGCGAAGCCGATCCGGCCCGCCTGGACCGCTTTGAGCACGTCCGGGCCGAGGTCGAAGGTGCCGATCTTCACGTCCTGCCCGGCGAGCGCGTCCGCCGCCGCGAGCCCGCCGAGCGAGTTCGTGGCGAGCACCCCGTCGGCGCGGTCCGCGCGCACGGCGGCGGCGATCCGCGCCGGTGTCCCCGGGGCGTCGTCCATGATCGCGAGCACGCGTGCGCTCCCGCCCGCCTGCTCCAGCGCCTCGATCATGCCCGCGCAGCGCTGGTCCAGGCCGGTGTTGCCGACCTGCTGGTTGACGCAGAGCGCGCGCTCGACGCCCGCGCGTGCCAGCCGCCGACCCGCCTCCCGTCCCGCCCGGAGCTCCTCCTGGCCGACGTGGGCGAGCACGCCGAACGAGCGGAACTCCCCGCTGCCGGAGTTGATCGAGACGACCGGGATGCCAGCGTCGACGGCCCGCTCGATCGCGGGCCTGAGCCCGGCCTCCGGGATCGAGACGACGAGCCCGTCGGGCCGCGTCGCGACCGCCTCGTCGATCAGCTGCACCATGCGGTCCAGCGAGTACTCGTCGGGCGACTGGTAGTCCACGAGCACGTCCAGGCGGCGCGCGGCGGCGTCGACCCCGTTGCGGATGATCGCCCAGAACTTCGAGGACGCCGGGCCGTGCGTGACGACCGCGATCCGCACCGCACCGTCGGGCGCCGGCGCGCCCGCGACGGGCGTGGAGCTCGGCTCGCCGGAGACGGTCACGTCCGGCTCGCGCACGACCGTTGGCTCGCCGCAGCCCGCCAGCAGCAGCACGACCATGCACGCCAGCAGCCACCGCCAGCGCGGGGCGGCGCCACGGTCCGGCGTTCGGGTGCGGGCGGGCGGCTTCATACGGGCAGCCTCGCCATCAGTCTCGTCCCTTCGCCGACCGGGCTGTCGATCTCGAGCGTCCCGCCGACGGTCGCGACACGGTCGTCGAGTCCACGCAGGCCCGCGCCCACGGACGGGTCCACGCCGCCGACGCCGTCGTCGGCCACGCGCACCACGAGCGCCTCCGGCTCGAGCTTGACGGCCACCCACGCCCGCGAAGCCTCGGCGTAGCGGGCCACGTTGGTCAGCGCCTCGGCGACCAGGAAGTACGCGGCGGCCTCGATCGGCGCGGGCAGGCGCTCGTCCGGCAGCTCGACCTCGACGTCGACGGGCACGGTCGCGCGGTCCGCGAGCGACTGGATCGCCGGCGCGAGCCCGCGGTCGGTGAGGATCGCTGGGTGGATGCCGCGCGCGAGCTCGCGTAGCTCGGCGAGCGCGCTCGCGAGCCGCTCGGACAGCTCGTCGATCGCGGGGTCCTTCAGCCGCGCCTTGAGGATCCGCAGGTCCAGCGCGAGCGCGACCAGCTGCTGCTGCGCGCCGTCGTGCAGGTTGCGCTCGATCCGGCGCCGCGCGGCGTCGCCCGCCTCCATGATCCGCGCGCGTGAGAGCCGCAGCTCCTCCAGCCGGGCCTGGAGGTCCGCGCGCAGGCGCTCGTTGTCCAGCGCGAGCGCGCTCGAAGCGGCCGCCGCTTCCACCAGCTCCTGCGACGTGTCCAGCGAGGCGTCGTGAACGATCGCCGCGAGCCGACGGCCGTCGCGCTCGACGACCGTCCACGCGCGGCCGGAGCCGGGCGCGGGCAGCTCGACGTCGCGGCCCTGCTCGTCCACGAACTTCTCGCGGTCCGGCAGCCAGTAGGCGACGGACACCGAGCGGTCGCCGAGCGACTCCGCCAGCAGCTCACGCGCGGGGCCCGACCCGGTGATGCGCGGCACGAGCACGGCCTGGGTGATGACGCAGAGCACGCGGTAGAGCGTCTCCAGCGTCGCGATGGTGAGCGCCGCGGCGGGGAACGTGAGCATCAGCAGCACCAGGCCGAGCAGCGGTGTCAGCGCCCACGGGCCGACGAAGTCCACCTCCCCGGAGCCCGACAGACCCTCAGCGCCGAGCTCCACGAGGAGCGCGAACATGAACACGGGGACCAGCGCGACCGCCATCAGCGCGAGGGCCAGCACGGGCCGGATCGTCAGGAACGCGGCCATCCGCCACAGGCTGCGCTCGTTGAGCAGCGCGAGCACCCCGCCGCGCGCACGTCCGGGATAGCGCGGCACCTTCGCGTCCAGCCAGCGGTTCGCGGCGCGCCGGTCCAGCCGCGCCAGCGCGCGGCACGCGCCGGCCCCGGCGACCACCAGCGGCAACCCGATCCCGACCACGCTCAGCGCGGCGCCGATCACCAGCAGCGCGACCGCCGGCCACGCGAGCAGCGTCACCGGCAGGCTGACGATCAGGTATGCGACGGCGTGGCCCGCACGGACGATCCGGTCGTCCAGATCGAGGGCGGCGATCACGACCGGCCCTCGACGGACACGTCGCCGGTCCCGCTCAGCACCTGCACGCTGTACGGGGCGTCCGGGCGCGCGATGATGCCGCGCACCACCGCGTCGCCCGAGCTGGTCTCCGCGTCGAGGTCGTAGCGGCCGGCCGGCATCACGGCGCGCACGTCGCCGGAAGCGGTGCGCAGGATCATGCGCGGCGGCGCGCACGCGGCCTGGACGGTCACCGTGCCGGAGCTCGCTCGCGCGTCCAGCGCGTTCCCGCAGTAGCCGGAGATGTCGATCGCGCCCTCGCCGGTCGTGACCGTGGCCGAACCGCGGTACCCGCGCAGCCAGACGTCCCCGGAGCTCGTGCGGATCTCGAGCGGGACGTTGTCGGGGACGAGGATCCGATAGGAGACGCTGCACGGCCCCAGCACCGCCGTCGGGCAGCGTGACCGCAACCCGAAGGTGCCGGCCCGCGGCAGCTTCTCCACCCGCGGGCGGTGCCCGAAGGCGTAGCGCTCGTCGCGCCGGACCTCGACGCTGTCGCGCCGGCCGCCGCCGACGACCACGATGTCGCTGTCGGCGACGTCGAACGTCAGCCCTTCCAGCGTTCCCTCGACCACGAACGTGGGCCGCACCTGCTCGGTGGATGCCACCGAGGCGATCGCGAGCACAAGGATGCCGCCCACCACGAGGAGGGCCGAGATTGCCACGACACGGCCCCACGGCGACAGCATGAAGGGGCGAGCTTATATCCGGCGCTGGCATGAACGCCAGCGCCGGAGGTCACTCAGGCGAAGCGCACGCGCGCGTGCGACCGGCGACGCTCGCCGCGGCGCAGCTGGCGCCCGCGGGCGCCGAGCATCAGGACGGCGTCGGCGCTCGGGCGCAGCGGGTCGGCGACGGCGTGCCCGTCGTCGAGCGACAGCGCGGCCCACAGCTCGTCGCCCACCTCGGCGATCAGGACGTCGCCGCCGGGAGCGTGGCTGGAGTCCAGCGCGGCCAGCCGCTCGATCGCGGCCGCGTCCGTCGTGCGGGCCGGGCGGATCCGCAGCGTGGAATGGGTCACGGGGATCTCCTTGCGTCGAGTCAGGCGACCAATGCGTGCTCGCATCGAGTCTTGGTTTCGCGGTCGCTGGTTGAACATGACTCCATCTTCGTGCTGAGACGCACCCCTTACATCAGGCGGATGGTGCGCGATCCGTACGCCGACCCCTTACGATCCGGCGGTCATGATCGCCGTCGTCACCGGAGCCGGTTCCGGCATAGGGAGAGCGGCCGCGCAGGCCCTTAGCGCGGACGGCTGGACGGTCGTCGCGGCCGGCCGGCGGGAGGCGCCGCTGCTCGAGACGCTCGGTGACGCGAACGGGCTCGCGGTGCCGACCGACGTCACGGACCCCGACTCCGTCGCGTCGCTGTTCACCAAGGTCCAGCAGGCCTACGGCCGGATCGACCTGCTGTTCAACAACGCGGGCGCCGGGCTCACCAAGCCCGTGGCCGAGATCACCTACGACGAGTGGCAGGCCGTCGTGGACGTCAATCTCACCGGCACCTTCCTGTGCGCGCAGGCTGCGTTCCGGGTGATGGCCGCGCAGGACCCGCGCGGCGGGCGCATCATCAACAACGGCTCGCTCTCGGCTTACGTCCCGCGCCCGCAGGCGATCGCCTACAACGCGACCAAGCACGCGGTCACGGGGATCACCAAGTCGCTTTCGCTGGAGGGCCGTGAGTTCGACATCGCGTGCGGCCAGATCGACATCGGCAACGCGGCCACGGACATGACCGCGCGGATGAGCGGCGGCGTGCTGCAGGCCGACGGCTCGCTCGCGCCAGAGCCCACGATGGACGTGGCGCACGTCGGACGCGCGGTCGCGCAGATGGCGGCGCTCCCGCTCGACGCCAACGTCCAGTACATGACCGTGATGGCGACCAAGATGCCCTACGTCGGCCGCGGCTGAGCGGGTTCAGCGGCGGGCGATCCGGGGGGAATCGCCCGCCGCGACAGGACTCTGCGGCATCGGCCTTGGCGCGACATTGGCAGGATCTTGGAGCGCTGTAGGCTGCGCCGATCGTCGTCAGGCTCGAGGCCGTGCTCGGGCTGACGAACGCGTTCCGGGCCGAGGCCGGCCTCTCGACCGGCGACACGGTGCAGGTGAGCCTGGAGCGCGACGAAACGCCGCGCGAGCGACGCGCTACGTAGACACTCGCGCGGCTGCGCGAAAGCGGCCGGGCGGGACCCCGCGGGCGCGGCGGAACGCGCGGCTGAAGGCGTACACCGACGTGTAGCCGACGGCCGCCGCGACCTGCTCGAGCGGCTCGTCGCCCTCGCGCAGGCGCTGCGCGGCGAGGCTCATCCGCCAGCGCGTGAGGTAGGTGGCGGGCGCCTCGCCCAGGACGGCGGCGAAGCGCCGCGTGAGCGTCGCGCGCGAGACCGCGGTCTCCCGCGCGAGCGTGGCGGTCGTCCACTCGCGCGCGGGGTCCGCGTGCAGCTTGGCGACGGCCGCGCCCACCACCGGGTCGCGCAGCGCGCCGAGCCACGTCGGCTGCTCGGGCAGCCACGCCCGCAGCAGCTGGACGAGCAGGATGTCCACGAGGCTGTCGAGGATCACGGCCGTGGCGAGCCGCGGGTGCGCGAGCTCGCGGCCGAGCAGCCGGATCGTGTCCTCGAGCTCGTCCGCGCCGCGCAGCACGACCACGTCCGGCAGCGACTGGAACGGCGGCGTGTCGTACTCGTAGTGGGCGCACAGGATGCGGGCGCGGACCTCGCCCGTGCCGATCCGGCCGATGCCCTCCGAGATCGCCTCGTACGTGCTCGACGCGCGGATGACCGGGTCGCTGCCGAGCGTGTGCTCGCTGCCGTGCGGGAGCAGGATCACGTCGCCGGCCGCGAGCTCGAACGGCTCACCGCCGCCGACGGTGAACCACACGCTGCCGTGCGTCACGGCATGGAGCGCGGCGCCGTCGACGCGGCTCGCGTGCCACGCCCAGTCGGTGCCGGCGTCGATGCGGGCGCCGAGCACGCCGCGCACGCCGGTCACGGCCAGGATGTCGGCGAGAACGTCCTGAGTCATCTGGATATCGATTCGCTTCCGACAGTCATTGATTGGCTCACGCTGCAGCTTAGCCTCTGAAGCCATGAACTTGAACGGCACCACGGCGCTCGTCACGGGCGCCAACCGCGGCCTCGGCCGCCACTTCGCCCAGCAGTTGCTCGAACGCGGCGCGGCCAAGGTCTACGCCGCCGCGCGTGACCCGCGGACGATCGACCTTCCCGGCGTCGTCCCGATCGCGCTCGACATCACCGATCCCGAGTCGGTCGCGCGCGCCGCGGCCGCCGCGCCCGACGTCGACGTGCTCATCAACAACGCCGGCGTCTCGCTGCACCAGAACCTCGTGACGGGGGACCTGGACAAGATCCGCCGCGAGCTGGAGACGAACTTCTTCGGCACGCTGAACGTGATCCGCGCCTTCACGCCGCTGCGCGCGATCCTGAACATGAACTCCCGGCTCTCGTGGATCTCGTACGCGGGCGCGGGCGGCTACGCGGCGTCGAAGGCGGCGCAGTGGAGCCTCACCAACACCGTGCGCCTGGAGCTGCCGGACACGCTCGTCACGGGCGTCTACCTGAGCGCGACCGACACCGACATGATGGCCGGCTGGGACATCCCGAAGAACGACCCGGCGGACGTCGTCCGGCAGGCGGTCGACGGGCTCGAAGCCGACGCGCTGGAAGTGATCGCCGACGAGGACACGGCGCAGGCCAAGGCCGACCTCAGCGCCGAGCCCGCCCTGGCCACCTAGCCTCGGGTGGGTGCGGCTCGTCGAGGCGATCCTGCCGGCCCGCATGGGCGCGGCGTTCCGGTGGCTGGTCGGCTCCTCGTGGCTGAGCAATCTGGGTGACGGGATCGCGCTGGCCGCCGGGCCGCTGCTGATCGCCTCCGAGACGCAGGAGCCGCTGCTGGTGGCGCTCGCCGCGCTGCTGCAGCGGCTGCCGTGGCTGCTGCTCGTCCTGTACGCGGGCGTGCTCGCGGACCGGCTCGACCGGCGACGGATGGTCGTGATCGCGAACGGGCTGCGAGTGGGCGTGCTGGCGGCGCTGGCGGGCGCGCTGGCGGCGGACGCGGTGAACGTCGCGGTCGTGCTGGTCGCGATGCTGGCGCTCGGCGTCGCGGAGGTGTTCGCCGACATCGCCGGGCACACGCTGCTGCCGATGGTGATCGAGAAGGCGGACCTGGGGATCGGCAACGCGCGGTTGATGGCCGGGTTCCTGACGGGCAACCAGCTCGTCGGTCCCGCGCTCGGCGCCGCGCTGTTCGCGGCCGGCCGCGCATGGCCGTTCATGGTCCAGGCCGTCCTGATGGCGCTCGCGGTGCTGCTCGTCACGCGCATGCGCGTGCCGCCGCTCGCCCGGCCGGACGCGCCCGCGCACGTGTGGCGCGACGTGCGCGAAGGGTTCGCGTGGCTGTGGGGCAACGCGCCGGTGCGGACGCTCGCGCTCACGATCGTCACCTTCAACGTGACGTTCGGCGCCGCGTGGTCGGTGCTCGTCCTGTACGCGGATCGACGGCTCGGGCTGGGCGCCGTCGGGTTCGGGCTGCTCTCGACGCTCGTCGCCGTCGGCGGGATCTTCGGCACGCTCGCCTACGACCGGCTCGAGCGGCGCTTCCGACTGGCGACGCTGATGCGCGTCGGGCTCGCGATCGAGACGTGCACCCACCTCGGGCTCGCCCTGACCACCAGCGCCGCGGTTGCGATGGCGATCATGGTCGTGTTCGGCGCGCACATCTTCGTCTGGGGGACGCTGTCGATGGCCGTGCGCATGCGCGCGACGCCGGCCGAGCTGCAGGGCCGCGTCGGCAGCGTCTACTCGCTCGGCGTGCACGGCGGCATCCTGGTCGGGCAGGCGATCGGCGGGGTGCTCGCGAGCGTCGCGGGGCTCACCGCGCCGTTCTGGTTCGGCTTCGCCGGCTCGGCGCTCATCCTCGCGCTGATCTGGCGCGCCCTCGCGGACGTCGCCCACGTAGAGTCCGCGCGATGAGCGTCGAGGTACGTGACGTGGCGGACGGCCTGTGGCTGTGGCGCCAGCCCCATCCGGCCTGGGAACCGGGCAACGATGACTGGAATTCCGAGGTGTCCTCGTTCGCGGTGCGCTCGGGCGGCGTCACGCTGCTGCTGGACCCACTCGCGCCGCACCCGCGCGAGCGCGCCGTGTGGGACCGGATCGAGCAGGTCGACCATGTCGTCGTGATCAAGCCCGACCACGTGCGGGACGTCGACCTGTTCGCGCGCTGGTACGGGGCAGAGGCGCACGGGCCGATGATGTACTGGCGCGACGACATCCCGAAGACCGAGCTCGCGCCGGTGCGCCCGGGGGACGAGCTTCCCGGCGGGTTGATCGCGCTCGACGACGGGCGCAACATGCTCGAGACGCCGCTGTATCTGCCCGAGCAGCAGGCGCTGATCTTCGCCGACGGCATGACCGCACCGCACGGCGAGCTGCTGGTGTGGAGCACGCCGTACCACGAGACGCGCGTGCTGCCGGCGCTGCGCGCGATGCTCGGGCTGCCGTTCGAGCACGTGCTCGTCTCCCACGGCGAGCCCGTGCACACGCGCGCGGACTTCGAGGCGGCGCTGGACCGCGCGCCCTGGGGCGAGGTCGAGGGCTAGAAGGCCTTGTAGAGCTTGCCGACCTCGGCGGCGAGCTCCGGCACCGGGCCGTCGACGAGGGCGCCGGGGAGCACGGTCGTGATCGGCAACGGCGCGACCGGCCCCGGTGGGCGGCCGAGCTCCTCCCGCCAGGCGACGAACATGTCCGTGGACGCGGCGATGACGATCCGCCCGAGGCCGACCCAGCCGTGCGCCGCGCTGCACATCGCGCAGTGCTCGCCGGACGTGTAGACGGTCGCGGCCGCGCGCTGCTCCAGGCTCAGGTTCGCGCCCGCCCAGCGTGCGATGGCGATCTCGGGGTGCTGGGTCCCGTCGCCGGAGACCACGTGGTTGTGGTCCTCGAAGAGCACCTCGCCCTCCGCGGAGACGAGGACCGAGCCGAACGGCTCGTCCCCCGCCTCGAGGGCCTGCGCCGCCAGGTCGACCGCGCGGCGCAGGTAGGTCAGGTCGGTGTCGGTGATCACACCGGCATTAAGTACCGGCTGTGCCGCTCACGCGCACGCCCGTCGAGGTGCCGCCCTGCCGCACGACACCGTCCGTGAACACGGCGACACTGCCTCTCATGAGCGTGGTCCTGCGATTGGAGGTCGAGTTCGCGCCGACGGAGCGCGACGGGCGGCGACGGCCCGCGCGCGACGGCTATCGCGCGTCGCTGTCGTTCGGACGGCGCCGCCGCGACGTCGAGCCGATCGTGCACGAGGCGGTGCTCGTGTTCGAGGAGGTGGCCGAGGTCGCGCCGGGCGGCTCGGCGATCGCCCGCGCGTGGATGTTCGACGAGCTACCGCGACGGGGGGTGGACGACGACGCCGTGGTCGCGCTGCTCGAGCGCGACCGGATCGTCGGCCGTGCGCGGGTGCTGTCCGTGCACGAGGACGACACCGCCCAGCCGCTGCGCGACTTCGAGGCCGCGAAGCGCAGGGTGTTCGGTGAACCACACCATGGAGCGGCAGACGGGGTCAACGGCGCCGCGTAGCGTGCCGGGCATGCTCAGGGTCTGCCTTCTCGCGTTCTGCATCCTCGGCCTCGGCGCAGGGTCCGCGAACGCCGCCACCGTCATGGCCTGCGGGTCCAAGTTCCGCCAGCACCCGTCCTCGTGCGCCGTCGGCAGCGGCGCGAGCGGCGCCAACTTCACCAGCCTGAAGTGGCGCGGCTGGGGCAAGCCGATCGCGACGGCGCGTGGGCGCCAGACCGCCAATCACCGCGACCGCGACGGCTCGCTCCCGCGCTACCGGACGACCGTGCAGGTGGGCGGGCTCGACTTCTGCGACGGCCGCTCCGTGTACACGCAGATCCGCTTCAAGACGTCGTGGCCGGACCAGCGCGCCCGCTACTCGGAGTGGCTGGCGCTCGACGGCTGCTGACCGTGGACGGTCTCGAGGTGTTGACGCGCGCCGACATCTGACCGCGGGCTGACTGCTTGTCGCGTGCGGTGGGAAGCGTCACGCCATGAGCGTGCAGTCCCCGACCGCGCTGACGCACGGGCTCGCCGGCCTCGGCCGGACGTTGCGGGGCCTCGAGCTGCGGCTGGAGGCGCCGGGCGCCGAGGAGGCCCGCCACGTGCGCGACGAGCTGATCGCCCAGATCGACGACTACCTGCTGCCACGCCTGCAGAGCATGGAGGCGCCGCTGCTGATGGTCGTGGGCGGCTCGACCGGCGCGGGCAAGTCGACGCTGGTCAACAGCCTCGTCGGCGCGCCCGTGAGCGCGGCCGGCGTGCTGCGGCCGACGACCCGCTCGCCCGTGCTCGTGTGCCATCCGGACGACCTGCGCTGGTTCGAGGACGACCGCATCCTGCCGGGGATGAGCCGTACGACCGGCCGGGACGCCGGGCCGGGTGGCCTGGAGCTCGCGCCGACGAGCGGGCTGCCGACGGGCGTGGCGCTGCTCGACTCACCGGACATCGACTCCGTGGTCGACACCAACCGCGCGCTGGCCCGCCAGCTGCTGGCGGCGGCCGACGCGTGGCTGTTCGTGACCACCGCGGCCCGCTACGCCGACGCCGTCCCGTGGGAGCTGCTGCAGAGCGCGCGGGACCGCGGCACCGCGCTCTCGCTCGTGCTGGACCGCGTGCCGCGCGAAGGCGCCGCCGAGGTCTCCGGGCATCTGCGCGCGATGATGGCCGAGCAAGGCCTGGGCGCCGCCGAGCTGCTGGTCGTGCCCGAGACGGCGCTGGAGGACGGGCGCCTGCCGGCGGCCGCGCTGGCGCCGGTCCGCGGCTGGCTCGACGGCCTGGCGGCGGACGCCACCGGCCGCGCGGACCTCGTCCGCCGCACGCTCACCGGCGCGCTCGAGAGCCTGCCGCGGCGCGTCGGCGCCGTGGGCAAAGCGCTCGATGAGCAGCAGGCGACCGCGGTCCAGCTGCGCGCCGATGTCGAAGGCGCGTACGAGCGCGGGCTGGACGAGATCGATGAGGCGCTGCGCAGCGGGACGCTCCTGCGCGGCGAGGTCCTCGCCCGCTGGCACGAGGTCGTCGGGACCGGCGATCTGATGCGCGAGCTCGAGTCCCGGCTCTCGCGTGTGCGTGACCGGCTCCGCTCGCTCGTGACCGGCGGGCCCGCGCCCGAGGCGCGCCTGCAGGCCGCGGTGCGCTCCAACGTCGACGCGGTCGTGCACGCCGCGGCGGACCGCGCCGCGGAGCGCGCCGCGACCGACTGGCGCAGCCGCCCGGCCGGTCGCGCACTGCTGGAGGGCACCGGCCGGCTCGACGCCGCCTCCGCCGCGCTGCTCGACCGCACGCGCGAGGAGGTCCGCGCCTGGCAGGGCGACGTCTTCGAGCTCGTGCGCAAGGAAGCCGGCAACCGCCGCCAGACCGCGCGCTTCGCGTCGCTCGGCGTCAACGGCGCCGGCCTGGTGGTGATGTTGGCGGTGTTCGCCCAGACGGGCGGGCTCACCGGCGCCGAGCTCGCGGTCGCGGGCGGGACCTCCGCGGCGGGCCAGCGCATCCTCGAGGCGCTGCTGGGCGACCAGGCCGTGCGCACGCTCGCCGCCCGCGCGCGCACGATGCTGCTCGAGCGCACCCGCGGGCTCCTGGAGGCCGAGGCGGAGCGCTACGAGGCGCTGCTCGCGCCCGCGGCGCCGCCGACGGACGCAGCGGTCCAGCTGCGCGAGACCGTGCGGAGCCTCGAGTCCGCGCGATGAGCAAGCTCGACCAGCGCCTGAGCGCGCTCGCCGAGGCCGTAGAGCTCGCCGAAGGCCGGCTGGATCCGGAAGTCGTGGCGCCGGCCCGCGCGCTCGTGCGGCGCGCCGGCGAACGCCTCGGCCACGGGCTCGACGCCACCGTCGTCGCGCTCGCCGGCCCGACCGGCGCCGGCAAGTCGACCCTGTTCAACCTGCTCGTCGGGCGCGAGCTCTCGCGCTCCGGCGTGCGCCGGCCGACGACGTCCACCACGACCGCGGCGGTCGGCGAAGCGGTCGAGCCCGCGCTGCTCGACTGGCTCGAGATCCGGCAACGGCACGCGCTCGGGCCGGAGGCGCCGGAAGGCCTGGCGCTGCTCGACCTGCCCGATTTCGACTCCATCGAGGCCGCCCATCGCGCCGAGGTCGACCGGCTCGTGCGGATGGTCGACCTGCTGGTGTGGGTCGTCGATCCGCAGAAGTACGCGGACGCGACGCTGCACGAGGGCTACCTGCGCCCGATGGCCGGGCACGCGGCGGCGATGCTCGTCGTGCTCAACCAGGCGGACCTGCTCGGCGACCAGGTGGACCGCGCGCGCAAGGACCTGCAGCGCGTGCTCGCGTCCAGCGGGCTGGGCGACATGCCCGTGCTCGCGCTGTCGGCGCGCACCGGCCAGGGGACCGACGCGTTGCGCGAGGCGGTCGAGGAGCGCGTGCGCAGCCGCAAGGCCGCGCTGGCCCGGCTCGAAGCCGACGTGTCCTCCGTCGCGGAGCCGTTGCGCGCCGCCGCGGGGAAGGGTCGCGCCGCGGGCGTGAGCCGGCGCGACCGCGAGCGGCTCGTCGCCGCGCTGTCGGACGCGGCGGGCCTGCCGGGCGTCGTGCGCGCCGTCGAGCGTGCGCACAAGCACCGCGGCGCGCTCGCGGCCGGCGTGCCGTGGATCTCCTGGGTGCGGCGGCTGCGGCCCGACCCGCTCCGGCGCCTGGGGCTCGAGCGCGCACAGGCCGAGGACGCGCGCACGTCACTGCCGCCGCCGACGCCGGTGGAGCGCTCGCTGCTCGACTCCGCCATCCGCACGCTCGCCCACGACGCGTCGTCCGGGTTGCCGGAGCCGTGGCCCGCGCTGGCGCGCCGCGCCGCCACCGCCGAGGAGGGCGCGCTGGCCGACCGGCTCGACCGCGCGATGGCGGGCGCGGACCTGCGGATGACCCGACCGCGGTGGTGGCGTGTCGCGCGCGGGCTGCAGCTCGCGTGCGCACTGGCGGCCGCGGCCGGCGCGCTGTGGCTCGTCGCGCTGGCGGGGCTCGGCTATCTCCAGCTCGACGACGTCGTGCCGACACCCGACATCGGAGGCGTCCCCGCGCCGACCGCGCTGCTCATCGGCGGCCTGCTGGCCGGGCTGTTGCTGGCGCTGATCGCGCGGCTGGTCAACCGGGCGGGCGCGCGCCGCCGCGCGCGGCGCGCACGCCGGGCACTGCACGAGCGCATCACCGGCGTGGCCGAGGAGCTCGTGATCGCTCCGCTGGAAGTCGAGCTGGCCGTTCCGGCCGCGCTCGGCCGCGCCCTCAAGGGCGAACGCAAACGCGGCCGCGGCCTAGAAGCGCACGAGCATCTTGCCCGTGTTGGCGCCGCGCAGTAGGTCGATGAAGGCCTGCGGCGCGGCCTCGACGCCACCGTCGACGATCGTCTCGCGGAACTGCACGCGGCCGTCCGCGACCCACGGGCCGACCTCGTCGATGAACGCCTGCCGGCGGTCGCCGTGGTCGCTGATGATGAAGCCCTGCAGCTTGAGCCGCTTGCCGATGGCCTGCATGAGCTGGAACGGCGCGGGCTCGTCGGTGTTGTAGCTGGAGATCGCGCCGCACAGGGCCGCGCGGCCGTTCTGCTTCATGGCGTGGATGGCCGCGGCGAAGTGGTCGCCGCCGACGTTGTCGAAGTAGACGTCGATGCCGTCGGGCGCGGCTTCCCGCAGCAGCGTGCGCACCTCGCCGTCGTGGTAGTCGAACGCGGCGTCGAAGCCCAACTCGTTCAGCCACTCGACCTTCTCGGGCGAGCCGGCGGAGCCGATCACGGTGTGCCCCTTGAGCTTGGCGATCTGGCCCGCGAGCGACCCGACGGCGCCCGCGGCGCCGCTCACGAACACGATGTCCCCGTCGCGCAGCTCCGCGATGTCGAGCAGGCCGACGTAGGCGGTCAGGCCCGGCATCCCGAGGACGCCGATGAACGCGGACTCCGGGACGCCCGCGGGCGGTGTGACCTTCTGCGCGTACTGCGCCTTGACCACGGCCACCTCGCGCCAGCCGAGGCCGTGCACCACGAGATCGCCCTCGGCGAACCCGTCGACCTTGGATGCGATGACTTCGCCGATCGCGGCGCCGTCGAGCTGCTGGCCGATCTGCCACGGCGGCGTGTACGACTTGACGTCCTTCATCCGCCCCCGCATGTACGGGTCGACGGACATGTACCGGTTGCGCACGACGAGCTCGCCCCGCTGGGGCGCGCGGACGTCGGTCTCAGCGAGCTCGAAGTTGGACGGCTCCGGCTCGCCCTCGGGGCGCGAAGCGAGCCTGATCTCTCGGCTGGTCATCGCCGTTGACGCTACCCACCCGCTCGACCTCGACGCGGTTGTCGTGGTAGACGGCGCCGCCGCCCATGTCGGAGTCGCGCTCGTCGGTGGTGGCGTTGACGTTCGCGCCGCCGCGGACGTGCTTGAGCCAGTGGCCCTTGGTGGAGGCGATCACGCCCTGGCGCACGCTGTCGGCGACGAGGACCTCCGCCTCGAACGCGCCGCGTGCGTTGAACACGCGGACCGTGTCGCCGGAGGTCAGGCCGCGCTCGCGCGCGTCGTCCGGGTGCATCGTGATGCGCGGGCCGCCGGCCTTGGCCATGAGGTCCGGCTTGTTGGCGAAGATCGTGTTCAGGAACCAGTGGCTCGCGGGCGCGATCAGCGCCAGGGGGTGCTGCTCGTCCGGCGCGGTGGCCTGGGACGGCGTGTAGCCGGGGATCGGGTCCAGGCCCGCCTCCGCGGCCTTCTCGGAGTAGAACTCGAGCTTGCCGGACGGTGTGGGGAAGCCGTCGGTGAAGGGCACGTAGCGCTCGGGCAGGTAGCGCTTCCAGCCGACTTCCCACAGCTCCTCGAACAGCTCGTCGCCGAGCAGCGTGCGCGCGACCTCCTCGTCGCTCGCGTAGAGCGCCGGTTCATCCAGGTCCATCGCGCGTGCGATCCGGCGGAACGTCTCCAGCGTGGACTTGGCCTCGCCGCGCGGCGCGACCGCCGGGCGGTTCAGGTGCACGTACGAGTGCCCGTAGCCGTCGTTGACGTCCAGGTGCTCGGTCTGCATCGTCGCGGGCAGGACGATGTCCGCGTAGTCGACGGTGTCGGTGGGGAACTGCTCCAGCACGACCGTGAACAGGTCCTCGCGCATGAGGCCCTCGCGCACCCGGCGCTGGTCCGGATTGGAGCCCATGGGATTGGCCTGGTAGACGACGAGCGCCCTGATCGGCGGGTCGTCCTGGTTGAGCAGCTCGTCGGCGAGGCGGACCATGTTGAGCGAGCGGACCGGCTGCTGGAGCAGGTCGTCGCGGTAGACCCCTTCGAAGTTCGGCGTGAAGCGCCCGCTGGTCGAGTACGACGCGCCGCCGCCCGGGTACTGCCAGTCGCCCGTCACGCCCGGGATGGCGTAGAGCATGCGCAGCGCGGCGCCGCCGCCCGCGTGGCGCTGCATGCCCTGCGTGCAGCGGATGCCGGTCGGGCGCGTGGTCGCGAGCCGCTCGCCGAGCGCGCGGATCCGCTCCTCCGGCAGGCCCGTGAGCTCCGCGACCCGCTGCGGCGAGAACTGGAGGATGCGCTCCTTGAACTCGTCGAAGCCGACCGTGTTGCGCGCGATGTACTCGCGATCCTCGGCACCCAGCTCGAGCACGACGTGCAGCAGGCCGAGCGCCAGCGCGGCGTCGGAGCCGGGGAGCGGCGCGAGCCACTCGTCGGCGCGCTCGGCGGTGCGGGTCTTGATCGGGTCGATCGACACCACGTACGCGCCACGCTTCTGGGCCTCGCGCATGAACTTGAACACGTGGTGGCCGGAGGTGAGCGGGTTCGTGCCCCACAGCAGGATCAGCTTGGAGTCCGCGAACGTCTCGGGGTCCATGCCCGCGGCCGTGCCGGTCGTGTAGCTCGCCCCGAGCTTGCCCGCCACGCTGCACGCCGTCATCTCGTGCACCGACGCGCCGAGCACGTTCCACAGCGGCTGGCCGGCGCGGCCCTCCAGGCCCTGCACGTAGCCGAGCGACCCCGTGCCCTGGAACGGCCAGATCGCCTCGCCGCCGAACTCGTCCTTCACCGCGTGCAGCTTCGCCGCGATCTCCGCCGTGGCCTCGTCCCAGCTGATGCGCTCGAACTTGCCCGCGCCCTTCGCCCCGACGCGGCGCATCGGGTACAGGATGCGGTCCTCGGCGCGCACGTGATCCAGGTAGCCGTTGACCTTCGCGCACAACGCGCCTGCCGTGTACGGATGGTCGCGGTTGCCGCGCAGCCGCGTGGCGACGCCGTCCTCGACCGTCACCACCCAGCTGCACCCGTCGGGGCAGTCGAGCGGGCACGCGCCGAAGAACTCCGTCATGGGAATCAGACTACCTCTGCGCCCAGCGCGTTCGCGATTCGTCGCTGAACCACGGCGGGCTGCGCGGTGGCCTCCCGCCACGTCGTGCGGATCACGCGCAGGCCCATCCGCTCGAGCACGAGCTGGCGGGACGCGTCGTCGGCGCGCGCGATCAGGTTGCCGTGGAAGCGCCGGCTGTCGGCTTCGAGGATCAGTCCCCGCTCGGGCCACAGGAAGTCGGGGATGTAGCTCGTGCCGTCCAGTCGCGGGTTGACCAGCGGGATCGGCAGGCCGGCATCGTGGATGAGGTGCAGGACGAGGTTCTCGTTCTCGCTCCTCGTGGGCGCCGCCTCGGCGAGGACGCGACGTAGCTTCTTCGCTCCGCGGCCGGTGTAGGTCACGAGTTGCCCGAGCGTGACGAGCTCCAGGCCGAGCGCATGGTTCACGACGCCGCGCAGGACCTTGACGGTCGCGGTCGCGGTGATGTCGCAGATCGCGCGAGCGGGCGTGACGACGGGGACGCCCCTGTGGACCGTGCCTTCGATGTGATCGGACCGATGGTTGACGATGCCGGCGCGGTCGCGTTTGGTCGGCGACGTCACGTGCGGGTCGTGCTCGATCCAACGCCGGAGGCCCCAGTGGACCACGGCGGACCAGTGGGAGAGGACGGCCCCGGGGCCGCAGGCGAGCACCGCCGCCAGAAACCGGCCTTCGAGGGGGAGGTTGGGGTGCCCCACCGCCCACACTCCGCGATACGCCGGAAACAGCCGTCCTGCCGCGACGCGCTTCGAGATCGCTTGGCGCGACAGCCCGAGCGCGCGCAGATCACGGGCGCTCACCAGGCCCCACTGCCGGGCGGCGATCCGAGCGATCACTTTGTCAACCGCTGGTTGACGAATCGAGCTTTCGACGACCATGCCGCGAATCGTCGCCCGCGGCGCCGTCGCGAAACAAGACGCGATTGCGAAGCTTCTGCGACTTAAGTGCCGCAGAACGTCTGGTAGAAGCGCTCCGGCCCAGGCTCCGCGTAGACCTCGCGGCCCTCGCGCTCCTCGAACGGGCGGGCGAGGACCTCCATCAAGCGGCCGAGCGGCAGCAGGTCGTCGTCCATCGCCGCGGCCAGCGCCTCCTCGACGAGGTGGTTGCGCGGGATGTAGATCGGGTTGACGGAGTTCAACGCCGCCAGGCCGTCCGACGAGGTCAAAGGCCGCCACGAGTCGGCCCACGCGTCGAACTCGGCCGGCGCGGCGAACAGCGCGTGCGCGCGGCGGTTGTCGCCCAACGCGGCGTCCGGCAGGGCGCGGAAGAACGAGGTGAAGTCGACCCGCTGCTCCTCGAGCACCTTCAGGGTCTCCTCGATGAACGCCGTGTCCGGCTCGCGCAGCCCGAGCTTCGCAGCCATGCCGGACCGCCAGGCGCGGCCGTAGCGATCCTCGAACGTCGTCAACACGGACGTCGCCCGCTCGACCGCGTCCTCGCCGCCGATCAGCGGCAACAGCGTCTCGCCCAACCGCGCGAGGTTCCACTGGGCGACGGCCGGCTGGTTGCCATAGGCGTAGCGGCCCATGTGGTCGATCGAGCTGAAGACGGTCGCCGGGTCGTAGCGGTCCATGAACGCGCACGGGCCGTAGTCGATCGTCTCGCCCGAGATCGCCATGTTGTCGGTGTTCATGACGCCGTGGATGAAGCCCACGAGCATCCAGCGCGCCACCAACGAAGCCTGCGCTTCGACGACCGCCTCGAAGAACTCCAGGTACCCGAGCCCCGGGTAGTGGCGGGCGATCGCGTAGTCGGCCAGCTCGCGCAGGCCGCCGTTGCGCGCCGCGTACTCGAACGTCCCCACGCGCAGATGCGAAGAGGCGACGCGCGTGAGCACCGCGCCCGGCAGCGGGCCGGCCTCGCGCATCACCTTCTCGCCCGTGGCGACGACGGCGAGCGCGCGCGTCGTCGGGATGCCGAGCGCGTGCATCGCCTCGCCGATCACGGCCTCGCGCAGCATCGGGCCGACGACGGCCTTGCCGTCCCCGCCGCGCGCGAACGGCGTACGGCCGGAGCCCTTCAGGTGCAGGTCACGGCGCCGCCCCGCGCGATCCACGACCTCGCCGAGCAGCAGCGCGCGCCCGTCGCCCAGCCGCGGCGAGTACCCGCCGAACTGGTGGCCGGCGTAGACCTGGGCGACCGGCGTCGCGCCCTCGGGGACCTCGTTGCCGGCGAAGACATCGACGCCCCACTCCACGCCCAGCTCCGCCGCGAGCGCCTCGTTGTGGATCAGCAGCCGCGGCTGCGGCACCTGCGCCGCCTGCCACGGCACCGAGAGCCCTTCCAGCTCACGGGCGAACGTGTTGTCGAGGGTCGCGACCGCCATGCAGACGAGGTTAGGCGCTGCCCACGGGGGTCGTCCCGAACATCAACGTGCGACGGCGGACGTCGTAGTGCACGATCTGCGCGGTGGACAGCATGTCCTGCAGGTTGTCGGCGTCGTCGGGGTCGACGGTCAGGACCTCCTCCCACGCGCCCTGGTCGAGCACGAGCTGCAGGGTCCACATGCCGGGCTCGCCGGGCTCCCCGGCGATCCACGTGAACTGGTAGTGACTGAGCTGACGCACCTGGATGGTGTCGTCGGTGACGGGCTGCTTGGGTTGGGGCATGCGGCGGGGCTCACCACCCGCCCGCGCGGTCAACCGGCCCGGGTCACGTCGATGACGCCACGCCCCGGGCGAGCAACGCGCGCACCTGCGCGCGAGCGTCTTCGGGCTGCATCAGCGCCACCCCGCGCAGCAGCGCGACGACCACGGCCGCCATCGCCTCGTCGCCGTCGAGGTAGCCGGCCATGGTCGCGCGGAAGCGGGCGTCGCGCGCCTCGAACGCGGGCAGCAGGTCGACGTCGCCCGCCTGGGCCTCCGCCCACAGCACTGCGTACACGCGCGTGTCCAGCGGCCGCTCCTCGAACGCGGCCAGGTACGCGTCGACGAACTCGAGCACGTCGTCGGTCTCCGGCGGCACGAAGCGGTTCTGCAGCTCCAGCGTCAACGCGTCCAGCAGCCCCTGGCGGGACCCGAACTGGTGCGTGACGATCCCGCGGGAGTACCCCGCCGCCTCGCCGACCGCGGCCAGCGTCACCGCGCGCACGCCGCGCGAGGCCACGATCTCCATCGTCGCTTCCAGCAACCGGCGTTCGGTCTGCGCCCGGCGCTCCGCCTGTGTTCGTCTCACATCAGCCAGTGTGTCGGTTGCACCACGGCGTCCTCCAGCGCCTCGCGTCGCAGGGGCTCGATCGCACGGTACTCGGGCGAGCGGATCATGCCCGCGAACGCCGCCCGGCTCGGGTAGCGGACGAGCAGGACCGCGTCCCAGTCCTCGCCCTCGAGCGACGGGAAGCCGGTGCCGAAGAACAGCGGCTCGGCGTCGGCGGCCACCCCCGACGCCAGCAGCGCCTGGCGGTAGTCGTCGTAGCGCGCTGCGCCGCCCGGCCGGAAGCGCAGCAGGTTGAGCATGACCACGGGTCCACCCGGGTCCTCATCGAGGAAGCGATCCAAGTCCATGCTGTCCAGTCTAAGTACTTGCTTGTCATATGGCAAGTTTTGCTGGCATGAGGTCGCCGCGGCGCCTGGATGGACTGACCGCCTGCGTTAGTCTCGCGGGCGTGCCTGAGACGTTCCTGCTCATCGACGGCGAGAACATCGACGCGACGCTCGGCGCCGGCGTCCTCGGCCGGCGCCCCGCCCCGGAGGAGCGCCCGCGCTGGGATCGCGTCCGCGACTACGCCCGCGCCGTCTGGGAGCAGCCCGTGCGCGGCCTGTTCTTCCTCAACGCCTCCGGCACCGTGCCGATGGCGTTCGTCCAGGCCCTGACCGCCCTCGAGTACCGGCCCGTGCTGCTGAGCGGGCCGCCCGACGTGAAGGTCGTCGACGTCGCCATCCAGAAGACGATCGACGCCCTCGCCGAGCGCGGCCACGGCGACCTGCTGCTCGCCTCCCACGACGGCGACTTCGCGCCCCAGGTCGAGAACCTGGCCGAGCAGCCGGGCCGTCGCATCGGGGTCATCGGCTTCCGCGAGATGACCAGCACGCTGCTCACCGAGATCGAGGGCGTCGAGCTGTTCGACCTCGAGGACGACGTCGGAGCGTTCACGGTCGCGCTGCCGCGGATCCGCGTCGTGCCGATCGAGGCCTTCGACCCCTGGACGCTGCTGGGGTAGGCGCGGCGAGAGCCATGGCGTGTGCAAGGGTGCGCGCCATGCGTTCATCGCTAGGGTCTGAAGTACCTCATCAACCTCGCCGCATTGCGCTCGCAGTCGCGGCGGGGGTGCTCGCGGCGGGTACCGGGGTGGCCGTCGCAGCCACCGCCGGCGAGCCAGTGAGCAGCTCCGCGCCGGTCGTCGTCAACGGGTCGTTCATCAGCCCGCTGACCGAGCGCTTCGGCGACGTCCGCGTCGGCAAGGGCGTGTTCGTCACGGCCAACACGACGCTCCGGGCCGACCCGGGACACCACGTGCAGCTCGGGGACCGCACCAACGTGCAGGACAACGTGTCCGTGCTCGCGCTCACCGGCGAGCCCGGCGCGCGCACCGCCGCCACCGGCGCGCGCACGAGCCTCGCGCACCAGGCCGAGGTGGTCAACAGCCGGATCGGCAAGTTCACGTTCATCGGCTTCCGCGCCCGGATCGTCAACGCCACGCTGGCCGACGGCGTGTTCGTCGGCCACGGCGCGATCGTCGACGGCGTCAAGGTTCCGAAGGACCGGTTCGTCGGCGTCGGCCAGGTGGTCACCACGCAGGCGCAGGCGGACGCGCTGCCCAAGAAGACCGAGGGCGACGCGGACTTCCAGCGCGACGTGCTCGAGGTCAACCGCGAGTTCGCCGAGGAGTACGCGCACCTGTACGAGAAGAGTGGCTACACGGCCGTGACCGGGATCAGCCGCTCGCCCAGGACGAGCTTCAACCCCGGCAAGCGCCCGACGATCGGCGCCGGCGCCGTCATCCAGCCGAGCGCGCGGATCGAGGGCGACGTCCGGCTCGGTGCGAACGCGAAGGTCGGGCGGCGCACGTCGATCCGCGCCGACGAGGGCTCGCCGATCAGCGTCGGCGCGAACGCGGAGATCGAGGACCGCGTCACGTTCCACGCGCTCAAGGGCACGAGCGTGAGCATCGGCGCCAACCTCGACACCGACGACAACGTCGTCTTCCACGGGCCGCTGAGGGTCGGCGACCGCCTGACGATCGCCGACGACGCGATCCTGTTCCGCGCGACCGTCGGCAACGACGTCACGATCGAGCATGGCGCGATCATCGCCGGGCCGGCGACCGGCCTCACGCTCCGTGACGGGCTGAGGGTCCCCGCGGGCACGGTGCTCACCAGCCAGGCGCAGGTGGACGCGCTCAAGTAGTTCTGTCACACGGGGGAGGCGGGCGGTGTCTGGATGCCATGACCAGCACCGTTCGCATCCCCCCGACCGAGATCACCGGCGTCAAGGGCGCCATCGTCAAGCGCTTCTCCCGCAAGATGCTCGGGGATGTCCCCGAGTCGCTCGGCGTGCTGTGGCACAACCAGAAGGTCCTGAACTTCGGGTTCGGGCTGGGGCGCAAGACGCAGAAGTGGGACGCATGCCCGCAGGACCTGAAGTCGTTCGCGCACATGGCGGTGGCCAGCCAGGTGGGGTGCAGCTTCTGCCTGGACCTCGGCTACTTCGAGGCCAACAACAAGGGGCTGGACCTCACCAAGGCGCGTGAGGTGCCCGTGTGGCGCAGCTCGGACAAGTTCACGCCGCTCGAGCGCGACGTGCTCGAGTACGCCGAGGCGATGACGAACACGCCGCCCACCGTGACCGACGAGCTGTCCGCCACGCTGCTCAAGGCGCTCGGCCCGGCCGGCCTGCTCGAGCTCACCTCGTTCATCGCGCTGGCGAACTTCTACAGCCGCTCCAACGTCGCGGTCGGGATCGAGGCCGCGGGCTTGGCGGCGCGCTGCGAGCTCAAGCCGCTCGCCGTAGCCTCTCCGGCAGTCGCATGACCGACGATCCGTTCGTCACCCACCGCAGCCTGCTGTTCACGGTCGCCTACGAGATGCTCGGCTCGGCGGCGGACGCCGAGGACGTCGTGCAGGAGACGTGGCTGCGGTGGGAGCCGATCGACCGCGACGAGATCGTCGACCCGCGCGCCTACCTGGTCCGGATCGTCACCCGCCAGGCCCTGAACCGGCTGCGCACGCTCCGGCGCCGGCGCGAGGACTACGTGGGGGAGTGGCTTCCCGAGCCGCTGCTGACCACGCCCGACATCGCCGAGGACGTCGAGCTCGCGGAGTCGGTCAGCATCGCCATGCTCACCGTGCTGGAGACGCTCAAGCCGCACGAGCGCGCGGTGTTCGTGCTCAAGGAGGTCTTCGACTTCCCGTACGAGGACATCGCGGCCGCTGTCGAGAAGTCGCCGGCCGCGGTCCGGCAGATCGCGCACCGCGCGCGCGAGCACGTCGCCGCGCGGCGCCCGCGGATCGAGGTGGACCGCGCCGAGCAGGAACGCGTGGTCGCGCAGTTCATGACCGCGATCGAGTCCGGCGACATCCAGCTGCTGCTGAACGTCCTGGCGCCGGACGTCGTGATCGTCGCCGACGGCGGCGGCGAGGTCGGCGCCGCGCTGCGGCCGATCCGCGGCCCCAAGACGGTCGCGCGCCTGCTCTCGCGCTTCCGCTCGTTCGTGCCGGACGCGGTCGTCGTCCCGATGCACGTCAACGGCATGCCGGGGACGCGGATCGAGCTCGACGGAGCGCTGGACACGGTGATCAGCCTCGTGGTCGAGAACGGCCGCGTGAGCCGCATCTACTCCATCCGCAACCCGCGCAAGCTGGCGCGCGTGTCCGCGGCGGCCGCCCTCACCCGTTGACCGCGAAGGAAGGGTTGACCGACGCTGCGCAGGGGGCGTAGCGTCGGTCCATGCGCCGGGTGCTGATCGTCGCGAACCGCACGGCCGGGACGCCCGATCTGCTGGCCGCGGTCGAGCGGCGCGCCGCCGCCGAGCGGACCGGGTTCACGCTGCTGATTCCCGAGGTCAAGCGCAGCAAGAACGCCGACTGGACGCTCGAGCAGGCGCTCACCGCGCTCCGCAAGGCGGCGGCGGGGGAGACACGGAGCCGGGCGACGCACGTCGACGGCCGCGTCACCGGCCTCGATCCGCTCGCCTCGATCAAGGCCGCGCTCGCCGAGGAGCGCTACGACGAGGTCCTGATCTCGACACTCCCGGCGCGCCGGTCGCTCTGGTTACGCACCGACCTACCGGCCGAGGCGCGCAAGCTGGGCGTGCCGGTCACGGTCGTCAGCGCGCCGGAGGAGGCGAGGATGGGGCTCAAGGACCTGCCGGTGATCGGCGGCCCCAGCTGAGATCATCCGCTGGGTGAAGGTCGCGCTCGTCACGGGGGTCAGCCGCCGCGCGGGCATCGGGTTCGCGATCGCGCGCCGGCTCACGGAGGCCGGCGTAAAGGTGTTCGCGCACCATCACGTGGCCCACGACGCCGAGCGGGCGTGGGGCGCGGACCCGGCCGGCATCGAAGCGGTGATCGCGCAGCTCGGCGGGGAGACGGCGCACGCCGGGTTCGACCTCGCGCGGCCGGACGCGCCCGCGCAGTTGATCGACGCCGCGCGCGCCGCCTTCGGGCACGTGGACATCCTCGTCTGCAACCACGCGTCGAGCGGGCCGGACGGCGCGCTCGAAGACGTCACGGCCGAGATGCTCGACGCGCACTGGGCGGTCAACACGCGCGCGTCGCTGCTGCTGGCGCAGGCGTTCGCGGCCCAGCACGACGGGCGCGAAGGTGGGCGGATCGTGCTGCTGACGTCCGGCCAAGGGCAAGGGCCGATGCCCGGTGCGATCGCCTATGCGACATCGAAGGGCGCGCTGGCGGCGATCACACTCTCCCTGGCGGACGGGCTCGCCGACCGCGGCATCACGGTCAACTGCGTCAACCCCGGGCCGACCGACACCGGGTGGGCGACGCCCGGGCTGCTGGACGCGGTGACCGAGCACATGCCCGCCGGCCGCTGGGGCGAGCCGGACGACGCGGCGCGGCTGATCGCGTTCCTGGTCTCCGACGACGGGCGCTGGATCACGGGCCAGACGATCCACAGCGAGGGCGGCTTCCGGCGCGGCGAGTAATCATCCCGGGTGTGATCGCCGTCACCACACCCACCGGAAACGTCGGGCGCCACGTCACCGCCATGCTGATCCGCGCCGGCGTCCGCCCACGCGTGCTCGTGCGCGACCCCGCCAAGCTCGACCATCCGGACCACGTCGACGCCGTCCAGGTCGACCTCACCGACCGGGACGCGGTCGCCGCGGCCATGGAGGGCGTCGACGCGCTCTACTGGGTCACGCCGGCGAGCTTCATGTCGCCCGACCCGCTCGCCGACTATGCCGCCTACGCGGAGGTGGCCGCGCACGCGATCGAGCGCAACGGGATCGCCCGCACGGTCTTCCAGAGCAGCGTCGGCGCCGAGCTGCGCGGCGGCGCGGGGGAGATCGACGGGCTCGCGGCCACCGAGCAGCGCCTCGAGCGGGTCGCGCCCGCGATCACGCACCTGCGCTGCGGCTTCTTCTTCGTCAACCTGCTCCACCAGCGCGAGGACATCGAGCGGGGGGCGCTGCCGATCATCCTGCCGACCGACTTCAAGATGCCCTGGGTGGACCCGCGCGACATCGCCGAGGTCGCGACGGGGCGGCTGCTCAACCGCGACTGGACCGGCCGCCACGTGCAGGCGGTGCACGGCCCGGAAGACCTGAGCTGGGACGACGTCGCCCACCTGCTGAGCGAAGCGACCGGCACGCCGGTGAAGGCGGAGCGGGTGCCGGACGAGGCGATGCGCGCGGGCCTCCAGCAGGCGGGGATGAACGAGCGGCAGATCAGCGCGCTGATGGGCATGTCGACCGGCCTGCGGGAAGGCTTCACGCCCGAGCAGCCGCGCGACGCGACCACGACGACGCCGACCACGCTGCGCGCGTTCATCGCCGATCACATTTCTCCAAGACAGCCGGCCTGACGCCCCGTACCGTCCCGCCCATGACCTCCATCAGCTTCTTCGAGCTCGGCGTCGACGACGCGGAGAAGGCGCGCGACTTCTACGGCGAGCTGTTCGGCTGGACGTTCGAGACCGGCCCCACGATGAAAGGCTTCGCGATCTCGACGCCGGGCGTGCCCGGCGGCATGCATCCGGGCGACAAGGGCGCGTGGCCGTACGTGTTCTTCCGCGTCGACGACATGGACGCGGCGCTCAAGCGCGTAGTCGAGCTTGGCGGCGAGGTCCAGGACGACTTCGGCGACGACTCCGAGGACAACGTCAAGCGGTTTGGGCGCTTCAAGTTCGTCAAGGACAACCAGGGCTCGCCCTTCGGGCTGCACCAACCGCCGAGCGCATGACGCGGGTTCTCCGGCACGTCTCCGAGCTGGACCGGTGGGAGATGGTCCTGGGCGCGCCGGACCCTCGCTTGGCGCCGTACATCCTGCGCTACTGCGACTACGACGAGCGCACCGGCAGCTTCGTGCGGCGCCGCGAGCTGCCGGGCGTCCGCGTCGTGGCGATCATGAACCTGGGCGCGCCGATCCGCGTCCGCGACGCCGAAGGCGAGTGGGAGACCCACCACGACGGCTTCTTCGCCGGCCTGCACGACCGCTACGCGATCACCGAGACCAGCGGCGCCCAGCGCGGCGTCCAGATCGACCTCACGCCGGTCGGCGCGCACCTGCTGCTGCGGCTGCCGATGCACGAGCTCACCGGACGCGTCGTCGAGCTCGACGCGTTGCTCGGCGCCGACGGTCCGCTCCTGCACGAGCAGCTCGCGGACGCCCGCCACTTCGAGCAGCGCTTCGCCGCCCTGGACGCCTTCTTCCTCGCCCGCCTCGACGACGCCGTCTCGCCCGTCCCCAGCATCACCCGCGCCCTCACCCGCCTGCACGCGACCCGCGGCACCGTCTCGATCGGCACGCTCACCGACGAGCTCCAGTGCAGCCGCCGTCACCTCAACGCCGGCTTCAAGGACCACGTCGGCGTCTCACCCAAGCTGCTGGCCCGCATCCTGCGCTTCACGCGCGCCGTCGAGCTCAGCGCGACGACACTGAGCTGGGCGGAGATCTCGCAGGTGAGCGGCTACTACGACCAGGCGCACATGGTCCGCGACTTCCAGCAGTTCTCGGGCTCGCCGCCGACGGACTTCGTGCGCCGCCGCCTCCCGGACGGCGGCGGCTACCGCGCCGACTAGCGCGGCTTGGCCAGGTACCGCTTGCCGGCGCGCACGATCACGCGCTTCTTCCCCGCCCGCACCTCGACCGCGCCCTGCGTGACGCGCGTGAGCGTCCCCGCGCACGTGTCCTGCACCAGCCACGTCGTGCCGCGCACGGTCGCCGCGCTGTAGCGCCCGCTGGTGCGGAACGCGCCCTTGCCCTTGCCCCAGAGCTTGCGCGACTTGGCCTTCTTCTTCTGGGCCGCGGACGCCGCGCGGCCCTTGCGCGGGCAGGGCGCGAGCGGCTCGCTGAGCGTCAGGTTCGTGATCCCGCCGACGTAGGAGAGCCTGAACAGGCCGTCGTAGAACTCCGCGGTCTCGGCCGGCGCGCCCGGCTTGGGGATCGACGTCAGCGTCACGCGGCCCTTGCGCGTGTCGATCTCCGTGCCGTACGGGAGCTCCTGACCGGCCGTGAGCGCCACGAACCGGTTCGTGCCCGGCACCTTCACCAGCACGGTGCCGCCGGCCGGCGCGGCCACGATCTCGCGGCCCGGCTCGGGTTGCGGTGTGGGCGTCGGGGTGGGCGTGGGCGTCGGGGTCGGCTGCGCGCCCGGCACGTTCGGCGTCGGCGTCGGCGTCGGCGTGGCGGTCGCCGTCGGCGTGGGCGTGACTCCCGGGTCGGGGCGCGCCGCGATCGCGGCGTACACGACCTCCGTGAAGTCGGCGATGTCCACCTCGATCCGGTAGCGGCCCGCTTCGGCGTACGTGTGCGCGGCGGACAGCCGGTACGCCCACTCGCCCGTGGTGCCCGTGCACGTGAAGGGGTGCGCGGTGGGGGTGGTGTCGTCGCCCCAGTCGACGATCGCCTCACCGGGGCAGAACGAGGCCACGCCCGTGATCACGAGCGGCGTCGGCTCGCCCGCGACGCCGCTCGTGCGGTTCGCCGTCTCGAACATCGTGGCGGCGGAGTCCTCACCGTCCGCACTGCTGACGAGCACCTCGACGTCGTACGCCTCACCCGGATCGAGCCCGTTGAGCGTGTAGGTGAGGCCGGCCGGATCGTCGCCCGCGCCGGCGAAGCCGCCGGTCACCTGGGCGCCGTTCAACAGCACGCGGTAGGTCGTGGGCGAGCCGTTGGGGTCGACGTCGAAGACCACGCGCGCGGAGGCGTCGGTGACGTCGACCACGTTGAGGCCGCTGAGCTGCGGCGGCTCGGCCGGCAGCTCCGTGCCGCTGAAGTCCGCGAAGGCGCGCTCATCCTCCGTCAGGGTGAGCTCGCACGCGCCGGTGCCCTGGCAACTGCCGGCCCAGCCGTGGAACTGCTCGCCCGCGCCCGGCGTGGCCGTGAGCGTCACCGCACCCGCGGGCCGCTCGACCGAGCACACGCCTGGGCAGTCGAGCCCGCCTCCGGTCACGCGCCCGCGGCCCGCGACGTTGACCGACAGCACGCGCCGGTTCGCCGTCGGCGTGACCACGGTCGCGAGCTGCGCGTCCGGGCCGCGGTCATAGTCGACCCGCACCCGGTGGCGCCCGCCAGCGGCGTAGGTGTGCGCGGCGTCGAGCGTGAACTCCTCGCCCGGGCCGCAGGTGATGGCCGTCGTGGGGGAGCTCGACCCGTCACCCCAGTGGATCAGCGCCGACGTCGGGCAGCCCTGCACGGGCACGCCGACGTCGCTCACCGTGAGGGGCTCGCCCGGCACGCCGGCGAAGGTGCGCAGCGTCCGCCGGTCGATGATCCCGTCGTCGCCGGACGTGGAACCCCCCGGCCCGGTGACCACGATCTGGATCCGGTGCATGGTGTCGGGGTCCAGGCCGGGAATCGTCCGCGTGATCTCCCGCTCGCCCAGGCCCGGCAGCGGCGTCGGCGGCATCGGGGCGCCGTCGACGAGCACCTGGTACTCGGCACCTTCGCCGCCCGGGTCGACCGTGAAACGCACCGTGATGCTGTCTCCGCCGACATCAACCGCCTGAAGCTGGCCGATCGACGGCGGCCCGGCCCCGGTCATGAAGGACTTGACGGCGCCGCGCGCCTCGCCTGACGCGTTCGCCGCCACCGCGCGGTAGTAGTACGTCGTCCCGGGCGCGAAGGGCGGCCGCGACTCGCTGCGGGTGACCGCGCCGTCGACGACGCCCGTGCCGAGGCCGGTGGTCCGCTCGTACTCGCCGGGCACGGTGCCGTACTCGAAGTACAGCGCGCCCGCCTCGCCCTGCAGGTCCAGGGTCGCGAACAGCGAGTCGCCGATGTCGAGCGTCGTCACCGACGGCACCCCGACCTTGACCGCCTCGAAGGCGCCGATGTCGCACGCGCCGGAGCGGGGGACGCCGCGCTGATCGACGGCCGGGCAGCCCGTGATCAAGGGCGCGTCGATCGCGGCGCTGTCGAACAGCAGCGCCGCGGTCGGCGTCGCGCCGGTGTTGTCGGCCAACGGCGCCAGCCCGGCGACGCGCTGCTGGTCCTCGGTGCACGAGCCGTCCTCGTCGAGGTTGCCGCCGAGGTCGGAGCTGATCGCGTTCGGGCCGCACGCGTCGTTGTGGCCGCGCGCGAGGATCGTGTTGCGCACGGCGGTGGTGCCGGACTCCCGCTGCAGGGAACCGTTGATGTTGCCGGTCATCGTCACGTTCAGCAGCGAGAGCGCGCCGCCGGCGTTGAGGATGCCGCCGGCCGGCCCGAACGAGCCGTTGTCGGCCACGGTCGTGTTGGTCAGCGCGACCGTCCCGCCCCGCATGTAGACGGCGCCGCCGCCGCTCGGGCCCTCGTTGGCCCGCAGGGTCGAGCGGTTGATCGTCACGGTGCCGCCGTGCACGAACAGCGCGCCGCCGAACCCGCCGTGGTTGCCGTAGGCGTCGACCTCGGTGAGCGTGAGCGTCCCGCGGTTGGCGATCGCCGCGCCTGCGGCGCTGTGGCCGTTGCCGCTGAAGACGACCCGCTCCACCGTCGTCTCGCCCTCGTTGAGCAGCGCGCCGCCGCCGTCGACGGCCAGCGGATCGGAGCCTTCGAAGCCGGTCCTCCCGCCCTGGAGAGTGAGGTCGCGCAGGGTCACGGTGGCGCCGGGGCGGACGCGCAGGATCCGCCGCGGATTGGTCGAGCCGTCGATGCTGGTCACCCCGGAGCCGGCGCCTTCGATCGTGATCGAGCGCTCGACCTCGAGCGTGCCCTGCTCGACGGCGTGGACGGCCACGTTCGGGCCGCCGCCGAGCCGCACGGTGTCGCCCGATGCGGCGGACGCGATCGCCTCGCGCAGCGTGCAGTCGCCGGGGACGCAGACGCCGCCGCTGCGGTCGTCGAGGCGGTTGACATCGATGACCACGCCGTGGGCGGTGCCCGCGAGCGTCAACCAGAGGACGAGGGCGAGCGCGACGCGCGAGAGCATCGGTTCATCGTGGTCGGGCGCACCGGCAGCGAACCTACCGGAACGTGCAGTCCGGGCGAGATTTTGTGTGGAGTGCACAGCCACGGAGATCCATCGTTGTGTGGCTGCCTGAGCGTTGAGGGATCTCAACGGGGAGTGCGGTGGACTCGCCTTCTGGACCCTGGCTAACTGGCTCGTGAGCGGGCCATGAGGGGCCCGGCTCGGACAAGGAGAGGGGCTCCGTATGCGGTTGAAGGGCTTCGCCGGCCTGGCCGGCGTATTAGGCGTGCTCGCGATCGGCGCGCCCACGGCGCACGCGCATCCCTGCGCGGAGACCTGGTCGCTGTCCACGGCGACCTTCCTGTCGGCCAACAACAGCAGCATCGGCTGGGGTGGCTCGCTGCCGACGATGAACAACGACGCCGACTGCGCGCCCGTGGAGGGCTCCAAGGTCGCCGCCAGCGTCGCCATGACGGGCGCCGACGCCGCCGCCGACCCGGTCGAGGAGGCCGTCGCGTCGTTCGAGTACACGCCGAACATGACCCCGCTCGGCTACTCCAAGCGGGTTCCGCCGCTGCACACGGGCACGAGCCTCGCCGACATCAACTCCGACATCGCCTTCAAGGGCAACCTCGCCTTCCAGGGCCACTGGAGCGGGTTCCGCGTGATCGACATCTCCGACCCGAAGAACCCGACCCAGCTCTACAACACCGAGGCCTGCCGGCACACGGCCGGCCAGGGCGACGTGATCGTGCACGGCAACATCCTCGTGCGCACCTGGGACAGCGGCGCGACGGGCTCGCAGGCCGGCGCCACGTGCATGGACGAGCCGGTCAACGACCCGGGCCTGACGGGCTTCCAGGGTCTGCACATCTGGAACATCGCCGACCCGGCGAACCCGGTCTACGTCCGCAAGGTCCGGATGGCGACGACCGGCAACGGGGCCGGCGTCCCGAACGGCTGCGGCGCCCACACGGCGACCGGCGTGCCCGACGACGCGCGCGGCTACTTCTACGTCTACGTCGGCGGCTCGGAGAACAACTGCCCGGGCATGGACATCGTGCGCATCAAGCTCGACGACCCGTCCGACGCCGTCTTCCTGCGGCGCGCGGTCGCCAACCGCCAGTGCCACGACAACAACGTGATCATGGGCCAGCTGAACATGGCGATGTGCGCGGGCGGCAACGGCTTCTCCGTGTTCAAGTGGGACCCGAGCAAGCCCGCCGACGAGGCCGGCACGCCCGAGTCGCCGGGCGGCATCGCCAACCCGACGCTGATGTATTCGCGTCAGGTTCCGGAGATCGGCAACGGCCCGGCGCACTCGGGCTCGTTCACCTATGACGGCAAGGTCCTGATCTTCGGCTGGGAGCCGGGCGGCGGCACCAACCCGCGCTGCCAGGCCGACCTCCCGACCTCGCCCAACGACAACCTGCTGTTCTTCTTCGACCCGGCGACGGGCACCGAGCTCGGTCGCATGACGCACACGCGGCCGCAGAGCGCGATCGAGAACTGCACGTGGCACAACTTCAACGTCGTGCCGACCTACAAGGGCTACTACGCGGTCTCGGGCAACTACCAGAAGGGCATCTCGGTCATCGACTTCACCAACCCGGCGGCCGCGACCGAGGTCGCCTACGCCGATCCGAAGCCGTTCAGCACGCACTTCCAGCCGACCGCGGGCGACTGGTCGACGCACTTCTACAACGGCAAGATCTACCAGTCCGACATCCGCCGCGGCCTGATCACCTGGGACCTCGACCACGACCTGATGCGGCGCGTGCGCACGCCGGATCTGTCGAACCCGCAGACGCAGACCGCGTCGTTCGCGCAGGACCTCGACGGCCCGACGATCACCTCGGCCAACGAGGGCCAGGGCTACAAGAAGGGCACGATGGTCGCCGTGCAGTTCGCCTGCGCCGACGGGGACTCGGGCGTCGAGTCCTGCACCGCCGACGCCGAGAACCTGGACACCGGGACCGTCGGGACCAAGTCCTTCCGCGTGACCGCGCGCGACAAGGCCGGGAATGTGACCACCAAGGACGTCACGTACCTGGTCAACAGCGCCGACTTCCCGCACACCGTGGGCGGCGGGGTGCCGGCGACGCTGTCGCTGACGCTGGCCGGTCCCACCCAGTTCCCGCCGTTCGTGGCGGGCACCGCGCAGGAGTACACCACCACGAGCGAGGCGAACGTGATCTCCACCGCGGGTGACGCGGCGCTGACCGTGGCCGACCCCGGGCACATGACCAACGGCGCGTTCTCGCTGGCCGCGCCGCTGCAGGTCTCGTTCTCGAAGGCGGCCTGGACCGCGCCGGTCTCCAACGACAAGGTGACCGTCACGTTCAAGCAAGCCGTCGGGGCCAATGAGCCGCTCCGGACGGGCACGTACAGCAAGACGCTGACGTTCACGCTCTCCACCAGCACCCCATAGAGCCGTGAACTGTGGGGCCCGCCACCTCAAGGCGGGCCCCTCGTGCCCCCTGAGGGCTCGACTTGCCCTACGCTCTCCGACCGATGCGCATCGTCGTACTGGGCGCCGGACACGTGGGGAGAGCGATCGTCGATGCGCTCTACGAAGAGCACGAGATCACGGTGATTGACACCAACGCCGATCGGCTGACCTGGCTCGCCGACCGCTACGACGTCCGCATCGTCGAGGGCAACGGCACCACCAAGCGGGTGATCCGCGAGGCGGGCATCCAGAACTGCAGCCTGTTCATCGCCTCCACCTCGCGTGAGGAGGCGAACCTCGTCTCGGCGATGCTGGTCAAGAAGCTCAGCGGCGCGCGCGTGATCGTGCGTACGACCAGCGTCGAGTACCTGGACGCGTGGCGCGAGCGCGAGATCGACGTGGACTTCATGGTCTCCTCCGAGCTGGAGACCGCCAACGCGATCTCCGGCCTGATCGGCATCCCGGCGGCACGTCAGACGGACGTGTTCGCCGACGGCAAGGTGCAGGTGGTCGAGTTCGACGTGCCCGACGGTGCCGGGGGCAACGGCGTGGTCGGCCGCAAGCTGCGCGACGCGGAGCTGCCCGTGGACTCGAAGGTCGTGAGCATCATCCGCGGCGACGAGCGGATCATGCCGGACGGCGGGCAGCGGGTCCTGGCCGGGGACCGCATCGTGGTCATCGGCTCGCCGGACGCGGCGCGCCAGTGGAGCCGGGTGATCTCGCACGAGCGCCAGCGCGTGGACGACATCGTGATCTTCGGCGGCGGCCGGATGGGCACGACGATCGCGCACGTGCTGCTGGACCGCGGCATCCGCGTGCGCTTCGTGGAGGGCCGCCTGGAACGGGCGCGCGAGGTGGCGGAGGAGATCCCGGAGGCCCGCGTGTTCAACGCCAGCGCGTTCGACTCCGAGTTCTTCGAGCGCGAACGGATCGGCCACACGACCGCGGCCGTGTTCGCGCTCAACGACGATCCCGGCAACCTGTTCAGCGCCGTGCTGGCCAAGTCCAAGGGCGTGCAGCTGACGATCGCGCTCGCGCACGACCAGACGTCGCTGCACGTGTACGAGCGCGGCGGGGTGGACGTCGCCATCAACCCGCGTCAGGTGATCGCGGAGGAGCTCGTGCGCTTCGGCCACGACCCGCGCATCCGGCAGATCGCGATGCTCGACGACGACCGCTTCGAGATCCTCGACCTGACCGTGCGGGCCGAGTCCGAGCTGGCCGGGATGCGCTTCGACCAGATGCCGGAGACCGGCTCGGTGATCGGCGCGATCATCCGCAACGGCGACGCGATCATCCCCCACTCGAAGGACATCCTGCGCGCGGGCGACCGCGTGATCGTGTTCGTGGAGTCGCGCCGCGCCTCCACGGTCGAGCGCATCCTGTGAAGCGCAAGAGCGGGATCGAGGTCGGCGCGGCGCTCGACCTCGTCGGTGGTGTGTTGAAGTGGATGGCTCCGGCATTCCTGCTGCCGACGCTGGTCGCGATCGGCTATGGCGAGAACGTCTGGTGGGCGTTCGTCCTCGCCGGCGTGATCACGGGCGTCGCGGGCTACGCGCTCGACCAGATCACGGGCGACAAGGAGGGCGCGGCCGTGACGCCGCGCGAGAGCTTCCTGGTCGTCGCGCTGCTGTGGCTGCTGATCCCGATCTTCGGCTGCCTGCCGTACATCCTGGCCGGCGGGCCGCAGCTCTCACGCCCGATCGACGCCTACTTCGAGGCCGTGTCCGGCTTCACCGCCACGGGCGCGACGCTCGTGCCGACGATCGAGGACCTGGACCGCTCGATGCTGTTCTGGCGCCAGCTCAGTCACTGGCTGGGCGGCATGGGCATCATCGTGCTCGCGGTCGCGATCCTGCCGCGGCTGCGGATCGGTGGGCGTCAGCTGCTGCAGTCCGAGCTGGCCGGGCCGACCGAGATCGAGAAGCTCGGCCAGACGATCCGGGAGACGGCGCGCCGGCTGTGGCGGCTGTACGTGATCCTGACGCTGATCGCGATCCTCGTGCTCGGGTTCCTCGGCGTCAGCGGCATCGACGACGAGATGACGTTCTTCGACGCCGTCGGGCACGCGCTGTCGGTGGTCGCGCTCGGCGGCTTCAGCACGAGGACGATCTCGGTGGCGGCGTTCTCGCCCGTGACGCAATACGTGCTGCTGGTGTTCATGATCATCGCCGGCATCAACTTCCTGCGCCTGTACCGGGTGCTGGTGCAGCGGCGCTTCGACGTGCTCGCCCGCGACGAGGAGCTGCGGCTGTACCTGATCCTGATCCTGCTGGGTTCGATCCTGATCGGCGTCGAGGTCATCGGCGGCGGCTACGAGAGCGGCGAGGCGGGCGTGCGCCACTCGCTCTTCCAGGCGACCGCGATCCTCACCACGACCGGCTTCGCCACGGCCGACTACGCGCAGTGGGGGCCGATCGCGACCGTCACGCTGCTGCTGCTGATGTTCTCCGGCGCGTCGGCCGGGTCGACGGGCGGCGGCATCAAGATCATCCGCCACCTGCTGCTGTTCAAGCTCGTCAGGCGCGAGCTCGAGCAGACCGTGCACCGCGAGGCGATCGTCCCGATCCGGGCCAACAACCGCGTCGTGGACGAGAAGGCGCTGCGCTCGCTGATCGTGTTCGTGCTGCTCTACCTGCTCGTATTCGCGATCGGGTCTTTGGGGCTCGTGATCGACTCGGGCCGGGCGGGAGAAGGGCTGAGCGCGTTCGAGGCGTTCGGGGCGGCCGCCGCGTGCCTGGGCAACGTCGGCCCGGCGTTCGGGTTCGCCGGCCCGTACGGCTCCTTCGAGCCGTTCAGCGATCTGTCCACGCTGATCTGCACCGTGTTGATGTGGCTGGGTCGTGTCGAGATCATCCCCGTGGTGGTCATCCTGACCCGCGCATACTGGCGTTCCTGAGGAGAGGTACATGAGCTTCGACACCACCGGACTGGTCGCGTACGTCAACGGCGAGTACAAGCCGTTGAGCGAGGCGTCCGTCTCGATCTTCGATCACGGCTTCCTGTACGGCGACGGCGTGTTCGAAGGCATGCGGGTGTTCGATGGTGGCCTCTTCCGCGCCGAGCTGCACATGGCGCGGATCGCGCGCAGCGCCCGCTCGTTAGGGCTCGCCATGCCGGTCGACGGCGACGAGATCGTCTCGATCATCGGCGAGGTCGTGCGGCGCTCGGACCTGCGCGACGCGCACGTGCGGCCGATCATCACGCGCGGCTTCGGCGGCCCGGGCATCGACCCGCGGCTGTGCCCGGTCCCGTCGCTGATCGTCAGCGCGTACCCGTTCCCGCCGTTCCTGGGCGCGGACCCGATCAAGCTCTTCACGAGCGCGATCGTGCGCAAGGCGCCGCGGTCGCTGGGCGCGCACGTCAAGTCCTTGAACTACCTGGACGCGATCGTGGCCAAGCAGCAGGCGGGCGAGCTCGGCGTCCACGACGCGGTCATGCTCGACTCGCTCGGCGCCGTCGCCGAGTGCACGGGCGCGAACCTGTTCATCGTCGTGGGCGACACGCTCGTCACGCCCACCACGCGCGCCGCGCTGCCCGGCATCACGCGCCGGACCGTGCTCGAGATCGCCGCCGAGCAGGGCATCGACGCGGAGGAGCGCGATGTGTGGCCGATGGAGCTGCACGCCGCCGACGGCGCCTTCGTGTGCGGCTCGGGCGCGGGCGTCGTGCCCATCGGTTCCTTCGACGGACGGCCGGTCACGTATCCCCACCACCCGCTGATCGAGCGCATCCAGGAGGCGTATCGCGAGAAGACCCGCGACGCCGCGTACCGCACGGAGCTCTACGCGGCCGCCTGACCGCTCGTCTCACCACGGCGACTCGCGCCGCGAAGGTCGGCGTCGCGCCGTGAGTACCCACGGGCGCCGACGGGCAGTGAACGGCCATGGACGTGCCCAGGATCCTCGCCGGGACGCTGGCGGTCAGCCATGCCGCGTTCGGTCTCAACTACCTCGTGCGCCCGCACGAGGCGCGGACGAGCTGGATCGGGCGCGCCGCGAAGCGGCCCGGGACGCAGGTCATGGTCCGCGCGCAGGGCGGTCGCGACGTGGCGCTGGGGGGCGGGGCGCTGCGGGCGCTGGCGCGCGCGGACGCGCGCGAGCTGCAGGCGTGGGTGGCGGCGCTGACCTTCGCCGACCTCGTGGACGTCGGCGCCACCTACTGCGCCCGCGACGCGCTGCCCGAGCGACGTGCCCGGATGGTGCTGGTGCTCGCCGGCGCCTCCACGCTGGTCGGCACCGCGGCGCTGGCGACGCTCGCCCGCGCGGGCGCCGAGCGGCCGCCGGCCGGCGAAGCGCCCTAGCGCGCCGCCGGCGCCCGCGCGCCGCGCGCGGGGCGGCCGAGCTCGCGCTCGGCGGCCGCGTTGGACGGATACACGTGGTCCTCGAAGTCGACGATCGAGGGCCGGCCGATCCCCGCCACATGGGTCTGCTGCACGATCGTCCCGCGCCGGCCCGGCGTCGGCTGATGGCCCAGGTCCTGGCTCCCGACGCCGACGTGGGCGCCGCGCGTCGGTCGCTGCAGCCGCTCGCCGGTGGCCGCCTCACGCCGCTCGCGATCGGCGCGGTCGGTCGCCGACTCGCGCGCCGGCGGGGCGCCGTTGCGGACCACGTAGCCGCCGTCGTTGCCGCCGATGGTGAACAGACGCTTGGTCGCGCGGTCGTAGGAGTGCACGAGCACGATGTGGTCGCCGAACGCCTTCTCCGTGTTCTTCTCGTTGGCCACGGCGAGCGTGAGCACGTCACCGGGCCGGATGTCGAGGCCGTCGGCGCCGATCGAGGCGGTCGGGATCCAGTTGCGGCGCGAGTTGCGGGCGGTCTCGTGGTAGTCGCGCAGCGTCTGCAGACCGCCGTCCGGCGTGCGGATGTACTTGCGCACCACGTCCGGGTGCCCCTCGCCGTAGGTGAAGAAGGCGTAGACCTTCGAGGTCGAGTCCATGCCGCCGCGCAGATCGCGGTCCATGCCGCCGCCGGCGAGCATCTGCGAGGCGAACATCCCGCACCAGTTGATCATCTCGCCCCAGCCGGTGCCCGCGCGCGCCTCCTCGTGGACGTCGTGGGTGGCGCCCTCGCCGCGTTCGAGCTGGGCCATCGCGCCGCCGACCGCCCGCAGCTGCAGGGCGGCCAGGATTGCCTCGGTGACGGCGTGCTTCGGGTGCGCCCAGCGCTCGCCCCCGCGCGTGGCGGTCAGCGTCTCCAGCGGCGGCAGGTTCGTCGCGTCCCAGCGCAGCATCTCCTCCAGCTCGCGACCGGGCCGGGGGGAGTTGTCGGGCTGGGTGACGGCCGGCGCCGGCTCGCCCGCGCGCAGCTCCTGGAACTTGGCGGCGCGGCGGGTCGCGAACTGCTCCAGCGCGAGCGGGATGCGCAGCTCCCGCAGCTCGGCGACCTGCGGGTGCGCGGGCGCGCCCGGCGCCGGCGTGCCGTCGCGGCGCGCGCCGGTGAGGTCGGCGTACTCCTGGTCGCTGACGCCGGCCAGCTGGCGCTCGGCGTCGAAGGTCGCCGGGTCGCGGACCAGCGCGATCGCGAGCCGCACCCGCGTCGCCGACCCCGACACGGCCGCGAGCTGGTCGAGCGCGCCCGCCTGGCGGATGTGCTCGACCGCCTCGACGATGTGCACGATCCAGTAGCCGTTGAGCACCTCGGGCGCGGCGGCCGCGTACTGCGGATCGCGCAGCAGGTCCGTGACGATCTTCGTCGCCAGCTCGTCGGTCGGGATGCCCTGGCCGCGGTGCCCCCAGTAGCCGCTGTCGAGGTCCTTGCCCTCGGGATAGCGGGTCTGGCGGGCGAGGATCGCGCGGGCCACGGCGGCGTTGCCCGCGGATTGGTGCAGCTGGAGGATCCTCGCCGCCGGCGGCCGGTCCTGGGCCGGCTCAGCCTGCGGATCGCGCGCTCGGGCGGGAACTCGCTCGTGCACCGCCCGACTGTACCCGCGGCCGGACGCGCCGTGGGATTTTCGGCGCCCGCCGCGCCGACGGATCTTCGCTCGGGCTGACTACTCTGCGGGCCCATGAGGTTCATGCTCGGAGTGCTGGCGGCCCTGCTCCTGCTGCTCGCACCACAGGCTGCATCCGCCAAGGTCAAGACGCTCGCGGAACGCGACGCGCTGATCCACGGCATCGCCGGTGACGACGACTACGTGTTCGTCACCGAGCCGGGAATCGGCGTCGCCACCGACGGGCCGCGCGTCGTCGTCCTGGACCGCAAGAGCGGCCGGGAGAAGGCCGTCCTGCCTGCACCGCCGAACGGCTTCAAGCTGCCGTTCGCGCTGCGCTCGCCGAGGGAGGGCAAGCTCGTCGTGCTCGACGCGGGCGGGTTCCCGCCGCAGGGCCCGCCGGTCGTCTACGACTACACCTACTCCGACCGCAAGGGCAGGTTCAGCGCCAAGCTCACGCGCACGGTCGACTTCGCGGGCCTGCCGCTGGCGTTCGCCGAGGACCTCGAGGTGCTGCCCAACGGCGAGTACGTCGTGTCCGAGTCCGTGCTCGGCGGCCTGTGGCTGATCGGTCGCGACGGCCAGATCCGGCCAGGGCTGGTCCCGCCCGACCAGGGGACGCCGCTGCCCGGCCTCGCCGGCTGCCCGTTCCTCGGCTCGGGCCAGACCGTCGGCGGCCTGCCGTTTGCGGCGCCCGGGAGCTTCGCGCCCGGCGCGGGCTCGCTCGCGGTACGCGGGGATGAGCTGTACCTGTCCTCGACGTGCGCCGGCGGCGTGCAGAAGCTCAAGCTCTCCACGCTGCGCGACAGCAGCCGCCCGGCGATCGAGCGGGTCGCGGAGATCGTGACCGTCGCCAAGCGCCAGTACGAGCTCGAGAGCCTGAAGGGCATCACGTTCGACCCGTACGACGCGCGCGATCCGTGGATCTATGCCGGCGACCCGTTCCGGCTGCAGCTGATCCGCATCCACTCGCGCACGGGCAAGCGCGAGGTGCTGTCCAAGGACGCCAAGCGGCTGCACTTCACCGTCGCGACCGCGTTCCTGCCGCCGGCCAAGCGCAAGCGTCAGGCGCCGCTCGTGACCGCGTCCGACCAGGAGTACCGCTTCTCGGTGCTCAACACGGGCATCACGAGCGACCAGTTCCAGCCGCCGTTTATCGTGGCGGAATACACGCCACGCTGAAACCGCTCGTCCTCATCCACGGCTTCACCGGCTCCCCGCGCGTGTGGGACCTGGTGAGGCCGCGGTTGGAGCGCGACTTCGAGGTCTTGACGCCGGCGCTGCCTGGCCACCTCGGCGGACCGCCGCTGCCGGAGGAGATCACGCCCCATACGATGGCCGACGCCGTGGCGCGGTGCATGGACGAGGCGGGATGGGAGACGGCGTACATCGTGGGCAACTCGCTCGGCGGCGCGCTCGCCCTGCGGCTCGCGGCGCGCGGGCGCGCCCGCGCGGTGATCGGTCTCGCCCCCGGCGGCGGCTGGCTCGACGACCGCGTCCGCGACGCCACGCTCGAGTGGTTCGCCGGCATGCACGAGCTCGTCCGCGGCGCCGCGCCGCGCGCGGCGTGGATCGCGTCCTCGCCCGAGCGGCGCCGTCAGGTCCTCTCGTCCATGTCGGAGCGACACGAGCACGTTCCGGCCGAGCTCGTCGCCGACGTGATCCGCGCCGCGGCGTTGTGCGTCGAGACGCCGCGCATGATCGAGGTCGCGCGCCGGTCCGACTGGGCGCTCGGCCCGATCACCTGCCCGATCCGGATGGTGTGGGGCACCGAGGACAAGCTGCTGCCGTGGCCGGCTGCGGCGGAGCGCTACCGTCGCGACCTGCCGCACGCGGAGTGGATCGAGCTCGACGGCGTCGGCCACTGTCCGCAGGTGGACGTGCCGCTCGAGACCGCAGAGCTCATTAGCGGCTTCGCTTGACACATTCCCATATGGGTATATATTGTGTGCGTGGCACGAGCAGCGACGACAGCCGATGTGTTCAACGCGGTGGCCGAGCCGCGGCGGCGCGAGATCCTCGATCTGCTGATGGAGGGCGAGCGCCCGGTCGGCGACATCGTCGAACGGCTCGAACTTGGCCAGCCACAGGTGTCAAAGCATCTGAAGGTCCTCCGAGAGGTGGGTCTGGTGGACGCACGTGAAGACGGCCGGATGCGGGTCTATCGCCTCAACGGCCGCGGGCTCAAGCCCATCCACGACTGGGTCTCGAACTACGAGCGCACCTGGAGCGAGCGGTTCGACGCCCTGGACGTGGTCCTCGACGAACTCAAAGACAAGGAGGCGCGTGATGAGCGGCCTTAGCGGTTCAGCGGTTCTGACCACGCCGTCGGACACCGAGATCGTGATGACGCGGGAGTTCGACGCGCCGCCCGAGCTCGTGTGGAAGGCGTGGACGACGCCCGAGCTGGTCTCGCGCTGGTGGCCCGGCAAGCGGGGCACGATGAAGCGCTGCGAGATCGACCTGCAGGTCGGCGGCAAGTGGCGCTACGTGATGGAGACGAGCGAGGGCGGCTACGAGGTCGGCTTCCACGGCGAGTACCGCGAGATCGAGCCGGCGGAGAAGCTCGTCAACACCGAGGTGTTCGAGGGAGCGCCGCCCGAGGCGGGGGCGGCGCTCAACACGAACGTGTTCGAGGCGATCGACGGCGGTCGGACGCGCCTGACGATGACCACGAGCGTGGGCTCCAAGGAGGTCCGCGACATGATCATCGGGACCGGCATGGAGACCGGCGCTCAGGAAGGCCTGGACATCATCGACGAGATCGTGGCGGAGCTCACGGCAGCCGACCGCGCCAGCGCAGCGACGTGAACGCCGCGCCCGCGAGGGCGAGCAGACCGAAGGCCGCGAAGCCGGCGCTGACCTCCCGCTTCTCCTCCTTGGTGCCGATGCGCGAGCCGAGCGTCTCGTAGACCTCGTCGAGCGCACCGGCGTCCTCGGCGGTGAACGCCCGGCCGCCGGAGATCTCGGCCACCTGCTGCATCGCCTCCGGGTCCGGCGGCACCGGCATGCTCTGGCCGAAGTTGCCCTCCACCACGCCGTCGGGCGTGCCCAGCGCGACGGTGTAGATCGGGACGCTGGCCGCCCGGGCGCGCTGGGCGACCTCGGCCGGGTCCTGCCCGGACTGGCTCGCGCCGTCCGAGAGCAGCACGATCGCGGCCGGCGGCCTGTTCTCGTCCCGCGTCTCCAGCGCCTGCAGGGCGGAGTCGAGGGCGTCGCCGGTCGCCGTGCCGCCCTCGGCCTGCAGGGCGTTGAGCGTCGTCTCGACGGTCATGCGGTCCTGCGTGGGGCGCATCACGGTGTGCGGGCCATCGGCGAACGCCACCAGGCCGACCTGCAGCTGCTCCGGCACGTTGTCCAGGAACCGGTTCGCGGCCTGCTTGGCGGCCGCGAGCCGGCTCGGCTGCACGTCGACGGCGTTCATCGAGCCCGACGTGTCCGTGACGAGCATGACGCTCGCCCGCTCCACCGGGACGGCGACCGTCGCCTCCGGCCGCGCCAGCGCGATCGCCATGCCCGCCAGCGCCATCATCAGCAGCGCGGGCGGCAGGTTCTTGCGCACGCCGCCGTGCTTGGGCGCGACGGCGGCGAGCGTCGCCGCGGCCGGGAAGCGGATCACGTACCTGGACGGTCGGCGGCGCGAGAGCAGCAGCGCCAGGATCGCGATCGGGACGACCGCCAGGCCGGCCAGGAACAGCGGTGCCTGGAAACTCATCTGAGGCTCCTTCCGAGCGCCCGCAGCCAGTCTTGATCGGTGCCGACCTCGACGTGCCGCGCGCGGGCGCGGCGCAGGTGGGACTTGAGCCCGTCGCGGCGGGCGAGCTCGGCGGCGGCGAACCGGCGCCGCAGCTCGGCGCTGGACGAGTCGGCCTCCACGCGCTGGCCCGTCTCGGGGTCCACGAGCGTGAGGTGGCCGACGTCGGGCAGCTCGGTCTCGCGCGGGTCGAAGACCTCGACCGCCAGCACGTCGTGGCGCGCGCCGAGCGCGCGCAGCGCCCGCGCCCACCGACTCTCCTCCCGGAAATCACTCACCACGACAACCAGGGAGTGGCCCCGTGCCAGACGGTTCACGCGGCGCATCCCCTGCTCGAGCGCGTCCTCGGGCGCGTGGCCGTCGGCGGCGACGCCCTTCGCGAGGGAGCGGCGCAGCTGCACGAGGGCGGAGCGTCCGGCACTCGGCGCCATCTGCTGCGGCTCGGGCGCGCCGCACGTGAGCAGGCCGATGCGGCCCGCGCGGCGCACCGCCAGGCGGCCGAGCACGAGCGCGACGCCCTCGGCCACGTCCGACTTCAGGCGGTCCGCGGTGCCGAAGGCCATGCTCGCGGAGACGTCCACGAGCAGCCACGTCGTGAGCGTGCGCTCCGGCACGTGGTCGCGGACGTGCGGCAGGCCGGTGCGGGCGCTGGCGGCGGCGTCGAGCGTGCGGACGTCGTCGCCGACCTGGTACGGCCGGATCTGCGCGAGCTCGGTCCCCAGCCCCAGCCCGACCGCGCGGCGCTCACCCGGGAGCGGGCCGGCCGCGCGGCTGGCGAGGACGAGGTCGAGCGCCTCGACCAGCGCCGCCTGCATCGGGCCCGGGCCTTGCGAGCCGGGCGGGGAAGAGACCAGCGTGCTCACGCCGCAACTGCCTCCCGCGCGGGCTTCATGCCGCCGACGCGCTCGAGCACGCGGTCGAGCAGGTCGTCGGCCTTGACGCCGTCGCCGAGCGCGTCGTAGGTGAGCACCAGGCGGTGGCGCAGCACGTCGGCGGCGAGATCGGCCACGTCCTCGGCGACCACGTGGTTGCGGCCGCGCAGCAGCGCGAGCGCCTGGGCGGCCTGGACGGCGCCGATCGGGCCGCGCGGGGAGGCGCCGAACTCGATCAGGCCCTCCAGCTCGTGCAGGCCGTACTTGCCCGGATGGCGGGTCGCGTCGCCGAGCGCGACGGCGTACCCGATCACGTCGCGGTCCACGTAGACGCGGCGGCTGAGCTCCTGGTAGCGCTCCAGGTCGGCCGTGGTGAGCTTCTCGCGCACCTGCACCGGCGGCGAGATCGCGCGCCCGACGACCGCGGCCTCCTCGCCGACGGTCGGGTAGTCCACGATCAGCTTGAACAGGAAGCGGTCGACCTGCGCCTCGGGCAGCGGGTAGGTGCCCTCGTTCTCGATCGGGTTCTGCGTCGCCATGACCAGGAACGGGCGCGGGAGCGGGAACGTCTCGCCGGCGATCGTCACCTGACGCTCCTGCATGACCTCGAGCAGCGCGCTCTGCACCTTGGCGGGCGCGCGGTTGATCTCGTCCGCGAGCAGGAAGTTGCCGAACACCGGGCCGAGCTCGGTGTCGAAGCGGCCCGTGTCCGGGCGGTAGATGCGCGTGCCGACGAGGTCGGAAGGCACGAGGTCCGGCGTGAACTGGACGCGGCGGAACGAGCCGCCGAGGACGTCGCTGAGCGTCTTGATCGTCAGCGTCTTGGCGAGGCCGGGAACGCCCTCGAGCAGCACGTGGCCGCCCGCGAGCAGCGCGACGAGCAGGCGCTCGAGCATCGCGTCCTGGCCGACGATCACGCGCTTGAGCTCGTACAGCGCGCCTTCGAGGCCGGCGCGCGGATCGTCGAACTCGAGCCGCTGCGTGTCTTCGTCGTGCATCACAGCTCCGCGCCGGCCGTCTCCGCGGCGGCGTCGTTGCTCTTGTCCGGGCAATCGTCGCCACGATCCTGCGGCGCCGGCGTCGGCGTCTGCTGCTGGATCGTCTGCGTCTCAGGCGTGTCCGTCACGGCGAACGCGGCGGGGACACCGATGGCGAGGGCGCCGCCCGCGGCGGCGATCACGAGGAACTTCTTCATGGGACCGAGCGTGGCGGCCGGTCCGTCAGGTCCTCATAAGCGCAGGCCGTTCAACAGCAGCTCGATCTGGCGGCCGGCGTACAGGTCCCAGTCCTCCACGGACGGCAACGGGCGCGAGAGCAGCGACGCGCTGACGATCAGGTCGATCGGGGTGAGGTCGGAGCGCAGCTCGTGCGCCGCGTGGCCGCGGTCGACCAGGCTCTGCAGGACGACGCGGACCTCGGCCTGCAGCGCGCGGATCGCGTCGTCGAACACCACCGGGCCGCCGTGCAGGGGCAGGACGAAGCGGTCGCGATCGCGCAGCGTGGCGACGAGGAACGAGCGCACGCCCTCGAGCGCGGAGCCGGGCTGGCCGGCAGCGGCGCGCGCGTTCGCCAGGGCCAGCTCGAATGACCGGTGCACGATCGCGCTCAACAGCTCCTCACGCGTGGCGAAGTGCCGGTACACGGTGCCGATGCCCACGCCCGCCTGGCTCGCGATGTCGGCCATCGGCACCTTCTCGCCGTTGCGCCGGATCAGCTCGGTGGCGGCGTCCAGCACCCGCTCCCGATTGGCGGCGGCGTCCTTGCGGGGGGCCCGAGACACCCCGGGATCATCGCAGTACAAAACGGATGATATCGTCCGCTTCACGATGAGCGACCTGCATGACGACGACCTCCGGCGCGGCCTTGCGGTCGCGCGGCCAGACGACCCGGACCTGACGCATCTGGCCGTGGTCGGCGACACCTACACCGTGCTGCTGACCGGCGAGCAGACCGCGGGGCGCTTCGCGCTGATCGACATGCTGATCCCGCCCGGCGGCGGGCCGCCGCCGCACCGGCACGCGTTCGAGGAGTGCTTCCACGTGCTCGCGGGCTCGGTCGAGGTCACGCTGCGCGACGATCCGCCCGTGCGCCTTCAGGCCGGCGAGACGGTCAACATCCCGGGCCACGCGCCGCACTCGTTCCGCAACGTCGGCGACGACACCGCGCGGCTGCTGTGCACCGCGGTCCCGGCCGGCCTCGAGCGGTTCTTCGCCGAGTTCGGCGACCCCGTCGAGTCCAGGACGGCGCCCGCCCCGCCGCTCAGCGACGAGGAGCGCCAGGCGCGCCTGAAGCGCGCCGTCGAGCGCGCTCCCCACTACGGCATGGAGCTGCTGGGAGGCCCGCGATGAAGGCGGTGCGCTTCCACGAGTTCGGCGACGCCGGCGTCCTGCGCTACGAGGACGCCCCCCAGCCAGCGCCCGGCCCGGGCGAGGTGCGGCTGCGCGTCGCCGGCACGTCGTTCAACCCCGTGGACGACGGCATCCGCGGCGGCTACCTGCGCGAGGTGTTCCCGGTGACGCTGCCGCACGTTCCCGGCATCGACGTCGCCGGGACGGTCGATGCGGTGGGGGAGGGCGTGACCGGCGTGGGCGTCGGCGACGCGGTCGTCGCCTTCCTGCCGATGACGGCGCCGGGCGCGTCCGCGGAGTACGTGGTGGCACCGGCGGAGCTGCTCGCGCCGGCGCCCACGAGGATCCCGCTGGCGGACGCCGGAGCCTTCCCGATGGTCGCCCTCACGGCCTGGCAGGCGCTGTTCGACGAAGCGGGGCTGCAGACCGGCCAGCGCGTGCTGGTCAACGGCGCGGGCGGCGCGGTCGGCGCCTACGCGGTGCAGCTGGCCAAGCGGGCCGGCGCGCACGTGGTCGCGACCGCCAGCCCGCGCAGCGAGGCGCGCGTGCGGTCCGCGGGCGCGGACGAGGTGATCGACCACACCGCGAAGCCGGTGACGGTGGCCGAGCCCGTGGACGTGCTGCTCAACCTCGCGCGCGTCGAGCTGGCGGAGCTCGTCGCCCTCGTCCGCGCGGGCGGCGTCGTCGTGAACACCGTCCCGACGATCGCCATGCCCACCGACGACGAGCGCGTGCGCTTCGTGGGCGTCTTCGTCCGCAGCGACGCGCAACAGCTGGCGGAGCTGTCGGCGCTGGTCGACCGCGGCGAGCTGCGCGTCGACGTGGCCGAGCGCGTGCCGCTGGCCGAGCTGCCCGCGCTGCACGCCCGCGCGGAGACCGTGTCGGGCAAGGTCGTGATCCTCGTCTGACGCATACGCGCCGTTGAGGGGGCGTTCAGGCGCCGCGCCTATTTTGCCCTCTCATGAGAGTCCTGGTCGCTGAGGACCACCCCCGCATCGCCGGCGCCGTCGCGCGCGGGCTGCGCCGTGAGGGCATGGCGGTGGACGTCGCCGAGGACGGCGCCGCCGCCCTCTACAAGGCGCGCATCAACCCGTACGACATCGTGGTGCTCGACCGTGACCTGCCCGAGGTCCACGGCGACGATGTATGCCGCGCGCTGACCGCCGAGCAGCCGCGCACGAAGGTCCTGATGTTGACCGCGGCGCGGTCCACCGACGACCTGGTGGAAGGGCTCGCGCTGGGCGCCGACGACTACCTCGCCAAGCCGTTCCGCTTCGCCGAGCTGGTCGCGCGCCTGCGCGCGCTCGGGCGTCGCACGGGTGAGGCGCGCCCGCCCGTGCTGACCGCCGGCGACGTCGTGCTCGACCCGTCCAGGCGCGAGGCGTCACGCGGCGGCCGCGACCTCGAGCTCACGCCCAAGGAGTTCGCCGTGCTCGAGGCGCTGCTGGAGGCGCAGGGCGCGGTCGTCACACCGGAGATGCTGCTCGAGCGCGCGTGGGACGAGATGCTCGACCCGCTGAGCAACACGGTCCGCATGACCGTGATGGGGCTGCGCCGCAAGCTCGGCGAGCCCGCGCTGATCGAGACCGTCCGCGGAGCCGGCTACCGAATCTGAAGGCGACGCAGCCCTTCCGCCCCACCCCGATCATCCGACCTTGATTCCGCATCTGCGTGTCCGGCTGACCGTCATCTACGGCGGCCTGTTCGCCGCGTTCGTGGCGGTGGTGCTCGGCGTCTCCTACTGGCTGATGGGACGCCACCTGCACCGGACGCTGAGCGAGTTGGAGGCCGACGCCGCGCAGGCCCAGCTCGGCACGCAGTACCTGCTGTTCTTCCTCGGCGCGACGCTGGTCGCCGGCGCGCTCGGCTGGTTCTTCGCCGGCCGTGAGCTGCGCTCGATGCAGGCTGCCTTCGACGCCCGCGAGCGCTTCGTGGCCAACGCGTCGCACGAGCTCCGCTCGCCGCTGACCGTCATCCGCACCGAGACCGACGTGACGATGGCCAACCCGGATGCCGACGTCGACGAGTTCCGCGCCATGGGCACCGAGATCGTGTCGGCCGTCGAGGACATGGACGCGCTGCTCGACGGCTTGATGGTCCTGGCCCGCTCCGGCCACGGCCTGCCCTCGGTCGAGCCCGTGGACCTTGCCGCCGCCGCCCGCGCCGCCGCGAGGCGCGTGCGCGCCGACGGCGTGCACGTCCGGCTCGACCTCGCCCCGGCGGGCGTCCGCGGCGAGCGCCGGTTGCTCGAGCGCCTGGCCGCGAACCTGATCGAGAACGGCGTCCGCTACAACGCGCCGGGCGGCTTCGTGGCGGTCACGACGCGCGCTTCGCAAGACGGCGCCGTGCTGGACGTCGTCAACTCCGGCCCGCTCGTCGACGCCTCGATCGCCGACCGGCTCGTCGAGCCGTTCGAGCGCGGTGGCCGCACGGGCACGCACGGCGCGGGGCTCGGCCTGTCGATCGTGCGCAGCGTCGCCGAGGCGCACGGCGGCCGGCTCGCGCTGTCGCCGCGGGCCGAGGGCGGCCTCGCCGTCCGCGTCTCACTGCCGGCCGCCTGAATGGGTGGTCGACGAAACTCTCGCTATCCGATACTTCCGTCGACCACCCACCACGATCGCACCCGAGCGAACGCGCACGCTCGCCGTTGACGTTCACGCGGTCACGCGCAACTCGACCGGCTCGCGCGAGAGCAACATCGTCACGCCGTCGCGCGGGTCACGCGGCGACCGGCGCCGCTCGCGCAACACCAGCGCGTTCCAGCCAACCACTTCGACCGTGTACTCGCGCGGGACGTAGCCGAGCGGCGTGCCGTCACCGAGGTCCACCGCGACCGCGGACGGGTCGTGCGGGTTGGACGGCTCCGGCCGCAGCCGCAACACCGATCCGGGCGCGGCCAGGTCCGAGGCCAGCGCCTCGGGCCGGTGGACCGCGCCCGCGACGTTCGCCACGATCAGCCCGTCCGGCAACGCGTCCCGGCCCAGGAACCGTCCCGAGTCGTCGACCAGCTGGAAGCCGGCGACCCAGACCTCGCCGCCGTCATCCGGATACCAGTACTGCTCCTGGCGCTCGACCGGGACGATCACTGGGTAGTGATCCTGGCATGGAGCTCCACAAGCAAGTCGGGCATGCCGGGCTGATCGGGTGGCGGGAGAAGGTTGCCGACGTGGTCGCGCCGCGCGCGCCGATCAACGACGACACGGCGCGGGCGCTGATCGGCGGCGCGTTCTTCGTCCTCTCGGTCTACTACGTGATCCAGACCGTCGTGCGCATCGCCAAGCAGTCCGACTAGAGATCCGCGAAGCGATCTCTCAGCCGAAATCGCGACGCACCGGCGAAGCCGGTCGCCGCGATGTGGCGCCCTAGACGCGGCCGCCGCGGTCCCGGTGCGGACGCTCGTAGCGGTCGCAGTCGAGCTTGGAGCGCTCGAGCACGAGGTCCTGCGAGGGCGCCGTGGGAGCGGGCGTGGCGGCGGCGATGGCGAGCGTGCGGTCCACGCCCGTCATCCCGTGGAGAGAGACGCCGAGGAGTCCGACGCCCGCCACCAGCGTGGCGGCAAATCCGGCCTTGCGCATGCCCACAGTCAATCCCGGGTTGCTGAACGCAACCTCAAAGCAACCGACGAAACCACCTAAGGGAGAGTCCGCCGCCGAGCAGGAGCAGGATCGCGGCGCCACCGGCGAACGCGCTGGTGACCTCCCGCTGCTCCTCCTTGGTCGCGACCTCCGAGCCGAGCTGCTCGTAGACCTCGCTCAGCTGCGAAGCCTGGTCGGCCGTGAACGCCTGGCCGCCCGAGCGCTCGGCGATCTGCGCGAGCGTCGCGACGTCCGGCGGGACCGCGTCGCCGTTGGGCAACGTGCCCGACGCCGTGCCGAGCGCGACGGTGTAGATCGGGATCCGCAGCCGCTGGGCCTCGCCGGCGATCGGCAGCGGGTCACGTCCGTGCGTCGCCTGGCCGTCCGAGAGCAGGACGATCGCGCCCGGCGCCTTCTGCGCCTTGATCATCTCCAGCGAGGTCGCCAGCGCGTCGCCGGTCGCGGTGCCGCCGCTCGGCGTCATCGCGGCGTCCATGGCGCGGCGCACCTCGTCGCGCTCGGTGGTCGGCGAGGACACGGCCTGCGCGCGGTGGTTGAACACCACGCCGCCGACACGCACCCGCTCGGGCACCTCGTCCAGGAACGTCTCGCCCGCCTCCTTCGCGGCCGCCAGCCGGGAGGGAGCGACGTCCGTGGCCATCATCGACCCGGAGTGGTCCATGGCGAGCACGATCGTCGCCTGCTCGGCCGGCACCGCCACGGTCACTTCGGGACGGGCCAGCGCGGCGATCAACGCCGCGGTCGCGAGTCCAGCCAGTCCGAGTGGGAGGTGGCGGCGCCAGCCGGGCGAGCGCGGGACGGCCGAGATCGCCACACGGGGGGACGCGAACGCCGCCGCAGCGCGGTGGCGGCGACGTTCGGTCAGCACGTAGGCCACGGCGAGCAGCGGGATCAGCCCCAGCCCGGCCAGCAGCCACGGGGACTGAAAGCTCACGGCCGCGTCCCGAGCTCGACCTGGACGGTCTGCTGGGCGCCGCCGCGGGTGATCTCCACCGCGACCCGCTCACCGGGACGGCGGTCCTGGACCGCGGACGCGACGTCGTCGGAGTCGGCGACGCGCTCGCCGCCGACGGACCGGATCACGTCACCCACGCGCAGGCCGGCCGCCTGAGCCGGGCCGCCGGCGTTCACCGAAGCGACGGTGACGCCGTTCGTGCCCCCGCTCGTGGAGACGCCGAGGAACGCGCGCTTGATGTCCTCGCCGCGCTCGAGGCGCGGGATCACGTCGCGCACCGTGTTGGACGGCACCGCGAACCCGATCCCGACGCTCCCGCCGCTCTGCGACGCGATCTGCGAGTTGACGCCGATCACGCGGCCCTGCGCGTCGAGCAGCGGGCCGCCCGAGTTGCCGGGGTTGATCGGCGCGTCGGTCTGGATCACCGAGTCGATCTGGAAGCCGTCCGGCGCCTGGATGTGACGGCCCGTGCCGGACACGATGCCCGCCGTGGTCGTCTGCGAGAGCCCGAACGGCGAGCCGATCGCGACCGCGAGCTGGCCCGTGCGGACGGCATCCGAGTCGGCGAGCGAGAGCGCCTTCAGCGGCCGGCCGACGTCGACCTTGACGACCGCGAGATCGCTCGACTCGTCCACGCCGAGGACGCGGCCGGTCGCGGTCTCGTCATCGGCGAACTGGACCTGCACCGTCTGCGAGCTGCCGACCACGTGCGCGTTGGTGACGATCGTCCCGTCGGCGCCGGTGACGAAACCCGTGCCGGACCCGCCGCGCACCTGGATGGAGACGACCGACTCGCGCGCCGCGGCGTAGATCGCGGCGACGTCGCCGGTCTGCTTGGCGCCGACCAGCGCGGGCCCGCTGTTGACCGCCGCGGGATTGCCGTCGGTGTCGACGACGCCGAACGCAAACGCGCCGCCGCTCACCAGTACGGCGGACACGAGCCCGCCGGCCACGGCCGCGCTGAAGTGGCCACGCCGCTTGGGCGCGGCGGGCGGCGGTGCGGCCGGCGGCGGCGGGGCCGACGGCACCTCCGGTTCATACGGGCGCGCGCGACGACCGTCCGTGGGGTCGCCGTCGAGCCAGAGCAGGGGATCGGTCATGTCCACCGAGGTTGGAGGGCGGCACGTCAGGTCAAGATAAGGAGGTGTCCATTGACCCCATGCGCGCCTCCGACGTCGAACGCGAGCGGATCGTGGCCGAGCTGCGCCAGGCGGCGACCGAGGGCCGGCTCGACGTCGACGAGCTCGACGAGCGCACCGCATCCGCGTACACGTCGAAGACCCGCGGCGAGCTGCTGCAGCTGATCGAGGACATCCCGACCGCGCGCGTCGCGCCGCCTTCCCCGTCGCCGCAGCGCCGGCTCCCCACGACGCCCGGCCGCACGGGCTTCACCGCGCGCTGGCTCGCTCCCGCGCGGCGCCGTCAGGCCGCGACCGAGCTCGCCGAGTTCGTGGCGCCGCCGATGCGCGCCCACGGGTACGCGCTCGAGCACGCGAGCGACGCGCACATGGTCTTCGCCCGCAAGCACCGGCCGGTGTGGACGTACGTGCTCGCGGTCGCGCTGTTCCCGCTGGGGCTGCTGGCGCTGCTCCACACCGAGCGCGAGGAGATCGTGTGCGACCTCCACGAGCACGAGGACGGCACGCTGATCAGCGTGAGCGGCAAGGCGCCGCTGGCGATCCGGCGTGCGCTCAGCGAGCTGGAGCGTTGACGATCTCCCACGCCGGGGGGAACCAGGCGGTGAAGTCGGCCTCGCGGGCGCGTGCGATCCACGCGTTCAGCTCGTCCACGGGCACGAAGCGCCACTCCATGACCTCATCGGGGTCCGGCGACGGCTCGACGTCGATCTCGCACACGAGCAGGTGGTCGTACTCGTTCTCGACCAGGTCGGCCAGCTGGGCGCGGTAGCGCAGCACGCCCACTTCGCGCAGGGTCCCGGCCGGAATCCCGAGCTCCTCCTCGAAGCGCCGCGCCGCGGCCGCCTCGGTGGTCTCGCCGGGCCGCGGATGCCCGCAGGCCGAGTTCGTCCACAGGCCGGGGGAGTGGTACTTGCCGAGCGCGCGGCGCTGCAGCAGCAGCTCGCCCGCGGGGTTGAAGGCGAAGACCGAGAACGCCCGGTGCAGCTCACCCGAGCGGTGCACGGCGAGCTTCTCACCGACCCCCAGCTCGCGGTCCTCCTCGTCGATCAGCACCACGTTCTCCTCAAGCACGAGAAGAGACGGTATCGAGGCCCGGGACCGTTGCCCCGGGCCTCGGCCGAATGTTCGAGTTCGCTGAGGAATGTGCGGTGCGCCTGGGGTGGTGCAGCCGCCCGTGCCTCGCGCCGCCCGCGACAAGCGTGGCGTGCCTCTGGCACGTGAGCGTCGTGGGTGGCGCGAGGCGCCGCGGATGTGCCGCACCAGGTGTGCCGGTATTCCTCAGCGGGCTCTCACGGGTTGGTGGTGGAGAGGGTGAACGTCAGCGTCTTGCTGTACGTGCCCGTGCGCAGCGCGTCCTTGTCGCCGATCGGCTGCTTGAACGTGATCGTCGGCTTGTCGTTGGAGACCGGGCCGGTGTAGGTCTTGACCACGCCGAGCCCCTGCAGCGGCTGCGGGAGGACGAACGCGCCGTTGACCAGGTGGCCGGTGTTGGTGGTGCTCGGGTCGGTGACCGTGAGCGTCGCGTCACCGGCGGTGGAGATCACGTTGGCCATCGTGGAGGCCTCGTAGACCTGCGCGACGCCCGGGACGAAGGGCTCGAACGAGGGCGCCGTGCCCAGCGACAAGGCCAGTGCCGGAGCGACGCTGCCGCTCGCGCTGCTCTGGGTCTCGGCCGTCACGGTGTAGTTGACGGTCTTGGTCGTCGTGTTGCCGGCCTTGTCGACCGCCGTGACGGTGTAGGAGGCGGGGCCGAAGCTCGACGTGTCGAGGGTGGTCACGCTCGCCGTGCAGCTGTCGACGCCCAGGTCCTCGTCGGCGCACGTGAACGCGGCCGGGACGGTGGAGCCGATCGCGTACCCGACACCTTCGTTGGTCGAGGCGATCGTGGGCGCGGCGTTGTCGGCCGCGATCGCGCCGATCTGCGTCTGCGGGTTCGAGTAGGCGACCGTGTTCGCGCGATCCGTGAACGCGTTGTCGAGGTCCCACACGAGCAGGCCGCGGTAGATGTCGGCCTCGTAGATCTTGCCGTTGTACCAGTACGTCGACCAGTCGCCGCCGTCCGGGTAGCCGTCGTCGCCGTAGGTGCTCGACCACGGCAGCGGCTTGGGATCGGCGTAGGCGATCACCTTCGGCGCGGCGGGCTGCGAGAAGTCGATCACGTTGATGCCCGCCTGGTAGTTGCCGGACACGAGGTAGTTGCCGCCCTTGGTCGGCACCGTGTTGAAGTTGTGCCAGGTGCAGTTCTCGGTCTCGTTCTGCACGCGCGGCATCGGGACCGTGGAGATCTGGTCGCCCGTCTCGGCGTTCAGGATGAACAGCGACTTGAAGTGGGCGGAGCTGCCGGCCTGGCAGTTCGCCACGACGCCGCCGCCCGGCTCGTGCCCGAACACGACGGTCTTGCCGTCGTAGCTGAACGCGGCCGAGTGGCCGCCGCTCGCGTTCATGTTCTTCGACCACAGCTGGACCGGGTTCTCGATGCCGCCCGGCAGCGTCGGGTCGATCGTGGCGTCGAACTTGAACAGCGTGATGCCGTTGCCGCCCGCGCAGCTCGCGAGGCTGTTCGCGCCGTTGAGGAACACCGTGTTGTCGTGGCACTGGCGGCCGGCGGGGGCCTGCTTGACGTAGGAGGCCTGCGTCGGGTCCGAGAGCTTGATCTTCAGCACGTCCATCCAGGTGCAGGTGCCGCTGGAGCCGCCGTTGTAGATGTAGAGCGCGTCGAACTGCGGCGCCGGGACGGCCGTGGCGGTGTGCGAGCCGCAGCCGAGGCGCGGGACGTCGTTGACGCTGAAGCGCAGCCCCTGCTTGCCGTTGGACGGGTCGTTGCCGACATCGACCATGACGGGGTTCGTCGGGTCGGTGATGTCGAAGATGTGGACGCCCTCGAAGCCGACGCCGACGAGCGTGCCGCCGCAGGACTGCGTCGTGGCGCCGGAGGCGCGGACCGCCGAGTCCCACGAGCGGACGAGGATGTTCCCGTAGACGACGACGTCGCCCTGCGAGGTGGTGCAGCTCTTGTTGAGATGGACCTGCTTCGGCTTGGCCGGGTCCTTGATGTCGATCACGACGAAGCCGTCGTTGGTGCCCATGTAGGCGTAGTCGCCCTGGAACGCCAGGTCCGAGTTGTACGGGACCGGCAGGTACGGGATGACGTTGGGCGAGTAGCCGACCGGCGTCATGTTCGGCGTGTACTCGAACTCGCTCGCGACCTGCTCGAGCGTCGGGTCCTCGAGCGCCGCCGCCGCGGCGACCGCGGCCATCGACTTGCTCGCCGGCGAGGCGACCGGGCCGCCTTCGCCGCCGCACTCGTGGGCGAAGTCGGGGCGGTGCACACCCGCCCACAGCGCGTTGTTGAGCGACAGGAAGCTCGTCGCCGCCTTCGCGTTGGCGCCCGCGCACGGGTGCGCGACGGCCGACGCCGGTGCGAACAGCGCCACCGCGGCCAGCGCCCCGGCTCCCGCCAGGACGCTCTTGAACCCTCTACCCATTCCCGTTCCTCTCACGTAAGGACTCCACTCCTCCTAAACGCGAGCTAACCAAGTCCTCATGCCCACAGGCAACTGGCCGAGCGTGCAGGTCTCTGCACGGCGCGAGGCCCGGGGCGCGCGCCCCGGGCCTCGCGTGCCGCTCACGGGTTGGTCGTGGAGAGGGTGAACGTCAGCGTCTTGCTGTACGTGCCCGTGCGGAGCGCGTCGTTGGCGCCGATCGCCTGCTTGAAGGTGATCGTCGGCTTGTCGTTGGACACCGGGCCGGTGTAGGTCTTCACGGTGCCGAGGCCCTGGAGGGGCTGCGGCAGCACGAAGGAGCCGTTGACCAGATGGCCCTTGTTGGTCGTGCTCGGGTCGGTGACCGAGAGCGTCGCGTCGCCGGCCGTCGAGGTCACCGTCGGCGTCGTGGACGCCGTGTACTCCTGCGCGACGCCCGGGACGAACGGCGCGAACGCAGGCGCCGTGCCCATGCTGAGCGAGAGCGTGGCGGCCACCGTGCCCCCGGCACTGCCGGCCACGTCCGTGCTGTTGACCATGTAGTTGACCGTCGTCATCGACTGGTTGCCGGCGTTGTCGACGGCGGTGACCGTGTAGGAGTGGCGGCCGATCGACGCGGTGTCGAGGTTCGTCACGCTCGCCGTGCACGACTGCACGCCCGCCGGGTCGGCGCACGTGAACGCGGCCGGGACCGTGGACCCCTGCTTGTAGCCGGCGCCCTCGTTGGTCGAGCTGGCCGTCGGGCCCGTGAAGTCCTGCTCGTAGGACCCGATCTGGGTCTGCGGGTTCGAGTACGTGACCGTCTTCGCGCGGTCCGTGTCGAAGTTGTCGAGGTCCCACACCATCATGCCGCGGTAGATGTCGGACTCGTAGATCTTGCCGTTGTACCAGTACGTCGACCAGTCGCCGCCGTCCGGGTCACCGCCGGTCGGCGTCTTGGGCAGCGGGGCCGGATCGGCGTACGCGATGACCTCGGGCGCGGCCGGGTTGGTGTAGTTGATGACGTAGATGCCGGACTGGTAGTTGCCCGACACCAGGTAGTTGCCGCGCTGGGTCGGGACGGTGTTGAAGTTGTGCCACGTGCAGTTCTCGGTGCTCAGCTGCGGACGCGGGTGCAGGAGCGTGCCCTGCGTGGCGCCGGTCTGCGGGTCCAGGAAGTAGAGGGTGCGGGCCGTGACCGAGCTCGAGGCCTGGCACTGCGCCGAGGTGCCGCCGCCCGGCTCCCAGCCGAAGACGACCGTCTTGCCGTCGTAGCTGAACGCGGCCGAGTGGCCGATGTTGATCGGCGGCATGGCGCGCGACCACAGCAGCGTCGGGTTCTCGGTGCCGCCCGGAGCGGTCGGGTCGATCGTCGTGTCGAACTTGAACATCGAGATCCCGTTGCCGCCGGCGCACGTCGCGTAGCTGTTGGCGCCGTTGAGCAGCACCGTGTTGTCGTGGCACTCGCGGCCGGCCATCGCCTTGTTGACGTGCTTGGCGTCGGTCGGATCGGACAGCTTGATCTTGATGACGTCCATCCACGTGCAGTCGCTGTCGGAGCCGCCGTTGTAGAGATACAGGTAACCGCGGGCCTCGTCCGGGACGGCCGTCGCCGTGTGCGAGCCGCAGCCCGGAACGTTCGGGCGGTTGTCGCGGTCCGAGAAGCGCAGGCCCTGCTTGCCGTCGCTGGGGTCGTTGCCGACATCGACCATGACGGGGTTCTCCGGGTCGGAGATGTCGAAGATGTGGATCCCCTCGAAGCCCTGGCCCACGAGCGTGCCGCCGCACGACTGCGTCGCGGCGCCGCCGGCACTGACGGGCGAGTCCCACGAGCGGACGAGGATGTTCCCGTGGACGACGATGTCGCCCTGGCCGGTCGTGCAGCCCGTGTAGTTGACCTTCTGCACCGGGTTCGCCGGGTCCGAGATGTCGATCACGCGGAAGCCCGTGTACGTGCCCTGGATGGCGTAGTTGCCCTTGAACGCCAGGTCGGAGTTGATCGCGCCCGACCCGGTGCCGCTGGTGGGGACGCTGCGCGCCGAGTAGCCGATCGGCGTCATGTTCTCCGAGTAGGTGAACGTGCTCACGGCGTCCTGGACGGGGTCCGCGGCCGCCCGCGCGTTCTCGAACTGGTTCTGGACCGCGCCGCCCTCACCGTCGCACTCGTGCTCGTTCGAGAAGGTCGGGTAGCCCGCCCAGCTCGACGAATGCAACGACAGGAAGCTGCTCGCTTCCACCCGCTGGCTGTTCGCGCACGGATGCGCGATCGCCGACGGCGGCGCGAACAGCGCCAACGCGGCCACAGTTGAAGCGCCGGCTACGGCGCCTCGCAGAATCCTTCCCATCGACCCTCTCCTCTCGCAGTGGACGCATCAGCGCCGGCCGCGAGCTAATCAGGTTCTCACCGGCGTGGAAACTCCCCGAGTGTGCAGTTCTCTGCACGACTGGGATGATGCGAGGCGCGATGACCGATCCTCCCCTGTCGCCGCGCGAAGCCGTCGCGGCGATGCGCATCCACGCGCCGACCGAGCGCAACCCCAAGCTCGCCCGCTTCCTCGAGGCCGCCAACGAGAGCGTGAAGCTCAAGGCCCGCTGGCACGTCCAGCAGGTCACGGCGACCCGCATGGACATGAACGACCACTCCTGGGTGCACCTGCAGATCGTCCTCAACCGCGCGCTGCACCTGTTCCGGCTGCTGCACCGCGCCGGGCTGGAGTCCGCGATGGAGCGCGACTTCGGGATGTCCCACAAGGACGCGGAGGTGGTGATCGCGGGCGGCTGCCTCCTGCACGACCTCGGCATGTCGATCCATCGCGTCGACCACGAGGTCTACAGCCTCCATCTGGCCGCCGGTCTGCTCGACGGCCTGCTCGAGCCGGCCTACGAGGAGCCGGAGCGCACCGTCGTCGCCGCCGAGATCACGCACGCGATCATCGGCCACCGCAAGGGCGGCCGGCCGCTCACGCTGGAGGCGGGCGTCGTGCGCGTCGCGGACGCGCTGGACATGGAGCACGGTCGCTCCCGCGTGGCGGTCGAGACGAGCCTGCCGAACATCCACTCGCTCTCGGCCGCGGCGATCGACGAGGTCCGGATCGTCCCCGGCGAGCAGCGCGCGGTGCGCGTGGAGGTGGCGATGAACAACTCCGCCGGCGTGTTCCAGCTCGACGAGCTGATGGCCACCAAATTGCGCGGGTCCGGGCTGGAACCGCACGTCGAGCTGATCGCGCGCATCGACGCCGAGCACGAAAAGCGCTTGCTCAAGGTCTACCAGATATAGGTGCGCGCAGGCGGTGCGTCAGTACAGGAACTGGGCGGAATAGCCACGTCGGCGCCGGCGTCTGCCCCGGTATGAGACGCACACTGATCGCCGGCGCGGCCGTGATCGCCGCGGCCGTGGCCGTCGCGCCCGCCCAGGCCGGCTCGACCAAGACCGTCGCCGTGAAGAACAACGCGTTCTCCCCCGGCACGGTGAGCATCAAGAAGGGCGACAAGGTCGTCTGGCGCTGGACGCAGGGCGGCGTCGCCCACAACGTCACGCCCGCGAGCGGCGGGGCCGGCTCGCGCACGACCTCGACCAAGGGCTACACGTTCACCAAGACGTTCACGAAGGCCGGCACCTTCCGGTACGTCTGCACGCTGCACTCCTCGATGAAGTCGACGGTCAAGGTCGGCTAGTCACGCCGCCGTGCCCGCCAGCTCGACGGTGGGCGCCAGCTTGGCCTGCAGCGAGACGTAGAACAGGCTGAGCGGGAACTCGTCGGGCTGGACGAGGTCGATGAACCGGCGCGGGTCGCCGCTGTCGGACAGCTCGCGCCGGCCCTTGGCCCACCGGCTGTCCGCCGCCGGCTTGACGTAGGTGGAGACCAGGTCGTGCGCCGCGGCCCAGTACTGCGGCTTGGACGAGTCGATGCCGTGCTTGTAGAGGGTCTCGATCTCCGCGCGCAGGTCCGCGACGCCGTCGGCGAGGCGCTCCCACTCGATCGTGAGCTCGTTGTTCGTCCAGTGCAACAGGCCGCGCTTGTGCAGGTAGGCGAACAGCAGCTGGCCGCCGAGGCCGTCGTAGTTGCGCACCCGCGGGCCCGTGATGGGGAAGCGGAACAGGCGGTCGAGGACGATCGCGTGCTGGACGTAGCGGGCGAAGGCGAAGCCCTCGCGCTCCAGCTGCACGGCCTCGACGAACGCGGTCAGGTCGCAGCGCAGCTCCTCCAGCGCGTACATCCAATACGGCTGGCGCTGGCGGATCATGAACGGGTCGAACGGGAGGTCGCCGCGGCTGTGCGCGCGGTCGTGGATCAGGTCCCACAGCACGAACGCCTGGCGCGACAGCTCGGCGCTGTTGAGCAGCGCGGCGGCGTCCGGGGCGAGGTTGAGGCTGAGGACGTCGGCGGCGTGCGTGGCCACGGCGCGCAGGCGGGCGGCCTCGCGGTCGCAGAAGATCGCGCCGAAGTGGTTGGCCGGCTTGTTGGTGCCCGTGCTCACCGTCTCGGGGAACAGCACGGCGGAGTTGGACTCGTAGCCGGACGTGCGGTCCACGAACGTGACCGGGACGAACTTCGGGTTCTGGAAGCGGGTGCGCTCGAGCTGCGCGAGCCACTCGGGCCACGGCACGCGGACGATCAGCGCCTCGAAGTGGCGCTCGCGCGGGCCGTTCTGCTTGTACATCGGGAACACGACGAGGTGCTCGATGCCGTCGACGCGCTGCTGGTCGGGCCGGAAGGCCTCGAGCGAGCGGGTGAAGTCCGGGACGCCGAAGTCCCAGTCCTTGAGGTCCTGCACGAGCGCGGCGAGGTAGTCGGCCTGGTGCGGGAAGTACGGCGCGAGCGCCTCGATCGAGTCGATGATCGGTGTCAGGTCGGGCTCGCTGTCGGTCGAGCCGTCCTCGTTCTGGAGCGTGCGCAGCTGCTCGATCTCGTCCTTGAGCGTCTGCCAGGCGGGGTCGTTCTTCGCCGCCGAGGGCGTGACCGTCTCCGCGTGCGCGAACGCGGGGCCGGCCGCCCAGTACACGAGGTTCAGCCACAGGTCGGCGTGGTCGTGCTGGTCGATCGTGTCGTCGCCGAACAGGTCGGAGTCGGCGAGCACGACGACGCGGCCCTCGCCGTAGGTCGTGACCACCGCGAGCGGCGCGTGCGGCTTGGTGGCTGAAGGCGAAGCGTGCGCGATCACCTTCGCGCCGTTGGACAGCGCGAGCGTCCCGGCGCGGTAGAGCCGGACCTCGTTCACGCGCGCGAGCACGTCGGCCTGCGCGCCGCGGCCGTTGGAGGTCAGGTGCGGGCGAATCCAGGTGGGCGCGGCGTCGGACTGCTCGTAGTCCTGCACGGTCGCGGTCTCGATCTGGATGCCGAAGGTGGCGAGCAGCTCGTTGAGGTTGTTGCCGTAGCGGTCGTGATCGCACTCGCCGAGGACGATCAGGCCGCCGCCGGCCTGCACGTGGCGCTCGATCGCGGCGATTTCCTGCGTGTTCAAGCGCGGCGAGCCGGTCTCGGTGGTGGCCTCCCAGCGCGGGTCGGACGGGTGCGCGATGACCAGCACGTCCGCGGGCACGTCCGTGAGCTCGCCGTCGGTGTGCGCCGTGACGGTGAAGTCGCGCTGCTCGAGCAGGCGCGCGGCCTTCACGTACGAGGCGTCCTCAGGGTGCGCGGGCTGCATCCGCTGCGCGACCTCAGGCCGGATCGTCCAGGCCTGGCTGTGGGCTTCGTCGAACAGCAGCGTCGCGGTCTTGTTCGGATGCAGAAGTGCCATGGCCGAGAAGGTACGGACCGCGCCTGCCCGCCTCAATGCCACTTCGTGGCGTCTGTGCGCAAGAATCCAACGCATGGACGACGTCGGACGGCAAATCCTTGCGCTTCTCGTCGAAGACGGCCGCCGCTCCTACGACGACATCGCCCGCCGCGTCTCCCTGAGCGCGCCGGCCGTCAAGCGCCGCATCGACCGCATGCGCGCCGACGGCGCCATCCGCGGCTTCACGGCGGTCGTCGACCCGGAGGCGTTCGGCTGGCGAACTGAAGCGCTCGTCGAGCTCTTCTACGCGCCCGGCACCCAGCTGCGCGAGGTCGCCGCATCGTTGATGCGGCACCCGCAGGTCGTCGAGGCGTGGAGCGTCACGGGCGACGCCGATGCCATCGCCCGCGTGCGCACGTCCGACAACGCCGACCTGGAGCGCCTGATCATGGATCTCCAGAGCGACGGTCGCGTGATCAGGACGCGCTCTCAGGTGATCATGAGCAACCTGATCACGCCGCGCGGCTAGGTCTTCAGCGGGCTCCTAGAGGCCGAGCTTGCCGCCGAGGTCGCCCAGCCCGCCGCCGAGCAGGTCCTGGGGGTTGATGCCGTACTTGGACAGCAGGTCGCCGTGCTTCTCGGGGTCGACCTGGCCCGGCAGCTCCTGGTCGGCCTGCTGGGCCTTCTCGCCGCCGACCCGCTCGCGGATCAGCTCGAGGATCTTCTCCTTGGGGATCTCCATGCGCGGGGCGCTCTCCAGCGGACGGGCGTCGTGAAACGGTGGACGTCAGCAAGTCGGCGTCGTGCCGTACGCAGCGTCTGGTCCGGGACCCTGCGAGTCAGCGCGGTTTGACGAGGCGATCGGTTGGCGGTTGCGTGTGGGTAGCGGACGCTTCACCGATTTCAGGAGGCCCCATGCCAACTCGCACCGCTCGTCCCAACACCGCATCCCGTCGTGGTTCGACCGCACCGCGTCGCGCGACCACGCGCCGCTCGACCGCGCAGCAGCGCCGCGGCGTGGCCGGCGGCTGGCTGCAGCGCCGCAAGCCGGCCCCGTCGCGCAAGACCAAGGCGGTCGGCGCCCTCAAGCGGGGGATGCCGGGCACGAAGGGTGCCGCCGCGCTCGGCGTGGCGCTGGCCGGCGTCGCGGGCGCGGTCCTGCGCAAGCGCAAGAGCAGCAACGAGTCCGCGCCGACCGCCGCGCCCGGCTCGACGGTCCCGCCGACGCCGCCGACGGCCGTGACGAACGCCCAGTCGACGCCGCCGGCGCCGGTCACCGACCCTCACTCGTCCCCGTCATCGGGGAAGCCGGCGCTCTGAGGTCGCCAGCTCCGTCTCGATCCAGCGGCAGATGACTTCAACCGCGTAGTCGCGTTCGGCCGCGGTCAGCTCGCGCCCGCTCGGCACGGCGTGCCACTTGCGCAGGCAGGTGCGGCAGCAGGTCGCCGTGGCGTGCTGGGCGACGAACACCGGATGCCCGCGATACGGCGTCTGCTTGCCGTCCTTGTGCGGTGCAGCGGGCGCCAGCCGCTGGGCCAGCAGCTCGTGCGCGTGCGCACGGATGACCGCCATCCCGCGCAACTCGACCGCCGCCGCCTCACGCCCGCGCAGACGGAACCTCGCCCGGAACGGCTGGCGCGCGAGCGCGCGCAGCGTCGCGTCGATGTCGGGCCTCACAGCATCACCGTCCCGGCGATCGCGCCGGCCGTGAGCAGCGCCGCGACGCCCAGCTCGCGCAAGCTGCCCGTGGGAATCCGCGTACGCCGAGGAAGCAGCCACCAGCGGCGGCGCGTCAGCGGCGCGAGCAGCGGGACCCCGGAAGGGGTGCACGCGTCCGCGGCGACGTGCGACCCGTAGCCGATCGCCACGCCGGCGCCGAACGCGGGGTCCAGCAGCGCGGCGGCCGCGGCCACCAGCGCCGCGGCGGCCAGCGAGTGCGTGAGCCCACGGTGGCCGAGCAGGATCAGCAGTCGTAGCGGGATGCGCGCGAGCCGGCCCGCGACGCGGACGGGCCAGACCTTGCGCTCGAGCCGGCGGGTGCGGTAGATGCGGCTGTCGGCCTTGTCCGCGTCGGGCAGCAGCGAGCCGAGCCACGCCCCGGCGAGCAGCAGCGGCGTGGTCCCGGCCGGCGCGTCGAGCGCGGCAACAGCGACGGCCGCCAGGCCGACACCGGCGATCTGATGGGTCGTGGCGCGCGTACCGCGACCTTAGGCGACCGACCGGTCGTAGCCGCGGCGCTCTGTGCGGTCGCACGAGACGCAGCGGGCCGGTCGCGCCGAAATGCATGCCGGACCCCATGGCCGGCGGCGCCCGGCTCACACATCATGGCCGCCGTGCGACGCCGCCGCCACCGCGCGCGCCCCCTCGAGGCGCGCGGGCAGCTCCTGGGCCTGGCCCGGCCGCGCCAGCGCGTAGCCCTGCGCGGCGTGGCACCCGGCCTCCCGTACGGCCGCCAGCTGCGCGGCGGTCTCGACCCCTTCGGCCACGACGCGCACGTCGAACGCCGCCGCCAGGCCGACGACGGCTTCCAGGATCCGGACGCTCGCCGTGTCGTCGGGGAGGCCGGCTATGAACGAGCGATCGAGCTTCAAGGCCTCCACCGGCAGGCGGTGCAGATACGACAGCGACGAGTAGCCCACACCGAAGTCGTCGATCGCCAGCCGCACTCCGAGGCCGCGCAGCCGGCCGACGATCGCCTCGCCCTGGAGCATGTCGTCCATCAGCACGGTCTCGGTGATCTCCAGCGTCAGCCGCGCCGGCGGCAGTCCGCTCGCCTCGAGCGCCGCACGCACGTCCCTGACGAGCTCGTCCGGGCGGGCGAGCTGGCGGGCGGAGACGTTCACGCCCACGCCGACGTCGAGATCCCAGCGCACGCACTCGGTACACGCCATGGTGAGCACGGCGCGTCCGATCGGAGCGATCAGCCCGGTGGCCTCGGCCACCGAGATCGCGTCCGGGGCCGGGATCGCCGGGCCGCCGGGACGCTGCCAGCGCAGCAGGCTCTCGGCCGCCGAGCGCGCACCGTCCAGCGCCACGACCGGTTGGAAGTGCAGGTTGAGCCCGCCCTCGACGAGCCCGAGGCGCAGCTCGGACTCGATCACGGCGCGCTGGCGCAGCCGCCGGCGCAGTGCGTCGTCGAAGACCTCGACCGCGCCGCCGCCGCGGGCCTTCGCGCGGTACATGGCCGCGTCCGCCGCGCGCAGCACGTGCTCGGGCTCCTCGTCCTTGTCCCGGCCCACGACGGTCACGCCGATCGAGGCCGACGCGTGCACCCGCTCGTCCGACGGCAGCGGGTCCTCGACGGCCGCGCAGACACGCGCCGCGATCGTCAGCGCCTCATCGTCGGTCGCGAGCCCGTCGCAGACCACCGCGAACTCGTCACCGCTCAGCCGGCTCACGACGTCGCTCGGCCGGACCGCGTCCCGCAGACGCTCGCCCACGGCCTGCAGCAGCAGGTCGCCGGTCGCGTGACCGAAGCGATCGTTGATCGACTTGAACTCGTCGACGTCCACGTACAGCACCGCCGAGCAGCGGCCCCGGCCCCGCAGGATGATGCGTAGCCGCTCGAGGAAGACCGCCCGGTTGAGCAGGCCGGTCAGCGGGTCCTCGGCCGCCGCGCGCCGCAGCGCATCCTCGGCCACGAACTGCTCGGTGAGGTCATAGACCACGCCCACCCATTCAGTGACGACGCCGTCCTCGCGGACCGGCACGCCGTGCGTCCGCAGGTGCAGCCACCGCCCGTCGGCGTGCCGGATCCGGTACGTGACCTCGAGCTCCTCCCCGGTGGCGAGCGACCGCCGCCACGCCGCGCCGAGGCGTTCGAGATCGTCGGGATGCGTGATCGCCCCCCAGTCGGGCGTCCCGTCCGGACCCACGGGATGCCCGGTCAGCTGCTTCCAGGCCAGCGCCCGCATCGAGCGTCCCTGCGCGTCGGTCTGCCACACGACGCTGCTGAGCGCGTGGCTGAGCACCCGGTAACGCCGCTCGCTGCGCGCCAGGTCGAGCTCCGCCCGCTTGCGCGCGGTCACTTCCCGGACGATCGCGATCAGGTACCCGGGCGCCGGCTGCAGCCGCGTCTCGAACCATCCGTCGAGCGGCTCGAAGTAGTCCTCGAAGCTGACGGGCACCTGCTCGCGCATGGCGCGCTGGTACGCGCCGTGAGCGGGCTGCCCGACGGCTTCGGGAAACAGCTCCCAGACGTCCCGGCCGAGCACTTCCGCCGGCGTCCGTCCCAGCCGCCGGGCCGCGCTGCGGTTCAGGTACACGCACCGGAACTCCCGGTCGAGCACCAGCAGCGCCTCGCCGACCTGGTCGAGCATCACGTCCAGCGCCGGACCTTCGACCGGCGCATGGGTACGCACCGGGACCCGTCGGTCGTTCGCGGGCCGGCTCACAGCGGCACGGGATCAGAAAGATGTAAATCGATGCGGTATTCCTACCCGGTGGGATACGTGCTCAACGACCGCCCAGGGCGTCGGGCTCAGCGTCGACGCTGACGAGGCCCGGCCGCCCCGCGGTCAAAGGTCGCCGCGCCGGCTGATCCCGAGCTTCTGCATCGCCCGGTACAGGTGCGATTCGACCGTTCGCACCGAGAGGACGAGGCGCTCGGCGATCTCGGCGTTGCTGAGGCCGCGCCCGGCCAGCTCGACGAGTTGCGCCTCCCGCGCGGTGAGTCCGACCGCGGTCCCCGCGACGCCGTCGACGTCCGGCGGTTCCGTGCCCTGGCCGGGCACGTGCAGGGCACGGGCGTGGGCGGCGGCACGTCGCGCCGACTGCGCGCGGCCCTCGTTGACGAACGCGGCGGCCGCGTCGGCCGCGGCCTCCAGCGCGTACAACTGCGCGCCGATGGCCGCGAACGCGTCGGCCGCCGCGAGCAGCGCCTCACCGTCGCGGGCGACGGCATGGGCGGCATAGGCCGCGACGAGGGGAGCGGTGCAGCGGTCGGCCAGCGCGGCGAGCGCGGGGCCGACCGAAGCGCCGGCCCGTCGTGCCTCATACGTCAGCTGCGCGGCGTGGATCGGCGAGTCCCCGAGCTCGTCGGCCGCGGCCAGCAACCGCTTGGCGCCGTGCGCGTCGCCGCGCACGCGCGCCGCCCAGCCTTCCGCTCGCAGCACGTAGGGCTGGTGCACGGCCAGCGGCTCACGGTCCGCAAGCGCGGCGTGAACACGATCGAGCTGGCGCAGGGCGTCGTCGTAGTCGCCGGTGTGGTAGGCGATCCCCACCTGGAACGTGTGGACGTGGACGACCGCGTCGAACGTGTCGTGATGGCCGAAGCGCAGCTCCGCCTCGGCCATCCAGCGTGCGGCGTCGCGGAACCGCCCTCGCAGGAAGAGCAGCGCGCCGAGCATGAACGCCGCGAAGCCTGCGGCCTCGTGGTCGTTGAGCCGAACGGCCTCGCGGAGCGTCCGGGTCATGTAATCCTCGACCTCGGGCCAGTCGTAGCCCGTCTCCAGGGCGATCAGGATCGTGTTGGCCAGGCTGGCGGTGTCCGGCAGCTCGCGCAGGGGCAACGACGGCCTCATCCGGCGCACCGCGGCCCACGCTTGATCGCCCCGGCCCGAGAACAGCAGCGACAGCGTCTTGACCGCCCGCAGGGTGCGGTCAGTGGCGTCGTCCGCCGTCGGCGCCTCGGCGGCGCCGGGCGGCAGCGAGAAGCCCCCCGCCTGCGCGACCCACGATTGGTGGGCGCGCTGGACCGCCGCCGCCCACTCCGGATCGGGCGACCACGCTTCGGCCCGCTCCATCAAGGCGAGCGCGTCCGATGGCCTCCGCAGACCCCAGAACAACACCGAGCCGCGCTGGGTCAGGTACGCCGCGGCGTCAGGGTGGCGCGGCGCGAGCGCCTCGACCGCCGCGAGCGCCTGCTCGGCGTCCTCCTGTCGGTTGCGCATGCTGCGAGCACGCGCGAGCGTCATCGCCGCGGGGAGGTCAGGACCGTCCGCGAGCGCCAGCTCGGAGAGCGTCGCGCCCAGATCCGGGTCGCCGGCCAGGTTCGCGGCCCGTGCCGCGTCGAGCCGCAACGTCGGTGGGATCGGCGAGCCCGCGTCGAGCCGCAGCCGCGCGATGCGCAGTGCGTCGTCCGCCGTCACCGGGCTCCGGAGCTCGAGCTGCTCGGCCAGGCGCAGACGCAGGCGCCGCGCGTGCAGGGCTCCGAGCGCTTCGCCCAGGACGTCGCCGAACAACGGGTGCGAAAGACGGACCTCCAACGTGCCGGCGCGCGGCTGCGTCACGATCAGCCCGCGCGACTCGAGCTCGACGAGCACGTCCTCGCCCGCCAATGCGGCGATCTCGGGCAACCACAACGGCTCCCCGAGCGCGAGCAGCTCGAGTGCGGCCCGCTGTTCGTCGGGCAGCCCGCCCAGGCGCCGCCCGACGGATTCCCGCAGTGACGAGCTCGGCGTGGGCCGGCCGACCAGCCGCCACAGGCCGGCGGAGCGCGCAAGCGTTCCGGCCTCGACCGCGCCGGTGACCAGCTCGCGCACGTACAGCGGATTGCCCTGGGCGGTGACCTGCAGCCAGCGCAGCGCCGGCTCCTCGAGCGGCGCGCCGACCGCCTGCTCGACCAGGGTCGCGACGTGCGCGTCGTCGAGCGGCGCCAGCTCCACGCGGGGCGCCAATCCGTCCTTCCAGAGGGAGACGATCGCGTCGGGACACGGTTCGCCCGACCGCACGGTGGCGACGACGAAGACGTCCTCGCGGCTCGCGAGGTGCAGCACAAGGGTCGCCGACATCGCATCCAGCAGCTGCGCGTCGTCCACGCCCAGCACGACACGGCGGCCCGCGGCGCGCTCGCGCAGAGCCTCACCGCTGCGGCGCATCAGCTCGAGCGCGTCCTCTGCCCGCGCCTCCGACGGCACCAGGGCGGCGAAGGCGCCCAGCGGCACGGTCGCGGCGCTTCGCGTCCCCTGGACCCACTCGGTCACCGCACCCCGGTCGGCGGCCGCGGCGACCGCTCGTCGGGCCAGGCGCGACTTGCCGACGCCCGCCTGGGCCGTGATCACGACGCCACGCAGGGAGGCGTCCCCGAGATGGGCGGCGATCGCGTTCAGTTCGGCGTCGCGACCGAGCAACGGCCACGCAGCGTCAGAGGCGAGCGGCGGCCCCACGTCCCGGTCCGTCATGCGGCGCCGGAGTCTACGTGCCGCCGCGCGCTCGCGCCTGACCGCGCCGGCCTCACACCGGCGACGTGCGCGCGTCCGGGATCTCGCTGTGAACCGGCGGGGCCGGGTAGTACTGCGTGGTCTGCTGCACCCGCTCAGCGGTGTCGCGATCGGTGATGAGCTCGATCAGCTTCAACGCCTCGTCCAGACCGGAGGAGATGCCGCCGCCGGTCAGGCGGTTGCGGTCCAGCACGAAGCGCGGGTGCCCGTCGGCGACCGTCACGGCGGGATGGCGCTCACGCAGATACGACGCGAACGCCCAGTGCGTCGTCACCGTGTACGAGTCGAGCAGGCCGGCGGCCGCGAGCAGGATCGCGCCTTCGCAGACCGAGCACACGTAGTCGCTCACGGCAGCCTGGCGACGCAGGAAGTCGAGGTACGGCCCGTCCCGGTCGGCGACGAGCCGCTGCAGCGCCGCGGGGTCGCCGCCCGGCACCCACAGCGCGGCGCACGGCGTGGCTTCGCCGAGGCCCTCGTCCACATTGAAGGTGAATCCGCCGTTGAAGGTGACCGGCCCGGGCACCTCTGCGCGGAGGTCCACCATGACCTTGCCCCGCGTCCAGCGGAACAGGTCATAGGGCCCGCTCACGTCGAGCATCTCGACGTCCTCGTACACCGGCATCACGACGCGTGTCATGGGAACCGTCCCTCGGTGAGCGGGCCTGACACCGATCAGCGCGACGGCGTCGCGGTCGCGTCGGTCACGGTCGCGCCCGGCGTGGCGCTGGACAGCGTGACGGTCAGGTCCTTCTTGACCTGCGCCACGCTCTTGCCCGGGAACGCGAGCTGCAGGCCGACGACGATGTCGTCGGTGGTCCCGGCGGGCGCGCCCTGGTTGCCGGCGGTGATCGTGCCGGTCGTGGAGTCCCACGGGCCGAACTCGGCGTGCGGCTTGAACGTCTTCAGGTTGGACTTGTACCGGACCTTGACGGACTGCCCGGCGGGGACGCCGTTGACCGTGACCTCGCAGTCGGCGTAGGTGAACCGTTGGCCCTCGTCGTGGGACGAGCGGACCTTGCAGGCGCCGGCGTCGATCTGCGGGCCCGGCTCGGAGATGAGCTGGGCGTGGGCGGGCGCCGCGACGGCGGTGGCGGCGACGACGGCGGTGAGCGCGGTGAGGAGCTTGGTGCGCATGGTGAAAATGGTCCTTGGGGAGGAGGCGATCAGCCGGCGGTGGGGGGCAGATAGGGCGCGGTGAACGTGAGCGTCACCGTGGTCGGGACGTCGGCGCCCTGCAGCTTGCAGGTGAAGCGCGCGGTGCTGGCGTTCATGGAGCCGTCGAGCGTGGGCGTGCAGCGGAAGCCCTGGCTCATGTACGGCTTCTGGTAGCCGTTGTTGACGCCCTGGCGCACGACCTGCTGGACCGTCGAGCGGCTCCAGAAGCGGCGGACGCTGTTCTCGGGGTTGGTGACCTTCACGCGGGCGGTCACCGTGTTCTGGCCGCCCGCGAGCATGCCCGGGTTGACCGAGATGTGGTACGTGTGGTTCTGCGTGGTGGTAGTGGTGGTGGCGGCGCCGGCGGTGGCGGGCAGCGCGACGGCGCCGAGGGAGGCGATGACGGCGGCGGCCGTGGCGGCCTTGCGGGCGATCAACATGGGGAGTGCCTTTCGGGGAGGGTTGACGATGCAGCCAGCTTCCCCTCCAGCGGGCCCCGCGTCTTGCGTAGGGCGCTACTGAACTCGCGCGGTCTCGGTACGTAGCGGACGCGCTACAGCGCGCGGCGGTCACGGACGCCGAGCTTGTTCATCGCGCGGTACAGGTGGCTCTCGACCGTCCGCACCGAGACGATCAGCCGGTCGGCGATCTCGGCGTTGGACAGGCCCTCGCGCGCCAGTTCGACGAGCTGCGCCTCGCGCTTGGTCAACGTCGCCGCGTTGGGGTCGAGGCCTTCGAAGACCGGGGGTGCGGCGCCCTGATCCGGCTGGAAGAGCTCGCGGGCGCGGGCGGCGGCACGGTGCGCGCACTCGCGGTCGCCGGCGCGCATGGCCGCGGCCGCCGCTGCGAACGCCGCCTCCATGCCGTACCGGAGCGCGCCGATCGCCGCGAACTCGTCGGCGACCGCGAGCAGCTGCGCCGCATCACGAGCGGCGGCGTGCCGGGCGTACGCGCGCACGAGGCGCGCGTCGCCACGGGCGGCGAGCGCAGCCATCGGCTCGGCGACCTCGGCTCCGGCGCGCAGCGCCTCGTAGAGCAGCTGGGCGGCGAAGATCGGCAGCGCCTCGCACTGCGCGGCGGCGCCCAGGAAGTGCTCGGCGGCGCCGGGGCCGGCCGCCCAGCCCTCGGCGCGCTGCACGTACGGCACCTGGTGCCGCCACGGGCCGGCGGGCCCGAACGTGTCCCGCATGCGCGCGAGTGCGTCCAGGGCGGCGACGGCGTCGCCCGTGGCGGCGGCGATGCCGACGCGGAAGGCGCTGACGACGGTCATCGTGCCGAACGTGTCACGGCGCTCGAGCTGCAGCGCGGCCTCGTCGAACCAGCGCGCCGCCGAGCGGTAGCGCCCGCGCGTGAATTCCGTCGCCGCGAGCCCGAACGCTGCCAGCCCGGCGGTCTCGTGGTCGTCGGCGCGGACCGCGTCGCGCAGGACGCGCGACAGGTAGGCGTCACCGTCGTCGAAGTTCTCGCCCGTCTCGAGCGCGATCAACGTCCACCCGCCGAGCGCGAGCGTCTCGTGATAGCCGCGCAACGGCACCGTGGGCCGGAGCGCGTGAGCGAGCTCGTACGCCCGGCCGCCTTCGCCGGTGAACAGCAGCGCGAGCGCGTGCCGCGCCTCGTTGCCGCGGCGGGTCTCGTCATCGGCCTGCCCGCCGGAGAGCACCTCGGCGGTCACGCGCACGGTGGTGCCGAAGTCGCTGCGCTGGGCCGAGAGCAAGTCGCGGAGTGGAAGCAGCCGGTGCGTCCACACGCGCCCGTCCGCCCATCGACCCGCGCGTTCGATGAACGCGCGGGCGGCGTCCACCTCGCGCAGGCCCCAGTACAGACCGACGACGCGTTGCTCCACGTAGTCACCGGACACTGCAGCCTCCGCTTGCGCCTCGACGGCGGCCAGCACCTCCTCCGCCTCTCGGTGGCGATTGCGCACGGTGTGGGCGCGCGCCAGCGGCAACGCCGCGGCGAGGCCGCCGCCGTCGCGCAGCGCGAGCTCGGCGAGCCGCGCGCCGAGGTCGGGATCGCCTGCCAGGAGCGCGGCCCGCGCCGCGTCCAGCAGCAGCCGGGGCGGGACGCTCTGCTGCGCGTCCAGCAGCAATCGGGCGACGCGCATCGCCGTCTCGGGCGTAAGCGGCCTGCGCTCCTGCAGGACGTCGGCGAGCCGCAGCCGGAGCCGCTGCGCGCGCAGCGCCGGCAGCTCGCCGCGCAACGCCTCGCCGTAGAGCGGATGCGCGAGCCGGACCTCGTCACCCGGCACGTCGATCGAGATCAGCCCGAGCGCCTCCGCCTGCACCGACGCCTCGACGCTCGCGAGCGCGGTCAGCTCGTCGACCCGCAGCGGCTCGGCCAGAGCCAGCAGCTCGATCGGGGCCCGCTCCTGCGCCGACAGCGTGAACATCCGCTCCGAGATCAGCTCACGCAGCGTGGCGCTCACGGGCGGGCGGCCCTTGAGCGTCCACAGGCCGCCGGCGCGGACGAGGGTCCCGGCCTCGAGCGCGCCGAGCACCAGCTCGCGCGCGAACAGGGCGTTGCCCTGGCAGGCGCCGATCACCCATGCGAGCGCGCGCTGCTCGACGGGACCGCCGAGACCCGCCTCGACCAGCGCCCCGACGGCTTCGTCACTGAGCCTCGCGAGCTCGAGCCGGTGGGCTCCCGCGTCCTTCCACAACGATCGGATCGCGTCCGGGACCGACGCTCCGGATCGGACCGTGGCGACGACGAAGGCGGTCGAGGTCGACGCCAGGTGCAGGACGAGCGCGGCCGACACGGGATCGAGCAGCTGCGCGTCGTCGACGCCCAGGACGACGCGGCGGTCGCGGGCCCGCTCGCGCAACGCGTCGCCGCTGCGGCGCAGGAGCTCGAGCGGATCGTCGGAGCGGACGTCGTCCGGGACCACGTCGGCGAACGCGCCGAGCGGGATGGTCGAGGCGCTGCGGGTCGCCTGAACCCAGATCGCGGGCAGGCCCTCAGCCGCGGCGGCGGCGTTGGCCTCACGCGCGAGCCGCGACTTGCCGACCCCGGCCGGCGCGTGCACGATCACCCCGGGGCAGCCATCGAGCCGGCGGGCACCGGCGATCCGCTCCAGCTCGGCTTCGCGCCCGACCAGCGGCCACGATCCCGCACGGGTTGGCACGTGTCAACGGTATCCGGTCACAGGTCCCGCCGGTCGCCGACGCCGAGCTTGTTCATCGCGCGGTAGAGGTGGGTCTCGACCGTGCGCACCGAGAGCACGAGCCGGTCGGCGATCTCGGCGTTGCTGAGGCCCTGGCGCGCGAGGCCCACGAGTTGGTCCTCACGCGCCGTGAGCGCCACGGCGACGGAGTCGATCCCGTCGATGACGGGCGGCGCGGTGCCGTGACCCGGCTCGTGCAGCTCCGTGGCCCGCGCGGCGGCGCGGCGCGCCGAGTCCTGGCGCCCGTCGGCGACGAAGCGCCTCGCGGCCTGCGCGGCGGCGTGCATGGCGTACAGTCGGGCGCCGATTGCCGCGAACGTGTCGGCGACGGCGAGCAGCGCGTTTGCGTCCCGCCGTGCGAGCGCGTCCGCGTGGGCGGCGTAGGCGTCGACGAGCCGGGCTTCGCAGCGCGGCGCCACGTCGGCCAGCAGAGCGCTCACCCGCACCGGCGAAGCTCCGGCCAGCACGGCGTCGTACGCCAGCAGCGCCGTGAACCCCGGCATGTCGGCGAGGAACCGCTCGGCGGCGGTGAGCAGCTCCGCGGCGCCCTGCTGGGGGTTGCGGATGCAGCTCGCCCAACCCTCGCCGCGGGCGAGATACGCCTGGCGGGAGAGCGGCCGCGGACGGCCGGGGCCGTCGATCACCCGCAGCCGCTCGAGCGCACGCGTGGCGCCGTCCGCGTCGCCGGTGCGGGCGGCGATCCCGATCCGCAGCAGGTGCACGTCGCCGACGAGGCCGAACGCGTCCTCGCGCGCGAAGTGCAGCTCGGCTTCCGACAGCCAGCGCGCGGCGGAGTTGAAGCGCCCGCCGAAGAACTCCAGAGCGGCCAGGCCGACCGCGGCCTGCGCCGCCGCCTCGTAGTCGCGGCAGCGGACGGCATCTCCGAGGATCCGGGCGAGATCCGCCGCCAGCCCGGGCCAGTCCGCACCCGACTCGAGCGCCGCGAACCGGTAGGCGGGCAGCGTCATCAGACCGGTGTAGTCGCGGATCGGGATCTCGGGGCAGTGACGGCGGGCCAGCGCGCGCGACTCGGTCCAGCGCCCGGAGTAGAACAGCGCCATCGCCAGCCGCGTCTCCAGCAGCCGGCCCGTCTCCTGGTCGAGGTCCGGGTCGCCGAGCGCCGCCTCGGTCGCGACGACCGCCGCGGCGAGGTCCGCGGCCACGGCGGTGGGCATGCGCAGCGCGAGCAGCTGCCGCCGCCAGCGCTCGCCCTCGCACCACGCGTCCGCGCGGTCGAGCAGCGCGCGGGTCGCCTCCGTGTCGCCGAGACCCCAGAAGAGGACCCGTACGCGCTGCTCGAGGTAGGGGACCACGGACGGATGGCCGGGCAGCTCGGACTCGATCGCCGCCAGCGAGGCCTCGGCCGCCTCGAAGTGACCGCGGATCGCGTTCGCGCGGGCGAGGGCGAGCACGGCGTCGACGCCTCCGCCGTCCGCCACCGCCAGCTCCCCCAGCTGGGCGCCGAGCTCCGGGTCGCCGGCGAGGTTGGCCGCACGGGCGGCGTCGACGAGCAACGGCGACGGGATCGGCGCGCCCGCGTCGAGCAGCAGCCGCACGATGCGCAGGGCGTCACCGGGCGCCAGCGGGTCGCGTTCCAGCAGCGTGTCGGCGAGTCGCCGCCGCAGTGCGCGCGAGCGCAGGCCGGGCATGCTGGCGCGCAGCACGTCGCCGTAGAGGGGATGCGCGAGCCGGACGTCCTGCCCACGTGTGTCGAGGGCGATCAGGCCATGCGCCTCCGCGTCCGCGAGCGCGTCGTAGGACGTCAGGAGCTCGATCTCCGACAGGCGCAGCGGTTCCGCCAGCGCGAGCAGCTCGACCGGCGCTCGCTGCGCCTGGGTGAGCTCGCGCAGGCGGTCACCCACGAGTTCGACGAGCGAGGCGGCCACCGACGGACGGCCCGTGAGTCGCCACAAGCCGTGGTCGGCGAGCAGGCGACCGCTTTCCACGGCGCCGAGCACGAGCTCGCGGGCGTACAGCGGGTTGCCCTGACTGCGGTCCAGGACCCAGCGGTGCACCTCCTCCTGCGCCGGACCGCCGAGCCCCGCTTCGACGAGCGTCCGCATCGACGGCTCGTCGAGGTGGTCGAGCTCGAGCGGCTGCGCCCCGCAGTCCTTCCACAGCGAGACGATCGCGTCCGGGCACGGCTCGCCGTTGCGGACGGTGGCGATCACGAACACGCCGGACCGCGTCGCCAGGTGCTGCACGAGCGCGGCCGAGGCGGCGTCGAGCAGCTGGGCGTCGTCGACACCTACCACGATCCGCCGACCCTGCGCTCGAGCGCGCAACGCCTGGGCGCTCGAGCGCAGGAGGTCGAAGGCCTGGTCCGAGCGCACCGTGTCCGGCACCAGGCGGGCGAACGCGCCGAGCGGGATCGTCGCGGCGCTGCGGGTGGCGCAGACCCATTCGGTCATCGCACCGCCGCGTTCGAGCGCCGCGAGCGCCTCGCGGCCGAGGCGCGACTTCCCCGTGCCGGCCGCGGCCCGCAGCACGACGCCGCAGCGCCCGTCCGCGAAGGCCTGGCCGATCACCGCGAGCTCCGCGTCCCGGCCGATGAGCGGCCACTCGAGCGACACCGCGTCCACGGACCGGACTCTACGGGCCACTGTTGGTGCTGTGAACCCCATCGGCAGCGCGGTCACGTGGTCGCACGAATCTCCCGGCTGCCAGGCGCCCACACCGTCCTGCGGGCCACGACGAGGTTCTGGATCGCGAAGGTGAGCGCCAGGAAGGCGAGGATCGCCCCGGCGCCCTCGGCGGGAATCCAGCCCGTGACCGACGCCACCGTGCCGAGTGCGATCTTGAGCGCGATCATCAGCACCCAGGTCGTCATGGTCACGCGGTTGCCGCGCTGCATCGGTGTCCCGTCCACGTCCCAGATCGAGAGCCGCTGGCCGCGCCAGGCACCGAAGCCGATGGCGAGGACCGCGCACGCCGCGTTGTACGCGATGACCGCCGCGGTGACTTCGGAGGGCTTGCTGGTCAGCGCGAAGACAGCCGCGACGACGGCGAAGATCAGCGGCAGCTTGACGAGCCCTTCGACGGTCACGGGCCGGGCGTGCATCTGCCGCCAGATCGACCAGGGAAGGACGATCAGCAGGATGGCGAGAACGGTCATCGGTTCATTCCTCGGGTCAGGTGGCGGGTTTGGGTCTATGGAGCGAGCGTGCGGTCGAGCCAGCCGAAGGGCTCGTCGGCCGAGAGGACGTGGCGGGTGCCGGGCAGCAGGTCGTAGAGCGCCTGGGCCTGTCCGGGCCAGCGCCGTTCGCGGAGGTTCTGCCGGACGAAGATCGGGGTCGTGATCCGTTCGATCTCGGAGCCGAGCCGGTACTCGCGCACGCGTGCGTAGAGCTCGAAGGGCGAGCGCCCGTCGAGCCCGTACCAGCGTCCACGCCCGCGCAGCACGGCGTTCGCCCGCGGGTCGAACAGGCCGGCGAGGTGGATCTCGCAGTTGAAGGCGCTGCGGTCGCCCGCCGCCAGCGCGGCGCGCGGCTCGGGCGGCAGCGGGTCCGTCCATAGCGTCGACAGGTCCACGACGCCGGGGTCGACGACGGCGGCGGCGAAGCGGTGCTCGAACGCCAGTGCCCGGACCACGCCGTAGCTCGCGTGCTCGAAGCCGATCACGCCCATACGGGCCGGGTCGACGTCGGGGCGCGCGAGCATCGCGTCGGCGACCGGCGTGAGCACGGCCTCCCAGTCCGGGCGCAGGTGGAGCCCTTGCTCGACGAGCGCCGCCTGGCGGCCCGGGCCGTCGAAGGTCATCAGGTGGTAGCCGCGGGCATGCGCGGCCGCACCGGCCCGGACCCACGCCTGCGAGGTCGCCTCGCGCCCGCCGTGGTCGATCACGACGAGCGGGCGCGGACCGGGTCCGGCGGGAAGGAAGAAGCCGGGGAGGGCCGTCTGCTCGTAGGGGATGGCGATCTGGACACCCCCGAGCAGCGCGACCGCGCGCTCCCAGCAGGTGCGCTGCCGGCGCCACAGCTCGGCCTCGGAGACCGAGCCGTCGGTATCGGCGATCAGCGCCAGCGGCGCCGCGTAGTACGTCGCGGCGTGCAGATAGCGTCGCGCGCTCGGCCGGCGGTTCGCGGCCGCCCAGGCGGCGCCGCCCGTGGCGGTCCATTCGCGCAGCCACGAATCCGGGTCGCCGTCCTGCACGCGCGCGGCCGTCGCGAGGACCTCGCCCATGTCAGCCGCTCCCGCGGCGGCGGCCGCCAGCAGGGTCGCAAACCCCTCCTGGAAGGAATCCGTGGTGAAGTCCATGCCGTCACGATCGCTGCGGAGCGCCCGCACGGCGTCAGTAGTCGACTACTGCATTTCGCGGCTACGTACGCACGGCTCGCGATGCCGTAGCGCGCTACTGACGACGCGCGCGCGTCGCGCGAGGACGCTGCGGCCATGCTTTTGAATCGCATCGCGATCTCCGCGCCCGTTCCCCTCACCGCAACGCCCACCCGGTGATGTCGGTCGCGTTCGCGCTCGCGGCCGCGCTGCTCTTCGCACTCGGCTCCGCGCTCCAGCGGCGTGTCGCCGTCGAGGGGTCGTCGTGGCTCGCCCTGGTCCGGCGGCCGCCCTGGCTGGCCGGGATCGCCGCCGACATCGCCGGCTATGCCGCGCAAGCCGCGGCGCTGGCCGCGGGGCGGCTCGCCGTCGTCCAGCCGTTGCTGGTCGCGACACTCGTGTTCGCCCTGCCGCTCGAGGGCCGGCGGCTGCAGCGCGTCGAGGTCGCCGCGGCGCTCGCCGTCGGCGCCGGCCTGGCGCTGTTCGTGACCGTGGCGGACCCGGCCGGCGGCCAGGCCGACGCGGGCCCTGCGGCATGGGCGGCGACCTTCGCCGCCTGCGCAGCGGTGTGTGCGCTGTGCCGGCGCGGGCCGGTCGCGCTCGGGTGCGCGACCGGCGTGTTGTTCGGCCTGAGCGCGGCGCTGACGAAGGTGGTCGTCGGGCGCCTCGACGAGGGCGTGATCGCCGCGCTGATCGACTGGCACGTGCTCGCGCTGATCCTCGTGGGTGCCGTCGCCCTGGACCGCTCGCAGGCGTCGCTCCGCGCCGGCTCACTGGGCACGGCGCTGGCCGCGCAGATGGCGCTCGACGCGCTGACGAGCCTCATCATCGGCGTGGTCGCATTCGGCGAGCGCCTGCACACACGCCCGCTTGCGCTTGCGGTCACGCTCGCCGGCCTGCTGCTCGCCCTCGCCGGCCTCACGGCCCTCGCCCGTCACGCCGCCGAGTGATGCGGAGTTCGCGATCGAGCGTGTTGACCGGCTTGGCCGCGGCCTACTTCGTCACCGCCGCGGTCGGGATCGTCGCGCCCGCGAGCGCCGAGACCATCGCCCGCGGGCGCATCTGGCTGCTGCTGACGAGCGCGCTCGCCGCGCAAGGGCCCATGCCGCTCGCGCAGGTCGCGCTCACGGCAGCGGTCGCCGGGCTGGTGGTCGGCCGCCTCGGCGCGCGCGCGTGGTGGCGCGCGGCGTTCGTCGGGCACGTCGGGTCGGCGCTGATCGCCTACGCGTTGATCGCCTTCGCCGGCGCCGAGCGCGCCGCGGCGACGCCGGACTACGGCGTCTCGTGCGTGCTCGGCGCAAGCTTCGGAGCGCTGCTGACCGTAAACGGCCGCGTGCGCGTGCTCGGCATCGCCGGCACGCTCGCGCTGCTGCCGCTCTCCTCCGGCTGGATCGGGCTCGAGCACCCGCTCGCCGTCGTGCTCGGCGCCGCCGTCACCGCCCGAGCCCGGGCAGCCGCACGAAGCCCTCGACCTGCGCGTAAAGCAACCCGACGACCGGCAGGTCCTCGACGTCCTGGACGATGATCGACCGCGGAACCCACTCCGGCTCGAACTTCGCGTTGAAGTCACGCAGCGAGCGGATCTGGAAGTACGGGCTCAGCACGGAGGCGAGCTTGCGCTGTGCGCGTTCGGCGACCGTGAGCGAGGCCTCGGGCTCGAACAGCCGCCCCCAGGTGGCGAAGTTCAGCGACAGACGCTTGTCGCCGCGGGACCGCAGCTCGAGCGCCGTCGTCGCGATCAGGTACTCCGTCATGCCGTTCGGGGCGTCCGGATCGTGCTGCATGAGGTCGAGCGACCAGCCGGGCTCGCTCCCGTAGCACGGCGTCAGCCGCAGGAACCCGAGCGGCCGGCCGTCCTCGGCGAAGGCCACCGCGAGTAGCAGCTCGGGGTCCTCGCCGCGCACGCCGCCGCCCAGCTCCATCGTGAAGCCGCGTTCCTCGGAGCCGTCCCGCCAGCGCTCGCGCAGGGCGTTGAGCGCGTCACGCAGCTGGCCCGGCGCGTCGGTCTCGCGCAGGACGCGGAACGTGCATTCGCGGCCGACCCGTGTGACCGCCGACCGGACGCTCTTGTGCGCCTCGGCGAGCGTGAAGCGGTCGCAGTGCAGCACGGCCTCGTCGCCGAGGTAGTTCGCGTGCAGGCCGAACCGCTCGTAGTGCGCGAGGTCGGCCTCGCGGGCGCCGAGGAAGGCGGCGCGCAGGCCATGCCGGCGGCAGTGCTCGAGGAACTCGCGCAGCAGCCGCTCGTGGGCGTCCGGCGGGCCGATCGGATCGCCGGAGACCAGGGCGTGGCCGGCCAGCGTGCGGTAGGCGAGCATCGCGTCGCCCTCGCGCGTGAAGAACCAGCGCTTGTCGGGCCGCAGCGCGAAGTAGTCGAGCGTGCCGGTGCCGTGCTCGAGCACGAGGCTCCGCGCGCGCTCGCGGTCGGTCGCGCTGACCGGCGGCTCCTGGCGGCGGCGCCGCACCGGGAACGCCTGACGGTGCCAGACGAGCGTCAGCAGCAGAGCGATCGCGGGGATCAGCACCTCGGGTTCGCCCAACCGCAGCAGCGCGGTCGCGCCGGACAGGACGGTGGCCGCCGCCCATGCCCGTCGGCGGCCCGCCCACAGCCCGCGCGCCAACACGATCGCCAGCAGGCCGATGACCGCCGTCGGGACGTGATGGAAGTCGCCGAGCGCATGCTCGACCACGAGCCCGGCACCCGCCAGACCGGTCGCTGCGCCGAGCGCGCGGGGGAGCCGCGGGCGCCGGACGGCCGGCCCGGTCTCGGGCACGTGGGCGGGCGGCGGGACCGGCTGGGCTTCGGCCTCGGGCCGCTCGGGACGCAGCGCGGGAAACAGCACGGCCTCGCGGATGCTCGACACACCGGCGATCAGCATCACCAGGCGGTCGATGCCGATCCCGAGCCCGCCGGTCGGTGGCAGCCCGTACTCCAGCGCGCGCACGTAGGCCTCGTCGACGAAGCCCTCGGCCTCGAAGCGCTCGCGCTGGTCGACCGGGTCGTTGAGCTCGCTGTAGGCGTTCGCCAGTTCACGCCCGCCGACGAAGGCCTCGAAGCGTTCGGTCAACCACGGGTCGTCGCGGTGCGCGCGCGCCAGGGGCGAGATCTCACGCGGATGGTCGAGCACGAACGTCGGCTCGATCAGCGACGCCTCCGCGGTGGCCTCGAAGACCTCGGCCATGAGCTTGCCGGCGCCCCAACCCCGTTCGTAGACGACACCGAGCCGGTCGCAGATCGCCCGCGCGTCCTCGAGCGGCATCGACGGATGCATGGTCACACCGGCGTGCTCGGCGATCAGCGACGCCATCGTCACGCGCCGCCACGGGGGCGCCAGGTCGACCCCCGAGGCGAGCACCGTCGTGCCCGTGGCCGCGAGCGCGGCGCGGGAGACGATCGTCTCGACGAGCTCCATCATGTCGCCATAGTCGGCGAACGCCTGGTAGGCCTCCAGCAGGGTGAACTCCGGGTTGTGCGACGGGTCGAGGCCTTCGTTGCGGAACACCCGGCCGAGCTCGAAGACCCGTTCGAACCCGCCCACGACGAGCCGCTTCAGCGGCAGCTCGAGCGCGATCCGCAGGTACATGTCGGCGTCGAGCGCGTGGTGATGGGTCACGAACGGGCGCGCGGCGGCGCCGCCCGCGTGCGGTTCGAGCACCGGCGTCTCGACCTCGGTGAAGCCGCGCTCGGTGAGCGTCGAGCGCACGGAGGCGACCACCGCGGAACGGGTGTCGAACGTGTGACGCGTGGACGGGTTGGCGATCAGGTCGAGGTGGCGCTCGCGCAGCCGCGCCTCGGTGTCGGCCAACCCGCGGTGCTTGTCGGGCAGCGGGCGCAGCGCCTTCGACAGCAGACGTACCTCGCTCGCGGCGACGGTCAACTCACCCGTGTGCGTGGTCATCACCGTGCCGGTGACGCCGATCCAGTCGCCGCGGTCGAGCGCTTCGACGGCGTCGAAGGCGTGGCCGAGGACCTCACGGGAGGCGAGCACCTGGATGCTGCCGCTCTGGTCGGTGAGAGTGCCGAACAGCAGGCCGCCGTGACGGCGGATCAGCATCAGCCGGCCCGCGACGCGTACGCACACGCCCGGGTCGGCGTCCGCCGCCAGGCCGGCGAAGCGCCCGTGCAGGTCGGCGGCGGTGTGGTCGCGCGCGAACGTCGGTGGGTACGGCTCGGTCCCCTGCGCACGCACCGCGTCGACCTTCGCGAGCCGGCGCTCGCGCTCGTCGAAGTGGGTCTCCAGCGCGCTCATGACTGCACCTCGGAAGGCCGGCCGGCGACGAGATCGCCGGCGCGGCGGCGCAGGCGCTCGAGCGGACGGGCGGCGTCGAAGCGCGCCGCAGACCGCGCTTGCTTGACATCGTCATAGCGCCAGAGCGCCCACGGGGAGCCCGGGCGCGCAAGCCGCAGCGCTCCGATCAGCGCCGCGATCGGCATGAAGAGGCCGATCACGCCGAGCAGCACGCGGCCCTTGGCGAACGCGACGGCGGCCAGGCCGACGACGCCGCCCGCGACCGCGATCGTCCCCCACAGCGACAGCGGCTCGTCGAGCCCGAAGGGGCGCGTCCCGATCACGACCAGCGCGGCGAACGCGAGCGAGCACAGCACGGCGTCGAAGGACGAGCGGCCGCGCTCGGCCCAGTAGACGTCGTCGAGGTGCACCCACAGGGCGAACTCGTCCAGCGTGAAGCCGGCGCCGACGCCGAAGCCGATCGCGACGAGATGCCACCACGGCGCCTGCAGCGGGGCGGCGAAGGCGAGAAAGCCCGACAGCAGCATCAGCCCGATCCCCCACACGAGGTGATGGACGTGCACGCCGCGGGTCTCGATCCCGCCCGGCCACCAGCGCACGCTGCGCGTCATGCGCGCGCTCGTGCGGATGGCCAGGAACGAGATCAGGAAGGCCGTGAGCACGACGAACGCCGCGCCCGGACCGGGATGCAGGCGGTCGCCGAACGGGTCGACGGCGACCATCGAGACGATCGGCGACCGCATGCCGTCAGCCGCCCGCGATCGGCTGGACGATCCCGGCGCCGCTGCTGCCGGTGGCGGCGATGACGAGCTCCTTGCGGACCTGCGCGACGGTCTTGCCCTTGAAGGCGAGCTTGACGTTGGTCGTCACGTTGCTCGGGCTCCCGGACACGCTGTCGTTGGACAGCGAGATCGTGCCGGTGGTGCCGCTCCAGGTGCCGTTCGTGCGCGGCTTGAACGCGCGCAGGTTGGAGCTGTAGCTGAGGGTCGCGGTCTGGCCGGCGGGCACGTTGGCGGCCTGGACCGAGCAGACCGCGTAGGTGTAGCCGTGGCGGCTGCGCGCGACGGAGCAGTGGCTGCCGAAGCCGATCGTGGCGGCCGGCGCGGCCGGCTGGGCCGGCGAGACGCTGGGCGTGGGTGTCGACGGCTGGGCGGGCGGGATGACTTCCTGCGCGTGTGCCGGGGCGGCGATCGCCAGCGCGGCGGCGGTGGCGGCCACGCCGCCGAGGATCTTGCGGTGCATGGGAGACTCCTTGGGGAGGGGGTTCAGAGACGGATGACGCGAACGGCTTTGCCGGCGGTGCGGGGGAGCGCGCCCGGCGGTTCGATCACGATGGGAAGGTCGAGTCCGTACCGGTCGAGCAGCGCGGCGCGCACCCGCTCGGCCAGGGCCGGCCGGTCGGCCGACGCGTCGAGCGGCTCGCAACGCGCGAAGGCGTCGTCGTCGCCGGCGACCAGCTGGTAGATGGGCGCGAGGCCCGGTTGGGCGAGCAGTGCCTGCTCGATCTGCGACGGGTACACGGCGACGCCGCGGAGCTGCAGCACGTCGGCGATGCGGCCCAGCAGCGGGCGCAGGCGGGCCGTGGTGCGGCCACAGGCGCACGGCTCGTCGATGAGCGACGTGAGATCGCCGGTCCGGTAGCGGATCAGCGGCATCGCCTCGCGCGTGAGCGTGGTGATCACCAGCTCGCCGAGCTCGCCCGCGGGAACCGGCTGCAGCGTGCCGGGATCGACGACCTCGACCAGGAAGTGGTCCTCGTTGACGTGCATCCCGCAGCCGAGGTGGCACTCGGACGCGACACCCGGGCCGATGACCTCGCTCAGGCCGTACGTGTTGAGCGCCTTCAGGCCCAGCGCCGACTCGATCCGCTCGCCCAGGACGGGCGTCCACATCTCGCCGCCGAACAGGCCGATCTCGAGCGGCGTCTCGTCGAGCACGCCGGCGAGCTGGACGGCGAAGGACGGCGGACAGCACAGCACCTGCGCCCCGAGATCGCGGATCAGCGCCGCCTGCTGCTCCAGCGACGCGCCCGCGGCCGGCACGACGGTCGCGCCGAGCCGCTCGGCGCCCTGCTGGAAGCCGAACCCGCCGGTCGTCAGGCCGTAGGGGTACGCGTTGTGCACCACCATCCCGGGCCGCACGCCGGCGCACGCCAGCGTGCGGGCCATGAGCTCGGCCCACACGTCCAGGTCGGCGCGGGTGTGGCCCACCAGCGTCGGGCGCCCGCTGGTCCCGGTCGAGGAGTGCAGCCGCACCAGCTCGGGGCCGGCGACGGTCATCATGCCGAGCGGGTAGCTCGCGCGCAGGTCCGCCTTGACGGTAAAGGGCAGCCGGCACACGTCCTCGAGCGTCTCAACGTGTTCGACGAGTTCACGACGGGCCAGTGCCGTCCGCAGCCGCCGCAGCTGCAGTTCATGGAGCGCCTCGCGCGGCGCCGTCTCGACGGCGCTGCGGACTGGGGCCTCGCTGAGGGTGGTGGTCATGCCGTCACGATCGACCGTCGGGCTCCCGTGGTCGTCAGTAGCGCGGTACTGCATTCGCCCGCCGCCCTACGTAATCGGGCGGCTGCGTACCCCCGCGGCAAAGCGCAGTAGCGCCGTACTGACGACTCGCAGCCCGACAGCGCGCACGCTGCGCGGCATGACCACGCACACGGCAATCGACTTTCTCAGCCCCGGGGACGCGGGCTGGGACACGGCCCGCACCCCCTGGCATCTGCTCGCCGACCAGCGTCCCGCGTCGATCGCACGGCCCGCGGACGTCGCGGACGTGATCGACGCCGTCCGCTTCGCCCGCACCCACGGGTTGCGCGTCGTCGCGCAGAGTACGGGCCACGGCGCCGCCGCCCTCGGGCCGCTGCACCACGCGCTCCTGCTGCGCACCGGCCAGATGAACGACGTCACCGTCGACCCGCGCGCGCGGACCGCGCGCGTCGGCGCGGGCGCGCGCTGGTGCGACGTGCTGACCGCGGTCACGCCGCACGGGCTCACCGGCCTGCACGGCTTCTCGGCCGGGGTCGGAGTCGCGGGCTACGTGCTCGGCGGCGGGCTCGGGTGGTTCGCGCGCCGGCACGGCCTCGCGTCCGAGCACGTGCGCTCGTTCGAGGTCGTCACCGCCGACGGTGAGCGGGCCCAGGTCGACCGCGACCGCGAGCCGGACCTGTTCTGGGCGCTCCGCGGCGGTGGTGGCGTGGGCGTGATCGTGACCGCGATCGAGCTCGAGCTGCTCGCCGTGCGCGAGGCCTATGCGGGCGCGCTGTGGTGGCCCATGACGCGTGCGACGGAGGTCGCTCACGCCTACCGCGAGTGGGTCGGAACCGTGCCGGAGACGCTCACCTCGTCGCTGCGGCTGATGCACTTCCCGCCGCTGCCGGGCCTGCCCGACGCGCTGCGCGGTCGCGCGCTGGTCCAGCTCACGCTGGCCGACATCGGCGAAGACGGCGAAGCCGCGCTGGCGCCGCTGCGCGCGCTCGCTCCGGAGATCGATCACGTCGGCCGGGTGCCGGCGGCCGCGCTGGGGCAGATCGCCGGCGATCCGGTCGACCCACTGCCCGCCCGCAGCCACTCGCGCCTGCTCGGCTCGCTCACCGCCGGCACGATCGACACGCTCGTCGCGCTCGCCGACCCGCGGGTCACCACGCTCGAGCTGCGGCATCTCGGCGGGGCGCTGCGCCGTCCCGAGCACCCGGGCGCGGGGGGCGGGCTGGACGCCGAGGCGCTGGTCTTCGCCTCCGGCGTGCCGGCCACCCGCGCGCACGAACTCGCCCTGCGCGACACGTTCGCGGCGATCGACACGCTCGGTCCTGCCGCCGACCGCGACACCCTGCTCACCTTCGCCGGACGGGGCGACGCGGCCGTGCCCGCCGCGTCTCGCGAGCGCCTGCAGCGGGTCCGCGCCGCCCATGACCCCGACCGCCTGCTCGGCGACCGCTGAGGAGCCTTCCCATGCCTCGCTCGCACCGCCTGATCCTGATCTCGATGTGCGTCTCGCTCGGCGCCGTCGTCAGCGCCGTCTCGTCACTGAACGTCGCCCTGCCCGACCTCGCCCGCGCGACCGGCGCCTCGACGACCGAGTTGCAGTGGATCGTCGACGCCTACGCGCTCGTGTTCGCCGGTCTGCTGCTTCCCGCCGGAGCGCTCGGCGACCGGCTCGGCCGCCGGCGCGTGCTGGTCACCGGCCTGGCCGTCTTCGGCACCGGCGCGCTCGTCGCCACGCGGCTCAGCGATCCCACGCCCCTGATCGCCGTGCGCGCCGTGATGGGACTCGGCGCGGCGATGATCATGCCGACGACGCTCTCGATCATCACCGCCACCTTCCCGCCCGAGACGCGCGACCGTGCCGTCGGCGTATGGGCCGGCGTCGCGGGCGGCAGCGCGCTCGTCGGCCTGCTGGCGGCGGGGCTGGCGCTGGAGCGGTTCGCCTGGCCGTCGGTCTTCGGCCTCAACGCCGCGCTGGCGCTGCTCGGCGGCGCGATGACGGTGCGGTTCGTCCCGGCCACGGCCACGGAGCAGGCGCCGCTGGACGGCGTGGGCGCCGCGCTGTCCGCGCTCGGGCTCGGCGGCATCGTCTACGGCTTCATCGAGGGTCCCAACCGTGGCTGGACGTCCGCGATCGTCGTGGGCGCGTTCGCCGCGGGCGTCGTGCTGTTGACGGCGTTCGTAACGTGGTCGCTGCGCCGCCGGCAGCCGATGCTCGACCCGCGCCTGTTCACACGGCGCGGCTTCGCGTCCGGCTCGCTGTCGGTGTTCGTGCAGTTCTTCGCGCTCTTCGGCGTGATCTTCGTGCTGCTCCAGTACCTGCAGTTCGTGCTGCGGTACTCGCCGCTGGAGGCCGGCGCGGCGCTGGCGCCGACCGCGCTGATCATGATCGCGCTCGCTCCACGCGTCCCGAAGCTGGTCCAGCGGGTGGGGGCGCGGTCCGTCGGCCCGCTCGGCCTGATGCTGATCGCCGGTGGCCTGCTGATCGCGGCGACGATGGGCACGGACGCCTCGTACTGGCACCTGCTCGCCGCGCTGATCCCGCTCGGGGTCGGCATGGCCCTGGCCGCGCCGCCGGCAACCGCCGCCATCGTCGGCGCGCTGCCCGAGGACAAGCAGGGCGTCGCCTCTGCGGTCAACGACACCGCGCGGGAGGTCGGCGGCGCGCTCGGCATCGCAGTGCTCGGCTCGGTGCTGGCCGGCCACGTCGGGCACCTCGGGCCACACACGGACCCGCTGGCCGTCGTCGCGGGGTTCCACGCCGCGCTGCACGTCGGCGCGGCCACGCTGATCGTCGGTGCGATGGCGGTGTTCTTCCATGCGTCGCACACGCCCTACTCGCGTTCGGTTCGGCGTAGATTCCCGGTGTGACTCCTTCCCGGCGGGCGTGGGCAAGTTGCGCCTCGCGCGCGCGTCGTGGCCGCCCAGGGAGCGCGACGACACGTTCGGCTCGCTCGTGCACGTCGATGCCTTCCAGGGCGGCATCGCCACGGCCATCGGGGACTTCGAGGGCGCGCAAGTCGGCCACCGGCGCATCCAGGCGGGGCACCGCGCCTCGCGGGCGATTGGTCGCGAGATCGTCGGGTCCCGGCGGACCTACGTTGCCTGCACGGACGTGCGTAGCGGCGCGTGCGCCGGCTGCGCGTGCGCCGGCACGGTGACCGCCTCGGGGAGCCGCAGGGCGATCGCCAGCCGGTAGATCACCAGGCTCCAGGCGGCCGACGCCGTTAGGCCGCCGACGAGCCCGAGATCGTTGTTGCCGCCGTCCGCGAGCACGTGCTTGAACACGCCGACGCCGCCGATGATCCCGCCCGGCCCGAACCCGCCGAAGTACGAGATCACGAGCATGCCCGCGAAATACGGCGCGATCCAGAGCGCCGGGCGCCATTGGATCGGTTCGGCGGCCGGGTTGAGATCGAGCGCGTAGGAGACCGCGACGAGCGCGTAGCCCACGAGCATCGCGGCCATCAGCGTGGTCAGCGTCTGCCAGCCGGACCAGTACATGATCCAGCTCGCGCACACGAACGCGAGCGGCGCGAGGACGCCCGCCGCCGGCAGCCGGTACACCCGGGGCGCGTCGGGCCGGCTCTTGCGCAGCGCGCCCAGCGCGAGCGGCGCTGCGGCGTACATCAGCACCGACGCACTGGTGACGATCCCGACCAGCTTGCCCCAGCTCGGGAACGGCAGCAGGAACAGCAGGCCGATCGCGGTGGAGAACAGGACGCCGAAGACCGGGACGAGCGTGCGCTCGTGGGTGCGCTCGAAGTGCTGCGGGACGTAGCCGTTGCGCGCGAGCGCGTGGCTGATCCGGGAGGAGGTGGTCAGATAGATCAGCCCGCTGCCGAACGGCGAGACGACTGCGTCCAGCCGCAGCAGGAACGCGAGCCAGGCCAGCCCCGCGACCGACGCGATCGCGTAGAACGGACCCGCGTTGAGGGCCACGATCGCCGGGTCGGTGCTGCCGGCCCCGAGGCCGGTCCAGTCGTGTGACACGAGCAGTGCCGGGTTCAGCGAGCCGATGAACGCGAACTGCAGCAGCGTGTAGATCGCGGCGCCGATCAGGATCGACGCGATCACCGCCCGCGGCAAGTCGCGACCGGGGTTCTTCGCCTCACCGCCGAGCTGCGTCGCCTGCTCGAAGCCGAGCAGCGCGAACACGATCCCCCCCGACGGCAGCGAGACGAGGATCGAGTGGACGGCGGAGCCGTCGACGAAGAAGCCGCCGCCGGCCGTGAGGTTGCTCGCGTGGAAGTGCGTCGCGAGCAGCACGACGATCGTCACCACGGGGATCGCGACCTTCCACACGGTGATCGCGTTGTTGGCGCGCGTGAGCCAGCGGATGCCGATCAGGTTCAGCACGACGAAGCACGCCATCAGGACCACGGCGACCACGATCCCGCTGCCGCTCAGGGTGCCGCTCGCGCGGTAGAGCCCGTGGCCCCAGTCCGTGGTCGACAGGTACTGGATCGCGGCCAGCACCTCGATCGGGGCGGTGGCCGCGGCCTGCAGGTAGGAGGCCCAGCCGAACGTCATGCCCGCGAGGTTGCCGAACGCGTGGTGCGGGAACCGGCTCGTGCCGCCGCTCTCGGGGAACATCCCGGCCAGCTCGGCGTGCACGAGCGCGAGCAGGATCACGATCGCGGAGGCGAGCACCCAGCCGATCAGGGCCGACGGGCCGGCGGTGGTCGCGGCGACCAGCGCGCCGAACAGCCACCCGGAGCCGATGATGGAGCCTTCGGAGGCCCACAGCAGGCCCCAGAAGCCGACGTTGCGCTTGAGCGTGGACTCGATCATCGCCAGCACACCCATCCGCAGAAGCCGTCGGGCATGGGAAGCGGCGAAGCCCGCCAGGCGCCGTCGAGGCCGTCGCGCGGCCCCGCGAGGCGCCGCGTGTCGCCGAGCGCCTTCGCGAGCGCCTCCTGGGGCAGCACCACTGCGGTCGGGCCGAGCGTGGCGCCCACGTCCAGGTGCGTCTCGACGGTCGCGTCGAAGACGTCGGGCAGCGTACGGGCGAGGGCCCGCCGTGCCGGGGCTCGGTCGAGGTCGATGGTCGTCATCCGGGATGCTCCTGGGGAGGGAGTCAGGAGCGTCCCAGCGGCCGCGTGGCCGCTCGTCCGTATCTCGCTACTGCATCTGGGGCCGGGGCGTACGTACATCCCATAGCGGTGTCGGCGCCCGGCCCGGCTACGTACGAGGCGCTGCGCGTTTGCGTAGTGCGGTACTGAAGACCGCCTGCCGCGCCGCGTGGACGATGCGGGACGCAACGCATCCTCCCCCGAAAGGTCCGCATGCCCAACCTCTCCGCACCGCTCGCGGCGCTCGCCGCGGGCGCGGTGGCCGCCTCCTTCGGCGTCATCGCCCCCGACGTGATGGCCGACGCCGACGCCCCCACCGGGGCGAGCATCCTCGCTCCCACCGCCGACGAGTTCGCCGGCACCGGCGAGGTGCCGGTGCGCCTGCGCACCGGCTCGAAGATCACGGCCGTTCGCGTGTTCAACGGCACCCATGACGTCACGCGCCGGTTCTCCCGTCGTGGCGATCAGTGGACCGCGAAGCTCCCGCGTTCGGTCGTCGACCCCGGGAAGAACAAGCTCGTGGTCCAGGCGATGGCCGGGGACCGCTCCGGCGAGGCCACCACGGTCACGTTCGTGGCGGGCCGCGCCAAGCCGTCTCCGCTGACCGTCCGCAGCGGCACGGACCGGAGCGGCCAGCTCCCCGTGGCCGTCGCCACGCCGATGGCGTCACGGGCCGAGCTGACCGTCAACGGCCGCCGCGTCCGGGCCATGCACGACAGCGTCGCCGACACGGACCACCGCTGGCTCGTGTCGCGTCAGGACGGCCTGCGCGCCGGACGCAACGCGCTGGTGGTCAGGACCTACGACCAAGACGGCCGCCACGCGGTCAAGCGCTGGACGGTCGAGCGCCCGGCGAACCTGCCGTTCGTCGAGGCGGGCGCGCAGTCGCGCGCGGCCACGGCCGGCCGGTGGCTCACGCTCGACGGCTCGCGCAGCGAGGGCCGGCAGCTCGACTACACGTGGACGGTGGTGAAGGCTCCGAAGGGCGCCAAGCCGGAGCTGCGTCGCGCGAACTCGGCCAAGGCGTCGTTCAAGCCCGACAAGAGCGGCGTGTACGAGATCGCGCTGCGGGCCACACGCGGCGGCAAGGCGCGGGCCGCGAGCGCGGCCGGCGCGGTCCAGGACGTGACCACGGTCTACGCCGCGCCGACCTTCGGCAGCCAGGGCCTCTACGTCGGCACCGATCTCGAGCACGGCAACGACCCGGACGACTACGCGTCCATCCGCTACGGCGGCGAGTGGTACGCAGCGGCGAACGCCACCAACCCCGACCTCTTCCTACAGATCGATCCCGCCACGCTGGCGGTCCTGCAGACCGGCGACCACACGCAGATCACGCCCACCGCGGGCAAGATCACGATCGGCGTCTGGAACGACGCCAGCGTGCCCTACACCGACGACCGGTACGGCTCCATGGTGTGGATCGGGACGCAGGTCGTCGCCAACAGCAGCGCGGGCAGCCAGGGCGGTGCCGGCAACCCGTACTCGAACCTGCACGGGTGGCTGACGCCGACGTCGACGAAGTCGCCCGTCCGCACCTCGCCGCAGTGGGTCTCCTCCGACTTCCTGCAGGTCCAGACGCGCGCGGAGACGAGCGCGCTGCCCCAAAACACGATGACCGTCAACGGGCAGCCCAAGACCGTCACGCTGCCCTCCGGCGTGTCCGCCGGCTACCAGCTGGTGGTGCTCGACAACGCCGGGAACATGGTCTTCACGCCGGACGCGTACCCCATCACCGGGAACGCGACGGCGGACACGGCGACCGAGAACCAGCTCGCCGCCGACATCGAGAACTGGAACCAGGGAACGACGATCCTGATCCAGGGCTTCGGTCCGCTGCCGAGCGTGCCCGCGAACAGCGACTTCGCCAACGAGCTCGACGCGCTCGGCGGGCGCTCGGACGTCGCCTTCCTGTTGAACGCGACGCACGACGCCAACGGCGGCGCGTACGCCCTGATCGCGGGTCAGCGCACCACCGGCAACCTCCGCGGCTGGTACGGCAAGGAGGCATCCCACGACCGCACGGGCGGCGGCACGCTGACCGCGCTCCTCGCGCGTGATCCGGAGGCCGACAACTACGTCGCGCGCCAGAGCGACAGCGCCACCGGCAACAGCGCCGGCGCTCAGCGCTACAAGTACCTGCCGTTCGTCTACGGTGCCCCGACGCCGTGGGCCGGTGCCATCCGCAACGCCAACAACACCGCGGTCGTGCCGGCGACGGCCGGGCAGTCGGCGGCGTTGGCCTGGATCGCGGACTACGCGAGCACGAACGACTGGACGGTGACCTCGGCGACCGCGCAGTGCCCGGGCGCGCCGGACCCGATCCGCGCGTCCTACTGCACGACCAGCGCCACGGACCTGCAGAACCTCAAGGACAACATCACCAACCACCTGCCGGCGTACTCGACGACCACGAGCTTCTCGTCGGACGACTACGCCGCCGCGCAGAACAACTTCGAGTGGGAGATCGCCGACGTCGCGTCCGTCCAGGCGGACCTGAGCGCCTACGCGAACCTCTACTCGATCCAGAACTCGATCCAGGCGATCGTCGACGCGAACTCGATCGGCCAGCAGATCCAGAAGACCCAGAACCTCGAGCTGCAGGCGCAGAACTCGTCGACCTCGGATGGCATGAACATCGCGGTCGCGACGCTGCAGATGACCTCGGCGCTGCCTGACGTCGGGTCGATCGCGTCCTTCTTCGAAGGCATGATCGAGATGGCGCAGGCCGTCGGAACGCCCGACGAGCCGACCCCGTCGCTGGCCAACCAGATCGAGCTGACCGAGGCCAATGCGGGCAGCACCGTCGCGGCCAACCTCTCCGCCGCGGCCGACAACCTCGACCAGTTCGCGCTCTACCTGGTCCAGGACCCGCAGAAGCTGTTCACCGGCGCGTACGCGTTGTCGCGCGGTGACCTGGCGCTCACGACCGACACCAAGTCCGACCTCGTCACCGCCACCACATACGGCGTGCGCCAGTACCTTTGGGGCGCGATCCTCGGGACGAGCTACGCGGCGTTCACGGGCTCCGCGGCGATCGGGACCAATCCGGAGTGCAACTACAACGACGGCACGCCGGTGTTCCCGTTCAAGAACGTGCTGACGGGCAACAGCCACTGGAGCTGGAAGGCGCCCGACTCCAGCGGCGTCCAGGTCAACTGGTGGATCGCGATGACGCAGACGAGCAACCCGCTGCAGTACGCCTACCAGCACAACAACATCGGGCTGGACGCGTCGGTCACCAACCCGCTGTTTGCGCCGATCGACCCGTCCCTGCCGGTCGATCAGCAGGTCAACGTCGGCGCCGTGATGCCGTACTTCGCGCTCGACTACCTGCCGTTCATCCCGGTGCGCGAGGTCAACCCGGACCGCGACCCGTCGCCGGGCACCGGCTGCGTGGTGACCAAGTACTAGCTATGCGCACCCGCCGGGAGCTCATGGCCGACGCCGGCCGCCTGACCCTTGCGGGGATGGCGGCCGGCCCGGCCCTCAAGACGATCACGGGCGCCGCCTCCGCGGCGCCCGTCCCGGCGCGGGCGTTGCCGACCGGTGCCGGCTGGACCAACCACGAATACTGGACCTTCGCGGACTGGGCCCTGGCCGCCGCCGAGGCGGCCTGGGACGAGCGGGTCGGCTTCTACGGCTCGGACATCCGGACGTCCTGCGCGATGCTGTCGGCGCACGCGATCGCCGCGCAGACCCGATACGCCGGGGGCCCGACGCGCAACGACGCGCGCGCGAAGCGGATGGCGGAGGCGCTCGTCCAGGCGCCGCCGTTCAAGCCCGCGACGGACGGCCGCAGCACGGGCTCGACCGACCTGCGGACCAGCGGCCAGACGCACACGCCCGGGTGGACCGCATCGCCGACGACCAACACGGGCGAGCAGCACGTCTCGATCGACCCGAAGGTCGCCGAGGCGCTGGCCCGAGCCTGGCTCGTGCGGGACACGATCGGCCTGAGCGCGGACACCGCGGCGCTGATCGTCGAACGCATCCAGTCGACCGCCGAGGGCGTCTTCTTCCGCTACCCGAACATCCGGCTCAACCAGATCAACTGGTACCTCGAGCTCTACCTGTGGGCCGCGGTCACGGCCGACGACCCGAAGCGCTGGCTGTCTGAGTTCCGCGACCAGCTGCGGCGCTGGTGCACAGGCGCCGAGAAAGCCGTCGCGCCGTGGTCGATCCCGAACCTGGGCCCGAGCTGGAACTTCCATCGCGATCCGCTGTCGGGTCTCGACGCCGCCGAGAACATCGAGTCCAACGAGTACTGCAACATCATCCTGGACTCGCTCAGCTACCTGAAGGAGGCCAAGGCGCACGGCCTCGTGCTCAGCACCCAGCAGAGGAAGGTCCTGCGCGCGTGGTCCAAGCGCGCGCTGCCCGCCTACTGGACGCACGCGGGCTACCCGAACTGGGACACCGGCCTGTTCCTGCGCCGCTGGCACCTCGGCCGCTACTGGGCTTGGTCGCTCGGCGGGTTGTTCGCGATCATGCTCAACGACGAGCAGGGCGACGCGAGCGACGCCGCGACCGCGAAGTACCTGTTCGACCGGGCGCTGGTGACCTACACGCGCTGGGCGAGGCTGCGCGGGCAGGCCGTGCCGCAGACCCCGACCTATCCGGTCAGGTCCCAGCTCACGCCGAACGCGCCCGACATGGCAGCGCGCTTCGTGCTCCTCGCGGCGCGTGCCGTCGCCCACGACGTCGAGCAGCTGCCCGCGAAGGCGCCGGCCGCCATGTACGCGTACGACCCGTCGATCGGCCGCCTGACCGTCACGACCAGCCGGTACAACACGGCGATCCTCGCGCAGAACAACGGCGCGTTCCCGTACGGCGGGCTCGACCTGTGCCGGCTCTCGGACGCCGACCAGCGCGTGGCCGCGTCGATCGGCGGCGAAGGCGCGGCGAACTTCGGCGTGATCGTCTCCGACGGCCACCGGGACGTGGTCGCGAGCGCCGCCCCGAGGCGCCGCGGCGGACCGGCTCCGATGACGATGACGATGGGCCCGCCGGGCCGCGTGACGGAGGGCGAGAAGTACCCCGACCAGCCCTACGCCGGCCCGTTCAAAGCGCTCGAGGTCACGGGTGAGCGCAGCGGCGGCGGCGTGACCGTGCGCTCGACCCACGCCTTCCGGACTGACCGCATCACCGCGACCTGGAAGGTGACGCGCGGCGCCGGCCGGGCGGCGCTGGACGTCGACGCGCACTTCCCGTCCTACGGGACGGACGCGACGATCACAGCCGTGCTCGAGACCGGGCACTCGCGGCGCCTGACCGCGGCCTCCGGAACGATCGCGCTGGACGAGGTCGCGTACTTCTACATCAAGAGCGCGGAGCCCGAAGCGGGCTACGTCGTGGTGCCACGGGCGGCGCCGGACGGCGCGCGCACCGCCGTCATCAGGCCGGGTGCGCAGCCGGCCGCGCCGCTGCCCGGGCCGACGCTCGTGATCGAGCTCGCCCGCCGCGACCGCGTGTTCCGCTCGGAGTCGCTGCAGGTGTCGATCGCCGTGGCGAGCACGGCGGCGGAGGCGGCCAAGGTGGCGCGGACGCTGCGCTGAGCGTCGCGCCGTGGGTGCTCGGGACCGTGCCGCGGCCGTCCGCCGCGGCGCTCACCCCGACAGCTCGGCCCAGATCACCTTGCCGGCTGGGGTGCGGTGTGCGCCCCAGCGGGTGGCGAGCGCATCGACGAGCTGCAGCCCGCGACCCGACGTCGACGTGGACGTCGCTTCCCGGATGACAGGCATCGTCGGGCTTCCGTCGGCCACGAGGAGCCGCACCGTCGTGCCGTGGCTGCGCAGCGAGACCGTGACCTGCGGGTGGCCGTGGATGACGGCGTTGGCGACCAGTTCGGTGACGACGAGCCGAGCGTTCGCGAGCGTCTCGCCCTGATGGCCCAGGCGGTGCAGCGCGTCGACGACCAGCCCTCGCGCCTCGCGCGCCGCGGCATGGTCGCTCGCGAGCGGCCATCGGTCCGTGGGGTCCGTGTGAGCCACCACGGCGGAGTGGAGGTGGCACACGCGCTCGACCTCGTCGGCCGCGACGCAGTCGCTGTGGTACGCGCAGTACAGGGAGAACGGCATGCGCTCGCCCAGCTGGTTCCACAGCGTCTCGAGGTCCACGGCCGCCACCACGCTGCCCGCCTCCCACAGCAGCGCCACCATCTCGCCGAACAGGCGGACGGGCTGTCCGTGGGCGCCGGCGGCCTCGACGAGGCCCCCGATGTGCGCGAAGAACGCGTCGGGATCGACGCCGTCGTCGGTGGTGATGCGCTTGAGCGTCGCGGCGGCGTCGAGCCACAGCAACGTGCCGTCCTCAACCGCTGCGGTGGCATCGACGCCGGCGTCTCGGAGATCCGACTCGAGCGCGGCACGGTGCGCCTCGGTGGCGATGACGATGCCCGTCGCTCCGGAGCGCAGACCCTCGCTCAGGTAGGCGCTGACACCGTCGATCAGCTGCGAGTCACGTTCGTAGAGCTGGACGACGTGGTCGCCGGTGGCCACGGCATGAGGGGCGATCGTGGTCGGCACGGGGATGCGCATGCTAGCCGCGGTCGGGCACCGCGATCAACTCCACGGTCAGCAATGCGGGGTGATCCGCGTACGTCACGCGCGCGGCACCCGGATGACGACGATCGCGACGTCGTCTCGCAACGGCGCGGCAGCGTGGGCGAGCGCGGCGTCGACCAGCGCGTTGGCCACGCCGGACGGCGAGGCGCCGCGGTGGCGTGTCAGCGTCGTCTGAACGCCTTCGAGCCCGAACAGCACGCCCGCGGCACGCGCCTCCGTCAGGCCGTCCGTGTAGAGCACGAGCGTGTCGCCCGCCGCGAGCGTGTGGTGCGCGACCTCGAACGCGTTGACGGGGAATCCGGTGACGCCGAGCAGGGGACCGCGTGCAGGGCTTTCGTGGAAGCTGCCGTCGGCACGCCAGATCAGCGCGGGGGGATGGCCGCCGGACCCGATGCTGACGGTGACCTCGCTGCGATCGGCCGAAGCGCTGAGCCGGAGAAACGTGGCTGTGGTGAAGCGCGTGGTGTTCGAGCGCAGCAGCGCGTGGTTGAGCGTCATCAGGACGGTCACCGGCTCGGTGTCGAACATCGCGGCCGTACGCACGGTGTGCCGGGTCAGCGCGGTCTGCGAGGCGGCCTCGGGGCCGCTGCCGCACACGTCGCCCAGGACGAGGCCCCAGGTGTCGTCGCCGAGCGCGAAGACGTCGTAGAAGTCCCCGCCGACGAGCTCGGTGCCCGCGTGGTAGTGGGCGCCCAGCTCCAGTCCCGGGATCGCGGGCAGGTCAGGGGGAAGCAGGCTCCGCTGCAGGGCGAGCGCGACCTGGTCGCGCTGGTGCAGAGCTGCCTCGCGCGCGGCGGCCTCGCGACGCGCCGACTGCAGCAGCTCGGCGTTGGCGATCGCGACCGCCGCCGTGGACGCGATGCTCGCCGCGGCGGCTTCCGCCTCGGCGTCGAAGACCGCGGCATCGCGATGTCCGAACACCATCCCGCCCGCGATCGTGCCGTCGGACGTCCGGATCGGCACGGCCAGGTAGCTGCGCACCGGCTCCGGGAGGCCCGGGCGTGCCGCGCCGATGTCGTCGCTGCGGACGATGCGGGTCTCGGTGAAGTCGCGTTCGAACACGCCGAACTCGGCACCGGTCAGATCGGTCGCCGCGTCGGTGGCCGTCTGGAGGATCTCGTCGAGCTCGAGCCGGGCCACGATGGCGCGACTGACCTGCACGAGCGCGGCGCTGCGGCGACGCTGGCGCTCCGCTTCCTCGCGCGCACGGCGTTCGGAGTCCTCGAGGCGTTGCTGGGCCTCACGGCGCTCGGTCAGGTCGCGTGTGACCTTGGCGAACCCGAGGAGCACTCCGCGAGCGTCGCGGAGGGCCGTGATGACGACGTTGGCCCAGAACAGCGTGCCGTCCTTGCGAAGCCGCCATCCCTCCTCCTCGAAGCGGCCCTCGCGCGCCGCGACCTCCAGCTCGTACGCGGGGTGCCGTCGAGCGCGGGCGGCCTCGGTGTAGAACAGCTCGAAGTGCCGGCCGATCGCTTCATCGGCCGTGTAGCCCTTGATGCGTTCGGCGCCGGCGTTCCACGTCTGGATCACGCCGGACGCGTCGAGCACGAAGATCGCGTAGTCGCGCACGGTCGTGACCAGCAGCCGGAACTGCTCGAGCTCGGCATTGGCGATGCGAAGCTCCGTCGCCGTCGAGCGGAGCTGCTCGGTCGCCAGCTGGCGGCTGGTGAGGTCGCGCGTCACCTTTCCGAAGCCCACGAGCGCGCCTTCCTCGTCGCGCAGCGCGGTGATGACGACGTCGGCCCAGAACGTCGTGCCGTCCTTGCGCACCCGCCAGCCTTCGGCCTCATAGCGCCCGGTCAGCCGCGCGGATTCCAGGATCTGCTCCGGGACCCCCTCGGCGACCGCCTCGGCCGGATAGAACACGGAGAAGTGGCGCCCGACGATCTCGTCCGCCTCATAGCCCTTCAGCCGGCGGGCGCCACCGTTCCACGTCACGACGTGGCCGGAGTCGTCCAGCAGGAAGATCGCGTAGTCCGGCTGGGAATCGACCAGAAGCCGCAGGTAGTCGTCCGCGCGGCTGGAGGCACTCGTCTTGGCGCGTCGACCGCTCATCGCCTTGACCCTAACCGGTCCCAGCCGACACGGCGCTGGCGCCAAGACAATCGCGCGTCCGCGCCTCCTGCGGGCGCACGCGGTAGTTGAGGCCGAATGCCGCCGTCGTCGGGCCGCCTGTGCTCATCGAGCAGCACTGCTTGACGAGCTCGGGACGTGACCCGTTGCGCGAGGTCAACGAATGCGACGGCCGGTTGACCGCTGCTTCCTCGCACACGCCGGAGCGACGGACGGTCCCGCGCTGCCGGTGCGCGGACGAGTCGGGGCGATCGACGCGTCCCGTTCTACCCGGCAGCAGCGGGTCGCTTCGGCCCGCCTAGGCAGAGCGCCTGCCTCGTGAACAATCCGTAGCCGGCTCCGGGTTCCGGACCGCGGCGTCCGTAGTGTCGCGCTCACTTCACCAGAGATTTGGAGCTTCAGTGCATGGATCCGCGCGCCTGACGCGGCTGGCCGGGACGGCCGCCGCGCTCGGCCTGTTCACGCTTGCCGCACCCGCCGGGGCCGCCGTGCCGGTCTTCACGCCGGCGGGCCCGCTGTTCACCGACGTGTCCCCGGAGGCGATCAGCGTCTCGCCCGACGGCAGGACGGTCGCGACCGCGACGCCGGCCACCGGGATCGCGCTCGTCGACATCACCGATCCCGCCGCCCTGCGGGTGAAGGCGAGCGTCGAGACCGACCAGACCGCGTTGGCGTTCACCAAGGACGGGCGCTACCTGCTCGTCGTCGACCAGCAGCTGGACCCGGAGCACCCGGGCGGGCCGGACGCGCGCAACCTGCGCATCCTGGACGCGGGCACGCTCGCCGAGGTCCGCCGGATCGCGATCCCGAGCGGCGACTCGGTCGACGTGTCCCCCGATGGGCAGTACGCGGCGATCGCCGACGAGCAGGACCGGGGCTTCAACGACGGCTCGGTGATCGTGCTCGACATGCTCGGGCGCGACGTGGCCGACTGGACGACGCGCAAGATCGCGCTGCCGGCCCGCGACGACGAACGTTGGTTCAAGCCGCTGGACGTGACGCTCAAGCTCCAACCCGAGCACGTCGACGTCCGCGAGGACAACGTCGCGCTCGTCTCGGTCCAGGACCAGAACGCGTTCGCGCTCGTCGATCTCGTGTCCGGCGCCGTGCAGAGGCTGATCGACGCGGGCTCGACCGACACCACCACGTACAAGGAGCGCCGGCAGTTCGGGCCGTGGGACTGGACGGCGCCGGCGAAGGCTCCGCGCATGCCCGACGGCGTCGCCTGGCTGCCCGACGGCACGCACTTCCTGGCGGCCAACGAGGGTGAGAAGGACTTCTTCTCCGACGGCGTCCGCGCGATCGACTCCGGCGCCGTCACGCGCAAGTTCGGCGGCCGCGGGTACGGCATCTACAACGCCGAGACGGGCGCGCTGGTGTACGACTCCGGGCTCGCGGGCGAGCGCGAGACCGCGCGCCGCGGCTTCTACCCGACGAGCGACGCCGGCGACGCGGGCCACCAGTACGAGGGAGCGGCCGTCGCGCGCTTCGGCGAGTCGCTGCTCGGCTTCGTGGTGTCCGAGCGCGGCAACCAGCTGCACATCCTCGACCTGGCCGATCCCGCCGCCCCGAAGCTGCTGCAGATCCTCACGACGGGCGAGCGTCCCGAGTACGTCGTGCCGATCCCCGAGCGGAACCTGGTGCTCGCTTCCGGCGAGTCGGGCGGCCTGTCCGTGTTCAAGGTCGCGGCGCCCGGCGCGCACGCGGTCATCCCCGTCGTACCCGAGGACCGCAGCTTCGAGTTCGAGCTCACCTACGGCTTTGGCGGCAACCCGAAGTCGATGACCTACGACGACGGCCGGATCCTGTTCCCGACCGACAACGGCGTGCTGTCCGTCGATCCGGACGACCCGCGCGGGCCCAACGCCCGGACGGTCGGCTCGCACGCGGGCGACGCCGTCCCGGACGGCGCCGGCGGCTACTGGCTGCGCAGCACCGAAGGCCCGCTCACCCGCGTGAATCGGGCGGGCGAGACGGTCCTCGAGCGCGCGGACGCCGGCACGTTCGGCGGTACGCGCATCGGCGATCGCACCTACAACCCCGCGTTCGGCTCCGTCGACGTCTACGAGCTCTCGACGGGCACGTCGCTCGGGGCGTTCACGCTCGAGATCCCGGAGCGCAACCCGTACGTGCAGGACACCGAGGCGACCCCCGGCGGCGACCTGCTGTTCGCCGTCCGCGTCCCGGAGCAGCAAGCGATCGAGGTCTACGTCCTGCGCGACCCCGAGACCGTCACGATCGGCTCGACGGTCAAGCCCGAGCTGCTGCAGACGCTCTCGCTCGGCGCCTACTCGCTGCGCCGTGACCTGGACGCCTGGTTGCGGCTCGCGGTGAGCCCCGAAGGCCGCGTCTTCATCGGCCACATGGACAACGCGTTTCAAGAGCTGGACGAGCGCCTGCCGGCCTACCAGACCTCGGCCGAGACGCCTGTCGGCGGCACCGTCCCGGCCACGCTGTCGCTGGCGGTCGGCACCCCGGATCCGCTCGGCCCGTTCGTGCCGGGCGTCGAGCGCCTGTACGAGACGACCGCCGCGGCGACCGTCACGTCCACGGCGGGCGACGCCACGCTGTCGGTCGGCGAGCCCGGTCACCTCGTCAACGGCGCCTTCAAGCTGCCGGAGCCGCTGGAGGTCGCGCTCTCGAAGTCCATCTGGGACGGCCCGGTCTCCAACGAGCAGGTCACGGTCGGCTTCAAGCAGTTCGTGAAGGCCACCGACGCACTGCGCACCGGGCGCTACTCCAAGACCGTGACCTTCACGCTGTCGACGACGCAGCCGTAGCGATGAGCATCACCGGGGATTGGGACCGACGGATCAGCCGGCGCACGCTGCTGCGGACCGGGGGGACGCTCGCGGCGGGCGTGGTGCTGGCGCCCGCGCTCGCGCGCGCGACGTCGTGGAGCGCGGGCGGAGATCCGTTCTCGCTCGGGATCGCTTCGGGTGATCCCACGCCGGACGGGGTGGTGCTCTGGACACGGCTGGCCCCGGCGCCGCTGACGGTCGACGGCGGGATGGGCACGCAGCGCTGCGCGGTGCAGTACGAGGTCGCGCTCGACGAGCAGTTCAAGTTCCCGGTCAGGCGCGGGACCGAGTACGCGGTGGCCGAGTGGGCGCACAGCGTCCATGTCGACGTGCGCGGATTGCTGCCGGCGCGCGAGTACTTCTACCGCTTCAAGTGGGGCGCGCACGTGAGCCCGGTCGGGCGCACGCGCACCGCGCCGCCGCCCTTTTTCGCCAACCGCGAGCTGAAGTTCGCGTTCGTCTCGTGCCAGAACTGGGCGAACGGCTACTTCAACGCCTACGAGGACATCGTCGCGCGCGACCCGGAGTTCGTCGTGCACCTCGGCGACTACATCTATGAGAACTACGGCGGCGTGGCGCCTTTCCAGCAGCCGCTGCCGGCCGTGGAGCTGATGACGCTGTCGGACTATCGCATCCGGCACGCGCAGACCAAGACGGACCCGGACCTGCAGGCGGCGCACGCCGCACTGCCGTTCCTCGTGACCTGGGACGACCACGAGGTCGACAACGCCTACGCGAACCTCGAGAACGAGTCGGGCCAGTCCGTCGACGTGTTCCGCGCTCGCCGGGCCGCGGCGTACAAGGCCTACTACGAGCACATGCCGCTGCGGGGCTCCTCGATGCCGTCCGGGCCGGACATGGACCTGTACCGGCGCTTCCACTGGGGGCGGCTCGCGACGGTTAACATGATCGACGGGCGCCAGTACCGCTCGGGCGATGTGTCCGGTGGGACGCGGCGGCGCCACGGCTACACCGACGCCGAGATCGACCCGTCGCGGACGATGCTCGGCGGCGCGCAGATGGCGTGGCTGCTGGAGGAGCTGTCGAGCTCGCAAGCCGGGTGGAACGTGCTCGCCAACAACAAGGCGTTCGCGCCCGTGGACCGCAACACCGCGATCGACCGGGTCGCGTTCAACAACCCGACGACCTGGGACGGCTATGTCGCCGACCGCCAGCGGATCCTGGACGCGATCGCCGCTCGCCGGGGACTGAACGCCGTGGTGATCACCGGCGACACGCACAGCAACTACGTGCGCAACGTCCCGCCGAACTTCAACAGCCTGGACGGTGCCCCGGTCGCCACCGAGTTCCTGGGCACCTCCGTCAGCACGGGCGGAGACAAGGAGGAGCCGGTGATCCAGTGGCAGGACGATTCCCACAATCCGCACCAGCTCCTGCGCAACAACAACCGCGGCTACGTGGAGTGCGTGCTGACGCCGCAGCTGTGGGCGACGAACTTCCGGATCGTCCCCTCGGTCGAGACCCGCGTCCATGGCCAGGGCTCGACGCTCACCTCGTTCGTGGTCGAGAGCGGCCGCGGCGGCGCCGCGCGCGCATAGCCACGTGACCCGTCATCCAGGGGACGGGTCACGAACTTCAAACACATGGCAGTTCGACGCACTGTGGGGTGCCCGGAGACATGAGCATCAGTGGGGATTGGGACCGGCGCATCAGCCGGCGGACATTGCTTCGTACAGGCGGGACGCTCGCGGCCGGCGTCGTGCTCGCTCCGACGATCGCGCGCGCGACGTCGTCGTCGAGCGTGGACGGGAATCCGTTCTCGCTCGGCGTCGCCTCGGGCGACCCGACGCCGGACGGGGTCGTGCTGTGGACGCGGCTCGCCCCGCAGCCGGAGCTGGCCCTCGGCGGCATGCGCCCGGAGCGCTGCGCGGTCCAGTACGAGGTCGCGCTCGACGAGCAGTTCAAGTTCCCGGTCCGCAAGGGCGTGGAGTACGCCGTCCCCGAATGGGCGCACAGCGTCCACGTCGAGGTCGCCGGCCTGCTGCCCGCGCGCGAGTACTTCTACCGCTTCAAGTGGGGTACGAACGTGAGCCCCGTCGGGCGTACGCGGACCGCGCCGCCGCCGCTGCACGCCAACCGCGAGCTGACCTTCGCGTTCGTGTCCTGCCACAACTGGGCCAACGGCTACTTCAACGTCTACGACGACATCGTCCGGCGCGACCCGCAGTTCGTCGTCCACCTCGGCGACTACATCTACGAGGGGCCCGGCGGCACCGCCCCGTTCCGCCCGCACCTGCCCGCCGTCAGGCTCGCGTCACTGTCGGACTTCCGGATCCGGCACGCGCAGTACAAGACCGATCCGGACCTGCAGAAGGTGCACGCGGCGCTGCCGTTCTTCATGACCTGGGACGACCACGAGGTCGACAACAACTACGCGGGCCTCGTCTCCGGGACGGGGGAGGTGCCGCCGGAGCAGTTCCCGGCCGTCCGCGCCGCCGCCTACAAGGCCTACTACGAGCACATGCCGCTCCGCAAGACCGCGGTGCCCTCCGCCGGCACCGGGATGATGATGTTCCGGACGATCCAGTGGGGCCGCCTGGCGAGCTTCTATGCGATCGACGGGCGCCAGTACCGCTCCCCGAACGCCGATCCGACCAGCCCGCGCGGCGCGAACGGCTACACGCCGAGCGAGCTGGACCCGAACCGGACGATGCTCGGCGCCGAGCAGATGAGCTGGCTGCTGAACGAGCTGTCGACCACCAAGGCCGGCTGGAACATCCTGGCCAACAACAAGGCCTTCTCGCCGTTCGACCGCGACACGGCGCTCAACTCGGTCGAGTTCAACAGCCCCGACAACTGGGACGGCTATGTCGCCGACCGGCAGAAGATCCTCGCGACACTCGCCGAGCGCCGCACGCCCAACCCGATCGTCATCACGGGCGACTCGCACAACAACTGGGTCCGCAACGTGCCGCCGGACTTCAACCGCCTCGACGGCGCGCCCGTGGCGACCGAGTTCATGGGCACCTCGCTCTCGACCGCCGGCAACACGCCGAACCCGTTCGTCCGCTGGAACAACGACGCCAACAACCCGCACCTGCTGTTCCGCAACAACCAGCGCGGCTACGTCGAGTGCTCGATGACCCCGCAGTCCTGGACCTCACGGTTCCGGATCGTCACCGAGGTCGAGAAACGCGTGTACGGCACCGCCACGACGCTGGCGACCTTCGGCGTCGAGAGCGGCAAGGCCGGCGCCATCCGCATGTAAACGCGCGTTGCGTGCGACCCGACGCCGCTTCTGAAACGAGAAAAGCCCGCCTTAGCGGGCTTTTCTTAGTGCGCCGAAGAGGACTCGAACCTCCACCCGGTTATCCCGGACCAGGCCCTCAAGACGGTTGAGCACTGACCGGATTGCGGCGATCTGCGCGGTGGAGCCGTTCGTGTTCGCGGGGGAGAACAGATTGGACGCCATGGACAACACGGATGTTGCCACGGGGCGTGCCGCCATAAGAGACCAGGGGCGGGTTCAGGTGTTCTCCGGGAGCGTTCTCCGCCAGTCGAGTCGCGGTCAGTTCAGGCGCTGACTCCGGAGCCTCAGAGCGGCAATCTGTGTCGGCGAGCAGTCGGCGCCTTGCGTCGTCGGACTTCACGGCGGCGGAAAGCGAAGCCGGTCTCCTCTTAGTCTCCGCGCCGGAGTTCCTCGGGGATTTCTAGCGCACGGGCGGCTCGCGGATTTCCTCCCGTGATCCGCCAGCACAAGCGCATGGTGATGAGTACACGCTCCAGTAGAAATCTCACGGCTTCCTCGGAGGTGCGTCCCTTTCGGATCTCGGGGTGCTCGGAAAGGAACCCCGCCGCGGACGCCTCGTCGAAGCTTCGGAACTCCAGCCGAACACCAGAGTCGCTGTCAGACGGCCACTCGTCGAATCGGATGGCTTCACGCAAGTCAAGCACCCAGACTCGGTCATCCGGCGCCCCAGCGAAGTCGATCGCCGCGACGTCCTCGAATATCCCGCAGAAGTCGCGTTGGTGGCTCGGTGGCACGGTTTGATGCTGAACAGGCGTAGCGCCGAATGCGGTAAGGCCTAGCTCACGTTCAACCTGCCAGTTGATCGGCAACACGATCAACGACGGGTGAAATCCGTCCGTGCGCATTCCCTCGATGGTCTTACTGAGCGCGCTGCGAAGGTCCCCCTGCTCCAGAGAGCTAGCTACGTCCGGCAGAGCCGCGAACAACTGCTGAGCTTCGGCCGTGCGGGCCGAGCGCGCCAAGTCGCGGCCCATCATGTCGAGCCCGAGTACGCCAGACTCCGAGACGAAGAAGCTCTTCGGTGCCCAGTTGTATGCGACCAGCCCGGCGTTGTCAGGCGGCGGCTCGCGAAGCTCGTTCACGTTGCCTTGCAAGGCCAGGGTGTCGCGGAGGACGCGATACTCGGCCGCGCTTCGGAGAGCAGGTTGCCGAACTTCGTCAAGGCGCGTCTCATCGATGGAGGCGTTGCGGACTCGCTCCCGTTCTACGTCCTGTTGAGCCTCCCGGCCGCTGGCGAGCAATGTCGCTAGACGATCGAGACGCTGCGACCACCCGCGTTCAGGATCGGGCGGCGTTGCTGTTGAAGTCGTATCGAATGCATCCGCGACCCCGAGCACGGGTTGCCATCGATCCCGCTCCTGCACCAGTCTCCCGAGAAGCGCTTGGATCTCCTCGTGTCGCCACTCAAACCAGTCGCGCGGGCGGAGCTCCGAAGGCTCCCCTGGCGCGACGAGCCGTGTGCACAGCAACAGCGCCGTGAGCAGGAGTTTCTCCGATGTCGGGATGAAGTGGGCTGCCTCGTCGGGAAGCTCCGCGAGAAACCACATTGTCCAAGGGGGCTTGTCGCTCTCTTCCGCAGCTGTCGACGCGTCATAGGCGTCGAGGACCCACTCGACGTTCGGGAACTGCGATGCAAGCACTCCGAAAGCCGTGTGCAAGAAAGCGCTTCGTTCAACAGGCTGGGGACGCTCGAGGAGATGCACGACCCACATTGCGAGACCGAAGCGCAGGATCTCTCTACGTCTTAGGAGAGCGAGCAGCTCTGACTGGACTTCGCCGCCGCGCCGTTCGTTGAACGCATGGGCAAGGTCCGCGTGAGGGAAAGCCGGCAGCCACACCTCATCGAACATTGCTTCCCACTTGCGTTCCACCGTCGCGAACGTGGCCTCATCAGCAAGGTCGATGGCGCTCTTCAGGAGCCCGTTCACGGCGTTGAAGAACGAGAACCCGAGGTCGCGACCCTCATCCTCTGTCAGTGCGTCGGAGGAACCCGAGAAAGCGCTCTCGACGGCCCAACGTGCCGCGAAGAGGTGATCGACACTTTGATGGAGGAGCAACTCCTCGGAGTGGTTCACGCCCGACCCCTTCTCGCGAGGGCGTACATTGCTGGATAAAGCTGGAAAAGAGGCGCCGCTAGCGCCGGTGCACCGAGCCGCGTGGCCTCGATTGCGACGTGCTGTGGAAGGTACGTGATTGGGCCGATGAGTTCCCGACTATTCGCGTTCACCGCAGCGACGAGTTCGTCATAGAGGAAATCAGCGATCCGTTGTACCGGCCCGACGCCGAAGAATCCGGGGGCCATTACCGCGCCCGCGAACGGAATACCCCAGGCCGCCGCGGCCTTAGGAAGCGCAAGGAGCACAAGTTCGTACAGCTGGCCGATGGCCCTCCACTCGTTTTCGCGTCCGCCCCGAGCCGCGCCCATAGCCTGCTGGTGAAGGCGCTCGAGCGCTTCCGTGAGCGCCCGATTCCCCGATTCGTCGTCTGCCCTGCGGACTCGCACAGCCGCGGCCAGACGCCGTCTCTTGCGCGGCGACACTTGTCCAGTGAGGTACAGGCCAGTCCCTGACTCTGCTACCGAGTCGCCGAGATTTACGGGCAGCCAAAGCTGTGAGTTAGGATGCCGCACCGCGAAACGGCTCAGGGGACCGAGGCGGACATCAACCACCTCACCCGCGCGCGACGCGACAATCGGCGTCGCGCCACCAGGGTTCCCGAATGACGTGCGGATCGGCAGGGAAGAGCTACCCAGCCACAACGTAGCTGCCTGTCCGACAAGTTGCTGGGTCATCGCCTGGTCCACCAACCGTCGCACTCGCTCCTCTCGCATACGCCGCAACGCGGAGTCGTCGAGAAGCCGCACAACGCGGTGCATCACGTACCCCACTCCAACAAGAGTGATCCCCGAGACGATAATCGCCCACGCCGCTGGAAGCCCGCGCGGCGCATTGTGCCCCCAGCCGAATAGCACCACCCCGTCCAGAAGCAACGACACGAGCCCGATTTCGATCACGAGAAGCAGTCGTGACGCGCCAGCGAACTCCCGTAGAGATCCACCGTACGCCTGTTGGCCTGAGCCGCGGAATGCCTCGAAGGCAAAAGCCACCATGGCGACGGACACGCCGAGTGCAGCACCCACAACCTGCCAAAGCGTCCGAAGGAACTCCTCGGAGTCCTCGACATCGTCCAGGGGTCCCCATCGAACATCGACCGGGATCAGGACGACAACGAAAAGGGCGGCAGCGTAGATGACAAAACGAGTCCAGCCAAGCCTTTGGCGCCGGCGCTGAATCGCGTCGGTCCATCGCTTCCGCCGGTTTGAGGCAGACAGCAGTTTGAGTGCTTGACGTCGTAAGGACAGCCGTCCTGCAACAGGCGCCGGATGTACGGCAAGCATGCGAAAGAGCCAGCCGATTGCGGCTAGGTTGCTCGCTATCGCGGCAAGCAGCAGTACGTTGTAGAGCCATCCGTGAGTATCCATAGAGTCGTTGGGTGCAGATTCAATCATCTGAACGCAGCGGTCGAGCGGTTCAGTGAAGACTGTTCTTTCAGTGTCGTCGAACCAACGCGATGAGCCGTGCCCTTAGCTAGGGCTACGGTGGGCACTGCGCACGGCAGGCAAATGCCTTGGCCGGACCACACGATGTGCCAGGCCTCAAAACGCGTCGGCACTCAGAAGCTCGGCGAGCTTCACATACTTGCGGTGCTCTCACATGGCGGCTCAGTCGATGTGGGCATGCGACCTGGCTTGGGTGCGGGGCAGACGCAGACCGGCAACACCGGATTTAGATCGGGCACGCAGTTGCACTCAAGTGCTGTATACAGCGGCGCTACAGTTCAGACGTGGGTCGCAAGAGCCGACTGAAGCGCGAACGAGCCGCGAGTGCGCCGCCTCTAGAGTCAGATGAACCTCCCGCGCTGCTGGCCGATGTAGCGGCCACCATCGAGCCGCCGGCGACCATCGAGCCACCCGTCATACGTCGCGCGGGACGTTCACGGAAGAAGCGTCCCGTTGGTGCTCGTGTAGCGCGAGTTGCGGTCGACGACGTGACCTGGGAGGCGTTCAAGAAGCTGTGCGGGTCCACGCCCGCAAGCATTCGGCTCGGTCAGATGGTCGCGGCTGAGGTAGAACGTGCGCGGGAGCCGTCTACGAGCACGGACGCCGTGTCCGCCCTCGCGGCGATTCGCGCGCACCTCGACGAGCTGGAAGCTCTCGCCCGAAGCCGGTAGCCGGAAGATGAGAGCCGTCCCTCGGCGCAGAAAGATTGCCCGGAGGCGGCCCGACACGGCTTGATGGACATGACGGCCAATCTGGACACTGATCTGCTCAAGCCGACCGAGGTCGCTGCGCGCCTGCGCGTCTCGCGCTCCTGGGTCTACGAGGCGGCGAAGGAAGGACGCATTCCGAGCGTGCGGCTCGGTGGTCCTGACGGGCCGCTGCGCTTCCTCGCCCACGACGTCGACGCGTGGCTCGACCGCGCACGCAGCGCTTGGGTACCGGGCGAAACGACGACGGCCGCGACGCGTCGAGCGGCGCGGCCCGTGTCGCTGGTGCCGGCTCAGCTGTCGATCGACACGATCATCGACGGCCAGGGCGCTCCGTAGTCGAGCCGAGCAAAGTCTCGCGTCCGCCGTCGGGGAATCGAGCGATCACCTCGAGCTCGCCGCCGAGCGCCGCGACGTAACGCTGCAGCGTCGACACGCGCACGTCGTCCTCGCGCTCGATCCGCGACACGTTCGGCCGGCTCGTGCCGAGGTGCTCAGCAACGTGCTCCTGCGTCACGCCTCGCCGCTCGCGCAACTCGTGCAGCGCGATCTCCAACTCGACCACGCGCTTGATCGTCTCGACGCGCTCGCGACGAGGCGGGCGCCGACGCCGGACGTCGTCGGCGCTCGTCAGCTTGGGTCGTTCGGTCACGGCGAGTCCTCCCGCAGCGCGTCGAGCAAGTCGTCCGCGTCGTAGGGCATCAGCGTAATGATTGCATTACCGAAACGCAATCATTACGCCGCACGGCGATCGCCGCCCGCGGCGATCAGCGCCTCAGTGCGCGCCGCCGCCTCGCGCATGAACGAGGTCTCCAGGTGGCCGTAGTGCTCCTCGGTCGTCGTGATCGACCGGTGCCCGAGCTGGCGCTGCACGAAGATCAGCGGGTGGCCGGTCGCGAGCCACGCCGTCGCCGCGGTGTGCCGCAGCGAGTGCAGCGGCATGTCCCGCAGGCCGGCGTCCTGCAGTGCCCACTCATGCCAGTCGTGCGCGGTCTTGCGGCTCGGTGGCACCGGCTCCGTGCGGACTGAGTAGCGGCCGCGGCGTGGGGGAGGGCATAGGAAGATCCAGTCGCCGTCATCCAAACCCGAGGTCGTGCGCTCCTCACGGACGCCGCGCAACGTCGCGGCCAGTTGCGGCCCGACCTGCACCGAACGGAATCGCTTGCCTTTCGTCGGCGCGGTGCCGTCGCCGTCTCGCGCGCGCTGGCGCGAGATGCGGACGACGCCGGCCTCCAGGTCGACGTCTTGCCAACGCACGCCGAGCGCCTCCGAGATCCGCGCGCCCGTCCCGACCAGGAACTCGGCCAGCGGGCGGTAGAAGTCTGCGCACGCGTCGAGGTAGCGATCGATCTCGCCCATCCGCAGGTAGTCGATCTCCGTCCGCTCGACCGGCAGCTCCGGCACCCACCGGCACGGGTTCTGCGGGATGTACCGGCGGCGCACCGCCTCGCCCATCGTCATCGACAGACACGTCCGCGCGTTGTTGACCGTCTTGGCGCTCAGCTCGCCGTCAGCCACGAGCTCGGCCATCTGCGCGAGCCAGTCGCGGATGCGGTCCTCGTCGACGGCGGCGAGCTTCAGCGCCCCGAACCACGGCAACAGCCGCTTGCGCCCGTGCGTCGTGTAGTCCTGCAGCGTGCCGGCCGTGACATACGGACGCTTGGCCTCGAGCACCTTCGCCCAGAACTCGCCGAACGTGTCCCGCGTCGCGCGCACGTCGCCGCGGCGGACGTCCTCGACCGCCTTCGCCCGGGCGGCCAGCGCTGCGGATCGGCTGGTGAATCCGCGTCGCGACGTCATGCGGCCATCGGAGAGCCGGAAGACGAACCGCCATCGTGGGCCGTCCGCGGTCTCGTACCCGTAGACGCCAGCGCCGTCGGCAATCGGTGCCTCCGCGGCGGGTGCGGTGCGCGCTGGCGACACCCTCGCATCGAGCGCCCTCGCCGCATCCTCGGATACGAACCGCCGCGCCCGTTGCCGTCCTGCCTCACGCCAGCGAACGACCCAACGCTCGCGGGTCCGGTCGTAGTGCACGCTCATGGCGCCTCCTGCTCGAAGGGGAACGTGGAGAACGAAAGGTGTTCTCCGGTTGCCATAGGCGTTGCCGCGAAATGTTCTCCCCCACCGGGACGAACGGCTCCAGAACGTCGAAAGGCCCGCCGGAGCGGGCCTTTCACACATGCGCCGAAGAGGACTCGAACCTCCACCCGGTTATCCCGGACCAGGCCCTCAACCTGGCGCGTCTACCAATTCCGCCATCGGCGCGAGAGCGGCGGCGAAGTATAGCCAGCGACGGGGCAAGGTTGAGTCCGTCCGCCGAGCCGGGTACCTTGTGCGAACACACGTTCGGGAACTCGAGGAGACGCACAGCGTATGGACATCGGTAAGGACCTGACGAAGCGCCAGCAGGAGATCTTCGACTTCATCAAGCGCTATTCAGCGAGCCACGGCTATCCGCCCACAGTGCGGGACATCGGCAAGGCCGTGGGCCTGGCGTCGTCCTCGACGGTGCACGCGCACCTCGCGAACCTCGAGAAGGTCGGCCTGCTGCGGCGGGACCCGTCGAAGCCGCGCGCGATCGAGCTGCTGGACAAGGCGGCGTCGACCGCCGCGTCCGCCATGGACGCCGTCAAATCGGCCGTGTCCCCGAGCGGGCTGCCGCTCGTCGGGCACGTGGCCGCCGGTCAGCCGCTGCTGGCCGAGGAGAACATCGAGGAGTACGTCCACATCCCGGAGATCGCGGGCGGAGAGGACGGCGAGTACCTCCTGCGCGTGCGCGGGGACTCGATGATCAAGGCGGGCATCCTCCCGGACGACGTAGTGGTCGTCCGCAAGCAGGATACCGCCGCGGACGGCGAGATCGTCGTCGCGCTCGTGGGCGAGGAAGCGACCGTCAAGCGCTTCTTCCGCGAGGACGACCACATTCGCCTGCAACCGGAGAACGACGCGCTGGAGCCCATCCGGTCGCGTGAGGTCAACGTCCTCGGCCGGGTGGTCGGGGTGATGCGGAGGGTCGCATAATGAGTGCGCTGATGGCCGATCACCGCGACTTCGCGGATGAAGAGCGCCAGGCGTCCCTGTTCGACGTGCTCGCGCAGCCGTCGGCACGGCCGAGCGGCGAAGAGCCCGAGGGCGGCCGCGTCGTCGAGTTCCCGCGCCGCCGTGAGGTCCCGGCGTCCGCCGAGCCGGGGGCGGACGCGTCGGCGCTGACCCCGTCGCCCGCCACTGAAGCTCTCGGCGAGCGTGCGTTGGTGCCCGCTGCCGCGCCGTCGCCGGCCGAGACGCTCGCGCCTCCCACGGGTCTCCTCGAGCCCGCTCCGACGGTGGCGCCCGAGGACGAGTGGCTCACGGAGATCGCGCCGGACGTCGACGAGGCGGAACGCTCGATGCTCGCTCCGGACGTTCCCGGCGCACCGCGCACGCAGAGGGCCGCGGGCGCGCCCTTGGCCGGACCGACGCTCGACGACGTGGTGTCGCGCGTATGGGAGGGTCTGGTCATGGCGCTGCCCGCGGCGTGCCCGGTCTGCGATGGCGAGGTGCTGCCGGCACCGCCCGGCGTCAACGGCGGCAGCTGCACCTCTTGCGGGACGACGATCGACTAGCCTCGTCGCATGAGTGCAGCCGACCGCCAGGAACTCGCTGGACTCGAGGAGGAGTGGATGTCCGCGATGCAGTCGCGGGACATGGATCGCCTTGAGGCACTGGTCGCGGACGGCTTCCGCTTCACCGCGGTTCACCTCAATGACGAGCCGATGTCACGCGAGCAGTGGATGGACGCCGCCCGCGACGGCTACATGATCACCTCGTTCGCGTTCGAGCGCATGGAGATCGACGTGTTCGGCGACACCGCCGTCATCCACTCGCGCTTCAGTCAGGTCGCGAGCTGGGAGCAGAACAACCTCTCGAACGTGTTCCGCCTGACGGACGTCTGGTCCCGCGGGACGAACGGGTGGCAGGTCGTCGCCCGCCACTCGTCGACCCTGGGCTGAGCGCTACTTCGAGTAGTCGTAGAAGCCGCGCCCGGTCTTGCGACCGAGCAGGCCCGCCTCGACCATCCGGTTCAGCAGCGCCGGCGAGACCGAAGCCGGATCGCGGAACTCGTCGTGCAGCGACTCGGCGACCGCCAGCAACGTGTCCAAGCCGATCAGATCGGAGAGCCGCAGCGGACCCATCGGGTGCGCGCAGCCCAGCACCATGCCCTGGTCGATGTCCTCCTTGGACGCGAACCCCGACTCATACATGCGGATCGCGCTCAGCAGGTACGGGATCAGCAGCGCGTTCACGACGAAGCCCGCCCGGTCCTGGGAGTCGATGCACTGCTTGCCCAACGTGCCCTCGGCGAACGCGCGCACGCTCTCGACCGTCTCGGGCTCGGTCATGATCGACGTCACGAGCTCCACCAGCGGCAGCACGGGCACCGGGTTGAAGAAGTGCATGCCCAACACCCGGCCGGGGCGCTTGGTCTCCGCGCCGAGCTTCATGATCGGCACCGAGGACGTGTTGGAGGCGAGGAACTGCGCGTCGGGCAGCAGCTCGTCGAGCCGCCGGAACACGTCGCGCTTGAGCGCCTCGTTCTCGACGACGGCCTCGATCGCCGCGTCCGCGCCCTCGAGGTCCTCGAACACCGAGGTCACCACCAGGTGGTCGAGCGCCGCGGCCTTGTCCTCCTCGCTCGCCTTGCCCGAGCGCACGGCCCGGTCCAAGGAGCGCTCGATCGCCGCACGGGCACGCTCGACGCCCGCCTCGTCCGCCTCGACCACAGTCACGTCAACGCCCGAACGCGCGCAGACCTCCGCGATCCCCGCGCCCATCTGGCCACCACCGATCACACCGACTCGCATGCCGGAGCAACCTAGCGGCTCGCGGGCCGCGGGCGCGCGTTACGCGGCTTTGGCCGGCGGCACCGGGATGACGCAGACACAGTTCGGCAGGCGGCTCGAGCCCGGGAGCATCATCCGTCCGGCCCCACGCTCGGCGGCTGCCTTGCGCGCGACATCGGCGGCGTCCTTCCGGTCATCCAGCTGCTGCGCCACCGGGGTCTCCGTCCCCTGCGCGTCGATGTAGACGACGTCGTACATGGTCACGTCCATGATCTTCGGCACCCCGGATGGATCCAGGACCCAAGATCACCATAGCTTCACAACCAGCTACTTTGACCGGGCGGTTCGAGCAGCCGCGGGGGCCTTGCGCCTTCGAGGAAAGTCCGGACATCACAGGGCAAGGTGGTCGGTAACGCCGACCCGGGGAAACCCGCGGGAAAGTGCCACAGAAAACACACCGCCTACGGCCGCTCGCGAGAGTGGCCCGGCAAGGTTGAAAAGGTGCGGTAAGAGCGCACCGGCGTCGCGGTGACGCGGCGGCCAGGTAAACCCCACCTGATGCAAGACCAAGCAGGGCCGATTGCAGGCTGCCCGCCGAGGTCCAGGTCGGTCGCACAGATGGATGGCTGCTCTCGACAGAATCCGGCTTACAGAACCGCTACGGGTGGGGCTCCGGGAAACCGGAGCCCCATCTATTTCACATACCGCCGCCGCCCCGGCGCTTGACTCCCGGGCGCCAATCGAACTCGGGAGGTTCGCCATGATGCGGCATCGCCGCCGTCCGTTCATCGCCGCCGCGGCCGCGCTCGCGTGCGTCGCCGCCGCCGTGCCGTCCGTCGCGCAGGCCACGCGCCACGGCGGCGGGCTCGCGCTGAACGAGGTCCAGGTCATCGGCACCCACAACAGCTACAAGCGCGAGATCACGCCCGCCGAGCAGGCCAAGTACGACGAGCTGATCCAGACGCCCGGCGACTACGCCAAGTACCTCGCCTACTCGCACCCGTCGATCACCAACCAGCTCGCGCGCCAGGACGTGCGCGGCCTCGAGCTCGACCTCTGGCCCGACCCGCAGGGCGGCCTGTACGCGCACCCGTTCGTGCGCAAGGCGCTCGGCCAGGGCCCGCTGCCCAACGCCGAGTGGACCAAGCCGGGCACGAAGCTCATCCACATCGCCGACCTCGACTACAACACGTCCGCCGGCTGCATCCGCTTCGTCAGCTGCCTGCAGCAGATCCGCGCCTGGTCGGACGCGAATCCGCGCCACCTTCCGCTGCTGATCATGCTCGAGTTCAAGCAGAGCGACGCCCGCGTCGTCGCCGGCGGCGGCGTGAAGGCCCCGCCGTGGGACATCACGGCGCTGGAGACCGTCGAGAGCGAGATCCGCTCCGTCTTCAGCGACCGCGACATGATCACCGCCGACGACATCCGCCGCCGCGGCATGACGCTCGAGCAGTCCGTGCTCCGTCGCGGCTGGCCGTCGCTGGACGAGGCCCGCGGCAAGGTCCTGTTCCTGATGGACAACGACCCGGGCCCGATCCGCGACGCCTACACCGCCAACCGCCCCAACCTCGAGGGCCGCGCGATCTTCACCAACTCGCGCCCCGGCTTCAGCGACATGGCCTTCATCAAGCGCAACGAGCCCCGCAACGCCGGTCTGGCGGAGATCCAGGACCTCGTCCGCCGCGGCTACCTCGTCCGCACCCGCTCGGACGTGCCGCTCACGACCATCCTGTCCGGCGACACCACCCAGCTCGACGCCGCCCTCCGCAGCGGCGCCCAGCTCATCTCGACCGACTTCCAGGACGTCGGCATGTCCGCCCGCTATGACAGCGACTTCGTGGCGGAGGTCCCGGGCGGCGGTACCTGGCGCTGCAACCCGATCCTCGTCCCCCGCGGGTGCCGACCGAGCGTGCTGGAACCGTCGCGCGACTGGTAATCGGCGACGGCGGATTGTCGTCGCCTCGGTGACAGGTGCGGCGTTTCCCGCCGCCCCGCATGCGAACATACGTTCTGCTCGATGATCGTATGTGCCCTCTTCCCCCGTTTCGAGCTCGCGGTCGCCGCCGGCGGCCGCGAGGCGCTCGCCGCCGCGCCGCTCGCCCTCGCGCCCGAGATCGGCCGCGAGCAACTGGTGGGTGAGACGTCCGCCGCCGCCGAAGCCCACGGCGTCCGCGCCGGCCTGCGCCTCGGCGAGGCCCTGGCACGCTGTCCGACGCTCCAGCTCGTCACGCCCGACCCTGCCGGTGTCGCCGACGCCTGGGAGACCATCGTCGACGCCCTCGAAGGCATCGGCGCCGCGGTCGAGACCGACCGCCCCGGCATGGCCTGGTTCGACGAACGTGGGCTTCGCCGCCTCCACGGCGGAAGCGTCGAAGGCGTGATCACGGTCACCCGCCGGGCACTGGCCAAATGCCTCCGCGAACCTCGATTCGCCGTCGCGTCGGACCCGCCCGGTGCGTCCGCGCCGCACGCGGGTTCCGCCTCAAGTGGCCTGTCGGCCGGCGCTGGCGCGCGCATCGGCGTCGCGCCGTCTCGCTTCGCCGCGCTGTCCGCCGCGCACCGTGCGCGGGCCCGCCGGCCCGAGGTCGCGCCGGAGAAGCCGGCGAGCCTGGCCGCCTACCTCGCGCCGTTGCCGGTCTCGCTGTTGACCTCCCGGCCCGAGGTCGCGGCTCTGCCCGAAGCGCTGGAGCGCTTCGGGATCGCGACCCTCGGCGAGCTGGCCAAGCTGCCCCGCGCCGCGCTGGCCGACCGCTTCGGCGAGCCCGGCCTGCTCGCGCGCGACCTCGCCCTCGGCCGCGACACTCCCTTGCGGCCCCGCGTCCCTGCCGAGCGCCTGCAAGAGGTGCTCGAGCTGCCGGAGTCGGCGCTCGGCCCTCAGCTCGAACGTGCCCTCGGCATGCTCATCGACCGCGTGCTCGCCCGGCCCGAGCGCCGCGGCCGGACGGTCCGCGCCGTCGTGCTCTCCGCCGCGCTCGTCGGCGGCGGCACCTGGCGCACCCAGCTCACCTTCCGCGAGTCCCTCGCCGATCCCCGCCGGATGCGCCTCGCGCTCGTCGGCCGCCTCACCGAACTCCCCGCACCCGCCGACTCACTGCGCCTGCGCGTGGAGGCCTTCGGCCCGCCGTCCGGGGATCAGCGCTCCCTGCTGGCCGAGCCGGCCGCCATCCGCCGCGCCCGCCTGCGCGAAGCCGTCCGCCAGACCCGCGCCGCCGCCGGCCCGGACGCCGCCCTGCGCATCCTCGCTGTGGACCCCGACTCGCGCGTGCCAGAACGTCGCCTCGCGCTCGCGCCGTGGGAGCCATGAGCCCCACGCCCTTGCCGCCTTTCGTCGATCTCGTCTCGCACGTGTCTCAGCCTCGCCGGGCGCTCAGGCCTTGGGTGCCCACGCCTGCGCGGACCATCGTCGCTCTCGTCTCGCGCGTGCCCCCGCGTCGCCGGGCGCTCAGGCCTTGGGTGTCCACGCCTGCGCGAACCATTGTCGCTCTCGTCTCGCGCGTGCCCACGCGTCGCCGGGCGCTTGCGCCTTGGGTGTCCACGCCTGCGCAGCCCATTGTCGCTCTCGACTCGCGCGTGGCCCGGCATTGCCGGGTGCTCGTGCCGTGTGAGCCATGAGCGCCGAACGCGGCCATCCGCCCAGCCGTCCTCAGCCTGGCCCTCCGCCTGCCCAGGGCGGGCCACGTCGGCTGCCCACCACCGTGCCACCGGGTGCGGTCGAGCGGGACGAGTCCCGTGGCCTGCGTCGCGCACCGGCCGGCCCGCCCGGTTCGCGTCCGCCGGCGCCCCGACGCGGTGGCGCGAACGGCGGTGCGGCGAGCGTCGGTATCGAGCCGATCGCCAGCCGCGGCCCGCGCCGCCTTGCAAAGCCCAAGCCGGTCCGGGTCCAGGCCGACAATGCCGGTCGCCCTTTGACGATCGGCCGCCGTGAGGTGGATGCCGTGCGGGAGTCCTGGCTCGTCGAGGACCGCTGGTGGACGGACACGCCACTGCGCCGGCGCTACTGGGAGGTCGTCACCGGCGACGGTCGCGACCTCGTCGTGTTCCGCGACCTCGAAGAGGGCCTCTGGTACTCGCAGCGATAGGCCACCCCTGCGGCGCGTGCCGGGGCGCCGCTCCCGCCCGGTGGCGTCGGCGGGGTGCGGTCGCAAAGTTGCCTGGGAGGACACTCTCCGACCGCACCTGTCCGCGGGCGGTGCGTGCGGTCGGAAAGCTCGCTCAGCGCACGCTTCCGACCTCACCCCGAACGCCTAGCGCGAGAGGCGCTGGTAGCGACGCACCGACAGCGGGAGGAAGATCGCGGTGATCACGAGCGGCCACACAGCCGCCATCAGCACCGCGTTGGAGGCGATCCAGGAACTGCCCGTCTCCGCGCCGACGTTGCCGAAGAGCTCGCGGGCGGCGCCCACGGTGGAGGAGAGCGGGTTCCACTCGGCCAGGAAGCCGAGCCAGTCCGGCATCAGCTCCGGGGCGACGAAGGCGCTGGTGACCATGGTGAACGGGAACAGCAGACCCCAGATCGCGCCCGCGGCTTCCGGGCTGCCGACGATCAGGCCGAGGTAGATCCCGATCCACAGGCAGGCGAAGCGCAACAGCAACAACAGCAGCACGGCGAACAGCGCGTTGAGCAGGCCGTCGTGCCAGCTCCAGCCGACCACCAGGCCGCACGCGATGGTGATCAGCAGGCCAAGGAACGAGTTCACCATGTCGGCCGAGCAGCGGCCGGCGACGATCGCCGAAGGCGCCATCGGCAGCGAGCGGAAGCGGTCCATCACGCCGCGTTCGATGTCGGTGGCGACGACGGTCATGGTGTTGCCGATGCCGAACGCCATGGTCATGGCGAAGATGCCGGGCATCAGGAAGTCGCGGTAGTCGCCGCCGCCGGGGACGACCATGCCGCTCCCGAAGACGTAGCCGAACAGCAGCACGAACATGATCGGGAACACCAGCTCGCCGACCACGCGGACCGGGTTGATGACCCACGTGATGAGGTCGCGCCGGGTGATTGTCCACGTGTCGTACACGCCCCACTGCAGGCGCGCGATCACGCCGCCACCTCCTCGGCCGACGTCTCGGACTCGGCCGGCCGGCCCGTCAGCTGCAGGAACACCTCGTCGAGCGTCGGCCGGCGCAACGCGACGTCCTCGGCGGTCACGCCGACGTCCTCGAGTCCGCGCAGCACCGCGCCCAGCGCGGCGACCGGCTCGACGGCCGGCGCGGTGACCCGGCGGACGGCCGTGTCCACGGACGGCGTGCACCCGCAGGCGAAGCCGACCGCCGAGGCCGCCACGGACAGGTCCGACTCCGCTGCGACGACGACATCGATCTGAGAGCCGCCGACCCGGGCCTTCAGCTCCGCCGGCGTGCCCGACGCGATCACGCGGCCGCGATCGATCACCGAGATCGAATCCGCGAGTTGGTCCGCCTCGTCCAGGTAGTGCGTGGTCAGCAGCACCGTCGTGCCCTCCGCGACTAGCGACCGCACCACGTCCCAGACCTCGTTGCGGTTGCGCGGGTCCTGCCCCGTCGTCGGCTCGTCGAGGAACAGCACGCGCGGCGCACGGATGAAGCTCGCCGCGAGATCGAGCCGCCGCCGCATCCCGCCGGAGTACTTCTTCGCCGGCCGCGTGGCCGCCTCGCTCAGCCCGAACCGCTCGAGCAGCTCGTCGGCACGCCGCCGCGCCGCCGCCGGCGACAAGTGGTGCAAGCGCCCGAACATCTCGAGGTTGCGGCGGCCGCTGAGCGCCTCGTCGACCGCATCGTGCTGGCTGGTGAGGCCGATCTTGGCGCGGACCGCGCGCGGGTCGCTCGTGACATCGCACCCCGCCACGGTCGCTCGCCCGGAGTCCATCCGCAGCAGGGTCGCCAGCACGCGCACCGCCGTCGTCTTGCCGGCGCCGTTCGGCCCGAGCAGCCCGCACACCGTTCCCTCCGGCACGGCGAGATCCAAACCGTCGAGTGCCACAGTGTCCCCGTAGCGCTTGCGTAAGTCCTCTGCGACGATCGCCAACCCCATATCCGACTCCTCCGAGTACGCTGTACGCATAAGCGAGTACAGCGTACGCACTTTGTCAAGTCTGCATGCCTGAATCCACCGGCGGAAGCGACTTCCGCATCAGCCTCAAGCTCCTCTGGGGCACGAAGGAACGCGCGCCGCGCGGCCCGAAACCGACCCTCACGGTCGATCGGGTCGTCGAGACCGCCATCGCGCTGGCCGACGCCGAGGGCATCGAGCAGGTGAGCATGCGCCGGGTCGCCGAGCGCCTGGGCGTCGGTGCCATGTCGCTCTACCGCTACGTCCCGTCCAAGGCCGAGCTACTGGACCTGATGCTCGACCGCATCCACGCCGAGCACGCTGACGCGACGCCGCCCGCCGACACCGAACCGTGGCGCGCACGGCTCACCTGGCACGCTCATCAAAGCCGCGCACTCATCCAGCGACACCCGTGGATGCTGCAGGTCCGGATGGGGCAGCGCCCGCCGCTCGGGCCGAACATCATGGCCGTGTTCAACGCGATCCTGGGTGCCGCGAAGGACATCGGGCTCGAGCCGCACGAGACGCTGGCGGTGACCGAGCTCATCGACAACTACGTCCGCGGCTCGACGCGCGCCGCCGTCGAGGCCGTGCAGGTGACGGAGGAGAGCGGTGTCTCCGACGAGGAGTGGTGGGGAGAGCGGAACGCGTTCTGGGAGGAGTACTTCGAGGTCGAGCGCTTCCCGCACATCACGTTGATGTGGGAGCAGGGCGCATACGAGGAGCCCGTGGACCAGTTCGAGTTCGGCCTTCAGCGCGTGCTCGACGGCATCGAGGCGATGCTCGCCGGCCGCTGACCGCGGAACACCGCGTGCGGGCGCCCGAACGCGAGGCGCTCGCCCGCCCGCCGCATCCCGAGCTTCTCCAGCACGTGCAGCGAGCCCGTGTTCGCCGGCTCGGCGAGCGCCACGACCTCCTCCACCCGCAGCTCCTCGAACGCGACACGCAACCACGTGCCCGCCGCCTCCGTCGCGTACCCACGGCCCCACCACGCCTTGCCGAGCGTGTAGCCGAGCTCGACCTCGCCGTTCGGCGTCCGGTACAGGCCCGCGTCGCCGATCAACGCTCCGGACGCGCTTTCGATCACGGCCCAGAACGAGTAGCCGTGTTGGAGCTGGTGGTCGGTGTAGTCGTCGATCAGACGCTGCGTGTAGCTGATGTCCGCCATCGGCCCGGTCGCCACGTAGCGCATGACCTCCGGATCCGAGTAGACCGGATGCACGAGCTCCACGTCCTCGGGCACGAACGGGCGCAGGAGCAGGCGGGGCGTCACGAGCTGATCCACGCCTCGGTTCTACCTCACTCGTACGCTGCGTGCGGTGGGGGTTCTCAAGCTGCGCGAATTCCGCCTGCTGTTCGGCGCCCAGGCAGTCTCCGTCCTGGGTGACCGGATGGTCGCGATCGCGCTCGCGTTCGCCGTGATCGAACTCGGTGGATCGGCTTCCGAGATCGGCATCGTGCTCGCCGTCCGCACCCTGCCAATGGTCCTCACGCTCTTGATCGGCGGCGTCCTGGCCGACCGCATGTCGCGGCGCGCGGTCATGGTCGGCGCCGACCTCGCCCGGCTGCTCAGCCAAGGAGCGATCGCTGCGCTGCTCATCGCCGGCACCGCCGAGGTCTGGATGATCGCCGTGTTGTCCGGGTTGACGGGCGCGGCCACGGGCTTCTTCAACCCCGCCTCCACGGGCCTGCTGCCGGTCATCGTCCCGGCTGACCGTCTGCAGGAGGCCAACGGTGTGCGCGCGACCGCGCTCAGCGCCGGTGAGATCGTCGGACCGGCGATCGCGGGCGTGCTGATCGCGGCCGTCGGCGCCGGCTGGGCGATGGCGATCGACGCGCTTACGTTCGCCGTCAGCGCGCTCTTCCTGCTCGGCCTGCGCCTTCCTGACCAGGTGCCCCGCGCGGCCTCGTCGTTCGTGGCCGATCTCAAAGCAGGGTGGAGCCTGTTCCGCTCGCTGACATGGGTGTGGACGTTCGTGCTCGCGGCCGCGATCGGGAACCTCGTGTGGGGAGCGTGGTCGACGCTCGGACCCATCGTCGCCGAGGAGGATCTCGGCGGCGCGGCGGCCTGGGGCACCGTGCTCGGCGCGATCGGCGTCGGGGCGTTGATCGGCGCGCTCGTCGCGGTGCGCGTGCGGCCGCGAGGCCCGCTTGTCGTCGCCGGCGGCTCGTTCGTCCTGATGGCGTTTCCGCTTGCGTTCCTCGCCGCCGGCGCCCCCGTCGCGCTGCTCGCCGCGGCAGCGCTGCTCGGCGGCGTGTCGATGGTGCTCGGCAACGCCATCTGGGAGTCCACGCTCATGCGCCATGTGCCGGGCGAGGCGCTGTCGCGCGTCAGCGCCTACGACTGGTTCGGGTCGATCGCCTTTCAGCCGGTCGGCATGATCATCTGGGGGCCGATCGCGGCGCTGATCGGAATCTCCCCGGCACTCTGGGTCGCGTCCGCCGTCGTGCTCGTGACGACCGTCGCCCTGCTCGCCGTGCCCGCGATCCGCCATCTGCGCGACGAGCCGGCGGTTCAGCCCGGCGTGTAGGTCATCGCCACCGTTCCGCTCGAGAACCGCCGCATGTCGACGAGGTTGAGCTTCAGCGGCGCGTCGAACAGCGACCGGCCCGAGCCGAGCGCCGTCGGATGTACGTGCAGGCGGTACTCGTCGATCAGTCTGCTCCGAGTGAGCGACTGAACGAAACGCACGCCGCCGTGTACGACGATCGGGCCTCCGTCCTGGAGTTTCAGGCGTTCGATCTCCTCCGCGAGGTCGCCGCGGTGGATCCGCGTCTCGGGCCAGTTCGCCTCTTCGAGCGACCGCGAGAAGACGACCTTCGGGGTGTCGTTCATGGGCTTCGCGAACGGCGAGGTCGACGTCGGCCAGTACGGCGCCATGTCCTCGTACGACTGCCGGCCCATGATGTGCAGTCCCGCGGCGGCCAAGAACGCGACGCAGTCCGCAGTGAGCTTGTCGTCGTAGAAGTCGAGCGGCCAGGAGGAGCCGCCTTCCGAGTCGGCGACGTGGCCGTCGAGCGACATCTCCATCTTCAAGAGCAGTTTCCGCATGCAGGGAAAGACCGGTGTCGAGGGCGGAAGTCATCGATGCGAACGAATGTACGCTTCCGTCCGGACGGAATGGGAACATGTGTTCGTGCCTTACGTCGAGCTCCATGCCCATACCGCCTTCTCGTTCCTGGACGGCGCCTCCTCGCCCGCCGAGCTCGCGGCCGCGGCGATCGAGCTGGGGCACGAGGCGATGGCGGTGGTCGACCACAACGGGGTCTCGGGTTCGATGGAGTTCGCGCAGGCGGCCCAGCCGCTCGGCCTGCGCGCCATCCACGGAGTGGAGATCGACGTCGAGGAACCACGCTGGGAGGGGGCACGTGGCGGGCGCGGCGCGCGCGAGCCGGTGCCGACCCGGCACGTCACGCTGCTGGTCGAGAATGCGACGGGCTGGCGCAACCTGTGCCGGATCGTCACGCGCGCGCACGTGCATGATCGAGACCCGCACGATCCGCCGCCGATGGTGCCGCTCGAGACGTTGGAGGCGCACGCGGCCGGCCTGGTCTGCTTGAGCGGGTGCGCGGATCACGGCGTGCACGACGCGCCGACGCTGAAGCGGTTGAAGGCCGCGTTCGGGGCCGACAACCTGCGGGTCGAGCTCCAGCGGCCGTTCCAGCGTCACGACCGCGCGCGCAACCGGGAGCTGGCGCAGCTGGCGAGCGGGCTCGGGCTGCGGACGGTCGCGACGGGCAACGTCCACGTGCACGCGCGGTCGCGCGCGCCCCTGCAGGACGCGTTCGTCGCGCTCCGTCACCACCTCACGCTGGACTCGTCGGAACCCGTCCGGCGCGGCAACACAGCGCACGTGCTCGCTTCGCCGAAGGCCATGGCGGCGCGCTTCGAAGGCCACGCGGACGCGGTCGAGGAAAGCGGCGAGCTCGCCGCGCGGCTGCGGTTCGACCTCACGCAGGACCTCGGCTACCGCTACCCCGGCGCGGAGGATCCGCAGTCCACGCGCAAGCTCTCCGACCTGTGCTGGGCGATGATGGACGTGCGCTATCCGCCGGGGTCGCCCAACCACGGCGCTGCGCAGGCGCGGCTGAACGAGGAGCTGCGGGTGATCGACGGGCTCGGCCTGTCCGGGTTCTTCCTGCTGCACCGGGATCTGTTGGAGCTCGCGCGGGACGTCGCGGTCGAGGTCCGCGGGCCGAGTTCGGCGCGGGCGCTGCTGCCGCCGGGGCGCGGTCGCGGGTCGTCGGTGTCGTCGATCGTGTGCTACCTCACCGGCCTCTCGCACATCGATCCGATCGCGAACGACCTGTTCCTCGGGCGCTTCCTCAACGAGGAGCTCAACTCGCTGCCGGACATCGACCTGGACTTCCCGCGCGACGTGCGCGAGAAGCTCATCCCGCGGGTGCACGACCGCTACGGCAAGCAGCGGTCGGCGCTCGTGGCGGCGTTCCCGACGTTCCGCTCGCGCGGGGCCATCCGCGAGCTGGGAAAGGTGCTCGGCCTCCCGGCCGGCGAGCTCGAGCGGGTGGCGCGCGGGGCGGAGCCGTGGGCGGTCAAGAACGTGGGGCGGGACGTCGAGGTCGCGATGGGGATGGAGCCCACGGGGGAGCCGGGCCCGTTCGTGGACCCCGACGCGCGGGCGAACGCGTTCGCGATGAGCACGTCGGAGTGGCTGGCGATGGTCAACGGCAAGCGGCCGGACCAGGCTGATGCGCACGAGACGGACACCTCCGAGCGGTCGTACACGCACCTGCCGGGGCGGTGGGCGTGGCTCGCGCGGCTGTGCGACGAGGCGTACGGCCTGCCGCGACATCTGTCGCAGCACTCGGGCGGGATGATCGTCTCGACTCGGCCGCTGATCGACTGCTGCCCGGTGTTGCCGGCGGCGATGGAAGGTCGTCAGCTCTGCCAGTGGGACAAGGACTCGTGCTCGGACGCGGGGTTCCTGAAGATCGACCTGCTCGGGCTCGGGATGCTGTCGGCGGTCGAGCGGTGCGTCGAGGAGATCGGGCGCGTGCGCGGGCAGCGGGTGGACCTGTCGCGGATCCCGTACGACGACAAGCCGACCTACGACGCGATCCAGGTCGCGGACACGATGGGTGTGTTCCAGATCGAGTCGCGGGCGCAGATGGCGTCGCTGCTGCGCACGCGGCCCGAGTCGCTGGAGGACCTGACGATCCAGGTGGCGATCGTGCGGCCGGGGCCGATCCTCGGCGGCGCGGTCAACCCCTACATCTCGCGGCGTCAGACGCAGCGCGAGAACCCGGACTACGAGGTTCCCTACGAGCACGAGTCACTGCGCGGGCCGCTCAAGGACACGCTCGGGACGATCATCTTCCAGGACCAGGTGATCGAGGTCGCGATGGCGTTCGCGGGCTTCACGCCGGGCGAGGCTGAAGGCCTGCGCCGCGCGATGAGCCGCAAGCGCTCGGAGGAGGCGATCGAGGCCTATCACCAGCGGTTCCTGGAAGGGGCGATGAAGACGCACGGCGTGAGCGAGGAGGTCGCCGAGCGCGTCTACGGGATGATCGTCGGGTTCTCCGGCTTCGGCTTCCCGAAGGCCCACGGCGCCGCCTTCGGACTGCTCGCCTACCAGTCCACCTGGCTACGCGTGCACCACACCCCAGAGTTCCTGGCCGCACTGCTCAACGAGCAGCCGATGGGCTTCTACGCGCCGGACACGCTCGCGCACGAGGCCCAGCGCCGTGGGATCGAGCTGCGGCCGCCGGACGTCAATGAGAGCGACGCGCTGTGCAAGGTCGAGTGGGTGCCCGAGATGGGGCCGTATCCAGGACCCGTGCCGGAGGCCGAAGCGGAACGGGCGGTCGCGGCGTTGCACGAGATCGGGTCCGCCGCGGATGAGGGCGGCGCGTTGCGCGCCGTCGCGAAGGCCGGCGGCAGCGGTGCGGCGCTCAGCGCGGTGGCGCGCGAGGGACGGGCGGGGTCGGCGATCGCGCGCGTGGGAGGTGGTGCGGCGGCGCTCAGCGCTGCAGCGCGGGGAGATCGCGCGAACGCAACCGTTTCGTGGCCGGAAGAGGACGTGACCGCGCATGTCGCAGAGAGGGACGTGACCGCGCAGGTCGCGACTCGGCCGGAAAAGGGCGGCGGGGGCGACACGGCGGGCGTGGGAGGCCCGCACCGCGGGGGCGGGACGGCGGGCGTGGGTGGCCCGCACCGCGGGGGCGGCGAGGCGGGCGTGGGTGGCCCGCACCGCGGGGGCGGCGAGGCGGGCGTGGGTGGCCCGCACCGCGGGGGTGGCGAGGCGGGCGTGGGTGGCCCGCACCGCGGGGGTGGCGAGGCGGGCATGGGTGGCCCGCACCGCGGGGGTGGCGAGGCGGGCATGGGAGGCCCGCACCGCGGGGGCGGCGAGGCGGGCATGGGAGGCTCGCACCGCGGGGGCGGCGCGGCGGGCATGGGAGGCCCGCACCGCGGGGGCGGCGAGGCGGGCGCCGTCCCCACGGGGATCGTGCGGCTCGGGCTCGGGTTCGTGTCGGGGGTGCGGGAGGAGGAGGTCAAGGCGCTCGTGGCCGCGCGTGAGGAGGGCGGGCGGTTCACCTCGTTGGCGGATCTGGCGTCGCGGGCGGGGGCGGGGCGGCCGTCGCTGGACAAGCTGGCGTGGGCGGGGGCGTGCGACTCGCTCACGGGTGGGTCGTCCGAGCATGCGCGGCGGACCGCGCTGTGGCAGCTGGGCGTGGCGGCGCCCGGGGAGCGGGTGGTGGAGGGGACGCAGCTGTCCCTGCCGCTCGATGTTCCGCAGGCGCCGGATCTGCGGCCGCTCACGCCGTGGGAGTCGATGATCGGCGACTACGCGACGACGGGGCTGACGCTCGGGCCGCATCCGATGAAGCTGTTGCGGCCGTCGTTGCCGCCGAACACGGTGTCGATCGCGGATCTGCAGCGGATTCCGCACGACACACCGGTGCGGTTGGGCGGGCTGGTGGTTGCGCGGCAGCGGCCGGGGACGGCGAAGGGGATCGTGTTCCTGTTGCTCGAGGATGAGTTCGGGACGATCAACCTCATCGTCCCGCCGGATCTCTACGAGGCGAACCGGCTGACGGTGCGGTCGGAGCCGTTGCTGCTGTGTCAGGGGCGCTTGGAGAAGCTGCCGCAGGCGGGGGGAGGGATCAACCTGTTCGTCAAGGCGGTGCGGGCGCTGGTGACTCCGGACGACGTGAAGGCGGACGTGGTCGAACTCGCGGAGCGGCGCGTGCAGGCGGCGGCGACGGGGCGCGGCGAGGGCGCGCAGGGCGGGCGCGAGGCGGCGTCGACGCTCGGCGAGTTCCGCCAGGTCTCGCCGCCGATTCAGAGCTTCGCGTCAGGGAGGCGCCGATGAGGGCGCCCGCAGCGCGTCATCAGGGCCGCGTCGACAGTTGTTTCGGTGCCGTGGTCTCGCCGGTGATGGATGGCGCGGCGCGGCGCCGGATTTCGCGCGTCTGGTGGTCAGATGGGAGCCGTCGGAGGGGAGGAGGCCGCTAGCCGTTCGGCCGAGCGGGTACATTGCACGCCCGTGGGCACCCTCTTTTTCGTCCTGGTCTTCGTAGCGCTCGGCCTGATCACGCTGGTGATCGCGATGAGTCGCGGTCGTGGCGGTCTTGCCGGCCTGATGCACTCGCAGACGCGGGGCAGCCGCCGGTTCGCGACGTTCCTGTTCTTCGTGGCGCTGCTCGTGCTCGGCGCGGCCGTGCCGGCGTGGGTGATCAGCGAGGAGGTCAACCGGGACGACATTCCGTCGGCTCAGGTGTCCGGTCTCACGGAGGACGAGAAGCGCGGGCACGAGCTGTTCGGCACGCGGTGCAGCATGTGCCACACCCTGAAGGCCGCGAACGCGGTCGCGAAGGTGGGTCCGAACCTCGACGAGATGCGCCCGAATGAGGCGCTTACGCTGGACGCGATCCTCAAGGGCCGCTCGCAGGGAAACGGGCAGATGCCCGCTCAGCTGTTCACGGGGAAGGACGCCGAGGACGTCGCGAAATTTGTCGCAAAGTCCGTGGGCGCCGAGACTCCGTCCGGCGGTTGATGTAAAAAGCACAAGCGTGCAGGCGCTTTCGGCGCTGGTACGATCTCGAATCGCATCCGCTGAATTCCCGTTGGAAGCGGGAAGCGGGGGACCCACTGCAGGTGGGGCGAATCGATGGTCGGTCAAGCCTCGTAGCGCCGCTCTTCTGGCGCGAGCCCGTCAGCTAACCCCGTAAGCCGAGGAAGAGGACGAGTCGATGGCCCCTGAATCAGAAGCTCATACGCGGGCTTTGTACGACCACGAAAGCGACGAGCCGCGACGGCGCCGTCGTGCTGCGGCCGACTGGGGCGTCAACGAGGACATCTTCGACCGCATGCCGAGCCGCGTCGCGCGCTTCGAACGGCGCGCCGAGCACCACGACATCGTGCTGCGTCGCGACGAGACCGACGCGAGCGTCGCCGTGATCGAGCAGGGCGAGCCGCCGGTGCGCGGCGCCGTGTCCGCTCGCACCGAGCGCTCGGCGCGTTCCGGCGAGACGGGCGCGCTGGACCCGCGCGCGGCCGCGCGGGCCATGATGTCCTGGGGCGCGGACCTCGACGACGACACGGCGCCGATGGTCCCCGGCGAGACCCGGACGATCGTGCTCTCGCGCGACGCGGGCCCGGGCACGGCGGCGGACACGCACGCGCAGGACTACGACGACGCGGGCCATGACCCGCGCGCGTACGACGAGCTGATGCTCGACGGGGAGCTGGCGAGGGACACCAAGGAGTACGTCGCTGCGGGCGGCGAGGTGCGCGAGCGCCGGACGATCAAGATCAGCGGGCACCCTGACCGGCTGCCCGCGCCGCGGACGCAGCGGGCGCCGCGGACCGCGGTGGAGCGGATCGGCCACCGGCCGGACCGGATCGCGGCGTACGCGGTCGCGCTCGGGTTCCTGCTCGTGCTGATCGCGGTGCTGACCACCGGGCAGTGATCCGGCGCGTGCCGGCCGGGTGCACACTGTCCGGCCGCAGCTTGATCGCCACTGCGGACGACGACCGGACGGTTGCCGCCGTGCCATCCGGCGTCATTTCCTTTTCCAATGATGAGCGCCTGCCTTGCGGGGTGCGCCGTCCGCAAATACCCTTATCTGTCGTAAGCCCCCCTAGCTCCCCCACGGTGGTGGCAATGCCCAAGACAGAGATGAGCCGGTTCCCTATCCACGACGATCTGACAGCGCCCGAAGGTTCGCTTCCGATCCTCAAGGGTGCGTCGTCGGCAGCAGGGCAACTTCCGAACTTCCTCGGCGTGCTCGCCAACGCTCCGGCGGCGCTGCGCGCGTACACGCGCTCCCGCGCGGAGCTGCGGCACGGCGAGCTGCCGAAGCACTCGGCGGAGCGGATCGGCCTGGCGGTGGCCGAGTACTACGGCTCCAAGCCCGGGCTCCAGCTTCATACGCGCACGGGCCGGCAGGCGGGCCTGGGCATCGACGAGGTCGCTCGGGCGAAGCGCTGGGACTCGGCGGACGCCCGCGAGGCGGCGCTGCTGCGCTATCTGCGCCCGCTGCTGATCGACGGCGAGTTCCCGCAGCACCTGCACGAGGAAGCGCGCGAGGCGGGATGGAGCGACGCGCAGCTGCTGGAAGCGATCGCGGTGCTGTCGATGGAATCCTTCACCGCTATGGTCAACGTCGCCGGGGACGTCCCGGTCGACGGCTCCGTCGAAGAGACGCGGGTGCTGCGCGCCGCGTAACGCCTATGAAGTCCGGGTCCACGACAACCGAGGCACCGAGCGCCAGCGCCGAGTGCGCGCACTGCTGCCCGCGGTACCACGAGGCCGTGGAGCTGGTGGGCAAGCGGTGGACGGGCGCGATCCTCTATGTCCTGCTGCACGGTGGACGGATGCGGTTCACCGAGATCGCGCACGCGGTGCCGGACCTGTCCGATCGCCTGCTGTCGGAGCGCATGAAGGAGCTCGAGTCCCGCGGGATCGTCGAGCGCCACGTGAGCGACGGCACGCCGACCAGGGTCTCGTACGAGCTCACGGCGAAGGGCCGTGAGCTCGCGCCCGCGATGGCGGAGCTCAAGACCTGGGCCGACCGCTGGTTGGACTGAGTCCGACCGCGCGTCCACCCCAGCACGCCGCCCGGTCCACTAGCCTCCACGCGGCCATGTCTGACCGCCCCCAAACCCCCGAAGACGTCAAGGCGCTCGTCGCGGACAACTCGATCCGCTTCATCCGCCTGTGGTTCACCGACATCCTCGGGCAGCTCAAGTCCTTCTCGATCTCCGCCGAGCAGCTCGACGACGCCTTTGAGGGCGGCATGGGCTTCGACGGCTCCTCGATCACCGGCTTCAACGCCATCGAGGAGTCGGACATGATCGCGATGCCCGACCCGACGACGTTCAACGTGCTGCCGTGGCGGCCGGAGGACGGGGCCGGTGTCGCGCGCATGTTCGCCGACGTCAAGACGCCGGAGGGCCGCCCGTACGAGGGCGACCCGCGCCACGTGCTGCGCCGCGCCGAGCAGCGCGCGAAGGACATGGGCTTCGATGTCTTCAACATCGGCCCGGAGCTCGAGTACTACCTGTTCAAGGACAACAAGGGCACCGAGGTGCTCGACGAGGGCGGCTACTTCGACCTCACGACGCTGGACGCCGGCTCGGACGTCCGCCGCGACACGGTCCTCGCGCTCGAGCGCCTCGGCATCGACGTCGAGTACTCCCATCATGAGGTCGGCCCGTCCCAGCACGAGATCGACATGCGCTACAGCAGCGCGCTCAAGATGGCCGACGACTGCATGACCTACCGCATCACGGTCAAGGAGTACGCGCTCAAGTACGGCTGGCACGCGACGTTCATGCCCAAGCCGCTGTTCGGCCAGAACGGCTCGGGCATGCACACCCACCAGTCCCTGTTCAAGGACGGCCGCAACGCCTTCTACGACGCGGACGACAAGTACTTCCTGAGCGACATCGGCAAGGCGTTCATCGCCGGTCAGCTCCGCCACGCGCGCGAGATCTGCAGCATCTTCGCCCAGTGGGTGAACTCCTACAAGCGCCTGGTGCCGGGCTACGAGGCGCCGGTCTACGTCGCGTGGTCACGCCGCAACCGCAGCGCGCTCGTGCGCGTCCCGCTCTACCACCCCGGCAAGGAGAACGCGACCCGGATGGAGCTGCGCGCGCCAGACCCCGCGTGCAACCCATACCTGACGTTCGCGGTGCTTCTGCAGGCGGGCCTCGAGGGGATCGAGCGCGGCTACGAGCTGCCGGAGCCGATGGAGAAGAACCTCTATCACCTGAGCCCCGACGAGCGCCGCCGGCTCGGCATCGAGCAGCTGCCGGAGACGCTGGGCGAGGCGATCGAGGTCACCGCCGAGTCCGAGCTCGTGCTGCGCACGCTCGGCGAGCACATCTTCAACCGCTACATTGAGATCAAGCGCCAGGAGTGGGAGGACTATCGCGTCCAGGTCACTCCGTGGGAACTCGAGCGGTATCTCTCGATTCTTTAGCTAGCCGCGAAGGCCACCAGACCCGGCGGCCCATGTCGATCACGGCCGCCGGGACGATCACCGACCGCACGAGGAAGGTGTCGAGCAGCACGCCGAAGGCGACGATGAAGCCGATCTGCGTGAGGATCACGAGCGGGAGCACGGCCAGCGCGCCGAAGGTCCCGGCGAGCACGATGCCCGCGCCCGTGATGACCGCGCCGGTCACGGCCAGCCCGCGCAGCGTGCCCTCGCGCGTACCGTGTTTGAGGGCCTCCTCGCGTACCCGGGCCATCAAGAAGATGTTGTAGTCGATGCCGAGAGCGACGAGGAACACGAACGCAAGCAGCGGCAGCGTCGGCGTCACGCCCGTGAAGCCGAAGATGTAGTCGGACACGAACACGCCGACCCCCAGAGCGGCCGCGAACGAGACGATCACGGACGCGATCAGCAGCAGCGGCGCGACCATCGCGCGCAACAGCAGGACCAGGATCGCGAACACGACGATGAGCGTGAGCGGCAGGATGAGCCGGTTGTCGCGGTTCGCCGCCTCGCGCAGGTCGTATTCCTGCGCGGAGGGCCCGCCCACGAGGCCCGCCTCGCCGACGGCCTGCCGCAGGCGCGGGACCGTGTCCAGCGCCGCGTTGGAGAACGGCGCGTCCGCGAGCGTCACGCTGAGCACGGTCCCGGCCTCGCCGGACGGACCCGGGCGCACCTGCCCGAACTCGCTCGCGGCCTGCGTGACGCGCTCGACGTTCGCGCGGTCGGGCACGACGATGTCCGTCGGCGCGGACGCGCCCGCCGCGAAGTTGCGCGCGAGGATCTCCTGGCCCGTCACGCTGTCCACCTCGCCGCGGAACTGTTGTCCTGCGTCTGCGTCGGGTCCAGCGCGAGCGCGTTCGCCGCCATGACGAGCAGGACGATCGTGCCCGTGATCCACACCGCCCGCGGCCGCGAGGCGACGCGGTTGCCGATCCCGCGCCAGAACCCGTGCGTCTCGTCCACGCCCCCCTGGCCGGGGTGCGGGATGGTGTCGAACGGCGACCAGAACGCGTTGCGGCCCGCGATCGCGAGCAGCGCGGGAAGGATGGTGAGCATCGACAGCATCGCCAGCACGACGCCGACCGCGCCGACCGGCCCGAGGCCCGCGGTGGAGTTGACCTCGGCGAGCGAGAGGCACAGCAGCGCGGCGATGACGGTGCCGCCCGAGGCGATTATCGCCGGCCCGGCGCTCCTCATCGCGATCGCCACCGCCTCGTGCTTGTCCTCGTGCCGGCGCAGCTCCTCGCGATAGCGCGAGACCAGCAGCAGCGCGTAGTCCGTGCCCGCGCCGAACACCAGCACGGGCAGGATGCCGCCCGTCTGGCCGTTGATGGTCAGGCCCGCCTCGCCGAGGACGTAGCCCGCGCCGCGCGACGCCCCTTCGGCGAGCAGCACGCTGAAGAACGGGATCGCCCAGAAGATCGGCGAGCGGTAGATGGCGATCAGCAGGATCAGGACGATGCCCGCGGCCGCGAACAGCAGCGGGCCGTTGACGCCGCCGAAGACCTTGATCGCGTCGAGGCTGTAACCCGCCGCGCCCGTGACCTTGACCTCGAGCCCGTCCTGCGCGGTGCCCGCGCGGTCGCGGACGGACTGGACGGCGTTCTCGAACTTGTCGGCCACACCGCCGCCCGGCTGGACGGGCTGGACGATCAGCGCCGCCTCCCCGTTCTCGCTGAACACGGGCTCCTGCGCCTCCAGCACGAGCTCGCGCCGGTCCTGGTTGAGCCGCGTCCGCGTGTCCGCGATGCGCTGCCGGTCGGCCTCGGTCAGGCCGCCGCGACGCTCGAAGACGACCACGGCCGGAGCGAGCTCCCCTCCTGGTAGCCGCTCGAGCGCCTCGAGCGTACGCACGGATTCCGCGTCCCCCGGCAAAAAGGACGACGACTCGTTCTTCTGGATGCCCTCGAACTTGCCGGCGAACGACGCCAAGCCACCGAAGCAGACGATCGCGAGGAAGAGGACGACGTACTTGGAGCGGCGACCCGCGGGGAGCGTCAGCATGTCAGGGACCTCTACGGCGCGCGCCCGCGGCTTGGATTCTCGCGATCGTCTGGTCCGGTGGCGCGTCGTCCTGGCGGGCGAGCGGGTGATCCTGGAACTCCACGAAGCATCACCGCGGGCGCTGTGCCGGATCTACGCGCTATTGCAACAAGTTCGCCAATTCCTCGCCGCGCGTCACCGGCAGACCGCAGGTGAAGTTCTCGCACACGTAGGCGGCAGCCTCGCCGTTCACGGGCTCGCGCCCTTCCAGCAGCGGCACCGCGTTGCCGCCGCCGCCCGCGAGGACCACGTGCGGGAAGAACCCGCGCCGGACGACCGCGGCGAGGTCGGCGACGTCGGCACCCGCGAGCGCCACTTCGCGCACCGGCGCGGCGTAGAAGTCCATCGCGCGCAGCAGGTGGCCGAAGGCCAGCGGGTGCTTCGGCGCGATCGGGTGCAGCAGCGCGATCAACGACACCGCGGCGTCCTCGTAGCGCCGCTCGCCCGTCAGGCGCGCCAGGCGCAGCAGGCCGAAGCAGGCCGAGGAGGCGCCGGCGGGGATCGGGGCGTCCTCGAGGTCCTTGCGGCGCGCGATCAAGCCGGTGTGCTCGGCCGCGGTGGAGAAGAAGCCGCCGCGCTCCGGGTCGTGGAAGCGGGTGAGGATCGCTTCGGCGAGCTCGGTTGCGCGCACGAACCAGCGCTCGTCGAAGGTCGCCTCGTACAGGGTCAGGTACGCCTCGAGCAGGTACGCGTAGTCGTCGAGGAAGCCCGGCTGCTTGGCCACGCCGCGGTTGAAGACGCGCAGCACGCCCCCGTCCGGAGCGCGCAGCTCGGACTCGATGAACGACGCGCACGTCTCGGCGGCCGACACGTAGTCGGCGCGCCCGAAGGCCGCACCCGCCTCCGCCAGCGCCGAGATCATCAACGCGTTCCAGGAGCACACGCGCTTGTCGTCCAGCGCGGGACGGACCCGCGCGGCACGGGCGGCGAGCAACCCGGCCTTGATCTCGGACAACGACGCCGGATCGCCGGTCACGCGCGTCAAGACCGTGCTGCCGCCCTCGAAGTTCCCTGCCTCGGTGATGCCGAAGTGCGTGATCGCGGCTTCCGCGAGATCCGAGCTCAACGCGGCGCGCACTTGATCGGGCGTCCAGACGTAGAACTTGCCCTCGACGCCCTCCGAGTCCGCGTCCAGCGACGAGGCGAACCCGCCCTCGTCCTGCCGCAGCTCGCGCACGGCGAAGTCCAGCGTCTCCTCGCACACGCGCCGGAACAGCGGGTCGTCGGTGATCTGCCAGGCGTGCAGGTACGCCGAGGCGAGCAGCGCGTTGTCGTAGAGCATCTTCTCGAAGTGCGGGACGAGCCACCGCGCGTCCACGGAGTAGCGGGCGAAGCCGCCGCCGATCTGGTCATACAGACCGCCCGACGCCATCCGGCGCAAGGTCTGCAGCGCCATCGGCCGCTCGCCGCGCGCGAGCAGGAACTCGATCACGGAGGTGAGCGGGAACTTGGGCGCCGCGCCCCACCCGCCGAACTGGCGGTCGAAGACCTCGCCGAGGATGCCGACCGCGAACTCCAGCTGGCCCGGGTCGAACTCGTCACCGCCGGCCTCCAACGAGGCGGCGCCGGCGAGCCGCGGGACGATCTCGCGCGCGGCGGTCATGATCTCGTCGCGCTGGTCGTGCCAGGCCTGCGCCAACGACGCGACGACGTCACGCCAGGACGGCATCTGCTGACGCGAGACGGGCGGGAAGTAGGTGCCGGCCCAGAACGGGTTGCCCTCCGGGGTGACGAACGCGTTCAGCGGCCAGCCACCGTGGCCGGTCATCGCCTGGACCGCGTCCATGTAGATCGCGTCGACGTCCGGACGCTCCTCGCGGTCCACCTTCACGCACACGAAATGCTCGTTCATCAGCGCGGCGATGGCCGGGTCCTCGAAGGACTCGCGCTCCATGACGTGGCACCAGTGGCACGCCGCGTAGCCGATCGAGATCAGGAGCGGCTTGTCCTCAGAACGAGCACGAGCGAACGCCTCGTCACCCCACGGATACCAATCCACGGGGTTCTCCGCATGCTGCAGCAGGTAGGGCGATGTCTCGGAAGCAAGGCGGTTCGGCATCTCAGATACGGTCCTTCACATGAGCCATTCTCGCGAAACCGTGACGGCGAACCCGGGCCCGCCGGCTGCCGGACCCTACTCGCACGCCGTGAAGTCGAACGGCCATCTGTTCATCAGCGGACAGGTCCATCTGGACCCGGAGACGGGCCAGCTGATCGACGGCTCGCCCGCCGAGAAGGCCAAGCGCTGCCTGGACAACCTCACGATCATCGCCGAGGCCGCGGGCGCGAAGCTCGAGAACGCCGTGCGGGTCGCCGTCTACGTGACCGACATCAGCGTGTTCGCCGAGATGAACGAGGCGTACGCGACCTACTTCCCCGCCGACCCGCCCGCGCGCACCACCATCGGCGTCGCCGCCCTCCCGATGGGCGCCGAGGTCGAGATGGACGCCATCATCGCGCTGTGACCGTCACCGCGCGCGACGTCGAAGCCGCACGCGCGGCGGTTCAGACCGTCGCGCGCCGCACACCGATGCTGTCCACCCGCACCTTCTCCGAGCGCACGGGCGGCACGGTGGCGCTGAAGGCCGAGAATCTCCAGCGGACCGGCTCGTTCAAGGTCCGCGGCGTGGCCGCCAAGCTCGAAGCGCTCGGCGCGCCGGGCTGCGCGAACGGCGTCGTGGCCGCGTCCGCCGGCAACCACGCGCAGGCGCTCGCGGCCGGGGCGGCGGCCCGCAACGTCCGGTGCGAGGTGTTCGTCCCGCACGACGCCCCGATGGCCAAGGTCGAGGCCGCCCGCCGCTACGGCGCGATCGTGCACGAGGGCGGCAAGAGCGTGGACGAGTGCATCGTCGCGGCGCTGGAACGGGCCGAGACCGGCGGGTTGGCGTTCGTGCACCCGTTCGACGACCCGGCGATCGTCGCCGGCCAGGGCTCGCTCGGGCTCGAGCTGCTCGAAGACGTGCCGGACCTCGCCCAGGTGGTGATCCCGGTCGGCGGTGGCGGCCTGTGCGCCGGCTCTGCGCTCGCGATCAAGGCCGCCAAGCCCGGCGTGAAGATCATCGGCGTCCAGGCCGCGGCCTGCGCGCCGTACCCCGAGTCGATGCAGGCCGGGACGCCGGTGGAGGCCAAGACCGCGCTGACGATCGCCGACGGCATCGCGGTCAAGCGCCCCGGCGGCATCCCGCTCGAGATCCTGCGCACGCACCTCGACGACCTCGTGGTCGTCAGTGAGGAGGCGACCGCCGAGGCGATGGCGCTGCTGCTGGAACGCTGCAAGCTCGTCGTCGAAGGCGCGGGAGCGGTGGGCGTCGCGGCGCTGCTCGGCGGCCAGGCGGAGACGGTCGAGGGTACGACCGTCGCGGTGCTCTCGGGCGGGAACGTGGACGCGGGCCTGCTGGCCGCGATCGCCCGCCGCCACGAGACGGAGGCCGGGCGGCGCCTGGTCGCGCTCACCCGCATACCCGACCGGCCCGGCGGCCTCGCCACGCTGCTCGCCGCCGTCGCGGGCACGGGCGCGAACATCGTCGACGTGTCCCACGTGCGCGAAGGCCTCGGCCTGCACGTGCGCGAGACCGCCGTCGAGCTGGTGCTCGAGACGCGCGGGCGCGACCACGCGCAGGAGGTGCTCAGCCGGCTGCAGGAGGAGGGCTACGAGGCCCAGGTGCTGAGCTGACAAGGCGCGGGCAACCTTTTGGCAACCGGGGGTAGCGAAATTCCCGGTCATGCTCTCACGCCTGATCCTCGCCGCCGGCCTGCTGGCGCTCGCGCCGGCCGCGGCGAACGCCGACTCGATCGTCTACGTCGACCAGGGCAACGTGTGGTCCGCCGCTCCCGACGGCTCGCACAAGGTCCAGCTGACGACCGGCGGGAGCTGGCACTCGCCCACGCAGGCCGACAACGGGACGATCGCCGCGGTCCAGGGGACCGGGCCGATCCAGGTGATGGCGCGTGACGGACGTCCGCTGCACACGATCACCACGCCGCCCGCGAAGTCCGGCAACGGCGGGACCTTCGCGCCCAACCCGGTGCAGTTGTCCTTCTCGCCCGACGGCACGAAGATCGCTTACGCCTACCTCGGCCACTCGTGCCCGCCCGGCGCCGGCTGCGGCGGCGTCCAGCGCTCCGTCTTCTACACGGACGCCAACGTCACCACGGCCACGCCGCACAGCGTCTACGGCAACCAGCACAGCGTCTCCAACCCCGAATGGGTGACGAACACGCGCACGCTGGTGTTCGGCGGCTTCGGGCGCCAGGTGGCGATCGACGACCTCGACGCCGGCGACTACAACAGCAAGCCCTGGATGGTCCCGAACGGGGACATGGGCGACGGCGAAGTCACCCGCGACGGCACCAAGCTCGCCGTCACCTCCGACTACGGGGAGAACCTCAAGATCAAGTTCTTCGCCGTCAAGGGCGACGTCAAGACCGAGCTCCCGCCCGCCCACCCCGAGTACGCGTGCGAGATGACGCAGCCGGACCGCAAGTACCACGACCCGACGTGGGCGCCGGACGGCGCCGGGTTCGCGTGGGGGTCGAGCAAGGGCATCGAGGTCACGCGCTTCACGAAGTTCGCGCCGATGGACTGCGCCGCGCCCCATGACGTGCTGCTGACGCCCACCGGCACCGAGCCCGACTGGGGGCCCGCCGACCCGCCCGCGGCCGCCTACACGCCGCCGGTCACCACGCCGGCCCCGCCGACGCCCGCGCCCACCCAGCCCGCGCCGGTCGCCACCGCGCCGGCCAAGGCGACGCTCGCGCTGGCCAAGACGACCAAGAAGGCGCTCCGCAAGGGACTCGCCATCAAGGTCACGGTGCCGGGCGCCGGCAAGGTGGAGCTCGCGGCCGTCGCCAAGGGCAAGACGCTCGCGAGCGGCAAAGCCATGGCCAAGCAGGCCGGAACGGTGACGGTGAAGCTCGGCAAGGTGCGCCAGAACGTCAGGAGTCTCACCCTCAAGTTGACGTTCAACGGTGTGACGACGACGTCAGCGCTGAAGGTCCGCTAGCACGAGGGCTGCGGTGCGACCCGCGCGATCGTCGCCGGAAAGCCGGTGAAGACGACCTCGACGGTCCGCCACGACGTCCGGCCACGCGCCTGGTGGTGATCGACGATGCGGACGCGCTGCAGCAGGCCGTCCGCGCCGATCACCGCCTCGCCGTCGGCGACGAACCCCGTCCAGCGCACGAGCCGCGAACGGTCCGGGAGCGTGATGATCGGCTTGTAGGAGACATGCCAGGACGTCTTGGTGGACGGCGGCGCGTCCCAGTCCTCGAGCTCGAGGCGCGGTTCGAGCGCGTCGTCCTCGTCGGGGTCGTATCCGCCGTCCCAGCAGGTCTGACCAGGGTGACGCACGTATCCGGCGTCTGAGTCGAGCACGGACTGGTACGAGAGGCCGCGGAAGCGCACGGACTGGTACGCGTAACCGCCGTCGTAGGCGAACGCGGACTCGATCGGCGCGTCGATGCCGAACGGCACGGCCGTCGCGGTGCCCACCATGCGCGGCTGGGCCAGCGTCCGCTCGCGCGCCGCACGGGCGAGCTGCTCGGCGGCCATGTCGGACCGCGGCGTCCGCCCGCCTTCGCCGAGCACGGGCCGCAGGCTCCGGGCGAACCGCAGCGAACCGCCCGTGATCCCGAGGCAGGACCCTCCGCGGATCGGCACGTACCCAGCTCGCGCGCGCCGCCCGGCCATGTTGACCGTGACCCCCGTGTGGCGGGTGAGCGGGCACTGATAGAGGACGATCCGCCGGCCCGAGCGGGTCAGCACGGTCGCCGTCCGCCGTTCTTGGACCTTCCAGCCCGCCGGCACCGTGAGCGTGACCTCCGGCGCCCCCTGCTGGCGGATCTTGACCTTGCGGGCCTCGGCGGCTTCGGCCAGGCCGAAGAACACGAGGGCGGCGAGATAGGGTCCCGGGTGATGTCGCACGCTGCGAGAGTCTCCGCTCTGGACGGATTGCTAACGGACGCTGGACTGGATGCGGTCCTCGCCACCAAAGACGCGTCGATCGCGTACCTGACCGGCTTCTGGGGTCTGCAGCTCGAGCGCTTCTTCGGCGTCGCCGTCCGCCGCGGCGGCGAAGGCGCGCTGATCGCACCGTCCCTGGACCGCGACAGCGTCGGCCAGGCACCGACCGCGCTCGAGAAGTCGCTCTACGACGCCGCCAAGGGCAACGGCCTCTCGACGCTCTACGACACGCTCGACGGCGCGAAGCGCATCGGCGTGGAGGAGGACCACCTCAACTTCGCCCGCGCGAAGGCCCTCACGGACGCCGGCTACGAGCTCGTCCCCGCCAGCGACCTGATCATGGAGCTGCGCGCGGCCAAGGACGCGGAGGAGATCGCCGCGGTCAAGTACGCCTGCACGCAGATCATCGCCGTCTATGAGGAGCTGTGGGCGGATCTGAAGGTCGGCGACAGCGAAGCGGACGTAAACGCCAAGGCCGCGTACGCGCTCGCCCGCCGCGGCGGCAGCCACCCCGAGCCGCACATCCTCTTCGGCGCCCACGCCGGTGACCCGCACGGCTCGCCCGGCCCTCGCACGCTCCAGCCCGGCGACGTCGTCGTGGCCGACATCTCCGCCCAGTTCAACGGCTACTGGGGCGACATGACGCGCTGCGCCCACGCCGGGACGCCGTCCGACTGGGCCCAACGGGCCTGGGACGTCGTCAAGCAGGCCTACGACGACGCGGTCGCGGCCACGAAGCTCGGCAACACGGCCAAGGACGTGGACGCGGCCCAGCGGCGGATCATCGAGGCCCACCCCGACCTCGGGGCCTGCCTGCACGGCGCCGGCCACGCGATCGGCACCGAGATCCACGAGCCGCCGTTCCTCGTCGCGAGCAGCGACACGCCCCTGCGCGAAGGCATGATCTTCACGGTCGAGCCTGGCATCTACGACTCGCAACGCGGCGGCATCCGGCTCGAGGACGACATCCTCGTCGGGCCGGAGAACCTGTCGCCGTACCCGCTGGAGCTACGCGTCCTCGGCGGCTGAGGCGGCGGCGCGCTTGCGCGCGTACATCCGGCGCATCTTCTCGCGCGAGCCGCACGTCTGCATGGAGCACCAGCGGCGCCGGCCGCTGGTGTCGAGGAAGACCCAGCCGCAGTCGCGGCCCGGGCAGCGGTGCAGCCGCGCGATGCGGGCGGGATCGGCGAGCAGCGCGACCGCGTCCGCGGCGACCGCGAACCGTACGCGCCGCGTCTCCTCGCTCGACCACTCGAGCCCGAAGCCTCCGTCCGGCTGGCGCACGAGCGTCCCCGCGGCGACCGCCTGCGCGTACGCGAACCGCAGCCGCGCGAGCGAGTACTGATCGGGCGCTTCGTCGCGGGCCAAAGCGGAGAAGATCGAGTGCAGCGCGTGCCGCAGGCCGCGCGCCAGCTCCAGCTCCTCCGGGCCGCCCGGCCGGCCGGCGACGCCCATGCGTGCGCCCCAGCGCTCCAGCGAGTCCGGCTCAAGCAGGACGTCCTGGGCCTCGATGAGTTCCTCGGCCGCCGTCCAGTCCGCCGAGTTGGCGAAGTCGAGGGACAGGGAACCGCCCTGGAGCTTGATCGTCTCAGGCGTGGGTATTACCACTGTGGTGCCAGTATACGGTAAGGTGCCCGCGATGCATCAAGACAGCGACATCCGCGCGGGCCTCAGGGCCGGGCTGCCGCTCGTCCTTCCGACCCTCGCCATCGGCATCTCCTTCGGTGTCCTGGCGGAACCCGTGATGGGCTCGGTCGCGCCGGTGGTGATGTCGATCACGGTCTTCTCGGGCGCGGCGCAGTTCGCGGCGCTGACCGTCCTCACGGCGGGCGGCGGCGCGTTCGCGGCGATCGCGGCGGGCATGCTGCTCAACGCGCGCTGGCTGCCGATGGGGCTCGCGATCGGGCCGTTCCTCAAGGGCGGGCCGGTCCAGCGCTCGATTGAGTCGATCGCGATCGTCGATTCCTCCTTCGCGCTCGCGAGCCGCGGCGATGGCACATTCGATCGCCTCAAGCTCATCGGGTCGACGCTGCCGCAGGGCGCGGCCTGGGTGGGCGGGACGGTGATCGGCGTGCTCGGCGGCTCGTTCCTCGGCGACCCGCAGGCGCTCGGGCTGGACGCGATGTTCCCCGCGTTCTTCGCCTACCTGCTGTTCGAGGAGCTCAAGGACCGCACGCGCGTGGTCGCGGCGGTCGGCGGCGCGCTGATCGCGCTCGCGCTGCTGCCGTTCACGCCGCCGGGCGTGCCCGTACTGGTCGCGGCCTTCGCCGCGCTGATCGGCCTCAAGCGAACGCCGGCCGCCGCGCGATGACCGCCGTCTGGATCACCGTCGCCGTCCTCACGGTCGGCACGTTCGCCGCGAAGGCGTCCGGGACGCTCGTCCTCGGCGACCGCGAGCTGCCACCGCGCGCGCTCAACGTCACCGCGCTGCTGGCCCCGGCGCTGCTCGCCGGCCTGCTCGTCTTCGAAACACTCGGGGCCGAAGGCGGCGGCCTGACGGTCGACGCGCGCGCCGCCGGCCTGGTCGCCGCGATCGTCGCGATCCTCCTCAAGGCCCCGATGTTCGCCGTGGTCCTCGTCGCGGCCGCCGCGGCAGCGGGCTTGCGCCTGTTTACGTGAGCCCGCGCGCGGGGAGGGATTCCCCGCTAGCGGACGGGAGGAGACACCGTGAGGGCCAAGTCGATTGCGATCTGGTCGGCCGTCGCCATTGTCGGCGCCGTCGCCTGGGGCGTCATCGCGCTCATGCGCGACGAGGCGATCAGCGCTGCCTGGCTGATCGCCGCGGCGGTCGGCTCCTACGCGATCGCGTACCGCTTCTACGCGCGCTTCATCCAGTACAAGGTCCTCGGCGCGGATGCGCGGCGCGCCACGCCCGCCGAGCGCCTCAACAACGACCGCGACTACCAGCCGACCGACCGGCGCGTCCTGTTCGGCCACCACTTCGCGGCCATCGCGGGCGCCGGCCCGCTCGTCGGCCCCGTGCTCGCCGCCCAGATGGGCTACCTGCCGGGCACGATCTGGATCATCGTCGGCGTCATCTTCGCCGGCGCGGTCCAGGACATGGTCGTCCTGTTCTTCTCCATGCGCCGCGACGGCAAGAGCCTCGGGCAGATGGCGCGCGACGAGATCGGCCCGGTCGGCGGCGCCGCCGCGCTGATCGCCGTGCTGGCGATCATGGTCATCCTGCTCGCGGTCCTCGCGCTGGTCGTGGTGAACGCGCTCGCGGACTCGCCGTGGGGCACGTTCAGCATCGCGATGACGATCCCGATCGCGTTCTTCATGGGCTTCTACCTGCGCGTGCTGCGGCCCGGGCGGGTGCTGGAGACGACGGCGATCGGCGTGACGCTGCTGCTGATCGCGATCGCGGCCGGCGGCTGGGTGCAGGACTCGAGCCTCGCGGACACGTTCACGCTCGAGGCCGAGACGCTCGTCTTCTGCCTGATCGCGTACGGCTTCGTGGCCAGTGTCCTGCCCGTCTGGATGCTGCTCGCCCCGCGCGACTACCTGTCCACGTTCATGAAGATCGGCACGATCGTCCTGCTGGCGATCGGCATCGTCGTGACGTTGCCGGTGATGCAGAACGACGCGGTGAGCGAGTTCGCGTCCACCGGCAAGGGCCCGGTCTTCGCCGGCTCGCTGTTCCCGTTCGTGTTCATCACGATCGCGTGCGGCGCGCTCTCGGGCTTCCACAGCCTGATCGCCTCCGGCACCACGCCCAAGCTGATCGAGAAGGAGACGCAGGTCCGCTTCATCGGCTACGGCGCGATGCTGATGGAGTCCTTCGTCGCGGTGATGGCGATCATCGCCGCGTCGATCATCGACCCAGGCCTCTACTTCGCCATGAACTCGCCCGCGGGCGCGACGGGCGGGAGCGTCGAGTCGGCGTCGCAGTTCGTGAACGGGCTCGGCTTCACCATCTCGCCGGAGGCGCTGCAGTCCGCGGCCACCGCGGTCGAGGAGGAGAGCCTGGTGAGCCGCACGGGCGGCGCGCCCACCCTGGCCATCGGCATGTCGGAGATCTTCGCCGGCGCGACCGGTGAGGGCCTCAGAGCGTTCTGGTACCACTTCGCGATCATGTTCGAGGCCCTGTTCATCCTCACGACGGTGGACGCGGGCACGCGGGTCGGGCGCTTCATGCTCCAGGACACGCTCGGCAACGTCTACAAGCCGTTCCGCGAGGTGTCGTGGAAGCCGGGCGTGTGGCTCTGCAGCGCGATCATCGTCGGCGCGTGGGGCTACTTCCTGTACGCGGGCGTGACCGACCCGCTCGGCGGCATCAACCAGCTGTTCCCGCTGTTCGGCATCGCGAACCAGCTGCTCGCGGCCGTCGCGCTCACGGTCTGCACGGTGCTGCTGATCAAGCACGGCAAGCTCAAGTGGGCGTGGGTGACCGGCATCCCGCTCGCCTGGGACGCGACGGTCACGCTCACCGCCAGCTATCAGAAGGTCTTCAGCGGCGATCCGACGCTCGGCTTCTTCGCCCAGCGCGACCGCTTCCAGGACGCGATCGCGAACGGCGAGGTGCTCGCGCCGGCCAAGACCATGGACGACATGAACAAGGTCGTGACAAACTCGACCGTGGACGGCATCCTCGCCGCCCTGTTCGCCGTCCTGATCATCGTGGTCATCCTCGACGCCACCCGCATGTGCATCAAGGCCATCCGGTCGCGCGAGCTGCTGCCCACCACCGAGGTTTCCGCGGAGGAGTCCACGCTGGACGCGCCCGACGGGCTGTTCGACCGCAAGCGCGAGGCCGTCGCATGACCGTCCGGGAAGTGGTCAGCGGCGTGCGCTGGTACCTGCGCGAGGTGGCAGGTGAGAGCGCCTACGACCGCTACGTCGAGCACCGCCGGCGCGAGCACCCGGACGAGCCGGTGATGACGCGGCGCGCGTTCGAGCGCTGGCGCCAGGACGAGCGCGAGGCCCGGCCGCAGGCTCGCTGTTGCTGAAGCTCGGCGCCGCGTCGCCGTTCGTGGCGGTCGAGCGCTCGCGCTGGAGCGAGCTGGGCGCGCCCGCGCCGCCGCTCGCCTACGACGAGCTCGCCGACCTCTCGGGCCTCGGCGAGCCCGTCAAGCTGGCCGAGGTCAGCGACGTCTACGTGCCGCTCGCGCGGCTGCTGGAGCTGCGCATCGACGCGGCGCGGCAACTCAGCGCGGCGCAGGGCTCGTTCCTGGGCGACCCATCGCACGCCGTGCCGTACCTGATCGCGCTCGGCGGGAGCGTCGCCGTCGGCAAGTCGACCGCCGCGCGCGTGATCGTCCGCCTGCTGCAGCTGCTGCGACCCGAGTGGCGCGTGCAGCTCGTGACCACGGACGGCTTCCTGCTGCCCAACGCGGCCCTGATCGAGAAGGGGATCCTCGCCCGCAAGGGCTTCCCGGAGAGCTATGACCGGCGCGCGCTGCTGCGCTTCGTGGCCGACCTCAAGAGCGGGGTGGACGAGGTCCACGCGCCCGTCTACTCGCACCTGTCCTACGACATCGTCGAGGGCGAGACGCAGATCGTCGACCGCTCCGACGTCGTCGTGCTCGAGGGCGTGAACGTCCTCCAGCGCGGCTCGGGCCGGGTCTACGTGTCCGACTTCGCGGACTTCGCGCTCTACCTGGACGCGCTCGAGACCGACGTCCAGCGCTGGTACCTGAACCGCTTCCTCGCCCTGCGCAACGGCGCCTTCCAGAACCCCGAGTCCTACTTCCACCGCTACGCACGGCTGTCCGACGAGGAGGCGGTGGAGGTCGCGTCGGGCATCTGGGAGCGCACCAACCGCCCAAACCTGCGCGAAAACATCAAGCCCACGCGCCCGCGCGCGGACCTCATCCTCGAAAAGGGCGGGGACCACTTCGTGTCGCGTATCCTGCTCCGGCGCGCGTGACCGACTTCGACTGGCTCGTCATAGGTTCTGGCTTCGGCGGCAGCGTGAGCGCGCTGCGGCTGGCGCAGAAGGGCCATCGGGTCGGGGTGCTCGAGTGCGGGCGGCGCTTCGCCGACCACGAGTTGCCCAAGTCCACCTGGGATCTGCGGCGCTACTGGTGGGCGCCGCGGCTCGGCCTGAAAGGCATCTTCCGGATGACGATCTTCCGGGACGTCGCGATTGCGAGCGGGTCCGGGGTCGGCGGCGGATCGTTGGGCTACGCGAACACGCTCTACCGCGCGCCCGCCCGCTTCTATGAGGACCCGCAGTGGGCGGAGCTCAACGACTGGCAGGTGGAGCTCGCGCCGCACTACGCCGAGGCGGAGCGGATGCTCGGCGTGACGACCTACGACGAGGACGACCCCGCCGACGACTACCTGCGCGAGTACGCGGAAGCGACCGGGGTGGGGGAGACGTACGCCAAGACCCGCGTCGGCGTGTTCCTCGGCGCGCCCGGCAAGACCGTCCCGGACCCGTTCTTCGGCGGCGAAGGGCCGGACCGCACGGGCTGCATGCGCTGCGGGCGCTGCATGGTCGGCTGTCCGCACGGCGCCAAGAACACGCTGGTCAAGAACTACCTGTGGTTCGCGGAGCGCGCCGGCGCGCGGATCATGCCCGAGCGCACGGTGACCGACATCAAGCCGCTGCCGGGCGGCGGGTACGCGGTGACGAGCGAGCGCTCCGGCGCGTGGATGCGCAAGCAGCGCCGCACCCAGACGGCGAAGGGTGTCGTGGTCGCCGCGGGTGCGCTGGGCACCAACCGGCTGCTGGCCGCGTGCAAGCTCCACGGCTCGCTGCCGCGCATCAGCGACCGGCTCGGGGAGCTCGTGCGCACGAACTCGGAGGCGATCCTGGCCGTGACGCTGCCCAAGGACACGTCCGAGGACGTGATCCGGCGTGTCGCGATCACCGGCTCGATCTACCCCGACCCGCACACGCACATCGAGACCGTCGTCTACGGCGACGCCGGCGACGCGATGTCGGGCATCTTCACGCTGCTGACCGGCGACGGCACGACCCTCACCCGCCCGTTGAAGCTGGTCGGGGCGGCGGCGCGGCACCCGGTCCGGCTCGCGCGCTCGATGAACCCGCGCGGCTGGTCGCGGCGCACGATCATCGTCCTGGTCATGCAGTCGCTCGACAACGCGATCGCGCTGCGGGCGCGCAAGACGCGCCGCGGCGTGCGGCTGACCACCGAGCAGGACCCGGAGCGCCCGAACCCCACGTTCATCCCGGTCGCGAACGCGTTCACGGAGTGGCTGGCCAAGCGCACGGGCGGCATCGCGCAGAGCTCGATCATGGAGGCCGCGGCCAACATCCCGTCGACGGCGCACATCCTCGGCGGCGCGGTGATCGGCGCCTCGCCCGCCAGCGGCGTCGTCGACTCCGACCTGCGGGTGTTCGGCTACGAGAACCTGCTCGTGTGCGACGGCGCCGCCATCCCGGCCAATGTCGGCGTCAATCCGAGCCTCACGATCACCGCGCTCGCCGAGCACGCGATGAGCCGGGTAGCCTGAGGGGGAGTGTCCGCCGCTCCCGTAGAGGTCAAGCTCCCGGAGACCGACGACGATTCCGTCGCCGACCGCCCGTGGATCGTGATCGTCTGGAACGACCCGATCAACCTCATGAGCTATGTGGTGCTCGTGTTCCAGAAGCTGTTCGGGTACTCGCGCGAGAAGGCGACCGAGCTGATGCTCGACGTGCACCACAAGGGCCGCGCCGTCGTCTCCAGCGGGACGCGCGAGAAGGCCGAGCTGGACGTGTTCCGGCTGCACGAGCACGGCCTGTGGGCGACCATGCGGCAGGACTGAGCGTGTTCGGCCGCCAGCGGCGCCGGATCGACCGGCGCCAGAACCGCTTCATCGTGCGCATGGACGACCAGGAGCGCGCGCTGATCCGCCAGCTGCTGTCCGAGCTGCGGGAGCTGCTCGCGCTCAGCCCCGAGGACCCGCGGGTGCGCCGGCTGTACCCGTCCGCCTACGCCGATGACGCCGAGCTCGAGAACGAGTACCGCTCGCTCACGCGCGAGGAGCTGCAGAGCGGGCGGCTGGCGAGCATCGAGGTCGTCGAGTCATCGGTGGACGCGGAGCTGCTCGACATCGACCAGCTCACGGCCTGGATGCAGGCCGTGAACTCGCTGCGGCTCGTGCTGGGGACGATGCTCGACATCACCGACGACGATCACGACCTCAGCTTCGACCCGAACGATCCCAACGCACGCACGGTGGCCCTGTACGGCTATCTCGGTGGCCTGCTCGACGAAATCGTCGACGCGCAGCTTTCCGATTAAGCGGCCAGCGGGTCATAGTGGTGCTCGACGGTCTTCTTGTCGGAGGGCATGACGACGAGCATCGCGAGGTACGCGAGCGCGCCGGCCCCGCCGGTGAACAGCGTCGTGGCGATGAAGCCGACGCGGGTCACGACAGGATCGATGTCGAAGTAGCGGGCGAGGCCGCCGCACACGCCGCCGACCTGCTTGTCGGTGGAGGAGCGGGTGAGGGTCTTCTTGGTTTCCATGGTGTGCAGCTTGCCGTCGCGGCGGCCCGCCCACCATTGGGAATGACCCTAGGTGCCCCCTATCTGTGTGGCCGCCATCCCTGAGTCGCCCCTGATGGCGGCCCTGGTCATCCGCAGCATCGACGGGATGGCGGCGTTGCGCGCGAGCGCGCGCTCGAAGTGCGCGTCGGCGGCCGCGGGATCACTCGCGAGCATCCCGAGGAAGCGCTCCACCGACCCCCAGCACGCGACGATCCCGATCACCAGGTTGCGGTCACGGTAGGGGAGCAGGAGCTCGTAGAGGACGCGGGCGCGCGCGCTGTCGCCGAGCATCGTGCACACGTGCGTGAGCACGGCCATCGCGCCCATCCACAGCATGTCGCGCGGGATCGAGGCGAAGTCGTCGGCCGCGAAGCGCTCGAAGATCGCCGCGCCTGCCTCACGTTCGCCGGCCTGCAGGTGCGCGAGCGCGAGCACGGGCAGGTTGACGACCAGCTGCGGGTCGCTCTGGATCTGAGCGGCGAGCGCGGGGGCGAACGCGCCGAGCGTGCCGGTGCGGTACGCGAGCCCGGCGTGCTGGCCGGCGGACTCGACGTCCACCTCGGGACGGCGGGCGCGGACGCCGAGCTCGTGCGCGACGGCGATGAGGTCCGGCACCTCGTCGAGCCGGTCCTCGATCATCGCCCAGATCACGTTCCAGCGCGCCGCGCGGTAGCGGTAGATCGGCTGGCCGAGGCGGTCCGCCAGCTCGCGCAGCGTCAGCAACCAGCCGTGGGCGGCGTCGAGGTCGAACAGCTCCAGCGAGTCGTACAGGCGCCACTGCAGGCCGAGCACGAGGAGCTCCGGCTCGTCGATGCGGACCGCCAGCTCCGAGAACGCGTTCGCGATCTCCAGCCGCTCCTCGGCTTCGGCGGTGAGCAGCAGCGCGGTGTGCCGGCTCTCGAGCGCGTTCAGCAGCGCGAGCGGGTCGTCGCCGGCGCGGGCCAGCTCGAGCGCGCGGGCCGTGAGCGCCGCGACGCGCTCCTGCTGGCCCGTGAAGTGCAGCGCGTTGGCCAGCCGGGTGAGCAGGCGGGCGGTGAGCGGGCTCTCTTCGTCGCCGAGTGCGGCGAGCGCGTGTTCGAGCAGCTCGATGGCGGGATAGTCGACCGCGCCCGCGTGCGCGTAGTTGCCGAAGCGGCCGAGCGCGGCCTCCGCCAGCAGCGTCGGCTCGTGGTTGCGCTGCGCGAGCTCTGCCGCTTCCATGAACGCGTCGTCGGCCTCCGGGTCGTAGAGGCGCGCGGCGGACGTGCCGAGGCCGATCAGCAGCCGGGCGCGCCGCGGCTCGTCCCCTTGCCCGAGGCGTTCGAGGGCGGCGACGTAGTGGTTCTTGGCCTCGAAGTCGGCGAGCGCGTCCGAGGCCGCGGCGGCCGCGCGCTCGGAGAAGTCCACGGCCTTGCCCTCGCGGTCCAGGTGGCGGCTCTCGACGTAGTGGTACGCGAGCTCGGCGGGCGTCGCGAGGTCAAGTTGCTCGAGCGCCTGCGCGATCCGGTGGTGCATGCGCACGCGCCGCGACGCGGACTGGCGCTCGTACAGCGTCTCGCGCACGAGCGCGTGGGTGAACGCGAAGCGGTCGGCGTCGTCCGGGACCTCGCGCACGAGCCCGGCCTCGTCGGCTTCCTCGAGGGCGGTGATCAGCCGCTCCACCGGTTCGTCCAGCAGCGTCTCCAGCACCTCGAGCCGGAACTCGCGACCCACGACCGACGCCGCCGTGAGCACGGCGGTGGTCGTCTCCGACAGGCGCGCGAGCCGCGTGCCGATCAGCTCCTTCACGCTCTCCGGCACCGGGACGAGCCGCAGGGTCTCGTCGCGCAGCTCGGGCTCGTCGGCGAGGCTGCGCAGCGTCTCCTTGATGAAGAACGGGTTGCCTTCCGTGCCCTCATGGAGGCGGACGATGAACGACCCGCTGGCGCGGCGGTCGGCGGCCGCGACGAGCTCGCCGGTCTCGGCGTCGTCGAGGCCCGTGAGCGCGACGCGCTCGAAGCCCGGGTCGCGGTACAGCCGCGCGAGCAGCGCCGTCAGCTCGTCCGCGCGGTGCTCGCCCGCGGCGCGGATCGTGCCGATGATCAGCAGCGGCGTCGGCTCGACGTCCTGCAGCAGGTGGCCGAGCAGCAGCGCCGTGGAGGTGTCCGCCCAGTGCAGGTCGTCGAGGATCAGGACGGTGGGCGCGTCGCGCGCCGCTCGGGCCAGGACGCGGGTGACGGCCTCGAACAGGCGGTAGCGGCGTGTCTCGCCGTCCTCGGCGGCGGGTTCGCGCAGCTCGGGCAGATGGCGGCGCAGCGCGGGGACCAGGCGCGCGAGCTCGCTCAGCTCCGGGCCGAGCTCGGGCGGGAACTCGAGCGTCGCGCGGTGGGCCATGAAGTGCTGGACGGCGGTGACGAACGGCTGGTACGGGACGAGCGACTCCGCGTCGTTGCGGCCGTAGAGGATGGTCGCGCCGGCGGCGTGCGCCTCGTGCGCGAACTCGACGGCCAGGCGCGTCTTGCCGATCCCGGGATCGCCGCTGACGAGCACGAACTGGCGCGCCCCGGCCGCGGCCCTGTTCCAGCGGGCGCGCAGGTGGTCGAGCGCGCCGGCGCGGCCGACGAAGCGCCCGCTCTCGAGCTCGCTCACGAGCGCGCCCTGCAGCGGGAGGCCGGCACTGGGCGCGGCCGGGGCGGGCCACGACCAGCTCGACGGGGTGCGCACGAGCGACGGGTGGTCGACGGCGGCGAGCGCGGCGCGGGCGAGGTCACCGGCGCTGGCGTAGCGGGCTTCCGGCTCCTTCGCCATCGCGACGGCGATCACCTGGTCGAGCGCGGGCGGCGCCTCCGGGACGAGCGCGGTCACCGACGGCGGTGGGTCCTTGAAGTGGGCGAAGAGCGTCGCGCCGACCGAGTCGCGCGGGAACGGGACGCGGCCCGTGAGCGCCTGGAAGAGCACGCAGCCGAGCGCGTACACGTCCGTGCGCGCGTCCACCGGGCGGCCGTCCAGTTGCTCGGGCGCGGCGTAGTCGAAGGTGCCGATCACGGTCCCGGGCTTGGTCACCTGCGTGTCGGCGCCCTCGATGTGCTTGATCAGGCCGAAGTCGGTGAGCAGCGCGTGCTCGCCCTCGACCAGGACGTTGGCCGGCTTGACGTCGCGGTGGACGAGACCGCGCGCGTGCGCGGCGTCCAGCGCCGCCGCGACCTGGCCGACGATCAGCGCGGCGCGGGTGGGAGCGAGCCGGGTCTCGGTCATCACCAGGCGGGCGAGGTCGACGCCGTCGACGAACCGCATGGTCACGTACAGCAGCCCGTCCTCCTCGCCCGCGTGGTAGATCGGGACCACGTTCGGGTGCTGGACGGACGCGGCGGCCTCGAACTCGTGCCGGAAGCGGGCGCGGAACTCGGGATCGGCCGAGACGCTCGGCGCGATGACCTTGAGCGCCACCTCGCGCTTGAGCGGGACGTGCAGCGCCCGGTAGACGATGCCCATGCCCCCGCGACCCGCGACGCCGCGGATCACGTGGTCGGCGAACGTCGCCCCGATCGCCAGCTCGTCCATGGGCTCGTCTCTATCAGCCGCTCGCCCGCGACGCAATCATCGGGGCCCGACGGACCCTTTAGAATACGTTGGCCGACAGCCAGTCGGAGGCGAAGAACGCGAGGAAGAGCGGGACGAGCGCCCACATCAGCGGGTGGACCCGGCTCGCTCGGCCGGTGCCCGCCATCACGAGGACGTAGCTGAGGATGCCGAGGCCGATGCCCGCCGCGATCGAGAACGTCAGCGGCACGCCGGCGATCACGAAGAAGGCGGGGATCGCGGCCTCCGGGCGGCTCCAGTCGATGTCCGCCACCAGCCGGATCATCAGGAAGCCGATCATGATCAACGCGGGCGCGACGGCCGGGTGCGTCTCCTGCTGCGCGCCCTCCGGGCCGATCAGCACGGTCTGCGCGACCACGGTGATCAGCGGCACGAGGAAGATGGTGAGCAGGAAGCAGCCGGCGGTGACGACCGACGCCAGGCCCGTCCGCGCGCCCTCCGCGACGCCCGCCCCGGACTCCACGTACGTGGTGTTGGAGGACGTGCCGAGTACGCCGCCGCCCGCCGCCGCGACCGAGTCCACGAGCAGCAGGCGCTTGAGCCGGGGCGGCTGACCGTTCTCGTCCAGCAGGTTGCCGGCACTGGAGACCGCGACCGCCGTCCCGATCGTGTCGAAGAAGTCGGTCACGAACAGCACGAAGATGAGCGGGACCAGGGCCCAGGTGAGCGCGTCGAGCAGGTTGTCGGGCGCCAGCGCGTCGCCGATCGTCGAGAAGTCGTCCCCCTGCGGGAGACGCGCGATGCTGTCCGGCCCCTCGAGCACGCCGAAGACGAGGCCGACGACGGTCGAGACCGCGATGCCGATCAACAGCGAGCCTTTGACGTTGCGCGCCGCCAGCACGATCATCGTCAGCAGGCCGGCGAGCGCGACCAGCGGCGGGCCGGCCGTGATGTCCCCCAGCTCGATGCCGGTCGCGGGCGAGTTGACGGTGATGCCGGCGTCGCGCAGGCCGACGAGCGTGATGAACAGACCGATGCCGACCCCGATCGAGAGCTTGATCTCGTGCGGGACCGCGCGCATGATCGCCTCCCGCAGACCCGCGAGAACCAGCACGATCGCGAGCACGCCCTCGATCACGATGCAGGCCATCGCGACCTGCCAGGGGACGCCCTCGCCCCCGACGATCTGGAACGCGACGACGGCGTTGATGCCGAGGCCCGCGGCGATCGCGAACGGCAGGTTGGTCGCCAGCCCCATCGCCAGGGTGAACACCGCCGCGCCCAGCGCCGTGGCGACCGTGACGGCCTCGACGGGCATGTCCGCGGCGCTCAGGATCGCGGGGTTGACGACGACGATGTAGGCCATCGTCAGGAACGTCACGACCCCGCCGAGGACCTCGGTGCGGACGGTCGATCCACGCTCACGAATCTGGAAATGACGCTCGAGGGCGGACATCGCGGATGACGCTACAACGAGCACCGGCGGTAGCGGGAGGGACCGACGGTCGGAACGTACGCGAAGACACGTCGAGTGGGAGCGGAGCATCCACGGTTCGCGCGCGTGTATCCGGCGATGGCCGCGCGGGCGGACCGGCGCGGGGCGGCCGGGCACCGGCGGCGGTTGCTCGCGGGGCTGAGCGGTCGCGTGGTGGAGGTCGGCGCCGGCAACGGGCGCAACTTCGTGCACTACCCGCCGGAGGTGCTCGAGGTGGTCGCGATCGAGCCCGAGCCGACGTTGCGGGCGCTCGCCGAGGAGGCCGAGCGCGCGGTGCCCGTGCGGGTCCGCGACGGGTACGCGGACGAGCTGCCGCTGGCCGACGGCGAGGTGGACGCGGCGGTCGTCAGCCTCGTGCTCTGCAGCGTCCCCGACCAGGCGCGGGCGCTGGCGGAGGTCCGGCGCGTCGTGCGCCCGGGCGGGCAGCTGCGCTTCTACGAGCACGTGGTCCCGCCCGCCCAGCCCAAGCGGGCGCTGTTCGGGCTCGCGGACCGCACCGGGCTGTGGCCGAAGGTCGGCGCGGGCTGCCACCTCGCGCGCGACACGGCGGCGGCGATCACGGCCGCCGGATTCGCGATCGAGCGCTGCGAGCGGCTCGAGTTCCGCGCCGCGCCGCTGGAACCGCGGCTGTCGTACATCCTCGGCTGCGCGCACCGATGAGTTCCTGCAGCGCGTGACGTTTCACTGGCATGGACGCACAGCGCATCACCACCAGCCTCTGGTTCGACACGCAGGCCGTCGAGGCCGCGGAGTTCTACTGCTCGATCTTCGAGGACGCGCGGATCGTCAGCCGCGCGGACTACCCCGAGGGCACCGACAAGGCGGGCACGCCGATGGTCGTCGAGTTGGAGCTGCTCGGGCAGCGCTTCATCGCCATCAACGGCGGGCCGCAGTTCACCTTCAACGAGGCGATCTCGCTCGCGGTCGAGTGCTCCGACCAGGAGGAGATCGACCGCTACTGGGAGCGCCTGACCGACGGCGGCGAGGAGGGCGCGTGCGGGTGGCTCAAGGACCGCTACGGGCTCTCCTGGCAGATCAAGCCGCGCCACATGAGCCGCTTCTTCACCGGCGGCGGCGAGCCCGCCGCGCGCGCAGCGCAGGCGATGTTCGGCATGCGCAAGCTCGACATCGCCGCGCTGGAGGCGGCGCACGCAGGGCCGGTGCACGCTTAGCTGAGCGGTGTGAGCCGGCTCACCCAGCACCATGACTTCGGGCCGTTCCTGCGCGACCCGTGGGCCATCGCCGTGATCGACCGCACGGTACAGGAGCTCGCGGACGCGCACGGCTGGACCTGGGAGGCGGTCGAGGAGGAGGGCCTGGGCCTGATGTTCTACGTCGCGCTCGCGTGGGAGGGAGTGCCGCGCTTCCTGCTGAGCGCGAGCGACGTCTATCCGGGCGACGGCGTAGGCGTCGAGGTGGCTTCGAGCGAGAACCACGCGAGCGCCCGCGCCGACCTGCTCACCGAGCTCGGCGCGGACGCGGACCTGTTTCTCGCCATCAGCGAGGGCGGCGTGTGGTTCGCGCGCTGGGACGCGCCGCACACGTCCGGCGAGCGCCCGCCGACCGCGCGCCCCCGCGCGGGCTAGAGTCGGCCGCGATGATCAACGACCGCCGCGACGAGATGGACCTCGCCGAGCTCGTCGAGGAGCTCGAGCTCTCGCACCCCGAGAAGGTCGCCGACTTCGAACGCCGCCATCCGGACGCGATGGCGGCGGTCGCCGACGACGACCTCGACGCCTGCGACCCCGACGATCTCGACGACCTCGCGCGCGACCTGCGCAACCTGCTGCGCGTGTGAGGCGGTTCAGCCCCGAGGGTGATCCACGAACCTGCCGCAGAGCGCAACCATGGGCACCACTCCCATGACCTCCAGCTCCCCACAGCCCACCAAGACCCGCCCGGCCGTGACGTCGGCGTCCAGCCAGCGCGAGCTCGTCGCGCTGTCGCTGCTGCTCTGCGGCCGCTAGCGCGCGGTGACCTCGCGCGCGAAGGTCTCGAACGCGTCGACGTAGCGCTGCCGGTCCGCGCCTGAGTGCATCACCGACAGCGTCCACTCCTCGTCCTGGCCGGGCGTCATGAACACGCCGCGGTTCATGTGGAACAGCCAGGCGAGGTCGGTGAGTTCGTGGTGGATCTTCGTCAGGTAGTCGCGGTACTCGAGCACCGGCTCGGGTGACATGACGACGCAGCCCTTGGAGCCCATGCCGACGGTGTGCGCCGGCAGCGCGTACGTCTCGATCACGCGGTCGCACTCGGCCATCAGCCGCTCGTTGGCGGCGTGCAACGCGCGGTAGGCGTCGTCGGTGAGCACGCGCAGGAGGGTCGCCTCGGCGGCGGCCATCGTCAGCGGGTTGCCGTTGAAGGTGCCCTGCTGCTTGACGCGCCCCTCGGCGATCAGCTCGCCGAGCGCGGCGGTCATGCCGACGGCGCCGCCCGGGAGGCCGCCGCACATCGCCTTGGCCAGGCACACGACGTCGGGCGTGACGCCGTAGAGCTCGGTCGCGCCGCCCGCGGCGACGGCCGCGCCGGTCTTGACCTCGTCGAAGATCAGCAAGGCGCCGGCCTCGTCGCACGCCGCGCGCACCGCCTCCAGATAGCCCGGGACCGGCGGCACGATGTTCACGTTCATCATCGCGGGCTCCATGATCACGCCCGCGACGCGCTCGTCGAGGACGGCGCGCAGGGCGTCCGCGTCGTTGAACGGCACCACGCGCGTCGCCTCCGCGGTGCCGGGCGCGAAGCCCTCGCCATAGGGGACGGGGACGGGCGCCGAACGCGGGCCCATGCGGTCCGGTGGCGGCTTGACCGACACCATCACGGCGTCGTGGTGCCCGTGATAGGTGCCCTCGATCTTGACCATGACGTCACGCCCGGTCGCCCCGCGCGCGAGGTGGACGGCGTCCATGGTGGACTCGGTGCCGGAGTTGGTGAAGCGCCAGGCGGGAAGGCCCCAGCGCCGCCGCAGCTCCTCGGCGACCACGATCGAGCCCTCGGTCGGCGCGGCGAAGTGCGTCCCGAGCGCCATCCGCTCGGACACGGCCGCGGCGATCACCGGGTTCGCGTGCCCGACGCACATCACGCCGAACCCGTTGTGGAAGTCCGCGTACTCGTTGCCGTCGACATCCCACACCGTGGCGCCGGACCCGTGCGAGAGATAGGTCGGCCACGGGTCGCTCGCCTGGAACCCCGAGGGCACGCCGCGCGGCATCACCGCGGCCGCGCGGGCGAACAGCTCGCCGGAGCGGACGGTGCGGGTGTGCAGGCGAGCCCGCTCGCGCTCCATCAGCTCCTTCACGCGCGCAGAATCGATGTGCGGCAGCGTCGCGGCCATGCTCGTGCACCTCCGTGGAAGGGTGAGGCGAGCCTACTCCCGGCCCAGGCAGAACCTGGTACGGATATCCCGCATACGCGGGTGGCGGTCATCGGGGCGGGGTTCGGCGGGATCGCGGCCGCGCTGGCGCTCAAGCCACGCCATGACGTGCTAATGATCGACCGCGCGCACGACGTCGGCGGGACGTGGCTGCTCAACGACTACCCGGGCGCCGCGTGCGACGTCCCGAGCCACCTGTGCTCGTTCTCGTTCGAGCAGCGCCGCGACTGGCCGCGCCTGTGCTCGCCGCGCGACGAGATCATCGCCTACATCCGCCGGCTCGCCGCCAAGCACAGGCTCGAGCCGACGCTGAGATCGCGCGAGGTCGCCGAGCTGTTCATCTTCCAGCGCACGCGCACCGACCCGGTCGTGGTGGACGGCGACGCGGTCAACGGCTACGCGGTGGACTGCATCATCTACGCGACCGGCTTCAAGGCGACCGACTTCGTGCTGCCGCTGCGGATCACCGCGCGCGGTCGCGCGCTGCAGGACGCGTAGGCGGGCGGCCCGTAGCACCCAGGCATCACGGTCCCCGGCTTCCCGAGCCTGTACCTGATGTACGGGCCGAACACGAACACCAGCGGCGGCTCGATCCTCGTGTTCCTCGACGCGCAGGGCGCGTACGTCGCGCAGGCGCTCGAGCACGGCGTGGTCGAGGTGGGCGACGAGGTCGCGGCCCGCTCGGACCGCGACCTCCAGCAGCGCTTCGACGGCACCGCCTGGACGGCGTGCCACTCCTGGGACCGCGACCCCAGCGGCCGCGTCGTCACCAGCTGGCCGGGCTACCGGCGCGAGTACCAGGCGCGCACACGGGTCTTCGATCCCGCCGAGTTCAGCTCCCTCGCACCGTGAACGTCCGGCCGCCGAGCGTGCCGGTGGCGCTCGTGCGCGTGAACCGGATCGTGCCCGCGGCGGCCTGCGATCCGCTCACGGTCAGCGTCCCGTTGGAGCCGCGCAGCGTGCCGGAGACGCGCACGCCGTGCACCCACTCGACGCCGTGCAGCGTCAGCGACGAGCCCTTGCCGGTGATGTAGCCCGCACGCAGGCCGGGCAGCCGGAAGGACCGCGAGGACGGGACACCCGCGGTGTCGAACGCGATGCCGGTCAACGTCACCCGCACGGCGCTGAACGTCTGGCCGGCGCTGCCGGACGTGCCGGTCGGGCGCAGGTCGGAGATCGACGCGGGGATGAACGGCGCGGATGGCAGCGCGGCGCGGTCACGGGCGCTGATGTCCGAGCAGTTGCGCACCTCCTCGCCGGTGAGGAAGGCGACGGTGTTCGTGGCCGCGCAACCGGTGAGGTCGGTGCTCAGGACGGAGTGCCCGGCCGAGCGGACGGCGACCAGGCGCGCGTTCGGGTACTGCGCCTGCGTACGGCGCGCGCTCTCCAGCGGCGTGCGCAGGTCCTGCCGGCCGGCGAGGATCAGCACCGGCACGTTCGGGCCCGCGTAGGGGACACCCTCCGGCTTGGGCGTCGGCGGCCATTGGGCGCACAGCTCCGCGAGCGAGTTGCCGAGCACGACCTCCGGGTCGAACGGCGCGAACGCCTCCGAGCGCGCGGCGACGAACGCCTTCAGCGCGTCCGTGCGGGTCGCGACGGCCGAGTCCGGCGCCCACGGCAGGCGCGCCTCCATGCACGAGGTCGCGAGCAGGCGCGAGATCGCGGTGCCCGAGCTCGAGGAGGAGCCGTCGCCGGCCGTGACCTCGACGAGGTGGATCAGCGGCGCGGCGTCGCCGTCGGCGAGCGAGGCGATCGCGGCCGGAAGCCCGGCGCGCAGCAGCGGGTTGGTGTCGCTCAGCGCGATCAGGTTGTAGAGCGCGACCTGGGAGACCCTCGCGGTGCGCACGCGCCCGCTGCGGGTCACGCGCGGACCGCGCAGCGTGTCGTCGCCCAGGCGCTCGACGGCCGCGGCGAGTGCCTCGGACGCGTCGGTCACGGTCTCGGCGCAGATGCCCGGGTAACAGACCTCCTTGAGCACGCGCGGGGCGCCGAACGTGCGCAGCTCGTCGACGCCGTCGAGCCCGTCCACAGGCGTCGGCGAGTCGAGGATGATCGCGGCGGTCTGCGCCGGATAGCGGCGCACGTACTCCTGCGCGACCTGCGTGCCGTAGGAGACGCCGAACAGCGTGAGCTTGTCGACGCCGAGCGCGGTGCGCAGGTTCTCGAGGTCGTGCGCGGTCTCGGCCGTGCTCCAGAACGCGCGCCGGTTGCCGAGCTGGGTCGCGCACGCGGCGACGTCCTCGGACTTGTCGATCTCGCAGTCGACGGCGCCGGAGCCGCCGGTGCCGCGCTGGTCGACCGCGACGATGTCGTAGGTCGAGCGCAGCGGCTCCAGCAGCTCGGCGAAGTCATTGAGGATCGGCAGAGCGGCCTGTCCCGGCCCACCGCTCAACAGGACGAGCGTGCCCGCCCGCGTACCCGTCGCGGGCAGCTTGGCGTAGGCGAGGTCGAGCGTTCCGGGCGTGCCGCCCTTGTGGTCGAGCGGGACGGTGACCTTGGCGCACTGGGCGTCTTCCGGGCATTCCTGGGCGGACGCGACCGTGGCCGGGGCAAGGGCCAGGGCCCCGAGGGCCAGTACGGCGATCTTCGCAACGCGTGACGGCATGGGGCCTTTCAGCGGACAGGTTTGAGCAGGGCGCAGCGAGCCATACCCCGGAGGCTCGCCTGCTCAAACTGCTGAAGAAAAGTCGATCAGAGGTCGGCCGCGAGCTGCGCCATGCGCTTGATCTCGATCGACTGATCGGAGTCCACGTGCATCGCGAACTGGCTGAGCTCGGGCTCGTTGCCGCCGCCGTCGGCCCACAGCTGCTGCACCATCTGGATCGCGCCCTCGTGGTGCTGGGTCATGTAGGCCAGGAACAGCTGGTCGAAGCGCTTGCCCTGCGCGTCCTGCAGCGCGTCCAGCTGCTCCTCGTTGAGCATCCCGGGCATCCGCTCGGCGCCGTGCGCGTGCTCGCCCGCCGGCTTGCCGTGCTTCTCGAGCCACTTCTTGATGAAGGCGACCTCGTCCGTCTGCGAGACCTCCATCCGCTTCGCCAGCAGCCGGACGCTCGGGCTGGACGTGCGATCCGGCACCCAGCGCGTCATCACGAGCGCCTGGTTGTGGTGATGGATCATGTCCTGGGCGAACTTGACGTCGGCCTCGTGGATCCCACCTTCCGGGGCGTCGGCTGCCGTCGCGGGCCGCTCCGGTTCGTCGGGGGTGGCCGGGATCACGGCCTGGACGGACGACGTCGCCTCGGGGGTCGGCGTCGGGTCCCCCGCCTCTTCGCCGGAACCGCCGCAGCCGGCCAGAACGGCGGCCACGACGCAGACCGTCAGCCCTGACGTTCGCACCCTCATGGCGCCAATGTACCGTCCGATTAACACCTTTGTACCGACTTCAGTTGCCAATGAGCTGCCGGTGAAGGTAGCGTTCCGAGCCTGAGGGCCCGTGCCATGAGGGGCACACCTTGATCAACTGGAGGGGGTTTTCGAACCTATGTCGCATGACGCGACGCTGAAGCGTCCCGACCGCCGGCGGTCCCGGCGGCTTCTGGGGGCCGTCGTGGGAGCGGCGCTCCTGGCGGGCATCCCGGCCGCTGCGGCTTCCGCCCAGGCGCCGGCGCCGAACTACCCGCTGACCTCGGGCGATCCGCGGATCGGTCTCGCGGCGGGTGCGGGCGACACGGCCGGCAAGGCCGCGCTCGGACTTGAGCACCTGAAGAACACGCCGCTGCCCACGACGAACCCGTCCGGGCAGCCCGCCGTCAACGGCATCAACTCGGACGCCGCCTTCCAGGGCGACTACGCGTTCGTCGGCAACTTCAGCGGCATCAACATCTACAACATCGCCAACCCGGCCGCGCCCGTGCTGGTGAAGCAGGTCTACTGCCTGGGCAGCCAGAACGACGTGTCGGTGCACGGCAACCTGCTGTTCGTGTCCGTGGAGTCCCAGAACGCCAAGCGCGACTGCACCGCGTCGACGCAGCAGGCGCCGGCAACCCCACAGAACCGCTTCCGCGGCGTCCGCATTTTCGACATCTCGGACATCAACAACCCGGTGAACCTCGGCGGCGTCGTGACGTGCCGCGGCTCGCACACGCACACGCTGCTGACGCCGAAGAGCGACCCGAACAACGTCTACATCTACGTCTCGGGCACGAGCTCGTCCTCGGCGACCGACCAGACCGCGATCGCCGGCCTGGAGTGCAACAACGCGATGGCCGACAACCCGAACTCGTCGTTCTGGCGCATCGAGGTCATCAAGGTCCCGCTCGCCAACCCGACCGCCGCGGCGGTCGTGAACCACTCGCGCCTGTTCCGCGACGAGACGACGGGCCGCATCGACGGTCTGCAGAACGCGCCGCAGACGCCGCAGCACCCGTGCGCGTCGGCCACGCCGGCCTGCACGCCGACCCCGCCGATGCAGAGCCCGAATCTGCACGGCGCCCAGTGGCAGCCGTCGCCGATCACGGACGCCTGCCACGACATCACGGTCTACGAGGAGATCGGCCTGGCCGCCGGCGCCTGCGAGGGCAACGGCCTCCTGATCGACATCTCCGACCCGGCCAACCCGAAGCGCATCGACGCCGTGGCCGACCCGCTGTTCGCCTACTGGCACGGCGCGACGTTCTCCAATGACGGCAAGGCCATCCTGTTCACGGACGAGTGGGGCGGCGGCAACTACGCCCGCTGCCGCGCGGCCGACCAGCTGAGCTGGGGCGCCGACGCCATCTACGAGATCGTCAACAAGAAGCTCGTGTTCCGCAGCTACTACAAGCTGCCGGTCGCGCAGACGACGGCCGAGAACTGCGTCTCGCACGTGGGCAACCTCGTGCCGGTGCGCGGTAAGAACATCATGATCCAGGCCTGGTACCAGGGCGGCGCCTCGCTGATCGACTGGACCGACCTGTCGAAGCCGAAGGAGATCGGCTACTTCGACCGCGGCCCGGTCGACGCCAACGGCAACCCGTCCAACGGCGGCTTCTGGTCGACCTACTGGTACAACGGCGCCATCTACGGCACCGAGATCTCGCGCGGTCTGGACACGTTCAAGCTCGCGCCGACGGCCGGTGGCCTGACCGCCGCCGACATCCGCTCCGCGGAGGCGACGCAGAAGCTCGTGCGCTCGAACCCGCAGAGCCAGGTCAGCGCCGTCTACATGGAGGCCCCGCCGGTCGAGGCGCCGGTCACGGGCAACGTGCCGGCGACGCTGTCGCTGTCGCTGGGGGCCGCGCCGGGGCTCGGCGCGTTCCAGCCTGGTGTTACGCAGGACTACTTCGGCGGTACGCAGGCGACGGTCATCTCGACCGCTGGTTCCGCGCTGCTGACCGTGTCGGATCCGTCGTCCACGAGCACCGGGCACCTGGTCAACGGCACGTTCACGATGGCTCAGCCGTTGCAGGTCCGCGCTCGGAAGTCCGGGGCCGCGGGCACGGAGTACTTCAGCCTGACCACGCCGAAGAACGTGTTCATCTGGAACGCTCCGGTGACCAACGACATGATCGAGGTCGAGTTCAAGCAGTCGGTCAAGGACACCGATCCGCTGCGGACGGGCACGTACAGCAAGACGCTGACGTTCACCCTGTCGACGACGCAGCCGTAGCCACTCGGGCACGGCGGACCTGCCCCTCGGGGCGGGTCCGCCGGTGCCTCACGGGCGACCGTAGGGTGAGGGAAGCGTCATGGGTCGTCGATCCCGAGGGCACGGGCGCGTAGACGGCCCGGCCGGGGATCGTACGGGGCGCGACGCCAGGTCGCGAGCTGCGCGGCCAGATCGAGCTCGAGCCAGAACGCGCCGTCGGCTGCCTCGGCGTCCAGCGCGGCGAACCAGCCGCGGCGAGGCGGCACGCGCGCGCCCACCGCGCCCGGGTTCAGCAGCCATTTGCCGCCGCGCAGGTCGAGCGGCTCGCCCACGCGGACCTTCACCCGGCGCCCGGGCGTGAAGGCGGCCGCGACGTGCGTGTGCGCGACCAGCCCGAGCGACGCCTTCTGCCGCGCCAGGCACGCGTCCGCGTTGGACGGGCCGACGAACTCCCACACCGGGTTGCGCGGCCCGCCGTGCCAGCACTCCACGTCCGCGCGGCGCGCCGCGGGCCGGCGGCCGCGCATCCAGGCGAGGTCGTCTTCGCCGAGCGCCTCGCGGGCGAGCTCGAGCGAGCGCGTCGCGCCGCCCAACCGCGACGGGTCGACCGAGCCGGTCGCGGCGTAGTCGTGGTTGCCCATCAGCGCGAGGAGGCAGCGCTCGCGCGTGACCCGCACGACGTACGCCGGGTCCGGCCCGCCGCCGATCATGTCCCCGAGCGACCACAGCGCGTCGACGCCCGCGCGCTCGGCGGCGGCGATCACCGCGTCGAGCGCCTCGGCGTGCGCGTGGGCGTCACCGAAGACCGCGATCCGCATTCGTGTGCCGGAGGATGGCGGACACGACGGTGTCCCAGTGCCGGCGCGGCGGGTACTCGTGGCCGGTCTCCGGCAGCACGAGCAGCGCGGCGCCCGGGATCTCGCGCGCGAGCGTCTCGCCGTGCTCGAGCGGGAAGACGGGGTCCTGCGCGCCGTGGATGACGAGCGTCGGGGTGCGCAGCGTGCCCAGGCGCGCCCGCATCGGCTCGCCCCAGTCGAACGGGGCCTCGATGAACGTGCGCACCGAGCTGGGATCGTCCGCGACGCGCTCGGCGTACGCGCGCGTGGCGGGCTCGTCGAAGCGGGGCGAGAACGGCCGCTCGGACTCGACGAGGAACTCGACCACGGCGGCGCGATCGGACCAGTCGGGCGGCTCCGGCAAGTCGTCGAACAGGCCGTCGGCGCTGTCGGGCAGTCCGTCGCCGCCGGGCGTGGTGGAGAGCAGCGTGAGCGAGTGGACTCGCTCGGGGTGGTCGAGCGCCAGCCGCAGGCCGACGAGGCCGCCGAGCGAGAGCCCGACGACGTGGGCGTCGTCGAAGCGGCGCAGCGCGTCTTCGGCGAGCGCGTCGACGCTCGCGCCGGCGAAGTCGTAGCGGATCACGAACCGTCCGCCGTCCGCGAGCCGCGTGCAGAACTCGTCCGGCCACGCGAAGCGGTTGTTGCCGGCGCCGTGGATGAGCAGGATCGCCGGGTCGGTCTTGGCTCCGAAGGTGTCCATGCGGAGCTTTGACGGCCGGACGCCGCCGAATTCATCGGCGGGCGCCCGGCCGGTGCGGTGCGTCTACGCGCGCTTGAAGTGCAGCAGCGCGAGCTCCGTCTGGAACGCGCCATCGGTTCCGCGTTTGGCGCTCTCGGCCGCGATGGCCAGCGCCTGCTCCTGCGTCTTGGCGAGCAGCTTGTTGAGCTTCTTCCAGGCGCGCTCGTCGAGCTCGAGCGGGGTGCGCGTGAGCACGACCTCGGGGTCGGTCAGCTGGTCCGCGTCGGCCGCGGCCGCCAGGTCCTCGACGAGCGCCGTGAGCGTGCCGTCGGCAAGCTCCCCGCGCAGCTGCGAGGGCAGCGTGCGCCACGTGGCGTCGTCGAGGTTCGGGCGCGCGGTGGCCTTGTAGAAGTGCTGCAGGGCGCCGCGGACGGGCTCGGTGCGGACGAGCTCGACGCAGTTGTAGTCCCGCAGCATGCGGACGTGGTAGCTGACGACGCCGAGCGGCGCGCCCAGCTCATCGGCGAGGTCACCGGGGCTGGACACGCGCTCGCCGAGTCGCTGGAGGATCTGGGCGCGGAGGGGATGGGCGAGAGCCTTGGCGATGCGGGCCTCGGAGGTCTCCCCAGAGGGCCGGCCATTCTTAGACGAAGTGCTGGGCATGGTCAACACTCAGGCTATGGCCGGTTCCTCAAGAACCTCCATGCGCTTTGTTTGATTCTCGTCAAGTCGGCGCGGTGCCGCGCTCAGGCCTCCTCGAACTTGTAGCCATTGGCCATCAGCTCCCGCTGCGCGGTCTCGAGCTCCTTGGCGCCCGCGGAGGTCTGGATGCCGTTGAGCAGCTCCGCCATCTTGGCCGTGTCCTTGGCGCGGGCGGCGTCGGCCGCGTCGTGGAACGTGGACGCGAGCGCCGACAGGCCGTTCACGATCCGGCCATGGGGCTTGGTGGCGTCGTCGGGCGGGGTGATGGCCTGCAGGTCCTTGACCGCCGTGTCGATCGCCTCGCCGCCCTCGTCGAGCTCGGCCGCGATCTGGTTCGGCTTGCCCGCGGGGTTGATCTTCGTCAGCGTCGTCGTCAGCGCGGCTTGGGCCTGGTTGACGCTGTTGACGTATTCGTTCTTGTCGGCGGTCGAGCCGCAGCCGGCCGCGAGGGCCGCCACCGCGAGCGCCAGTCCGATGATCCGCTTCATGGGTGTTCTCCGAGGTTGGGGAAGCGGCAGCGTGGACGGGCGGCGGCGCCCGGACAATCAGGGCGCCACCCTGGACTTTGGGCGGCGACCCTGTGGTAGGAAGGGGCCATGGCGCTCGAGGACATGCCCACTTCGGTCGGCTACATCACGACTGCGACCGGTGTGGCGCTCGTCGCCGCTCCGGGGCTCGCGGCTCGCCGGTTGGGGCTGCGCGGCCAGGAAGGGCCGCTGCGGCTGATCGGCGCGGCGGATCTGGCGTTGGCGCCGGGCCTCGTGCGGGGTGAGCCGCGCTGGCCGTGGATGATCGGGCGCGCGGCGCTCAACCTGGCGATGGCGGCCTACTTTCTCGGGGTGGGCCGCCGATCGCGCGAGGCGCGCTGGACCGGGTACGCGCTCCTCGGCCTGACGGTCGTGGACGGCGCGACCGGCGTCGCGCTCAGTCGGCGGACGCCCGCCGGTTGAGGATCAGCTCGAACGCGTCGCCGACGTGCCACTCCAGTGAGAGCATCACCGCGCGGCCGGGCGCGTCGTAGGCGATCTGGTCGACCTGGAGCAGCGGGCTGCCGGGGGCGATGTCCAGGCGCTGGGCGAGGTGCTCGTCCGCGAGCGTGGGCATCAGGTGGGCGGACGCGCGGCGGATCAGGTGCGTCGGGCTGGCGGTGTTCGCGGGGTGGCGGTCGCGGGAGTAGATGACCGGGCGGCCGTCGGCGAGCCGGACGCGTTCGAGCTCGGTGACCGTGTCCGCGTGCAGGTGCTCGAACTCCTCCGGCGTGGCTGCGCGGACGGTCTCCTTCAGCGTGCGAACGGTCGCGGTGTGGCCCGCGGCCTCGATCGCGGCCGCGTAGTCGACGATCGACTCGAGCGGGTGACGGCTGCGCGGCGCCTCGGCGACGTAGGTGCCCGAGCCGTGGCGGCGCGTGAGGTAGCCGGCTTCCAGCAGGCCCAGCACGGCCTCGCGGACGGTCGCGCGGCTCACGCCGAAGCGCTCGCCGAGCTTGTCCTCGTTCGGGAGCTTGTCGCCCGGCGACAGGGTGCCCAGGACGAGGTCGTCCAGCAGCCCGCGGCGCACTTGATCGACGAGTGAGAGCCGGCGGACGGTCATAAGAGGGGAGGTGGCCACACTAGCCGAGGGGAGCCGTAAAAGTCTAACGTCTGACGACTTCTCATGGCTCGTCTACATGTTCCCACCGTTGCACCGGGTCTGATCGAGCGCCACCTCGAACTGGACGCCCTGCGCTCCGCCGTCCGCGGCGGCGGCGGGATCGTCGTGTTCGAGGCGCCCGCCGGACTCGGCAAGACCACGCTGCTCGAGCAGGGCGCCGCGATGGCCGGCGCTGCGGGATGGCTCGTCCGGCGCGCCGCGCCCAGTCCGCTGGAGCGCGAGCTGCCCTACGGCGTGCTGCGCGCGTTGCTGGAGACGCCGGCCCGCGAGCGTTTGGAGGCCGCGACGGGTGCGGCCGCCGTGGCCGGGGAGTTGCTGCTGCAGGGCGTCTCGCCGCGCGACGCGTCCGGCGTGCTGCCGCTCGCGCACAGCGTGCTGTGGCTGTGCTCCGGCCTCGGGCCGCTGGCGCTCGTGATCGACGACGCGCAGTGGGCCGACCGTGAGTCGCTCGCCGTGCTGGCGTACCTCGCGCGGCGGGTCGAGGACCTTCCGCTGTTGATCCTGGTGGGCACCCGCGGGTCGTGCGACCTGCTGAGCCTGGTCGGCGGCGTCCGGGCGGCGGCCGTGCGGGCGCTGGAGCCGCTGTCGGCCGCGGGCGCCGCGCGCCTGGTCCGGCGCCACCTCGCGGACGCGCCGGGAACGCTCTGCCGCGACCTGCACCGCGCCTCCGGCGGCGTCCCGTGGCTGCTGACCGAGCTGGCCTCGGGCGACGGCGTCTCGCGCGCGCCGGTGCGCCGGCGCTTGGCTGAGCTGTCCGCGCGCGACCGGGGCGTGGCCGAGGCGGCCGCCGTCGTCGGCGACACCGCCTCCCCGCACGTGCTCGCGCGCGTCGCCGGGGTGGGCGTGCGCGAGCTCGCGCACGCCTTCGACGCCCTGGCGGCGGCCGGGCTCGCTGAGAAGAACCGGTTCGTGCATCCGCTGGTGTCGAGGTCGATCGCGTCCGATCTCCCGCGCGCGACGCGCGAGCGCCTGCACCGCGCGGCCGCGCGCGCGTTGACGGAGGCGGGCGCCGGCGCCCGGACCGTCGCGGCCCATCTCCTCGAATGCGCTCCGGCGGCGGACCCGGACGTGACGCGCGGGCTGATGGCGGCCGCGCACGAGGCCCGCACGGGGACGCCGCGGGGCGTGGCGGGCGTGGGGCGGGCCGGTGACGGGGGGACGCCGGGCGTCGCGGGCGTGGCGTGGGCCGGCGACGCGTCGACGAGCGCTCCTGCGGCGGGCGCCGAGCTGTCCGGCGGCGTGGCCGGCGCCGACGAGGCGGTCATGTATCTCCGGCGCGCCCTGGACGAGGGCGCATCCGGCGACGATCGGGGCGCACTGCTCGCGGCCCTCGGTACGGCCGCGTTCGACGCCGGGCTGCCCGAGGCGCGCGGCTGGCTCCTGGCAGCGGCGGACGAGTGCGGCGTGCGCACGGTCGACGTCGTCGGGCGGCTGGCGGCGTTCGGCGTGGTCGCCGGCGACTGCGACGCCGTGCTCGACGCGTTCATCGACGAGCGTGAAGAGCACGCGCGCCAGCTCGCCCGGCGGTCCGGCACGGACGTGGTCCTGCTGGCGCACCGCGCGTGGGCCGCGCTCGGGCGGCGCGACCCGGCCGCGGTGCGGCTGGCGCTCATGGCGCTCGCCGACCCGCGCCTGCTGGCCGAGGCCGACCGCCGCCGCGCGTACGAGCTGTGCGCGCGTGTGCTCGTCGTCTGCGAGCACGACGCGGCGGAGCCGGCGATCACGGCCCTGCGCGCCGCGGCGACCACCGTCGGGATGCGCGCCGCGGCCACGAGCCTCGCGGCCGAGCACGCGCTGCGGCGGGGCCGCCTGATCGAGGCCGAGCGGCTCGCCCGCACCGCGCTCGCGTTCCCGGAGCCGTTCCGCGGCGGCGCGCTGGCGCTGCTCGTCCACGCGCTGGCCGAACGCGGCGCGGTGTGCGAGGCGCACGCGGTCCTCCGCGCGGGCGCGCGCGAAGCGACGGAGTGGCGCGGCGCGGCGGCGGCGGCGCGCGGCGCGGAGTGGGGCGGGACGGCGACGGCGGGCGGCGCGGAGTGGCGCGGCGCGAACGCCGGGCGCGGCCGGGGCGCGCGCGAGCTCGCGGCGGCGCGGGCGCGGCTCGCGATCGCCGAGGGCGACTTCGGGCGCGCGGTCGCGCTCGTCAGCGGCGGGGTGCTCGGGGCGGTCGCGCTCGCGCACCTGGGGCGGCGCGCGGAGGCGGCGCGGGCCGCCGACGTCGCGGTGGCCGAGGCGGAGCGGCTCGGCGCGCCCGCGCAGATCGCCGCGGCGCTGCACGCCCGGGCGCTCGCCGAGCCGGACGCGGCCCGGCGGATCGGGATGTGCCGCCGCGGGCTCGCGGTTCAGCCCGGCGGGCTCGAGGGGGTGCGGCTGCGGCTCGAGCTCGGGGCGGCGCTGGCCTACGTCGGCCGGCGGGTCGATGCGCGCGAGGCGCTCCGGCCCGCGCTGGCCGCGGCGGACGCGCTCGGTGCGGTGCCGCTGTCCCAGCGCGCGCGGCGGGAGCTGGTCGCGACCGGGCTGCGGCCGCGGCAGGCCGCCACCGAGGGCACCGCGGCGCTCACGCCGCGGCAGCGGCAGATCTGCGAGCTGGCGGCGGTCGGCAAGGGCAACCGGGTGATCGCGCAGGAGCTGTTCCTGTCGATCAAGACGGTCGAGACGCACCTGGCCGCGGGATACCGCAAGCTCGGCGTGAACACGCGCGCGGACCTGGCCGCCGAGCTCGCGGCGGCGGCCTAGCCCAAAGACCATTTCGCTCAGCCTTCGCGAACCGGTACGGTCGCGCGTGACGGATGAGTTTCGCCGTCGGGGGCGCCGCCGCCGCGGCGCCCCCGCGACTCGCCTACTCGAAGTCGAAGCCGTCCGCGCTCTGGGACGCGCGGAACTGGATGACCTGCACCGTCGCGACGCCCTCGCGCACGAACGGGTCGGCCGCCGCGAGCGCCTCGATCGCCGACCGGTCTTCGCCGCGCGCGAGGATCACGCCGCCCACCCGCGGGACCTGGCGGCCGCTGACGACGAAGTGCCCGTCGCGGTAGCCGGCGTTCAGCCACGCCATGTGCTCGCGCATCAACGCGTCCACTTCCTCGACCGGCCGGGTGTAGGTCAACACGATCACGAACATGCCGCAGAGAACCTCCTGAACGCCTCGCGGACCGCGTCGGGCCGCTCGAGCCACGGGAAATGGCCACCGCCGTCGATCACGGCGCGGTCGGCGGCGGCGAAGCGCGCCACGTCCCACAGCGACTGGTCGACGATCCGGTCCTCGCTCCCGCTGACGATCAGCACCGGAAGCGCTGCGGGCCACCACCGCGCCGCGTACGTGTGGTCGAAGTGCTCGTCGGACCACGCGACCGCCGCGCCGTTGTAGGGCATCCGCGCGAGCAGCTCCGCACCCGCCTCGACGTCCTCGAAGTTCCACGGCGCGGACGCCACGGCCAGCGCCCGCAGGTTCGCGTCGGACGGCTCCGCCTCGTAGCGCGCCGTCGCCTCGTCGACCGGCGGCAAGGGATGCGCCTGCGTCATCGCCGCGAACGTCGCCATCCAGGACGCGTCCGGCGCCGTGTCGACGAGCACCAGGCCGCGCAGCAGCGGCTCCAGCTCCGGCGTCGCCAGCAGGTACATCCCGCCCGTCGAATGCCCCACGAACACGGGCGCGTCCACGGCCTGCGCCGCCTCGACGACCGCACCCGGCCAGACCGAGTACGGATCGGCGGGGGCGCCCGGCGCGTCGACGTTCGACCCGTCACCGGGCAGGTCGACCATCCAGCACGTGCCGGGAACGTCCAGCGCGTCGACGAGCTCGTGCAGCGACTCGGACCCGATGCCCGGCCCGCCGGGCAGGAACAACCAGTCCGGCCCGGCGCCGCGCGACGCCCGCCGCCGCAGCCGCACGCCCGACGCCGTGTACCGGGTCACTTGCGGATGCGGCGCAGCATGTCCACGACCAGGAATGCGAGCTCCAGCGACTGCTGGGTGTTCAGGCGCGGGTCGCAGGCCGTCTCGTAGCGGGAACCGAGGTGCTCGTGGTCGATCATCTGGGCGCCGCCGAGGCACTCGGTGACGTCCTCACCGGAGTGCTCGACGTGGATGCCGCCCGGGTGCGTGCCGCACTTGGAGTGCACCTCGAAGAAGCCCTCGACCTCGTCCATGATGCGGTCGAAGTGGCGCGTCTTGCGGCCCGTCGGGGACTCCTCGGTGTTGCCGTGCATCGGGTCGCACTGCCACACCACGCGGTGTCCGGACCGCGTCACCGCGTCGACGATCGGCGGCAGCAGGTCGCGCACCTTGTCCGAGCCCATCCGCGAGACGAGCGTCACGCGCCCGTCCACGCGGTTCGGGTCCAGCGCCTGGACGAGCTCGACCGCCGTCTCGGGCGTCGTGGACGGCCCGATCTTCACGCCGATCGGGTTCGCCAGCAGCGCGCCGAGCGCCACGTGCGCGCCGTCGAGCTGGCGCGTGCGGTCCCCGATCCACACCTGGTGGGCGCTGAGCAGGTACAGCCGGTCCTCGTTCAAGCGCAGCAGGGCGCGCTCGTAGTCGAGCACCAGCATCTCGTGCGAGACGTACATGTCGACCGTCCGCAACGAGCTGTCGTCCACGCCGCACGCCGACATGAACCGCAGCGACCGCTCGATCTCCCGCGCGACCAGCTCATATCGCTGCCCCGCGGCGCTCCGCCGCACGAAGTCCATGTTCCACTCGTGCAGGTGGTGCAGGTCGGCCATGCCCGCGCCCGTGATCGCGCGCGTGAGGTTCATCGCCGCCGCCGCGTTCGCGTACGCGCGCACGAGCCGCCCCGGATCGGGCCGGCGCGCCTCCTCGGTCGCCTCCAGCGCGTTGACCATGTCGCCGCGGTAGGAGGGCAGGCCGGCGGCGTCGTAGTCCGACGAGCGCGGCTTGGCGTACTGCCCCGCGATCCGCCCGAGCTTCACGACCGGCGTCTCGGTGCCGTACGTGAGCACGATCGCCATCTGGAGCAGCGTCCGGATCGTGCCGCGCAGGTGCGGCTCGGTGTTGTCCATGAACGTCTCGGCGCAGTCGCCGCCCTGCAGCAGGAAGGCGTCGCCGCGCGCGACCTCGCCCAGGCGCTCCTGCAGGCGATCCACCTCCTGCGGCACCGCGATCGGCGGGACGCTCTCGAGCAGCGTCCGCACGCGCGTGAGGTACTCGAGATCGGGCCACGGTGGCTGCTGGGCGGCTGGTCGGTCCAGCGCATCTGCAAGCGCCTCGGCCAGGTGGTCGGGCAGCGGCGGCAGGACCGGCAAGGCGGCCACGGGCACGTCGACGGTCCAAGTCATGGACGAGACGTTAGTAGCCCTCACTCCGGGACGAACAAGCGGGCGCTCAACTGCTCGTCGGTGTGGGGGTGAAAGTCCCACAGTTGCTTGAGCTCGGCGCGCAGGTCCTCGGGAAGTCGGTCGACGCCCGCGGCGTCCACTTCCAGCAGGTTTCCGGCCGGGTCGCGCAGGTACAGCTGGACGACGTCGCCGGGCAGCTCGACGAGGTGGTTGCTGAACGCCTGGTCGTCGAACGCGCCGCGCGCCTGCGCCGCCCGGTACACCGGCTCGAGATCGTCGACGGTGATGCCGAAGTGGTGGTGACTGGTCGGGTGCAGCTCGCGCTCGAACAGGTGCAGCTGCGTCCGGCCGAGCGCCAGCCACTGCACCGGCAGGCCGAAGTTCGGCGTGGTCAGCGGCTCGGCGCCGAACAGCTCGACATAGAAGGCGACGGACTCGCGCAGGTCCGTCGCGTTCACGCTCACATGGTTGATCCGCAGACCCATCGGCTCCTCCGTCTGACCGGGACGGAGCAGAGCATCGCATGTCCGACAGTCAGACGTGGAGCCCGCCGGAGACCTCGATCCGCTGCCCGGTGATCCAGCCGTTGCCGGGACGCAGGAGGTTCGCGATCGCGGCGCCGATGTCGTCCGCCGTCGCGATCCGCCCGAGCGGGGTGAGCGACGCTATGTGCGCGGCGATCTCCGGCGTGTCGCGGATCAGGCCATCGGAGAAGTCGGTGGCGACCGGGCCGGGCGCGATCACGTTCGCGGTGATCGCGCGCGGGCCGAGCTCAACCGCCAGGTAGCGCGTGAGCACCTCGACGGCGCCCTTGACCGCGCCGTAGACGGCGCGCTGCGGCGAGGTGAAGCGGGTCAGACCCGTGGAGACGTTGACGATCGCGCCGCCGTCGGCGAGCCGGGGGAGGAGCGCCTGGGTCAGCAGCAGCGGGCCCTTGAAGTGGACGTCGATCAGGGCGTCGACGTCCTCCTCGCTGATGTCGGCGACCGTGCCGCCGCGGGAGAAGCCGGCGTTGTTGACGAGGAAGTCGAAGTCGTCGCGGCCGAACGGCGTGGTGTCGAGCGTGAAGCCGTGCGGGCGGGAGACGTCGAGCGGCACCGCGACCGCGCGCCGGCCGAGCGCCTCAATCTCCCGCACGACCTCCCGCGCCTCGTCCGCGTGGGAGCGGTAGGTCGCGATGACGTCGACGCCGTCGCGGGCGAGGTGCAGGGCGGTACTGCGGCCGATGCCGCGGTTGGCTCCGGTGATCAGGGCGAGCTTGGTCATGGACCGCATGCTGCGGCGCGTCGCCGCCCGCCACCAGAGACCGGTTCAGCCAGGGACAACCTGTCCCTGGCTACGGGCACGCCAGGCGCGATCATGTCCGCCATGGACCGCGACGGGCTCGCCCACTTCCTGCGCCGCCGGCGCGCGGCGCTGCAGCCCGAGGACGTCGGGCTGCGCCCGGGCCCGCGGCGGCGCACGAGCGGGCTGCGGCGCGAGGACGTCGCCGCGCTGGCGCACATGTCGACCGACTTCTACACGCGGCTCGAGCAGCGGCGCGGTTCGCGGCCATCGGAGGCGATGGTCGGCGCGATCGCCCGCGCGCTGCGGCTCACGCTCGACGAGCGCGACCATCTGCTCGCGCTGGCCGGCCACACGCCGCCGCCGCGCGGCACCCGCAGCGAGCACGTCACCCCGGCGCTGTTGCGCGTGCTCGACCGGCTCGACACGCCCGCGCAGATCGTCAACGACCTCGGCGTCACGCTCGCCCAGAACTCGCTCGCCGAGGCACTGATGGGCGCGCACGTGGGCGGCGCGAGCGTCTTCTACCGCTGGTTCACCGGCGACCCGGCCGAGCGCGCGCTGTGGCCGCCCGAGGACCACGACGAGCACTCGCGCCGCTACGTGGCCGGCCTGCGCGCCGTGCACGCCCGCGACGAGGAGGCGCGGGCGTTCGTGGCGACGCTGCTGCGCGAGAGCGAGGAGTTCGCGCGGCTGTGGTGCGAGCACGAGGTCCGGGCGCCGGCGACGACCCGCAAACGGATCGCGCACCCGCAGGTCGGGCTGATCGAGCTCGACTGCCAGATCCTCACGGCCGAGAACCAGACCGAGATGCTGGTCGTGTTCACCGCCGCGCCGGGCAGCGAGGACGCCGAGAAGCTCGCGCTGCTGGGCGTGATCGGCACCGAGACGTTCGCGCCGTAGAAGTTTCTCGCGCAGCATGTATCAGGGCCCGGACGGTGGGCTCTGTGTGGGTGTTCCTCCCCAACCGAACGGAGCACCATCCCAATGCGTTTCAAAGGGACACTGACGTCCACCATCCTGATCTCGACCTTGGCCGCGAGCGCCGCTCCCGCGCTCGCCCAGGAGAAGCGCTCCGAGATCCAGGACATGTCGGCGGCGATCTCGCGTGATCTGGGACTCTCGGCCGAGCAGGTCAAGACGCTCGGCTCCCAGCAGGAGCGCGCGATCGCGCTCGACCAGCAGCTGCAGAAGGAGCTCGGCGACGGGTTCGCTGGGTCGCACTTCGACATCAAGAGCGGCGTACTGACCGTCAACGTGAGCGATCGCGGCCTGCTCGAGCGCGTCAAGTACGCCGGCGCGCAGCCGCGCCTGGTCGAGCACAGCCTCAAGGAGCTCACCGAGATCAAGAACACGCTGTGGGGCGACCCGCACGTCGGCGGCGAGCAGCGCGAGATCGTCAAGAGCCAGTCCGCCTTCGCCGCGCTGGCGCTGGACCCGATCTCCAACACGGTGAAGATCACCGCCACGCGTGAGCAGGCCGGCGCCGCGCGCGAGGCGCTCGCCAAGTTCGGCGACGCCGTGTCGGTGGAGACGATCGACTCGCTGCCCGAGCCGACGATCAACTACATGGACGGCGGCGACGGCTACAACAGCAACAACTGCTCGGCCGGGTTCAACCTGCGCAACCCCTCCACTGGTGCCAAGTACATGCTGACCGCGGGACACTGCCTCGACGACGGCCAGCTGGTGTGGGGCCACGACGGCGTCTTCTTCGGCACCACGCTCGAGAGCTGGTTCCCGACCTTCGACGACGCGATCGTCCGCAACCAGAACACCGGCCACTGGATCCAGGGCCCGTGGTTCGATTCCAACCCGTCCAACGGCGCGTTCAACAGCTTCTCCGGCTGGACCGACGCTCCCGTCGGCACGGTCGTCTGCAAGGCCGGCATCAACACCAAGTTCACCTGCGGCACGATCTCCCTCAAGGACGAGGACGTCACCTACAGCAGCGGCGACACCGTGTTCAACATGACCCGCCACAGCGCCTGCGTCCAGCCCGGTGACTCCGGCGGCTCCAACCTCTCCTGGATCGGCGGCAAGTTCCGCGCCGAGGGCGTGACCAGCGGCGCCCGCATGCGCGTCAAGGACGGCAAGAAGCGCTGCCTGTCCGTCTTCGGCGAGAAGAACGTCTCCTGGTACTTCCCGATCGCCGACTCGCTGCCCTACTACGGCTCCAAGTACGGCGTGACCCTCTGGTAGGCGAATCTGGGTAGGGGCGGGCCATGGAGGCGCCGCCCCCACCACAGCATCTCCAGATCGAGGTCACCGGCGCCTGCAACCTGCGCTGCCGGATGTGCCTCGTCCGCTACGCGCCCGCCGTCTCGAGACGTGCGGGCGCGTTGTCGTTCGAGGACTACGTCGCGCTCGTCGACGCGTTGCCGGACCTGCGCCGGCTCACGCTGCAGGGGCTCGGGGAGCCGCTGCTCTCCCCACACCTGCGGGACATGATCCGGCACGCCGCGCGGCGCGGCGTGCACGTCGGGTTCAACACCAACGGCGTCCTGCTGACGTCCGTGGTGGCCGAGGAGCTGGTGGAAGCCGGCACCGGGCACGTGCACGTGTCACTGGACGGCGCCAGCGCCGTGACGTACGAGGACGTGCGCCACGGCACGGGCTTCGCTCCGCGACCCGGCCAGTTCGAGCAGGTCGTGCGCAACCTGCGCGGGTTGATCGCGGCGCGCGGGAAGCGTGAGGCGCCGCGCGTGGTGCTCGTGTTCGTGGCGATGCGCCGCAACGTCGGCGAGCTGTGCGCCCTGGTGGAGCTGGCGGCCGACATCGGCGTCGACGAGCTGTGGGTGCAGAACCTCTCGCACGTGTTCTCCGACACCGACGCGGCCGGCTCCTACGAGGGGATCCGGTCGTACGCGGAGTCCGAGGCGCTGTTCGCGGACGCGACCACCGCGGCGAGCGCGCGCAGGGTCTTCGGCGCCGCCGCGGAGCGCGCGGAGGCGGCCGGGCTCAAGCTCCGGCTCCCGCAGCTCTCGGACCCGGGTGGCGGACAGTGCACGTGGCCGTGGGACGGCGCGTACGTGACCCACCGCGGTGCCGTCCAGCCGTGCTGCATGGTCATGGGCTCAGACCGCGCGACCCTCGGGCGCCTGTCCGACGCGTCCTTCGCAGAGATCTGGCACGGCGAGCCGTACCGCGCGTTCCGGCGGGCGCTCGCCTCCAGCGATCCGCCCGACGTCTGCGTCGGCTGCTCGCAGTATCGCGGCGTGTTCTGAAGCGATGAACCTCGAGGCACGTGCGTCCCGCTGCGCTTCGCGTCCGAGCACCTGGACGCGGAGACGCGGGCGCAGCTCAGAGCGCGACCGAGCCGATGACCGCGAACGCGACGGCGATCCCGGCGGCGGCGATGGCGAACACCAGCCAGCGCGTCGCGCGGCGCACCAGCCACAGCACGAGGCCGAGGACCACGAAGGCGCCGATGATGATCGGCACCCACAGCGGCCCGCTCCAGTCCACGACGCGCTCGCTGACGCAGTCGCCGCCGGTCGGCCCGTCGATGCAGAAGCCCTGGAGCTCTCGCGTCTCGGCACCCGTGAGCACGACCGCGCCCACCACGGCGGCGAGGACCACGGCGCTGATCAGGAGCCTCATCCAGGGCGAGTACCCGCGCTGATCGCGATCACTGCGCCCTGTGGGTCGGCGATGACCGCGTTGCGCAGGCCTTCGGCCTCGAGCGGGCCGAGCAGGACGGTGCCGCCCAGCCCGGGTGCGCGCGCGACGGCGGCGTCCACGTCCTCGACGCGGAAGTTCACGGCCCAGTGCGGGGGCACGCCGTCCTGGACCGGGGCCATGACGGCGATGACGTCTTCCGCCCCGGCGAGCCGCCAGCGCACGAGCGGCGGCGTGTGCTCGGCCTCCCACCCGAAGGCGTCGGCGTAGAAGCGGGTCGCGCGCTCGGGGTCTGGGGAGTGCAGCGCGCTCATCGCCCACGCGCCGGGCTCACGCGTCAGCTCGAAGCCGGTGGCGGACTCCCACAGGCCGAGCGGGACGCCGTCCGGGTCGGCGACGGCCGCCGCGCGGGCCTCGCGGTTGATCTGCATCGGCCGGACGAGCACGGAAGCGCCGGCGGCGGCGAGCCGGTCGAGCGCGGGCTCGAGCGCGTCCACGCCGACGTAGGTGGACCAGAACGCGCCCGGCACGCCGGGCGGGGCCTGGCCGATGCCGGCGACCCGCCGCCCGTCCACCCGCGCGATCAGATAGTCACCGTCGGCGCTGAGCTCCCAGCCCATCAGGGCGCCGTAGAAGGCCGCGGCGGCCTGCAGGTCCGGCTGCATCGTGTCGGCCCAGCGCATGGCCCCGGGGGTCATGCGCGGACGGTATCAAGCAACGCCTCCACGTCCGGGCGGCAGCCGCCGCAGCCCGTGGCGGCGCCGGTGTGCTCGGAGACCTGCGCGACGGTCGTGAGCTTGCGCTTCCGGATCGCGCCCAGGATCTCGCTGCGGGACACGACCTGGCAGGAGCAGACGAGGTGATCGGCCTCGCTCGGCTCGGCGGTGCCGCCCGTCTCGAGCAGGTCTTCCGGGACCGCTTCGCCGGCGGCGATCAGCGTGCGCAGGCGGCGGGCGTCGCTGACGTCGCCGAGCAGGGTCGCGCCGGCCAGGGCGCCGTCGCGCAGGACGAGCTTGCGGTAGCGCTCGCGGCGCGAGTCGAGGACGATCACCTCCTCGGCCAGCGGGTCCGGCTCCGCGGCCGCGCCGGCGCAGAAGAGGTCGATGCCGGCGACCTTCAGCGTGGTCGCGGGGACGGCGCCGTGGAACGCGTTCGGGCGGCCGGCGATGGCCGCGCCGGCCGCGCGCGCCTGCTCGAGCACGGGCGCCCACAGGCCGTAGACCGTGCCGCGGTGCTCGGCGCACTCGCCCACGGCCCAGACGCCCGGGGCGGACGTCCGCAGGTTGTCGTCGACCAGCACGCCGCGATCGATCTCCAGGCCGGCGTCACGGGCGAGGGCGACCTCGGGCCGGATGCCGGTGGCGAACACGACCAGGTCCGCCGGCAGGTCGGTGCCGTCGGCCAGCGACACACCGCTCGCCGTCACCGCCTCCGTGCGCTGGCCGCACAGGACGTTGATGCCGAGCGCGCGGATGCGGCGCTCCAGCAGGCGCGCGGCGAGCGGGTCGAGCTGGAGCTCCATCAGACGGTCGGCGAGATGGACCACCGTGACCTCGACGCCGCGCTCGCGCAGGCCGCGCGCGGCTTCCAGCCCGAGCAGGCCGCCGCCGACGACCACCGCGCGCTCGGCGGTCCCCGCCGCCTCCCGGATCGCGCGCATGTCCGCCAGCGAGCGGAACGCGAACACGCCGTCGCGGTGCAGGCCGGGGACGGGCGGGACCCACGGCGCGGAGCCCGTGGCGAGCACGAGGTCGTCGTACGCGAGCACGCTGCCGTCGCTCAGCTCCACCGTCCGCCCGCGCGTGTCGACGGAGCGCGCGCCGGCGCCGAGCCGCAGGTCGACGCTGTCCGGGCGGCGCAGCGCGAGCCGCGCGTCGTCTATGTCCCCCGCGAGCGCCTGGGAGAGCAGGACGCGGTTGTAGGGCGCGTCGTCCTCGCGGCCGATCAGCGTCACGCGCCAGCTCGGCTCGTGGGCCAGCACGGCCTCGGCGACGGCGTTGCCGGCCATCCCCGCACCGACGATCACGACGTGGCGGCCGCCGGGCGCGGCCGTCACCACCGGCACGGGCTCCAGCCGCACCGCGCAGGCCTTGAGCTCCGGCTGCTTGGAGACCGGATCGATCGCGCGCGAGGTCACGTTGTTGAGCGCGCCCTCACCCGCTTCCAGGTGCAGCGCGCCCCAGTGGAAGGGCGCGAACACGACGCCCCGCGGCACCTTCTCGCTGACCCGCAGCCGCAGCACGGCCGAGCCCCGGCGCGAGCGTACGCGCACCTTCTCCGGCAGACCTTCGGCGTCATCCGGGTGCACTTCGACGAACGGGTGCGGCTCGGCGCTGAGCAGCGACGGCGACTTGCCCGTGCGGGTCATCGTGTGCCACTGCTGGGCGACGCGGCCGGTCGTGAGCGTCAGGGGGAAGTCGGGTGAGACGGGATCGGCGGGCGCGGTGTGCGGCGTCGGCGCGAGCCGGGCGCGGCCGTCCTCGGTGGCGAAGCGGCGCGACGTGTACAGCCGCTCGGTGCCCGGATGGTCCGGCGACGGGCACGGCCACTGCAGCGGGCCCTCGCGCCGCAGCCGGGTGTGGGAGATGCCGCTCTGGTCGCAGAGGCGGCCCTCGGTGGTCTGCACGTACTCGGCGTGGACGGCGGCGGCCGTCCGCCACGGGAACGCCTCGCGGTGGCCGAGCGCGCGGCCGACGCGGGCGAAGATGTCCCAGTCCGGCAGCGCGTCGCCGGGCGGGTCCAGCGCGCGCTGGACGAGCGACACGCGCCGCTCGGAGTTGGTCATCGTCCCGTCCTTCTCCGGCCATTGCGCGGCGGGCAGGATCATGTGCGCGAGCGCGCCCGTCTCGGTCGGGAAGTAGGCGTCCTGGCAGATCACGAGCTCGGCGCGGCGCACCGCGGCGGCGAAGCGGCCGGCGTCAGGCTGGGAGACGACCGGGTTGGTGGCGACGATCCACAGCACCTTCACGCGCCCGTCCTCGAGCGCCTCCACCAGCTCGGTGGCGGCCAGTCCCGGCTCGGGCGCGATTCCCGGCGAGTTCCAGAAGCGCCCCATCCACGCGCGGTCCTCGGCGTTGCTCACGCTCCGGTAGCCGGGCAGCAGCGTGGAGAGGCCGCCCGTCTCGCGCCCGCCCATCGCGTTCGGCTGGCCGGTGAGCGAGAACGGCCCGGCGCCCGGCCGCCCGATGTTGCCGCTGGCCAGGCAGAGGTTGATCAGCGCGCGGTTCTTGAGCGTGCCCACCGCGGACTGGTTGGCGCCCATCGACCACAGCGCCATCGAGCGCTTGGACGCGCCGAACCGCCGCGCGGCCTCGACGATGTCCTCGGCGGGCACGCCGCACACCTCGGCGGCGCGCGCGGGCGACCAGTCGGCGGCGACCGTCAGCGCGTCCTCGGCCCCGCGCGTGTGGCGCTCGAGGAAGCGCTTGTCCAGCAGCCCGTCGCGCTCGAGCACGTGCAGCATCGCGTTCAGCAACGGGAGGTCCGTGCCGGGTCGCACCGGCAGGTGCAGCGCGGCGTGCTCGGCCGTCGGCGTCACGCGCGGGTCGGCCACGATCAGGAACGCGCCGCGCGAGCGGATCCGGTTCCACACGATCGGGTGGCAGGAGGCGGCGTTGGAGCCGAGCAGGAACAGCACGTCGGCCTCCTCGACGTCCGCGTACGACGGCGGCGGGCCGTCGGAGCCGAGCGCGCCCGTGTAGCCGGCGACCGCGCTCGACATGCACAGGCGCGAGTTGGAGTCGAGGTTGTTCGTGCCCAGGAAGCCCTTGGCGAGCTTGTTGACCGCGTAGTAGTCCTCGGTGAGCAGCTGGCCCGAGATGTAGAACGCGATCTCGTCCGGCTTGTAGCGCTGCAGCGCCTTGGCGACGTCGCTGATCGCCGCCCGCCAGGACGCGGGCCGCCAGCGCTCGTCCAGCGACGCCCGCCGCAGCGGCGTCGTGGCCCGGTCGGGGGCGTGGACGGCCTCCGGCAGGCGGGTCGGCTTGCGGCAGGTCGCGCCGCGATTGACCGGATGGTCCGTGTCCCCGCGCACGGCGACGAGGCGGCCGTCGCGCACGTCCGCGACCAGGCCGCACCCGACCCCGCAGTACGGGCACGTCGTCTTCACGCGAGCCGGACCCAGAGCTCGTCGCCCTCGACGCGGACCTCGTGCACGGCCACCGACTCGTCCCCGTTGAGCGCCAGCCCCGTCTCCAGGTCGAACCGCCGCCCGTGCAGCGGACACGTGACGCACGAGTCGGCGACGATCCCGTCGGCGAGCGGTCCGGCCGCGTGCGGGCAGTGCGCGTCGATCGCGGCGAACCCGGTGAGCAGCCGGAAGACCGCGATCCGGCGCCCCTCGACGCTGGTCGTGCGGCCCTCCAGCAGCGGGATGTCTTCGACGCGGCCCACCCGCGTCCAGGTCGAGGCGACGGCGGTCATGAGTCGAGCTCCGCGAACTGCTTGGGATGGACGGGGTTGTGGCGCTCACGCCACGGGTCGGGGTCGGCGGCGGCCTTGGCGATCCGGTAGCGCTCGAGCAGGCCCTCCATGTCGCTCATCACCGCCTCACGCACGGGCTCGATGCCGACGCGCGCGATGTAGGCGTAGGTGCGCTCCAGGTACTCCGCCGACTCGCGGTAGTGCTGCAGGAACGCGAGCGAGACGCGGATCGCCTCGTCGGAGGTGGGGACGGTGGCGAGCAGGTCACCCTTACGGACGGTCGCACCGGCCGCGCCGCCCACATAGACCTCCCAGCCGCCTTCGACCGCCACGACGCCGATGTCCTTCACGTACGCCTCGGCGCAGTTGCGCGGGCAGCCGGTGACCGCGCCCTTGACCTTGTGCGGCGTGTAGAGACCCTCCATCGCGCGTTCGAGCTCGATCCCGACGCCCATCGCGTCGCCCAGCCCGAAGCGGCAGAAGTCGGTGCCGACGCACGTCTTGACCGTCCGCACCGCCTTCGCGTACGCGTGCCCGGACGGCATGTCGAGCTCCTCCCAGATCGCGGGGAGCTGCTCCTTCTTGATGCCGAGCAGGTCGATGCGCTGGCCGCCGGTGATCTTGATCAGCGGCACCTCGTGCTTCTCGGCCACGTCGGCGATCCGGCGCAGCTCGGCGGCGGTCGTGACGCCGCCGCGGATGCGCGGGACGACGCTGAACGTGCCGTCGTTCTGGATGTTCGCGTGCACGCGGTCGTTGATGAAGCGCGCGTGGCGCTCCTCGCGGTGGCGGTTGCCGTTGATCTCCGACATCAGGTAGGCCAGGCCCGGCTTGCACGCGCCGCAGTCGCGGCCCGCGCCGCAGGCGGCGGAGAGCTCGCTCACGCTCTCGATCCCGCGTTCGCGGACCACCGCGGCGAGCTCCTCGCGCGTCTGGCGCCGGCACGGGCACAGGAACGTCGCCTCCTCGGCCGCCCCGCCGCGCTCGTTGGCGAGCAGCTCGGCGACGACGGGCTTGCAGGAGCCGCAGCCCGCGCCCGCGCGGGTGACGTTGACGACTTCCAGCGTGGAGCCGAGCCCGCGCGTGCGGATGGCGTCGACGATCTCGCCCTTGCACACGCCGTGGCAGTTGCACACGCGGGCGCTGTCGGGCAGGTCGGCCGCCGTGGCCTGGCTGGCCTCGGCGAGCAGCGCGAGCGGGTCGTCCGCCTCGCGGCCGGTGCGGACGGCGTCCATCAGCAACTCCGAGCCGCGGATGTCGCCGAGCAGGATCGTGCCGACGGTGCGGCCGTCGGGGTCCACGACCAGCTTGCGGTAGGTGGAGTCGTCCGCCACGACCACCGCGCGGCTGCCGTCGGGCGCGCCGGCGCACACCAGGTCGACGCCCATCACCTTGAGCTTCGCGGTGGGGATGGAGCCGGTGTAGGCGGCCTCGACGCCGCAGATCGTGTCCGCCGCGACCTTGGCCTGCTCGTGGATCGGCGCGACGATGCCGTGGACGACGCCGCGGTGTTGCGCGCACTCGCCGACCGCGAGCACGCGTGGGTCCGAGGTCACCATGGCGTCGTCCACGACGATTCCGCGCTCCACGTTCAGCCCCAGGCGGCGTGCGAGCTCCACCTGCGGCCGGATGCCGACCGAGATGACGACCACGTCGGCGGGCAGCTCCTCGCCGCCCGCGAGCCGCACGCCGCCCGGCGTGATCTCCTCCGTGTTGCGCTCCAAGAGCACGTTGACGCCCAGCTGCTCCATCGCGGGCGTGAGCAGGGTCGCCGCGCCCTGGTCGAGCTGGCGCTCCATCAGGCGGTCCATCAGGTGCACGACGGTCGTCTCGCAGCCGAGGGAGGCGAGTCCGTACGCGGCCTCCAGGCCGAGCAGACCGCCGCCGATCACGACGGCCTTGCCCTTGGCCGCCGCCGTGATGGCCGCGCAGTCCTCGGGCCCGCGGAACACGTGCGCGTGCTCGGCCCCGGGGATCGGCGGGACGAGCGCGTCCGAGCCGGTGCACAGCACGTAGCGGTCGTAGCCGTCGAGCTCGTCCACCCAGGTGTCCAGGAGCACCTCGACGTCGTTGTCCTCGTACCAGGACGCGGGGCGCAGGGTGAGCGAGTCGACGTCCGCGCCGTTCGCGAGCAGGGTGGAGAGCGCGACGCGGTCGTAGGGGAGGCGCGGCTCGGCGCACGCGAGCGTGAGCTCGATGTCGCGGTCGCGCTCGCGGATCGCCTCGATCACGGCCTGTCCGGCGATGCCGCCGCCGACGACGAGGACCCTCATGCCCGTGCCCCCGCCAGCGCGACGGTGCTCGGGCGCATCGTCGTGATCAATGCGACGGCCGCGGCGACGGCGATCGCGCCGAGGCCCGGCCCGAAGGAGCCCAGCGCGTCCTTGACGACGCCGAGGATCGTCGGCAGGAAGAACCCGCCGAGCCCTCCGGCCGCGCCCACGAGCCCGGTCAGCACGCCGATCCGTTCCCGGTACCGGACGCCGACGAGCTGGAACACAGCGCCGTTGCCGATGCCGAACGTGCCCATCGCGAGGATGAACGCGGTCGCCGTGGCGGCCAGCGCGGGGAGCGCGCTGGTGAACAGCAGCAGCGCGGCGCCGATCCCGTACACGCCCGTGAGCACCGTGGTGCCGCCGGCGCGGTCGGCGAGGTAGCCGCCGAGCGGACGCAGCAGCGAGCCGAGCGCGGCGCCGACGGCGACGAGCGTCGCGGCGTCGACCTTGCTGATGCCGTACTGGTCGCGGAAGAAGATCGGCAGGAACGACGCGAGGCCGACGAACGTGCCGAACGTGACCGCGTAGAGGCCGCACAGGCGCCAGGCGTCCGGCTCGCGCAGGATGTTGCGCAGGTCGCGGGGCTTCACCGGGCTGGCGGGCGCCGGCGGCTCCTTGGCCAGCAGGGCAAACGCGCCCCACACGAGCAGCACCGGGATCAGCGCGAGCCCGAACACGGCGTGCCAGCCGTAGGCCTCGGCCAGGCGTGGCGCGAACAGCGTGGTGAGCACCGTGCCCGAGTTGCCGGCGCCGGCGATGCCCATCGCCAGGCCCTGACGCTCCGGCGGGTAGTGGCGGCCGGCGAGCGGCAGCGCGATCGCGAAGCTCGCGCCGGCGACGCCGAGCAGGACGCCGACGCCCAGCACCGTCGCGTAGCTCGTCGCGAGCTGCCACCCGGCGAGCAGCGCGATCACCACGAAGCCCATCGAGTACAGGCCGACGCGGCGCGGCCCGTAGCGGTCGCCGAGCAGGCCGAGCGCGACCCGGAAGGCGGCGGCCGACAGCAGCGGCACGGCCACCATCAGGCCCTTGGCTGAAGCCGACAGGCCCAGGTCCTCGCCGATGTAGGCGCCGAGGGCGCCGAGCAGCACCCAGGCCATGAAGCTGACGTCGAAGTGCAGGAGCGCGGCCGCCAGCGAGGGGGCGTGACCGGCGGTTCTCAGTTCCCTCAGGTGCATGACTCGACCGTATGGCGAGCCCCGCGCCGGGCCATCCGACCGCCGGTCGGACATGTGGTCGGCACTTGTCTCCGCGGAGTCGAATCTGAACCGCGCGGTTAGGATTCGGCGGAATGCCCCGGCCGCGCGCCTCGATCGACACCGCCGCGCTCGCCGCGGCCTTCGCCGCCGACGGCCTGCACGGCACGCCGATCGACCGTGTCGTGGCCGCCGCGGGCGTGGCGAAACCGACGCTCTACGCGCGCGGGGGCGACAAGGAGGAGCTGTTCGCGCTCGCGGTCGAGGCCGAGGTCGAGCGCCTGATCGAGCGCTTCGAGGGCGGCGTCACGCAGATCGCGGCCGCGCTCGACGACTACGTGGCGTCCGAGCCGGGCGCGCGGCTGCTGTTCGTCAGCGCCCGGCTGGCGTCCGGCCGCGTCGAGCGCTCCCTGCGGCGGATCTCGATCGCCCTCACCGCCGCCCTGGGGGACGAGCCGACCGCGGCCGCGCTGCTCGGCGCGACCTGGTCCGCGCTGCACGGCGGCCCGCCCATCACCCGTGTCGCCCGCCTGCTCCCGACCGTCGAAGACGCCGGCCCGCCTTCCGGCATCTGGACGGCCTGACCAACCTAAAGAAACATTAACGGGTCTGACCCTCTTAGGTTCCTTTAGGGTTCGAACACGCTGCTGCGGGAGGCCCGAAACCTGAAGGGGTCTGACCCCTTTAGGTTGGGAACGCGTCGCGCATCGGCTCGGGGAGCGGCTCGGCGTGGATCACGGAGAGCGCCCGGGTGGCGCGGGTGAGCGCGGTGTAGAGGCCGCCGACGCCGCCGTCGGGGCGTTCGCGCAGGATCGCTGCGGGTTCGACGACGACGATCGCATCGAACTCGAGGCCCTTGGCGACGTGCAGGTCGAGCAGGTTGATGCCGGCGCCGAGCGCGGCGTGGGTCGCGTCGGCGAACTCGCCCAGCGCCGCGCGCACCTCGTCCATGTGCGCGAGCGGTGCGACGACGCCGACGCTGCCGTTGACGGCCTCGACGAGCCGCCGAGCCTCGTCCGCCGCGGCGGCGCCGAGCGTGTCGGTGTGGACCGCGCGCGGCGGGAACGGGGCGTCGCGGACGCCGCGCGGGGCGGGCGCGCCCGGCGGCAGCAGCGTTCCCGCGATGCGCAGGAACTCGTTCGGGACGCGATAGCTGACCTCCAGCTCGGAGACGTCGAAGCTGTCCACGCCCGCTTCCCGCAGCACGCGCTCCCACGACGACACGCCCGCGTCGGCGGTGCGCTGGGCGAGGTCGCCGAGGATCGTCAGCGACTGGCCGCGGGCGCGCCGCACGGTCATGCGCAGCTCCATCGGCGTGAGGTTCTGGGCCTCGTCCACGACCACGTGCCCGAAGCGGCGGAAGCCCGGGTCGATCAGCCAGTGCGCCTCGTCGAGCAGCGCGACGTCGGTCGGCGTCATGTCGTGCTTGGAGGTCGCGGCGCTCGCCTTGAGCAGCAGCGCGATCTCCTCCGGCTCGAGCAGGTCGCCGGCCACGCGCTCCAGCCGTGCACGGTTCGTGAACAGTTTCTTGACCAGGCCCTCGGGCGTCTCCTTCGGCCACGCCTTCGTCACCGCCCGGCTGTACTCCTTGGCCTTGCGGATGGTGCGGACCGCCTCCTCGCTGCCCGCGAGCGAGTCGCGCGTGAGGATGCGCGAGGCCAGCGTACCCGCGAGGCGCTCGCGGAAGCGCTCGCGCCCGGCCTCGTAGGAGAACGTGCGCTCGCGGACGGCCGCCACGAGCTCGCGCTGCTCGTCGGCGGTCACCGTGGCCGTGACGCGCCGCGAGACGGGGATCTCGATGTCCTCGAAATGCAGCCGGTCCCACAGCAGCCGGTGCAGGACGACCGCGATCCGGGCGCTGCCCTTCAGCGTCGCCAGCTCGCGCGCCTCGTCGGTCTCGCCGTGCGGCTCGGTGACCAGCGAGCCGATCGCGCGCTGCTCGACGGCGCTCTCGCCCAGCGCCGGCAACACCTGCTCGACGTAGCGGATGAACGTCTCGTTCGGGCCGACGACGAGCACGCCCTCGCGGCCGAGCTGGGGATTGGCGTACAGCAGCCAGGCGGCCCGGTGCAGGCCGACGGCGGTCTTGCCCGTGCCCGGTCCGCCCTGGATCACCAGCGCGCCGTCCACGTCCCGCGCGATCAGCTCGTACTGGTCGGGCGTGATCGTCGAGATGATCTGGCGCATCTCGCCGACGCGCTGACGCGTGATGTCCTCGACGATCGCCTCGGTGAGGTGGTCCTCGAAGTCGGAGTCGAGCGGCTCGTCGACGAACCCGAGCACCGTCCGGTCCTCGATCTCCAGCCGGCGGCGCCGGCGCACGCCGTGCGGGTCGCGCTCGGTGGCGGTGTAGAACGGCTCCGCGGCGGGCGCGCGCCAGTTGACGGCGAGCAGGTCGTTCTCGGCGCTCCAGATCGCGTGGCGGCCGACGTACAGCGTCCCGCCCTCGGCGCGGTCGATGCGGCCGAAGTACAGCGGTCCGCTCGCCTCCGTGTACACGCGGATGCGCTCGCGCCGCATCGCTTCGAGCGCCTCGTTGGCGTACTCGTCGTCGCCGCGATACTCGCCGCGGCCGGTCAGCGCGGCGAACGCCGCGTCGAACGCGGCGCACGTCTGGTCTAAGTGCTCCTGCTCCTCCTCGAGCTCCTCCATGCAGAGGATCGTAGGCTGATGGCCGATGTCAGCGCCCGCGCGCAACCTCGTGAACCTCAAGGACGTGGCCAAGGGCTTCGCCGCCCGGACGATCCTGTCCGGTATCACGCTGGGCGTCTCCGCCGGCGACCGCGTGGGGATCGTGGGCCGCAACGGGGACGGCAAGTCCACGCTGCTGCGCCTGATCGCCGGGATCGAGGAGCCGGACGCGGGCGCGGTCACGCGGGTCGGCGGGCTCGCGTTGAGCGTGCTCGGCCAGGGCGACGACCTCGACCCGACCCGCACGGTCCGCGACGAGCTCGTCGGCGGGCTGGCCGACCACGAGTGGGCCGCGGACGCCCGCTACCGCAACGTGCTCGACGGCCTGCTCGGCGGCGTCTCCATGACGCGCTTCCCGCGCGGGCTGGACACGCTGATCGAGCCGCTGAGCGGTGGCGAGCGCCGGCGCATCGCGCTGGCCAAGACGCTGCTCGGCCACCCCGAGCTGCTGCTGCTCGACGAGCCCACCAACCACCTCGACGTCGAGGGCGTGGACTGGCTCGCGAAGCACCTCGCGGCGCGCCGCGGCTCGATGCTCGTCGTCACTCACGATCGCTGGTTCCTCGACGCGGTGTGCACGCACACGTGGGAGGTCTCGGACGGCGAGGTGCACCAGTACGAGGGCGGCTACGCGGCCTACGTGCTGGCGCGGGCCGAGCGCGCGCGCCAGGCCGCGGCGCGCGAGGAGCGCCGCCAGATGCTGATCCGCAAGGAGCTCGCGTGGCTGCGGCGCGGGCCGCCGGCGCGCACCGCCAAGCCCAAGTTCCGGATCGAGGCCGCCAACGCGCTGATCGCCGACGAGCCCGAGGCCCGCGATCGCGCCGAGCTGCTGCGGTTCGCGTCCTCCCGGTTGGGTGGCAAGGTCATCGAGGCCGAGCACGTGTCGCTCGCGTTCGGTGAGAAGCGGCTGCTCCGGGACCTGACCTGGCACATCGGCCCGGGCGACCGGATCGGGATCGTCGGCGTCAACGGCTCCGGCAAGTCGTCGCTGACCCGCATCCTCGCGGGCGAGCTCCAGCCCGACGCGGGTGCGGTCGAGCACGGCCAGACCGTCAAGCTCGCGCACCTGTCCCAGGACACGGCGGAGATCCCCGGCGAGCTGCGTGTGCTGCAGGCGGTCGAAGAGGTCCGCGGCTTCGCCCGCCTCGGCGACGGGAGCGAACTGACCGCCGGCTCGCTGCTCGAGCGCTTCGGCTTCCGCGGCGAGAAGCAGCGCACGCTGGTCAAGGACCTGAGCGGCGGCGAGCGCCGCCGGCTGCAGCTGATGCGCCTGCTGATGGGCGAGCCGAACGTCCTGCTGCTCGACGAGCCCACCAACGACCTCGACATCGACACGCTGACCGCGCTCGAGGACCTGCTCGACGGCTGGCCCGGCACGCTGATCGTCGTCTCCCACGACCGCTACTTCATCGAGCGCGTCTGCGACAACGTCTACGCGCTGCTCGGCGACGGCTCGATCACCCACCTGCCCGGCGGCATCGACCAGTACCTGTCGCTGCGCGCGCCCGAGCCGGCGCCCGTCGCGGCGAAGGAAGCCCGTTCGACCCCGAACCAGGCCGTCGTCCGCGCCGCCCGCAAGGAGGCCGCGCGGCTGGAACGGGCGCTGGAGAAGACCGGCACGCGCGAGGAGGAGCTGCACGCCGCGATGGCGGCCGCGGCCACCGACTTCGCCCGGCTGCGCGAGCTTCAGGACGAGCTGGCGACCGTGCAGTCCGAGCGCGAGGAGCTCGAGGCCGCCTGGCTGGAAGCCGCCGAGCTACTCGATTGACCAGTGGACGAGGATTTGGGTAGTCGCGGGTTCGTCCGTGGCTACGTTTACGGGCATGGTCTCCCGATTGGTCGCAACCGGCGTGTTCGGCGCTGCGTTGCTCGCGCCTGAAGTCGCGTCCGCGTGCAGCGTCGTCCCGGAGTCTGTCGCGATCAGCATCGGCATGTCTCCCGCCTCCCCGCGCGCAGGGTCCGAGGTCGAGCTGACCGGCGGGGCGGGCGCCGACGGCTACGCCTGGGACCTGGACGGTGACGGCGAGTTCGACGACGCGACCGGCAAGCGGGTGACCGCCACGTTCCCCGCCGGTGAGCGAACGGTGCGCGCCCAGGCGGTCACACCGCTGGGGCTGCTGACCGACAGCCGCACGTTCACCGTGCACGGCTGGAACGGCACGCCGACGGGCACGGTCAGTGCCACGCCCTACTCGGCTCGCGCCGGGGCGCCGGTCAAGGTCACCGCCACGGGGAGCGACCCGGACGGGCGCACCGTGCAGACCGCGCTGGACCTGGACGGCGACGGCACGTTCGAGACCACGGGAACGACCGGCACGGCGATGTTCGCGACCGCCGGCGAGCGCGTGATCCGCGCGCGGTTCACCGACGACGCAGGCGCCACGGCGGTCGCGACGACGACGCTCGACGTGCACGCCGGCAACCTCGCTCCCACCGTGGACCTCGATCAGGCCCTGTGCGGTCCCGGAGGGTGGAGTCTCGAGGCGCTCGATCCCGACGGGGAGATCGTCCGCTACGAGTACGACTTCGACGGTGACGGCACCTACGAGACCGACCGCGGCCGCGACGCGCGGGTGCCGAACGTCGACCTCTCTGGTGTCCGCGTGACCGATGACAGCGGCGCCACGGCGACGACGCGCACCTCGAGCCGGTTCCCGCAGGACCGCTCGCGCGTGGTCGAAGTCGGCAAGCCGGTGACGCTGAAGTCCTCGGGCCGGTACGACGCCCAGTGGGACGCGGACGGCGACGGCGAGTTCGACGACGGAACGGGCGAGCAGATCACCTTCACGTACCTGACCCCGGGCACCTACGAGGTGCGCGTGCGCCGGAACGGTGCTCCTGCCGAGCCGGTCACAAGCGTCTCCGCGCGGGACGCCGCCGACATCGCCGTGCCGCGGGCGCACTGGATGGCCGTCTCGCCGGCCCGTCCGTCCGCGGCCACTTTGCTCCAGTTCGCGGGCAGCGGGCCGACGGGCGCCGACTGGGCCGCCGACCTGGACGCCGACGGAGCGTTCGACGACGCGCCGCCGAACGCCTATTCGGTCTGGCGGCGGTTCGACGGGCCGGCGACCCTCGCGCTGCGCGCCACGGACGCCCGCGGCCGCACGGCCGTGAGCACGACCCAGGTGCCGTTCGTCCCGGGGAACCTCGGGCCCGACGCGACGATGCAGACCGGCGACGTCGCGAACCCGCTCCAGGCGGCGTACCGGCGCACGGCGATCGGTGGCGGTGGCAGCGATGCGGACGCCGGCGACCGATGCTGCCTCGGCACGGCGTGGGATGCCGACGGCGACGGGGAATACGACGACGGCCCCTCCTTTGGATGGGACGACGCTGGCCACCTGGCCGCGAGCTTCGGCCTGCGCGTCACCGACGACGGGGACGACTCGGTCACGCTGCGCCGGTCGGTCACGCCGGTCCCGGTTCCGCGCGTCGAGCCGCCGGTGTTGGACGGGATTCCCGCGCCGTGGCTGCGTGTCTCGGCGCGGCGCCCGCAGCTCAAGACGCTGCTGCGCCGCGGCGTGACCGTGGACGTCACGTGCACCAAGCCGAAGTGCCGCACGCGCCTGACGCTCACGGTGGACGCGAAGACGGCGCGCAAGCTCAAGCTGCGCTCCCGGACCGTCGCCAGCCGGACCGTCACCGGCACTCGCCGGGCGACGCTCAAGCTCACGCCGAAGGCGCGCAAGGCGCTCAAGGGCGTGCGCTCGGTCAAGCTCACGCTGACCGCGAAGGCCAGCGTGCCGGGTCAGGCGGGCAGTACGACGACAACCACGATGACGATCCGCAACCGGCGCTGAGGGCCGGCGTCAGCGCCGGTCCACGCGCGAGATCGCGTCGTCGATCAGGTCGCCGACGCGCTTGACGGCCGGGTGCCGGAGCCCTTGGGCGACCTTGCCGGACACCTCGTCCCGCAGGTCGCCGAGGATCTTGGCGATGCTGTCGTCGGTCTCCGCCACGCGCGGCTCGGGCTCGCCGTCGCGGACGGCGTCGCGCGCCGCCTGCCGGGCGCGCTCGCGCGCCGCCTGGGCCTCCCGGAGCTCGCGTTCGAGCTTGACCATCCGCTCCTTGACCGCGTCGGCCGCGTCCGCCGCCCGCTGCTGGGGGCGCGCCGCGCGGGGGCGTGACCGCACCGCCTCGTAGGCCTCCTGGACCTCCGCGAAGCGCCGTGCGGACTCCTCCGAGCCGCCGTTGCGGTCGGGGTGGTGAAGCTTGACGAGCCGCCGGTAGGCGTCGTGCAGCTCCTCCGACGAGGCGGTCGAGGGGACACCCAGCACGCGGTAGGGGTCACGAGGCATGCGTTCAACCTAACGCACCGCTTACACGCAACCTGTGCGCAATACGCACGTTGGAAGTCCCCATGATCAGGTTTTTCACCGCCGCTGTCGTTGCCGTCGCGATCCTCGCCGTCCCGGCGAGTGCCTCCGCCGCGGCGTTGCCCAAACCGGCGCGTGACTGCACCAAGGACGGGCGGATCGACAGCAAGTACTCCAAGTCCGAGCTGCGCCGGGGCATCAAGGCGCTGTCGGGCAAGTCGGCCAAGACCAAGGAGTGCAAGAAGCGCCTGAACCGCGTCCTCAAGCGCGGCGGCGACGGCCGTCTGAGCAGCTCCAGCCGCAGCACGAAGACGATCCTCCGCGACTGCGCCGACAACGGCTGGATCGACCGCCGCTACTCGGTCAGCGCCCTGCGCAAGGCGGTCAAGAACATCCCGACCGAGCTCGAGGAGTACAGCGACTGCGGCTCGATGCTGCGCTCGGAGATCCGCGCCCGCACCAAGAAGCAGCGCTGAGGACGTTCAGCGGCGGGCGGCGCCCCAGTCACGGGCGAACTCGTCCGCCGGCAGGGCTTGGGAGAACAGAAACCCCTGAATGCTGGTGGCTCCCAGCTCACGCAGGCGCGCGAGCTGCTGGTCGGTCTCCACGCCCTCCGCGACCGTCTCGAGCCGCAGCGCCGCGGCCAGCGAGGTGATGGCGGCGACGAACGCGTCGTCGTCGCTGTCCGCGCGGCCGAGCCCGGTGATGAAGGCGCGGTCGATCTTGAGCGTGTCGACCGGCAGGCGGCGCAGGCGCGCCAGCGAGGACGCGCCGGTGCCGAAGTCGTCGAGCAGCAGGCGGACGCCCAGCGCGCGCAGCTCGTGCAGCCGGTCGAGCGCGGAGTTCGGGGAGTTCATGAGCATCGACTCCGTCAGCTCGAGGCCGAGCACCGCCGGGGTGGCGTCGAGCCCGGACTCGGCGAGCGCGGCCGCGACGTCGGCCGCGAGCCCGCTCTGCTCGAGCTGGCGCGCCGAGACGTTGACGGTGACGCCGACGTCCTCGCCGACGACGCCGGCGGCACGCCACGCCGCGAGCTGGCGGCACGCCGTCCGCAGGACATGGCGCCCGATGTCGACGATCAACCCGCAGTCTTCGGCGACGGGGACGAACACCCCGGGGGACACGCGGCCGCGGACCGGGTGCTCCCAGCGCACGAGCGCCTCCATCGACTTCAGCGCGCCGTCGTCGGCGTACACGATCGGCTGGTAATGGACGACCAGCTCGTCCTTGACGAGCGCCGTCCGCAGCTCCTGCTCGACCCGCGCGCGCTCGCGCGCCCGTTCGCGCATCGTGCTGTCGAAGCGGATGTGGCGGCCGGCGGCGGAGCGCTTGGCGGCCATCAGCGCCACGTCGGCGTCCCCGAGGACGCGCTCGGCGTCCTGCACCTGCGTGCCGGCGGCCACGACGCCGATGCTCGCGCGGACGAAGATCTCGCCGTCGGAGGTCACGAGCGGAGCGTCGAAGGTCGCCTGCAGCCGTGCGGCCACCACGTCGCTCTCCTCCTCGGCGGCGAGGTCGGCGTAGACGACGATGAACTCGTCGCCGCCGGCGCGCGCGACGAGGTCGGTCTCGCGGATGGCACCGGAGAGCCGCGCGGCGATCAGCTTGAGGACCTCGTTGCCCACGGCGTGCCCGCGCGTGTCGTTGACGAGCTTGAAGTTGTCCAGGCCGACGGCGACCACGGCGAAGGGCTCGCCGTTGCGCCGCGAGCGCGCGATCAGATGCTCGAGCCGCTCGAGCAGCAGCGTCCAGTTGGGCAGGCCGGTCAGCGGGTCGCGCACCGCCTGGTGCTGCATCTGCGCGTACAGGTCGGCCCGGCGCAGCGCCGTCGCGCCGGCCGCGGCGCAGGCGTCGAGGAAGACGCGTTCCTCCGGGCTGAGCGCACGGTCGCCGAGGAGGGTGAGCGCAAGCGAGCCGATGCGCTGCCCGCTCACCTCCAGCGCCAGCACGCGCTCGACCGTGGGACCGGCCGCGCCCACGAGCTCCTTGCGCTCGTGGACGGTCGCGCCCTCGAGCACCACGGCGCAGTGCTCGGGCGCGACGGCGTCGAACACGGTGTCGACGAGCGCCTGCGCCACCGCGTCGACGCCGACGGCGGCCGACAAGGCGGCCGAGAGCTCCTGCAGCCGCTCGACGCGCTCGCGCGCGGCCCGCTCGACGTCGCGGGCGGCCACCAGCTCGCGTTCGTAGCGCCGCCGGTCGCTCGCATCGAAGAGGCTGGCGCGCACGCTGTCGCCGACCTGCACGGCGCTGAGCAGCACGGGCAGCCGGCTGCCGTCAGGCCGGACGAGATCGATCGGCATCTCGCGCAGCTCGCCCGCGAGGTCGAGCCGCGGGCGCCAGTGCGTCTCCGCGTACAGCCGCGAGCCGGCGGTCATCAGCGACTGCAGCCGCAGGCCCACGAGCGCCTCGGCGCCCATGCCGAGCGAGCGGGCGAACGTCCGGTTGGCACGGGTGATCGTGCCGTCCGCGGTCATCGACAGGTACCCGCACGGAGCGTCCTCGTAGAGCTCCTCGAGCGAGGGGTCGTCGACCGCGGAGCGGGGCATCAGACGGTCGCCGCGGCGGGCGAGAACGCGCGGATGGCGTCGATCGTCTCGGCGGGCGCGCTGAGATGCGGGCAGTGGCCGGAGGCGTCGAGCAGCACGAAGGTGCTGTCGGGCAGCTGCGCGTGCACGTACTCGCCGACCGGGATCGACGCGATCACGTCGTCCTGGCACTGCAGCACGAGCGCGGGCGTGGTCGTCCTGGGGAGGTCGGCGCGGTTGTCGGACGTGAACGTGACCCGGGCGAAGTGGCGCGCGATCGTCTGGTCTGAGCGGCAGAAGGACGCGGTCAGCTCCTCGCCCAGGTCGGGCGCGTCGGGCCGGCCCATGATGGCCGGCGCCATGACGCTCGACCACCCGAGATAGTCCGTCTCCATGTTCTCCAGCAGCCCGTCGATGTCCTCGCGGGTGAAGCCGCCGACATAGCCCTCGTCGTCGATGTAGCGCGGGGAGGGGCCGATCAGCACGAGCGAGGCGAACCGCTCCGGGGCCAGGTTCGACGCCAGCACGCCGATCATCGCGCTCACCGAGTGGCCGACGAACACGATGTCCGTCAGGTCGAGCTCCACGCAGAACTCGACGATGTCGCGCGCGTACGCGGTCAGGCTGGCGTACCGCGCGGGGCTGAACCCGGACGCGTCGGAGCCGCCGGAGCCGACATGGTCGAACAGCACCACGCGGTGCGTCGCCTCGAAGGCCGGCGCCACGCGCCGCCACATGCCCTGGTCGCAGCCGAAGCCGTGGGCAAAGACCATCGGCCGTCCGTCCGGGTTGCCGGTGATGTGGACGTTGTTGCGACGGCTCGCGCTCATACCGGTGGGTTCGGCGGGCCGATCCGGACCTTGAACCCACCGGCAGCGGTCTGACCACGGGATTAAGGACAGAAACTGACCGCAACGGTCCGTAGAGTTCCGCTCATGGACTACAAGCTCGAGCTGGTTGCGGTGCCCGTCTCCGACGTCGACCGGGCGAAGGACTTCTACGTCAAGGTCGGCTTCAACGCCGATCACGACCATCAGGTCAACGAGAACCTGCGCTTCGTGCAGCTCACCCCGCCCGGCTCCGCGTGCTCGATCGCGATCGGCACCGGCCTGACCGAGGTCGAACCCGGCTCGCTCAAGGGCCTGCAGCTCGTGGTCGAGGACATCGAGGCCGCGAAGGCCGACCTCACCGGCAAGGGCATCGAAGTCGGCGACGTCCAGGAGTTCCCGTGGGGCAAGTTCGTCTTCTTCAGCGACCCGGACGGCAACGCCTGGTCGGTGCAGGAGATCCCGAACTACGGCTGATCCGGAAGGGGGAAGTCCCCCATATGCGTGGCGGGCGGCGCAGCGGAGGATCGTCCGATGCGCCGACTGCTCCTCACCGTGGCGATCCTGCTCGCCGCCCCGGCCGCCGCCGCCGACGCGGCGGTCGTCTCCACCGTGTCCAACGGCACGCTCACCGTCGACGGCGACGCCGCGGCCGACCGGCTGACGCTGCGCGCCACGGCCGACACCATCCAGCTCGACCTCAACTCCGACGGGATCGCCGACGACGCGTTCGAGCGCCCGGCCGTCACGCGGATCGCGGTCCGCACCGGGGCGGGTGACGACAACGTGCGGATCGCGTTCGCCACGACGGTCCCGACCAGCATCGAGACCGGTGCCGGCACGGACGTCGTGACCGGCGGGGCCGGCGCGGAGACCGTCGTCGCCGGCGACGACAACGACTTGGTGCACCCGGGCGGCGGCGACGATGCCCTGTTCCTCGGCGCGGGGGACGACACGGCCGTTCACGCTGAAGGTGCCGTGACGATCGACGGCCAGAGCGGCACCGACACGCTGCGCGAGCTCGGCACCGACGAGGCCGAGGAGCTCACCGTGCAGGCGTTCAACGGCCGCGTCCTGCTCAACCGCGACCTCGGCCCCCGCGCGGACACGGCGGGCATGGAGACCGCCGAGATCAACACCGCGGGCAGCGGCGACTTCGTCGACGTCGGGGACCTGAGCGGCACGAGCGTCACGCGCCTGAACGCCGACCTCGGCCTCGCCGACGGCGCGCGTGACGGCCTCGACATCGCCGGCACGGGCGGGGCCGACACCGTCACGGTGAGCACGCTCGGCGAGGCCCGGCGCGTGACCGGCCTCGCGGCGGAAATCCGCGTGGAGAACGCCGACGACGTCGTCGTTCGGGCCGGCCGCGGCGACGACCGCTTCAGCGGCGCGGTCATCCAGCCGGGTCTGGTGCTCGAGGGCGACGAGGGCTCCGACCGCGTGACCGTGTCCGGCTCGACGGCCAACGACTCCTTCGACCTTCAACCCGCGGGCGGCCGCGCCCGGCTCAACACGCTCCGGTTCAGCGCCGAGGCGCTCCACCTGTTCGCCGGGGCGGGCACGGACTCGACCACCGTCGGCGACCTCAGCGGCACCGGGCTCACCCAGGTCCTCACCGAGCTCGGCGCCGCCGACCTCAAGACGGACACGATCGCCGTGACCGGCACCGCCGCCGCCGACGTCGTCAAGGTCACCAACCTCGGCGGCCTCCACGAGATCGAAGGGCTTCCGGCGCGGATCTCGATCCTCAACGCCGAGCCCGGGGACCGCCTGCCGATCTTCGCCGGCAACGGCGACGACACGGTCGACGCGAGCAAGATGGCCAAGGACAAGCTGCAGCCGTTCCTGGAGGGCGGCAGCGGCAAGGACGTGCTCGTCGGCTCGCCCGGGCAGGACCAGATCATCGGCGGCTCCGGTACCGACGTCGCACTCATGGGCGAAGGGCTGGACACGTTCACCTGGGGTGCCGGTGACGGCCGCGACATCGTCGAGGGCGGCGCGGGCACCGACTTCCTGATGATGAACGGCACGGGCCTGAACGAGGCGTTCCGCGTGGAGCCGATCGGCGGTCGCACGCGCGTGCTGCGCGACGGCGACGACGTCGACATGGGCGACGTCGAGCGCGTGGACATCCTCGCCGGCGCCGGGACCGACACGGTCCGCGTCGAGGACCTGAGCGGCTCCGACACCAACCACGTCACGCTCGAGCTGGCGCCGTCCCGCGGCACGACGGCCACCGATCAGGCGCAGGACAGCGTGACCGTCAACGGCACCAACGGCAACGACAGCATCGCCGTCACCGGAGCGAGCCAGCAGGTGGCCGTGATGGGCCTGCACGCGCGCGTGTTCGTCAACCGGGGCGACAAGGGCGACCTCCTGCACGTCGACACCAAGCTCGGCGCCGACGCGATCAACGTCGCCCCGAGCGCCCGCAACCTGATGACGGTGACTACGGCCTGAGGCAGTGCGCGTGCGAGCGCCAGTCGAACGGCAGGCGCTCCAGCCGGCCCTCGACGAGCGTGACCGCCGCGCCCCACGTGCCGCCGGGTGTCTCCAGCTCGAGCCGGACGACGCCCGAGCGGCTCGTGATGCCCTGGACCCAGCCGTCCTCGAACGCGTTCAGCAGCTCGGAGATGTGTGGGTCGTGCTCGCGCATCTCCAGCACGACGCTCACGGTCTCGGGCTCAGAGCGCGGCAGGCCGTTGTCGCCGCTCTCGATGCCGGAGGGGTCGGCGCCGGCTTCGAGCAGGATGCTCGCGACGTGCTCGTGGCCGTAGCGCGTCGCGACCTGCAGCGGGCTCACGAGCTTGCCGAAGTGGGTCCAGAGGCCGTTCGGGTTCGCGCCGTGCTCGAGCAGCCAGGCGGTCGCCTCGCGGTTGCCGCGCTTGGCCATCAGGTGCAGGACGCCCGGGCCGATCGCGCCGACCAAGCGCTCGGCGGCCTCGAGGTCGCCGACGCTTAGCGCCGCCAGCACGTCGATCTCGTAGCCGCGGGGCGCGCGCGAGCCGCGGTCGGCGCTGACGAGCTCGGCCTTGGCCAGCGCGTGGATGGCGCGCATCGCGGCGAGGTCGATGTCCGGCGTGCGCGCGTAGGTGGCGGCGAAGTGGCCGTTGCCGTCGACGCCCAGCGGGTCCGCGCCGAGCTCGATCAGCAGCTCGACCATGTCCGCCCGGCCGCGGTCGACCGCGAAGTGCAGCGGGAGGCGATGGTCCTCGTTGCGGCTCATGCGCCGGTTGAGCGCGCTCGGGTCCTCGGCGACGATCGCGCGCACGCGGTCCTCGACGCCCAGCGCGAGCGCTGAGAAGATGTGGTGCCGCGCGCCGCGCTCGATCAGGAACTCGGCGATCTCGGGCTGGGCGGGCTCCCAGCACGTCGCCCAGCCGATCACGCCGAGCGCGTGGTCGTCACCTTCGCCGTGGACGTCGGCGCCCGCGTCGCACAGCACGCGGACCACCTCCAGATGCCCGGCTGCCGCCGCCCAGTGCAGCGCGCAGGTGTGGTCGGCGCCTTCGCGCTCGTTGACGTTGGCACCGTCGCGCAAGAGCGCCTGCACCGCTTCGGAGTCCCCGGCCTTGGCCGCCTCGAACAAGGTCACGTCGGCGAAGGGTATCTCCCTGTGAATGCATGAGGGAGAGCTCGCGATCGACCGGGCCCTGGTGGAGCGGCTCGTCGCCGACCAGTACCCGGCGCGCTCCGCTCGCCGAGATCACTCAGGTGTCACGTACGCGCCGGACAGGCCGCCGTCGACCATGAACGTCGAAGCCGTGATGTAGGACGAGTCGTCCGAGGCCAAGAACAGCGCGGCCTGGGCGATCTCGCGCGCGTGGGCGAATCTGCCCATCGGCAGGTGGATCAGCCGGCGGGCGGCCTTCGCCGGGTCGCTCGCGTACAGCTCGCGCAGCAGCGGCGTGTCCACCGGGCCGGGGCAGAGCGCGTTGACGCGCACGCCGCGGCGGGCGAACTCCACGCCGAGCTCGCGCGAGAGGGCCAACACCGCGCCCTTGGAGGCGGTGTAGGAGATCTGGGACGTCGCCGCGCCCATCACCGCGACGAACGAGGCGGTGTTGATCACCGAGCCGCCGCCCGTGTCCAGCACGTGCGGGATCCCGTGCTTGCAGCACAGGAAGACGCTGCGCAGGTTGACGTCCTGCACGCGCTGCCAGGCCTCCAGCGTCGTGTCCAGCACGGAGACGTCGTCGTCGGGGGAGATGCCGGCGTTGTTGAACAGCACGTCGATGCGGCCGTACTCCTCGCGGGCGCGCTTCATCAGGCCGATCACGGCTTCCTCGTCGGCCACGTCGGCCGCGAGCGCGAGATCGACGCCCTCGAAGTCGTCGCGCAGGTCGACGCCGATCACGGTCGCGCCCTCGGCGCGGAACAGCGCCGCGGACGCCGCGCCGATGCCGCCCGCCGCGCCGGTGATCACGCAGACCTTGTCCCGCAGCCTCATACGCGCGCCGCCTCGACCAGCGCCGCGATCTCCTCGCCGCCGGACGCCTCCGGGTGCCACTGCACGCCGAGCGCGAAGCGCCGCGTCGGGTCCTCGATCGCCTCCACGAGCTCATCCACGGTCGCCCACCCGGTCACCTCGAAGCCTTCGCCGATCTCGTCCACGCCTTGATGGTGATGCGATTTGGTCGGATGTGACACGGCGCCCGCCGCGCGCGCCGCCAGCGAGTCCGGGAGCAGCCGCACGTAGTGATCGCCGAACGCGCCCGGCACGGCCCGGTGGTCCTCGTGGCCGAGCACGTCGGGCAGGTGCTCGATCAGCGTGCCGCCGCGCGCGAGGTTCATCAGCTGCATCCCGCGACAGACGCCGAGCAGCGGGACGTCGCGCTCCATCGCGGCCAGCCCGAGGGCGATCTCGAACGCGTCCCGGTCGGGCCGCTCGCCGTAGTCCGCGCCGCCGGCGAGGATGACGCCGTCGACGAGGGTCAGCACCTCCTCGGGCGCCGGGTCGGGCGGGAGCATGATCGCCAACCCGCCCGCGCGCTGGATCGCGTCGATGTAGCCGCGCGGCAGCAGCACCGCCTCGTCGTCCCACACGCTCCACCGCGCCCGCTCTACGGCCGCGCACAGGCCGATGACTGGGCGCGTCACGCGTGACCGCGAGTGAGGTCGGATGATCGGGGTGGGGTGGAGGGGATGTGCCTAACTTTCAACTCCGACGCCTTCTTCCTCGAACTCGATCGTCCGCACCGGGCCCTTGAACGTGTGCTTGGCCTTCAGCGTCCACCACAACCCGACGATCAGCAGCACCAGCCCGACCGTGATCGGCGCGTAGTTGACGTAGCGGATGTCGAACTCGTCGCGCCACGGCACGGCGGCCGGGGTGAACGGCAGGCAGAAGATGATCACGCAGATCCCGACCCACACGATCGCGAGCGGGTTCACCCACCGGTACTTGCGGCCCAGCGTCCACGGGCCGGGCTCGAACGCGTCGCCCATCCGCCAGCGCAGGTACACCGGCATCACGTAGGCGATGTACAGCCCGATCACGCAGATGGAGACGACGGCGAAGAACGCGTAGGGCGCGCCCGCCTCGTCACCTTCCAGCGCCGGCAAGGTCATCACCAACGCGGCCACGCACGACGCGATCACGGCCAGCGCCGGGACCCGGTGATGGTTCAGCCGCGTCCACAGCTGCCAGCCCGGCACGGCCCGGTCGCGCGAGAACGCATACATCATCCGCGAGCACGAGGTCACGCAGGCCATGCCGCAGAACAGCTGGCCGATCGTCGCGATCACCACCACCATCTTCTCCCAGCCGTCCGGCAGCGCGCTGCCGAATACGGCCAGCGAGGACCCGAGCCCTTCGTTGACCGCGTTCACGTCGGACGCGGCGAACGTGATCGCCAGCAGCACGAACCAGCCGCCGACGCCGCTCCAGAACACGCTGCGCCACACGCCCTTGGCCGCCGCCTCGGACGCGCCGTGCGTCTCCTCGGACACGTGCGCCGACGCGTCATAGCCCGTCTGCGTGTACATGGTCAGCAGGAAGCCGAGCGGGAGCACGTAGAACCAGAACATCCCGCCGCCGAAGCCCGAGTTGTTGATCGTCTCGGTGAACACGAAGTCCACGCTCTGGTGCTGGTCGGGGACGAAGGCGAGGATCGCGATGATCGCGGCCACGCCCGCCACGTGCCAGAAGACGCTGATGTTGTTGAGCATCGCCACCAGCGGTGACGAGTAGATGTTGATCAGCGCGTGCAACGTCAGGATGACGGCGAACAGGAAGAACGTCTCACCGAGCACGCCGGACGTGTCGCTCCAGTCCATGAACCCGAGGTTCACCCCGAACAGCGTGAACGTCGCGTTCAGGAACGTCGCACACCCGTAGTCCACGGACGCGACCACACCCACCAGGCCGATCAAGTTGAACCAGCCGGTGAACCAGCCCCACTTCGGGCCGCCCATCGTCGAGGCCCAGTAGTAGATCCCGCCGGCGGTCGGGTACTTGCTCACGAGCTCGCTCATCGAGAACGCGACCAGCAGGATCAGCCCACAGATGATCGGCCAGCCCCACGAGATCGCGATCGGCCCGCCGTTGTTCCACGCCTGCCCGTAGGTGGTGAAGCAGCCTGCGAGGACCGAGATGATCGTGAACGAGATCGCGAAGTTCGAGAACCCGCTCCAGGCGCGCTGGAGGTCCTGCTTGTAGCCAAGCTCTGCGAGCCTTCGTTCGTCGTCGCTCTGCACGGGCGTGGACGTCACGGCAACAACCCCGCTAGGACGTGTTCTGAACCGCGCAGATGATCCTGCATGGTGCGGACGGCAACGGCGCCGTCGCGCCGGCGCAGGCAGTCGACGAGCCGGCCGTGCTGCGCGTTGGCCCACGCCAGCACCTCGGGCGGGTGGGCGATGTGCGCGAACAGGTCGCCCATCGCGCCCTGGGTCTCGGTCATCGCCGCCACCAGTGCGGGGGAGCCGGTGGCCTCCGCGAGCCCGATGTGGAAGCGCACGTCGGCCTGGCGGTAGAGCCCGAAGTCCTCGACGTCCTCGGCCATCGCGGCCACGAGCGCGCGCAGCCGCTCGACATCGTCCGCGCTTGCGCGCTCGGCGGCGAGCACCGCCACACCGAGCTCCACCGCCACGCGCGTGTCGCACGTCTCACGCCAGGAGAGCAGGCTCTCCGGGCGCGGCTGCAGCGCGGGCGGTGGGTCGGCCACGAACGTGCCGCCGGCACGCCCGCGCAACGCCACCAGGTGCCCGGACTGGACGAGCGCCGTCAGCGCCTGGCGCAGCGTCGAGCGCGCGATGCCGAGCTGCTCGCACAGCTCGCGCTCCGGCGGCAGCCGCGCGCCGGGCTCCAGCAGGCCCAGCTTGATGGCCGTGGAGAGCCGCTCCAGCGTCTCCTCGAACGCGGTGGTCGATACAACCGGCGCGAAGAGGGAGTCGGCGATCACAGCCGTTCGAAACCCCGTACTCGTTCCCAGTCGGTGACCGCCGCCTCGAAGGCGGCGAGCTCGACGTCCGCGTTGTTGAGGTAGTGCGCGACGACCTCTTCGCCGAACGCGGCGCGCGCGACCGCCGACCCCGCGAACGCCTCCCGCGCCGCGCGCAGCGTCGTCGGCACGCGCGGCTTGTCGGCGACGTACGCGTTGCCCGTGACCGGCTCCTCCAGCTCCAGCTCCTGCTCGAGCCCGTGCAGCCCGGCCGCGATCATGGCGCTCAGCGCCAGGTACGGGTTCACGTCCGCGCCCGGCAGGCGCAGCTCGAAGCGCCCGTGCAGCACGCGCACGGCGCACGTGCGATTGTCGTGGCCCCACGCGACCGCGGTGGGCGCGAACGAGCCGGACGCGAAGCGCTTGTAGGAGTTGACGTTCGGCGCGTACAGCAGCGTGAGTTCACGCAGGCACGCGAGCTGGCCGGCGACGAAGCGGTCGAAGCCCTGCTCGTCGAGCCCCGGCACGCTCATGTGGATGTGGCACGAGGAGCCCTCGCGCTCGTTGAACTTGGCCATGAACGTGATGGCCATGCCCTCCAGCGCCGCGATCTCCTTGGCCGCCGTCTTGTAGATCGAGTGCTCGTCGGCGGTCTGCAGCGCCGGCCCGTAGCGGAAGTTGATCTCGTGCTGGCCGTCGTTGCACTCGCCCTTGGAGTCCTCCACGACGAGCCCGGCGGCGGTCATCTCGCGCCGGATGCGGCCGATCAGCGGCTCCACCCGCGCGGTGCCCAGCAGCGAGTAGTCGACGTTGTACTGATTGGCCGGCTTGAGGTGGCGGTAGCCGCGCTCGAACGCCTCCTCGTAGGTGTCGCGGAAGACGATGAACTCGAGCTCGGTGCCCGCGAACGCCTCCAGCCCACGCTCGGCCAGCCGGTGGAGCTGCGCGCGCAGGATCTGGCGTGGCGACGCGGCGACCGGCTCTCCGCCCGCCCAGCGCAGGTCGGCCAGGCACAGCGCGGTCCGCGAGTGCCACGGCACCGGCCGCAACGTCGCCAGGTCCGGGACCATCTCGAAGTCGCCGTAACCGCGCTCCCACGAGCTCATGGCGTAGCCCGGCACGGTGTTCATCTCGACGTCGACCGCGAGCAGGTAGTTGCAGGCCTCCGCGCCGTGCTCGACGACCTCGTCGAGGAAGTGCTTCGCGACCAGCCGCTTGCCCTGCAGGCGGCCCTGCATATCCGTCAACGCCAGTAGGACGGTGTCGATCCGCTCCTGCGAGACGGCCGTGCGCAGTTGGTCGAGGCTGAGTGCCGGCGGCATGCCGCCGGGAACGCTACACCCTCTAGGCCGCGTGGTTGCGGGCGCTCAAGCGCCGCGTGCGCGTCCGCTCTTCCTGCTTGGCCACGACGTTCGCGATCAGCTTCAGGATCTCCGGCGGGCCGCTGGCCTTGACGTGGCCGGACACGAACTTCTCGCGCCAGTGGCGGATCGTGTTCTCCTTGGCGAGCTCGTTGAACTCGGCGCGCGGGATCGACAGGCGGACCTTCGCGTCGGACGCGATGTCCTTGGTGATCTTGGGCCCGGGGACCTCGACGCGGAAAAGCTGGATGTCACCACGGCCGCGCAGCTCGAGCTCGAATACCAGCTTGAGCCTCTCGAGCGCCGGCACCTCGTGCTGGAAGCCGGCGATGACCTGCGCGATCTGGGCCTTGGTGTCCGCGGTCGACATGACCGCGAATCTTAGTGTGAAGCCCGCTTGACCTTCACGGCGTACTTCGACGGCTGCTCAGCGACCGTCGGGTTGTCGATCTCGCCCAGGCGGTCGATCAGCTTGATCCATTGCTGGGGCTTGAGGATGGCGTCGATCTGCTTCGCCGCCTTCTCGTTGGTGCCGTAGAGCGGGCGCCAGCCGACGTGGATGTGGTCGCCGTGATCGCCCATCGCGATCGTGTTGTCCGCGCCCTTGAACGTCATCAGCGAGATGATCTGGTGCGGCTTCATCGTGCCCTGCAGGTTCAGCAGGCGGGTGATCGTGAGGTCGGTGATCGAGCCCTTGCCCTGCGTGCCCGGCGTGATCGTGATGCCGTTGATGGCGGCGATGTCCATGGCGGTGCCCGTGCTGTGCTCGGACACGTTGCCGGACGCGGTCAGGTAGCCGTGGCCGCACTTGAGGCTGGAGACCGTGGGCTTGAGGCCGGAGTTGGCCAGGTACAGGAGCGTGGCCATGACGCGGCGGTCGATCGCGCCCGAGCGGATGTCGCCGCGGCCACAGCCGTAGACCTCGATCCGGTTGTCGGCGAGCACGCGGCGGATCAGGTTCTCCTTGCTCATGAGCATGATCTCGCCGATCGACATCTCGCCCGCGTCCTTGCCGAAGAGCGCGTTCTTGCCCTTGGCGCGGTAGACCTCGGTGGACTCGAGCAGCTTCCAGCCGTCGAGGATCGGCTTCGGGTCGATGCGCGGCGCGCCGCGGCCGGCCGGGCGGATCTCGAACAGCAGGTGCGGCGCCTTCTCGTTGACCTGGCCGATGCGGCCGAGCGTCGTGCCGCCGAGGACGCGCGCGCCCTTGACCAGCGGCTTGGCGACGAAGTCCTTGGGGTTGAGGCCGAGCGGGGCGCTGTCGGAGGCGAGCTCGCCGCCGTCCTCGGCCGAGACCTGCACGTCGCCGCCGGCGGCGCGGGCGTGCTTGCGCGTCGGGTTGGCGAACAGGCGCACCTTGGCCGTCGGGGCGGCCTCGACGGTCGTGTCGGGCTCGCTCTTCGCGGGCGCCTTGGCGTCGGCCTTGGACTCGTGCTCGAACGTCGTGCGGCGCTTGGCGTCCTCGCCCTCGTCCTTCTTGGCCGTGCGCTTCTTGGGCGACGGGTAGGTCGCGGCGACCGTCTTGAGGTGGCCGTACGTGTACGTGTTGCCGTAGACGTCCTGCACGATCACGTACTTGCCGAGGCGCTCGCTGGACCCGATCTTGAGGACCTTGCCGTCGTTGACGGCGATCACGGGCGAGCCGGCCTTGGCGAAGATCTCGATGTTGCGGCGCGTCTCGTCGGACTCGACGGTGACGGCGGCGTTGGAGCCCTTGACGTGGCTGTCGGCCTCCTTGAGCGCGCCGGCGTAGGTCGCCTTGGCGCGAACCGGGAAGCGGCCCTGCGTGAGGCCGGTGAGCGAGCCGACGAGGTCGCCGGGGATGCCGCCGATGACCTGGGCGCGCATCAGCACGCTGTCGACGTACCAGTCGGCGTGGTTGTAGGCGAAAACGGCCTTGCGGATGTCGGTCTCGGCACCGGCGGCCTTCAGGTAGCGCGCGGCGGCGAAGATCGCGTCGACCGGGTTGAACGGGTCCTTGACGCCGTCGCGGTTGGCATCGACGCCGTACGCCTTCCAGGTCGCGGGCATGAACTGCATCCAGCCCAGCGCGCCGGCGCTGGAGACGTTGAGGTTGCGGCCGTAGTCGGTCTCGATCTCGTTGATGCCGGCCAGGATCTCCCAGCGGATGCCGTACTGCATGCCGGCGGCCTGGTAGATCGGGAGCAGGAACGGAGGAATCCGGAACTTGTCGATGAAGAAGTTCGGCACGCCGATCTTGGCCGGGCCGGGCGTCGCGAGCGAGAAGCTCGGGTTCGACGGAGCGGGCGAGCCGTTGTCGTTGGTCAGACGCGGCGTCGGCGCGGCGGACGAGACCGTGTGGGCGTGACCGGCGTGATCACCGTCGTCGGCCTTGACACAGCCTGAAGCTGAGGTCGAGGTCGACTTCTTGGTGTTGGCCTCGCACGCGCGAGCCTGGCCGTTCTTCGCGCTCGAGCGGTTGGCGTCCTTCTTGGACCGCTTCTTGCGCTCCTCCGGCGTGGCCGTGGCGGTGGCGGTCTCGGTCGCGGCCGGGGCGGTGGGCGCGGCGGTCTGGGTCTCGGTCGCGGTCGGCGCAGGGGTCTGCGTCGTCTCGGGCGTGGGCGTCTCGGTGGCGGCGGGGGTCTCCGTGGGGACCTCGGTCGGGGCCTCCGTCGGCGCCGGGGTGCTCTCCTCGACGGTCGGCGCCTCGGTGGGCGCCTCTGTGGCGGTCGGCGTGACGACCGTCTCCACCATCGTCGCCACGGGCGAGGCCGTGGCGGTCGGCGTAGGATCGTCCGCGTTCGCGGGCATGCCGAGTAGGGCCGCGACGGCGGCGGCGCTGACGAGAGCGGTGGAGAGGATTCGACGGGTCACCTTGCCCCTCGGTGTCGGCAGCGTGGCTTTCGCGCTTGAATCCTGGGGGTAGGGTTCAGACCCGAACCGAGCGCTTCTTACCCTCGAGTAGAGCCTTATGCTTGACGCCGCCGCACTCGACATCCACCTCGCCGGCCCCGACGACGCCGCCGCGCTCGCCGAGACCACGCGGCTCGGCTTCGAGTCGTACTTCGAGTGGGCTCCGGCGGGCTGGCAGCCGCCGCCACGCTCGCTCGAGATCCGCGCGATCCGGGAACGGCTGAAGGCGCCGACCACCTGGTGCGCCATGGCGGTCGACGGCGGTGGCGAGCCGGCCGGGCACGTCGGCGTCGTCTGCGCCACGGAGCGAGACCGCCCGCACGCGGTCATCCCCGGCCTCGCGCATCTGTGGATGCTGTTCGTGCGCCCGCCGTGGTGGGGCACCGGGCTCGCGGCGCGGCTGCACGCGCTCGGGCTCGCGGAGGCCGCGCGCCAGGGCTACACGGCGATCCGGCTCTACACGCCGCACGGCGCGGCGCGGGCGCGGGCGTTCTACGCCCGCGAGGGCTGGGTGCAGGAGGGCCAGTCGTTCCTGGAGCCGCTGCTCGGGCTCGACCTCGTGAAGTACCGTCGGCCGCTGTGATCCCCGAGGGCCTGTTCGAGGACGCGGCGAGCCGCTCCCGCGTGTCGATGGCGACGCGCTGGGAACGCGTGAAGGCGGGCTGGCGGTCGCCGCTGCAGGCGGGGATCGCGGTCGCGCTGGCGTGGGCGCTCGCCAAGTGGCTGTGGGGCCACGACGCGCCGTTCTTCGCGCCGGTCGCGGCGATCATCGCGATCGGGCAGAACTACTACGAGCGCGGGCGGCGCGCGCGCGAGCTCGTGTTCGCGGTCACGCTCGGGGTCCTGATCGCCGACCTGCTCGCCTATGAGCTCGGCACGGGCATCGGGCAGCTCGCGCTGGCGGTGACGATCGCGGTCGCCCTGGGCATGTTCTTCGGGACGAGCGCGCTGTTCGTCAACCAGGTTGCGATCTCCGCCGCGCTCGTGTTCACGATCACGCCGCCGAGCGGCGGCGTGTCGCTCGCGCGCACGCTCGACGCGCTGACGGGCGGCGTGGTCGCCCTGGTCGTGGCGGCAGTCGTGCTGCCCACGGACCCGATCCGGGTGCTGCGCGGCGCGGCGCGGCCCGTGCTGGACGAGCTGACCGCGACGCTGCGCGACATCGCGCAGGCGCTGCGGCAGCGCTCGGCGGAAGCGGCGGAGGCGGCGCTGGTGCGGGCGCGCGGGATCGACGAGTTCGGCGAGCGCTTCTTCGCCGCCACCGACGAGGGCCGCTCGACCGCCCGCATCTCGCCCGTCCGGCGGCACCAGCGGGACACGGTCGAGTTCTATGCGGAGGCGGCGGCGCGGATCGACCTCGCGGTGCGCAACGTGCGCGTGCTCGCACGCGGCTCGATGCGCGCGCTCGCGCTGGACGAGAACGTGCCGCCCGAGGTGGCGGACGCGCTCGAGGACCTCGGAGCGGCGGTGGAGGCGCTGGCGGCCGCGCTGGAGAGCGGCGAGGGCTTCGACGTCGTCCGCGAGCCCGCACTGCGCGCCGCCGCGACCGCCACGCACGTGCTCGAGGGCACGACGAACCTGTCCGTGAGCGTGATCGTGGGGCAGATCCGCTCCACCGCCACCGACCTGCTGACCGGGATCGGGCTCACCTACGAGGAGGCGACGGGCGCGGTGCGCGCGGCCAGCGCGTAGCTGCGGCCGACGACGATCCACGCGCGGGCGGTGAGGGTGAACGGCTCATCGCCCACGGCCAGGCGGGTGCGGAACTCCTGCTTGAGACGTGCGCGCCGCTCCTCGTCCAGCGCGACGGTGAAGGCGCCGGACGGCGCGACGCCCGATTCAAGCGGCGCCCACAGGTCCTCGAAGCCGCTGTAGCTCGCCTGCACGGTGGTCTCCGTGACACGCACGTCGTCGAGGGCGCCGCGCCACAGCCCGGCGAGCTCGTCCGGGCTGCAGTAGGGCATCTGGCTCTCGTCGCCGGCGTCCGGGTCGACCGTACGAGCGGCGTCCCAGAACCGGCGCAGGATCGTCATGCCGTCGCGGTAGTCCCACACCGCCGCGGCCACGGTACCGCGGCTCACGCGGGCCATCTCGCGCACGCCGGCGGGCGCGTCGCGCATGAAGTTCACGACCAGCTGGGCGAGCACCGCGTCGAACGCGTCGTCCTGGAACGGGAGCTGTTCGGCCGCGCCCTGGTGCACGTCCGCGGCGGGGTTGCGCTCGGCGCAGGCGCTCACGAACGGCTCGGACGGGTCGATCGCCGTGACCTGTGCGCCGTGGTGGAGGAGGGCGGCGGTCAGCGCGCCCGGGCCGCAACCCACGTCGAGGACGTGCTCGCCGGCACGAACTCCGGCTGCCTCGATCAGGCGCTGCGCGAGCGCCGGGCCGTAACGTCCGATGTGGCGGTCGTAGTGGCCGGCGGCGATCGCGAAGAAGCTCATTGGCCGATGCGCTCGAGGTAGCCGGCCTCGCAGGCTACCCACAGCGCGCCGTCCGCGCCGACCGCCATGCCGTGCGGCTCGGCGCCCGGGTCCAGCGGGATCTCGGCGTAGTCGCCGTCATCGGAGACGTGCGCGATCGCGTGCGCGCCCCACAGGCTCACCCAGACGCCGTCGGCCTGTGCGGGGATGACGGCGTGCGGCTTGGCGCCTTCGGCCAGCGGGAGCTCCTGCACGACGTCGTCGACGCCGACCCGGCCGAGCTGGTTCGCGAGCAGCTCGGTGAACCAGACGGCGTCGTGGGTGCCGCAGATGCCGACCGGGCCGGCGTCGCGGGTGGGCAGCTCGCGGACGGTCATCGCGCCGTCGGGCGTGATGCGGCCGACGGCGCTCGTCGCGTTGAGCGTGAACCACAGCGCGCCGTCGGGGCCGGCGGCGATCATCGCGGGCGTGGAGGGCGCGCCGAACCACGCGAACTTGCCGTTGAAGCGGCCGATCGTGTTCTCGGCGGTGAACCAGACGGCGTTGTCGGGGCCCTCGACGATCCCGTAGGGCGAACCGACCACCTTCGTGGTCGTGACGAGGCCGTCGGGCGTGATGCGGCCGACGCCGCCGGCGAACGTGAACCAGCCGCGCGGCGTGATCTGCATCGGCTTCTTGCCCGCGCGGTGGCGGGTGACCTCGCCGTCGGTGGTGACCCGTGCGATCTCGCCGGCCTCGGTGAGCGTGACCCACAGGGCGCCGTCCGGGCTGGCCGCGACCCCGTACGGGCCGCCGTCGAGCGCTACCCGCATGCGAAGGACTGGGTCCGGATCACGGGCTCGCCGGCCGCGTCGGACGCGTCGAGGTCCACGGTGGCGACGATCGCCCAGTCGTGGTTGCCCTCGGGGTCGTTGATGATCTGGCGCACGGTCCAGAGCCGCGGGTTCGACGTGTCGACGATGAACAGCTCGGGGCTGCGGGCGTTCGGGCCGGCGTCGAGCTCCTCGTGCTCGTCCCAGTAGGCGCCGAGCGCCTCCTCCCAGTCGTTGGCCTTCATCGGCGGGCGCTCGCCGCCTTCGAGCGCGGCGAGGCGCTGGAAGTGGTCGCGGGACGCGAGCTGGACCTTCTGGAACATCGCGTTGCGCACCATCACGCGGAACGCGCGCGCGTTGGCACTGATCGGGCGCACCGGCGCGAGCTCCTCGCCGGCCGCGACGGCCTCGGCGGCGCGCTGCACGGACTCGGGGTCGGTCAGCGCCTCCCACTCGTCCAGCAGGGACGAGTCGGTCTGGCGGATCATCTCGCCGAGCCATTCGACGATGTCGTCCAGCTCATCGGTCTTGTGGCGGTCGGGGACCGTCTGTCTGAGTGCGCGGTAGGTGTCGCTCAGGTAGCGCAGGACGGCGCCCTCGGAGCGCATCACGCCGTAGTGCGCGATGAACTCGCTGAACGTCATGCCGTTCTCGTACAGGTCGCGCACGACCGACTTGGGGGACAGGTCCTCCTCGGACACCCACGGGTGCGTCTCGCGGTACTGCGCCAGCGCGTGGAACAGCGGCTCCTCGAGCGGCTTGGGGTAGGTGACCTCCTCCAGCAGCTCCATGCGCTCCTCGTACTCGATGCCTTCGGCCTTCATCTGCTGGACGGCCTCGCCGCGGGCCATCTTCGACTGCGCCATGAGGACCGGGAACGGGTCGTCGAGGATCGCCTCGACGACGGAGAGCACGTCCAGCGTGAACGTCTCCGAGTACGGGTCGATCTGGTCGAAGGCGGCGAGCGCGAACGAGGCGAGCGGCTGGTTGAGCGCGAAGTCCTGTTGCAGGGCGGGCGCGAGCTCGAGCGTGCGGCCGTCCTCGTCGGGCGGGTCCAGGCGCTCGAGCACGCCCGACGCCAGCAGCTCCTCCTTGAGCGACTCCGCCTGGTTGAGCAACCGGTCCTTGCCGCGTGCGTCCTCGTGGCTGTCCTCGATCAGGTTGCGCAGCAGCTCGTCGGAATCGCCGCGCTGGTTGATCACGTTGAGGATCACGGCATGGTTGACGCGCATGCGGGAGACGAGGCTCTCCGGCGTGGCGTGGCGGAGCCGCTCGAACGTCTCCTCGGTCCAGCTGACCGCGCCCTCGGGCGCCTTGACCTTCTGCACGCGCTTCTTCTTGACGGGGTCGTCGCCGGCCTTCGCGAGCCGGCGCGCGTTCTCGATCGTGTGCTCTGGTGCTTGGACCACGACGTACCCGGACGTGTCGAAGCCCGCCCGGCCGGCGCGGCCCGCGATCTGGTGGAACTCGCGCGCCTTCAGGATGCGGTGGTTGGTGCCGTCGAACTTGGCCAGGCCCGTGAAGACGACCGTGCGGATCGGGACGTTGATGCCGACGCCGAGCGTGTCCGTGCCCGCGACGACCTTCAGCAGGCCGGTCTGCGCGAGCTGCTCGACGAGCCGCCGGTAGCGGGGCAGCATGCCGGCGTGGTGGACGCCGATCCCGGCGCGGACCAGGCGGGACAGCGTCTTGCCGAAACCGGCGGTGAAGCGGAAGGCGCCGATGGCCTCGGCGATCTGGTCGCGCTCCTCGCGCGTGCAGAGCTTCGCCGACAGCAGGGACTGCGCGCGTTCCAGGGCGGAGGCCTGCGTGAAGTGCACGACGTAGACCGGCGCCTGGTCGGCCTTGACGAGGTCCTCGAGCAGCTCGTGCAGCGGCTCGAGCGACCACGTGAAGTGGAGCGGGACGGGCCGCTCGGCGGTGTCGACCAGCGCGGTCTCGCGGTTCGTGCGGCGCGTGAGGTCCTCGCGCAGGTCGCTCACGTCGCCGAGCGTCGCGCTCATCAGCAGGAACTGCGCCTGCGGGAGCGTGAGCAGCGGCACCTGCCACGCCCAGCCGCGCTGCGGCTCGGCGTAGAAGTGGAACTCGTCCATCACGACCTGGCCGATGTCCGCGTCCGGGCCCTCGCGCAGCGCGATGTTCGCGAGCACCTCGGCCGTGCAGCAGATGATCGGCGCGCGCGGGTTCACCGACGCGTCGCCCGTGAGCATGCCCACGTTCTCGGCGCCGAAGATCGCGCACAGCGCGAAGAACTTCTCGGACACGAGCGCCTTGATCGGCGCCGTGTAGTACGTGATCTCGTCCGCCGCCATGGCCGCGAAGTGCGCCGCGATCGCCACCATCGACTTCCCGCTGCCGGTCGGCGTGGCGAGCACCACGTTGTTGCCGCTGAAGAGCTCGATCGCGGCCTCTTCCTGGTGCGGATAGAGGGTGAGCCCCTGCTCCTCGCTCCACGCCATGAACGCCTCGTACAGGGCGTCAGGGTCGTTGTCGCGCGGAAGGGCGTCGACGAGGCCGCCGGCGGTCATGCCGTCCAGTATGGAAGGGCCGCGCCGCGCGCCGTCAGTTGACCACCCATACGGTGGTCAAGTGACCGATGGCGGCGCCGCGCGCTTGCGCGCGAGCGGTCGGGCGCGCTCGGCCAGCCCGAACAGGACCCGTTGGGCGTGCTCGTCGGGAAGCGCGTCCAGTGACTCCAGCGCGCCCGCCAGCTCGGCCAGCTGCAGATCCGGCGTCTCCAGGGCCAACCGTCCCGCCCAGCGCACCGCCGCGGCGTCGAAGCGCTCCTCGGCTTCGCGCTCGATGACCATCAGGATGCCGAGGGCGTCGCGCAGCGTGATGTAGCCGAGCTCGGCGGCGGTGACGTGGATGATCGCGAGGTTGCCCGCCTGGATGGCGCGGCGCAGGCGGGTGTGAGCGGAGCCGTCGCTGGTCATGCGAACGTATGTTCGCACGGCGGGCGGACGTCAACCGGGTGGCTTGCGCCAGACCGAGACGTGTTGGCGCGATTCGCTCGTGAACGGCGAGCGGGTCCAGTCCTCCCAGCGCCGGCGCAGCTCCATCCCGGCGAGCCGGGCCATCAGGTCCAGCTCGGCGGGCCACACATAGCGGAACGGGATCGAGTTGCGCCGCAGCTCGCCGTCCACCCGCTCGAAGTGGTGGGAGATCAGCCCCTGGTTGGCGACGTCGTACTCGTCGATGCCCCAGTGGTCCTCGTCCATCGCGAATACGACCCCGGTCTGGCCCACGGGCAACGAGCGCAGGTCGGGGACGCCGACCTCGATGACGAAGTGCCCGCCGCGCGCGAGGTGGCGGGCCGCGTTGGCGAAGCACGCGACCTGCTCCGACTGGCTCGTCAGGTTGCCGATCGTGTTGAAGACCAGGTAGACGAGCGAGAACTCCCCGTCCACCTGCGCATCCGCGAACGAGCCGACGACCACGTCCAGCGCCGCACCGCCCTCCTTGCGGCGCAGGTCCGCGACCATCGCCTCCGACAGGTCGATCCCCGCCACCGGCACGCCGCGCGCGGCCAGCGGCAGCGCGATCCGCCCCGTGCCGATGCCGAACTCCAGCGCCCGGCCGTCGCCGGCCAGCGACGCCAGCACGTCGACCGCCGGCTCGACGACCTCCGCCGCGAACATCGCCGCAGAGCTCTCGTCGTAGCGCCTCGCGACGTCGCCGGCGAAGTGGTCGGTCACTTCACGGTGAAGTCCGCCCGCATGCCGCCCGCGTAGTGGCCGGGAAGGTTGCAGACGAGCACGTAGTGGCCCTTCTTCAGCGTCACCGTGAGCTTCTTGGACTTCCCGCCGGCGAACACGCCGGTGTCGCCCACGCGGCCCTTCTCGCTCGCCCGCCCGCCGCTCTGGGGCAGCTTGGACGCCGCGGTGCTGGTCCGCAGGACGACCAGCTCGTGCCGGTCGGCGCCGTCGTTGCGCGCGTCGAACACGACCTTGCCCGCGCTGACCGACTTCGGGCTGGACTTGAGCGTGAACTCGTCCATCGTCACCTTGACCGTCCCTCCGGCGAGGGCGGAGCTGACGGGAACCAGGGACAGCGCGAGCGCGCCCACGAGCAGGCGGCGGTACGGAAGCGACGGCATGCCGACAAACTACGGCAATGCGCCTTCTGATGGCAGGGGTGAGCGCGCCCAGCCACATCTACCCGAGCCTGGCCGTGATCGCCGAGCTCGTCCGCCGTGGCCACCACGTCACGTACGTCGTCGGCGAGCGCCATCGCGCGCTGGTCGAGCCGACGGGAGCGACCGTCGTCGGCCACGAGACGGTCATGCCGCTCGGCGACGAGCCCTGGCCGGAGGACCCGGGCGAGGCGATGCAGGTGTTCCTCGACGACGCGATCGCGACGCTGCCGACCATCGAGCGACTCGAACCGCACGACGCCGTCCTGTACGACATCGGCGGCTTCGCGGGCCACGCCGCCGCGCACGAGTGGGATGTCCCCGCCGTGCAGCTCTCGCCCGCCTCGGTCGCGTGGGAGGGCTACGAGGAGGAGATGGCCGAGTTCTACGACGCGCTGAAGGCCTCGCCCTCCGGAGCGCGCTACTTCGCGACCCTGCGCACCTGGCTCGACGACCACGGCGTGCAACTGGACGCGCAGGCGTTCCTCGGCCGCCCGGAGGCCTGCGTGGTGCTGATCCCGAGAGCGCTCCAGCCGAACGCGGACCGCGTCAGTGACCGCTACGTGTTCGCCGGCCCCGCCATCGACGAGGCACGCCGGCAGGGCTGGACACCGCCGCCCGGCGACGCGCCGCTCGTCTACGTCTCCTTCGGCACCGCCTACACCGACCGCGGTGACCTGTACACGGCCTTCGCGGACGAGCTCAGCCGCGACCACCGCGTCGTGATCGCCACCGGCAAGGTCGACCCGGCGGCGCTCCCGGACACCGTCGACGCCAAGCGCACCCAGCCGCAGCTCGACGTCCTCGAGCATGCCGACGTGTTCATCACCCACGCGGGCATGGGCGGCGCGAACGAGGCGCTCTGGTACGGCGTGCCGGTCGTCGCTGCCCCGCAGGCGGTCGACCAGTTCCAGAACGCCGCCACGCTCGAGGCCATCGGCGCGGGCGTGCAGCTGGGGGACAAACCGATCCGCGAGGCGGTGAGCGAGGCGCGCGCCTGCGCACCGCGCGTGCGCGAGCTCCGACAGACGGTGCGCGCCGAGGGCGGCGTGGCGAAGGCCGCCGACGCCGTCGAGCGCCTCACACGGCCGTGAGCAGGGTCTCGGCCGGGCGCGCGAACAGGTAGCCCTGCCCGAGCCCGCAGCCGAGCTCGCGCAGCCGGGCGGAGGCGCCCGTCGCGACCGCCGTGCAGACCGAGAAGCCCGCCCCGCCGAGCGCGAGCACGACCACGCCGCGGTCGCCCGGGCCGTCGGTGGCGATCTCACCCGCGGTCGAGCAGCCGACCACCGGCACGTCGTCCCCGACGCCGGCGAGCCGCGCGTCCAGGTCGTGCGCGGGGGAGGCGAAGACCACGAGCAGGCGGGTGTCGTCGCGGCCGTCGAGCGCGGTGGCACGCGCCGCGGCTCCGGCCGTGGCCGAATCCGTGTCGGCCGACCGGCCGACGCCCACCCAGCGCTGAGCAGTCATCGCCCGGTTGATCAACCGTTCCTGGTCATGTTTGACACGAAGGGCACCAGAACGTCGTCCGCCCGCCGATCGTCGCGCGTTCCAGCGTGGTCCCGCACCGCGGGCACGGCGCGCCGCGCTTGCGGTGCTTGATGAAGGCGCCGGTGTGGACGCCGCCCTTCTTGATGGCGTCGCGGGTGGCGGCTCGCAGGACGCGGCGCAGGTGGTCGAGCTCCTCGGCGGTCAGCTCGCCGGAGACTCGCTGGGGAGACAGCCGCGCCTGCCACAGCGTCTGATCGGCGAGCAGGTTGCCGACGCCGGAGAGCGACTTCTGGTCGAGCAGGCGGGCCTTGAGGGCCATCGTGCCCCGTCCCACCCGCTCGCGGAAGGCGTCGCGCGAGATCAGTGCGGCGTCCGGGCCGATGTGTCCGAAATCGGGTTCGATGAGCGCGCGGCCGAGCCGTCGCTTGTCGCGCAGCGCCATCCGGCTGCCGTCCGCGAACTCGAGCGCGAAGCGGTCCCACGGCTCGTGCGGCGCCTCGTCGATGAGGATGCGGCCCGCCATGCCCAGATGGAGGCCCAGGTCCGGCCCGCCGTCGGTCTCCGCCCACAGGAACTTCCCGCGCCGGTGGGCGGCGGTGAGCCTGCGGCCGATCAGCGCGGCGGCGATCTCGCCCGGCGCGTGCGGGCGGCAGACGTACGTGTCACGGTCGTCGACGGCGACGATCTCGCGGCCCAGCACCTTTTCGATCTGGGCTCGCGCCCGCTCCGCCTCTGGCAGTTCCGGCATACCGGTGAGGCTACGATCCGCGCGCTATGTCGCGATCACGCCGCACCTGCCACGCCGTGCCCGGCTCCAACGAGCGCTTCATCGCCAAGGCCGTCTCGCTCGAGGCGGACGAGATCTTCCTCGACCTCGAGGACGCGGTCGCGCCCAACGAGAAGGACAGCGCGCGCGAGCGGGTCACCGAGGCGCTGCTCTCCACCGACTTCGGCGACAAGATCGTGGTCGTGCGCGTGAACGGGACCGACACGCCGCACTACTACAAGGACCTGATCGCGGTCGTCGAGCGGGCCGGCGACCGGCTGGACGCGGTGATGGTGCCGAAGGTGCGCACGCCCGGGGACGTCGAGATGACCGACAAGCTGCTCACCCAGATCGAGCTCGCGAACGGCTTGGAGGTCGGCCGGATCGGGATCGAGGCGCAGATCGAGGACGCGACCGGCCTGCTGGTGTGCGAGGCCATCGCCGCCGCCTCCCCGCGGATGGAGACGCTCGTCTTCGGACCCGGCGACTACAGCGCCGCGATCGGGATCCCGGTCACCACGATCGGCGCGGCCCCGGACGGCTATCCGGGCGACCACCTGAACTACGTCTATTCGAAGCTGGTGGTCGCGGCGCGCGCGGCGGGTATCCAGGCCATAGATGGGCCGTACGCACGGGTGGGCGACGACGAAGGGCTGCGCGAGCGCGCCCGGCTGGCCCGCGCGCTCGGCCTGGACGGCAAGTGGACCATCCACCCGGGCCAGGTCGCGATCGTCAACGAGGTCTTCAGTCCCGAGCGCGAGCAGTGGGAACGGGCCGAGGCGATGCTCGCCGCCTACCGTGAGGCGCACGCGTCCGGCGCGGGCGCGGCCGTCTTCGAGGGCGAGATGATCGACGAGGCCAACCGCAAGATGGCCGAGCAGATCGCGCAGGCCGGCCGGGCCGCGGGGTACGCGGCGTGACCCGCGGCCACCACATCGCGCTGGTCGTGATCGCGATCGTCGTCCTCGTGCTCGTGTTCCTGGTCATCCGCCCGGGCGTGGACGAGACCGACCCGGAGCAGTCGTCGCCGCCGACGGCGACCGCGACACCCTGACCCGATCGCCGACCGGTGCGCGCCGCTGGCGCTGGCCGACCTGCAGAATCGGCTGCGAGTGTTCGACAATGCGCTGCACGCGGATCGGGCTGCCCGCTACGGCGGCTGAGGAGGAGAGGGCATGGGACAGGGTGTGGATCGGCGGTCGTTTCTGGCCGGAGGGGCGGGCGCGGTCGGGCGCTGAGCACGATGTCGGCGCTGACCGCGGCGGCGGAGGCGCAGGGCCTCACACGGCCGAACTTCGTGTGGTTCCTGAGCGAGGACAACACCCGTTCATCGGGGCGTACGGTGACCCGTTCGCGCGGACGCCGAACCTGGACGCGTTCGCGCGTGAGGGCGTGCGCTACGAGACGGCGTACGCGACGGCGCCGGTGTGCGCGCCCTCGCGCTTCTCGCTGATCACGGGCAAGTACGCGGAGACGTGCGGGCCCGCGCACAACATGCGGGCGATCGCGAAGATGCCCGCGTCCGTCCGGGGCTTCCCGGAGTACCTGCGGGCGGCGGGCTACTACACGACCAACAACGCCAAGACGGACTACAACGCGAACATCGACCTGGCAGCGACCTGGAACGCGAACGGGGGCACCGCGCATTGGCGCGGACGGCCGACGCCGGAGACGCCGTTCTTCGCGCAGTTCACGTCGCAGCTCACGCACGAGTCGCAGCTGTTCTCGACGACGCCGCTGACGACCGACCCGGCGACGATGCGGGTCCCGGCGTTCCTGCCGGACACGGCGCGCACGCGTGAGGACCGGGCGCGGATGTACGACAACATGGCCCGCATGGACGCCGACTTCGGGCGGCGGATGGCCGAGTTGGAGGCCGACGGGCTGGCCGAGAGCACGATCGTGTTCTACTTCGGCGACAACGGCGGGATGCTGCCGCGCTCGAAGCGCTTCGCGAACGACTTCGGGCTGCGCGTGCCGTTGATCGTCCGCATCCCGGCCCGGTTCCAGAAGCTGACCGGGACGCGGCCGGGGATGGTCGTGCGCGACCCCGTCAGCTGCGTGGACCTGCCGGCGACCGTGCTCTCGCTGGCGGACGTGCGCGTGCCCGACCACATGGACGGCATGCCGTTCCTGGGCCGGCGATCACGGCCGCGCCGGGTGATCTTCGGCCAGCGCTCGAGGATGGACGAGCGCGTCGACCTGCAGCGCACCGCGCGCGACGAGCGCTTCGTCTACATCCGCAACTACATGCCGCACCGTCCCTACGGTCAGAACATGGGCTACATGTGGCAGCAGCGGGGCTACCAGGACTGGGAGCAGGCGCACCTCGACGGCACCGTCACGCCGCTGCAGGAGGCGTTCTGGGACGAGAAGCCGTCCGAGGAGCTCTACGACATCGAGCGCGACCCCGATCAGCTCACCAACCTCGTCGGCCATCGTCGCCACGAGGATGAGCTGCGCCGCCTGCGCCGCGCGCTCGACGACCACATACTCGAGACCAACGACAACGGGTTCATCCCGGAGGGCTCGCCGATCGAGGGCCACGACGAGAGCCGCGCGCCCGGGGCGTACCCGCTCCGTCAGGTCATGCGCCTGGCCGAGACCGCGATCGAGCGCGACCCGCGCAACCTCGACGAGCTCGTCGGCGAGCTCGACCATCCCAACGAGGTCATGCGCTACTGGGCGGCCCAGGGCATCCTGATGCTGCGCGAAGCGGCGCAGCCGGCCGTCGTGGCGTTGCGAGCGCGGCTGACGGCCGAGTCGTCCGCGGCCGTTCAGGTGGTGCTCGCGGAGGCGCTGGCCCGGCTCGGCCACGGCGGCGCGCCGGTGAAGCTGCTGACCGACACCGCCGACACGCATCCCAACGTGCGCGTCCGGCTGCTGGCGTTGAACGCGCTCGTCTACGTGGCGTCGCGGCGCTTCCGTACATGCCGGTGATCGAGCGCGCCGCGAACTCGCCCGACGAGTACGTCAAGAACGCCGGCCGGTACCTGCGGTTCGTGCTCACCGGCACCTACACCCCGGCGTCGCCGGTCTTCCCCGGGTTCTGATGTCGGACTGCTGCGGCGCGTCGCGTGGGTCCGGGGTGGCTGGGGAGCCGGCTCCGGTCGAGCCCGCGCCGCAGCCTCGCGCCGGCTGGATTGAGCTGCCCGGCGGCACGTTCCGGATGGGCAGCGAGGCGCCGTACGCGTGGGCCGCGGACGGCGAAGGGCCGGAGCGGGAGGTCACGCTCTCCCCGTTCGGGATCGCGCCCACCGCGGTCAGCAACGCCGAGTTCGCGGCCTTCGTCGACGCGACCGGCTACGTTACGGAAGCCGAGCGGTTCGGCTGGTCGTTCGTGTTCATCGGCCTGCTCTCGCGCCGGACGGCGGAGCGGGCGACGCAGGGTGCGGCGGTAGCGCCGTGGTGGCGGGTCGTCGAGCGGGCGAGCTGGCGGCACCCGGAAGGGCCGGACTCGACGCTGCGCGGCCGTGACCGCCATCCTGTCGTGCACGTCTCCCACGCCGACGCGCTCGCCTACTGCGGCTGGGCGGGCTGCCGGCTCCCGACCGAAGCCGAGTGGGAGTTCGCCGCCCGCGGCGGGCTGGAAGGCGCGCGCTACCCATGGGGCGACGACCTCGAGCCGTGGCGCTGCAACATCTTTCAGGGGTCGTTCCCCGACCGCGACACGGCCGAGGACGGGTTCCGCGGCACCGCGCCCGTCGATGCGTTCGAGCCCAACGCCTACGGGCTCTACAACACCATCGGCAACGTGTGGGAGTGGACGGCCGACTGGCACACGATGCGCCACGCCGGCCGTCCCCGCACCGATCCGGCCGGGCCGTCGTTCGGCGAGGCCAAGGTCACGCGGGGCGGGTCCTACCTGTGCCACGACTCCTACTGCAATCGCTACCGGGTGAGCGCACGGTCGTCGATGACGCCTGACAGCTCCACGGGCAACACCGGTTTCCGTTGCGCGCGCTAACGCGGCGGCCCGAGGTCGCTCGGGTCGACGGCGTCCGCGTGCAGGACGAAGTCCTCCTGCCGCGGCAGCCGCAGTTCGCGCTCGCCCGCGGAGTCCTCGTAGCGGATCAGCTCCGCGTCGCCGTCGATCACGATGGCGTTGTGCCAGACCGTGTGGCGGGCGGAGCCGGGCTCGACGGCGAGCGCCTTCAGGGTGTCCGGGAACGCCGCGACGATGCGGGCGCCGGCCGAGACGACGATCGGGAAGCGCGTGTCGGAGACCGGGCTGCGGCAGCCGCTGTTCTCGCTTCGGCCGGCGATCACGACCAGGCAGACCGCGTCGCGGCGCGGGACCAGCCATGCCGACACGCCGGCCTCGGAGCCCAGGCTCCGCGCGCCCGGCAAGCCCTCCAGGCGGTCCTGGGGGATCTCGACGTCCCAGAAGCGGCTCCAGAACGCCGCCGGACCGCGGCCGCGGACCTCGTAGGTGCGGGGGCTGCCGTCCGGTGCCGTCCACTCCAGGCGCACGCCGTCGCCGCCCGTCATCAGCATCAGCAGCGCGTCGGCGGGCAGCGTGGAAGGCCTGACGCCGGGGCTCATGGCCGTGACGGTCGTGACCGCGTCCGGGAGCACCGCGACGAGGCGGCCGCCGGAGGAGCGCGCGAGCAGCGCCTGACCGGACGCGAACACGCTCTCCGGGCCGCACGGCACGGGCTCGTTGCGGGTCGTGCGCACCGCCAGGCACAGCTCGTCCCCACGCTTGACCAGCCACACGGGGTGGGCGGCCGAGCCTCCGAGGAAGCGCGACTCCTCGCCCGCCTCCAGGCCGGGCACCTTGTCGCCGGCGGTCGCCGGGCGGCGGAACACGGCGAACGCCTCCTCGACCGTGTCCATCGGGCCGTGCACGGTGGGCGTCGGCGTCGTCGCGGGCCGCTCGGGGTCCGCCGCGCCGAGGTCGCGCACGAGCAGCGGCACGGCGGCGACCACCGCCGCCGCGACCGCCACCCGCATGGTCACGCGGCGCGCGCGGCGGCGCCGGCGGTGCCGGGTCGCCGCGTCCGTCAGGTCGGCCTGCAGCTGGGGCAGATCGGTCATGCGCGGTCCTCCACGTGGCGCCGGAGCGCGCTCAGCCCGCGCGAGACGCGCTTGCGCACGACCGCCTCGGACGCGCGCAGCTCGCGGGCGATGTCCTCGTACTCGCGCTCGTCGACGATGCGAGCGCGGACGGCCTCCGCCTGGTCGGCCGGCAGATAGGTCAGGGCGTCGTCCAGCAGCCGCCCGGCGTGGATGCGGTCGAGCGCGGCCAGCGTCTCGTCCTCGAGCACGAGCGGCGGCATCCCGAGCTTGGCCCGTGCCCGTGACTCCACCCGCCGCTGCTCGGCGCTGCGCCGCAGCACGTTGCGGGCGATCCCGAACAGCCACGCCACGGCCGGCGAGCCCTCCCGACCGCGGAACCGGTGTGCCGCGAGCAGCGCCGCGGCGAAGCACTCCGCGGTCAGGTCGGCCGCGACCTCGGCGTCGCGCACGCGCCGGTAGAAGTAGCGGAACACGGCCCGCTCGTGGCGCGCGTAGAAGTCCCCGAACGCCTGCGGGCCACCCGCCAGCAACTGCTCGTCGGAGAAGGCCATCGACTCCTACCTACGGGTTCGGGCACTCCTTGTGACCGGAATAGCGCGGGCGGGGACCGCGTCCTCGCGCTCAGACCCCCATCGCAAGGAGCCCCGCCATGTCCCGCCGTACCGACGAGATCCGCGCGCTGATCGAGGAAGGCGCGCTGCTCACCGCTCCGGTTCGTGCCCGCTGCGTCCGTGACGAGCCGCGGGTTCGGGCGGCGCTTGCCCTTCCGAAGCGCTGACCGGCCCGGCGTCAGGCGCGCCCGTGACGAAGTCGGCGGGCGCGTTCTGGCGCCGCGAGAGCGCGATGAACGGCAGGCCGAGCAGCGCGATGCCGCCGCTCATCACGTACGAGGTCGGGTAGCTCCAGACGTCCGCGGCGCGGCCGAGCACGGGCTGGGCCCAGACGCCGCCGCCCGAGGTCATCATCGAGTCGAACGACAGGATCGTCGCCCGCTGGCGGGACGGGATCAGCCCGTTCAGGTACGCCTGGCGGATCGGGGTCGTGGCCGCGAACAGCAGGCCCCAGGAGACCGTGAGGCCGATCACGACCCAGAAGTGCTCGATCAGGCCCATCAGGATCAGCGTCAGCGCGCTGGCGACCGCGACGAACAGCAGCGCGGACGTGCGGCGGTGGAACAGCCGCCGGATCTGCGGCGCGGCGATCCCGCCCATGATCTGCGCGCCCGCTGCGATCGCGGCCGAGAGGCCGGCCACCTGGTAGGCCTGCGGGTCCCCGTAGAGGTCGAGCAGGTACGGCTGCAGCGCGTAGAAGCCGTAGATGCCGACGCCGCCCGCGACCAGCGCCTGCACCATCAGCCACTTCACGGCCGGCACGCGCCAGCCGTGCTCGATCGACGCGCTCCAGATGCGGCGCACCTCGGTGAGTGGCCGCTCGACCTTCTCGGGCTTGGTGAAGCCGATGTCGTGCATCAGCCGCCAGGCGACGACGAACATGATCGCGAGCACGATCGAGCGGACCACGAACGGGAAGCCGAGGCTGACCTGCGCGGCGAGGAAGCCGCCGGCGACCGAGCCGCCCAGCATCGCGATCCCGCCGACGATCTGGCCACGTCCGAACACCGTCTCCAGCGAGCCGGTGTAGCCCGTGGCGGCGAGCGCGTCCACGAGCCACGCCTCGACCGCGCCGGAGAAGAACGTGAAGCCGAGCCCGAGCAGGACCGACGCGATCGCCCACGCCCAGAACGCCGCCTCGATCTCCCACAGGTAGACGTAGAGCAGCGTCGACAGCGTCAGGGTCAGCGTGCCGAGCAGGTAGGACGCGCGGCGCCCGACGCCGTCGGCGACGATCCCCGTCGGCACCTCGAACAACACCATGCCGGCCGAGAACAGCGCGTTGGCCGCGAACGCCTCGAGGTTCGAGAGGCCCGCGTCCAGCAGGAAGATCGTGTTGACGCCCCAGATGAACGACGCCGCCAGCGTGTTGCCGAGCATCAGCGCGAAGTAGGTGCGCTGCACGGCGCGCGCCGACGTCATTCAGGCATGGCGCACTCGTAGCGGTCGCCGATCACTTCAGTGCGCACCGCTGGACCGTAGCGCGCGGCGAACCACGCCGCGTGGTCCTGGCGCGTCGTGTACAGGCGCACGGCGACCGCCTGCCAGTCCGGGTTCGCGTCCGCGACCGCGAAACCGGCCCGGCCGTAGCCGTCGAGAAAGCCGTCGCCCGCCAGGGCGTCCTCGCCGATCCGCCGCGCCAGCGCCTCGAGCTCGGACGCGCGGAACTGGACGGCCATCACGCGTACCTTGCCGCGGTGCCGGGTGAGCCTCTGGATGGCGCGCTCGTGGCGCGCGGCGTCCTTGACGAAGCCGTAGACCATGTACGGCGCGGCCGCGGTGCCCTGCAGGTCGCTGCCGCCGAAGTCGGCGTAGTGCTTGCGCACGTAGGCGTCGACCTTGTCGTCGTCCTCGAGCTCGTAGGCGTTCGGCCCCAGGCTGGGCGGGGGCGCCGGCTCGGCGGGCCCGGGGCAGGGCGGGTCGCCCGGGCTCGGCCCGCTCTGCGCGACCCGCCGGCCGGTGCGCATGTCGATCACCGCGCGGGTGCCGAGCGGCGCGCTGAGCGCGGTCGCCGGCGCGTCGCGGATCTGGAGGTCGGCGGTGCGGAACCCGGTCGGCGCGCGCTCGACGATCCCGATCTCGATCCGGTCGGCGTGCTCGACGAGCTCGGTGCGCTCATATACGGCGCCTCCGCCCGTCTCGTAGCGGACGACGATCGAGCCGCCGTCCGGCGCGATCCGGTACGACGTCGGGTTCCCGCATTCGAGCGCGGTCGTCTCGGTGTCGGTGACGATCGGCTTCACGCGCGCGCCGTAGCGCTTGCGGAAGTAGGTCTTCGCGTCCGTGCGCTTGGTCACGAGCTCGATCTCGGCGACGCCCTTGTCGGTGTCGTAGCTCGAGCCCTGGATGTGGAAGCCGGCCTTGCGCAGCCGCCGGCTGTCCTCGTGAACCCGGTCCCGGAGCCGGTCGAGCTCGCGCTCGCTGAAGCGCACCCGCTTGGCCCGCAGGTTGTCGGGGAAGCGCGCGACGCGCTTGAGGCCGGCCAGGTAGCCCTCGACGTTGCGCGTGAAGCGGATCAGCAGGTACGGCTCGCGCGGCCAGTCGTCCTCGACCGAGATGCCGCCGTAGAAGTCGCGGATCGGCCGGATGTAGCGGTAGCCGGCGTCGCCGATCTGGAGCCGGTCGCGCAGCTTGAGGTAGTCGTCCTCGCGCTTGGTGACGGGGATGTAGCCGACGTCGTACTCGTAGCGGCCGGCCTTCACCAGCTTGCGCACGTACGCCAGGTCGCTGCGGAAGCCGAACTCGGCCCGCTGGCGCGCGTACTCCTTCAGCTGCGCGAGCTCCTTCTCGGCCGCCGTCGGCGCCGGCTGGGGAGCCCGGTACGCGCACACGCGTTCCTGCGCCGAGGCGGGCGCCGCGCACGCGAGCAGCGCCGCGACCGTCAGTCGCCGTAGGCGGCGACCGCGGCCGCGACCGCGACGACGACCGCCTCGATCATCGCCCCGTACAGCGCGAACATCGTCATCCCGACGGTGACCTCTCCACTCGGGAAGACGAAAATGGGCACGACGCACCATGTGAGGAAGAACGATGCCCCGCAGAGGGCGATCGTACGCCCGAGCCGTCCCCAGCGCCCGCGCGAGCGCAGCAGCAGCGGCAGCGCCGGCAGCACCACGAGCGCGCCCAGGGCGACCAGGATGAGCAGGACCAGCGCGGTGGCGACGATCTCCATTCGCGCTCAACGTAGTTCGCGCGCGTGGCCGCGCGCGCAACGTTCGTCTAGGGCGCTTCATCGCCGCGAGCCGGCTGGCGCCGGCTGCGTGGCGATTTCGGCTGAGAGATCGCTTCGCGGATCTCTAGGGCCCTACGCCGTCGGACCCTCGCCGAACGGCTCCGGGCCCGCGTCGTCGCTGACCGTGCCGACCGACGCGCGCAGCCACGAGTCCACGCGCGGCTGGATGCGTTCGAGCGAGTCCAGCTCGCGGGCCAGTTCGAGCGCCGCGTCGGCGGCCTCGTCGCCGCGGCCCTCGGGCACGGCGTCGTCGACCGCGCGCAGCGCCCGGTTGAGCTCGATCCGCAACGCCGCGATCCGTGCGTCCATTCGGCGCGCCGTGGTGGCGTAGCCCTGGACGCGCCTGAGCACGCGCGGCTCCGTCGACGCTGGGACGGAGGACATCAGGCGATCGATCTGAGCGTTGTTCACCGACGGGCCTTCCGGTAGTCGCGGTTCAGCATGGCGATGAAGTCGATGCTGATCTCCTTCGGGCACGCCGCCGAGCACTCTCGGTGGTTCGTGCACGACCCGAAGTAGTTCTCCATCTCCTCCACCATGCCGATCGTACGCCGCTGACGTTCCGGTTGGCCCTGTGGGAGCAGGTTCAGGTGAGCGAGCTTGGCCGCTGTGAACAGCTGGCCGGCCCCGTTGGGGCACGCCGCGACGCACGCGCCGCAGCCGATGCAGGCGGCCGCGTCCATCGCGCGGTCGCTGTCCATCTTGGGGACCGCGATGAGGTTCGCGTCCGGAGCGGAGCCCGTGGGCGCCGTGATGAAGCCGCCGGCCTCGATGATGCGGTCGAACGCCGAGCGGTCGACCATGAGGTCCTTGATGACCGGGAACCCGGCGGACCGGAACGGCTCGACGACGATCGTGTCGCCGTCCTTGTAGAGCCGCATGTGCAGCTGGCAGGTGGCGGTGCCGCGCTGCGGCCCGTGCGCCTGGCCGTCGATCATGACCCCGCACGAGCCGCAGATGCCCTCGCGGCAGTCCGAGTCGAACGCGACCGGCTCCTCGCCCTCGCCGACGAGTTGCTCGTTGAGCACGTCGAGCAGCTCGAGGAAGGACATCTCGTCGGTCACGCCGTCGACGACGTAGGTCTGGAATCCCCCGGGCGCGTCCGGGCCGGACTGGCGCCACATCTTCAAGGTCAGCTTCATGCGTAGCTCCGCTGGGTCGGGCGCACGTGCTGGAAGTTGAGCTCCTCGCGATGCAGCACCGGCTCGGCGCCCGTGTACTCCCACGCCGCCACATACGAGAAGTTGTCGTCGTCGCGCAGGGCCTCGCCGTCGGGCGTCTGGTGCTCCTCGCGGAAGTGGCCACCGCACGACTCCTCGCGGTGCAGCGCGTCGCGGCACATCAGCTGCGCGAGCTCGAAGAAGTCGTCCACGCGGCCGGCCTTCTCGAGCGACTGGTTCAGGGAATCGCCGTCGCCCAGTACCTTCACGCCCGCTTTGAAGCGCTCGTGCAGTTCGGCGATCTCGGCCATCGCGTGCTCGAGGCCGGGGGCGTTGCGGGCCATCCCGCACGCGTCCCACATGATCTTGCCGAGCTCCCGGTGGTACCAGTCGGCGGAGTGCTCGCCTTCGGCGTTCAGGTAGGACGCGACACGCCTCTGGACGGCGGCCTCGGTCTCGCGGAACGCGTCGTCGGTGACGGGCGTGAGCTGGCCGCCGAGCATCGGCGCCAGGTAGTCGCCGATCGTCACCGGCAGGATGAAGTAGCCGTCCGCCAGGCCCTGCATCAGCGCCGAGGCGCCCAGGCGGTTCGCGCCGTGATCGGAGAAGTTCGCCTCGCCGATCGCGTACAGACCCTGCACCGTGGTCATCAGGTCGTAGTCGACCCACAGGCCACCCATCGTGTAGTGCGGGGCGGGGTAGATGCGCATCGGCACGCGGTACGGGTCCTCGCCCGTGATCCGCTCGTACATCTGGAACAGGTTCCCGTAGCGGGCGCGGATGACGTCCTCGCCGAGCCGCTTGATCGCGTCCGCGAAGTCGAGATAGACGCCGTTGCGGCGCGGGCCGACGCCGCGGTCCTCGTCGATCATCGCCTTCGCGGCGCGCGAGGCCACGTCACGCGGGACGAGGTTGCCGAACGCCGGATAACGCCGCTCGAGGAAGTAGTCGCGCTCCTCCTCCGGGATCCGGTCCGGGGCGCGGAAGTCGCCGGGCTGCTTGGGCACCCAGATGCGGCCGTCGTTGCGCAGCGACTCGCTCATCAGCGTGAGCTTGGACTGCGTGTCGTCGGACTGCGGGATGCAGGTCGGGTGGATCTGCGTGAAGCACGGGTTCGCGAACGCGGCGCCGCGCTTGTGCGCGCGCCAGATCGCGGTCGCGTTGGAGCCCTTGGCGTTCGTGGACAGGTAGAAGACGTTCGAGTAGCCGCCCGTGGCGAGCACGACCGCGTGCGCGTTCACGGACCGCACCTGACCGGACAGCAGGTCGCGGACCACGATCCCGATCGCGCGGCCCGTCTCGTCGGTGACGACGTCGAGCATCTCGGTGCGCGTGTTGAGGGTGATCTTGCCCGCGCCGACCTGGCGCATCATCGCCTGGTAGGCGCCGAGCAGCAGCTGCTGGCCGGTCTGGCCGCGCGCGTAGAACGTGCGCGAGACCTGCGCGCCGCCGAACGAGCGGTTGTCGAGCAGGCCGCCGTACTCGCGCGCGAACGGCACGCCCTGCGCGGTCGCCTGGTCGATGATCTCGTTCGAGACCTGTGCGAGCCGGTAGACGTTGGCCTCGCGGGCGCGGAAGTCGCCGCCCTTGACCGTGTCGTAGAACAGCCGGAAGATCGAGTCGCCGTCGTTGCGGTAGTCCTTGGCGGCGTTGATGCCGCCCTGGGCCGCGATCGAGTGCGCGCGGCGAGGCGAGTCGTGGAACGTGTAGACGCCGACGTCGTAGCCGAGCTCGGCCAGCGTCGCCGCGGCGGACGCGCCGGCCAGGCCGGTGCCGACCACGATGATCTTGAAGCGCCGCTTGTTGGACGCGTTCACCAGCCGCACGTTGAAGCGGTGCTCGTCCCAGGTCCGGTCGATGTTGCCGGGCGGGATCAGGGACTCGAGGGTGATCGTGCTCAATTGATGACCCCGAACATGACGGCGAGGGGGAAGGAGACGTTGCCCATCACGACGATGGCGGCGAAGCCGATGGCGAACGAGCGGCGCCACGTGCCGTACCAGCCCATGCTCTGGAACAGGCTCCAGGCGCCGTGGTAGAGGTGCACGCCGAGCGCCATGTTCGCCAGCACGTAGAAGATCGCGACCGGCGCCCGCTCGAACGAGGCGATCAGGTTGCGGTACACGTCGCCCTTGACGAAGTCCGGGTTGGTCGTGCCCCAGGTGAGATCCAGCAGGTGCCAGATCACGAACAGCACGACGATGATCCCGGTCCAGCGCATCGTCCGCGAAGCGAAGTCCGCGGCGACGAAGTCGCGCTTGGACTCGTACTTCACCGGCCGCGCGCGGCGGTTCATCATCGTGAGGGCGTAAGCGGCGTGGATGTGGATGAATACGGCTGCCAGCAGCACAAAGCGCATTCCCCACAGCAACCACTCGCGCGGCAGCGCCGGCTCGCCGATCTCACGCAGCCATTCGGCGTAGGCGTTGAGCGACTCGGCCCCGAAGTAGACCTTCAGGTTGCCGATCATGTGCAGGAGCACATAGCCCATCAGGATCAGGCCGCTGACGGCCATCGCGTACTTCTTGCCGACGGCCGTGGCGTAGAGCGACGGCCGCTTTGAAACCGCGGCGCTCATGAACAGTTAGCGATCCTAGCCGTCGCCCTTGTGCGGATCTGTGCGACTGGGCGTGTGCGGGGCGTATGACCGTGGTACCAAGAACCTGATCGTAGGCAAGTTGGAGGCGTTGTTTGGGCCTTGTCGCACATTGAAGTAGAGCCAGGGCAGTTGCAGGTGGCGAGCGGGCGCCAGGGCGCGCTCGCGGAGCAGGTGGCGGGTCTTTCGGGACGGGTGGACTCAGCCGGGCAGGCGGCGTCCGGGGCAGCGGGCGAGGTGGTCGCGCAGGCCGCGATCGCCGACTTCTCGATGGCCTGGAGCATGTCCCTCCAGATGCTCTCGGGATCGATCGGCGGTCTGGCGTCTAACGTCGGCGCGGCCGGGTTGGCCTATTCGCAGACCGACACGAACGCGATGGTGCCGCGATGAGCGATTCGTTCGCGGGCATCGAGGTCCCCGAAGGTGAGCCGGCCGCGCTCGAGGACGCCGCGGGTGAGTTCGGCGCCGTCGCGGCGACCCTGACGGGCGCGGCGGGCGAGCTGCGCGGAATGCCGGCCGGGCTGGCCTGGTCCGGGCCGGCGAGCGTGTCCTACGCCGGCTCCTGCTTGACCAACAGCGGCGCGATCGACACCGCCGTGACGGCGTTCGGGCAGGCCGAGCAGGCCGCCCGCAGCTACGCGGGCACGCTGCGGGGCGCCAAGCAGCGCGCCCGCGAGGCGATCCGCGACGCGCGCGACGCCCAGAAGCGCATCGACGCCGCCGAACGCGCCATCCAGGACGCCCAGAACCGCCAGACCGCCGCGCGCGACGCGGTCGCGTTCGCGTCCAAGCAGATCGCGCTGAGCGCCGCCGCGGCCACGCCCGCTCCGGAGTTCGAGGCCTCGCGGGCCCAGGCCGAGAGCGACGCCGCCGTCGCCGCCGCCGATGAGGCGCGCGCCAGGCGCGAGCTCGAACGCGCCCAGCACGACCTGGAGGCGGCCAAGAAGCGCGGGCGCGAGGCGATGGAGGACGCGCGCGAGGCCGGCCAGACGGCCGCTGGCGCGTTCGGCGCCGCCTCTGCCGCCTCGCCCGCCTACGCGGCGGCGGGCGCGCCCGGGACCGGCGCCCCGGCCGGCGGCGGCTCGTGGTGGAACACGACCAACGAGGGCCAGAAGTGGTTCAACGAGGACGCCTTCCTCGCCCAGCTGGTGTTCGCGCACCCGAAGAACGACACGGTCGGGCGCTACAAGTGGTTCGGCGACCGGGCCTTGGACGCCGCGTCGGACTGGGGCAGCGGCGCGCTCGTGGCCTACGGGCTGCGCGCTCGCAACGCCGCGATCTCGACCGGGTACGCCTGGAACGTCTCGGCCGGCCGGACGTTCGTCGCCGGGCGGCACGGGATCACCGTCGTGGACCACATGACCGCGACGCGCTCCCCGGTGACCGTCATCGACGCGGACCGGTGGGCGGCCGCCGGCAAGTGGGCGAAGGCGGGCAAGGCGGTGCCGTTCGTGGGCGGCGCGATCTCGATCGGCAGCGCGGGCTGGGACCAGTACCGCGAGGACGCGTCCAACCCGAACCTGACCGAGACCGACCGCGTCGGCCGGGCCGCGGGCGTGGGCGTCTACGTCGGCGGCGCCTCGATCGCGGGCGCGGCGATCGGCACGGCGATCTTCCCGGGCGTCGGGACGGGCGTCGGCCTGCTCATCGGCGCGGGCGCGGGCCTCGCCGCGGGCGCGGTGGCGGCGTCGATCGAGCCCGCGAAGGAGTTCATGGCCGACGTCGGCTCAACCGTGGCCAACGGCGTCGTGGACGGCTACAACGCCGCGTCCGACGTCGTCGGCGACATCGGCGACAAGCTCTCCGACATCGACCTGCCCGACGTCGACATGCCCGACCTGAACCCGTTCTGATGCAGCGCCACGAGCACGCCGAGTTCGCGATCGACCTGCCGGAGGACGTCGAGCTGGTCGACCAGCCGGGCACGTTCCTGGTCGCCCGCGACGGGAGCGGCGCATCGCCCTTCCGCGCCAACCTGACCGTCGTCGCCGAGCAGCTGCCGGAGCCGATCACGCTCGACGAGTACACCGCGCTGGGCGTGGAGCTGCTCGAGCGGCGCGTGCCCGGGTTCCGGCTGATCGACCGCGCCGCGACGACGCTCGCCGGGCACGCCGCCGAGCGGACGCTCGCGACCTACCTCGTCGACCTCGAGCGGCCGGTCTCGGTCACGCTGGAGCAGTGGCGGTTGCTCGTGGACGGCGCGGCGTGGATCGTCTCCTGCTCGTGCGACACCGCCGAGTACTGGCAGGCGGCGGAGGCGTGGACGGCGTGCGCGGAGTCGCTGGAGGTCGCGCGATGATCGAGTTCGAGGAGGCGCACGGCGACCTGCGCGCCCGCGTCGAGGTGATCGACTGGGTCTTAGGCGAGCGTGACGCGCCGCCCGAGGACGCCGGCGTGCTGCTGGTCGACGGCGCGCTGCACCCGCGGCTGCAGGCCGCGCGGGAGATCGTGCGCGCCCCGCTCGCCGAGCTGTGGATGGAGCGCGGAGACCGGCGCGGCCGCGGCTGGGTGAGCCCGCGCGGGAGCGTGCTCGCGCATCCGCTTCCGGACGGCCGGATGCGGCTCGTGACCGTGCGCACGCCGCTGGTGATCGACGCGCTGGTGCGCCTCAACGACGTCGGCCCGCGGCCGCGCTTCGAGCCGGCGATCCGGATCGCGGTCGCCCCGGCCGCGCTGGCCGAGGCCCTCGCCGCGCGCGAGGCGGTGCGCGCCGGCATCGCCGACCCCCAGCAGGCGGCGGCGTTCGAGCGCGTCGTGGCCGGCCTGCGCGAGCACTGGCGCGTCTCGGCCACCTGGGAGCCCGCCGACGGCGCGCTGGGCGGCCGCGACATCGAGGTACTGGACACCGAAGACGGGTATTGGCTCGTCATCCCCGACGATCCGACAGTGGAGCTCTGGCCGGCCACGCCGACGGCGGTCTTCCGCGGGCTGTGCGGCCTGCTGCCCACGTTCGAGGAGGTGCGTTCGTGACCTTGCGGCCTGGCATCACGGCGCGCGTCGTGTTCTTCGTGCTCGCCCTCGCCCTGTTCGCCCTGGGCGTCGGCGCGCTGTTCTCCAACCCGGTCGTGGGCGCGATCGGCGTCGCGCTCTTCGGCTTCGCGCTGGTGAACGCGAGCTTCCGGCTCTTTCACCCGCGGTCGTACGCGACCGTCGTGGGGGAGGACGGCTTCCGCGTCCACGACTGGCGCGGCCGCCTCGTCCACGACGTGGCCTGGAGCGAGCTCTCGCACCTGACCGTCTTCGGAGGCAACGGGCTGCGCGGCCCCGGCTCGCTGTTGTTGCTCGCCTGGCGCTGCGAGCCCCGCCGCCCCGGTCCCGGCCGCCAGCCCTGGTCGGGCGGCGGCACCAACGCCATGGGGGAGGCCTTCGACGGCGCGCTGCCCGCCGCCTACCTGGGCGCCGAGCGCATGCTCGAGCTGTTCAAGGACCGCGCCGAGCGCGCCCACGTGGCCGGCCACCGCGCCCCGCAGCGCGTCGGCGACATCCGCCTCGAGCCGTTCTGAGGCAAAGAAAAACCCGCCATGGGGCGGGCTTTTCCGAACGGCTGGGTGCGGCGCCTCAGTGGAAGCTGGACGCGACGCTCTGCTCGGTCTGCTCGTAGTTCACGCCCGCCTGCTGCGTGAGCTGGCTGATGCCCGTCAGGGCTTCCTGGATGCCGCGCGACGAGCGCTGCCACTCGGCCCACAGCTCCTGGAAGCGCGCCTGCGCGACGCCCTGCCACTCCGACTGCAGCGGCGCGACCTGGCCGGCCAGCTGGGAGAGCGTGGACTCGATGTTGGCCGCGCCCGCGTTGAGCTGGGCGCCGATCGACTGCAGCTGCTCGGGGGTAACAGCGATGTTGGGCATTGGTGGATGTGCCTCCCTTTAGTGCAAACGTCAGATGAGGCGTACCCCGGGTCCCGAGCGGGAACACACCTTTCCAGTTCGACGACGATGACGAGGCCCCAGACGGACACCCTGCACCGCCCGCCGCGGGCGTACCCGCCGGCGGTGCCGAGCGACAAGCTGCGCCTCGCCGCACCCCCGACCGAGCCGCAGCCGCCGCAGGTCGGGATCATCAGCCTGCTGTTCCCGGTGGTCGGCGGCGTCGGCATGCTCGGCTTCGCGATCGCGTACGGCTCCAGCACGTTCCTCTACATCGCCGGCGCGATGATCTGCCTGCTGCTGCTGTTCTCGATCGGCATGCGCTGGTCGCAGAAGCGCATGGTGCGCAAGCGTGCGGCGGCGGACGCGCGCCGCTACGCCGACTACCTGCGCCAGACCGACCGTGAGCTCGCCGTCGCGGGTGAGCTCCAGCGCGGCGCCCTCGCCCGCCTGTACCCCGAGGCCAAGCAGCTGTGGACGCAGCTGGTCAAGGGCCGCGACGTGTGGGAGCGCCGTCCGCACGACAAGGACTTCCTGCACGTGCGCATCGGCGAGGGCACCGTGGAGCTCGACAAGCAGGTCGAGTTCGACCTCGGCATGAACGTGCTGGCCGAGTATCAGAAGCAGTCGCTGCACGAGGCCAAGCGGCTGATCGAGCGGCGCACGAAGCTGCGCAACGAGCCCGTGGTCGTGGACCTCGCGGACTGCGGCGTGCTGGCGGTCACCGGCGAGCGCACGCGCGCCCGGGCGTGGGCCCGCGGGCTGATGGTCCAGCTCGCGGCGGCTCGCGCGCCGCACGACCTGCGCCTGATCACCTACTTCGAGGCCGAGCACGCGACGGACTGGGAGTGGGGGAAGTGGCTCCCGCACCAGCGCGTGGATCCGGGCGCGGGCCCGTCCGCGGGCTTGACGCTCACCCGCACGCCCGCCGAGCTCGAGGCGCTGCTCGAGCGCGAGCTCAAGCCGCGCGCCGACCACCTGCGCCGGCTCTCCGAGGCCGACTCGCACACGCGCCGGAACTTCGAGCTGGCCGCGCCCGAGCTGGTCGTGCTCGTCGACGGCTTCACGCCCGACGGCGAGATCGCGGGCGGTACGTCGTTCAAGGAGCTGCTGGCCCGGGCGCGCGAGCTCAAGTGCGTGCTCGTGCTGCTCGCGGACGCGCGCGAGCTCGAGCCTTCGCACATCGACGCCCGCCTGACGGTCCCCGAGCGCGGGCTCGGCGGCTGGGAGGTCTGGGGCCAGGACGCGCCGTCGATCCCGGAGGTGCGCATCGACGAGGTGGACCTCGGGATCGCGGAGGCGATCGCGCGCACGCTCGCGCCGCTGCGCCTGGCCGAGGGCGACAGCGACGGCGAGCGCGGGCTCGGCGCGTCCGTCCGGCTCGTCGAGCTGCTCGGCGCCGACGGCGTCGAGGCGGTCCCGCCCGCGCCGCCGCACCGCCCGCGTGAGCAGGCGCTGCGCGCGCCGATCGGGCGCACCAAGACCGGCGAGGTCCTGTGGCTGGACCTCAAGCAGGCGGCCGAGGAGGGCATGGGCCCGCACGGCGTGCTGGTCGGCGCGACCGGCTCGGGCAAGTCCGAGCTGCTGCGCTCGCTCGTCGCGGGGCTGGCCGCCACGCACGACCCGGAGCAGCTCGCGTTCGTGCTCGTCGACTACAAGGGCGGCGCGGCGTTCGCGGAGCTCAGCCGCCTGCCGCACGTGGCGGGCATGATCACCAACCTCTCGCAGGACCTCTCGCTCGTGGACCGTATGCGCGACGCGCTGATCGGAGAGCAGGAGCGCCGCCAGACGATCCTGCGCGAGGCGGGCAACGTCGACGACATCGTCGACTACCAGCAGCGCCGGCTCTCGGACCCGTCGCTGCCGCCGCTCCCGGACCTGCTCGTGATCGTCGACGAGTTCGCCGAGCTCCTCGCCGCGCGGCCCGAGTTCATCGACCTGTTCGTCGGCATCGGCCGGGTCGGCCGCTCGCTCGGCATCCACCTGCTGCTGTCCTCCCAGCGCCTCGACGAGGGCCGGCTGCGCGGCCTGGAGTCTCACCTGCGCTATCGCATCTGCCTGCGCACGTACTCCTCGGTCGAGTCCAAGCTCGTGCTCGGCACGCCCGACGCCTACCTGCTGCCGTCGGTGCCCGGCCTCGGCTACCTGAAGGTGGACACAAGCCACTACGAGCAGTTCCGTGCCGCCTACTCGTCCGCGCCGGCGCCCGCCGAGGTGGACCTGAGCCAGCCGCTGCCGGTGCGCGTGTTCGACACCCAGGCCGTGGACCAGGACGAGCCGGTGGTCGCCCCGGTCGCCACCGGCGCGAGCGAGCTCAAGCTGCTCGTCGACCGGCTGGCCGCGGGCCGCGAGCGCGTGCACCAGGTGTGGGTGGACCCGCTGTCGGAGGCCGAGCCGCTCGACGCGGTCCTCGACGCGCCCCCGTTCTGGCGCGGCGGCAACCCGGGACTGAAGGCCACCGTCGGCCGCCTGGATCTGCCCGCCGAGCAGCGCACCGAGCCGTACACCCTTGACCTCACCGGCGCCGGCGGCCACGTCGCGATCGTCGGCGCGCCGCGCACGGGCAAGAGCACCGCGCTGCGCACGCTCGCCGCGTCGCTGATCCTGCGCCACGCGCCCAACCAGGTGCAGCTGTACGCGATCGACCTCGGCGGCGGCGCGCTCGCGCCGCTGCGGCACGCGCCGCACGTCGGCGGCATCGCCGGCAAGCTCGACCGCGAGGCGATCCCGCGCGTCGTCGCCCAGCTGCGCGGGGAGATCGAGGACCGCGAGCTGCTGTTCCGCGACCGCGGCTGGGAGGGCATGCGCGACGCCCGCGCGGCCGCCGACGGCGTCCCGGACATCGTCCTGCTCGTCGACGGCTGGGAGGTGTTCAAGCGCGAGTTCGAGGGCTTGGACCGCCAGGTCGAGGAGCTCGCCGCGGCGGGCCTGAGCTTCGGCGTGCACGTCGTCGTGGCCGCGAACCGCTGGGCCGAGATCCGGCCGGCGCTGCTGGACAATCTCGGCGCGCGGCTGGAGCTGCGCCTCAACGACGCGATCGACTCGCTGGTGAACCGCAAGGCCGCCGAGGCGCTGCCGGACGTCGCGGGCCGCGCGCTCACGCCGGGCGGGCTGCACGTGCAGCTCGCGCTCCCGCGCGTGGACGGCGAGCACAGCGACGAGGGGATCGGCGACGCGCTGACGATGATCGCGCGCCAGGCCGCCGAGCACTGGGACGGCAAGCGCGCCGATCCGATCCGGCTGCTCCCGCGCGTCCTGCACAGCGTGCCCGCGCCCGACGAGCACGGCATCGCGATCGGGATCGAGGAGCGCGCACTCGAACCCGTCCGCGTGGACCTGCTCGAAGGCGACCCGCACCTGCTCGTCTTCGGCGACGCCGAGACCGGCAAGTCCTCGCTGCTGCGTACGCTCGCCCACGGCCTGCCCGACGACGTGCGGCTGACGGTCGTGGACGTGCGCCGCTCGCTCGCCGACCTGGCGGACGCGGCCCACCAGTACGCGACCAACACGCTGCAGGCGCAGGAGGCGGCGAACGCCCTCCAGCGCGAGCTGTTCCCGCGGCTGACCACGCCCGACCCGGACGGCCCGCGCCACGTCGTGCTGTTCGACGACTACGACCTGTCCACCGGGCCGACCGGCGGGCCGCTCGCGCCGCTGCTCGACCTCGTCGCCGTCGGCCGCGACATCGGCCTGCACGTCGTGCTCACCCGCCGCGTCGGCGGCAGCGCCCGCGGGCTCTATGAGCCCGTCTTCGCCCGCCTGCGCGAGCTGGGCTCGCCCGGGCTGATCATGAGCGGCGATCCGAGCGAGGGCGCGCTGCTGCCGGGCGTCAAGGCCGCCCCGCAGCCGCCCGGCCGTGGCCTGCTCGTCCGCCGCGGCGAGCGCCCATTGCTCGTCCAGACCGTCTTCACCCCCGCCGGACATCTCGCCAAAGAGGGAGCCAGATGAACAACACCGCCGCCGTCACCATCGCGGGGCCGGACCGCAAGGTGGACCTCGTGGTGTCCACCGAGACGCCGCTGCAGGAGCTGATGCCCACGTTCGTGGAGCTCAGCGCCGACGAGGCGCCCGACGGTCCGGTGTGGAGCGTCGCGCCTCCCGGCCGCGAGCCGCTGCCGCTCGAGCGCACGCTCGCGCAGAGCGACGTCACGGACGGCACGGTGTTGCAGCTCGTCCAGCTGCGCTCGCAGGCGTTGGCGCCGCCGAGCCCGGCGGCGCTGCGCGTGCCGGAGGAGCCGTCGCGCGGCACGCCGCGCCAGCGCACCGAACAGGCACTGCCGGAGGCGCTGGGCAAGGGCGCCCGGATGAGCGCGGCGATCAGCGCCTTCTTCGGGCACGAGGAGGAGCCGCCGATCGTCGAGTCGGCCGAGCCGCGGCAGGTGACCAACCGCGAGGTGCTCACGCGCCCGGCGCAGAAGGGCGCGATGGAGCGCGCCAAGGCGGCGTGGCGCGAGTCCGACTACCAGGGCCGGCTGAACCGGACGATCGCCGCGCCGCGGCTCACGCGTTGCGCGACGATCGCGGTCGTCTCGCCCAAGGGCGGCGTCGGCAAGACGACGCTGACGGTCCTGCTCGGCTCGCTGCTCGCCCGCGAGCGCCGCGACCGCATCGTCGCCGTGGACACCAACCCCGACTACGGCTCGCTCGGCCGGACGCTCACACCCGACCACCAGGTGTTCGTCGACGACCTCGGCGACCTGCTCGAGCAGCCGGACCTGTCGGTGACGTCGCTGGACCGCCGGCTCGGCCGCGCGATCGAAGGTCTGATGGTCTTGCCCGCGCCGACCGACCCGCAGCGCATGGCCCGCCTGGACGAAGATGCTTACCTGCGCGTGATTCGGCGCCTGCAGACGATGGTCGGCGTGCTCGTGCTCGACTGCGGTACCGGCCTGCAGGAGCCGGCGGCGCGCGCCGCGCAGGCGTGCGCGGACCAGCTCGTGCTCGTCTCGGACGCGCACCCGTCGACCGCGTCCTTGGTGACCGAGGCCGCCGAGCTGCTGCGCACGGTCGGCCCACCGATGACGCTCGCGGTCAACAAGATGCCCGACAAGAAGGCCGCGCAGATCGATCTCGACGGCCTGGACGCGCTCGTCCCGGACGCCCAGGGCCTGGTCTGCATCGATGACGAGCCGGCGGCGGCCGCGCGCGTGGCCGCCGGCGACTTCACCTGGGACGACGCGCCGGCGAGCTGGAACCGTCAGGTCCGCGAGCTCGCCGTCACGTTGCAGGCCGACTGGGACCGGCTGGGGCTGGCCGGCTAGGGGTTGGTGGTGGACAGGGTGAAGGTCACCGTCTTGGAGTAGGTGCCCGTTCGCAACGGGTCGGTGCGCTTGATCAGCTGCCGGAAGGTGACGTCGACCTCGTCGTTGCTCACCGGCTCGTTCCAGGTCGTCTTCTCCAGCTCGACGCGGAGCGGCTCGGCGAGCGTGAACGCGCCGTTGGTCATGTGGCCGGGGTTGCTGACCGACAGCGTCGCGTCACCCGCGGTGGAAATCACCGTCGCGGTGGTCGTCGCCGTGTAGTCCATGGTGATCCCGGGCGTGAACGGATCGAAGCGCGCCGCCGGACCGAGCGTGAGCGACAGCGTCGCGGGCACCGTGCCGCCCACGGTGCCGCTCGCAACGGTCACCGGCACGTCGAACGCCTGCACCTCGTCCTGCGCGTTGACGAAGGAGACGAGCAGCGAGACGCCCTTCTCCAGCCGCTTCGCCGCTTCGGCGCTGATCGGGAGCGACAGCGTGCTCGCGCCCACGGCCACGTCGAACGTCCTGCTCGCCAGGACACCGCCCATCATGTCCGGCGCCCACGGCGGCGTGGAGCCGTCGGCGGCGCTGCACGCGCTGAGCCCGTAGTCCGGCGCCGGGTTGGTCGCCGGGTCACAGCTCGTGTTCCACACGCGCGTGTAGCCCTTGTTGCCGTCCCGCGGGTCGACGCCGTACAGGAACAGCCGCGCCTTGCCGGCGGCGCCCGCGGTGACCTTCAGGTCGACGGTGCCGGGTGAGGCCGTCCAGCCCGTGATCGTCAACCCGCGGGCAGCGGGCGCCGGCTCGCGGCCGGAGATCGGCACGCCGTTGCGCGCGGACTGGGCGATCGTCTGCGGCGAGTCCGCGCTGTCGAGCGGGCTCGCGAGCTTGGGCTCGGCGGGCGTGGTCGGGCGGCCCGCCGGCGGCGTGTAGCCCGGCAGCGTCGCGCGGCCCCAGCGGTACGGGTCCGACTGCACCGAGCCGAACGTGGCCCACGCCAGGCGCGTGCTCATGTCGATGTGGCGCAGCACGGTCGAGCCGGTCCCGGCCGTGTTGTCGTCGTTGTCGTAGGGCGTGATGTTCAGGCCCATCCGCTCCGGATCCACGGCGGCGGGGAGAATCGCCATCGGGACCTTGACCTCGAGGTTGTAGCCGCCGCCCGCGTAGGCGTGGCTCGTGCCGACGTCGTTGGTGCCGACCCACGTCGCGGTGGACTTGACCTGCACGCCGGGCGCGTTCGGGCCGTCCGGGATCGTGGCCGCGAGCGGGCCGGTGGAGTAGCCCTGGTGGTTGTCGGCGTCACGCGACCAGCACGGGCCGTTGACGCCGTTGCCGTTGCGGTTGGCCGGGTCGTTGGTGAACGGGAAGACCGCGAGCTTGAACGTGTGCGCGGTGTCCATCGCGTTCTCGGACGCCCGCCCGCGCGGGTCGATCAGGATCTCGACCGAGTCCGCCAGCCAGTGCCCGACGCACTCCTCGGGCGTGACCGCATAGCTCTGGAAGTCGTCCTGGACGCGGATGAAGAAGTACAGGTCGTCGCCGGAGCGGGTGACCTTCGCGTACGTCTGGTTTGCTCCCGCCGAGCCGCAGTCGACGCCGAGCGGCACGCAGTCGCGCGTCGCGCCGCCGGGCTCCCACTTCTTGCCGACGTCGAGCGACTCGCCGGTGTACTCGCCGGCGCCCTCGGCGCCGTCGAGCGTGGGCGTGGCGCCGGCCGGGATCGACGTCTTGGGCACGATCGCCAGCGTCAGGTCCTCGAACCCGGTGCCGTTGCCGTTGTAGGTCGTCGTGATGCGCACGTTGACGTTCGTGTTGACCTGCTGGCCCGGCGGGTTGCCGGGGTTGGTGGTCGGCAGCGTCGCGTTCGTGAAGCTGTTGGAGACGCTGAAGTTCACGGTCGTCTCGGCACCGGGCGCGAGCGTCGCGTAGGGCTTGCTCGTCGCGTCGGCGGCCAGGCCGGCCGGGAGCGTCAGCCGCACCTCGCCGCTCTGCGGCTCGTCCGACCAGTTGTGGACCTTCACCGGCAGCGTGAAGGTCTCACCGGCGGCGGTCGTCTGCACGGCGCCGGAGCGGCCGATGCGGCGCGCGAGCGGCGCCGTCTCCTCCGTCCACTGGTCGTACTCGGCGAACTTGCCCCAGCGCTGGAACAGGCCCTCGACGGGCGAGACCACGCGCACGACCTGGTCCGTGTAGCCCTTCGCGCCGCCGGCCGTCCAGGTGGCGGAGACCTTGTAGTTGGTGTTGACCGCGGCGGTCGCGCTCGGCGTGACCGTGAACGTCACGGTCTGCCCGCCCGTGCCCACGGCGGGGACGGGCTTGGCCGCGTCCACCGTCCAGCCGGCCGGGACGTTGAGCGCCACGGAGCCGGCCGGGATCGTCCCGGACGGCGCCTTCAGGTGCACGGTCGCTTGGAACGGTCCGCCGGGCGTGTTGTAGAAGTCGCTGAAGGTGAGGTACTGGAGCGTCCCGAGCGGCAGCCCGCCCGGGTCGGGCTTGACGGCGCCGTAGAGGATGGCGTCGTCCTTACCGGCCGCCGCGTTGAGCGAGCCGTCCGGGTTCACGTTGGGCTGGAACGGGACGAAGTTGCCGGTCATGCCGAAGCGCGAGCACCCCGGCGCCTGCAGCTCCTTGAACATCACGCGGCTCTGCGTCGGGTAGGCGCGCGTGCCCTCCATCGCCACCTGCGCCCACGTCTTGGCCGTGCCCGCGGGCTGGCCCTGGACGTTGCCCGGCGGCCAGCGGTACGGGGACGCGTAGCCCGTCCACACGCCGGACACGTTGTCCAGGCCGGTGGGCGTGAAGCCCGTCGTGCAGTCCGGGGCTGAGGTGGTCCCGCCCGTGCCCGCGGTCGCGCCGCCGGAGAAGACCTTCTTGACCTGCCAGGTGGAGAGCGCGTTCGGGCCCGTCAGCTGCTCCGGGAACATCGTCGGATCGGCCGCGGCCTGCATCCCCTCCCAGATGTACCGGCCGGCCTGCTGATGGTTGCCGTGGCCGGCGGCGAGCGAGGGCGTGAAGCCGACGTAGATGTCGGGCTGGGTCATGCGGATGATCCGCGTGATCCGGCGCAGCGTCTCGTCACCCCAGAAGTACTGCGTGAGCGGCGCGCTCTGGTTGTAGAAGAAGTCGACCTGGTCGATGTTGAAGATGTCGACCGTGCCGGACCGGTAGTGCGCGACGCGATCCTCGTTCTCGCGCCGCAGGCCAAGCGCCGGGCCGAGCTCGGTGCCGGTGGCGTTGCCGCCGCCCTCGCCGCGCGTGACCATGATGATCCCGCACTTGACGTCGTAGCGGGCGTGCCAGACGCCGCACGGCCCGATGATGCTCGTGTCGTCGTCAGGATGGGCCCACTCGCCCATGACGTTGATCTTCACCGCCTCGCTCGCGGTGTACGGCGCGGCTGAAGCGGCTCCCGGCGCGCACAGCGCCGCCGCCAGGACCATCGCAAACGACCAACGTCTCATGCGGCCTCTCCTCCCACACTCGAACCCCATCGAACGACATCGAACAGAGCGGTGTTCTCAACTTATGCCCGCTGTCAAGTCGCCTGGCTACCCTCGGCTTTCGTGCGTTGGATCTCCGGAGCCCTCCTCGTCACCGCGCTCGCGCTGCCCGCGAGCGCGCAGGCCGAGCCCATGCTGACCGTCGAGCTGGAGCGCCAGTCCGTCCGCTATGGCGGCGCGCACCAGGTCGACGGGACCCTCACCGACGGCACCGCGCTGCTGGCGGGCCAGGAGGTCATCCTCGAGGGCCGGCGCTACCCCTACGAGGGCTCCTACCGCGTCATCGAGCGCAGCCGGACGGACGCCGACGGCGAGTTCCGCTTCTCCGCCGAGCTGGACCGCAACCACCGGCTGCGCGTGGTCGCGCCTGCCCAGCAGGTCCAGTCCGAGCGCCTGCAGGCCTACACGCTGCCGGGCTTCGAGCTCTCCTTCCGGGCCATCTCGCCCGGCGTCGTGCGCCTCTACCAGCGCTACACGGTGCCCAAGCCGGTGCGGCTGAGCTCGCCGACGCTGTTCTACCTGGGCCGCCGCGGCGCCGAGCGCGCGTCGCTGCGCCGCACCGGCAACGTCCGCCGCGTGCGCGCCGGCCGCTACACCTCGCAGGTCACCGTCACCCTTCCCTCCAGCTGGAACGGTGCGTTCCGGTATGCCTCGTGCTTCCGCGCGTCCGCCGGGTCCGGCATGGGTGACCCGGAGCAGAGCTGCCCGCGCTTGCGCCTGGAATTCTGAACACGCCGCCGCGACCTGTGCAAAGCTGTGCGTTCTTGTGACACTTCTTCCGGCACAGCGCCGCGCCGAGATCCTGCGAGCCGTCCGCGGCGGCCAAGCGCACGTGTCTGATCTCGCCGAGAGCTTCGGCGTGTCGGAGATGACCGTACGGCGGGACCTGCACCGGCTGGCGCGCGACGGCAAGCTCGAGCGCGTGCACGGCGGCGCCATGGACACCGCGGGCTCCGAGCCGGGGTTCTCGCAGATCGAGGTGGAGCGCTTCGACGTCAAGGACCGGCTCGGCAAGGCCGCGGCGGACCTCGTCGAGGACGGGCAGACGGTCATGGTCGACATCGGCACGTCCACGCTGCAGATGGCACGCCACCTGCACGGCAAGCAGATCACGGTCGTCACGACCAACCTCGCGGCGGTGGAGGAGCTGCTGCCGGATCCGGGGATCGAGCTCGTGCTGCCCGGCGGGATCGTGCGCCGCAACTACCGCTCGCTGGTGGGCGTGCTGGCGGAGGACTCGCTGCGCCAGCTCAAGTCCGACGTCGCGTTCCTCGGGACGAGCGGCGTGGACGGCGAGCTGGGCGTGTGGGACACCACGATGGTCGAGGTGCCGATCAAGCGGCTGATGATCGCGGGCGCGGACTGCGTCGTGCTGATCGCCGACCATGCGAAGTTCTCCATGACCGGGATGGTGCGTGTGTGCGGGCCGGAGGCGCTCGACCACGTGGTGACGGACGCGCCGCTGCCGGCCTCGGCGCGCTCGGTCGTCGACGGGCACGGCATCGAGGTGACAGTGGCGTGAAGCTCACGATCGTGGGTGGAGGCGGGTTCCGGGTGCCGCTCGTGTACGGCGCGCTGCTCGCCCGCAAGGAGCGGCTCGGGCTCGACGAGGTCGTGCTCTACGACATCGACGAGGCGCGCCAGGCGCGCATCGGGCAGGTGCTCGAAGGGCTCGCGGCCGAGAAGGGCGTCGAGCTGCCGTTCCGCACGACGACCGACTTGGTCGACGCCGTCTCCGGCGCCGACTTCGTCTTCTGCGCGATCCGCGTGGGCCAGCTCGAGGGCCGCGTGATCGACGAGGACGTCCCGCTCGGGATGGGCGTGCTCGGCCAGGAGACGACCGGGCCGGGCGGCATCTGCTTCGCGCTGCGCACGATCCCGGTGATGACCAAGCTGGCCGAGACGATGGCCGAGCACTCCAACGGCTGGCTGATCAACTTCACCAACCCTGCGGGCATGGTCACCGAGGCTTGCCAGCGGATCCTCGGCGACAAGGTCATCGGCATCTGCGACTCGCCGTCGGGCATGTGCCGGCGCGTGGCCGCCGTGCTCGGCCGGGATCCGAAGGAGCTGTGGTTCCACTACTTCGGGCTCAACCACCTGGGTTGGCTCACCGAGGTGCGCGACGGCACCGGCGCGCCGCTGCTGGACACGCTGCTGGCCGACGACGCCGCCCTCGAGCGCTTCGAGGAGGGCCGGCTGTTCGGGGGCGAGTGGCTGCGGACGCTCGGCATGCTCCCGAACGAGTACCTCTACTACTTCTACTACGCCGCGGACACCGTCAACGCCATCCGCGGCGGCGGCTCCCGGGGCGCGTTCCTGCTCCAGCAGCAGCGCGAGTTCTACGCCCGCAACGGGCACTCTCCGAAGGCGGCGCTGGAGGACTGGCGCACCACCCGCCACGACCGCGAGCGCACCTACATGGCCGAGGCGCGCGCCGCCGCCGGCCAGGAGGGCGAGCACGACATCGAGGAGAACTCGGGTTACGAGAGCGAGGCGATGGCCGTCGTGGACGCGATCGTCAACAACACGCGCGAGGTGCTCATCCTCAACACCGCCAACCGCTCCGCGCTGCCGTTCCTGGACGAGCGCGCGGTCGTCGAGGTGCCGTGTGTGGTCGGCCGCCACGGCCCCGTGCCGGTGGCGATCGGCGAGGTCCCGGCGCACGCGTCGTCGCTCATCTCGACCATGAAGGACGTGGAGCGCACGACGATCGAGGCCGCCTTGACCGGCTCCGAGCAGCTCGCGATCAAGGCCTTGGCGCTGCACCCGCTCGTGCCGTCGGTGTCGACCGCGCGCGAGATCTTCGACGGCTACCGCCGGCGGCTGCCGGCGCTCGCGGAGGCCTTTGCGTGACCGTGGACATTGCCTGCGCGGAACCCGCGTTCCTGGACCTGACGCTGGTGGGGCTCGACCAGATCCCGCGCCCGGGGGAGGAGCGGCTGGCCGAGGACTTTCTGCGCTCGCCCGGCGGCGGCGCGATCACCGCGATCGGCGCGGCGCGGCTCGGGCTCACCAGCTCGCTCGTGTCCCCGCTCGGCGACGACGGCGTCGGGATGATGCTGCGCTCGATGCTCGCCGACGAGGGCGTGCGCTGGGACGGCCGGATGGTGCAGCGCACGCCGGTGACGGTGATCATGCCCACCGACGGCGACCGCGCGATGGCGACCTTTGACCCGGGGGAGGGCGTCACCGGCGCCGAGCTCGCCGCCGCCGAGCCGCGCTCGGTGGTGCTGAGCATCCCCCGCTTGCCCCTCGCGCCGGCGGGCGCACGCACCTACGTCTCGGTCGGCGACCTGGACGCGCGGGCGCTCGCCGGTGGCGAGTTGCCGGACATGGGCGGGTCCCGGGCGCTGCTCGTGAACGAGCGCGAGGCGCAGCTCCTTACCGGCGCCGGCGATCCGGAGCGCGCCGCGGCGCAGCTCGCCGAGGTCGCGCCGCTGGCGATCGTCACGTTGGGGCCGGACGGCGCACTCGCCGTCGGGGCGGAGGGGACGGTCCGCGTGGAAGGCGTGGCCGTCGAGGCAGTGGACACGACGGGGGCCGGCGATCTGTTCGCCGCCGCCTATGTGTGGGCCGACCATTGGGGGGCGGCGCTCGAACAGCGCCTGCGCTGGGCGGTCCTGTACGCGTCGCTCTCGGTGCGGGTCGCCACGGCGACCGCGGGGGCGGTGACGTTGCGGGCGCTCTTGGAGGAGGGCGCGGGATATGGGCTGCCGTCGCCAGTGCGACAGCCGGCAGCGATGAAGGAGGACCAGTGAAGGCGAAGAGTGTGCTGGCTGCCGTGCTCGCCCTGTCGGCGCTCGCCGGCTGTGGTGGCGCGCCCGGTGGCGGCGACGAGGACAAGGCGGCGGCGACGCCGTCGGCGACGGCCGAGGCCAAGCCGGACATCTCCAAGGCCGGGAACGTCACGCTGCGCGTGTGGGATCAGAACGTGCGCGGCGGGCAGAACGCGGAGATCGAGGAGCTCAACAAGCAGTTCCAGGCCAAGTATCCGAACGTCACCATCGAGCGGACGAAGAAGTCGTTCGAGGATCTGCTCAAGACGGTCAAGCTCGCCGCCTCGGGTGACGACGCGCCGGACGTGATCCAGGTCAACCAGGGCCGTGGGACGATGGGCGAGATCGTCAAGGCCGGGCTGCTGCGGCCGGTGGACGACTACGCGAAGGTCTACGACTGGGAGTCGCGCTACTCCTCGACGCTGCTGGACCTCAACCGCTTCTCGTCCGACGGCGCCGAGTTCGGTTCCGGCGAGCTGTACGGGCTCTCCCAGATGGGCGAGATCGTGGGCGTGTTCTACAACAAGGACAAGGTGACCACGCCGCCGACGACGCTGACCGAGTTCGAGGCCTCGCTGCAGCAGGCCAAGGACGCCGGGGACACGCCGATCATGTTCGGCAACCTCGAGAAGTGGCCCGGCATCCACAACTTCGAGAGCGTGCTCGGGCAGACGGCCGACAAGCAGGCGATCCGCGACTTCGTGTTCGCCCGCGAAGGCGCCTCCTTCGACAACCCGGAGTTCCAGGCCGGCGCGACGAAGATCAAGGAGTGGGTCGACAAGGGCTACTTCAACAAGGACTTCAACGGCACGGACTACGACCCGGCCTGGCAGTCCTTTGCCAAGGGCGACTCGTGGTACCTGATCGCGGGCACGTGGGTCACCGCCGACCTGGCCGAGCAGATGGGCGACAAGGTCGGCTTCATGCTCATGCCGGGCCAGGACCCGAACGCGCCGGTTTCCCTCGGCGGGGAGGACCTGCCGTTCACGATCTCCTCCGCGTCGAAGGTGCCGGACGTCGCGGCGGCCTACATCGACTTCCTCACGGACGCGAACGCGGCCAAGGTGCTCGTGGACACGAACAACCTGCCGGCGATGAAGGGCGCGCCGACGCCGTCCACCGGCGTGTCGGTCGAGGTCGCGCAGGCGTGGCAGAAGCTCAACGACGCCGACGGCGTGATCCCGTACCTGGACTACACGACGCCGACGTTCTACGACGACATCTCGAGCGCCATCCAGGAGCTGCTGGCGGGCAAGCAGTCGCCGACCGAGTTCACCGCCGGGGTGCAGGAGGCGTACGACAAGTGGGCGGAGTCGCGCTGACGTGGCGGTAGCCGCTCCGTTAGAAGCGGCCTCCCGTGAGGGTTCGCCGGGCGAGCGCCCGCCCGGCGAGCCGCGCCTCGTCGGCTATCTGTACCTGCTGCCGGCGTTCGTCGTGTTCGCCGGCTTCGTCCTGTACCCGCTCTACCGCGCGGCGTACATCTCGCTGTGGGACTGGGACGGGCTGACCGCCGGCACGTGGGCGGGTTTCGACAACTACGCCGAGGTCTTCACGGACGAGGATCTGCGCGCGGCGTTCGTGCACGCGCTGATCCTGCTGCTGTTCTACGCGGTGCTGCCGCTGCTGATCGGGCTCGCTCTGGCGGGGGTGATGGCGCGGGCGCGTGTGCGCGGGCTCGCGTTCTTCCGGGCGGTGCTGTTCCTGCCGCAGGTGGTCGCGATGGTGGTTGTCGCGCTGATGTGGAAGATGATCTACCAGCCGACCGACGGCGCCCTGAACCGCTTCCTGGGCTGGTTCGGGATCGAGGGCCGGTCGTGGCTGGGGGACTTCAACCTGGCGCTGCCGAGCGTGGGCCTGGTGGGGACGTACGTGTACTTCGGCCTGGCGATGGTGCTGCTGACCGCCGGGGTGCAGAAGATCCCGACGTCGTTGTACGACGCGGCGCGCGTGGACGGCGCCGGGCCGTTCCGCGAGTTCCTGGCGGTGACGCTGCCCGGCCTGCGCGGGGAGATCGCGGTGGCGCTGACGCTCACGACGATCTACGCGCTGCGCAACTTCGACCTGGTCTACATCACCACCAGCGGCGGGCCGGGGAACGCGACGTCGGTGCCGGCCTTCCAGGTGTTCTCGCGCGCGTTCGAGAGCGGGCAGGTGGGCAGCGCCGCGGCGGTCGGCATCACGCTGACGGTGATCATCTTCATCATCTCGCTGGGCATCAACCGGATCGCGGAGCGCTCAACTTGACCTCGCGCGCGGAGCAGACGCTCGGCTACGTGATCCTCGGCGTGTTCTCGCTGATCGCGCTGCTGCCGATCGTCGGCATCCTGTTCACGGCGCTGCAGGACCCCGACGGCGTGGCGGCGTTCGGGTCGCTGAACGGGCTGCACTTCGAGAACTTCAAGACGGCGTGGGAGGACGGGAACTTCGGCTCGTACCTGAAGTCGAGCATCATCGTCTCCGTATCCGTGGTCTTCTTCGCCACGCTCTTCTCGATCCTCGCCGGGTACGCGTTCGGCCTGATGCGCTTCCGCGGCTCGACCGTGCTGTTCTACCTGTTCCTGCTCGGGCTGATGGTGCCCACGGAGGCGATCATCGTGCCCCTCTACTACGACCTGCGCGACCTGAACCTGACCAACACCTACTGGGCGCTGATCCTGCCGCAGATCGCGACGTCGGTGGCGTTCGGGACCTACTGGATGCGCACGTACTTCCGGACCGTGCCGCGGTCCTTGGTCGAGGCGGCGCGGCTGGACGGCGCGTCCACGTGGTTCACGCTGTGGCGCGTGCTGCTGCCGCTCGCGCGGCCGGCCGTGCTGACCATGACCGTGCTGCTGTTCATGTGGACCTGGAACGAGTTCCTGCTGGCGCTCGTGATGGTGAGCGACGAGTCGCTGCGGACGGCGCCGCTGGGGCTCAGCTTCTTCCAGGGCCGCAACACGAGCGAGCTCTCGTTGATGGCGGCCGCTTCGGTGATCGTGGCCCTGCCCGTGGTGATCTTGTACATCTTCCTCCAGCGACACTTCATCCGCGGGATGCTGGCCGGGGCGGTGAAGGGCTAGATGGCGGGCGTGCGCTTCGAGGGCGTCGGGAAGCGGTTCGGGTCGGTCGAGGCCGTGCGGGAGCTGTCACTGGAGATCGCCGACGGCGAGTTCATGGTGCTCGTCGGGCCCTCCGGGTCGGGCAAGACGACCGCGCTGCGGATGCTGGCGGGGCTGGAGGCGATCTCGTCCGGGTCGATCTTCATCGGCGATCGGGTGGTCAACCAGGTCGCGCCGCGCGAGCGCGACATCGCCATGGTCTTCCAGGACTACGCGCTGTACCCGCAGATGACCGTGTTCGACAACCTCGCGTTCGGGCTGCGGCGGCGCAAGGTCCCGGGCGCGGACATCCAGCGGCGCGTCGCCGAGGCGGCTCGCGTTCTGGACCTCGAGGCACTCCTGCAGCGCCGGCCGGGGCAGCTGAGCGGCGGGCAGGCGCAGCGGGTCGCGCTCGGGCGCGCGCTGGTGCGCGAGCCGCAGGTGTTCCTGATGGACGAGCCCTTGAGCAACCTGGACGCCAAGCTGCGCACGCAGACGCGCGGGGAGATCCGCCGGCTGCAACAGGAGGTGGACACCACGACGGTCTACGTCACGCACGACCAGGTCGAGGCGATGACGATGGGGGACCGGATCGCGGTCATGAACGAGGGCCGGCTCGAGCAGGTCGGCACGCCGGAGGAGCTCTACGAGCGGCCCGCGAACCGCTTCGTCGCGGGCTTCATCGGCTCTCCCGCCATGAGCTTCTTCACGGGGGCGGAGGTCGGGCTGAACCTGCCGAACGTGGTGGGCGTGCGGCCGGAGCACGTGCGGCCGTGGCGCGAGGGGTTGATCGGGCCGTTGAAGGGGCGGATCGCGTTCGTGGAGGCGCTGGGGCGCGAGACGTTCGTCGGCGTCGACGTGGGCGAAGCGCGGCTGGTCGTGTTCGAGGAGGGCCGCGCGGAGCGCGACGTGGGCGACGAGATCGAGTTCGGTCTGGTGGAATCCGGGCTTCGGTACTTCGACGCGGACTCCGGAGCGGCCCTGTGATCTTCTACGGCTTCAACCTCTCGGCCGACGGCTACGTCATGGACGCCGAAGGCAACTTCGACTGGTCGGCCCCTGACGAGGAGCTCCACGAGTACTGGAACCAGGCCCAGCGCGAGACCGTGCTCAACGTCTACGGCCGCAAGCTGTGGGAGACGATGAGCTACTGGCGGGCGCCGCCGCCGGACTCCGCGCCGGTGGAGCGGGCGTTCGCCGAGGCCTGGCAGGCGACGCCGACGATCGTCGTCTCGCGCACGCTACGACGGGTCGACGGCGCCGAGCTCGTGCGCGACGTGTCCGAGGTCCCCGACCGCGACGGCCCGGTGCAGGTGGGCGGGCCCACGCTCGCCGCGGCGATGTTCGATCGCATCGACGAGTTCCGGGCGATCCTCTACCCGACGGCCGTCGGCGGCGGCACGCCGTTCTTTCCCGCGGGCGTGCGGTTGCGCTTGAAGCTCGTCGAGACGCGGCCGTTCGAGTCAGGCGCGGTCCTGCTGCGCTATCAGCGCGCGTAGGTTGGCGGCCGCGTAGTCGACGTCGAGGCCGGCGTAGTTCTCGGGCAGCCCGCCGAGGTAGATCGCGCGCGCCTTGGCCAGCGCCTCGTGCGGGAAGCGCGCGAGCGCCCAGGCGGCGGCTTCGCCCTTGGAGGCGATGTCGCCGGTCACGAGCGAGTAGTAGATCCGGCACAGCGTGAGCAGCACGTTCGTGGTGTCCTCGTGCAGGTCAAGCAGGACCGGCTCGACGGTGTCGAGCATCGCCTGCCGGATCTCGTCCGGCGCGGGCGGCTCGAGCAGCGCCTGCGGCGGCGGCCCGTGCAGTGTGCGGCTGGCAAGCAGGACCTTGTGGACGAGGATCGGCAGGTCGTGGTTCTCACCCTCCTCCCAGCGGTCGGGCAGCCAGCCGCCCCACTGGAACTCCATGCGCCCGTGCGCGACCACCGTCACCTCGACGTTGCGCCCCTTGATGGCGCGCAGACCTTCGAACAGGCGCCGCTTCTGCGCGTCCGTGAGGCGCTCCCGCGCCACCACGAACACGTCGAGGTCACTGCGCGGCTGGAGCCCACCGTGCACCGCGGAGCCGAACAGGTACACGCCGCGCGGGTCGAGCTCCGCCACCAATTTCTGAGCCGCGCTGAGCTCCATGCGCAAAGGTTTTACAGACACGCGCGTGTTCCGTGACGATCGCGCGTAGACACGGAAGTGCCAACGGCGCCACGCTCCGGTTGTGGGGAACCAAACTCGCGCATATCGACAGTTTGGTTCCCCCGATTCCGTGATCGCACAGATCGCCGCACGGCAGTACGGGGTCGTGACCGTGGCGCAGATGCACGCCGCCGGGCTGAGCGACAGCGCGATCGGGCGGCGCGTGCGAGCCGGGCGCTTGCACCGTGTGGGCCAGGGCGTGTACGCGGTCGGCCACGCCGCGCTCGCGCAGCAGGGACGCTGGCTCGCCGAGGTGCTGGTGGCGGGTGAGGGCGCCGCTCTCACCGGACTGGCGTGCGCGAAGCACTACGAGATCTGGCGCTACCGCGTCTCCCTCATCGATGTCGTTGTCCCGGCACGCCGGCGCCCGAAGACAACAGCGCGGATCCACAGATGCGACACGCTCGATCCGCGCGACGTGACCGGGTTCAAGGGCATTCCCGTCACCACGATCCCGCGACTCCTCGTCGATCTCACCGGCGAATTGACGAAGTGGGAGCTCGCGAACGTCATGCACGAGGCCGAGTTCAAGGACCTCCTGCGCCTCGACCATGTGCGGGACGCGCGGGAGCGGGCGGGGCGGCGCAACCACATCACCCGGCTCGACGATGCGATCGCCTTGCACGAGCGCGGCAGTGCCGGTATCCGCAGCCGCGGCGAGGGCCGCTTCCTCAACGCGCTCGAGCAGGCCGGGCTGGAGGAACCACTCGTGAACACCCACCTCAACGGCTACGAGGTCGACTTCCACTGGCCGGACCTCGCGCTCGCGATCGAGCTCGACGGTCCTCACCACCGGCGAACGAGAACCCGCCACGAGGACGCACGCAAAGAAGCCGCCTGGCGAGCAGGCGGCTTCGAGGTGCTGCGGTTCAGAGAGGGCGAGCTGGAGGCGGCCACCCGAGCGGTGGCCGCCCACCGGACTACGGGTTCGTGGTGCTGAGCGTGAAGGTCAGCGTCTTGGAGTACGTGCCCGTGCGCAGCGGGTCCGTGTCCTTGATCAGCTGCTTGAACTCCACGTCGACCTCCTCGTTGGACACCGGGGCGTCCCACGAGGACTTCGAGAACGAGACGCGCAGCGGCTCGGGCAGCGTGAAGGCGCCGTTGGTCAGGTGGCCGGGCTCGCTCACGGTCAGCTTCGCGTCGCCGGCGGTCGAGATGACCGTGGCGGTCGTGGACGCCGTGTAGTCCTTCTCGACGCCCGGGACGAACGGCTCGAACGAGGCCGCGGCGACGTTCAGCGACAGGGTGGCCGGGACAGTGCCGCCGACCGGAACGTCGCGCGCGACGATGATCTCCGGCGCGAGGGCGGTCTTGAACACGGTCGCGCCCGCGTTGTCGACGCTCACCTGGCAGTAGATCGTCTTGCCGAGGTCGGCGCCGGTGGGCGTGTAGGTGTTGCCCTCGCCCACGATCTGCGCGTCCAGCCAGGTGAGGTTCGCCGTGCCGGACCGCGAGGTCGGCGGCGTGGTGGTGTTGTTGTAGTCGAGCTGGTTCGGGGCGCGGAAGCGCGGGTGGTTCTCGGGGATCTTGTTGGCCCGGTACCACGTGACCCAGCGGGTCGAGCCGGCGGCCGCGTTCCACCCGCCGTGGTTGCAGGTGAGCGGCTCGCTCTGGTAGCCGGTGCCGCTGACCGACGGCGCGACGGTGTTGACCGGCAGGTCGGCGGCGGTGAACTCCTTGACCTGCATCTCGCGGTAGGAGATGCGGTCGTTGCCGCCGTGGGTCTGCAGGCCGAGGTAGCCGGCGGCCAGTTGGCGAGCCATCGTCGGCGGGTCACCGGCGCGCGACGCGGTCTTCGGGATCGCGTTGTCGAACTGGTTGAGGATCTTGCCGTCGACCAGGACGGTGTACTGCTGGCCGATCGTGCGGATCTCCATCTCGTGCCAGACGCCCTTGTCGAGGCGCTCGTACGTCCGCGACTGCTCGGCGTTGAGGTTGCGGAAGTTGTAGATCGAGCCGGTCTTGATCGGATCGGTCGACGGCTGCGGACCGCCGCCCGTCAGCGTCTCGTTGATCTGCACCTCGTGGCCGCACGCGACCTGCGTCCAGTGCTGGTGGTTGTTCGCGTTGCCGTTGGTGGTCAGCGGCTGGCCGTTCAACCCGTTGACGTTGTAGACGCCGGCGGCGGTCGACCGGGCGCAGTAGCCGCCCGTGTAATCGAACGCGGGCGGGAGGTTCGGGGTTGAGCCCGGCCACTTGTAGGTGGTCGACGGCGCCGGCTCCGTCCGGTTGCACAGCGGGATCGCTCCCGGGCACACGTCGAAGTTGAAGCCGGTCGGCTTCTGGGCGAGCACCGCGTTGGTGTCCGCGCCCGTGTAGCGGACCTCCGGCGTGCGGATCATCACGCCGCCGTTGCGGGTGGACGTGGGCGTGTCCTGCACCTGGTACTGGATGCGGAACACCGCGTCGCCGAACGCCTTCACCGGGTACCAGTAGGCGCCGAACGGCGAAGCGCCGACGTCGATCGCGCCGTTGCTGGTGTTCAGCGTCGCCTGGCCCAGGCCGCCTTCGGACGCGGGCCGCGACTGAGCGGCTGTGCCGGCCGCGAACAGCCACTTGTCGAACGACGCATCCGAGCCGGTCGCCGTTCCGTCGAAGATGTACCGGAAGCCCGGGTCGGGCGCCGGAGCCGTGTACTGCGCCTGCGCGGCCGGGGCCGCCAGCAGGGCGGCGAACCCCGTCATGCACGCGAGCAAGCTGCGTTGCATCTCTCCCCCTCCACTTCTGTCAAAGGACAGCCGGATTTATACCGGACCGGCGAGGCTTGTTTTCTGTAAGTCAGGAGACCGCCAGGTGCACCGCGATGCCCAGCACGAGCACGCGTCCGCCGATCGCGAGCGTGCGCCGGATCGCGGGCGTCACCCAGCGCCCCGCGTGCCCGGCGGCCAGCGGCAGGAACAGGTGCCAGCCGCCCGTGCCGACAGCCACGCCGAGCACGAACGCGGCCACCGCGCCCGCGCCGTCGACCGACAACGCGGTGGCGACCGCGGCGAACGAGGCGATCGTGAGCGGGTTGACCGCTGTGATGGCGAAGAAGCGCGCGTAGTGCGAGCGCGCGCTGCCGCTCGTGTCCATCTCGCGCACCTCGGGATCGCGCCACAGGCCCGCGAGCCCGTGGAGCGCGATCGCGGCCAGCACGGCGGCCGCGAACAGCTTGATCTCGCGCTCGTGCCCTGACAGCGCGGCGCCCGCGAAGCCGCCCGCGACGCCCGCGATCACCGCGTAGACGACGTCGACCGTCGCGACCCCCATCCCCGCAGCCACGCCCTTGCGCGGCCCGCCCACGACCGCCGCCTCGATCAGCAGCAGCGACACCGCCCCGATCTGCATGGCGATGGCGAGTCCTGCGACGAGCCCGGCGACGAACATGCGCCTGTTCTGCTCCATCGTGCCGCGGAACGCAAGAACCATCGGCGAAAGACTGAGACAATCGCGGTCATGGACCCCACGGACAGCGAGATTCTCAGGCTGCTCCGCGCGGACGGGCGTCTGTCCTGGCGGGAGCTCGGCGCCGCGGTGGGCCTGAGCGCGAACGCCGCCGCCGACCGCGTCCGCCGCCTGCGCCAGCAGAAGGTGATCCTCGGCTTCACGGCGCTGATCGACCCCGCCGCGGGCGGCCGCAACCTGGAGGCGCTGGTGGGCATCACGCTCGCGCACGGGGTGGACTCGGACCAGTTCGCGGTGGAGGCGTCGCGGCTGCCGTCGGTGATCGAGGTGCTGCACCTCACCGGCGCGCCGGACTATCAGCTGCGCGTGGCCTGCCGCGACACCGCCGAGCTCGACATGCTGCTCAGGACGTTGCGGGTCCGCCACGGCGCCGCGGACACCGAGACGACGATCGTCCTCAGGTCAGGTCCGCCGGCCGGGACGGCACCCGCCTGAGGGTGAGCCCGTCGTCGAGCTGCCGGTCTGCGCGCCCGTGGGAGACGGCGAGCGCGAGGGCGTCGCGCGCGAGCTCTACCAGGCCCAGCCGGTCGGCCTCGAGCACGCCGTCACCCGTGGCAAGGTGCCCGTTCGCGTCCACCCGCTGCAGGAACCCGTCGAGCGCGCGGCGCAGCATCGCGACCTCGTCGAGCGCGCCCTTGCGCTGCGTGAGCGTGTCCTGCCCGAGCGCGGTCCGCAGCACGTTGACCATGAAGGTCGCGGTCGGGTCGCCCGGGGTGAGCTCGCGCCACTCGCCCAGCACGCCGCCCGTCACCAAGGACTGGGCGGCGATGTGCGTTGCGCCGTCCGTGGCGGTGATGAGCACCCGCTCCGGCTCGAACGCGAGCAGCATGAGCCCGGTGACCGCGCCCGACGAGTCGGCCACGATGCCCTGCACGCGCCGGATCGCCGAGTCGTCGTCGGGCTCGTTGAACTCGTGCGCGCGCACGTGCCCGGCGTCGTCGCGCGTGAAGAGCGTCGGCTTGCGCGACTCCTCGTGCACGGCGTACTCGGCCATGATGTCGGCGAGCTGGCGCGGCATCGGGCCAGCCTAGAGATCGACTAGCCCGGCGTGAGTCTGTTCAAGTTCTCGCGCGTGGGGGGAAGGGACTCCAGCGCCTCGACGACCACCGTCGTGCGCTGCTCGCCGATCTGTGAGGTCCGGTCGGGGCCGTAGATCGCCATGACCGAGCGTGAGCCGAGCGGGGTGCCGGTGTCCGCGTCGATGAAGTACTCGGCGCGTGAGCGGTCCCAGGTGACGATGTAGCGCTTGGCGGCGCGGCCGTTGAAGGTCGTGTCGCCGGCGGGGTCGAGCGCGCCCCGCTCGTACGCCTGCCGGAACTCGCGCAGGAAGCCGGGGGCGTGCTGGTCGATGTACATGCGGGCGTCGCCGCCGTCGGAGCGGCGGGCGGTGTCCCCGTTGGTGAAGTGCAGGACGCCATCGGCGTCGAGGTACTCCTCGAAGCGCTCGCCGCTCGAGTGGCGCGAGATCGTGTGCCAGCGCGCCCCGAGCTGCCAGCGCTCCTCGGTGCGCGATTCCGACGGCGGGACGCCCGGGCCGTTCGACTCCGTCCGTGAGGTGATGCGCGTGTAGAGGATCTCCTCGGCGGGCACGGCGGTCTGCGCGTACGCCCGGGCGGCGAGGTCGGGTGGCGTGACGTCCGGCGCGAGCAGCGCGAAGCCCGCGATCGAGGCCGCGACCGCGAACGGGACGGCGAGCGCAGCGCGGCGGGTCCGGCGCCGGCGGCGCCGCCGGGGCGTCGACACCAGCCGGGTGAGGAGGTCCTCCGGGACGGGGACTTCGAGATCGCGCGCGGGGTCCGCGGCGCGCAGGCGGTCGAGCGTGTCAGTGGTCATGCGTGGGCTCCGGGGACGAGGGAAGACGCGCGGGCGCGGCGTGGCCGGGCGGACCCGGCGACAGGCGCGGTGGGGCGGGGTCGTCAGCGGCCGCGAGCGCCGCGCCGAGGCGCCGGCGCGCGCGGGACACGCGCATGGCGAACGCCAGGCGGGTCGTGCCGGCGACCTTCGCCCCGTCGGCCAGGGACAACCCGTCCCAGGCGACCAGGCGCAGCGCCTCGCGGTCCGTCTCGCTCAGCCGGGCGAAGGCGCGCAGGACGGCGTCGCGTTCGCCCAGCGCGTCGGCGGGGTCGCGGCCGAACGCCACATCGGCCGACCGGGACGCCTTGACGCGATCGCTCGCGGCCGCCCGGCGGCGGGTGGACAACTCGCGCGCGGCCACCACGTACAGCCACGGCAGCGGCTCGGCCGGGACGCGCTCCAGCCGCCGCCAGGCGACGGCGAACGTCTCGGCGGCGACGTCCTCGGCGGTTGCGGCGTCCGTGCGGCGCCGCGCGAAGCGCAGCACGGCCGGGTAGTGCTCGCGGAACAGGGATTCAAAGCGGGCGCGGTCGCTCACAGCCACTACACGTCGCGAGCACGCGTATGTTGACGCCCATGGACGTGCTGATCGACGCCGATACGCTGCGTTCCCCGGAGCTGCGTCATGAGATCCCTGCGGGGATCATCGACGCGTTCCTGTATGGAGAGCGTGACGGCGAGCCGTTCGCGGCGACCTTACCGCTCGACGCGCCGACGATCGCGCAGGCGCGGTCCCGCCCGGCTTTCCGCTGGAGACCGCCGACTTCCTGCGCGCGCACGGCATCACGCTGCACGTCGACCGCGCGCGCTTCGACCGCCGCCGGCGCGTGAAGTCCGCGCGGGAGCTCGACGGGATCCGGCGGGCGACCCACGCCGCGCAGCTCGGCCTGCAGGCCGCCCGCGAAGCGCTCGAACCGGGCCGCACCTGCGAGGAGCTGCGCACCATCGTGCGCTCCGCGGTCGAGCCGCACGCCGCGCTCGGGGAGTTCATCGTCGCCCACGGCCCGCAGACGGCCACGGGTCACGGCCCCGGCAGCGGCCCGATCCAGCCGGGCGAGCCCGTGATCGTCGACCTCGCGCCGCAGGACCGCGAGACCGCGACCTTCTCCGACATCGCGCGCACGTTCGTCGTCGGCGAACCGGACCCCGAGATCGCGCGCTGGCACCAGCTCGTCCTGGAGGTGCTCGAAGACGCGATCGCGCACGTCAAGCCGGGCGTCGACGGCCGCGAGCTCTACGCGCGCGCGTGCGATCGCTTCGAAGGCGAGGGCTTCCCCACCCAGCGCAAGCCGGGCGAGCACGTGATGGAGGGGTTCCCGACCGCGCTCGGCCACGGGGTCGGACTCGAGGTCCACGAGGCGCCGAGCCTCGGTCGCTCCGGCGACGAGCTCGTCGCCGGCGACGTCATCACGATCGAGCCGTTCCTGTGCCGTCCCGGCTTCGGCGGCGTGCAGGTGGAGGAGATCCTGCTCGTCACCGACACGGGCGCCGAGCGGCTCAGCGACTTCACACGCTCGCTCTGAGAATCGCGGCGAGATCGTCCGCGGTGACCTCCCGCGGCGCCACCGCGAGCAGCCGCCGCTGGGCCAGCGCGCCCTCGACCAGCGCCGGGATGTCGTCCTCCCCGTAGCCGAGCTCACCGAGCGACGGCACGCCGAGGTCGGACATGAGCGCGGACAGCGTCTCCGGCAACGACGTCCCGTTCAGCAACGACGCCGCGTGATCATGGCGCTCGGGAGCCGCCTCGTGCGTGAACGCGAACGCCGCCGGTGCGGTGACGATCACCGAGATTCCGTGCGGGATGAACCGGCCCGGGTAGCCCGGCGGCTCGTACTCGTGCTTGAGACCCGCGATCGGATACGCGCACGCGTGCGGGATGTGCACCCCCGCCGAGCCGAACCCGACGCCCGCCATCGACGCCGCCAGCATCATCGCGCCGCGCGCCTCGACGTCATCGCCGTCCGCGACCGCGCGCCGCAGATAGCGCCCACCGTACTCCAGCGCCTTCGCCGACCACACGTCCGCGACCGGGTTCGATCCCTGGTACGGCGGCCGCTCGCCCGGGGATGCGGGCCGCTCCCGCGACGTGTACGGCCGTGCCAGGTAGGACTCGGCCGCGTGGCAGACGACGTCGAGCCCGGTCGCCGCGACCACCTCCGCCGGCAACGTCCGCGCCAGGTCCGGATCGACGATCGCCTGCGACGGCCGCAGGTAGCGGTGGGAGATGCCGGTCTTCACGCGCCGCTCCGGGATGTCCAGTACGGCGACGGTCGTCGCCTCCGAGCCGGTTCCGCACGTGGTCGGGATCGCGAGATGCGGGAGCAGCGGCGACGGCGGCGCCTTGCCGCCGCCGATCGGCGCGTTCACGTAGTCCATGACCGGCGCCGGGTGCGAGGCGATCAGGTTCGCGACCTTCGCGGTGTCGACCGCGCTCCCGCCGCCCAGCGACACGAACCCGTCGACCTCCTCGCCCACCGCGAAGTCCGCGGCCTCCTGCAGCGAGTCCAGCGAGGGCTCGACCCGGGCGCGGTCGAAGACCACCACGTCGCACTCCAAAGACGCGAGCACCCGGTCCAGATGCGGGATGCCCGGGTCGGTCACGAGCAGCGCCCGGGTCACGCCCAGGCGCTGCAGCTCCCAGCCGGCGTCATCGACCGCGCCGGGGCCGAACTTGATCGGCGTCGCTTCGAGCGTGAAGACGGACTCCACGCTCGTGGTCATTACCGGATCGTGAAGCTCGTACGCACGTTGGTGCGGCGCGAGCCCTGCGTGACCGTCGCGTTGACGGTGTAGCGGCCCTTCTTCATGCCGCGCGTGGAGCCGAGGTTCAGGCCCACGAGCTTGCCGGGCAGCGCCGCGATGGCGGCCATGTTGCCGGACTTGGTGCCGGGGCCGGAGATGCGGAAGGAGCCGCCGATCGGGTCGATCGAGTTGCCGAGGTTGCGCACCGGCAGGATCACGCTGCCCGACCGGACCTGCGCGGCGCCCGTGCGGAAGCGGAACGACTTCTTCGACGGGTTCAGGCGCAGCTTCGAGATCAGCCGGTAGTTCGGGATGATGCCCTTGCGGCCCTTGGTGTTGGTCGGCTTGCCGAGGATGTCGACGCTCGCGTACAGCGAGCTCAGGCGCCGCACCATGCGGAAGCTGATCGGCCGCTTCGCGCCGGCGCCGATCGTGAACGAGCGCGTCGTCGCGCGCACGTAGCGGGTGAGGTTCGAGCGCGGATCGGCCAGGACCGTGCCGTTGAGCTGCTGGCGCCACGGGCGGACGGTGACGGTCACGCGCAGCGTCTCGCGCGTGGTGTTGTTGAGCGTGAGCGAGCCGACCGTGCCCAGCTTGGCACGGTTCTCGAGGCTGGCCGGCGTGACCGCCAGGCCACCCGACTGCGCATGCGCCGCCGTCGCAGAACCGAGCACACCGACGCAGGCGACGACCACCGGCACGGCAACACGCCGCGTCTTCACAGACACCATCAGACCCTCCACAGAGATTGACCCATGCGCTTCCTCAAGCGCCGGAGCAGTGTCTCCCTGCTCTCTAAGCGCTCGCTGAAGAGTCCTGTAAGGGAACCTTCAGGTTTGCGTCATCCGGTTCGTAAGCGAACCTGTGCGCTGATGCCCCGCAACATCGCCCTCCTCCGCGGTATCAACCTCGGCGCCAAGCGCCGCGTCGCCATGGCCGATTTGCGGGCACTTCTCGAGGCGCTGGGCTACACCGACGTTCGTACGGTCCTCGCGAGCGGTAATGCCATCTTCACCGGCCGCGTGTCTCGCGCCCAGCTCGAGGCGGCGCTCGAAGAACGCTTCAAGATGAAGATCGACGTCGTGCTGCGCACGATGGACGAGCTGCGCGCCGTCGTCGAGGCCGACCCGTTCGGGGAAGCGGTGACCAACCCGACGCGCTACTTCGTCGTCTTCGGCGACCGTGAGCCGGATCTCGCCTACCTCGAGGGGCAGGACTTCGCCCCCGACGCCTACGCGGTCCGGGGGCGGGAGATCTACGCGTGGTGCCCGGAAGGCATGCAGAACTCGCGCCTAATGAAGGCTTTCAGCAAGGCGCCCGCCACCGGCACCGCGACCGTTCGCAACTGGGCCACGGTCGGGAAACTGCTCGAGTAGCCGGCGCGCGCCGTCGTCCTCGAGCGTCGCCTTCACCAGGTGATCGAGGCCGAGCACGCCTGAGTTGCGGATGAGACGGGCATGAAGACTCGGGTGAAGACCGGCCGGCGAAGGCGCGTTCATGGCAGGCGGTGGGAACGAGCGCCGCGCGGCCTCGGCGTCGAACTGGAGCGCGCCGGCCTGAGCGAGTGCGAGCGCGAGGTGCTCGCCGTCGATGCTGCGCGACCCGTGGCGGGCGGCTTCCTCGCGGGCGCGCACGAGCGCGGCGCGCGCGGCTTCGGAGAGCGTCGGCGGCGAAGTGAGGTCGCGGTAGCGCCGGTGCGCCGCCTGGCGGGAGATCCCGAGCGGACGCGCGATCTGGGTGTAGGTCTGTCCTTCCTGGAGCGCGCGGGCGACCAGGTGGCGCTCCAGGACGTCGAGCTCGGCGCGCAGCGCGGTGAGCGCGCGAAGGCTCGCGGTGGGTTCGGCGGTGAGCGTGCGCTCCAGCAGCGAGAGCGTCTTCTGCGGGTTGTACGGGGCCATTTAACCCGTCAACGCGCCGTGACGATAAAGGTCGGGTATGACTTTCAGCGAGTTGTGACGTTCAGGATGTGTGGGCCATGACCGCAGTCCCCGCGACACTCCGTCTCCGCCGCGAGAGCACGCTGCGCTCCCGCGCCGCGCGTGGCGACGCGGCCGCGTTCGCGGCGGTCTACGAACGCCACCACCAGGCCTTGTACCGGTACTGCCGCTCGATCCTGCGCCACGAGGAGGACGCGCAGGACGCGCTGCAGAGCACGATGACGCGCGCGTTCGCGGCGCTGCAGACCGAGGAGCGCGACTTCGAGCTGCGCCCGTGGCTGTTCCGGATCGCCCACAACGAGGCGATCTCGCTGCTGCGCAAGCGCCGGGACACGACGGAGCTCGACGACATCCCGGTGGCGGTGGAGCTGGACGACCAGGTGAGCGAGCGCGAGCAGCTGCGCCTGCTGGCCATGGACCTCGCCGACCTGCCGGAGCGCCAGCGCGCGGCGCTCGTGCTGCGCGAGCTCAACGGGCTCTCCCACGCGGAGATCGCGGTCGTGCTCGAGACGTCGGCCGCGAACGTCAAGCAGGTCATCTACGAGGCCCGCACCGCCCTGTTCAGCGCACGGGAGGGGCGTGAGATGCCCTGCGAGGACGTGCGCCGCAAGCTCTCGGACGGCGACGGCCGTGTGCTGCGCAGCCGCGGGCTGCGTGCCCACCTGCGCTCTTGCTCCGGTTGCCGCGCCTTCCAGGCCGACATCGCCACGCGCGAGAAGCGGCTCGCACTGCTGGCGCCGCCGCTGCCGACCGCCGGCGCGGCCGCGCTGCTGGCGCAGATCCTCGGCGGCGGGACCGCGAAGCTGCTCGCCTGCGTCGCGATCGCGGGCGGCGGCGCGACGGTCGCCGCGACCGAGTTCTACAAGCCGCCGCCGGCCGCCGACGCGGAGGCGCCTCCGGCCCTGCCGGAGCGCGAGAAGCGCGCCGCCGCGCCGACAACGGCGACGGCCACCCCGACGCCGGTCGTCACCGCCGCGCCGACCGCCGCCGCCGCGAGCAGTGCTCCCGAGCGCCCGGCGAAGAAGCGGCCGGCCGCGAAGAAGGCCAAGCCGAAGCCGAAGCCGAAGCGCGAGCGCCCGCGGACCGTCGGGCTCACGATCCCGGCCGACCCGCGCCCGGGCAACACCGACGCGGCCGGCTCGCGGCCGGCGGAGACGCCGCGCGCCGAGAGCCCACGCGAGGACACGCCGCGCACCTCGCGGCCCGCGCCGCGGCAGGATCGTCCCTCCTCGCGCGCGGACCGTCCCGCGCCGAAGGCGGACCGGCCCGCGCGCAAGAACCCGCCGAAGGCCGACAAGGTCAAGCCGGAGAAGGCCAAGCCCGAGAAGCAGAAGCCGGCCAAGCCGGTCGAGCAGCCGGCGTCCACGCCGCCGCCGGCCGCGACCGCGACGCCCGTCAGCGAGCTCCCGCCTGGCCAGGCGAAGAAGCAGGACCGCGCCGAGCACGTCCCGCCCGGCCAGGCGAAGAAGCAGGCCAACGACGACGAGGACGACGACGACGGCGGCGGCGACGAGGACGACGACGACTGACGGCGGCGCCCATCCCGAGTAGGGTCCTCGCCGATGCCAGGCGTATGGGTGACGGCGGGCGCGCCGCTCGCGAGCGGCGACGGCTGGCGGGTCTGGTACTCGTGGCCCGCCGGTGAGTTCACGCCCAAGCCGCCGCGCGTGCGGACCGCGGCCGGGCAGCCCGTGCAGCTCGTCGACACGCCGTGGGCACCGCAGCCCGCCCCGAACGGATCCAAGCGGCAGATGGCGGTCAAGGAGCTGCGCCTCAAGGACGCGCAGCCGGGCGCGCTGTACGAGGTCACGATCCCCGAGCGCGGCCGCCCGCAGCATTGGCGCACGCTGCCGAACCAGCTGCCCGTGTCGCTGATCATCGGCTCCTGCTTCTGGCTCAACGACGACAAGGACGGCCACTACTCGTCCGCGGTCGTCGAGCTCGTCCAGCGCGAGCGACCCGCGTTCAAGGTGCTGATGGGCGATCAGATCTACGCCGACGTGTGGTCGCCGCTGCCGGTCAAGCTCCGGGAAGGGCTCGCGGGCAAGTACGAGCGCTACTGGGGCGACGGCGCCTACCAGGACCTGCTCGCGGCCTGCCCGACGCTCGTCTCCTGCGACGACCACGAGTTCTGGAACGACTTCCCCGAACCGCAGCTGCAGGTCCCGTACTCGTGGGACCGCTTCGGCCCCGACAACGCGCAGGCGCTGCACGAGCTCTACGACGCCTACCAGGCCGCGCTGAATCCGGAGGGCAAACGCCACAGCCGGCTGGACGTCCCGCCCGTGTCGTTCTTCGTCGCCGACACGCGCTCGAACCGCACGCGCATGAAGGCCGACGAGCCCGCGCTCATGCTCGAGCGCCAGTGGCAGGCGCTCGAGGACTGGGCGCACGAGCTCCACGGCCCCGGCGTGCTGATCCTCCCGCAGCCGCTGCTCAAGCAGGGCGGCAGCCCGACGGACAAGACGCTGGTGGACTTCAAGCAGTCCGACCGCCTGGGTGCGATCTTCGAGGCGGCGCTCGGTGGGGACACCGGTGACGGCAAGCCCCACGACATCCTCATCCTCACCGGCGACATCCACACCGGCCGCATCAGCTCGGCCGAGATCGTCGGCGCGCAGGGCCAGATCTTCGAGCTCGTCGCGAGCCCGGCCTCGATGGTCACGCCGTACCTGAAACCGTTCGGCTTCGAGCCCGAGCACCCGCCGGACAAGCTCACGATCAACCGCCGCACGTGGCAGATCACCGCGCACCAGCGCCTCAGCGCGACGGTGGACAACAACGTCGGCCTGATCAAGATCGCGCCCGGCCGCAACGGCCGTACGCGCTTCAGCCTGCAGCTCTGGCGCGTGCGCCCGTACGTGTCCGTCCCCGGCCGCCTGCAGTTCTGGAAGCGCAAGGCGGCCAAGGGCGCGCAGCCGATCCACGACCCCATCGACCTCGAGCTCCGCTGAAGGAGGAGAACCAGTGCTCCGGCACTCCAACAGCGCTGAACAGAACCCGGACGTCAAGGACGTCACGGACACGTACGCCGAAGAGGACAACACGCGCTTCTTCGCCGAGGCCACGGACCAGCTCGGCGGCCCGCGGGCGCTGATCGGGCTCGTCGGCGCCTGCGACCTGCCCGGTGTCGCGCTGCGCCGCGCGCAGTCGATCCTGCGCTGGGACCGCCGCCCGAGCCTGTGGTCGCACGCGTTCCTGGTGGTCGACGACGGGATCCGCGAGGTGACCCTGCACAGCCGCGCCGGCCACTTCCCCGAGCCGGCCGACAACGCCATCACGCCCGGGACGCTCGACCTCTACGAGCGCGACCCCAACGTCGCGCTGCTCAAGGTGAGCATGAGCGACGAGGAGGCGGCCGCGGTGGCCCACCGCGCCGTCAAAGAGCCCAACCTCGAGCGCCTGCGCTACGACTTGTTCGAGGCGCTCGGCTTCTGGCAGGCCTACCTGTGGACGCGCGGCACCGCGAACCCGCTCGAGCAGGGCATCCCGATGGCGGCCTCGGCGCTGATCGAGTACTGCTTCGAGGCCATCCAGCTCGACCTCACCCCCGGTGCCAACGACCGCAACTCCGCCCCCGAGCACCTGTGGAACGGGGCCCGCTGGTGGACGGACGCCTTCGGGGAGTTCGGCCGCAAGATCGAAGGGCGGGCCGTGATCCGCGACCGCCACTGCCGCGTCCTCGGTCCAGGAGAAACCACATGGAAGTGATTCGTCCCCACCAGCACGCGACCCAGCGCGGCCCCGCCGAGTGGTTCACGGGCGACGTGTACATCGACCCGATCACCACCGGCCCGCACGTGAAGCTGCTGAGCGTGCACTTCACGCCCGGCGCGCGGACCGCCTGGCACAAACATCCGTTCGGCCAGACGATCCACGTCACGGAGGGCTCGGGCCTCGCGCAGTCGCGCGGAGGAAGGATCGAGCCCATCCGGGCCGGCGATACCGTGCACTTCGAGCCCGGGGAAGAGCACTGGCACGGTGCCGATTCAGCGAACTTCATGACCCACTTGGCGATGCAGGAGATCGCCGACGACGGCTCAGACGCGATCTGGGGCGACCACGTCACGGACGCCGAATACACGCAGCGCTGACGGGCGGGAGAGCCACAGCGCGACGGCGGTGGCGACCAGCAGCACGCCCGCGCCGACCACGAACGCGTAGTGGTAGCCGGAGAGCAGGTCCGCGGGCGCGGTCGAAGCGCCCGTGCGCTCGGCCGCGAGCGTCGCCAGCACGGCGAGGCCGATCGCGCCGCCGACCTGCACGGTCGTGTTGATCAGGCCGGAGGCCAGGCCCGAGTCCTCGGGCCGGACGCCGGACATCGCGAGCGTCATCAGCGCGGGGGTGGAGAGGCCGGCGCCCAGGCCGATCAGCACGGTCGCGGGCAGCACGTCGACGACGAAGTTCCCGTCGATCGGCGCGCGGGCGAACAGCAGCAGACCCGCGACGATCAGCAGCATGCTCGGCACGAGGATCGTGCGGGGCGCGAAGTGCTGGGAGAGCTTGAGCGACGTGATGCCCATCACGACGGTGGAGGGCAGGAACGCCAGGCCGACGGCCAGCGGGTCGTAGCCCAGGACGAGCTGGAGATACAGCGCCCCCAGGAAGAACAGGCTGAACATGCCGACCACCAGCAGCGCCATCACGACGTTCGCGCCGGTCACGTCGCGTGACGCGAACAGGCGCAGCGGCATCAGCGGCGTCGCGATGCGGGCCTGGCGCACGAGGAAGGCGACCAGCGCGACGGCGGCGACGCCGGCGAGGATGAGCGTGCGCTGGGCGAGCCAGCCGTGCTCGGCGACACCGAGGACGGCGTAGACGCCCACCATCACGCCGCCCGTGAGCAGCGCGGCGCCGGGCAGATCGGCGCCCGCGCGGATGCCGATGCCGGGCCGGTCCTCGACCAGCCGCAGCGCCAGGACGCCGACGACGATCCCGATCGGCGCGTTGATGAGGAAGATCCAGTGCCAGTCGAGCGCGTCCGTGAGCACGCCGCCGGCCAGCAGGCCGATCGACCCGCCCGCGGAGGCCACGAAGCCGTAGACGCCGAGCGCCTTGGCCTGCTCGCGCGGCTGCGGGAACATCGTCACGATCATCCCGAGGACGACCGCGGAGGTGAGCGCGCCGCCCGCGCCCTGCACGAAGCGGGCGGCGATCAACATCCCCTGGGTCTGCGCGACCGCGCAGGCGATTGAAGCGAGGGTGAAGATGGCGAGGCCGGTGAGGAAGACGGTGCGCTGCCCGATCAGGTCACCGGCGCGGCCGGCCAGCAGCAGCAGGCCGCCGAAGGCGATCAGGTACGCGTTGACGACCCACGCCAGGTTGCTGGCGGTGAAGGACAGGTCGTCCTGGATGGAGGGGAGGGCGACGTTCACGATCGTGGCGTCGAGGACGATCATCAGCGTCCCCGCGCACAGGACGTGGAGCGCGGCCCAGCGGTTGCGTTCCGGGGAGGAGGAGGTCATGCCCGTACAGACGGCACGCGCGCCCGAAACTCATCGCTCGCGCTAAGAGTGTTCTCATCGTCGTCTTACGTCCAGCCGAGCCGGACGCCCCAACCTCGGGCGGGTGCGCGTGCGCCCGTTGACCGTCGTCCTGTGCGCGCTGGCGTTCGCCGTCGGGACCGTCGTGGTCGTCACGCTGGTCGTGCGGCCGCCGGCTCCCCCGGCCGTGCGGGCGATCGAGCTGCTGCCCGGCGCGCCGACCGTGACGCCGACGCCCACGACGTTCGCTCCGCCCGAGGACGACGACGCCGACGAGGACCCGTTCGACGACGATGAGTAGCCGGACGCGGATCGTGCTGTCGGTCGCGCTGCTGTTCGCGCTCGCGACGGCGCTGTCGACGCTCGCGCTGCGGCAGGTGCTGCTGGCGCGTGTCGACGCGCGCATCCAGTCCGCGCTCGCGCAGGAGGCGGCCGAGCTGCAGCAGTTCGCCGAGCAGGTGCGGGTCGCCGACGCGCGCACGCTCTTCGACCAGTTCCTGGCGCGCGACGTGCCCGACGAGGCCGAGGCGTCGTTCACGTTCGTCGGCGAGCAGCCGTACCGCTCCAACGCCGACCTCGGCGCGAGCCAGGAGCTGATCGACGGCGTGCGGGACCTCGGCGACGTGGACGCGGTCGAGCGCGGCGACCTCGACGACTCCTACCGCTACCTGGCCGTGCCCGTGAACCTGCGCGGGGAGCGCGTCGGGACGTTCGTCGTGACCTCCGACCTCGGACGCGAGCGGGGCGAGGTGGCGGAGGCCGTGCGCGTCGCGGCCGGGATCGGCTTCGGCGTGGTCGTGCTCGTGTCGCTGCTCGCGTTCGCCACCGTCGGACGCGTGCTCGCGCCGCTCGACGAGCTCGGCGCGACGGCCCGCTCGATCGAGTCCGGCGACGACCTCACGCGCCGCATCGACGTGCGCGGCGGCGACGACATCGCCGAGCTCGGGCACCTGTTCAACGCGATGCTCGACCGGCTGGAGATGGCGTTCGCGCTCCAGCGCGAGTTCGTGTCCGACGCCGGGCACGAGCTGCGCACGCCGATCACGATCATCCGCGGCCATCTGCAGCTGCTCGACCGCGACCCGGAGACCTACCGGATCGTGTCCGACGAGCTCGATCGGATGAGCCGCTTCGTGGAGGACCTGCTGACGCTGGCGAAGTCCGAGCGGCCGGACTTCCTCATGCTCTCCGAGCTGGACCTGGACCTGCTGACGGACGAGCTGATGGCCAAGGCGAAGCGGCTCGCGCCGCGCCGGTGGACGCTGGAGGCGACCGGCGCCGGGTTGCTGCGCGGAGACCGCCAGCGGCTCACGCAGGCCGTCATGAACCTCGCGCACAACGCGGTCCAGCACACGCACGAGGGCGACACGATCACGCTGGGCTCCGCTCACAGCGGAACCGAGGCCCGGCTGTGGGTGGCCGACACCGGCCCGGGCGTGGCCGAGGAGGACCGCGAGCGGATCTTCGAGCGCTACGCCGGCGACGGGACCGGCCTGGGTCTGGCGATCGTCCGGACGATCGCGCTCGCGCACGGCGGGCGGGTCGAGCTGGAGAGCGACGACGGCGCGAGGTTCACGATCGTGCTGCCCGCCTCATGAGCAGCCGGATCCTGATCGCCGAGGACGAGCGCAACCTGGTCGCGTTCCTGGAGAAGGGCCTGCGGGCGGCCGGCTACGTGACCACGGCGGTGGGGGACGGACCGTCGGCGATCGCGCTGGCGCGCGACGAGGACTTCGAGCTGATGATCCTGGACCTCGGGCTGCCGGTGCTGGACGGCACGGAGGTGCTGCGGACGCTGCGGGCGCAGGGCCGGACGCTGCCGATCCTGATCCTGAGCGCGCGCGACGACGTGCGCGACAAGGTCGCCGGACTGCAGCTCGGGGCCGACGACTACGTGACCAAGCCCTTCGAGTTCGACGAGCTGCTCGCGCGCGTGCAGGTGCGGCTGCGCGCGGCGGGGACGAGCGCGCCGACGGTGCTGACCGTCGGCGGGATCGCGCTCGACCTGCGTACGCGCCGGGCGAGCGTGGACGGGGAGACGGTCGAGCTCTCGGCGCGCGAGTTCGCGCTCCTGGAGCTGCTACTGCGCCACCCGGACCAGGTGCTCAGCCGCCAGCAGCTGCTGGCCCGGGTGTGGGGCTACGACTTCGACCCCGGCTCCAACGTGGTCGAGGTCTACGTGGGCTACCTGCGCCGCAAGCTGGGCGCCGCGCACATCGAGACCGTGCGCGGCATGGGGTATCGCCTGCGCGCCACGTAGGGCGACCCCCCGGGGGCAAGCGTCAGTCGTCGTCGCGGTCCACGCGCAGGACCTTGCCGGTGCGGGCGTCGACGTCGACGTCGGTGTCGTCGGCGAAGCCGATCTGCCACACGAGCTGCCCCTCGTCGCTGTCGAGGTCGGCGTCCGTGAGCGCGGTCTCGCCCACGCGCGGGGCGGCGGCGCGCAGCGCCGCGACGAGGCTGACCCGCGCCTGGTCGACCTCGGTCTCGCGGTCGTCGCGGCGCGTCTTGGTGACCTTGCTGCCGTCGAGCGCGACGAGCTTCTGGGTGCCGTCGGCGAACGTGACCTCCCAGTGGCGGCGCTCCTTGTCGAGCTCGTACAGCTTGGCCGAGACGCCCTTGGAGGCGGTCTGCACGGCGCGGACGGCGTCGGAGGAGGAGGCGGCGGTCGCTCCCGTGACCGCGAAGGCGGCGGTCCCGGCGACGGCGGCGGTGGTGGCGGTCAGCCCTGCGATCGTGCGCTTCTTCATGCTCTTCAGCGTGCGCACTCGCGCTAAGGCGGCCCTGTGACCGATATGAGACCGCTCTTATCGTCTTGGGGATGAGCCTTGTCATCACGGGTGCGTCCGGCCAGCTCGGCCGGCTCGTCACCGCTGAGCTGCTGAAGACCGTCGAGCCGTCGGAGCTGATCCTGCTCACCCGCGCGCCCGAGGCACTCGACGTGCCGGGCGCGCAGGTGCGCTCGTTCGACTGGAACGCCGCCACGCCGGCCGCGTTCGAGGGCGGCGAGCGGATGCTGCTGATCTCCGGTCCGGACATCGGCGCGCGCGTGGACGGCCACAAGGCGGCGGTCGACGCCGCGGTCGCGGGCGGCGTGCGGTTCATCGCCTACACGTCGATCCCGAACCCGTCCGACAACAATCCGATCGTGGTCGCGGCCGAGCACCGCGCGACCGAGGAGCACATCCGCGCGAGCGGCGCGCGCTGGGCGATGCTGCGCAACAACATCTACGCCGAGATCCAGGCACCGGCCTACCAGGCCGCGATCGCCACCGGGCGCCTGGTCACCAACGGCGGGCCGGTCGGCTTCGTCAGCCGCCTGGACTGCGCCCGTTCCGCCGCCGCGGTGCTCGCGGGCGGCGACCACGACGGCCGCGAGTACGACATCACGGGTCCGGAGGCGCTCGGCCCGGCCGAGCTCGCGGCGCTCTTCTCGGAGCTCGGCGGCAAGCCGGTCGAGCCCGTGCTCGTCGGCGACGAGGAGTACATCAGCGGCCTGGTCAAGAACGCGGGCATGCCGGACGCGGTGGCGACGATCTACTCGACGTTCGGCATCGGCGCGCGGCTCGGCTACTCGGCGGTGGTCAGCCCCGCCGTGCGCCAGCTCACCGGCCACGACCCGCTCACGCTGCGCGAGGTCCTTTCCTAAAGAGGGACAGTCCCTCTTTAGGAAAAGAGGCGGTCGAGGTGGGCGTCGAGCGCCTCGACCACTCGCTGCGGATCGCCCTCGCCGAACAGCAGCGGTTCGGCGAGGCCCGAGTTGAGCGCCAGCAGCGTCATCGCCTCGCGCTCGGGGTCCGCGACACCCGCCTCGCGCAGCATCGTGGTGAAGATCTCCTCGAGCTCGTTGAGGTCGGCGCGCAGCTTGGCCCCGAGCTCGGGCGAGAACATCGCGCGGTGGGCGAACGCGATGGACACGCGCAGCGCGGCCGTGCGGCGCGCGTCGAGCGGCAGCAGCTCGAGCAGGATCTCGCGGACCGCGCCCTTCCACGAGCCGGCGGCGTTCGCGCGCTCGTCGGCGCGCCGGCCGATGTCGTCGCTCACGACCTGGTACGCGTGCCGCAACATCTCGTCCTTGCTCTTGAAGTAGTGCTGGACGGTGCCGATCGAGACGCCCGCGCGGTCGGCGATCGTGCGGATGCTCGCCGCCTCCAACCCGGACTCCGCGACGACGCTCAGCAGCACCTCGGTGAGGCGCGCGCGGCGTTCGTCATGGTCGACCGGGGCAGGTGTCATACGAGTGTATGGTACGCTGGCGGCTATGCCCACCACCTTCAGCGTTCAGTACGAGGGTCGCACGATCGAGGTGGTGCCCGACGCGATCACCGAGCGCGACCGGGTGCGGCTGCTGGTGGACGGCGAGACGGTTGCGGGGAGCAAGGCGAACGGCCGGAACACCGTGCTGGCTGGCGACGGGCTCGAGGTGCGCGCCGTTATGCCGTTCTGGGGCGGCAGCGTCACGAGCGCGTCGCTGGTCGTGGAGGACGGCGAGATCGAGCTCGAGCCGGAGCCCGGCACGCGCGCGGCGCGCCGGGCCGCGTTCGCCCGCGCCCATCCGAAGCTGTACGCGTCGCGGCACGTGGTCTCCGGCGCCGCGCAGGTGGCGGCGGCGATCATCGGCTTCACGTTCCTGCTGGGACTGCTGCCGGACATCTCGATCGACCTGCCGGACATCCCGCTCCCGGCAATCGATCTGCCCGACATCCCGTGGCCGTCGGTCGACCTGCCGGACATCGCGGTGCCGGGCTGGATCAAAGCGATCGCCGAGTCCAAGCAGTACTGGCTGCCGATCCTGGTCGGCCTGCTGCTCGCCAGCCGCGAGCTCAAGCGGCGGAAGCAGCTGCGCCGCGGCTAGCCTTCACGGCTTGCTCGAGCTCGACACCCCGCACGGTCCCGCGCGCGCCCACCCTCACCTCGTGGACGGCGCGTCGACCGTGCTCGTGCTCGGCCACGGCGCGGGCGGCGGCGTCACCGCGCCGGACCTGGTGGCCGCGACGCAGACCGCCAACGAAGCCGGCGTCTCCGTCTACCTGATCGAGCAGCCCTACCGCGTCGCGGGCCGCAAGTCCGCGGCGCCGGCGCCGCAGCTCGACGCGGCCTGGACGGCGGTCTGCGCGGGGCTGCCGATCGAGGGTCTCACGCTGCTCGTCGGCGGCCGCTCGTCCGGCGCCCGCGTGGCCTGCCGGACGGCCGAGGCGGTCGGCGCGGCCGGCGTGCTGTGCCTCGCGTTCCCGCTGCACCCGCCCGGCCGGCCGGAGAAGACACGGCTGCCCGAGCTGGAGGGCGTGAAGGTCCCGGTGCTGATCGTCCAGGGCGAGAGCGACCCGTTCGGGATGCCGCCCGAGGCCCCGGATCGCACCGTCGTGCGGCTGCGCGGCAACCACAGCCTGCGCAGCGACGTCAACGGGCTGCGCGCCGCGGTCCGCTCGTTCCTCGGCTAGAGCGCGGGAACGACCGCGACGTCGATCAGCCGCGCGCACGTCGAGCGGGCGCGCGCGGGGGCGAGCATCAGCTCGTCGAGCACGCCGCGCAGCGTGCGCGCCGCGAGCGTGGGGGAGAGCCGCGCCGGGCGGACGCTGACCGCGCATACGAGCCGCACGTACGCCGTGCCGCGCTGGGCGGCGACGCGCTCGACCTCGAACGAGTCCAGGTGGTAGCCGTCGCCCTCGAGCGTGGCGTGCTCGTGACGGTGCTCGAGGTCACCGAGCAGCTCCACGCACCAGTCGGTGTCCGTCCGTTGCGCACAGAGACAGTCCACCGCCCAGACGCCGACCACCTCCGCGCGTTTGACGACGCGATCCTGCAGTTCGGTGGCTGGGCGTGATGCTGCAGCTGCGGTCGCGGCCATGGGTCTCTCCTGATCCCGATCTCCGGCCTCGGTCTTCCCCAGCCCTCGGTCATTTACACCTGAGCGGCGGCGAGGAGAGAGATGGCGCGCTCGACGGCAGGTTCGGCGAGCGCGCCGTAGCCGAGGACGAGCCCGCGGGAGCCGCCCGGCTCGAAGCGGTGCAGCGCGAGCGGCTCGACGCCGACGCCGCGGGCCGCCGCGCGCTCGGCCGTGGCGTGCTCGTCGAGGTCGCCCTCCGCGAGCACGAAGAGGCCGGCCGGCGGCGCGGGACGGACCGTAAGATGCGGGAGCCTGGCCGCGAGCGCGGTGAGCAGCGTGGCGCGCCGGCTGGCGTAGGTGGCGCGGGCGCGGCGCAGGTGGCGGTCGAGCTCACCGCGTTCCAGGAAGTCCGTGAACGCGAGCTGCGTGATCACGTCGTTGGCCGTGGCCTCGATCGCGCGCGTCGTGGTCAGCGGCCAGGTGAGCCAGCTGGGCGTGAGCATCCAGCCGAGCCGCAGACCCGGCGCGAGCCGCTTGCTCGCGCTGCCGAGCAGCACGACGCGCTCGGGCGCGAGGCCCTGGACGGCGCCCGGCCGCTGCTCGGAGAGCTCGGTGTCGTAGTCGTCCTCGATGATCAGCGCTTCCTGGTCGGCCGCCCAGTTCACGAGCGCGGCGCGGCGGTCAGGGCTGAGCGCGACCCCGGTCGGGAACTGGTGGCCGGGCGTGACGAGCACGGCGCGAACGCCGTCGAGGAGGTCGACGCGCACGCCCTGCTCGTCGACGGGAACCGGGACGACTGTGAGCCCGGCCTGCTCGATCGCGAGCCGTGCCGGGTGCCAGCCCGGGTCCTCGACCGCGATCTGCTCCGCACCGGTCATGCGCAGATACCGGCACAGCTCCACGAACCCGGCCCGGAAGCCGCCGCACACGATCAGGTGCTCGGGGTCGGCGGCCGCGCCCCGCGTGCGGGCGAGCTGCGTGGCGAGCGCCTCGCGCAGGCCGGGCAGGCCGCGCGGGTCGGGCTCGCCGAGAGTGGCGAACGGCGCCGTGCGCCAGGCCGCGCGCAGTGACCGCAGCCACGCGTCGGCGGGAAAGCCGGCGAGGTCGGGGACACCGGGCCGCAGGTCGTAGGCGAACGCGGGCAACAGGCTGCGCGCGGGCTCGCGCACGCGCTGCTGGACAGCCGCGGCGACGCGCACCGGCGCGCCCTGGCGCAGCGCGAGATAGCCCTCGGACGCGAGCTGCCCGTACGCCTCGGTGATCACGCCGCGCGAGACGCCGAGCGCGGCCGCGAGCGCGCGCGTGGACGGCAGCGCCGCGCCCGCGGGGATCCGCCCGGCCTGGATGCTCGCGCGCAGCTGGCGCTCGACCTGCTCGTGGAGCGGCTCGTCGCCACCGCGCTCGAGCGGTCCTACCGGCCCGGCCGCCGGCGGCGCGCCGGCCTGACCGCGCTCGGGCGGCTTCCCAACTGGACCTCTCCGAGCGGCCACAACTGGCACTGTAAAGCTGACCAGCTTCGGCGTAGCTTCCTGGGCATGGAGACCATCACGATCGTCGGCGCAGGGCTCGCGGGGCTGACCGCGGCGATCGCGTGCGCCGAGGCCGGTGCGCCGGTCGTGCTCTACGACGCCCACGCCGAGCCCGGCGGCCGCGCGCGGTCCCTGGACGCGCCGTACCGGGCGAACCTCGGGCCGCACGTGCTCTACAGCGACGGGGAGCTGTGGCGGTGGCTGAAGGAGCGCGAGCTGCTGCCGCCGGTGGCGGGCGCTCCGCTCACCGGCGTGCGGCTGCGCTGGGACGGTGCGATCCACCGGACGCCGCCGCTCGGGCTGATCCCGTCGGTGCTCAAGCTGCGCGGGCGGCGCCCGCCGGTCGACGAGTCGTTCCGGTCGTGGGCCGCGAGCCACGCCGGCGATCGCGCCGCGGAGCTGCTCTCCTCGCTCGCGGGCGTGTTCACCTTCCACCACGACCCGGGCGAGCTGTCGGCGGCGTTCGTGTGGGAGCGGACGGGCCGGATCGCGAGCCCGCCGCCGTCCGTGCGGTTCGTGATCGGCGGCTGGAGCGCGCTCGTGCACGCGCTGGTGAGCCGCGCGCGTGCGTTGCACGTCGAGTTCCGGCTGGGCGAGCGCGTCACCGAGCTGCCGTCCACGCCGGTGATCGTCGCGCTCGAGCCGGCCGACGCCCGCGCGCTGCTCGACGACGACTCGCTGCGCTGGCCGAGCGGGCACACGGTCTGCATCGACCTCGGGCTCGAGGGCCGTCGCGGCGACCCGTTCGTCGTCTCCGACCTCGACGAGTGCGGCTGGATCGAGCGCTTCTCGGCTGCCGACAAGACGGTCGCGCCCGCCGGGCACGAGCTCGTGCAGGCGCAGATGCCGGTCCGCCCGGGCGAGCCGATCGAGGCCACGACGCGCCGTCTGGAGCGGATGCTCGACCTCGCGTTCCCCGACCGCGCGGCCCGCACCCACTGGCACCGCCGGATGGTGATGGACGGCCGCACCGGCGCGCTCGACCTCCCCGGGACCACCTGGCGCGACCGCCCGGCGCTCGATCGCGGTGACGGCACCACGTTCATCGCGGGCGACTGGGTGGCCGCGCCGGGACTCCTCGGCGAGGTCGCGTTCAAGAGCGCGGTCGAGGCGGCGGCGCTGGCCGTCAGCGCGGCGAGCGTGGTTTCGCTGCGGCGCGCGGCCTGACCAGCGCGGCGGCCGCCGCGGCGGCGACCGCCAGCGCCGCGGACGCGATCCACATCGACACCGGATAGGCGAACGTCTCGAGGCCGTCGCTGCGGACGGCCGACGGCGGGGCGAGCAGCCACCAGACCACGAAGGCGCAACCGAGCGCGAGCGCCGCCGCGACGATCGCGGCCACCGTGCGGTCGGGCCAGCGCAGCACGAGCGCGCCGCACAGCGCGGCCGACAGGCCGAGCCCGCCGGCGACGTCGGGCACACGCGCGATCCACTCCGGGCCGAGCCCGAGCGGCCCGGAGCGCTCGTCGCTCGCGCCGAACAACGTCAGGTCGTCGACGGCGCTGAGCTGGGAGAACACGACGGCGACGAGGCCGGCGGCGATCAGGAGCAGCCGCACGAGGCCCGGCGTTCCGCGTCGATCGTCTCGGCCTGCAGCGGATCCATCCACAGCTCCCAGCGGCCCGAGGCGGACTGGCGCTCGTCGCGGAAGTGGTACGGGCGGCACCCGCCGAATTCGCGCGTGCGTAGGGTGAAGACGCCGCCGAGCACGGACGAGATGCGCCGGCGCGGCCAGCCCAGCGCGTCCTCGATCGCCGGGAACGGCCGCGGCTCGTCGGGCGTGCGCGCGAGCTCGTGCAGCAGCGCGCGCATCAGGTCGCTGCAGCGGTCGTGGAAGGCCGCGATCTCGCCGGGCTCGTCCATCGCGTTGTCGGGCGCGTGCTCGTTCACTCGTCCTCGATCGGCCTGCCCAGAAAGGCCTCGATGGCGAGGAAGGTGGCCTTGTGGGCGAGCGGGCCGAGGCGCAGTGCGGCACCGTCGTCGGTGTCGCGCACACTGACCGCCAGGTGGACGCGCTCCAGGCGCGCCGCCTGCTGGGCGGCACGCGCCTTGCCGCTCTGGCCGTGGTAGTGCGCGTCGATGCCGAAGCGGCCGCCCTCGACGGGCCAGATGCTCAGCTGGTCGGGCGCCCAGGTCGGGCCGGTCTCGGCCGGGAGCGCCATGTACGGCACGAGGTCCGTGCGCGCGTCGCGCTCGCCGATGTTGCGCCGCGCGGACCACGCGCGGTCGTCCGCGGCGGGCTTGGGCGGCGTGGTCGGCACGATCTCCGTGCTCGGCGGCTTGTCGTTCTTGCGGCGGCGCACTGGGATCAATGATGCCGCGCGATCCGCGCGGGTCGCGCGGGTCAGGCGTCATCCACGTCCCAGTCGAACGCCCGGCCGAGCTCGACCGCGACCGTGTCGGCAAGCTTCCCGAACAGCTTGTCGGTCGCCTTGTCCTGCCCGGCCGGCATCGACAGCGTGAGCGACTCGTCGTCCCAGCCGATGTCCAGCCCGCTGTCCTCGAGCCGCTCCACGCGCTCCGGGCCGAACGCGACCTCGATCCGCTCCCACTCGTCGGCGACGCGCTCGCTGCCGACCGTCGCGCCGCTGTAGGTGATGTCGACGCTCATCGCCTCAGCGCCCGGATCGCGCGCTGTCGCGCTGTGCGCCCGAACTCCGAGCGCGGCGCCATCGCCTCCAGCGCGGGCAGGGCCGCCGGATCGCCGAGCTTGCGCAGCGCCTCGGCGGCGTGCCCCTCGAGCTCGGGATCGTCCAGCCGCTCGATCAGCGGCTCCAGCGCCGGCGCATAGCGGGCGCGGCCGAGCGCGATCAGCGCCATCTGCGCCGCCATGCCCTGGCGCGGGTCGGTCGCGAGCGGCAGCAGCCGCGGGGCGAGGTCCGTGCGGTTGAGGTCGTGCAGGGCGTTGCCGACGCTCCACCGCCAGTGCTCGGGCAGCTCGAACCGCCCGAACTCGCGCAGCAGCGCCTCGGTCAGCCCGGGCGGGTCCGGAACCACCGCGAGCAGCTGCAGGATCCAGTGCTTGTGGTGCTCGGAGCGCTCCAGCCAGTCCACCAGCAGCGGCGCGTACGGGTCCGGGTTCGCTTGGATCCGCTCGGCGGGGTGCCCGTCGAGCGGTGCGCCCGCCGCCGCGAACTCGGCCAGCATCCGCTCGTACTCGGCCTCGGCCGCGGGGTCGGGCTCGGGCAGCTCGCCGCCGCTGAAGTCGATCACCTCGGTCTCGGGCGGGTGCAGCAGCCACTTGAGCCAGTTCATGCTCGGGCCCTTGTACCCGCGCCAGAGCGCGACGAGCGTGAAGATCAGCCCGTGCTGGCCGAAGCTGACCGACCCGTCCTCTGCGCGCACCCACTCGACGGCGAGCCGGTCCACGACCATCCCGGTCGTGGCACCGTCGCCGATCTCCACGTTCCAACGCTCGTTCTCACGACTGGAGCGCCGCAAGCTGACGAAGCGCCCGTCGCCATGGACGACGTCGAACACGCCACGTCGCTCGTGAAACCCATTCGCGAGCCGTCGTCGCTCGGGTGCACCGCCACGTGCCACTCGATCTCGTTGCCCTCCAGTGCGCGCAGCGCCGCGAGCAGCTCGTCGAACACGCGCTCGAGCGTAGCCTTGCGCCGGTGACCGGCCGCCCCGTGGACCTCGGCTTCTCGATCGCCGACGCCGAGGAGGTCGAGCTGGCCCATGACGGCGACGACCTGACGGTCAGCTTCACCGACTGGGCGGACCGGCGGCGGAGCGTGACGTTCACGGACACGGTCGCGCTGCGCTGGCAGCGCGCGGACGACGTCGCGCCGGGCGAGGCGTACGACGGTGCCAACGAGATCGCCGACTCGCCCTGGCTCGAGCGCCACCGCCAAGCCGGCGAGGCCACCGGTGAGCACCGCCACCTCAAGCTGAACTTCAACGCCGCGGGCTGCCTGGAAGTCCTGTGCTCAGCGGTCGCGCGCCCGCAGTAGGCCGAAGCCGAGCACCGCCGCCCAGACGACGCCGGCCACGAGCAGCAGCTGCGCGTACGGCGACGCGGTCTCGCCGCGCACGAGCTGAACGATCACGGCGATCACCAGCACGAGCGTGAGGACGTTCCCGATCGCCCGCTCGGCGGCGTGCTCGACCTGTTTGCGGGCTGCGCGTTCCATGCCGCCGAACCTACCCAGCTACTGCCCGTAGGCCTCGGCGAGCTCCGGGTCCTTGCGCGCCAGCATGTCGGCGAGGTCGACGAGCACGCGCGCCTGCTTGTAGGTCGCGTCGTCCTGCATCTTGCCGTCGAGCATGTGCACCCCGGAGCCGTCCGGGATCGCCTCCAGCACGCGGCGAGCGAAGCGGACCTCCTCCGGGTCGGGGGAGAAGACGCGCTTGGCGATCGCGATCTGCACCGGGTGCAGTGACCAGGCGCCGACGCAGCCCATCAGGTAGGCGGCGCGGAACTGGGCCTCGCAGCCCGGCTCGTCGCGGATGTCGCCGAACGGGCCGTAGTAGGGGAAGATGCCGGCCGCGGTGCAGGCGTCGACCATGCGCGCGAGCGTGTAGTGCCACAGGTCCTGCTGGTAGGAGGGCCGGGCGATGTCGCCGTCGGGGTCGGCCATCACGAGGTAGCCCGGGTGGCCGCCGCCCACGCGCGTGGTCTTCATCCGCCGTGAGGCCGCGAGGTCGGCCGGGCCGAGCGAGATGCCCTGCATGCGCGGTGACGCGACGGCGATCTCCTCGACGTTCGCGACGCCCGCCGCGGTCTCCAGGATCGCGTGGACGAGAATCGGCCGCTGCAGCTCCGCGCGCGCCTCCAGCTGGGCGAGCAGCCGGTCGACGTAGGCGATGTCCCACGGACCCTCGACCTTCGGGATCATCACGACGTCGAGCACGTCGCCGATCTCGGTGACCAACGTCACGAGGTCGTCGAGCACCCACGGCGACTCCAGCGCGTTGACGCGCACCCACAGGGGCGTGCCACCCAGGTTGGCGGAGCGGCCCACCTCGACCAGCCCGGTGCGCGCCGCCTCCTTGCGGTCGGCCGCCACCGCGTCCTCCAGATTTGCCAGCAGGATGTCGGCCGAACGCGCCATCTCCGGTACGCGGGCGCGCAGCTTCTCGTTGGACGGATCGAAGAAGTGGATCATCCGCGACGGGGTCGTCGGGATCTCCCTGACCGGTGCGGGGGCGCCGACGGCGAGCGGCGCGAAGAACGACCGAGGGCTGCGCATCAGGGGCATCATGCCGTGCCATGAGCCCAGTCGACACCGATGGACCGACGCGCGAGGCCTCCGGCGCGCACCCGTACGGCCGCTACCTGGAGGAATTCGAGGTCGGCGCCGTCTACAAGCACTGGCCGGCGAAGACGGTCACCGAAGCCGATGACCACCTCTTCTGCCTGCTGACGATGAATCACCACCCGTTGCACATCAACGATGTCTACGCAGCCCAGTCCCAGCAGGGCCGCAACGTGGTCGTCGGCCCGTACGTCTACAGCCTCGCGCTCGGCATGAGCGTCTCCGACATCTCCGGCAAGGCGATCGCGAACCTCGCCACCGAAGCGCTCAGCCATCCGGCGCCGGTGTTCCACGGCGACACCCTGTTTGCCGAGACGGAAGTCCTGGAAATCACCCCCTCGAGGTCAAAGCCGGATCGCGGAACGGTGAAGGTCCACACCCGCGTCCTCAACCAGGACGGAACGCTTGTGGCGGAGTTCAAGCGCCTTGTGCTCGTGCCCAAGAAGCAAGTTTGAACGTCACTGGCAAAACCTCGCAGAGCGGGCCACCCAATTGTCTGGTGGTGTTCGCGGGTAGCTTCCCCTAAGCTGGAGAAGGCGGAGTGATCGTTTTGGCGCGTCGGCGTTCTCGGCGCGGCGAATCGGTCTTCGCATTCCGTGAAGGTTTGTACTGACCAAACAAACCCTAGAGAGGCTGATCTCACCAGTGGCCATCGAGACGTCCGTCCCCACCAAGCACGCAAAGCTCCTGGCATGGGTGGAGGAGGTGGCCGAGCTCGCGCAGCCGGCCGCCATCCACTGGTGCGACGGCTCGGCGCAGGAGTACGACAGCCTCTGCGCCGAGCTCGTGGAAGCGGGGACGTTCGAGAAGCTCTCGGAGGCCAAGCGGCCGAACTCCTACCTCTCTCGCAGCGACCCCAACGACGTCGCGCGCGTCGAGGACCGCACCTTCATCTGCAGCGAGAAGGAAGCGGACGCCGGCCCGACCAACAACTGGCGCGACCCGGCCGAGATGCGCGAGGTCCTCAAGGACAAGTTCGCCGGCGCCATGCGCGGCCGCACGATGTACGTGGTGCCCTTCAGCATGGGTCCGCTCGGCTCGCCGATCGCCGAGATCGGCATCCAGCTCACCGACAGCGCCTACGTGGCCGTCTCGATGCGGATCATGACCCGCATGGGCAAGGGCGCGCTGGAGGTGCTCGGCGACAGCGGCGACTTCGTCCCCTGCCTGCACACGACGGGCTCCCCGCTCGAGGAGGGCGAGACCTCGGGCCGCTGGCCGTGCAACGAGGAGAAGTACATCGTCCACTTCCCCGAGACGCGCGAGATCTGGTCCTACGGCTCGGGCTACGGCGGCAACGCGCTGCTGGGCAAGAAGTGCTTCGCGCTGCGTATCGCGAGCGTCATCGCGCGCGACGAGGGCTGGCTCGCCGAGCACATGCTCATCCTCAAGCTCACGAGCCCGGAGGGGAAGGTCAAGTACGTCGCGGGCGCGTTCCCGAGCGCGTGCGGCAAGACCAACCTGGCCATGCTCGTGCCGACGATCGAGGACTGGAAGGTCGAGACGATCGGCGACGACATCGCGTGGATGAAGTTCGGCGACGACGGCAAGCTGTACGCCGTCAACCCCGAGTACGGGTTCTTCGGCGTCGCGCCCAACACGGCGCGCAAGACGAACCCGAACGCGATGGACACGGTGGAGCGCAACACCATCTTCACCAACTGCGCGCTGACCGACGACGGCGACGTCTGGTGGGAGGGCATGTCCGGCGAGACGCCCGAGCACCTGATCGACTGGAAGGGCAACGACTGGACGCCCGAGCACAACGACGGCCCGGCGGCGCACCCGAACGCCCGCTTCACGACGCCCGCCGCGCAGTGCCCGAGCATCGCCGACGAGTGGGAGGACCCGAACGGCGTGCCGATCGACGCCTTCCTGTTCGGCGGCCGCCGCTCCTCCGGCGCGCCGCTCGTGCGCGAGGCCTTCGACTGGGAGCACGGCGTGTTCCTGGGCGCGACGATGGCGTCCGAGAAGACGGCCGCGGCGGCCGGCAAGGGCGTCGGCGAGCTGCGCTTCGACCCGTTCGCGATGCTGCCGTTCTGCGGCTACCACATGGCCGACTACTTCCAGCACTGGCTGGACATGGCCGACCATAAGAAGGCCCAGCTGCCGAAGATCTTCCACGTCAACTGGTTCCGCAAGGACGACGACGGCAAGTTCCTGTGGCCGGGCTTCGGCGAGAACTCGCGCGTGCTGGCCTGGATCTTCCGGCGCTGCGACGACGAGGCCGAGGCGTTCGAGACCCCGCTCGGCTACGTCCCCGAGCCCGAGCACCTCGAGCTCGGCGGTCTGGACCGCCGGCGCGTGGCCGACGCGCTGTCAGTCGACCTTGACGAGGCGCGCTCCGAGCTGGACCAGACGCAGGCCCATCTGGCCCAGTTCGGCGACAAATTGCCCGAGGAGATCACCGCGCAGTTCAACGCGTTGAAGGAGCGCCTGAGCTAGCGTGCAGGCATGAGCCTCGCGGAGGAGACCGAGGCCGGCCCCGACGATTACCGCGAACGTCTACTCGATCTCGCCGAGTCCAACGGCGGCGAGATCGCGCGCGCCTTCGCGGGCGCCTACGTCCGCCGGCTGTCCACCGATGGCAGCATCTCGCCCGAGCACCTGTGGGCGGAGATCCACGGTGTCCTGAAGTTCGCGGACACCCGCGGCCACAAGCCGGTCGCCGTGCGCGCGTTCAACCCGACGCTGGCCGACGACGGCTACGAGCCGCTCGGCAGCGTGCTGGAGACCAACAGCGACGACTGGCCGTTCCTGGTCGACAGCGTGAGCGCGGCGCTGGAGGCGCGCGGCGAGCACGTCGCGCGGCTCGTGCACCCGATCATCGGCATCGCGCGCGAGAACGGCGCGATCAGCTCCGTCAGCCACGCGCGCAACGCGGCGCACCGCGAGTCGGTGATGCACTTCGACCTGACCCGCCGCCTCACCGCGCACGAGTTGGAGGAGCTGCAGACCGACGTCGAGACCGTCCTGCACGCCGTTCGCAGCACCGTCACCGACTTCGGCGCGATGACCCAGCGCGTGGAGTCGATGATCTCGCTCGCGCGCAAGGCGTCAACGCGCTATGACAGCGACGAGATCCGCGAGGCGGTCGACTTTCTCGCCTGGCTGCTGCGCGGCAATTTCGTCCTGCTCGGCGCGCGCGAGTACGAGATCACGGGCGACGCCTACCGCTGCGTGCCCGGTTCCGGCCTCGGCATCCTCGCCGACGAGGAGCGCTCGGCCTACAGCACGCCCGTGCCCCTGTCGGAGCTGCCGGAGGCGCTGCGCGTGCTGGCGACCAGCGGCGAGCTGCTGATCGTCGACAAGGCCAACGCGCGCTCGCCCGTGCACCGGCACGAGCGCATGGACTACGTCGGCGTGCGCCGCATCACGCCGGACGGCGAGATCGCCGGCGAGGCGCGCCTGCTGGGCCTGTTCACGAGCAAGGCCTACACCGAGCCGGCGTCGGAGACCCCCGTCCTGCACCGCAAGCTGCGGCGCGTGCTCGAGGCCGAGGACCTGATCGAGGGCTCCCACGACTACAAGTCCGCCGTCTCGCTGTTCGACACCTTCCCCAAGGACGAGCTGTTCGCCGCGCCCGTGGACGACCTTCGCCGCGCGGTGGTCGCCCTGCTCGCGCTGGAGGGAACGGACCGCGTACGGCTGCTCGGCCGCCGCGCCCGCGACGGCCGCAGCGCCGCGTTCATCCTCGCCCTCCCGCGCGACCGCTACCGCGCGCTGCTGGTCGAGCGCGTCACGCGGCTGTTCAAGCGCCGCTTCAAAACGAAGGACGTCGAGGCCCAGCACATGCTCGGCGAGGGCGGCAGCCGCGTGCGCGTGCACTTCCTCGTGCACGCGCCGGACGGGCTGCCGGAGATCGCGAACGCCGAGCTCGAGCGCGAGGTGGTGCAGCTCGCGCGCACGTGGGACGACGCGCTGTCCGCGGCCCTGGCCGAGCGCTTCGGCCCGGCCCGCGGCCGGCTGCTGCGCTCCATCTGGGCCGCGCACCTGCCCGAGCACTACAAGGGCTACACGTCGCCGCAGGTCGGCGCGCTGGACATCGCGCTGCTCGAGCAACTGTCCGAGCAGGGTCCGTTCCTCGTGTCGCTGCAGCCGCTCGCCGCGCACACGCGCATCGCGCTCTACAAACGGGGCCCGAAGGTCGAGCTGGGCGAGGCGCTACCGATGCTCGAGGACCTCGGGCTGCGCGTGATCGAGGAGATCTCCACCCGGCTGACCGGCGAGGACGAGACGTGGGTGCAGGAGTTCCGCGTGCTCGGGCCGGACGGCTCCCCGCTCGACCTCGATGCCGTCGGGAACCGCGTCGCGGAGCTGCTCGCCGCCGTCCATCGCGGCGCCGCCGAGACCGACAACCTCAACCGGCTCGTGATCACGGCCGGGCTGGACCGGCGCCAGGTCGCGATCCTGCGCGCGTACCGCAAGTACCGTCAGCGCGTCGGCACGCGCTTCACCGAGAGCTACCAGAACGACGTGCTGGTGGCCAACAGCGCGCTCACGGCCAAGCTCGTGCGCTTCTTCGAGCTGCGCTTCGACCCCGAGCTGGAGACCGACGAGGAGGCCGAGGCCGCGCTACGCGAGGAGATCCTCGCCGATCTCGAGGAGGTCGCCTCGCTCGACCACGACCGCATCCTGCGCAACCAGCTGACCGTGATCGAGGCGACACTGCGCACCAACGCCTACAACAGCGACCGCGAGGCGCTGGCGTTCAAGATCCGGTCGGCCGACGTGCCGGCGGTCCCGCAGCCCGCGCCCTACCGCGAGATCTACGTCTACTCGCCGGACGTGGAGGGCATCCACCTGCGCGGCGGGCCGATCGCCCGCGGCGGGCTGCGCTGGTCGGACCGGCAGGACTACCGCACCGAGGTCTTCGGGCTGATGCGCGCGCAGCTGACCAAGAACGCCGTCATCGTGCCCGCGGGCGCGAAGGGCGGCTTCTACATCAAGCGCGGCGACGACGTGGAGCGCCACTACGTCACGTTCATCCGCTCACTGCTCTCTGTCACCGACAACCTCGTGGACGGGATGGTCGTGCCGCCGCCCGCGGTGCGCGTGCGTGACGGCGACGACACCTACCTGGTCGTCGCGGCCGACAAGGGCACCGCGACCTTCTCCGACACCGCGAACCGCGTCTCCCGGGAGTACGGGTTCTGGCTGGACGACGCGTTCGCGAGCGGCGGCTCGGCCGGCTACGACCACAAGGCGCTCGGCATCACGGCCAAGGGCGCGTGGGAGTCGGTCAAGCGCCACTTCAAGGAGCTCGGCGTCGACACCCAGCGCGACGAGTTCACCGTCGTCGGGATCGGCGACATGAGCGGTGACGTGTTCGGCAACGGCATGCTGCTCAGCGACCGCATACGGCTCGTGGCCGCGTACGACCATCGCCACGTCTTCATCGACCCGTCGCCGGACGCCGCGCGCGGCTTCGAGGAGCGCAAGCGGCTGTTCGAGACGCCGCGCTCCTCCTGGGACGACTACGCGCGCGAGTTGATCTCCGAGGGCGGTGGCGTCTACCCGCGCACGGCGAAGTCGATCACGTTGAGCCCGCAGGCGCGTGAAGCGCTGGGCGTCGAGGAGGAGCGCCTGGCGCCCACCGACGTCATCCGCGCGATCCTGCGCGCGCCGGTGGACCTGCTGTGGAACGGCGGGATCGGGACCGTGGTCAAGGCGAGCACCGAGACCGATGCCGACGCTGCGGACCGCTCCTCCGACGCCATCCGCGTCAACGCGGACGAGCTGCGCGCGAAGGTCGTGGGTGAGGGCGGCAATCTCGGCTTCACGCGCCGCGCGCGCGTCGAGTACGCGTCCGCCGGCGGGCGCATCAACGCCGACTTCATCGACAACTCGGCCGGCGTGGACTGCTCCGACCACGAGGTCAACCTGAAGATCCTGCTCGGCCTGGCCGAGCGCGCCGGCGAGCTCACGCGCGAGGAGCGCGACGAGCTGTTGTTCCAGGTCACCGACGACGTCGTCGCGCACGTCCTGTACGACTCCTTCCAGCAGGCGCAAATCATCGCCCAGGAAGTCGACCGGTCGGCGTCGCGGCTGTTCGCCTACGAGGACCTGATGGTCCAGCTCGAGGAGTTCGGCATGCTCTCGCGCGCGGCCGAGGACCTGCCGGGCTCGGAGGAGATCGGAGAGCGCCGGCGGGCCGGCCGCGGCATGGAGCGGCCCGAGCTCGCGACCCTGCTCGCCTACTCCAAGCGCCTGCTGGCCCGCGCGCTGGAGGAGTCCGACTTCGTCGACGAGCCGTGGCTGGAGCGCGACCTGCGCGCGTACTTCCCTGCGCCGGTCGTCAAGCGCTTCGGCCACTTGATCGCCGAGCACCCGCTGCGCACGCAGCTGATCTGCATGGTCAACGCCAACGCGATCGTCAACGCGCTCGGCCCGACCTTCATGTCCCAGCTGGTGGCCGAGCGCGGCGCCGTGCCGGCGGACGTGGTGCGCGCGTTCCGGATCGCGCGCGAGGTGACCGGCGCGGACGCGCGCTGGGAGGTTGTCGAGCGCCTGGACGCCGGCTCCCGCGACGCGCAGCTCGAGCTGATGGGCAGCATCGACTCCCTCGTGGAGGCCACGACCCGCTGGTATCTCACCTGGGAGCCCGAGGGCGAGATCGCCGCGACGATCGCCGCCGGCCGGGACGGCTTCGAGCGGCTCGCCGCCGCCCTCGGCGAGCTGGGGTCCGAGGAGCGCAGGCGCCGCCGCGAGCAGACGGTGGAGCGGCTGGTCGGCGCGGGTGTGCCCGAGCCGCTGGCCCAGGCCCACGCGCTGCGCCCCGAGCTGCGCTACGCGCCGGACATGGTGTGGGTCGCGGGCGCGACGGGGCAGCCGATCGAGCGGGTCGCCGAGGTCTTCTTCGACGTTGGCGCCGAGCTGCGCCTGGACTGGATCGAGGGCGAGCTGGACCGCATCCCGGCGCCCACCCGCATGCAGCGCTGGGCGCTCCAGGCCGTGCGTGAGGACGCCGCGCAGATGCGCCGCGAGCTGGCCGGCGCGGTGCTGGCCGAGTCCGACGGCGACGTCGACGCCTACCTGCAGGAGCGCGGCGCGGCCCTGCGCCGGTTCACGAGCTTCCTGCGCTCTCTGACCCGGGAGGGCGAGCCGGACCTGGCGGGCCTCACCCTCGCGGTCCGGCAGCTGCGCGCGCTCGCCGGTTGATCCCGTGGTCTGAGTCGTTGCCGGCGTTGCCCTGCGTGGAGACGTAGCGGCCGGCGCGCACGCCGGCGACGGCCTCGCGCATCGGCTCGTAGGCGTCCGGCTTGCCCTTGCAGACCTGCTGGACGCCGAGGAAGATGCTCGTCGCCGCGCGCAGGCGGCTCATGCGCTCGAAGCGCTCGGTGTCGGCGAGGGCGAAGTAGGCGCGCTTGCCGAAGCGGTTGACGTGGCGCTCGTCGCCGCACGTGAACTCGTACGGGTGCGCGGTGACGAGCTCCAGCCGCGCCTCGTAGTCGATCTGGGTGCGCGGCGGCTCGGCGGCGCCGCAGCCGGCGAGCACCAGCAGCGCGAGGCTAGTCGCGACCGTGCGCATCCATGAAGATCTCCACGGGCCCGCGCGCGGCTCTGGCGAAGTGCTGGTCGAGGAACTCCGTGTTGGGGATCATCGCGTCGAAGTCCTTCCAGATGCGATCGTCCTCGACGCAGCTGTACTTGCGGCAGACCGACGGGCGCTCCTCGTAGATCGTGCAGAAGTGGGTCTCCTCGTGGGACTTGTGGCAGTAGCCGCCGGAGCCCTGGCGGTTGAAGTACGGGCGGCCGAGGTCCCACTTGAGCGGCCCACCGCGCTCGATCTCGTCCACGGTGAGCGGGAAGCTGAAGCTGCAGCAGGCGCCGCGGCAGTAGGGGATCCGGGCCTCGCAGTCGACTTCCAGGCCGGGGTCGACCAGGTCCTCCGGCGTGTCCTTTCGGACCTTGATCCCGACATCGACGTTCCGGCCGCTCTTGTGGGTCTCCGTGCGGACCGTCTCCACCATCGCGAGGAGCTCCTGGCCGTCGAGCAGCCCGTTCTGGACGAGCAGCGCGGCGAGCCCGTTGGCGAGCGCGTTGGCGTCGTCGACGTGTTGCGCAGTCTGGGTTATGGCGCTGTGGACGAACTGGTTGCCCCGGTCGACCTGGCGTTCGAGCTCGTTCAGCGGTTCGGCCATGTGCACGACCCTAGTCCCGCCCGGCGCTAACGTCCACCGCCGTGTACGACATCGTCGTCTTCGGCGCGACCGGGTTCGTCGGCCGGCTGATCGCGGAGTACCTGGACTCCACGGACGCGGACGTGGCGCTCGCGGGCCGCTCGCGGGAGAAGCTCGAGGCGCTCGGGATCGACCGGCCGCTGATCGTCGCCGACGCCGACGACCCGGCCGCGCTGGCGCGCAGCGCGCGGGTGGTGGCGACGACCGTCGGGCCCTACCGCAAGGGCGGGCTCAAGCTCGTCGACGCGTGTGTGGAGGCGGGCACCGCATACTGCGACCTGACGGGCGAGATCCTGTTCGCGCACGAGGCGATCGCGCGCCACGAAGCGGCGCGGGCGTCGGGTGCGCGGATCGTCCTCTCGTGCGGGTTCGACTCGATCCCGTCGGACCTCGGCACGTTCCTGCTGCACCAGGCGGCGGGCGAGCTGGGCGAGACGACGCTGGTCGTGAAGGCGCTGCGCGGCGGCGCGTCCGGCGGAACGCTCGCGTCGATGAAGGGCCAGGTCGACGAGATGCGCGGTGACCGCGCCGCGCGCAAGGTGGTCCTCACGCCCAACTCCCTCGGCGGCACCGACCGCTCGCGCGACGTGCGCTCGGTCATGCGCGACCCCGAGCACGGCTGGGTCGGCCCGTTCGTGATGGCGTCCTACAACACGCGGATCGTGCGGCGGTCCTCGGAGCTGCTCGGCTACGGGCCCGCCTTCACCTACCGCGAGGTGTCCGCGTACGGGAACCCGCTGGTGGCCGCCGGCTTCACCGCCGGCCTCGGCGCACTGGCCGGCGGCCTGGCGTTCCCGCCGACCCGCTTCCTGCTCGACCGGGTCCTGCCCGGTCCGGGCGACGGACCGTCGGAGAAGGCCCGCGCCAACGGCCACTTCAAGGTCGAGGTCCACGGCGCCGGGCATGTCGCCACGGTCGCCGCCAAGGGCGATCCCGGCTACGCCGCGACGGCCGTGATGATGGGCGAGAGCGCGCTCACGCTGGCACGCACCGAGGGGGAAGGCGGGGTGCTGACGCCGGCCGCGGCGATGAGTGACGCGCTCGTCGAGCGGCTCCGTCGCGCCGGGATGACGCTCGCGGTCAAATCGTTCACATAATCCGCACGCTGCGGCGTAGGCTTGCGTTCCTGATTTCCAGACGATCAGGAGGGTTCATGGAGCGACGAGTGCCGATGGTCGCGGCAGTGGGAGCCGCGGCTGCGCTCGCGGTCGGGCTGGCAGCGCCGTGGAGCGGGGCCGACGCGAACGGGGGATGGCAGGACGGCCGCGACCAGAGTGGCAAGCTGCTCTTCTTCGCCGCTGACGGCCTGACGCAGGACCGGCTCGAGGACTTCGCCGACCAGGGCGTGACGCCGGGCTTCGCGAAGCTGCTGCGCCAGGGCGCGCGCGCCGACGGCCACGGCCTGCTCACGCAGGCGCCGCCGAACACCGGCGCGGGCTGGTTCACGCTGGCCACCGGCGCGTGGCCGGGCGTTCACGGATCGACGAACAACACCTTCCACACCAACAACACGGCGTACAACCCGGCCAGCCCGAACAACACCGGCTTCAGGGGGTCGCGCTCGTTCTCCAGCCCGGGCGTGCTCCAGGCCGAGACGCTCGCCCAGGCGGCCGAGCGCGGCGGCAAGAAGGTCGCCCAGATCGAGTGGGCCGGCGGGCGCAGCGGCGCCATCAACGGCCCGACGGTCGACTACCGCAGCTTCTTCTCCGGTCGCGGCGTGGCCACGAACTACATTGCGCCGTCCGACAGTGAGTCGTTCACGCGCCAGTTCGGCCTGCAGTTCGACCACCCGCAGGGCTTCGCCGGCAACGCGCCGTTCCCGGGCGCCGCGCCGGCCAGCGCGACCGGCTGGACCAGCGTCCCGCGCTCGTTCAGCGCCCCGAAGGAGATGCGCCTGCGCGTCATCGACTTCGGCACGGACAAGTACGGCCTCAACGCGTACATCTACGACTCCACCAACGACCGGCGCACGAACTACGACCGCGTCCTGTTCAGCCGCACCAAGAGCGGCGCGAAAGCCGACCGGGTCGCCGACCTGGCCGAGGGCGAACCGTTCGCGGACGTGAAGGTCAAGATCGTCGGCGGCGCCAACGAGGGCAAGACGGCCTCGTTCCTGGTCAAGGTCGAGCGGCTACGCAAGGACCTTTCGCAGGTGCGCCTGTTCCACACGTCGGTCACGCGCGCGCTGGCCACGTGGAACGGCTTCTCCGAGCCGGGCTTCACCGGCTCCTTCGAGGACTACATCGCCGAGAAGTTCCCCTCCTCGCAGGCCGGCGACTTCGCCGTGCTCGAGGCGGGCATCGTGTCCGAGGACACCTACATCGAGCAGAGCGAGTACTGGGCCGAGCTCTACCAACCGCTCGCCGAGTACGTGATCACCAAGTACCAGCCGGACCTCGCGCTCGTCGGCGACCCGCGCACGGACGAGATCCAGCACCAGTTCCTGGGCCTGGTCACGAAGAAGCTGCCCAACGGCGCGCGCAACCCGGCCTACGACGACACGAACGTCGACGGCTACAAGGACAACCGCGTCAAGCAGCGCGAGCGCTACATCCGCGACGCCTACAGGGGCGCGGACAAGACGATGCGCCTGGCGCAGAACCTCATGCGCGAGCGCAATCTGACGACGTTCGTCGCCTCCGACCACGGCTTCGCGCCGCAGTTCCTGGCCATCGACGCCAGCAAGGTGCTCGTGGACCTCGGTCTGCTGTCGACGCCGCAGACCGGCAATTGCACGCTGCCCGCGACCGAGACGATCGGCAAGGCGAAGGTCTGCTACGCCGGCGGGGCCGCGCAGATCTACCTCAACCGCGCGGAGCGCGACACGGCCACGCCCGGGCTCCAGCAGGTCCCGGCGGCCGAGGAGGCCGCGACGGTCGCCCGCATCCGCGCCGCCTTCGAGGCGCTCAAGGACGACAACGACTGGAACGGCGACGGCCGCCCCGAGCAGTGGGAGGTCATCGACCGCACGTACACCAAGGCCGAGGCGCGGGCCATCCCGAACGGCCCGAAGACGACGGCCGACATGGCGCACCCGACGCGCACGGGCGACCTGGTCGTGTTCGCGTCCCCGCCGTACCAGTTCGACGGCGCGACGCCGGGCACGCTGTTGGGCCTGTCGGCGTTCTTCGGCCAGCACGGGTACGTGCCCGACCTCCAGGACCGGCGCGCGAACGTGAACATGCGCGCGACGTTCCTGGCCGGCGGCAACGCGATCAAGAGCGGCAAGGTCCGTGACCTGCAGTCGATCGACCTCGCGCCGACGGCCGCGTACCTGCTCGGCGTCCCGGCGCCGCAGCACAGCCAGGGCGTCGTCCGGCGCGACCTGCTGGGCAACGGGCGTGACGTGACGCCGGTGAACATCATCGGCCTCAACGACTTCCACGGCCAGCTCACGCCGTCGACGTTCGGCTACGACACGCTGCAGGCCTCGGTCGGCGGCGCGGCACAGCTGGCGACGCTGTTCGACGAGGAGGCGTTCGCGCTGCCCGGCGACACGCTGCTGGTGTCCGGCGGCGACAACGTCGGCGCGTCCCCGCCGATCTCCTCGCTGCTCGAGGACATGCCGACGATCGACGTCATGAACGCGTGGGGCATGGACGCGACCGCGTTCGGCAACCACGAGTTCGACTTCGGTCCGACGCGCATCCTCAAGCAGCAGGCGGCGTCGAACTTCCCGTGGCTGTCGGCGAACATCGTCCAGACCTCGAACAACCAGCCGCCGTCGTACGTGAAGCCGTCGACGGTGATCCGCGTCAACGGCGTTCAGGTCGGCCTCATCGGCGCGACGGTCAAGAGCACGCCCGAGCTCGTCGCGGCGGGCAACACCGCCGGCCTCGCGTTCCTGGATGAGGCCGAGCGGATCGAGCGCGAGTCGAACATCCTGCGCGCGCGCGGGATCAAGGTCCAGGTCGTGGTCATCCACGAGGGCGCGACCGCCGGCGAGAACGCCGTCGACGGCCGCCCGGCCGCCCCGTGGGCGGGCCCGATCATGCAGATCGTCGAGAAGCTGCAGAACACGACGATCGACCTCGTGGTCGCAGGGCACACGCACCGCGCGGCCAACACCGTGGTCGGCAAGATCCCGGTGGTGGAGGGCTACAACGCCGGCGTCTCCTACTCGGTCGCCCAGATGATGGTCGACCGCACGGGCGACGTCGCCTGGACCGGCGCCGCAACGCGCACGGCCAAGAACCTCGGCGTCAACTCGCGCACGGACGTGAAGGCGATCGTCGACAAGGCCGACATCGACACCGCGCCGCTGCGCAACCAGGTCATCGGCCGCCAGTCGATCGACATCCTGCGCGACGATCCGGCGCGCTTGAAGGAGTCCGCGATGGGCAACATGGTCGCGGACGCCATGCGCGCGCGGTACCCGGGCGTGCAGGCGGCGCTGACCAACTCGGGCGGCCTGCGCCAGGATCTGCGGATGGCGCCGACCGGCGCCGAGGGGGTGGGCGAGATCACGTGGGGCGAGGTGTTCGGCGTGCTGCCGTTCGGCAACCGCACGACGATCCTCACCGTGGCCTACGAGGACCTCGTGGCCGCCTTCCAGAACGGGTTCCGCCCGCCGTGCGGCGACACGAGCGTGAGCACGGGTCGCACGCCGCAGTTCTCGGGCTTGCAGGTGCAGATGCACTGCACGGGCACCACCCCGGTGATCGACAACATCTGGCTCACGCCGGAGGGCGTCAACGGTCCCAAGAGCCTGCTGGCGCCGGGCAGCTCGGTGCGCATGGTCATCCCGGACTTCATGTACACCGGCGGTGACGGGTACACCTCGTTCGCCCGCGGCACGAACGTCCTGCAGCCGGGCGACGGCCTGCTCGAGGTGACGATCGACTACATCACGGCGAACTCGCCGGTCGCGCCGGTCGTCGACGGCCGCCGCATCGGTCCGTGATCCCTGAGCCGGGGCCATGAGACGATTGCGTCTCGTGGCCCCGGCATTGTTGGAACGTGACGCACCGCTCGGCGCGCTGTTGGGCGCGCTGAGCCGTGCACAGGCCGGGCACGGCTCGACCGCGCTGATCTCGGGCGAGGCGGGGATCGGCAAGACGTCGCTCGTGCGAGCGTTCGTCGGGGAGGCCCGGGCGCGCCTGCTGTGGGCCGCGTGCGACGACCTCGTCACGCCGCGGACGCTCGGCCCCCTGTGGGACGCGGCTCCGTCCGGCGGGCCGCTGGAGGCCGCGTTGCTCGAAGGTCGCGAGGTGTTCGGCGCGCTGATGGCCGAGCTCGCGGTCGAGCGGCCGACGGTGCTGGTGATCGAGGACGCGCACTGGGCCGACGACGCGACGATCGACGTGCTGGGCTACGCCGCGCGGCGAATGAGTTCGCTGGGCGCGCTGCTGGTGCTGACCGTGCGGGACGAGGGGCTGGTCGCCGGGCACCCGCTGCACCGGTTGCTGGGCGTGCTCGCGGGGGAGAGCGTGCACCGGCTCGAGCTCTCGCCGCTGTCGCGCGACGCGGTCGTGCGGCTCGTGAACGGCACGGGCCGCGACGCCGACGCGGTGCATTCGCTCACGCGCGGGAACCCGTTCTTCGTCGCGGAGGCGCTGGCGGCGGCGCCGGGCGAAGTGCCGGCGAGCGTCAAGGACGCGGTGCTCGCGCGGCTCGACGGCGTGTCGCCCGCGTGCCGGGAGGCGATCGAGCGGCTGAGCGTGATCCCGTCCGCGTTCCCCTCGACGCTGCTCGGCGTGCCGCTGGGCGTGCTGGCCGAGGCCGAGCGGGCCGGGCTGGTGGAGGCGCGCGAGGCCGGGATCGCGTTCCGGCACGAGCTCGCGCGGCGGGCGGTCGAGCAGTCGCTGCCCGAGCTGCGGCGGCGGCTGCTCAACGCGGAGGTGGTCGGCGCGTTGCGACTCGCCGGAGTGAGCGATCGCGCGCGGCTGCTGCACCACGCGGTCGCGGCGGGGGACGTCGCGACGCTGCTCGCCGAAGGGCCGGAGGCGGCGCGCGAGGCGGCGCGCGCCGGCTCGCACCGGCAGGCGCTGGCGCACTATGAGGCGGTCATCGAGCACCTGGCCGGGCTGGAGGAGCGGGCGCGGGCCGACGTGCTGCACGGCTACGCGTGGGAGCTTTACAACGCGGCGCGGTTCATCGAGGCCGTCGAGGCCGGTCGCGCGGCGCTGGGCCTGTACGAGACGTTGGGCGATCCCGAGGCGCTCGGGTTGTGCCTGGCGCGCCTGTCGCGGCTGCTGCTGATGGCGGGCGAGACCGACGAGGCGTTCGCGGCGGCCGAGCGGTCCGTCCGGCTGCTCGGCGACCACGCCGGGGCGGTCCTGTACCTGGGCGCGATCTACGCGCTGACCGCGCAGGCGTCGGAGGCGATGCCCGTGCTCGAGCGCGCGGACCGGCTCGCGGTGCAGAGCGGGCGGGCCGACCTGGCGGCGCTGTGCCTGAACTACCTCGCGATGGCGCGCGTGGAGGCGGGGGAGATCGACGCCGGCCTGGAGACGATGCGCTCCAGCATCGCGCTGGCCCGCGCGGGCGAGCACTTCGAGGCGCTCGCCCGCGGCTACGTGAACCACGTCGAGCTGCTCGCGCGCGTGGGCCGCTTCGACGAGCTGGTCGCGGAGATCGACGCCGGACTCGAGTTCACCCGCGACCACGGCTTCTGGTCGCACGCCTACAACCTCGACGTGCACCGCATGGTGCTGCTGCTGCGCCGGGGCGAGTGGGACGCGGCGGAGGCGGGCCTGCGCGAGCTGGTGTCCGCCGCCGGCGGGGACACGGGGTACCTGTACGCCTACTCCGTGCCCTGGCTCGGCCGGTTGCTGGCGCGGCGGGGCGACCCCTCGGCCGCGGCGCTGCTGAGGGAGGCATGGGAACGCGCGAAACGGGCGCGCACGCTGGTGGGCGTCGCCTACGCGGGCCTGGCCCGGGCCGAGTGGGCCTGGCTGGCCGAGGACGCCGCGGCCGCGCGCGAGGTCGCCGACGAGCTGCTCCCGCGCCTGTCGCACCCCGGTGGCGCCTGGTTCCGTGGCGAGCTCCTGCGCTACCTCACCCGGGCCGGCGTCCAGATCCCCAGCGCGACGGACGTGCCCGCGGCGTGGGCGGCCGGCCTCGCCGGGGAGTGGCGGACCGCCGCCTCGCTCTGGCGTCGCGCCGGCGATCCGTACGAGTGCGCGCTCGAGCTCGCGTTGAGCGGCGAACCGGACGCGATCGCGGAGGGTCTCGAAATCCTCGACCGGCTCGGCGCCACGCCGGCCGCCGAGCTCGCCCGCGCCGGCCTGCGCGAGCGCGGCGCGCGGGTCCCGCGCGGGCCCAACGCGGCCACGCGGGGCAACCCCGCCGGGCTCACCGAGCGCCAGCTGGCCGTGCTCGCGCTCGTGCGCGAAGGCCTCACCAACGCCGAGATCGCCGAGCAGCTCGTGCTCTCGGTGCGGACGGTCGACCACCACGTGGCGGCGATCCTGTCCAAGCTCGGGGTCAAGTCCCGCCACGAGGCCGCGGCGATCGAGCTCGACTAGCGGCGCTCGCGCGCGCCATGTCCGACGGCGCTCCTCGATCGTTGGGTAGGTCTTGACCATGCCCGTCTCACCTCAGCCCGTCCAGAAGCGTCGCCGCGACCGGGGCTCCGCCGCCGCCGACGGCCTCGGACAGCCGGCTGAAGTGCCGAAGGGCGGGTGGCGCGACCGCGTGCGCTCGAAGCCGGGCGTCGGTCAGGCCTACCGCGTCGGCGTGTTCGTGCTCGGGCTGCTGTGCATCATCGCGGGCTTCGCGCTGGCGGTCCTTCCGGGGCCGTTGACGATTCCGCCGGTGCTGCTCGGACTGTGGATCTGGTCGACCGAGTTTCGCTTCGCCCGGCGGTTCTTCGACTCCTTCAAGGACAAGGCCCAGAACGCATGGGACCACGCCAAACAGCACCCGGCCAGCTCGGCCGCGATCACCGTCGGCGGTCTCGCGGCGGCCGGCGTGGCGATGTGGGCCGTCGCGCACTTCGACCTGGTGGCCAAGGGCAAGGACACCATCGGTCTCTGACGGGCCCTCCGGTCGGCGGGCCACAGCGCGCCGGGGACCCCTCGGTGTGTCACACGGGCGCGGCTACCGCGAAGTCCTGAGTGATGCGTGAACCGAGAACCGACGAGGACCTGGTTCGCGGCGGTGCTGGTCGACATCGACCGGTATGACCCCGCGCGGGAGCACGCTGCACGAGTTCACGTTCACGCCTAACGCTCAACTCGAGCGTCAGGCATGACGGAGTGCGGGTAGAGGTACCCGCACCCCAACGGGTTCGGTGAGGCAATTACTGGGGTGGTCCTCCATTGCCCCGTCCGGCGGCGTGAGCGAGGTTGGCTGCAGACATGGCCAAGCTCCTTCGCTCACTCGCCGCCGGGCTCGTCCTGGCGGCTCTGATCCCGGCCGTCGCGCATGGTGCTGCGCGGCCTGGTCCATTGATCTACGCCACGGATGGCGGGCAACTCGTCTCACTGCCGCCGACGCCGAACGCCACCCCCTTCCCGATTCTCGAGACGGGCGCCTACAAGCACGCGACCCCCGACGTGTCGCCGGACGGCAAGACCGTCCTGTTCGTCGCGTCCGACTACCGCATCGCCCGCATCCCGATCGCGGGCGGCGAGCCCGAGACGCTCTACCGCCCGACGGGCGACGTCTCCTACACCGACACTCCGGTGTGGCGGCCGGACGGCAAGGCCTACGCCTTCGTCCGCTTCACCGGCACGCGCCACGAGATCGTGGTCCGCACGCTCAGCAACGAGCAGTCGGAGATCCCGTTCCCGAGCGGCGGTTACGGCGCGCGCCTCGCGTGGAACCCGAACGGCGCCGAGCTGGCCGTCTCCTGGACCCAGGGCTCGGACGAGCGCATGTCGCTGGTCGACGTCGACAGCGGTGTCTTCAGCCCGCTGCGCCCGCAGGACCAGAGCAACCAGTACATCACCAACACCGACCCGGACTTCTCCCCGGACGGCAAGTCGGTCGTGTTCCGCCAGTTCGAGTACCGGCCGGAGACCACGGACGGCATCTACCGCATCCGCACGATGCCGGTCGAGGCCGGCGGCCTGCCGGATCGCGTAGTCGCGGCGACTCAAGGCGAGTACCCGCGCGGCCCGGTGTTCTCGCCGGACGGCAAGCGGATCGCCTACCTGCAGTCCGGCAGCCGTCCGGGCGAGGGCACCCCGGGCACGGACACGATCGTCGTGGGCGTCGACGGCTCGGGCAGCACGGTCCTCCAGCGCACCTACAGCCCGGAGTCGCCGGCGACGGCGGCGCTGGACTGGGCGAGCGCCTCCGAGCCGTCCAGCGAGGGCCGCGTCTTCTTCCAGCGTGGAGGCCAGATCTTCCGTGTCAACGCCGACGGCAGCGGGGAGACGCCGCTCGCCGCCGGCGACGAGGTGTCCGTGTCGGCCGACGGCACGCGCATCGCCTACGTCGTCGACGGCGACGTCTACACGGCCACGCCGAGCGGCCTGGGCACGCGCCGCGTGACCACGACCGGCGCGCAGGAGTGGTACCCGGCGATGAGCCCGGACGGCACCAAGGTCGCGTTCTCGCGCGTCGACGAGTTCGGCAGCTGGAACCTGTGGACCGCGAACGCCGACGGCTCCGGCGGCGAGCAGCTGGTCGCCATGACCGGCGGACGCAACCAGGACGCCGCGTGGTCGCCGGACGGCACGCGGATCGCGTTCGCGTCGGTCGGCCGCGGTGCCCCGGCCCTGCGGATCGTCAACGCGGACGGCACCGACGAGACCGACCTGCGCACTCCCGGCCGCTACCCCGCATGGTCGCCCGACGGCGAGCAGCTGCTCTACACGGACGCGGCCAGCGACTACACGGCGCAGATCTTCGCGACGACGCCGTCGATCGGAGGTCTGCGCCGGCAGCTGACCACGGATCCCCGCGGCGCCCGCCGCGCGTCCTTCGCGCCGGACGGCAGCGCGTTCGTCTACCAGAGCGACGGCGGCGGCCTGTTCAAGGCCTTCGTGGACGGCACCGGCGTGACCCGGCTCACGAGCGACAGCGACCAGGAGCCCGCCTGGGGCCCGCTGCCGCAGCCGCCCAAGGCCACGCTCGCTCACCTGACCGTCGGCGAGGGCGCCTCGGCGACCGCCACGGTCACGCTCAACAAGGTCTCCGAGGAGGACGCCGTCGTCCGCGTCGTCTCCACGCCCGGGACCGCGACGGCGGACGACTTCCCGGCGATCGACCGTGAGGTCACCGTCCCGGCGGGCCAGCTGACCGCGACCTTCACCGTCGCCACCACGCAGGACACCACGGACGAGCCGGACGAGACGTTCCAGCTCGCGCTGACCGCCGTGAGCAACGCCACCGCCGGTCCCGCGGCGACCGTGACGGTCACCGACGACGACGCACCGCCGGCCCTCACCGTCACCGACGTGGGGATGGACGAGGGCGACCTCGGCTTCACCGATGCGACCTTCACCGTGCGGCTCAGCGCGCCGTCGGGCTGGACCGTGATCGCGCGCGCCGCGACCGTGAACGGCACCGCCGCCGCGCCGGGCGACTTCACCGCGGTCGACCAGACGCTGGTGTTCGAGCCGGGCGAGATCGTCAAGGAGGTCCGCGTCCGGGTCTTCGGCGACACCCAGCGCGAGCCCGACGAGGCGTTCGAACTCGCGTTCGACCAGCTCGAGCACGTGACCGGCCCGGCCCGCGCCGCCCGCGGCACGCTGCGCAACGACGACACCGACGGCGAGCTGCCCGACACCCGGATCGAGCGCGGCCCGGACGGCCTGGGCAACGAGCCGGCGCCGACGTTCACGTTCATCGGTTCGGTCCCGAACGGAAGCTTCGAGTGCCGGATCGACGGCGGCGCCTGGTACGCGTGCACGACCCCGCACCGCACCCGCACGGTGATCGACGGTGAGCACCGCTTCGAGGTGCGCGCGCTCGACGGCGCCCTGGTCGACCCGGAGCCGGCGCGGCGGACGTTCACGGTCGACACCGCCGCGCCGTCGACCATGATCGTGTCCGGCCCCAACGCGCTGACCAGCGATCGCAACCCGGTGTTCGTGCTCGCGTCCGACGACGGCGACGCGACTTTCGAGTGCCGCCTCGACAGCAACGACTGGGGGCCGTGCGCCCCCTACGCGAACCTCGCGGACGGTGCGTATCGCTTCGCCGCCCGCGCCCGCGACCGCGCCGGCAACGTCGACGACACGCCCGCTACGCGGGCGTTCACGATCGACACGCTCGCGCCGGACACGGTGTTCACCGCGACACTGGCGTCCGCGCCGGTGCCGCCGGCCGGCATGGGCACGTCGACGTTCGCGGTCAGCGCGACCGGCGTCGCGTCGATGGGCGTCTCCTGCCCGGCGGACGCGCCGAGCGCGTGCGAGGGCCAGCTGGCGATCGACCGCGAGAGCGGGCGCGCGATGGCGGCGGCCGCGATCCCGCTCGCGTCCACGCGCTACTCGGTGGCACCCGGCCAGACCAAGCAGGTCGCGGTCACGCTGCCGGACGCCGCGCGCTGGGTGATCGAGCGCGAGGGCAAGATGGCCGCGGTCGTGCGGCTGGAGCCGCGCCGCGGCACCGCGACGCGACGCCCCGTCACGTTCAGGGCGTCGGCCAACCAGCCACGCTTCCTTGACGCGGGGCTCGACGTGAAGGTGTCCAAGGGCGTCGCGAAGCTGCGCGTGCGCTGCGCGAAGCCGTGCAAGGGGACGCTCACCGTCTCCGTCAAGGGCAAGCGGGTCGGCAAGGCCGCCATCCGCAACGGCGCCGTCAAGGTCCGCGTGAGCAAGCGCGGCACCGCGGTCGTCAAGTTCAAGACCAAGCGGGTCCCCGTGACCCTGATCTCCGGAGGGAACCGATGATCGTGGCCATGCTGGCCGCCCTGGCGCTCGCTGGGCCGAGCGGCCCGACGAACGACAACACGCCCACGTTCACGTGGGAAGGCACCGGCGCGACCTGTGCGGTCGACGGCGCCGACCCCACCCCGTGCAGCTCGCCGGTGACCCTCCCGCCGCTCGTCGACGGCCCGCACAGCTTCGAGGTGACCGCGGGTGGCGAGCGCGAGGCGCGCACGTTCCGGGTCGACACCGTCGCCCCGGAGCTCACGGTCGACGGCCCGAGCTTCACCGCCGAGGACGGCGCGGACACCACGTGCGCGGTCGGTGACGCGCCCGCCACGCCGTGCACGTCGCCGTGGAGCCCGAACCTCCCGAACGGCTCGCACGCGCTGCACGTGACCGCCACCGACGCGGCCGGCAACGCGACCACCCGCACGCGGATGGTGCAGGTCAGCGTCAGCGACCCGGAGACGACGATCACCGCCGGGCCGAGCGGCGACACCGAGGACGCCCAGCCGCTGTTCGCGTTCGCGGGCGGCGCGTCCTACGTCTGCACGCTCGACGGCGTCGCGGTGGAGTGCGGCCCGAGCTTCCAGACGCCCGCGCTGAACGCCGGCGAGCACACGCTCACGGTCGCCGCGCGCGACGCCGCCGGCAACGTCGACCCGACGCCCGCGCAGCGCACGTTCCGCGTGGTCGCGTGCCAGACCGGCGTGACGCTCGGCGCGGTCAAGATCGCCGCCAAGTGCCTGGCCGACGACGGCACAGGCACGCTCGTCACCTCCGGCGCCATCAAGCTCAACGGCATCACGCTCAACCCGGAGCGCCAGGTGCGGATCACGCCCGAGACGCGCCGCATCCGCATCCCGGGCGTGCAGCTCAAGCTCGGCACGATCGTGCTCTTCCGCGGCAACCTGGACTTCACCGTCCCCGCGGAGGCCAAGTTCCGCCTGGCCACGATCGACCTCACCAACCACACGCGCACGGACGAAGGCGGCGACTCCGAGGCCGCGCTCGACCTCGAGGGCTCCGACGACTCCAACGTCGCCGGCTTCCCGCTCAAGGGCCTGGCCACGCTCGACCTCGACAACGGCGCCACCGTCCTGGACGCGAACATCGAGCTGCCGGAGGTCTTCACCGACGCCGAGGGCAAGGGCCTGACCGGCCACCTGAAGCTGAGCGCGGACAACGAGCAGGGCGTGCGGCTGGACGAGGCCAAGGTCACGGCGCCGCTGGCATTCATCGGCAAGCTGGAGCTGCACGACCTGTTCGTGTCCTTCACCGACAAGGGCACCGGCCCGGTCTCGTCGACCTGCAACACCGAGACGCCAGGCCTGCGCTGGGAGGGCGGCGCGTCGGCGATCGTCGTCCCGGTCCCGGGCAACCTGCGCCTGGAGGACGTCGGCGTGGGCTTCGCCGACGGCGCGCTCTCGCACGCCGAGGCGACCTGGAAGCCGAGCGGCGACGGCGCCGCGCTGGGCGGCGGCGTGAAGGTCCAGAAGCTGTCCGTGTCGCTGTGCACGGGCCCGCCGCTGGTGCTCGCCGGCCGCGCGGCGCTGACCGCGCTCCCCGGCGCCGACGGCAAGCCGCGCCTGACGATCCCGGACGCCGGCCTGAAGTTCACGGCCGGTGACCCGTGGACCATTCGCGCCGAGGCGCCGCTGGCCAACCTCAACCTCGGCACCCCGATGGAGTTCAAGGACCTGTACGTGGCGGTCAACTCCGCGGGCGGCGTCGACTTCGGCGGCGGCGTGAGCTTCGCGCTCGATCTGAAGGGCAACGTCGTCGTCGGTGACCTCGAGGCCGCGCTCAGGGTCGACGCGTCGCTGAAGGGCTTCTTCGAGGGCTCGAAGTTCAATGCGGACCTGAAGGCGACCGGCTGCTTCGGCGGCACGCTGACGGTCGGCGCGCCGATCCCGTTCTCCGACATCTGCCCGCAGGTGGACGGCGTGATCTCGTCCACCGGCATCGCGGTCTGCGGCGGGCTGGTCGTCGGCGGCCACAACCTCGGGCGCATCGGCGCCGGCCTCAAGTGGGGCGGCCCGCTGGAGTTCATGGGCTCCGCGTGCGACGTCGGTCGCTGGCGCGTCGAGAAGAGTGCCGGCGCGGCCGCGATGGGTGAGCGCACGGTGCGCGTGCCGGCCGGCGAGCGCGCGGTGCTCGTGGCGGTCGAGGGCGCCGACCGCGCGCCGCAGGTGACGCTGAGCGGCCGCGGCACGTCGGTGACGACCGCGGCACAGCCGACCGGCACGACGAAGACCGCGACGGCGGCGTCGTTCTCGAGCACCGCGCAGCGCACGACGTACATCGCGCTGCGCGCGCCGCGCGGTGGGCGCTACACGGTGCGCTCGAGCGAGCCGATCCGCAGCGTGAGCGCGGCGCCGCTGCTGGCGCCCGCGAAGGTGCGCGGGGCGCTGCGCGACGGCGTGCTCCGCTACCGCACCGACCAGCCCGTGAAGCTGATCGAGCGCGGGCGCGGCGTCAACCGCGTGCTCGGCACGGTCACCGGCAAGGGCCTGATGCGCTTCACACCGGCGACCGGCCGCGGCGGGACCCGCCGCATCGAGGCGATCGTCGAGCGCAACGGCGAGCGCCGCACGCTCGCGACCTACACCGCGAAGGGCCGCGCCAAGCCGGCGAAGCCGTCGAAGGTGTCCGTCAAGCACAACGTCATCCGCTGGAGCGGCAAGTCCCAGCGCTACGGCGTCCGCGTCTCGGTCTCGGACGGCCGCGACCTCTTCTTCCTCACCCGCGGGCGCACGCTGCGCGTCCCCGGGATCGACCGCCGCGCGGTGAGCGTGCGCGTCGTCGGCCTGCGCGCCGACAACACGCACGGCCCGGCCGGCACGGCACGGAGCCCGAAGCGATGAAGCGCCTTTCCATCCTCCCCATCATCCTCACCTGCGTTGTCCTGACCTTGCTCGTGTTCGTCGGCACGGCCTTGGCCGCCGATACGACGCTGTCCGGCAACGGCCCGACGTTCACGTTCGCCTCCACCGAGCCCGGCGCGACGTTCGAGTGCGCGGTCGACGGCGGCGCCTGGGCGGCGTGCGCCTCGCCGCACACGGTGCGCGTGGCCGACGGCCCGCACACGTTCAGCGTGCGCGCCCTCGACGCCGCGGGCAACGCCGACGCGACGCCCGCGACCAAGGCGTTCGACGTCGACACCTCCGGCCTCGAGACCGTCATCAACGCCGGCCCCGAAGGGCTGACCAACGACCCGACGCCCAGCTACGGCTTCGGCTCCGAGAGCACCGGCGCGACGTTCGAGTGCCGGGTGAGCAGCGAGTGGGCGCCGTGCGTGTCCCCGTTCAAGCTGCCCCGCCTGGCGAGCGGCAGCTACGTGTTCGAGGTCCGCGCCGTCGTGGGCGCGCGCAAGGACGGCTCGCCCGCCCGCCGCGCGTTCACGGTCGACGCCGACGCGCCGGAGACCACGCTCACCGGCGGCCCCGCCGAAGGCGAGACCACGAACCTGCGCTCGCCCGTGTTCACCTACGCGAGCGAGCCGGGCGCGAGCTTCGAGTGCCGCGTAGACCCGGTCACCAAGGCCGACGTCGAGCTCGTCGCCTGGGGCGCGTGCGGCGCGATCGCCCCGCTCAAGGGCGGCCCGCACACGTTCCAGGTCCGCGCCGTGGATGCCGCCGGCAACCCCGATCCCACGCCCGCCACGCGCGCGTTCAAGGTCCGCGCGTGCGAGCAGATCGTGCGCATCGGCCTCGCCGAGGTGCGCGGAACGTGCGTCGAGGGCGACGGCGAGACGTACACCTCGACCGCGGCCGTCACGGTCAACGGCCTGCCGATCCCCGTGCCCGCGGGTGCGAGGTTCACGATCACCGAGGACAAGCTCTCGGTCACCAACGTCACGCTCGCCGTCGCGGGCATCGAGCTCTACAAGGGCAACCTGAACCTGGCGCTGCCCAAGGGCAAGCAGGGCGAGGAGAAGGACGTCACGTCCTTCCCGGTCGCCGGCAAGAAGCTGTTCGGCATGCAGATCGGCGGCAAGGCCACGCTGCGCTTCGGCTGGCGGGCGAACTCCGACCAGCGCTACGCGGTACTCGCACTGAACGTCGCGCTGCCGGACATCTTCAAGACCGGCACGGCCGCCAACGCGACCGCGGTCACGGGTGACGTCGCGATCCGCATGGACGCCGTCAACGGCGTCCAGCTCGACGGCCTGAAGGTCGACGTCGGCAACGCGTACATCGGCCCGCTCGTGGTCGAGAAGCTGTGCCTCTCCTACCTAAAGGCGGGCGCGACGTTCGTCGCCGGCTGCCAGGCGCCGACCGTCGGCGGCAAGGCCGGCGAGCCGTTCATCCAGTGCGCCGTCGACACCCAGGTGGACCGCTGGGACGGCTCGCTGGCGATCGTACTGCCGACCGCGTCCAAGACCCGCATCGGCATGTGGGGCGGGCTCTCCGGCGGCCAGTTCGGTCACGCGGGCGCGTTCGTAGATCGGCTCGGCACCGCGGTGCCGCTCGCGCCGGGCGTCTTCCTGGACCGCGTCGCGCTGGGCGTGTGCGTGAACCCGCCGCCGCTGAAGGTCAAGGGCGAGGTCGGCATCGGCTTCGGCCCCGACTTCAACGGCGCCAAGGCGATCGGTCTCAACGGCTGGTTCCAGTACACGGGCGGCACGCCGTGGCTGATCGAGGCGGGCGGGTCGCTGAGCGTGTTCGGCACCCAGATGGCCGACGCGACCTTCGCCTACGAGTCCTCCGGGATGGTCAAGTTCGGCTTCCACGCGGGCTTCAACTTCGGCAAGGCCGCGACGTTCGACGGCCGCGTCGACGGGTGGGTCCAGACGGGCACGCCGAACTTCAACGTCGAGGGCACCGTGGCGGTCTGCAACAAGACGCTCGGCTGCTTGAACGCCAACGCGGTCGTCTCGAACATCGGCGTCGCGGGCTGCGCGGGCATCGACACGTGGCTCGGCAAGATCAACGTGGGAGCGGGCTACACGTTCCGCACCAAGGAGGTCTCCGTGATGCTCGCGGGCTGCGACATCGGCCCGTTCCGTGCGCGCGCCGCGCAGGTGTCCGGCACCACGTTCGAGGTCCGGCGCAAGTCCCCCGCGGTGGTCGTGCGCGTGCGCGGTGAGGGCGGCGTGCCGAAGGTCGCGCTCGTCGGCCCGGACGGGCGCCGCGTCACCAGCGACGTGCCCGACGGGCAGGGCTTCAAGAACGGCGAGTACATGATCATGAGCGACGAGGACCGCGGCGCGGTGTCCGTGCTGGTCGCGAGCCCCGCCGCGGGTGAGTGGACGGTCGAGCCGCTGCCGGGCTCGGTGCCCGTGGCGGGCGTCGACGTCGCCGACACGCGGCCCGAGACCAAGGTCAAGGCGAAGGTCGTCGGCAAGCGCGAGCTGCGGTACGAGTACACGCCGCAGCCGGGCGAGCGCGTCACGTTCGTCGAGCGCGGTCTGCACACCGCCCGCGCCCTCGGCACGGCGCGGGCCGGCAAGCACACGCTGCGCTTCACGCCGGGCGCCGGCGGTGCCGGCGTGCGCAACGTGATCGCGCAGGTCACGCAGGACGGCCGGCCGCGCGAGAACGTCAAGGTCGCGTCCTTCGTCGCTCCCGCCGACCGCCTGCCGGCGCGGCCGAAGGTCAAGGTCAAGCGGCGCGGCCAGTTCGTCCGCATCAGCTGGACGAGCACCGCCGACCGCGTCGACATCACCTACCGGACGGCAGCCGGAGCGTCCAAGCTCGTCGCCGGCCGCAAGCCGCGCGGGGCGATCCGCGTCCGCGCGACCCAGATGACCGTCAGCGTCCGCGGCCTGCGCGCCGACGGGCGCAGCGGCAAGCCCACGACCCGGAAGGTCAAGTGATGAAGCGCGCACTGATGCTCGCGTTGACGGCGTTCGCGGTCGCCGCCCCGGCGGCGCACGCCCGGACGGACGACTTCGCCAAGCCCGTGCTGATGGTGCCCGGGCCGGAGAAGCCCTCCTGCAGCCAGTTCGACGACATGAAGAAGATCTTCCGGGCGTTCTCGACGACCGTGAAGGGCCAGACGGTCAAGCTGGAGGGCAAGCTGATCGTGCTCGGCCTCACCGCGGGCCAGGCGGGGTGCGACCGGTCGATCGCCGCGCCGTCCGGCGCCTCGATCGAAACGCTCGGCGACGAGCTGGCGGCGTGGATCACCAAGAACCACGGCAGCGAGTCCGTCGACGTGGTCGGGTACGGCCAGGGCGGCCTGATCGTGCGGGCGGCGCTCTCGCGCCACCCGGAGCTCAAGATCGAGGACGCGGTCACGCTCGGCACGCCGCACGCCGGCTCGACCCTGCACCGCAACCCGCAGGGCGACGGCGGCACGGACTGGTCCGTGATCGGCTCGCGGACGGACACCGAGGTGCCGGCCGAGTCCGCCGTCGACATGGACGCCGCGCACAAGACGCTCTACGTGCGCGACCAGTCACACGCCCAGCTCCTCATCGACGGCTACAAGGTCCGGAACGCGTGGATCGACTACGCGCACGACGGGGGCGAGTTCAAGCGCTCGACGGGCGCGCCGCGCCCGGTGCTGCGGGTGGCCGAGGACCTCGTCTTCGGCAGCGACGCGGCGACCGGCCGCACGTGCGGGTACGCCGCCACCAACCCGGAGGAGTGCGGCGTCACCCCGATCATCCTGCTGCCCGGCTTCGGGGCGTCCGAGCTGGTCTGCGGGCCGGCGGACAACCCGACCGACCTGTGGCCGGGCGCCATCACGCCGAGCAACGGCGACCGCTTCGTGACCATGGCGCTCAACGAGCGCGGCGACGGGCCGGAGACGCACAACGCGTGCACGGACAGCATCCGCCCGACCGGCAACGCGCTGGGACACATCTTCGGCTTCAAGAACATCCACTTCCTCTCAGCCGGGTGGATCCAGGAGATGGGCGGCAAGCACGGCTACGTCTTCGGCTGGGACTTCCGCCTCGGCCCGGACAAGACCATCGCGCGCCTGGACAAGTACATCGACGAGGTGCTCGCGCGCCACGCCGCGACGAAGGTCGCCATCGTCAGCCACTCCTACGGCGGCCTGCTCACGCGCTGGTACGTCGACGACGCCGACCGGGCCAAGAAGATCGCGCGCGTCGCCAACTTCGGCTCCCCGTACTGGGGCGCGCCCAAGGCCTGGTTCGCGGTCGCCTACGGCTACGAGACGCCGCTGCACGAGATCTCCGACGACATCGTCGCCAACGACAACTTCCGCCACTGGACGCGCAACCTGACCGGCATGTACTACCTGATCCCGCCGCAGGCGTGGTTCGACCATGTCCCAGGCCGGGCGAGCACGTGGCTGGAGGTCAACGACTGGGCGATGCCGGACGCCAAGGGGGCGGCGCGGGCGTTCGGCGAGGCGGGCGGCAACCAGAAGCTCGCGCTGGAGGTCGCCGCCAAGCACGCCAAGCACATCGACGGCTTCAAGACGCACAACGGCGCCATCGACTGGCGCATCTTCGTGGGCTCGGGCAAGCCGACGATGGGGCACGTGCGGGCGTTCACGTCGACCGGCGTGGACCCGCAGTACTCGTGGGTCAACGGCGACGGCACCGTGCCGCTGATCTCCCAGCGCCAGGCGTACAAGACCGGCAGCAAGCAGATGGGTGACCAGGTCAAGACCTACAACTTCTGCGGCGTCGGGCACATGGGCGAGATGGAGGACCGGGCGATCCAGAACGCCGTCGCCCCGTTCGTGACCACGGGCGCGGATCCGATCAAGGACCAGCAGACGCTCCGTGACCAGCCGTGCGACCTCGACGCGAGCGAGTTCAAGCTCGAAGGCGAGGAGGACGAGACGTCGGTGAAGATCTCGGAGGCCTTCGAGGCCGGCGCGAAGGCGAGCCGCGTGCGCGCCCGAGCGGCGGCGGCCACGGAGATGACGCTGGTCGAGGCCGAGCAGGCGGGTCTGGTGGACGTGATCCGCGGCCCGCGCACGCTGCAGTTCGTGACGACCACGTCCAAGCCGCTGTCGGTGAGCCTGGCCGGCGCGGGCGCCGTGACCGTCACGCCGATCACGGGCGACGGCCAGGAGGGCAAGGCGCGCGTGTACGACCTGGGCGCGACGCCGATCGCGATCGACGCCGACGGGGCGAAGACGGCCTCGGCCGCTCCGTCACGCCCGGCGGACACTCGCGCCCCGAAGACCACCGCGACGATCAAGCGCGGCAAGCTGCGCGTGAAAACCAAGGACGCCTCGGGCGTGCAGGTCACCCTCGTGCAGGTCGGCAAGGCGCGGCCGAAGGTCTACAAGCGCGCGCTGCGCGTAGGCGCACGGGCGAAGGTCCGCGTGTGGTCGGTCGACACGGCCGGCAACACCGAGCGCAAACGGCTCGTCCGGCGGTGACGCTCAGTTGAGGCCGGCGCGGAGCGCGACCAGTTCGGCGTGAACCCGGTCGCGCTCGCCGGCCTCCGCCGGCAGCGCGAGCCGCATCTCGGCGGCGCGCAGCGCGCGCGTGAGGTCTCCGCGCCGCCGGAACGCGGGGACCAGGTTGTTGAGCATGCGCATGGCGGTCTCGTGCGGGGACCACGGGCGCACGAGCGCGGCGGGCGCATCAGTGATCGCGCTGCCGCCGTTGAACGGGTCGAGCACCTGCGGCGGCTCCCCGCCGAAGTGCGCGACCACGTAGTGGCCGGGCAGGCCGACCCCGGCGAGCGGCACCTCCGCCCGCCGCGCGACTTCCACGTACACCGTGGAGAGCAGGATCGGCAGCCCGCGCCGCCGCTCGAGCACGCGGTCGAGCAACGAGTTCTCGGGCCGGTCGTACTCCTCGGTGTCCCCGGCGAAGCCGTGGAGGCTCCCGAGCACGTGCGTCAGCGCCTGTGCCTCGGCGCGCGGCGTGCGCTCCGAGGCGCTCAAGGTGCGGCCGACCTCCGCGCCCAGCGCGTCCAGGGTGGCTAGCGCGCGGGTGGCGTCGACCGGCTTCAACGCCGCCGCGATCGACAGTGCGAGCAGGTCCAGCGTCGCGTCGGTCGACGCCGCGAGGTCCTCGAAGCGGGGCAGCTCCATTCGCCTCATGCTTCCCCGCGTCGTCCGCCCGTCAGCGTGAACCCGTCCTGGCGGTGACGGTCGCCCTGTCGGCCATCGTCCTGAATCGTCGGACCGCCGCGCGTTGGAGCGATCCGTTCGGCGACCGCTGCAGCTTGCGCCGAGCGCCGCGTTGCGCATCCCGCGAGGACCGCCCACAATGCGTCCGATGGCGCCGGTCACCCTCTACACGAAGCCGATGTGCCCGCACTGTTTCCGCGCCCGCCGGCGCCTGCGGCGCCACGGCGCGGTGATCCACGAGATCGGCGCGGCGGATGATGTCGCGGGTATGCGGGCTCAGCTCCGCGATCGCTTCGGCGCGGACACGTTTCCGCAGATCGTCATCGGCGAACACCACATCGGCGGTGCGGACGACCTCGTCAGGCTCGACAGGTCGGGCGAGTTGGCGCGGCGGCTCGCCGCCTGACACGGCCCCGAGCCGTGCGTACGATGCCGCCCGTGGGATTGACGTTCGAGACCCGTCTGTCGGATTCGCCGTGGATCGCGTCGGTGTGGACGTGCCGCAGCGAGCAGGTCGCGGAGATGACGTCCGTGGCGACGGAGACGTGGGGCCTGGTGTTCTGGGAGCAGGACGGGACGGCGCACGCGACCGTGACCGGGCCGGAACGGCGCAGCGGCACGGCGCCCGTGCCCGAGGACGCGAGCTTCGTCGGTATCCAGTTCGCGGTCGGCACGTCGCTGCGCGCGGTCGCCACGCCGGCGCTGGTGGACAGCGGGATTCTCCTGCCCGGCGTGACGCGCCGCGCGTTCTGGCTGGACGGGCGCCGCTGGGAGACGCCGCACCCGGACGATGCCGAGGCGCTCGTCGCGCGCATGGTCCGGCGCGGCGCGGTGGTCCGTGACCCCGTGGTCACGGACGTGTTGCGCGGCGCCCGGCCCGCCTATTCGGACCGCACGCTCGAGCGCCGCTTCCGGGCGGCGACGGGTCTGAGCCGGGGCGCGGTGCGGCAGATCGAGCGGGTCCGCGCCGCGGCGCAGCGGCTGATCGCCGGTGAGGGCGTCGACGACGTCGTCGCCGAGCTCGGGTACTACGACCAGCCGCATCTCGCGCGCGCGTTGCGGCGTTACGTCGGGCGGACCGCGCTCGAGCTGCGCGACGGGGTCGGCGGTGCGCTCGCGCTCGACCCCGAGCACGTCTGGCGGGAGCTCCCGCTCAGCGCTTGACGTCGTAGCAGAGCTTGACGACGCCGTTGGAGTACGTCGCGGACTCCCGCACGGAGAGGTTGAGCTTGTCGCGGTCGGCGCGGCTGAACGCGCTCTTGCCCGCGCCGAGCAGAACGGGGAACACGAGCAGGTTGTACCGGTCGATGAGATCGGCGTCGGAGAGGGTGCGGGCGAGCTCCGAGCTGCCGTGGATGAAGATCGCGCCGCCGTCCTGCGCCTTCAGCGCGGCGACGTCCTCGGTGGACCGCAGGATCGTGATCGGGCCCCAGCCGTCGATCACCGCGTCCTCGCCGAGCGTGCTCGAGACGACGTACTTGGGAAGCTCCTTGTACCCGACGTGATCCGCCGAGTCGCGCCACACCGGCGCGAACGCCTCGTAGCTGCGGCGGCCGAACATCAGCGCCGTCGTCTCCTCGAGCTCCTCCGCCTTGAGCGAGTAGGCCTCCGGCACGAACTCGGTCTCGAAGACCCAGCCGCCGCTGCGGTGGCCCTCGACCGTGCCCCCGGGCGAGTCCATGACGCCGTCGAGCGACATGAATCCGGTGTAGACAAGTTCACGCATCGTTTCTCCAGCTGGTCGGGTCGGACAGGAGAAGACCGTACGCGCTCGACGCTCGCGCCGTCTTGGACGAAACCGACAGTCAGCTCATCGCGCAGGCGAGCCGGCGACGGCCGCGGGAGAGGCGGCTCATCACGGTGCCCTGCGGGATCCGCAGCGTCCCGGCCGCCTGCGCGTAGCTCAGGCCGAGCACGTCGACGGCCTTCACGACGTCGCGGAACTCGTTCGGGAGCCGCTCGACGTGCGCGTACACCTCCTGCGCGACGACCTCGTGGTGCGGCTCGCGGTCGTGGCGCAGGCGCGGGTCCTCGGGGTCGAGATCGCCGATGACCTGCGGGCGGCGCTGCTCGGCGCGCCAGTGGTCCTTGGCGACGTTGCGCAGCGCGCGGACCAGGTAGGGGAAGACGGCGCCCTCGCGCAGCGGCCGCGGCTTGGTCAGCACGCGGGCGTACGTCTCCTGCACGAGGTCCTCGGCGAGGGCGCGGGAGCCGCAGATCGAGGAGGCGACGTCGACGAGGCGGGAGCGGTGTTCAGCGGCGGTTTCTGGGTCCAGGAGCACGTGCTCACTGTCCCGCGCGCGCCCCGTCCAGTCATCGGCACCCGGTGCCTATATCTCGCCGCCTACCTACCTATGCGCGCAGCCGGTACCCGCGGTTGAACAGCCGCAGGTTGACCGTGAACAGGATCCCCGCCGCGACGGTGAGAAACAGCAGGGACAGCGCGATGTTGGTCTCGCTGTAGCCGATGAACCCGTAGCGGACGAGCCCGATCATGTAGTAGACCGGGTTGAACTGCGTGAGCGTCTCGAACGGCTCGGGCAGCAGCGTCGCCGAGTAGAAGACGCCGCCGAGGAAGATCAGCGGCTGCAGGATGAACGTCTGGTAGAAGCTCACGTCGTCGAACTGCTCCGCGCGCAGGCCGACGAGCACGCCCAGCTGGGAGAAGAAGAAGCCGACCAGGAACAGCGCGGGGATCAGGACGAGCACGTGCTCGACCGGCACGCCGACCAGGATCGACGAGGCGATGAACGTGAGCGTCGCGACGATCCCGCCGCGCAGGAAGCCGCCCAGCGAGAACGCGAGCAGCAGCTCGACGGGGGACGCGGGGGAGGACAGCTGGTCGTCGATCGAGCGCTGGAACTTCTGCTGGAGCAGCGAGGACGAGTTGTTTGAGAACGCGTTCGTCGCCCAGGCCATCATGATCAGGCCCGGGATGATGAAGACGACGTAGTCGACCCCGTGCAGCTGGTCGATGCGCGTCCCGAGCGCCGCGCCGAACACGGAGATGTAGAGGAACGTCTCCAGCAGCGGCGCGCCGACCGTCTGGCGCTTGATCTTGAAGAAGCGGTTGACCTCGCGCCGGACGAGCGTGAGGAAGCGGATCTGGGCGGGGCTCATGCTTCGCTGCCGATGTGCGCGCGCGACAGCTCACCGCGGCCGACGAGCTTCAGATACGCGTCCTCGAGGTTGGTGACGCCGTACTCGCGGGCGAGGTCGGCGCTGGTCCCGGTCGCGACGATCTCACCGCCGTTGATGAAGCCGATCTTGTTGCACAGCTGCTCGGCTTCCTCGAGGTAGTGCGTCGTGAGCAGGATCGTGGTCCCCTCGGCGTTGATGCGCTGCACGTAGTGCCAGAGCTCGAGCCGCAGCTCGACGTCCACGCCCGCGGTCGGCTCGTCGAGGATCAGCAGCTTGGGCCGGTGCATCAACGCCCGCGCGAGGATCAGCCGGCGCTTCATGCCGCCCGACAGCGTGCGCGTACGCTGGTCCTTCTTGTCGCTGAGGCTGAACGTCTCCAGCAGCTCCTGCGCGCGCTCGCGACGGTCCTTGCGGGTCATCCCGAAGTAGCCGCCGTGGAAGTCCAGCGACTCCTCGAGCGTGAGGAACCAGTCGAGGTTCGGCTCCTGCGGTGCGAGCCCGACCGCCAGCCGCGCGTCCCCGTAGTGGTGGATCGCGTCATGGCCGAAGACCTCGATCGCGCCCGAGGTCGGCTGCGCGAGGCCCGTCGTGCAGTGGATGAGCGTCGACTTGCCGGCGCCGTTGGGCCCGAGCAGGCCGTAGAACTCGCCCTCCTCGATCTCGAGCGAGACGCCCTTGAGCGCCTCCGTGCCCGTCGGGTAACGCTTGACGAGGTCTTTTATTGCAAGTGCATACATCTGGCGCGGGACGTTCTAGCAGGGTGATGAGTTTTCCGGCAGAACCCCGTCAGAGAGGTATGACAGTTGCGGAACTGAAGGACGAGCGCGCGTTCGCCGGCGTGGTGGAGCGCCACCGTCGCGAGCTGCACGTCCACTGCTACCGGATGCTCGGGTCCTACGAGGAGGCGGAGGATCTCACGCAGGAGACGTTCCTGCGCGCGTGGCGCAAGCGTGAGACGTACGCGCAGCGGGCTTCGCTGCGCGCCTGGCTGTACCGGATCGCGACCAACGCGTGCCTGGACGCGCTCGAGAAGCGGCCGAAGACGCCTTCGCCGAACGGGGAGATCACCTGGCTGCAGCCGTACCCGGACACGGCCGCGCCGGCCGATGAGGACGTGTTCGCGCGCGAGACGATCGAGCTCGCGTTCATGGTCGCGATCCAGCATCTGCCGCCGCAGTCGCGGGCCGTGCTGATCCTGCGCGACGTGCTGGGTTGGCGGGCGCGCGACGTGGCCGAGTTGCTGGAGACGACCGAGGCCGCGGTCAACAGCGCGCTGCAGCGGGCCCGCGCGGTGCTCAAGGAGCACCTGCCCAAAGAACGCGGCGAGTGGGCGGCGGCGGGCAGCGCCCAGGAGCGGGAGCTGCTCGAGCGCTACATGGCGCTGACCGAGTCCGGCGACGCGCGCGGGCTCAAGGCGCTCATGCGCGAGGACGTGCGCTTCTCGATGCCGCCGGAGGACGAGGTCCTCGTCGGGCGCGAGGTCGTCGTCGAGGGCTGGATCAGTGGCGGGTTCGGCTCGCCCGAGCTCGGCGCATTCAAGTGCGCGCTGGGGCGCGCGAACCAGCAGCCGGGGGTCGTCAACTACCTGCGCAAGCCGGGCATGGACACGTACGAGCTGACGTCGATCGACGTGCTCCGGATCGAGGACGGCCTCGTCGCCGAGATCGTCACCTTCTACGGGCCGGCGCTGAAGCCGTTCGAGCTGCCGCGTACGCTGCCGGGGTGAGCACGGATGAACTGCGGGCCGCGGCGCACGCGGCGGTCGACGAAGCGGTCACGGTCCTGCGCGACGGGCGCGGGGAGCCGCTGGCGCGGATCGGAAAGGCGGCCAAGGACTTCCTGACCGAGGTGGACCTCGCGTCGGAGGCGGCGCTGAAGGCGGCGCTCGCGAAGTCCACGCCAGAGATCGGCTTCTACGGCGAGGAGGGCGGCGGCGCGGACCTGCACCGCGGGCGCGTGTGGGTCGCCGACCCGCTCGACGGCACGATCAACTACGCCACCGGCAGCCCGCTGTGCGGCGTGATGCTCGGGCTGCTCGAGGACGGCGAGCCGGTGCTGGGCGTGATCGACCTCCCGTTCCTGGGCGTGCGCACCGACGGCGGCGCGGTGGTGGACGTCGACGGCTTCGACGAGGCGATCGTCGGCATGGGTGACGCGTTCCACCAGGGCGGTGGCGAGCGTCTCGACGCCTACCTGCGCCTGACGATGGACGTGCACCGGCGCGCGCTGCGCTTCCGTTGCGTCGGCTCGGCCGCCGTGCTGTGGACGTGGCTGGCGACCGGCTCGATCCAGGGCATGCTGCTCGCCCACAACAACCCGTACGACGTCGTCGCGGGCCACGCGATCGCGCGCGCGTCCGGCGCCGTGGTCACCGACTACGCGGGCGCGCCGCTGACGCTCGACGCGCCGGGCGCGCTGGCCGCCGCGCCGTCGGTGCACGGCGAGCTGGTCGCGGCCGCCCGAGAGCTCGCTTCGTCAACTCCTGGTTGACAAATCGAGCGCTCGCCGCAGGTACTGCCTCCCGGGCCGCCGCGAACGTGCTCACCCCGGGCTCGCGCACCAGCGCCTCGACCGCCTCCGGCTCGACGCGCACGAGCAGCCCGCCCGTGCTCATCTCGCACACCGCCACGTTGCCCTGCAGCATCCACGCCAGCCCGCCGAACATCTTCTTCTCCACCACGGCGGGGTGAGCGGCGATCACCTCGCGAACGCGGTCGGCCAGGTCCATGCGCGGCATCGTACGCGGGGCGCGGCGTCACAACACTCGTCCAAAGCATCAAGTTTCACGGCGTCCCGGCCGATTCGGGGTCCAGTGGTCCTCGTGCTCGTAGCCGGATTGCCGGTCCTCGCCGCCGCCCTGGCGGTGCTCGTGCGCGCGCTGCGGCGGCCGGACGACCGTGGCGCGTGGCTGGCGCTCGGGATCGCGGTGGCCGTCCAGGCCGTCGGCGCGGTCTGGCTCGCATGGCCGGGCGGCGGCTCGAACTTCCCCGCGCCCGCCGACGGCGTCCTGCTCGCGTTCTTCCCCGCCGTGTTCGCCGCCGCGCTGCTGTTCGCGCGCCGGCGGCTCGTGCGGATCAACGCCGCGCTCTGGCTGGACGCCGCGATCGGCGCGCTCGGTGCCGCGGCGATCGTCACGCAGGTGCTCGGGGAGGCGGCCGACCGGGCGACCGGCGGCGGCTGGCCGAGCGTGGTCGCGCTGCTGTACCCGATGTTCGACGTGATGCTGGTGGTCATGGTGCTCGTCGCCGTGACGCTGCGCGGGTGGCGCGTGAGCCCGGTGTGGCTGCTGCTCGGCGTGGGGCTGCTCGCGCACGTCGCCGCCGACGTCGGCTACGCGTCGGCCGGGTTCGCCGGCCAGCAGCGCCCGCTGTGGGTGCCGGTGCTCGGCCTGCTGTCGCCGCTGCTGATCGCGGCCGCCGCGCTGCTGCCCGCGCTCCAGCCGCGCCGGGTCGCGCTGGTGGGCTGGCGCACGCTGATCACCCCGAGCGTGCTGACGCTCGTCGCCGGCGGCCTGCTCGTCGCCGACCACTTCAACAACGCGAGCACGGCCGCGGTGCTGCTCGCCGCCGCGACGCTCGTCGCCGCGCTGCTGCGGATGGCGCTCACGTTCGTGGAGAACACGGCGCTGCACCACTCACGCGCGCTGGCGCTGACCGACGAGCTGACCGGGCTCGCGAACCGGCGCGCGTTCCACGAGCGGCTGCGCGCGGAGCTCACCGGCGAGGGCCGGCTCGCGGTCGCGATGGTCGACCTGGACCGCTTCAAGGACCTCAACGACACGCTCGGCCATCACGCGGGCGACGCGCTGCTGGTCAAGCTGGGCGAGCGCCTGAACCACACCGTCGGCGACGCCGGCCTGGTGGCCCGGCTGGGCGGTGACGAGTTCGCGCTCCTGCTCCCGGGGGCGAACCTCGCGCACGCCGCGGACATCGGACGCCAGATCGGCGCCGCCCTGCAGGCGCCGTTCGAGGTCGACGGCCTCGAGGTCGTGATGGACGCGAGCGTCGGCGCGGCGCTCTACCCCGAGCACGGCACCACCGCGAGCGAGCTGCTGCAGCGCGCGGACGTCGCCATGTACCAGGCCAAGGACGCGCGCACCGGCTTCCAGGGCTACGATCCGTCGCGCGACCGCCACTCGCGCGAGCGCCTGCAGCTGATCGCGGAGCTGCGCCACGCGCTCGAGCGCGACGAGCTCGTCTTACACTACCAGCCGAAGGTCAACCTCAGCACCGGCCTGGTGGACGGCGTCGAGGCGCTCGTGCGCTGGCAGCACCCCGTGCACGGCCTGCGCGGCCCGGGCGCGTTCCTGCCGCACGCCGAGCACACCGCGCTCATGCGCCCGCTCACGCTGCACGTGCTCGAGACCGCTCTCAGCCAGCTCGCCGCGTGGCGCGCGGACGGCCTGGAGCTGCACATGGCGGTCAACCTCGCCGTCCAGAACCTGCTGGACCTGCGCACGCCGGGCCAGATCGCGCGGGCGCTGGACAAGCACGGCGTGCCGCCGCACTCGCTCACCCTCGAGGTCACCGAGTCGCTGATGCTCCACGACCCGCAGCGCGCCGGCGAGGTGCTCGCGGACCTGTCGCAGCTCGGCGTCGGGCTGGCGCTCGACGACTTCGGCACGGGCTATTCCTCGCTCGAGCACCTCAAGCGGCTGCCGGTGAACGAGCTCAAGATCGACAAGTCGTTCGTGATGGCGATGGACCGCGACCCGGCGGACCGCGCGATCGTCGCCTCCACCGCCGCGCTCGGCCGCTCGCTCGGGCTGCGCGTCGTGGCCGAGGGCGTCGAGTCGCACGCCTCGGCGTCCGTGCTGGCCGCGATCGGCTGCGACCTCGCCCAGGGCTTCCACTACTCTCCGCCGGTGCCCGCCGACCAGCTTCCCGCGCTCGTACGCGCGGCCCGCGACGCGCAGCTGGGCGTCGCTCGCCTGACTTGACCGACGAGCTCGTCGCGCTGCTGATGCGCAACGGGTTCGTGGCTCCGGAGGAGGAGGCCGCGGAGCTGCGCGCGGCCTCCCGCGGGAATCTCGACGAGCTCGTGGCGCGGCGCCTGACCGGCGAGCCGTTGGCGTGGATCACCGGCAGCGTCGAGTTCTGCGGGCGCACGCTCCGCATCGCGCCCGGCGTCTACGTGCCGCGCTGGCACACCGAGTCGGTCGCGTGGCGGGCCGTGGAGCGGATGCCGCGCGGCGGCCGCGGCCTGGACCTGTGCACGGGCTCGGGCGCGATCGCCGCCGTGCTGATGGCCGAGCGCGACGCGCGCATGGTCGCGACCGACCTGGACCCGAAGTGCGTCGCGTGCGCGCGGGTCAACGGCGTCGACGCGCACGTGGCCGATCTGTTCGAAGGCGTCGAAGGCCCGTTCGACGTCGTGACCGCCGTCGTGCCCTACGTGCCCACCGCCGACCTGCCGCTGCTGCAGCGCGACACGTTCACGTTCGAGACGCCGCTGGCCTACGACGGCGGCGCGGACGGGCTCGACCTCGCCCGCCGCGCGGTCGAAGGCGCGCGACGCGTGCTGCGCCCCGGCGGCGCGCTGGTGCTCGAGCTCGGCGGCCGCCAGCCCGAGACGCTTGCGCTCGACGGCTTCACCGACATCAGGACCATCCGGGACGAGGAGGGGGATCCGAGAGGGCTGGAGGCGACAGCGTCGACTCCGTCACCGACGCGGCAGTGAGGTGCTCGCCGCCGGACCGCTGCGCGTACTCCATCCGCGTCAACCGCAGCGCCTGCGCGTGGCCCTGGTTGCGTTCGAGCGCGCGCTCGAAGTGCTGGGCGGCGAGCGCGCGGTTCCCGCGCACCGCCGCGAGCGACCCGAGGTGACGCTCGACCGAGCCCGCGTTGGCCGCCAGCGCGTGTTGGACCATCCGCTCGCGGTGCGGCAGCAGCAGCGCGTACAGGCGCTCGGCGCGCGGTGCGTCGGCGAGCAGCGTGGCCGCCGTCGCGAGCAGGCTGATCGTCGTCAACCACACCATGTCGCGCGGGATCGTGGCCTCGTCGAGCGTGGCGTACAGCGCCGCGCCGCGCTCACGTTCCCCGCAGACGAGCAGGCCGACGGCGAAGGCCGCGCGCCACACGGGCAGGTCGAGCGGCTCCACGGCGTCCAGGAACTCGGGAAGCCGCCCCTGCTGGAGGCGCAGCGTCATCAGCTGCGCGAGCCGGATCAGCTCCGCGTCCGGCGCGGCGGCGCGCACGCCGAGCGCGTGGGCGCGATCGATGAGGCGCTCGACGTCGCCGGTGCGGTCGGCCATCTGCGCCCAGATCGCGTCCCAGACCGCGGCGAGGTGCCGGAACAGCGGCTGGTGCAGCTCGTCCGCGAGCTGGACGAGGGCGTCGTGCTGCTCGCGCGCCTCCACGACGCGCCCCGCCTCCATCAGGTCGAACACGAACCAGAAGCGCCCGAGCGCGAGCAGCTCCGGGTCCTCGAGCGCGATCAGCTCCTCGGCGAGCTCCAGGCGTTCGTCGAGGTGGGTGATGTCCAGCAGCGCCCCGTGGCGGGCGAGCAGCGTCTCGCCGCTGCGCTCGAGCGCGAGCGCGTCGGCGGAGAGCTGGAGCGTGCGCTCGGCCTGGCCGGCGAAGTGCAGGGCGGTCGCGAGGCGCGCCTTCACGCGGGCGCGCAGCGGGGAGTCGGCGAGGTGCGCGTCGGCCTCCTCGAGCAGCGCGATGCCGGCCGGGTCGAGCACGGCGGACGCGGCCTGGCGTGCGTTGAAGCCGAGCGCGGCGCGCGCGAGCGCCTCGCGGTCGCCGGTCTCGCGGGCGCGGGCGGCCGCTTCCTGGAAGGTCGCGCGGAACGCGGGGTCGCCCGTGCGCAGCTCGGCGGTGCCGAGGGCGAGCAGGACATCCAGCCGCTCCGGGCGCAGCTCGCGCGCGTGCCGGTAGTGGAGGACCGCGGCCTCGTGCTCGGCCTCGTGCGCCGCGCGCAGCTCGTACGTGAACGCGCGCTGCGGGTCCAGGTGGCGCGCGGCGAAGAAGTGACGCGCGAGCTCGGCGGCGGTGATGCCGGGTGTGCGTTCGAGGGCCTCGCCGATGCTGCGGTGCAGGCGCGTGCGGCGCGCGTTGCTCATGTCACCGGCGAGCGTCTCGCGCACGAGCGCGTGCGCGAAGCGGAAGTGGTCGACGGCCTCGCCGTCGCGCACGAGCCCCTGCGCGGACGCCTCCTCGACCGCTTCCAGCGCGTGTTCGGCCAGGGTCTCCAGCACGTCCAGGCGGAAGTCGTGCCCGATCACGGCGGCGACCGTGAGCGCGGCGCGCGTGGGTTCGGAGAGCGAAGCGAGCCGGCGCGAGACGACGTCGCGGATGCTGACGGGCAGGCCGTCGGCGCGCAGCGTCTCACGCGCGAAGAACGGGTTGCCGCCCGTGCGCTCGTGCAGGTTCTCCGGCTCGCGCTCGCCGAGCGCCTCCACGAACGCGGACAGCTCGCGGCGCTCGAGGCCGCCCAACGTCAGGCGCTCGGCCGCGGGCAGCCGGTGGCCGGGTGTCGCGGTGGCGAGGATCAGCAGCTCGCCCGGCTCCTCCAGCACGTGCGCGAGCAGCTGGAGCGTGGACGGCGCCGCCCAGTGCAGATCGTCGAGGATGAGCACGGTGGGGCGCTCGGCGAGCCGGCGCGCGACCGCGTCGAAGTAGGCGAAGCGGTCGCTCTCGCTGATGTCGGGCAGGGCCATCGCGAACGGCTGGTACGGCAGCAGGGACTCGGGGTCGCAGCGGCCGTAGAGGACGGTCGCGCCGGCGGCGTGCGCGTCGCGGGCGGCCTCGGCGGCCAGGCGCGTCTTGCCGATCCCCGGCTCGCCCTCGATCACGACGAAGCGCCGCTTCCCGCGCAGCGCCGCGATCCGCTCGCGCAGCTCGGCGCGGCCGACGAACGGCTCGGAGCCCGTCTCGTTGAGCAGCGCGCGCGGCAGCGGGGCGGCCGCGGGAGCGACGCGCGTACGCCCGCCTCCGAGGGCGGCGAGCGCCGCCTGGCCGAACGCGCCGGCGCTCGGGAAGCGGTCCTCCGGGCGCTTGGCCAGCGCCTGGCGGATGACCGGGCCGAGCGGGCCCTCGACATGCGGCACCGGCGCGCCCAGGTGCGCGTACAGCTTGGCCGCGGGCGTGTCCCGAGGAAACGGCACCTCGCCCGTGACGGCCTCATAGAGCACGCAGCCGAGCGCGTAGACGTCCGCGCGCGCGTCGATCTCGCCATCCTCGAGCTGCTCGGGCGCCGTGTAGTCGAACGTGCCGATCAGCGTGCCCGGCTCGGTGATGCGGGTGGTGGCGCGCAGGTCGCGCTGGAGGCCGAAGTCGGTCAGCAGCGCGTGCTCGCCGTCGAGCAGGACGTTGGCGGGCTTGACGTCGCGGTGCACGACGCCGAAGTGGTGCGCGGCGTCGAGGGCGCGCGCGACCTGGACGATGATGTGCGTCGCGTGCGTCGGGGAGAGCCGGCGGTGGCGCTCGATCAGGTGCGCGAGGTCGACACCGTCGACGAAGCGCATCGTCACGTACAGGTGCCCGTCCTCCTCGCCGGCCGTGTAGACGGGGATCAGGTTCGGGTGGTGCAGGCTCGCCGCCACCTCACACTCGCGCTGGAAGCGGATCCGGAACTCGCCGTCCTTGGATTGCTCGGGCGCGATCACCTTCAGCGCGACCTCACGCTTGAGGCGCGCGTCGAACGCGCGGTAGACGATCCCCATGCCGCCCCGGCCGGCGACGCCCCGGATCTCATGGCCGGCGAAGCTCGTGCCGGCGGCCAGTTCCGCCATGCGTGCGTCTCTATCACATAAGGTCCGGGCCATGGTTGAGGTGACGCCCGGCGGGGGCGAGATCATCGGCGACTCGGCGGATCGCACCGTCGAGCTGTTGGCGGAGCTGGACGCGGTGCACGCGACGATCGCGCGCTTCGCGGGCGGGCGCGACGGGGCTGACCTGCACGTGCACCGCGAGCACGCGGACATGTTCGTCGTCCTCGAGGGCACGCTGACGGTCAAGACCGCGGACGGCGATCTCGAGGTGTCGGGGCCGAACGTGGTCGTCGTGCCGCCGATGGTCGTGCACGGGTTCGCGAACACGAGCGCCGACGACGTCTGGTACGTGAACCTGCACGTGCCCGGCTGCGGGTTCGGCGACTACATGCGCGGGCTGCGCGACGGTGTGAAGGTGCCGTTCGACCAGCACGAGCCGCCCGCGGACGGGGCCGGCGTGCGGCCGGCGTCCGAGATCGCGATGGGCGACGAGCGCGTGACGCTGGCACCCGACGGCACGGTGACCGTCGGCGAGTGGCTGCGGATCCACCCGCGTCCGGCTGCGTGATCGGCGCGATCCTCAAGACGGTCCTCGGGTCGGCGCTGGTCCTGCTCGGGCAGTTCGCCATGTTCGACGGCGACCTCGCGGGCACGGGCGCCGTCATCACCGCTCTCGGCCTGCTGCTCATGAGCAGCGGCATCCTTCCCTTCCATTTGCCGGGCCTGAGCGACCGCAAGCCGTTCCTGTCGCGCGCGAGCGCCTTCCGGGTGCGGGTCGTCGTCAACGGGTTTCGCGCCGATCCGGTCGTGTGCCGTGTCGCCCTCGGCGCCCTCGTGCTGTGCTGGGCGGGCGGCGTCTACGCGGATTCCGAGGGCCAGCGGGGCGTGGCCGTGACCGCCTATCTCGCCTTCTGGCCGATCTTCGCCTGGCTCGTGGTCGGGGCGGGAGGGCTGTACCGGATCGAAGCGCGGCGCTTCGGCCTGCAGTGGAACGCGGGCGGCTCGCGAAGGCTGCTGCCGTGGGGCGAGGCGAAGATCGCGCGGGTGGACGGCGACACGATCGAGTTCACCTCGGGCGACCGGCTGCCGCTGCGGCACTTCGCCGTCGACCCCCAGCGCTTCGCGAGCGCCGTGCGCACGTTCACCGATCGCCCGCGCCTGCGCGAGACCACGCTGGACGGCGCGGAGTTCATGCGCCGGCTGGGCGCTCCGCGATAGCGCCGCGCCCGGTTCACTGAGGGCGCAGGCCGGCGAGCGCGGTCTCCAGGATCGGCTCCACGTACGCGGCGTCGCCGTCGATGCGCGCGATCGCGATCACCATGTCCAGGATCTGCTCGAGCGTGAGGTCGGGGCGGACCTCGCCCGCGCGCTGGGCGGCTTCCAGCAGCGGCCGGCCGGCGGCGAGCACGCGCGTGCGGCTGGCGTTGAACAGCGGGTCGCCCGGCGTGTCCCTGAGGAGCTCGTGCGCGATCGGGTGCTTGTTGTGCGCGAACGTGACGAAGCGGTGCGCCCAGGCGGCGAGGTCGTGCGTCTCGGCCGCCTGCACCATCGCGTCGACCTCGTCGATGTAGAGCGCCTCCAGCAGCTCGCGGCGGCCGGGGAAGTTGCGGTACAGCGTGGCCATGCCCACCTCGGCGCGGCGGGCGATCTCGGCCATCGAGGGGTCGCCCTCCGCGAACGCGGCGCGGGCGGCTTCGAGGATCTTCTCGCGGTTGCGCTGGGCGTCGGCGCGGCGGGTCGTCATCGCGAGCGGATAGGTTATCCGCTACTGTAAGTGGACAGCCTGTCCGCTTCACCTGAGGAGCTGCATATGGAGTACCGACCCCTGGGACGCACCGGCGTCTCGGTCAGTCCGCTGTGCCTGGGCGCGATGATGTTCGGCGCCTTCGGCAACCCCGACCACGACGACTCGATCCGGATCATCCAGCGCGCGCTGGACGCCGGCATCAACTTCGTCGACACCGCCGACTTCTACTCGCAGGGCGAGTCGGAGGAGATCGTCGGCAAGGCGCTGCGCGGGCGCCGCGAACACGTCGTGCTGGCGACCAAGTTCGGCCTCCCGTTCGGCGAGGACCCCAACCAGCGCGGGGCGTCGCGGCGCTGGATCACGACCGCGGTGGAGAACTCGCTGCGGCGGCTCGGCACCGACTGGATCGACCTCTACCAGGTGCACCGCCTGGACCCGGGCACCGACTTCGACGAGACGCTCGGCGCGCTGTCGGACCTCGTGCACGCGGGCAAGATCCGCGCCTTCGGCGTCTCCAACGTCTCCGGCTCGGAGATCGTCGAGCTCCAGGGGTTGGCCGAGCGCCGCGGGCGCGAGCGCGTGCGCACCAACCAGCCGATCTACAACCTGCTGACCCGCGCGATCGAGTACGACGTGCTGCCGACCGGGTTGCGCCACGGGATGGGCGTGCTCACCTACAGCCCGCTGGCCGGCGGCTGGCTCACGGGCAACTACCGCAAGAGCGCGGCGATCAGCGCGCCCGGCTCAGCCGCGCGGCGCGAGCGGTTCGCCGCGCACTACGACGCCACCTCGCCGCAGAACGCCGCCAAGCTCGAAGCTGCCGACGCGCTCGGCGCGCTGGCCGACGAGGCCGGCATTCCGCTGATCCAGATGGCCCTCGCGTTCATCGTCCGCCACCCGGCCGTGACCTCCGCGATCATCGGCCCGCGCACCATGGAGCACCTCGAGGGCTACCTCGCGGCCGACGGCGTCGCGCTCTCCGACGACGTGCTCGACCGCATCGACGCGATCGTCCCGCCCGGCCACTCGGTCAACGTGAGCGACAACATGTGGCACACGAGCACGTCAGCGCTGGACGCCGCGGCCCGGCGGCGCTAGCGGCGTCGTGTTCAGGACGTCCGCCGCGGTGGCGCCGCCGCGGCGGGCGGTGTGGACCGACAGCGTCATGTGGGCGAGCCCGCGGATCGAGTGCGCGTCGGTGGAGCAGACGATCTGCACGCCGGCGGCGATCGCGCGCTGCACGTGCTCGCCCGACAGGTCGAGTCGGGACGGCAGCCCGTTGACCTCGACCGCGACGCCGTGCACCCGCGCCAGCTCGAACACCGCGTCGAGGTCGAGCGCGTTCTCGGGGCGGCTGCCGATGATGCGGCCCTTCGGGTGGCTGAGGCAGCGCACGGCGGGATGCTGGAGCGCCTCGCTCACTCGGGCGGTCATGGCCTCGCGCGAGGCGCGCTGCCCCGCGTGGACGCTGGCCTGCACCCAGTCGAGCTCGGCCAGGACGTCGTCGGGGAGGTCGAGCCGGCCGTCGGGCAGGATGTCGCACTCGATCCCGCGCAGCACGCGGAATGGCGCGAGCCGCTCGTTGGCGGCGGCGATCTCCTCGCCCTGGCGGCGGACGTCGTCGGCCGTGAGGCCCTGGACGGCGCCGACGGCCGGCGTGTGGTCGCAGATCGCGATGTAGTCGTAGCCGCGGTCGCGCGCGGCGCGGCCCATCTCCTCGACGCTGAAGCGACCGTCGGTCCAGGTCGTGTGGCAGTGCAGGTCGCCGCGGATGTCGGCCTCGGTGACGAGCTCGGTCGGCCCGGGGCTCCAGGCCTCGCGCAGCTCGGGGGCGACGAACGGGACGCCGAGCGCGGCGAAGACGGCCTCCTCGGTCGGCGCGTCGGGCAGCGGCCCGAGCGCGGCGACGAACGCGGGCGAGCCGGTCGCGCGCAGCAGCGCGGTGCCGTAGCGCTCGGGCGGCGCGACGTGCAGCTCGATCGGCACGCCCTCGATCGTCAGGCCGCGGGTCTCGTCGATCATCGCGACGATCTGAGGGAGGGCGGCGAAGCGCTCGGCCACCGGCTCCGAGCACACGACCGCGAGGTGCTCGCACGAGTCGCGCCAGCGGCGCACGTCGCCCGCGGGCTCGCCGCCGAGCGCGTCCGCGATGGCGCCGACCAGTGCGCGGGCGCGGTCGAGCAGCAGGCCCGGGCGGGGCTCGCGCTCGCGCGTGAGCGCGTCCCGCACGCGCGCCTCGATCTTCGGGCCGACGCCCGGCACGGACCGCAGCTCACCCGCGGCCACCGCCGCGCGGAACTCCTCCGGCGTGCGCACGCCCAACGCCCGCGCGATCTCGACCGAGCGCTTGGTCGTCAGCCCCAGGAAGCGGCCGAGCCCGACCAGCCCGGGCACCAGCTCGCGCTCGAGCTCGCGCAGCTCGGCGATCTCGCCCGTCTCGACCAGCTCCCGTAGGCGCGCCTCGATGCCCGGGCCGATCCCGCGCAGGTCCCGCACGCGGCGGGTGCGCACGAGGTCGGACACCGGCACCGGCGCCGCGCGGACCGTCTCCGCCGCGCGCCGGTACGCGCGCGGCTGGTACGGGTTGGCCTCGGCGAGGTCGAGCAGGGCCGCGAACGCGTCGAGCCGGTCGGCGATGGCGGCGTTGTCCACGCCTACAGTCTGGAACGTGCCGTTCACGTTCAGCCATCCGGCGGCGGTGGTCCCGCTGCTGCGGGTCGGGCTCGTGCCGTCGGCGCTGGTGATCGGCAGCATGGCGCCGGACGTCCCGTACTACCTCCCGGGGAGCCCGATCTCCTCCGCGCACACCCATTCGCTGCTCGGGGTCGTCGCGGCGGACCTCGCGCTCGGGGCGATCCTGTTCGTGGTGTGGCACGCGCTGCTGGCGCCGGCCGCGGTGGCGCTCGCGCCGACCGCGCTGCGGGACCGGCTGGCGCCCGACCTGCCGGTGCCGCTGCGCCGCCACACCGCCTGGCTGGTGCTGGTGTCGCTGGCGGTCGGCGCGCTCACGCACGTGGTCTGGGACGCGTTCACGCACCCCGGCCGCTGGGGCAGCGAGCGGATCGGGTGGCTCAACGAAGAACACGGGCCGCTGCTCGGCACGACCTGGCTGCAGCACGGCAGCGGCGGGCTGGGCCTGCTCGTGCTGCTGGGGGTGCTCGCGCGCTGGTGGTGGCGGACGCCGCCGCAGCCGGGCCGCCAGCGCGTGCCGGCGCTCGACCGGCCCACGGCGCTGCGGGTGATCGCGGCCGTGCTGGCGGCGGGCGCGCTCGGCGGGCTCGCCGGCCTGCTGACCGCGGACGGCACGCTGTTCGGGCTCCTGTTCCGCTCCTTCACCTGGGGGTGCGGCGCCGCCGCGGCAGCCTGGGTCGTGCTCGCGGCGATGGTGAGAACGCGGGCGGCGCCCTCCTAAGCTGGTCACGCCCTGACCGCCGCACTCACCCGATCCCGCTCCGGCTTTCTCGCCGGGCTCGCGGCGTACCTGCTGTGGGGGCTGTTCCCGCTCTACTGGCCGCTGCTCAAGCCGGCGGGCGCGATCGAGATCCTCGCGCACCGGATCGTGTGGTCGGTCGTGCTGCTGGTCGCGATCCTCGCGCTCACGCACGGGTTCCGCTGGGCGCGCGAGCTGGACCGCAAGCGCGTGCTGCTGCTCGGGCTGGCCGCCGTGCTGATCACGGTCAACTGGGGTGCGTTCATCTACGGCGTGAACTCCGACCACGTGGTGGAGACGTCGCTGGGCTACTTCATCAACCCGCTCGTGACGGTCGCGCTGGCGGTGTCGGTCGTGGGCGAGAAGCTGCGGCGCGCGCAGTGGGCGGCGGTCGTGATCGCGGGCGTGGCCGTCGCGGTGCTCACGGTGGCGTACGGGCGCCCGCCGTGGATCGCGCTCACGCTGGCGTTCTCGTTCGGCTTCTACGGGCTGGTGAAGAAACAGGTCGGGCTCGAGGGCACGCAGAGCCTGGCCGTCGAGACCGCGTTCCTCACCGTGCCGGCGCTGCTGGTGGTGCTGTGGTTCGCCGGCAGCGGCGAGGGGACGTTCGGGCACGAGGGCGTCGGGCACGCGCTGCTGATGATCGGCGGTGGCGTGGCGACCGCCGTGCCGCTGATGCTCTTCGGCGCGGCCGCGATCCGGGTGCCGCTGACGACGATCGGCCTGCTCCAGTACCTGGCGCCGATCATGCAGTTCCTGATCGGCGTGCTGGTCTACGGCGAGCACATGCCGCTGGAGCGCTGGCTCGGCTTCACGCTCGTCTGGCTGGCGGTGATCGTCTTCACCGCGGACAGCGTGCGCGCCCGTGCGCGGCGCCCCGCCATGACCTAGAGCGTGTGGTCGTACTTGTCGTGCCAGCCGCCCCAGGTGTAGGGCGGGGTCTGCGGCCAGCCCTCCGGTGAGTCCTCCCACGCCTCCTGGCGGCCGTAGGGCGTGATGTCGAGGAAGCTCCAGGTCGACCCGAGCGCCTCGTCGCCGCGGGCGTCGATGAAGTAGGTGCGGAAGACCTCGTCGCCGTCGCGCAGGAAGACGTTGGTGCCGTGCCACCCGGCGACGTCGTGGTCGGCGTCGAAGTCGTCGCGCAGCGTGTACCAGGGGAACGCCCAGCCCATGTGCTCGCGGTAGCGCTGCAGGTGCTCCTGCTCACCGCGGCTGACGGCGACGAAGCGCGTGTCGCGCTCGCGCAGGTGCAGCAGGTTGCCCAGCTGATCGGCGTACATCGAGCAGCCGGGGCAGCCGCGCTCGGGATAGACGTCCATGTCCGGGTCCATGAAGAACCGGTAGACGATCAGCTGGCGGCTGCCGTCGAAGAGGTCGAGCAGGGTCGCGTCCGCGCCGCCGGGCGCGGTGAAGCGGTAGTCCTTGTCGACGCGGATCATCGGCATGCGTCGGCGCTCGGCGGCCATCGCGTCGCGGGCGCGCGTGTGCGCCTTCTCCTTGACCAGCAGCGCCTCGCGCGCGGCGCGCCACTGCTCGGGGGTGACGATCTCGGGTCTGGCGGTGCTCATGGTGCCTCCGGGTGGTCGCGGTCTTCACCTGGTGAGCGGAGCCGCTTACGCGTTCTCGACGCCGGGTCTCGACGCCGAGCGCGTGGACACGGACGACGAGCTCGACGGCGACGACGAGCTCGATGAATTCTCCGAGCGCTCCCCGTCTAACGGCCATGAGCTTCCAGTCCGCCTCGATCACCGTCACGCCGATCTTCGTCGCCGACCTGCTCGCCGAGGGCGAGCGGTTGCCGATCTACGTGCACGTGATCGAGCATCCTGACGCCCGCGTGCTGGTCGACACCGGCATCAAGGAGCTGCATCCGGCGGCCGCGGACATGCAGCCGCGCCTGCGGCCGCTGAGCGAGCAGGACCTCGACCTCGACGCCATCGACATCGTCGTCAACACCCACCTGCACTTCGACCACTGCGGCGGCAACCACCTGTTCGCGGGCAAGCCGATCTACGTCCAGCGCCAGGAGCTCGAGGACGCCCGCACCTTGGAGGGCCACACCATCCGCGAGTGGGTCGACCCGCCCGGCGTGACGTACATCCCGGTCGACGGCGAGCTCGAGCTGCTGCCCGGCGTCCGGCTCGTCCCGGCCCCTGGCCACACGCGCGGCCTGCAGATGGTCGTGATCGAGACGGGCGGACGCCCGGTCATCGTCGGCGGCGACGTCGCCGTCTGGTTCGGCGAGCTCGAGGAGCCGGAGAGCGAAGGCCAGCGGCGCGCGCTCGCCCTGGAACCCGAGCTCGTGTGGCTCACGCACGAGCACGAGCCCTGGCGCCCCGGAGCCGCCTGAGTAGTCGCGCGGCCGGCGGGGTACCCGGCTGGCGTGCTCGAGTTCGCCGTCGCGATCGCCCTCGCCCTGCCCTCAGCGCAGACGCCCGACCGCGAGCTGGTCCCCGTTCCCGCCGAGAACATGGTCCCGCGCTTGAACATCAACCAGCGCCTCGAGTTCGACCTGGCCGCGTACCGCGAGCGGCCGCCGCGCGTCGGGGACATCGTGCTGCTGCACCCGCCGACGGGCGCGCGCGAGGAGCGCTGCGGGCAGCCGCGCAACCGTGCGCCCGAGCAGCTGTGCGCGAAGCCCCGCGGCGGCGCGGACACCGAGCGGCGCTTCATCATGCGCGTGGTGGCCACGGCGGGTGACCGGGTCACGTTCCGGCGCGGGCTGGTGGTCCGCAACGGGAAGCTCGAGCGCCGCAAGGTGCGGCGCTGCACGGCCGGCTGCCCGTCGCGCGGGATCGTCACCGTCCCCGCGGGGCACGTGTACGTGGCCGGGGACAACCGGCCGAACTCGGACGACAGCCGCTTCTGGGGCGCGCTGCCGGTCGACCAGCTGCTCGGCCGCTACGTCAGGACGTGCAAGGAGTTCGCTGAGGACCCGTCGCCGACGTGCACGTCACCCTGAGCGGATGCGACTGTTCGGGAAGCGGCAACGAGACGACGGGCCGGAGGGCCTGCCCGCGGACGGAGACATCGAGATCGCGGGCGTGAAGCTGCGCGGCGCTCGGATGCGGGCGGAGCTCGACGGGACGGGTCCTGCCGTGCTGTGGCGGACGGAAGGTGAGCCGGAGCGCGTGTTCAGCGCCTGGAGACGCCTCGCGGGCGCACACGCCGAAACGGGGCTGTGGCCGGTGCTCATCACGCACGAACGGTTGGACCTCGGGCATTTCGATCCTGCGTGGGAGGACACGGTCGCGGCCGTCGACTACCCGGCGATGGTCGCCGAGCGGTGGGTCGAGCACGGCTCCTACGACGAGGAGCTGCGGGAGCTGATGGGCGACTTCCCGGGGCTGGCGGCGCCCGGGACGACGCCCGCCGACGACCCGCTCGAGCACGTGTTCGCGACGGTGGAGGTGCACTCGCTCGGCCTGGTGCCGGTGCGCCGGCCGGCGGACGTGCTCGCCGCGATCGGCTGGACGGGCGCGATCAACTCGTTCGAGCCCGTCGAGCTCGTGCCCTACCTGCGCTCGTTCGAGGAGCGCTTCGACGCCCGGCTGGTCGCGCTCGGGTTCGACACGGTCCAGCTCGCGGTCGGGCGCCCGCCCGCATCGGCCGAGGCGATCAAGGCCGCCTCCGAGCTCTACCTGTTCAACCCCGACGTCGTCGACCAGGGCGTGGGCACGATCGAGGCGCTCGCCGAGGAGATGGTGCAGGACCCGCACTGGGCCTTCTGGTGGGATTAGTACTCGCCCTTGATCACGAAGTAGGAGCCGCGGATCGTGCCCGCCAGCTTGGACCGCTGGCGCGCGAACTTGAAGCGCGACTCGAGCTCGGCGGGCACCTCCATGCCGTCCGCGAGCTTGAAGCCGACGGCGCGCTTCTCGGGCCCGTACATGACGTTGATCGACAGGCCGCTCTCGTAGAACACGTAGGCGAAGCGGGTGCCGTCGACCTCGAAGTCCGTCGCCTCGAGCGGGCGCGAGTCGATCACGAGGTCCCGCTCCTGCGCGAGGATGCCGTGCACCCACGCGACGATCGCCTCGGCCTCCTCGGCCGGCTCCACCGTGAACACGTGGTCGTACTTGGTCTTGAAGTAGCGGGCCTCGTTGGCCCGCAGGCCGGCGAGCGCCTCGGCGTGCGGCGAGGACTCCAGGCCGACGGTCGAGACGTCCTTGAAGTCCACGGCGTAGGACATGACGGCGCCTCCTGACACGGTCGGAGCGGCGGGGGTGAGGGTGTCGGTGAAGGCCATGCGGCGAAGGTACGCTCGCCCCGCCGATTGCGCTTCTCGATTCCTGCTCGCCTGCTGAGCGGACATATCGTCCGCGTATCGAAAACCGCATACGCGCCCGCAACACCCTGCTTCCGATGCTGTAGGCATGGCCTACAGCCAACCCGTACGAACGGCAACCCGTCGCGCCCGATCGACGCTTCTCCTCGCGCTGATCGTCGTGTGCGCGGTGCCCAGCAGTGTCCTCGTCTATCAGTCGCTGACGTCGTATGAGCCGTCGCCGGCGTACTCGTCCGAGACGCCGGCGCCTCCGATCGCGACGCCCCCCGCGATCGTCGACCAGCGGCCGGAGGCGCGCACCGTCGACCCGGACCGGGTGACCGTCTTCGACGACGTGCCGGGCGTGACCCGGCTCGACCCGGACCTGCTCGGCGCGCTGCGCGCAGCGGCGGCGGACGCCGAGACCGCGGGCGTCGAGTTCGTGGTCAACAGCGGCTGGCGGCCCGCCGAGTACCAGGAGCACCTGCGCCGCGAGGCGATCGCGCAGTACGGCTCGGAGGCAGAAGCGGCGCGCTGGGTCGCGACGCCCGAGACCTCCCCGCACGTGTCGGGGGACGCGGTCGACATCGGTCCGTCGGCGTCCGCGGCGTGGCTGTCCGCGCACGGCGCGCAGTACGGGCTCTGCCAGATCTACCGCAACGAGCCGTGGCACTTCGAGCTGCGCCCCGAGGCCGTCGACGGCGGCTGCCCCGCCATGTACGCCGACCCCACCCAAGACCCGAGGATGCAGCCGTGAGCAGCATGAGCACGAAACTGGCGACCGTCGCGGCGGTGGCCCTGATCTTCGCGGGCTGCTCGAACGAGCCGTCCCCCGAGGCGCCCGCCGACACCGGCACCAGCGCGAGCGCCACGACCGACAGCGAGACCAGCGGCCAGAGCCAGGCGATGCGGTTCTCCGCGTGCATGCGCGAGAACGGCGTCGCCGACTTCCCCGACCCGGACGCGTCGGGCGAGCTGACGATCGACGGCGTGCTCAACGGCTCCTCGCTGGATGCGAGCGACCCGGCGTGGAAGCAGGCGCTCGCCGCGTGCAAGGCGCTGCAGCCGTCCGGCTTCACGGGCCGTAAGCGCACCCCCTCCGAGCAGGAGCCCGCGCTCCGATTCGCCCAGTGCATCCGCGAGAACGGTGTCGAGGACTTCCCGGACCCGACGCCCGACAGCCCGCTGATCGACACCAACCGGATTCCGTCCGCCAACCGGGAAGGCGGCATGGCCGCCCTCAACGCGGCCATGGACCAGTGCCGCGACCTGGGGGACAAGGCAAGGCAGGGTCGGTGAAGCGCGGTGCAGTGCTGCTGGCCGCCGCGCTGACCGCGTGCGGCGGCGCCCCGGCACCGGACACCGCGCGGCAGGCGCCCGCGAGCACCGCGCGGGTGGAGCAGGGCGCGCTGTTCTCGACCGTCTCGCTGAACGGGACCCTGACCCGGCGTGCGCGCTCGGACGGCTCGCCGTACACGGCGATCAACCAGGCGCGCGGGATCTACACCCGGCTGCCCGAGGTCGGCGCGAAGGTCGACTGCGGCGACGTGCTCTACCGCGTCGACGACAACCCGGTGCGGCTGCTGTGCGGCACCGTCCCGGCCTACCGCGACCTCAACACCGGCGACAGGGGCAAGGACGTGCGGCAGCTCAACCGCAACCTGCGCGTGCGCGGCAACGTCTTCACCGTCAAGACGAAGGCCGCGCTGAAGCGGCTCCAGCGCGGCAAAGGCAGGCTCGACCTCGACGACGCGGTCTTCCTGCCGAGCCCGATCCGCATCACCAAGCTGAGCGGCAAGCTCGGCGCGCCCGCCCGGCCGGGTGCGCCCGTCGCACAGGCCACCTCCGACACGCTCGAGGTGCAGGTGGAGCTCGAGCCGTCCCAGCAGCGCCAGGTCAAGCGCGGCGACAGCGCCCGCATCACGCTGCCCGACAACACGTCGGTGGACGGCACCGTGGACCGTCTCGGGCGCGTCGCCCGCACCCCCGAGGGGGCCGACCACGCCACGATCCCGGCGTCCATCCGCCTCGACGAGCCCGAGCAGGCGCGCGGGCTCGACGAGGCGCCGGTCCGCGTCGAGGTCACGACCACCGGCGTGAAGGACGCGCTGAGCGTCCCGGTGACCGCGCTCGTCGGCCGGTCCGGCGGCGGGTTCGCCGTCGAGGTCGTGCGCGACCGCCGGAGGCGGGAGCTGGTCGCGGTGCAGCTGGGCCTGTTCGACACCGCCAGTGGACGCGTCGAGGTGGAGGGTGCGTTGAAGGCCGGCGACGAAGTCGTGGTGCCGTCGCTGTGAGCGCCGTCCTCGAGCTGGACGGCGTGACCAAGGTCTACGGCGAGCAGCCGCCCGTGCCCGCGCTTCGGGGCGTGTCGTGCGCGGTGGACCAGGGCGAGCTCGTCGGCATCGTCGGCCCGTCCGGGTCCGGCAAGTCCACGCTGCTGCACGTGATGGGGACGCTGGAGCGGCCCACCGCCGGCGTCCTGCGGATCGGCGGCGTCGACGCCGCGCAGCTCGACGACCGCGCGCTCTCGCGGCTGCGGGCGCGCGAGATCGGCTTCGTGTTCCAGCAGTTCTTCCTGGCCGAGCACGCCACCGTCCGCGAGAACGTCGCCGACGGGCTGCTGTACGCCGGCGTGCCCGCCGCCGAGCGTCGCGAGCGCGCGGACGAGGCGCTCGAACGCGTCGGCCTCTCGCACCGCGCCACCTTCAAGCCGACCAAGCTGTCCGGCGGTGAGCGCCAGCGGGTCGCGATCGCCCGCGCCCTCGTCGGACGCCCCGCGATCGTGCTCGCCGACGAGCCGACCGGCAACCTCGACAGCGCCACCGGCGCGTCGATCATGGCCCTCATCCACGAGCTCAACGCCGAAGGCGCGACGATCGTGATGATCACCCACGACACCGACCTCGCCGAGCGGCTGCCGCGCCGGCTGCGGATCCTCGACGGCCGGCTCGTCCCATGAGCGTCAAAGACGCGCTGCGGGTGATGAGCGTCGGCCTGCGCGCCCGCCCGACGCGCGCGGCGCTGTCCGCGCTCGGGATCGCGATCGGCACGGCCGCGATCGTCGCCGTGCTCGGGCTCTCGGCCTCCTCCCAGGCCGGGCTGCTGGCCGAGATCGACCGGCTCGGCACCAACCTGCTGACCGTCCAGGCCGGTCAGAGCCTCACCGGGGAGGACGCGACGCTGCCGCTGGAGGCTCCGGCGCGGATCACCCATCTCGACCACGTGCAGACGCTCGCCCACACCGGCCTGATGGAGGACGCGCACGTCTACCGCAACCCGCTGCTGCCGGAGGGCAACACCGGCGGCGTGCAGGTGCGTGCCACCAGCTTGAACCTGCCGTCCGTGCTCACCACCCGCGTCGCGCGCGGCCGCTGGCTGAACGCGGGCACCGCGCAGGTGCCGGTCGTGGTGCTCGGGGCGGTCGCCGCGCAGCGGCTCGGCGTCGACCGGCTGCACCCCGACCTGCGGGTCTGGCTCGGCGGCCAGTGGTTCAGCGTCGCGGGCATCCTGCGGCCGTCGCCGCTGGAGCCGGACATCGACGCCAGCGCCCTGGTCGGCTACCCGGCCGCCCAGAAGTACCTCGGCTACGTGAGCCTGGTCGGCGGCGGCGAACGCTCCGGCCCGCCGAGCAGCATCTACGTGCGGACCGCCACGGGGCAGGAGGCGGCGGTCCAGGCGCGGCTCGGGCAGACCGCCAACCCCGCGGCGCCGAACGAGGTGGACGTCAGCCAGCCCTCCGACGTGCTGACCGCCCGCGCGGCCGCGGCCGGCGCGTTCGACAGCCTCTTCCTCGGGCTCGGCGTCGTGGCGCTGATCGTCGGCGCCGTCGGCGTCGCCAACATCATGATCATCTCGGTGCTGGAGCGCCGTTCGGAGATCGGCCTGCGGCGCGCGCTCGGGGCGACGAAGGGTCAGATTCGCGCGCAGTTCCTCGGCGAGTCGATCCTGCTCGCGGTGATCGGCGGGGTCGTCGGCGTGCTGAGCGGGATCGTGGCCACCGCCGTTTACGCGGGCACAAAGGGGTGGGCGGTCGTGATCCCGCTCGAGGCGTGGGCGGGCGGGATCGCGTCGGCGCTGCTGATCGGCGCGTTCGCCGGGCTGGCGCCGGCCGTCAGGGCGTCTCGCCTGCCGCCGACGGTGGCGCTGCGGACGGCTTGAGCCGGACCGTCACCAGCAGGCCGCCGCCCGGGCGGGGCGCGAGCTCGAGTGTCCCGTCGTGGGCGCCGACGATGCTCTTGACGATCGCGAGGCCGAGCCCGACGCCCGCGTGATCGGTGCGCGTGCGTTCGGACCCGCGCTGGAACGGCTCGGCCAGCGTGGCGACCAGCGCCGCGGTCAGCGGCTCACCCGTGTTCTCGACCGTCAGCCGGACTTCACCCGGGTCCGCGCTGGTCGTGACCCACACGCGGCCGTGCTCACGCCGGTTGTGGACGATCGCGTTGTGCACCAGGTTCGTCGTCATCTGCAGCAGCAGCGCGGGCGAGCCGAGCGCGGGCGCGATGTCCCCCGACGTCTCGATCGTCACGCCGCGCTTCTCCGCCACCGGCAGCAGCACCTCGGTCGCCTCCTCGGCGATCAGGGACAGGTCGACGTGCTCGGGGACGAACGAGCGCTGGTCGGCACGGCTGAGCGCGAGCAGCGCCTCGGTCAGGTCGATCGCGCGGGTGTTGACGAAATGCAGGCGGTCGACCAGCTCGTCGGGCCCGCGGGCCTGGTCGTTGCGCGCGACCTCGAGCAGCGTCTGCGTGATCGCGAGCGGCGTGCGCAGCTCGTGGGACGCGTTGGCGGCGAACCGCTGCTGCTCGGCGACGTGCGCCTCCAGCCGCGCGAGCATGGCGTCGAAGGCGTCGGCGAGCTCGCGGAACTCGTCGCTGCGCCCCGGGAGCGCGACCCGGTGCGAGAGCGAGCCGGTCTCGGCCAGCCGCGTGGCGGCGGTGATGCTGTCCAGCGGCGCGAGCATCCGGCCGGCGAGGATCCAACCGCCCACCAGCCCGAATACCAGCAGGAACACGAGCATGACCGCCGCGGGCAGGCTGAAGCCGTTCAGCGGGTCCGAGCGCATGGTCGGGAACAACGGGAACCCGAAGGTCACCTCGTCGGGGATGTAGCGCAGGATCGACACCCACACGACCGCGAGCAGCAGCACGCTGGCGAGCATCAGAAACCCTGCGTAGCTGAGGGTGAGCTTGAGGCGGACGCTCAGGCCAGGCGCTCTGTTCACGGTCGCTCCGAGGCTAGGCGCCGGTACGTATCGTCGGCGTATCGAAAAGCCCATACGTGCCGGCAACACCGTGCGCACTTGACTGCGCGGCATGACCAGCATCGGCTCGCTCGAGTCATCGCCTGACCCGGTCGCCGGCACGGTAGGGCTCACCGTCTACGGATGCGGCCAGGACGAGGCCGTCCTGTTCCGGGAGCTGGCACCGCGCTTCGGTGTCGTGCCGGCGATCACCGAGGCCGCGGTCTCCGACGCCACGATCGCCCTGGCGCTCGGCAACCGCTGCATCAGCGTCGGCCACAAGACCCGCATCACGAACTCGACCCTGCTGGCGCTCAGCCATGCCGGGGTCAAGTACATCAGCACCCGCAGCGTCGGCTACGACCACATCGACGTCGAGTACGCGGCAGGCGTCGGCATCACCGTCGGGACCGTCGCGTACTCCCCGGACAGCGTCGCCGACTACACGCTGATGCTGATGCTGATGGCGGTGCGTCACGCGCGGTCGGTCATCCGCCGCGCGGACGTCCATGACTACCGGCTCACCGCGGCGCGCGGGAGAGAGCTGCGCGACCTGACGGTCGGCGTGGTCGGGACAGGCCGCATCGGCTCCGCGGTGGTGGACCGGCTGCGCGGGTTCGGCGGGCGGGTCCTCACGCACGACCCGCGCCGCGGCGCCGACTCCGTCCCGCTCGAGGATCTGCTGCGGCGCAGCGACATCGTCACGCTCCACACGCCGCTGACCGCGGACACCCACCATCTCCTCGATCGGCGGCGGCTCGCGCGCATGAAGGACGACGCGATCGTCGTCAACACGGGGCGCGGCGCGCTGATCGACACCGAGGCGCTCGTCGTCGCGCTGGAGCGCGGCCGTCTGGGCGGAGCGGCGCTCGACGTGCTCGAGGGCGAGGAAGGGATCTTCTACGCCGACCACCGCTCGCGTCCCGTCGAGCACGAGCTGCTGCTGCGCCTGCACCGGCTGCCGAACGTGCTCATCAGCCCACACGTCGCCTACTACACCGACCATGCGCTGCGCGACATCGTCGAGCACAGCCTGCTGCACTGCGCGAGCTTCGGGGAGCGGCATGGCTAGGTTGAAGGTGGGCATCCTCTTCGGCGGCGCCGGCGAGGAGCACCCGATCTCCGTCAAGTCCGCGCGGGAGGTCGCCAGGCACCTGGACCGCGCGAAATACGAGCCGGTCTGGATCGGGATCACCACGGACGGTGCGTGGCGGCTGTGCGACGGTCCCCAGGTGGGGTGGGAGGCGCGCGGGCGCCCGGCCTCGCTGTCGCCCGACCGCGGCGTCCGCGGGCTGCTCGTCCGCGGACAGGACGCGGTGGCGCTCGACCTCGTGTTCCCGGTCCTGCACGGCCGGCTCGGCGAGGACGGCGCGGTGCAAGGGCTCCTGGAGCTGTCCGGCCTCCCGTACGTCGGCTGCGACGTCCAGAGCTCCGCGCTGTGCATGGACAAGTCGCTCACCTACCTCGTCGCGCGCAGCGCCGGGATCGCGACGCCGGACTTCACGGTCAGCGAGGACCCCGGGGCGCTCCCCTACCCGCTGTTCGTCAAGCCGGCGCGGTCGGGGTCCTCCTTCGGCGTCAGCAAGGTCTCCGTGCCGGAGGACCTGCGCGCCGCGATCGACGCCGCCCGCCGCTTCGACCGCAAGGTGCTGATCGAGGCCGCGGTCGCCGGCAGCGAGGTCGGGTGCGCCGTGCTCGGCGACGGCGACGATCTGCTGACGGGGGAGGTCGACCGCATCGCGCTCTCGCACGGGTTCTTCCGGATCCACCAGGAGGATGCGCCCGAGTTCGGCTCGGACAACTCGACGCCGATCGTCCCCGCCGACATCCCGGACGAGGCGCGCGCGCTCGTGCAGGCGACGGCCAAGGCCGTCTACCGCGCGCTCGGCTGCCGCGGGCTGGCGCGCGTGGACCTGTTCCTGCGGGCGGACGGGACCGTCGTCCTCAACGAGGTCAACACGCTGCCCGGCCTGACGTCCTACAGCCGCTACCCGCGGATGATGGCGGCCGCCGGGCTGTCGATGGGTGCGGTGATCGACCGGCTCGTGGACGCGGCGGTGGCGCGATGAGGGACGGGTTCGCGTTCGTCGACGAGCTGGTGCCCGGCGTCCGCTGGGACGCCAAGTACGCGACGTGGGACAACTTCACGGGCAAGCCGGTGGACGGCTACGTCGCCAACCGCATCGTCGGGACCACGGCGTTGTGCCACGCGCTCCAGCGTGCGCGGGCGCAGGCCGCGACGCTCGGGTACGGGCTGCTGCTGTGGGACGGGTACCGCCCGCAGCGCGCCGTGGACTGCTTCCGGCGCTGGGCCGAGCAGCCCGAGGACGGCCGGACCAAGCCGAGGCACTACCCGAACATCGATCGGGCCGACATGTTCGAGCAGGGCTACGTCGCCACCAGATCGGGGCACACCCGGGGCAGCACGGTCGACCTGACGTTGTTCCACCTGGCGAGCGGCGAGCTGGCGGACATGGGCGGCGGGCACGACCTGATGGACGCGGCGTCCCACCACGGGGCCTCCTCGGTCACGGCGGTCGCGGCCCGCAACCGCCGCCACCTGTGCTCGATCATGACCGCGTGCGGGTTCAGCTCCTACGTGTGTGAGTGGTGGCACTACTCGCTCGCCGCGGAGCCGTATCCGGACACGTACTTCGACTTCCCGATCGCGTAGGCCGTGCGGTTCACGGCATCTGCGCTCGCGGCCGAGCTCGGGGGCGAGCTGGTCGGTCCTGACGTCGGCGTCGACGGCGCGAGCATCGACTCGCGCACGATCGGGCCCGGCCGGCTGTACGTGCCGATCGTGGCCGAGCGCAACGGGCACGCGTTCATCCCGGCGGCGCTCGAGGCGGGGGCGGCGGCCTACCTCACCACGCAGGAGCCGGTGGGCGGGACGGCGATCCGGGTGCGGGACACGGCCGCCGCGCTGCTGCGGTTGGGCGCGCTCGCGCGTGAACGGGTCCAGGGCGCGATCGGCATCACCGGCTCGGTCGGCAAGACCACCACCAAGGACCTGCTGGCGGCGTGCCTGGCGCCGACGCTGCGGGTCGTCGCGAGCGAGCGGTCCTTCAACAACGAGCTCGGCCTGCCGCTGACGCTGCTCAACGCGCCGGAGGACGCCCGCTGGGCGGTGCTGGAGATGGGCGCGCGGCGGGTGGGGGACATCGAGCGGCTGGCCGCGATCGCGCGGCCGGACGTCGGCATCGTCACCAGCGTCGCGATGGCGCACGTCGAGTACCTGGGCGACCTCGACGGCGTGGCGCGCGTCAAGGGCGAGCTGGTGGCCGCGCTGCCCGCTTCCGGACTCGCGGTATTGAACCTCGACGACCCGCGCGTGCGCGCGATGGACGCCCTGGCCGCGTGTCCCGTGCTCGGGTTCGCGGTGGACGCCGACGCCGACGTGCGGGCGGAAGCCGTCACGCTCGACCGCGACCTGCGCGCCCGGTTCCGCCTGTGCTCGCCGTGGGGGCAGACGGACGTCCGGCTCGCGCTGCGCGGCCTCCAGCAGGTCCCCAACGCGCTGGCCGCGGCGACGGCCGCGCTGTGGTGCGGGGTCGGGCTCGAGGCGGTGGCCGCCGCGCTGGCCGCGAGCGAGGGCTCGCCATGGCGCATGGAGGTCCGGCACGTGCCCGATGGTCCGCTGCTGGTCGTCGACTGCTTCAACGCCATCCCCGCCTCGACCGAGGCCGCCCTGCGCTCGCTGGCAGCGCTGCCGGGTGCGCGCAAGCTCGCCCTGCTCGGGCTGATGGCCGAGCTGGGCGCGCGCAGCGAGGCCGAGCACCGCCGCATCGCGGGCCTGGCGCAGGAGCTCGGGATCGAGGTCGTCGGGTACGGCACCGCCCACTACGGCGACGCGCACGTCACGGGCGTCGAGGAGGCAGTCGCCGTCCTGCGCGCGCTGGGCCCGGGCGACGCCGCGCTGGTCAAGGGCAGCCGGGTCGCGCGCCTGGAAGACGTGGTGCGGGCCTACGCGCCGTGCTGAAGCTCGCGCAGGAGGTCGGCGCCGTCGCGGGCGTGGCCGCGGCGGCCGGGCTCGTCCTGCTCGCGGTGCTGCACGTCTCGCAGGCCCGCGAGGTCCGGCGGCTGCGCGAGTGGGCGGGCGGCGCGCCCGAGCGCAACGCGCCGCCGCGCCCGCCCGCCACCCCGGCCGATCACGCCGAGCCGCGGCGGCCGCGAGCCGCGGCGGGCACCGCCGGCGGACCGGCCGACCCCGACGAGCCGCGGGTGCGGCGCGCCGGGGCGGGCACCGCCGGCGGACCGGCCGGCGACGACAAGCCGCGGCGGTGGCGGCCGCTCGCCGGCGGCCTCGCCCCGGGCGGGCACGCTGCGCGTCCGTGGCCGCGCGCGATCGGTGCGCGGCACGGCGCGATCGCGCTCTTCGCCGCGCTCGCGGTCGGCGGCGCCGCGGCGTACGGGGCGCTGCGGCCGAGCGGCGGCAGCGAGCGCGCCCGCGCGACGCCGACGCCCACGCCGACGCCCACGCCCGTCGCCACGGTTGAGCCCGCCGACGTGACGGTCGCCGTCCTGAACGGCACGACCGTGCCCGGGCTCGCCGCCGCGCTCAGCGGCGAGCTCGCCGCCGCCGGCTTCACCGAAGGCGGCATTGACACGTTCTCCGACCAGCAGCGCACCACTTCAGTCGTGCAGTACGCGCCCGGCCATCGAGCGGAGGCCGAGGCGGTCGGGCGCACGCTCGGGATCAGCCGGCGCGAACCGGTCGGCGCCGACGGCCGTGCGCTCGCGCCCGGGGCGCCGGTGATCGTCATCGCCGGCATCGACCAGGCGCCGTAGCGCGTATCGCCCGCGTATCGAAATCGGCATACGCGACGGCAACGCCGAGGACGTTTGAGTGCAGGCCATGACCTCCCTCAACTCGGCGGTGGCGACGACGGTGGCGAACGAAGGCTGGGCCGTGGTCGGTCAGCTCGACCGGCCGCTGGCCCGCAGGCTGCTGCACGCAGTCGACGAAGTCGCCGCTCGCACCTCCGACACACCGCAGCCGCTGCACCTGCTGTCCGGCCTGGCGCAGCATCCCGACCTGGCCGCCATCGTGGACTGGCCGCCGCTGCTGGCGCTCGCGGTGGAGCTGCTCTCACCGAACGTGTACGTCAACCACTCGCACCTCGACGTGCATCCGCCGCACGCGCCCACGGGCGCGCACCGCTGGCATCGTGACAACGGCCTGATGGGCCGCGACATGCGGCTGCTGTGGCGCGACCAGCCGCGCGTCACCCTCAAGGTCGCGGTCTATCTGACCGACGTCGACTCGCCCGATGACGGCGCGCTGGAGGTGGTGCCGCGCAGCCACCTGGACACGACCTCGCGCTACCCGACCGAGGACCAGCCCGACGGCGTGCCGATCCTCGGCCCCGCCGGCACGGTCGCGGTGTTCGACGCCCGGGTCTGGCACCGCCGGCGCGACAACCTCGGCGAGCGCGTCCGCCGCGCGCTGTTCATGGCCTACAGCTACCGCTGGCTGACCTCGCGCGACACGCCGTTCGAGGACGTGCCGGAGTGGGCGAACCTGCCCCGCATCCGCCGCCAGCTGCTGGGGGACAAGACGGTCGACCCGTTCTACTGGGCCTCGGGCGAGCTCCCGCTCGATCCCCGCTCCTCGGACTTCCAGGAGGCGGCGTGACCGCCGCGCGGCAGTGACACGCTGACGACGAGGCCGCCGCCGGACCGGGGCGCGAGCTCGAGCGCCCCGTCGTGGGCGCGGACGATGCTCTGCACGATGGCCAGCCCGAGCCCGACGCCCGCGTGCTCGTCGGTGCGGATGCGCTCGGTACCGCGCTGGAACGGCTCGGTGAGCGTCGCGACCAGCCCGGGCGGGAGCGGGTGGCCCGTGTTCTCCACGCGCAGCACGCTCGCGTCCGCCCGCGCCTCGGTGTGCACCGTCACCGTGCCGCGCGAGGCGAGGTTGTGGACGATCGCGTTCTGGACCAGGTTCGTCACCATCCGCGCCAGCAGCGCCGTGGAGCCGACCGTCTGTGCCTTCTCACCGGTGACCTCGAGCGTGATCGCGCGCGCCTCGGCCAGGGCCAGCAGCGTCTCGGCCGCCTCTTCGGCGAGCAGGGAGAGATCGACCGCCTCGCGGGTGAAGTTGCGGCCGTTGCCGCGGCTGAGCAGCAGCAGCGCCTCGGTGACCTCGATCGCCCGCGTGTTGACCGTGTGCAGGCGCTCGATCAGCTCGCGCTGGTCGCGCGTCGGGTCGCTGCGGGCGACGTCGAGCAGCGTCTGCGAGATGGCCAGCGGCGTGCGCAGCTCGTGCGAGGCGTTCGCGGCGAACCGCCGCTGCTCGTCGACGTGCGACTCGAGCTGCTCGAGCATCGTGTCGAAGACGTCCGCAAGCTCGCGGAACTCGTCCTTCGGGCCTTCCAGCCGGACCCGGTGCGACAGCGACCCGCGCGCCGCCAGCCGAGCCGCGTCGCCGATCCGCGTCAGCGGCGCGAGCATCCGGCCGGCGAGCAGCCACCCGCCCGCGAGCCCGAGCACGAGCAGGAACCCGAGCGCGAGCGCCGCCTTGGGCGCGAACGCCTCCTGCAGGTCCGAGCGGCTGGGCGTGAACCACCGGGGCGCGCGGAACCCGTCGCCGCCCGATATGGGCGCGGTCTCGGGCACGTAGCGCAGCAGGAACACCCACACGACGGCCAGCAGCAGCGTGCCGGAGACGACGATCACCCCGGCGTAGCTGAGCGTGAGCTTCAGCCGAGCGCTGAGCCCGGCGCGCCTAGGCATCGGGGCTGGCGGCGCCCGTGTCGATGCGGTAGCCGACGCCGGGCACCGTGGCGATCAGCCACGGCTCGCCCAGGCGCTTGCGCAGGGCGGAGACGGTGATGCGGACGGCGTTGGTGAACGGGTTCGCGTTCTCGTCCCACGCCCGCTCGAGCAGCTCCTCGGCACTGACGACCCCGCCCTCCGCGGCGACGAGCACCTCCAGCACGGCGAACTGCTTGCGGGTGAGCGCCACATAGCGCCCGTCGCGGAAGACCTCGCGCCGGAACGGGTCCAGCCGCAGACCCGCGATCTCGCGCACCGGGGGCCGGGCGTGCGCGCGGCGGCGGTCGAGCGCACGCAGGCGCAGGACCAGCTCACGCAGCTCGAACGGCTTGGTCAGGTAGTCGTCGGCGCCGAGCTCGAACCCGGTCACCTTGTCGTCGAGCCGGTCGGCCGCGGTGAGCATCAGGATCGGGATGCCGCTGCCGGACGCGACGATCCGCCGCGCGATCTCGTCCCCGGACGGGCCGGGGATGTCACGGTCGAGCACCGCGAGGTCGTACGAGTTGATGCTGAGCAGTTCGAGCGCGGCGTTGCCGTCGCCGGCGATGTCGGCGGCGATCGCCTCCAGCCGCAGGCCGTCACGGACGGCTTCAGCCAGATACGGCTCGTCCTCGACGATCAGCACGCGCACACCCGAAGCCTAGGCAGGCCGGCATATCGCCGGCGTATGGAAATCAGCGGCCCTTGGTACGGGTGCGCCGCTCGCGCCAGACGATCTCCGTCCAGCGCTCGCCGTCCCAGTAGCGACGCACGCCCTCCTGGTCCTTGTACCACCCGGGCTCGCCGCTGTCGGGCGGCGGAGGCGGCGGCGGATGGTCGACCAGCGCGGCCTCGTGGGCGGCCGGCGCCGCCTCCTCCGGCTCGCTCTCGGCGTGCGCGGTGAACTCCGTCGTGGTGGACGGCTCGCTCGGCTCCGCAGCCGCCGGCGGCTTGCGCGGCGGCTTCCACCAGCCGCTCACGAGCACCCCGACCAGGCCGCCGAGCCCGAGGCCGGCCAGGCCGAGCGAGGCCGCGACGCCGACCTCGTCCGGCGCCTCCCGGTTGCCGAAGTACACGCCGCCCGCCGCGCCGAGCAACGCGATCGTCGCGATCACCAGCCACTGCCACCTCACGCCCGCACCCGTCCTCGCATCCGCTGGTCCTGGGTCGAGTATGCCCTGCCGACCCCCGCACCGGACCGCGTGGGTGATCCGGTTCACCCCCGCGGGCGATAGGACAGGCGCCGGGCGATCGGCAAGGTAGGTCCCACAGAGGCTGACCCCCTCGCTGAACCGAAGGCCCCCGGGCAGTCCTTACCTCCCCCCGACACCCGCCGGCCCTGCAGCACCGCCGCCGCGCCTGACCAGCGCGGCGGCCTCTCTTCCTCAGACGCCCGCGAGCCACGCCTCCGCGGCGGCGCGCTGCTCGCCCGTGAACACGCGCACCTCGCCCGGCACGAGCCACCCGAACAGCGAGAGGCTGCGGCGGACCCAGTCGATGTCGCTCACCACGGCGATCGCGATCGCGATCGAGCGCTGCCCGGAGCCGAGCCTCGCGGCCGCTTTGAGCTCGGTCACGAGCCCGGCCGATTCCAGCCCGTGGAAGTCCTCGATCACGGCCAGCGCGCGCAGGTCCTCGCCGCGCTCGATCCGCGCGGCGATCGGCGGGAGCAGGACGTCCTGGTAGTCGGCGCGCGTGAGCCGCTCGGAGATGACGAACGCCAGGATGCCCGGCGCGCCGGCGTCGGCGACGGTGACCATGCCCAGACCCTAGAGTGGGCGACGGTGACGCTGGGTGAGACGGAACGACACGCGGCCGCCGCGCACGCGGCCGGCCTGGTGGAGGGCGGGATGCGCGTCGGGCTCGGCACGGGCTCCACGGTCGCGCCGCTGATCCCGCTGCTCGCGGCCACGGGGCTGCGGCTGCGGTGCGTCGCGACCTCGGAGGCGACGGCGCGCGCGGCGGCGGCCGCCGGGCTCGTCGTCAAGCCGTTCGACACGCTGACCGAGCTGGACATCGCGATCGACGGCGCGGACCAGATCGCGCCCGGGCCGTGGCTGATCAAGGGCGGTGGCCGCGCGCACACGCGCGAGAAGATCGTCGCGGCGGCGGCACGGCGGTTCGTGGTGATCGCCTCGCACGAGAAGCCCGTGCCGCGGCTCACGGCGCCCGTCCCGCTGGAGCTGCACCCGTTCGGGCTGGCCTCCACGCTCGCCCGCCTTCAATACGCCGTCCCGCGCGGCGGCGCGGCCAGCCCGGACGGCGGCGTGATCGCCGACTGGACGGGGCCCGTGGACGACCCCGCCGCGCTGGCTCAGCGGCTGGACGCCGAGCCCGGCCTGATCGCCCACGGCCTGTTCGCGCCGAGCCTGGTCACCGACGTCGTCGTCGCCACCGGCCGGGAAGTCGAGCACACCCGCCGCTGATCACGCGCCGGGCGGGCCGTCCAGCACCGTCGGCACGTACTCGAGCAACTGCAGGCGGCCGTCGAACAGGCGGCTGTCGGCCAGCTCCAGCGCCACGTCGGGGAGGCCGTCGAAGATGCGGTGGCTGCCGGTGACGCCGGTGATGACCGGGAACACGACGACGCGGTAGCGGTCGACCAGGCCCGCCGCGAGCAGCGCCCGGCAGAGCGTGACGCTGCCGAGCGTGCGCAGCGGCCGCGACTCGCGCGCCTTCAGTCCCCGCACGGCCTCGACCGCGTCCCCGTCGATCAGCTCCGTGTTGGCCCAGTCGAGCGGCGCCTTCAGCGTCGAGGAGAACACGACCTTGGGCATCGCGGTCATCGCGACCATGCCCGGATCGTCGGCCATGTCGGCGGCGAACCCGGACATCAGCCGGTAGGTGTTGGCGCCCATCAGCGTGACGTGCTGCTTCTCGGCGTCGGAGTCGATGAACGCGAGGTACTCCGGCCCTTCCATGCCCCAGAACCCGGGCCAGCCCTCGGCGCCGGCGTAGCCGTCGAGCGAGATGATGAAGTCGACCATCAGGGTGGTGGACATGTCAGCCGATCCGCTCGTCGATGCGCACGTGGACGCTGTCGCCCGCCTGCTTGCCGATCGACTTGCGCAGCTGCGCGCGCACCGGCAGCCGGTGCGTCCACGCGCCTGGGTTGTCGCCCTTGCTGAGCCGGGCGTCGAACTCTTTCGCCATGCCGCCAAGACTCCCACGGTCGCGAGAACTCATCGGTGGGTAGCCCGAGGTCATGGACAAGGAAACCGACGCACGCTTCAAAGAGGCCGTCGAGCGCAAGAACGAGCAGGCCCAGCAGGCCGCCGACCAGAATCCCGACGCGCCGCCGTCCAGCGATCAGAACCCCAGCCAGGACGTCAACGACCCGCGCGCCAAGAACAGCCGGCATGGCCAGGTGACGGCCGACAAGTGGAACCAGTGACGGACCGCCCCGCGCGTGGCGGGGCGGCCCAGCTCACCTAGAAGTCGCGCTCGAAGTGGCGCGCGAGCCCTTCGCGGGCGACCTCGACGCCGATCTGCGCGCCGTCCTCATCCGCCTTGCGGAAGTGGATGCCGGAGAACACCCGCGCGTCGACGATCTCGTCCACGGCCTGCGCGAAGCCGCGATAGTCACGCGTGGTGCCGGACGTCGTGCTGTTCATCGTGAACCGCGCGCGGTGCCCGAACACCCGCTCCAGCGAGACCGCCATGGCGGCGCCGAGCGAGGACAGCCCGGAAGGGTGCTCCGGGTAGGCGGGCGTGTTGATCAGCGGCAGCCAGCCGGCGTCCGGCTCGGTCATGGCGTTGCCGTCGTCGGCCGCGCCGCGGATGGCCGTGATCGGCCGCCAAAACGTGTACTTGGCCTTCCCGTTCCAGGTCGCGATCGCGGTGTCGGCGGCGGTCATGTACAGCATCGCGAACATACGCGCGGTGTCCACGTCACGCAGCCGGCGCTCGGCCGCGAGCACGCGCGCGGCGCGCGTGAACGGCTGCGGCCCCTCGGCCCAGAAGCGCGCCTGATCGGTCTGGTCGGCCGTGCGCACGGTCGAGTCGAGCGCGCCGACGGCCTTGACCTCGGCGAGCTCGCGCGCGTAGGCGCGGCTCGTGAGCGGGTGCGGCGCCGAGCGCGCGAACCGCTTCGGGTCCTCGACCAGGAACGGCCGCACGTCCTTGACCCACGCGCCCGGATCGTTGCCGAACGCGGGCAGCACCGGCCGCCACTGCCCGACCGGCCACGGGTCCGAGGACGACGCTGGCGCCGGGAAGCGGTACGTGCCGTAGCGGCCGTCGCCGTCGCGGTCCTGCAGCATCGCCGCCGCCGCGATCGCGCCGACACGCGCGCCGCCGTCCCGCGCCGGGCCGGCCGGGATCGCGCCCATCGACGCCTCGTACTGCGCGCCGAGCGTCGGGGCCTGGGCGGGCACCAGGGCCAGCAGCACCTTGTACGCGGCCGTGGCCGCCGCGGCGTCGCGCGAGTACCAGTCCCGCGCGCGGACGTCGACGACGTACGGCTCGTAGCGGCCGTCGATCGAGTTGACGGCGTCGAAGACGGCGCCGTGGACCATCGAGAGGTGCACGGTCGAGACGGTGGGGGACTGGGCCGCGGTCCCGACCAGGGCCGAGACGGCGTTGACGTTCCAGTCCGTGACCGTGTCGGCGCGCGCCGCCTCCGAGATGGCGAGGGCGGCGATCACCGCCATGCAGAACGCCAGCATGGCGCGCTTCACCGCTTCACCGCCACGACCTCGAGGTACTCGGCCGGCACGGCGATGGCCCCGTCGCGATTGCGGGCCGCGCGCTTGACGACCTCGATCAGGTCATGCTCGAGCGCGGCGGCGCCCGCGGGCCCGACGGCCTCGAACGCCTTGACGGTCGGGCCGTACCACTCGCGCAGCGTGTAGATGAACTCCGCGGGGCGGCGGAAGCGCCACGTGAACGTGCGCCGGCGCGTGCTGACGAGCTCCACGTCGTCGCCCAGCAACTCCGTGATGCCGGCCTCGGTGCCCCAGCGCAGCGGGGAGGCGACACCCGGGGGCGGCGGGACGTGCCCGGCCGTCGTGCGGAACAGCTCACCGAGGAAGCCCTCCGGCGTCCACGAGGCGAGCGCGATCAGGCCGCCGGGGCGCGTCGTGCGGACGAGCTCGGACGCCGCCTTGGCCTGGTCGGGCGCGAACATCGCGCCGAAGGTCGAGATGACGGCGTCGAACTCGCCGTCCCCGTACGGCAGCGCCTCGGCGTCGGCCTCGGCGAACTCGATGTTCAGGCGCTCCGCGCGCGCCCGCTCGCGGCCGCGCTCGAGCAACTCCGGGACGTAGTCCGTGCACGTGACGTCACAGCCGCAGCGCGCGGCGGCGATCGCCGCGTTGCCGGTGCCGCCCGCTACGTCAAGCACGCGTGACCCGGCGATCAGGTCCGCGCTGTCGACCAGCAGCTCGGCGACGATATGGATCAGAGCAGCGATCACGCCGAAGTCGCCGCTGGCCCACATGGCCTGCTGACGCGACTTGACCGTGGCGAGATCGATGGCCTGGGGGATGATTGTCACTGGTTGGCTCCTGGGGAGGAAAGGGGAGGAGCGCGCATGGTCCCGGGGGCCGGTTTCAGCGCGGTAACAGCGCGTCGTGTACGGTCGCGTCACTGGACCACGAATTCCGCATCCTCGGACCGCTGGAGGTGCTCGACGCCGACGGCGTCGTGACCCTGGGCGGCGCTCGGCAGCGCGCGCTGCTGGCCGTGCTGCTGCTGCACGCGAACGAGACGCTCAGCGCCGATCGCCTGATCGACGAGCTGTGGGGCGACGCGCCGCCGCCCACCGCCGCCAAGACCGTGCAGGTCTACATCTCGCGCCTGCGCCGCGCGCTGAAGGACCCGGCGATGATCGCCACGCGAGAGCCCGGGTACGCGCTGCGGCTCGACCGCGAGCGCCTGGACGCCCACCGCTTCGAGCGGATGATCGCCGAGGGACGCGCCGAGCTCGCGGCCGGGCAGCCCGGCCGCGCCGCCGCCACGCTCGACAGCGCGCTCTCGTTGTGGCGGGGCACGCCGCTCGCCGACCTCGCCGACGAGCGCTTCGCCGAGCGCGAGCGGTCGCGCCTCGAGGACCTGCGCGTCACGGCGCTCGAGCAGCTCACGGAGGCGGAGCTCGCGCTGGGGCAGCACGCGCACCTGCTGGAGCGGCTCGAACGCCTCGTCGCCGAGCACCCGTACCGCGAGCGCTTCCGCGCGCAGCTGATGCTCGCGCTCTACCGCTGCGACCGACAGGCCGACGCGCTCGCCGCCTACCGCGACGCGCGCCGCAGGCTCGCGGACGAGCTCGGCATCGAGCCGGGGGAGCGGCTGCGCGAGCTCGAGCGGGCGATCCTCACACAGGACCCGCGGCTGGATCTCGCCCCGGTCACGCCCGTGCCCGCGGCGGAGGTCCTCGCGGGCGCGTTCGTCGGCCGCGAGCGCGAGCTGGGCGCGCTGATCGCCGGGCTCGACGACGCCGTCGCGGGCCAGGGGCGCCTGTTCCTGCTCGTGGGGGAGCCGGGGATCGGCAAGAGCCGGCTCGCGGAGGAGCTGAGCGCGCAGGCGCGCTCGCGCGGCGCGCAGGTGCTCGTCGGCCGCTGCTGGGAGGCGGGCGGCGCGCCGGCGTACTGGCCGTGGGTGCAGTCGTTGCGCGGGTATGTGCGCCGGGCTGACCCCGACACCTTGCGGGCCCAGCTCGGCCCCGGCGCGGTCGACGTCGCCCAGCTGCTGCCGGAGCTGCGGACGGTGCTCCCGGACCTGCCGCCGGCGCCCGCCGTCGAGTCCGAAGGCGCGCGCTTCCGGCTGTTCGACTCGCTGACGGCGTTCCTGCACAGCCTGGCGGCCGCCCAACCGCTCGTGCTCGTGCTCGACGACCTGCACGCCGCCGACGAGCCGTCCCTGCTGCTGCTGCGGTTCGTCGCGCGCGAGCTGGGGCACAGCCGCGTGCTGATCGTCGGCGCCTTCCGCGACGTCGACCCGACGGTCTCCGAGCCGCTCCAGCGTGCCGTGGCCGAGCTCACGCGCGAGCCCCTCACGCGTTCGCTGCCGCTGACCGGCCTGTCCCAGGCCGACGTCGCCCAGTTCCTGGAGCCCGCCTCCGCGCCGCCCGAGCTCGTCGCCGCGGTCCACGCCGAGACCGAGGGCAACCCGCTGTTCGTCGGCGAGATCGTCCGCCTGCTCGGCAAGGAGGGCCGGGTGACGATCCCGCACAGCATCCGCGACACGATCGGCCGCCGGCTGCGCCATCTCTCCGACGAGTGCAACGAGCTCCTGCTGTACGCGTCGGTGCTCGGCCGCGAGTTCGACTTGACCGTGCTCGCGCGCGTCAGCGGGCACGACCGCGGCAGCGTGCTCGAGCTGCTCGACGAGGCGATGCAGGCCCGGGTCGTCTCCGACGTGCCGGGCTCGATCGGGCGTATGCGCTTCGCGCACGCGCTGATCCGCGACGCCGCCTACCGCTCGCTGGCGCGGGCGCGGCGGCTGGAGCTGCACCGCCGCGTGGGGGCGGCGCTGGAGGCCGTCCACCAGGGCGACCTGGAGCCGCACCTGGCCGAGGTCGCCCACCACTTCTTCCTCGGGGGCGCGCCGGAGGCGGTCGAGTACGCGTCCCGCGCGGGCGCCCGCGCCGTCGCGCTGCACGCCTACGAGGAGGCGGTGCGCCTGTACGAGATCGGGCTCGCCGCGCTGCACAACGCGACGCCCGTCGAGCACTGCCGGCTGCTGCTCGCGCTCGGGGACGCGCAGGGCCGCCAGGGCGACGACGTGCGCGCGAAGGCGACGTTCCTGCGCGCCACCGAGCTGGCCCGCACGGCGGGGGAGGCGGAGCTGTTCGCGCGCGCCGCCGCCGGGTACGGCGGGCGCTTCCTGTGGAGCCACGGACTCACCGACGAGCGGCTCGTGCCGCTGCTGGAGGAGGGCGTCGCGACCGTGGGCAGCCAGGACAGCGCGCTGCGCGTCCGGCTGCTCTCACGCCTGGCCGCGGCGCTGCGCCACGGCCCGACGCGGGCGCGGCGCGAGGTGCTGATGGGCGAGGCGATCGAGATGGCGCGCCGGATCGGCGACCCGGTCACGATCGCGTCCGCGCTGACCGCCGCCGAGTCGGCGCTGCACGCGCCGCACACGGCGCGCCAGCGGCTGGCGAACGCGGGCGAGATCGTCGAGCTGGCGACGGTCGCCGGCGACCGCGAGCGGCTCTTCGACGGGCACGAGCACGCGTTCTGGGCGTCCTGGGAGCTCGGCGACCCGGAGCGGCGGGGGCGCGAGCTGCTGGAGATGACGCGCTGCGCGCACGATCTGCGCCAGCCCGCGCAGCTGTGGATGCTGGCCGCGGCGCACGCGACGTTCGCGCTCGCCCAGGGGCGCTTCGACGAGGCGCCGGAGCTGATCCGGCGCGCGGCGGAGATCGGCGAGCCCGTGCTGGCCTGGAACGCCGGGGCGGCGCGCACCTTGCAGCGCTTCCTGCTGTGCTGCGAGCGCGGCGGGCTGGAGGAGTACCTGGCCGAGGTGCGCGACGACGAGCCCGCGTTCCCGTCACCGCTCGTGCATCGCTCCGTGCTCGCGCACGGCTACGCGCGGCTCGGGCGCCTGGAGGAGGCGGCGCCGCTCGTGGCTGAGATCACCAGCCACGACCTGGCGGACTGGCACGTCGACGAGCAGTGGTTCTGCAGCATCTGCCTGCTGGCGGAGACGTGCGCGCGGCTCGACGACCCGGCTTGCGCCGCGTGCCTGTACGAGCTGCTGGCGCCGTACGCGGACCACAACGCGGTGGCCGTGCCGGAGATGGCGATGGACTCGACCGCGCGGCCGCTCGGCATCCTCGCCACGCTGCTCGAGCGCTATGACGAGGCGGAGGAGCACTTCCGCGCGGCGGCGGCGATGAACGAGCGCATGGGCGCGCGCGGCTGGCTCGCCCACACGTGGGCCGAGCACGCGGCGCTGCGGCAGCGGCGCGGGGACCGCGCCACCGAGCTCGTGGCGCAGGCCGAGGCGACCTACCGCGAGCTCGGCATGACGGGAGAAGCGGCTAGTCGTTACCGCCGCCCGCGCCCCAGGCTCCCGCGGTGAACGCGAGAATCACGGCCAGCAGGCAGATCGCAACCCAAGTCATGCTCATGGCGACAGTGTAGGTCGGATGATCGGGGTGGGGCGGAGGGGATGTCCAGACCTCAATGTGGGTGGTCCCCGCTCGTGGCCGCGGGTGGGCGCGACTCCTCGGCGAGGCTGGTGATCGTCAGCTGCCCACGCGCCGCGTCCTCGAGGACGCCGGTCGCCTCCTCGGACGAGCGCGCGTACAGCTCGACCAGCAGGTGGACGACGATCTGCTCGTCCTCGTGCTTGTGGAAGCGGACGTGGGTGAAGAACTCGCGCGTGCCGTGGTCGCCGAACGCGGCGTAGGCGAGCGCGTCCGCGGCCTCCGGGCCCGAGCACGTCTCGACGGACTCCGCGTCCACGGTCACGGTGCAGGAAGCCACCCAGGGCGTGCCCACCACCATCCGCTCCCAGCGGTCCTCGACCGGCTCGATGCGGTCGTTGTGGAAGACCAGGTGCGGCTGGTCGTGCATGCAGTCGAGGCACTGGACGACGGCTTCCTGCAGCTCGTCGACGACCTCGGCGCGGCGCCCGGATTCAGGGTCGATCCGGTGGATGCCCTCGTAATGGACCTGGACCTCGAGGTCCTGTGACCAGCAGCGGTAGCACCGCAGCCACGATCCGATCGGTCCTGCAGTCGACATGCGACGCCATTCTATGCTCCGCCCGGTGCGTGGCCTGCTCGTCGCCGTTTTGCTCGTCGCGATCGGCGTCTGCGGGTGCGGCGGGGGCCCGTCGGACCAAGAGCAGGTACAGACCACCGTGGAGGCCTTCGGGCGCGCCACCGCCGCCAAGGACTACCAGCGGCTGTGCGACGAGCTGCTGTCGCCCAAGCTCGTCGAGGAGGTCGCGTCCTCCGGGCTGCCGTGCGAGGCCGCGCTGCGCCAGGGCCTGGGTGAGGTGCGCGCGCCGACGCTGACCATCGGGAAGATCACGGTCGATGACGACCGTGCGACCGCCGAGGTCAACAGCGCGGCGCAGGGGCAGTCGCCGTCGCGGGACACGCTGCAGCTCGAGCGCGTCGACGACGCCTGGCGGATCGCGTCATTGCGCTGAGCACATCTGCCCATTATGATGGGCAGCATGAACTTGAAGGCGCTGCGTGGCGACGTGTCGGTGCTGGAGCTCGCGCGCCGCTCGGGCGTCGCGCGCAACACGATCACGGCGCTCGAGCGCGGCGACGGCAACCCGACGCTGGACACGCTGTACGCGCTCGCCGACGCGCTGGGGGTCCCGTTGGCGGCGCTGCTGGAGACCCCGCCGGCCTCGACGGTCGTGCGTGCGGGAGAGGGCGTGCTGGTCGAGGGCGCCGCGATCCACGCGCACCTGATCGACCGCTTCGAGCGGCCGGGCGTGTTCGGCGAGGTGTACGCCATCCGCTTCCGGGCGGGTGAGCGGCGCGAGGCGCCGCCGCACCCGTTCGGGGTCGAGGAGCGGCTGCACCTGCACACCGGGCGCGTCCGGGTCGGGCCGGTGGACGCGCTGCTGGAGCTCGGGCCGGGGGACTACGCGTCCTACTCGGGCTCGGTCCCGCATCTCTACGAAGCGCTCGAGGACGCCTCGGGCACACTGCTGATCCTGACCGGGAGGTCGTCGCGATGAAGCGCGCTGCGCGCATGCAGGATGTGGCCGGGTTCGGCATCGACCGCGTCGCCGACGCGGTGGTGGGCGCCGACGTGCTGCGCCTGGAGAACCTGGACACCGACCTGCCGCTGCCGCCCGAGGCGGTGGAGGTGACACGCGCGGCGCTGGAGGAGCCCGTGTCGAACTCGTGGCTGCCGTTCACGGGCGACCTCGGGCTGCGCGCCGCGATCTCCGACCACATCGCGGCGCGGCACGGGCGCGTGTACGACCCGCGCTCGCAGATCGTCGTGACCTGCGGCGGCTGCGAGGCGGTGCTGGACATCCTGCTGGCCACGATCGACCCGGGCGACGAGGTCGTGCTCACCGACCCGATCTACGCGGGGCTGGTGAACCGCGTGCGGCTGGCGGGCGGCGTGCCGGTCTTCGCGCCGCTGGTGGTGGACGGCGGCGAGTGGCGGCTGGACCACGACGCGTTGCGCGCCGCGATCTCCCCGCGCACGGTCGCGCTGCTGATGATGAGCCCGTCGATGCCGTCCGGGTGCGTGTTGGATCGCTCCGACTGGGCCGAGGTCGCGCGGCTGTGCCTCGAGCACGACCTGTTCCTGCTCTACGACGCCGCGATGGAGGCGCTCGTGTTCGACGGCCGCGAGCTGTGCGGCCCGCTCGAGCACGAGGGCATGGCCGAGCGCACCGTGATCGCGGGCTCGATGTCGAAGGCCTACCGGATGATCGGCTGGCGCGTGGGCTGGATCGCGGGGCCCGCCTCGGTCGTGAGCGACGCGGGCTGGGTGCACGTCTACAACACGACCGGCGCCGTGTCGGTGGCGCGGCGCGCGGCGGAGGCCGTCCTGCGCGGGCCGCAGGACCACGTGGCTGAGTGCGTCGCCGAGCTCCAGCGGCGGCGCGACACCATCCTCGACGCGCTGCCCGGCTGGAGGATCGTCAAGCCGGCGGGCGGCTGGTCGTTGCTCGTCGAGACCGACATGACCCCCGAGGCGTTCCTCGCCGCGGGCGTCGCCGCGACGCCCATGGCCGGCTGGGGCGACTCCGTGGCCGCCAAGTACACGCGGTTCGTGTTCGCGACCGAGCCGCCCGCCCGCCTGGCCACCCTGGCCACCCGCCTTTCCTAAAGAGGGACAGTCCCTCTTTAGGAAAAGGGGCCGCGGGTAGGTTCGCCGACATGCCCGAGCTGACCGAGCAAGGCCTGTTCCCGGCCGAGCACCGTGCGCTGCGCGAGCTGCACGCGACCGCGAGCCAGGTGCGCACCCATTGGGCGAAGCTGGAGCGCCGGCTCGACGAGCCCGTGCTGGGCGACGGCGCCGCGGCCGCGGACGAGCTGCTGCGCCAGCTCGAGGCGCGGGTGGATCTCAGCGGCCGGCCGGCGGCGCAGGGCGGCGGCGCCGGGCTCGCGGGTGTGCGGCGGCTGGCCGACGTGCTGCTCGAGCGCAACCAGGCGCTGCGGTCGGCGCTGCTGGACATCCAGCACGTGGTGACGCTGCTCGGCTATCTGGCCGGGCTGGCGCGCACGCGCGGCGACGTCGAGCTGGAGGCGTGGCACCTCGGATGGGAGCACCGGCTGCGCGCGCTCGAAGACCGTGGCCGGGCGGCCGCGGCGGCCCTGGCGCAGGACCCGGACCGGGCGATCGAGCCGGCGGAGGACGGCGCGCTCGGACGCGCGGGCGCCAAGCTCGGTGTCGCCTTGGGCACCGTGGGGGAGGCGCTCGACCAGTCGCCGCTCGGTCGGTTGGCTCGACGCCGCGCAACCTGAAAGAGTTCGCGCTCTTATGAGCGTCGATGTCGTCGTAGCGGTCCCGGCCTTCCTGGACATCACCTTCGTGGGTCTCGAAGGGCTGCCCGCACTCGGGGAGGAGCGCTTCGCGGGCGACCTCGTGCGCACACCCGGCGGCGGGGCCATCACCGCGATCGGCGCCGCGCGCCTCGGGCTCTCCACGGCGCTCGCCGCGCCGCTGGGCGACGACGAGGCCGGCGACCTGATCGGCCCGATGATCGAGCGCGAGGGCGTCCAGCTCGTCGGCCGGCGCTGCCCGCGCACGCCGGTCACGGCCGTGATGCCGATCGGCCAGGAGCGCGCGATGGTCACCTACGACCCGGGCGTGCGCGCCCGCGCCGCCGACATCGCCGCGCTGTCCCCGGGCGCCGTGATCGTCGGCCTCAGCCAGCTGGACGTCGTCCCCTACGGCGCGCGGGCGTACGTGAGCGTCGGCGACGACGACGCCCGCGCCTTCGCCGGCCGGCTCCCGGGCGGCGTCTCCAAGGTCCGCGGCCTGTTCATCGAGCAGCGCGAGGCGCTGGTGCTGACCGGCGCGGAGACGGCCGCGGAGGCCGCCGCGATGATCGGCGCGCGCGTCCCGCTCGTCGTGGTCTCGCTCGGCGCGGACGGCGCCGTGGCCTCGATCGAGGGCCGCGCCGCGTCCGTCGAAGGCTTCGACGTGGGCCACTCGGTGGACACCACCGGTGCCGGCGACCTCTACGTCGCCGCCTGGGCGTGGGGCGAGGCCGTCGGCATGAGCGTCGACGACACGCTGCGCTGGGCCGCGCTCTACGCCGCCCTGTCCGTGCGCGTGCCGACCGGCGCGGGCGGCGCGACCACGCTCGCCGAGTTCGTGGCCGAGGGCGCGCGCCGCGGCCTTCCGGCGCCGCCGCAGGGCGTCGGGGCGGGCTGACCCGCGGCTAGCCTCGGGGGCGTGATTGAGCGTCTCGCCGCGGCGGCTGCCGTTCTCGTCGCCGGGTGTGGCGGCACGGGCGCGTCCGCGCCCACCCCGACGCCGACGCTCACGCCGACGGCCGAGTCCGCGCCCGTCGCGCCGTTGTGCGAGGCTGCGCCCGCCACGGTGCTCGGGCGGGTCCGGAACCCGGCGGTCGCCGAGCTGTCCGGGCTCGTGCGCACGCGCACGGGCACGTTCTGGGCGCACAACGACTCGGGCGACTCGGCGCGCGTGTTCGAGCTCGACCGCGACGGCGCGTTCCTGCGCGAGGTCGCGCTTCCCGGCGCGAACGCGTACGACTGGGAGGACATCGCGATCCGCGGCAACACGTTGTTCGTGGGCGACATCGGCGACAACCTCGGGCAGCGGCCCGACCTGCAGGTCTATCAGTTCCCGCTGCCGGACGGGCCGGCGACCAGGATCAACCTCGCGTACACGGACGGCGCGCACGACGCGGAGGCGCTGCTCGTGGACCCGCGCACCGGGCAGCTCGCGATCGTGACCAAGGACTTCGGCGGCAGCGCGGGCGTCTACACCGCGCGCCGGTCGGGCCAGCTGCGCAAGGTCGCGCAGCTCGACCTCGGGCTCGGGCAGGCGGTCACCGCCGGGGACATCTCGGCGGACGGGCGCACGATCGTCCTGCGCAGCTACGGCAGCGCGTGGGTGTGGGAGCGTGACCGCGGCGAGTCGCTGGCCGAGGCGTTCAAGCGCAAGCCGTGCGTCGTGGACGCGCAGCTGGCCGGCGAAGGCCAGGGCGAGACGCTCGCGTTGAGCCGTGACGGCCGCGCCTTCTACACGATCCCCGAGGGCGCTAACCCGCGACTGCGGCGCTACGGCGGCTGAACAGGGCGAACCCCAGCACCAGGCCGGCCAGCGTCGCGAGCGCCCACGGGATGCCCTGGCCGAGCTGGGCCGCGATCGGACCCGGGCACACGTCGGCGACCGCCCAGCCGACGCCGAACAGCACGCTGCCGACCACGTGGCGCTTCTCCGGCCGCACCGTCGACCACGCCACCGGCTCGCCCGTCAGCAGCGCACGCGCCTGCAGCAGCTTCAACACGCGCAGCCCGACGAAGGCCGTGCCCAGGGCGGAGGCGAAGAACAGCATCAGGTACGCGTCGCGGAACAGCAGCCCGTCGCGCAGCACGTCCGGGTTCGTCATGCCCGACCAGCTCAGCGTCAGGCCGAAGACGGCACCCACCACGAACGCCGCGAGCCGCTTCAAAGCAACGCCTCGATCGCGAAGCTGACGACGATCGCGGTGCCGAAGAACGTCCCGGTCGCGACCAGCGCGGCGGGGGAGAGCGCCGCGTTCCCGCTCAACCCGTTGCCCGACGTGCACCCGCCGGCCAGCCGCGCGCCGTAGCCGATCAGCACGCCGCTGGCGACGAGGATCGGGACGACCACCCAGGCCGTGAACGTGTCCGTCAGCCAGCCGTAGCCGTCCACCGGCGCGCCGGCCAGCCCGAACACGACACCGCCGGCGATCAGCCCGAGCAGCAGCCACGCGTGCACGCCGCCGAAGCGCAGCGCGACGGCGTCGGCCCACGCCCGGGTCGCTCCCAGCCGCTCGTTGAGCAGCCAGCGCAGCGCGACCACGCACAACCCGAGCACCGGCCCGCCGATGTACCAGGCGAGCTGTTCATCCATATTCCGATCAGGTTACACGGGCTTCGGAGAAGCGCGGCAGCCCGTCGTCCGGGATCGGCGCCCAGTCCGGCGCCGAGGACAGCCACTGGCGCCACGACGGCTGGATCCCCGGATCGCCGTGCAGCACGCCCATGCGCACGCCGACGACGCCGTCGGTTCCGGGCTCCCCCGACCACAGGTGTCCGCCGCAGGTCGAGCAGAACGTCTTGGGCAGCCCGGTCGGCGGTCGCCACACGGACACGTCCGACGCACCAGAAAGAATGCTCAGGCCATGCCCGTCCGGCAGGATCGCGTTGAACGACCAGGGCGTCCCCGCCCGTCGTTGACAGCGCGTGCAATGGCAGTACCCGGCCGAGACGAAGTCCTTCGTAACCTGGAACTGGACGGCTCCGCACGCGCAAGAGCCCTGCAGAGGTGCTTCGGGCGAAGGCATGCAGCGGAGCCTACTCGGGTACCGCCCCTCCCCACTCGGGTAGAACTAAAGGACCGCAGGGTCCACTGCCGATAACGTTCACACATGGAACACGCCCACATCGACATCACGCCTGGCCTTGACGGTGAGGCCGTCGTGCTGGCCGTGTTCGACCTCGGCGAGGAAGAGATCGCCGCCTCCGCCCACGCGGTCCAGATCATCACGACGGAGCGCTTCCGCAACGCCGAGATGACCACCGACGACGTCCTCGAGTTCCGCGAGATGACGGCGCTCGCCGACGAGCTCGGCGACCACCAGCGCCAGCAGGGCATGCGCACGCTCGTCATGCGCCCGAGCCGGCTGAACGCCTGGCGGCACGCGCTCACGCACTTCGTCGAGTCCCGCGACGAGGCCGAGTGGGCCCGCGAGGACGATCGCAAGGCGCTCCCGTCCGCTCGCGCGCTGCTGTGGCCGCTGGCCGACCTGTGCGCCGACGCGATGCGCGCCGCGCTCACCCCGCCGGCACCGAAGCCTTTCTAGTTGGAAGCAGGGGACATCCCCTCATCCGACCTGCCCAGCGCGCGGTCGACGAAGGCGAGCGCGGTCTCGGCGACCTCCCGCCAGCCGCTGTCGATCGTGAGCGCGTGCCCGCGCTCCACGGACACGATCTCGGTGATGCCCGGGTTGTCCTGCTGCTGCTTGTAGGCGGCGTTGGACAGCGCCCACGGCACGGTGTGGTCCTTGGCGCCGGAGATGATCAGCAGCGGCCCGCGCTCGGGGTTGTCCGTGTCCACCTTGACCTCGGTCCACGGGTTCAGGTTCGCCGTGGCGGCCTGGAACAACGGCGCGCCCGGCGCCGGCACCGCGTAGGTCTCATAGAGCTCCTTCGCCTCCTCGAGCGAGACCGCGTTGGCGAACGCGTACCGGAACTGGTCGAACGTCAGCGGCACGGCGCGGTGGCGGTTGAGCGGGTTCGTCAGTACCGGCGCGGCGGAGCGCAGCGACGAGATCGGGAGCGGCAGCACGCCGCGGAACGGCGCCGGGGACAACGCCACCGTCGCGCGCGAGAGCCCGCGCCCGGCGAGGATCTGCGCCAGCAGCCCGCCGAACGAGTGCCCGATCACGACCGGCTTGGAGTCCAGTCCCGCGATCACGTCGGCGAAGTGATCGGCGACCTGCCCGACCGTCTTGCCGGCGAACACCTCCGGGTGCGCGTTGGCCTCCTCGACGGTCTCCGGGTCATCCGGCCACCCTGGCTGCACGGGCTCGTACCCGCGCTCGGCGAAGAACTCGGCCCAGCGGTCCCAGCTGGACTCCAGCAACCACAGTCCATGGATGAAGACAACAGGCGTGCTCATGGCCGGCATCCTCCCGCGCGTCCGTGAGCGCCGCATTGGACAAACGGCCAACGCCGCGTGGGCGGCGTTGTAGGCTCGCCCACCCATGGACTGGGACGGACTGCTCGATGCCCTCGAGCGCGAGCAGGCGGCAAGCGTGGAGCGCACGGTCGAGCACATGCGTGCGTTGCGCTCGTACGCCGAGGTCCCCGTCGACTCGATGCGCCTCGCGGTCCGCGCGAACCACGTCGAGATCCTCGCCGGCCTGCGGTTGCGGCGGCCTCCGCAACCGGCCGACGCCACCACGATCTTCCGCAGCGCCGGGGGCACCCGGGCGCGCCAGCGCGTCGCGGTCAGCGACATGCTCGCCGCCTGGCGGGTCGGGCAGGAACGCCTCTACCAGCTCGCGGCGAGCCTCGTCCCGGAAGCCCCCGGCCGCGACGCGCTGCTGCGCGAGTTCCTGGAGCTCGAGGTCCGCTGGGTCGACTTCGCGATGCTCGCCGCCGCGGACGGCCACCGGGACGCGGAGCTGAGCCTCGCCCGCGAGCAGGAGCACGTCCGCGCGAGCCTGCTCCGGCGGGCGATGACCGGCGCCGCCGCGCCGGCGGAGCTGCGCGCCGCGTTCAGCGCCGCCGGCCTGGACCCGCACGCCGCCTACCGCGCGGCCGTCGCCCGCCCGGCCGACTTCGCCGCGCTCGAACGCCATCTCGGCCTCGACCGTCCGCCCGTCCACGTCGGGGGCCTCGGGGCCCGCATCGACGGCGAGCTGTGTGCGCTGCTCACCCGGTTGCCCGAGGCGCCGGCGCCGGTGCCGATCGGCGTCTCCGCACCCGCCGCACCGCAGGACTTCCGACGCGCGTTCGAGCGCGCCCACCGCGCGCTGGAAGTCGGACTCGCGCTCGGCGCCGATGGCGTCTTCGACCTCGAAGGCCTCGGTCTGCGCCCCGCCGTGCTCGCCGACGAGCAGGTGGGCGAGATCCTGCGCCGCCGCTACCTCGAGCCGTTCAGCGCCGCGCCGGTGATCGTCGAGACCGTCGCGCGCTTCCTCGACAACGACGCCAACGCCGAGCTCACCGCCCGCGAGCTCGGCGTGCACGTCAACACGGTGCGCCACCGGCTCGGGCGCTTCGAGCAGGCCACGGGCCGCTCACTGCGCGAGACCGAGACGCTGGTCGAGGTCTGGTGGGCGCTTCAGCGCGCGCGCCTGGCCTGAGCGAGCGTGTCGCCCGCCGCCTTCATCATGTAGCCGCCGTCGGAGCCGATCCCGATCATCCGGAAGCCGTCGGCGAGCGCGGCCGGGACCTGCGCCACGTCGGTGAGGAAGATCCCGGTCGCCTTGCCCGCCGCGCGGGCCGCCTCGTTCACGCGCGCGATCGCGTCCCGGAACGCCGGCTCCTCGAACTGGCGGAACATCCCCATCGAGTACGAGAGGTCGGACGGGCCGACGAACAGCACGTCGACGCCCTCCACGGCCGCGATCTCCTCCACGGCCTCGACCGCCTCCGGCGACTCGATCTGCGCGATCCCGCACACCCGCTCGCGGGCCGTCTCGATCGGCTGCGGGTCGGTGCCGTAGCGCGCGCCGCGGTGAAAGAAGGCGATCCCGCGCGTGCCGGGCGGGCCATAGTGCAGCACCGAAGCCCAGCGTTCGGCCTGCTCGACCGAGTTCACCTGCGGGCACATCACGCCCTCGACGCCCAGGTCGAGCGCCCGCGCGGTGCGCCCGCGCACGTCGGACTCCACGCGCGCCAGCGCGTGCACACCGGCGGACGAGCAGCCCATCAGCTGGCCGACGAGCTGGGACTCGTCGCCGCCGCCGTGCTCGAGGTCCACGAGCAGCCAATCCCAGCCGAGCAGTCCCAACGACTCGGCAGCGAACGGGCTGCCGAGCGTCAGGAACGTGCCGAAGAGCGTCTCGCCCGCCGCCAGACGGGCCTTCATCGGGGTCATGCCCCGCAACTTACTGCGCCGGCACCCGAGCGCTCTTGGCAGCGTTGACGTACACCTTTAGGGGGATCCCTGATGTGCGCAGCGGTGCGGTCGCGGACCATCGTCGGTATGAAGTCGACCCTCCCCCTGCTCGCGGCGACCGTCGTGGCCCTTCTGGCCCCGGCGGCGGCGCAGGCTGCGACGATCTCCTACGAAGGCGACACGCTCGTCTACCGCGCCGACCCGGGTGTCCGCGACTCGCCGATGCTCGGCGCCGAGAACGGGCAGCTCACCATCTTCGAGGAGGGCCTGACCCTCCCGGCGAACTGCACCTACGACTACACCGCCCGCTGTCCGATGCCCGGTCGCGTCCGGCTCGAGCTCGGCGACGGCGACGACTGGAACTCGTTCTCGGACTACCCGGCCAACCTCCCGGTCGAGGTCCTCGGCGGCGAGGGCAAGGACCAGCTGCAGACCTACGGCGGCGGCACGTCGGTGACGCTCGACGGCGGTGGCGGCAACGACATCCTCAAGGGCTGGGAGGCGAACGACACGCTGCGCGGCGGCGCGGGCGACGACGAGATCAACGGCGCCGCCGGCGGCGACCACATCGAGGCGGGCGACGGCAACGACACGCTCTCGCCCGACACCTACAAGGACCCGGCGGCCGACTACGTCGACGGCGGCGCCGGCCTCGACCTCGTGGACGACTGGCAGATCCCGGACAAGGACTACAACCCGCCGATCGCCGTCAGCATGGACGGCGCGGCCAACGACGGCCGCCCGGGCGAGGGCGACAACGTCGTCAACGTCGAGAAGATCGAATCGCGCGTCTCCGGCACGCTCGCGGGCAGCCCGGGCGACGACGAGCTGCGCGTGTGGGCGAACATCGACGAGGGCAACTCGACGCTGCTCGGCCACGGCGGCAACGACAAGCTCGTCGCCGGCGACTACCTGGACACGCTCGACGGCGGCCCGGGCAACGACTTCCTCAACGCCGGCTTCGGCAACGACACGGTGACCGGCGGGCCGGGCCAGGACACGATCCAGGCCGACGCCACCACCGCCACCTGTGGCTGGTACTCCTACACGTGCAAGATCCCGTTCGGCAACGACGTCGTCAACGCCCGCGACGGTGAGGTCGACAACGTCGACTGCGGCGTCGGGCAGGACACGGCGATCGTCGACGCCGTCGACGTCGTCGCCAACTGCGAGACGGTCCAGGGCTCCGGGCCGGCCGGGCCGGGGCAGCCGGGCGGCCCGGGGGCCGAGAAGCCGGTGCCCGCGTTCAGCCACAAGCTCAAAGGCCGCAAGCTCAGCGTGACCGTGCCCTGCGCGGGCCCGTGCAAGGTCAAGGCGACGCTGACCGTCAAGAAGAAGACGATCGGCAAGGCGTCCAAGACGCTGCTCAAGGCCGGCGACGCGAAGCTCACGGTCAAGGTGGCCAAGCAGCGCAAGACCGTCAAGGCGACGCTGCGGATCACGGTCGAGGCCGCCGACGGCACCACGTCGTCGGCGACCAAGACGGTGAGGGTGAAGCGTTAGGAGCGCGTCCTGTAGAGGCGCGACGTCAGAGGCATGAACACCGCTGTGAGGCCGGCGGCGACCCCGAGCGAGATCGCGATGTCGCTGCCGGCCGCGTCACCGGCCATGAGGCCGCGGGCGGCGTCGGTCATGATCGAGATCGGGTTCACGTTCACGAACGCCTCCAGCACGCGCGGGAGCGTCTCGGGCTCCACGAACGCGTTGGACAGGAACGTGAGCGGGAAGATGAGCATGAAGCCGGCGTTCATCGTCGCCTGCGGGGACCGCAGGAACAGGCCGAGCGTCGTGAACAGCCAGCTGACGCCGAACGAGAACACGACCGTCAGCCCGAGCGCGGCGATCACGCCGAGCGGGCCGCCGTCCGGCCGGAAGCCCAGGATCAGCCCGAGCGTCGTGATCACGGTGCCGGCGATCACGTACCGAACGGCGTCGCCGAGCAGCGCGCCGACCAGCGGGGCCGGGCGCCAGATCGGCAGCGTGCGGAAGCGGTCCACGGCGCCCTTCGTCAGGTCGGTGTTGAGGGACACGCCGGAGTAGACGGTCGTGAAGACGACCGACATGACGAGCAGGCCGGGGAGCACGTAGTCCAGGTAGGCGCCCGTCGAGCCGGCGATCGCGCCACCGAACAGGTACGTGAACATCAGCAGGAACATCACGGGCGTGATCGTCACGTCCAGCAGCTGCTCCGGCACGTGCTTGATCTTGAGCATGCCGCGCCAGCCGAAGGCCATGGCGGCGCTGAACGCGCTTGGCCGCGGCGGCCGGGGGACCGAGGAGAGCGCGTTCGTGATCGCGGCGTTGTCGGCGACGCTCATGCCTTGACCTCTTCCTTGTCTTCGGCGGTGTGTCCGGTGAGGGCGAGGAAGACCTCGTCGAGGGTCGGCTGGCCGAGCGCGAAGGACGCGACGCCGACGCCGGCGCGGCCGAGCGCGGCGATGGCCTCGGCGCCCTTGTCGGCCTCGGGGCACTGCACGCTCAGCGCCGAGGGGTCGGGCTCCAGGTGCACGAGGCCGAGCTCGCGCGCGAGGATCGTCTCGGCCTGCGGGCGCTGGTCGCCCTGCAGGAGCCGCACGTGCAGCGTGGCGCTGCCGACGCTCGCCTTCAGCTGGCCCGGCGTGCCCTCCGCGATCACCTTGCCCTTGTCGATGACGGCGATCCCGTCCGCGAGCTGGTCGGCCTCGTCGAGGTACTGGGTGCACAGCAGCACCGTGGTGCCGGCGGTGCGCAGCGCGCGCACGATGTCCCACACCTGGTTGCGGCTGCGCGGGTCCAGGCCGGTGGTCGGCTCGTCCAGGAACAGCAGCTCCGGCGTGACGACGAGGCTGGCGGCGATGTCCAGCCGCCGGCGCATGCCGCCCGAGTAGTTCTTGGTCAGCCGCCCGGCCGCGTCCTCCAGGCCGAACGCGCCCAGCAGCTCGTCCGCGCGGTCCTTGGCCGCCTTGCCCTTGAAGCCGTAGAGGCGGCCGAGCAGGATCAGGTTCTCGCGGCCCGTGAGGTCCTCGTCGACGGACGCCATCTGACCGGTGAGGCTGACCGCGCTGCGCACGGCGTCGGCCTCGGCGACGATGTCGTGGCCGAGGATCCGGGCGCTGCCCCCGTCGGGGTGCAGGAGCGTCGCGAGCATCCGGATCGTCGTCGTCTTCCCGGCGCCGTTGGGGCCGAGCACGCCGTAGACCGACCCGCGGCGGACCGCGAGGTCGACGCCGTCGACGGCGCGCAGCTCGCCGAAGGTCTTTACGAGGCCCGAGGCCTCGATCGCGAGGTTCGTGGTCATCAGAAGGGGAGACTCCCGGTTGCGGAAAAACTCATCGGGCGCTCAGGACCCTACGCCTAAGGGGGTCGCGCGCACAATCAGGAATTCGCCCTAGGACCGTCCGAGCAGCCCGCGGTCGTACGCCGTCGCGACGGCCGCGGCGCGGTCGTTGACGCCGAGCTTCGCGTACAGGTGCAACAGGTGCGTCTTGACCGTCGCCTCGGAGATGAACAGCTGCTTGGCCGCCTCTTTGTTGGTGGCGCCGCGCGCGATCAGGCGCAGCACCTCCAGCTCCCGCGGGGACAGTGGGGCCTCGGGCTCGGGCGCGCGGACGCGGCCCAGCAGGGTCGCCGCGACGGCGGGGGAGAGCACGGACTCGCCGCGCGCGGCCGCCCGCACGCCGCGCAGCAGGTCCTCCCGCGGCGCGTCCTTGAGCAGGTAGCCGGTGGCGCCGGCGTCGATCGCGGCCAGCACGTCGCTGTCGTCGCCGTAGGTGGTCAGCACGAGCACCCGCGTCTGCGGCGACTGCTGGGCCAGCTCCCGGATCGCGGTCACGCCGTCGGTGCCCGGCATGCGCAGGTCCATCAACACGACCTGCGGCTTGCGGGCGAGCGCGAGCGTCACCGCCTCGCGGCCGTCCGCGGCCTCCCCGAGCACCTCGAAGTCCGGATCGCCGGTGAAGATGCCGCGCAGCCCGTTGCGGACGACAGGGTGGTCGTCGGCGATCAGCAGGCTGATCATGCCGGGACGGCCGGGACGCTGGCCGAGATCGCGGTGCCCTCACCGGGCGCGGACTCGACGGCGAGCTCGCCGCCGACCCCGGTCACGCGCTGGCGCATGCCCGTCAGCCCGTAGCCGTTGGTGTCGGCGTCGAAGCCGATGCCGTCGTCGCGGACGTCGAGCGTCACGACGTCCTCCATGTAGGAGAGCGTGAGCCCGACGCGGGAGGCGCGCGCGTGGCGGGCGACGTTGGTCAGCGCCTCCTGGGCGGCCCGCAGCAGCGTCACCTCGACCTCGGGATGGATCGGGCGCGGCGTGCCGGTGGTCGTGAACTGCGCCTGCACGTGGTTGGTCTGCGACCACGACGTGGTGACCTTCTCGATCGCCTCCGGCAGCCGCGCCTGCTCGAGCTCGTGCGGCGTGATGGCGCGCACGGAGCGGCGCGCCTCGGCCAGGCTCTCGCGGGCGAGCTGGGTGGCGGCGTGCAGGTGGCCCTCGTCGTCGGCGCCGCGGGCGCGGGCGTGCGCCGCCGCCTCGAGCTGCGCGACGACCCCCGCGAGCCCCTGCGCGATGGTGTCGTGGATCTCGCGCGCGGCGCGCTGGCGTTCCTGCATCACGCCCTGCTCGCGTTCACGCTCCTCGATGCGCATGCTCACGGCGAACATCGTGCTCGCGATCACGACGTTGACCACCGCCAACGCCGGGAACAGCGCGGGCATCGCGTAGTCCTGGAGCGGCCAGCCGCCGGCCTGGCAGAGCCCGCTCAGGACGCCGGTGACCACGATCGGCGGTGCCTTCCACCAGCCGGGCAGGTGGTCCACCGACAGGTAGCCGATGAACACGAAGAACCCGTACAGCGGGCTGCGCGTGGTGAGCGCCGCGCACAGCACGAGCAGGCCGGCGACGTACACCGGAGCCAGGCGCGGACGGTCCTTGAGCGCGATCAGCCACACGAGCGTGACGGCGGAGAGCGCGAGCGTCGGCTCCGGAGCGGTGCGGCCGTCGATCAGCGTCGCGGCGAGCGTCGACAGCACCAGCATGATGTACGGCAGCCACGGGACCGAGCTCTCGAGCCGGCGGTACCAGATGTCGGCGGTGCTGCTCACTCCCAGCGGAAGACCCTAGCCGCGACGGTCCCCGCTGCCACCGCGGTGACGGCGAGTGTCAGCAGCATCAGCGGGTCCTGGCTCGTGCCGGTGAACGCGTTCTCCAGCGACTCCCGGAACGCGCCGAGCGGCGTGAAGTCGCCGATCGTGCTCAGCCAGTCCGGCATCTGCTCCTTCGGCAGCCAGACGCCCGCGAAGAACAGGCTGGGGAAGAAGAACATGGCGCTGTAGACGTAGCCGATCTTCGCGTCGGGTGCGACCGCGGACACGAGCGTCCCGACCGCGAACAGCGCGGCGCCGCCGAGCAGCACGACGACCACGACCATCAGCGGCTGCTCGGGGAAGCTCATCCCCAGCGCGACGGCGAGGCCCAGCACGAGCGGGACGCTGATCAGCGCGATGGCGCCCTGCACGATCACCTGCGCGGCGAGCAGCTTCGCCGGGTGCACCGGGGTGGTGGACAGCCGTCGCAGGATGCCGCGGGCGCGGTAGTCGGTCATGAAGCCCGGGAGCATGAAGATCGCGACCATCCCGAAGGACAGCGCGAGGCCGATGCTGGGGAGCAGCGTGTCGAGCGCGATCACGCCGCCCAGCTCCTCGTCGGGTTCGGACGCGCTCGCGGACAACCCGAACGCGAGGATGATCACGAGCGGCAGCACGAGGCTGAAGGCCAGGCCGACCGGCTCGCGGACCGTGAGCTTGGCCTCGCAGGCGATGAGCTGGTTCATACGGTGGTCAACTCCAAAAAGGCGTCCTCCAGCCGGCCATGGGCGGCCAGCCGGCTCGGTGTGTCCAGCGCGACGACGCGGCCCTTGTGGATCACCGCGACGCGGTCGCACAGGCGCTCGACTTCGTCCATGAAGTGGCTGACGAGGATCACGGTCAGGCCCTCGAGCTTGAGCCGCTCGATCAGCGTCCACACCTCGCGGCGCGCGTGCGGGTCCAGGCCGGTCGTGAGCTCGTCCAGGACCGCGACCTGCGGGCGGCCGACGAGCGCCAGCCCGACCGACACGCGCTGTTTCTCGCCGCCGGACAGCTTGCCGTAGCGGGCGCCCGCGCGGTGCTGGAGCCCGAGCAGCTCGATCAGCTCGTCGGGGTCGCGCGGGTCCTCGTAGAACGAGGCGTAGAGCTGCAGCGCCTCGCGGACGCTGAGCCGGTCGGGCAAGTGGCTCGACTGCAGCTGGACGCCGACGCGCCGGCGGATCTCGTCCCGCTGCGTCGCGGGGTCCAAGCCCAGCATCACGAGGCGGCCGCCGTCCGCCGTGCGCACGCCGGTGAGGCACTCGACGGTCGTGGTCTTGCCCGCCCCGTTGGTCCCGATGATCCCGAAGATCTCGTTGGGCTCGACCGTGAAGGAGACGTCCTCGACGGCGACGACGTCCCCGTAGCGCTTGTGCAGATGCTCGATCGCGATCACGCTGCGCAGTCTGCGCGCGGCGGGCCGCCCCGACGATCGGTGAGGCGGCTAGACCGCATCAACCGTTCGGTTGATTGCGCCGCTCGAGCAGGCCGTACAGGGTGGGCTCGTCGAGGGACTCGTCCTGCTCGGCCAGCCAGCGCACCGCGGCGCGGCGGCCGCCGAGCGCGCGCAGGCCCCGCTCGCCGTGCTCGTGGACGAAGTCGGCGAGCGCGCCGAGGCGCCGCACGCGGACTCGGTCGCGGTTCTCGCCGTGCGTGGCGAGCGCGTCGGCCAGCGCGGCGATGCCCTGCGTGGGTGCGATCGCCGACACGGTGAGGACGGGCGCGTCCGCGCCGAGCGCGCCGAGCGCCGCGCGCAGGTCCTCCTCGGCGCGGCGGGCCGGCGCGCCCAGGTCGGCCTTGGTGACCACCAGCACGTCCGGGACCTCCATGATCCCGGCCTTCAGGAACTGCAGGGCGTCGCCGGAGGCGGGCTGGACGACGACCGCGACCGTGTCCGCCGCCTCGGCCACGTCGGTCTCGGACTGGCCGACGCCGACCGTCTCGATCACCACCACGTCGAACGCGTTCGCCAGCGCCTGCGCGGCCGCGCGCGTCGCGGGCGCGAGCCCGCCGAGCCGCTCGCCGGCGGCCATCGAGCGGATGAACACGTCCCGGTCGGCGGGATCGTGCTCGATCCGCGCACGGTCCCCGAGCAGCGCGCCGCCGCTGCGCTTGGACGACGGGTCGACCGCCAGCACGGCCACGGCCAGCCCGCGCGAGCGCCACTCGTGCAGCAGCGCGCTCAGCAGCGTCGACTTGCCGACGCCCGGCGGACCAGTGATGCCGATCACGTGCCCGGCCCCTTCGCCCGCGGCCGAGACGAGCGCGGCGGCCCCCTCGCGCGCCGTGCGCGTCTCGAGCAGGTTCAGCGCGGCCGGTGCCGCGCTCCGGTCACCCGCCGCGAGCCGCGCGCCGAGTTCCGCGCCGCGCCCGCGCGCCTCGCCGTCCCCCACCGCGACGCTCCGCCGCCGATCAGGCGGCGGCCCCCACGCCATTGCGCGCGGCCACCAGGGCGACGATCTCGTGCATGATCCGGTCGAGCTCGAAGTGCTTCGGCGTGTACACGGCCGCGACGCCCGCGGCCTTCAGCGCGGGCACGTCGGCCTCGGGGATGATGCCGCCGACGACGACGGGGATGTCCGCCCCGTCGAGGGCGGCGATCACGTCCGGAATCAGCTCGCGGTGCGAGCCGCTCAGGATCGACAGGCCGATCACGTGCACGCCCTCGTCGACGGCGGAGCGGGCGATCTGCGCCGGCGTGAGGCGGATGCCCTCGTAGACGACGTCGAAGCCGGCGTCGCGCGCCCGGACCGCGATCTGCTCCGCGCCGTTGGAGTGACCGTCGAGCCCCGGCTTGCCGACCAGGATCTTGACCGTGCGGCCGAGCGCCTCGCTCACGCGCGCGACCTCGTCGCGCAGCGCCTCGTCGGCGGCGGGGGAGGCGGCCTCTCCGACGCCGGTCGGCGCGCGGTAGGAGCCGAAGACGTCGCGCAGCGCGCCGGCCCACTCGCCGGTGGTCACGCCGGCGCGGGCGGCGGCGAGCGTCGCCGCCATGATGTTCTCGTCGCTCGCGGCCACGCGGCGCAGCTCGTCCAGCGCGGCCGACACGTCGCCGCGCTGCTCGCGCCACGCGCGCACCGCCTCGCGCGCCTGCGCCTCCACGCCTGGGTCGACGACGAGGATGCCGCCGTCCTCGCCGAGCATCGGCGACGGCTCGGTCTCGGTGAACCGGTTCACGCCGACCAACACCTGCTCGCCGGACTCGATCCGCGCGATCCGCTCGCGGTGGGACTCCACCAGCGCCGCCTTCATGTACGGCACCGCCTCGACCGCCCCGCCGCGGTCCTCGACGCGAACCAGCTCCTCGCGCGCGCCGGTCAGCAGCTCCTCAACGAGCCCGTCCATGACCTTCGAGCCCTCGAACAGGTCCGGGTACTCGAGCAGATCGGTCTCGTACGCGAGCACCTGCTGGATCCGCAGCGCCCATTGCTGGTCCCACGGGCGCGGCAGCCCGAGCGCCTCGTTCCAGGCCGGCAGCTGCACGGCCCGGGCGCGGGCGTTGCGGCCGAGCGTCACCGCGAGCGCCTCGAGCACGATCCGCTGCACGTTGTTCTCCGGCTGGGCCTCGGTCAGGCCGAGCGAGTTGACCTGCACGCCGTAGCGGAAGCGCAGCGCCTTCTCGTCGGTCACCCCGTAGCGCTCGCGGCCGAGCTGCTCCCACAGCACGGTCATCGCGCGCAGCTTCGCGTGCTCGGACACGAACCGCACGCCCGCGTTGACGAAGAACGAGATCCGCCCGAACACCGCGGGCATGCGCTCGGCGGGCACGCGCTCGGCCACTGCGTCCAGCACCGCGCACGCGGTCGCCATCGAGAACGCGATCTCCTGCACGGGCGTCGCGCCCGCCTCCTGCAGGTGGTAGGAGCAGATGTTGACCGGGTTCCACCGCGGGACGTGCTCGACGGTGTAGGCGACCATGTCCGCGACCAGCCGCATCGACGGCCCGGGCGGGAACGCGTAGGTCCCGCGCGAGAGGTACTCCTTGATGATGTCGTTCTGGGTCGTGCCCGAGAGCTGGTCCTCCGGTACGCCCTGCTCCTCGGCGGCCACCACGTACAGCGCGAACAGCCACGCGGCCGTGGCGTTGATCGTCATCGACGTGTTCATCTCGCCGAGCGGGATGCCGTCCATCAGCACCGCCATGTCGCCGCGGTGCGCGACGGGCACGCCGACCTTCCCGACCTCGCCGCGCGCGAGCTCGTGGTCGGGGTCGTAGCCGGTCTGTGTCGGCAGGTCGAACGCGACCGAGAGCCCGGTCTGGCCCTTGGCCAGGTTGCGCCGGTACAGCTCGTTCGAGGAGGCCGCCGTGGAGTGGCCCGCGTAGGTGCGCATCATCCACGGCCGGTCGCGCTCGGGGAGGCGATGCGACATGCCCGGACGATAGTCCACCCCCCGGGGAAGAGAGGGAGCTACGTCACTTACTCGATCAGCCCGCGGCGCATGCCCTCGGCGACCGCGGCGGCGCGGTCGCTCACCTGGAGGCGCTCGTAGAGCCGCTGCAGGTGCGTCTTGATCGTCGAGGGCGACAGGTGCAGCTCCGCGGCGATCTGCGGCGCCGACAGCCCGTCGGCGAGGAACTTCAGGACCTCCGCCTCACGCGGGGAGAGGACGGTCTGCGTGCGCTCGCGCCGGTCGCGGACCTCACGCATCAACGCCGCCTGCACGGACGGCGCGAGGACCGTCTCACCCCGGGCGATCCGGATCAGGGCGTCGCCGATCTGTTCGGGCATCGCGTCCTTCTCGAGCACGCCCGCGGCGCCGGCCTCGATCAGGTCGTAGGACTTCGCGGGGTCCAGGCTGCCCGAGACGAACAGCACGCGCGTGGCGAGGCCTTCGCGGGTGATCGCCTGCAGGACCTCCAGGCCGCCCAGGTCGGGCATCTCGACGTCCAGGACCGCGAGGTCGGGCCGCGTGGCCAGCGCGGCTTCGATGGCTTCGCGCCCGGTGCGCGCCTGACCGACGAGCTCGAGCTCCTCGCGAGCGTTCACGCTGTGCGCGATCGCGAACAGGAACAGCGGATGGTCGTCCGCGATGAGGACCCGTAACGTCTCCCTCATGCCTCCCCGGGGTCTACACAATGGTCGAATGATCCAAACCGGAGGTGAGGTTCCGCTCGGAGGACGTGAAGTTCCCCCGATCGGATGAACGGACACCACGCACCGGCCGATCGCCTAGGGTCTGCGCCATGCGGGCCATCGATGTGCGTCATCAGGGGCGCGAGAAGGTCATCTGCTGCTGGGAGGTCGACGGGGTCCTGATCGATCCCGGGCCCGGGGTGAGCGAGCAGACGTTGCTGGAGGCGCTGGACGGCGAGCGCCCGCGCGCGCTCCTGCTCACCCACATCCACTTCGACCACGCCGGCGTCAGCGGCGCCCTGGTGCGTCGCTGGCCGGACCTGTCCGTGTACGTGCATGAGCGCGGCGCGCCGCACCTGGTCGACCCGTCACGGCTGATGGCCTCCGCCGGGCGCCTGTACGGCGGCGACGAGGGCCTGCGCGAGCTGTGGGGCGAGATGGTCCCGATCCCGGAGGAGAACCTGCGCGTGCTCTCCGGCGGCGAGACCGGCGTGGAGGGCGCGTTCCGCGTCGAGTACACGCCCGGGCACGCCTCCCACCACGTCTGCTACTTCCACGAGCCGTCGCGCTGGGCGTTCGTGGGGGACGTCGGCGGCGCGCGCATCCCGCCGCACGCCTTCACCGTCGCCCCGACGCCGCCGCCCGACATCGACGTGGAGGCGTGGAAGCGGTCGGTCGCCGTCGTCCGCGGGTGGGATCCGGTCGCGCTCGGGCTCACGCACTTCGGCGAGGCGCCGCCCGAGCAGCTGGACCGCGTCCTCGAGGCGCTCGACGCTCAGGTCGAGCTCGAGGGCTCCACGGACGGCGAGGCCGGCTTCGTGGCCGCGATGGACGAGCGGCTGCGCGCGGAGCTCGGCGAGGACGCCGACACGATGATCCAGGCCACGCCACTGGACCAGCTCCACATGGGGCTGGCCCGCTGGCGGACGAAGTTCGCTTAGCCGGACGCCTGGACGTCGACGTTGTCGCCCTTGGGCATGCCGTGGCCGGCGCCGACCTCGGGGCCGTGGCCGCTGCGGTCGCCCTGCGCGACGATGTCGGCCCACGTGTAGAGGACCGGCACCTGGTACCAGCCCGAGTGGATCGTCTTGAAGGCGGTCATCTCCGGCCCGTACCACCACGCCTCGAAGTCCGCCTTGGACTCGAAGGTCGCGCAGTGCTGGAACTTGTACAGGTCGTCGCGGTTGCGGTAGACGATGTAGTCCCGTGCGCCGTAGCGCATCGCGGACGGCGCGACCTCGGCCACCGCCGCTGCGAACTGGTCACCCCGGAACAGGGTCGCGTACCACGGGATCTGCGCTACTCCGAGTGCCATCTAGGCCCCCACCTCCGCCCGGATCGCGCCCGGGCCGTCCGCTGTTCTGCCTTGCCCCTCGGACTCCGCGCCGACAAGGATCGAGATCTTTCCGAGGTGCTTGTTCTCGTACATGAGCTGGTGTGCCTCGGCGACCTGGTCGAAGCCGAGTGTCCTCCAGAGTACGGGACGCACCTTGCCCGCCGTGATCAGCTCGTTCGCGCGGTGGCACTCCCAGGCGTTCGCGAAGTGGCTGCCGATGATCTTCTTCTGGCGCATCCACAGGTAGCGGACGTCGAAATCGAGCGTGTGGCCGGAGGTCGCGCCGCAGATCACGACGGTGCCGAACGGCTTGACCGCGAGCACGCTCGTGGGGAACGTGGCGCGCCCGACGTGCTCGAACACGATGTCGGGCTCGCCGCCCAGCTTCTCGGCGACCGCCGTGCAGAAGCGACGTGACTCCTTGAAGCGCGCCTTCTCCTGGCCGGGGTCCTCGTCGCCGCGGCGCATCATGCCGCGGTACTCGTTGCGGTCGATGTAGTCGACCGCGCCGAGCTGCTTGACGAGCTCGCCCTTCTCGGCGCTGGAGACGACGCCGACGCTGTCCGCGCCCGACAGCTTGCACAGCTGGTGGGCGAACACGCCCAGACCGCCCGCGCCGCCCCAGATCAGCACGCGGTGGCCCTCCTGCAGGCGCGCCTGGTCGACGAGCATGCGGTAGGCGGTGAAGAACGTCAGCCCGTAGCTGGCGGCCTCCTCCCACGCGAGGTTCGCGGGCTTGGGCAGCAGCTGCTGGGCCTGGACCTTGCAGAACTGAGCGAAGCTGCCCCAGGTGGTCTCGTAGCCCCAGATCTGCTGGGACGGCGCCGCGAGCGGGTCCAGCCCGTGCACCTCAGGGTCCTCGTAGGAGGCCTGGTTGCAGTGCACGACGACCTCGTCGCCGGGCTGCCAGCGCGTGACGCCCTCGCCGACCTTCCACACGATCCCGGACGCGTCCGAGCCGCCGATGTGGTGGTCCTCGGAGTGGTAGCGGAAGACCGAGATCGGCTTGCCCAGCGCCGCCCACACGTTGTTGAAGTTCACGCCCGCGGCCATCACGCGCACGATCACCTCGAACGCACCCGGCTCCGGTACCTCCATCTCCTCCAGCTGGAAGGCCTCGGTCGGCTCACCCTCGCGCTCGGCGCGGATGACCCACGCCGGCATGGTCTTCGGGAGCGTTCCGGGCTCGACGTCCAACTGGGTGAGCTGGGAGGTGCCGACAGGGAATCCTGGCTCGCGAGGTGAACCCTCGTGCCGATCGACGGACATGTCGAAACCCTAGTGCCGATCAGAACCAGTCGCGGCGCTTGACCCAGAACAGCGTGAGGAGGATCACAGTCGGGATCGTGAGGCCGCCGACGCCGAAGACGAGGAAGTCGTGCTTGCTCTCGACGTTCTCGACCAGCCAGCCGAAGTTCTGGCCGAAGAAGCCGGTCACGAACGTCCACACCAGGAACAGCGTGCCCCCGACGGTGAGCCGCGTGGCGACGTTGTTGAGCCGGTCGGAGTTGGCGTTGAAGTAGGTCTGCGTCAGCGAGACGAGATCCTCCGTCTGGCGCTGGAACTCGCCCGCGATCTGCTGCAGGTGGTCGATGATGTCGCGCAGGTAGGGCTTGGAGCCGGCGGCGAAGCCCTCGAGCGAGAGGATCGCCTGGTGGGCGCCGCGGAACTGGTCGTGCTGGTTGTCGGCGAGCCGGTGCAGCTCGCGGACGGTCTGCTTGAGGCGGTAGCCGCGCGTGAGCTGCTCGCGCCGGGGCCGCGCGAGCACGTCGCCTTCGAGCTCGTCGATCTGGTACTCGAGCTTGGCGATGACGGGATAGAACGCGTCGGTCAGCCCGTCGAGGATGCGGTAGACGAGCAGCTCCTCGTCGTGCGGCGAGTGCCGGGCGAGGCGCTCGTGCAGCTCGTCGAGCACGGTGCACTCGTCCCGGCGCACCGTGACGATGAAGCCGCCGGAGACGTAGATGTGGACCTCGAGCGGCGTCGCGTCGCGGCTGACCGTGAAGAACACGAGCAGCAGGTGCGACTCGTACGGGTCGACCTTCGGCCGCTGCCCGAACTCGCGCGTGTCCTCGAGCGCGACGGGGTGCAGGCCGAGCGCCGAGCCCAGCCGTCCGACGTCGTCGTCGGACGGGTGCACGAGGTCGATCCAGAAGAACTCGTCCGCCTTGCGCAGCCGCGCGATCTGGGCCTCGTCGACCGTGGTCAGGACGTGCACTGGCGTCTAGGGCAGCAGGACCCGGTCCTGCCCGGATTCCCTTGGCGGGCCGACGAACACGCGTGCGGCCTGGATTGCGTCGTCGGCGACGCTGACCGAGTAGCGGCCCTCGCGGGCGTCGATCTTCAGGCGGCCCGTGGACTTGGCCGGGATCAGCGGCGAGGTGGCGGTGCGGCCGCCCTGGCTGCCGCCGAGCTCGTCGGTACGGAACGTCACGCGCTGCGGCTGATCGGACTGGTTGGAGATGATCAGGACGAGCTGGCCCGCGCCCACCGAGCGCGGCGAGACGCGGATCACGTCGTCCTGGACGGCCGCCGTCAGGTTCACCTGCGGGGCCGGGCGCAGCTCGTTGACGCGCTGCGTGTCGTCGCCGCAGCCCGCGGCGGCGGTCACGAGCGTGACGGTCAGGAGCAGCCGGCGGCGCATGGAAAAGCGGACATTATCGGCCGCGTGGGCCGGGAGCGCCGTTGCACCGTCCGACCCGTGGCCGATGCTGTCGAACTGATGTTCGACCTGCCGACCGCCACCGCCGAGTACGTCGCCCTGGACACCGAGACCAACGGACTGAGCGGTGACCGCTGCGAGCTGACCGAGGTCGGTGCGGTGCTCGTGGGCGGGGGCGAGCTGCACGAGGAGTGGGACTCGCTCGTGAGCGTGTCGACGCCGCTGGGGCGCTACATCCAGCGCTTCACCGGCATCTCGCAGGAGATGGTCGACGGCGCGCAGCCGCCCGAGGAGGTGCTGCCGCGGCTCGCGGCGATGCTGCGCGGACGGGTGCTGGTCGCGCACAACGCGCGCTTCGACGTGCGCGTGCTGCGCCAGGCATTCGCGCGCGCGGCGCTGGAGTGGCCCGACCCGCCCGTGATCTGCACGGTCCAGATGGCGCGCCGGTTCGCTCCGCTGCAGCGCAAGCGCGGCCTGGCGACGCTGGCCGGCGCGCTCGGTGTGGAGGTGGAGGAGGTGCACCGTGCGCTGCCCGACGCGCGCACGTGCGCCCAGGTCTTCTGCGCGCTGTTCGGCCGGCTGTGCGCCAACGCGCCGACGATCGGCGACGCGATCGCGCTGCTCGGCGCGCGCAAGGTCCGCAAGCGGCCGCCGACGGTGCCGAACCGCCCGCGCAACGAGCGCCCGCACCTGGCCGCGCTCCCGCACGAGCCGGGCGTGTACGTCTTCCGCGACGCCGACGGGCAGCCGTTGTACGTCGGCAAGTCCGTGGATCTGCGCGTGCGGGCCCGCTCGCACTTCACCTCGGGCGCGTCCTGGACCCAGCGCGCCGAGCACGTGGATCACACGGTGACCGAGTCCGAGCTCGGCGCCCTGCTGCTGGAGGACCGGCTCATCAAGGCCCTCAAGCCGCCCGGGAACGTGCGCGGCAAGGCCGAGCCGGACGGCTACGTCTACATCCGCTGCCGCCTGGACATCCCGTTCCCGATCCTGGAGGTGGCGCGCGAGCCGGCCGCCGGCCACGCCGTCTGCGTCGGGCCCGTGCGCGGTCGCGCCGCAGCCGCGGAACTGGTCGAGCAGCTGAACTCGCTGTTCGGCCTGCGCCACTGCGGGCGGACGCTGCCCCGGCGCGAGCATCCGAGCGCGTACGGCCAGATGGGCCGCTGCCTGTCGCCCTGCCTGCACGACCTGGACCCGAACGTCTACCGCGAGCGCCTGGACGCGGCGCTGCGCCTGTTCGTGGGCCGCAGCGGGGGAGAGGCGCTGCTCGCGCGCGTGGACCACCAGATCAAGGAGGCGGCAGCGGCCCAGCGCTACGAGCGCGCGGCGTGGCTGGCGCGTCGCCGGGTGCGGTTGGAGGCTTTGCTGAGCCGGTTGGGCGGCGTGCTGCGCGCGATCCACACGGGTGCGCGGCTGGTGCTGGCGCCGCATCCGTCGGCCGCGGGGCGCTTCGACGCGATCTGGATCGCCGGGGGCCGGGTGGTGGACTGGGGCGCCGTGGACGGCTCACCGCTGGTGGAGCGGTCGCGCCGCGCGTACGCGCAGGCGCCGCCGCCGGGGCGCCTCGGCGGCTCGATGCCCGCGGAAGCCGTGTGGGAGGCCCGCCTGGTCGGCTGGTGGATCGCCGCGAACAACCCGCCGACGCTCGAGCTCGGGCCGCGCATCAGCGCAGAGCAGCTCGATCGCTTCCTCGCGCGCCACGGCTACGACGGCGCATCGAGGGAGTGGCCAGCCACCCGCGCGGCGTGAAGGCGCCGAGCGCCTAGGCCGCGGCGAGCGCCGCGATCGCCGTCCCCGACAACTCGGCTTTCGGGATGAACCCGCGCGCGCCGCAATGGTCGAAGTGCGGCGGATAATCCGACGCGTCCCGTGACGACGTCAGCACCACCATCGGCCCGCCCATGCGCGACAACCGCCGCGTCACCTCGATGCCGTCCACGTCGGGCAGCCCGACGTCGAGCAGCACCAGGTCCGGTCGCAGCAGCTCGGCCGCGGCGAGGCCCTCGCCGCCCGTCGCGCTCTCGCCCACGACGCGGTACCCGTCGGCTTCGAGCAGCGCGCGAGCGGCGTGCCGGAACCCGGCGTGGTCGTCGACGATGAGGACGGTCTGTGGCATCACGGGGAATTTTCCCCGGATTCGCGGTCCTCAAAAGCCCAGGTAGCTCGTGTCGCGCCAGGAGGCAGCCGCACCCCGCACGTGGGAGTACCGCCAATGTCACACTCGCACTGCCCGGTGCAACTGTGGGGCCGATGGACGTTGACGCCCTCTACCAACGGCACCGGGACGCGTTGCTCGTGTTCCTGGTGCGGCGTACGGCGGATACGGAGGTCGCGCTGGACCTGTGGGCCGAGACGTTCGCCCAGGCAGTGGCGTCGCGCCACAAGTTCCGCGGGCGCACCGAAGCCGAGGCGGCGGGGTGGCTGTACGGGATCGCCAAGCGACAGCTCGCCCTCTACTATCGCCGCGGCCACGCCGAGCAACGTGCCCTGAACAAGCTCGGCCTCGAGCGCCCGCCCGCCACGGACGAGCTCCTCCGCGAGGTGGAGGAGCGCGCCGCCCTGCAGGACCTGCGCCGCGACCTCTCTGAAGCGCTCAGCGCGCTCTCGGAGCCGATCCGCGACGCGGTGCAGCTTCGCATCGTCGACGAGCTTCCGTACGCCGACGTCGCGCACTCGCTCCGCATCTCCGAGCCGGCGGCCCGGGCGCGCGTGTCCCGCGGCCTGGCCGCGCTCGCCGACCTCCTCGACCCGATCGCCATCCGGGAGGCGACCACGACATGAACCTCGACGCCTACATGGACGACTTCGGCCGCGACCTGCACCGCGCGGCCCACACGCGGCGCTCCCGCCGCCGTGCCGCGCGCCTGTTGCTCCCGGCGGTCCCCGCCGGAGCGGCCCTGGCCGTCGCGATCTCCGCGCTCCCCAGCGGCGGCGGTGGCGTCGACGCCATCGCCGCCGCCCGCGAGGCGCTCGCACCGGACGGCGAGATCGTCCACATGAAGATCGAGCTCAGGCACGGGACCCGTGTCGTGATGCCCTCCGAGCAGTGGTACGCCGCGAACCCCACGCGCTGGCGAACCCGCTTCGAGGGCGGGGTGATCGGCCGCCGGTCCGGAGGCAACCGGATCGAGACCGCCTTCTTCAAGGATCGGCTGCGCTTCTACGACGCGTGGACCGACACCGTGACGATCTGGCGCGACGCGAAGCTCCCGCAGGCCGGCGCCTCGCCGAGCATGTTCGGCGGCGATCCCGCCACGGACCTGCGGGCCGAGCTCGACAAGGGCGACGTGCGCGACGACGGTGTCGTCAGCGTCGACGGCCGCCAGGTCCGCCGGCTCGTGCGCGAGGACGGCCAGTACGGCTTCAAGCGCCGGTTCGTCTATCACGTCGACCCGAAGACGTTCGAGCCCATCGGCGGTCACATGAGCTTTCGGCGCCGCGGCGGCAAGTTCATGCGCGGGCCGCAGTTCAAGGTGACGCTGTACGAGCGTCTGCCGCTCAACGCGCGAAACGAGCAGCTGCTCAAGTTCGACAAGACGCTCGACACCCGGTACGTCTGGCGCTGAGCTAGCTGCGGCGCCCGCCCCACGCCAGCACGCTGAGCGGCCCGAGCGGCTCGCGCTCGTGCACCGGGGCGGGCGAGGTCTCCACGTGCGTCTCCGGGTCGTGCGCCACCACGTGCAGCACACTCACGCCGGTGAAGCGTGCGACCGCGTGCGGGAGGTCGGACCGGATCCACTTCGACGACTGGCCCGGCAGCGTGGACACGATCACCTCGTCGTGGCGCATCGGGTCCCACACCTCCGACAGCGCTTCCAGCGGCACCGGGTCGCACACGACGCCGTCGCACACGGTGATGCCGGCGTTGCGCCACGCGTTCAGCGCGCCCTCGAGCCGCTCCTGCGCGACCGCCCGCTCCGCGGTGCCCGGCCCGCCCGCCGGCATCACGAGCGTCGCCGCGATCGGTCCGCGCTCGGCGCGGTGCTTGAGCGCCTCGATCAGTTCAGGCGCCGCGGCGGTGCGGTTGGCGAGCACGATCACGTGAGCGGCCATCGGGCGGCTCCCTTCATCGGGTGCGGATTGCTACAAGAAAGTTACCGCGCGAACGGCACTTCGACGATGAGCGCGGACGTGCCGGCCGCCTGCACCGTGTCGCCCGGGCTGGCCTCGCGCCGCACCAGCGCCAGGCCGATCGGCCCGTGCTCGGGGGAGACGACCACCGAGCCGAGCTTGCCCACGACCTTCTCGCCCAACCGCAGCTCCGTCCCCGGCTCGGCCGGCTCCTCGAGCTTGACGCCGAGCAGGCGCCGGTTCGGCTTGCCGCGGTAGTAGAGGCGCGCGACCGTCTCCTGGCCGACGTAGCAACCCTTGGTGAAGGAGACCGCGCGCTCGTTGAGGCCGGCCTCCTGGGGGATCACGCTGTCGTCGAGGTCGACGCCGTAGCGTGGCCGGCCCGACTCCACGCGCGCGATCTCCGCCGCGGCCTCGTCCCCGTCCGGGAAGTCCAAAGCGGCCCGCACCGCGGCACGGTCCTCCGCCCAGCAGAAGACGTCGACGCCGAGGTCGGTCCGCGCGGCGACCACCGTCGCGTTGCCCAGCTGCACCCGCGCGCACGTGTGCTCGCCGACGCCGACCAGCGGCGGCGCGTCCGGCCCGATGACGCTGAACAGCGCCATCTGCAGCGTGCGCTTGTGCAGCTCCACGTCGCGCCCGAGCTTGGTCCGGTGCAGCAGGTTGAACAGCCCCTGCAGCGCGACGCGCTCGCAGTCGATCAGCAGCTCGTCCCCGAGATCGAAGACCCGCAGGTCCCCGAGCATCTTGCCCTTGTTGGTCAGGAACGCGGCGTAGAGGCCCTGGCCGGGCTCGAGCCGGAGGATGTCGTTGGTCACCTGCCCGTGCAGGAAGTCCTTGGCCTCGGCACCCGTGAGCGCGAGCTTGCCGCGTTCGGATCGGTCGACGACGAAGGTGGTCACTGACGAAACGTTAGCGCTCCTCGAGGCGGGCCAGCCGGCGCGTCACCTCGCGCTCGAGCTCGTCCTGGACACGGTCGCGCGGATAGCCCGCGGCCAGCGCGCTGCGGACCACCGACGCCTCCTCCGCGCCGTCGAGCCGCTCGAGCAGCGCCAGCAGTCCGTCGAGGTCGAGTGGGAGGGAGTCACCGGGCATCGGTACGCTCTCTCACCAGATCATGCCGCTTGCCGACGATTTCCAGGAGCTCATCGACGCGCTGCCGTCGGACTGGACCGACCTCGAGCTCGACCTGCGCATCGACGAGGAACGCTACGTCGACGCCGCCGTGCTGCTCGTCACCTGCAACGCCCAGCCGTACTCCAACCACGACTGGCACTTCCACCTGATCGTGGCGCACCAGTTCGGGCACGCCGCGTCCGCGCCGACCGTCCACGGCACGCTGCGCCTGCTCGACGAGGCGGGGATCGAGGGTGAGCTCGTGCTGCGCGAGGTGCGCGCGGGCCGCGTGGAGACGATCAACACGTGGGGCCGGCCGGAGTCCTGGCGGGAAGAGTTCCGCCGGATCCGCGCGCAGTAGGCGTCAGTCGCCCTCGCTGCGCTGCTCGTTCGCTTCAAGCGCGACCGAGGAGTCGGTCGCGTCGCCGCGCTGCACCGCGCCGAAAAAGGGTTGCCCCGCCGTCCAGCTGGCGGCGACGTCATCGAGCGAGGCCGCGAGTTCCTCGCGGTTGGCGTCCGGCAGCGCCGTCGTCATCGCGGTGATCGCCTCCTCGGGCTCCTTCTGCGCCTGCGTGTAGCCGCGCTGCAGCGCGCGCACGACCGCCAGGACCTTCGCGCGGTCGTCCTGGAGGATCACTTCGTCCACGCACAGCACGAGCTCGTCGGGCGGCACGATCGCCATCACCGTGATGCAGCCCGCGGGCGGATCGGCCGTGATCCGGAAGTCCGCGTCACCTTGCCTTGACGGCAGCAACTCGGCGCCTTCACCCTGGTCGTAGGTGCGGGCGCTGGCGAAGTAGACGCCGGCGTCGTTCCCGCTCACCTGCGCGGGAAGCAGGAGGGGAACCTCGCCGAACTGGCTGGCGGTCTGGGTCGAGCCGCAACCGGCGCAGAGGAGGGCAAGCAGGGTGGCCGCGCGCTTCACCCGAGTATCTTGCCGAACCCATGAATCTGCTTCTCGGTCCCCTCCTCCGCTACTCCGGCGCCGACGAAGCGACGATCTGGGTCCAGACGGATGGGCCGGCGCACGTCGAGGTCCACCCTGAGGGCGTCGAGCCGTCGTCCGAGCGGACGTTCAGCGTCGAGGGCCACCACTACGCGCTCGTCCACGTCGTCGGGCTCGAGCCGGGGACGACGACGCCCTACGAGGTGCGGCTCGACGGCGAGGTGGTTTGGCCCGAGCCCGGCTCCGAGTTCCCGCCGAGCGTGATCCGCACGCAGACGCCCGACGAGCACGTCAAGGTCGTGTTCGGCTCCTGCCGCGTGGCCGCGCCGCACGAGCCGCCGTACACGCTGCGCAAGGACGAGGACCCCAAGGGCCGTGAGGTGGACGCGCTGCGCGGCCTGGCGCTCGAGCTCATGCGCCAGCCGGCCGACACCTACCCGCACGCGCTGGTCCTGCTCGGCGACCAGGTGTACGCCGACGAGGTGCACCCGGACCTGGAGGCCAAGCTCGACGGCGACCAGGTCGAGACCTACGACGACTACGTGGACCTGTACAGGGCCTCGTGGGGCGAGCCCGTCATCCGCTGGCTGCTCTCGACCGTCTCCAGCGCGATGATCTTCGACGACCACGACGTCCACGACGACTGGAACACGTCGGTCGAGTGGCTGGCCGAGATGCGCCAGAAGGGCTGGTGGCGGCGCCGGATCGTGGCCGCGTTCGAGAGCTATTTGATCTACCAGCACCTCGGCAACCTCTCGCACGCCGACCGGGAGGAGTACGACCTCTATCAGGACCTCCTCCACGGCGACGAGCCCACCGAGCGCCTGCGCGAGTACGCGCGCCGCGCGGACGCCGAGGTCGCGGGCACGCGCTGGAGCTTCTGCCGCGACATCGGCCCCGCGCGGCTGGTGATGGTCGACTCGCGGGCCGGCCGCGTGCTCGATCCCGGCGACCGCGCGATGGTCGACCCCGAGGAGTGGCAATGGATCACCGAGCACGCCACCGGTGATCACGAGCACCTGCTGATCGGCACCTCGCTGCCGCTGATCATGGGCCCCGCGATGCACTGGCTGGAGGCGTGGAACGAGGTCACCGCGGACGGCGGCTGGGGCCGGCTCATCAAGCGGGTCGCCGAGAAGCTGCGTCAGGAGCTGGACCTCGAGCACTGGCCGGCGTTCCAGGACTCCTTCCACCGGATGATCGACCACCTGCGGGCCGTCGGCGCCGGGGAACACGGGGAGCCGCCGTCGACGATCACCGTGCTCAGCGGCGACGTGCACCACGCGTACCTCGCCGAGATTGGATTCCCGCCCGGATCTGGTGTGAGATCTGCGGTATGGCAGGCCGTGTGCTCGCCCTTCCGCAACCCGCTCGACGCGAACGAGCGCCGCGTGATCCTCGGCGCCTGGACGGGCTTCGCGGGCCGCTGGACGCGCTTGTGGGCACGGCTGGCCGGTGTCCGCGACCCGGACGTGCGCTGGCGGTTGGCCCACGAGAAGCCCTGGTTCAACAACCAGGTGGCGTGGCTGGAGCTCGACGGGGAGCGGGCCAAGTTCGTGCTGGTGAAGGCGCTCCCGCCGGAAGATGGAACGGGAGAGCCGATCATGGAGCGGGTCTTCGAGCGCTCCATCGAACCCAACCGCGTCTTCGCGAGGACTTAAGACACAGTCTTCGCGCTCCGGTCATGATCAGGTAGCGAACCGCTTGGAGCTGCTACGCACCACGTGACCAGAACCGATGCTGATCTGCTCGCCGCCGCGAGGCAGGATCCGGCCGCTTTCCGGGAGTTCTACGACCGGTACGCGACCTGGGTGCACTCCTGGTTCGCCCGCCAGACGGGGTCCGATTCCGCCGCGCTCGATCTCACGGCGGAGACGTTCGCCCAGGCCTGGCATTCCTCCAGGCGCTTTCGCGACATGGCCGACGGCTCGGGGGCGCCGTGGCTGTTCGGGATCGCGCGCAACCTGCTGCGCCAGTACCACAAGCACAACCGCATCGAGAGCGCGGCCCGGGAGCGCATGGGCATCCCGACGGCGTGGGCCGAGTGCGAGGAGTACGAGGCCGTCGACGAGCGCATGGAAGCGTCGTCGCTCGCGCCCTTGCTGCGGGTCGCGGTCCGGGCGTTGCCGGCCGAGCAGCAGCGGGCCCTGGAGCTTCGCGTCGTACAGCAACTGGACTATGAGGAGGTCGCGGGCGCGCTGGGCTGCACCCAGAACGCCGCGCGGCTGCGCGTGTCCCGCGCGCTGAGAGCGTTGGGACTCAAGCTAAGGGGAGCACAGGCATGACCACCAGCCCCGCCCCGCCCGCCGCGGCGGAACAGGCCCACACCCGCCGGGTGGCTGAGCGCACGCGCTCGGCCCGGCTCATCCGCGACTCGATCGGGCTGCTCAGCTCCAAATGGTCGGTCGACGTCCTGCTCGCCCTGGGCGACGGGACGCGCCGCTATCACGAGCTGCTCGAAGACCTCTCGCCGATCTCCGAGAAAGTGCTCACACAGACGCTGCGCGCGATGGAGCGCGACGGCTTGCTCATCCGCCGCGTGCACGCCGAGGTGCCGCCGCGGGTGGAGTACGCGCTCTCGTCGCTCGGCGCGACCATGGCGCCGCCGCTGAAGGCGCTGGGCTCATGGTCGCTTGCGCACGGCAAGCGGGTGGACGAGGCGCGCGAGCGCTTCGACGCCCGCGCCGCCGCGCGGGTCCGCGCCGCGTAATCCGTTCGCGACATATGCCGGGAGCCGGCTCGACGGATCGGCGATGTCGGTTCCGCGGGTGATCGCACCGTTAGGGTACCCTAATTCGGGTGCTTTCACGACAGCTGTTAAGTCTCCTTGACAAGCGCGTCGCGGTTGCCGCGGCGCTCGCGGGGCTGGCGTTCGCGACCCCCGCCCGGGCCCAGGACGTCACCACCGGCCACCTTGACTGGGGCCTGAAGGCCTCGTTCCGCACCTACATCGCCGGCCCGATCGCGCACGGCTCGATCACGCTCAGCGAAGGCGTGACTCGCAACGCCGACGGCACGTTCCGCTTTCCGCTGACGGGCGACGACTTCGATCCCGAGACGCGCACCGGCTTGGTGCGCGCAGGCGGTACCGTCAGGTTCCTCGGCCACAGCGGCCTGCTCGACATGACGTTCACCAACCCGCGCGTGCTGGTGGGGACGACGAGCTCGAGGCTGTACGCGGACGTCAAGAGCAAGTCGCTCAACTCCGGTGAGGTCGAGCACTTCCCGAACGTGGAGTTCGCGGCGCTCGCGGGCGGCGCTCCCGCGAACGCGACGCCGCCGGTCGTGCTCGACAAGCTGCCGGCGACGCTGACCCAGGACGGCGCGCCCGCGTTCGCGGGCTTCTACACCGAGGGCACGGAGCTCGACCCGGTGACCATCACCGTGACGGCGTGGGCGCCGGAGCCCGAGCCGACGGCCACGCCGCAGCCGACCGTGACGCCCGACCCGACAGCCACGCCGACCGCGACCCCTGACGCGACGGCCACGCCGATGGCGACCCCGGCTCCGCCGGCGAGCACGCCGACGCCCACACCGGCGGCCACGCCGGCCGCGGTCGAGGCGCCGGCCGTCACGCGCGTCGCCGCCCTGCAGACGGTCACCCGCAGCGGCGTGCTGCGCTTCGCCTCGCTCACCTGCCCGAGCGCGGGCTGCACGATCTCGCGCCCGCGCACGGTCAAGCTCAAGATCGGCGGCAGGACCTACAGTGCGCGGGTGACGGGCCCGACGAAGCTCGCCGCGGGCCGGGCGGGCGAGTTGCGCCTGCGGCTTCCGAAGGCGGCGGTCCGCGCACTCGGCCGTCGTACTGTGAAGGCGCGCATGACGGTGACGGTCACCCCGGCCGGCGGCCAGCGGGTCACGCAGACGATCTCGACGAGCTTCAAGCTCCGAAAGGGCTGAGATGTTCAGGACGGCACTCGCCGGCGCGGCGCTCGCCGCGCTCGCGCTTCCCGCGGCGGCCGCGGCCGACACGACGGTCACCCTCAAGGGCAGCGCGCTGAGCGCGCTCAAGCGGCAGGGCGTGAAGGTGAGTGCCGTCGCGCCGGCCACGCTGCGGGGCTCCAAGCTCACGCTCCCGGTGGCGAGCGGGACGGTCGGGACGACCGCGACGCTCACCCACGACGGCGCCCTGCGCCTGCGCGCCGGACGGCGCGCGGTCACGCTGACGCGCTGGCAGGCCACGCTCGGCTCTTCCTCCCGGCTGACCGCCCGCATCGCGGGCACGCGCCGCACGGCGTTCACCGTGCGCACGACGGCAAGCAACCTCTCGCTCGGCGCGGCGGCCGGCACCGTGCGCGTCTCGAGTGCCCGCGTGACGCTGACCAAAGCGGGCGCCACCGCGATCCGCAAGGCGCTGCGCCTCGAGCGCGTCAAGACCGGCACGTTCGGCACCACGTCCGTGGACGCCGCGTTCCAGCCCGGCACCACGACGCCGACCGCGCCCGCCTCGCCCACCACGCCGGGCAGCGGTGGGCCGGCGACGACGCCGATCACCAACGAGCCGTCGCCGCTCGCCCGCCCGGCGACCGCGGTGGCGATCACGTCAGCCTCGGTCACCTGGCGCGTGCGGGACTCGTTCGTGCAGTACGTGAGCGCCGGCACGGCCTCAGGCGACGGCGCCAGCGCGGTCGCGCCGGCGGTCGCCGACCCGCCTTCGCAGGGCTGCTCGAGCAGCGGCGGCGTGAACCCCGCGCAGCTGCGCTACCAGTACCAGTTCCCGTTCCGCGAGGGCTGGTACGACCCCGCGAGCGGCCAGGCGGCGTTGTACTTCAACGGCGCCGTGCACTTCGGCTATCGCGCGCACACGATCGACTTCAACGCCAAAGAGCCCGAGGTCGAGATCAATGGCGCGGCGTCCCGGATGATCTTCCGCTTCGACGGCTCCGGCGGCACCGACGCCGGCAACAAGCGCGCCGTGCTCGTGAACCTCGACACCGCGAAAGGCCCCGCGCCCGCCGCATGCTCGGTCGACCCCGGCCCCGCCGGCATCCACAACCCGGCGGGAACCAACAACACCTACGTCTACGAGCGGATCGCCGGGATCATCCCGGAGGGCGCCGCGGACTCCGTGTTCGCCGGCTTCTACCTGCCCGGCGACCAGTTCGGCTGGATGACGCTGACCTTCACGACTTAGCGGCGAAAGGTCTCCACGAGGCCCTGCAGCGAGGTCGCCATCTCGGCGAGGTCGGCGCTGGAGGCGGCGATCTGCTGGGTGGCGGCGGAGGACTGCTCGGTCGCGGCGGACACGTCGGCCGTCGCGGCGCCGGCTTCCCGGGCGATCTGGCCCACGTTGACCGTCGCCTCGGACATGCGTTCGATGCACGCGGAGACGCTGGTGATGCTCTCGGACAGCCCGTGGAACGCGGCCTCGGTCTCGCGCACGGTGCCGTTGGAGGACTCCGCGAGCTTGCGGACCTCGTCGGCGACGACGGCGAACCCGCGGCCGGTCTCGCCCGCACGGGCGGCCTCGATCGCGGCGTTGAGCGCGAGCAGGTTGGTCTGGTCGGCGATCGCGGAGATCTGGGTGGTGAGCTCGACACCCTGGGCGGCGAGCTGCGCGGCGTGCGCGGCCAGCTCGACGGCCTCGCGGTTGATCGACTCCGCCGCCTCGATGCTGCGGACCTGGCGGTCGGCACCCTCGGCGACGGTGGACGACAGGCGCGCGATGTCCTCGATCGCGCTGCCGGTCTCCGACGTGGTCGCGGACATCTCCTGCGAGGCGCCTGAGACACGCTCGGCGGTCTCGCTGATGCCGGCGATGATCTGGGCGACGCTCTCGCGCGTCGCGTTGTAGAGCTCGAGGCCGCCCTGGGCCTGGCCGAGCATCACGTTGAAGGTCTCGCCGAGCGAGCCGAGCTCGCGGCCGTGCGGGGCCTCGAGCGCGGTCGTCGCCGGGTGCACGGTCACGGTCAGGTCGCCCTGCGCCATCGCGCCGAGCCCGTCGCCGAGCCCGGTCAGGCAGTGTTGCGACATGCTCGTCAGGCGCTCCTGGAGCCCGTCCAGACAGGACTGGTCACCGAGCGCGGCGCGCATCGTCTCGCGCACGTCGTTGTAACCCTGCAAGGCGGTCTGCGCCTTGTCGAGCATCGAGTTGAAGAGGTCGACCAGCTCCTGGGTCTCGGGATCGTCCGAGCGCGTGGTGATCGGCTTGGTGGCAGGAGCGACGTGGTACGTCAGGTCGCCGCGGTTCATGGCGTCGAGCCCCGCGACGAGGTTGGTCAGGCAGTGGTCGTGCATGCTGCGCAGGCGAGCGCGCAGCTCGGCCGCGGCAGCGTCAGGCGCGGCCACTGAGGCGGGGGAGGGAGAGCGACGGAACAGCGGCACATCCACCCTGTCGGCCTTCGGTGAAGTGAGGTTGAGCAAAACGGACCGTCCACCCCTCATGTGGCAAGTTTGCGCGGGGCGGTGTGAAGTTCCCGCACGCCAACTTCGGGTACGGGGAGGCGCATGGGCTTCCTGGACCGCTTCCGTCGCGGCAGATCCGATGACCAGTACAGCGCCGGCGGCAGCCGCATCTACCGTCACGAGGAGGCCGCGGAGCCGGTGCTGTCGGGCGGCGACCCCGACCTGATCGAGGCCATCGACGCGCACATCGAACGCCACCTCGGCGAGCCCGAGGGCGTCTTTCACCAAGCGCTGTCGCCGTACGTGCACGTCGACATCCACGTCGTGATGCCGACGCAGGAGCGCCCGATGATCACGCTCGTGACCTCCGGCATGAGCGAGCGCCCGATGGACGCGCCGAGCGACGACGTCTCCCGCGCCGAGCTGGTGATGGCGCTGCCTCCGGACTGGCCCATCGACCACGACGCGTTCGATGACGAGCGCGTGTACTGGCCGTTCCGGCTGCTGCAGAACCTCGCCGTGCTTCCGCACTCCTTCAACACCTGGCTGTGGTTCGGCCACACCGTCCCGAACGGCGACCCACCCGAGCCGTACGCCGAGGACACCCAGTTCTGCTGCGCGCTGCTGTTCCCCGTCATGACCGTCGACGAGCCGTTCACGCGCCTCGAGCACGGCGACCACACCGTGACCTTCCTCGGCGTCTATCCGCTCTACGCCGATGAGATGCAGCTCAAGCTCGAGCAGGGCACCGACGCGCTGGTCGACGGTTTCGAGGCGCTCCAGCTGACCGAGCGCCTGCAACCGGGCCGCGCCAGCGCCGCCCGGGCTTCATGATTGCGTATACGCGCGGTTTGGTCAGCAATCGGCAGGCCGGGCGCGAAGCGGGAGTGATCCGCGCGGTTCCCGGCGATACGGAGCGCGAGAGAGCAGTCGCGTCGTAGGGCCGACGCGACACCGGCGCACCGGCCGGGTTCTGGGGAGCGTCCGGCCGGGCTCAAGCGCTCCGTGACACTCGCTCCGGCGCCGGACCCTTACCTGCCAAAGTCCGGCGCCGAGCGGAGCGCCGGTCAGTTCGAGAGCTTGACGCCACGCCCGGGCGGACGCCGGTAACCCGTCGCCCGTTGCACGCTCGACGGGCGCCACTTCGCGCCGCCGCGCAGGGTCGGCACGCCCTCGGCGTTGAGCCGGTCGGCGATCGCCTGCAGGGTCATCCCGCTCTCGCGCATGATCGCGATCCGCTCCTGCAGCTCCGGGATGTCGGCGACCGAGAAACGCCCGCCGTCGCGCAGGCGCGCGTTGGCCAGCGCCACCACCCGGCCGCCCTCCACGGACGTGTCCACGGGCGGGTCGAGCGCGATCAGGGTTCGGTGCTCGTGGTCGAACCACGTCAGCAGCGGGCGCAGGTTGAGCGGGTTCGCGGACAGATCGTGCAGCCGGGTCAGCACGAGCGCATCCGCCCGGCGGTCGGCCAGCTGCTCGAGCGCCCACACGAGCGACGGACGCCGGTCCTGCCCGTACGGGTCGACGTCGTGCACGACGCGGGTCAGGAGCAGCCCACGCTCCGCGCAGCACGCGCGGAGGGCGTGGCTGCGCCGCGCGAGCTCGTCCTCGGCGGGGTGCGTGAGGCACACATAGCCGATCGCCCTTCGGGATCCGCCATTGCCGTTCGCCAACGCCGCCTCCACGTCCGTCACCAGCCAGGCACAACGCCTACCAGCGGTGTCGTCATGGATCAACGCGCTCGTACGCAGGCTCGCGCGTCAGAGAGCAAAAACCCAGACATCGGACCGACCGGTCTGTCAGGTCGCTGACACACCTGCGTTCCAGGTGTCGAGCACATGACACTCCGTCCGGGTCGGCGCCTCCCAGCGGTCGAGCATCCGCTCGATCGCCGGCCAGGGCACCGGGTGCGCGCGGTCACGGTTACGGCGGGCGAGCTCGTCCGCGGGCGCCTCGACGGCCACGATGGTGACGTGCGCGTGGTAGTCGGCGAGCAGCGCGAGCGTCTGGCCGCGCAGCTGCGCCGACAGGTTCGTCGCGTTCCAGATGAACGGCTCACCGGCGCGCAGGTACACGCGTGCCTGCTCGCGCGCGTCCTGGATCAGCCGGCCCTCGCCGGTGGAGTCGCCGCGCTTGATCCCGCGTTCGCGGCGCAGGTCGTCGAGGGAGATGACGGGCCGGCCGTCCCCGTGGAGCGCAATCCACAGGTCCTTGCCGGAGCCGGGCAGGCCGGACAGCACCACCACGCGGCTGCGCGTGTCGTCGTAGGCGGCGTACGCGGGGTCGCGGTCGTCGCGGGTGAAGTAGCTGAAGCGCGCGTGGTCGGACGCGAACGGGTACGGCGCGTCCAGACAGCCGAGCTCGGCCGCGAACTCGGCGAACAGGTCCACCTCGAGCGCGAGCCCTTCGACGTCGGGCGCGATCCGCCCGAGCGCGTCCGCGCGGGTGAGCCGGTGCTGGCGATCACAGCCCGCCTCGACCGAGATCTCCAGGCACCGGCGCACGGCGCGGCCGGCGCCCACGAGCCGGTACGGGGCCATGTGGTGGCGCACCAGCGCGCAGATCCGCTCGCGCGCGTGCGGCTCCACGCCCGCCTCCCACAGCAGCCGGCGCGCGATGATCGCGCCACGGCGCGCGTGGCCGGGCGCGGTCCAGCGGCCGTCCTGGAAACGCGTCGTGGCCGGCTTGCCGACGTCGTGCAGCACCGCCGCGAGCCACAGCTCCTCGCGCGTGAGCTCGCTCAGCTGCGCCCAGTCGGGCGCCGCGACCAGCTGCTCGCACACCATCCGCGTGTGCGCGAGCACGTCGCCCTCACCGTGGTAGAGCGGGTTCTGCGGCGTCTCGGCCATCGCCGCCAGCCACGGGGCGTCTTCGGCCCCCAGCTCCGCGCCCACGGCGATCACGACGCCAGCCCGTTCGGCACGACCGCCCCGCTCATCCAGTGCTGGTCGGTCTTGACATGGTCGGCGCGCACGAGCTTGCCGACCGCGCCCAGGTGCTCGTCGCGCCCGAAGGCGCTCGCCCAGCGCACCACCACGCCCTCGCGCTCGGGCCCGTACGCCGACGCCCCGCCGAGCAGCGACAGGACTCGAACCCGGTCGAACTCGCCCCGGAACAGCAGCGGCACGAGATCGACGCCGAGCCGGTGCGCCCACGCCGCGGTGTCGTCCCACGACAGGCACACGTCGTCCGCGTCATAGACCGCGAACAGCTGGAAGTAGGACGGCAGCGCGTCGTAGGCGATCGAGTGGCGCCCGTAGGTGTTCTCGCCGCACACGCGCCAGCCGTCGGGCAGCGCGTGGGCGATCCGCCCGGCCAGCGCACGCACCCACGTGCGCGTCTGGTGGTAGCCGGAGGAGACGCTGCGGGCGTGCGTGTACCCGTCGGCGTAGATGGACGTGTTCTCGCCATCGAGCTTCTCGGTCACCACGACCTCGCGGCCCTCGAAGGAGCCGTAGTCCGCGTAGGCGTGATCGCCGTCCGCGCCGCGGTTCGGGCTGTCCGGCAGATGCCAGGTGCGTGGGTACTTGACGCGCTCCACGGCGCGCCACTGTAGGCCGCTTCAGACCGGCTCGGCGACGAGCGCGCGGAGATCCTGGGCCAGCGACCGCGGGTCGAGCGACTCGAACGGGATGCCAAGCCGTTGCTCGCCCCGCTTGTCGATGAGCAACACGTACGCGGAGTGCTCGAAGTCCCAGCCGGCGATGTGGCGGGCGCGCCCGCGGTACGCCAGGTCGGCCGTGTCCGGGTACGGGTCGTCCGCGCCCGGCGGGGGCTGCGCGGGCTGGGGCGGCGGCTCGTAGCGGAAGCCACCGCGCGAGCGGTTCGGCGGGTTCGCGGCGCGGAACGCGTCCGCGCGCGCGGCGGCGGCGATCGACTCGGCCCGCGTGGCGTTCATCGGCGCGATCCCGTAGTGGATCCACACCGGCCGCAGCTGGTCCCGGGTGCCGAGCAGGTAGCGGCCACGACCGCCGAGCCCGCGGCGGTCGATCCACGCCCGCGCGCGCTCGGGGGTGTCTCCCACCGGGTCGACGCTCACGATGTACGCGACGACGTCGTCCCCGCCCACGAGATCCATCGCGCTCGCGACGTCATTGCCCTCCGCGGGGCACAGGTCCCGGCAGCTGGCGTAGATGAACGTGAGCGCGACGACGCGCCCGCGCGCGTCCGCCAGGCGGGCGGGGCGGCCGTCCTGGTCGCGGAGGGTGAAGTCGAACGCGGCCTCGCGTGGCGGGACGAAGCGCGTCTGCACGGGTTCGGTGCGCGTGGCCGTCGCCGCCCAGGCTCCGCCGAGCGCGCCGAGCACGAGGCACATGAGCGCGAGCAGCAGCAGGCGCCGGCGCGGCGGGGCCGCTGGTGCGGGCTGGGGGCGCTCGGTGGGATGCAAGAGAGCCACGGGTCCGGCACGGTCTACTCGCACGGGTGCCGTCAAGGGGCCGGGACGTCACCGGGCGGACGATTCACGCAACGGACATCCGCAAGGCGGATCGCGTATACGTGCAGAGCGGTCAGCAAATCCGCATACCACCTCGGAAGTGGCTGTCACAGCGAGCATCGCTCGACTTAGGATCGCGCCGATGGACCGGCTCGTGGTTCCGACAGCCGCTGTGGTATGCGCCGCGCTGGCGGGTTGTGGCGACGAGCGCCAGGGCCCGGCCGCCCCGGCGCCGCCGGCGCAGCGGCTCGACCTGGGCGTCGTGGGCGTGTCGGCGCGTGTGGGCGGCGAGGAGCAGCTCGGCTCGGGGTTCGTGGTCGACGCGGATCGCGGGCTGGTGGCGACCACCGCCCACGCCGTGTGGGGCGCGCGCTCGCTCAAGCTCGCGACCGGCTTCGGCGTGCTGCACGGGCGGATCGTGGCCCGAGCGCCGTGCGACGACCTCGCGTTGCTCGAGGTCCACCCGCGCATCCCGGGCCTTGCGGCGCTCGCGAGCGCGCCGGCCGGCTCGCCCGCCGGCGACGGCCTGCTGCGGTCCGTCGGCCGGCGCGCGGCCGGCGTGGGCTCGGGCCTGGCGACCATCCCCGTGCGAGCGGACTCCGCCGGGCGGCTGGACTCGCCACTGGTGCCCGAGGTGTCCGGCGGGCCCGTCGTCGACGCGGCCGGGCGGCTGGTCGGCATGGCGCGTGCCGAGCTCGCCGGCGCGCCGGCCACCGCCGTGCGGTGGGCGCGGATCAAGGCGCGCATGGGCGAACTGAGGCCGGGGCCACGGCGGGTCTTCGTCGGCTGGGCGGAGCAGTACCGGTGCGTGAGCCGCCAGCACGCGCGCGCTCGCGCCGCGCACCCGGGTTTCCGGCCCGAGGACGCTCGGTTGAACGCCGCCGTCGCGCCCACGCGGCTTCCCGGCACGGAGAGCGTCGATCCGTGATGTCGGTGCTGACGGCGCCTCGCGACCCGACGCGCCCGCTGTCGCGCAAGACGATGGCGGCGTTCGCGGCGGTGATGCTGGTCCTGCTGCTCGCGCCCGCCGCCGTGGTGATCCTGCTGCGCGAGCCGGCGGTCGTGTCCGACGACCGCCGGCTCGCGGCCGGCCGCTTGCCCACCGACGTCGCGGTCGAGGGCTCGACCGTGTGGGTCGTCAGCGGCCGCGACGACCGGGTCGTGGCCCTGGACGTCCGCGATGTGGAAGGGGACCCCACGATCCACCGAGCAGGCTCCTCGCCGCTGCGCGTCGCCGTCGGTGGCGGCTCGGTGTGGACGGCGAACGCCGGCGACGACAGCGTCACCCGCATCGATCCTCTCGTGCCCGGCAGCGGGCGCCGGATCGCCATCCGCGCGCCGGCCGTGGACGTCGCGGTGAGCGCCGAGGGCACGTGGGTGACGAACGGGCTCGCCGGCACGGTGACGCGCGTGGACCCGGTCGGCAACCGCGTCCTCGGGACCCCGGTGCGGACCGGCAGCTTCCCGGCGGCGCTCGCGGTCGGCGCCGGTTCGGTGTGGGTCGTGAACGCGGGGGACGGCACCGTCGCGCGCATCGATCCCCGCGAGGACGTGGTGCTGGGACGCCGCATCCCCGTCGGCCGGGATCCGCAGGACATCGCGGTCGGGCACGGCTCGGTGTGGGTGGCCAACCGCGGCGACGGTACCGTGACGCGGCTGTCCGCGCGCACGGGGCGTCCGGAGGGCGCCATCCCCGTGGGCGGGGCGCCTGGGGCGCTGGCCGTGACGGCCGAGGGCGTGCTCGTCCTCGACACCCGCGACGGCACGGTGCGGGCGATCGACCCGAGCGGGCGGACCCGCCGTGTGACCCGGATCGAAGGCTTCCCGACGGGGCTGGCGGTCGGCGCCGGCAGCGCGTGGGTGGTCGACGCGCGCAGCGGCACGGTGATCCGGCTGCGCCCGCGGTGATCGCGTTGATCGCCGCGGTGGCGCTCGCCGTTCCGTGGGCCCCGCCGCCGACGAGCACCTTCCAGTGGCAGCTCAGCGGCCGGCTCGACCTGTCCGTGCGTGCGGACCTCTACGACGTCGACCTGTTCGAGACCTCGGCCGCCGACGTCGCGCGCATCCACGCGATGGGCGCGCGGGCCGCGTGCTACTTCAGCGCGGGCACGCACGAGCCGGGGCGCCCGGACTCGAAGGCCTTCCCCCGAAGCGTGATCGGCCAGCGGCTCGCGGACTGGCCGCGCGAACGCTGGCTCGACGTGCGCCGGTTGAGCGTCCTGCGGCCGATCATGCGGCGGCGGCTGAACCTGTGCGCCGAGAAGGGCTTCGACGCGGTCGAGCCCGACAACGTGGACGGGTATGCCAACGACTCCGGGTTCGCCCTGCGCGGGCGCCATCAGCTGCGCTTCAACCGGTGGCTCGCGCGGGCCGCGCACGCTCGCGGGCTCTCCATCGCTCTCAAGAACGACCTGGAGCAGGTGCGCGCGCTCGAGCCGTGGTACGACTGGGCGCTCAGCGAGGAGTGCTTCGCGTACCGTGAGTGCGCGCGGTTGAAGCCGTTCGCGGACGCGGGCAAGGCGGTCTTCGTCGTCGAGTACGCGGACGGCGGGTTCTGCCCCGCCGCCCGCGACCTCGGGTTCATGGCGCAACGGAAGCGACTGGCGCTCGACGCGTGGCGGGAGCCATGCTGGTGAGCGTGCGGTCCAGCCCGTCGGTGAACGCGACGCGGGCCGCCCAGCCCAGCGCCGCGGCTGCGCGCGACGGGTCCAGGCAGGAGCGTCGGACCTCGCCCGCGCGCTCGGGCGCGTGACGCACGCGCAGGCCGAGTTCCTGCGCCACCGCCAGCACGGTCGTCTCGCGCCCGGTGGCGACGTTCACGCAGCCGGTCACCGGGCGCTCGCCGGCGGCCATGAACGCGCGCACGACGTCGTCGACGTACAGGAAGTCACGCGTCTGGCCGCCGTCGCCGAACACGGTGACGGGGTGCCCGGCGCGGGCGGCAGCGCAGAACATCGCGACCACGCCGGCCTCGCCCGCGCCGTTCTGGCGCGGGCCGTAGACGTTGGACAGGCGCAGGCTGAGTGTCGAGAGGCCGAACAGCGTGCGGTAGAGGTCCAGGTAGCTCTCGGCGGCCGCCTTGGAGGCGGCGTAGGGGGACGCGGGACGGACCTCGGCGCTCTCGGGCGTCGGCAGGACGTCCGCCTCGCCGTAGATGGCCCCGCCGGTCGAGGCCAGCACGAAGCGCCGGACGCCGTGGCGCTGGGCGGCCTGCAGCAGCGTCAGCGTGCCGATCAGGTTGACGACGGCGTCGTGGATGGGGTCGGCGACGGCGTGGCGGACGTCGATCTGGGCGGCGAGGTGGTAGATCGTGTCGGGCCGCTCGGCGGTGAGCGCGCGGGCGACGGCGTGTGGGTCGGTCACGTTCCCCGGTGTCAGCCGCACGCCGTGGTTGAGCGCGCCGAACAGGTTCTCCCAGCGACCGGTCGAGAGGTCGTCCAGGACGGTGACGCGGCGGCCGTCTTCGACGAGCGCGTTGACGAGGTGGGAGCCGATGAACCCGGCTCCGCCGGTGACGAGGGCGCTGCGCATGATCACGGGTACACGCAGTAGTGGGTGGGCGAGCCCGCGGCGACAGCGCCGGTCGTGCCCGCGTTGACGTACTGCCACTGGTGGTCGGCGCGCCCGCCGACCCAATAGACGATCTCGTACACGCCGACGGCGTAGCGTCCGGAGCCGGGCGGCACGCTGATCGGGCCGAGCGTCCAGGGAACCGGCGTCACGCTCGCGTCCGGGTGGAACTGGGCGATGCCGGTGCGCGTCGCCGTCCAGGCGTTCCAGCGTCCGCGGTTCTCGCCCAGGGTGCCGAACCAGTGCCAGCCGGTGGCGGCCGTGTACACCGCGACCCAGCCGCGCGTGGACACGGGCGTCGCGGCCTTGGTGGTGAAGTCCGGCTCGACGAGGAACCCGGGGTCGCATTGGAGGTGGCCGTCCGTCCAGAAGCCCTTCACGGCCGCGGCGCGTCTGCGGGAGGTGAGCGTGAAGTGCAGCCGGGCGCGGTCGATCACGGCCGTGGCCGCGACGCTCGAGCGACGTGCGATCCGGCGCGCGCTGCGGGTCGAGACCGTCAGGCGCGCGGTGGCGCGCTGGTTCACGCAGCGGAAGCGGGTGGCGGCGATTGCGCGTGGCGCGATGCGCGGGGCGCGGACCTGCAGCGCGCCGTCCCGCTGGCAGGCGAAGCGGAGGGTGAAGCGGCGGTCGTCGAGGCGGGCGTTCGTGTCGCGCAGCAGTCCCGGGCCGGTGGCCGGCGGGACGTTCATCGGGACGCCGGGCGGAACGAAGGACAGCGCCGTGCCCGGTGAGGACGGCAGGTTCGCCCCGCTTCCGGGCGGCGGCCCCGGGGGCCCGGGCGGCGCCTGAGCCGCGGCGCGCGCGGGGTGCGCGGCGGTGGCCGTCACCGCGAGTCCGATCAGCAGCGGTATGCGGCGCATGCGATCCCCCTTCCTGGGGTTGTCAACGGTCAACGCGGATCACCTCGTGCTCGCCGGCCGCGATCCACACGTGCCGGTCGTCGAGGGCGAGGGCGGTCGGCGGCGCGGGCAGAGGCGTGCGGCGGCGGAGCTGCCCCGTGAGGCCGTCGAGGTGGAGAAGAGCGCGGTCGCCGCGGCACAGGACGAACACCTCGCCGCGGCCGGCCGCGACGGCCAGTGGTGCGGCGCACAGCGGTGCGGGCAGGTCGGCCACGCCACGATCGACGTCGATCCGCTGCAGCGTCCCGGCGGCCGAGTCGACCGCCCAGGCGTGCTCCCCGTCCAGCGCGACGTCCACCGGGGCACCGCCGAGCGCGATCGGTGGTCCTTCGACGCGTCTGCGGGCCGCGGACAACCGCACGAGCGTCCCTGTGCTGGCGTCCACGGCCACCACACGACGCTCGTCCGCCGCCAGCGCCAGCGGGCGCGAGCCGACGTGCAGCGTCCGCCACGGGCCTCGGTCCGGGCGCACCCGGATCGTCCCGTCCGCGGAGCCGGCCGCCCACACGGCCCCGGCGGCGACCGCGACGTCGGTCACGTCCGGGCCCCGGCTCAACACCCGGGGAGCGCCGGTGCCGTCGGCCCTGGCGCGCACGATCGCGCCGCTGCGCGTATCGGCGACCCATGCCCACCGCGGCCCGACGGCGACCCGGGCGGGCGTGCCGCCCGTCCTGAGCGCCGGGGCCGCGGGACGACCCGTCGCCGGGTCGAGGATCCAGACAGCCCCGGCACCCGGTCCCGCGACCCACACCCGGCCGCCGGCAACCGCGATCCCGGTCGGTTGAGCCGGCACGCGGAACGTGGTCGCGGCCGCGGCGGTGCGCGGCTCGGACCGGACGAGCCAGAGCGCGCTGGCGGCGAGCCCGACGGCGATCGCGACCAGCGCCGCCCACCGGGCCACGGCCAGGCGGCGCGAGCGAGTCGTGCCGGCGCCGGAGCGGCGGGAGCCGGGCGCGGGACGCGCCGGTGCGTCTTGCGGCGTCGTGGCGGGCCGGCGCGAGTCGGGCTGCGCGGCGGCCGGTGCTTCCCACGAGCTCGCTGTGCCGCCCGGCGTGCCGTTGTGGCGACGCCACTCCGGTGGGCGGCGCCACGGCCGCGGTGGCTCGCCGAGCGGCGGCGCCAGGTCGGCCGGCGCGACGTCCCAGCGGGTGGACGTCCCGTCGCGGCGGACGCGCGCGCTCGCGTCCGCGGCGGCCGCGCGTGGCGGCGCTTCGTCGTCGCATGGGCCGCCCATTGCGGCCCAGGGGGCGTCGTCGCGCGGGCCCGCCGGCGCGAGCCAACGCTCGTCACCGCTCGCGTGGGTCGGCGGCTCGTCGTGCGGCAGTCCTGCGCTGACGGTGGTGCGTATACGCGCGATCCGCTCGAGCTGCTTCGCGTACTCCGCTTCGTACAGGTCGGGGTGGCGGTCGTGCGGGCGGCGGGCCCAGAGGTTCGGCTCGCGGGTCATGGGCACGCTCGCGGCCGCGTGACGGTGCCCCACGGGTGGGGCAGGGTGCCGGTGGTCAGGTACGCGTTGGGCGGCACGTCGGCAGCCTGCGGTGCCGCGTAGACGAGGTGCGCGGTGCGTTCCGAGTCCAGCCAGGCGGGCGGGTGCCAACGCCGGTAGTCGGCGTAGGAGCCCTCGAACGTGACGACGACGTCGGCGAGCTCGAAGTAGGCGCGGGCCGGCACCACGCCCGGGTTCAGGACCAGGAAGTCCGCTCCCGCGGCCCGTGCGTCGGCGGCGAGCGCCCGGTACTGGTCGATGCGGGGTTCGTCGTCCCCCGCCTCGTCGAGGAAGATGCCGTCGATGCCGTACCACGCGCGGTAGCGCCGGACGTCGCGGGCCACCTCAGCGCGCGGGCGCGCGCCCCAGCGGGTCGCCACGTAGCCCAGGACGCGCGCGCCGTTCGCCTGGGCGGTGGCGATGGCGCGGCGGAAGGCCGGCTCGGCCTCGGTCCCCGGGCCGCTGGCGGGGTTGACGACGAGCAGCCGCGGAAGCGGCGCGCGTTCTGCGATCCGCAGGAACTCGTCGGCGGACACGTAGGCGGGGACGAGCGGCTCCGGGCAGACCGGATCGGGCTGTGCGCCGCAGCCCGCGAGCACCACGGTGGCGAGCACGCCGGCGCGGCTCATGGGATCCACAGGGCCGTGGCCAGCGTGCGAGCCGGCCGGGCGAGCAGGACCAGTGCCGCGGGCGCCATCAGCAGGACCGCCACCGCGCCGCCGGCGGCCAACGCGGCGCCGTCGAACGGCACCGGGACGGCGAGCTCGGCGGCGACGCCCGCCGCGATGGCCGGTGTCGCCCAGACCGGTCGCCCGAGCGACTCCAGCAGCGCGACGAGCACGCCGGCGAGCGCGACCACGCCGAAGCCGGCGAGCACGCCCGCCCCGGGACCCGGCGCCACCAGCACGACGGCGAGCGACCCGACCACGGTCGTCAGCGCGAGCCGCCCGATCGCCCCGGCGAGCGTCCCCACCGAGCGCCGCGCCGAAGGACCCGTCCCGTCGCACGCCGGCACGCCGGACAGCGCCTGCGGGAACACGTCGGCGAGCCGCCAGAGCGCGTGCCCCGCCCACAGCCCGCCGACCGCCGACGGCAACAGGGCGAGCGCCGCCGCCGGCCCACCCGCCCACCCCACGGACGGGTCGCCGACGAGCAGCACCCCGATGCCGACCCCGGCGAGCCCCGCGCCGGCCATCCGGGTCCAGGGCCCGGGCACGACGGCCCGCCGTACGCGGCGCGCGCGCGGCTCGTCGGCGGCACGCCGCCCGCGCGGGGTGCCGATGGCGCACGCGGCGGCGGCCGTGGCGATCGTCGCGACTGCGGCCACCACGGCGAGCGCGGGCACGTCCGCGAGCATCACGGGCGTCGCGCCGACGACGACCGCGGCGTACCCCGCGACCCAGCCGCGGCGGAGCAGGATGCTGCCGCTCGTCCAGGTGACCGTGAGCAGGCCGGCCAGCGCTCCCGCCGAGCCGAGGACCGCGGCCGGGCCGGCCACGAGCGCGACGGCCCCGACGATCAGTGCGGCGCGCCGGTGGCGCAGACCGTCGAGGCCGGACGGCCGCCCGAGGTGCCGGGCCTGAAGCGCCGAGTGCAGGCCGAGCGCCAGCGGCAGGGCGAGCGTCAGAGCGCGGCCGACCACGCCGTCGCCGAGCGCCGCCGCGAGCGGCGCGGCCCAAAGGGCGATCGCCGACACGGTCGCGAGCAGGGCCGCTCCCTCGGCGGCCATCCGTGGTGGGCGGCGCGGCGTCGCCGGCCGCGTACCGCTCAGGGCCGGCGGCGCCGGCGTGCGGGGCATGCAGGCGCTCGCGGTCTCCAGCGCCTGTTGTGCGGGCACGCCCGCCCACGCCTCGAGCACGACCGCGGCCTCGAGGGCATCCTGCGGCGGGCGCCCCAGCCGTGCCTCGACCAGCCCGGAGGCGCGCGCGGCCGTCATCACCGCACCGCGTGCAGCCGCGCCCGGTCGCGGGTGAGCGTGTGCAACAGCTCGCGGTAGCCCTCGACGCAGGCGCCTTCGTTGAAGATGCGTCCAAGCCGGGCGTGCCCACGCAGCCCGAGCCGCCACGCGAGCTCCGGATTGCGAAGGAGCATCACGACCGCGGTCGTGAGCGCGTGGTCGTCCCCGGGGGCGCACACGACGCCGCAGCCCTTGACCACGTCGGGCACGCCGCCCACGGCGGTGGACACGACGGGGCGGCCCTGGCTCATCGCCTCGAGCACGGACATCGGAAGCCCTTCCGAGATGCTCGTCATAAGGACCACGTCGGCCCCTTGCACCACGCCCGTCGGGTCCGTGGTGCGTCCCATGAACGCGAACCGGTCACCGAGACCGAGCCGCTCGTGCAGCGCCAGGCACGAGCGGCCGTAGGCCTCCTCCCCGGCGGTCGTCGACCCGAAGTGGCGGAAGCGCGCCTCCGGCATGACCCGCACCGTCTCCGCCGCCACGCGCAGCAGCGTGTAGATGTCCTTGAGCGGATCGATCCGCCCGACCGACACGACGATGCGCTCGCCCGGCGGCGGCGACGGTGGCGGCGGCTGACGCAGCCCGTTGTAGAGGACGAGGATCTTCGCCGGGTCGATCCCGAGCCCCATCTCCCAGTAGGCGTTCGCGTCGGTGACCGGGCAGATGACGTCCGCGCCCGCGTACGCGCAGCGCGCGAGCCCGCGCGCCAAGCGCGTGGCGGAGAACCGCGCACCGGGCGAGCCGCCGCTGCGCACGGCCGCGAGGTACGCCTCCCGCAGGTAGACACCGTGCTCGGTCAACACGATCGGGGTCGCGTGCAGCGCCTTGTGGACCCGCGCCGGGATGGCCGACCAGCCTGCGGCGGTGACGTGGAGCACGTCCGCGGCGGGGGTCGGCGCGGACGCCGTGCGCGCGACCCAGTACAGCGTCTGGTAGAGCGCGGCGGCCTCCACGAGGTCCAGCCGGGGCGGCGTCCCCGCCTCCGGGATGCGCTCGGCCAGCACGTCCCGCAGCCCGGCCAGGAACGCGTTCCACCCCCGCCCGGACCGGAACACGCGCCGCACCCCGGCCGGGTGGTGCCGGCACCACACGCACTCGGCGACCACGGCCTCGGTGTCACCGTGCCACCCCAGCAGCCCTCGGACGAGCGCCCCCGGAAGGTCCCACCGGCACGGCCCGCGGCCGCCGCCTCGCGGCCGGCGCTCCGACCACACCTCCAGCGGCCCGATCTCGTGGGCGTGCGGCGGCAGCTCGTACAGGGGCGGGCGCCCGTCCGCGGCGACGATCGGCAGCACCGCCCAGTCGAATTCGTCGAGCCCCCGGATCAGCAGGTCACACCACGAGCTCACGCCGCCGAGCGCGTACGGGTACGTGCCCTCCGTGAGCAGCAGGACCCGGGGGCGAGGGCCCGGCGCCGCCGCGCGCGGCGCCGGCGCCGGGGGTGCGGGCTCAAGCGCGGGTGCCGCCGCCATGCAGGCTCACCGTGGTGTCCAACGCCTTCAGCCGAGCCTCGAACGACACCATCGCCCGCTCGATCTCCTGGCAGATCTCGAGCAGCGACTCGCGCACGACGAGCCCTTCGACCAGCACCCGCGTCATCTCATCGGCGAGGCTGGCGTCGTCCAGCGGCGTCTCGGGCAGCGTCCGGGCGCGTCCGAGCAGCGCGGCGATGTCCGGCGCCTGGTGCGGGGCCGCCTTCAGCCGCGCGTTCTCCTCGCGCAGCAGCGTCAGCTCGGCGCGCAGCGCCCCGAGCGACTCGCCCGCGGCCTCCAGGGCCTCGAAGTCCGCGCGCCGGCGTCCGAACCGCCGCGGCCGCTCGTCGACGCTCATCCGCTCACGACCCGGAAGGCGAGGCGGCGCGGGGCGGTCCGCTCACGGCCGGCGACGGCCGTGACGACGAGCCGGTGGCGCTGCGCCCGCAGCCGTCGCTCTCCGAAGCGCCCGCGGAAGCGGACGACGCTCGTTCCCGGCGACCCCGCTCGCTCGATCCGCCCGACGCGTACCCAGCCGGTCCGCGTGCGCCGCTGGAAGGTGAGCCGGACCGTCGCGGCGCGGTTGAGCCGCCACGTGATCCGCGTGCCGTCGAGGCGCGACCCGAGCCGTGCGCGGCGGTGTGCGACCGCGAAGCGCCGCGGGCTCATGCTCAGGCGAGTCAGGCGCAGCCGCGCGGGTGCGGCGACCGGCCGGGACGTGCCGGAAGGGGGCGTCGAGCCGGAAGGCGGCGCAGAGCCGGGAGCGGGCGTCGAGCCGGAAGGCGGCGCCGGACGCGCGGGGGGTTCGTTGTCACGTCCGGCGCGTTCCTCCCGCGCCGCTGGCGCCCGCGGCGCGATCGTCCGGGTCGGCGCGGAGAGCGCCTGGCTGACGGACGACACCCAGTTGCCGGCGAGCACCGCCACGCGCACGGTGCGGCCCTCGTCGGCGTCTTCCAGCGTGTACGCGGCCTCGGTCGCGCCCGCCACGTTCACGCACGCGGTGACACACCGCTGCCACTGGTATGAGAGCTCCGGAGCTCCCGTCCACGCGCCCGCTTCGGCTTCCAGCCGCTCACCCACCCGCGGCTCGCCGCGCACGGCCGGGGCCCGTGTCGGCGCGGGTTCCGCGGGCGCGAAGCTGACCTGGGCGCCCGGGTCGACCGACACCCAGCGCGAGCGCTGGCCGCCGTAGCTCTCCCCGCCCTCGACGCCCGTCAGCGGCACGGTCACCGCGGACGAGCCGGTGTTGCGTACGTATACGCGCCCGTCCTGCAGCCACGCGCGGATGGCGCCCTCGTCGCGCGCCCACGCCTCCTGGCGCGCGAGCGTCGCCGCGATCTGCGTCGCCCCGAGCTGCACCAGGGGCGCCGCGGCGCGATCGAACGCCGCCTCGTAGCGGGCCACCAGCGCGTCGATGACCGGGTACAGGACGCCGCCCTGGTCGGGGTGGACGTCAGGCAGCGCCGGGTTGTGATCGGCGAGGTTGCTCTGGTGGAAGTAGTGCGGCCGCGCGTCGTTGCCGGTGACGTGCCGGAACATCACCTGCGTCTCGCTGCTCACGTACTCCGCCCAGGTGGCGGCCGCGGCGCGGCACGTCGTCACGCCCGCCACCGGGACGCAGGCGCCGCCCGGCGGAGCCACGTAGATCCAGTTGTACTCGTCGAGCTGCTGACCCTGGCGCGAGGCGTTGTAGTAGACGTTGCTGGGATAGCGCGGGACGGCGCGCACGGCGCCCATGACGAAGGAAGCGCCGGCCGGGAGCAGCGGGCTCGTGATGACCGTCGGCGTCGTGGGATAGCCCTTCGACGCGTCGGACGCGATCGTCGACACGCCACCGGCCGTGACACCGGCGAGGAACGCGGGGTTCTGCCCGTAGGGCGCGAGCGCCGCGCCGTTGACCGCCGGCGGCGCCGCGGCCGTGCCCGCCGCGCCCGTGTCCGTGAGCGTGTGGGTGACCGGCACGACGCCGTCGTCGGTCGCCGCCGTCGCGCTGCGAGGCATCGACGCCACGCGGGTCCAGTCGGTGGTGCCCGTCACGCGCCGGTAGAGGTCGAACCCGATCGCGTGGCAGACGGCGTCGAAGTGCACGGTCACCGACGACGCCGCGGGCACCGTCAGCTCCTCCTCGTACGGAACCGTCTCACCGGCCGGTGAGCGCGCGGTCAACGCGTAGTCGTAGGTGCCGGCGGCGAGCGTGCCGGTGCCGACGGTCGTCTCGTCGATGGACGGCGGGTCGATCGTCCCGGGGTTGCCCGGGCGCGCGTTGGCGAGTCCGGAGTGCTCGCCCGTCACCAGCTCGGTGGGGTCGAGGGGGAGCCCGTTCGCCCGCGCGAAGGCCACGTTGTCGCGGATCTGGTCACGGATGAACGAGCTCGTCGAGCAGTCCAGGTTCGCGTGCGTGTCGGTGTGGTTGATGTAGCCGAACGCGGCGCGCACGCCGGCGTTGTCGCGGAAGTACGCCGCAAGCGGGTCACCGGGCTCGCTGCCGCCGCCGTTGAAGACCATGTCCAGACGCAGGCCGCGCCCGCGCGACCACCCGATCGCCCGGTCGACGTCCGCGGGCGTCATGCGGCTGCTCTGGTCGTAGCGGGTCGTGTGCGTGACCGGGTCCCACACGTCGTCGCCGAGGAACAGGTCGTCGATCTGCAGCCCCAGGTAGTGCCGTTCGGCGCCGAGGAACACGCCGCGCGTGACCCAGTTGAGCATGCCGTGGCGCAGCAGCTGGTTGTGGTTCTGGAACTGGTTGCTCGCGACGGTCATGACCAGCTCCTCGCGCCCGTCCTCGGGATGCGTGTAGATCCCGAGCAGCGCCGTCTCCCCGGCGCCTTCGAGCAGCGTCAGCCACGGCGCACCCGCCACCGGCTTGGCCCCGTACCCGAAGGCCTCGTTGGGGCCGGGCGCGTCGTCGGCGATCGTGACCGGCCCGCGCAGGTACGGGAACGCGGCCCGCCCGGCGGCGGTGAGCCGCGCCGGGTTGCCGTCCTGCCACGCACCGGGCACGGCGGTGAGCCCGCGCGCGGCGGACGGTGCGGTGTAGTCGCTGAGCCGGCGGACGCCGAAGGTCCGCTCGAACCTGGCGAGCGCCGCCCACTCGGTGTCCGTCAGCGCGGAGAGGTGGCTGACGGTGCCGTCCGCGTTGCGGACGTCATGGCCCAGGTCGCCGGTGGCGAGGATGACCGCCTGGTAGCGCGCCAGCTGGGCGCCGTAGTCGGCCAGCCGCGCGTCCGTCAACGTCGCGATCCGGCGCCGCTGGTCGTAGGCGACGAACGTGTCGTAGGGGACGCCCTCGCGTTCGAGCTGCGCCTTCCACGCTCCGAAACCGGACTCCTGCCCGTCGGCGGAGAGCAGGAGGACCTTGAGCTCGACGCGCTGGCCCGGCGCGATGCGAGCGGGTGTCGCGGCGCTCGCGACGGCCAGTGACGTCGCGACGACGGCGAGTGCGGCGGCAAGGCCCTTGAGCAGCATGCCGCCGATTCTCAGAACCCGCGAAGGCCCGGCGCAAGGGGGCTTCGCCATCCACTTCCGACCCCTTGCGTTTAACGCGGGAAATGCGTCAGCGCTTGGGCAGCTCGATGCCGCGGCTGTTCGACGGCCGCCGGTAGCCTGTGGCCCGTTGCACGCTCGACGGGCGCCACATCGTCCCGCCCCGGAGCGTCGGCACGCCTTCGCTGTTCAAGACGTCGGCGATGGCCTGCAGCGTCATCCCGTTCGCGCGCATCCCGGCGATCCGCTCCTGCAGCTCAGGCACGTCGGCGACGGAGGTGCGGCCGTTGCCGTTGCCGCGGGCGCGCGCGGCCTCGAGCCCGCGGCGCGTGCGCTCGGAGATCTTCTCGTGCTCCCAACCGCCGACGCCCGCGACCGCGGACGCCGCGAGCTGGCCGGCCTCGGTCGACGTGTCGAGCTCGAGGTCCACGGCGATCAGCCGCCGGTCCTCGTCGTTGAACCACGTCAGCAGCGGCGGGAGGTTCGCCACGTTCGCGGACAGGTCGCGCAGCCGCCCGACGACGAGCGCCTCGGCCTTGCCGTCCGCGAGCTGCTCGAGGGCCCACGCCAGCGAGGGGCGCTGGTCGCGCCCGGCCGCGTCGATGTCGTGGACCACGGTCAGCAGCTGCAGGCCACGGGCCTCACAGCACGCCGTGACGGCGGCCGTGTGTGCTTCAAGCGCTCCGTTCGATACGTCCGCCAAGCAGACGTAGCCGATGGCTCGTCGGCGGGCGGGCAGGGGTGCGACGGGCGCCGGCTCCGCCGCGGCCGCGGCCTCGGCGGGTGCGGAGGGCCGACGGGCGAAGCGTAAACGCAGCGTGGCGAGGGCCAGGCCGAGCGCGACGTACAGGAGCGCCAGCCACGCCGGGGCGCCGAGCAGCGAAGCGCCTACGCCGTCCGCGGAGAACAGGAGCGCGATCGCCACCGCCTGCCGTCGCACTCGCCGCGAACCGCCTGTCCGGACTGCTCCGCGTTGCATACACGGCTCCTTCCCACGACGACAACCGTCCCTCACTGCTGCGGGTACGCCTACCAACCTCGGGCGAGCGGATCAACCCGGGATACGCACGGCGCGCGGCGATGTTCGAAACAGAACTACACGAGGGCCGCGGCGACCGGCGCGGACTCCCAGTCCGCGTCGACGTCCATCGGTGCGGCGAAGTAGTAGCCCTGCCCGAGGTCGCAGCCGATCTCGCGCAGCATGTCCAGCTGGGCGCGCGTCTCGATGCCCTCGGCGACCACCTTCAGGCCGACCGTCTTGGCCAGGCCGACGATCAGGCGCACGAACGCGGCGTCGTGATCGGAGAAGGCCAGGCCCTCGACGAACTCGCGCGCGATCTTCAGCGTGTCGAGCGGCAGGTTGCGCAAGTAGGACAGTGACGAGTAGCCCGTGCCGAAGTCGTCGAGCGCGAGCTGCACGCCGAGGTCGCGCAGCTGCTGCAGCGTCGCCGCGCCGCGCTCGGCGTCCTTGACCAGCAGCGTCTCGGTCACCTCGAGCACGAGCCGGCCGGGCGCGATCCCGGTGCGCTCGAGCACGTCGGTGATGGTCTGGATGAGGTCCGGGTGCTCGAGCTCGATCGCGCTCAAGTTCACCTGCACCTGCAGCGTGTGCGAGCGCTGGACGACCGACGCGCACGCCTCCTCGAGCACGTAGCGCCCGAGCGGCACGATCAGGCCCGTGTCCTCGGCGAGCGGGATGAACTCCATCGGCGGGATGCGGCCGCGGTCGGAGTGGTTCCAGCGCACGAGCGCCTCCACGGAGATGGCCTCGCCGGTCTGGATGTCCACGATCGGCTGGTACTGAACCATCAGGTCGCGGTTGGAGATCGCCTCGGCCAGCTCCTCCTTGAGGTCGTGGCGGCGGACGATCGAGTCGCGCATCGCGGGCGTGAAGACGGCGAAGCGGCGCTTGCCGCCCTCCTTGGCCTCGTACATGGCCACGTCGGCGTCGCGCAGCAGCTCGTCCACGAGCGTGCGCGGCTGCTGGGTGGCGGCGATGCCGATCGACAGCGACACGTTGAGCGGCTTGTCGCCGGCCTGCACGGGTCCCAGGAACGCGGTCAGCGTGCGCTCGGCGAGCTCCACCGCGCCCTGCTCGACGGCGCTGTCGCGCTGCACGAGCACGGCGAACTCGTCGCCGCCGAGGCGTGCGACGACGTCCTGCTGGTGCACGGAGCGCACGAGCCGGGACGCGACGCCGCGCAGCAGCTCGTCGCCGATGGCGTGGCCGAGCGTGTCGTTGACGCCCTTGAAGTCGTCGAGGTCGATGAACATCACCGCGACCTTGTCGGCGGCGTTGCCCTCGAGCGCCTCGCGCACGCGCTGAGAGAACAGCGCGCGGTTGGCGAGCCCGGTCAGCGGATCGTGGTGAGCCTGGTGGGTGAGCTGGTCCTGCAGGTCGCGCAGCTCGGTGACGGCCTGCTCGAGGCGGTCGAACTGGAGCGCGGCGGACGCGTTGGCGGCCAGCGTCTCGAACAGCGCGCGGTCGCCGTCGGTGAAGCCACGGGCCAGGCCGAAGCGGTTGGCGAGCATCAGCGTGCCGATCACGCGGTCCTCGCCGCGCAGCACGCCGAGCATGCCGTGGCGGACCCCGCGCTCGGAGAGATAGACGGCGATCTCTTCCCCCGCCGACAGCGGGTCGGTGAGCGCAACGGCCGTCTCGGAGCGCTCGGCGAGGTCGCGCAGGGCGTTGGCGGCTTCGCGGTTCATCGGCGTCATCGCCTCGCGGGCGCTGCCCGGGCCGAGCCCGGTCCGCAGCGGCGCACCGCCGTCGCCGGCGAACAGGATGACCTCCGCCTGCTCGGCCCGGAAGGCCTCGAGCGCGCGCTCGAGCAGGCCCTCGAGCGCGATCGCGACCTCCGGGGACTCCGACAGCGTGCGGTTGGCCTCATAGAGGAACTTGACCTTCTCGTGGCCCTGGCGCTCGTGGACGTAGGCGCGGTAGCCCATGAAGGCGACAAGGATCGGGATCGCCAGCAGCGGCGCGGCGCCCGGGCGCTCGATCCACAGGATGGAGCTCACCAGCGCCATCGCGGTGCCGGTCAGCGTCACCACGAAGTCCATGCCGAACATCTGGCGGACCTGGTCGCGGGAGACGTGGCCCTCGGTGAGCACGATCGCGGCGAGGATCTGGGCGATCGTGAGCACGCCGCCGAGCTGGGTGGCGAGCAGGACCGAGCCCCACGTCAGCCAGCCGAAGTCGTCGTCGAGCTGCGCGGCGAGGTGGACGACGACCAGCATCACCGTCGTCACCAGCGCGAGCTGGGCGACGTTGAAGCAGAACTTCACGAGCGGCATGCGGCGCAGCAGCAGCGCGACCAGCGAGCCGCCGACGATCGCCCAGAAGGCGTGCGAGCCGGTGGTGAAGACGAGCGCGACCGAGAGCGGGATGTCGGTCAGCGAGAACGAGTGCGAGCTGCGGCGGAACTCGAGCTCGACCGGGAAGCGCTCGGTGAAGAGCACGAGCAGCGCGATCACGTACCAGGCGATCTCCGGCGTCTGGATCGCGCCGAAGTCGCGCACGAAGACGAAGTACAGGATCGCCGAGATCGCCGACGTCGCGACGATGAGACCCCAGATCGGCTCGATCTTGCGTATGACACCCACATCCTTTTGATCGGCCGTGGTCACGCCGTTTTGAGGGGTTAAACGCCGCGAGCGGCCACTGGGGCCGCTCGCACGAGAGATGGTCTTGGTTGTTACTTGCCGCCCCAGGTGGCGCGCTCTTCGGAGGTCACCATTCGATGCTCGACCACGTGCTGCGGGACCAGGTCGAACGGCTCCAGGTCGAACGGCTCCAGGTGGAGCGGCTCCAGGTGGAGCGGGTGGGGTCGACGACCGCATCGGGGGAGCCGATGCAGGCCGTGCAGGTCCAGGTGGCGCGCGCCCACGGGGCGTTGGTGGGCGCGGCGCCCGCCGTCCACGTGGCGCGGGTCCAGACGGAGCCGGTCCAGGTGGCCCGGGTCCAGGTGGCGCGCGTCCAGGTGGCGCGCGTCCAGGTGGCGCGCGTCGGGTCGATCCCGTTGACCACCAGGGCCTGTTTGACGATCGGGTTCGGCGTCAGGCCGGCGTTGGCCGCACCGGGCTGCGCGGCGAGCGCGGCCGGGACGTTGACCGAGCCGACGCCGGCCGCGGTCGGGCTGACGTTCTGCGTGAGCAGGGCCTTGACCTGGTCGGGGTTCAGCTCGGGGCGCGCCTGGAGGACCAGGGCGGCGGCGCCGGCGACGACCGGAGCGGCCATCGAGGTGCCACCGATGCGGACGTACTGGCCGCCCTCGAAGATGCTGGTGGCCGGGGCCAGCAGCGAGAACGCCGAGCCGGCGGCCAGCGGGGCGACGATCTTGGCGCCCGGCGCGAACACGTCCGGCTTGTCGAAGCCGTCCTGGCTCCGGCCACGGCTCGAGAAGGCCGCGACCGTGTCGTCGGCGGGGTTCGGCGTGTCGGCTTCATCGGTCGCGCCGACGGAGATCACGTACGGGTCGTTGCCCGGCGCGTACTGGGCGGCGTCGGCCGCGTTGCCGCGGTTGCCGACGGCGGACACGACGACGATGCCGGCGTGCCAGGCGAATTCGACGGCCGCGTTGAGCGGGTCGACCTGCGAGGAGCCCGGCGTGTCCGAGGACACCGACAGGTTCACGACGCGGATGTTGAGCTCGTCCTTGCGCTCGACGACGAACTGCAGCGCGTTGATGACGTCCAGGACGGTCGAGTTGCCGAGCTCGTCCGAGGTCTTGATGGCGACGATGTCCGCCTCCGGCGCGATGCCGGCGTACTTGCCGGCCAGGCCGTCGGTGCGGTAGGCCGAGTTGCCGGCCACGATGCCCGCGACGTGCGTGCCGTGGCCGACCGGGTCGCCCGCGGTCAGCGCGCCCGGGTTGGAGATGACGTTGGTGATGCGCGACGAGCCGTCGGCGTTCTTGAAGTCCGCGATGTCGCCGTTGACGCCGGAGTCGATGACCGCGACGCCGATGCCCTTGCCGGTGATGCCCTGCGCCCACGCCTGGTCGGCGCCGGTGGTCTTCGGGAAGTTGGTGACCAGCTGCTCGGCCGACACGCCGGTGGTGTTGACCTTGGTGTTAAGCGTGACGTTCGCGACGCCCTTGACGGTCTTCAGCACGCCCGCCTGCTTGGCGGGCAGCTTGACCGCGAAGCCGTTGACGGCCGGGAGCTTGTCCGTGACCTTGCCCTTGTGGGCCTTCACGATCGCCTTGGCCTTGCCCTCGGACACCGAGGACTTGAACTGGACGATGGCGGTGACGCGCTTGTTCGGGTGCTGCTTCGCGGCGGACGCGAGCTTCTGCGCCGCGTTCGGTGCCGCGCTGGCGGACGTCGCCGCCGTCAGCGGTACCGCTACCGCGAGAAGGGCCGCTACTGCGCTCCTGCGCGCACGGCTAGAACTGGGAATCGACACGTTTCAGGGCACCTCCGTGTGCCTGCTGATCGGGCTAACTTGCCCATTCATCGGCGGGAAAGTGGGGCGTCGACCCCATTTGGACGCTTGTCCGATCAGCGGAAGAGGTCGTCCTCCAGGCGGCGGATGAGCGGCGCGACGCCCGCACCGTCTTCCGGGGTGATGTGCCGGTGCAGGCCGCGCACGCGGATCGCCGGCTCGCGTGAGTCCTTGGCACGCGCGAGGTCGGCGGCCGCGGCGGCTTCGTCCGCGACGGCGATCATCGTCGCGTGCAGCTCGCGGCCCTGCGTGTCCGGCTGGCCGCGCCAGTCCTCGAGCGCGATGATCCCGGCGGCGCCGATCGCCACCTCGCACTGGCCCGTGCGCCACGCGCGCCCGAACGAGTCGGTGATGATCACCGCCGGCCGGTTGGGGAGCGCGGCGCGCAGCCGGCGCGCCGAGGCGTCGGGGTCGAGCGGCAGCAGGATCAGCTGATCCGGGTGGGAAGCGTTGGACTGATCGACTCCTGCGTTCGCGCACACGAACCCGTGCCGGGTGCGGCAGATCAGGCGCCCGCCGTCGGCCCGGACGAGCTGCGCGGCCTCCGACAGCACGACCTCGACGTGGCGTGGGTCCTTGCCGTGGTCGGCGGCGAGCCGGCGGGCGCGTTCGCCGGGCGTGACGTCGCCGAGGTCGACCACGCGGCCTTCGGCCTTGGACACGACCTTGTGGGCGACGACGAGGACGTCATCGGCGGTGAGCTCGGTGCCGGTGTCCAGGATCAGGCGCGCGAGGTCGTCACCCGGGCGCACCTCCGGGAGGCCGGGCAGGGCGAGCAGCTCGATCACTTAGGCGGCGAGCGCTTCGTCGAGGAGCGCGCGCGTGCGGACGGCGCCGCCCGCGAAGCTCGAGAGCGCGCGCCGCAGCGCGTCCAGGTCGTCCGGCGTGTCCACGTCGAGACCGAGCGTCCGCACGGGCGCGACCTCCGGGTCGATCCCGGCTTCGCGCGCGAGCCGCGAGTGGCGCTCGAACGAGCCCTCGCCGAACGCCGGCGTCATCACGCGCGGCGGGGAGAGCAGCAGCGCGTTCGTGCCCGTCCCGTGGCGGTCGGGGACGATCACGACCGGCGCGGCGTGCGCGAGCAGCGCCTCGACCTCGGCGGGATCGAGCGCGGGGCAGTCGCCGGGGACGAGCAGGACCCGCTCCGCGTCCGTCGCGTCGACGCCGCGCAACACCGCGTCCGACTGGCCGGTCTCGGCCGGGTCGTGGACCACCTCGGCCCCCATCTCCGCGGCCACCCGGGAGGCGACCGGCTCGGCGGTCACCACGACCACGCCGTCCAGCGAGGGCGCGGCGAACAGCGCGTCGAGCACGTCCGCGACCATCGCGGCGGCAAGCGCCGGGCGGTCGGGGAACGCCTGGCCGAGCCGCGACTTGGCGCGGCTGAACGACTTCACGGGGAGGATCGCGACGGTCCGCATGGCGGTGGCTCAAGCTAGCGCAGCGGCGAACTCGAGCACCGACGCCGCCACCCGGCGGCGGGACTCGGGATCGCCGAGCTCGACGTCGGTCTCCAGCGTGGGCACCAGGTCCGTGCGCTGATCGGCCACCAGCCCGTCGAGCAGGCTGCCGTAGTGGTCGGCGATGCCGTCGGAGTCGAGCGTCTGGCCCGCCCACGTCAGGCAGTCGGCGGTCGGGCCCTTGAGCACGGCGCCGCGCACGAGCGGGGACACGGCCACCACGGGTGCGTCGGCGGCGCGGATCGCCTCGCCGAGCACGGCCAGGATCGGGTCGATCGACAGCACCGGGTTGCTCGGGCCGACGACGATCGCGCGCGCCTCGGCGATCGCCTCCAGCGCCTCCGGGGTCGGTTCGGGCGCGGCCGCGGCGCGGTACTCGACGTCCTCCAGCGGACCCTTGACGCGGATCATGAACTCCTGGAACGCGTTCCAGTTCCCGCCGCTGCGGATGAACGTGCGCAGCGGCGCGTCCGTCGGGACCAGCACGCGCGCCGGGACGGCGAACGCGCGCCGCAGCTCGTCGATCGTGTGCGTGAGCCGCGCGCCGGCGGCGAGCCGTTGTGCGCGGTGCAGGCCGATCGCGAGGTCGCGGTCGCCGAGGTTGAACCAGATCTGCTCGCCGAGCGCGCGCAGCTGGTCCATGGCGTGGAAGGTGTCACCGGCCAGGCCCCAGCCGCGGTCGTCGATGGCGTCGGCGAGCCAGAAGGTGATCAGGTCGGGGTCGGGGGAGACGTGGGCGCCGTAGATCTCGACGTCGTCGCCGGTGTTGGCGATGACGACCAGTTCGGGCCCGAGCTCGTCCAGCAGGCCACGGGCCAGCTTCGCGCCTCCGGTACCCCCGGCAAGGAGGACGACAGACACTGGGCAGGGACCTTATAGCCTGAGGCGGCGCATGCGGCTCGCCGCCCTCACCACGCTGCGCCTGGGCGGCTCCGCCGAGCGCGTGATCACCGCCGAGACGGACGCGGAGCTGCTCGCGGCCGTGCGCGACCGCCCGACGCTCGTGCTGGCCGGCGGCTCCAACGTCGTCCTGCCCGACGAGGACCTGCCCGGGACGGTCGTGCTCGTGCGCACGCGCGGGATCGCGCTCGAGGGTGACGTGCTCGCGGTGGCCGCCGGGGAGTCGTGGGACGCGGTCGTCGCCTACGCGGTCGAGCACGAGCTGGCGGGGATGGAGTGCCTGTCCGGCATCCCGGGCTCGACCGGCGCGACGCCCATCCAGAACGTCGGCGCCTACGGGCAGGACGTCTCGCAGACGATCGCCTGGGTGCGCGCGTATGACCGTGAGACCGGCGAGGTGCGCACCATGAGCTCAGCGGAGTGCGGCTTCGCCTACCGCCACAGCGTGTTCAAGTACCACGACCGCTGGACCGTGCTGGCGGTCGGATTCCGGCTGCGGCCGTCCGCCGTCTCGGGCCCGCTCACCTACGCCGAGCTGTGCCGGACGCTGGACGTACCGGTGGGCGGGGTCGCTCCGCTCGCGCAGGTGCGTGAGGCGGTGCTGGGGCTGCGGCGCGGCAAGGGCATGGTGATCGACCCGGGTGACCCGGACTCCGTCAGCGCCGGCTCGTTCTTCACCAACCCGATCCTCGAGCACGCGCAGTGGGCCGCGATCCCGGGCGATCCGCCGGGCTGGCCCGAGCCGGACGGGCGGATCAAGACGTCCGCGGCGTGGCTGATCGAGCGCGCGGGCTTCCACAAGGGGTACGGAGACGGACGCGCCGGGATCTCCACCAAGCACACGCTGGCGCTCGTCAACCGCGGCGAGGCGACCACCGCCGAGCTGATGGCGCTCGCGCGCGAGATCGCCGCGGGCGTGCGGGCCAGGTTCGGCGTCGACCTGCACCCGGAGCCCGTGCTCGTCGGGCACTCCTGGTAGCCCGGACCGCTACTCACGGACAGAAAGCGGGTTGACGAGTCCGCCCCCAGTGTGTTCGAGTGGAGAACAGCATGCGAATCGTCCCCAGCCTGATCGCCGCCGCGGCCACCCTCGCGGTGGCTGCTCCTTCCGCGCTCGCCGCGCCTCCGGTGAACGACAACTACCTCGCGTCGTTGCCGGTCGACCGCGTCGAGTTCACCAACACCGTGGACCTGACCGAGGCCACGACCCAGCCCGACCTGTTCAACCCGTCGCGTGACGGGCAGACGCTCGGGGGCGGGACGACGGAGAACACGAACTGCAAGGGGACGCCGTTCGGCAAGACCGTCTGGTACGACCTCACGCCGCAGGCCGGCGGCGGCGTGGAGGTCTCCGCGGCCGCGGTCGGGTTCACCCCCGTGGTGGTGGTCTACGAGTGGAGCCAGGCCAACTCCCAGATCACGCGCATGGTCGACTGCACGGCGGCCCCCGGCGGCGAGCTGCGGCTGGACGTGGAGAAGGGCAAGAGCTACACGATCCAGGTCGGCGGCGCCGCGGCGACGGGCGGCGTGGCGACGCTGAGCGTCGACTACTTCCCCGACACGGACGGCGACGGCGAGCTCGACGGGCTCGACAAGTGCCAGGACGTGCCCGGCATCGCGCGCTTCGGCGGGTGCCCGCCCGAGCTGCGGGTCGTGCCCGGCGTCGGCTTCAACCGCACCGGCGGCAACGGGGTGCAGCTCTCGCGGCTGGTCGTCGACCGCGTGCCCAAGGGCGCCAAGGTCGTCGCCCGCTGCTCCGGCTGCGGGTCCCAGACGGTGCGCGCAAAGAAGACCGGCACGGTCTCGCTCGACAAGCTCGTCGGCAAGACCGTGCGCGCGGGCGGAAGCATCGAGATCCGCGTGACGCTCGGCCGGACCGGCAACGGCACCTACAAGTTCGGGGCCACCGGCAGCTACTTCAAGTGGGGCGTGCGCGCGAACGGGCTGAGCAAGCGCACGACCCGTTGCATCGAGGCCGGGACGAGCTCGAAGATCGAGACCTGCAAGTGAGGACTTTCCTGGGAGCCGTGCTCGCCGCGCTGGCGCTCGCCGCGCCGGCGCAGGCGCAGCTCGCCCCGCCGCCGACGGTGCTCGATTTCGAGGCCTACAAGAACTCGGGCACGACCGGGCTCGACGGCTCGATCTACCCGGGGGTGACGCTCACCGCCCCGGGCAACTGCACCGGCGCGGAGTTCGCCTCGGCCGCCTTCGCCGCGCCCGAGCCGCTGGAGTGCGCCTACGCCGTGATCGGTCGCTACGGGAGCACGGGCCTCCGCGTCTACGGCGGTCTGCTCGACATCGCGTTCGCGGCGCCGCAGGCCACTGTGTCCTTCTGGCTCTCGAGCACCATCACCGGCGACGGCGACGCGGTGCAGGTCGAGGCGCTCGCGGGGGAGACCGTCGTCGCCCAGGACGCGATCGAGTACACCGGCCCGTTCGGCGTTCCGGTGACGCTCAAGGGCGCCGGCATCACCTCGGTGCGCATCAGGACCTGCCCGGAGTACTTCTGCGCCACCTTCCTGGTCGACGACGTGTCCTACAGCCCCGTGGCGCAGCCGGACACCGAGATCCACGCGCTCGCGGACGGCCGCCTCACGTTCGTGGGCAACCAGGCCGTCACGCGTTTCGACTGCCGGATCGACGGCGGCCGCTGGGAGCCGTGCCGCGCGCCGTACACGCTTCCGCAGATGCCCGACGGGACGCACACGCTCGAGGTCGCGATGGTCGACGGGTACGACGAGGACGACACGACCCCCGCGACGCACACCTGGACGGTCGCGCCGCCCGCCGCGCCCACGCCGCAGCCCCAGCCCGTCGCGCCCGCCGACGCGGACGGCGACGGCGTCCCCGACGCGCGCGACAACTGCTCCGCCGTGGTGAACGCCGGGCAGGCGGACGGCGACGGCGATGCGGTGGGCGACGCCTGCGAGGTCGGCGAGCCCGGCACGATCGACCCGATCGCCGGCGAGCGTGTGAACGTCGCCGTCATCGCGGGCGAGGTGTTCGTCAAGTTCCCGGCGGCCGCCTCGCGCTCGCGGTCGCTCAAGCAGGCCGAGTCGGGGTTCGTGCCGCTCAAGGGCCAGGCGACGATCCCGGTCGGCTCCACCGTCGACACGCGCAAGGGCACCGTGGCCATGGCCTCCGCCCAGACCGCCGCAGGCACCGAGCGCAGCGCCCGCCTGTCCTCGGGCATCTTCCTCATCCGCCAGCAGCGGGCCAGGCGCGGCTCGGCCGCCGTGGTCGGCGTCGACCTCGTGCTCCAGGCCGCGCCGGGCGCCGAAGCGGCGTGCGCGCGGACGTCGCGCACCGGGCCGATCAAGGGCCGCTCGCGCAACACGATCCGCAGCCTCACCGCGGCCACCACGAAGGGCCTGTACCGGGTGGTCGGCGGCGCCGCGATCACCACGGCCCCGGACGCCACGTGGGTGACGCGCGACCGCTGCGACGGCACGCGGACCGAGGTCGGCCGCGGCCGCGTCTCCGTCTACGACCGTGAGACGAAGGAGACCGTGCGCGTGCCCGCGGGGCGCTCCTACCTGGTGAAGGCGAAGCTGTTCGCCGCCCGGCAGGCGGGCGGCCGGTGAGGGTCGCGGTCCTCGCCCTGCTGCTGGCGGTGGCGTGGACCGCACCGGCCGCGGCACAGTCCCCGACGGTCATCCGGTTCGCGCCGGATCAGAAGACGCCGGTCACCGTCGGCGACGGCACGATCGAGAACGGGGAATGCACGCTCGGAACCGTGGCGAGCGGAGGTTGGGACAACGGGCCGTTTCTTCGGCTTTCCGACTCCGAGTGTCCGAATCTGCTCCGGTTCGCCCGCGAACAGGCGGTCGTCTCGCTGTTTGTGCGCGCCGAGCGTGGCGTCGCCATCTCGATGAGCCTGTGCGGCGCGTACCACTGCAACGGCGAAGGCGACGTCGTCGCATACGCCAGCATCCAGGCGACTGGCGACTGGCAGCCGTTCGTGCTTGCGGCGCCCGAGCACGCGCTGCGGGTCCTCACGGCGTATCTGTCCTCCGAGACAGGCTCGTTCGACGTCGACGACATCTCGTTCGCCCGCGAACGGCATCCCGACACGTCGATTCCGGTCGCGAGCGGCGCCGTCACTTCGCCGACGCCGGCGACGTTCACGTTCGCGTCCACGTCGACGCCGTCGACGTTCATGTGCTCGGTCGACGGGGCGCCCTACGAGCGGTGCCGCAATCCCGCGTCGATCGCCGGCCTCGCACCCGGCCGGCACACGCTGGCCGTCTACGCCGTCGACGCGTACGGCACCACCGACGTCGAGTCGCCCGCGCAGGTGAACTTCGTGGTCGACCCGCCCGCGCCGCCTCCGCCTGCGGCGGCCGACCGCGACGGGGACGGCGTGCCCGACGCGACCGACAATTGCCCGGACGTCGCGAACTCCGACCAGGCGGACGGGGACAGTGACCGGGTCGGCAACGCGTGCGATGTGCTCCCGCCCGGCAACGTCCCGCCCCAACCGGGGGAGACGAGCGTCGTGCAGGTGCTCTCGGGCGAGGTCTTCGTCAAGCTCCCGACGCGCACACCGCTCGGCTTCGACCGGCTCGGCCGGCCGTTCCAGGTCGGCGGCTTCATCCCGCTGAAGGGCCAGGCCTCGATCCCGCTCGGCGCGACCGTGGACACCACCCGCGGCGAGGTCGCGATCGACTCCGCGGCCAACAGCTACGCGGCCGCTGACCGCCGCGCCAAGCGCCAGCGGGCCCACATCCGCGCGGCGATGTTCCAGCTCAAGCAGAAGCGCCGCGCGCAGGCCCGCAGCGCGACGATCGCGACCGACGTCAGCCTGCTCAGCCCACCCGGCGCCGAGGCACGCTGCGTGGGCGCGCCGCCCAAGGGCACGATCGTCCGCTCGGTCTCGATGGTCGTCAAGGGCCTGTACCGCACGGTCGGCGGAGCGAGCACGGGCACCGCCCGCAGCGCGACCTTCTCCACGACCGACCGCTGCGACGGCACGCTCACCCAGGTCGGCCGCGGCAAGGTGACCCTGGCGGTCAAGTCCCAGAAGAAGCCGATCGTCGTCAAGGCGGGCCAGGCCTACCTGGTCAAGGCGAAGCTGTTCGCCGCGCGCAAGGGCCGCAAGCCCACCCGCGGTTGAAACGTCCAGTGGTCGCTTGGTCAACCAGGAGTTGACCAAGCGACCACTCGCGCGGGCTAGCGGCCCGTCCAGACCGGCGCGCGCCGCTCGGCCGCCGCGGCGACGCCCTCGCGCACGTCCTGCGAGCGCATGCACTGCTCCTGCGCGGACACTTCCAGCTCCAGCGTCGTCGACAGCGCGGGGCGCGCCGACGCGTCGATCAGCCGCTTCGCCAGCCCGACCGCGAGCGGCGCGCAGCCGAGCAGCTCGTCGACCAGCGCCGAGGCGACGTCCATCCCGCCGATCCGGTTGACCAGCCCGTAGCGCTCCGCGTCGACGGCGCCGATCACGCGCGACGTGAGGATCAGCTCCTTCGCGCGCCCGACTCCGACCACCTGCGGGAGCCGCGACGCGCCGCCGACGTCGGGCACGAGCCCGAGCCGCGTCTCGGGCAGCCCGACCACCGCGTCCTCGGCCATCACGCGCAGGTCGCACGCCAACGCCAGCTCCAGGGCGCCGCCCAGGCACGCGCCGTGGATGACGCAGACGGTCGGCTTGAGCATCTCCTCGCACAGGTTCCAGGCGTCCAGGCAGTCGCGGCGGAACGCCCGCAGCCGCTCGGGCGCCGACGCCGCGCCCGCCAACGCGCCGACATCCATCCCGGCCGAGAACACCGGCCCGTTCCCGCGCAGCACCACCACCCGCACCGCTGGGTCGTCGGCGGCGGTCCGCAGCGCCGCGCCGAGCGCCAGGATCAGCTCCTCGTTGAACGCGTTGCGCTTCTCGGGACGGTTCAAAATCACGTGACGGACCGCGTCACGGTCCTCGGTCAGCACAAGCTCGGACATATCCTGATTCTCCATGAGCCTGCGCGACCTGCTGCGGCCCCCGCCGCACCGCGGGCCATTGATCGCGGCCGGCGGGGTCGCGCTGGCGATCGGCGTCAGCCTCACCGTCCTGCGCCTGCAGGCCACGCTGCCGATCGGCGTGGACGCCGCGCTGCTGCTGGCGCCCGGCGCGCTGCTGTTCTGGCTCGGCGCGCAGGCGCCGAACGAGCAGGGCGAGCCGCCCGCCTACCAGTCCGTGCTGCTCGCGACCGGCCTGCCGCTGGTCTACGGCGGGCTGCTGGTCGCGCTCGGCGGGGAGCTCGACGCGATCCCGCCGAACTGGGTGCTGATCACCGCGAGCCTGGCCGTCGCGGCCCTGGCCATCTGGCCCGCGCTCGAGCGCAACAGCGCCATCTCGCTGCTGTTGTCGGCCCTGCTGGTCGGCTTCACGCTGGCCGTCCTCGCGCCCGACGCGGCTCGGCGCCCATTGCTCCTCGCATACGCGATCGCGCTCACGCTGGCCAGCCTCGCGCTGCGCGAACCCGCGCGCCGCCACGCCGAGGTGCTCATCGACGCCGCCGGCCTCGCCACCGCCGCGCTCGCGATCCAGGAGTACTCGAGCGGCGTGCCGACGCCGGACCTGTCCGCGTTCTGGGAGCTCGTCCTGCTCGCCGCGGGCCTCGGCCTGGTCGCGTTCGGCGCGCTCGACCGCTCACCCGGCCCGGCGTACGTCGGCGTCCTCAACCTGCTGCTGTTCATCGCCAGCGCGAGCCACGGCACGGCGCTCTACGTGTGGCCGCTGTTCCTGCTCACGGGCGGCGTGATCATGCTCGCCGCCGGCCTGCGCCCGCGCCGTCCGCTCCCACCCGAGCCCGACCCGTACCGGGCGGGTGAGGCGCCGCTGGCCGCCCGCGCAGAGCGGTCAGCCGAAGCGCGCCCGAAGCCGCGGTAGGACGTCACGCGAGAACAGCTCGAGGAAGCGCCGCTGGTCGGCACCGGGCGCGTGGAAGACCAGCTCGTCGAACCCGAGCTCCACGTAGGGCGCGATCCGGTCGACCACCTCGTCGGGGTCGGTGGAGACGATGAAGCGCGAGGCCGCCCGCTCGGGATGCGCGTCGGCCAGCCGCTCGAGCTCCAGCGGGTCCTCGGTGCTCTGCTTCTCCTCGGAGGTCAACGCCAACGCGCCCCACCAGTGGCACGCCCGCTCCGCGGCCTCCAGGTCCGTGTCGTAGGACACCTTGATCTCGATCAGCTTGCGGATGGCCCCGGCGTCGCGGCCCGCCTTGGCCGCCCCCTCGGCGACGTTCTCCAGCAGCGACGTGTACAGCTCCGGCGCCTTCCCGCTCGTGCAGATGAACCCGTCCGCCGCGCGCCCCACCAGCTTCGCGGCCAGCGGTCCGGCGGCGGCGACGTAGATCGCCGGCGGCTCCTCCGGCCGCTCGTACAGCGTCGCCCGCTCGGTCCGGTAGTACTCGCCCTCGAAGTCGACACGTTCCTCGGTCCACAGCCGCCGGATCAGCTTGATCGCCTCGGCCATCCGCAGCCGCCGCTCCTTCGCGCCCGGCCACGGCGCGCCCGTCGCGGGCGTCTCGTTCATCGCCTCGCCCGTCCCGATCCCGAGGAACACCGGCCCGGAGCTCAATCGCGCCAGCGTCGCGAACGACTGCGCGACGATCGACGGGTGGTAGCGCATGGTCGGCGTCAGCACGCTCGTGCCGAGCCGCGCGCCCTCCATCCGCGCTGCGGCCGCGCCCAGCCAGGTCATCGCCGCCGGCGCGTGCCCGCCGTTGTGACGCCACGGCTGGAAGTGGTCGGAGACCGCGATCGTGTCGAGCCCGGAACGCTCCGCCGCCAAAGAGAACTCGAGCAGCTCCCGTGTCTCGAACTGCTCGGCGGAGGCCTTGTACCCGTAACGCATGCGCGTCCTCTCGATCGCTTGACGTGCAAATCGTATCCGATATCCTGGCTACCAATTGGAGGGCAGGTCGAGGGGGAAGGAGCCGGGTGCAGACCACGGCGGTGGAGTTCTTCAGCGAGGGAGAGCGGATCGCGGCGCTCTGGCGTACACCGGACGCCGCGACCGGGCCGCTCAAGGTGCTCGTGCAGGGCCCGGGGTGGCTGGGGCTCAAGGACGCGAAGCTCTACGTCCGCTACCACGAGGCGTTGACTGAGGCCGGCTACGGCATCCTCGTCATCGACTACCGCGGCTTCGGCGACTCGGGCGGCGCGCGCGAGCTCTCACCGGCCAAGCAGCTCCAGGACCTGGTCAACGCCGTCACCTACCTCACGACGCGCGAGGACGTGGACGCCGACGCGATCGGCACGTTCGGCACGGGCGGCACCGGCGGCGGCAACTCGATCCTGCTGGCGCACGTCGATCCGCGCGTCCGCGCCGTCGTCAGCCAGGTCCCGGTCGCCGACGGCCGCGACTGGCTGCACCGCATGCGCAGCGAGTCGGACTGGCTGGCCTTCCTGAACGCGCTCGAAGAGGACCGCAGGCAGCGCGTCGCGACGGGCGAGGGCCGCCGCGTGCACCCGCGCGAGGAGATCATGGTCCCCACGGCCGAGCGCCGCACGACCACGGTCAAGGCCGATGTCGACGATCGCATCCCGAGCAGCGTCTCCCTCGCCGCCGCCGACGAGATCCTGCAGTACAAGCCGCTCGACGCGGCACGGCGGCTCACGACGCCGCTGCTCGTGATCGGCGTGGAGGGTGACGCCACGACGCCGACCGACCACGCGACCGCGCTCTACGAGGCGGCGCAGGGCCCGCGCCGGCTCGTGATGCAGCGCCATACGACGCACTACGCGGCCTACGACCGCTACTGGACGACGGTCACGCCGCTGATCGTCGACTGGTTCGACACCCACTTGCGCAACGGCGGCGTCGTGGTCCGCAGCGGCGACGGCCTGCCCGACACCATCGAGCTCAGAGAGGACAGCTGATCATGGGGATCGATCTGCGGATCGCAGGCGGCGAGGTCGTCCTGCCCGGCGGGCGCCGGCAGGCCGACGTGCTCGTCGAGGACGGCAAGATCGCGGGGATCGTGAGCCCGGGGCTCGAGCTCTCCGACGTGGGCCGTACGGTCGACGCGTCGGGCAAGCTCGTGCTGCCCGGCATGGTGGACCCGCACGTGCACACGCGCGAGCCGGGCTTCACGCACAAGGAGGACATCACCACCACCGGCCTCGCGGCCGCGGCCGGCGGCGTGACGACGATCTTCGGCATGCCCAACCTCAAGCCACCGACGTCGAGCGCCAAGCTCCTCGACGAGGTCTTCGAGCTGTACGCGGCCAAGTCGGTCGTGGACTACAACCACAACCCGGCGGCCACCGATCCGGACGAGATCGCGCCGATGGTCGAGCGCGGCATCCGCGCGTTCAAGATCTTCATGGTCGTCGACACCGGCCGCACGTACCCGCACCCCGCGGGCACGGGCATGCACAACCACGGCGACCTGCTGCGGACGATGGACCTGATCGCGCCCACTGGGCTGCCGTTCATGATCCACCCGCACGACCAGGCCCTGATGGACTACATCGAGGGCGAGATCCTCGCGCGCGGGGACAACACGCCGCAGGGCTACGCGCAGGCCTACGCCGCCCGCCAGGGCGTGATCTGGGACACCGCGTGCGACGTCCTGATCCGCCTCTCCGAGGCCAGTGACTGCCATGTGCACCTGATGCACATGCAGACGCCGCGCTCGATCGAGGCGGTGCGCCGCGCCAAGGCGCGCGGGATCAAGATCACGTGCGAGGTCAACCACTGGGCGCTGTTCCTGGGCACCTGGGACCTGGTCGAGCGGCTCGGCCCGTACGTGCTCAGCTACTGGGTGCCCGACGAGAACCGCGAGGCGATCTGGAAAGGCCTCAACGACGGCACGATCGACATGCTGTCCTCCGACCACGCGCCGCACACGCGCGAGGAGAAGGAGGTCGGCTGGGAGAAGATGTGGAGCGCGCACACGGGCACGCCCGGCATCCAGTACCAGCTGCCGCTGATCGTCGAGGCCGCCGTCCACGAGGGCAAGCTCTCGCTCGAGCGCGCCGTCGAGCTGTGCGCGAGCGTTCCCGCCCACACGTTCGGGCTCGGCGAGGTCAAGGGTGCGCTCGAGGTCGGCCTCGACGCCGACGTCGCGATCCTCGACGCCGACCGCGCGTGGACGATCAGCAACGACGCCGACCTGTCGCGCTGCGGCTGGACGCCGTACGACGGCCGTGACATCCGGGTCGCGGTCGACCGCACGTTCCTGCGCGGCACCGAGATCTATGCCGACGGCGTCGTGACCGGGGTTCCCGGTGGCGGCCGGATGGCCACCGCCCCCGCCGTCGCCACGGCGGCTTAACGAGGAGACAAGACCAGTGAAGTTCGGCCTGCTGCTACCCCACTTCGGCGTCTACGCCGACAAGGACCGCCTGCTCGACGGGACCCGTCTCGCCGAGGACCTGGGGTTCGACTCGGTGTGGGTGCGCGACCACCTCATCTTCGAGCCGCACGGCGAGATGGAGGATCCCAACCGGTCCTTCTACGACGCGCTCATCACGCTGACCGCGATCGGCGCCGTGACGGAGAAGATCGAGCTCGGGACGGGCTCGCTGATCCCGTTCCGCCACCCGCTCGAGGTCGCGCTGTCGGTGGCGACGATGACGCAGATGGTCGGGCCGCGCGTGATCCTCGGCTACGGCGCCGGCACGTTCGACCACGAGTTCGAGGCGATCGGCATCGACCCGGAGATCAAGCGCTGGCACCTGGTCAAGTCGACGGCGCTGATCCTCCGCAAGGTCTGGGAGGAGAACGGGGTCGACTACAAGGACGACTTCTACGAGTTCCAGGACGTGACCATCGAGCCCAAGCCGGTCGGTGGCCGCGTGCCGTTCTGGTACTGCGGGAACACGCCGGCGTCGGCGCGCCGCGCCGTCGAGTACTGCGAGGGCTGGATGCCGGGGCGCATCTCGCTCGCGACGTTCAAGGCGCGCGTGAACAAGATGGCGGAGCTGTCCGCCGAGGCCGGGCGCACGCCCCCGACGGCCGCGGTGATCCCGCCGACGTCGGTCGAGGCCACGCGCGAGGAGGCCCTGCGCGACGTCAACGTCGAAGGCCTGCTGACGTGGGCCAACAAGGCCAAGTACTGGGTCAAGCCGCCGTCGGGCAAGTTCGAGACCTGGGAGGACCTGGAGGGCACGCTGATCGCCGGCACGCCCGACGACGTCGTCGAGGAGGTCCGCAAGTTCGAGGCCGCGGGCTGCGAGCACCTGGTGTTCGACTTCCGCTTCAAGTTCGACCGCTTCTTCGAGCAGATCGAGCTGTTGGGCAAGGAAGTGCTGCCCAAGCTCCGGCCCGCTGAAGTGCCCGCCTGATGCGCTACGGGTCCGACGTCGTCGTCGAGTTCCTCGCCGCCGCGGGGATCGAGTACGTCGCCCTCAACCCGGGCGCCTCGTTCCGCGGCCTGCACGACTCGCTCGACGAGGCCGGGACCCCGCAGCCCGTCGTCGCGCTCCACGAGGAAGTCGCCATCGGCATCGCCCACGGCTACGCGAAGTCAGCGGGCAAGCCGATGGCGGTCTTCGTGCATGACCAGGTCGGGCTGCACCACGCCGCGATGGCGCTGTTCAACGCGTGGGTCGACGCCGTGCCGATGCTCGTCATCGGCGGCAGCGGCCCGCGCGACGTCACGCGCCGCCGGCCCTGGATCGACTGGATCCACTCGGGCCACCCGGAGTCGGCGGTGATCCGCGACATCGTCAAGTGGGACGCCGAGCCGGCCGCCCTGGAGGCGATCCCGGAGACGCTCGCCCGCGCGCTGCGGATCGCGACCACGCCGCCGTACGGCCCGGTGTACGTCGCGATCGACGCGCTGCTGCAGGAGGCCGAGGCCGGGGATCTGCCGAGCGGCGGCCCCGTCGCGCCCGCGCCGCCGATCACCGCGCCGCGTGCGGTCGTCGACGAGCTGGCGCAGGCGTTGACGGCGGCCGAGCGGCCCGCCTTCGTCGTCGACCGCGGCGCGCCCGGCGCGTCCGTGCCGCTGCTGTCGCTGGCGGCGAAGCTGAGCGCGGCGGTCGTGGATCTCGGCGGGCGCTCGTTCCCGGCCGAGCACTGGGCCGACCAGACGACCGCGGCGCTGGCCGACGCCGACCTCGTGGTGGCGCTCGAGTTGCGCGACGTCACCTGGGGCTTGACGACCGTCAACCTCGAGGACCGCTCGACGACCCCGGTCACCGCGCCGGGCGCGCGCGTGGTCGCGGTCGGCCTCGCCGAGCAGCGCGGCCGCGGCTTCCTCGAGCCGGAGGCGTTCGCCCCGGGCTTCGAGCGCATCACCGCCGAACTCACCGTTTTCTTGGGTGAGTTGGACGAGGCTGTGGCGATGCAGGACCGCCCTGACCGCCGGGCCGCACTCACCGCCGCCCACGACGCCACCCGTGCCGCGGCGGCCCGGGCGGCCGCCGACGCGGCCGGCGAGCATCCGATCGCGCCGGCGCACCTCGCCGCCTCGCTCGCGCGCGCACTCGCGGACACGGACTTCCAGCTCGCCAATGGGCTGCTGGGCGGCTGGCCGCGCAAGCTGCTCCCGCTGCGGGACGAGTCGACCTACTTGGGCCGTTCGGGTGGGGAGGGCCTGGGCTACGGCCTGCCGGCCTCGCTCGGCGCCGCGCTGGCCCAGAAGGACGGCGAGAAGCTCGTCGTGGACATCCAGGCCGACGGCGACCTCATGTACGTGCCCGAGGCGCTGTGGACGGCCGCGCACCACGAGCTGCCGTTGCTGATCGTCGTCCACAACAACCGCACCTACGGCAAGGACGAGCTGCACCAGGCCGAGATCGCGAAGCTGCGCGGTCGCCCCGGCGCGCCGCCGCCGCGGGGCATCCGGCTCCAACGGCCGGAGATCGACTTCGCCGGCCTGGCGCGAGCCCAGGGCGTCGATGCCGTCGGCCCGATCGAGGACCCGCAAGACCTCGAGAAAGCGCTTCAGGACGCGGTCCACCGACTGACGGTCCAACAACGGCCGCTCCTGATCGACGTTGTGTGCAGAGGCAGCTGATCCCCCTATACGAGCAAGTGAATATTGGATACGGTATTTCGGAGTCGGTCACTGTGACCGGCCGGGGAGAAGGGGAAAACGCATGGCTGAGGTGAGTCGGCGAGAGTTCCTGCACCGCAGCGGCATCGGCGCTGGCGGGCTACTGACGCTCAGTGGGCTGTCGGCATTGCTCGCCGCCTGTGGCGGCGAGGAGGAGACCGCGAGCAACTCCGGGAACGGCGCCGCGAAGGTGAACCCGAAGCCGAAGATCGGCCTCTCGAGCTCACCGCAGGCGTCATATCTGCCGGTGATCGCGGGCCCGATCATGGCCGGGTCCAAGTTCGGGCTCAACATCACGAAGTCCGACATCACGACGTTCGACTCGTCCACGACGCTGACGCAGTCGACGCTGTCGGGGCAGGTGCAGATCGCAGGGCAGTCGACCGTCGCCCAGCTGCTGCTGATCGACCGCGGCCAGCCGTTCAAGATCTTCGCGACCTACAGCATGAACGACGACTTCGTGATCGCGGGCCGCGGCGACGTCAAGACGATCGCGCAGCTCAAGGACCCGAAGGTCACGGTCGCGTCGGACTCGCCGGGCGGCGCCGGCCAGGCCGTCTTCGACGCGATGCTCAAGGCCAACAACGCCGGCTTCCTCGTCGACGGGATCCCGAAGAAGGTCATCATCGAGTCCTCGGGCGAACGCACCAGCGCGCTGGCCAGCGGTGACGCCGACGCGACGGTCATCCACATCGTCCAGGCCAACGCGGTCAACAAGGAGACGGGCGACGTCAACATCATCGCCAAGCTCTACGGCCCCGACGGCGAGCCGAACTTCATGAAGGAGGCGTACGCCGCGCGCACGGACTGGCTCGACGAGAACATCGAGACGGCCGCCGCCGTGACCGCCAGCGTCATCCAGGCCAGCCGCGACCTGACGAAGGACTACGCGAGCTTCGAGGCCGCCTGCAAGCAGCTGATCGAGGAGCCGCCGCCCGCCGAGGAGCTGCAGGAGCTGTTCGAGATCATCAAGTCCAACGAGGTCTATCCGGTCGACGGCGGGCTCACCGACGAGCGCGTCCAGTACATGATCGACCTCGGCAAGGAGGAAGGGATCATCGAGACCGACCTCACGCCCGACAAGGTGGTCGACCGGCGCGTGATGGAGCGCGCGCTGGAGATGGTGGGCTCCTAGGGCCATGTTCCTCGAGCTGGACTCCGTTGGACGCACGTTCGTCCTCGAGCGCCGCAAGCACACCGAGGAGCTGTGCGTCCTGGAAGGCATCTCGTTCGGCGTCGCCGAGGGGAGCTTCGTCGCGATCTGCGGCCCGAGCGGGTGCGGCAAGTCGACGCTGCTGCGCCTGATCCACGGACTCCAGCAGCCGGACGCGGGTGAGATCCGCGTGCGGGGCGAGCGCGTCACCGCCCCGAGCCTGGACCGCGGGATGGTCTTCCAGCATCACAACCTGATGCCGTGGCGGACCGTCATCCGCAACGTCGAGCTCGGCCTGGAGGCGCAGAAGCTGTCCAAGGCCGAGGCCCGCTCGCGCGCGGAGCGGTGGCTGGACAAGGTCGGCCTGTCCGACTTCGCCAGCTACTACCCCGCGCAGCTGTCGGGCGGCATGCAGCAGCGCGTCGGCCTCGCGCGGGCGCTCGCCATCGACCCGGCGATCCTTCTCATGGACGAGCCGTTCGGCGCGCTCGACGCGCAGACGCGCGTGCTGCTCCAGGAGGAGCTCGAGCGCATCTGGGAGGCCAACGCCAAGACGGTCGTGTTCATCACGCACGACATCGAGGAGGCGCTGTTCCTCGCCGACCGCGTGATCGTCATGTCGGCGCGGCCCGGCCGGATCATCGCCGACATCGCGGTGGACGCCGCCCGGCCGCGGCGCGAGCAGTGGCGCGCGGCGCCCGAGTTCGCCCAGCTCAAGGGCGAGATCTGGAAGCTGCTGCGTTCCGGCCAGCAGGAGGCGCTGCTGGAGGAGGTCTCGCCGTGACCGCGGTCGCCGAGGCGGCCTCCACGCAGGCCAAGCCACGCGAGCGCTGGACCGACAACAAGTGGGTGCAGCGCGCGATCGTGTGGGGCGCGCTGCTCGCGCTCTACGAGCTGCTGGCGATCATCCTGGGCGACTTCTACCTGGCGTCGCTGGAGGACATCGTCTCCGGCTTCGGCCAGATCGTCGAAGAGGGCCGGATCCCGACCGTGCTGACCTCGCTCGAGCACCTCCTCGTCGGGTTCGCGCTGGCCGCCGCGGTCGGCATCCCGATCGGCGTCGCGATGGGTCGCTCGTTCGTCGTCGACCAGGTCATCGGCATGTACGTTCGCGGCCTGTTCGTGACCTCGCTGGCGGCGCTGCTGCCGCTGCTGATCATCCTGTTCGGCGTCGGCTTCCGCTTCCAGGTCGCCGTCGTGTTCCTGTTCTCGGTCTTCTTCGTGATCGTCAACACCGCGGCCGGCGCGCGCGCCGTCCCGCGCCAGCTGATGCGCACGGCCGAGGCGTTCTGCGTCTCGCCCACGCGGCGCTTCACGGCGGTGGTGCTGCCCTCGTCGCTGCCGTACATCGTCATCGGCCTGCGGCTCGCCGTGGCCAACGCCTACACGGGCATGGTGCTCGCCGAGCTGTGGGTCGGCGTGGGCACGGGCGGGATCCTCAAGAACATGGGCCAGAACCGCGACCTGCCCAAGTTCTTCGCCATGGTGCTGCTGATCACGGCGCTCGCGGCGTTCTCCTCCTACCTGATCCGGGTGCTGGAGAAGCGCCTGATGCCGTGGGCGAAGGAGGTGCGCGCGGCATGACCATGTCCGCGCAACGCCGCAACGCGCTGCTGCTGCGCATCGCGTCGCTGGTCGCCTTCCTCGCCCTCTGGCAGTGGTACGGCAGCGACCCGATCCACTTCGCCACGCCGCCGCCGACCGAGGTCTTCCCGGCACTGTGGGAAGGCATCACCGAGGGGGAGATCCTGGGCGCGACGGCCGGCACGCTGGCCACGCTCTCGGTCGGCCTCGTGATCTCGATCGTCTTCGGCCTGATCCTCGGGTTCGCGGTCGCCCTGTTCCCGTGGGCGCGCAACACGCTGGACCCGCTGATCGACGCCGCCTACGCGATGCCCGTCACGATGCTCATCCCCGTCATCGGCGTCTACACCGGCCTCGATTTCCGCGGGCGCGTGTTCATCGTCATCACCTACGTGCTGCTGGTGATCGTGATCACCACCTCCACCGGCGTGCGCGACGTGCCGCGCGACCTGCTGGAGACCGGGCGCGCGTTCGGGCTCAAAGGCCGCGAGCTGTGGCGCGCCGTCATCCTTCCCTCGGCCATGGCGCACATCGCGTCGGGCATCTCCACGGGCGTCGCGCGCGGCATCCGCGGCGCGATCACCGCCGAGCTGCTGCTGATCGCGGCCGACCTCGGCGCGTACATCCTGGACGCCCAGGCGCGCCTGCTCACCGACCAGCTGCTGGCCGGCATCCTGTGGACGCTGCTGCTCGGCTACGTGCTGTACGCCGCCGCGCTCTGGCTGGAGCGCCGCCTCGTGCGCTGGCGCACGCTCGGGGACCTCGCATGATCGTCGACGTCGACGCGCACTACCTCGAGGACCACAAGGTCCTCGCCTCCTACCTGCCCGAGCCGCTGAAGACGCGGATCTCGCGCACGGCGTCCGGGCGGCTGCTGCCCGGCTCCACCGGTGACCGCGGGGTCGCCGGCCGCATCGTCCGCCCGGACATCCACTACCCGCAGGAGCCGACCCCGCCCGAGGAGATCCCCGAGATCATGAAGTTCCTCGGGGTGGACATCTCGGTCCAGCTGCCGAACCGCATGCTCGCGCTCTCGACCACCTCCCAGAAGGACGTGGCGGTCGGCCTGGCCGAGGGCTATGCGCGCTACATGGAAGACCGCGTGATGGACCCCAAGGCGGGGATCTACTCGATGATCATCGCGCCCGTGCAGGACCCGCGGCGGGCGGCGGAGATCATCCACGCCCACGCCGCCCACCCGGGCTTCTCGGCCGTATGCCTGGTCACGGCGGGCGCCGAGCCGCCGCTGGGGGACACGTTCTACGACCCGATCTACCGGGCCGCGCAGGACGTCGAGCTGCCGATCGTCTACCACTCCGCCGGCAGCGGCATCGACGACTTCGTCATCAAGGGCTTCCAGCGGTTCATCGAGACCCACACGCTGGGGTTCGTGCTGTTCAACATGGCCACGATCGTCTCGATGATCGTCCAGGGGATTCCCGAGCGCTTCCCGCGGGTCCGCTTCGCCTTCCAGGAGGCCGGGATCTTCTACATCCCGATGCTGATGTTCCGGCTCGACGCGGAGTTTCGCAAGCGCCGGGCGGAGGCGCCGCTGCTCAAGCGCCTGCCGAGCGAGTACATGCTCGACTTCTTCTACGGCACGCAGCCGATCGAGGAGCCGCCGCGCGTGGACTACCTGGCCGACATCTTCAAGATGATCGACGGGCCGAACACGCTGACGTTCTCGACCGACTATCCGCACTGGGACTTCGACATGCCCAGCGTGATCACGGACCTGCCGTTCCTCTCCGACGAGGAGAAGGCCAAGGTGCTGGGCGGCAACGCGCTGCGGTTCTTCCGGTTCGAGGGCCGCTGATGGTCACGATCCGCGCCATCGGTGAGGGGGAGCGGGTGACCGTCGACCTCGACGGCACGCCGGTGACCGTCTTCAACCTGGGCGAGCGCTACGTCGCCTACGTGGACCGCTGCCTGCATCAGAGCGGGCCGGTGTGCTCGCGCGGCACGCTGCACCCGCACCTGGACGCCGTGCTCGACGAGCGTGGCGAGGCACGTGAGTTCTTCGTCGAGGGCTCGCAGGTGATCGCGTGCCCGTGGCACGGCTGGGAGTACGACCTCGAGACCGGGGAGGCGCTGTGGAACCGCTCCCGCCGGCTGCGGCCGGCCAGGGTCGAGGTCGACGGTGACGCGGTCACGGTCAGCCTGTGAGGTGATCGTGGTCGGCGCGGGCAGCGCCGGCTTCGCCGCCGCGGTGGCCGCGGCGCGCGCCGGCGCGCACGTCTGCGTGCTGGAGAAGAGCGGCGCGGTGGGCGGTAACGCGGCGTTCTCGCACACCGGCTTCCGCGCGGCCTACGACGGGCCGGACGCGATCGCGCCGTTCGTGGCGGACCTCGCGGGCTACGAGCTGCCGGGCTACTCGGTCGCCGACTACGCGGCGGACCTGGACCGCTTCGGCGTGCCGCCCGCGCTGCGCGACGCGCTCGCGGGCGACTCGTACGCCGCGCTGGAGTGGCTGCGCGAGCTGGGCGTGAGGTTCACGTTCAACCGCTCGCTGCACGGGCGCTTCGAGCCGGGGCTGGTGCTGGCCGCGGACGGGCTGGTGGCGGCGTGGGAGCGGATCGCGGCGGCGCACGACGTGGACGTGTGGGTGGACGCGCCGGTCGAGCGCGTCGTGGTCGACGAAGGCGTGCTCGTGGGGGGCGTGTTCATGCGCGCGGACGCCGTGATCGTGTGCAGCGGCGGCTTCCAGGCCGACGCCGCGCGGCGCCGGCGCCACCTGGGGACCGCGGGCGGGGTCGTCCGCGGCTCGCGGCACGACACGGGCGAGCTGCTCGAGGCGCTGATCGAGGACGGCGCCGCGCGCGCGGGGGGCTGGGGCGAGGCGGTGATCACGCCCGTCGACGCCGCCTCACCGCCCGCCGAGGGCGGCAACCGCATGAACCGGTACTCGTACCCGTACGGGATCACGGTCGACGCGGCCGGCCGGCGCTTCTTCGACGAGGGCTCGGGCCTCCTCGCGGACACCTACGCCGTGGTCGGCCGGCTCGTGCTCGAGCGCGGGGGCGCGTGGCAGGTGTTCGACGCGGCGGGCACGCGGCTGCTCAAGCGCTACGCGTACGACTTCGCCACGCCGCGGCGCGCGGATACGGTCGCCGGGCTCGGGATCGACGGGTTGGAGGAGACGGTGCGCGCGTTCAACGCCGCGTGCCCGGACGGCCCGTTCGATCCCACGCGGCCCGACGGCCGCGCGACGATCGGGCTCGACCCGCCCAAGAGCCACTGGGCCGTCCCGCTGCGTGAGCCGCCGTTCCGCGCGTACGCGGTCACCGGCGGCGTGACGTTCACGCTCGGCGGCCTCGCGGTGGACGACGGTGCCCGCGTGCTCGGGGAGGACGGCGCGCCGCTGCCGGGCGTGTTCGCGTCCGGCGACGTGATCGGCCTCTTCCACGGCGGCTATCCGTCCGGCGCGGGCCAGACGCGCAACGTGGTCTTCAGCCGGCGTGCGGCGGCGTCGGCCACGGGGCGGGCCTGACGTGCTCGGGCCTGACGTCGTCCGGGGCGGTGACGCCGAGCAGCGCGAACGTGCGCTCGACCTCCGTGCGCAGGCGCGTCAGCGTCTCGACCAGCGCCGCCTCACCGCCCGCGGCCAACGAGAAGCACATCGCCTTGCCGATCAGCACGGCGCGCGCGCCGAGCGCCAGCGCCTTCACGACGTCGCCGCCGCGCTCGAAGCCGCCGTCCACCGCGACCTCGAGGCGCCCGCCGGCGGCCGCGACCACGTCGGGCAGCACCTCCAGCGCGCCGGGCTGCGGGTCCAGCTGGCGCCCGCCGTGGTTGGAGACGACCACGGCCGCGGCGCCGGACTCGATCGCGAGCTTGGCGTCGTCGGGGTGCGTGACGCCCTTGATCATCAACGGCAGCTCGGTCTGCTCGGCCAGCCACGCGATCTCACTCCAGGTCAGCGTGGCCTGCAGCTCGCGGCGGGCGTAGGCGGTGCCGAGGTTCGGCCGGTCCTGCGCCTTCGAGCGGTCGAAGCGGTTGCGCAGGTCGCGCTCGCGGATGCCGTCCACGGCGCTGTCGACCGTGATGCAGAGCGCGCGATAGCCGGCGGCCTCGGCGCGCTTGAACAGCTCCAACGTCCACTCGCGGTCGCCCCGGACGTAGTGCTGGAAGATCAGCGGCGCGTCCGGCGCGGCCGCGGCCACCTCCTCCAGCGACGGGACCGACAGGATGCCGACGAACGCCCCCGTGCCCGCGCGGGCCGCGGCGCGCGCGCACGTCGCGGCGCCGCCGGCGTCGAAGAGCCCGATCGTCCCGATCGGCGCCAGGAGCACGGGCAAGGCGATCGGGAGGCCGAGGAACGTCGTGTCCGTCCGGCGCGCGGACACGTCCCGCAACACCCGCGGGCGGAACAGCAGCGCGTCCAGCGCCGCGCGGTTGCGGCGCAGGGTGACCTCGGTCCCGCCGCCGCCCGACACGTAGTCCCAGACTTCCGGCGGCAAGGCGGCGCGGGCCGCCTCGGCGACCTCCCCGGCGGTGGCGAATGAGCTCATCGCACGGCGATGTTCACAGCTTTCGTGCGCGTGCACTGCTCGAGGTCGTCGAGCAGGCTCTGCTCGCTGCCGATCCCGGACTGCTTGAAGCCGCCGAACGGCACGCCCGTGTAACGCGTCTCGACGTCGTTGACCCACACGTAGCCGGCCTCGATCGCGTCCGCGGCGCGCAGGGCGCGGTCGATGTCACGCGTCCAGACGCTGGCGGTGAGCCCGTACTCGGTGGCGTTGGCGAGCTCGATCGCGTCGGCGTCCTCGGTGAAGGTCATGATCGACAGCACCGGGCCGAAGACCTCCTCCTGCGCGAGCGTGTGGCCGAGCTGGACGCCGGCGAACACGGTGGGGGAGACGAACGCGCCGCCGGCCAGGGCGGGATCGGCCGGGGCGCCGCCGCCCGCGAGCAGCTCCCCGCCGTCGGCCTTGCCCGCCTCCACGAAGCCGAGCACGCGGTCACGGTGCACGGGCGAGATGAGCGAGCCCATCTGCGTGCCCTCGGCCTCGGGCAGGCCGATCCGGATCTTGTCCACGCGCGTGAGGATCTCCTCCGTCACCGCGTCGCGCAGCTCGCGGTGCACGATCAAGCGGGAGGTGGAGCCGCAGCTCTGGCCCTGGACGCGCATGAAGTTCATGCCGCGCACGGTCGCGTCGGCGGCCTCGGCCGGGTCGGCGTCGGCGAACACGACGATCGGGTTCTTGCCGCCGAGCTCGAGCTGCAGGCTCTTGATCCGGCCGCTGTCGGCGATCGTGCGCTGGATCTGCAGGCCGGTGGCGACCGAGCCCGTGAAGGACACGCGCGTGACGTCGCGGTGCGCGACCAGTGCGGCGCCCGCCTCGGCGTGTCCGGGCACTACGTTGAGCACGCCCGGCGGCAGCAGGTCCTCGGTGAGCGACGCGAACAGCAGCGTGGACAGCGGCGCCTGCTCGGACGGCTTGATCACGATCGTGTTGCCCGCGATCAGCGCCGGGCCGCTCTTCTGGCACGAGTACAACGTCGGGTGGTTGTAGGCCGTGATCGCGCCGATCACGCCCCACGGCTCGCGCCGGGTCACGTGCCAGCCGCGGGCGCTCGCGGGGATGGTGCGGCCCTGCAGCTCGAGCGCGGCGCCCGCGATCTGCTTGAGGTAGAGCGCGCCCTTGCGCGCGCCGTTGGTCATCGGCGTGAGCGGGCTGCCGGTGTCGCGGCTGTCGAGCCGGCCGATGCGGTCCACGGTGGCGAGGATGCGGTCGGCGAGCGCCTCCATGCGCTCGGCGCGCTCGCGGATCGAGAGCGCCGCCCAGGCCGGCTGCGCGGCGCGTGCGGCCGCGACCGCCGCGTCCACGTCCTCGGCCGCGGCGAGCTGCACGCGCGCGAGCCGCTCGCCGGTGGCGGGGGCGTGGTCATCCACAGTGGGTCCGGCGGCTTCGGTGAAGCGTCCACCGATCCACGGGCGGCCCGTGTCGTCCCACGGGAGAAGGCTGTCCGTCGTGATCTCAGCTGCTGCTGTAGGTGCCGACACGGTTCCGTGCCCTCCTTGCTCTACCGCCAGTCGGGCCGATAGTATCCAAAATCCAATCCGATGATGTTGCCGTCTGACTTTGAGCTCCACCGCCCCGCCACCGTGGGGGAGGCGGTCGCCCTGCGCGCCGAGCTGGGGGAAGCCGCCGCCCTATACGCCGGCGGCACCGAGCTGCTGCTGGCCATGAAGCTGGGCGTGCTCGACTACGAGCACCTGATCGACCTCAAGCGCATCGCGGGGCTGCGCGGCGTGACGTGCGCCGGCGGGGAGCTGCGCATCGGCGCGGCGGTCACCCATCGCGAGCTGGAGACGCACCCGGACGTGGTGCGCGAGTTGCCCGGGCTCGCCGCGCTCGAGCGCGCCGTGGCCAACGTCCGCGTGCGCGCCGCGGGCACGCTGGCCGGCAACCTCGCCTTCGCCGAGCCGCACGCCGACCCGCCGGCGCTGCTGGTGGCGCTCGGCGCGCGGGTCGTGCTCGTCGGCGGCGAGGGCTCGCGCGAGCTCGCGCTCGAGGACTTCCTGGTCGGTGCCTACGAGACCGAGCTGGGCGAGGACGAGCTGATCGAGGCGATCGTCGTCCCGGTGGGCGCGCCCGGCGCCGTGTACCGCAAGTTCCAGGTGCTCGAGCGTCCGGCGGTGGGCGTGGCGGCGGTCGGGAACCTGGTCGGCGGCGTGTTCGACGGCGCGCCGACCGTGGTCGTGGGCGCCGTCGACGAGCGCCCGGTGCGCGTGGGTGCCGAGATGCTCGACGGCGCGGCACTGGACGACGAGGGCGCGTTCGCGGCGCTGGCGGAAGCGGCCGCGGAAGCCGTCGAGCCCGTGGACGACCTCTCGGGCAGCGAGGACTACAAGCGGCACCTGACCGGCGTGCTGGCCAAGCGCGCGGTCCAAGCGTTGGGAGACGTATGAGCGCGACGACCATCACGACCCGGATCAACGGCCGCGAGCAGACACTGCGCGTGGACAATGCGGAGCTGCTGCTGGACCTGCTGCGCGACCGCGGGCTCACGGGCGCCAAGCCGAGCTGCGAGATGGAGGTGTGCGGCGCGTGCACCGTCCAGCTCGACGGGCTGCCGGTGAGCGCGTGCACGACGCTCGCCGTCGAGCTCGACGGCCGCTCGGTCGAGACGGTCGAGCACCTCGACGCGGGCGGTGAGCTGCACCCGGTGCAACAGGCCTTCCTGGAGCGCTCGGCGCTGCAGTGCGGCTTCTGCACGCCTGGCATGGTGATGACGGCCAAGGCGCTGCTGGAGAGCAACCCCCAGCCCACGCGGGACGAGGTCACGCACTGGCTGGAGGGCTCGATCTGCCGCTGCACGGGCTACGAGCCGATCGTCGACGCCGTGCTGACCGCGGCTCAGAAGATGGCGGCATGAAGGTCGCCGGTCAGAGCGTCCCGCGCGTCGACGGCCCGGCCAAGGTCACCGGTCGCGCGCGCTACGCGCTCGATCTCACGGTCCCCGGGATGACGCACGGCGCGGTCGCGCGGTCCGATCGCGCGCACGCACGCATCCTCTCCGTCGACACGGGAGAGGCGGAAGCGGTGAACGGCGTTCTGGAGGTCATCACCGGCGCGTCGCTGGCGCCGCTGGACCTCCGCTTCGGGCACGTCGTGCGCGACCATCCCGCGCTGGCCGTGGACCGTGTGCTCTACCACGGCGAGCCGGTCGCGCTGGTCGTGGCCGAGACGCGCCGCGCGGCCGAGCGGGCGGCGCGCCTGGTGTCAGTCGACTACGAGGACCTGCCGGCCGTGATGGACGCCGACGAGGCGCTCGGCGAAGGGGCGCCGGTGCTGCATCCCGAGCGCATCGAGCGCACCAAGGACGAAGGCCTCGACCAGGGCGGCGAGGCGCTCGTCGGCAACCTGTGCGCGGCGGCCGACTTCGGCTGGGGCGACGTGGACGCGGCGTTGGCGGCCGCCGACCTCGTGCTCGAGGGCGAGTATCGCTACCCGATGCTCTACGGCTACGCGATGGAGCCCTACAACGCCATCGCGAGCTTCGAGGAGGGCTCGCTGGTCGTGTACTCGACGGCGCAGCACCCGTACATGGTTCGCGAGGACCTGGCGCGGATCTTCGCGCTGCCGCTGGCGCGGGTGCGCGTCGTCGTGCCGTACGTCGGCGGCGGCTACGGCAGCAAGTCGTACACGAAGGTCGAGCCGCTGGCCGCGCTCGGCGCCTACGTCACCGGTCGCCCGGTGCGGGTCGCGCTCAGCGTCGAGGAGTCGATCCTCACGACGCGCTCCGACGGCGCGCGCGTGCGCGCCCGCTCCGCGTTCGCCGCGGACGGGACGCTGCTCGCGCGCGACTTCGACGTGGTGATGGACTCCGGCGCCTACACCGACAACAGCCCGGTCGTGTGCGCCAAGCTCGCCAACCGCTGCTTCGGCCCGTACCGCATCGGCGCCGTCCGCGTGCGCGTGCGCTCGGCCTTCACCAACACCGTGCCCGCGTCCTCGCTGCGCGGGTTCGGCGCGCCCCAGGGCAACCTCGCGGGCGAGTTGCAGATGGACGACGCCGCCGACCGGCTCGGGATCGACGCGCTCGCGCTGCGGCTCAAGAACGTCGTCCGGCCCGGGGAGGAGATCCTGCCGGGCAAGCGCGGGATCGACGCCGACCTCCCGGCCGACCTGGACCTGCTGACGACCTCGCTCGGCTGGCCGAACGCGCCTGAGGGCCGCGGGATCGGCTTCGGCATCTCCGCCTCGGACGCCGGCGCGCATCCGACCTCGGTCGCGATGGTGCGCCTGCACGCCGACGGGTCGGCTTCCGCCGCCGTCGGCGCGACCGAACTGGGTCAGGGCAGCCGCACCGTGCTGTCCCAGATCCTCGCTGAGCAGCTCGGCCTGCCGATGGAGAAGGTCGCGATCGTCGCCGCCGACACGGGCGTCACGCCCTACGAGCGCACCACCGGCGCCAGCCGCACGACCGCGCTGGTGGGCCGCTCGCTGATGGCGGCGTGCGCGGACGCCAAGCGGCGGGTGGCCGAGCTGGCGGGCGAAGGCGCCGAGTTCGCCGACGCCATCAAGGCGTTCTTCGGCGCGGGCGGCGAGATCATCGGCGTCGGCGCGGTGCGCCGGCACGGCGAGTTCCGAAAGATGCCGCCGTTCTGGGAGATCGGCTGCAGCGGCGTGGTCGCGGCGGTGGACGCCGAGACCGGCCGGGTACGGGTGGAGCAGCTCTCGACGGTGGGCGACGTCGGCTTCGCGATCAATCCGGCGCTGGTCCACGGGCAGGACCTGGGCGCCGCCACGATGGGTCTCGGGGCCGCGTTGTCCGAGCAGCTTGTCTACGATGGCCAAACTCTGGCCAACCCGAACGTGGTTGATTACAGAGTGCCTCGTTGTAGTGACATCCCTGAACGGTTGGACCAGATTCTCGCCCAGCGACAAGACGGCATCGGCCCCTACGGCGCCAAGGGCGCCGGGGAGGGCACGCTGAACCCGGTCGGCGCCGCCGTCGCGGCCGCGGTGGGGCGCATCGTCGGCCGCTACCCGCGCGAGCTGCCGCTGACGCCCGAGCGGGTCTGGCGGCTGGCGCAGACCGAGGACGCTCGTGTCTGAGTCCGGGCTCGCCGCCGACAGCGAGCGCTTCCGCAACATCGTCAGCCGCAACAGCCGCCAGTTCCGCACGGTCGGCGACATGGTCTACGAGACCCTGCGCGAAGGGATCCTGAACGGTGTCTTCCAGCCGGGCGAGCGCCTGCGCCAGGACCAGCTCGCCGAGGCCATCGGCGTCTCGCGGATCCCCGTGCGCTCGGCGTTGCTCCAGCTCGAGTCGGACGGGCTGATCACGTTCAACCCGTACCGCGGCGCCGTCGTCAACAAGCTCTCGTCGAACGAGATGCGCGAGATCTACGAGCTGCGCGCCGTGCTCGAGGCGCACGCGCTGCGCAAGGCCGTGGACGCGATGACGCCGGAGAAGCTCGCGCACCTGGAGCAGCTGGCGGTCGAGCTCAACGCGATCCAGGACGGCGAGGAGTTCCTCGTCCGCCGCAACGAGTTCTACCGGGAGCTCTACGACAACGAGCACCAGGCCCGCACGGTCGGGCTGATCGAGCGCCTGCGCGCCGAGGCCGGCCGGTACTGGCTCGAGCGCAAGGTCGACTACGTCAGCCGCCCCGGTGAGCGCGACCACCTGCACTTGATCGAGTTCATCAAGGCCGGTGACATCGAGTCGGCCGTGGCGTGGCTCGAGGACCACCTGCAGAAGGTCTGCGATGACCTGGTCGGCTTGATGGAGAAGGACGCCAAGACCCCGGCCTAGCGCCGTGGCGACGCACCCGCGCGCGTCCGTGTGGCTGGCGATCGTCGCCGCCGTCGGGACGCTGTACGGAGCCCAGGGCATCGCGCCCGCGCTGCCCGCGATGGGCCACGAGCTGGGTGTGAGCGACGCCCAGCTGGGGCTCTTCACGGCGGCCTACATGCTCCCCGCGGTGCTGTTCGCCGTGCCGCTCGGGTACGCGGCGGACCGCTGGGGGCGGCGACGCGTGTTCGTCGCCATGGCGTTGCTGTACTCGCTCGCCGGGGCGGCGCAGGCGGGGCTGGACGACTACTGGGCGTTGCTGGCGCTGCGCTTTGCGCAGGGGATCGGCTTCGGCGGGTTGATGCCGCTGAGCATGACCCTGATCGGCGACGTCCTGCGCGGGCCGGCTCAGCTGCGCGCGCAGTCGCACCGGCAGGTCGGGATGGCGCTCGGGGAGTTCGCGCTGCCGCTGGTGGGCGCCGCGCTCGCGGCCGTCAGCTGGCACGCGGCGCTGGCCGCGCAGGGCGCGCTGCTCCCGCTGGCGCTCGGCGGCCTGCTGTGGCTGGCCGGCACGCGCTCGGACCGCATGGGCCAGGGCTACGCGCGCGAGCTGCGCGGCGCGGTCGGGCAGCCCGGCCTCGTCGGCGTGCTCACGGCGGGCTTCATGCGGATGGTCTGCAAGTTCGCGCTCGTCGCCTACCTGCCACTGCTGCTGGTGAACGGCCGTGGGCTGTCGGTCGGGCAGACGGCGCTCGTGCTGAGCCTCGCCTCCGGCGTCGCGGCGGCGGTCAACCTCGTGATCGTGCGGCTGCTCGCGCGCGTGCCCGCGTCGCGGCTCCTGCGGGTGGCGGTGGTCTTCGTCGGCGCGGCGCTGCTGGGCTTCGCGGTGGTGCCGAACTGGCCGCTCGCGCTCGCCGTCGCCGTGCTGTTCGGTCTCGCCGACGGCACGCTCATGGTGGTCCAGAACGCGCTGGTCACCGAAGCCGCGCCGGCGAACGTGCGCGCCGGTGTGGTCGCGGTGAGCGGCATGACGCGCAACGCCGGGAAGCTGGTCGCGCCGCTGGCGATGGGGGCCATGATCCTGGCCGTCCCGGTGTCGGCGGCGTTCGCGCTCGTCGGGGTGGCCACGCTGGCGACGCTGCCGGCGCTGCGTCCGGTCCGCCGCCTCGACCCGCTGCTGGTACAATCGTATCCAATATCCGAGCCGCCCGGAGGTCGAGTTGCGTCAGGAGTTCCAGGAGACCGTTCGCTTCCCTGACGGCCGCGGCGCCGTCTGGGCCGCGGTCAGCGACATCCCGACCGTGCTGTCGTGGATCTCGATCGTCGGCGAGGCGGAGGTCGTGGCACCCGACGCCCGCTACCGAGTGTTGCTGCAGGACCGGATGGGGCCGTTCAAGCTCAAGGCGGACCTCGACGTGGAGGTCGCCGAGCGGGCGGTGAACGAGCGCATCCGTGCGCGCGGCGACGGCGAGGACCGGCAGATCGGCTCGCGGCTGATCATCGACGTCGAGCTGGTCCTGCGCGACGAGGAAGGCGGCACGGCCGTCGACGTGCACGGCTCCTACGAGGTCACCGGTCGGCCGGCGTCGCTGGGCGCGGCCTCGATCCGCAAGAAGGCGTCGAAGGTCCTGGGTGAGTTCTTCGACAGCGCCCGGCGGGCCCTGGCGTGAAGGGGGTCGCGTTCGTCGCGGCGGGCGCGGCGCTGTGGGGCACGGACGCGCTGTTCCGACGCGGGCTCGCGCTCGAGCTGCCGACGGTCGAGGTCGTGTTCTGGGAGCACCTGCTGCTGGCGGTGATCGCGCTCGCGCTGGTGCTCCCGCGGCGCGCGAACCTGCGCGCGCTCGCACGCCGTGACTGGCTGGCGCTGGGGCTGATCGGCGGCGGATCCTCGGTCGCGGCCACCGTGCTGTTCACCGAGGCGTTCAAGCACGGAGACCCGACGACGCCGCTGCTGCTCCAGAAGCTGCAGCCCGTGTTTGCCGCCGGCGCGGCGTACCTGCTGCTGCGCGAGCGGCTGCGGCCGCGCTACTTCCTGTTCCTGGCCGCCGCGCTCGGCGCGAGCTACCTGGTCGCGTTCTCGGACCCGGGCGACGTGACCGTCGAGCGCCTGCTGCCCGCCGCGCTCGGCGCCGGCGCCGCGCTGCTCTGGGCGCTGGGGACGGTGCTCGGCCGCCACGCCGGCGTGAAGGTCCCGCCGGCCCAGCTGGCGGGCCTGCGGTTCCTGCTCGGGCTGCCGGTGGCGTTCGTGCTGTTCGCCGCCCTCGGCGAGGGCGTGCGGGCCGGGGCGGGCGACGTCCCCGCGATCGTCGCGCTGTCGCTGATCCCGGGGCTGTTCGCGCTGCTGCTCTACTACCGCGGGCTCAAGGACACGCCCGCGGCCACGGCGACGCTCGCGGAGCTGTCGTTCCCGGCCACGGCGCTGATCGTCAACGCCCTCGCATTCGACACGGTGCCGAGCGGGACGCAACTGCTCGGGACGGCGCTGCTCGCTTCCACGGTGGTCGCCCTCACGCTGGGCGAGCACCGCGGCTGGACCGGAGTCTGGATCGATCGACCCAGGAGGGCACGATGGGCATGACGGAGGAGGTCCTCGCACGCGTCGAGGACAGCCGCGAGGACCTGGCCGAGCTCGCGCTGCGGCTCGGCAACACGTACTCGCCGTGGGGCTCGGAGCGGATCCTCGCCCAGGAGGTCGTCGACTGGTACCGCGAGCAGGCCCTGGACGCGGACCTGATGGGCATCACGCCCGCGCGGGCGAACGTCGTCGCGCGGCTGCGCGGCAGCGGCGGCGGCCGTACGCTCGTGTTCAACGCCCACCTGGACACCGAGGCCTCGGGCGAGGAGTACGACCGCCTGATGGCCGTGCCCGACCCCAACCGCGTCGGCGGCCGGCGGGAGGGCGACCGGCTGTTCGGCCACACCATCCTCAACGACCGCGGGCCGATGAGCCTGTTCATGATCGCGGCGCGCGCGCTGCGGGACGCGGGCGCGCCGCTGCGCGGCGACGTGGTGCTGACGTCGGTGGCGGGGGAGACCGGCGCCGCGCCCGTGGACGAGTACCAGGGCGTCGAGTACGAGGGCAAGGGCTTCGGCTCGGACTACCTGGTGCGCCACGGCGTGCGCGGGGACTTCGCGCTCGTGGCCGAGACGACCGACTTCGGCCTGTGCTGGTTCAACTGCGGCGCCGCCTACTACAAGATCACGCTGTCGGGCCGCAACATGTACACGCCGCGCCTGCAGCGCCCCGGGACGCTCGGCGAGCACCCGAACGCGATCGTCAAGGCCGCGCGCGTGGTGGAGGCGATCGAGGCGTGGGCGATCGAGGCCGAGGCGCGTCGCGCGCGGGACACGCCGTGCGGGGAGGTGCGCCCGAAGTCGCAGGTCGGCGCCATCCGCGGCGGGCTGCCGTGGCGGCCCAACCGCTCGTCCCCGTACTGCGCGCTCTACGTGGACGTGCGCACGCTGCCGGACGAGGACGTGGCGGAGCTGACCGCGTCGCTGCAGGCGGCCGTGGACGCGACGGGCACGGGCGGGCGCGTGGAGCTGATCATGTTCAAGCCGGGGTTCGAGGCCGGTGACGAGGTGTCCCCGCTGGCAGACGCCGTGCGCTCGGCCCACGCGGCCGTGCGCGGCAGCGCGCCGCCGCCGCGGGTGGAGACCGCGGTCGTCTCGATGTGGCGCGACACCAACATCTTCAACGGCCACGGCATCCCGTCGCTGACGTTCGGGCCGAGCCGCGGCCAGGCCGACGTCCAGGGCCACGGGTTCTTCGAGCTCGACGACCTCGTCGACGCGGCGAAGATGTACGCCCTGACCGCGTTGCAAGTGGCCGGATAAGGTGCGGTCGGCATGGACGATGCCGACCTCGCCTTCGCCGGAGCGACCCGCCACGCGGAGCTGATCGCCGCCGGCGAGCTCACCTCGCGGCAGCTCACGGAGTTGTTCCTCGACCGGATCGCGCGGCTGGACCCGCTGCTCAACGCGTACCGGGTCGTGTTCCGCGAGCAGGCGCTCGCCCAGGCCGACGCCGCCGACGCGGGCGGCGAGGGCCCGCTCAACGGCGTCCCGATCGCGATCAAGGACGACCTCCATGTCGCCGGCGAGGTCACGGCCTACGGCTGCGACGCCGACCCGCAGCCGCAGCCGGTCCACTCCGAGGTCGTCGCGCGCCTGCGCGCCGCCGGCGCCGTCATCCTCGGCAAGACGCACGTGCCGGAGCTGATGGCGACGCCGTTCACCGAGTCCCCGACGTTCGGCGTCACTCGCAACCCGTGGGACCCGCACCGCACGAGCGGCGGCTCCAGCGGCGGCTCGGCGACCGCCGTCGCGGCCGGCCTGGCGAGCGCGGCGCTCGGCTCGGACGGCGCCGGCTCGATCCGCATCCCCGCCGCGTGCACGCACCTGTTCGGCCTCAAGCCGCAGCGGGGCCGCGTTCCGTCCGCGCCGGACACCGACGCCCATCAGGGCATGGCCGTCTTCGGCCCGCTCACCCGCACCGTCGCGGACGCGGGCCGGATCATGGACGTGATCGCCGACGGCGGCCCGTCGCTGGCGGAAGCCGCCGCCGCCGAGCCGGGCCGGCTGCGCGTTGCGATCTCGACCGGGCTGCCGCCGATCGGCGTCTCGCCCGACGCCGAGCAGCTCGAAGCGGTCGCCTACGCCGCCGCCGTCCTGCGTGAGCTCGGCCACGACGTGCACGAGCGCGAATTCGACTGGGGACTGACGATGGGGAACCGGATACTGACGCGCTTCGTGCGCGGGATCGGCGACATGGCGGTCGAGATCGGCCACCGCGACCGGCTCTCGCGCCGCGCGCGCGGGCTGGCGCGGCTCGGCGTCGCGATCCCGCCGCAGGCCGCGCGCGCCGCCGCCGCACAGGCGGCCGCGGACGCCGAGCGCATGAACCGCATCTTCGACCACGCCGACGTCGTGCTCACGCCGATGTTCACCCGCCGGCCACCGCGCGTGCGCGAGTACGACGGCCGCGGCGGCGCGCGCACGCTGCTGTCGATGACACGCCTGGCGCCCTACAACGCCGCGTTCAACCACACCGGCCAGCCCGCCGTGAGCGTGCCCGCGGGCTTCACGCGCGACCGCTTCCCGCGCGCCGTCCAGCTCGTCGCACCGCCGGATGGCGAAGCACGGCTCGTCTCACTGGCGGCCCAGATCGAGAAGGTCACGGAATGGCCCGCCGAGCGCCCCATGGTGGCCGCATGAGCAACGTCGCCGAGCTGCTGCTGCTGGCCGAGTCGATCGCCCGCGAGACGGGTGCGCTCCTGCGCGACGCGTCCAGCCGCGAGCTGCGCATCTCCGCCAAGTCAACGCCGACTGACCTGGTGTCGGAAGCCGACCACGCCGCCGAGCACCTGATCCGCGAGCGGCTCGCCGCGGCGCGGCCCGAGGACGGCGTGCTGGGAGAGGAGGGCGGCGACGTCGAGGGCTCCAGCGGCATCCGCTGGGTCGTCGACCCGCTCGACGGCACGATCAACTTCCTCTTCGGCATCCCGCAGTGGTGCGTCTCGATCGCGGCCGAGGACGCGTCCGGCACGCTCGTCGGCGTCGTCTACGACCCGTCGCGCGACGAGCTGTTCTCCGCCGCGCGTGGCGGCCCGGCCACGCTGGACGGGCGCGAGATCACCGGCTCGACCAAGGCGGACATGGCCACGGCGCTGGTCGGCACCGGCTTCGGCTACGACGCCGAGGTCCGCCGCGCGCAGGCTGCGGTGGTCGCGCGGCTGCTGCCCGACGTGCGTGACATCCGGCGCTTCGGCGCCGCCGCCATCGATCTCGCGTGGACCGCCTGCGGGCGCCTGGACGCCTACTACGAGCACGGCCTGAACCCGTGGGACTTGGCGGCCGGCGGCTTGATCTGCGAGTGCGCCGGACTGGAAGTCAGGCCATTGGAACCGGTCGGTCCGTCCGCTCCGGGTGTCGTTGTGGGCCCGTCCACGCTCGTTGACGCGCTCGCTCCCCGGCTGGCCTGAATCGCCGAGGTCCGGGGTATGGCAACGGCATGCTCATCGCCGGTGTCATCGCACTCTGTGTCGTCATCCTGATCCTGGCCTTCCTGTTCCCGAAGCTGTCGCACCACCCACAGCGCGGGTCCCAGAAGGCGTTCGGGATGGGCGGCCGCGGCGCCAGCAAGGCCCCAGGCAAGCTCGGGACTTGGCTCGCGAAGCCGTTCCACTCGTCCAGCAAGGCAGTCGGCAAGTCCGGCTCCGCGGGCCGCAAGGGCCGCGGCAAGCTGCCCCTTTGAGTGTCTGCGGACTTCGTCCACGGACACTCAACACCGAACCGCTGACGCGGTTCTCGACTGCTGAGCGCGCGGCCAGCGCCGCGCGCCTGTAGTGCCCAGGGCGGGACTCGAACCCGCACCCCCTTTCGGAGAGAGGTTTTTGAGACCTCCGCGTCTGCCATTCCGCCACCTGGGCCGGGCGCGCTTATCTTAGGCGGCGCGCGACGCGCGGATCGGCGTCAAGCCGCCGCGGCCTCGCGCCGGCGCTCGACCTCGACGTTCCACTTCTGGCGGAACCCGATCATCGCGGTCAGGATCAATGCGACCTGCAGGACGGCGAGCAGGGCGCAGAACAGGCCGAGCACGCCGGAGGAGATGGCGGGGTCGGTGAACCCGACTTTGTCGCGGTCGAACCAGGCCGGCGCGGCGACGGCGGCGAAGATCCCGAGGATGATCGCGAGCGCCGCGGTCATCGGCAGCACGCCGCGGCTCCAGCGCGCGACGAACAGCGCGAGCACGACGTAGAGGGGGATGAACGCGACCTGGATGAGCTTCGCGCCCTCGAACGTGTCCCACCCGCCGAGCGAGACGATGAGCACGACGCCCGCGCTCGCGAGCAGGAGCACGATCACCACGAGGCGGGCGAGCTGCGACGACGCCTTGCGGCGGTTGGGGTGCTCGATGACCACGCGGTCGTCGTCGGCCATGGTCGGCGCGACGATAGCGCGAGGGCCGGGCGGCTTGCGCCACCCGGCCCTCGTCGTCGATGGATGTCTAGGGTCGGGCCTTGCGGCCCCAGCTGGCGCGGTTTCTCACTGGACCGCCTCCGGCGCCGAGGTCTCGGCGGGCGTCTCGGGCTGGTCCGCCGGGACTTCGGCGTCGGCCGGGATCGGCGCCTCGAGCGAGCCGGTCTGCTCGGCCTCCTCCAGCAGCTGCGCGTACTGCGCGGCCTCGGCGCTGGCGTCCTCACCCGCGCTGGACCAGGTGCTGCGGCTCCAGGTGGACCGCTGCGGGTCGATCGCGCCGCCCATCGCGGCGCAGGTGCCGCAGGACCAGGTGGAGCGGGCCCACGAGGCGCTGAGCGCGCTCGGCGCCGCGCTCCAGGTGGAGCGGGTCCACTTGCTGATGTCGACGCCCGCACGATTGGCGTAGTCGATCAGCGTGTTCGGCTGCAGGCGGACGTTGACCGCCGGGACGGCCTGCGTGGGCGTGTAGAGCGCGCGCTCGACGTCGATCGCGCCCGTGCCCGTCTTGTTGCCGGCGACGGGCTTGTCGGTGCCCATCAACAGCGCCTTGACCTGGTCCGGCGTCAGGTTCGGGCGGGCCTGCAGAAGCAGGGCGACCGCGCCGGAGACCACCGGAGCGGCCATCGAGGTGCCGCCGGCCTTGAAGTACTGGCCGCCGATCGCGCAGTTCGGGCACAGGGCCGCGAACGCGCTGCTGGGGGAGAGCACGGAGACCATGTGCGCGCCCGGGGCGACGACCTCCGGCTTGGTGATGCCGTCCTGCGTGACGCCGGTGGAGGACCAGTCGGCGCGGGCGCCGCGGCCGTGGTTGGCGCTCTCGTCGATGCCGCCGACCGAGATCACGAACGGGTCATTGGCCGGGGCGTACTGGACGGCGTCGGCGGAGGCGCCGCGGTTGCCCGAGGCGACGACCACGACGATGCCCTTCTGCCACGCGTACTCGACGGCCGCGTCGAGCGGGTCGGTCTTGTAGGACTGCGGCGTGTCGCTCGCGAGCGAGAGGTTGAGCACGCGCAGGTTGAACTGCGCCTTGTGGTCGACGGCGAACGCGATGCCGTTGATCACGTCGAGCACGGTCGAGTTGCCGGCGTCGTCGGACGCCTTGATCGCGATCAGGTTGGCGCCCGGCGCCATGCCGACGTACTTGCCCTTGAACGGGTCGTTCGCGGGGCGGTGTGACGAGTCGCCGGCGATGATGCCGGCGACGTGCGTGCCGTGGCCGAGGCCGTCGCCCGGCGTCGCGGCGCCCGGCGAGGTGATCACGTTGGCGACGATGCGGGTGTTGCCCGCGGCGTCCTTGAAGTCGGGCTGATCACCCGCGATGCCGGTGTCGATCACGCCGACGCCGATGCCAGCGCCGGTGATGCCGCGCGCCCACAGCTTGTCCGCGCGCGTGGTCTTGGGGTAGCTCGTGGCGAGCTGGTTCGCGTTCAGGCCCGTGCTGCGCACACGCGTGTTGAGCGTGAGGCCGACGACCTTGGCGTCCTTCGCCAGCACCTTCGCCTGCTTGGCGGGCAGCTTGACGACGAGGCCGTGGATGAACGGGACCTTGCCGGTGACCTTGCCGCCATGGGCCTTGACGAGCTTCGTCGCGGCCTTCTCGGCGAAGGTCGGGTTGAACTGGACGATCGCCTCGACCGTCTTGTTCGGCGTCTTGGACGCGGCCGTGGCGAGGCGCGCCTGCGCGCTGGGGGCGGCGTTCGCCACCGTGATGCCGACGGCGAACGGCGCGACCGCGGCCACGACGGCGACGGTCAGCCGGCTACGCCAGCGATGCTTCGTGTATTGGGACATGCAGGGCACCTCCTTGTGCCACTTTCAAAAGCGAGTTCTTGAAAGTCGGCGGCCGAGCTGTCTCCGTTCGTGGAGACCTCTAGCTTTGCGTCCCCGCCTCGCGACGGGTTTGCCTTTTTCAACCCTGTTGATCGGGGTGTCGACCGCAACCGGGTCGGGGTTTAGACCACCTGGACGCTCGTTCGATCAATTCAATCGGGGGGATGACCGATGCCTCGTCACCCGGCAGGGCGGGAAAACGCCGCACTCCCCCGTGGGGGTGGGCCTCTCCGCGTCGGTCGTTTCAATCCGGCCGCACCGGTACGGCGTCCCCGACGGTGACGATTCGTTAACGAATCGGCGTGAGCGCAGGTCTAGCTTCGCCCGGCGTGAGAAGAACATCACGCGCGCTGCTCGCGGCGCTGGCCGTCGCCACGACCCTGCCGAGCGCTGCGCTCGCCGCGGATCCGGTCGTCGACGAGTCGTTCGACGCCGGCACGCTGCCCGCCGGCTGGACCGCCCGTGAAGGGACGTGGGACGTCACCGGCGGCCGGCTCGTCGGCCGCTCGACCTCGTCGTCGCAGATCTCGCGATTGACGTTCGGCCCGCGCCTGGAGAACTACCGCTTCGAGGCGACCGTGCGCTTCGACTCGCTGGTCAACGGGGACGGAACCCGCTGGACCGCGCTGGCGCTGGACATGCCCGCGACGGGCGCGCCGCCGTGGTGGCAGGCGGCGATGCGCTCCAACACCACGGCCGCGAACGGCACCGAAGTCGCTCAGCGGACCGCCGCCAACGCCTGGAACGTGCCGGCGACGGCGCCCGCGCCGCGCGCCGCCGGCGTGGGCCGTGACGTGCGCGTGGCGATCGAGGTGTACGGCCGCAAGGCGCGCTGGTTCTTCGACGGAACGCTGGTGCAGGAGGCGAACGTGCTGACCCGCTCCGCTGACGGCCGCCTCGGCTTCGTGGCCAACGGCTCCACCGTGTCCTTCGACGACGTGGTCGTCACCGCGCTCGAGCCGGAGTCCCTGGTCCGGCCGAACGACCGCGCCACGGTCCCGGCCGTGGTCGCCCATCGCGGCTACTCGGCCGTCGCGCCCGAGAACACGCTGGCCGCCATGGAAGCCGGTTCGCGCGCCGGCGCCGACTGGGTGGAGATCGACGTCGCCACCAGCGCCGACGGCGTTCCCTACGTCCTGCACGACAACACCGTCGACCGCACCACGGCGGGCACCGGCGCGCTGAACACGCTGCAGTCGGGCGTGCTGGACACGCTGGAGGCCGGCGAGTGGTTCTCGCCCGTGTTCGCGGGCGAGAAGCTCCCGCGCTTCTCCGACGCGCTGGACCAGCTGCAGCGCCAGTCGGCCGACCTGCTGCTCGAGATCAAAGGCCCCGAGACGCGCGCCGAGATGGAGCGCATCATCGGCATGGTCCGCGACCGCGGGCTGATCGGCCGCGTGCTGCTGCAGAGCTTCGACGAGCAGGTGCTGCGGGACTCCTACGCGATCGAGCCGTCGCTGCGGCTCGGCCTGCTGCGCTCCTCACTGGACGCCGACCCGGTCGCGAAGGCGAAGGAGCTGCACGCGATCGCCTACAACCCGGCCGGCGACGCCCTCGCCACACGCCCGTCGATCATCGCCGACCTGAACGCTGCCGGCATCGCCGTGATGCCCTACACGCTCGACCACCCCGACCAGTGGCTGCGGGCCCGCGACTTCGGCGTCGACGGCATCATCACCAACAAGCCTGGCGAGCTCTGGGGCTGGAACGCCCGCTACAAGCAGGGCGGCGTCCCGAACCCGCCCAAGGCCGTCATCAAGTCGCCCGTCGCCGGCGCGGTGTTCTCGCGCGAGGACGAGCTCCTGTTGGCGTTCGACACCGCCGACTCGGCCGTCGCCGCGACGCTCGACGGCGAACCGGTCGTCGAGGGCGCGACCATCCCGGTCGCTTCGCTGTCGCTGGGCGAGCACGTCGTCCGGCTCGTCTCGACATCCGCGAGCGGCGAGCAGGCCGAGGCCGAGGCACGGTTCACCGTCGCCCCCTCCGTCGCCGGCGTGGCCTCGCTGATCGCCACCCACCGCGGCATCCCGAACGCCCAGCGCGTCCTCCTGCTCGAGATGGCGCTGTCTGCGTCCTGGAAGCGCCTGCTCGACTTCGTCGACGCGCACGACTCCGAGCTCGGCGAGCAAGTGGCCAAGCTGCTGACCGCCGACGCGACCGCCCTGCGCGCCATGCACGGCGACGGCCCGAGCCAGCCCGGCGAGCCGATCCAGGGCCCGCCCGGCCCCGCCGGCCCTGCCGGTGCTGACGGCGCGCCCGGTCCCGCGGGCCCGATCGGCGCTGCCGGCCCGGCGGGTCCCGCCGGGCCGGCGGGTCCCGCCGGCCCGGCCGGCCCCCAGGGCCCGAAGGGGGACAAGGGCGACACGCTCGACGTCCGCGTGACGTGCGACCTGTCCTCCGACGGCAAGTCGATCTCCTGCACGATCAAGACCATCGTCCCGACCTCGACCTTCAAGGGCACGGCCCGCCTCCAGGGCACCAAGGCCGCCAAGAAGATCGCCGGCACCGGCAAGACCAAGTTCCGCCTGAAGTCGACCAAGCGCCTCAAGAAGGCGCCCAAGGTCGTCCTGACGCTCCGGAGCGGCACCCGCTCGAAGGCCGTCACCGTCCGCGCCCGCTGACCGCAGCGCACCGGCCCGCCGCCACGCGCGGCGGGCCGGCCGTGCGCGTGAGTGCGGGCGGAGGGACTCGAACCCCCACGCCTTGCGGCACCGGCACCTAAAGCCGGCGTGTCTACCAATTCCACCACGCCCGCGGGGGCCGCCCATGGTACGCCGTCACGCCTTGGGGCCGACGTGCTCGTCGAGCAGCGCGACGCTTCTGCGGTGCGAGATCGAGATGTTGCGGGCGTTCGACTTGGTCCAGCGGAGGCCGAGCTGCTCGCACGTCGCGCAGAACAGCCCGCGGATGTCGGCTGAGATGTTGGAGAAGAAGTAGCGGGTGTAGGAGTACTCCGCGACTCGTCCGCTCGGCAGCTTGGTCTTGAACGTGTTCGTCGTGCGGCAGCCGTCCGAATGGATCAGACCGCGAAGAAATGCCCACGAATGCTCGTCGACGATGGCCTGCTGCCAGTCCTCGAGCACGATTGGGCGCTCGTGCTTGCGACCAACGCCGTGCTGTGGAAACGCGTCCGGCCACCGCGTCCAACAGCTCGCGATGCGGACGCTGTTCTGCGTCGGGTGAGGGTTCACGTTGGCCACACGCCCCGGCACGGCCGCGACGATCGCCTCGCAGCATCGGGCGATGAGCAGCGGATACGCGCTGTCCGCGGTGATCACGAGTTGGTATGTGCGGGGCGGCTTGCCGATGTAGCCGTCGCCGAGATACCAACCCAAGAGGTAGGCGTAGGCCTCCCGATCAGCCGGCTCCCATGGCACGAACGTATGTTCGCTCGAGCCTCGGACGGATCGACGGCGCGGCGGTCACTACAATGATCGCCCGGCCGGCCCTGGGGGACTGGTGTAACGGGAACATAGGGGTCTCCAAAACCCTTGCTCGAGGTTCGATTCCTCGGTCCCCCGCTCTTCCGGCGCACCTGCGCCACCTTCGCGCACCCTGGCCGTTACGACAGGGTGCATGCTGTTCCAGGACCCGCGGTCGATATACCTCTCGCCGATGGGTGAACTGGAGCCCGGCAGCGTCTTCGCCGGCCACAGGATCGAGATGGTGGCGGGGCGGGGCGGGATGGGCGTCGTCTATCGCGCCACCCAGCTGGCGCTCGATCGCACGGTCGCGCTGAAGGTCATCGCCGCCGGGCTGCTCGAGGACCAGACGGTCCGCGCCCGCTTCGTGCGCGAGTCGAAGATCGCGGCGAGCATCGATCACCCGAACGTGATCCCGATCTACTACGCGGGCGAGGAGCAGGGCATCGCCTACATCGCGATGCGCTACGTCGCCGGGGACGACGTCCGCAGCCTCGTCCGGCGCGAAGGCCCGCTCGCCTCGCAGCGCGCCGCCCACATGGTGGCCCAGACGGCCAGCGCGCTCGACGCCGCGCACGCCGCCGGCCTCGTGCACCGCGACGTCAAGCCCGCGAACGTCCTGCTCGGCCCCGAGGACCACGTCTACCTCACGGACTTCGGCCTCACCAAGCACGCGCTCAGCATCGCCGGCACGACGAAGCCCGGCCACTGGGTCGGGACGCTGGACTACGTCGCGCCCGAGCAGATCCGCGGGGAGCGCGTCGACGCCCGCGCAGACGTCTACGCCCTCGGCTGCCTGCTGCACTACACGCTGACCGGCGAGGTCCCGTACAAGCGCGAGGGGGACGAGGCCCGCCTGTGGGCCCACCTCAACGATCCGCCGCCCAAGCCGTCGGCGCACGGGGCGCCCGCCGCCTTCGACGAGGTCATCGCCAGAGCCCTCGCCAAGGACCCCGAAGCCCGCTACCCGTCCGCCGGGGATCTCGGCCGGGCAGCGAGAGCCGCGGCGGTCAACGACAGACCGCAGGAGAAGGAGCGGCTGGTCGCCAAGGGCGCCGCCGCGCCGGTCGAGTCGCCCACGGTGAGCGCCGCGCGGCCTGCCCCTCAGGCTCAAGACGAGGCTGAGACTCACGTCCAGGACCGCTCCAACCCCGGCGTCAAGCGCCGCCGCGCGCTGCTCGTCACCGCGCTGTTCGCCGCGGCGGGGGCGGGCATCGCGGCCGCGGTCGCGCTCGGCCTCGGCGACGGGGACGGCCCGGTTGCGCGGGCCACGCCGACCCCCACGCCGACCGCGACCCCCACGCCCGCCGGCGACGAGCCGCGCGTCGCGAAGGAGATCACGATCGGCCGTCGCCCGAACGTCGTCCGCGCCTACGGCGACAACGTCTACGTCGGCTCGTTCCGACAGGACCGCATCCGCATCGTCTCGGCCAAGACGGGCCAGGTGCGTTCCTATGCGCCGAAGGTCGGCATCGGCGTCAACGACGGTGCGTTCGGCTTCGGCTCGCTATGGCTGGCGATCGGCCGCGACAACCGGGTGGTGCGGCTCGACCAGCGCACCGGCCGCCCGGACGGCGCCCCCATCAGCGTCCCCGGCCCGCCCGGCGCGGTGGCGACCTCCAAGAACGCCGTCTGGGTCGCGCTCGTCCCGGGCGAGGGCGCGCCGGACCGGCTGCTCAAGCTCAACCCGCGGACCGGCGCGACCGAGGCGAGCGTCGAGTACCCGTACGGGATCGGGTCGCTCGCGGCGAGCCCGAGCGCGCTGTGGGTCGCCGCCCGCCGGCGCGCGCGGGTCCAGCGCGTGAGCCTGGACACCGGCCGGGTCGTCAAGACGATCCGCGTCGGCAACAACCGCAGCGAGGACCTTGCCTACCGCGACGGCGCGCTATGGGCCGCCGTGCCCAAGGACAACGCCGTCTACAAGATGACGACCGCGACCGGCGACCGGATCCCGATCAGCGTCGGCCAGCAGCCGCGCCAGCTCGCGCTCGGCGACGGCGTCGTCTACGTCACCAACTACAGCTCCAGCGACCTCTACACGATCGACGAGCGGAGCTCGCGCGTGGTCGGCGACCCGCTGCGGCTGTCCGTGAACCCGTTTTCGCTGGCGGTCGACGAAGACACGCTGTGGGTCTCCAGCCAGCCCGAGAACAAGCTCAGCCGCGTGGTCACAGGTCGCGGCGGGTGATCACGCCGGTCCGCATCGCCTGAAGCGCGAGCGAGGCGCGCTTCTGGTTCTGCGGCAGCGCGTCCACGCCGAAGACCTCGAACAGCGCCCGCAGCGTCGACTTGACGGCGTCGACCGAGACGACCAGTTCGTCCGCGATCTGCTGGTTGGTCGCGGGCGTGGCGTACGTCGAGTCCTTGAACGGCCGGCACAGCGCGATCAGCACCCGTCGCTGCGCGGGGGTGAGCAGCTCGCCGACGTGCGGACCCATCGCCGTGACGGTGGGCCGTGACACCGACTCGCCCGCGGGCGTGCGGAAGGCGAGCGTCACGCCGCCCACCGCGAGCACGTCTCCGTCCTTGAGCCGCTGCCGCGACGTCACCCGCGTCCCGTTGAGATAGGTGCCGTTGTGCGAGAGGCCGTCGTCGACCACGGTCCAGTCCGCGCCGATCCGCTCCAGCGCCGCGTGCACGCGCGAGATCTCGCTGTCCCAGTCGAGCACGACGTCGTTCGACGGGCGGCGGCCGATCGTCACCTGCTCGGTCCCGGGCGCGAGCTCGACGATCACCTGCAGGTCGTCCGCGTCCCGGTAGACCAGGAACGGCGTGCCGCGCCGCTCGGCGGCGATCCGCTCCTTGAGGTCCTGCGGGGTGGCGACGTGGGCGTCCAGCGGGGAGTCGGGCACGCGTGCAGCGTAAACGGGACGGCGGCGCGCGTGGGGGCCACCAAGGGGTGAATCCGAGCTCCACCTCGGGGGTGGGCGCTTCCACCCTTGGCGAATAGGCACGCCCCCGGGCTTCCGGGATCGTCTGGGTCACTCCCCAGGAAAGGCCCCAACTTGATTCGCTCCCTCTTGGCCGCCCTCGTGGCGGTCCTGCTCCTCGCTGCGCCCGCGTCGGCCATGGACGACGCCGGCTACTTCCGCGTCGCCGACGAACTCCAGCAGACCTTGAACTCCCGCTGGGATGGCGACGCCGGCTACTACAAGCTCGGTGGTGGTGGTGTCGAGCCGATGGCGAACTCGATGCTGCTGCTCACCCACTCGGTCGCGGCGATGAAGGGCTGGACCGGGCCCTCGAGGAACGACGCGCGAGCGCGCGCCCTCGCCGCCCGGCTCGTCAGACCCGGCGGCCCGTACGTGACCAAGCCCGCGGCCGGCCAGGCCCACGCGCCCGGGTGGGTGAACTCGATGAGCGGCCGCGGCGGGCAGCACCTGGTGTTCGACGCGGAGGTCGTCGACGGCCTCGTGTACGCCTATCGCGCGCGGCAGGAGCTCGACCTGCCCGCTTCGACCGTGCAGGGCATCCGCGAGGCGATCCACCGCACCGTGCGCGGGCCGTTCTGGCGCTGGCCGACCATTCGCTTGAATCAGGTCAACTGGTACTCGCTGATGTACGCGGCGGACGCGACCGTGACCGGCGACCGCACCCTGCTGCGGAGGGACATGTCGCTGCAGCTGCGGCGCTTCTTCGCCCAGGCCCGTGCGGGCGGCGCCGGCTCGAGGATCGGCAACTTCGGCCCCGGCATGCGCTTCCACTACCTGCCGCACATGCCGCTCAACGTCGACAAGAACGTCGACAGCGCCGAGTACGCGAACATCGTCCTCACCTTCACGCGCTTCTACGACCAGGCCCGGCGCGCCGGCATGCCGCAGCTGCCCGCCTCCTCGCGCGCGCTCGCGCAGCAGTGGATCAAGCGCGTGATCAGCGGCTACTGGACCCACAGCGGGTACATGAACTGGGACTCCGGCCTCGGCTTCGACCGCTGGCACCAGGGCAAGAAGTTCGGGCTCACGCAGGAGGCGCTGATCGGCGTCGCGACCGGCGCGCAGTCCCTGCTCCCCGGTGCCGAATGGGCGCGCTACGCCAAGTACATGCTCGACCGCGGGCTGGAGTTCTACGTGCGCGAGTCCGAGCGCGCCGGCGGCGTCCCCGACCCGCTGTTCTTCGATGTCAACACGGTGCCGCAGGGCGAGGGCTCCGCCCGGCTCGCCGTCGCTCGCGTGATGGCCAACGCCGCGCGGGCCGTGGACGCCGGCATGGGCGCGATGCGCGCGCAGGAGCCGCCGTCGCTCTACGCGTTCGACCCGGACATCGGCCGCCTCGCCGTGACGACGCCCAAGTACAACACCGCGATCGTCGCCGTCAACCAGAAGGCCTTCCCGTACGGCGGACTGGACCTCGCGCGGCTGTTCGACGGTGAGCAGGACGTGGTGTCCAACATCGGTGGCCGTCCGCCGGCCTCCTTCGGCCTGATGGTCCGCGACGTCGCCGGCCGTCGCGTGACCGCCTCGCAGGTCGGACGGTCGCGCGTGTCGGCCGGCGTGCGACCCCTGACGCTGTTGCGCGCGCCGTCCGGTGCCGGTGCCGTGTCCTCGGCGTCGGTGGGCCGCGCCTACGCCGGTGCGTTCCGCGACCTGCGCGTGACCGGCGCCGTGAGCGCACGCGGTCTGCTGACGCGGGTCACCCACCGCTTCACCCGGGACTGGATCCAGACGTCCTGGACCGCGACCCGCCGCAGCGGCACCGCCCGCTACACCGCCGACGTGCTGTTCCCCTCGTGGGGAGGACGGGACGCCCGAGTGACCGCCGTGCTGCGCGACGGCTCGAAGGTCACGGTGGGCTCACGCCTGGTCCGGCTCACGTCCGTGAAGTACCTGTGGGTGCAGAGCGAGCGGTCAGGCTACGTCGTCGTGCCCGTCGGCACGCGGCCCGCCGGCGCCGGCGTGCACACGTTGCGCGTGAGCGCCCAGAGCTCCGACCCCCGCCCCGGCCCCACCGCCGCGATCCAGATCGCCCGCGCCAAGCGCTTCAGCCGCGCCGCCCTGACCGTCCGCCTCGCCCCCGTCCAGGACGAGGCTGAGGCGGCCGCCACGGCAGCGCAGCTCGGATGACCCGAATGATGGTGCGAAAGCTCCCGTAGACCCTGCCCGGACGTGCCGGTCGTCGTCCCCCTCCTCCCACGGAGGGCGGCGACGGCGTCCGCTCAGCGCTGCGGTGGCTCGACGAGAACCAGCTTCCCCCGGTTCAGCATCTGCGCGATTGCACAGGCCTTCTCGATCTGCGAGTAGGTGTACCGAACGGGGTTATGCAGGGTCTCGATGTGGACGCCAGGGATCTGCATGGACCCATGATTCCCCGAAAGCCCTCCTTCCCAACACGCGCGGCGATATCATGGCGCCCGAGTCGGCCCGCGGGCGAAGTGTTGTGGTTGCACAGGAGCCTTCCAAGCTCTTAGGGCGGGTTCGATTCCCGTCGCCCGCTTCGCTAGGGTCGGCGAACACACATCGGGGAGTGGCGCAGTCTGGTAGCGCACCCGGCTGGGGGCCGGGCGGTCGCAGGTTCAAATCCTGTCTCCCCGACTTGACGAAGGCCGCGCAACCGCGGCCTTTCGGCGTGTCAGAGCCGGTCGCCGACACGGCCGCTGCAAACTGGGTGCAATTGCTGCTCCTCGCCCCTATAAGGGCCATGCCACAACAACACGGCGCCGTCCGTATCGCTTCAAAGAGACCTCGCGTAGCACGCGCGCGCATCGAGGCGTCGAAGAGCTCGTGCTGGTTGCCGCCGGACTCCTTGGCCCGGTGCATGGCAGTGTCCGCATCGCGAATGACATCCTCGGCCGCCGCCGCGCCGTCGGCTGTCAGCGCGATGCCGATGCTGGCGCTGATCGTGAAGGTTCCGGACTCGAGCAGAATCGGCGCCTCGCGCGCGCGGAGCAGCCGGCGTGCGAGATGGACTGCCTCGAGCTCTTGGCCGAGGTCCTCGCACAACACGACGAACGCGTCGCCGCCGAGTCGCGCCAGCGTGTCGCTGCCGCGGGGCGCGGGACTGCAGCCTTTGGGACGACCGCCTCGAGGAGGTCGTCGCCGGCGGCATGGCCGAAGCCGTCGTTGACCGCTTTGAAGCGATAGAGATCCAGCACGAATACACGTGTCGCTCAAGGCGACGCCGGACCGAGGTGCGTCAAGGCGGGCTGACGTCTGTTTACACATGGCGGCGGGCGGGGTAGGTCGTGAGGGTCGAGGGCAGTGAGGTCGACACTCGAACCAAGCGAGTGTCGAACCGTTGACTTCGTCGGACCGATGGCGCCGCACGCTCCGTCCCGCGTCCGCGACTTGCGCTCTCGCCATCCGGCCGGACCGAGTCGCCGGCCCGTAATTGCTGCGACCGCGCGGTCCGCCCCTCGCGACTTTCTTCTCCGTGCCGCATCAGCGACGCGTGTCCGATGTCGCGACGACAACGAAACCCAGGAGGCCGACATGGCCGCAGCACCCGCATCCGAGCGAACCCACACGCGCTCAGACTCCACTTCGGTCCGGCGCAGCACCGAGACCAAGGCCGCGTTCAAGACCACCGAGCTGATCGCGTACGTCGCGGCCGTCGTCGCCGTGCTGATCGCCGCGATGGTGGTCGATGAGAGCAACGCCGGCGGCTTCGGCGCTCAGCAGGCGTGGCTGTACGTGACGCTGCTGACCGTGGGCTACATGATCAGCCGCGGGCTGGCGAAGTCCGGCAGCCGTGACCCGTACACCGCCGACCGCGACCACTAAGCCATGACGGTCACCGACTCGCTGGCCAACGGCACGCGCGCTGCGCACGACGTCGGTCTCGCGGCCTGGCTGGGCGGCGCGATGTTCGGCAAGTTCGCGCACAACCCGTCGCTCGTGAACATCGCGAGCCACACGGAGCGCGGGAGCGTGTCCAACGCGGCGTGGAACGGCTACAACGCGATCAACTCCGCTGGGCTCGGGGCCGCAGCCATCGGTTGGACGGCCGCGCGCCTCACTGAGACCCGGCCGACGAACCTGTCCGCGACCGAACGGACGCTCTCGTCGGCCAAGGACGGCCTGATGGCCGCCGCCGTGCTGACCGGCGTGGCCAGCGGCGTGCAGGGCGCGCGCCTGGCGCGCCAGGCGCCCGACGGTGCGGTGCCGGTCGAGACGGGCACCAAGCCGGCGGCCGAGACGCCGGAGAAGGCCGCGCGCATTCAGCGCAGCCTGGGCGTCCTGGGCTCGGCCAACATCGTCACGGGCGTGGCACTCGTCGCCGTCAACGCGGTCCTAGCGCAGATCAACCACAGCCACCCGGCGAAGAAGCGGGCGTTCTCGCGATCGTCCTCGCCCCGGGGCTCGAACAGCCCCCTATGGGTCGGCGCGGCCGTAAGCTCGGCGGCCGCGGCGCTCGACCAGGCCCGCCGCCGGCGCGCCTGAGCCGGCGCGCATTACCCGGCCCGACGACCGTCGGCCCGTCGCGAATTTCAAGCACAAGGAGGCCACCATGGCCACCACCCAGAACGACGTCCTCAGCTGGCGCGGACAGACCCTGATCGACGCCCATGACGACAAGATCGGCACGATCGAGGACATCTACCTCGACGCCGACAGCAACGAGCCCGAGTGGGCGCTGGTCACCACCGGGCTGTTCGGCACCAAGCAGTCGTTCGTTCCGATCCAGGACGCGAGCGAACGCGACGGCGGCATCCGCGTCCCGTTCGAGAAGGCGACCGTCAAGGACGCCCCGAAGATCGAGCCCGACGGCGCCCTCTCCCCGCAGGAGGAGAGCAACCTGTTCCGCCACTACGGCCGCGAGCAGGACGACGCGTCCACGCGTGCCGGGCGCCCCCTCGACACGGGTGAGCGCGGCGGTCCGGGCCGGGACACGAGCGGCCCGAACACCGACGACGCCATGACGCTGTCCGAGGAAGAGCTCCGCGTCGGCACGACCGAGCGCGAAGCGGGCCGCGTGCGGCTCAAGAAGTACATCGTCGAGGACCAGGTGACCCAAACGGTCCCGGTGCGGCGCGAGGAAGTGCGGATCGAGCGCGAGCCGATCACGGACGCCAATCGCGGCGACGCGCTCGACGGTCCTGACCTCTCCGAGGAGGAGCACGAGGTCGTCCTGCACGCCGAGGAGGCCGTCGTCGACAAGAAGACGGTCCCCAAGGAGCGCGTGCGCCTCGACAAGGACGTCACGACCACGGACGAGACCCTCTCCGACACGGTGCGCTCTGAGCGCGTCGACGTCGACGACTCGCGCCGCTGAGTGAGCATCCGCTCTGACTGGCTGAAGCCAGTCAGAGCTCGCTCGCCCAGGCGATCCGACGAGGGAGCTCGCACCGATGAGGCGATCAGCGTCGCGTCAGCGCGCCGTGCGCCGGCGCTTGACGTCGGTCTCGAATCGGTCGGCCGCCTATGGCACGTGGACGAGCACGCCGGGATCGAGGTCCGACGGACCCAGAACTCGCCTTCCCAGCTGCCGGCGTGGCGCACGCAGCTCATGATCCGCTCGGCGACGTCCGCGTCCTCTGGGCCGACGGTCAGCTCGGCGATCGAGCGGCCCAGGACCTCGGGCCGTATCCAACCGTACAGCCGCTCCGCCGCGAGGTTCCAGCCCGGACGATTCCCTCGAGGTCGGTTCCGATCATGGCGACCGCAACCTCGGGTGGCGCCGACCTCTCCGCCTCCGGAGCGGAACCGGTGTCCGCCGCCAGATACGCGCCCCAGTCGCGCGGCACGTCGAGCAGTTGCGCGGCCTGGTGGCGCACATGTAGGAGAGGCGCGGCGGAGCGACCCTTCGCGGCAGCCCGGCGAGTGCGAATGGCGCGGGCGCGGGCGGCCTGCGCCCCGGCCGCATCGCCCCGACGTTCGGCGCGCTCGGCCAGGCCGGCCACGCCGGCGGCGATGGTCACGGCGCGGTGATACAGCGCGACCAACCCATCCACGGGCAGCACCGCCCGGTCTGACTCGTGGCTCAGGGTTGCTTGCGCTGTTCCGTGCGACGATTCTCACAGGCTTCCCTTTGGGTGACTCGATGGCCGCAGGCATCGTCGGTGCCCTGAGCGCGATCCGCCGTCCTGCGATGCGCTCCACTTCGACGGTTCCGGTCCGTTTGGGGCGAGAGTACTCCGCACAGGTCCTTCTCCACGCGCCCGAGAGCCGTCCCGTGGACTCTTCGCCTCACGTCCTCCACCAGCGCTTGGGCGTCGGCGAGCCTCCCGTGCTGGCGCGCGGCGCCACGCGTGTGCGATAGAACTCGTGCCATGGCTGGTTCGGTTCGCCGCCATGAAGACGCGGCCGCTCGTCACGAGCAGGCGGCCGACAGGCATTGGCGGACGAATCGCGATGAACATGCGCGAATCCGAGCCGCATGCGCCGAACACGTTGCAGGTTGAGTGCGACGCCGCATCGCGTGCTCATGTCTGCCCAGTTGCCAAGCAAATCGCCGCCGGAGCCGTCCGGCCCCAAGTACAACGCGCGGGTTGCGCTGAGTTGCCTGTCCGGCCACGCTCCCGGGCCCGTGCTGCACGCGCTTCAGCAATTGCGTTCGGTAATCGACGACCGACTACGCGAGGAGCTCGGCTCGCGCTATGACCGCCATAGCGCCCAGTCGGTGGGTACCGACAAGCTGACGGTCATCTTCACGCTTCGTGCGGCGTCGTCTGCGGCGGCCATCCGCGCGGCGGGAGTCGCCGCGGCCGCGCTCGTCGAGTTGCTCACCGACAGCGGAGCCGCCATCGACCTCTCAGGCATCGCCCTCGTGGTCCGCGCGCAGTAGCGCACAGGCAACGGTCGAAGCCTCCGAGGCCATGACGTCGGCTGACGGCTGGTGGGCGAGGCTCTGCACCGTACGCTGTTGGCGATGGCGAGCCCAGGCTCAGCACGACTGGATTTCCGCAGCTGATCGCGGCCATCGAGGATGCACCGCCGGTCGCTGCCGTCGACGTCCTCGCGGCGCAGCTGAGAGAAGCGATAGGGGCAGGCGCGGTGTCATTCCTGATCGCTGACTTCAGCGGCCAAGCGTTGGTTCGGCTCGGTCACGCCTCCAGTGAGGCGGCGGACCGGACACAAGGTCGCGAGACCGCTGAACGTTTGCCTCTGACGGGCAGTCGGCAGGGGCGAGCCATGGCCACTCAGGCGACCGAGGTGGTGAGCGGTGGGCGCGAGACCCGCGTGTTCGCTCCCGTGACCATCGAGGCGAAGCGATGGGGGTACTGGAAGTAGCCCTCGCCGAGACCCCTGACGCGGGGACCGTGGCGTTGATCGCCTCCGCCGCGCACGCGCTGGCGTACGTGGTGATCGCCAACCGTCGGTTCACCGACTTGTTCGCCTGGGCCAGCGCTCGGTGCCGTTGTCGTTGGCGGCCGAGATCCAGCATCGTCTGTTGCCCGGGTCCTATACGTGCGAGGCGGGGCAGTTCACCCTTGCGGCGTGGCTCGAACCAACCGGCAACGCGGGCGGCGACACATTCGACTTCGCGCTCGAGCGCGACACGCTGCATCTGTCCATGACCGACGCCATGGGGCACGAGGTCGAGGCCGCCGTGCTCGCGACCGTGCTGGTCGGAGGGCTTCGCAACGCGCGCCGCGCCGGAGCCGGGCTGGCCGCGCAGGCAGCCGCCGCCAATTCGGGGCTTGCGGACTTCGCGCGCAGTGGCGGCTTTGTCACCGGCCAGCTCGCGCGAGTGGATCTGCCTTCCCAGACGGCCACCGTCGTCAACGCCGGCCATCCCCCTCCGCTACGACTGCGTGACGGGCGTGTCGATCGCCTGCAGCTCGCGGCCGACCCGCCGTTCGGGATCGTCGTCGGCCACGAGTACCGCGTGCAAACGCTGCCACTCCAGCCCGGCGACCGGCTCCTGTTGCTCACCGACGGCATGCTCGAGCGCAACGCCGCAGCGTCGACGTCGCCGCGATCCTCGTCGCCGATCGCGACATGCATCCGCGGGAAGCCGTGCAGCATCGGTCCCAGGTGGTCCTCCAAGCCACCGACGGCGAGCTCAGCGACGATGCCACAGCGCTGTGCCTTGACTGGCACGGCGGGCCTTGCCAGCAGAGAACAAGCAACTCCGGCGCCGACGGCTGACCGTTTCGGGTCACCTGCATCCAACCGCACCTCCGACGGAGGCCTCAAGCGGTACGGCACCGTGGCCGGCGCCCCGATGGCCGGACGGGTTCGTGGCGTGACCGCCGCCAGCGCGTTGCGATTCGCTGGACGGGGCAGTACGTCCGTCGATGAGCTGTTCCGATGGTCACGGCCACACGGATCTTGCGGGCGGCGGCGCCGGTCTTGGACAGGAGCTGTTCGAGATGAGCGGGAGCGAAGGCGGCTGTGGCTGAGCGCGGCGCTCGTCCGCGGGTGCCCGCGGTGCGTCGCCGGCTGTTGCGGGCGGCGCGTGTGTTCTTCACGCCGTTGCTGCCCGACGACTACCTGGAGTTGATCGATCCGCTGTGGTCGAGCCGGGAGCTCCGCGGGCGCATCGAGGCGATCACGCGCGAGACGGCCGACTCTGTGACGGTGACGATCCGGCCCGGGTGGGTGTGGGAGGGGCATGAGCCGGGGCAGTACCTGCGCGTCGGGGTGATCGTCGACGGCGTTCATCACTGGCGCGCCTATTCGATCACCTCGGATCCCGGTCGCGCGGATGGCTTCATCTCGATCACCCCGAAGCTCGTTGAGACGGGCAAGGTGACGCCGTATCTGGTCCGGAAGGCGCGCCCGGGCACGATCGTGCGATTGGGTGGGGTGGAGGGCACGTTCACGCTGCCCGACCCGCTGCCCGAGCGGCTGTTGTTCATCAGCGCCGGCAGCGGCGTCACGCCGATCATGAGCATGTTGCGCGACCTCGCCAGGCGCGGGGCGCTCCGGGACGTCGCGCACCTTCACTCGGCGCGGACGCCGGAGGCGGTGATCTTCGGTGATCAGCTTCGAGGGCTGGCCGACCGGCATGACGGCTACCGGCTGCACGTGCAGCACACCGGCGAGTACGGGCGGCTCGCGCCGGCGGATCTGGACCGCTTGTGCGCGGACTGGCGCGAGCGCGAGGCGTTCCTGAGCGGCCCGGGTCAGATGCTCGACGCGATGCACGCGCACTGGGACGAGCACGCGGACGTCGCGCGCCTGCACATGGAGCGCTTCCAGCCGGTCATCGGGGGTGACGCCGCGGGCGGGGGGGGCGGCGTGATCACGTTCCGGGCGAGCGGCGAGACGGCGCACGCGGACGGGGGCACGCCGATTCTCGTCGCCGGAGAGGAGGCCGGCGCCGCCCTGCCGTTCGGTTGCCGCATGGGCATCTGCCACACCTGCGTGGGTCGCCTGTGCTCGGGACGGGTACGCGACCTGCGGACGGGGAAGGTCTCAGGCACGGACGGCGAGATGATCCGCACCTGCATCAACGCGCCCGAAGGCCCGGTCGAGATCGACCTCTGAACCTGAAGCGAGGACGCTGTGGACACCATGATCGAGAGCCCGCTGGCTCGTCTGAGTGACGACCAGCTCGAAGACCTCGCACGCGAGCTCGACGCCATCCACGACGAGGTGTTCGCCGAGCTCGGCGACCGCGACCGGCGGTACATCACAAGCATGATCGAGATGCATCGCCGCCTGGCGGTGCTGGGCCGGGTGCTGCTGTTTGCCGGGCGTTACAAGCCCGCGTGGTTGGCGGGGACGGCGACGCTGTCGCTGGCCAAGATCCTCGAGAACATGGAAATCGGCCACAACGTCATGCACGGCCAGTGGGACTGGATGCAGGACCCCTACATCCACTCCTCCTCGTGGGACTGGGACTCCGCGTCGACGCCCGAAGCCTGGAAGCACTCGCACAACTACATCCACCACACCTACACCAACATCCGCGGCAAGGACAAAGATCTGGGTTACAAGATCATGCGGATCGACCCGCACCAGAAGTGGGTCCCGATCTACCTGTTCCAGCCCGTCTACAACGTGCTGCTGATGGCGTTCTTCGAGTGGGGCGTGGCCTTCCACGACCTTGATCTGGACGCGATCAAGAAACGCGAGAAGTCCGTCAAGGCGCTCAAGCGCGAGCTCAAGGGCATGGCCCGCAAAGCCGGGCGACAGATCGCCAAGGACTACATCGCCTACCCCCTGCTGTCGGGCCGCAAGGGCTTCAAGAGCACGCTCGCGGCCAACGTCACCGCGAACATCATCCGCAACACGTGGGCGCACGCGATCATCTTCTGCGGCCACTTCCCCGACCAGACCTACACGTTCAGTGAGGAAGAAGTCGCCGGCGAGACGCGCGGAGGGTTCTATGTCCGCCAACTGCTGGGCGCGGCGAACATCGAGGGCAGCCCGCTCTTTCACGTCATCAGCGGCAACCTCGGCTACCAGGTCGAGCACCACCTCTATCCCGACATGCCCAGCACGCGGTACGCCGAGATCGCGCCGCAGATCAAGGAGATCTGCGAACGCTACGAACTGCCCTACAACACCGGGCCGTTCCTCAAGCAGTGGGCCACCGTCCAGCGCACGATCCTGCGCCTCGCGCTGCCCGGCGGCCGCCCGCGACCAAAGCCCGGGCCGTTCCGCCGCGGATCCGAGAACGGCGGCGCGGCGTGGCATCCCGACGACGCCGAACGCCGGCGGCGGGGCGCAACCGCGAGGGGGCCCGAACTCCCCCTCGACGGCGTCCGCGTGACCATGCCCGAGCAGCCGTAGGGCGCCGCCGCAGAGGCGGCCAGACATTTGCGTCACTCACCGCGCCGAGTCAATCGTTGTGCGGCCAGCACGGGCGGACCCATCAGCTCGGGCCAGTGAGCCGCTCTAGCCAGTCGCGCATGAGCGCGACCTCGGTCTTCGACAGTGGGCCGGGGTCAAGCGCCAGCGCGGCCGGCAACGTGATCGCGGCTGTCGCCGGGCTCGCGGGAGCGGTATCGGCTGGAGCGCCGGTGACACTGGCGAGGATCACGTCGCGCGCGGTGGGCGAGAGGTCGGCGTCGCGGTGCTCGGGCGCGCGCGTGAGCAGTGTGAGGATCACGCCGCTGCTGGCGGCGACGATGCGGTCGCCGCGGTGGAGGGTGGCACGACGAGGTGGCCGGCGGTCTGGCGCTGCTCGAGGTAGTCGCGGAATCCGTGGCCGACGACGCGCTCGAGCAGGGCCTGCTTGCTTCCGAAGTGGTGGTACAGCGTGGGTGCCTGGGCGCCCGCCAGCTTGTGGAGTTAGCGCGTCACCGAGTCCGGAGGTCTTCGTGTCTTACCGCACTTCTCGTCTGACGTTCACGCGCTCGTTCGGCAAGTCGGACCCGATCGACGCGCTCGGTCGCGCGGGCGGCGCTGCGCGAGCCGGACCTGCCGGAGGCGTGGCTGGCCGGTCCGGAGCGCGAGTTGCGGTTGTCAGCGATCACCGCCGGCTGGGGGATCACCGCAGCTCGCATCCTGGCCGAGGTCGATGGCATCGGGCGCTTCGCCAACGAGGCCAAACTCGCCAGTTACCCGGCGTCGCGCCCCTCGATGCATCCTCCGGTCGACAGCAACGCCATCGCCTGAACCGCGCCGGCAACCGCCGGCTCAACCGCGCGCTCTACACGATCGCGCTCACGCAGATCGGGATCTTCCCGCCCGCTCGCGAGTACATGGCCCGCCGCGCCGCCGAAGGCGACACGCCCCGCGAAGCCATGCGCACCAAGCCCACGCCGATCAGAGCCGGTCTCTCTATCTCAAGATTGACGATCAACGACATAGGAGCCACCGAGGTGCCCGATCGTCCAACCGCGTACTCCGCGCCGAAGCGCGTGAGCGTGCCGTTCGGCATCGGCGACGAGTCGCCATCCACATCCCGCGCCGGCAATCCCCACCTACATACGAGGCCCGGCTGACCGAGCGGTTGCGCGTCGAGTGGACGCCCGTGCGCAATGGCATCGCCGACATCGAAGGCATGCCGAAGGAAGTGCATTGAAGCGGATGACTCTGCGCTCGCCGAGCGCTCAAGTTCGGGCGGCGCGGGACGATCTCCTGTACGTGGCGCGCCGTCGCTCTGCTTTATTCACGATCGCCGTCTGGGGCGGTGTGCTGGCTGTGCTGGCCATGGCCTGTGTGCTGGTGATCGGCGCGCGCGGGGCCGCCGACGCGTCGCGCCAGGCGTCGGCCAGCGACCGCGTCAGCTCCGCCTATCGCGAGGCATACGTCGCGCACAGCCGTGAGCAGAGCGCCCTGCTGACGCGCGACGCGACCGCGCACGCGCGTGCCGCGGCAGACGTCGAGGCGGCGCTGGCTCAAGCCGGCGCGAGCGCGACGAGTCTGCGGGCCGAGCATGCCGCGTACCGGCGCTTCGCGGAGCCGGTGTTCGCTGACGCCGCGAGCGCGGACGTGGCGCGCGCACTGGCCGCGTACCTCAGCAACGCCCTGGCCCGCGAGACCGACATCGCGGCGGACCGGGCGCGCGGCCTCGGTGAGCACGCCAGCGCACAGTTGGACGCCGTCATTCGCGGCGCGCTGATCGTGATCGTGGCGGCGGCGTGCATCTTCACGGTGCTGGGTTTGATGCTCCGCGTCCAACGGCGCCGGCTCCAGGCGGCTCGCGCCCAGGAGCTCGAGCAGCTCGCGCAGATGGCGAGCTCGGACCCGCTCACGGGGCTGCGCAACCACCGCGTGTTTCACGAGGACCTCGCGCGCGAGTTGCAGCACGCCGGACGCACCGGCCTGCCGCTGGCTCTCGTGCTGCTCGACCTCGACGACCTCAAGACGCTCAACGACACGCACGGTCACCAGGCGGGGGACAAGCGCATCCGCGCGCTCGCTGACACGGTGCGCTCGATCATGCGCGGCGCCGATCAGGCCTACCGCATCGGCGGCGACGAGTTTGCCGTCATCCTCCCGGACACGCGCGCGTGGGGCGCTCTGGAGTTCGCGCAGCGACTGCGCGCCGCGCTGCCGGGCTTCTCCGCCACCGCGGGCATTGCCGAAGCCGAGGCGCTGCGCCCGCGCGACGAGGTCATCCGTGAAGCCGACATGGCGCTGCTGCGCGCGAAGGCCCTGCGTCAGCACGCCGCCATCTACACGCTCGAGATGGACCCTGACGGTGACGCCCCTGGGGTTGACGAGCGGCACACGCAGACGCTCGCGTCCGCCCTCGCGCGCGCCGTGGATGCGAAGGACTCCTACACGCGCAGCCACTGCCAGACCGTCTCCGAGCTCGCCGCGTTGATCGCCACCGAGCTCGGCTTCACCGGCGACCGGCTGGTCCGCATGCGGCTCGCGGGCCTCTTGCACGACGTCGGCAAGATCGGCGTGCCGGACATGATCCTCAACAAGCCGGCCGCGCTGACCGACGACGAGTACCGGGTCATGCAGGCCCATTCAGTGCTCGGCTACGAGATCGTGCAAGCCGCCGGCCTCTCCGAAGAGGCGCAATGGGTGCGCCACCACCACGAGCGCGTGGACGGCCGCGGCTACCCCGATGGGCTCGTCGGCGACGCCATCCCGCTCGAGTCGCGCATCATCCTCGTCGCCGACGCCTACGAAGCGATGACGTCCGACCGCCCGTACCGCCCGGCGCCGGGGCAGGCGTTCGCGGTCGAGGAGCTGCAACGGGGCGCTGGAACGCAGTTCGACACGCGCGTCGTCCAAGCGCTGCGCCGCGTCCTTGACCGGCTCGCCACACCGACCACCTGCGCGAGCGAGGCGGTCGTACCGACCGCGACCGGCCCCATCTCGCGCTAACAGCGACTCGCTCTCGAGCGCGACGGACGGCCGGTTCGGGCGCGCACGGATCGGCGATTCTCGACGCGTTGCTTGGCTCGCCGCGCGGGTAGGACACGAGCGTGTTGACCGCGCTGCTCTACGGGCTTGCGGCGTCCAGCGCCCTGGCGATCGGCGCCGCGATCGGCTCGTACGTCACGGCACCCCGGCGAATCACCGGTGTCCTGCTCGCCTTCGCCAGCGGCGCGCTCATCTCGGCGTTGGCCTTCGAGCTCTTCGAGGAGGCCTTTGAGCTCGGAGGAGCCGTCCGTTCGGGACTCGGGCTGCTCGCGGGAGCGGCCGCGTTCGTCGCCCTCGACACCGGTCTGGACCGCTACCTCGCCGGCAAGTCCGGCCCGGACGAGCGCGAAGTCGCGGCTTCCGGCGCCCGCGGCGGCGTCGGCTTCGCGCTGCTCGCGGCCGTGACGCTGGACGGGGTCCCGGAGAACCTCGCCCTCGGCGTCTCGCTGGTCGAAGGCGCATCGCTGACCCTGCTCGTCGCCATCTTCGCGTCGAACCTGCCGGAGTCGCTGGTCGGCGCGCAAGCGATGCGCGAGCAAGGGATCAAGGCCCGCACGGTCATAGCCACCTGGCTCGCCTGCGCGCTGCTGCTGACCGTGGCCGTCGTGCTCGGACGCGCACTGGGCGGCAACTTGAGCGAGCACGTCCTCGCCATCGCGCTCGGTTTCGCCGGCGGCGCGGTCCTCGCGTCCCTCGCCGACACGCTCATGCCCGAAGCCTTCGAACACGGACGCCCCCTCAACGCCTTCGCGACGGCGGCCGGCTTCTTCCTGTCCTTCGTCCTCGCAGCCTGAACGCCCTCGAAGGGCCAGCAGAAAGCTGACATAGACCCGCCCGCGCGGTGCCAACTCGCACCTCGCGCGTATCGCGCCGAGCGCAGCCGGACAGACCAGACGAAACAGCTGTGGTGGCTGCGTGGAGGAGGAAGTGATGCTTGGTCCACTCAAAGATCTCACTCGGGTACCGAACGCGATTCTCGGGGTCGCCGGCACGACGGTGGAGGCGGCCAGGAACCTCCGGACGCTTGAGCGCATCGTGACCGACAGGCTGGCCTCGCTCGATCAAGGCCTGCGCGAAATCGTTGCCGTCCTGCCCGCGGTGGCCGACGACCTCATGCGCGTGCGTGCCATCGTCGAGCCGCAACACGAGCGAGTAGCCGCCATCGAACGCGACGTCGGTCGACTCGACGAGCGCCTGGCCAGCCTGCAACACACGCTGTCGCTCCTCAAGAGCGAAGTCACGGACGCCACCGAGCTCCTCCCCGACCCCGACGCGCCTGGACCCATCGCCCGCGCTCGTGAAGCACTCACGAGCCGAGCCTGAAGCTCGGAACCACACCGACCCCGGCGTGGGCCAGCGCTGCACCGCGTAAACGGCCTTAACGGAATCTGTATGCCGAGGGCCGCGTTCTGTACGCGGCCTTTGCGCGCGAAAACCAGCATGGATGGCATGGATTTCGTCGCCGTCGCACTGGCCCTGCTGGCCTTCATCGCGCTCTACGGCCTGATCGCGCTGGTGGACCGCATATGAGCGCCGCCGACACGCTGGGCCTGATCGTCGCCGTCCTGCTGGCGGCGTTCCTCGGCTATGCGCTGCTGCGCGGGGAGCGCCTGTGATGGGGGTCGTCCAGATCATCGTCTTCTGCGCCGTCCTGCTCGCGATCGTGCCGCTGTTGGGCGGCTACATGGCTCGCGTGTACACGAGCGAGCGCATCCGCCCCGTCGAACGGCTCGTTCTGAAGCTGCTCCGGGTGGAACCCGCCTCTCAGACCTGGAAGACCTACGCCGCGAGCGTGGTGCTGTTCAGCCTCGTTTCGTGGCTGCTGCTGTACCTGATCCTGCGCACGCAGACCGCGCATCCGTTCAATCCCAACGGGTTCAACTCCGGGACGTGGGATCTGTCGTTCAACACCGTGTCCTCGTTCGTGACGAACACGAACTGGCAGTTCTACGGCGGCGAGACGACGCTGTCCTATTTCAGCCAGATGGCCGGTCTGGCCGTGCAGAACTTCGTGTCCGCCGCCGTTGGCATCACCGTGTTGATCGCGCTCATCCGCGGCATCGCGAGCAAGCCGCTCGGCAACTTCTGGCAGGACCTGACGCGCACGGTCATGTACGTGCTGCTGCCGATCAGCGTCGTCGGCGCGCTGCTGCTGGCGTCCCAGGGCGTCGTGCAGTCACTCTCGGACTGGGGGCCGGTGGCCTCGCAGGAGATCATCAAGCTGCTCGGCACCAACGGCGGCGGCTTCTTCAACGTCAACTCGGCGTTCCCGTACGAGAACCCGAACGGGTTCACGAACTTCGTCGAGATGCTGGCGATGCTCGCCATCCCCGCCTCGCTCACGTACACGTACGGGCGGATGGTCGGCTCCCGCCGCCAGGGCTGGACCGTCTTCGGCGTCATGTTCACGGTGTTCGTGATCGGCGTCGTCGCCGTCTACCTGGCGGAGTCGAGCGTCACCCCGGCACAGCAGGCCGCCGGCCTGACGGGCGCGAACCTGGAGGGCAAGGAGCTGCGCTTCGGCACCGGGGGCACCGCGCTGTGGACCGTCGTCACCACGGCCACCTCGACCGGCGCGGTGAACGCCGCGTTCGAGTCGCTGACCGGCATCGGCGGCCTGATCCCGATGGTCAACCTCGGCTTCGGCGAGTCGATCTTCGGCGGCGTCGGCACCGGCCTGTACACGATGCTGCTGTACGTCCTGCTCGCCGTGTTCATCGGCGGCCTGATGGTCGGGCGCACGCCCGAGTACCTGGGCAAGAAGCTCGAGGCGCGCGAGATCAAGCTCGTCGTGCTGGCACTGCTGGCCACGCCGCTGCTCGTGCTGGTCACGACCAGCCTGGCGCTCGGCACCGGGCACGGCGGACCGTCGATCTACGCGTCCGGCCCGCAGGGCTTCAGCGAGACGCTCTACGCGTACCTGTCGCAGGCCAACAACAACGGCTCCGCGTTCGCGGGCTACACGGGCTACCTGCAGCCTGAGGCCGGCAACCTCGGCGCGAACGGCGTCACGTTCGCCGACCTGCTCGGCGGCTTGACGATGCTGATCGGCCGTTTCGTCCCGATCGTCCTCACTCTCGCCCTCGCCGGCGCGATGCGCAACAAGCGCGCCGCTCCCGCCGGCCTGGGGACCATGCGCACCGACACGCCCACCTTCGCCGGCCTGACGGTCGGCACGGTGGTGATCGTCGGCGCGCTCACGTTCCTTCCCGCCTTCCTCCTCGGGCCCGTCGTCCAGGGCCTCACAACGCAGCTCTTCTAAGCCATGAAACGAAACCTGATCACGTCCGCGATCGCGGTCGTCATGTTCACCCTCGTGCTCGGCCTGGCGTATCCGCTCGTGGTCACCGGGGTCGCGCAGGTCACGTTCGGCGACAACGCGGACGGCAACCCCGACCTGATCGCCAAGGACACCAAGGCGGATCCGCGCTACTTCCAGCCGCGCCCGTCCCAGACCGAGTACGACCCGGAGGCCACGTTCTTCTCTAACCGCGGCCCGAACTCGAGCGCGGCGCGCTCCTTCTACCGCGACCAGCTCGCGGCCTACATCGCCCTCAACGGCCAGTACAACCCGGGGCTGACCAACGACAAGGTCCCCGCCGACGCCGTGACCACGTCCGGCTCGGGCGTGGACCCGCACATCTCCGCGCAGAACGCCGCCATCCAGGCACGCCGCGTTGCCGCCGTTCGAGGCATCGCGCCCGAGCGCGTCGACGAGCTCGTCGAGCAGGCGACCGACGGCCGCTTCCTCGGGCTCTTCGGCGAGCCAGGCGTGAACACCACCAAGCTCAATGAGGCGCTTGACCGATGACCGCCATCGCTGAACCCGAAACCCCGCAGTCGCCGCAGCGCGAGTCCAGGTCCCTGTTCACGCCGGACATCCTGTGGCCGGCGATCGGGGCCTCGCTGGAGAAGCTCGACCCGCGGGTGCAGTTGCGCAACCCGGTGATGTTCGTGGTCGAGGTCGGCGCGGTGATGACGACCCTGGCGGCCGCGGCCGGGTGGGGCGAGGACCCGCGCTGGTTCTCGGTCACCATCGCGATCTGGCTGTGGCTGACGGTCGTCTTCGCCAACCTGGCCGAAGCACTGGCCGAGGGCCGAGGCCGGGCACAGGCCGCGGCGTTGCGCTCCATGCGCACCACGACCACCGCCAAGCTGCAGGACGGATCGGAGGTCGCGGCCTCCGATTTGGCCAAGGGCGACGTCGTCGTCGTGGTGGCCGGCGAGGTGATCCCGGGCGACGGCACGGTGATCGAGGGCATCGCCTCGGTGGATGAGTCCGCGATCACGGGCGAGTCGGCACCGGTGATCCGCGAGTCGGGTGGGGACCGCAGCGCCGTGACGGGCGGTACGCGCGTGCTGAGCGACCGGATCGTGGTGGAGATCACGCAGGAGCCCGGCAAGTCCTTCCTGGACCGCATGATCAATCTGGTGGAGGGCGCCGAGCGGCGCAAGACGCCGAACGAGATCGCGCTCAACATCCTGCTCGCCGGCCTCACGCTCGTGTTCCTGGTCGTCGTGGTCGCGTTGCGGCCGTTCGCCGACTTCGCGGGTACGGACGTGTCCTTGACGACGCTGATCGCGTTGCTGGTCGCGCTGATCCCGACGACGATCGGCGCGCTGCTGAGCGCGATCGGCATCGCGGGCATGGATCGCCTGGTGCGGCGCAACGTGCTCGCGCTGAGCGGGCGCGCGGTGGAGGCGTCCGGCGACGTGGACGTGCTGCTGCTCGACAAGACCGGCACGATCACTCTCGGCAACCGGCAGGCGGCGGAGTTCGTGCCGATGCCCGGGGTGGAGGAGATCGAGCTGGCGGAGGCGGCGCAACTGGCGAGCCTCGCCGACGAGACGCCCGAGGGGCGCAGCGTGGTCGTCCTGGCCAAGCGCTACGGGATCCGCGAGCGTGAGCTCGGTACGCACGAGTTCGTGCCGTTCACGGCCGAGTCGCGGATGAGCGGCATCGACCATGACGGTTCGCGGCTGCGCAAGGGCGCGGGGGAGGCCATCGTCCGCTTCGTCGAGGGCGAGGGCGGCCAGGCGCCGCACGAGTTGCAGAGCGTGCTGGACAAGATCTCGCGCGAGGGCGGCACGCCGCTGGCGGTCGCGCGCGACGCGCAGGTGCTCGGCGTGATCCATCTCAAGGACACGGTCAAGGAGGGCATGGCCGCGCGCTTCGAGCAGCTGCGGGCGATGGGCATCCGGACGATCATGGTCACCGGCGACAACCGCCTGACGGCCGCGAAGATCGCCGAGGAGGCGGGCGTCGACGACTTTCTGGCCGAGGCCACGCCGGAGCGCAAGCTGCAGCTGATCAAGGAGGAGCAGGCGAACGGGCGGCTGGTCGCGATGACCGGCGACGGCACCAACGACGCGCCCGCGCTCGCGCAGGCGGACGTCGGCGTGACGATGAACACCGGCACGCAGGCCGCCCGCGAGGCCGGGAACATGGTCGACCTGGACTCCAACCCGACGAAGCTCATCGAGATCGTCGAGGTCGGCAAGCAGCTGCTGATCACGCGCGGCGCACTGACCACGTTCAGCATCGCCAACGACATCGCCAAGTACTTCGCGATCCTGCCCGCGATCTTCGTCTCCACCTACGCGGCGGCCGGCGAGTCCGAAGGCCCGTTGGCGCAGCTGAACCTCATGGACCTCGGCACGCCGCAGTCGGCGATCATCTCCGCGATCGTCTTCAACGCGATCGTGATCCCGCTGCTGGTGCCGATCGCGCTCCGCGGTGTCAAGTACAAGGCCGCCGGCGCCACTGCACTGCTGCGCCGCAACCTGCTGATATACGGCGTCGGCGGCCTCGTGGCGCCGTTCGTCGGGATCAAGCTGATCGACCTGATCGTCCACAACCTGCTGGGGGCGTGAGAGGCACGACCGTGCAGGAGTTGGACCTGCGCGGGAGCACCGTCAGTCGGGTCGGGCGGCCTCACGCGCGTCTGAGACCGAGCTGTAGACGTCGAAGACCCGCATGAGCCCGGTGAGCTCGAGGATCTTGGCGACGTTGCGGCCCGTGCTGACGAGGACGAGGTCCCCGCCGCCGGCTTGGGCGCGTTTGCGACCGCCGATGAGAATGCCGAGACCGGCCGAGTCGATGAACTCGAGGCCTTCGAGGTCGGCGATGATCCGCCCGTCAGGCTGGCGCTCGATCGCCTCCATCAGCGCGACACGGAGGTCGGGAGCGGTGCCGATGTCCAGCTCACCGCGCACGGCGACGACGACGGTGTCCTCTATGTCACGGCGGTCCACGGCGAAAGGCATCGGTCATCCCGTCCTGCGCAGCAGCGCGAGGCTGCGCGCGTCGATCTTGGTGGTCTGGCCCGCTTCGACGGCCTCGCCCTCGTTGAAGGCGTCCGCGGTGTCCAGGACGCGGACCCAGCGGGCGCCCCAGCGCTCCTCGGGCATGGTGACCTCCAGCGGCTCGTGGTGGGCGTTGAACAGCAGCAGGAACGAGTCGTCGAGGACGCGTTGACCGCGTGCGTCCGGGCTGGGGATCGTCTCGCCGTTGAGGAAGACGCTGAGCGCCTTGCCGAAGCCGGACGCCCAATCCTGCTCGGTCATCTCGGTGCCGTCGGGTCTGAACCAGGCGATGTCGGGGCCTGCGGCGCCGAGTGACTCGCCGTGGAAGAAGTGCCGGCGCCGGAAGACGGGGTGCGCTCGGCGGAAGGCGATCAGCCGCTGGGTGAACGCGAGCAGGTCGCCGTCCCGGTGCTCCCAGTCGAACCAGGAGATCTCGTTGTCCTGGCAGTAGGCGTTGTTGTTGCCGCCCTGGGTGCGGCCCATCTCGTCGCCGCCGAGCAGCATCGGGATGCCCTGCGAGAGGAGCACCGTGGCGAGGAAGTTGCGCTGCTGGCGAGCGCGGATCTCCAGCACCTCAGGATCGTCGGTCGGACCTTCGACGCCGGAGTTCCAGGAGCGGTTGTGGCTCTCGCCGTCGGCGCCGCCCTCGCCGTTGGCCTCATTGTGCTTGTCGTTGTAGGAGACGAGGTCGTGGAGCGTGAAGCCGTCGTGGGCGGTGACGAAGTTCACGCTGGCCGAGGGCTTGCGCGCGTCGTCCTCGTAGAGGTCCGAGCTGCCGGTGAAACGCGCGGCGAACTCGCCGAGCGTCTGCGGCTCGCCGCGCCAGTAGTCGCGCAGCGTGTCGCGGTACTTGCCGTTCCACTCCGACCACAGCGGCGGGAAGTTGCCGACCTGGTAGCCGCCCTCACCGACGTCCCAGGGCTCGGCGATCAGCTTCACGCGCGAGACGACGGGGTCCTGCTGGATCAGGTCGAAGAACGCGGACAGCCGGTCGACCTCGTGGAACTGGCGGGCGAGGGTGGAGGCGAGGTCGAAGCGGAACCCGTCGACGTGCATCTCGGTCACCCAGTAGCGCAGCGAGTCCATGATCAGCTGCAGCACGTGCGGGTGGCGCATGTTGAGGCTGTTGCCGGTGCCCGTGGTGTCGTAGTAGAAGCGGCGGTCGTCGTCCACGAGCCGGTAGTAGGCGGCGTTGTCGAGGCCTTTGAACGACAGGATCGGACCGAGATGGTTGCCCTCGGCGGTGTGGTTGTAGACCACGTCGAGGATCACCTCGATGCCGGCCGCGTGCAGCTGCTTGACCATCCACTTGAACTCCTGCACCTGCCCGCCCGGCTGCGTGGACGCGGCGTAGTCGTTCTGCGGCGCCATGAAGCCGATCGAGTTGTACCCCCAGTAGTTGCGCAGCCCCCGGTCGGCGAGATGGGAGTCGTGGATGAACTGGTGCACCGGCAGCAGCTCGACGGCGGTCACGCCCAGGTTGAGCAGGTAGTCGATCGAGGCGGGATGCGCGAGCCCGGCGTAGGTGCCGCGCAGGTTCTCGGGAACCCCCGGATGCTGCTGCGTGAAGCCCTTGACGTGCACCTCGTAGATGACGCTGTCGTCGAGCGGGGTCCGCGGCGGACGGTCGTGGGCCCAGTCGAAGTACGGGCTCGTGACCACCGCCTTGGGCATGGACGGGCCGCTGTCGTCGTCGTTGAACGAGTTCTCGGGGTCGTCGAAGCGGTAGTTGAACAGGGACTCGTTCCACTGCACTTCGCCGTCGATCGCGGTGGCGTACGGGTCCAGCAGCAGCTTGGACGGGTTGCAGCGCAGGCCCTGTCCGGGGTCGTAGGGACCGTGGACCCGGTACCCGTACCGCTGGCCCGGGCCGATGTCCGGTGCGTACCCGTGCCACACCCACGCCGCCATCTCCGTCAGCGGGATCCGCGTCTCGGTGCCGTCGGGCTCGAACAGGCACAGCTCGACGCGCTCGGCCGCTTCCGAGAACACGGCGAAGTTGGTACCCACCCCGTCATACGTGGCGCCGAGCGGGAACGGCGAACCTGGCCAGAACTTCATCGCTGGTCGCCTACCCAGCCGGTGTCGAAGGAACGCGCAGCGGCTTCAGCGAGCGGCCACGGCGAGCGCTTCACGCAGCCGCTGCGGGAGCTCGTCGCCGGGGCAGGGGCGAGCGAGTGCGTACCCCTGTGCGGCGTGGCAGCCGGCATCACGGACGGCGCGCAGCTGGGCCATCGTCTCGACGCCTTCGGCGATGACCCGGATCTCGAAGGCGGAGGCGAGGCCGACCACCGCTTCCAGGATGCGGGCGCTCGCGGTGTCGTCGGGCAGGCCGGCGATGAACGTGCGATCGAGCTTGAGGGCGTGCACGGGCAGCCGGTGCAGGTACGAGAGCGACGAGTAGCCGACGCCGAAGTCGTCGATCTCGAGGTGGACGCCGAGCGCGCGCAGGCGGTTGACGACCGCTTCGCTCTGGAACATGTCGTCCATCAGGACCGTCTCGGTGATCTCGAGCGCGAGCCGCTCTGGGGGCAGGCCGCTGGCTTCGAGGGCGCCGGTCACGTCCGCGACGAGTTGATCGGGGCGTGCCAGCTGGCGCGCGGAGACATTCACGGCGACCCGGATGTCGGCGTCCCAGCGCGCGCACCGCTGGCAGGCGAGGGCGAGGACCGCGCGCCCGATCGGCGCGATCAGCCCCGTCGCCTCTGCGACGGAGATCGCGTCCGAGGCTGGGATGGCGGGGCCGCCCGGACGCTGCCAACGCAACAGGCTCTCGACGGACGGCGGCTCGCCGTCGAGCGCGATGATCGGCTGGAAGTGCAGGTTGAGCGCACCCTGACGCAATCCGGCGCGCAGCTCCGCTTCGATCTCGATGCGTTCTTGCAGGCGCTGACGCAGCGCGTCGTCGAAGACCTCGACTGCGCCGCCACCGAGCGCCTTCGCGCGGTACATCGCGGCGTCGGCGGCCCGCAGCACGCGCTCGGGATCGTCGCTGTCATCCGGGCCGACGACAGTGACGCCGATCGAGGCCGACGGGTGCACGCGCTCGTCGTGAGCCAGCGGCGTCGACAGCGCCTGGCAGAGCCGCGCCGCGACGGTGGTCGCCTCCTCGCCGGCCTCCAGGTCGTCGCAGATGATCGCGAACTCGTCGCCGCTCAGGCGGCTGACGATGTCGCTGGGACGGACGACCTGCAGCAGCCGATCCGCGACTTCACGCAGCAACGCGTCGCCCGTCGCGTGCCCGAACCGGTCGTTGACCGACTTGAAGTCGTCGAGGTCGACATAGAGGATCGCGGCGCAATGCCGCCGGCGCGCGAGGATCTCGTGTAGCCGCTGCAGGAACACGGTGCGGTTCGGCAGGCCCGTCAACGGATCCTCGAACGCGGCGCGCCGCAGCGCCTCCTCCGCCGCCATGTGATCGGACAGGTCGTCGACGACGCCGATCCACTCTTGGACGACGCCGTCTTGAACCACGGGTACGCCGTGAATGCGCAGGTGAAGCCAGTGCCCATCGGCGTGTCGCAGCCGGAACAGGTGATCGAACTCCTCACCGCGCTCGAGCGCCCGGCGCCACACATCGCCCAGGCCCGCAGCGTCCTCCGGGTGGACCACCTCGGCCCAGTTCGGCTCGCCGGTTGTGCTCACGGGGTGACCGGTCAAGGCCCCCCAGTCGGTCGCGTGCGTGGGGCGGCCGTCCGCGCCGGCCTGCCAGACGACGCTGCTCAGTGCGTGGCTCAGCACCCGGTACCGGCGTTCGCTGCGTCCGAGCTCGAGCTCGGTGCGCTTGCGCTCGCTGACGTCCTGCAGGATGGCCACCAGGTGGGTCGGCGTCGGCTGCAGCCGTGCCTCGAACCAGCCGTCGAGCGGCGCGATCGACCCCTCGAAGGTGACGGCCACCTGCTCACGCAGCGCATGCACGCACGCGTTGTGCAGCGCGGTACCGGCTGCGTTCGGGAACAGCTCGAGCAGGTTGTGGTGCAGAACCGCCTCGGGAGGCCGTGCGAGCCGGCGGGCGGCGCTGCGATTCAGATACACGCAGCGGAACCCGTGATCGAGCACGATCAGCGCCTCACTGATGCGCTCGAGAATCCCGCGCAGGACCGGCGTGTCATCCACGCTCAGGGGCTGGTCCGGCCCTACCGCTCCTCCGCTTGAGCGCGCCATGAACGCAGATCTTTCCCAGCGCGCCGTCTGGACAGGCATGGTGCAGCCGCCTGGCGGTTCGGCGGCCTCGCTGCGGTGACCGTCCCGGTCGGTTGACGATTCGCCCGCATTCGTTTCGTGTCTCGCGCGATCAGGGCAGGGTCGGAGTGGCACCGCGACGTTCACTCCCGCGCGTGCTCCCTTGGAAGGCAGCCGTTGGTCGTTCTCGATACTTCGGATTCAGTCTGAGGGCTTTCCAGCCCAATCGAAGGATCATCATGAGTACCCACAGCGAGACTCGCCGCGACCGCGGCGCTACGACTGCGCGCGACCTCGAGGGGCACCGTCCCCGTCGGCTGAGCACGGAGACCAAGGCGTCGTTCAAGACGACGGAGTTCTTCGCCTACATCGGCCTGTTGATCGCGTTGCTGATCGCGGCGGCGGTGGTCGACGAGACCGACGCCGGCGGCTTCGGGGCGCAGCAGGTCTGGCTCTACGCCACCCTGCTGACCATCGGTTACATGGTCAGCCGCGGACTGGCCAAGTCCGGCAGCCGCGATCCTTACGACGCGGACGACCGCTGACGCGTGCCGCTGAGCTCGCGATCGGACCGCGGAGGCCGCCGGCGGGCCGGCGGCTCCCGCGGGCGGGCCGGGTTTCGCGGCCCGTTCCCGTTCTACTCGCGGCAGACCCGCCGGGGCACACGTGTCAGCGTGACCGGCTGCTGTCTTCCCATCCCGCTCGCTCTCTCTATGGCAGCCCTGCTCGGCGCTCGCGCGGCGATGCGTCGCTGAGCCCGCCGAGGGCGTCCGGAATCTCGACGAGCGCGCCGGGATCGAGGTCGATGGAGACGCCGACGACGCCGACCGCCTGTCCGTTGGGGCCGTGGACGAGCGCGTCGTGCACGTACGCGAGAAACCGCGTCCCGTCATCACGAAGGACCCAGAACTCGCCCTCCCAGTGACCCGTTCGGCGGACGCTGTCCATGATCCGTTCGGCGAGCTCGGCGTCCTGCGGCCCGACGGTCAGCTCCCCGATCGCGCGGCCGAGCGCTTCCCGCTGCGGCCAGCCGTACAGCCGCTCGGCCGCCGCGTTCCATAGCCGGACGGTCCCGTTCAGGTCCGTACCGATGACGGCGGCCGCGAGCTCGGGCAGCGCCGGGTGGCGGCGCGCCTCATCGGCGACGAAGTAGGCGTCCCAGCCGCGCGGCGCGCCGAGCAGCCGCGCGGCCTGCCGGCGCACATGCGCGCGGCGCAGGATGGACCGGCCCTCCTCGGCGTCCCGGCGGGCACGCACGGCGCGCGCGTGTGTCGTCTGCGCGTACGCCGAATCGGCGTGCCGTAGCGCACGCTCGGCTTCGCGCTCGCTCACGCCCGCCACGTCGACGGCGACCGCCACAGCCCGCTTGTACAGCGCGACAAGCGCATTCTCGGCCTCTGAGTCGCCTGGTGCGCGCTCGCTCGATGTCGGCATGCTCGGGGACGCTGCCTGATCGGCGCCGGCTGTCGCCGTGGGCAGTCGGCGCAATGACAGTGAGCTCGTCGGCTCTGCCGTCGGCGCGCCTTCAGTGACCGACGCGGTCGACCTTGCGGTGGAAGTGGGTCCCGGCCTTGCCGCCGGCGACCGCGGCGATCAGCGTGCCGACGACGATGGCGGCGAGCGCGATGATGCCGCCCGTGCTGATGGTGCCCTCGTCGACCGGGATGCGCGGCAGGTTCAGCTGGCTGAGCACGTTGTACTGCGCGCCCAGCACGGCGCCGGCCACGGCGAGGACGATGGTGACCACTAGACCGATCACCCAGACGCCGAGACCCTGCTTGGGGCCGTTGAAGCGCGCCATGCGTCCGGCGACGTAGCCACCGGCGTAGTAGGCGATGGCCAGGACGAGCAGGACCAGGATGCCGCCGACGATGCCGACGGTCTCGGCGTTGGAGGTCGCGTCGTCGGTGCTCGCCTGCGTCAACCCGACCGCGGCGCCGGCGGCGCTGAGGATGGCGATCAGCAGCACGGCGATGCCGACGGCCACGAGCCAACCGAAGAACGCGCTGCCCCAGTGCAGTCCGCCGAACTGCTCGCGCTGCCGTTCCTCGGTCGACCGCAGCCGCTCGCTGCCGCCGTCGCCTCGTCCGAACCGACCTTTCCGATCGTCCCCGATCTCCTCTGCGGAACGGCTGCCCGGTTTCGCTGTGTTCGCCATGGTGATGCTCCTCGGAAGTGGCCCGCGGCGGCGCCGCGGGCTGACCGAGCCTGCCCAGGGGCCCTTCACCGAAACACGAGCCAGATGAAGGTGGGACACGAATGAGCGCTGAGGGCGGACGACATGGGACGTCGTCCGCGCCTCGGGACGGTCAGAGCACCGTCTGAGGGAGCAGCCGGCGCTCGTCGCCGCCGCGCCAGCGGACGAGCACGGCGGTCGCGTCGTCGCGCAGGTCGGCGCGCTCCCGTCCGAGCATCGCGTGCCGGAAGCGCCGCAGCGTCTCGGGGACGGTCTGTCCCGCGGTGGCCTCGCGCGCGATGTACCGGCCGACGTCCTCGAGCGTGAAGCGCATGCCGTTGCGGTCGTGCGCCTCGACCAGTCCGTCGGTGTAGAACAACAGCAGATCTCCGGGTTCCAGCGACTCGCTCATCATCGTCGGAGCCGCGGCGCCCAGGCCGGTGCCGAGCGGTGGTTCGGGAATCGACTCCAGCTCGCGGACGTGGCGGCCGTCCCGGATGACCAGCGGTGGCGGGTGCCCGGCGCAGATCCACGTCAGCTGTCCCGAGTCCAGCTCGAGGCGTGCGATCAACGCGGTGACGAACCGCGAGTCGGGAAACTGCTCGCCGACGGCGGCGTCCATCGCGGCGGACGTCTCCATCAGGTTGCTGCCGGCACGCCGGCGGTTGCGATACGCCGCCAGCGCGAAGGCGGCCACGCCGGCCGCCGGCAGCCCATGCCCCATCGCGTCGAAGATGCCGAGATGCAGGACGCGTTCGTCGACCGCGTAGTCGAAGGCGTCGCCACCGTTGTCGTAGGCGGGCTCGAGCACAGCCGCGAGGCTCAGGTCGTTCGTGGCGAAGACCAGCGGTGGAGCGAGGCTCCAGACCATCTCCGACGCGATCGTCATCGGTTGGCGTCGGCGGGCCGTCTCGATCGCGTCTCCGTAATTCCCCTTGGTCGCCATGAGCGTCGCCACGAGGTGCGCGTAGCGCTCGAGCAGCGTCACGGTCGCCTCTGACAGAGTCCCAGTGACAAGTGTCATGGCGAGTACACCGAGGCGCTCGGTGCCGTCGAGCAACGGCAACCAGAGCCGCTCACCGTGGGGCGCCTCGGTCGGCGTGCGCAGGATCGACGTCGTGCTGAACGCGCGCCCGGCGATCGTCCCGGCCACCGACAACACTTCACCGCCATAGCGAGCGCCCAACGGCACCAGGGTGGCCTGCTCGAAGTCGATGACGTACACGACGACGTCCGTTGCCCCGATCAGCGCAGCGGTCTCCGCGATCACTTCCGCAAGGTCCGAAGGCGCGCTGAGATGCGTGCGGCGCAACAGCTCGAGCAGCAGCTCCGCGTTCGTCCCCGCGGGCCGAGGGTCCAAGTTGGTGGACTCAGCATCGGCGGCCATCGCGCCTCTTTACCCGCTTCAGCCCTCGTCACTCTCGAGCCGCCACAGACGGGGTGAGCGGTTCACAGCAAGGGTCCGGCCTGCCGCACCTGCCGGTCGTAGTACCTCCCCTTGACCGGGCCGGCCCGAGCGCAGAGAATCGGCTGAGTGGAGGGTGAGAAGACCGAGACCACGGCCGGACCCGCCACTGCGATCGCGGCGCCCGCCGCCGTCCCGGATCGAGCGCCGGAGGTCGGCGCGGCCCTGCGCGCGCCGTCCGTCGGGCCGATGGGCGTGGCGAATGTGCTCGCCCTGCAGCGCACCGCCGGGAACGCCGCCATCGCTCGCGCGATCGCCACCGGCGCGATCCGTCCGGCCGCGCCGCAGCTCATGCGCCAGCCAGCGGCCGCTCCTGCCCCCGCGCCCGACGCCGCCAAGGACGCGGACCGCAAGAAGGAAGCCGAGCGGTTGCGCGGTCACATCGAGCGGCTCAACGGAGTGGCCGCCGCCGCCACCTCCGCGCACGGCGCGCTGCGATCCGCGACCACCAGCTCGCTGGCGAGCGTGGACGCGATCGCGTCGACCTTCTCCGAGGCGACCGAGCACTTCCGCATGGCGTACGGGTCCCATCAGCGGGTGGTGGCGCGGGCCGAGCAGGCCGCCGCCGAGGCGGGCGCGATCCGCGACGCGATCCTGGGCGTCGCGATCGGCGTGGTGGCGGCGTTCAAGGTCGTCCCGATCATCGAGGCGATGACGGCCCGCAAGCTGCTGGTGGAGACGGGCGGCGAGCTGGCGGAGCTGGGGATCTCGAAGGGCCTGGACGCGGGTGCCGAAGCGGTCGGGGGCGAGCAGGCGAGCCCGCCTTCCTTGACGCCGGAGGCGATGGAGCTCGAGCAGGCCCGTGAGCTGGTCGCGCTGTATCGGGATCTCGCGAAGCTGCAGACCGGTCCGGACGCAGCCTCGATCGCGCTGGCCTGCAAGGACGTGATCATCGAGATCGAGCGCTACGAGGACGGGCGCAGCCGCTTCTCGGCGGCGAAGATCGACCGCTTCGTCTCCGCGCTGGCCGAGAAGGAGAAGCAGGCCGGCGAGGTCAAGGAGAAGTCGGCGGCGTTCCAGAAGGAGGTCGCGGCGAAGCTGCGCGAGGTGCGCGGCAAGAACAAGGTCTCCGGGCCGCGCGACATGCTCGAGGACATCTGGACGCAGTGGCTCGCCGGCGGCGGCAACCCGTATCACCCGATCATCGCCAAGGAGCTGATCGAGCTCGGGATCCTGTCGAAGGAAGGCGAGTTCGCCGACCTGCAGTACCGCAAGAGCGACGTGCTGACCGACGACGCCGCGATGGCTGCGTCGGTGCGCGCGATGCGCGGCAAGACCGGGGTGGCGCACACCGACCTCAAGCCGGGTGGCAAGGTCGAGGTCGAGGGGCAGCTCTGGCAGGCGGTCTCGACGTCGGAAATCACCGCCGGGACGGCGGTTCGGGTGAGTGGCGTGTCACGGCCGGACGAGCGGCTCGCGGGGCACGGCAATTGGGTGGCGAGCCAGACGACGATCACCTTGACCGTGACGTCGGACGCCGACTAGGGCGCGCCGATGGTCACCGGTCGGTCGAGGCGGCTCGGTCGCGATCCTCGCTGAGCCCGACCTCGAAGAACGCCAGCGCGAGCGCGAGCACCGCCGCGACGCCGACCACGCCCCAACCGATGGTCTGCGCCACGCCGTCCGTCGTCAGGACGAGCGTGACGCCGGCGAGCGCGACGACGATGACCACCGCCAGGCCGCGAGCGAAGGTGCTGCTGACGGAGACGTGCCAGGGCCCGACGGCCAGCGTCACGAGCGTGACCGCAAGCACCGCCGCGACGAACAGGCCGAGGCTCGGCCCGCCGAGCGCGAAGGCGAGGACGATCGGGACGGCCACCGCGAGCGGGTAGCCGATCGCGGCCCACGAGGGAAGGCCTGAACGGGCGGAGCGCGGCGTACGGCTGGTCGGCATGCCTTCGCGCTACCCCAGCACGAACGCGTGCGACGGAGCCCGTCTGCACGCCGACAGTGAACGCGCGACCAGGCCGCGGGTCACGAGGCGCACGTGGAGCCGACCGCGAGCAGCTCCTCCAGGGCGTCCCAGGACTCGACGACCTCCGCCGCTCCGGCTTCCAGCAGCGCCGTGGTCCGCTCGGCGCGCTCGTGCTCCTCGACGAAGTGCAGGTTGCCGACGACCGGGATGCCGGCCGCGACGGCGGACTGGACGCCGGCCACCGCGTCCTCCACGGCCAGCGCACGCTCGGTCGGCACGCTGCACTGGTGCGCGGCGAACGCGTACACCGCCGGGTCGGGCTTGCTGGTCGGGATCTCGAGGCTGTCCTCGGCGCTGATGCGCGCGTGCGGCGGGAACAGGTCGTCGAGCCCCGCGGCCGTGAAGCACGCGGCCAGGCGCGACAGCGCGCTCGAGCTGACGACGGCCAGTTGGTAGCGGTCGCGCAGGCGCCGCAGCGGGCGTTGGACGCTGAGGTCGGGGGTGAGCACCCGCGACAGGTGTTCGATGACCTCCAGGCGCTCCTGGGCGACGAAGCCGTCCAGCCGCTGGGGTTCGATGGCGGCGCCGTGCCGCGCGGCGAGCCAGACGGCCGTGGCGCGGAAGTTGCGGCCCATCGCTTCGCGGCGGAGCTCGTCCGGCTCGTAGCGGCGATCGATCCCGAGCTCGGCGAGCAGGCGGTTCGTCACGCTCGCCGAAGCCTCGAAAGCCGGCTCCTCGGACCGGAACAGGTTGCCGTCGGCATCGCAGAGCAGCACCTCGACGGCATTCGGGCTCAGCGTCATGCGGCCACTTTCCGATCGTGGACGGACAGGCGGTCGGCCAGCGCGGCACGCGCGCCGTGGGTGTCGAGCGAGCGCAGATCGCGCTCGACGGCGAGCGCGAACGCGGCGTCGTCGGCGAGCGCGCCGAACACGTCCCGCTCGGCGAGCACAGGGCGGGGGTCGGCGCCGCCGCGGCGCGCGAGCGCGCGCAGCCGCTCAGCCCGCGGGTCCTCGATCGCGAACCCCTCGCCGCGCTCGTCGGCGCCGCGCAGATAGCGCAGCCATCCGGCCACCGCGAACGTCAGCAGCGGATGCGGCCGGCCGCCGTCCCGGGCCTCGGCGATCGAGCTCAGCACGTGTAAGGGCAACTTGGCGGAGAGGTTGCGGCACAGCCGGCCGAGGTCGTCGGCCAGCGCCGGGTTCGCGAGCCGCGCGAGCAGCGTGTTCCGGTACGTCGCCGGGTTGATGCCGTCCACGAGCGGCAGCAGCGGCTGCACCTCGTCCGCCATCAGCCGCTCGAGGTACGCGCGGAACAACGGGTCGGCCAGCGCCTCGGAGGCGGTCCGGTGCCCGGCGAGGAACCCGAGCGGTCCGAGCGCGCAGTGGCTGCCGTTGAGCAGGCGGGTCTTGATCAACGCGTAGGGTCGGGCGTCCCGCACGAACCGGACGCCCACCTGGTCGAGCGGCGGTCGGCCGTCGGCGAACTCGTCCTCGATCACCCACTGCGAGAACGGCTCGGTCATCACCGGCCAGCGGTCGTCGACACCGAACTGCTGCGCCAGCCGCTCCCGGTCCGCGGGCGTCGTCTTGGGCGTGATGCGGTCGACCACGCTGCTCGGGAACGCGCCTTCGGTCGCGATCCAGTCCGCGAGGCCCTCGTCGCGCTTGCGCGCGCAGGCCAGGACGGCCTCGCGAGCGAGCGCGCCGTTGTCGGGCAGGTTGTCGCAGGAGAGCACGGTGAACGGCGGGAGCCCGTCGCGGCGGCGGCGTGCGAGCGCCTCCACGAGGAGCACGAGGGCTTCCGGGTCCTCGCCCGCGTAGCCGTGGGCCGTGATGGTCAAGGTGACCAGCCGGGTGCGGGCGTCGGCCAGCGTCGCGACCACGCCTCCCGACTCCTCGGGCGCGAACAGGTAGCGGCGGATCACGCCGACGACGCGCGCCTGATCGCTCGCCCCGCCGCGGGTGACGACCGTGTACAGGCCGTCCTGCGGCGTCAGCGCCTCGCGCATCTCGGGCCGGTGCAGGCCGACGCCGACCAGGCCCCAGGCCGTCGTGATGCGGCGCTCGGCGAGCTCGTCGAAGTACAGCGCCTGGTGGGAGCGATGGAAGGAGCCGACGCTGATGTGCACCACGGACGGCGTCAGCGCGGTCCGGTCATAGGTCGGCACGGTCACGCGCAGCGCATGCTGCCCGAGCGACCCGGTGTTCAGTGGCGCGATTAGCACGACGCACCCCCGTGGTAGGTGCACTCAGGATGCGTTTCGTCTACAACAGCTTCGCCGGTCGCTTCTCGGACAGTCCGCGGACCATCTTCGAGGCGCTGGGGCCGGAGCACGAGCACCTCTGGCTCGCCGACCCGGTCCACCGCAGCTCGTTCCCGGAAGGCGTGCAAACGGTCGATCTCGGGTCGGCGGAGAGCATCGCCGCGCTCCAGTCCGCCGATGTCGTCGTGGCCAACACGCACACCGAGGTCGAGTGGACCAAGCCGGCCGGCACCGTGTACCTGCAGACCTGGCACGGCACGCCGCTCAAGCGGATCCACTGGGACGTGCTGTGGGCACCGGAAGGCCGCCTCGAGCGCCTGCAGCGCGACGTCGACCGCTGGGACCTGCTGGTCTCGCCCAACCACGCCAGCACGCCGCTGCTGCGGCAGGCCTTCCGCTTCGAGGGCGAGGTGCTCGAGACGGGCTATCCCCGCAACGACATCCTCAGCTCGCCCGGCCGTGACGCCGTCCGTGCTCGCGTGCGCGAGCAGCTCGGCATCCCCGACGGCGCGCGCGCCGTCCTGTACGCGCCGACGTGGCGTGACGACTTCGTCTTCAGCGGTGGCGCCGCCCCCGTGGAGCTGGCCCTCGAGGTCGAGCGCGCGCTCGACGCGCTCGGCGAGGACCATTTCCTGCTGCTGCGCCTGCACTACATGCTCACGGGCCGGCTGGCGCCGATCGACCATCCGGGCGTCCGTGACGTCTCCGCGCATCCCGACGTGAGCGAGCTCTACCTCGCCGCCGACGTGCTCGTGACGGACTACTCGTCGGTGATGTTCGACTTCGCCGTGACCGGCAAGCCGCAGCTGTTCTTCACCTACGACCTCGCCGCCTATCGCGACAACCTGCGCGGCTTCTACTTCGACTTCGGGCCGGTCGCGCCCGGCCCGCTGCTCGAGACCACCGACGAGCTCGTCGCTGCCCTGCGAGGGCTCGACCAGGTGACTGCGGACTATCAGGACCGGTACGTGGCGTTCCAGGAGCGCTTCTCTCATCTCGAGGACGGCGCTGCGACGGAACGGGTGATCGAGCGCGTGCTCGGCACCGCCACGGGGCGGTAGCCCATCGCGCCCGCGACGAGCGCTTCAGCCTCCATGCGGTGGCGGAAGCGCTCGTCGGACAGGATCGTCCAGCGGTCGGGGCGCAGCGCCGGCCCGGCCTGGACGGCGTCCACCAGTTGCGCGGTGGTCAGGCCCACGTCGTCCGGGCGCAGCGGCAGGCCGAGACGCAGGTAGAGGCTCTGCAGAGCCGGGAGGAGCGCGGAGTTGTGCGCGGCCGCGGCGACCAGGGTGCCGAGGGCGACCTGCTCGCCGTGCAGGGCGGCGCCGCGCCCGAGGCGGGCGTCCAGCGCGTGGGAGATCAGGTGCTCGGCGCCGCTGCACGGGCGGCTCGTGCCGGAGGCGGCCATGGCGAGACCGCTGAGCAGCAGCCCCTGCGCGAGCACTTCGTGCGACGCGCTGGACGTCACCTCGTCGAGCTCCAGCGCCGGCCGCGCCGCGCTCTCGGCGATCATGGCCGCGTACGCGTCGTACTGCTCGCGCCCTTCGCGGTCCGCGAGCCGCCAGTCCAGGCAGGCGGTCAGGTTGCTCACGAGGTCGCCGACGCCGGCGCGGATGGTCGCGGGCGGCGCGCTGCCGATCGCCGCGACGTCGACGACGATGCCGCAGGGCATCCGTGCGGAGTGCGTCGCGCGGGCGCCGTCCTTGCCGACCAGCGAGGCGACGGGCGAGCTGATGCCGTCGTTGGAGACCGCCGTCGGGACGCTCACGAAATCGACGTCCGTGCGGGCCGCCGCGAGCTTGACCGTGTCCAGCACGCGGCCGCCGCCGACGGCCACGGCCGCGGTCACGCCCTCCTCGATGATCGTCGACGCGATCGATGCGGCCTGGTCGAGCCGGCCGGCGAGCTGGGAGACGACGACGACGCGCACGTCGGCCCGGCGAAGCCCTTCGACGACCGCCTCGGCCAGCATGCGCGACGCTCCGCGGCCGCTGCCGACCAGCACGCAGCGCAGGTCGAAGTCGTGGTCGGCCAGCAGCGGGCCGACATCCCGCAGGCAGCCCGTGCCGACATGCAGCAGGCGTGGGATCAGGACCTGGCGGGCGCTCACGCCGCCGCTCCTAACGCTTCGGCGGCGGACAGGTCCCGGTCGTCGTCGATCTCGACCCAGCCGCCGGAGCGCACGGGCCACACGCGCCAGGGCACGCCTTCGCCCGCGCCGCGACCGATCGCACCTTCGTACCACTCGTTCTCGCACGCCGGGTCGGCCGTGAACGCCTCCAGCTGGTCCCGGAAGGCGCGCAACGTCGCGCCCTGCGCCATCAGCATCCCGACGTACTCGCCGGCGGGGGCGTCGATGCCGACCTTGCCGATCTTGGCGATCGTGCCGTCGGCGCGCAGCTCGACCTTCATGGACTCGTCGGTGACGCGCTGCTCGAGGTCGACGGCCATCAGCCCGTCGTCCCGCGGGCCGCTCAGGAACGAGGCGATCTGCTCGGGGTCGATCAGCAGGTCGGCGTTGAGGATCGCCACGGGGCCGTCCTGCGGGAGCTCGCGCAGGGCCAGCAGCACGGACCACCAGTTGTTGCGCGTCTCGAACTGCGGGTTGCGGATCACGCGCACGCTGCCGTCGAGCGTGTCCTCGATCACCTCGGCGGCATGGCCGACGACCACCGACACCGAAGCGACGGCCTCGCCGGCTGCGCGTATACCGGCGAGCTGACGGTCGGCCAGCGTGCGGGCGCCGACGCGCAGCAGCCACTTCGGTGTGGCGTCGCCCAGCGCGCCGAGCCGGCTACCACGGCCGGCCGCGAGCACGACCACATGAACAGGGCCAACAACAGATGAGCGCACGAGAGGACTCCGGATCGAGAAAGACGAGCCGAGTCCGGCAGCGCGCTCGGCTTGCGCTCGCGTGCCGTCCTTCGGAAGTGGATCCGTCCTGTCCAGATGTGAACCGGTGGTGAACGCTCGGTGTACGAGCGACGACCGCGGCTCACCGTCACCTGGATGACTCCGCGGTGCCAGGTTGGCCTCCGAAAGCGCGTGCGTGCAGGGATTTCGGAGGCGACGCGGTGCGTGTCATCGCCACCGCGAGCGGCCAGCGCGGCGCGCGCGTCGGCCAGCGGGTCACGGTCGGTGGGCGTGACGCGGTCCCGCTGCGGTCTCTACGGTGGCACGCGATGGTCCCACTCGGCCGCGCCACGCTCGCCGCCTGCGCGGAGCGCATCGCCACCCCCAGCTACGACCGCGCTCGGCTGACCGAAGGGGTCGTGCACATCGGCGTCGGCGGGTTCCACCGCGCGCATCAGGCCATGTACCACGAGCGGCTGATGAGCCGCGGTGAGGCGCTCGACTGGGCGATCCGCGGGCTGGGGGTGCTGGAGGCCGACCGGCGCATGAAGGACGTGATGGACGCGCAGGACGGGCTCTACACGCTGATCGTCAAGCACCCGGACGGCACGTTGGAGCCCGCCGCGATGGGCGCGATCGTGGGCTACGTGCTCGCGCCCGACGACCCGCAGGCGGCGATCGAGGCGATGGCCGCGGCCTCGACCCGGATCGTGTCGCTGACGGTCACCGAGGGTGGCTACAACCTGCACCACGTCACGGGCGAGTTCGACGCAGACGCGCCTTCGATCGTCGCGGACCTGAGGCCCGGAGCCACGCCACGGACGACGTTCGGTCTCGTCACCGAGGCGCTGCGGCGGCGCCGGGACCGCGGGCTGGGTGCCTTCACGGTGATGTCGATGGACAACCTGGAGGGCAACGGCCACCTCGCCCGCCGCGCGTTCACCGCGTTCGCGCGCCTGCGCGATCCGGCGCTCGGCGCCTGGGTCGGGGCCCACGTCCGGTTCCCGAACTCGATGGTCGACCGGATCACGCCGCAGACCACCGACGCAGACCGCGAGGCGCTGCGTGAGCGCTTCGGCGTCGACGACCGGTGGCCCGTGGTGTGCGAGCCGTACACGCAGTGGGTGCTGGAGGACGACTTCGCCTGCGGGCGCCCGCCCTACGAGCACGCGGGCGTGCAGGTGGTGACCGACGTCCGTCCGTACGAGCTGATGAAGCTCCGGCTGCTGAACGCCGGCCACCAGGCGCTCGGCTACTTCGCGTACCTGGCGGGCTACCGGTACGTCGACGAGGCGATGCGCGACCCGCTGCTGCGGCGCTTCGTGCGCGCGTACCTCGACGAGGAGGGCACCCCGGCGGTGCCGCCGGTGCCGAGCATCGACCTCGATGAGTACAAGGACGCCCTGATCGAGCGCTTCTCCAGCCCGGCGGTACGCGACACGATCCCGCGCCTGTGCGCGGAGAGCTCGGATCGCATCCCGAAGTTCCTGCTGCCCGTGGTCCGCGAGCGGCTCGCGGCGGGTGGGGAGATCAAGCGCTCCGCCGCGGTGCTGGCGGCGTGGGCCCGGTACGCGGAGGGCGTCGACGAACAGGGCGAGCCGATCGCGGTCGTCGACCGGCTGTCGGATCGCCTGACCGCGGCTGCGCGCCGTCAGCGGGAGGACCCCGACGCGTTCATCGCGGACCGCGAGCTCTTCGGCGGCCTCGCCGACGACGAGCGCTTCGTCGCCGCCTACCGCTGGGCGCTGCGCTCACTGTACGAGCGCGGCGCGCGGGCCACGCTCGAGCGGATGGGCGCGCCTGACGACTCCTGAAGCGCGGGCGCGCGGCGCGCCGATCGGTCAGAAGGCTGTCGAGATCATCGTTGCCGAGCGCCTGCAGGCGGTAGGGGCACTGCGATGAGCTCTCCTCGCATCCTCGTCGTCGGCGCCGGGCTGACCGGCTGCACGCTGGCGCACTGCTTCGCTCGCGCCGGCCTGGAGACGGTGCTGCTCGAGCGCGACGTGGTGCCGGGCGGGTTGATCCGATCCGAGCACCTGAACGGCGTGCTCTATGAGCCGCACGGCTCGCACATCTTCCACACCGAGGACGAGGAGGTGTGGGAGCTCGCCAACGCGATGACGCCGTTCAACGACTACCGCCACCGCGTGGACATCCTCGCCGACGGCAAGATCCTCAACTGGCCGATCCTGCTCTCGGACATCGACCGCCAGTCGCAGTCGCAGGACATCCACGCGCAGCTGGAGGAGCGCCGCGGCGTGGACGCGGCCGCGCGTGCGCAGGCGGCGAACTTCGAGGAGTGGTGCCTCGAGCTGATGGGGCCGATCCTCTATGAGCGCTTCATCCGGCCGTACACGGAGAAGCAGTGGGGACGCCCCGCGCGCGAGCTGTCAGCGCAGTGGGCGCCCCGGCGCGTGTCGGTGCGCTGGGACAACGACCCGTACCTGTTCCCGGACCCGTTCCAGGGCTGGCCGGCGGGTCCGAACGGGTACACGGACCTGATCGACGGCCTGCTCGACGACCCGCGGATCATGCTGCACGTCAACGTCGACGTGACGCAGGAGAACCTCGACGCACACGCGCGCGAGCAGCGTGCCGACTGCATCGTCCTCACCTGCCCGCTCGACGTGTTCTGCGGCGAGCGGTTCGGCCGGCTCGACTGGCGCGGCATCGACGTGCGCAGCGTCTACGTCCCGCACAAGGACCTCGCGCAAGGCGCGATGGTCGTCAACTATCCCGGCGCCGAGTTCCCGTTCATCCGCATCCACGAGACCAAGCACGCCTCCCGCCAGCGGTGCGAGGGCACCGTGCTCGGCTTCGAGTTCACCGGCGCGCCGACGCGCTACTACCCGATCGAGACCGAGCGCAACAGGACGCTCAACGACCGCTATCAGGCCGAGCTGCGCGAACAGGTGGGCGGCGAGAAGCTGTTCTTCGCGGGCCGGCTCGCGAACTACCGGTACATCGATATGGACGACTGCATGCGCCAGGCCATCGACGCCTCCGCCGAGGTCTTGGAGGCAGTCGGCGTGCATGCCTGACGCGGGCCGGACGTTCGTCAACCCCGTCATCACGGACGACCGTGGCGCCGACCACGGCGACCCGTTCGTGATCCGGCACCTGGGTGAGTACTTCCTCTACCACACGACCGACGACGGCGACCTCGGCGTGTCGGTCTGGCGCTCGGGCGACCTCGTGGACTGGGAGTTCGAGGGGCACGCGCTCGAGCCCCAGCCCGGCACCTGGGCCGAGACCGACCTGTGGGCGCCCGAGGTGAGGTACCACGCGGGCACGTTCTACATGTACGTGGCCGGCACCCGGATCCGGCCCGACGGGCACGGCGTCGAGAGCGCGCGCCGGCAGGGCGTCGCGCGTGCGGACAACCCGCTCGGGCCGTTCGTGCTCGACGACGCGCCGCTGGTCACCGACGTGTGGTCGATCGACGGGCACCCGTTCCAGGATGAGGACGGGTCGCTGTGGCTCTTCTACAACATCCGCACGGGCGCTACGCGCTTCGGCGACCAGCCCGGCAGCGGCAACGTGGTGGACCGCCTGGTCGGTCCGGCGGAGCTCGAGGGCAACCCCACGCCGGTCGCCTTCCCGAGCCAGCGCTGGGAAGGCTCGGCGGCCGGCGACGCCTACTGGAACGAGGGCTCGTGGGTGCTCAAGCGCCGCGGGCGCTACCACCAGCTGTACTCCGGCTCGCACTACCGCGACGCGACGTACGGCATCGGGCTCACCTCCGCGCGCACGCTGCGCGGGCCGTGGGTGAAGGACCCCGACCCGATCCTGCGCAGCGGCGAGCGGATCACCGGCCCGGGCCACCACAGCGTGATCCTCGCGCCCGACGGCGTCACCACCTACGCCGTCTACCACGGCTACGACCGCGGGCAGCCCGGCCGCAAGGTCCACCTGGACCGCGTGCATTGGTGTGGAGACCGGCCCGTGATCGGCTCCGGCGCCGCCGTCGGGCACCCGACCGAGGACCCGCAGCCCGTGCCGCCCGGTCCCGTGCACGACGCGGCCGTGCCCTTCTGGCACGCCGACCTGTTCGTGCAGGGGCCGCGGCTGTCGATCGGCGAGCTGACGCTCGACCTGGACCCCTCGCCGCGCCCGTGGCGCGTGCGCATCAGCCAGGGCTGGCTCGGCATGCGGGTGTGGGTGGACGGCCGGTTGCGCCTGCAGACGCGCGGGCTGCACACGCCCGACCTGGCGTGCGACGGCGAGTTGCTCGAGTGCCGGGTCACGTCCCACGTGGAGGACGAGGCGGTGCGGTGGCTGACGCCCGGAGAGGAGTTCGCGTGGCCGTGGGGTGGCACTGGGCCGTTCGAGCTGTCCCTGGCGGTCCGCGGCTCGGCGCGCGTGGTCGCGGGTGACGCGTCCACCGAGATCACGAGCCCTGTGGAACGCTTCGCCCTTGTCCGCCTGAACGTGCCCCGCGGCGCGGATGAGGTCGTCGTCACGGGGCTCGACCGCGGCGCGGAGGTCACGGACATGGTCGTCACCGCCCGCTAGCTGAGCTCCTTGCACGGGGGTGCCGCCGCCGCGCGCGGGATCGTATAGTGATCAGGCTTCGTTCAGCGATCGCGGGTTGCAAAGGAGCGTGGCTCGATGGGGAAGGACGTCGAGCGGATCGACGGGGCGCGGTCGCCGACCGCGGACTCGGACGCTGCGCGTGCTCTCGACGCACCCGCGCGCTGGGCGCCGGGGCTGCCTCTCCTGCCCGCGCAGGTGCTGGCGCTGCAGCGCACCGCGGGCAACGCAGCGGTCTGTCGGATGATGGCCCCGGAGGCGACGAGGCGCATCCTCGTCGAAGAGAACGGGGAAGTGAGCGAGCGCGTCGTCGCGGAGGACGACATGGGCCGGTATCGCCCGGTGAGCGCGCAACGGTGGAGAAGTGCTTTCCTTCCGGCCGCTCTCAACACCAACCTCGGCCACGTCTACGAGGAGATCCCACGCGCTGAAGTAGGAGATGCGTCGCAAATCGGCGGCACGGAGCGGACCAGCCTGCACCTGAAATGGGTGGATCTGGTCGCCAACAAGAACCAGTGGAAGGCGCTGCTGGCAATGCGGCAACTCGAGCGACTCGAGCTCAGCCATTGCACGCTTCCCGCGGAATGGCCGGCGGCGATGCTGCAGCTGCCGAAGCTGACCTATCTGGCCGTGTACTCGCCGAAGAAGGCTGCGACGCCGAGCGACAACCTCGAGTCCCTGCGGTCCCTGCCGCTGCAGGTGCTGCGTCTGGTGCAGTGCTCGTTCATGACGGTCGAGTGCTACCGAGCGCTCACGGGGATGAACCTCGCCTATCTCGATCTCAATCGCACGGTGACCAAGGAGAAAGCGCCCGGCACGAAGATCGAGCAGAAGACCGAGGGCGGGGAGATCGTCAAGATGCTCGAGCCGGGTGGGCTGGACCGAGGCGTCATGGAGGCCCTGAAGGCGTTGGCCCACCGGCTGGAGACGCTCAACGTGAAGGCGTGTTCCGCGCTGACGGAGCAGGACAAGGCCGAGCTGCAGGCCGGCAAATGCCAGGTCGAGTTCTAGTGCCACGCAGCAGCGGGCACGCGCGTCGGCGCTCGCGCGCCTGCGCTGAAGTGCCCACGGCGTGGCGAGCAGCGCTGCTCGCCACGCCGGGGCTCGATCCCGTGACGGCTACGGCAGTTGCAGGTGCGCCTGCACGGGCAGGTGGTCGCTCGGGAACTGGCCGTTGCGCGCGTAGGTGTTGATCGACGCGGCGCGCACGGTCACGTACGGCGTGGCCAGGATCCAGTCGATCCGGTCGCCGTCGGGCGTGAGCGGGCGGTAGCCATGGAAGGTGCCGAACAGCGGGCTGCGGCGCTTGGCCAGGTCCCACGTGTCCTCGAACGGCCCGTTGGTCACGAGCGTGTCGTAGACGGTCAGGCCGGGCTTGGCGGCTTCATTGAAATCGCCCGTCGCGATCACGGGCACGTTCGGCGCGAACTGCTCGGTCATCTTCTGCAGGACGAGCCGGGCCGAGTTGGCGCGGGCCGTGGCGTCGAAGGCCTCGAAGTGCGTGTTGAGCAGGTAGAACTGCTTGTTCGTGCGCTGGTCGAGGAACTTGATCCAGGTGACCATGCGCGGGCAGCAGCCGGGCCAGGTCTTGGAGCCGACGACGTTCGGCGTGTCGGACAGCCAGTAGTGGTCGTACTCGAGCGGCTCCAGGCGGCGCGAGTCGTAGAACACCTGCATGGCCTCGCCACGCGAGCCGCCCTCGCGCCCCAGTCCGATCGAGTCGTAGTGGGTCGGCAGGTCGACCTGGATGTCGCGCAGCTGGCGGTACAACCCTTCCTGCGTGCCGATGATGTCGGGCTTCTCGGCGCGCAGCAGCTCGCGCATGACGGGCCGGCGATCGGCCCAGGGGTTCGGCGGGGTATCGCTCGCGTAGCGCAGGTTGAACGACATCACGTGCAGCTCGTTGGCACGCTGCGCGGACGCCACGGACGGGATCGCGAGCAGCGCTCCCAGCAGCGCCGCAGCCGCGAGAACGGTGCGAAGTGCAGACATGTTGCCTCCCGGGACATGTCGGTATGGACGGTGCGCGGCGACCGTAGCCGCGACCCGTCGCGGTAGATGTGAGAGCTGTGTGATCGGTCAGATCACGACCGCTGGTCCGCGTCAACAGAAAACCCCAGGGTGCGGTCCCGATTGGCGGGGTGCCGTCCACCAGCTACGGTTGCTTCGCGGCTGTTTTTCAGGGTAACCTGATCGCGTTTGAAGCCATTGGCGACGAGGAGTTATTGATGAGCACCACCGAGTCTGCAGCGGACAACGGCGTCAACACCCAGGCGCTCCTGGACGCCCGCGCGGCGCTCAGCGACGCGCCGGAGGCGGCCAAGTTCACCTGGCGCGCGACGAACGAGTGGCTGCGCGGCACGCACAGCCGCACGACGATCCAGCAGTACAGCGGGCTCGGCGCCGACCACAACCACAAGTCGACGTTCGAGTACGACGCCGACCATCCCGAGGTCTTCGCGGCCGAGGATCAGGCGCCGACGCCGGTCGAGTTCCTGCTCGTCGGCCTGTCGAGCTGCCTGACGGCGGGTGTCGCGGCGGTCGCGCAGAACCGCGGCATCCAGCTCAACTCGGTCAAGGCGACGGTCGAGGGCGACATGAACATCCTCGGCATCCTCGGTGCCGATCCCGAGGTGCGCAACGGGTACAACAACATCCGCGTCAACTTCGAGATCGACGCGGACGCGGACGCCGACGAGGTCGCGGCGCTGGTCGCGCAGTCGCAGAAGCGCTCGGCCGTGTTCGACGCGCTGACGAACCCGACGAACGTGTCGGTGACGGTCAACTGAGCGTCGCGCGCATCCCCGTCGTCATCGTCGGGGCCGGGCACTCTGGCCTCGCGGTGAGCCGGGTGCTGTCGGAGCAGTCGATCGAGCACGTCGTCCTGGAGCGGGGCGAGGTCGCGAACACGTGGAAGACCGAGCGCTGGGACTCGCTGCGTCTGCTCACGCCGAACTGGCTCACGCGGCTGCCCGGGCTCGCCTACGACGGCGAGGACCCGGACGGCTTCATGGCCGTCTCCGAGCTGGTCGAGTTCCTCGAGCGCTACGCGGGGCACGTCGACGCGCCCGTGCGCACCGGCACGACCGTCACGCGGATCTTCAGCGACGATGACGACTACCGGGTCGAGACGGACGCGGGCACGTGGGCCGCGTCCGCGGTCGTGCTCGCCAGCGGCGCGTTCAACCGGCCGCACGTGCCGGCGGTGGCGGAGTCGCTGCCGGCTCAGCTCGACCAGGTCACCCCGCTCGACTACAAGCGACCGGAGCAGCTGCGCGACGGCCGCGTGCTCGTGGTCGGCGCGTCGGCGACGGGCCTGCAGCTCGCGGACGAGCTGCTGCGCTCCGGGCGCGAGGTGACCGTCGCGGTCGGCGAACACGTGCGCATGCCGCGGACGTACCGCGGCCGGGACATCATGCATTGGCTGGACCAGATCGGCCGGCTGGACGAGCGCTACGACGAGGTCGACGACCTCATCCGCGCGCGGCACGTGCCGTCCCCGCAGCTGGTCGGCACACCCGACCGTGCCGACCTCGACCTCAACGCGCTCACGGACCGCGGCGCGGCGCTCGTCGGCCGCCTCGGCGCGGTCAACGACGGCAAGGCCGCGTTCGCCGGCTCACTCGGCAACGTGTGCAACCTCGCCGACCTCAAGCTCAAGCGCCTGCTCAAGACGATCGACCAGTGGGGCGGATTCGACGAGGGTGAGCGGCCCGAGCCGACCCGCGTCGACGCGACGCCGCGCGTGCTGATCGACCTCGTCGCGGAGGGTTACGACACCGTGCTGTGGGCCACCGGCTTCCGCGCCGACTACTCGTGGCTCGACCTCGACGTCCTCGACCGCAAGGGTGAGATCCGCCACGACGGCGGCGTCGTCCGCAACGCGCCCGGGCTCTACCGCGTCGGCCTGAACTTCCTGCGCCGGCGCAAGTCGAGCTTCATCCACGGCGCCGAGGACGACGCGCGCGAGCTCGTCGACCACCTGCTCGCGACCAGCCTCAGCAGCGCTTCTGCGGCGTAGAGGCTCCCAGGGGCAGGCACATGGTGCGCTGCCCCGGGATCCGCCCGCGCCGGATCACGTAGCGGGACACCTTCGCGATCGCGTTCGGCGCGCTGACGATGACGTCGAGCGTGACGCCGTCGCGCAGGCGCTTGCGGAACAGCTTGGTCAGTGAGACTTGGCCCTCGGCGTCGACCGTGCGCGTTCGCTGCTTGAACGGGCAGCGCCGGCCGGTGCAGATGACGTCGACCTGAGCCCCGGGCGGCGCGTCCTGCACGCGCAGCAGGTTGACCTTGGGGCTCGACCGGCGGCTCGCGAGCGAGAACTTGCTGCGCACCAGCGCGGTCACCTCGCCGGGCTGGTCGCCGCCCGCGCAGTCGTCGTCGATGCCGTTGCCGGGGACCTCGGGCGCCCCCGGGTGGACCGTGTTGTTGACGTCCGAGCAGTCCGTGGTGGCGGGGAAGCCGTCGGCGTCCGTGTCCACGAACGGGTTCGGGGCGGGGGTCGGGGTCGGTGTCGTGCCCGGCGGCGTGCCCGGGGTCGTGGGCGTGGCGGGGGCGGGCGGACGCGCGATCGTGTGCGTGGCGCACTTGCCGTCGGAGCGGCAGAAGTCGTACTGGATCGCCGAGATCGCGTGCGGGCTGGTGTCGACGCGGCGGTCGATGTTCTTCCACACGCCCTGTCCGTCGCTGACCCCGTAGGAGGTGAGCCTCTGCCCCGACGTGCCGAGGATGGTCATTGTCATCCGCACGTTGCAGCAGTCGTTCGGCGCGGCGTCGCGCAGGCGCCCACGGGGATAGACCTGTGTGGCGGGGAGCAGCGGCCCGCCGCTGGGGTCGTTGAACGGCGTGTCGGCGACCGTCGCGTCGCCCCACTCCTTACCGAAGTCGTACCCCTGCGCCGCGGGTGCCGCCAGAAGCACCGTCACCGCGACCAGAACCATTCCCGCCACTGCCCGCATCGCGCTCACCTTGCCAGGATCCGGCTGACCGCGTCGCGGTTCACTGGCGCCGGCCGAAGACCCCGCGGCGCTTCGGCGGCTCGGGCTCCTCCTGGTACGGCGCCGCGCTGCGGGTTGAGGCTCATGGACTTCAAGCGGCCCAGCTCGTCGACCTCGAGCGTCGCGCTGCGGTCGCTGCCCGCGGGCTCGAGGATCAGCTGGTTGCCCTCGCGGTCGGCGGCGCCTCCGCGTGGGCGCGGATGTAGCCTGCAGGGGGTGCCCGAGTTCACGCGCTACGCGCCTCCGGCCGGCTCGTTCATCCGCACCGCGCAGCTCGGGAAGACGCGGCAGTGGATCGAGCCGTTCATGGCGCAGATCGAGCCGTACCTGGCGAACGCCCGCCAGCAGTCGAACTACATGCCGCTCGGCGTCAACGTCACGGTCGCGCTGCCCGACCACCAGGAGCTGCTGATCGGCAACTCGCTCGTGGACCTGCTCGAGCCGCTCGCGATCGCGTTCCAGCTGCCGCACCTGCGCTACGTCGCCGCGACGAAGGTCCATGGCGACGCGTGCTCGCTGTGCATCGGGCCGGTCGGCATCTCCAACGAGGGTCCGCACCGGTGGCGCACCGCGCGCGGGCGGCTCTCGCACGTGAGCGTGAAGGCGCAGCGGGAGTTCGGGTACCAGATCGCGAGCCAGATCCAGCCGTCGCGCTGGGGCCCCGGTCATCTGGACCTCGCGATCCGGACCGGGATCATGCGCGACTGGATCGTCACGTGGCGGCCGCTGGTCGACGCGCTCGTCACCGTCCTCGGCCGGCGGCGGGAAGGGGCGCGGCGCGAGTTCGACGTCGAGGACGGGCGGGTCGTGTCGCTGGCGCTGCACCACGACGTGGACACGATGCTCGGCAACACGGTCGAGGTCGACGTGCGCTGGCGTCTGGTCGGCCACGCACACGGCCCTGAGCTCGACTACGCGGTCAAGCACGCCGAGCCGCTCCGCGCGTAAGTCGATAAAAGCGATCGAGAATGGTACTTTCCGCCGGCGCGCGTCCGGCGCGCGTCCGGCGCGCGCTCGCACGGCCGCGGACGGACGTTCTAGAGCAAAATGTAGAAACCCGATCGGATTCGTGTAGATTAAGCCTCCGCGGCAGTTGCGCCGGGTCGAACGGAGGGGCAGACAGCACTATGAATTGGGATTGGCCGTCGGTGGCGACGCTCGCCGCGGTGGGGCTCAGCTGGGCCGCTATCTGGTGGATGCGCAAGCGCGCGCTGAACTTCAGCGTGATCGCGCTGTTCGCCTTGGCCATCGGCATCCCGATCGGCGTCGTCGCGGAGCAGCACGTGGCCGCGGTCAACCCGATCGGGCGCATCTACATCAACGTGCTGCTCGCCACGGTCGCGCCGCTGGTGCTGGTCGCGATCGTCTCAGCGATGACGTCGCTCGGCACGCTGGCGAAGCTCAAGAGCATCGGCCTGCGGTCGACGTTCTGGCTGCTGTTGAGCAACGCGCTCGGCGTCATCCTCGCGCTGGCGCTGGCCTTCATCTTCCGCCCCGGGGAGGGCACCGACGCCAAGCTCGGCGCGGTTCCCGCGGACACGATCGCGGGGCAGGTGCAGGCGTTCAGCCAGGTGGTGGTGAGCTTCTTCCCGACGAACGTCGTCGGGAGCTTCAGCTCCAACGCGATCATCCCGATCATCCTGATCGCGGTCACGATCTCGGTGGCCTATCTCTCGCTGGCCGAGAAACAGGGCGAGAAAGTCAAGCTCTTCGCCGACGGCATCGAGGCGATCAAGCTCGTCGTCTTCAAGGTCGTCAGCTACGTCATCCGGCTCACGCCCTACGCGATCGTCGCGCTCACGGCCCACATGGTCGGGACGAGCGCGGACCTCGGCAAGAGCTTCACCTCGCTGCTCGGCCTGCTCGCGCTGGTGTGGGCCGCGTGCATGATCCACACGTGGGCGATCAACGCCGTCATCCTGCAGGCGTTCGCGAACGTCGCGCCGGTCGCGTTCTTCCGCAAGATCTTCCCGGCCCAGCTCACCGCGTTCACGACACAGAGCAGCATCGGCACCCTGCCGGTGACCACGGGGCAGCTCACGCGCAAGGTTGGCGTGCACTCGGAGATCGCGCACTTCACGGCGCCGCTCGGCGCCAACATCGGCATGCCGGGCTGCGCGGGCATCTGGCCGATCCTGATCGCCGTCTGGGGCATCAACGCCTACGGGCTGGCCTACTCGGCGGGTGACTACCTGCTGCTGACGGTCCTGAGCATCGTCGTCTCCATCGGCGTGGCCGGCGTCCCCGGCGCGGCGACGGTTTCCGCCGCCACGGTGATGTCGGCGGCCGGGTTGCCGCTCGAGTTCGTCGCGGCGACGATCCCGATCGGCGTGATCGCCGACATGGCGCGGACCGCCACCAACGTCACCGCGGCCGCCGTCAGCGCGACCGTCGTGGCCCGGCAGACCGGCCTGCTCAACGACGCGATCTTCAATGGGCAGGCGGTGTACGTCGAGGACGACCGGCAGGCACCGCAGCCGGCGCCCGCCGCCCCCGCATGGCCGCCGCAGCCGGCGCTCGCCGCGGCCGCATGGCCGGCTCAGGCGCAGCCCGCGGCCGTCGCCGCGTACGCGTACCCGGGCGCGCCCGTGGCGGCGCCCACGCCACCCGTCTTCGCACCCGCTCCCGAACAGCAGCTGGTGCGCAGCTGATGACCAGACGACAGGAGAACAAGACAGTGCACGTATCCCGCGGTCGCACCCGCGTGGCGACCGCCGTCCTCAGCGCTGCCGTCGCAGGGCTGGCCCTTGCTCCGGCGGCCCAGGCCCAGGGCGTCACGAACCCCGCCGACAACCCGTTCCCGATCTCGGTGACGATCGACGGGCAGACCTACAGCGACGGGCGGGACACGCTCCCCGGGTACGACGACGTGGCTTGCACGCCGATCCCGTACGTCTCCTACGACTTCGGCCAGAACGCGATCCTCTACTACGACGCCGACGGGCAGCTGCTCAAGACGGCGAAGTGGACGGAGTGGTCGCGGATCAGCTCCTACCAGGCGTGGGTCGACGACCAGAAGACGCCGACGCCGACCGCGACGCCGACGAACACGCCCAGCGCGACGGCGACCGCGCCGCCGACGAACGGCGGGGGCGGCAACCCGCAGACCACGACGACCACGACGACCAACCCGGCGGCGACGACCCAGCCCTCCACGACGACCACCAAGAGCCCGTCGACCCGGACGCAGACGACGAGCAAGTCCCAGACGACGACCAAGTCCTCGAACAAGACGCAGTCGACGAAGACGTCGTCGAACAAGACGGAGTCCACCAAGTCCACGACGCCGAGCCCGTCCACGACGAGCACGTCATCGACGACCAACTCGTCCACGACGCGCACGTCGACCTCGGGCAGCTCACCGTCCTCCTCGGGCTCCGCGTCGTCGTCGAGCGCGAGTGCTTCGACGGCCGGGTCGGACGCCGCGCCAGACACGGCGGTCACCGCGAGCACCGATGCTGCGGCCGGCACCGCTGCGGTCGACGGCGCGGCGCCAGTGGTCGACGCCGCCCCGCAGGTCCCGGGCGGTAGCACCGAGGTCGCCGCGAACGGCGCGCCGGCCGGTGGGCCGGGAACGGGCGTCGTGCCGGGCGCGGTGGCGAACGTCGCCGACACCACGAAGTACGAGTTGGCCAGCCAGGCCGCAAGCCACGTGGGTGACACCCGCCTGGCCGGCGTGGGGATCCTCGTGGCGCTCGTCGCCCTCGGCTTCTTCTGCCTCGCGTTCGGCGAGGTGCGTGAGCAGCTGTTCGGCCGCCGGCGCACCAAGCACAACTGAACGTGCCGGTCTGACCTCGCCCGTGTGAGTCCGGGCGGGGCCACCGCGAATTCAACATCGCAGCACCCGCCGCTCCCCGCCGGCCGCCAGGGCATCCGGTCAGGGGGAGCGTCGATTCCCCCTGCGCCGGTCCGCGCGGGGGTGCAGCACCCACCCCAACGAGAGCAAGTGAGGAAGAGCGTGACCCTTTCATCCCGATGGAGGCGCGCGGCGGCCGCGGCGGTCGCGGCCGCCACGGTGGTGCCGTTCGCGGCGACCGCCGACGCGGCGCCGCTGCGCACCGCCACCACCACCTCCTACCAGCGCGCGGACTTCCTCCAGCGCACGCTGGGCGTTCCCGCCAACACGGTGATCGACTCGGTCACCTACGACCGCTTCCAGCATCTGCTGCGTCAGCCGGGCACCTTCGCGCTGCTGATCGGCGATCCCTCGACCGACGCCACGTTCGCGGCGCGGGCCGTGGCCGTCGACGCGGCCGCGCGCGCCGCCGGCGCGCAGAAGGTCTATTGGTTCAACCCGAACTTCTCGGGTGGTGTCAACGTGGGTGCCGCCGAGGTCCCGGACCTCGACATCCGCAAGGCGGACGCCTTGAAGCTGATCGAGTCCTCGCGCATCCGCTTCCGGGACGCGTGGCAGAACCTGCTCGCGCAGTCGCTGGGCAACGGCGTCAAGGCCGACCGCAAGTTGCCGGGCGATCAGGGCCAATCGGTCGACACGACCGTCGGCCACGCCACCGAGGTCAACGACAGCGTCAACCCGCTCTACGACTACACGTCCGGCACGGCTCCCGCGGACGTCGCGGACAGCTTCTTCGTCGTCTACAACACCAACAACAGGGACGGCGCGGCCAACGACAAGGTCGTCGACTGGGTCAACCTCACCGACGACGCGCAGGCGGCGGCGAAGGTCGCGACGGCGATCGCGAACAAGCCGTTCGCGACCGTCGGCCAGTTCGAGTGGTGGCAGGAGGAGGCCAACGAGCGCCAGCGCGTCGCCACCCAGGGCAACGCCTCCCGGATCGGCCCGGACGTCCTCACGGCCGCCGACAACGCCGCCGCGGACGGCGGTTGGCGCGTGAACCAGGTCACCTACCCCGAGATCGTCGACATCCTCGAGCACTCGACGGACGCCGACGCGGCGATCCTGTTCGGCGGCACCTGGTGCCCGAACACGCGCGCGGTGCTGCCCTTCGTGAACAAGGAGGCGCAGAAGAACAACGTCACGGTCTACAACTTCGACACCGTCCTCGACGGTGGCAAGGTCGGCGGCAACCCAACGGGCGCGACCCCGAACCCGCTGCAGACGCGCAATCCGGAGCCCGCCGCCGACGCGCAGGGCAACGGCCGCTTCGCCAGCTACCTGTACGGCGAGCTCGTCAACCAGTACCTCGGCAATTTCGTCACCGAGTACCTGCCGACCGACACCAACGCGATCACGTACTTCCCGCACGGTGACACCAGCCAGGCGCGCAAGAGCAAGGCGCGACTGCAGGTCCCGTATCTGTTCGCCTACAAGGGCAAGAGCGGCGCCGGGGCCCAGGACGGGGTGACCCGTCAGTGGATTCACAAGGGCAACGCGCAGCCGCCGCGCACGCACACGGAGTACATGTCGAACTGGTTCTTCACCCAGCCGCAGCCGAACAAGGTCAACCTCGGCTTCTCGACGGCTCTCCCCGCCTGGCAGAAGATCAACGCCGCGATCGCCGGCTTCACCTGGCAGACGGACGTCAACACGGTCAAGCCGAGCCAGTCCGTGTACACGGATGCCGGTGACTACCTGGGCAACGAGACGGCGACCGTGGGCACCAACGCCCAGGGCAATGTGACGGTCACGTCCGGCGGCCCGACCGACATCAGCCCGGCGGCCCTGTCGGCCGCGCTCGCGGCCCTGGGTGCGAATGCGCCGAAGACGCTCGCCGAGGCGCGGACCGCGTGGCTCGCCGACAAGACGAACCCGAACCTCACCACCGTTGCCGGGGCCTGGGGCACGGTCGACACGCGCAAGGGCCAGGTCCGCACCGCGTTCGGCGACGCCGCCACCCCGAACAGCATCGCCGGCGCCGCGGCCGCCAAGCACGCGCTGGACGTGTTCTTCGGCGGCCTTCCGGGTGCGGCCGTCGCGACGCGCAAGGTGACGGCCGCACCGGTCAAGCAGGGCACCGCGGCGACGATCTCGCTCGAGGTCTCCAACTACTACGAGCGCACCGTCTCGGGTGACGTCGCGCTCGTCCTCAAGCAGGCCGGCACGACGGTCGCGTCGCCCACGGCCACGCTCGCCAACGGGGTCGCGACGTTCGCGCTCGGTGCGCTGCCCGCGGGAACGTACGACTACACGCTCACCTACGCGGGCAACGACCAGCTGCTCGGCTTCACCGAGACCGGTTCGCTGACGGTGACGGCGCCCGATCCGGTCGTCACCCCCGATCCCGTCGGGACCCCGGGCCCGACGCCGATCGCCAACCCGGGCCCCGGCCCGGCGGTCAAGGTCAAGGTGAAGGCCAGCAAGGTCGCGGGTGCCGTCTCGAAGGCGCCGACGAGCAAGAAGGCCGGCAAGTACAAGGTGACGATCACCACCGCCACGGGGCTGACCAAGGCCACGGGCAAGGTCACGCTCACGCTCAAGAAGGGTAAGACCACGAAGAAGGTGACCGGGACGCTCAAGAACGGCGTCGTGACCGTGACGGTGCCCAAGCTCGCGCGCGGCACCTGGAAGGTCTCGATCTCCTGGCCGGGCGACGGCAACTACCTGTCGGGCAAGGCCTCGGGCAAGTCGATCAAGGTCACCAAGTAGCCGGATGACCGCCACGCACACTCATGCCGGCGGCCGGTTGCTCGAGCTCGTCGGTGGCGATCTCGACGTGCCGCTCGTCGGCGGTGAGTGGGTCCGCTACGCGAACCTCGACAACGCGGCCAGCGCTCCGGCGCTGTGCCGCGTCGCGGACGCGGTCGCGGAGCTGGCGCCGTATTACGGCAGCGTGCACCGCGGGGCGGGCTTCGCGTCGCTCGTGAGCACCGAGGCGTACGCACGGGCGCGCGAGGTCGTGGGGGCGTTCGTCGGCGCTCGTCCGGACGACGCCGTCGTCTTCACGCGCAACACGACGGACGCGTTCAACCTGCTCGCGGGCGTGCTGCCCGCGGGCACGACGGTGCTCACCTTCACCGGCGAGCACCACGCGAACCTGCTGCCGTGGCGGCGGGGCGACGTCGTCGATCTCGGGTTCCCCGCGAGCGCCGCGGAGGCGCTCGCGGTGCTGGAGGCGGCGCTGCGCCGTGTCGGCGGCGCAGCGCTCGTCTCCGTGACGGGTGCGTCCAACGTCACGGGCGAGGTGTGGCCGGTCGCGGAGATCGCGCGGCTCGCCCACCGCTACGGCGCGCGGGTCGCGCTCGACGCGGCGCAGCTGGCGGCACACCGGCCGCTGGACATCGCGGCCTGGGACGTCGACTACGTCGCGTTCTCGGGCCACAAGGTCTACGCGCCCTACGGCGCGGGCGTGCTCGCGGGCCGCTCCGACTGGCTCGATGCCGGCCGCCCGTACCTGGCCGGCGGTGGTGCGGTGCGCCGCGTGACGGCCGACGATGTCGTCTGGACGACCGGCCCGGCGCGCCACGAGGGCGGCACGCCCGCGGCGCTCGGCGCAGTCGCGCTGGCGGCGGCGGTCATGGTGCTCGAGGAGACCGGCTGGGAGCGGATCCGTTCCCACGAGGACGAGCTGCTCGAGCGGCTCGTGGCCGGGCTGGACGCCGTCGGCGCGCGGCGGCTCGCATTGTGGGACGGAGGCGACCGGGTCGGCGTGGTCAGCTTCACCGTGGACGGCGTCGAGCCGGGGCTGCTGGCGGCCGCGTTGAGCGCCGAGCACGGGATCGGCGTGCGCGACGGCGCGTTCTGCGCGCACCCGCTGATGGCGCACTTCGGCGTGCCGCGCGCGGTGCGGGCGAGTCTCGGCGTCGGGACGAGCGCGGACGACGTCGACCGGCTCCTGGACGGCGTCACGCGGATCGCGTCCGACGGACCGCGGTGGGACTACATCGCGCGCGGCGCTTCGGTCGTGCCCGACCCGGACCCGCGGCCGCGTCCGTCGCTCGGCGGGCTGCTCAGCGCAGGCGCCGGGCGAGCGCCAGCATCTGCGCCTTGCTCAGGCTGAGCGTGAGCGTGTTGGACACCCAGGCGGTGCCTTCGGCGGTGCGCAGCGCGACTCGCCGGAGGCGCTTACCGTCGTAGTAGAGGTCGTACGTGCGGCCGCCGACGGTGCGCTGGCCGTCCGGTGCGGCCAAGATCGGCGGCTCGCTCCAGTCGGTGGTCTGGATGCCGTAGAACTCGCCCGGCCCGATCCGCACGGACACGTGCGACGCGCGGTGCTTGGCGCCCTGCTCGTCCTCGAGCGTGTACTCGCGGCGCGTCTGCACGCCCGTGGGGACGCGCACGCGTGACGTCTTGCGCTTCGCCGACGAGCGCTGCTTCGGGGCGGCGCTCTTCGTGACCGGGTGCAGGAAGCGACGGACCGCGGCGCGCAGCTCGGGAGGGGAGGCCGTCACGTAGGACGGGCCGATCGTCGCCGGGAAGCGCACCTGGACCACCGGCTTGCGCGCGCCGTCGAGCGCGAGCTTGACGAGGGCCGTGACCTCCTTGGTGCCGCGGATGTCGGTGCGCGTGTACTTGCCGAGCGCCCGCAGAAGCGCGTGCCGGTCGCCGAGGAGCTGCGTCACGCCCGCCTGCGCGCGGGCCTGGCGCAGGAACTCCTGCTGGCGCGCGGCGCGCACGAGGTCGTTGTCGCCGTGGCGGTAGCGCACGTAGTCGAGCGCGTCGCGGCCGCACAGCCGCTGGTAGCCGGCCTGGATGTCGATCGAGGCGTAGTTGGTCGCGGCGGTGCCAACGTTGCGGTTGAAGTAGCGGCGGTCGACGTCGGTGTAGACGCAGTCGAGCTGGTCGACGAGCGCGCGGAACCCGGAGAACTCGACGTCGATCACGTGGTCGATGTCAACCCTGAGCAGCTCGTGCAGCGTCTTGACCGTGAGCGCGGCGCCGCCCTGGGCGTAGGCGGCGTTGACCTTGGCGGTCCGGCCGTTGAGCGTGACCTGCAGGTCACGCGGCACGGAGAGCACCGTCACGGCCTTGGCCCGCGGGCTGAGCCGCACGAGCATCATCGTGTCCGAGCGCGCGTTGGCCTTCGCCGTCTTCGCCCGGTGGTCGGAGCCGATCAGCAGGATCGTGCGGGCCTCGCCGTCGGTGTCCGCGCCGTGGCGGGTGGTCGTCGTCGCCGTGGCGAGGTCGATCCGCGGCTGCGCCTCGAGCGCATCGGCGGTCGCGTGCAACTCGCTCGCCCCGACGGCGAACACCCCGCCGGCGCAGCAGGCGAACACGATCGCGCACGCGGCCAGCAACCGGGCGAGGGTGGAGGAGGACGCGGACACCAGCGATTGGTGTCGGCGCGCCGCACGTCCAGCTTGAATAAGGGCCGTGAAGGAGATCGATCAGGAGGCGGTGCGCCGGCTCGTCGACGACGTCGTGCGGCCGAACGTCGCGCAGTGGGACCGGGACGACGTGCTGCCCGCGGAGGTGCTCGAGCGGCTCGGCGCACTGGGCGTGCCGGGGGCGCTGGTGCCGGAGGCGTACGGCGGGTGCGCGGTGCCGGTGGCCGACATGGTCGACGTGTGGCGGACCCTCGCGCAGGGGTGGATCTCCCTGACCGGCGCGGTGAACACCACCGCGCTCGGGACCCAGCTGCTGGTCCGGTACGGGACCGAGGAGCAGCGGCAACGCTGGCTGCCGGGGATCGCGACCGGCGAGGTCTGGTCCTCGTTCTCGATCACCGAGCCGGGTGCCGGCAGCGACCTGCGGCGGCTGGCGACGACGGTCGAGCCGGCCGAGGGCGGGCTCGTGGTGACGGGGCGCAAGCGCTGGATCGCGGGCGGGTTCTCGTTCCCGCTCACCTTCATGCTCGCCAGGATTGCCGGGCAGGAGCGGCCCTCGTGCGTCGTCCTCCCGTCGGAGGGGCGGGGGAGCGAGACGTGGAAGACGGAGCCGCTCGACAAGCTCGGGTATCGCGGGGTCGAGTCGGCGGCGTGGACGTTCGACGCGCACTTCGTGCCCGGCGCGGAGATCCTCGGCGGGGCGGAGGGGCAGGGCGCGCGGCAGATGGTGGACGTGCTCTCCGTCGGGCGCGTGAACGTCGCCTGCCGCGGGCTCGGGATCATCGACCGGGCGCTGGAGGGCGCGCTCGGCGAGGCGACCGGGCGGGAGATCGGGCCGGGCGTGCTCGGCGACTACAGCCACACGGCGCTGCGGATCGGGGAGCTGCGGGCGCGGCAGCTGGTGGTCGAGGCCGCCGTGCGCCGCGCGGCCGAGGCGATCGACGGCGGCGAGGCCGAGGCGGGCGAGCGGGCCAGCGCGGCCAAGACGATGGCGTCCGAGAGCGCGGTGTGGGCGGTCGAGCAGGCGTCGCGGCTGGCCGCGAGCCGCTCCTACACCGAGGGCGACGAGCTCGCACGGTTGCGCCGGGACGCGCCGCAGACGCAGATCGGCGAGGGCGCCAACGACTCGCTCCTGATCGCCGCCGGCCGGGCCATGATCAAGCGGCGGACGGCATGATCGTCTGTGTCTCGCCGACCCCGGCGGTCGACCGGTTGCATCAGGTGAGCGGACCCGTGGTCGTGGGGGAGATCCACCGGCCGACGCGGGTCGTCGCGGTCGCGGGCGGCAAGGGCCTGAACGCGGCCCGGGCGGCGGCGGCACTGGGCGCCCACGTGCGCGCGGTCGCACCCCTCGGCGGCGGCTCCGGCGCCTGGATCGAGGCCGAGCTGGCGGCCGCCGGGATCGAGGTGCGCAGCGTGCGCACGCAGGCCGAGCCGCGCGTGTGCGTGTCCGTCGCGGGCGAAGGCCAGGAGCTGACGGAGTTCTACGAGGGTGCGCCGGAGTTGCTGGCCGACGAGTGGGACGCGCTGGTGGAGGTCGTGCGGGCGGCGGCGGACGGAGCGGGTTGGGTGACGCTGTCGGGCTCCCTTCCGCCCGGCTCGCCCGCGGACGGCATGGCCACGCTGATCGGCGCGGCGCGGGAGGCAGGCGCGCGGGTGGCGCTCGACGCTCGCGACGACGACCTGCGCGCCGGCGTGCTCGGCGAGCCCGACCTGATCAAGATCAACGAGCACGAGGCCCGAGACCTGCTCGGCTCGACCGACGTCGCCGCGCTGTGCCCGCCGGGCGGCGTGGCCTGCATCACCCGCGGCGCCGACGGCCTCGAGCTCGCGACCGACGGCGTGCGGCTGCGCGCGCGGCCGCCCGTGCGCGGCCGCTATCCGGTCGGGTGCGGCGACGTGACGCTGGGCGCGCTCGTCACCGCCCGTGACGCGGGCGCGGACTGGCACGAGGCCGTCGCGCTCGCGGTCGGCGCCGCGGCCGCGGCGGCGGAGGTCCCGGGCGCGGGGGTGCTGGACCCGGCGCGCGCCCGGATGCTCGCCGCGGACGTCGAGGTCAGCGCCATTCGGAGCTGACGCTCCGCAGTTGGCTACACCCTTAGGAGTAGTGGTCCCCGCGCCGTTGGAGTGTGGGTAACCCACCCTGCTGCGTCGGCGCACTCCGGGAACCTTCGGGGCACTCCCCAGGAACTCCCACACAGGTACGGACGCCGACTTGAGAACTTCTTTCCGCGCAAGCGTGCTGCTTGCCGCGGGGTTCGTGCTGCTCGCGAGCCCTGCTCATGCTGCCTCTGCCAAGCCTGACCTGTCGGTCGGCAAGGTGCAGATCACCGCCGCCACGACGGCGACGGTCACCGTCAAGAACGCCGGCAAGCGCAAGGCCAAGGGCTCGGCCCTCGCGCTCACGCTCTCCAAGGACGCGAAGGCGAGCAAGGACGATCGCGCGCTCACGACCGGCTCGGTCAAGGCGCTCGCGGGCAAGCGCTCGGCTCAGGCGACACTGAAGCTGACCGTGCCGGCCGGCACGCACCACGTGATCGCGTGCGCGGACCCGAAGAACAAGGTGCGCGAGAGCAACGAGCGCAACAACTGCCGCGCATCCGCGCCCGTCACGGTGCCGACGGGGCCGTTCGGGGCGCCGCTGCCGAGCGGGCCGCTCGCGCCGGCGGCGGGGGGCGCTTCACCCGCGCCCGCGCCCGCCCCGGGGCCCGGTCCCGGCCCGCAACCCACGGCCACCGCGACGGCCACCGCGACGGCGACGGCGACCGCGACGGTCTCGCCCACGGTCACCGCCACCCCGACCGTCACGGTCACGCCGACCGTCACCGTCACCCCGACGGTCACCGCGACGCCGACGCCCGACTTCCCCGAGCCCCCGCTCCCGCCGGCGCAGGACCCGACCGACGTGGCGCCCGACCCCAAGCCGGGCACGCCGACCACGGTCGCCGACGGCACCGAGTTCCTCTACACCGGCTCGAACCCGATCCAGAAGGAGGTCAAGCCGGGCACGATCGCCGACCGGCAGGTCGCGGTCATCCGCGGCAAGGTCCTCAAGGCCGACGGCACGCCGATGAAGGGCGCGCGCGTCACCGTCCTCGACCACTCGGAGCTCGGCTACACGTCGACCCGCGAGGACGGCGGCTACGACCTCGCCGTCAACGGCGGCGCGGACCTCACGCTCGCGTTCGAGCAGGAGGGCTACATGACCGTCCAGCGCACCGAGTCGATCCCGTGGCAGGACTTCGTCGACATCGCGGACGTGGTCCTCACCCCGTACGACGACAAGGTCACCGAGATCGAGGAGAAGGCGAGCACGCTTCAGGTCGCGACCTCCGAGACCACGCCCTCCGACGACGCCGGCCCGCGCCAGGCCACGCTCATGTTCGAGCCGGGCACGGACGCCACGATGGAGCTGCCGAACGGCCAGACGAAGCCGCTCGGCGACCTCGAGGTCCGCGCGACCGAGTACACGGTCGGCGCCGCCGGCGAGGAGCGCATGCCCGGCGAGCTCCCCGACTCCTCCGCCTACACGTACGCCGTCGAGTTCAGCGTCGACGAGGCCGTGGAAGCCGACGCGACCGACGTCAAGTTCACCAAGCCGGTCACGACCTACGTCGACAACTTCCTCGGCTTCGAGGCCGGCACGATCGTGCCCTCCGCCTACTACGACAAGGACAAGGGCGCGTGGGTGCCGTCCAAGAACGGCGTCGTGATCAAGATCGTGTCGATCGCCAACGGCCGCGCGAACGTCGACACCGACGGTGACGGCGCCGCCGACAACCGCCTCCTCGACGACGCCGAGCGGACCAAGCTCGCACAGCAGTACCCGGCGGGCAAGTCCCTGTGGCGCGTCGAGGTCGAGCACTTCACGCCATGGGACTACAACTGGCCCTACGGCTGCCGCGCGGACTGCGACGCTCCCACCGAGGCGCCGCCGCCGCCCGCGTACTGCCCCGAGTGCCAGGCCGCGGGCAGCATCATCGGCGTCTTCAACCAGACGCTCGGCGAGAAGCTCTCGGTCCCCGGCACGCCGTTCGACCTCTACTACAGCTCGGCCCGCATGCCCGGCTACAAGGAGGCCTACCGGCTCGAGATCCCGCTCACGGGCGACTCGATCAAGCCGAGCCTGCGCCGCATCGAGCTCGAGGTCAACGTCGCCGGCCGTGAGTTCCGCCAGACGTTCGTGCCGAGTCGCAACCTCAAGCACACGTTCGAGTGGGACGGCAAGGACGCCTACGGCCGCACGGTCGAGGGCGCGCAGAACGCGGAGGTGCGGATCGGCTACGTGTACCCGGCCGAGTACCTCGAGCCGGCCGAGTTCGAGGCCTCGTTCGGCCAGTTCGGCGGCGCGCCCGTGACCCGCAGCGAGGCGGGCGGCGAGGACGAGTCCCGCCGCGAGATCGTCGCCTGGCAGGAGTGGGAGCGCCCTGTCGGCGTGCTCGGCGCGGGCAGCGACGCGCTCGGCGGCTGGACGCTCGACGTCCACCACGCCTATGACCCGCAGTCGCGCACGTTGTATCTCGGCGACGGCTCGAAGGTCACCACCGAGGCGATCCGGTCCGAGCTGAGCACCGCCGTCGGCGTCTCGGACGGCAACGTGGACCCGTCCAAGCCCGCGACGATGTTCCCGCTCGACGTCGCGCGCGGCACCGACGCCGGCGCCGACGGCGCGATCTACGTCGCCGAGACCGGCGCCGACCGCATCCTGAAGGTCACCAAGGACGGCCAGGTCGAGACGCTGCTCGACGACGAGACCGTCACCGCCCCGCGCGACGTCGCGGTCGCCGACGATGGCACGCTCTACATCTCCGACACCGGTAACGCACGCATCCTCAAGCGCGACCCGCTCGGCAACGTCAGCACGTTCGCCGGTGGCGGCGACCCCGACACGCTCGGCGACGGCGGCCCCGCCACGCAGGCGAGCCTGCACCAGCCGCGTGGCCTCGCGCTCGCCGCCGACGGCACGCTCTACATCGCCGAATCGGGCCGCGATCGGATCCGGAGGGTCGCGCCCGACGGCCGCATCAACACCATCACCTCCGACCTCGACCTCCCGACCGACGTCGCGGTCGACGCCGAAGGCACGCTGTTCATCGCCGACGCGCTCAACGGCCGCGTCCAGCGCGTCAGCGCGCAGGGCGAGACGGCGACGCTGGCCGAGGTCGACCAGCCATACGGCCTCGATGTCGCCGACGACGGCACGGTCTACGTCTCCGACCGCATCCACCACCGCGTCCACCAGATCGCCAAGGACGGCACGCGCAGCGTCTTCGCCGGAACGGGCCGCAGCGGCAAGGCGGGCGACGGCAACGCTCCCGCGCAGGCGCAGCTCGCCTTCCCGGAGGACGTGACGGTCGCGCCCGACCAGTCGGTGCAGATCGCCGACACCGGCAACGCGCGCATCCGCCGCGCCTCGCCGGGCCTCCCGGGCTTCGTCGACGCCGACTTCTCGCTCCCGAACCAGGACGGCACGGCGGTGTTCATGTTCGACCGCACCGGCCGCCACGTGCGCACGCTCGACGCGCTCACCGGCCGGCCGCGGCTGACCTTCGGCTACGACGCCTCGGGCCGCCTCATCACCGTCACCGACGCCGACAACAACGTCGTCCAGATCGAGCGTGACGCGGCCGGCACCGCCACCGCGATCGTCGCGCCCGGCAACCTGCGCACGACGCTGAAGGTGGAAGGCGGCCTGCTCACCGAAGTCAAGAACGTCGAGAACGAGGCGCACACGCTCGCCTACCACCCGGGCGGCCTGCTCAAGACGTTCAAGGACCCGCTCGGCCACGACGCCCACTTCACCTACGAGGCCGCCACCGGCCGGCTGAAGACCGACGAGGACAAGGGCGGATCGGTGGTCACGCTCAGCCGCGAGCCGACCGCCGACGGCTACCGCATCAAGCGCACCTCCGACATGAACAAGGTCACGCTGTTCGAGGCCCAGCAGCTGCCCGGCGGCGGCTCACGCTCGATCACGACCGACGCGTCCGGCGCCACCTCGACGATGGACTACCGCGCCGACGGCGTCACGCGCGTCACCCAGCCCGACGGCACGGTGACCGAGAGCACGCACGCCGGCGATCCTCGCTGGGGCATGCGCGCCCCGTACGTCGCGCGTAAGACTCAGGCGACGCCCGCGGGCCGCACGAAGGTGTTCACCAGCGAGCGGACGGTGGAGCTCAAGCAGCCCGCCAACCCGTTCAGCATCGAGACGCTCACCGACGAGAGCGCGATCAACGGCAGGACGTCCCGGCGGGAGTACGACGGCGAGACGCGCACGCTGACGACGACCTCGCCGTCCGGCCGCACGCTGTCGACGAGCTACGACGCCCAGGGCCGTCCGGTCACGCACGACTACGGCACCGGCGTCGCGCAGCGCAAGCTGACGTGGGACGCCAAGGGCCGCCTCACCAAGGTCGTCCAGGGCGATCGTGAGACCACCTACACCTACGACCCGAACCGGCCGCAGCGGATGCTCACCCGCACCGACGCCGATGGCCACACCGTCACCTACGGCTACGACAACGTCGAGCGCGTGACCTCGGTCAAGCTGCCGAGCAACCACACGTACGGCTTCACCTACGACGACCTCGGCAACCGCACCCAGGTGACGATGCCGAACGGCAAGACGCACACGTACGCGTTCTCGCCGACCGGGAACCGGACGGGCTACACGGCGCCGGGCGTCGCGCCGCTCACGCGCGCCTACGACGACGACCATCTCACCACGTCGGTCACCACCCCCGGCCGCGGGACGACCGCGTTCAACCGCAAGACCGACGGGCGCTTGACCGGCGTCGGCGACGCGGTGTTCACCTACGCGGACGGCACGAGCCGCATCGGCTCCGCCACGCGCGGCACGCGCACCGACGCGTTCGCCTACGACGGCTCGCTGCAGACCGCCGCGGGCGAGTACACGTACGACTACAGCGACAAGCTGGAGCTGCAGTCGGTCCAGCTCGCGGGCCAGCCCAAGCTGGCGCTCTCCTACGACGAGGACGGCTTCATCGACGGCTCCGGGCCGTTCAGCTGGGAGCGAGAAGGCCCGCTGGGCGCCGTCAGCGCGATCACGGACGAGGCGCTGAACCTCGCGCTCAGCTACGACGGCTACGGCCAGCCGCGCGGCCGCACGCTCACCGTCAAGGGCGCCAAGCGCTACGAGAACACGATCACGCGTGACGACTCCGGCCGCATCACCAAGCGCGTCGAGACCGTCAACGGCGTCACCAAGACCTACGACTACACCTACTTCCCGGACGGGGAGCTCAAGTCGGTCACGGGCGGCGCGAACGAGGCGTACGCCTACGACGCCAACGGCAACCGCGCCGGTCACTCCTACACCGACGACGACCGGATGACGGGCGACCACGTGTACGACCAGGCCGGCTTCCTCACCCGCCGCGGCACGGACACGTTCACGTACGCGGATCGCGGCCAGCTCCTGTCGGCCACCGTCGGCGGGCAGACCGTCACGTACGAGTACGACGCGTCGGACCGCATGGCCGCGCGCGTGGCCGGCGGGGTGCGCACGGAGTTCCTCTACGGCGCGCCCAGCAGCCCGTTCCGCGTCACCGCGAGCCGCACCGGTGGCGTGCTGACGCAGTACCTCTACGACCACGCCGGGCTGCTGGTCGCGGTCGAGCGCGGCGGCGCGCGCTTCTACGTCGGCACCGACCAGGTCGGCACGCCGCGCGTGGTCACGGACGCGAACGGCACGGTCGTGCGGACCTACGAGCGCAGTGCGTTCGGCGTGCGCGACCGCGCGAAGGAGACCGGAACGTTCGAGCTGCCGATCGGCTTCGCGGGCGGCCTCGAGGACCCGGTCACCGGCCTCGTGCGCTTCGGCCTGCGCGACTACGAGCCGGCCAGCGGCCGCTTCACCGCGCGCGACCCGATCCTGCACACCGGCGGCATGAACCTGTTCGTCTACGGCGGCAACGATCCCGTCTCCAAGCGCGACCCGTCCGGCATGGACGAGATCGACCCCTCGCTGCTGCAGCTGCCGACCGCGAGCGAGCGGATCGTCGGCCAGTTCAACAAGCTCGTCGAGTGGGTGCAGAGCGAGGAAGGCGGGGAGGTGCTCGAGACGATCGCCGAGATCCCGGTCGAGAACCCGATCTCGCAGGGCGCCGAGCGCCTCACCAAGGGCATCGAGACGATCGAGACGGCCACCGACCTCGCCGAGGACGCGTTCGAGATCTACGAGGCCGAGCAGCGCGAGCCGTCGCTGCCCAAGCAGGGCCTGGCGTGGCTCAAGTGCGCGCTCGGGTTCGCCGACGACATCCAGCCGATCGCGATCACGCCGGCCGAGGCGGCGGAGAAGGCCCTCGAGCAGGGCCTCGAGGACGCATTGCACCAGGAGCAGTGGGACACCCGCAACCACACCGCACGCCAGCGCTACCAAGAGATGGGGATCTACGGAAAATGATGCGACGGATCGCATGTCTGGCCGGCGCCTTGATGGCGTTCGGCGGCGGTACGGCCATGGCGGCCGACATCACCTACACGGGCGCCAGCGGGGCGTGGACGACCGCGGCCAACTGGGACCTCGGCCGCGTCCCGGCACCCGGCGACACGGTCCGCATCCCCACCGGCAAGCAGGTCACGCTCGACACCGCGGCGAGCGTCGCGCGGCTCGAGCTCGCCGGGGCGGTGCTGGGCACGGGCGACCTCACGGTGGGCTCGGGCACGTGGACGGGCGGCTTCATGGGCGGCTCCGGCACCACGCGCGTGACGGGCACGTTCACGCATTCCAAGAACGTCGCGCTCAACGACACCCGCGTGCTCGCGATCGAGGGCACGTTGGAGCTGGCCGAGGGCGGGACCTACATCAACCGCGGCACCAACGCCACGCCGCTGATCCGCAACACGGGCACGATCAAGCGCACAGCCACCACGGGTGTCGTCGAGCTGTTCGCGCCCGTGGAGAACGACGGCGTGATCGACGGTGTCGAGCTCGAGGGCGGCGGCAGCGGCTCCACGGGCCAGTTCATAGGCGCGGACTTCCACGGCGGCACGCACGAGCTGGCCGACGGCGCGAAGCTGGTGAACACGACCATCAGCGGCGGCGCCGTCGACGTGACCGGCACCGTGACGGCGACCGGCGCGCAGACCGGCGGCACGCTCGGCGGTTCCGGCACGTTCCACATCACCGGGCCGTTCGCGTGGTCGGGCGGCGTGATGGGCGGTGCGGGCACCACGCGCGTCACCGGCACGGTCACCCACACCAAGAACGCGGCGCTGCACGACACGCGCGTGCTGGCGATCGAGGGCACGCTGGAGCTGGCGGGCGCGAACCAGTACATCAACCGCGGCACCAGCGCCACGCCGCTGATCCGCAACACGGGGACGATCAAGCGCACGGCCGCGACGGGTGTCGTCCAGCTGTTCCCGGCCGTCGAGAACGACGGCGTGATCCGCGACGTCGAGCTCGAAGGCGGCGGGTCCGGCTCTACGGGCGAGTTCGCCGGCGCGACGCTGCACAGCGGGACGTTCGAGCTCGAGACCGGCGCGAAGCTGACCGCGGTGACGCTCAACGGCGCGACCGTCAACACCGCCGGGACCGTGACGGGCAGCGGCCCGACGACGCTGTCGGGCGGCACGCTCGGCGGCACGGGCACGTTCGTGTTCGGCGGTGCGTTCACGTGGTCGGGCGGGCAGATGACCGGCGCGGGCACGACCCGGGTGACGGGCGCGTTGACGCACACCGCCGCCAACACGGCGCTCTCGGCCGGGCGCGTGCTGGCCGTCGAGGGAACCCTCGACAGCACGCGCGCCATCAACGGCACGGGCGGGGCGGCGATCCGCGTCACCGGGACCTACAAGGGCACGGGCACGACGACGGCCGCGGTCGACAACGACGGGCTCGTGCAGGGCGTCGAGCTCGGCGGCGGCGGCACGGGCGTCTCGACCGGCGTGTTCTCGGGCGCGGCGCTCAAGGCCGGGACGTTCGAGCTCGACGCCGAGCTGGCCGGCAACACGGTCGTGTCCGGCGCCACGGTCAACGGCGCGGTCGAGCTCGTCGCGGCCCGGCTCACGGGCGGCACGGTCGGCGCGGCCGCCGACGTGACGGGCACGCTGGAGTGGACGGGCGGCAAGATGGCCGGGCCGGGCACGACGCGCGTCACGCAGGGCGCCACGCTGATCCTCAACGGCATCTCCTCGCTGGCGACGGGCCGCGTGCTCGAGAACCGTGGGCTGATCGACGTGCGCGGCAGCGCTTCGCTGTTCGACGATTTCGACCAGCCGGCCGAGCGCGTGGACAACCACGGCACGATCCGCAAGACCGCCGGCACGAGCTCGACGCTTGGCGCGCCGCTGCGCAACGCGGGCACGGTCGACGGCGCCGTCGGCGAGCTGGTGCTCGAGGACGGCACGAGCGAGCCGGACACGGGCACGTTCACCGGCGCCCGCGTGGTGCTCGGCGGGGCGCGTACGCTGGCCGGCGCGGCCACGCTGCCGGGCACGGTCGAGCTCACCGCCGACCTGACGGTGCGCGCCGGCGACACGCTCGCGATCGATGGCACGCTGCTGCATCGTGCGGGCCGGCTGCGCGGCGACGTGCTGGTGAACGGGCGCGTGCGCGTGGACGGCGGGCGCCAGTCCGGGCCGGGCACCACGACCATCGCCGCGGCGGGCCAGCTCGTCGTCACGCCGTTGCGGACGTTCGGCTGCGGTTCGGGCTCCATGGACGCCGGCCGCGTGCTGGTCAACCACGGCTTGGTGCGGCTCGAGAAGGGCGGCCAGCTCGGCGTGGCCGACGGCGTGCGCATCACCAACGGCGGGCGCATCGAGCTCGACACGCCCAACGACACCTCGTGCGGCAGCGCCGCCGGCATCCACGGCGACGCGGTGCTGCTCAACACGGGCACGATCGCGAAGACCGGCGGCACCAGCGGGTCCTACCTGCGCGTCGTGGTCGACAACGACGGCACGATCAACGGGCCGCTCGAGCTCGAGAGCGCCGAAGGCGTGACCCACACCGGCACGTTCAAGGACGTCGTGCTGGGTGACGGCGTGCTGGTCGTGGACGCGGGCACGGCGTTGACGGGTGTCACCGAGGTCGCGGGCGGCGAGCTGCGCGTGCTGGCGCCCGTGACGCTCGCGGGCCTGCGCCAGACGGGCGGGACCATCGCCGGCGGCGGCGCGCTGACCGTGACCGGGACGCTGACCTGGTCCGACGGCGACCAGGAGGGTCCGGGCGCGACCGTGCTCGCCGCGGGCGCGACGGGCGTCGTGTCCGACAACGTCGGGCTCGACGAGGACCGCGAGCTGCGCAACGCCGGCACGCTGACGCTCGACGACGCGACGCTCTTCCTGGCGTCGGGCGCCTCGATCCGCAACGCGGGCGTGCTCGCGCTCGACGGTGCCGCGGAGCTCCAGGACTCGGCGTTCCGCTACGGCTTCGGCGAGGCGGGCCTGGTGCACAACACCGGCACGCTGCGCAAGACGGGGACGGGCGTGGCCCTCGCGCGGGCGTCGATCGACAACGACGGCGTGATCGAGGTCCTCGACGGCCGGCTCGAGCTGCCGGAGCTGCTGAACTGGAGCGGCCCGCTGATGGGCGGCGCCGGCACGCTCGCGGGCGGCCGGTACGTGGTCGGCAACGGCGCGGCGCTCCTGCTCCCGGGCGCGCTGAAGACGAACGCGGCGCGCGTCGCCCTTGGGGCCGGCTCGCAGGTCCTGCACTACGCGTTCACCGGTCCGCAGCCCGTGCTCACCGACGGGTTGGGCGGGCTGCTGCGCAACGCCGCAGGCGGCGTGCTGGAGCTGACCGGCGGGCGCTCGCTGACGGTCGCGGGCACGTTCGTCAACCAGGGCGTCCTCGCTCTGGGTGCGGGCTCGACGCTGAGCGCCGGCGGCTATGTGCAGGCCGCGGGCGCGGTGCTGCGGCCCACGCTCACCCCCGCCTCGGCGGGACGTGTCGCGGTGACGGGTACGGCACAGCTCGGCGGGCGGCTCGACGTCGTCGCGCCCGCCGCGGTCGGCGGCGACGTGGCCGTCGTGAGCGGCGCGGTCGCCGGAACGTTCGGCGCGGTGACGGGCGAGTACGTGCCGACCTACGCCGCGGGCGGCGTGACCGTGCGCCGTCCCGGCGGCGAGGCGCCCGCGGCGGCGCTTGCGGAGAGTCCGGCGGCGGCGACGTTCGCTCCGGCCGCTCCCGCGCTCGCCCCCGCCCCTGCGAGCGCGAAGGCGCCCGCGGCCAAGGCGGTCGCGCGCAAGCCGGCCAAGCCGGTCAAGAAGGCGAAGAAGAAGACCAAGAAAAAGAAGAAGCGCCGCTGAGCGAGCGACGTCCCGTTGCTGACCTCAGCAGCGGGACGTCCCCCTCCGATGGCCAGGAGCCGCTTGCTTATGGTCAACGTGTCTGTTTAGGGTCCGTTTCATGGTCAAGGTCCCTATCTGCGGTCGTCATGCGCCTTGACCCTTGGCACGTGATCGTGCCGCTGCTGGTCATCGTGGTGGCGGCGCTCGGGCTCGCCCTGAGCACCAGTGCGGCCGCCTCCTGCGCGAGCGCACAGGAGCGCGTCGATCACGGCCAGCTCGAGGAGGCGCAGAAGGAGCTCAAGGCGATCCTCGCCGACGAGCCCGGCAGCACGTGCGCTAAGAGCAAATCGGCCGAGGTCCAGACCAAGCTGGCCGACAAGCAATGCGCGGCGGCCAAGACGGCGCTCAAGGGTGAGCTCCTCAACCAGGCGCTCAAGGGCTACCAGCAGGTCTTGGCAAGTGACCCGGCCAAGGAGTGCGCGCAGCAGGGTGTCAGCGACGTCGCCGAGAAGCTCTGCGAACGGGCCACGACGCTCACGAGCCGGAAGGCCACAGCCGCGGTGGCCGACATCTACAAGGTCGTCTACGCCATCGAGCCGCTGCCGTCCTTCGACAAGTGTCCGAAGCTCGCCGAGCAGCCACCGGGGCCGCCTGAAGGCCCGCAGTTCATCGTTATCCAGGGGGCCAACGGGAGGAACGGTGAAAACGGCCGCAACGGCCGAAACGGCACGACGAGGATCGTCGTCGTCAAACGGAAGAAGGGCTGAGCCGTGGACGAGAACGTCTGGTCGTCGCTCGCAGGCGCCGCCCGCGATGTCGTCGCCGCGATCGAGGCGTGGTTCAGAGACCTCGGCGCGATCGAGTTCGTGCTGCTGGTCGCCATCGCGTGGGCGATCTACTGGATCTGGTCGACGCTGCGTGCGATCACTCGGCTCGGGCCCGTCGAGGTCGCCGAGCTTGAGTTCGGCGGGAAAAACGACTCCAAGCCCGACGTCAAGGCCCTCACGACCCTCTTGCGCGAGCGGCTCGCCAAGGGCGGGTTGCTGCCGCCGTCCGACGTACCCGCCGGCTCGCCGCAGACCGACCTGATCGCCGCGGTCGAGGGCAGCGGCCGCCCCAACGCGGACTGGATCGCGAACCTGCTCAAGCTCCTGCCGCACCCGCCGCGCTCGACGGCGTACAAACTGAGCGGCACGCTCATCAAAGGCAATGTGCAATGGCACCTGCGGTACTGGATGCAGCCGACGAGTAGGGGCCGGTCCGTCATGAGAACCGTCTCTGGCTCCGGCGAGGACGAGGTCATCAAGGCCGCGGCCGCGGAGATCTTCCTGGAGTTGACGAAGAGCGCCGTGCACGTCTTCCCGCAATGGGCACGCTGGTCGAAGCCACCCGCGTTCCGTTGCTATGTCGATGGGCTCGGCCAGCAAGGGGCCAACGCACGCGCGGCCTTCGAGGCGGCGTCGGAGGAGCAGTTCGAGAACCTGTTGCCGCGGCTGGCGCTCGCGAACCTGGAAGAAATATGCGCAGGAGAGCTCGCGAAGACTGCCGCTCCACCGCAAGCCGCGACCGCGCAGGCGAAGGCAGTGCGCTTGTACCTCGACATCGGCGTCGCCGGTTCCGACGTGATCTCGGCTCGCTACCGCGCCGGCATCAGCGCCTCAAGTCTTGCCACCGTGTGCCAGGAGCTCTCGCGAGACAACGCGACGCTCACGAAGGTGTGCAAGACCGTCGGCCTCGAGACCGGCACGGAACAGCCGATGGCGCCCACGAAGGTCACGGACGCGTTACACACGTTGGCCGCCAACGAGGTCACCGCCGCGTGGCAGCTCACCGGGCGGTTCCACATCCTGTTCGCCCAGGGTCGCCTCCGTCATCGTTACGAACCGACCGGCGTACGCCGCCGCAGGCTGCGCCGGTCGATCGCGATTGCGCGCCACACACTGCGAGCCCGAGCACGGCGCTTCGACACGTCCAAACCGGCGGACCTGGAGATGCGCTGGAGGAGGGCGAGCGTGCGCTGGCTGCACCTCGGGCTGCTGCGCGCAAGCGCTGGCTGGAACGCCCACTACAACGCGGGCTGCTTCTACGCCCTGGTCCATGCCCGCGCCCATGGCAACTCGCCCGCCGATCCGCAGCGATCCAGCCTCCGGCGGCTGCGACGGAGGGCGTACGCGGAACTCAACCTGGCGATCGATCAATCGGGCGGCGCGCTGCCCGAGGAGTGGCTGAGCGAGGGTGATCGCGACCTGCAGTCGCTGCGTGACGTCGCCGAACACGAATGGGACCTGATCCTCATGCGCGAGACCGGGACGCCGGCTGCGGGAGGTTCCTTTCCTGAACCGGCGTGGGGCAATCCTCACCGTCGTCGGATTGCGTGGTACGGCCTCGCCGTGGCGCTCGTCGCGGCAGCGGTGGCCGTGCTCGTCGACCTGAGGATCGATGATCGGCGCGTCCTTGCGGCCGCGGGCGCGATGCTCGTCGTGCTCGCGCTCGCAACCCGGCTCATCCCGCGCTTGGGACCACTGTTCGTGCTCGTCGTCGTGATCGCGGGTGCACTGGGGCTCCTGCTGGTCGATCCCTCCGAGGACATCCGTCGCGCCGTCGGTCCCGCACTCGGGTTCGGGGCGGCGATCACGCTCGCCCTGCTCATGGCGCGGCGTGCCGGAACTCAAGCGGATCGCGCGGATAAGCTGTCGATTGCCCTGTGGCAAAAGAAGCAGGAGGCTGCGAACGCAGCGGCTGCGGCCAGCTAGCGCGGATTTATCGACTACAAGCGTCGTTGGCCGCTAGCCTGGGATGGATGCATCGTCCGGTCCTCGCGCTGCTCGCCGCGCTCGCCTGTCTGACTCTGGCCGCCTGCGGAGGCGGCGGTGGGGAGAGCGAGGCCCCGTCCGACCCGATCGAGCAGGTGCCGGAGGACACGCCGGGCCTGCGCGAGGCGGTCAAGGAGGCGCGCAAGCCGGACGCGACGTCGTTCCCGCCCGTGGAGGGCAAGACGCTGCAGCAGATCGCCGACCTGGTGCGCTCCGGCCCGCAGGCCGCGCTCGCGACGTCGGTGCTCACGACGGGCGAGAACCGCTTCACGTTCGGCGTCATCGGCCAGGACGGCAAGCCGATCTACGGGCCGACGGCGATCTACGTCGCGCCGACGCCGGAACAGCCCGCGCAGGGTCCGTTCGCCGCGCCGGCGGACATCCTGCTCACGCAGGACCGCTACAAGAGCAAGCAGGCGGCGACGGACACGGACCCGTTCGCCGCGGTCTACGCCGCGCAGGTGGAGTTCGACAAGGCCGGCCAGTGGGCGGTGCTGGTTGCCACCCGTCGTGACGGCCAGCTCGTCGGCGCGCCGACCCAGGTGAAGGTCGTCACCAAGGCCCAGGACAAGGTCCCGGACGTGGGGGAGAAGGCGCCAAGGGTCGCCACCGACACGCTGGAGACGGTCAAGGGCGACGAGACCCTGCTGGACACGCGCGACCCGGTGAGCGACATGCACACCGACTTCGCGACCGTCGTGGGCAAGAAGCCCGTCGCGCTGCTGTTCGCGACGCCGCAGCTGTGCCAGTCCCGCGTGTGCGGGCCGGTGGCCGACATCGCCCTGCAGATGCGCGCCAAGTACGGCAAGCAGGTGGAGTTCATCCACCAGGAGGTCTTCGTCGACAACAATCAGCAGAAGGGCCTGCGCCCGCCGCTGCAGGCGTTCAACCTGCCGACGGAGCCCTGGTTGTTCGTGATCGACAAGCAGGGCAAGGTCACCGCGCGGCTGGAGGGCTCGTTCGGCGTGGACGCGTTCGAGGCCGCGGTCAGAACCGCCCTGTAGCGCGCGGCGGGGTCGGCGTCGGCGCGGCGGCCGGGCCGTTGCGGCAGTCGCTCGTCGTGAAGCCCTCCGCGCACTCGGTCTTCGCCTTCCAACGCGCCGTGAAGTCGTGCACGAAGGCGTCGAGCGCGTCCATCTGGGCCTGGGCGGTGAGCATCTGCTCGATCGTTTCCTTGACTTCCGCGAAGCGCTGCCGGCGGGCCGGCTCGACCCTGGTGACGGTGAAGACGTAGTAGCCGTACTGCGTGCGGACCGGGCCGACCAGCTGGCCCTTGGCGGCGCGGAAGACGGCCTTGTCGAGCGTGCGGTCCAGCGTGTCTTCGGCCTGCGCGGGGAGCCTGCCGGCCTTACGCCGGGTTTCGCCGTCGATCGAGTAGCGCCTCGTCACGGCCTTCCAGGAGGCGCCGCCCTCGAGCGCGGCACGGGCCCGCGCGGCCTCGTCCCTGCGCTTGGTCAGCACGATCCGCAGGTCGCGCAGCTCGGGCACCGCGAACTGCGATCGGTTCTCGGTGTAGTACAGCTTGATCTCCGCCTGTGAGACCTGCGCCTGCCCCGCGGTCGCGTGGTCGCGGAGCTTGTTCGAGAGCAGGTCGAGCTTGACGCGCTGAAGGATGTCCTCGAGCCGCTGACCGGACGTCTTGATGAACTTCTGAAAGTCGGCCTCCGTGGGGAAGCTCTGCCGCTTCTGTTCCTCGAAGTCCCGGGCGACTTCAGCGTCGGTGACGACGATGTTCCGGGCGGCGGCCTCGCCGCTGATCCACCTGAAGCTGATCAGCAGCTGCATGACCTGGTCGCGCAGCTGCGCATACTCCTCCTCGCACTCCCGCCGCAGGCGCGTGTCCGCGACCTTGCGCGACGTCGCCTTGCGCTTGGTGGCGATGCAGTCGCGGTAGCCGTTCGCCACGTCGGGCACCGCGGTCGGGTTCCCGGTCGACCGGGCGGCGATCGTCATCCACCGGTCGAACTCCTGCCGCTCGATGGCCTGGCCGTCGACCGTCGCCACCGGGTCGGTCGGCGCGCCGCTCTGAGCGAAGACGCCGGTCCCGGCGACGGCGAGGATGGTCAGTGCGGACTTGATCATTGGGCAGGCGGGTCGAGGTCAGGGCGTCGAGCGTCGCGACAGTGTGGCGTGCACGAGCCGCGCGAGCACCCCGGGTCGACACAATGCGTACTCGTATCTCGCGCGCGTCTGGCAGTCTTCGGAGCGGGTCGGCCCATCGAGAGGAGTCACATGGCATCCATGCGCAAGCTGCTCAATGACCCGGAGGACGTGGTCCGGGAGTCGCTGGCCGGGCTCGCGGTCGCGCACGGCGACATCCTCAAGGTCGACCTCGAGCAGCAGATCGTCGTCCGCGCCGATGCGCCCAGGCAGGGCAAGGTCGCGCTCGTCTCGGGCGGCGGGGCGGGGCACGAGCCGATGCACGGCGGCTTCGTCGGCCTCGGAATGCTCGACGCGGCGTGCCCGGGCGCGGTGTTCACGTCGCCGGTGCCCGACCAGATGCTCGCCGCGACGACCGCCGTGGACGGAGGCGCCGGCGTCGTGCACATAGTCAAGAACTACACGGGCGACGTCATGAACTTCAAGCTCGCGGCCGAGGACGCCGCGGATGAGGGGATCGAGGTCGAGTCGGTGCTGATCGACGACGACGTCGCCGTGCAGGACTCGCTGTACACGGCGGGCCGGCGCGGCGTCGGCGCGACGGTGCTGGCCGAGAAGCTCGCGGGCGCTGCGGCCGAGCGCGGGGACGACGTCGTGGCGGTGGCCGGAATCGCCCGGCGCGTGAACGAGCGCGCGCGGTCGTTCGGGATCGCGCTGTCCTCCTGCATCCCGCCCGCGGCCGGCAAGCCGATCTTCGATCTGCCCGAGGGGGAGATGGAGGTCGGCATCGGCATCCACGGCGAGCCCGGCCGCCGGCGCGAGCCGCTCGGCACGGCCCGCGAGATCGCCGCGGAGCTGGTCGAGGCCGTGATCTCCGACCTCGCGCCGGCGGACGGCGCCGAGGTGCTCGTGTTCACGAACGGGATGGGCGGCACGCCGCTGCTCGAGCTCTACCTGCTGCACGGGGAGATCGAACGCGAGCTGACCGAGCGCGGGCTGCGGCCGGCCCGGCGGCTGGTCGGTCCGTTCATCACGTCGCTGGAGATGGCGGGCGCGTCGCTCACGGTGCTCGAGCTCGACGACGAGCTCGCCGCCCTCTGGGACGCGCCGGTCCATACCGCCGCGCTGCGCTGGGGGACCTGAGCTTGAGCGCCGTCTCCGTCAACGCGTGGATGGAGGCAGCCTCCGCCGCCATCGCCGCCGACGCCGAACGCCTGACGCAGCTGGACTCCGCGATCGGCGACGGCGACCACGGCACCAACCTCACCCGCGGCTTCCGGGCGGTCGTCGAAGCGCTGGCCGGCAGCGAGGAGCCCGCCCCTGGCCGCCGGCTGATCCTCGCCGGCAAGACGCTCGTGTCGAAGGTCGGCGGCGCGAGCGGCCCGCTGTGGGGCATGGCCCTGCGCCGCGCCGGCCGGGCGGTGGCCGACGCGGAGTCGCTGGACGGTCCGGCGCTCGCCGATGCGCTGGAGGCGGCGCTCGCGGGAGTCGTGGAGCTCGGCTCGGCGGAGCCGGGCGACAAGACGATGGTCGACGCGCTCACGCCGGCGACCCAGGCCCTGCGCGCGGCCGTGGACGCTGGACAGCCGCTCGCCGACGCGGTCGCGGCGGCAACGTCGGCGGCCGAGGAGGGCGCCCGTTCGACCGTGCCGCTGCAGGCGCGCAAGGGCCGCGCGTCGTACCTGGGCGAACGCTCGATCGGCCACGAGGACCCGGGCGCCGCGTCGACGGTGCTGATCATCGCCGCGCTGGGCCGCGCGCTGGAGGAGTGATGCGTGCCGGAGTCGTCGGTCAGTTGACCCCCTCGGCGGTGGTCAAGTGACCGATCGCGCGGCGGGCGGCGGCGACCGCGCGGGCAGGGAGCCCGCCGGGGCCGAGCGGCGGCTGCGCGGGCTCGCGGCCTCCCCGGGCGTGGCGGCCGGCGCGGCGTGGCGCGTCGGGACAGTCGAGCACGCCGCGCACTCGGGCGACGCTGCGGCGGAGCTCGCGCGCGCCCGCGCGGCGCTCAAGCGGGCGGGCGACGAGCTCACCGCGCTGGCCGACCGGCTGCGCGCGGACGGTGCGGCCGAGCAGGCGGACATCGTCGAGACCGGTGTGCTGATGGCGGCCGATCCGGCGCTGGACGCGGCCGTCGAAGCCTCGATCGCGCGCGGCTCACCCGCCCCTCAGGCGATCATCGAGGCCACCGACCAGCTGGCGGACACGCTGGCCGCGATCGACGATCCGATGCTCGCGCTGCGCGCCGACGACGTCCGCTCGCTCGGCCGGCGAGCCGCGTCCGAACGCGTCGCGCCCTCGGGCCCCGGCCCGTTCGTCCTCGTCGCACAGGACCTCGGCCCGGCCGACGTCGCCGAGCTCGACGAGCGCGTCGCGGGCATCGCGCTCGCCGCCGGGGGTCCGTCGGCGCATGCGGCGGTGATCGCGCGCGGGCTCGGGCTGCCGATGGTGGTGGGCGTGGGCGCACCGCTGCTCGAGCTCGCCGACGGCACACCACTCGCAGTCGACGGTGACCGCGGCGACGCCGTCGTCGACCCGCGCGACCCGCCGCCCGCCCGGCGTCGCGCCGCCGCGGTCGCGTCCGGTCCCGCCGTCACCCGCGACGGCCTTCGCGTGCGCATCCTCGCCAATGCCGCCGGCCCGGCCGAGGTGCGGGTCGCGCTTGCCGCCGGGGCGGAGGGCGTGGGCCTGCTGCGGACCGAGCTCGCGTTCCTCGACGCGGCGGCCTGGCCGGACGAGGCCGCGCACCGGCGGATGCTCGAACCGGTGCTCGCCCTGCTCGCGGGCCGCACCGCGACCGTGCGCGTGCTCGACTTCGGCGGCGACAAGACCCCGCCGTTCCTGCGCGACACCACCGCAAGGGGCATCGCGCTGCTGCTGGATCACCCCGGCGCGCTCGCCGCCCAGCTGCAGGCGATCGGCACCGCGGACGGCGTCCGCGTCCTGCTCCCGCTCGTCCGCGACGCCGCCGACGTCGAGGCCGTCCGCGCCCACACCCAGGCGCCGCTCGGCGCGATGATCGAGACGGCGGCCGCGGCCGCACGCGCGGACGAGATCGCCGCGGTGTCGGACTTCTTGTCGATCGGCACCAACGACCTCACCGCGGACGTGCTCGGGACCGACCGCTTCGCGCCCGGCACCGTCGCCACCCATGACCCGCGGGTCCTCGCCCGGATCGCCGCGGTCGCCCACGCCGCCCAGGCCCACGGCCGGGTGCTCGAGGTCTGCGGCGAGGCGGCGTCCGACCCGCGCATGATCCCGCTGCTCGTCGGCCTCGGCGTCGGCGAGCTGAGCGTGGGCGCGGCGCGCGTCGCGGCCACCCACGCGGCCGTCCGCGCGCTCGAGGGGGCCGCGCAGCTCGCGCGCACGGCACTCGCGGCCAAGGACGCCGGAGGTGGAGCGGCTACTCGGTGAGGCCGGCCACGCAGGCGGCGAGCTCGGCGACGGCCCGCTCGGCGTCGTCCCCCTCGGCCCGCAGCCGTAGGGACGTCCCGCCCTTCGCGCCGAGCGAAAGCACTGACAGCAGGCTCTTGGCGTCCACCTCGCGCTCACCCGCCGCGACCGCGACGCGCGAGCTGAACCCCATCGCGGCGCGCACGAACTGCGCGGCCGGTCGTGCGTGCAGGTCCACGTGCTCCGGGAGCACCACCGTCGCCTCAGAACTTGGGGACGACACGCGCCTCCTCCGCCGCGCGGGCGACCGCGTCGAGGGGCAAACCGGCCGAGGCGCTCACGGCCGCGGCGACCGCGCCCTCGACCAGCGGCGCGTCCACCAGCCGCACGCCCTCGCGGTCCTCCAGCACGGTGCGGGCCGTGAGGATCGCGCTGCCCAGGTCCCCCAGGACGATCACGCCGTCCCCCCGCTCGGCCGCGTCGAGCGCGGCCTCGATCCGGTCCGCGTCGGTGCCGAGCCCGCCGTCGGCCGTGCCGCCGGCGCCCTCGAGCGGGACGTCCGGCCCGGCCATCTGCCCGGCGAGCGCGACCACGCCCGCGGCAATGTCAGCGCTGTGCGACACGACGACGATCCCGACCACGGGCCCGAGTCTACGCGGCGATGCGCTGCAGCATCGCGCGCAGCTGGGCGGCCTCGTCCGCGTCGAGCGCGGCGAGCAACCGCCGCTCGGCCTCGTCGCTCGCCCGCGTCGCCTCCTGGAGCGTCGAACGGCCGCTGTCCGTGAGCTCGATGACGTTGCGGCGCCGATCGGCGGCGTCCGGCCGGCGCGCCACGAGTCCTTTGCCCTCGAGCCCATCGACCAGGGCGACCATCGTCGTGCGGTCGATCCCGGCCCGCCGCGCCGTCTGCTGCTGGGACTCCGGCTCGTGACCGTCGAGGAGCAGCAGGAGCGCGAGCTCGCGCGCACTGATCCCGGACGGTTCGAGCAGCTCCTCGTGCAGTTCGCCCAGCGCGAGCTGCGCGCGCTTGAGCAGGTAGCCGAGCCGGACGCTGAGTTGGGGAGGCAAGTTCAAGGCGATGACATTATTGCTACGCTGATCGTCAGCACTACTGACGATCAGCGAAAGGGACAGAATGACCTCGATCCTCTTGACCGGAGCGACGGGCTTGGTGGGCTCGCGCCTGCTGCCGCGCCTGCTCGATGCCGGCCACGACTGCCGCGCGCTCGTCCGCGGCGAAGCCGCCGTGCCGCCGGGCGCGACCGCCGTCCGCGGCGACCTGAGCGACCCCGACGCACTCGCGCCGGCGGTCACGGGCGTGGACGCCATCGTCCACCTGGCGGCCCGCTTCCGCACCGATGACGAAGACGCCATCTGGCGCGCGAACCTCGACGGCACCCGCAACCTGATCGCGGCCGCCGAGGCCAACGCTCCGGCAGCGCGCTTCGTCATGGCCAGCACGAGCAACGTCTACGACGCCGGCACCCCGCGCCCAAGCCGGGAAAGCGACGAATGCACGCCCACCGCCGCCTACCCGGCGAGCAAGGTGGCCGCGGAGCAACTGCTGCGCGAGAGCCGCCTGACGTGGGCGATCCTGCGCCTTCCGTTCGTCTACGGCGACGGCGACGGGCATCTCGAGGCGATGCCGGCGCTGGCCATTCGCTTCGGGCTGCACCCCGCGCACACGTACTCCGTCGCGCACCATCGCGACGTCATGATCGCGGTCGGCATCGCCCTGTCCGGCGCGATGGACGGCCGGATCGTCAACCTCGCCGACGACGCGCCGGTCAGCGTCTTCGAGATGGCCGAGCTGGCCGGCAGCCCGATCGAGGGCTCGACGGAGCCGCTGACCAACCCCTGGTCCGGGCGCATGGACACGACGCTCGTCCGCGAGCTCGGCTTCCGGCCGACGGTGCCGAGCATCCGCGCGGCCGCGCGCGAAGGGATCCTCTAGCTCGGGCGTGATCGCCGTGGCATAGGTTTCCCGCAGCCCTTCGCGGACGAGGAGAACCGGATGGCTCAGGACGTGCTCGCAGGCCGACACGCGCTGGTCACGGGCGGTGCCGGGCTCGACATCCTCGTCAAGGACGCCGGCATCGAGCTCTCGGGCCTGATCGTCGACGCCGAGGCCGACGACCTGTGCCGCGTTCGAGGTCAACGTCCTCGGCAGGCCGACCTGGACCCGAGCGACCCGCGCTGGGGGCAGATCCTCAAGGGGAACGTGAAGCGCGCTACTGGCGCGGGGCGACGTTGCGTAGCTCGGCCGGGATCTCCGGCGCCCGGGTGAGCTGGTCGGTCAGACCGAGCTGGGGGTGCACGAACGTGCGGAAGAAGACGCCGTCGGGCGCTTCGAACGCGCTGAACGTCGGGAGCTCGTCCGCGTCCTTGTAGACGGCGTCCGGCGTGACGACGCCGTAGGCGCCCTCGTAGGCCTCGTTGTCCCATTCGGCGACCAGCCCCCAGTCGTCCGCGGGATCGCCCCCCGGCGCCTCGACCACCAGCTGCCACGTGATGCGGTCGGCGAGGATCTTCCCGAACCAGTGGGCGTAGAGGTCGGCCTCCTCGCGCAGGACCTTGGTCACCGGGCCGGACTCCGGCCCGTCCAGGATGCGCTCGCGGTCGAACAGGCCTTCGCCGTGCCGGATGTCGGCCAGCTCGAGGAAGGCGGCGAACTGCCAGCGCTCGACCGGGCGTGTAGCGACCCAGCCCGTCGTGTACGGCGGGTGCTCGCGCGGGACGAGCCGCATGGGCATCAGCTCGACCGTGTCCAGCCAGAGGTCGCCGGGACCCGCGTCCTTCGGGACCGTGGGGCCGACCCAGGCGCCTTCTTCGAGCAGCCGCGCCTCGGGGCGGTTGCCGAGCGCGGCGACGAGTTGGTCCATGGTCGTGCGGTCGCGCAGGTACGCGACGAAAGCTGCGATGAGTGACACGTCAGTCGCGGCGGCGGGCGCCTTCGCCGACGCCGATCGAGCCCGGGATCTCGGACGGGAAGCGCGGCGTGGCGACGCCGGTGGGCGCGCTGGTCTGCGCGGTCACGGTCGGCATCGTCGTGCTGCCGGTGAGCGGGAAGCCGGCGCCCTGCTTGGCGCTGCGGAACATGATCGCCTCGCCCCAGTTGCTCGGCAGCGCGCCCTTGGCGAACGCGAGCTCTCCGCCCTTGCGGGCGGCGTCGCCGGTCGCGTACGTGCCGTCGGGCATCCGGTAGATGTTCTTCTCGTTGACGTAGCGCTCGGGGTTCGGCACCGGGTCGGTGGGGCTGTGCTTGCGCACCGGGATGCGGTTGGTCCCGGCGCGGTCGGCGGCGACGAGGCGGCGGTGGTCGACGGACGTGAGCCCGTCCGGGAAGTCGACGACGTCGAGCGGGTCGTCCCAGTAGCCGCGGCGGCGGTACTCGTCGGCGACCTCGTCGATCGTCTGCGTGTCGCCGCGTGTGAGCGGCTTGACGGTCTTCTGGCTCACCCGGATGTCGCGCACGCGCGGCATCCCGCGCGCCCAGTCGCGGACCTGCGAGGCGCCCTTGCGGACGGCGTCGCCCGCGCGCGTGCCCGCGTTGGCGGCGATCCGGAACGGCGCCGTGAGCACGCGTCCGGGGCCGGTGTTGAGCAGGCGCCGACCGGCGTTGCCGACCCGGCTGGCGAGGCCGCGCGCGCCCTGGATGGCGCGCGAGGCGGTGCGGCCGAAGACGCTGGAGGCGACGCGGCGGCTCGCGCTCTGGGCGAACTTGCCGGCGAGGGTGGGGGCGAGCTTGCGCGCGGCGGCGCCGCCGAACTTGCCGAGCGCGGAGCCGACGCCCGGGATCATGCCGAACGCGCCGCCGACCAGCATCGCGGTGCCGAGGCCCTCGTTCCACGCCTTGCCCTGGGACAGGTTGGTGACGATCTGGCCCGCGCCGGCGCTGATGGCGCCGATCACCGCGCCGGCGACGACGAGCACCGCGAGGCCGGAGCCGAACGTCGCGATCACGAACGCGGTCAGCGCGACGGCGACGATCAGGCTCACCCAGAAGCCCGGGTCGGTCAGCAGTTGCGCGATGAACTTGAACGCGGCCTTGAGCTTCTCCGCCACCCACTTGGCGGCGCTGACGATCTTGCCCCACAGCCCGCTCGGCTTCTCCGGTTCCTTCTGGGCCTCCGCGTTGACCTTGGCCTGGCCCTGGGACACCTTGCCCTGGTTGTCACCCGGGACCTTCTGCGTGCCGCCCTGGACCTTGGCCGCGTGGGCGTCCATCTCGCCCTTGGTCGTGCTCAGGCCGGAAGTGAACTTCTCCTTGACCTTGCCGACGCCCTGCTTGACCTTGCCCGCGTACTGGGTGACGGTGTGGTTGCCGGTCGTCTGCGCGCCCGTGGCGGTGCTCTTGACCTGGCTGGAGACGCTGCTGGAGACGCCGCTCGCGCCCTTGCTCGCGCCGCCCGCCGTCTGGGTGGCGGACGAGGAGGCCGCGCTCGTCTGCTGCGTGAGGCCCGACTTGGCGCCCTTGCTCGCGCCGGCCGCGGCGCCCGCGGCGTCCTTCGCGGTCTTGCCCGCCTGCACGACGCCCTGGCTGGAGAGCTTCTTGAGCCCGCCCTTGACCTCCTGGGTGACGGTGTCGGCGTCCTCTTTGAAGATGTACGCCTTCTTGACCATCTTGCGCAGCTGGGCGGCGTTGCCCTTCAGCGCCTTGGTCGCGGCGGCGTTCTGGGCCTTGGCGGCGGCGGTCGCGCCCTTGCCGATCTGCGCGATGCCCTGCTTGGTGGACGCGACGGTCTGCGCGATGCCCTGCTTGGCGCCGGACTGCTGGGTGGCGAGCGACTTCTGGGACTGGGACTGGACCTGGGAGAGCGAGGACTGACCGGTGCTCACGCCCTTCTTGACCGCTGAGGTGGCCTGCTGCTTGACGGCGTTGATCGCCGACATCGCCCCGGGCAGCGTCTGCTTGATCGCCTGTGAGGCCTCGCGGCCCTTGGCCTGGAACGTCGAGCCGATCTTCGAGCCCTGGGAGCGGACGCCGGAGACGACCTGCGAGCCCTGGGAAGTGACCTTGCCCGCGGTCTCGCCGGACACGCGCGACGCGACCTTCGCGTTGCCTTCGGCCGCCGCCTCGTTGACGCCACCGCCGCCGCCGGACTGGCCCTGAACAGCGCCCGCGGTGGAGGAGATCGAGCCCTGCACCTTGCCCGAGGTGGCGTTGACCGCGGCCGTTCCCTGCTGCGCGGCGGTGCTACCGGCCTGCGTGGCCTCGGACGCGCCCTCGTTCGCGGCGCTCTGCGTCTTGGACTTCGCGCCGCCGTGCCACGTGTTCACCTGGCCCGTTGCCTGGGAGCCCGCCGCGGTGACCTTCGCCTTGGCGCCGGAGATCGCGGCGGTGACCTGCGCCTTCGCGCGCGAGAACGCGCCCGTGACCGCGGCCTGCTGCTGCGTGCCCGCGGCGGTGACGTCGCGCGTCTGCTTGGCGACGGCCTGCGTGATCGCGGCCTGTGTCCGCCCGGCCGCGGCCTTGAGCTTGGTGCTCTCGGCGTTCGTGGCTTCGCTGAGCGCGGCCTCGACGGCGCGCCGGCCCTCCTTGAGGGACTTGCGCAGCCGCTTGCGCTCCTCGCGCACGCGTTGACGTTCGGCCTTGGCCTCCGCCGCGGCGGCGACCGCTTCGGCCTCGGCGGCGGCGTCGTTCTGTGGACCGGCGCCGGCTGCCGCGGCGGTCGGCGAGGCCGACGTGAGCGAGGGCGCCTCGGTCTGCGAGGACGCACCGCCGTCGTCGGGCTCGATCGACTTGATGTTGGCCGGCTCGGCCAGCACCGCGCCGGACGGCAGCGGCGGCTCAGGTGGGGGAGAAGCCTCGGCGGGCTGCTCCGGCTCCTGCGACGTCGACGCCGTGGCGGGGGCGGACTCGCCGTCCTCCGCGAGCTCGTCGGGGTCCTCCTGGAAGATGTCGTCCTCGGCCTCGGCGCCCTCGCTGTCGGCGCCCTCCTCCTCGGCCTCGGCGCCTTCGGGACCCGCGGCGTCGGCGCCTTCGGGACCCGGCGCGTCCGCGGCTGCCTCGCCGCCCTCGGTCTCCGCACCCTCGGGTCCGGCCGCGTCGGTGCCGGGACCGTCGCCCGCCGCCTCCGCGCCTTCTGGGCCGGCCGCCTCGCCGCCTTCGGCCGCCGGTGCCTCGTCCTTCGCGGCGCCTTCGGCGTCTTCGGCCTTCGCCGCGTCTGGGCCCGCCGTGCCGGCGGCGGCGGCGTCCGGGGCGGGCCCTGCCGCGCCGGGGGCGCCCGCGATGTCGGGCGCGGGCGCGGCGGCCGCGGTGTCCGGGGCCGGCGCGGCCTCCGGCGTCGGGCCGCCGGCACCGGCCGTGTCCGCGGCCGACGCGGTCGTCTCGGGAACCGCGGGCGCCGCGGCCAGCGGGTCGTCCGCCGGCCCGGCGGCGCCCGGCAAGGCGGGGGCGGGACCGGCCGCGGCCGGGGTGGGGGCCACGACGGGGGCGGTCGACGTGTCGGCAGCCGGCGCGGCGGTGGCGGCCGAGGTGTCGGCGGCCGGCGTGGCGGTCACGGGCGGGGCCGCAGCGGCGGGGGCGACCGAGGTGTCGGCGGCCGGCGTGGCGGTTGCGGACGGGGCGGCAGCGGCGGAGGCGACCGAGCTGTCGGCGGCCGGCGTGGCCGGCGCGGCGATCGCCGCGGGTGCAGCCGCAGCGGTCGTCGGGGCGGGCGCGAGGCCCCCAGCCGCCGCGGCGGCTTCGGTGCCCACGAGCGGCGCAGCGGCGCCCGTCGCCGCAGGCGCGGCCGGGCCGACGCCCGCGACCGCGGCCACGGTCGGGCCGGCGGCGGCCGGAAGTCCCACGGCGACCGCGGCCTGCGCGGCCGCGCCCGGGATGCCCTCGGCGGCGGCTTCGGCCGGGTTCGTCTTGATGAGCTCGGCGGCCTGCGCGGGGTCGACGAGCGCGGTGGCCGGGATGCCGGCGTCGGCGGGCCGAGGCGGCGCGGCGGCCGCGGGGGCGGGGCGGTTCGCGGCGGCGGCGAGCTGGGCGGGATCGGGCCCGGCGGGCTCCGGCACCGGCCCGGCGGGCGCCGGCGCGGCGGCCGGCGCCGGCGCAGCGGCTTCGGGCGCGGCGCCACCGCCACCGCCACCGCCACCGGCCGCGGCGGCGGGCGCGGCGCCCTTCTTGGGCTCGGGCGCGGGCTCCGGGTCGGGCTCCTTCTCGGCCTCGGCCTCGGCGGCGGGGTCGAAGGCCTCGCCGCCGTCCTCGTCGGGCTCGTCGGTGGTCTCGCCGCCGGTGGCCTGCTGGAAGACGGCTTCGGCCTCTGAGCGCGGGTCGGCCGCCTCGCCGCCCGCACCGGCCTGGGCGGGCTTGGCCTCGCCGCCCGCTCCCTCCGCGGCCTCCTCGACCGGCGGCGCCGCCGCGTCCGTCTTCGGCGCAGGCGGGACGGCCTCCGTGTCGGCGGCCTCCGCGCCCGGCGGTGCGACCGGCTTGGGCGCCGTCTCGACGGCGGGTGGCGCGGGCGGCGCCACGCTCACCGCGGGTGCCAGGGCCGGCAGCTTCAGCGTCGGCGGTGCCACGGCCGCCCCGGGGGCGGCAGCAAGCGCAGACGTCGCGGCGCCAGGAGCGGCACCCGGCGCGGCGGCGGTGGCCGGCGAGGTCGCGGGAGCGGCGCCCGGCGCGGCGGCGGTGGCCGGCGCGGCCGCCGGACCGGCGCCCGGCGCCGCTGTGGCGGTGGCCGGCGCGGTCGCGGGAGTGGCGCCCGGCGCCGCCGCGCCGTTCGCGCGCTCACCCGCGATGGCGCGGAGGCCGTGCATGATCGCCGTGTCGGCCGCGACCGGCGCGGCGGGCGGCGGCGCCGGCGGCGCGGCACCACCCGGAGCGGCGGCTCCGAGGTAGGACGAGATCGCGGCGTTGCCGATGCTCTGCTGCAGGTTCAGGACCTGGTCGACGCCCATGCTGCCCGGGCCTGCCGGAGCGCTGACGGGCGCAGCGGCGGCCAGGGCAGGCGCGGCCGCGGCCACCGGGGACTCGGGCGCGCGTGCGTCCTCGATGCGCTCAGGCGCGGCCACGAGCGCTCCTGCCTTCGCTGTACGAGCCGACCGACGTGATCCGTACAGGCTACGGACCCCGCCCGGAATTCGGAGCGCGAACGGGCATCCAAAGGTGCACACCCGTCCCGGGCGGCGAGATCAGAGCTTCGCGACGACCTCCGCGGTGTTGAGCAGATCAACCATCGTGAAGCCGTCGCCGGCGCCGTAGGTGGGGGTCCACTCCGGGTCCTGGCGCAGGTAGGAGTCGCGATCCCCGCGAATCAGCCCGATGATGACCTCGGCGACGATCCGGCCGCCGACCGGCCCGAGTCGCTGGCCGCTCTGCTTGAGGTCGGCCTCCCGCAGCACGTAGAACCACAACGGCGTGCGCTTGTCGAAGAACGTCTGCCAGTCGATGAAGCGCCGTGGCGCGCGGCACCCGCCGCGCAGGTCGGCGGGGTCGACGTCGGTGGGATCGAGCTGGTGGTCGCTGAAGAACGCGAAGAATTGCTGGCCGATGTCATCCCCATTGGTACCGAAATTCGCGCGGTAGCTCGGGCGCACCTGTGAGTGACCGAAGCGGTAGGCGCCGACGGAGAACTCCACCGGTATGTACGGGTCATGCCTCCACGAGTAGTACTTCGGGCCCGTGTCGAGGACCGTCTTCACCAGCGGCTCCCCGACCGTCTTGACCAGAAACTCGTGCAACACCATTCACTGATAGTGCCACCGCACACGCCGTTGTGCCTCGCGGAAGATCTCCCGCTTGGTGTAAGTAGGTCCGAACTCATCCTTGACATCGTCGACGACTCGGTTGTGAAAGCGCAACATGGCCAGGTGAAGCTGTGACACGATCAGGTTCTCGTCGTTGCGCGGGTCACCGAGCAGCGCCCGGTTCTGGCTGTTGCGGGGCAGGTCACGACCGGGCCGCTGCCGTAGACGCTGTCGAGGTCGAGCGCCGGCACGCGGAAGTTGCGGATCGACTCCGGGTCCTGCTGGCGGCGCAGGCTCGAGGTCGGATCGAACGTCATGTCGTGGTCGAGGAACTGCCCGACGAAGGTGAACCCGGCGGTGAGCTTCGGGTTGTCAGGGTTGTTCTTGAACAGGGGCGCCTGGGTGATGAGCGCGACCGGATCGCCGGGCTGGTCACGGGCGTCCATCGGGCCACCTTTGGCACCCACCTCGGCGAGTGCCTCCTTCACCCTCCTGGTGTCTTCGGCAAACGGTGGCAGTGGGGACGGGAACAGCCGACCGAACCGTCCTTGGTCGTAGTACACCGACTGGGGCGTGCTCTCACCGAGCCGGTAGTGGCCGTGAGCCATCTTCAACACCTCCGATTAACAGAGAAGTGTGTGTTACGGCGCGCCTTCCGAGCGACCATACCGGACTGCACGACATCTGCACACCCCCCACACATCGGGCCCGCCCGGGGCGCTTACGCTCACCGCCATGCACCTCCGAGCCGTGGCCGTGGGTCTCGCCGCGGGAACCCTCAGCGGACTCGGCCGCCTCCACCTCACCGGCACGCCTGAGCAGCTTGCCAACTCGCTCAGCACGTGGCTCGTCGTTCCGTTCCTCCTCGGCGCGTTCGCGGCCAACTGGCGCCGGGCCGCAACCGCCGGCGCGGTCGCCGGCCTCGGCCAGCTCGCCGGCTTCTACGCCGTCACCGGCGCGTTCGAGAGCGCCGGGTCCGTCGCCTTCTGGGTCGCGGGCGCGCTCGGCGGCGGCTCGCTGTTCGGGGTCGCCGGCCACCGGCGCGCGCTGCTCGTCCTCGGGCGCGCCTTCGTCATCGAGGGCCTCGTCGACACCGGTCCGCTGTGGGTCGCGACCGGTGTGGCGCTCGGTGCGCTGTCGCGCCGGCACGCGACAATCCCCGGATGCTCAACGCCACGGTGAAGTCCTGGAGCGACGAGGAGGGCTGGGGCGTGCTCGCCAGCCCGGAGATCGAGCAGGACATCTGGGTGCACTTCAGCGCGATCGACGGTCCCGGCTTCCGCGGGCTCACGGCGGGAGAACCGGTGACGTGCGACGTCGAGGACCTCGGCGGGCCCGTGCAGGACGGGTACCGCTTCCGGGCCACGCGCGTCGTTCGCGCGCAGTAGGACGCGCAAGCCGGTCGGGCACCACTGCGACCGGCTCGAGCTTCCGGGGTGTGGCCCGGTCAACACCTCGGGTTGGTGGTGGCGCCGGGCCGCGGCGCATACAACCTGGCCCGTGCTACAGCTCGCGCTCGGTCACGACCCCCGTCAGGAACGCCCGCTCGGCCAGCCGCACGCGCTTTTGCATCTGCGGCAGCTCGTCCACCCCGAACTTCGCGAACAGCGTGCGGAGGTGGCCCTTGACGGCGTCGACCGACAGGAACAGCTCCGCCGCGATCTGCTGGTTGGTGGCGGGCGTGGCGAAGGCGTCGCCGTCCTTGAACGGCCGGCACAGCGCCACCAACACGCGGCGCTGGGCCTCGGTCAGGTCGGCCGCGGTCGCCAGGTTCGCGGCGACGGCCGTCGCGTGCGACGCGCCCTGCAGCGGCGCGCGGAACTGCACGAGCGTTTCACCGAAGCGCAGCGCGTCCCCGTCCCGCAGGCGCCGCCGTCCCACCAACCGCTCGCCGTTCACGAACGAGCCGTTGCGGGAGAGGCCGTCGTCGACGAGCATCCACTGGCCGCCGGAGATCTCCAGCTCGGCGTGCAACCGGGACACGTCCGGGTCCCACGCGATCGTGAGCGCGGTCTCGGGCGCGCGGCCGATGCTGATCGGCGCCTCGGCGGGCTCGAGCGGGCGGATGTGCTGGACGTCTTCGCCGTCGCGGAAGAGCAGGAACGGCGTGCCGGCGCGCTCGGCTTCGAGGCGGGCCTTGATGTCGACGGGGGAGGGAACGGCCATGGCCGTGCGCGATTCTAGGTCCGCGGGCGTACGGCTCGTCGTGCTCGACGGTCCGGACAGCGGCCGGGAGTTCCCGCTGGCGGGCGCGATCGCGATCGCGATCGGGCGCGACGACACGGCCGGGATCGTGATCGAGGACGACCAGGTCTCCCGCCGGCACGCGCTGGTGACCGTCTTCGAGGACGGCGCGCGCGTGAACGACCTCAACTCGACCAACGGCACGTGGGTCAACGGCGCGCGCATCGCGCTGCCGCATCCGCTGCTCGAGGGCGACGAGCTGCGCGTCGGCGGGACCCGTCTCCGGCTGCTCATTGCGTGAATTCGGCGTGACCGGATCCGTCTTGTTAACACCGTGTCGACAGCGGTGGTGTACTTTCCTGGAGGCACGGATGGGCTTGCGGACGGCGACAGGGGTACTGCTGGCGGTGGCGGCGATGACGCTGCTCGCCCCCTCGGCGCACGCGCAGACGAACTGCGTACAGACTGCGCCGCTCGCGGGCGAGTACCGCAGCGGGCCGTACTGCATCAACGCGCCCGGCACGCCGATGCCCACGCTCGACGCCCCGCACGTCATCGGGGCCGAGAACAAGAGCTCGGTGGCCGAGAGCGACGAGGAGCTCTCCTGCCCGGACGGGTCCACGTTCGGCCGGACGGTGTGGGCGGCCGTGCACCCGAACCAGAACGGCATCCTGATCGTCGCGCTGGTCGGCATCGACGCGCGGATGGCCATCTACGACGTGGCGACGGGCCAGCGGATCTGCTCCGACGACTCGTTCGACAACGGCGACACGTACGGGCGTGAAGGCCTCGCGGTGCGCGGCCTGGAGGCGGGCAAGACCTACCACATCCAGATCGGCGGCCTCACGCGGCGGACAGGCTCTCCCGCGTCCGGTGACTTCGGGCTGTCGACGGCGTTCCTCGCCGACGACGGGTCCGGCGGCGGCACGGGTGGCGGAACCGGCGGCGGGGTGCCCACGACCACGGGCGGCTTTGGCAACAGCGCCGGAGATCCCGACCCGGACCGGGACGGCATCCGCGGCGCCCAGGACAAGTGCCCCGGCGCCGGCACGCGCGGGCGGGACATCAACCAGGACGGGTGCGAGGACCGCAAGCGCCAGGAGGTCGACGTCAAGTGGCGGATCGTCCCGACGAGCGGCCGCGGCGTGATCATGCGCGAGCTGCGGTTGAGCGGGACGCGCAAGGGCGTGACGGTCACCGTCCGGTGCTCGCGCGGCTGCAAGAAGCAGACGCTGCGGCCGACCAAGTCGCGACTGAACGTGAGCGCGAAGAAGCTCCGAGCGGGTCGGCTGAAGCCGGGCACGACGATCGACGTGAGCGTCTCGCGGCCGGGCTACAACGGCGAGACCTACCGCTACACGGTGAAGAAGACGACGATGACCCAGTCGTGGACGCGCTGCCTGCCGGAGGGCAGGTCCACGCCCGTAAAGGGAGCGTGCTACTGACATGCGGATCGTCGTGCTGACCTTGGTCGGTGTGAGCCTTGTGGCGGTCGCGTTCGGCCTCGGGCGGGTGACCCGCGCGGACGCGGGAGCGCCGGTCGTCGCGCCCGCTCCGACGCCTGAGCCGCTGGCGCCCGGCGCGCCCGTCTCGGCTTCCGGGGTGACCGCCGCACGTGCCATCCCGGCGCTGCGTCCTGCGCCCAAGCCCAAGAAGAAGCCGCAGGCGGCCACGCCGCCGTCGTCGTCGTCGGCTCCGGCGCCGACGCAGCGCACGACCACCACCACCACCACCGCACCGCCCGCCGCCACCGCAGCACCGTCGAACCCGCGGCCCACGACCCCGTCGCCGTCTTCGCCGACACCGAAGAAGAAGCCGGCGACGCGTCCGGTCGAAGAGATCGGCTGAGCCGTGCTCGCTCCTGGCGACATCGTCGCCGGCTATCGGATCGACGGCGTCCTCGGGCGCGGCGGGATGGGCGTCGTCTACACGGCGACGCAGCTCTCGCTGAACCGCACGGTGGCGCTGAAGTTCCTGGCCGACGTCCTCACCTCGGACCAGGACTTCCGTGAACGCTTCCGGCGTGAAGGCCTGATCCAGGCGGCGCTCGATCACCCGAACATCGTCCCCGTGTACGAGGCGGGCGAGGTCGACGAAGGCCTGTTCCTGGCGATGCGCCTGGTGCGCGGGAGCAACCTGAAGGAGCTGATCCTCGGCGGCGGGCTGAGCGTGGCGCGCGCGCTGCGCGTGCTCGGGCCGATCGCGGACGCGCTCGACGCCGCCCACGAGGCCGAGCTCATCCACCGCGACATCAAGCCGCAGAACATCCTCGTCGGCGCGCGTGACCACGCGTACCTGGCCGACTTCGGCTTGACCAAGGAAGCGGGCGCGACGGGCGTCACGAAGACCGGACAGTTCGTCGGCACGTTCGACTACGTCGCTCCCGAGCTGATCTCGGGCGAGATCGGCGGCCGCGGCAGCGACCAATACGCGCTCACCGCCGTGCTGTACGAGTGCTTGACCGGCGAGGTCCCGTTCGTGCGGTTGACCGACGCTGCGCTGCTGTACGCGCATGTCGCCGACCCGGCGCCGTCCGTGACGGCCCGCCGCGAGGACCTGCCGGAGGCGATCGACGCGGTGATCGCGCGCGGGCTGGCGAAGGTGCCCGGGGAGCGCTTCGAGTCCGCCTCGGCGATGGTCGCGGCGGCCGCCGAGGCGCTGGCGGACGTCGCTGAAGACGCGCCGGGCCCGTTCGGCTCGCCGATGCCGACCGATCCCCGGCGCTCACCGACCACCGTCCGCGGCACCACTCGCGCCGCGGCGCCCCGCGCGGACACGCCTGCGGCCGCGCAGGACACGCCCGCGTCGCCGTTGCGCACGGCGGCGGCGGTCGCCACGCCGCCGCCGGCCGAGACCGCGCCGGACACCCGGATCTCCGCGCGCGTGCGCTCCCCGCAAACGCCGGCGCGCGAGACGCGCGTATCCGAACGTAGGGCAGGGGAGGAAGCGTCGGGCGCCGTGCGGGCGGCACCCTCCGAGACGCCGGCCTCCGGACGAGCGGCCGCGCCGGCGAGCGCCGGCGCGGCCGCGGCCCCCGAGACGCGCGGATGGGCGGGCGAAGCGCCGGCGGAGGCGCGCGAGGCGGCGCCGGAGACGCGCGTGTCCGAGCGCGGGGCGCAGTCGGGACAGGCGGCCCCCGAGACGCGCGTGTCCGAACGCGGAGCTGCGGCGGGCGACACGCCCTACGTGGCGCGGGAGGCCGTCCCCGAGACGCGCGTGTCGGCGCGCACCGCGGCCGCCGGCGCGACCACGTCCGAAGCGGCCCAGCGGCGGCGGCCCGCGCTCGCGGTCCTCTCCGTCATCGTCGTCGGGGCCGCCGTGGGCGCGTTCCTGGCGGGACGTTCCGGCTCGCCCGAGCCGGTGGCGGCGCCCGCGCCGGTCACCGTGTCCGCCGGTGGCGTGCAGCTCACCGCGCCGACGGGGTGGCGGCGCGCGGAAGCGCCCGTGATCCCGGGGCTGGATCTCAAGGACCCGGTGTCGATCGGGGCCTCCGACGGCGGCGCGGTCGCCGGCACGCTCACCGATCCTTCCGGCCCGCAGCTGCTCCCCGCCGGGTTCCTCGAGGGCCTCGGGAACCCGCCTGCGACCGACGATCGCGTCAAGCTCGGCGAGGCGGAGGCGATGCGCTTCCGTGACCTGCGTCCGAACGGGTTCGACAAGCCGTTGACGGTCTACGTCGTCCCGCTCACCACGGGCGCGGCCGCAGTCGCGTGCCACGGCCCGCAGCGCGCCTGCGACGAGACCGCCGCGAGCCTGAGGCTCGAAGGCCACGACACGCGGCCCGTCGGCCCCAGCGCCGAGTTCGCCGAGGACGTGGACGGGCTCGCCTCCGAGCTGGAGGCCGCACGCTCGGCCTCCACCCGCGCGCTGGGCCGCGCCCGCACACGCACCGCCCAGGCCAACGCGCTCGCTGCGCTCGCCGGCGCATACCGCGAGGCGGGGCAGACCGAGCTCGCCGCCGGACCGGCCGAGCGCGCGCTCGCGACCCAGATCACCAGCCGCGTCAAGACCGCCGCGGACGCGTACGGGGACGCCGCTCAGGCCGCCCGCAGCGGCCGCGAACGCGCCTACGCCCAAGCCCGCAGCGCCGCCCGGCGCGCCGAGACCTCGCTGCAGGGGGCGTTCGACCGCCTCGAAGAGGCGGGGTACCGGGTGGGGTGACCCCCGACGACACCATGGGGCCCTGGAGCCCTTGACCCGACGGCCATAGAACTCACGCCATGACCCCGACGGACACGCACAAGCTTCTGGTCACGGACGGAAACGCCAAGGGGCGCGAGATCGTCGTCGGCAGGGGCGAGTTCCTCATCGGGCGCCTCGCGGACGATGACGACGGCCGCCTCGCCGACGATCCCGAGCTGTCCCGCCGCCACGCACGCATCCAGGCCACGCCCGACGGGGGCCTCGAGATCCAGGATCTCGGCTCGACCAACGGCACCTACGTCAACAACGAGCGTGTCACGACGCGCCGCCGGCTGCAGCCGGGGGACATGATCGAGGTCGGCCAGACCAAGCTCAGCCTGCTCGACCCGCTCGGGCGCTCCGCGCAGCCGACGCAGTTCGGCCGGGTCCGCCAGCAGGACACGCCGCGCACGCCGCTCGCCGTCCCGGCCACGCCGGCCGCGGCTGCCAAGCAGCCGACCGTCCCCTCGCGCGCGGTCCCGCGCGGCGCCCTCATCGGCGGCGGCGTTGTCGCCGGGCTTGCGGTGGTCGGGGTCGCGGTCGCGCTCGCGGCCGGCGGCGGCGACGACGGCGAAGCGGTCAAGAGCCCGGTGGAGCCGAAGAAGCTGACCGTCGCGCAGCAGATCAAGAAGGGCGCGCCGTCCACCGTCGAGCTCACCACGCGCGGCCCGGGCTTCAATCGCGGCCGCAAGACGACGCTGTCGGGCGGCGGCTCGGGCATCGTGGTCGACGCCGAGAAAGGCCTCGTGCTCACCAACGCGCATGTCGTCGCGGGTCAGACGTCGATCAAGGCCAAGGTCGGCGGCGGCACCGAGATGAGCGCGCGCGTCGTCTCCCAGGCGCCGTGCGAGGACCTCGCCCTCGTCTCGCTGCGGCCGACCCCGAAGAACCTGGTCGAGGCCCAGCTCGGCACCTCCTCCAAGGTCGCCGCCGGTGACCGCGTGATCGCGCTCGGCTACCCGTCCGCGTTCGAGGAGCGCGTGTCCGACCGCACCCTGCAGGCGTCCGAGGGCATCGTCTCGGCGCCGACCGGCAAGTCGACGCTCGGCAAGGCCTCACCCTCGCTGCCCGAGGTCATCCAGCACCAGGCGCCGCTCAACGGCGGCAACTCCGGCGGCCCGCTGTTCAACGAGGCCGGCCAGGTGATCGGCGTCAACACCTTCACCAGCGGCCGCGGCGGCAGCCAGAACCAGAACGCCGCCATCGGCATCGACCGCGTCAAGACCCTGCTCGCCGACCTCACCGCCGGCAAGAACAGCGGCTTCGTCGGCTGGCAGCTGCTGCCCATGACCGGCGGCCAGCTCCCGTTGCGCCCGCGCACCACCGGCCGCACCGGCAGCGCGCTCGTCGTCCTCAGCGTCGACGCCGGCTCGCCCGCCGACAAGAAGAAGTTCGAGTTCGGCGACACGATCTACGAGATCGACGGCACGCCCGTGCGCAAGTTCCAGGACGTCTGCGACATCCTGAACTCCAAGTCCTCGGGCGACACCATCCGCGTCGAGGGCTACCGCTTCCCGCCGCTCGCCCTCTACGGCGCGCGCCTGAACTCGCTGCAGTCGGCGATCGTCCGCCAGGGCCTGCACTTCAAGCGCACGATCAAGCTCCGCTAGCTCGCACGCGCGCGGCCTGCCGGACCAGGTGGTCGCGCTCGGCGACGTTCGTGGCCCGGCGGGCGGCCTCCGCGTAGGCGGCGCCCGCCGCCAGCCGGTCACCGCCGAGCTCGTGCAGGTAGGCGCGGACCGCGTGCCAGCGGTAGCGGTCGCCGAGCACCCCACGCACGCGGTCGGTCTCGAGCAGCCCGGCGACCGGACCGACGACGTGCCCGACCGCGACGGCGCGGCCGAGCACGGCCGCCGGGTCCTGGCGCGGCGGGTCGTCGGTGAGCGCCACGAGGTCGTCGTACCAGGCGAGGATCTGCGGCCAGTCGGTCTCCTCCGCGCTGGCCGCGTCGTCGTGCAGGGCGGCGATCGCGGCCTCGATCTGGTAGCGGCCCGGGCGCTGGAGGACCAGCGCGGACTGCAGCACGCGCACGCCCTCCGCGATCGCGCGCGTGTCCCATCGGCTGCGGTCCTGGCGGTCGAGCGTGACGACCCGGCCCTCGGCGTCGAAGCGCGCCGGCCACCGAGCGTGGTTGAGCAGCATCAGCGCGAGCAGCCCGCGCGCCTCCGGCTCCTCGGTGGCGAGCGTGAGCTGGCGGGCGAGCCGGATCGCCTCGGCCGCCAGGTCCACCCGCTCCGAGTGGCCGGTCGTGTAGATCAGGTAGAGCACGCGCAGCACCACGGCGAGGTCGCCGGGCTGGTCGAGGCGACGCCCGCGCAGCGTGCGCTTGGCGCGGCTGATCCGCTGCGCCATCGTCGCCTCCGGGACGTAGAAGGCGTCGGCGATCTCACGCGTGGTGAGGCCGCCGACCGCGCGCAGCGTGAGCGCCACCTGCGAGGTGGGGGCGAGGTCGGGATGGCAGCAGGTGAACAGCAGGAACAGCGTGTCGTCGCCGGCGTCGCTGACCGGGCCGGGCGGCGGCTCGGCCTGCACCTCCTCCTCGCGGCGCGCCCGTGCGGCCTCGCTGCGGCGGGCGTCGACGAGCCGCCGGGTCGCGACCGCCGCCAGCCACGCGCGCGGGTCGCGCGGCGGGTGCTCGGGCCACACCCGCAGCGCCTCGATCAGCGCCTCCTGCAGCGCGTCCTCGGCGGCGTCGAAGGCCTCGCCCCGCCGGACGAGGCTGGCGAGCACGCGCGGGACGAGGTCCCGCAGCGCGGCCCCGTCGGTCAGTCGGTGGGACGTTCCCACAGGATCTCCCGGACGTCGATCCACTCGTACAGCGGCTCACCGCCCGGGCCCGGCTCGGAGGAGACGTAGGCCGCCAGCTCCACCGCCCGCTCGTAGGAGTCGACGTCGATCATCCACCAGCCCGCGACCAGGTCGCTGGTCTCCGGATGCGGGCCGTCGGTGGTGACGGGCGCCGCGTCCGGGCCGCCGTAGCGCACCCACGTCTGCGCCGGCGTGAGCGCCCGCGCGTCGACGTACTCGCCGCTCTCCTCGAGCAGCCGGCTGACGTGATCCTGGAACGCCATGTGCGCCTCGACGTCCTCCGGCGCCCACTGGTCGATCGGCGGCACGGGACGGTGCGGCTCTGGGCCGCCGCGGTAGTGCTTGAGCAACAGGTACTTGGGCATCGTGTTCCTCCGGGGTGGTCGTGTGGCCCTTTCACCTGGTGAGCGGAGCCGATCCGGGTCTCTCGACACGAGGATGCGGTATCCCTGATCCGCGTGCTCCGGAGACTCTGTGCCGCCGCCGCGCTGCTCACCCTGACGGCCTGTGGCGAGACCGCCGCGCCCGCGCCGACACCGACCGCCACGGCCACCGCGACCGCCCCCACGCCGACTGCGACCGCCACACCCGACACGCGCGCGTTCCGGCAGCTGGAGCGCGAGTTCGACGCGCGGCTCGGGGTCTACGCGCTGGACACCGGCAGCGGGCGTGAGCTGGCGTTCCGCGCGAACGAGCGGTTCCCGCTCGCGTCCACCTTCAAAGCGCTCGCCGCGGCCGCGATGCTGCGCGAGTACGGGCTGGACGAGCTCGACGAGGAGGTCGAGATCACCGGCCTGGTGAACGCGTACTCGCCGATCACCGAACGCGAGCTCGGCGGCAGCATGACGCTCAAGGCGCTGTGCGACGCCGCGGTGCGCCACAGCGACAACACCGCGGCCAACCTGCTGCTCGAGCGCCTCGGCGGACCCAAGGGCCTGGACGCGATCCTCGAACAGGCGGCCGGCGACAAGGCGACGCGGCTGGAGCGTGCCGAGCCCGAGCTGAACTTCTGGACGCCGGGCCAGAAGCGCGACACGAGCACCCCGCGCGCGCTCGCACGCGACCTGAACGCGTTCGTGCTCGGCGACGTCCTGCCCGGCCCGGAGCGCCGGCAGCTCATCAAGTGGCTGCGCACGAACACCACCGGCGACGCGCTGATCCGCGCGGGGGTGCCGGACGGGTGGAAGGTGGGGGACAAGACCGGCACGGGTGCGACCTACGGCGCCCGCAACGACATCGCGGTGCTGTGGCCGCCGGACCGCGATCCGATCGTGCTCGCCGTCATGACCAACCGCCCGCGCGAGGACGACGAGCACGACGACGCGCTGATCGCCCAGGCGGCCGAGGCGGTCGTTGACGCGCTCGCCGCGAGTCGATAGAACTGCGGACGGTCATGCAGCGCGCCCTGGTCATGCCGCGTCGCACCGCGTTGGCGTTCGCCGCGCTGCTGGCGCTCGTACTCGCGGCCGGGGTGGCCGATCCCGGGCTCGCGCTCGCGTTCGCGCCCGCGCTGGTCCTGCTCGCGCTGTTCACGCTCGGCGTGCGGCCGGGCGAGGCGCTGATCGAGCGCCTGATCACGCGGGCCGCGGCGCCCACTCGTGCCCGCGCGGCCTCGTCGCCGCGTCCGCCGCTGCCGCTGTTCGTGCGCCCCGTGGGACGGTCGTTCGCGACCGCGCTCGCGATGCGCCCGCCGCCGCTCGCGCTCGCCCACGAGCACTGACTCTCACGCGCCGGCGGCGTGTCGATCGCCCCTGCCTTCAACCAGCGAAAGTCCTGCAAATTCGCCCCTTGACGGCGATGTCGACAGTGCGCTAAAGCTGGAAAAGGTCATGCGGTTCCGCCGTGCTCATCTCGCCGCCCTCGTGGTGCTCGCCGTGCTCTTCGCGGCCGGCCCGGGCGCTGCGCTGTTCGCGCTGCCGCTGGTCGCGATCTTCGCCCTGCTGGCGAGCGGCCGCTACGTCGGGGAGGAGCGCCTCATCGCCCTTCACGTGCGAGCGGCGCTGCGCAGCCGGCGAGCTCCGGCGCCACGCTGGCGTCCGGCGCGGCCCGCCCCGCACCGCTCGCTGTTCGCTCGTGCGCCGCGGACGTTCCGCGGCCCGCCCAGCTTCGCGGCGGCCGCCTAAGCGCCGCCCGTCCCCACGTGCCGCCGGCCTGTGCCCAAGCCGGCGGCGCGGAGATGCGTGAACTCCTCTCCTCACGCGCTCCACGGCCCGGCGGGGCCTCATCCCCGCCGGGCACCCCGATCGCTTGCCCGGCGATCGGTTCTCCTGCGTGTCCCGCGGCGGACCTCTCACCCGCCGCGGGACACGTGCCCACTCGCCTGAAGGACATCAATGCCTCACGTTCGCGTGTGCGGCGCGCTTGCGCTCGCACTGGCCCTGTCGGCTGCGCCCGCGCAGGCCCAGCAGCAGAAGGTCGACCTCAAGTTCACGGCGGTCGCGGGGGACGAGCCCATCGCGTGCGGGACGCCCATCCCGGGTCTCGGCTCGACCGCCCAGGCCGCGCAACTGCAGGACCTGCGCTTCTTCGTCTCCGAGGTCAAGTTGATCCGGCGCGGCGGCAAGCAGGTGCCGGTCAAGCTCGCCAAGAACTCGGCCTTCCGCGTCACGCGCGACGGCGTCGGCGTGACGCTGATCGACCTGGAGGACGGCACCGGCTCGTGCTCGGTCGACGGCTCCGCCGCGATGAACGACGTCGTGCGCGGGACCGTGCCGAAGGGCAAGTACGTGGGCGTGCGCTGGACGGTCGGCGTGCCGTTCGCGCTCAACCACACGGACGCGCCCGCGGTGCCCGCCCCGCTCAACAGCGCCGCGATGGCGTGGTCCTGGCAGGTCGGCCGCAAGTTCACCAAGATCGAGTTCGCCGACCCGGGCGGCGCGACCGGCGCGTGGAGCGCGAAGACGTTCTTCATCCACCTCGGCAGCGCGGGCTGTGAGGGCAACCCGGCGACGGGCGCGACCGTCAAGTGCGCGGCCTCCAACCGCCCGGCGGTCAAGCTCAAGACGTTCGATCCGGCTGGGCAGCAGGTCGCGGTGGACGTCGGCGCGATGCTCGCCGGCAACGACATCACGCTCAACCGCGGGAACGCGCCGGGCTGCATGTCGGGCCCGGACGACCCGGAGTGCGCTGGCATCTTCAGCGCCTTCGGCCTGTCGGGCAAGCAGACCGTCTTTCGCCCGATCGACCGATGAGCGCGGTGCGGCGCCGACTGCTCCTGCTGGCCGGGATTGCCGCGGCTTCCTTCGTCGTACACAGCATGGCCTCCGCGTCGGCGCCGCCCCAGTACCGCTGGGAGCTCCCGAAGGGCTTCCCGAAGCCGAACGTCCCGAAGAACAACCCGATGAGCGACGCGAAGGTCGCCGTCGGCCGGCGGCTGTTCTACGACGTGCGGCTGTCCGGCAACGGCACGCAGTCGTGCGGCTCCTGCCACCGCCAGGAGCTCGCGTTCACCGACGGCAAGGGACAGGCGGTGGGCTCCACCGGCCAGCTGCACCCGCGCGGGGCACAGTCGCTGATCAACGTCGTCTACAACTCGACGCTGACCTGGGCGAACCCTGCGCTGGTGAGCCTCGAGCGCCAGATGGAAGTGCCGCTGTTCAGCGCCGACCCGGTCGAGATGGGGGTGACGGACGCCAACAAGGACGCGGTCCTGCGGCGGATCACGAAGGACCCGTGGTACCGGGCGCGCTTCCGGAGGGCGTTCCCGGGCCAGCAGCGGCCGATCTCGTGGACCACGATCATCCGCTCGATCGCCGCCTTCCAGCGCAGCCTGATCTCAGCCGACTCGCGCTATGACCGCTACCTGCAGGGCAAGGTCAAGCTGACCGCCGCGGAGAAGCGCGGCATGGAGCTGTTCATGGGCGAGCGCGCCGAGTGCCATCACTGCCACGGCTCGTTCATCTTCAACGACCAGGTGACCTACCAGGGCTCGCCGGCCGAGAAGCCGCTGTTCCACAACACCGGCCTCTACAACGTGGCCGGCACGGGCGCGTTCCCGGAGCTCAACCGCGGCGTGTTCGAGCTGACCGGCGAGCCGAAGGACATGGGCGCGTTCAAGGCGCCGTCGCTGCGCAACGTCGAGGTCACCGCGCCCTACATGCACGACGGCTCGATCCCGACGCTGGAGGCCGCCGTCGACCACTACGCCAACGGCGGCCGGCTGATCACCGACGGCCCGCTCGCCGGCGACGGGCGGGCGAACCCGTACAAGGACCCGCTGATCTCCGAGATCGTGCTCGAGCCGGGGGACAAGGCCGATCTCGTCGCGTTCTTGAAGACGCTCACCGACAAGCGCGTATTGACCGACAAGCGCTTCTCGGACCCGTTCCGTCAGGAATAGTTGATCGTTGTGCCCTTCTCTGGGAGGTTCGTGTGGTCAACCGCGAGGAGGGGCAGTCATGCGCGCCACGTTGAAGGTCATTGTCGGAGCGCTCGTCGCCGTGCTGCTGGTCGGCGGCGCCGGCGCGACGGCGGCCACGCTGATCACCGGCAAGCAGGTCAAGGACTCCTCGCTCACCGGCGCGGACATCAAGGACCGGTCATTGACGGCGAAGGACTTCAAGGGCTCGGTGACCGGGCCGCGCGGCGCGGCGGGTCCGGCAGGCCCGGCGGGTCCCGCAGGGCCGACGGGCCCGGCCGGCCCGGCCGGTCCGGCACCGACCGTGGCCGTCGCGAGCGTTGACGGTGCCGACGTCCCCGCGGCCCCGGGCGCCACGTCCGTGGTGGCAACCGTCGACTGCCCCGCCGGCCACATGGCCACCGGCGGCGGTGGGATCACCGAAACGGAGGTCTCCACGCTGACCGATTCCTACCCCCGCATGACGGGGCAGACGCCGACGGGCTGGACCGTCATCTACCGCAACACCACGGCCACGGCGGACACCGTGTTCGCGACCGCGATCTGCGTGCGCATGGGTTGATCTGCGCGTAAGCGTGCGCGCCTATCGTGGCGCGCATGGTGAGCACGGGCGAGGTGGAGCCGCGGCGCGACGATCGGGTCCGCGGGCTCATGGTGGTCGCGGTGATGGCCGCGGTCATGTGGATGGTCGAGATCGTCGACGTGCTGGCCGGCGATCTCGACTCGGCCGGGATCCGCCCGCGCGATCCCGAGGGCCTGGTCGGGATCGTGGCCGCGCCGTTCCTGCACGGCGGCTTCGGACACCTGTTCGGCAACACGATCCCGTTCGTGGTGCTCGGCGCTGTGATCGCGCTGAGCGGGTTGGTGCGCGTCGTGTCGGTGACCGCGATCGTGGCGCTCGTCGGCGGGCTCGGCGTGTGGCTCGTCGCGCCTGCGACGACGCTCCACATCGGCGCCAGCGGCGTCGTCTTCGGCTTCATCACGTACCTGATCGCGCGCGGCCTCTGGAGCCGTCGCGCGCTGCACCTCGTCGTCGGCGTCGTGGTCCTGTTCGTCTACGGCGGCACGCTCGCGTTCGGGTTCGTGCCGACGCCGGGCGTGTCCTGGCAGGGGCACGCGTTCGGCGCGCTGGGCGGGGTGATCGCGGCGTGGGCTCTGGATCGTCGGCGCGACTGATCGCGGTCGCCGCGGCCGCGCTGCTGGTGGGCTGCGGCGGTGACGGCGACCACGAGCGGCCGCGGCCACGCCAGGCCCCGCTCCCGCTCGGCGGCGTCGAGCAGCGGATCACCACGGAGGGCCTGAACGAGCACCTGACCGCGCTGCAACGAATCGCGGCCGAGCACGGCGGCCACCGCTCCGTCGGCACCGCCGGAGAACGCGCGACGGCCGACTACCTCGCCGGGCGCCTGCGCGCCGCGGGGTACCGCGTGCGCGTGCAGGACGTGGCCGCGTCGTCGTTCCGGGAGCGCACGGCTCCGCGCGTGACCGTCGGTTCGCGCCGGATCGAGGTGACGACGCTGCGCTTCTCCGGCTCCGGCAACGTGTCCGGCCGCGTGCGCGCCGTCGGTTTGGGCTGCTCGCGCGCGGCGTTCGCGGGACTGCGCCGCGATGAGGTCGCGCTGGTCCGGCGCGGCACGTGCTCGTTCCGTTCGAAGGCGCTGGCCGCCCAGCGCGCCGGCGCGCGGGCCGTGCTCATCAGCGACCGCACGCCCGTGCGCGGCTCGCTGCAGGACACGGGTGTGCGCGTGCCCGTGGTCGCCGTGGGCGGGCGCGGCGCGGGGCTCGCGGGCGCGCGCGTCCGGGTGCGCGTGGACGCGTCATCGGCTGAGCGGCGCTCCGCGAACGTGATCGCCGAGGCCGGGTCCGGCCGGGTCGTGATGGCGGGCGCGCACCTGGACTCCGTGCCGGAAGGTCCTGGGCTCAACGACAACGGCAGCGGCGTCGCGGCGGTGCTCGAGATCGCCGAGGAGCTCGGCGGGCGGGCGCTGCCGGAGGGCGTCGCGCTGCGCTTCGGGTTCTGGGGCGCGGAGGAGATCGGCCTCGTGGGCTCGACGCAGTACGTCGAAGGCCTCTCGCGCGAGCAGCGGCGCGCGATCTCGGCGTACGTGAACCTCGACATGGTCGGCTCGCCGGGCGCGCGGCCCGCGATCTACGACGGCGACGCGACGATCGCCGCCGCGCTGCGTCGCCAACTCGGCCCGGACGCGCCGTCCGACGACCTCGGTTCCCGCTCCGACCACGCGCCGTTCGACCGCGCGGGCATCCCGGTCGGCGGGCTCTTCACCGGCCTGGACCGCTGCTACCACCGCGAGTGCGACACGATCGAGAACGTGGACCGCGAAGTGTTGACCGCGTCGGCGCGCGCGGCCGGAGCGGCGCTCGCGGAGCTGGCGCTCGACCGGCCCTGATGTCCGTCACGTCGCCGACGGCTCGTGGAGGCGAGCCGCGCCTCCAACCGCGCCGGTGGCGGGATCGCGTGCCCGCTGAGCAAGCGCCGCCGCGGGTACACCCTGAACACGGCATGGCAGCGGTGCTCTTCGATCACGGCGAGGTACGGTCGGGAATCCCGGCGGCACTCGACGCAGCCGGCCTGGAGGTCGCCCCGGCACGGTTGCCGGCCGGCGACTACCTCGTCTCCGACCGGCTCGTGGTCGAGCGCAAGACGGGTGCCGACCTCGCCGCCTCCATCAAAGACCGCCGGCTGTTCGAACAGATCGACCGCCTCCGTGACGCGTACGCCTCGGTCGTCCTGATCGTCGAAGGCAAGCCCGTGCACATCGCGGAGGCGAGCTGGAAGGGCGCGCTCGCGCGCGTGCTGACCACCGGCGTGTCCCTCCTGCAGACCACCGACCGCGCCGACAGCGCCGCATGGCTGGAGCGCCTGCACCGGCTCGAAGGCAAAGGCCCCAGCGAGCCTCGCGGGCTGCCGCGCATCCGCCGCCCGACCGACGATCTGCACCAAGTCGCCGGCGACGTCCTGAGCTGCCTGCCCGGGATCTCCACGGTCACCGCCGGCCGGCTGCTCGAGCACTTCGGCTCGCTCGCGGCCGTGTTCGCCGCCGACGAACGAGAACTTCGAGCGGTCGCCGGGATCGGACCAGTCCGCTCCGCCCGTCTCGCACGCCTGTTTCACCACAGCCGGAAGCTCTCGGCCTGCTGCTAGAGACGCATCGTGGCTAGACTGAGCAAATCGACGTATTGATCGCCACGCGCCCAATGCTTCTCAGCGAGGCGCGAGCCTGGTGACCCACCCGACTGTGATTCGTACTGTTTCGGGGCACGCGTGACGCTGGCCCGGGCTAGGCAGCGTCCGCGACGAGGAGCGCGGGAGCTGGCACGCGCAGTCGACGACGGTCGCCACGTGGGCGAGGCGCTTCGGCACCTGGACAGGTATGGGTCGCAACCCGGCGCGATCGTCGTAGCGGAGGCGCTCGCGCGCTTTCTGGTCGCCCGCTGCCAGTCCCACCACGCGGGCTGGCGCGTGGTCCGTCAGGTTGTGGTGGATTCCGCCGCGGACGCGCCATGGGAGAAGTGCGCGCGGCGCGCGGTGCCGCAGGTCGCCGCAGACCTCATGGAGCTCTCCGCCCAAGAGGGCAACACTCCCCTGCACCGTGCTCAGCACCTCGCGGCTCGTCGCCGCGCTGAGCAGATCGCCGACCATCTCGACCAGGCAGCGGTCCTAACCGATCTCGGCCTCGAGCCGATCGCGGTCACTGACGGTCGCTGGCGCGAAGCGCTTGGCGCAGCGGTCGTTGCTCGCTCGCGCGAGCAAGTCTCGCGAGCGATCGCGAACTCCCTGGGTGCGGCCTCAGCGAACTGAGGTCGCTCGGTCCGTACTGTCGACTCGCGCGCGAAGGAGTCCCCGCAGCGCGGGATTCAGCCTGCAAGCTGGGCGTGGCCGGCCGCTTGACGGCACGACGGTGTTCTCCCTGATGCCGACGTTGCGGAAGCCGGTGAACACGCTGTTCCGGGCGGCCGTGGCATGCCTGGCCACGCTTTCACAGTCGGAGCGCGCTCGAACACCCGTCCAGAGGCGTTTGGTCCACCTCGGGTTGCGGCAAAGCTTGCGCTGCGCCCGTGCGGTCGTCCCGTCGTCGCTGGCCCCCTGAACCGGCACACGACCCGCCCCGCGAGCTTCAGCGGCCTGACCACCGCTTCCGCCGGCAAAGACCGCACGGGCGCACCTTGTCTGTCGAGCGGCGCTGGATCGCGACGATCGCGAAGGGGGCCGAACTATGGGCGGTGAGCCCGTTCGCGCCGCACTGGTTCCCTACTGCTGTTCGTTTGAGGCGCCACTCGGTGCGTCGGCTGTCCGAACGCCTGGTTGATCCATCCGTCGTTGGGCACGAATCGCGACGACGTGCAGCGCGAAGAAGACGACCAACGCGACGAGCGGCCACGGCGGATCGACTTCTGCGCCTGCAGTATCCCGGCTGTTGCAGCCGCGGCACCCGCGGCCAGCGACCAGGCGAGCGCGGGGCCCCGCTTACCGCGTGCGAACGCGTCCCAGCCGAGCGCCAGCACGATGCCGACAAGGAGCACCGTAACGACCCACTGCATCACGGCGCCTATTCAATCAGGGGATCAAATGACGCCCAACGGCGAGTCTCCCTTTGCGGACCCGGCGCCTGGGAACATCACCAGCATGTTGATCGAGCACCGAGGGGCCAGCCCGACCGTTGATCCGTCCGCGTATGTGGCACCGAACGCGGTCTTGTGCGGTGACGTGCACGTCGGTGCTGGCGCTCGAATCCTCTTCGGCGCGGTCCTGAGTGCCGAGGACGGCCGGGTCGACGTTGGCGAGCGCACCGTGGTCATGGAGAACGCGCTCGTCCGTGGCCGGCGTCGCACCCCGGCCAAGCTCGGCGACGACGTGCTGGTCGGACCGCACGCGCACATCAACGGCGCCGTCGTCGAGGACGGGGCGTTCCTCGCCACAGGGGCCGCGGTCTTTCCCGGTTCGACCGTCGGCGCAGGCAGCGAAGTCCGCATCCATGCCGTAGTTCACGTCAACACGAAGCTTGCGCCCGGGACCACCGTGCCGATCGGCTGGATCGCAGCGGGCGACCCGGCCCAGCTCTTCTCGCCGGACCGGCATGAGGCCCTCTGGGCCGTGCAAGAGCCGCTTGACTTTCCGGGCACGGTCTACGGGCTTCCCCGCGAGGCCACGGCACGCGACCGCATGAGCCGGCAGAGCGCGTGGTTCGGTGCCCACCAGGACGACCGCGTTCTCTGAACACGCGCGTCGCACGCCCTCCGCCTGGTGTCGTGGACCGAAGGCCAGGTACTCGATGCCGTTGGGTCCCGTGGCGCGCGTCCGCACAAGTCGCTGGTGCCCCCATCACGCCTGCTCACTGTTGCATGGAGTCTGCAGCGCTCGTGTTCAGTGCGCAGGGACAGACACGCAGACCAGCGTGGTGTCGGCAAGCGCCTCGACGTGACCGGGCGTGTGCTCGGGGACATGCACGAACTCGCCGGCGTGCACGGTCACGGGGTCGGCGGCTGCGCCGATGCGGAGGGTGCCGCTCAGCACCACCCACAGCTCCGCGTAGGGAGCGGGGAGGTCAGCCCGTGCCCCGGCGCGCAGGAGCGCCGTGTACGCGCTCAGCGACTCGCCGTCTTCTTTGCTCAGCAGCAAGCTACAGCTTCAATCGCACTTGAAGTCAAGCCGGCTCGGCACTCGTAGGCGACAATGCGCGCCGAATGAAGCGCTACCGCGGTCCCCGCGCGGACAAGAATCGTCGGGTCGGCTTGCTTGTCGGGTGCGGAGTCTTGTGTAACGCCGCTGCACGCGTGCTCGAGCCGCCCGCCGCTTGGTTCTTCCTCGCTGTCGGCGTCTGCTTCTTGGTCGCTTCGGTGGTGACGCTGATACAGGGCTTCCGCACGCCAAGCGGCGGACCGGACGATGCCCGTGGCCCCATGTGGGGCCCAGCAAAGGATTCTCGGCGTAGCTGATCGCCGGTAGCGCGCGAGGGGTCGACTCGCCCGCGTCTGCTGGCCCGAACGGTGCGAGACGCGGTTTCGCCAAGAAGGTCCCTTCGTCGAAGCGCCACTCTGACGGCGTGCCCGATCCGCTCTCGTCGAGTCGGGCTCGAGCCCCGGCGCTTCGCAAGACGGCAGGTCGCGTGCGGAACCGCAAACCGCTCGGCGCCGTCGCCTTCCCACGACGGAGGAAACGCGGGCGGACAGTCGCTCAGGTCAGGGTGTTGTGCCGTCGAGCTCGCTCGCGAGCTCGGCCTCGATCCGGCGGAACCAGTCGGCCCGCCATGCGAAGTAGTCGGCGCCTTCCCGGGCCACGATCAGCGGGAAGCGACTGCCGGCCTGCCGCGCGAGCGGGAGGATCTCGGCTTGGAAGCGGGCGTCGATCTGCTCCGCTCGCGCGCGTAGGCGCCGCACGAGCTCGAGCGCGTCCTCGGGCGGCAGCGCGTCGGCGAAGAACAACCGCAGCAACCCTTCGTCGCGTTGCTCGAAGTCCGGCACCCGTTCGCTGCGCAGCCACTCTCCCAGCGCCGCCCGGCCCTTGTCGGTCAGGCGGTAGCTCTTGCGCGGCCGGTTGCCGTGCGGCTCCTCTGTCCCGGTCACGTAGCCGTCGGCCTCCAGCGCGGCGAGTTCCGGATAGACCTGGGCGAGCGACGCCGCCCAGAAGAAGCGCGTGCTGCGATCGACCGTGCGCTTGATCGAGTAGCCCGTCCGGACGCCCCGCTCGAGCATCCCCAGGATCAGGTACGCGCCGGGCCTGAGCCGCATCGTTCAGGTCGCTGTTCCACCGCGATGCATCGGCCCGGATTATGCAGACGGGGTCAATGGGTCTGCGCGAACCGGTGGTGCCGACCCCGTTGTGCCGACGCCGACCTTCTGTTCCGATACGTCACGCCAGAAGAACCCACACCGTCGGCGCCGCTGACCATTCGACCGGGAGAACCGTTCCGTGCGCAAGATCATCAGCTTCACCCACGCCACACTCGACGGCTACATCGACGAGCCGCACAAGTGGTCCTTCCGCTACTCCGGAGAGGAGTTCCAGGAGTACGGCCTCGAGATGACGCTGCCCGCCGACGCGCTGCTGCTCGGCCGCATCACCTACGAGGGGATGGCCCAAGCCTGGCCCACCCGGAGCGGCAACCCCTTCGCCGACCACGTCAACTCGATCACCAAGTACGTCGTCGCCTCCCGGCCAGTCGACACCTCCGCGTGGAACCCGACCGTCGTCATCCCCGGCCCCGACCTGCTCGACGAGGTCAGCCGCCTCAAGCAGGCCGAAGGCGGCGACATCATCATCTGGGGCACCGGCCAACTCACCGACGCCCTCGCCGCGGGCAGCCTGCTCGACGAATACCGGATCTGCACCTCCCCAATCATCAAGGGAGGCGGCGAGCCGCTGTTCCGCCCGGCCAGCGCCGCCACCCTCGAGCTCCTCGATCAGAAGCGCTTCGCCACCGGTGCGGTCATCCACGCCTACGGGCTCGCCAGCTGACGAAGCGCTACTCGCCGCAGCTTCGGGCGAGTGGTCAGCTGGCGCTCGAACTCAGCCAGCACCCGCGTCGACAACGCAGCTGGCTCAGCCTTCCCCCCAGGTCACGTCCGGCGACAACTCACCGGGGGCAACAAAATGCCGCATTGCGGCCCGCGCCGCCGAAGGCGTGATCGTATGCCGCCTCGGCACCTCCGTGTAATGGTCGCCGGCGACGTAGAAGACCACAGCCTCCTCGCTTCGATTCTGCCCGACGCTGATCGTGTACGGCGGGTCGAGATCCGCTGGTATGCCGCGCTTGATCGACTCGCCCCGCGAGGCGAATCTGCGCCTGCGGGAGCTTTCGCCGCATTCGATCCGCGCTTAGGCGGACTGACCGGTGGCCGGACTACACCTCGACGCGGGCGGCCGCGATATTGAGAGCCGCTACGCCTGCGGGCGTCGCGGCGCCGGGCGCCAGCCGTGGTTGCACGAGCTGCCCGGATACGGCGCGCTGCCTTAGCGTCATGAAGGGGTATGTGGAACGACGAGCGTGCCACGCGGACAGATGCCGAACTGCTCGCGGCGGCAGAGCAGGACGCCGCGGCCTTCGGCGAGCTGTATCGCCGCCATGTGCGCCGGGTGCACGTATGGTTCGAGCGCAGGATCGCCTGGGCGGCCGCCGACCTGACCGCCGAGACGTTCGCGCGCGCCTGGATGCGGCGCCATGGTTTCCGCGACGAGCACGACGGCTGGGCGCTGCCGTGGCTGTTGGGCATCGCCCACAACGTGCTGCGCGAGTCGGCGCGGCGCGACCGGATCGAGTCGCGGGCGCGTGAGCGGCTCGGCCTTCCGCTCGCGCTCGCGGAGGACGACGAGTACGCCGCGGTCGATGATCGGTTGTCACCACGTCTTGCCCTGGCCGCGGTGCTGGACGAGCTGCCCGACCATGAGCGTGACGCGGTCGAGCTGCGCATCATCGACGAGCTGCCCTACGGCGAGGTCGCGCGCCAGCTCTCGATCCGCCCGGCGGCGGCCCGGTTGCGCGTGTCGCGTGCCCTTCGCCGTCTCGCTCAACTGAGTCTGAGAGAGGAACGATGACCAAACCGCTGCCCGAATCCCTTGTTCACTTCGCCACGCAGCTCGAGCGGGCCATCGAGCGCGACCAGTTCGCGGATCGGCGTCGGCGCCGGAGGACCTTCGTGCGCATGGGGGCCGTGACGGTCGGCTCGGTCGCGATCGCGCTCGGCGCCTTCTCGCTGCCGATCGACGACACCAGTGTCGCTCCGCCTGGGGTGTCCACCGCGTCCGCCGCCGAACGCGCGGCGGCGGTGCTGAGCGCCCCGCCGGGATCAGTCGTGCACGAGATCGCCGTGTACCGTCAGGTGGCCGCGGACGGCAACGCGTCGAGCTGGCGCACCGAGACGTGGCGGCAGACCTCCCGCCCGTACGCGCGACGCGAGATCACCACACGCACGGACGGTGCCCGTGTCGAGACGGCGATAGTAGGAGACCGGCCGGCGCAGCTCTACGACCGTGCCACGAACACGATCTACACGAACGCGCCCGACGCCGGCCCGGCACTCGGCACGCCGATGCCCGCGGCCGACGGCGACCCCATGCGCGAGCAACTCGCGGACCTGCTGCGCTCCGGACGCGCCCGCGAGCAGCAGCGATCGACGGCTGACGGTCGCGACGTCATCCGCTTCGCGTACCGCAATCCCCTCCCAAGCGGCGCGGCGGAGCACTGGACCTACCTCGTCGACGCTCGCACGTACGAACCGATCCAGCTGACCGCCACCTCGCCCGACCGCTCACGCGTCACGACCCGGTTCGAGACCTACCGGACGCTCGACGCCACGGATGACACGACCGCTCAGCTGAGCCTCCAAGAGCAACATCCCGACGCCGCGGTCGATCGCACCGAGACGGGGTACGAGGCGGCGCGGTCACGGTTGTACTCAGTGCCCGGACCGGCAGGCGGCGGCTGAGTGAGCACCGTCGCTCGTGGCCGGCCCAGGGATCGCGGATGACGAGCCGCGCCGGCGCCTCGTGGGAGCGAGCACGACGACGTCCAGGGCGATCAGGACCAGCAGGACGAGAACCTCGAACGGCCCGATGATCGGCATGACAGTGCCGGTTCCCCGGATGCACGTGGCGGCACCGTCGAGACACGCCGCTTGCGTCATGTCCGTGGTGGTGCGCAGTCGACGGCGCCTATAGGCGGCAGCGGACGAGTCGGGGCACGCCCGCTGCGCATCACCGTGGGGGCGTCAGTCCCTGAGCAAGAGATCGACGCGCGAGACCTGCGTGCCGTCGTCGCGAGTGCCGCCGTCGTCGTCGGTGATCAGGCTGTCGGCCCCGTCGTCGCCGCTGATCAGGTCACGGGCCGCCCCGCCGGCGAGCACGTCGTCGCCGGCGTTCCCGTGCAGCGTGTCGCCTCCGCCGTCGCCGCAGAGGCGGTCCAGGCCCGGGCCTCCGGCGATCGAGTCGCGTCCGACCCCTCCCACGAGCAGGTCGTCGCCGTCCCCACCGAGCATCACGTCGCTGCCTCCGCCGCCGCAGATGACGTCGTCGCCCGCAGTGCCCACGAGCACGTCGTCTCGGCCCGTGCCGACGATCGCGCCCGGAGCACGGCAAGCGCCCGCCGGCGCGCTCTGCCGGAGCGGGCGCCAGTCAAGCGGGCCGGTCCCGTCCATCAGATGACGATCGCCGGTCCCGTCGACGTTGATCATGCGAACGTTGGAGCCCGTTCCGCCTGGTCCGCCCGTGAACGCCTGCGAGTAGGCGATCACACCGCCCTGCGGCGCCACCGCCGGCGAGGTGTTGTAGTACCACCGGCACGTCGGACCGATGGGCCCGCAGTCGTCTTTGTCCAGACGGACAAGGACGCGGCGATCGGGCCCGATGAGGCTCGATCCGAACGGCAATGGGCCGCAGTTGGCCCGCCCGTACGCGACTCCCGAGCCGTCCGGCGCCCAATCGGGATCCTCCGCGCGAGCCGGGATCACGACATCGACCGGCAGCGGCGCCGGGCCACCGTCCGTGCGAGCTCCGAGCAGCCCTCCGCATCCGCGCAGGTTCAACAGCGTGTACGCGATCGTGGCGCCGTCCGGGGACCAATCCGACATGACGCGGGATTCCGGGCTTGACGAACCGGGAGTCAACTGAGTGACCTGGCGCACATCGGAGCCGTCAGCGGCCGCCGTGAACACCTGCGTACTCGGCGGTCCGCCGAAGACCTGGCGGGAGAAGGCGATTCGCCCGCCGTCTGGCGACCAGGTCGGGTCGCGATCGACCACGGACGTACTGATGATCCGCACGTCGCTGCCGTCGCCCTTGGCCACTGCGATCCCGCCGGTTCTGGGGACATACACGATGCGCATGCCGTCGGGGGACCAGCGCACGCGAGAGCCGTCCACGAGCGGCCTCAAGCCCGTGCCGTCCGGGTTGACCACCTGTCCGCCAACCGCCAGCTGCCCGTTGCGGCCCGGGAACCCGGCTTGCGCGTACGCCGGGACAACCGCGGCGCCGACGATGACGAGTGCTGCAGCACGAGCGAATCGCACAGCCGCCACGATGTGCCATTTCACCGGTCAGCGGAAGCTGGCTGGTGATAAACCTGACCGCCCAGGACAAGGCTTCGCATGCCCGGCCGTGCAACGTTCGCCTCGCGCCCGCGCCGGACTCCTCGCTTTAGCGCAACCGTCGAGAAGCGCTACGTCAACCTGCGCTTCCTGCGCCTGCGTTTGCTCGACCTGGACGTACGATGGCGGCCTGATGACGCTGGATCGTCTCAAGCAGCATGTCGCGCCGGCCGCCAGCCCGGTGCCATCGGACGTGGTCATCGACACCGACGGGCGTACGCTCGCGCTTCCGCCCGACTACGCGGAGCTGATGGCGGTCTACGGACCCGGTGCGTTCGACGGCTACGTGTTCCTGCTGTCGGTCGACAATCCGCGGCGGCTCTACGACATGGTCGCTTCCACTCGGGAGTCCGCCGAGCAGATGGCGGGACATCGTGAGCGGCTTGCGAACGACTGGCCCCCATACCCGCTCTGGCCGGCCGAAGGCGCGCTCGTGAAGTGGGCGACCATTGCCAACGAGCACGACTTGTTCTGGCTGACGAAGGGCGAGCCCTCCCACTGGCCCGTAGTCGTCCTGCGAGAAGACGAGCAACTCCACGAGCTGGTCGCAATGACAGCGACCGAATTCCTGGTGCGCCTGATCGAGGGACCAGAGCCAAGCGACCTCGTCGGAACGCCACTCGCTAACGGCGTGGTCCGGTTCCTTCCGAGCGCGAACAACTAGGCGTCACGGCCGCTCGCCCGGTCGCCGAACAAGCGCGCAGCGCTGCCGAGGCCCTCGACCAGAAGTAGTGGAACCGTCGAAACTCGCGCTGCTGATCCCAAGCACGGAGCGCGCCCATCGAGGCTTCTCTAGCGTTCCGTCGATGCCGGTCCGCTGGATCTAGAATCCAGACTGTGCATCGTCTCGTCGCGGTAACGCTCGGGTGCGTAGCGTGCCTTTCGTTGTTCGCGGTCGCGGGAATCAGCTTGCGCATCACGGGCGCCGACTCAAACGATCCGAAGGACATCGCGAAGGAGTTCGGCCACCCTGGCGAGAGCGCTGTCCGGTGGGAGCCCGAAGCGCTCGCCGGAACGGGGATCAAGCTGGCCATCGGTCGTCGGGGTGACGGGAAGCCGATGATTCTCCACTATGGCGCCGGCGTGGGCGGTGGACGCACGTTCACTTCCGGCTGGGCCGTTGAATCCGAGCTGCTCCGAACCGAAACGGGCGATGCCCTCGTCGGCGTCACGATCCCTGAAGCCGCCGCGGTGCGGTTCGGCAAGGGGCGCGACGCGCTACGCGCTCCGACGGCCCCGATGCCCGGCGATTCCTCTAAACGCGTGTTCGCCGTTCACGTGCCTGTGGACGGTCTCAGCCTCGTACACGCCAACGACATCGTGGCACTTGACGCTCAGGGCCGTCTGCTTGGCCGCCAACACGTCAATGACGGTCGCGGTGGCTTCGGGGCCTACGACGGCATCTACGACCGCAAGTGGCGCTGACGCAACGCCTTCCTGACGCGCGACTTCGTCGAAAGTTGCTGCTTCGTCAACCGACGTCCAGTGAAGACTGCCAGCGTAGGAGACCGCGTATGGCCAGTCCGAACGACCGGGCAAGGTCTTGAGGCTGCCGACCTCCGTAGACGGGTACCTGCGGAGCGATGAGCGATGCGCCCGGGCGCCGAAAACGCAGAATTGCGATCACGGTCTTGACGTTCCCACTCATCGTGGCCGTGTCGAGCGTCGCTCTAGCGTTCATGGGCTCTGACGAGCTTGATGCTGTCGCGGCGGCCGTCTTTCTCATTCCCATCGCAATCTTCGGAGCTGTGATTGCACGGGCGTGGGTGCTGCTGCTGCCGACGATCTGGTCACTGCTGTTCTTGGCTGTCCTGCGCATCTACGACCTGCTCGCGGGAACCTGCTCAGTCTGCGGCTCCGACGAGGACTGGGGCAATTACCACTTCTTCTTCATCGCCTTCGCGCTGATTCCAATGACCGCGGCCTTGACGGCCGGTGTCGGCATCGGCGTGCTGGCGCGAGGGCTCAGCCGGGTAGCGAGCGACGAGCCTCCTCAGCGTGTCTCGCGACGAGCCCATTCATCGCGGCGCGGGCACTAGCGCGACACCACAACCACCGAAGCGACCAGATCGTCGACACACGCGACTTCTCGCGCTAGAGCGCACCCCGATGAACCGGTTCAGCGGTCGCCGCTCAGCGCCCTCGTACGACGACGAGCGTGCAGGCGATGGCGGTGAATGCGAGCGTCGCCAGCGCCGAAGCGAGGATCAGTTGCCTTGCGGCGCGTTCGGTGCCGCCGGAGCGGCGATGGTGGTGGAGCGCGGCGAGGGTGACGAGGACGCCGAGGCCGAGGAACCAGGGCTCATAGAACAACAGGTCCCAGAGGAATTGCGCCGTCTGGTCGCGCTTCGCCCAGCCGTCGAATCGCAATTCGATGACGCCCAGCGCATGGAGTGGCTTGGTCACGTATGCGGTCAGTGCGTGGGCCATGACGTATGCCGAGCCGGTGATCGCCGGAACGATGAGCAGTCGTCGCGGGATGCGCAGGCCCCACGGCCGCACCAGCGCGAGTGCCCCGAGGCCCACGAGCAGGATGCCTGCACCGGCGATGAGACTGGCCCGCCGCATGGTCGCTGGGTCATCAAACCTGCCGGCGATCCCGACAGTTCCGCCCAGCCCGTGGTAACCGCGCACCGCGATCGCGTAACCGGTCGCCCAGACGAACGCCGCGTAGCCGGCCCAGGTGAGCGAACGACCGGGCTCGGGGCTTGGGAGGGTCGGCGAGTTCGCCGCCATCGATCGCGCGGGTGTCGACGCCTGGAGGCCGCAGCGGTGGCGCTGCCGAGTCACGGTCGAGCTCGCGCCAGCGCATGCCGGACCTTGTCCGGGTTGCGGACGGCGTCGATGCGGGTGATCCGGCGCCGCTCGACGACGAACGACAGGACCATCGCGTGGCCGTCGGTGACGGCGATCGTCAGGCCAAGATGGCCATTGACGGCGACCGGCGTGGCCTCGGGAGCGATGGCCGGCTTACGACGGAGCGCCATCCACGCGCGTGCGACGCGATCGGCGCCCCGCAGCGGCTTGCGCGCGGCGGTCGCCTGACCACCGCCGTCGGTGGTCCAGATCACATCCGGGTCGAGCACCGCGATCAGCTCGGCGAGGTCGCCTTCGGCGATGGCGCTCGCGAACGCGCGCACGGCATCGTCGTGCTCGGCGCGGGTCGGCTGAAAGCGCGGCCGCTGGTGCTCGACGTGCCGGCGGGCCCGGGACGCGAGCTGGCGCACCGCTTGCGGCGTTCGACCGACGACGTCGGCGACTTCGTCGAACGGGACGTCGAAGACGTCGTGGAGCACGAAGGCCGTGCGTTCCGCGGGCGAGAGCTGCTCGAGCACGGCGAGCAGGGCGTAGCTGACGGTCTCGTCGAGCGTGACGCGGTCGGCGGGGTCCTCCGTCGCGTCCGGCGAGAGCAGCGGCTCCGGCAGCCACGGGCCGACATACGTCTCGCGCCGTGCCCGGGCCGAGCGCAGCGCGTCCAGGGCCAAGCGGGCCACGACGACGGTCAACCAGCGCTCGAGATCGCAGACCGAGTCGGCCCCGGCCCGCTCCAGCCGCAGCCACGCCTCCTGGACGACGTCCTCGGCTTCACTGAGATCGCCGAGCTCGCTGTAGGCGATGCGCACCAGGCGCGGGCGCAGCTCGGCGAAACGCTGCGCGGCCGTCATGCCGCCCTCCGCTGCCCGAGAATGAGCGACCAGCCCTCCGTTCCGCCGCGCACGGACGGCGTCCAGCCGGTCGCCTCGCGCAGCCGCGAGCTCGAGACGCGCTGCGAGCGCGCGATCACCTCGACTGCGGGCGGTACCTCGTCGAATGCCGGACGCAGAGATCCGCGACCGACGGTGGCGGCAAGTGCAGCGTCGATCTCGGCGCGCGTCGGTGGGTGCGTGTCGGCGACGTTGTAGATGCCGGGCGGTGCGGCGAGAGCGCTGATCACTGCCGCGGCGGCGTCGTCGAGCCAGACGGTCGGCCGGTGCGCCGACCGCCGTCCGAGGCTGGGCGAGAGACCGGCCCGTGCGGCGTCGATGTCCGAGCGCGTGAGCGCGCTGTCCGGCCCGATGAACAGGCCGAACCGCAGCACCACCGTCTCGCCCGCGAACAGCTGCGCGGCGTTCGCCTCGGCGACCAGCGCGGTCTCGGTCGGGCCGGTCGCGTGCACGGGCGCGTCTTCGTCGAGCCACTCGTCACCGCCGTCCGCGTAGACGAACGCCAGTGACTCCTGCACCAGCCGCGGGACGCCGGCGGCGTGGGCGGCGCGGGCGATGACGGCGGACGCCTCGCGCCGGAGCCGGTCGTTCTCGTGCCACGCTCCGGGCGTGCTCATGTGCTTGGCGTCCGGGATGCGCGTGAGCAGGTTCACGACGGCGTCGGCGGTGGAGAACACGACGGTCAGTGCGTCCTGGTCGAACACATCGACTTCCACGGCGCGCGCCCCGAGACCCTCGACGGCCCCGCGGCCCTGCGCCGACCGGGTCACGCCCACGACGTCGTGGCCCGCCGAGACGAGCCGTTGCACAACCCGGCGTCCTATCACGCCGGTCGCTCCGGTGATGACGATTTCGCTCATGCTCCCCTGACGAGGCAGCCGGCGCGAGCGTGACATCCGCACCCCGCGGGCTCCATGTCACATCGGCCGCCTCTGGCTCGTCTCAGACAGCAGAGACAACCACAGGAGCACGCGATGAAGATCTTCCTCGCCGGCGCCACGGGCGCCATCGGCAGAACGCTGGTCCCCGAGCTGGTGGCGCGAGGCCACGACGTGGTCGGCATGACCAGGAGCGCGTCCAAACAGGACCTCCTGCTCAACCTGGGCGCGCACCCGGTGGTGGCGGATGCCCTGGACCCTGAGGCGGTCATGCGGGCGGTGGCGTCCGCCGAGCCCGAGGTGATCGTGCATCAGCTCACGGCGTTGTCGGGTCCGATGAGCCTCCGCGATGCGCGGCACCCGGACCGCTCGCTCGCGGCGACGATGACCAACCGACTGCGCACGCAAGCAACGGACCACCTGGTCGCCGCCGGCCGCGCCGTGGGTGCGCGGCGCGTGGTCGCGCAGAGCTTCGGGGCGTTTCGCTACGCGCGGATGGGCGGGCCGGTCCTGACCGAGGCCGATCCGCTGGAGCCCGACCCTCCGGCTGCGCTTCGGGCGGTTCAAGCGGGATACCAGTACCTCGAGACGGCGGTCACGACGATCGATTGGGGAGCGGGCCTCGCGCTGCGCTTCGGCGGCTTCTACGGACCCGAGACCGGACTGAGCCTCGCGCCGGATGCCGTGATGGCAACGGCGATCCGCAAGCGCCGGCTTCCGATCATCGGGGATGGAGGCGGCGTCTGGTCGCACCTGCACATCCACGACGCTGCCGCGGCGACCGTCGCCGCGATCGAGCGCGGCGCGCCGGGCGTCTACAACATCGTCGACGACGAGCCCGTAGCCGTCCGCGAGTGGCTCCCCGCGGTGGCAAGCGCGCTGGACGCCAAGCCGCCTCGGCGCGTTCCCCGCTGGCTCGGGCGGATGGCGGCCGGCGAGATGGCCACCGTCATGATGACCGAGGTGCGGGGCGCCTCCAACGCAAAGGCCAAGCGCGAACTCGGCTGGCAGCCGCGCTACGCAACCTGGCGACAGGGCCTCGCACACGGCCTTTGACCGAGCGGCCAGCTCGATACCGGCGAGGGGTCTTCCAGCGGCTCTCGCGGCGGATCTTCTCGGTTCGAACAGGCCGATCGTGGTCTCGGCGAGGCGTTGTCGTAAGCGTCGCCGACGCGCCGACGGAGGCGTCGACGCGGGCGTCGATGAGCCGTTGGGTGAAGGCGAAGCTCAGGTACTGACTGCCGGCGTCGTTGTGGCAGATCAACTGCGCGCCAGCCGGTAGCCCGACTACGTGAAATCCGCCACCGCAAGCGATTGGGCGCAGACGCGGTGAAGTCACGCTCGGCCGAAAGCGGCCGGACGATCTGCGGCCTCATCGGGGCTCGTCGTGCGCCGCGATTTGCCGCAGACGACAACGCGTACTCGCGCTCATGTCCAACACCATCCGCACCGGCTCGCGGACCTCCGCCGGATACCGCCCTGCGTCTTGCCATCCCGACTCACCGCGAGCGTTGTTCCGATCAGGTGGTCGACGTCAGTGGGTGGAGGACTGCACGGGCGCGATCACGAGCCGCTCGTTTGTCGCCCGACGTCGGCGGCCATTGGATGACGACCGCCCGGCGCCGTCGTGGGGCCGGCCTGGTTGATGGCCAAGCCGGTGTAGACGTTCTTGATGACGCTGTAAAACGCCCCCGGCCCAACCTGATCGAACTCCCAGCGTTGGCCGAGGCCGCCGTAGCACGGCCACTGGAGCAGGGCGCCGGGGTTCTCGTCGCAGATGTCGGTCGCGCGTTGGTCGCGCTTGAAGACCTCATCCATTGCATCGAAACGCCCTTCCCGTTCGACCTGCGCCGCTGAGGACCCCTGCGACCGGACGGCGCACGCACCGGGGTTCGACCGTCCCCCGCGCCGCGCCCAAGCGGTTACGCTCCCGCCATGGGCGAGCACGTCTTCGAGGCGGTCATCCCGGTCGCGCTCGACCTGAGTGGGCTTTCGCCGATCATGCGATCGGAGGTCGCGTCCGCGGCACAAGACGTCTTCGGAGGCGAGTACGACGCTCCATACGCCGGCCGGGACCTGGCCATACTCGACCTGGGCGCCAACGTCGGTGCGTTCGCGCTGTGGGCGCAGCTGCGCTGGCCGGGCAGCACGATCACGTCCTACGAACCCGATCCGGAGACGTTCGCGCTGCTGAAGCGCAACACACGGGACCATCCGAAAATCCACCGCGTGCACGCCGCCGTCTACCCGATGGACGCGGCTTCGACCGGGCTCGTTCGCCGCGGCGGCGGCGACATCGAGGCGGCGCTGGCGCCGGTCGCGACGGAGTTCCTCTCCGGCGCAGACGCCGCGGAGAGCATCGAGGTCCCGGTCGTGCACCCGCGTGACCTGCCCCCCGCCGACATCATCAAGCTCGACGTCGAAGGGTGCGAGCTGGCCATTCTCGTTGCGCTCGACCTCACCGCGGTGTCGCTGATCATGCTCGAGTACCACGACCTCGAGCGGCGTCGCGAGATCGAGCGCGTGACGGCCGAGACGTTCGTCGTCGAGCGCTCGACGGCGTACCCCTGGGCTCCGTATCTGGGCGACGACCGCTACCGCGAGCGGGCGCAGACCGACGAGTACGGCGTGCTCGTGCTCGTCAACCGGCACCCGCGGCGGCTGCGGAAGGTGGAGGGCTCGCGGTACGCGCGCGCGGTCGCTGCCCCAGGCCTCCGCCAGGCATTGACCTCGCTGCCCGGCCTTGCCGAAACTGCCGTCGGCCGGCGCGTGGCCCAACTGCGCCGGCGCGCCGCCCGCTGACGAGCCGGGCCGCCTGGGCGTGCTCGTCAAGAGACCGCTCCAGCCGGTGGGATGCATGAGGGTCTCGACGGCGGAGTTCGCTTCGGCGATCGTCATCCGAGAGCGCGCGCTCGTTCAGGACGCAGCGGGCAAGCTTCCAATCAGCGTGCTGTCCGTAACCGACGCAGACGACAATCCGATCCTCGCCTAGCCCTCGAACGGCGGCGGCCCCAGGATCTCGAACCCCGATTCGGCGGCCGCGGCGGTCATGCGGGCGAAGTCCGGCGGGTCGGCGGTCGCGGCCGCGGCGGGCTCGAAGGTGTCGGCCGGGTCACCCGCGAGCCGAAAGAAGCGCTCGTGGTGGCCGGGCACCGAGAGCGCGAGGATGCGCGCCCGCTCGGAGTCGACCCGGAAGGCGTGGGGGACGCCACGCGGGAGGAGGACGACGTCGCCCGCGCCCGCCTCGGAGACCTCGCCGTCGAGGTGGACGGTGATGCGGCCGTCGAGGACGTAGAAGACCTCGTCCTCGTTGGGCTGGACGTGCAGGGGCGTGGCCATGCCCTGCGGTGCGAGGTGCTCGAGCATCGAGACGGCGCCGGCCGTGCGTTCGGCGGGAAGCCGGACGGCGACGACCTCGCCCATAAAGGCGAATGTTTCTGCGGTGGAGAGCGTCGTGGTCATGGCCAGGATGGTCCGTGGTCCTGGCCATCCGTCCAATCCCGCAGCTGAGGGATTCCACGCGCGGCGGTGGCGCCCGTACGATCCCGCCATGGGACCGCTCGGCCTCAAAGGTGACCTCGCCCGTGACGCAATCATTCGGACGTGTACGAGCGGGCTGCCCGCGCGTGAGCTGTTCGCGCAGGTCGGCGAGAAGCTGCGGCCACTGGTCCCCTACCAGTCGGCCGGGTGGCTGTCGACCGACCCGGCGACGATGCTGTACACGGACGCGATGGTCGAGAACGTCGACGGTGCGCTCCATCTCGACTTCTTCGAGAACGAGCTGACGGCCCCCGACTTTGCGAAGTTCGGCGAGATCGTCCGCCGGCCCGAGCGCGTCGCGATCCTCAGCGAGGCGACGGCCGGGGACCCCGAGCTGAGCGCCCGCCATCGCCGCCTGCACGTCCCGAACGGCTACAGCGGCGAGCTGCGCGCCGTGTTCTCGACCGGCGGCGCGTGCTGGGGCGTCGCCTGCCTCACCCGTCGCGAGGGCGACCCGGACTTCACGCGCGCGGAAGCTGAGTTCGTCGGCTCGCTGTGCGACCACGTCGCGCACGGACTGCGTACCGCGCTGCTGCTCGCGGCGGTCGACGAGTCGCGGCCGGCGGACGCTCCCGGCATGGTCGTCCTCGGGCCCGACGGCGCGGTCGAGTCGGTGAGCCTCGTGGCGGAGGAGCTGCTGGCGGAGATCGGCACGGGCGGGCTCGAGCTGCCCGACGCCGTGCACGCGGTGGCCCTGCGCGCCCGCCACGCCGCCGGTGGCGTCCCGCGCGCCCGCGTCGCCACCCGCACGGGTCGCTGGCTGGTCCTGCACGCCGCGTGCCTGCGCGACCGCGGCGGCTCCGGCGAACGCGTCGCCGTGATGATCGAGCCCGCGCGGCGCGCCGAGCTCGCGTCGCTCGTGGTCGAGCTCTACGAGCTGAGCGAACGCGAGCAGCAGGTCACCCAGCTGCTCGTGCGCGGCCTGGCCACGGACGAGATCGCCTCGGCGCTGTGGCTCTCACGCCACACCGTGCGCGATCACGTGAAGTCGATCTTCGCCAAGGTCGGTGTCGCCAGCCGGCCGGAGCTCACCGCGAAGCTGTTCGCGGAGCACTTCCTGCCGGCGCTCGAGGGCTGAGAGGGGTGGCCGCCGCGCTGGTCAGGCGCGGCGGCCGGAGAGGAAGGCGGCGGGTGTCGGGGGGAGGAGGGAACTGCCCGGGGCCTTGTCTGTCGTGCGGTGGTCAGCCGCTGTGAGGCACATCTTGGTGGCCGGCGGGCGGGGCTCCAACCGACCCTGGGGGTGAACCTGCTCACCCCTGGGCGAGCGCGACGCGGTGGCCGGCGGCGCGCAGCGCGGCGAGCGCGTCGTCCAGCCGGGCCGCGGGCACCAGGACGAGGTCGGCGTGAAAGGTCGAAGCGACCATCACCGGCGTGTCGGCGGCCGCCAACGGCGCCACGATGGCGCTGAGCATCCCCGTCGCCGAAGGGTCGTGAGGATGGTCCCCGCTCCACAGGGCCGCCCAGCCGTCCCGGGCAGCGTCGTCGCGGCGGATCGTCGTCTGGCCGTCCGGACCGAAGACGACGGCCAGGAGCTCCGCCCCGGCGGGTGGTGTCGAGGGCTCGATCACGTAGCGCCCGTCCAGCACGCGCAGGTCCTGCGTCCGGTCGCTCATGTCAGCGCTCGGGCACGCGCATCGCGGGGGAGGGGCGGTCGCCGAGCTCGAGCAGGAGCTTGCGCAGCACAGCCGCCAGCTGCTCGCGCTCGTCGCGGTCCAGGACCGCGAGGAGCCGGTCCTCGTGGTCGATGTGCGGGACGAGCACGTCCTCGACGATCGAGCGCCCCTGCTCGGTCAAGGTGATGATCACCGAGCGGCGGGAGTCCGGATCGGTATCCCGGGTCACGAGCCCCTTGCGGACGAGCCGGTCGATCCGGTTGGTGATCGCCCCGGCGGTGACCATCGAGCTCTCCGACAGCGCGCCGGGCGTGAGCCGGTACGGCGGCCCTGAGCGGCGCAGCGTGCCGAGGACGTCGAACTCCCACAACTCCAGGCCGTGGCGAGCGAAGTTCTCGGCCAGCGAGCGTTCGAGCAGGCGGCTGGCGCGCTGGATGCGGCCGACGACGCCCATCGACGCTGCTTGCAGGTCCGGACGCTCGGACCTCCACTGCGCAAGCACCCGGTCCAGGTGGTCGTCCATTGACGGAACCCTACCGCCCGGCCTAAAATGTTCAACGTTGAACTTTTCAGGTCTGAACCGAGGCGCCGTCGCGCTGGCCGCGATCGCGCCCTGCGTCTGGGGCACGACCTATCTCGTCACGACCGAGTTCCTGCCGCCGGACGCACCCTTGCTGTCCTGCGTGCTGCGGGCGCTGCCGGGCGGCCTGGTGCTGCTGGCGATCGCCCGCTGTCTGCCGCACGGCGAGTGGTGGTGGCGCTCGCTGATCCTGGGCCTGCTCAACATCGGGATCTTCAACGCACTGCTGTTCGTCGCCGCCTACCGGCTGCCGGGAGGCGTTGCCGCCACGGTGACCTCGACGCAGCCGCTGCTCGTGGCCGGGCTCGCCCTGCTGCTGCTCCACGAGCGACCGACCGGGTGGCGGCTCGGATGGGGCGCGGCCGGCGTCGCGGGGGTCTCGCTGCTGGTCCTGCGTGGGAACGCGACGTTCGACCTGGTCGGCATCCTCGCCGCCGCGGGCGCGGCGGTGTCGATGGCCACCGGCATCGTGCTCACGCGCCGCTGGGGCCGGCCGGAGCGCGTCGGGCTGCTCGCCTTCACCAGCTGGCAGCTCACGGCCGGCGGGCTGCTGTTCATCCCGCTCGTGCTGGTCTTCGAGCGGCCGCTGCCGTCCTTGGACGGTGCCGCGATCGGCGGCTACACGTGGCTCGCCGTGATGGGCGGCCTCGTCGCGTACGCGCTCTGGTTCCAGGGCCTCAGCCGGCTCCCCGTCACCGCCGTGTCGTTTCTCGTGTTGCTGTCGCCCGTCGTGGCCACGGCGCTCGGATGGCTCGTGCTCGACCAGCCGCTCACGGCGCTGCAGACGCTTGGGTTCGTCGTCGCGCTGGCCTCGATCCTCGCCGCGCAGCTGCACCCCTCGCGCCGTCGCACTGCCGCCTGAAAGCACGCGGTACCCGGCGACCTCAGCGATGAGTTCTGAGCCGCGGCGGCGTCCTTGCCCGCATGAGCGAGCGCAAAGTGGTTCTCAAGATGGTCATGTCCCTGGACGGCTTCGTCACCAGCCCTGACGGGACGCACGAGTGGATGTTCGAGTTCTTCGGCGAGGACTCGGGCACGTGGAACCGGCGCGCGCTCGACGCGGCCGGCGTGCACGCGATGGGGCGCCGCAGCTACGAGATCATGGGTCCGCACTGGGCCGCGTCCGAGGGGCCGATCGCGACGGCGATGAACGAGAAGCCGAAGGCCGTGTTCTCCCGCACCGTGGCGCAGGGCGATTGGGGACCGGTCGAGTTCTTCGGCGCAGACCTGGCCGCGGCGATCGCGGACCTCAAGGCCCGCGACGATGCGGGCACGGTCCTCGTTCACGGCGGCCCCGGCTTCGCCCAGTCGCTGACCCGTCTCGACCTCGTCGACGAGTACCAGCTGATGACGGTCCCGATCGCCATCGGCGCGGGACGCAGCCCGTTCGCCGACCTCGGGTCGCACCTGAAGTTCGAGGTCGTCGAAGAGGAGCGCTTCAAGAGCGGCGCCCTCGCGCAGATCCTCGTGCCGAAGCGCTGAACGGCCGAAGTAAGCGCGGCCGCGCCCACGGCCGTACCAACTGGGATGGCGAAGCTGTGGACGCCGAAGCACGTGCTGGTCACGCGCGCCGCGCTGGACTTCGAGCACGGGCACGCGATCGCGGCGCGCTGCGAGCGGCTCGGCATCCCCGTCGAGCGGCTGGCGTCCGACCGGCTGCCGAGCCTCAGACAGGGCAATGAACGCGACCGGTACCGGCGCGCGAAGTCGACGCTCGCGGTCGTCGTCGCTCCGCCGAGCGCGCGGCGCCCGCAGCCGATCCCGCCGAGCGCCGACTGGCAGTTCCACATCGCGCGCGGGTGTCCGGCGCACTGCCAATACTGCTATCTGGCCGGCTCGCTGCCGGGCGCCCCGGTCACCCGCGCCTTCGCGAACCTCGACGAGATCCTCGGCGAGCTCGCGGCCTATGAGGGACGGGGGACGGTGACGTCCAAGCAGGACGCACGCGCGCATGAGGGCACGACCTTCGAGGCCTCCTGCTACACGGACCCGCTGGGCATCGAGCACCTCACGGGCTCGCTCGCGGCGACGATCGAGCACTTCGCCGACCGGCCCGGCACGCAGCTGCGGTTCACGACCAAGTTCGATGCCGTGGACGAGCTCCTGCGCCTCGACCACGGCGGCCGCACGCGGGCGCGCATGTCCGTCAACGCGCCGCTCGTGGCCAAGCGCTACGAGGGCGGAACGGCGCCGCTCGACGCCCGCCTGCAGGCGCTGCGCCGGCTGGCCGCGGCGGGCTATCCGGTGGGCCTGACGATCGCACCGATCATGCCGCTCGAGGACTGGGACGCTGGTTATCAGGAGCTGCTGGACCGCGTCGCGGCCGCGCTCGAGGGACTCGACGCCGACCTGACCGTCGAATGCATCACGCACCGCTTCACCGACACCTCGCGGGCGGTGCTGCGGAGCTGGTATCCCGCCTCGACACTCGAGATGGACGACGACCTGCGCGCCCAGAAGCGCACGAAGTTCGGCGGTGTCAAGCACGTCTATCCCAAGCCCGTGATGGCCGCGCTCAAGGCCTTCTTCGAGCGCGCGCTCGCCGCCACGCTTCCGAACGCGCGGCTGCTCTACTGGACCTGAAACGGGCCCTTAAACGCGGAAAGCCCACCCGTGGGTGGACTCTCGGCCATCGGAAGATCAGGCGGCTTTCGCTGGCAAGGGGACGTTCAGAAGAAGGTCTCGCCCTCTGGTTGCCTTCGCTATCCGACGCCATTGAGAGTAGCGAAGCGGGCCGACGAGTCCACCCCACCAGTGATCGACGTCACGCTCGTAGGATGGAGCGGCGTGGGAGACCATCTGATCGTCCAGCACGCCGCGGTGCGTGCCTGCCCGGGCTATGACCGGCACGAGGCGCCCTCCATGCTCATGGACGGGACCTCGCTGGCCACCGACACCGAGCACGGGCGCGCCGTCGCGGCCCAGCTGACGCGCCGTCACGACACGCTCGAGGACGCGATCGAAGCGGGCAACTTCGCGCTGGCCCAGGCCGGCGTGCCCAAGGCCATCCGGCGCCAGGCGCGCGCCGCGTGCGAGGACTACTTCTACAACCGGCTCGAACTGCAGCCGGATCTCGCGCTCACGCCGCTGCAGAACATCCCGCCGGGCCTGGAGCCGATGCCCGAGCCGATGATCAAGGTGCTCGAGGACCTCGTGGAGCTGATCGTCGACGGCGACTACGAAGAGGTCCGCGAGCTGTCCGGCGACACGCTCGAGATCGAGGACATCCGCCGGCGCGTGGACGACGACTGCCCGGCCGCGTACGTGATGCCGCCGCGCGAGGTCTATCGGGTCGAGGCGTTGACGGTGATCGACGAGCCCGACCAGGAGGGCTGGACGTTCTTCCTGGAGCTGTGGGCCGAGGACGGCCCTGCGCAGCTGCACATCGAGGGCGAGCTGCAGGAGAGCAGCGGCCGCTACGAAGTCACGCTGCGCGACATCCTCCCGTAGCCGGCCGGTCACAAAATCGCGGCCCGCGCGAACTAGACAGATGAAATGCCCCCGCGTATGGAGGATCGCCTGCGGCCGATCACGCCCCAGCTCGCGTGGCGCGTCGCCGTGCTCGGGGGCCTCGCGTTCGTGCTGTTCGCGATCATCTTCTTCCGGCTCTGGTACCTGCAGGTGCTCACGGGCGACGTACAGCGGGCCGCGGCCAATCGCAACGGCGTCCGCACGGAGCGGATCGAGGCGCCGCGTGGCGACATCGTGGACCGCGAGCGCCGCCAGCTCGTGCGCACCCGCAAGGCGGCGGTCGTCCAGCTCGTGCCCGCGACGCTCCCCGAGGCGGTCCTCGACCAGGCCGACGAGTTCCGTCAACGCCTCGCGGCGGCCGAGACGGAGCGCCTGCGCCACAAGGCCCGTTACGACGCGCTGAGCCGCCGGCTGCGAGACGACGGCCGCGCCTCGACCACCGCTGAGAAGCGCGAGCGCCGCCGCCTGAGCGCGCTCGCCGACACGGCCCGCGAGGTCCCGATCCCGCCGCTCCCCGCCTCCGAGACCGAGCTCGCCACCCGCTACGCCCGCATCGGCGACACGCTCCGAATCTCCCCGAAGTCCATCCACGAACGGGTCATCCGCAGCGTCGCCGATCGTCCGTTCGCCAACGTCACCGTCCGCACGAACGTCCCGCTCGCGCAGTTCAACTACATGCGCGAGCGGCCGGAGGAGTTCACCGGCGTCGTGGTGACCAACCGCTTCATCCGCGAGTATCCGCGCGGCCGGCTCGCGGCGCAGCTGTTCGGGACGATCTCCGAGATCACCGACGCGCAGCTCGGCGAGCCCCGCTTCAAGGACGTGGAGCCGGGCACGCGGATCGGGCAGTCCGGCCTGGAGGCGCGGTACGACAAGTTCCTGCGCGGCGCGGACGGCACCGCGCGCTACACGGTCGATGCGCACGGCGTCCGCGACGACCAGGGCGCCGTCGTCACCGAGCGGCCCGCGCAGGGATCGCGGCTGCGGCTCACGCTGGACCTCGACCTCCAGCGCGCTGGGGAGCAGGCGCTCGAGCAAGCCATCCAGGCCTCCAAGCACCAGGCCCGCGCGGGCGCGTTCATCGCGCTCGACCCGCGCAACGGCGAGGTGCTCGCGATGGGCTCGGCGCCCTCGTTCGACGCCAACCTCTTCGCGCGGCCGTTCACCGAGCGGACCTGGCGCTACCTCACGTCCGACCGCACCGCCGCGCCGCTCATCAACCGCGCCACCCAATATCCATATCCGTCCGCCTCCACGTTCAAGCCCGTCACGGCCTTCGCCGCGCTCGCCGACGGCCTGATCACGCCGACGCGCAAGCTCCAGGACGACGGTCACTGGAAGTTCGGCGGCCGCGACTACCAGAACGCGCGCGAGGCGCGGTTCGGCTCGATCGACGTGGCGGACGCGCTGAAGGTGTCGTCCGACATCTTCTTCTTCAAGCTGGGCGCGCAGGCCGACGACCGCGGCCGGCTGATCCAGAGCTGGGCGGAGCGCTTCGGCTACGGCCGCCGCACCGGCATCGACCTGCCCAACGAGGCGCCGGGGCGGGTGCCGGACCGCAGGTGGCGCCAAGCCGGCCACGCCCGCTACCTCGCGTGCACCGAGCGCGAGAACGTGCCGCGCGGCACCGAGCGGGCCCTGGTGACCTGCGGCGGGATGGAGAAGCCGTGGACGCCCGGCGACAACGTCAACCTCGCCGTCGGCCAGGGCGACCTGGAGGCGACCCCGACGCAGGTGGCGGTGGCCTACGCGGCGCTCGCGAACGGCGGCACGGTCGTCCGCCCGCACCTGGCCCAGTCCGTCGACGACGGCCAGGGCATCCCGATCCAGTCCTTCCGTCCCGAGCCGCGCCGCAGGATCCGCTTCAACGCCGCGCACCACCGGGCGGTCCTGGACGGCCTACGCCGCGCCGCGCGCGAGGAGGACGGCACGTCCGCCGAGGTGTTCGCCGGCTGGCCCATGCGCCGCTACCCCGTGTTCGGCAAGACCGGCACCGCGGAGCGCGGGATCGACCATCCCGACCAGGCCTGGTACGCGGCCTTCGTCAACGATCGCAAGCGCCCGATCGTGGTCGTGGTGACGGTCGAGCGCGGCGGCTTCGGCGCCGCCACCGCCGCGCCCGCCGCGCGCCGCCTCCTCGCGCACTGGTTCGGCGTCGCCGACCGCGGCTTCCGCGCCGGCGCTGGCGCCGACTGAGATGTGAATTGTCCGGGTCCTTACAGACCGGAGAGCAGCGCTTCACGCCGTAGCGTCCCACCACTGAGTTAGTTCCCCCGGGCCGCCCATGCCGGGAAAGGTCGCCGAAACCAGCCGAGGGGGTTCGTCGATGTCGTTGGTCGGGTCATGCCGGACGTAGCGCTGTGGGACCTCGTCAGCCCGTACTTCCTGCTCGGCAACGCCGCGGGGAACTTCCACGCCGCGCTCGCCACGCTCGCCGTGGACGAGTACGAGGAGGGCGCTGACCCGTCGGCGAGCGTGCTCCGCGGCCGCGCCCGCATCCACGCCGACGTCGACGTCTACTTCGACCCGATGACGTTCAGCTTCGGCGTCCGCGCCGAGAACACGGAGGGCCACCCGCAGGACGACCCGTCGCGCCGGCAGCCGTGGATCGACCTGCGCGACACGACGATCGACTTCCAGCTGCTCGCGCCCCGGGCGAGCTCGGCGATCATCGTGCAGGGCGCAGGGCCGCTCAACGGCACGCCGGTCGACGCGGTGCTCGACGCGTTCGACCCGCCGCCGATCGGTGCGGTCTCGGACTACCCGAGCACCGAGTTCGTGCTCGACCTGGTGATCACGTCCGCGGTGCTGCGCCCGCCGTTCCTCAAGCCCGCCCAGCTGCGCCCGACCGACCAGGTGCTCGAGCCGCACGACACGGCCACCGAGGTCAAACTGACGCTGCCGAAGGTCAAGCTGCGGATCACGCAGGGCTCCGCGCTCGGCTCGCAGCCGACCATCCAGCTGCTGTCGTTCGGCGCTTCCGGGCTGGACGACCCCGGGGACATCGGCGTCGCGCAGATGGTCACGATGGACCCGCCGTACGCGTTCATCGGCACGGGCCGCGTGGTCGGCTTCGGCTTCCGCTCGGCCGTGCTCGACCTCTCGCAGGGCTCGACGCCGCCGGCCGTGCTCGAGCAGTTCGGCTACGACCAGGACTGGACCGGCGTCTACTTCCCGGAGATCCGCCTGTTCGTCTCGCCGCAGGGCGCGGAGGGCTGGGCGGTCAGCGCGGGCGCGACGAACCTGCTGATCGGCATCGGCAACACGCCCGGCGTGACCGGCGACTTCATGCTCGACGTCGTCAACCAGGGCGGCGAGCTGCACCTGGGCGCGCGCTTCTACACGTTGTTCGGCGAGCCGATCAACGTCCGCCGCATCGACGACCTGCACCTGTCCGTGGTGCTGCCCGACGAGTCCACGATGGTGGTCGACATCGAGGGCCGCAGGCCGCCGTACCTCTCCAGGATCCGCATCGACGGCGGCGCGTGGGAGACCGAGCGGATCAAGACGATCGACGCTTGGGGCCAGACCGACGAGATCAAGATCGAGGTCGAGGTCACCGCGCAGGGCGACGAGCCGGTCATCCTCACGATCGACGCGCAGCGCAACGCGCCCGGCGGCAGCTCGGGCACCATCACCATCCCGGGCGCGATCCCGTCCGCGCACGTCGAGTCGTCGACGACCATGCGCGGCGGCGCGACGGTCACCAACCCGCGGCTCGTCATCCGCAGCCAGACCGACACGACGGTCACGGTCGCGCTCGAGGACAACTCGGCCGCCACCTGGGAGGTCGGCGGCGTGACCGTCCCCGGCGGCCCGGCCACCTCCGCCACGTTCCCGCTCGCGCCCGACAGCCAGCAGACGGTCGAGGCCACGGTGCCCGGCACGACGACCAAGGCGCCCGTCTACTTCCACTACGACGAGCCGGACCAGCTCACCGACGCCCAGCTCAACGAGTACGCCAACAACGCCGATCTCACGCACACGACCGAGTCGCTGGACCAGACGATCGACAGCGGCTGGACGCCCGGCGGCATGTCGGTGCTCGCGTCCTCCGAGTACGGCGACGCGCTGCGCTCGCTCGCGGCGCAGGACGAGATCACCGTCGTCGGCCACGCCTCCTGGGAGGGCGACGACGCCAAGGCCGGCTACAACCAGGCGCTGTCCGAGCGCCGGGCCAAGGTCGCGCGCCGGCTCTACGACCAGCTCGCTGGCGCCGGGCGCCTGATCATCGAGACCGACCCGCGCGGGTTCACCCAGGCCAAGCCCGCGCAGATCGGCGACCCGGCCAACAACCCGCGCCGGCGCTGGTGGCGCGCCGAGCTGCTGACGCCGATCGCGTTCGCCGGCCCGGTCACGACCGCCGTCGTCAAGCGCCCGCCGGTCATCAACGAAGAGATCACGATCGACCTGCCCGACCCGCCGCCGACCGACGACCCGCCGGAGCCGCCCGACTTCCTGCGCTCGATCGGCGCAAAGGTGCGGATCGTCCGCGACGACTTCGTGGCGGTCGAGCTGCACGGCGAGATCGACGTCGACACCGCGGCCGAGCGCACGCTGCGTGAAAGCGGCGTGCAGGCGGGGGAGGGGCCGGAGTTCCAGGGCCTCGGCCACCAGAACCCGGGCGACGGCATCGTCGCCTTCCGCGGCGTGTACACGCAGAACCCGGGCAGCGACGAGTGGCAGCTGAGCGTGCTCTTCGGCGCCGATCCGTCCGACGTGGACGGGCTCGCGGCCACCGGCTCGTTGCCCGGCCAGCCGCTCGCGGAGCCGTCCACCGCGCGCAACCTGCTCGGCCTGTACCTGCTGTTCTGGCCGCTGCTGGCGGAGCTCGCGCCGGAGAAGCCCGGCAGCGCGGAAGTCACCGACCTGGTCCTCGGCGCCGCGGCGGCGGGGCTGCCCGCGCTGCTGACCGCGACCGACTGGTTCACCGTCGAGCGCGTCGTCTGGTACGGCGGCGAGCTGGTCGTGCGCCAGCACGCGGGCGCGTGGTCGACGGCGATCCTCGCCGACATCGAGACCGCGGTCAGCGCGGACATCAAGATCGGCCCGCTGCGGCTGCTGACGATCGCGCGCGACAAGCCGCTCGTCGCCCGCTACAAGGCGATCGGGGTGCGCTTCGGCGCCGGCCCGACGGGCGAGCCGATCTTCCACCCGGTCTTCGACTCCTCCAAGGGCTACACGCTCGACGTCTCCAAGCCCGGCTCGCTGACCGTCGCCGACCCGCTCGGCCAGGTGCTGCGCGTGGACGGCGCGAAGATCTCGCGCACCAACCCGACCTACCTCGAGGTCAACCTCGCCTCGGCCGTGGACCTCGGCGTGGTCGCGCTCGAGCGCGCCGGGGTGCGGATCACGCTCGGCGACCCGTTCGGCGTCGAGCTCACCGCACTCGGCGTCGGCGTCGACATTCCGGGCGTGCTGGCCGGCTCGGGCTACCTCGCCTTCGACGAGACGGGCTTCGCGGGCCGCATCGACATCACGCTCGTCCCGCTCAGCCTGCGCATCGCCGCGTCGCTCGCGATCCGCAACATCCCCGAGGACCAGGGCGGCCCGGCCACGGGCGTCGCCGTGGGCATCGAGGTCAACTTCCCGGTCGCGATCCCGCTGTGGTCCTCCGGGCTGGGCATCTACGGCTTCATCGGCCTGTTTGCGATGCACTTCGCGCGCAACGAGGAGCCCGACGCCGGTTCGACCACGAAGGCGCTGTCCTGGCTCAAGCGCGCGGGCGGTGACATCACCAAGGTCGAGGACCCGGCGCTGTGGAAGCCGCAGATCGACCGCTGGGCGTTCGGCGTCGGCGCGCTCGTCGGCACGATGGGCAGCTCGATCGTCTTCAACATGAAGGGCATGGTCCTGCTGGAGCTGCCGGGACCGCGCCTGCTGTTGATGATGAAGGCGAACCTGCTCGTGCCGATGCCCGAGCTCGAGACCGAGGCGGAGGGCACGCTGCTCGCCGTCGTCGACCTCGACGTCGGGCGTGAGACGCTCACGATCGGGCTGGTCATCGACTACACGATCGACCCGATCCTGAAGCTGCGGATCCCGGTCGAGGCGTTCTTCGACGGCAAGGAGCCGCAGAACTGGCACCTGTACCTCGGCCAGTACCCGGACCCGATCCGCGCCGAGATCTTCGAGGTCTTCAAGGGCTCGGGCTACCTCATGCTCGTCGGGGACGGGAAGAACAGCGCGGACGACTTCATGCCCGAGCTGCCCGTGCCGCACGGGTTCGCGATCTCCGCCGGCCTGCACGTCTCGATGGTCTGGGGCTCGAAGTCGGTCGGCCTGTACGCCGAGCTGGCCGCGGGCTTCGACGCCATCCTCGGCTTCTCGCCCCTGCTGGTGGCCGGCATCCTCTACGGCCGCGGCGAGCTGCGCCTGTTCATCGTCTCGATCTCGGCCAGCGCCGAGCTGAACGTGCGGCTGGGCGAGCTGCCCGACGACCCGGACTCCACCGGTTACCGCATCCACGGCGAGGTGTGCGGGTCGATCGACCTGTTCTTCTTCGAGATCGAGGGCTGCGTCGACTTCACGCTCGAGGAGGACCAGCCGCCGGACATCGCGATCCCGGCCCTGGTGGGCGGCGTGACCCTCGTCAGCCGCACGCCTGCGCTGGTGCACGGCACGGCTTCCGACGAGCCCGTCGACGGGGGCCTGGGCAAGGCCACGGCGACCCAGGACGACCCGAAGATCCCGGTCGTTCCGATCAACGCCATCCCGGTCATCGAGTTCACCGCGCCGCCGTTCGAGAAGAACGACCTCAAGTTCCGCGGTGACGCGCTCGGCGGCTCGGGCGGCGGTCGCGAGATCCAGCGCAGCTCGGACAAGCTCTCCTACACGCTGACCGCGGTCGACATCGCCGGCCCGCTGTCCAAGCCGGGCGGCCCGGCCACGTGGTGGACGCTGCGCCCGCCGACCGAGGCCAACGAGGCGGCGCAGCTCGCGCTGCTGTCGTGGGTGCCGAACCCGACGCCGAAGGCGCTGCAGGCGTCCGAGCAGCTGACCGAGACGGTCAAGGACCGCTGGGGCACCGTGTGTTACCAGGCCGCGCCACCGACGCCCGTGCTGTGGACGTTCCGCTACGAGCCGCTCGGCCCGTCCGAGGACGGCTGGATCGTGTTCGGTGAGGCGTGGCCGGACCCGCCGGAGACCGTACGGTCGCTGCCGACGCCGACCCGGCTGGACGTGGAGGAGCGCTGGCGCTGCGGCGACCCGATGGTCGACCCGTTCCGCGGCATCCTGCCCGCGGAGGTCGTCGGCGCGATCGTCGCCTGCCCGCAGCCCGAGCCCGGCAAGCCGGCGCTCGCCCGCCCCGGCACCGAACGCGTGAAGGGCCTCAAGACCCCCGACGTGCTCGACGAGCGCGGGCTCTCGATCACCGACATCCAGCGCCGGCTCAAGCTCGGCGTGCCGATGAGCAACGCGGCGCTGCGCGGCGTCGTGGCCGAAGCCCAGGCGCCCGCGCGCACGTGCCCGAGCCGCATCCTCGCCGCGCCGCGCTTCGACACGCTCAAGCCGCCGACCGGCGATCCGGCGCGCGAGCAGGACATCCAGAAGCGCTGGGACGCACTGAAGTTCAAGCCCGGTGACCTCGCCGACGCCGTCATCCTCGAGCCGGGCGTGTTCGACCGCGCGCGGCTGCTGCTGTTCGTGCACAAGCGCGTGCTCAACAAGCGGATCGTGGTGCGCGCCGTCACCCCCGACGACGACATCGTGTTCGCCGAGCAGGTGGACGCTTCGATGGCCGTGAGCTGGGTGACGCTCCCGAGCCCGTGGGTCGACGCCGCCGGGCCGTGGGACGACGACGTCACGCTCGTGATGAACCACCTGCTCGCCCTGCCCGACAGCGAGCAGTACGTCGCCGTGCTGGTGGACGTCGGCGGCGCGCTGAAGGCCGACCGGATCGTCGTCGGCATGCCGCCGGAGGGCAAGCAGGAGGAGACGCTGAGCGGCCCGATCTACTACGTCGCCGCGCTCGAGGCCCTGCTCGAGGCCGAGATCGCGCGCTCGGACCACGACGAGCACACGGTCACCAAGAACCACGAGGTGCTGGAGGCCGCGCTCGGGGCCGAGAGCGCGGACGTGCCGCTGATGACGCCGGGCACGGCCTACCGGGTCGACGTGACGTGGTCGGCGGACGCGTCCAACGCCGCGGGGGAGATCGCGAGCGACGGCGCGACGCAGAGCTTCTGGTTCAGGACCCAGGAGGACGCGCCGCTGCGGCTGGACCCGTGGGTGCTGGCGTGTCTGCCCTATGAGGGCGAGCGGCACGTGTTCGGCGGCGAGCCGCTGCAGATCGCGTTCGCCACGCACGACCTGTTCGACCTGTTCAAGGCGCACGGCTACACGCTCGAGCTGCGGCTGCTGGCGGCCTCGGCACGCCATCCGGACCCGGACGAGCTTCCGTTCCCGTACCCGATCGTGCTCGCCACCGAGGGCGTCAACGCCAACGTCGAGCAGATCCCGGGCGACATCTTCTCGCCCTGGGAGTCGACCGTGCTCGACGTGATCGACCCGGACTGCGTGGACGTCGACGAGGACCGTCAGCGCCACTCGGTGACGAAGATCCCGATCCCGCTCGACCCGGCGACGGACTACCTGCTCGACATCTGGCGCGTCCCGGACGAGGGCACGACCGGCAAGACCGAGGAGCGGGTGTTCCGGCGCGCGTTCGCGACCTCCGGCTTCGCGTCGCTGGAGGCGATGGCGGCGTTCGTGCGCGGCTCGCGCGTGACGCATCGCGCCGTGCCGAACGGGCTGGCGAACGCGGTCAAGCTCGCGTTCACGTCCCACCAGCCCGAGGGTGAGGAGCTCGATCAGGTGCTCGCCGGGCAAGGGCTGGAGCCGATGCCGGTGCCGGACAAGCCGCGCGTGATCGTGTGGTGGGAGGGCGCGGGCACGCCGCAGCCGACCGCGGTCGTGATCGATTCCACCGAGCCCCTGTGGCGCGAGCGCGAGCGCGCCACGCTCGAGACGCTCACCGGCACCGACGTCAAGCACTACGAGCTCACGCGCGACGACTGGATCTTCCCGGAGGAGGGCTCGGGCTCCGACGACGTGGTGCAGCGGATCGTCCGCGCGCCCGGCGGGCAGCGCGCGATCGTGCTGCTCAAGCCGGGCTCGCGCGGCAAGACGCTCTCGCTCGTGCTCAAACGGCTCGCGTTCAAGGAGGGCTACCTGGACGGGCCCGGCGCGAGCGACCATCTGCCCAAGCTCGTCGACGTGGCGTTCACCAAGGCTCCGTGGGAGGAGGACTGAGATGGCCGTCACGCGGATCGTCGATCCCCGGCTGTTCATCGTCGAGGCGGCCATGATCGACTGGAACGTCGAGGCGCGCCGGCGCAAGCTCGACGTCAAGCCGCGCGGGTTCCCGCGCGTGGTCGCCCTGCGCTGGCACATCAACGGCGCCGCCGGCAACCTCGGGCCGGACGGCAAGGACCGCGGGGTGGGCCTCCCGACCGGACCGTTCACGGTCTGGCGGCGGCCGTCGTTCTCCGGCGGCGCCGAGGTGCCGATCGGCTACTCGCTGACGGCGACGTTCCTGCTGAGCGGGCGGCTCGTGCTCTTCCACCAGCCCGTGGCGTGGGCGCGGCTGAGCATCAACAGCGCGAGCGGCGGAGCGATCCACGGCCTCTCGAACGCGCCGTCGCTGTACTCGCTGGTCACGACGAGCCACGCGCCCGGCGGCGCGACGTCGGTCGAGATCCACGGCGGCTACATGAACGGCCTGCTGATCCCGAGCGGGATGAGCGTCACGGGCGTGACCGGCATCCCCGTGGCCAAGTACGAGGCGCTGCCGAACTGGCAGCCGGTCGAGATCGTCGGAATGCCGGTCGACACCTCCTGGAGCGGGATCGGCACGCACTTCTCGCCGCAGGGGCCGGTCGGGCCGCCGCTCATGAGCCCGCGCGACGCCGCGATCAGCCGCATCGACCGCGGCACGCCCGGGTTCGGGTGGGACGCGCAGGTGATGGCCGGCGTCGCGGCGCCGGTGTGGAAGCCGCCGGTCCCGGCCAAGCTGGTGGACGAGGTCAACGAGGACGTCGTGCCCGCGCTGCGGACGGTGCTGACCCGCCCGCAACGCGATCAGGCGGCGACGCTGATGGACGTCGAGGTGCCGCCGCCCGCGACGCTGGACGGCGACGCGATGAACGCCAACCCGACGAAGGCGAAGGTCTCGCCGCTGATGCTGCTGCGGGTGGCCACGGCGGCCGACCCGTTCCTGAGCCTCGCGCTCGGCTACGGCACCAACCTGCCCGAGATCACCCAGCCGGAGGGCAAGGCCTACCACGACGGCTCGCGCTGGGACTGGATGATCACCGCGCCGTACGCGAAGGGCCTCGACGGCAACTCGGCGCCGGTCGAGCTCGTGGCCTACGCGCTGCGGCCGATCGCCGCGCTGCCGCCGTTCCCGCCCGCGCAGCTCGCGAGCGAGCACTCGGCGTTCATCGCCCCGGCGGCGCGCGACGCGGACTGGGCGGCGAGCGCGATCGTGCGCTGGAACCGGCCGCCGTCGAACACGCTGATCCGGGTCGCGAGCTACGCCGCGGCGCGCAACGACACGGCGGCGGCCGTGGCCGCGCCGCTGATGGAGCCGCGGCCGAGCGGCGGCCACAAGCCGATCGCGCCCGGGCAGGCCGAGAAGGACCCGCAGTCCAACTTCGTCCACCTCGCCGACCGCCGGCTGATGATCCCGAACAACCCGGGCGAGCGCAACGTGCGCTACTCCGTGGCGACCCAGTCGATCTTCTCGCTCTGGAGCCCGTGGCTGGGCGTCGGGTTCGACGCCCAGCAGCCGCTCACGCCCGCGCCGCGGATCGTCGCTGCGACGCTGGCGGTCACGGCGCCCGCCAGCGGCAAGCTGTGCACGGGCGAGCTGACCGTCGACGTCACGTGGGACTGGACGGACCGCCGGCCGAAGGAGCTGCGGCTCGTCGGCCGCATGTACGCGGCCGCCGACCGGGCCGCGCCGCCGCCCAGCACCGTTGCACCCGCGGTCCTGCAGCGGGCGATCGGGGGCGCCGCCGGGGACCAGGCGGTCACGCTGACGTTCTCCGGCGGGGACGCGGCCGTCCAGAGCGAGGGCGATCTCGTCTACCTGAACCCGGAGGGTGACGAGGCCGTCGACCCGGGCGAGCAGGGCGAGGACGTGCGGCGCTACCGGCTCACGATCGAGGGCCTGCAGGCGAACTTCACCGCGACCCCGCACATCGGGCTCGTGCTGTGGCTCTCGGGCACCGAGCTGATCGCGCCGGAACATCCGGCCGCTGCGAGCGCGCCGGTGATCGCGTACGCGTCGGACCCGGTCGCGCCGCCCGTGCCGCCGGAGCTCGTCCCGCTCGCGTCGCTGCCCGACGCCGAGGGGCGCTCGCACGCGCGGATCTCCTGGCCGGTGGCCCACGGCGCGGCGGGCTACGTCGTCTACACCTCCGACGAGCTGACGATGCTCGCGCACTACGGCGCGCCCGAGCCGGACCTGTCGGCAACGCTGTCGGACCGCGCGACGGCGCTGCTGGACCTGTGGGAGGCCAGCCCGGACCGGCGGCCGTTCACGCGCGTGAACACGAAGCCGCTGACCGGGACGAGCCTGGATGTCGCGCTCCCGGCCGGTTCCACGGCGATCCACGCCTACGCGGTCGTCTCCCTCTCGCCGGGCGGGGTGGAAGGGCCGTGGCCGGCCGGGCCGGACGTGCGCGAAGCAGTGATCCTGCGCGCCGCGCCGCGGATCGCGACGCCCGCGCCGCCGATGCTCGAGGCGCTCGCGAAGGCCGACGGCAGCGTCAAGCTGACGGTCACCGCGCGCGACGGGCACCGCGTGGGGGAGGTCGACCTCTACCGCGTGCGGGTCGACGACGCCGCGCGCTCGCTGGACACCATGGGCCCGCCGCTGAACCCGGCCTGGAACGTCAACGGCGACACGTTCACGTGCACCGACGTGCCCGGCGGTAGCTGGAAGCGCGTCTGGTACCGGGCGGTCGCGTGGGCCGACGAGGAGTTCGACACGGGCGGGCCGTTGCCGTACAAGATCGCCGAGCGCGGGCTGGTCCGCGGGCGCTCGGCGCCGTCGAACCCGGTGTCGGTGGTGACGCCGCCCGCCGGAGACCCGAACCTGTCGGCGATCACCACCTCGTGGCCGGGCAGCGCCGCCGCCGACGTGCAGCTGGACTGGACGACCACCGCACCGCTCGCGCCGACGGCGCTCGGGCCCCACAAACTGGAAGTGGTGGTGCGCTCGGTCGGCGCGGCCGACCCGCTGTTCTCGTACTTCGGGGAGCTCGGGCGCGCGCCCACCGACCCGCCGGGGGCAAGCGAGAACGGGTTCTTCCGCGTGGGCGGCGGGTCGTTCCGCGCGCTGGTGCGACGGGCCGTGAACGACCCGGCGATCGACGTCTCCGTGCGCGTCATCGACCCGCTCGGCCGGTCGCGCACGCGCACGCTGCACGTGCCCGCGGGGTCCGTCCTGCCCGCGCCGGAGCTGCTGTCGCCGCAGCTGTCGAAGACGCCGGGCGGGATCGTGCTCCAGTTCGCGTGCGACGCGCCGCTGGAGCGCTACCACGGGCTCGCGTACATGCTGCGCGTGCAGGCGACGCCCGAGAGCGCGGCGGTGGTCAAGCCGTTCCCGGTCGTCGAGCGCCCGGGCGCGCTGGTGCCGTCGCGGGACCGAGGGACGGCGGTCGTGGTCAAGCCGCCGTTCGGCCCGCCGCTCGCCAAGACGCTGCTGCTCGAGATCGCGCTGCCGGACATCCCGCGCGACCAGGGCCAGCCGCCGGGCAACGAGCCGCTGCAGGTGCGGCGCGGAGCGGGTGGGCGCAAGCGCGCCTACGCCGTGCTCGCGCGCGTGCCGGTGAAGGCGTTCAAGCTCCGGCTCACGGCGCCGGACGGGCGCTCCCACACGATCGACGTGGAGGTGTCATGACCGCCCTGCCGCCCGTGATCACGCCCAACGACGCGCAGCAGCGGCTGACGGACGACGGGCTGCTCGCGCTGGGCCTGACGGTGCCGCTGCTGGGGCCGTCGTGGTCGAACGCGGACGCGACGTTCGACAATGCCGCGCTGACGCTCACGATGACGCCCGGCGGCGGCGCGCGCCCGCCGTTCCTCGGCATCCGGACGTGGGTCGCCGACCTGCGGCGCGCGGGGGTCTATGACGTGAGCGGCTTGCCGCTGACCGGGATCGGCGCCGTGCTGCGGCTGCACCCGCAGGCGGCGACGCGGCTGGACCAGCTCGTGGCGACGCGGCTGGGCGCCGCCGGACCGATCCGGCCGGTGCCGCACACGATGGTCGTGCGCTGCGCCACCAACCCGGCGCTGACCGCGCGCTGGTTCGCGCCCGGCGAGTCGATCGACATCGACCCGGCCGACACGCCGGTGATGAGCTTCCACGACGCGCGCGGGTTGATCGTCGACCCCGTCGCGGTCGCGGCGCTGTTCAACGACCTGGCGACGGCGTTCCCCGCGCTCGCGCCGCTGGGCGTGCTCAACACGCCGGGCGGCGTCACGAGCATCGCCGGGAAGGCGACCGGGATCGTCGTGCAGGTCGTCGATCCGCACGGCGCGCCGTTCCGGGCCGTCGATTCGCTCGCGCCGCGCAAGTTCGTGTCGGGCACCGACTCCGGCGACGCGGTCGGGCTCGTCGCGCTCAACGCGGCCGATGGCATCGGCATCCCGGCTTCCGGCGACGGCGCCGCGCGGATCCGGGTGGGGTGGACGCACAACGGCGTGCTCGACCGCACGACGCTGACCGTTCCCGCCGGCGTGCCCGCGGGGATCGCGCGCCAGTTCCTGCGCGTGACCGCGGTCGACCTCAAGTGGCACCTGCTGGGCAACCGCTCCAACACGGTCGTCTACGGGATCGACGGCGCGGACCAGGCGATCCCGGAGGAGTTCCGGCCCGCGGTGCGTGACCGCGTGCGGCTCGACTTCCTGGTCGACGGAGTCGACGTGCTGAGCGCGTCGGGCAGCGTGCTGGGGGCGATCGGGGCGGGCTGGCAGGGGCTCGCGTTCGCGTCCTCGCCGGTGATCGACGACGGCGTCGGGTTGCCGGGCGGGCACTGGCCGGCGTTCCCGGTGGCGCTGGGCGGCGGGGCGCCGCCGTCCGGGCAGCCCGACACGGGGCTGGTGGCGTCCTGGTCGGGCGACCAGGACGTGCTGCTGACCTTCCCGGGCGGGACCATCCCGCTCGACTGGCACGTGCGCGTGTACCCCCAGGTGTTCAAGCGCATCGAGTCGATCGGGCCGGCGCCGAGCTTCCTGCGCGGCGACGGCGCCGCGCACGTCGTGGCTGACAACAACGCGTTCTCGCTGCTGCTGACGAACCCGCTCGACCTGCCCGTCGGCGCCGTGCAGCCGCCCGGCCGCCGGCTGATCTTCGACCTCGTCGTGACGGACCGGATGAACGCGACGCGCACGTTCGGCAACGTGATCGTGCCGATCGGGGCGCCGAGCGGCGCGACGCCGGTCGACGCCTTCGGCACGCCCGACCCGATGGCGGGGAACGGGGCGGTGCTGAAGGCGGTCGCGGCGGCGCCCGTGTTCGGCATCCCGGCGCCGGAGGTGGACCCGGCGCTGCCGACGTCGATCCTGGAGATGCTGCGCCGGCTCGGGGGCGAGAGCGACCCGCGGGAAGGGCCGCGGCTGCCGACCCAGGCTCGCTTTGCGTCGCTGCTGACGGTCGGCACGGGGGACACGGCCGCGCCGATGACCTGGGACGCCGTCGTCAGCGGCGGGCGCTGGGCGCGCGAGACGCGCAGCGCGATGCACGCGCTGGGCAACCCCGGGAACCCGGCCGGGCCGGACGTGCACGCCGCCGGGGTGCGCGTGGACGGGGCGGCGGCGTTCGACGTCGCGCAGATCGCGGCGCGGCGCGCGCAGCCCTTGCTGCCCTTCCTGGCGAGCGCCGGCGTCGGCTGGCTGCCCGTGGTGGCCAACACGGGTTGGGCGGCGCCCGCCGAGCCCGCGAACGACACCGCGCCCGCGGGTCAGACGGCGCCGCGCTCGTGTGCCGCCGCCGTGCTGCGCACGATCGCGGTCAAGTGCGAGTCGCCCGAGCTCGCCCTGATCGACGACATCCCGGCCGCCGACGCGTCGATCAACGACCTGATCGACGTGATCGTGCAGAAGTTCGGCTTCGACCCCGACGACGTGGACGACGTCGACCTCACCAACGAGGCGCAGATCGTCCGCGAGATCCGGCGCGAGTTCCACACCCAGCGCTTCGGCTCGCGCGACGCCCAGTGGGCGCTGCGGCGCGCCGTCCGCCAGGCGCGCGACCTCGTGTTCATCAGCTCGCCCGCGTTCTCGGCCACCAAGCACGAGAAGGACCCGCCCGGGCCCGCCGCGCCACACGAGCTCGACCTCGTGGCCGAGCTCGCGCTGCGCATGAACGAGCAGCAGTCACTGCTCGTGCTCGTGTGCGTCCCGCGCTGGCCCGACGCCGACCCGCTCTACGGCGGCTGGGTGCGGCAGGCGTTCAAGGCCCGCAACGCGGCGCTGCAGGTGCTCAAAGACGTCGACCCGGCGCGCGTGGTCGCGTTCCACCCAAACGGCTTCCCGGGCCGCGCCGTCGCGATCCGCTCCACGACCGTGGTCGTCGACGACGCGTGGGCGCTGGTCGGCACCTCCCACTGGCGCCGGCGCGGCATGACGTTCGACGACGGCGTGGACATCGTCGGCTTCGACCGTACGACCGACGGCGGCGGCGCGAGCGCCCGCATCCGCACCTTCCGCCAGGCGCTGCTCGCGTCCTTGACCGGGGTGACGGCGCCGGTCGCCCCGGCGACGGACGCGGACTGGTCGCGCTTGGGCGGAACGCGCTCATGCGTCGACCTCGTGGGCGACCTCGTCGCGCAGGGCGGGCTGGGGCGGCTCGCGCCGTTCTGGGAAGGCCCGACCGACACGGATGTGGCGGTTCAGAGCGACCACGTCGCCGACCCGGACGGAGGCACCTCCGACGAGTACCTGCTGCGCTTCGCGACCCTGATCGGCGAGAACCCGGGCGGCAACTAGGGGATCCGCACGCGGGCCGTCCCGACCTTCGCGTTGGGCGGCCCGTCGCCGTGGAACGGCATCTGGGACGGAGCGGTCTGCTGCTCGTAGCCGATGCGGATCGTCATCGTGCCCGAGCAGCGGTGCGCGACCCACAGGGTCTCGGTGACCGTCTCGCCGGCGGCGATGTCGCGCGCGATCGGGCTGCCGAGGCCGACGCCGCAGTTCGGGGGACGGCCCGGGATCTCGGCGGTCAGCTTGTAGAAGGACCGGGCGTCTGCGGCGCGGCGGGCGCGGAAGCTGATCGTGACGCGACGCTGCCACTCCATGCGCTCCAGCGACTTGCGGTCCATCTCGGGGTAGGGCTTCTCGCGCGCGGTGCCCACGCGGACGGTGATCGGGGTGGCGAGCTCGGCGCGCGTGGCGATGTCGAGCCGCGGCTTCACGTAGCCCTTGAGCGGGCACTCGTGGCGGCCGTGGCGGCGCGGCCGCTCGTCGGGGCGGCAGACGGTGCCGTCGCGGAACTCGATCGACTCGACCCAGCTCGGGGTGACGCTGGGGGACCACCAGCCGACGTCGCGGCGGTCCGGGTCGGTGGCGCGCACGACGAGGTAGGCGCCGGCGGGGCGCTCGACCGCCTGGCGCACGGTCTTCCCACCCTCGCGGTAGGTGATCGCCGCCGCCTCCGGCCCGAGCAGGCCGTAGAAGACGTCGCGCAGCGAGCCGCGCGGACACGCCGGGCGCTTGTCCTCGCCGCGCGGGCGGACGGCGCAGCTCGCGGGGTCGGCGCTGGCCGGCTGCCCGATCGACGTCATCGCGAAGAAGACGTTCCCGGCGCCGTCGGGCTGCTGGCACTCGCTGGAGGTCTCCAGGATCTCGGGGCCGAGCTCGTGGAACTTGCCGTCGTTGCCGAACGCGCCGTCCTGCCCGAGGCGTCCGAGCCGACCGTCGACGACGCGGCCGACCTGCAGGCAGCCCAGCCCGCGCGAGGTCTTGACCAGTCGCAGGCCCCACTCCGGGCCGCCGGCCGGATCGGCGGCGCGGACCGCCAGCAGCTTGCCCGGACCGGCGTTGACGCCGATCCCGGCGTTCGGGTCCCGCGGCGCGTGCGGGTCGCTGGAGACCGGCTCGCCGGACAGGATCCCGGTCGTCGCCGCCACCGCGACGGTGCCGGCCAGCAGCGGCGCCAGCACGAGCAGCGCGCCCGAACGCCACCAGCGGCGGCGCGGCCGCGCTTCTCCCGCCGCGTGCGCCACCCGCTCGATCTCGCGTTCCAGCTCGTCGAGGATCCTCATGGGCGCTCGCCCTCCCATCGCAGTTCCAACGACGCGGCGAGCGTCCGCAGCCCGCGTGACACCCGCGCTCGTGCCGTCGCCTCCGTCACGCCGAGCGACCGTGCCACCTCGGGGTACGGCTGCTCCTCGACCACGCGCAGGCGCAGCGCCTCGCGCTGGTCGCCGCCCAGCCGAGCCAGCTCCTCGGCCAGCGCCGCCCGCAGCGGCGCGAGCCCGGCGAGCCGCTCGATCTCCTCCGCCTCGCCCTCCTGCAGCACGGGCGTGACGATCCCGAGCGCCTCGCGCGCACGGCGGTCCAACGCGCCCCTCTTCAGGTAGCGGGCGACCTGGCGGCGGGCGATCGTGAGCAACCACGCGCGCGCCTCGGCCTGCGTCGCGCCGCGGAACGAGCGCCGCGAGCGGAACGCCTGGGCGAACGTCTCGGCGCACAGGTCCACGCCGGTCTCGGCGTCGAGCACCCGGCGGGTGCAGAAGCGCAGGACGAGCTCCGCCTCGCGGCGGTAGAGGGCGACGAAGCCGTCGGGCGTCGTCAGCGGCGCGCCGAGGGGTGTCGTGTCGTCCGGCATCCACCCCCAGAGTGCGCGGGGGCGGCGATCCTGTGACGGATCGCCGCCCACCTACATGCGAACTACGGCTGGGTGGTGCTGAGCGTGAAGGTCAGCGTCTTGGAGTACGTGCCCGTGCGGAGCGGGTCGTTCGCCTTGATCAGCTGCTTGAACGCGACGTCCACCTCGTCGTTGGAGACGGGGCCGTCCCACGTCGACTTCGAGAACTCGACGCGCAGCGGCTCGGCGAGCTGGAACGCGCCGTTGGTCAGGTGGCCCGGCTCGCTCACGGAGAGCGTCGCGTTGCCCGCGGTCGAGATGACCTTGGCGGTCGTCTCGGCCGTGTAGTCCTGCAGCACGCCCGGGATGAACGGCTGGAACGCCGCCGGAGCGCCGAGCGCGAGCGACAGCGTCGCCGGGACGGTGCCGCCGACCGTGCCGGGGACGCTGGTCTTCGAGACCGGATCGGCGGCGAACAGGATCGCGCGGCCGAACGTCGCGTTCAGGCCCTTGGCGTGGAGGCGCGTGACGACGCTCGTGCCGATCAGGACCACGCCGTTGCCGCCCGCGGACACGCCGCGCACGACGCTCGCCTTGCCGGCCGCGTTGGTCTGACCCTGGTTGCCGTCCACCGGCCACCAGCCCGCGAGCAGCGGGTCGGCGGCGAACGACTGCTCGACGACGGCGTTCGGGCCGAGGTTCGAGTACCACGAGGGCTGGAAGATCCACGCGGTCGACTGGGCGCTGTTGACCACCGGGCCGCCATGGTTGACCACGTTGGCAACACCCGACGTGAGGCTCGCGCCCGCCTGGCCGGTCGCGGTCAGCAGGCCCGCGTTGGTGGTGTACGTCGCGGCGCGGTCGCCGAGGCCGACGACGCCGCCGTCGCGCGCGATGAACGCGTCGTAGGCGGCCTTGTTCGCTCCGGTGAGCGCGGCCGGGTCGAGTGTGTCGCGGACGACGAGCACGTCGACGTCGTCGGTCAGCGTCGTGCCCAGGGTCGCGGCCGTGAAGGCCTTGGCCTCGAAGCCGAGGGCCTTGAGCACGTCACGCACCTCGGCGCCGCCGTTGTAGGCGACGACGATCTTGTCCTCGAGCGTCGCGCCCGCGAACGAGGCGGGCGCGGACGTGAGCGTGAGGCCGCGCGTCTGCGCCTCCTCGAGCGCGTCGGCGCGGGCGCTCGCCGGGATCAGCACGGAACCGTCGCTCAGGCGCGTGAGCTTGATGCCTTTGGCCAGTAGCGCGTTGATCGCGAGCAGGTCCTGCGCGTCGCGCGGGTCGAGCACGAGGTTCGTCTGCGCGGTCGGGACCGACGACACGGCCGGGGCCGAGAAGATGCGCTCGGTCTGGACGGTCGGCAGCTCGCTGGTGAGCGTGTCGACGGTCGCGCCCCACGTCAGCGCGTGGCTCCAGCCGGCCGGGCCGGCGTAGAGGTCGTCGACGCGGTCGGTGATGTCCAGACCCGGCTCCAGCAGCGTGTTCACGATGCCGCGCAGCGGCTGGTGCATGTCGATCACGTAGGAGCCCGCGGCGTAGGACTTGCCGCCGGCGGTGAACGCGGCCTTGGCCTGCGTGACGCGGCCGTTGCTCTCGATGATCAGGTCGACGAGGCGCTTGGCGGCCGCGTTGGAGCGCTGGCCCGCGCCGACCGGGATCACGTACGAGCGCGGGAACGTCGTCTTGTAGTTGTCCTCCGGACCCCAGCCCGGGACGAAGTTGTCCGGGATGTCCTTGGTCGGCTCGCCCGCCCAGCCGCGGCGGAACAGCTCCGCCTGGTCGAAGATCAGCTGGTTGCGGTTGGTCTGCATGTACGCGAGCGCCTTGTTGATGGCGACCTCGTGCACGTCGGTGTTGATGCCCGAGCGGCGCTTGCGCTCCTCGAGCGAGAGGCTGCCGCCGCGCGGGTTCAGCGGCGCCTCGATCGTGTACGGGATCGTGCCCTGGTAGAGCGCGAACGACGGCACGTAGATCGGCGGGTAGTCGTCCCACACGCCGGCCTCGTCGTCACGGAACGGGATGCGGGCGCGCTGGGTCTCGGGGTAGCCGAGGTCCTTGAGGCCCTGCTCCATGTCCAGCGCGGCGGGCAGGCCGTGCTTGATGTAGAGGTCGTAGTCGTTGTTCGGGTTGTGCGGCGGCGTGCTCGGCCACAGCAGCGTCGGGGAGACGTAGCCGTGCAGGTCGAGCAGGAACAGCGACTGCGTCTGCACCGTCAGGTCGCGGATCAGGCGCGACTCCGGCTGCGAGATGATCGTCAGGTCGCGGTTGAGGTCGTAGCCCGCCTCGTTCGGGCGCGTGCCGAGCACGCGGCCGTCCGGGTTGGACGTGACGTTGAGCGTGATCCGGTTGCGCTTGAGCAGCGTCTCGGTGGCGGCGTCGGTGGCCGTCGCCCACTTCTCGATCACGCGCAGGATGGCGTCGGTGCCCTCCCACTCGTTGCCGTGGATGTTGCCGTTGACGAACAGCGGCGTCTTGTAGCCCGCGAGCAGCGCCTCGTCGGTGCGCGCGGCGACCGGGTCGTCCTCGATCTTGTCCTTCCACGCCTCCTGCTGCGCAGACTCGGCGTCGGTCTCCGGCCACGTGACCGTGACGACGTAGAGGTCGCGGCCACCGGAGGACTTGCCCGCTACTCGCGCCGACACGCGGTTGCTGGCGGCCTGAAGAGCGTTCAGCTTCGGGGCGATCTCGTCGTACGGGATGACGCCGATCGGGATCGAGGCGTCGTTCGGATTGTCCGGATAGACCGGCAGCACGTTCTGCTGCGGCCACGCGGCCGAGGCGGCGGCCGGCGCGAGCAGCAGCGAGGCTGCGGCGGCGACGGCAGCCGCGGCCTTCGCGAGCCGCACGGGCATGACATGGGGCACTGAGAGGAGGACCTCCACTGGGATGGACCGGAGAAAGGGCGCAACCGCCGCCCTCTAACACGCGTCTCATCCTTACTCGCGTCCCAGACGAATGTCAAATACCCGACTGGGTTTAGGACCTTTTGGGTGTCCGAGTAAGGTCCGCGACATGAAGGTCATCGGAGCCGGACTGCCGCGCACCGGCACGCTGTCGCAGAAGGTCGCGCTCGAGATGCTCGGGTTCGCGCCGTGTTACCACATGGTCAGCGTGTTCGCGGACCTGCCCGTCGCGCGGCGCTGGCGCGCGGCACTGGACGGTGAGCTGCGCGCGTCGGAGATCCTGCGGGAGTTCCCGGCGACCGTGGACTGGCCAGGCTCGTACTTCACGCACGAGCTGATGGAGGACTTCCCGGACGCGAAGGTGCTGCTGAGCGCCCGCGACGGCGCGGCGTGGGCCAAGAGTATGCGCGCGACGATCTGGCAGGCGCTTTACGGCGAGGACCTCGTCGGCCTGATGGCGCGGGCGCGCACGAAGGTGGACCCGCTGTGGGCCGAGTACTCGGACACGATGCGCGAGATGTGGGCGCGCAGCGAGCTGATGACCCAGGACTCCAGCGACGAGGAGATGGCCGCCGCGTGTGAGCGCTACACGCAGGACATGCGGCGCCTGGTGCCCGCCGACCGGCTGCTCGTGTGGTTGCCCAAGGACGGCTGGGAGCCGCTGTGCGCGTTCCTGGAGGTGCCGGTGCCCGACGCGCCGTTCCCACACGTCAACGACAGCGAGTCCTTCGGCGACATGCTCGTCGACGGGGCGCTGGACGCGATCCGGGACTACCGCGCCGCGTAGAGGCCGGTCCGCGCCAGGTGGTCGAGGATCACCTGGGCGGCGGCCTCAGGGCTCAGCCGCGCCGTGTCCACGCGCAGCTCGGGCGCTTGCGGTGGCTCGTACGGCGCGTCGATGCCGGTGAAGCCATTCAGCTCGCCGGCGCGCGCCTTGCGGTAGAGCCCTTTCGGGTCGCGCGCCTCGGCCACGTCCAGCGGCGCGTCGACGAAGACCTCGACGAACTCGTCCGGTTCGAACAGCGCGCGGGCGGCCTCGCGCTCGGCTCGGAACGGGGAGATGAACGCGACGATCACGACCAGGCCGCTCTCGACCATCAGCTTCGCGACCTCAGCGACGCGGCGGATGTTCTCGTCGCGATCCGCGTCGCTGAACCCGAGGTCGCCGCACAGGCCGTGGCGCACGTTGTCGCCGTCGAGCACGCACGTGTGCACGCCGGCGGCGAACAGCTCGTGTTCCAGCCGGTTCGCGATCGTCGACTTGCCCGCGCCGGACAACCCGGTGAGCCACAGCACCCGCGGCCGGTGGCCGTTGAGCGCGGCGTGGGCGTCCTTGTCGACCTCGAGTGCTTGCCAACGGAGATGCGGCGCGGGCATCGTTGAAGTGCGCATACCCGGGATCGGGGTACATGTGGCCTCGTCCGACTCTCAGGGGGAGCTCATGCGAAGCAAATTCGTGGTCGCGCTCGTAGCGGCCTTCGTGCTGGTGCCGGCGGGCCAGGCCGCCGCGGACGGTCGCCACGGGGGTGGTGATCGGCAACTGCGTGAGTACGCGCGCACGACGTGGTCCTCGTTCGTCGCGATGACCGACGAGCGGTCCGGGCTGCCGGCCGACATCCTGGAGGCCGACGGCTCGCGCAGCGTCCAGACGAGCACGACCAACATCGGCGCCTACATGTGGAGCGCGATCGTCGCCGAGCGGCTCGGGTTCATCCACAAGCGCGAGCTCGTGCGCCGGCTCGACCGGACGCTCTCGACGCTCGAGGTCATGGAGCGCGGGACCGGCGGCCAGTTCTACAACTGGTACGACCACCGGACGGGGGCCAAGCTGACGGTCTGGCCGCCTTCCGGGGAGCCGCGGAACCCGATCCTGTCCTCGGTCGACAACGGCTGGCTCGCCGTCGGGCTGCGGATCGTGCAGAACGCCGTCCCGCAGTTGTCACGGCGTGCGGGCGCGCTCTACGAGTCGATGAACTTCGGCGTCTACTACCGGGCCGACGTCAACCGGATCCTGTTCCACATCGAGCCGGACACCGGCGCGGCGCCGTGCTGCTACGACACCGTGGTCAGCGAGAGCCGCATCGCCACGTACATCGGGATCGTGCGCGGTCAGCTGCCGGCCAAGAGCTACTACGGGACGTGGCGCACGTTCCCCGACACCTGCGAGTGGAGCTGGCAGGAGACCAAGCCGATCGGCAAGTGGCGCAAGTACTACGGCGTGGACGTGTTCGAGGGTGCGTACCCGTACGCCGGGACGCTCGTGACGCCGTCGTGGGGCGGATCGATGTTCGAGGCGCTGATGCCTGACCTGTTCGTGCCCGAGGCCCAGTGGGCGCCGCGCTCCTGGGGCGTCAACCACCCGCTGACGGTGCGCGCGCAGATCCACCACGGGCTCGTGGAGGCCGGCTACGGCTACTGGGGCTTTTCGCCGTCGAACGTGCCTGAGGGCGGCTACTCGGTCTACGGCGTCGACGGCACCGGCATGGACCCGAACGGCAACCCGTCCAACAACGACCGCACGCTGATCGACCGCGGCTTCCCGGGCTGCCCTGACCGGCCGGCCCTCCCGGACCCGCCGCAATCCGCCTACACCAACGGCGTCGTCACGCCGCACGCCGCCTTCCTCGGCCTGCGCTACGCGCCCGAGGCGACGCTGCGCAACCTGACGAAGCTGCAGCGGGACTTCCCGGGCCTGTACACGAAGTGGGGCTTCCGCGACGCCGTCAACGTCGACAGCGGGGTGGTCTCGAACTCGTACCTGTCGTTGGACCAGGGGATGATCATGGCCGCGCTGGGCAACGCGCTCGAGCGCGACGTCCTGCGCCACGCGTTCGCCGATCGCGCGCTGGAACGCGGCCTGCGGCCCGTGATCGGCGTCGAGGAGTTCGGCGCGCGGTCTTCTGGATGACAGACCCCGCGTGAGCTTTTGATCGCTCAGGGAAGGTTGGTCGGTTTCCCGGCTCGGAGGTCGGGACATGTACGGCTCCGAATGCAGTACGAGGTGCACGTTTCTGGCCTCCCGCCGTACATCGTCCCGATCGCCTTCCCTGAGTCGATCATCGTCCGGACCGGCGATGTTTCCGTGGTCTCGGGCCCGTTCGACCTGATCGATCTCGGCCATCGCGTCAACGCGCTGGGCGGCCAGGTGCTGGCCGTCTTCACCGCTGACGAGTCGAGAACCGGCGGACCGTCGAGTCCACTCGCCTAGGATTCCCTGGCTTCACAAGTCAGAAATCCAGCAGGAGGCAGTACGTGCAGGTAGGGGGAAGGACTCTCGCCACGGTCGCCGTGGCTCTGGGGCTGTTCGCGCCGGCGAGCGCGAGCGCGGCGACGGTGACCGTCACGGGCGACGACGGCAACCCGGTGGCGTTGACCCCGGGGGTGGCCACGCCGCTGCGCACCATCAACCAGACGGTCGCGCTGGACGTGCCGCAGGGCGACGGCGCGTCGTACAAGTGGATCGCCACGGGGCCCTCGGGCACCACGGCCACGTCGATCTCCACCGACAACTGCTGGTCGACGATCCGCAAGGACAGCGGCCGCATCGTGTACGCCGGCAACGGCCCGTACACGTTGACGCTGTCCACCTACACGGACACGCGCTGCACCAGCGGGGCGAAGAGCACCGCCTACAGCTGGTCGGTCAACGCCGGCGTCTCGCTCGGCCAGCCCGGCGGTCCGCTGCTGCTGCGCCCGGCGAACAGCCTCACGACCAATACGCACCTGATCGACTTCGCGGGCAACCCCGGCACGTCGGTCTACGAGGTCCGCTACGCCAAGGGCGGCACGATCGGCCCGGACGGCGCGATCGCCGGCCCGAGCAACCCGGCTCGCGTGGACGACGCGACGGGCAAGGTCGCGTTCTCGCCCTACGACGGGCCGGGCGCCTACGTGATGGTCGCGCGCGCGACCTACCTCGGGGCTGCGACCCCGTGGAGCGCGCCGATCACGATCAACATGCAGTCCCCGTTCGACATCTCGAGCGTCTCGTTCCCGGACTCGCGCGGGCCGAGCTACCAGCTGGCTGCCACCGTGCGCGAGAAGGCGATCGCCGGCGGCCGCGTCACCGTCGCCGTGGCCAAGGGCAAGAAGGGCAAGCGCTTCCGCACGCTCGGCAAGGCGCGCGTGAACAGCCAGGGCGTGCTCAAGCTGCGTTTCCGGCTCGCGCGCGGCACCTACCGCGTGCGTTTCTCCTACAGCGGCGGTCCCGCCGTCACCCGCGGCACCCAGTACGGGAGCATGCGGATCACGCGCCGGATCTTCTAGCGGCCGGTCAGCGCCGCCGGTACTCGATGCGATCGATCACGGTCGTGCGGGTGCCGGCGGGCGCGAGCCCGTCGAGCCACTTGGGGAACCACGCGTTGGCGTAGAGGTTCATCGGGGCGGTGGGCACGCCGTCCGTCCAGACGCGGCGGACCACGCCGTCGACGGTGAACTGCACGCGGCCCGCGCCCCACGCGATCTCGTAGGTGTGCGCGGCGGCCGTGGGATCGAAGCCGAGGTTGGTGGTCTCGGTGTGCGTCTGGCTGCCGCCGGAGTAGGTCGAGAACAGCACGGTGCCCGTACGGTCATTCATGATCTCGATGTCGATCTCGCTGGCGTAGTCCGGCGCCGCATAGAGGAAGAAGCCGGTCAGCGAGGACGGCGCGTTGGCCACGCGGATGCGCGAGCGCACGACGCCGGACGCGTACTGCTGGGCGCTGCGGATCTCGGCGCCGTCGGTCGTCCCGGCCGGCAGGTTGAGCCGGAACGTGCTGCCGCGCTTGGCGACGTTGGCCGGGCTCAGCTGGCTACGGCCGAGCGGATGGTCGCCGGGCGCCCACTCCACGGGAGCGGCTTGAGCGGCGGCGGGGAGGAGTAGAACGGCGAGCGCGGCGACCATCAGGAACTTCATGCAGTGTGCATCGGGTCCCGGCGGACCTCGAGTGGCCGCGACTGGACAACTCTCCTAGAGCGGAAAGCCTTTGCTTCAGTGGGCGCGTTCGACCTCGCCGGAGCCGTCGTCGTGCTGGGTCAGGCGCGGCTCGCCGTGGTAGCGAACGTCGCCGGAGCCGTCGAGCGACACGTCGAGCGTGTCGGCGGCGCGCACCTCGACGTTGCCAGAGCCGTCGGCGTTCACCTTGGCCGCGTCCGCCTCAAGGTCCGCGAGCTTCGCGTCGCCCGACCCGTCGGACACGACCTGCAGGCGCGGGGTGCTGCCGCGGGCCTCGACGTTGCCGGAGCCGTCGACGGTGATCGCGTCCAGCGTGGGCGTCCAGGCCTCGACCTGGACGTCGTCTCCGCCCCAGCCGTCGTGGTCGAACGCGATGTGCAGCGTGCCGTCGCGGACCTCGGTGCGGACGTCGTCGATCACGTTCTCGCCCGCACGGACCCGGAGTGGTTGCGGCTCGCCGCCGACGTGGAGGCGCACGTCCACCGACGTGTCGTTGACGAGCTTGGTGAAGGGCGCGACGTCGCGGCTCTGCGCGGTGCGCGGGCCGTCGTCGCCGCACGCGGCGAAAGACAGGGCGAGGAGCGGCAGGGCGAGCAGGGAGCGCATGCGATGCAAGCTACGGCCGGGCCGGCGCCGTGTCGGTGGAGCGGACGACCGTCTCGCCCTGAGGCGGTCCGGCGTCGCGGGGGTGGGGGACACCCGAGGTCGAGCCTGCTCCCGCACCTGCGTGCGGTTAGCCGCCGCCGGGTGGCGGCGCGGCGCCATGCGGCCGCGCGTTAGGCGCATCGGAACGGGATGGTCCGGTCGGGAGAGTCCCGGACATGAAGTCGACCTCGTGCTCGTTGACCCTGATCCTGCTCGCGCTCGTCCCGTCCACCGCCGACGCCGCCGCTCGCCCCGACCTGCGCGTGCCGGCCGCCTCGGCGACGTCCACGACGGTCAAGGTGACCGTCCGCAACGTCGGCCGGGCGCGAGCGGCGCGCTCGACGGTGCGCCTCGTCCTCTCCGCCGACGCCAAGCGCGATCGCCGCGACAAGGTGGTCGCCCGCGCGACGACGCGCGCGCTGGCGCGCGGCAAGTCCGCGGTGGTCAAGGTCCGCGTCCCCGCGGCGGCGATGAAGGCCGCGGGCGTGGCGCGCGGCGCGGCGGCGGGCGCGACGACGGCGGCGGGTGCGCCGCATGGCGGTGCGGCGACGGCCGCCGGTGCGGCCGCGGGCGCGTTGCGCGGCGGTGCGGCGACGGCGGCGGGTGCGCCGCATGGCGGCGCGGCAACGGCCGCGAGCGCGGCGCCCGGCGGCGCGGCCACGGCCGCCGCCGCGGGCGCGCGGCGGCTGCTCGTGTGCGCGGACGACCTGCGCACGGTGCGTGAGGCGCGCGAGGGCAACAACTGCCGCGCGCTCGTCGCCGCCGCGACGCCCGCCTCGCCGGGGCCGGCCGCGCCCGGCGCGCCGGCGCCCGCTGCGCCCGCGCCGCCTGCTCCCGCACCCGCGATGCCCGCGCCCCCGTCGCCGGCGCCCGCTTCCTCCACGGCCACGTGCGCCGCGACGGACGTGCCCGACCTCGCCTACGTCGACAGCGACTGTGACGGGATCGACGGCACCGCGGCCAAGGCGATCTTCGTCTCGCCCAAGGGCGACAACGCCAACGCGGGCACGATGGCCGCGCCGGTGCGCACGATCGCGGCCGGCGAGTCGCTGGCCAAGGCAGGCGGGCTCGACACGGTGCTGATCGCGGCCGGCACGTACCCGGAGGCACCCGCGATCTACAACGCGATCAGCCTGTACGGCGGCTACGACCCGGACACGTGGCAGCGCCGCGCGGACCTCGTCTCGCAGTCCACGGGCGTCCTGCTGGCGGACTTCAGCGCGATCGGCGCGAAGGCCGAGAACATCACGACGGCGACGACGGTCCAGCAGCTCACGATCAAGTCGCCGAACGCGCTGGGTGGTCGCAGTGCGTACGGGCTGAAGGCGATCGAGGCGTCGCGCCTGCGGCTGGAGCGCGTGACGATCGTCGCGGGCAACGGAAGCAAGGGCGCGGACGGCCTCGCCGGCGGCCCCGGTGCGCCGGGCGCGAACGGCTCTCCGGGCAAGTCCGGGTCCTGTGACGGCAACGTCGGCGGCGCGGGCGGCGCGGGTGGCGCGGGTGGCGGCCCGGCGTGGGCCCAGCCGGGCGGCCACGGCGGTGCCGGCGGCCTCGGCTCCTCCCCGAACGGCGGCGCGGACGGCCTGCCCGGGTCGGGCGGCGCGATCGGCGGCTTCGGCGGCGCCACGGGCGACCCAGGCGCCGCGGGCGGCCACGGAGGCCACGGCCAGTTCGGCTACATGGGCGGCAACGGGGAGGGCGGCACGGGCGGCAGCATCGTCGACCAGTCCTGGCGCAGCGCGGACGGCACGACGGCGCAGAACGGCGTCGCGGGCACCAGCGGCGCGGGCGGTGGCGGCGGTGGCGGCCAGGACGTGTGGGCCAACTACGGCGGCGGCAACGGTGGTGGCGGTGGCGGCCAGGGCGGCCACGGCGGCGACGGGGGAAGCGCCGGCAAGGGGGGCGGCGGGTCGTTCGGCGTCTTCGCGGTCGGCTCGCACGGGCTCGAGATCGTCGACTCCACCATCACGGCGACCGCGGGCGGCGCCGGCGGCTCGGGCGGTCACGGCGGCGTCGGCGGCACCGGTGGCGCGGGCGGCCCGGGTGCGAAGACGTGCCTCGGCGAGGTCGGCGCGGGCGGCAACGGCGGTAACGGCGGTGCGGGCGGCAAGGGCGGGCAGGGTGGCGGCGGCGCCGGCGGGCCGAGCTACGCGCTGTTCGGCGTCAATGGAAAGCTCACGGTCACCGGCGGCACCCTCACCTTCGGCAAGCCTGGTGCCGGCGGCACGGCCGGCGGCCAGCCCGGCGGCGCGGGCGTCCGCGCGGGGATCTGAGCCATGCGCCTGCTCCTCGTCGCGCGGTTCACGGCGCTGATCGTCGTGCTCGCCCCCGGCAACGCCACCGCGAAGTCCTGCATGATGCAGCGGTCGTGGTCACGCTCGCGGGCCCGAGCTACTGGCTCGGCTGGACCGGCTCGCTGCAGGTTGGCGGAAAACCGACAGGGAGTTGAGGCCATAATGAAGAGCCATGGCGACCACGGTCTTGATCGTCGACGACCACAACGCGTTCCGCTCGCGGGCGAAGCGCATGCTCGAGGCCGAGGGCTTCGAAGTGGTGGGCGAGGCCGCCGACGGTGCGTCCGGTGTGGATGCGGCCAAGCGGCTGGCGCCGGACGTGGTCCTGCTCGACCTGCAACTGCCGGACACGACGGGGTTCGACGTGGCCCGGGCGATCGCGGGCGAAACCGCCGTCGTGATCACGTCAACGCGCGACGACGAGGAGTACGACGCCCGCGCACGCCGCTCCGGAGCCTGCGGCTTCGTGAGCAAGGCCGAGCTCTCCGGCGCCGCGATCGAAGAGCTCCTTCCCTAGCGCCCGCGTACCGAGTAGGCTCGCGCGCCGCGATGGCGCTGATTGATGCTGATCCCTCTGTCCGGTACCGGGCACTGCTGCTGGCCGCGCTCGACTGCGTGGTCGCGATCGACCACACCGGGCGCGTGATCGACTGGAACCCCGCGGCCGAGCGCACGTTCGGCTGGTCCGCCGCGGAAGCGGTCGGGCGCGAGATGGGCGAGCTGATCGTTCCGCCCGCGCTGCGCGAACGCCACCGCTCCGGGCTCGCGCGCTACGTCGCCGGCGGCGAGCCGGTCGTGCTGGACCGCCGCATCGAGATCACCGCGATGCGCCGCGACGGCAGCGAGTTCCCGTGCGAGCTGACGATCACGCGGATCGTCCAGCCGGGCGACCCGGTGTTCGTGGGCTACCTGCGCGACATCACCGAGCGCCACTTGGCCGAGGCCGAACTGCACGCGTCCCGCGCGCGCATCGTCAGCGCGGCCGACGAGGCCCGCCGGCGGCTGGAACGCGACCTGCACGACGGCGCGCAGCAGCACCTCGTCGGTCTCGCGCTGACGCTGCGGCTGGCGCGCCGCAAGCTCGGGAGCGACCCGGCACTCGTCGGCGAGCTCCTGGACGAGGCGCTGTCCGACCTGGCCACGGCCACGGACGAGCTGCGCGAGCTCGCGCGCGGCCTGCACCCGGCCGTGCTGACCGAGGGCGGTCTGCAGCCTGCGCTCGCGAGCCTGGCCAAGCGCGCGGGCATCCCCGTGACGATCGCGGACGTGCCGGAGGAGCGGCTGCCGCCGACGGTCGAGATCACGGCCTACTTCGTGGTCGCCGAGGCGCTCACCAACGTCGCCCGCTACGCCGGGGCCAGCCGCACGGACGTCTCCGTCCGGCACATCGGCGGCGTCCTGCACGTCGAGGTGCGCGACAACGGCCGCGGCGGCGCGACGATGAACGGCGGCAGCGGCCTGCGAGGCCTGCTCGACCGCGTGAGCGCGATCGGCGGCACGTTGTTCGTCGAGAGCCCGGAAGGCGTCGGGACCCTGCTGCGCGCGGAGCTGCCATGCGCATCGTGATCGCCGAGGACTCCGTGCTGCTGCGGCGCGGCGCGATCCGCCTGCTCGAGGACGCCGGCCTCGACGTCGTGGGCGAGTGCGGCACGGCCGAGGAGCTGCTCGACCTCGTCCGGGCCGAGCATCCCGACGTCGCCGTCGTGGACATCCGGATGCCGCCGAACCATCTCGACGAGGGCCTGGTGGCGGCGGCGACGATCCGCGCCGAGCTGCCGAAGGTCGGCGTGCTGATGCTGTCCCAGTACGTCGAGGAGCGCTACGTCAACACGCTGCTCGAGCAGGGCGCGGCGGGCGTCGGCTACCTGCTCAAGGACCGCATCTCCGAGGTCGAGCGCTTCACCGATGCGATCCGCCAGGTGGCGGCCGGCGGGTCCGTGCTCGACCCAGAGGTCGTCGCGCACATGATCGGCTCGCGCGACGGCGGCGGCCCGCTCGCCCAGCTCAACGACCGCGAGGGCGAGGTGCTGGCGATGATGGCCGAGGGCAAGACGAACCGCGCCATCTCCAAGGCCCTGTACATGTCCGAGCGCGCGGTGGAGCGCCACGTGACGGCGATCTTCACCAAGCTCGACCTCCCCGTGACCGACGAGGACCACCGGCGGGTGCTGGCCGTACTGGCCTACATGAAGACCTGACGGATTCCCGCCAGGCGGACGGGGGATAGGCGCATCGGCTCCGACGGCCCGATCCGGGACCGTTGGGGCATGCTCCTCCCGCCTCATACCCCGCTGCTGCGTCGTGGCCTCGGCATTGGCACGCGCCGCGCCTACACCGCCACGTTCGGTCGCATCCAGACCTTCGACGCGCCCAGCAGGCGGCCCGAGCGCGACAGCCAGGAGCTTCGGCGCTTTCCGCTGCCGAACGGCGCCGAGGGGGTGCTGGCGCACCACACGCATCTCGGCGAGGCGCCGGGCGAGTCGGTCGGCTGGGCGGCCTGGACGCACACCGTCGTCTACGCCGAGCTGCCGGCGGCGAACCGGGTCATCGGCCGGGCGAGCCTCGGTCGTCGCGAGCCGGTGAAGGCCATGGGCACGCTGACGCTCAAGCGCCGCGATCCGGTTCCGGTGGCGCCGGGAGCAGATCTGTCCCTGTCGCACCTGGTGCCGGACGGGATCGAGGTCGAGCTCGAGCACGGCGCGCTGTGCGTATGGACGAAGGGTCGCGTGACCGACCCGGCGGCGATGGAGACGCTGTGTCAGACCGCGCTGGACGTGGCCGAGGCGATACAGGCGGAGGTGATGCGTCAACCTCAGCTGGAGGCTGAGACCGCTGTCGCGCCGCCGCCGCGCTCCGAGTGGCGGCAGTGGGTTGAGGCGGGCGCCGCGCGGGTGCGATGGACGACGCCGCCGGCGGACGTCGACAGCGCCGTGGCGGCCTACGCGCCGCTCGTGCGGAGCCGGGCCCGGCGGTTCGGCGTGATCTCGGGCCTGCTGTTCTTCGTCGTGGCGGCGGTCCTGACAGCGGCGGCGCTCTACGTCGGCGTTCGAACCGAGCTCGCCGCGGGCGGCGCCATCACCGCCGCCTTCGCCGCGTGGGCACTGTGGCGGATCGCCCGCGCGGCGGTCGGCACCGCGCGCGAGCTCTCCGCCGCCGAGCGCGACGCCCGTGCCCGGCCGTGGGGGCTGGAGGCGTTCGTCCAGGGGTACGCGGCGTCCCGCGGGCTGGCCGTCGAGGATCCCGCGCAGGTGCAGCGGCGCTTCGACTGCCCCGTCCGCGGGCGCGCGGTGGCCGCGCTGCACGGCGCGGACGGTCACGTGCTGCTGTGGCGCGACGTCAACGGCGACCGCTGGATCGTGCGCGTGACCGCCGCGGGCGTCTACGCCGAGCCGGGCGAGTGGTCGGCGGCGGCGATCGACGCGAGCCGGCGCTCGAGGAACGCGCGCTCGGCGGCGTTGCCGACCCGCGCGAGCGCGCTCGTGTAGGCCGCCGACGCGGCGGCGACGTCCCCGCGCCGGCTCAGCAGGTCGGCGCGGGCGGCGTGGAAGTAGTGGTAGCGCTCCAGTGCAGGCGCGAGCGCGTCGATGTGGGCGAGGCCCGCGTCGGCGTCACCGGCGAGCGCGATCGCGACGCCGCGGTTGAGCTCGACGACCGGGTCGGGCGAGAGGCCGGCGAGGTGCGCGTAGTAGGCCGCGATCCGGTCCCAGCGCGTGTTCTGCGCGGTCGGCGCGTTGGCGTGCTCGAGCGCGATCGCGGCCTGGGTCGCGTAGCGGCCCGGCCGGCGCAGGCGCATCGCTTGCGCGGCGATCTGCGTCGCCTGCCGGATCTGCTCTCGGTCCCAGGCCGAGCGGTCCTGTTCGGCCAGCAGCACGAGCTCACCGGCGGCGTCCACGCGCGCCTCGCGCCGCGCGTCGTGCGTGAGCAGCAGCGCGTGTAAGCCGAGCGCCTCGGGCTCGTCCGGCATCAGCTGCGCGAGCAGCGTGGCGAGCCTCAAGCCCTCGGCGCACAGCGAGCGGCGGATGTGCGCTTCGCCCGCGCTCGCCGCGTAGCCCTCGTTGAAGATCAGCGCGACGATGTCCAGCACGGCCGCGAGCCGCTCGGGCAGCTCGTGGTCGGGCGGCACCCGGAACGGGATGTGCGCGACGCGGATCTTCGCCTTCGCCCGCACGAGCCGCTGCGCCATCGTCGGCTCCGGCACCAGGAACGCGTGCGCGACCTCGGCGGTCGTGAGCCCGCCGAGCAGGCGCAGCGTGAGCGCGACCTGCGCCTCGCGCGCGAGCGCGGGGTGGCAGCAGGTGAAGATGAGGCGCAGGCGCTCGTCGGGCACGCGGGTGGTCTCCTCAGGTGGCGGGGGTGCGGCGTCGGCCGCGGGCTCGGCGGCGAGCTCCGGGAGCACGCGGGCGCGCAGCGTGCGCTCGCGCCGGAACCGGTCCAGCGCGCGGCGGCGCGCGACGGCGACGATCCACGCCAGCGGATCGTCGGGGATGCCGTCGCGCGGCCAGCGCTCCACGGCCGTCGCGAACGCGTCCTGCACCGCCTCCTCGGCGACGTCCCAGTCGCCGTAGGCGCGGATCAGGGCCGCGACCGCGCGGCCGAAGTGCTCGCGGTAGGCGGCCGCGACGCTCAGGAGATCGCGCCCTCCAGGCCCGTGCCCTCGAGCCGGGCGGCGTACTGGCTGTAATCCATCACGGGGCGGATCTCGGTCACGTGACCGTCGCGGTTCCAGGGCGTGCGAGCCGCCCACTCGAGCGCCTCGTCGAGGTCGCTGACCTCGAGCAGCGCGAACCCGCCGAGCTGCTCCTTGGTCTCCATGAACGGCCCGTCGGTCACCCGGCGGTCGTCGCCGGCGATGCGGACCGTCGTCGCCGCGTGCCCGCCCTCCAGCCCCTCACACGCGATCATCGCGCCCGCGGCGCGCGTCGCCGCGTCGAACTCGCCCCACGTCTTGAACGTCTCGGCGATCTGCTCGGGCGAGGAGTCGAGCCCTGTCTTCTCCTCGCCGTAGAACGTCAGCAGCACCTTCATCTCGCACCTCCGTTTGCACGCCGCGTCTTCTCGCGGATCATGCAGGGGACGAGCGAGCGGCGCCACTTCGACAGCGTCAACGCGCCAAGACGCGCTGCGTGCCGACAGGTAAGGCTCGAAGGCGCTACGTGCGCAGTGCCGCGTCGTCGCGGATTTCGCCCACCAACTCCTCGAGCACGTCCTCGAGCGCCGCGACGCCCAGCACGCGCCCGTCCGCGTCATCCACCCGCGCGAGGTGCGCGTTGGAGCGCTGCATCGTGGCCAGGACGACGCGCAGCGGGTCGGCCGCGTCGACCACGGCCAGGTCGCGGATCCAGGCGCGCGCGATCGGCCGGTTGCGGTGGCGGTCCTCGAACTCGAGCGCGTCCTTGAGGTGCAGGTAGCCGATCAGCTCGCCGTTCTCCTGCACCGGGAAGCGCGAGTAGCCCGTGCGGCCGGCGACGTCCTCGACCTGCGCCGGCGTCACGTCCACCGGCACGGCCTCGACGTCGTCGAGCTCGAGCAGCACGTTGCGCGCGCGGCGCTCCTCGAACTCGAGCGCGCCGATCAGCAGCCGCTGCTCGTTCGCGTCGAGGATGCCCTCGCGGCCGGACTCGGAGACCAGCCCGGCGACCTCGTCGCGCGTGAACGCGCTCGTGACCTCGTCCTGCGGCTGCACGCCCACGGCCCGCAGCGTGCGGTTGGCGATCCAGTTCAGCACGGCGATCGCCGGATGTAGCACGCGCACGACCAGCGCCAGCGGTGGGCCGAGCACGATCGCCGCGCGGTCCGGCCCGGCGAGCGCGATGTTCTTGGGCACCATCTCGCCCAGCACGACGTGCAGGAACCCGATGAGGCCGAGCGCGATCGCGAACGCGATCGGATGCACGAGGCCCTCAGGGACACCGAGCGACTCGAACGGTCCTTCGAGGAAGTGCGCGATCGCGGGCTCACCGAGGTAGCCCAGGCCCAGCGAGCAGATCGTGATGCCCAGCTGCGCGCCGGCCATCATCAGCGACACGTTCTCCATCGCGCGCAGCGTCGTGCGCGCGGCGCGGCTGCCCTCGGCGGCGCGCGGCTCGATGGCGGACCGGCGCGCGGAGATCAGCGCGAACTCGGCGCCGACGAAGAACGCGTTGGCGGCCAGCAGGAAGACGCTGATGCCGATGGCGAGGCTGGTGCTCACGCCGCATCCTCCGCGTCCGCGATCGGCTCGTGCGTGAGCCGCACCACGTCCACGCGCAGGTCGTCCATCGCCAGCACGGTGAGCGTCACGACCTGGTCGCCGGCGCGCACGGTCACGGCGTCGCCCTCGGCGGGCATGCGGGCGAGCTCGTCGCCGATCAGGCCCGCGATCGTCTCGTAGTCGTCGTCCTCGGGCAGCTTGACGCCCACGAGCTGCTGCACCTCGTCCGGCCGCAGCAGCCCGGACAGCACCCAGTTGGCGTCGCCCTCGCGGCGCGCGCGTTGCTCGCCCTCGTCGTGCTCGTCGCGCACCTCGCCGACGATCTCCTCCACGAGGTCCTCGAGCGTCACGAGCCCGTCCACGTTGCCGAACTCGTCGACGACCAGCGCCATCTGCAGGCCGCCCGCGCGCAGCTGGTCGAGCAGATCGTCGAGCTCCAGGCTGGCGGGGACGAGCACCGGGTCGGACATGACCTCGTTCACCCGCACCTCGCTGCGGCGCTCGAACGGCACCGCGACCGCGTGCTTGACGTGCACGATGCCCGTGATCGCTCCGTTCTCACCCAGCACCGGAAAGCGCGAGCGCCCGCTCTCGCGCGCGGCCTCGGTGACGGCGGTGACGTGGTCGTCCTCGCTCACCGTCACGACGCGCCCGCGCGGGGTCATGATCTCGTGCGCGGTCCGCTCGCCGAACGCGAGGCTGCGCTGGAGCAGCGCCGCCGTGCCGGTCTCGAGCGTGCCCTGCTCGGCGGAGCGGCGCACGAGCGAGGCGAGCTCCTCGGCGGAGCGCGCGGACGCCAGCTCCTCCTGCGGCTCGATCCCGATCCGGCGCAGGATCGCGTTCGCGGTGTTGTTGAAGGCGAACACGATCGGTCGCGCGGCGCCGGTGAAGCCGCGCAGGAAGCCTTGGACGGCCTGGGCGGTCGCGAGCGGCCTGGCGATCGCGAGGTTCTTGGGCACGAGCTCGCCGAAGACCATTGTGATGCCGGTCGCCAGAATCAGCGCGATCGCGAGCGCGACGCCCGGGACCACGTCCTCCGGCACGCCGGCGGACTCGAGCGGGCCATCGATCAGCCGCGCGATCGACGGCTCGGCCATGTAGCCGATCAGCAGGTTGGTGACGGTGATGCCGACCTGCGCGGACGACAGCTGGGTCGAGAGCGTCCGGAGCGCGCTCTGGACGCCGCGGGCGCCGCGGTCACCCGCCTCGACGGCGCGGTCGACCGAGCCGCGGTCCACCGTCACGAAGGAGAACTCGGCCGCGACGAACGCGCCGCACGCCACGACGAGCCCGAGCGCGCCCAGGATGAGGAGGACCTCGATCATCGCGCGCCCTCCCGCAGGGGGACGCGCTTGGGACTACAGCTGGGGTCGTCGGTCATCGACCGGGGGAGCGGCGACTCATGTGTGCACCGGCAGCTTAGGGCCCCGGCTTAACGGAACCTTTCGACTCGCGTGGTGGGGGATCGCTCGACTTTGTCCTAGGACAAAGATATGATCAGCGGCCGATGACACGGATCAGCGGGCACACGGCGGAGGAGATCGCGGGCAGCGTGCGCGATCTGGTGAGCGTCGGGACGCTGGTCGCGGGCGCGACGCTGCCGCCGATCCGGGCACTGGCAGCCGACCTCGGTGTGAACCGCAACACGGTCGCGGCGGCCTACCGGCAGCTGGTCGCGGCGGGCGTCGCGGAGACGCACGGCCGCGGCGGGACCGCGATCGCGGACGTGCCGGAGCTCGAGCGCGAGGGGGCGGCCGGGCCGCGCGGGCTCGGCGCCCCGGTGGACCTCGCGAGCGGGAACCCCGACCCGGCGTTGCTACCGGACCTGCGTGCGTGGCGGGCCGTATACGAGCCGGTCCTGTACGGCGTGACCGCCGAGGATCCGGGGCTGGTGCGGTGGGCGCGCGAGCGCTTTGAGGCCGAGCTGGAGCGGGCGTTCGACGTCGTCGTCACGCACGGCGCGGTCGACGCGGTGGAGCGCGTGCTGGCCGTGCACCTCACGCGCGGGGACGCGGTCGCGGTCGAGGACCCGTGCTTTCTCGCGCACATCGGCACGCTGCGCCTGAACGGGTTCACCGCGGTCCCCGTCGCGGTCGACGCCGAGGGCATGCGCCCGGCGGCGCTTGACGCCGCGCTGCGCGCCGGCGCCCGCGCCGTCGTCGTCACGCCGCGCGCCCACAACCCCACGGGCGCGGCGGTGACCGGGGCGCGCGCCGAGCAGCTGCGGGCGGTCCTCGCCGCCCACCCGCACGTGCTCGTGATCGAGGACGACCACTTCTCCGCGCTGTCGAGCTGCCCGTACGTGCGCAGCACGCCCCCCGAGACCGCCCGCTGGGCCCTCGTCCGCTCGGTGACGAAGTTCCTCGGCCCGGACCTGCGCGTGGCCGTCGTCGCGACCGACGAGCGCACCGCCGCCCGCATGCACGCGCGCCTGGCGCCCGCCTGGGTCAGTCACCTGCTGCAGAGCCTCGCGCGCGACCTGCTCGCCGACCCGGCGACGACCGCGCTCGTCGCGCGCGCCCGCGGGGCCTACGCGGAACGGGCCGCGCTGCTGGCCGTCCGCCTCGCGCCGCGCAGATTCCGCGCGGGGGCGGCGGTTCCGTCCGGCCTGAACGGCTCGTCGCCGCCGGACGGCCCGTCGCCGCCCCCGCACGACGCGGCGCGCCCGCGCGTCTCCATCCCGCCCGACGGCCTCAACGTGTGGGTCGACGTGCCCGGCGACGCCGACCTCGTCGCCCAGCGGCTCGCCGCCCTCGGCTTCCTCGTCCGCCCGTCGTCCGCGTTCGCCGTCGGCGGCCCGCCGCGCCAGGCCGTCCGCGTCACCACCTCGACCCTTACGCCCGGCCAGGCCGAGGCGTTCGTCGCCGCCCTCCACTCCGCCACGAAATGAGCCCCGCCATGTTCACCGGACTCAGCGCCTTCCCGCTCACGCCGCTCGACGAGGACGGCATCCACAAGGCTGCGTTCACGCGCCTGGTCACGCGGCTCGCCACGGCCGACGTGGACGCGATCGCAGCGCTCGGCAGCACCGGCAGCTACGCGTACCTCACCAGCGAGGAGCGAGCCAAGGTCGCGCGCATCACGGTGCAGGCGGCGCAGGGCAAGCCGGTGATCGTGGGAATCGGCGCGCTGCGCACGCGCGACGTCCTCCAGCACGCGCACGACGCCCAGACCGCCGGCGCCGACGGGCTCCTGCTCGCCCCGGTCTCCTACCAGCGGCTCACCGACGAGGAGGTCTTCGGCCTGTTCGAGGACGTCACGCGCGCGATCTCGATCCCGCTCGCGGTCTACGACAACCCGACCACCACGGGCTTCACCTTCAGCGACGAGCTCCACACCGCAATCGCCAACCTGCCCCACGTGGGCGCGATCAAGCTCCCCGGCGGCGAGCGCATCGCGACGCTGCGCAAGCTCGTCCCGGCTCACGTCAGGCTCGGGGTGAGCGGCGACTGGTTCGCGGCCGAAGCGCTCGCCAACGGCGCCGACGTCTGGTTCAGCGTCCTCGGCGGCCTGTTCCCGGAGGCGGCGCGAGCGGTCATGGACGGCGCCGACCTCGAGCCGCTGTGGGACCTGTTCCGCCGCCACGGAAGCGTCCGCGTCGTCGCCACCGCCGCCGCGCTGCGCGGCCTCACGAGCGAACCGAACCTGCCGCGCCCGCTGCGCGCCGCGCCCGCCGACGAGGTCGCGCCCGTGCTGGAGCAGCTGAAGCTGTAGATGCTCGCGATCCTCGTCATCGCGCAGGTCATGAGCGTCGCGAGCGCGAACCTGATCGCGGTTGCACTGCCGCCGCTCAGCGCCGACCTGCACGCCTCCCCGACGCAGGAGCAGTGGATCGTCGACGCGTACGTGCTCGTGTTCGCGGCCCTGCTCGTCGCCGGCGGCGTGCTCTCGGACCGCTACGGGCGGCGGCGCGCGCTGATCGCCGGCTTCGCGCTGTTCGCGCTCGGCGCCCTCGGCAGCGCGCTCGCGCCGAACCCGTCGGTGCTGATTGCCGCGCGCGTGGTCCAGGCCCTCGGCCCGCCGCTCATCCTCCCAGCCTCGCTGGCCATCCTCACCGCGAACGTCACCGACCCGGTGCAGCGCGCCCGCGCCATCGGGTTCTGGGGCGCGGCGTCGGGCTTCGGCGTCGCGATCGGGCCGGTGCTGGGCGGCGCGCTGGTGTCCGGGCTCGGCTGGCGGTGGGCGTTCGGCGTCAACGTCGTCGTCGCGGCCGGCCTCGCGCTCGCCACCGTGCGCGTGATCCCCGAGCACCGCCCGGCCCGGCCCGCGCACCGGTTCGACCATGTGGGCGCGCTGCTGGTCACGTTCGCGCTGGGCGCCCTCGTGTTCGGCCTCATCGAGGGCCCGGCGCGCGGGTGGACGTCCGCCGAGGTGCTGGGCAGCTTCGCGCTGGCCGCGCTCACCCTGGCCGCGTTCCTCGCGGCCGAGCGCCGGCACCCGGCGCCGCTGATCGATCTCGACCTGCTGCGCGCACCCGCGTTCGCGGCGGCCAACCTCGCGGCCGCGACCGTGATGTTCGTCCTGCTCGCCACGACCGTGTACCTGTCCGCGTTCCTGCAGACCTTCCGGGAGCTGACGCCCCTGCAGACCGGCCTCGCGCTGCTCCCGCTGGGCGGCGCGGTGGCGCTGCTCGCGCCCGTCTCGGGACGCCTCACGGCGCACATCCGGCCGCGGACGCTGATCGCGCTCGGCCTGCTCTGCGCCGCCGCCGGCAGCGTCGTCCTGAGCCGGATCGGGGGCGACGACGGCCCGGCCCAGCTGTGGCTCGCGCTCCTGCTGATCGGCGCCGGCGCCGGCGTCGCGTTCCCGCCGACGACGGCGACCGCCGTCTCGTCGGTGCCCGGTGAGCGCACCGGGATGGCGTCCGCGATCCACAACGCGGGCCGCCAGGTGGGCGCGACGCTGGGCGTCGCCGCGCTCGGCTCGATCGTCATCGCGCACGCGACCCAGGGCGGCGCGGCTGCCTACGCCGACGGGCTCTCGATCGCGCTGCTGGTCGGCGCCGGCGCGCTGCTGGCGGCCACCGGGCTGACACTCAAGCTGCTTTGACGGGTACCGTCACCGGGTGCGATCCGACCGGCTGATCCGGCTGCTGTGGCTGTCGATCGCCGCCGCGCTGGCGACGATCACGCTCAAGACCGTCGCCTACCTGCTGACGGGCTCGATCGGCCTGCTCTCGGACGCGGCCGAGTCGGTCGTGAACCTCGTCGCGGCCGTGGTGGCGATGGCGGCGCTGCGCTGGGCGCGCAAGCCCGCAGACGAGGAGCACGCCTACGGGCACCAGAAGGCGGAGTACTTCTCGGCGGGCGTGGAGGGGACGCTCGTGCTCGTCGCGGCGGTGAGCATCATCATCGCCGCGCTCGGCCGGTTGCTCGACCCCCAGCCGATCGACAGCGCCGGGCTGGGCCTCGCCGTCTCGGCGGGCGCGACGCTGATCAACCTCGCCGTCGGCGTCGTGCTCCTGCGGGCCGGGCGGGCGGAGCGCTCGATCGTCGTCGAGGCCGACGGCCGGCACCTGCTCACCGATGTGTGGACGTCGGTCGGTGTGATCGCCGGCGTCGCGGCGGTTGCCCTCACCGGCTGGGAGGTGCTCGACCCGCTCATCGCGCTCGCCGTCGCCGTCAACATCGTCGTCATGGGCGGGGCGCTCGTGCGGCGCTCGGTCGGCGGCCTCATGGACCGCGCGCTCGACCGCCAGGACCGCGTGCAGATCGACGCCGTGATCGCCGCCTTCCGCGAGCACGAGGGCATCGACTTCCACGCGCTGCGCACGCGCCAGGCCGGCTCCCGCGCGTTCGTGTCCGTGCACGTGCTCGTGCCGGGCGCGTGGACCGTCCAGCACGGCCACGACCTGGTCGAGCGCTTCGAGGACGACCTGCGCGCGCGGCTCCCGCACGCCACGATCTTCACCCACCTGGAGCCGGTCGAGGACCCGAAGTCGTTCGCCGACACCGAGCTCGACCGCGCCGCTACCGCAGCGCATCACCGACCCACTTGACCTGGCCGCCGACGATCGGCGTGTCCTGGACCGGCAGCCGCGGCGCGGTCTGGTCGACGAGGTCGTTGTCGGGGACGAGCTCAGCGAGCGCGAGCAACGTGCCGAGCGGGGTGAGCGGGCGCACCACCGCCGTGCCGTCCTCGCGCTGCTCGACGCTCCACAGGCCGGCGTCGGTGTCGATGACCTCGACCGTGAAGCTGCCAGGACGGTCGGGTGCGGCCGGCCAGCGCGCCGACGCCAGCCACCAGTCCCGGAAGCCGCCGGCGATCGCGGCGTCGAGCGGCTCGGGCAGCAGGCCCGTCGTCGCGCGGTCGCCGAGCTGGAACGCGATCGCGCGGTTGAGCGCCTCGCTGGGCACGGTCGTCTCCGGCGGTCGCGGGTCGCGCGGACGCGGGCCCACGTCCAGCAGCCACACGAGAAAGTGCAGCAGCTGGCCGGCGGGCATCGACACGAGCTGGTCGTCCTCGCCCGTCGGGCGCCGATGCACGTGCAGCGTGAACCGGCCCTCGCCGATCCAGCCCGGCATCACGAACCCGGTCTTCGCGAGCCGGACGCCGATGATCGGCCGGGTCAGCGGCTCCAGCGCGGCGGCGAGCGCCGGGTGCGGCGCGGCGAGCGAGCCCGCGCCCACCTCGGCCAGCAGCGCGTCGACCGCGAGCGTGTCGCCCTCACCCGTGACCGTCGCCTGCACGAGCGCGTTGATCAGCCCGCGTGAGGCGGTGAGCATGCCCGTCTCCGGCGCGAAGGCGGTCACAGGAACCGCAGGGTCGAGACGATCGCGATCGCGCCCTTGCGCTGGCGGTTGACCTGCGTCCACGGCAGCTGCGCCGTGACCGTCCAGCCGACGCCGCTGCGCACGAGCATCCACGAGTCGCGCACGAGCGTGTCCTGCGCGACCACGGACGTGTCGATCGTCCACCACGACTCGAGCCCCGCGAGCGGCATGGGCGCCTCGTCCACCAGCTGCGCCTCGGGGCGCGCGGCCCGGACGCGCGCGACGTGCTCCTCCCGCGACGCGGCGCGCTCGCCCTTGGTGACGCCGATGACCGTGGCCTGCGGGTCGCCGAGCGGCGCGCCGATGCACAGCATCAGGTCGCACCCGTCCGTGTCGTGATAGACGGGGAAGCCGTCCGGGATCTCGAGGTCGAATTCCGGTTTGGCGCGGCGCAGCCTCATGACGATGAGTTTGCTGGCTGTGCCCGGTCTGTGCTGTACATGCCGATCACAGAGCTTTCGACCGTGGTGGTGCCCGTCAGCGACCAGGACGCGGCGATCGCGTTCTACAGCGAGGTTCTCGGGCTCGAGAAGGTCCTCGACTTCACGTACGAGAGCGGGGAGCGCTGGGTGGAGGTCGCGCCGCCCGGCCAGATCATCAGCCTGTGCCTGGTGGCTTCGGACGCGCCCGGGGTGGAGACCGGGATCGCGCTCTGCAGCGACGACGTGCCGGGCGACCTCGCGACGTTCCGGGAGCGCGGCGCGCGGGTCGACGAGGCGCCGCTCGCTCGCGGCGAGGTCGTGTTGTGGGCGGGCGCGCCGCTGGCCGGCTCCCCGCCGCAGTTCCGCGTCTGGGATCCCGACGGGAACTCCGTGTTGATCGTCGCGACGGTACCGTGACGATCGTGGCCGATGAAGCGGAGATCCTGGAGCTCGGCGGGCGCGAGGTGCGCATCACGAGCCCCGGCAAGGTGCTGTTCGAAGAGCGCGGCGAGACCAAGCTCGATCTCGTGCGCTACTACGCCGCCGTGGGCGACCCGCTGCTGCGCACGATGGGCGGGCGCCCGGTGCTGATGCAGCGTTTCCCGCAGGGCGCGTCCGGCAAGTCGTTCTTCCAGAAGCGCGTGCCCGACAACGCACCCGAGTGGCTGGCGACGACCATCGTGCAGACCGTCAACGGCACGCCTTCGCGCGCGCTCGTGATCGCCGACCTCGCGCACGTCGCCTGGGCGGTGAACCTCGCCTGCCTCGGCTTTCACGTGTGGCCGTCCATGGCCGACGACCAGGAGCACTCCGACGAGCTGCGGCTCGACCTGGATCCGATGCCGGGCACGACCTTCGAGATGGTGCGCGAGGCCGGGCGCGAGCTGCGCGCCCTGCTCGACGAGCTCGGCATCGCGTCCTACGCCAAGACCACCGGCAGCAAGGGCCTGCACGTGTACGTGCGCCTGGAGCCGCGCTGGACGCCCTACGAGGTGCGCTCCTGCGCCGTCGCGGTCGCGCGCGAGCTCGAACGCCGGCGACCCGACCTGCTCACCGCCGCCTGGTGGAAGGAGGAGCGCGGCGAGCGCATCTTCGTCGACTACAACCAGAACGCGCCCCACAAGACGGTCTTCGGCGCCTGGTCGGTCCGCGCGCGCAAGGGCGCGCAGGTGTCCGCGCCGATCCGCTGGGACGAGCTCGACGACATCCACCCCGACGACCTCACGATCCCGGTCGTGCTGGAGCGCTTGGAACGCGACGGCGACCCGTGGATCGACATCGGCCCGCAGACGCTCGAGCCGCTGCTGGAGTGGCACGAGCGCGACACCGCCGCGGGCCTGCTCGACGCCCCGTGGCCGCCGGTCTATCCGAAGATGCCCAACGAGCCGCCGCGGGTCGCCCCGAGCCGCGCCCGCGCGGTCCCCGAGGATTAGGCCCCACGCAGCGGGGCTCCGGCCGCTCGGAGTCGCGCGATGAAGCGCGCGGGGTCCCGTCGAACCTGGGCCCTGGTCGTGCGGAGCACACGCTCGCCCTTGGCCTCGAGCCACGCCTGCCGGTCGAGGTCGGCCCGTTGGGCGAGCGGGTCGCTGTGCCACTCGAGGCTGTCGACTTCGACGAGCAGGCACTGCTCGGGCCACCACAGGTCCGGGATGTAGCCGCTGCCCGGGTATCGGGCATTGACGAGCGGATGGGTGAAGCCGGCCTTCAGGACGAGGTCGAGGACCTCGTCTTCGTTGCCGCTGGCGGTCGGCGCAGCGGAAAGATCGAGGATGCGGCCGAGCAGCCCGGTGCGGGGGAGGAGCTGGAGCTCGGCTTCGGTAAAGCGGGCGGCTCGCAGTGCTCGTTTGACCGTGCGCTCCTCCTCGACGCGCGCGAGGTCGATGATCGTCCGCAGCGGAGGCGTCGTGGGGATCTGCCGGACGATCACTCGCTCGACCAGCTCGCTGCGGTGCGTCTTGATCGTCGGGCGCGTGCGCTTCGTCGGCGCCGTGACGTCGATCGGGCGCCCGTCGTAGCGGAGCCAGCCGCGCAGACAGCAGCCCGCGTGGTGGCTCGACACCGCCTCCGGGCCGCACGCCTTCACGGCCGCGAGGAAGCGGCCTTCCGTGACGACGTTGCGATGGCCCACCGCATAGACGCCCCGGTGTAGGGGGTGCAGGTGCCCGCGCGCCACCATTCGCTTCACCTGCTTGTCGCTCAGGCCGCAGGCCGCCAGTTCGGCGCGCGAGACGACGCCCCACTGCCCGGCCGCGAACTTCGCCAGCGCCTGCACCGGGTCGACGGTCACTTTGGGTCCTATACGGGCCTCAACTGACCAATTGGTGGGCATGCCCGGAACGATCGCGCGTTCCGCTGTCGCGGAACAAGACGCGGGTGCAACGAATCAGTGCCGAAAGCGTGCCGACTCAGCCGCGGGCGGCCGCGCGGGCGTGCGCGAACTCGATCAGCTGGCGCGCCTGCTCACCCGGGTTGAGCACGCACACGAAGGCCTGCGGCGCGTAGACGGGGTGGGGGAGGACGACGTCGAACGCGGTGTAGTCGATCCCAGGAGGCACCGCGCCCGGCGCGTAGCCGAGCAGCTCGGTGAAGCGCTCGCGGCCGACCGCGACGTTGAGGCGGAACACGCCCGGCCGGTTCAGCTTCGACGCGGCGTCGAAGTCGCCGTAGTCCTTGGTCACGATCGTCGCGAACGGCTGCTTGGCGCCGGTGTAGGTCGCGAACGTGTCGCCCCAGGCGATCTCCGGTGCGCCGCTGGCCTCGTCGGCCGTGAGGACGTCAGTATCGGGGAGTTCCGTGAGGAGCTCGATCAGCTCGGCTTCGGTCACTCCCCGATTCTGCCGCAGGTCCCTACCAGCGCACCTCGCGCAGGTAGTTCAAGCCGGTCTGCGCCGTCTTGTACTCGGCGTCCGGGTCATCCGGATGCGAGAGCAGCGGCCAGTCGTGCTCGATGATGAAGTGCTTGTCGAGCCGGTTGCGATGGCCTGCGGCGAAGATGTCCGGGAAGTCGATCGCGCCAGGGCCGACGTCCTCCCAGTCCTGCTCGTTCGGCCGGTCCTTCCACGTCTTGTCCTTCACGTGGTAGAGCGGGTAGCGGGCGGGGTCGCGCGACAGATAGTCGATCGGGCTCTCGCCGCCGACCACGATCCAGTACAGGTCGAGCTCGAACTTGACCAGGTTCGCGTCGGTCTCGTTGAGCAGGATGTCGTAGAGCGGCTTGCCCGCCTCATCCTTGTTCGAGAACTCGAAGTCGTGGTTGTGGTAGAAGAACTGCAGCCCGGCCTCGGACGCCATCTTGGCCGCCTTGTTCATCCGCTCGGCGAGGTGGTGGAAGTAGTCGGCCGTGTACGGGCCGGGGAACCACGCGAGGCCCGTGTACTGCTGGCCCATCGTCTTGGCGCCCTCGAGCGTCTTCTCGTAGGCCGCTTCCCACTGGCCGTCGGGCGCGTTGAGGTCGAAGCCGTCGTGGCCGGACACCGCGCGCAGGCCCGCGGCGTCGACCCAGTTGCGCACCTGCTGCGCCGTGAAGCCGTAGTAGCCGGCCATCTCGACCTCGGTGTAGCCCGCGCGACCGAGCCAGTTGAACATCCGGCGGACCGCCTGCCGGTCATTGTTCGGCATCAACCGCCGCAGCGAGTACAGCTGGATGCCGATGCGGTTGTTCGGCACATTGCGCCGCCCACCGCCGCCTCCGCCCTGCTGGGCCCGCGCCGCCGGAGTCCACGCTCCCGCGGCCGCCGCCGCCGCTCCTGTGCCGATCGCGGCCCCCAGGAACCGTCGGCGATTCACATCATCCATTCGTTCTCCTCCCGTAAGAAGTCCGGATGGCGACAAGCTAACACCACCCCGTTCTGGCGCAGGCTCGCCAGAACCGGGATGGTCAGAATCCGAGCTACGGAGCCGTCGTCGAGAGCGTGAACGTGACCGCTCGCGAGTATGTCCCGGTCCGCAGCGGCTCGCTGGCGCCGATCGCCTGCGTGAATGTGACGCCCACCTCCTCACGGGACGTCGGCGCGCTCCATGCCGCTCGCGAGAGCGACACGCCGAGTGGCTGCGCGAGCGAGAACGCACCGTTGACCAGGTGGCCGCCGCTGACGCTCAGCGCGGCGTCGCCGGCGCTCGAGGTCACCGTTGCGGTCGTGGTGGCCGTGTACTCGCCCGCGACGCCCGGCACGAACGCCGGGAACGACGCCGAGCCGACCGTCAGCGCGAGCGTCGCCGGCACCGTGCCGCCGACCGTCGCGGGTGCTTCGGCGATCAGCGTCGGCACGACCTCGCCGACGCTCTCCACCTGGAACCCCTCGAACGCGACGTCGAGATCCGTCGACGTGCCGGCCCGGTTGAACGCCAGCAGCCCGGCCCGCGCCGGCTCGACGTTCAGCGACGTGGTCGCGAAGTACTTCCAGATCGCGCCGTCGGAGGAGTAGTACGCCTTGTAGGTGGAGCCCGACTTGGCCACCCGCAGCCAGATCGCGCCGCCCGCGCCGACGATCCGCTGCGCGTCCGCACCCGTGACCTGGAACGTCTGCGCCGTGCCGTTCTGCTCGCGCAGGAACACGACCCGGAGCTTGTTGATCGGCTGCGTCACCGAGCTCATCTCCCAGGCGAGCTTGACGTAGTTCTGGTCGTCGGCGTAGGCCACGATCCCGCCCTGCTCGTTGTTGGCGGCGAGCGCCCGCGAGAAGACGACCTTCGACTGCATCACCCAGTCGCCGTTGACGTCCTGCAGCACGAGGTTGCGCGCCGTGTTGGTCGCGCCCTGCAGGTCTCCGGCCTGGGACGTGATCACGACCGCGCCGTCGTCGCGCACGCGCCGGCGCGCGTCGTCCGGACGCACCACCGACCACGCCCCGCCGCGGATGGCCCGGTTCACGTTGACCACATAGACCGAGGACGCGCCCCCGTTGGTGACCGTCACGCGCGTCCCGTCCACGCTCACCGTCGCGGCCGGGTCGGTCGCCACCGCGTCGATCACGGGCGCCGGCCATGCGCCCGGCTCGATCAGGGCGTTGTAGCTGAGCACGCCCGGCTTCAGCGTCAACGCGCGCCGGTTCACGCGCAGCGACCGCAGCGACGTGTCCGGCACGATGTCGAACACGTAGTTCTTCACCAGCGGCCCGAAGAAGTCGGTCTTGGTCACCTTGACCACGGCCTGGGTGGCCGACTGGGACACGAGCTCGGCCCGCGCCCCGCTGTCCAGCGGCCGCACCGCGGTGATCGGCCCGGGCACCGTGTAGGAGGACGCCGACAGGTCGAACCCGCGTCGCTCGACGCCGCCGACCGTCACGGCCAGCGACAGCGGCGCGCCGTCCACCGGCATCGGCCGCCCGCTGTGCTCGCGGAAGTAGTTGACGTTCGCGTCGCGCCACGTGATCGCGTCCGCCTCGTGCTGGGCGAGCTTGGCCCGCACCTCGGCCCAGCGCCGCGCACCGATCACCGGTTGCAGCGTCTCCCACGTCTCGCGCATCCAGGTCACGTACTGGACGCCCATCTGGTAGCGGTAGACGAGCTCGTCCCAGAAGATCCGCCCGCTCGCCATGCGCCGGTCCCACGGCACGTGGTGGAACCACATCAGCAGGTTCTCGGGCGTGGTCTCGATGCTCGAGTACTTCTCCCGCAGTCCCGGCAGGTACTGCGCGACGAAGTTCGAGCCCGTCGGCGAGCGGTCGAAGCCCAGGCCGGCCGAGTCGGCCTTGTTGTAGTAGACCGGGCTCCAGTCGTCGCGCTGGAACCACTGCCCGGGGTTGGGGCCGTAGTGCACGTCGTTGGTGAACTGGTGCGCGACGCCGAGCGGCGTGTGATGGCTCACGTGCGCCTCCCAGGAGCCCATCATCATGGCCACGATCGTGTCCACCACCGCCGGGTCCTGGCTCCAGGTCATGCGCACCCACTCGCGCGCCATGGTCTCCGAGTCCGTCGTCCAGTCCCACGCGAGCCGGCCGAACGCGTACAGGTTCGCCTGCCCGAAATGGTGGCCGGTCATGTTCTCGTGGTTTCCGACGTTGGCGACGCCGACGAGCGCCGAATCCGCGTGCCCCTGTGACGTCCCGTCCACGACCGCGCCGACCAGCCCCGCGCCGCCGGTATCGGTCTTCAGCACCTCCTCCCACATCGGGCCGAGGTAGGTGAGCATCCGGTTCTGGCCGGTGTACTCCTGCGTGATCTGCAGCTCCATCGCCTGGTTGGTGTTCTCCATGCGCCCGAACATCGGGTGCACGGGCTCACGCGCCTGGAAGTCCAGCGGGCCGTTCTTGGTCTGCAGGAACACGTTGCTCGCGAAGCGACGCTCGTCGTCGATCGGCCCGAACTCCAGGAGCGGGCGCTTGAGCCGGTCGTTGTCGACGTCGGCGTTGTAGACGAACGTGCGCCAGAACACCTTCATGCCCAGATCGGCGACCGCGGCGCCGATCCCGTTCGCGCCGTCGCCGTGGTCGTCGCCGAAGTCCTGCGGGCCGGGCTGGCCCTCGGAGTTGGCCTTGACCGTGAAGCCGAGGAAGTCGGGGATCGAGGCCTTGAGCTGGGTCGCCTTGCGCGTCCACCAGCTGCGGAAGGCGGCGCCTTCCGGTTCCAGCTGCGCGTTGGTCAGCGTGTCGGGTGCGAACCGGTTGTCGGTTGGCGCGTCGTAGCGCACCGACAGGGCCAGCCGCACGCCGTAGGGGCGCAGCGCGTCGGCCAGCGCGGCCTCCTGCGCGATGTACGCGTTCGTCAGGTAGGCGTTGTTGGCGTTGACGTTGTTGATCGTGATGCCGTTGATGCCGAGCGAGGCCACCGCGCGCGCGAAGACGAGGTAGCGGTCGAGGATCACGGGCAGGTTGCGCGCCGCGCTGGCGCCGGTGGCGGCGAAGTTGAAGAGCGCGCCGTTCTCGCCGTTGAGGCCGCCCGTGCCGTTGGCGTTGTTGCCCGCGTACAGGCGCTCGGTGTCCCAGTAGTTGAGGTGCCGGTGCTTGATCTTCGGCGCGGACGTCACGTTCAGAGTCGCGATCGGCTGCGCGGTCTGGATCAGCCGCAGGAACGCGAACGTCCCGTACAGCGCGCCCAGCTCCGTCCGGCCGGCGATGATCGTGCGCGAGCCGACGGACCGGATCACGTAGCCCTCGGACGCGAGGAGGTCGGACGCGGGAATCGCTGCCGCGACCAACGGCGAGCTTTCCCGCGTCCCCACCACCACGGACCCCTCTGACGCAGTCTCGACCGCCGGGATCGACGTCCCGAGCAACCCGGACAACCCGCGCGTGAGCTCCTCGCGCGCGGCCTCCAGCGACGAACGCACCAGCTTCTCCGACCCGCCCGCCTCGGTGCTGAGGTTCGCCGTGTGCCGGTACACGGGATTCGCGGACGCGTTCTCCACGACGATGTTCGACACCGTCGCCCGGTAGCGCTCCGCGTCCGGCACGGGCGTGTACCGCAGCCACAGCTGCGACCCGTTGTACGTGTCCTCCTGCGCCACGGCCGAAGCCGGCGCAGCGAGCAGCAACAGCAGCAGCACCATCAGGACACGCACGGGCTCTCCCCCGATCGCTATTCGACCCCTCGAGCAACTATTCCGCGTGTGTGACTGTCTGTCAACTCGTGTCCGGTCGCGGACGCGACGTCACGGGCTCGCGCGCTTGCACGAAGACGGAATGGCGTTGGGAGTCGGCCGGCGTCGGCACCTCCCGGCGCGGCGCCTGCTCTGTGGTGGGGCGTGGAGGCTGAGGAGTGCGCCGTGGCACTGCGCCTCCTTGGCTTCCCGGAGATCAAGTCGGCCCTCCCGCTTGAGCGCCGCGGCGTTCTTTTGACCCTGCCCTCGGGAGCGCCTCCCTGACATCTCTGGTCCTTCGGCGCTCTCAGGCGCGGACCGGGTGGCATAGACCCAAGCTGGCGGCACGAACACGGTGCGCGAGCGCTCCGGTCGGTCGGAGATTCCTCGCCGGCATGCTCCGACGCTCCTGCACTCACGCGAAGCGGTCGTGAGGTGCCGGCTGGATGACGCTCAACCGTCGCCTCCGGGGTGACGTTCGTTCGCTACCCCTCCACGCGAAGGCGAAAGTGGCGCAATCGTCGAAAGGCGCGCGTCCGTCGGGAATGGGGAGACTGGGTCAGTGCCCTCGCTCCGAGGAGTTTCGTGGGCGCGGGAGGCCTTCGCGTGGATGTTGCCGCTCGTCGAGGACCTTCAAGAGCTCGTATCGATCCTCGGGCCTTCCGCACTGAGAACTGCGTGCGGATGCTCGAGCAAGACGCTGAGTCGGGCGCAGGGCGCTCGAGGAGCGAGCGGGAGGAGTTCCGCGAGGCTGAGGTGACGCGGGTACGGGTCAGCGGAGACGCCGCGGAGGTGAAGTCTCGGCCAACCCTGATCCTGCCGTGATGCTCCGCATCGACGGCGACTGGGATGTCACGGGCACACACTCGTAAACGCTCGTTCCGTCGGAGAACGCCACTTTCGCCTCTGCCTCGTTGCGATAGCGCGGGCGCGACGAACCGGTGGGCGGGCACGCTGCCAAGTTCGCCCTTCATGAGGGTCGGCGCCAGCCGTGTGCCGATTGCTGTGTGAACCGGAGGGAGCGGTTCACTGCGCGCATGAGCAGTGCCGCGATGTTCGCTCGTCTGACGACCGGGGAATGCGACCTGGTGGCCGCTAGTGCACCGAAGGAGATCCCGATGTCCGACAGTCAGGTGAGTGCCCTTGAGGAACAGGGCTGGAAAGCGCTGTCCACGGGCGGAGAGGCCGCGCGGACGTTCTATGAGCGAGTCCTTGATCGCGAGGTGGTCATGCTCTTGCCGGGGGGACTCGTGCTGAGGGAGCGTGCGGCGATCTTGAAGTCGATGTCCGGGCCTCCCTGGTCCTCGTTTGAATTAGAAGACCTTCGATCGTTCCAACCCACGGAGGACACCGCGCTAGTGACCTACGGCGTCGTGGCTCGGCGGGACGAACAGGAATACTCGGCCCTGATGAGTAGCGTGTACGTGCTCCGGGACGACGAGTGGAAGCTGGTCTTCCATCAGCAGACGCCACGCTGACGACGGCTGGCGGCGGCGCGTGTCCGGCCGTTCGTCCCGCACGATCGCTTCCGTCCGATAGCGGGCGCGGATCCGGCGGGCGACTCTCCAGCTCAAAGAGATGGAATCGTCGACAAACACCACTTTCGCCTGTGCCTCGAGGCGGGGAGCCGGAAGCCGGAACGTGGGCTGCGGCGTT
>NZ_QPKJ02000056.1 GCF_003344625.1 Solirubrobacter deserti | reverse complement strand
AAAAACTGCCCAAGGCTAATTATTGTGGATTTTTTTTCATCAGAATTCTGATGAAAAAAATGCCAATTCAAGTTGAACGGCTTCAAAAGGGTGTTACTGCATGGATCAGAATTCGAAATTATACCGCTTTCGTCCATTAAATAATATTGAAGTACTTGAAAAGGTTGTGTTAAATTAGCAAGTTGAAAATATTTAGTTATTGAGATCTGATTATGAGTTTTTAAAAGGGAATAAAAATTCTCAATTGGAGAGGATGTTCCTAAAGGGCCTAACGAATTCCTAATTGGAATTAGAGGATCTTTTTTAATTGATTCTTTTATCCCATTGGAATATTTTACATCGTTGAATGGACCCATTTGAAAACAATTAGCTGATGACAAAATTCTCAAAGATTGAGATTCCTTATTTCTATTCAACGACGTATGAATAGTTCCTTGATTTTGTCTAAGTAATTGTTGACTCCTTTCCTTGGAATAAATAGAATAAAAAGGATTAGTACAATCTGACCTATTATCAGGGATCAATCCTGAACCTAATGGATCGTTTCTTTTTCGGATATACAAAATATTGGATTTTGCTAAGGTGATTCTTAGAAAATCGCGAATCAGACCAGTTGTACTTACTTCAACAAAGTAAGCGTGGGCTTCTTCGCTCGAAGAACTTTTGTTGTCTTGATCCCAGTTCAACATTAAACAAGTCCGAACTAATTGAATACAGGTTCCATAAATTCCCAAAATAGATTTTCCATTTCCATAAAGAATAGAATTTACAACTCTAAGTTCTAGATTATCCTTTTCCTGCAACAGATCCTGGGGAAAAAATATTTCTAAATTTATACCATCCGCTATTTCATATATGATTACGGGTCGAACCAAAACAAAATATTTTTTTTTTGTAGGTGTGATCCATTGGACATAGATCCAATTTTTCAATTTTTTGGATTCCTTAATTTTTTTTTTTACCCTTCCCGGTGGTATCAAGATGCCACTGTGGCGGAATATCTTATCCATCTCTACAGGAAACTGGATATCTCCATAAAAGATTTTAAGTTCAATCCTTTTTTTTTTTTTCTCCACTCGGACCAATCCGCCTACTCGGCTTCTTGTATTTAAAGCGATTTGTGTATCTATTCCAATAATACTATTGTTTCGTACCATTATGGACGAAGATTCGGGTAAAATATGCATTTCCTCGGGAATGAAAAAAAATCGATCTACTTTCGTTTGGTATTTTGGCTTAAGTTTTTTGACTCCTACATACTTAATGAAATCCTCTTTTTTGAGGATTGAATGCAAGCCTATAGCCCCATATTTAGTAATTCCGGAATTCTTTCTTCTGTATTGAGGATCATCAAAATAAGCAAGAATACTATTTCTACGAAAAATACCATTTATCGGTATTTCCATAAAAATACTGGAACGAGGCATTAGTTCTTTCTCTCGTTCTTGAATCCACTGGAATGGAATGATGAATCTATTTCTTCGCCTCTTTGCCAATAAAAAGAAATCCGAATTTTTGTGGAGAATAGAAGTAAATATTAGATTACAATGACTCCTATCTATAATTTGATTAAATTCTAAATAATCAAGAATACTGCTTTCTTTTTTACCAGAAAGATCCGAACTAAAGAATTTGTCTTTCCCTTGATCATTATCATTATTTACTGTATTGACTGAACGGCTCAAAATAGATTTTCCTTTGTCCGAAAGAAAATAAACGTTCGTTTGATCTTGATCTTT
>NZ_QPKJ02000055.1 GCF_003344625.1 Solirubrobacter deserti | reverse complement strand
ATTATCAAAATAGGACACCTTTGTATTAGGGCTGAGCAGGCGCGGCATCCTGTGCATCGACGGTCCGTGCTAACCACTCAAGCACTAAGTCAGCAATTTGAAGGTTGTTCTTGTCCTGCATGATCAGGTGGCTGTTTCCGTAAATGCCCAACTCGGGCGGGTGCAGCATTTCGGCCGTTCCGCCTTCCCGTCGGAGACGCGAGATCAACGTCTGGCATCCGTCGAATCGCGCCTGCCATCCTGGCCCGGGGACGAACGTTGGCGCTGAGAGATGGTCGCCGTAGACAACTAGCAAGGGAATCTTCGCAAGCGTCTTGATCTGGTCCTGGCTCCACGATTCCGCGTTGCAGCTGCCTGGCTCGACCAAGATCATGGCCTTTACCGAATCAGGCTTTAGCAGCGCCGCTTCCAATGGATAGGTGCCTGCTTGGGAGTGGCCCAGCAGCACAGCGCCCTTGAGGCGATCCGTGAGGAGCCCAAGGCTCTCATAATTCGGGTTCGGCTTCGGAAGCGTCGCGTTGAGGTCCGGGATGCCCTGCCGAGAGAGCTCGCGCACGGCTTCGACCGGGTACTGCGAGTCGGCGAAGGGCGCGCCCAGCTCCGGACCAAAATCGAAAATTGATCCACACCGCGTAATCGTCCGCCATCCTCGAAATCTTCGGCTGCCCACTATTCTGTGTCAGACCTGCTGCCACGTTGTTGAATATCGCTTGGTTGAAGCCCGAGCGTGCGCGACCGACCTGGTCAACGACATAGGTAGGATGGTGGCGACGAACGAAGTAGTCGAACCAACCCATACGCCCGTCAGGTGTGGTGTCGAAGCTGCTTCCGCTCAACCCAGCGCCGTGGATGAGAACAATCGGTGTCTTCTGATGACCGTTCGGAATCATGTATTCAACGTACATCTGGTTGATCGTGATCGTGTCCGCGGGCCGGATGCTGCCGAGCTCGACAAAACTTTGATGTACCGAAGTTCCCCCGACATAGAAACTTCCCCTTGATGCGAGTGAAAGCGGAGATTGTGCTGTGGACATAGGGATTCTATTATGAGATCGGGAAGTCGCTTGCTCTGCCGCATAGAGCGGACAGGTAAGATCAGCAACCACAGCGAAAAGCAGTGCTAAATGTACAGGGGATCTGATAAGTAACATTACTGTGGCGGTCTCAATTCATCGAAGGTTTCCAGCACTCGAGACCCAGGTGGGCGAGAAAAATCGGGTGCCAGCTGTGCTGCCAAGGCTAGGACGGACGTGGGAACTGCACCGGCCATCTCCATCTGCCGCATTGCGGCTCCCTCGGTTCGCCCGGACCGACTGCCAACGGCATCCACCGGCACGTAGACGGTGTACCCTGCCTGGATAGCACCCAGCACCGACTGCAGCACAGCGACCTCAGTGGCATACCCCGATACCACCAGAATCTTCCGGTGGTGCGCGCCTAATGCTGCAACAAGGCCTGGCTCCATAAACGTGCCAGCCTTGACTCGACGGACCGTGTTACCCGTCGATATGTACGGCAGCAACTCCGGAATACTCTTGCCGGGCATGCCTTGCATGGGGACAAGCGAGAAGGTCAGCGGCACGCCCACCAAGTCGGCTACCTTGGCCAAAGCAGCCGCGTTAGCTGCCAGATCCTGGGGCGGGACAGAGCGGCTTCCTGCCGTCAGCTCCGGTTGGAGGTCCACGAACAGGACCCGCACATCTGCACGCGACAGACCTGCAGAATCAAACCCGCCCAGT
>NZ_QPKJ02000054.1 GCF_003344625.1 Solirubrobacter deserti | reverse complement strand
CATACATGGAAGCCGTCGCGACTGCCTTGATGCGGGAGTCACTAGTTGCAGCGGTCAGGGCCATGCCGCTGAATCCGCAGATGCCGATGGCACCGATACGGTTTCGGTCGACGTTCGGCTGCAGGCCGAGGAAATCGACGGCTGCGCTGTAGTCTTCGGTGTTAACGTCCGGCGACGCCATATTGCGGGTCTCACCGCTACTTTCGCCCGTGTAGGACGGGTCGAAGGCAACCGTCACGAACCCGCGTTCGGCCATAGTCTGCGCGTACAGACCGGAAGCTTGCTCCTTCACTGCGCCGAATGGGCCGCACACGGCAAGCGCTGGAAGCTTGCCCTTCACGTTCTTCGGCTGATACACATCAGCCGACAAGATGACGCCGTAGCGGTTCTTGAAAGTCACCTTGCGGTGGTCGACCTTGTCACTCTTGGGGAAGGTCTTGTCCCAGTTGGTGTCGCTCATTTTGGTATCTCCTGTTCCTGCTGCAAGCGCCGCGCTGGCGGGCACCGACATGACACCCAGCGCAGCGATGCAAGTGCCAGTGGTCTTGAGGAAGTCGCGTCGGGCAAAGGCCGGTCGGGAGAGGTTCTGCTCGGTGTCCGGATTCTTGTCGGTAGGCTGGTGCATGTCTGTTGCTCCTTCATCAGGTGAGGTGAAAAATATGAGAGAGCACTCATGCGCTCATCTACGCTTGACAGTCTCAGCCCGAAACGGGAGTTGACTTCTTCATGCACTGCATGATCGTCTATCTTTGGAGTGCTGACTAGCTAATGGATCCTTAAAGGCCATATAAGTCCGGCTAATCAATCGGGGCGGTGTGTTGTTGTTGATGCAGTCCCAATCTCATGAATAGGGTTGACGGCATGTGTGATCGAGCGTTGCGACAGGGCGAGAGCCTCCTCGCGAAGGGCGTGATCCCTGTACGTAACGGAGGTGCGCCTGCTGAACGACGTTCGGTGGGTCAACTACGGGTGTCCTAATGAAGGACGAAGGTAAATATTAGTTGCGCTAATCAATCTAGCGTGCGAAACTGACGTATGGTCAAACGTAACCTCAACGATCTCCTCTACTTCGTCACCGTCGCAAGAGAGGGAAGCTTCACCCGAGCCGCTTCGCTTCTGGGTGTTACTCAGTCCGCGCTCAGCCAAGCCATCAGCGGTTTGGAAGCTCGACTCGAAATCAGACTGCTCACGCGTACAACGCGTAGCGTGTCGCCAACAACCGCCGGTGAGCGTCTGCTCAACGCCATAGGCCACCGTTTCGATGAGATCGATGCGGAGCTCGATGAGCTCACAGAGTTGCGAGACAAGCCGGCAGGAACGGTGCGCATCACGTGTGGCGATCATGTTCTGCGAACTACATTGCTGCCGAAGATCACACCTCTGTTGTTGGAGTATCCGGACATCAAGGTCGAGTTCGATGTGAACTACGGGTTCCGCGACATCGTCGCGGACCGCTTTGACGCAGGTGTGCGGATGGGGGACACCATTGATAAGGATATGATTGCGGTGCCCATCGGGCCTGAATTGCGTATGGCTGTCGCCGCATCGCCTGCTTACTTCGCCAAAAATTCCAAGCCGAAGACTCCTCAAGATTTGCTCAATCATGTCTGCATCAACCAACGGATGCAGACCTCTGGTGGTCTGTATGTCTGGGAGTTCCAGCGGAGGGGGCGCCAGTTGAACGTTCGCGTGGACGGCCAAATGATCTTCAACACGTCGCCGAACATTGCGGATGCTGCTGTGGCGGG
>NZ_QPKJ02000053.1 GCF_003344625.1 Solirubrobacter deserti | reverse complement strand
TACTCAAACTTTCTTCCAATTTGGAATTGCACAGAAAAGACTATTTATCTCAGAGAGGCCTCCGTAAAATTTTGGGAAAACGCCAAAGGATGCTGTCTTATTTGTCAAAGAAAAATGGAATACGTTATAAAGAATTAATTAATCAGTTAGATATTCGGGAATCAAAAACGCGTTAATTTGAAGAGGCATTTTGAATTATTTGATTTATTAGATCTTGAATTGGAATGAACTTATTTTCCCTTTCAGTAATTCATGAAAGAATGATTCAAGGAAAAACCTATGAATATACCAGCTACAAGAAAAGACCTCATGATAGTAAATATGGGCCCCCACCACCCATCAATGCATGGCGTTCTTCGACTCATCGTTACTCTCGACGGTGAAGATGTTATTGATTGTGAACCAATATTAGGCTATTTACACCGAGGAATGGAAAAAATTGCAGAAAACCGAACAATTATACAATATCTCCCTTATGTAACGCGTTGGGATTATTTAGCTACTATGTTCACCGAAGCAATAACCGTAAATGGACCAGAGTTGTTGGGAAATATCCAAGTACCTAAAAGAGCCAGCTATATCAGAACAATTATGTTGGAGTTGAGTCGGATAGCTTCTCATCTGTTATGGCTCGGTCCTTTTATGGCAGATATTGGGGCACAGACTCCCTTTTTCTATATTTTCAGAGAAAGAGAATTAGTATATGATCTATTTGAAGCTGCCACCGGTATGAGAATGATGCATAATTTTTTTCGTATCGGAGGAGTAGCGGCTGATTTACCTCACGGCTGGATAGATAAATGTTTAGATTTTTGCGATTATTTTTTAACAGGAGTTACTGACTATCAAAAACTTATTATACGAAATCCTATTTTTTTAGAACGAGTTGAAGGAGTAGGCATTATTGGGAGAGGGGAAGTAATAAATTGGGGTTTATCAGGACCAATGCTGCGAGCCTCTGGAATACAATGGGATCTTCGTAAAGTTGATCATTATGAGTGTTACGACGAATTTGATTGGGAAATACAGTGGCAAAAAGAAGGAGATTCATTAGCTCGGTATCTAGTCCGAATTGGTGAAATGACAGAATCCATAAAAATTATTCAACAGGCTCTAGAAGGAATTCCGGGGGGGCCATACGAGAATTTAGAAATCCGAGATTTTGATAGAGAAAGGAATCCAGAATGGAATGATTTTGACTATCGATTTATTAGTAAAAAACCTTCTCCTACATTTGAATTGCCGAAACAAGAACTCTATGTGAGAGTCGAAGCCCCAAAGGGAGAATTGGGAATTTTTCTGATAGGGGATCAGAGTGGTTTTCCTTGGAGATGGAAAATCCGCCCGCCGGGTTTCATCAATTTGCAAATTCTTCCTCAGTTAGTTAAAAGCACGAAATTGGCTGATATTATGACAATACTAGGTAGCATAGATATCATTATGGGAGAGGTTGATCGTTGAAATGATAATTGATACAACAGAAGTACAAGATATCAATTCTTTTTCTAGATTGGAATTTTTAAAAGAGGCCTCCGGAATTATATGGATCCTTATTCCTGTTTTTACTCTTGTATTGGGAATCACAATAGGCGTACTAGTAATTGTATGGTTAGAAAGAGAAATATCAGCAGGTATACAACAACGTATTGGACCTGAATATGCCGGACCCTGGGGGGTTCTTCAAGCTTTAGCAGATGGGTCAAAACTACTTTTCAAAGAAAATATCTTTCCCTCTAGAGGAGATACTCGTTTATTCAGTATCG
>NZ_QPKJ02000052.1 GCF_003344625.1 Solirubrobacter deserti | reverse complement strand
CGTCGCACGTCGTCGGCCTGCCGAAAGGCCAGTGCTTCGCGCTGCTGCAGGGCGGTCAGCTTTGGAAAGTGCGCATGCCGCTGCCGGCGCCGGACCCGGACGAAGTGATGCCGGCAGACTTGCAGCAACTGGCCGGGTACATGCGCCAGAGCTACAGCGAAGCGACGCAGTGGTGGGAGTTCACCAGCTCTCCGGCCTTGCAGGACGCGGGTTTGCCCGACGACCTGCTGGATGACGCCGCTGCGGCCGAACCTCCCGCGGTGGCCACCACCACCGGCGATGGTTCCGGCAACGAGGCCTCGCCATGAAGGACGCCGCCTCGACGGCGCAGCGGGAGCAGAACCAGCGCCAGGGCCTGATCGTCGGCACCATCACCCTGCCGTTCCGGCTGTTCGGGGTGCTGATCGGCTCGCTGCTCTTCTCGATCGTCGTGGAGTGCGTCGGCATGCACCTGTTCTGGAAGGACCAGGGCTGGCGGCACTCGCAGCAGATGTTGCAGTACGAGCTGGGGCACCTGTCCAGCCACTTCACACGCAGCGTGGTCGTGCAGGAGCCGGGGCGCACGGCGCACGAGCTGGTGGACACCGGCTACGAATGGGTGTTCGTGCGCTCGGGGCTGCTGGAGCGCATGAGCCAGAGCGCCGAGCGCGCCCGCGCGCCCAGCCACGGGCAGACGCGCAACTTCCGCTACTACATCAGCCAGGTCTATGTCTGGGCCGAGAACTACCTGATTGCCGCGGCCTTCACCACGCTCACGTTCTTAGTGCGCCTGCTGGTTCTAGTGCTCACGTTGCCGCTGATCTTCACCGCGGCGTTCGTTGGCCTGATCGACGGCCTTGTGCGGCGCGACGTGCGCCGGTTCGGCGCAGGCCGGGAATCCGGCTTCATCTACCACCGCGCGAAAGCCAGCTTGATGCCACTGGCCCTGCTGCCGTGGGTCACGTACTTGGCGCTGCCGATCTCGGTGCATCCATTGCTGATCCTGTTGCCGAGCGCCGCCTTACTGGGAATGGCCGTCAGCCTGACAGCAGGCAGCTTCAAGAAGTACCTCTAGGCATTCAGCGTCTCTGCAAAAGATCCAGCGCGGCATCCAGAGCTGCGACCGCTTCGACCACGACCCGAACGGTGGTTCGGTCGAACTCGTGATCACGCTGCGAATCGTGCACACCGCTATTGAGGTAGCCCCACTCGATGCTTGTACCGCTGACGTTGAGCAAGGCAACGAGGGATGCAACCGCCTGCGGCGCACCGGGGTGCTGCGCCGCGACTCGATCAACCGCTGATCGCAACTTGGCGCATTTGTTGTTTAGTTCCCAGGGCGAACGAGGACCACCCAGCTTGATCTCAATTCGACCATCGGCGCGACGTCCCAGCCATGTCCAAAGACGGTCCGTCAGGCTCTCCAACGCCGGCCGGGCCTGCCGCAGCGCTTCGCGCTTCTCATCGGCCGCCAAGGCCTGCTGCGCCAGCAGGACATAGTTCTTCGTGGGCGGATCACTGTCGACGCGCAGCTCGTGCTCCCCTTGGTGAGGAAGAAACTTGTAGCGCTTAATGGCGCCAGCGCGCCGGGCACCCAACTCCTGCTGGATTCGATGCAGGAATTCCTCTGCGTGGGAGGTGAGGATGACCTGCTTGCCATCAAGAAGGCCGTCCTCGAAGAAGGTGCGCCAAATGCCGTCGCGGTGGTCATCGTCGATCGCATTGACGACATCATCAAAGATGACGACGGGGCAGCCTTGCGCGATGTTCTTGGCGAGCAAGATGGCCAAGCCGAGGCACTTGATGTGCCGCTCGCTGAATAGGGTCAGTGCGTCGTAGCGGG
>NZ_QPKJ02000029.1 GCF_003344625.1 Solirubrobacter deserti | reverse complement strand
GTACCGCGATGCTCACGGCTGGTCATGACCGCCACCTTGCAATCACAGGCGAAAGTGGTCTTTCTCGACGATCTAGCTATGCGCGACGGACCCCTCGCTACGTCGCAACACAGACGGGACCCGCCCGCGAAGCAGCGCGACGTCGACAAGCGTTGTGTTGACCGAGCGCTCGGTGGGCTCCAGACTGGGCCGCGTGAAGAAGCTGGTCGTCTCCTTGGTTGCCATGGCCGCGGTGCTCGCCGCCGCCGGCGCGATCGTCAAGCTCACACTGCCCAGTCGTGCTGAGGCCGCTCGGGAGCGGCTGACACAAGTAGCGGAGAGGTTCGTCGAGTGCCACTCGCGGGAGGCGACATACGAGCGCTGCGAGACCGGGACCGAGAAACTCATGGTCGGGGAGCGCAGCAAGCGGCGATTCACCCTCGTCTCGGCCGTCGAGTTCGGCCCAACTTACGAGATCACCGGCACTCCGTTCGGGCCGATCAAGCGCAGCTGCCAACCGGACAGCAGGTACTGCCCAAACGGCATATGGCCGAGCGAATGAGCGGAATGCGACTTCACGTCGGCAGCCGGGACCGCGTTGGGCGGCTGCGTCGCTTCGCCTTTGTAGCGGCTCCGAAGTAGCGCTTGTCGACGAAAGCGCGCATCTGTGGCTTCGCGCCGCTGAGCGCGGAGGTAGGGAGGCCCGCCGTTTGAGGTTGTGTCTGGACGGGTGCTGCACCAAGCCGGGTGGGGTACATGCAGCTGATGATCAGCACCTGGGCCATTGCGTGGGAGTGTGCTCTGGACCGCGATCGTCGTCGTGCTTGCGCTCCGTCTTGCTCATTGGCTGGTCGAGTGGCGTCGAGGTCACCGGACGATGCTCGACGAGCAGCGTCGATTGAAACCAGCCGTCGCGCTGTCGCTAATCCGGGCTGTTCTCGTGGCAGTAGGTTCGATCGCCGCGGTGATCGCGGACTGAGGTCGACACCGTCGCGCGGCGCGCGGATGGCGAAGATGCTCTTATCGACGGTCTCGTCTATTCCTCGGCATGGTCGGTCCGGGATCGGGACATGACCGGTCGTAACGGATGAGGTGCTGCGCCGCGCGCTCTTCGACCCGGCGGTCCGGAAGCGACCGGGATCGGCGGCCGCAGAGTTCTCGGCGTGCGCCGTGCGCGCCGGCGATCCGCTTGTGTCTGCGTGCGGCGCTACTGCCTTGGGCTGACCGCCGATCTCAGTACCTACGCCAGCCGTGCCGCAGCTCGATCTGGCTATCAGGTCGACTGATCAGGGGGCCGCGAGGGCTCGTGTGACCGCGGCGTCAAACGGCGTCGGGGTGATCCCAAACACGCGCTCTAGCGCGTTGTCCTCGACCACGAGGTCGGCGTCCAATCCAGCCATGAGAGGCGTGAGTAGCTCCGTGTCCTGGTCGGTGAAGAGGGCGGCGACCGCGCCCTCGAGCTTGCTGTTGGAGAACGGCAGCGCGACGGTGGGGCGCGGGTTGCCCTGTAGTTCGCCGAGTCGCACGGTCAGCTCCTCGAACGTGAGCCGGTCGGGCCCGGCGATGTCGTAGGACCCGGGCGCTACGTCGTCGCACGCAACGAGCGCGGCGATGACGTTGTCGATCGCGACCGGCTGACACAGCCGCGTGCGCCAAGTGGGGAGCGCGAGCACCGGCAGGCGTTCCACGAGTTGCGCGAGCGCGTCGAAGGATCCGCTCCCAGCGCCGATGATCATCGAGGCGCGCAGCGCCACGAATTCGCCGCCGAACGCGGACAGGATCCGCTCGACCTCGTGGCGCGATTCGAGGTGCTCGGACCGCCCACCGGCTGCCTCGACTCCGCCGAGATAGACGATCCGGCGCAGGTCGGCTCCGCGGGCGGCTTCGGCCAGATTCTCCGCCAGCTCTCGATCGCGCGACGCGAAGTCGTCGCTGCCGCCCGCCTCCATCGAGTGCACCAGGTAGTACGCGCAGTCCACGCCGTCCATTGCGCACGCGATGGCCCGGGTGTCCGTCAAATCCGCTTCCACGACCTCGACGTCGGGTCCGCTTTCGATGCGGCTCGCGTCGCGCACGACGCAGCGCAGCGGTCCGCGGCCGCGCAGCTCCTCGAGTAGTCGGCCGCCGACGAAGCCGGTTGCGCCAGTGAGCAAGATCAGGGGAGCGTCCACGTCCCTGGTACGGCGCTGCGCGGCCCGGCAGGTCACCGACGGAGCGGCCGGGCGCGTAGCCGAAGCTCACAACCGGCAAGTCCGCGGCGCTGAGTAGAGGCGCGCCGGTAGTCGCAGCCACGCACCACCCGGACCAAGCGACCCGTCACTCGTGACAGACGCACCGCCGCGATCCGGCAGTCCACGCCGAATAGCGCTTTTCGACGAATTCGCGCATATCGCGAGCGGGTGCAAGAGAATCGCCGGCGACGCATTCAGGCGTAAGCGGCACTCGTCAGGACCCCGGCGCTGTGTCCTGCTGCTCGCGCAACTCTGCAGCGAGGTCCTCGGGTGGGCCGCGTCCGCGCGCCGGAGGCTGCGCGGACAGACGCGCGGAACGGCGGGTCGACGAGCGCCGCTTATGCTGCGTTCATGACGGGACTACCGCGTCCGGCGCGAGCGGCGATCCTGGTCCTCGTCGCGGTTGTGATTGCCGGTGCTGGAGCGTGGGCGATCAACTCGCGCGGGGACGGACGCCATCCAGCGACGGATGCGACCCGCAACTGCAAGGCCCAGGTGTTGCGAGGTCCGATCCCTCGTTGGGCGCGAGGCGGATTCAGCGAGTCTCGGCCGCAGATGCCGCACGCGATAAGCCGCGGCGGCAACCTCGCCGCGCTGGTGTTCGGACACCCGCTGACGGCGCCGCCGACGCCGGGCCGAGCCAACAAGATCCTGTGGGTGTCGCGAATCCCCGTCGGCCCCGGCGAGGAGCTTCGCATCCGCGCCCGCCGCCACGTGGGAGCGAAGCCCGTCGGCCAGGCGTTTGTACTCACCGTCGCCGGCGGGCCCAGGCCTTCGATCGTCAACATGCCCGGGCCTGGCTGCTGGCGCTTGCGGCTTCAGTGGTCCGGGCATCTCGACACGCTCGACATTCACTACCGTTACGTAGCTTGGCAGCGTCGCTCCTCCGGCCCGCGACGAGCTGCACGCGTCGACCGGTCGGTCAATTGAGCGGCGGGTGCGAGATGCCGGCGCTGCTGTTTGAGGCAGAAGCGAAGTAGTCCTTATCGACGGTTCCGCTTCTTCTGCTTGGCAGCATCCGGCAGCAGGTCGCGTGCGTCGGACGACTCAGCGGAGGTAGGCGAGTACGGCTGCGATCTCAGCGTGGAACTCGCTGCTGCGGTAGTGGGCGCTGGCCGTGCGCATGCCTGTGGCAAAGTCATCTTGGGCGGCGACCCAGACACCCGCGGGGAGTTGGGGGTGGGGCCTCGTGGGCTTGTCTAGAGCCGGTATGAGCGAGTGCCGCGATTCGTACCACTCGTGAGCGTCTTGGTAGGTCCAGCGATCGAGTCCGTCGAATCGGTAGGCATCGAAGGGGTCGGCCCAGGCAGCCCTAAGCACGTTCTTCAGCTCGTGCTCATTGCGCGGTTGGCGATACACGAATTCGCAGCCGTTTGCGTCGTACCCGACGTTGTCGGGGGCCTCGACACGACCAGTGGCGCAGGTGTCGCTCTCCAAGACCCATACGAGTCCTGGAGCCGAGAAGCGAGTGCGTTCGCGCCATTCTCGATCGGTCGACCGCAGACGCACGCCTGCCTCATCGGCAAGACGCACAAGCGTCTCGCTGCTGGGGGAGTACATCGAAGATAGGGATACCCGCGAATGCGTATCAGCCGGCCCACCGCTGCCTGGCTGGGTGCGGCTGCAAACCAGGATTAGTGCTTCTCGACGGAAGCGCCACACGCCTCATGCCTCGCCTTCCTGTTCGGAGAGCTAGCCGTCGACGCTGGTCAGCC
>NZ_QPKJ02000051.1 GCF_003344625.1 Solirubrobacter deserti | reverse complement strand
CAACGGACTAATCGCAATCGGAACACCAATTAATTCTAACCGTCGTTTCCAATCCGTTGGAATACTTTCTGGATATAACAAAAAAGTGAAGTATCTTGCCTTATCTTTAGTCATAATGTTAAAATTACCTTATCAGAACGAGCAATTAACGAGCGAACTTTTCAGCGGGTGCGCTCTTTTTTTATGCTCATTTCTGCCCTTTCGCTTGATTTTTGACAACTTCAGCCATGTAATTTCGCACGTCATAAGTAACAATTTTCCCCTGAGCCAATAATGCTTTTTTATATTCGGCATACAAATCTTTAGGAATACGGATAGTGACACTTTGCATTTCTTTTTTCTCAGCAGTCATAACTTAATCACTCCTAACTTAAATAGCTTTATGCATACATTATAAAGCATTACATAGATATAGTAAAGCATTACAATTTTAGCCATTTTCGCCCAAAATGTCGTTCAAATGTCGCTCAAGCACAAAGTGACTAAATACCTTGGTAGAGTAAGCTTAAGCCCCTGAAAAATTCAATTTTGGCACTCGGCACTTAAAAGGGGGGTCGTAGTACGGTCGCAAAATTCGCTCCCTTGCCCCCCTGATTTCCAAATTTCTATCCCGCACGAATAAAACCATGGGCGCTGCCCAAACCTGCAAGCTGTGTCAGCTTGACCCCATAAATGAGCGGGAGCTCCCGCTCAAACTCACCCCGCACTCGCCGTGAGGCAGGCAAAAAAAGCAGGTGTGCTTTTCTTTGCATGCGCAAAAGTGTCTTGGCCTAGTGAGTCCGTCAACTCCTTAAAGCCTCCTAGAACGGCTAAAAGCCGTTCTACGTCGATTTACCGTTGACAGACAGTAAAATTATACGGGTAACAGCTAAAATGGCTTAGAGAGCAAATTAGAGGCATTTAAAAGCAATCTTCAAAGCCGATAAAGTCTGAAGGAGTTGGCGACTGGACTTTATTGGCTTTGAAGATTCCAACTGACGCAAGTCAGTTTTGTTTGAGCAAAGCGAAATCTGATACAGGTTTAAGTGTTTTAGCACAACTCCAATTTATTTGGAGTGTAAGTGCGCCTTTGACATTTTCTTTGGATTTTTTCATTGCCATTTTTAAAGCAATGCGCACTTACACACAACAACTAAAGTTGGTTGTGTTATTGTGCTAAAGACTTGTATCAGAAGTCGGCTAGCCGACAACAAAAAAGGTGCTCAAATCGAGCACCTACTTTCCATTCATTAATTAATCTTGTATCTCACCAGTCTCTTTGTTTATATCACCTCTGCCATACTTGCGTTCCTGATAAACGGCATCGAAATATAATCTTATCAGTCCAGTATGAGCTCTCAACACTGAATTTATAATTTTCATACTAGGCAAGCCATATTCAATCCCATGTAATTTAACAAAGCGCCTTAATTCACGCATATTTGCTAAATTATGATCGTCAATTAAATCGCAAACATCATTCAACATATCGTCTTTATCTTCAACATCAAGCGTGACATATCGGTCAATATCGAAATTATTCAGCAACGTAATGTCAGCTTTAGAATATTTATGCTTATGCTTTTCAATAGCGTCTTTTGATTCATGTGTCAGATACAAATAAATATTTTCCATACTCTGAACAACTATTTGAACCTTAGCAACACTTTTAACACCTAAAAGTCTTTGGATTCTCTTTCTAACACTGTCCGATGTAACAGGATTTTTCGTCACATAAACCACATGATAATGGGCTTTTTTATATATTTGTCCCTCAACATCGCTTTTATCTTTATCATGCAACGGACTAATCGCAATCGGAACACCAATTAATTCTAACCGTCGTTTCCAATCCG
>NZ_QPKJ02000028.1 GCF_003344625.1 Solirubrobacter deserti | reverse complement strand
ACAAGCATAACACTACCACGATCCTAAGTCCACAAGGATATAGGGCACCAAACCTTTATTATGTACCTTGACTCTTTGGGAAAGACTTTTCTTGAGAGTTTAGGGTATTTCATAAAGGGTATGGTCCTACAAACTCGGGTCCTAAGGGTTCTACACACTTCACAATTAAGGCTCAATCAAAACCGGGGGGAAAATCCGGCAGCATAACATTACAATAAGTGTGTGATAGGGTGATGTAGGGTATGTGTCCTATGAAGACAGTCTATATGTACTAATGCAAAGGGTAGGATAAGTGTCCCTTATTCGCTCGGTCCAATCTATATACCTAGCCACATGTGACATTAAAAATGCCGCGTGGGTCCAACAGTACGTGATTGGCCATTTGATATACCCGAGGGTACTTGGCGAGAAGGGTGATAGCTTCGCATACATGGGGTCCCAAGAATCAAAGAGACTGGGTCCAGGGCTAGGCTATCGTTGGCTATAGCATACATCGTCCTAATCATGCAGAGTCAATGCGCACACAATGCAGAAATCAAAGTCAAACAGTCATGCAAATGCTAGTGATTGATTTTATTAAAGAAATTGAAAAGCCCAAAAGTGATTAATTGGAGTTTAGCCCTCGACATCCCCAGTGGAGTCGCCAATCTGTGAACTCGCCACTTTCCTCGATTTATTTCGAGAGCGACTCAAATGCCCACAATTTTGTTTATTCCATCTCTATGAATCGCTTTAGGATTGGATTCTCTATCATAGTGGATTGTAGATATATATCCGTCTCGATTATCCTTCTCTCTTATCTACATATTTATCCTTCTCTATTATCCACTCAAGAGCATCCTATCCTATTCATCCTTCTCTGTTGTGGGAGTCCACTTAGATTGGGTTTTTGAAAAGGAAAGGAGTTTGAGAAAAACTGGGAGTCGCCACCTTATTTTTAGGGAACAAGGAAACCACAAAAAGAGTTTTATTTTAAATAAAACACTGACTCCATATTTTAAGGAAAAGCAAGTCTTCGAACCAAAGTTGAGTTCGGGGGCTAGGTTACGAAGTGGGAAGGTTCCAAGCTTTCACTTGTAGGCACCCACCTCGCCCTAATTAAAGGTCTCCTAATCACTTTTGGGCTTTATCAAATTCTTACAAAACAATCCTAAATATCTAAACAATCAAAAAGTAATGTATATAATGCTAAATAATAAATAATATATAATAGAAAAAGAATCAAAATCCTAAAGTCTTAAGAGACCGAAGTCAACTTAAGATTGGACTTGCACCCTATTGATTGCCTACGTACCTTATCAATTGCTTGACAAAGATCAAAGTCCACGTAGTTCGATTACATAGGACTCTCCTATTGTAATGAACTAAACAATCGTAGAAGTTCTACCTTATCTTGGACTCTAGCTTCGAGAGTTTGAGATTGATCAAAACACTTGTTGATAAGAGATGGAATTTCATTCCACTTTGAATACTTTCAAAAATCATATTTTTAGAATCATTCTCGAAGTAGAATTCTAGGTAAGATGGAACTCTAGTCTTGTTGTAATTCTTACAACAAAGGAGAGTCCTAAGTGGGGTCAAGTAACCCCCCTAATCCTAGGGTTTCTAACTAATCCTAGGTTAGTCTAAAAGCCTAAAATGCTAAATACATGCTTGCTGGAATTTCTGGGAAATAAATAAAAATGCAATAAAAAACATGTGAACAATGCATGAAAAATGCCCTAAATGCAAACTAAGTTAACTAAGTGAACCTAAGCATATTTCTAGGTTAATTTGGACCTTAAAAAATGAGTTTTAACCCACTTTAAGGCCACTTTCAATCCATGGACAGATTTGAATGCAACTTTAAATATGGATTAAAACCCTTGAAAAGAATAAGTAAAAAAAGTGAAAATGATCTACAATGCAACCTAACACAATATAGTAAATTACCCTATATGATTTTATGCAAAAATATGATTTAGGAATGGTTAATAGGCCTCTTTAATGTTCTTATTCAAATCTGGACAGATTTGAATAATCCTTTTAAAGGGGTTAAAAACCATTCTTAATCCATGTAAAATACCAAATAAAAGTCCTAATATGCATACTAACATAATGGCCTAAGGTACTCATGCAAAACAATCTATAAATAACATATATTCATGCTTAAACTTATTAAATTTACCACAAGGGAAGAAACTCACCTTTGCTAGCTCCCTCGATCACAATTTATATATATATATATATTAATCAAACATTCCAAGTGATGAAAGTAATTATAATAAGAATAATACTAATGCTAAACAATATCCTAACATGGTTACTAACACATATTCCTAAAATGCCAATAATTTATTCCTATCATGCATACTAAAAAATGAATTAATTCCTATCGTGCATACTAATTAAAAATGAACCCTCTCATGCATTCTAATCATAAATATGAATCTCAAACCACTTAATCTAACACAATCATAAACCTTATCAAGTCCCTAACACAATGGTAACATGGGGCTAATTAATTCAAAACACTAAGAATTAAAAAGATTACAATTTTCAACATATGGAAAAATTCCAGCACATATGATAATATGCTAGTTAATCCCAAAATTCTTAGTGTGACCATATATGAACGATTTTTCATGAAATAACTATTCTAACATGATTAACAATCATTATATTAGTGAATTGAAGCATGGTGGCTCAAAGAAAATCATTTGAAAACGTTTTTCAATATTTATTTTGAAAACACAGTGTTGCTGGAAAAAACTGGGCAGCAACTTGTATCAACTTTAAAAAATTATTTGAGCCATCAAATCTTCTCCAAAATACATCAAATTTTATATACAAGATCCTCATACAGTATACTAAACATCCAATCCTAATATGGCATAAATAAAAGAAGAAAAGAAGAAGAAGAAGACTAGTATATACAAACTACCCAGAATTTCTTGGAATCAAACTATGTTATGCAAAAACTCATTCTAAGAATAATGGTGTATCCAAACTAACCTTTAGCCTTCTTCTTCCTTGCTTTTAACCTTCTTCTTTAACCTTTTTAGACCTCCAATTTCGTGGCTATGGCTGGTTGTAGCTTTAGAGACTCCAAAATCCCAATGTCTCTCCTCTTAATCCCCTTTAATTGATTTATAAGTGAGGTATATATAGAATAGGCTTCTATTTTGATCAATGGCTGTTATTAAAACCCTAAGAAGTGATCTAAGAGTCCTAAAACAATCCTCCAAGGTCCCAAATTCGTTCATGTGTCTCCTAGATAAGCTAGATAGTCATTGGAAGAGTCCTAAAGGCATAAAAACTCTAAAAAAGCCAACAAAATTGAATTAAAGGTTCCGGGCTCGTTTTAAGTCCAAATTTGACGATTTACATATCGAAACGATCGTGATTCGATTCTCCATGTTTTGAGATGCATTTTGAAATGCATTGACCAAAGTCAAAGTTTTGGAGAAAAGTCAACCGATTAGCTGTTTGGGCCTATCGGGCCCAAATTAGAGTTTTGAAATAGCTAACCAATTGCTTTCGAAATCATTCCTTCTTCTCGAAACAAGTTTTAAAATGTTTTAAGAAAGTGTTTTGAAGCTTTTTAAGGCCTTAGTTTGACAAAAAGATCGAATCCCGACCGTCTTGAGTAGAAACCCTAATTTGAATTTGAATGGGCTTTGTGAGCCTTATGAGCTGAACCCACACCTAGAAGGCCTATCATACCTCACTAATGATCGACTCGACTACTAAATGCATCCTAAATACCTATGCCAAAGTTTCGGGACAAGCAAAAACCAATTCGAAGGTTTTTTAGTGCATTTGTGACTCAAAGGACGATGCTGCCCTTTAAGTCGCAAAAACCCTAATCGCCTATCGAGCTTAGCTCGGAATGTCATGAAACTTGACGGGGACACCTATGAACTTCCTACAAACCTAATGCAAAAGGAACGGACTCAATCTAACCTAAAAACCTACATACGATAATGACCTCTATCTACTTACCCACAAAGGGTAAAACTGGCAATTTAGGGTTTCGACACCCTATTTCACCTTAACCTATAGGCAACCACTAATGATCATTCTCATGGTAAAAAATGGATGTCTACAATACCTAATTGAGATTATGATTTGGTGAATTTGTAACACATGACTTAGTTAGGGTTTGACTTGAATCCATG
>NZ_QPKJ02000005.1 GCF_003344625.1 Solirubrobacter deserti | reverse complement strand
CACGAACTGAACGTCTTCGAACCCCGAACCGGAGGGCAAGCGCGACCGGGGAGAAGTAGCGAAACCGTCGAAAAGGAACCATCTGTCGGCGCCGGCTTCGCTGTTGCGTCCATGGTGGTGCAGCGGTGCGGTGGACGGTTTACCGAGCGGACGATTGCGCCGACGGACCTACCCTGCCGGCTGTGAGCGTCGGCAAGCTGCGGAGCAGCGGACTCGCGCTGGCTTGGATGACCGTACTGGCTGCCGGGATGTTCGCCTGGCTCGGGGCGCCGGACATCCCGGTCTCCGAGACCTCCGGCAATGGGTGCGGCCGATGGAACGGCGCTGAGCTGAGTCTGCATCGGAAGCAACTCGTGCCCTTCTTACTGCTGCCGCTGCTCATTGCAGATGGCATCGCGGCTACGTGGATCGTGATGCGGCGTGCCGACCTCAAGAAGTTCGGCGTCGTCGCGACCAGTGGACTGGCATGGGTGCTCACCTGGCTTTGGCAGCCGGCGAACGTCGCGTACGTCTGGTCGCAACTGCTGTCGGTCATCGTCGTGCCGGCCGTCGTCTTGGCGCTTCTCATCTGGTCTGCAATTGCGGGATCAGCGGCGCGGCAGCGGTCGGAGCCGCTGCCGCGCGGCACTCTCCCGGTGCTGGCGCTGGTGCCGCCGTTCGCGTTCATAACCCTCGTGCTGTGGACACGGACGCCATGGATTTGGACGTGTTGAGCCGCGCTCAAGTGAGGTCCATGGACTTCCGTTCCAGCTTGGACGCGGCGGCGAGACGGGGAAACACCGGTACAGATGCGCGAGATCGTCGAAACGGGCCACAATCGCGTTAGGCAACACTGGAACTGAACGGGTCACACGAGCGTCGCTCCGCCGTCGATGGGCAGCGTGATCCCTGTCGTATAGCCGTTAGCCATCAGCTGAAGGATGCCAAGCGCGACGTCGGCCGCTTCGCCGACCCGACCGACGAGCAGCTGATCGGCGAGTCCGGTGTACATCGCGTCGCGGTCGGCTTCCCCCATGGCGCCCCACAGCGGTGTACGGACGACGCCCGGCGCGACGGCGTTAACCCGTAGCGGCGCGAGCTCGACGGCGAGCGCGCGGGTGACCGCTTCGATCGCTCCGCAGATGGCCGCGGCCACCGTCCACCCCGCTTGCGGTCGCGTCGCCGCGCTTCCAGACATCAAGACGATCGAGCCGCCGGGTCGCAGCCGCGGCGCCGCGTGCTTCGCGGCCGCGAGGGCGCCCCACAGACGGGTCTCGAAGAACCCCCGCGCGGCGGTGAGGTCGGTCTCGGCGAGCTCGTTCAGGACGAGGTTCTCGCCGGCCGTGAAGACGAGGTGGTCCAACGAGCCGAGCCCGGCGATCAGCGCTTTGATCGCATGCTCCGATGCGAGGTCGGCGACGTGGCCTTCGGCGGTCGCGGGCAAGGTCTCCAGCGCCGCAGTGAGGCGAGCTTCGGTGCGCGAGGCGATCACTACCCGCGCGCCTTGCGCCGCGGCCAGCTGCGCGGTCGCAAGGCCGAGGCCTGAGGTGCCCCCGAGGAGCGCGATGCGCTGTCCGTTCACGTCAAATGCGTTCATGTCCACAGGGTCGTCCTCGCACCGCCCGGCGTCCAAGACCGATCTGGGACACGGTGATAGCGTCGCGGCATCACGGTGGATCTCGACCTTGTCAAGCTCCGCAGCTTTGTGGCGGTCGCGGAGACGTTGCACTTCGGTCGCGCCGCCGAGCAGCTGCACCTTGCGCAACCCGCGCTGAGCCGTCAGATCCAGGCGCTCGAGCGCCACCTCGGCACGCCGTTGCTCGACCGGGACCGGCGGTCGGTGTCGCTCACCGCCGCCGGGCGCCAGCTGTTCGAGGACGCGGTGCCGCTGCTCGCGGCCGCCGAGGCCGCACGCCGACGCGTGCAGCGGGCGGCGCGCGGCGCGGACCGGTTCATTGTCGGCTTTCGCACGGGGGTGCTCCCGACGGCGGCCGTGCGTCGCTTCACGGCCGCGCACCCGGAGTTCACGGTCGACGTCATCCGCCTGGAGTGGGACGAGCAGGAGGACGCGATCCGCACGGGGCGTGTCGACGTCGCCTTCGTGCGCCGTCCGATCGACGAGCGGGCGATCCGGCTGACCCCGCTGTACGCCGAGCCTCGGCTCGTGGCGCTACCCGCCGACCATCCGCTCGCTCGATCCGCGACGCTCACGACCGGCGAGCTCGCCGGTGAGCGCTACCTCAAGTACCTGCAGCCGGTCCAGGGCGCCGACGGGCGCACGATGCGTCTACGGGGCGTGGAGGAGAAGCTCGAGTACGTCGCCGCGGGTCACGGGATCATCTTGCTGCCGCGCTCGGTGACCGAGCATTTCCGTCGCCCCGACGTCGTCTACGTGCCGGTCACCGACGCAGAGCCCGACGAGGTGCTGCTCGCTTACGAACGGTCTCGCCGGTCAACGGCGTTATTCGCGTTCGTCGAGGCGGCCCTACTGGCACCCCGCGACGCAGATGATGACCTGCAACAGACGACCTGATCGAGCGATCCGTGACCGACGCTGAGGTGCTCAGCCACCTCCGGTAACGCCGTGAGCTCGTCGCGCTTGTCGATCAAGGCGTCTCGTTCGCAATCGAGAAGCGTGCGTTGCACGGCCAACTCGGCCTGAAAGTCAACGCTCATGCTGCACGAACAGCCTTTGCGCATCGCGTCGGGCTGGTCGTCAGCGAGGGCGTCGGCGGCAGCTGCGATAGGCATGGACAGCTGGCCGTACTCACCGCGCTGGCGCGTCGTGACGCGGGTCCGAGAACAGTGCTCGTGTTCATGCGTGTCTCGGCGCTGGGAGGTGGTGGACAACCGCTGTTTCGACAGCGATCGAAAGTAGCGCTTGTGTGGATAGACGCTATTTTCGACGAGCGTCGAACTAGGGCTGTAACTGACTCCGATCACGTTGCTGACCAGCGGTCTCGATTGACGAGCTCGGGATAACCGACCGAGTCCCCGTCCGTTGGCGGACGTCGTCCTTGACGCTCTCCAGCGTTCTCGTTCGGAGCTTCGATCGCGGAAGTCCGACCCGAGCGGCGGACCGATTCACGGCCTCCAGCACGTCGGGACGATCGCTGACGTAGATCAACCCAGCGAGGGCCCCAGAAGCCAGTGCGTGCTCGTAGCCGCCGAGGATCGCGTCAAGGCGTCGGGGCGCCTTGGCCGACAGCTCCACCTCGACCGCGATGCGAGCGCCACGCAGTTCGATCCCGAGGCCGGGACGATGTCGAGCGCGGCGATCGGCCCACACCACCGGGACCAGCCACGCCTCGCGCGATCGCGCCTCGAGGTCGCTGACCCAAATGCGCTCGCGCACCGTGACGAGCGCGGCGACCCATGAGACGGCTCGCGCGTGCCGAAGCCCGGAGCCGTGCGTGCGGGCGCGGATGGTGCGATGGTCGGCGGCCACCGCCCGCCGGCCCGCGGCGATAATCGACACGACCGAGCCGCCCGGGTCGAAGGTGCGCTCGACCAGGCCAGCCTTCTCGAGCCGCTCGACGTGCGAGTAGCCGGTGCGCCAGCCGACGCCGATCGCACACCACAACGGCTCGATCCCGGCCACCTCCACCCGCGCCAGCCACCGCAACGCCTCCATGCTTCGCGGCCCTGGCCCGCGCGCACGCCCTCGACCACCCCGGACACTCACCGCGCGCCTCCTGCCCACTGGCCGCACGCCTGCTGTCTCCCGCGACTCCCGCCGCTCGTCGGCTTTCGCGCCGATATACGGCCCTCTCCCCTTCTTCTCTCCTGTGGCCGTGCTGCCGTTGCCGTTCTTGTCCCTGCCCTCGCTTCCAGTTCTCTGCTGTTTCCCCCTGTCCCTGCACCACCTCGCCCGTCCGCTGATCCCTCACCACCACCTCTTGGGGGGATTGGATCCGACCCCGCTCGCCACCACCCTCAAATGTCACGTAGGGCGGGCGGGGTCGGATCCAAGCCCCCCACCACCACCGCCCCACACCAGGGATCAGCGGACGGGCGCTACAGAATCCGTTGTGTAGCGAATTGCGTAGCCCCTGATCCGCCCGGAGCGTCGTGAACGTGGTCATAGCTGGAGGTCCTCCTGAAGTCGCCAGCGGCCCTGCGCGAGCTCGTCGCGGTAGCGGGTGACGCGTGCGCCGATCCCGTCGAGCTCCTCGAAGCGATCCGGCTCCATCAGCCGTGGCTGCCGGTCGGCCAGTGCGCGCAGGTGCCCAAGGGCGAGCTCGGCGTTCGGCCAGCTCGCCGGGTTGCCGCCCGCGAGCAGCACGAGGTCGCGCACACGCCGGCGCCGGCGCTCGGCGGTCTCCGCCCGGGCCACCGCCATTCGGAAGGCGATCGACCGCTGCTGCGCCCTTCGCCCGTCGCGGCGCCGTTCCGCGCGGCCGCAGGCTCGGGCGAGCCGAACGGGGTCTCGCTCGCCGGCGACCGCGCGCATGCCCAACGCGAGCCGCTGCAGGTTCGCGACATCACCGGCCAGCCGATCGGCGCGTCCGATCGCGGCCAGCACGCACAACGCTGCCGCTCCGCTGGTCGGCCAGCCAGGTGGCCGGTGTGCCGCGAACGCCTCGTAGAGTCCGACGGCGCGAGCGACGCGTTCGACGGAGACGCGACCGGCGGAGGCGCCGCCCGTGTCGATCGCCCTGGCCAGCCCGTAGCGGTACACCACCCAGGCTTCTCGGAGACGGCCGAGCGGACAGCGCTGACCGGCTGGCCAATGGCGAGCCTCATAGGCTCGTGCCTCGACCTGCGGCGCGAGCAGCGCCGCGCGCTCCGCGGCGGCGCGCCGGAGCGCCGCCAGGCGCTCGGCGAACTCGTTCTCGCGCTCGTGCGCGCCCGTCTCAGCGACAACGGTTTCGACCTCCCAAGCGGCTCGGGCTGCCAACCGAACGGCCGGAACCCCGATCTGCGACGTCTCAGGTCTCCGACAGCGTTTCGCGGAGACCGGCGAGGGCGCCGACGGAGGAGGCGCTCCGAAGGGATGCGTCAGTTCTCTATGAGCTATCGCTGCCTCGACTGCCGCGCGGCGTCGACGCTCGTGTTCCTCGACCCGCCGCGCGACCGCCAGGCGCGCTCGGGTCCGAGCGGCCGGGACGGCGCTGCGGTCACGGATCGCACCGAGCGCCGGCGCGCGTCGCGCCGTTTGCCGCCGAGCTCGTTCGCGTGCTCGCCAGCGGCACGCGCGCCGACGAGCTGCAGCGAGCTCGTGGACGGCCGGCCCGGGTGCCCGCTGCAGGACGATTTGCGTGCGCCACCGGCGGCCACCGTCGTCGCGCTCGGGCTCGTGCACGACCACGCCGGCGGCCTCGAGGTCGTCGAGCCAGCGCTGCACGCTCCGCCGATGCGCACGGACGAAGCGCTCCCGCGCGGCACCGCCTCGCGGGACCGGCCCCCAGCCCATGACCGGCGCGAGCCCGACGACAAGCTGCGCGATCGACGTCGCGTAGCGCGCCGAGCGGCTCGCGTGCCCGAGCCGGAACAGGTAGCGCTTCACGGCGTGAACCCGCGTCTCCAGCCGATCGTCGCCGGGCGTGCTGCAGCCGCGCGCGGCGCGCGCTCGGCTGAGCAGCGCGCACACGATGAGGCGGCCCGGTTCGGGCGGCAGCGGCTCGATCGCCGGCCGGTACCAGCGGCGGCGAGAAGAAGCAGTGTCCAGCGGCACCGCCAGCGCCAGCGGCGCAGGGCAGCACGAAGCAGCTCGCTCGCGAACGGACGCTCGCGGCGCAGCTGGGAGGGTCCCGAATCAGGCCGCACGCGATCCATCCGGCGGACGGGTACGATTCAAGAACAGTTCATATGTGGGCTCCGACGCGAACCGCGTCAGAGCCGGAGTGGCCGGCGACGGCCGCAGAACGAGACCGGGCGGGCACCCGGTCTTTTTCGTTCCTGGGCCGAACGCTCAGGCGGACCGCGACAACGTGAGGAGCACGACCCACGCGATAGGGAGCAGCGTGCTCCCCACTTGCTCCCTACGCACCCGATCGCGCTCGCAAGGAGCGGTTTTCCGCTGCGCGGCCGTTCGGACCCGCGCAAAGAACAACCCGCCGCACAGGCCCCCAATTCGAGGTCCTGCGCGACGGGTTGTACGAGTGGAGACGGCGGGAATTGAACCCGCGTCCGCAGTCGCGCCAAGCCGGCGTCTACGAGCGTATTCGGTGGTCTGGATCTCGCCCCTCGCTTGCTCCACCGACAAAGGTTGAGAGGGGCCAGCCCGATCGGAAGTCCCCTCCGTCGGCTCAGGCAGGCGTCTGGAGGGCGAGCCTACTTATGACTCAGCTGATCCCCGTCGTAGGCTCCGGGAGCTGAGGCTCACCTTCTAGTTTCGGCTAGACGGCGAGAGCGTACTCGTGAGCCTCATCGGCCACGAGAGCGGGATTCTTGTCCGCATTTGTGTTGTACCGGTTTTTTACGGGGCCTCCGGTACCCCGACTCGCAACCGACCCCACGAACCGACCACGTCGAAGCCTGTCGTCCCCTGGTGTCGAGCACGACATTCTAGAGGCTCGGGGCCGGCCAATCCAGTCCGCGCAGCAGTGAGACGGCCGCGGCCAGGTGTTCTCGCGGCGGAACGTCCGGCTGCAGGAGCACGAGCCGGCGTGCGGCGCTCATCGCGCCCATGAACGCGCCCGCCAGCAGCTCGGCGCGCTGGGCGTCGGCACCGCGTCCACGCAGGAAGGTGACGACCGCGGCGTGGTGGTCGGCGACCAGGGCCGCGTCGCGGCGCTGGAGCTCGGGCTCGCGGTCCAGGACACGGAGCATGGTGCCGTCGGAGGTCGGGTCGTCCAGGCGCAGGAGCGCGAGCAGCGCGTCGACCATGGCGTCGAGCGTGGGCGTCGCCGCCGGGGCCTCGTTCAGCAGCTCGGCGAAGCGGCCGACCTGCTCGGCGTGCCGGTGGAAGACGATGTCGTCCTTGCGCGGGAAGTGGCGGAACACCGTCCGGGGCGCGACGCCGGCCGCCTCGGCGATCTGCTCGACCGACGTCTCGGCGTAGCCCTGCTCGACGAACAGCGTCTGCGCGGCGGCGACGATCTCGGCCCGCGCACGGGCGCGGTTGCGGTCACGCAGCGTCGGGCGATCCTCCGGCACACGAGAAGCGTATACGCTGACAGTCACTGCCATTTAGACAGTTGGAGTCAACTCTGTGCGTCTTCTCTTGATCTCAGCGGGCCGCCGGTCGCGCTTCGTCGTCGCGGTGCTGGCCGTGCTGATCGCCGGCGGGCTGTCGTCCCAGGCGGGCAAGCTCGAGGAGGTCCAGAAGAGCGACCTCGCGGAGTTCCTGCCCGGCGACGCCGAGTCGGTGCAGGCGCTGCAGGCGGCGCGCGCCTTCCCGTCCGGCGACGTCAGCCCCGCGGTGGTCGTGATCGCGCGCGAGGGCGGGCTGACCCAGCAGGACAAGGACGCGCTGAACGGCCTGCGCGACCTTGACGGCCTCCCGCTCGCGACGCCGCAGGTCCCCGAGCCCACGTTCACCGACGACGCCGGCCTGCTCGCGATCCCGCTCAAGGGCCAGAACTCCGACCTCGTCGCCGAGGCGGTGGACACGTTGCGCGAGCAGTCCTTCCCGGACGGCCTCGAGCACGCCGTGACCGGCCCGGCGGGCTTCTCGACCGACCTCAAGAACGTCTTCGCCGGCGCGGACACGCGCCTGCTGGCGGTGACCGGCGGGCTCGTCCTACTGCTGCTGATCCTCATCTACCGCTCGCCGGTCTTCTGGCTGGTGCCGTTCTTCACCGTCATCCTCACCGAGGGCGCCACGCGCGGCCTGGCCGCCCTGCTCGGTGAGGCGGGCCTGGTCATCAACGGCCAGAACGCGGGCATCCTGTCCGTGCTCGTGTTCGGCGCGGCGACGGACTACGCGCTGCTGCTGGTCGCCCGCTACCGGGAGGAGCTGACCCGCCACGAGCGCGCGACCGACGCGATGGCCACCGCGCTCAAGGGCGCCGCGCCCGCGATCCTCGCCTCCGGCGCGACGGTCATCGTCGGCCTGTTCACGCTCGTCTTCGCCGCGGTGGACTCGTCCGCATCGATCGGCCCGCTCGGCGCGGCGGGCGTCGCCGTCGCGCTGCTGATGAGCCTCACGCTCCTCCCCGCCACGCTCACGATCGCCGGCCGGCGCGCGTTCTGGCCGTTCATCCCGCGCCACGGCGACGACCTCGACGACGATTACAGGAGCTGGCGCGCCCTCGGCCGGCGCATCGCCGCCCGCCCGCGTCCGCTGTGGGTCGGCAGCATGATCGTCCTGGTCATCCTCGCGCTCGGCCTCACGGGCCTGGACACCTCGCTCACGCAGGAGCAGCAGCTGCGCGGGAACCCGGAAGCGGTTGAAGGCCAGGAGCTCCTGGGCGAGCAGTTCCCGCCTGGCACCTCCGCGCCTGCGACGGTCATCGTGCCGCGCGGCGGCGACGTGGACGCCGTCAAGAACGCGGTCGAGGTCCAGCGCGAGGAGGAGGGCGAACCGGGCACGCAGCTGAGCGTCGTGCTCGCCGACGACCCGTTCTCCGAGGAGGCGGTGCAGTCCATCCCGCGCCTGCGGGACGCCGTCCAGCAGGCCGAGCCACGCGCCCTGGTCGGCGGGCAGACCGCCCAGTCCTACGACCTGCGGCAGGCCGCCGAGCGCGACAACCTCGTGATCCCGCCGCTGACGCTGCTCGTCGTCCTGATCGTCCTGATCGGCCTGCTGCGCGCGCTCGTCGCGCCGGTCCTGCTGCTGCTCGCGACCGCGCTGTCGGCGGCCGCCGCGCTCGGCGCGGGCGTCGTGATCTTCGACGTCATCCTCGGCCTGCCGGCGGTCGACCCCGCGCTTCCGCTGCTCGCGTTCGTGTTCCTGGTCGCGCTCGGGATCGACTACACGATCTTCCTGATGGCGCGCGCCCGCGAGGAGGCGCTCCAGCAGGGCACGCGCCGCGGGGTGATCGCGGCGCTGGCGGTCACCGGCGGCGTCATCACGTCGGCGGGCATCGTGCTCGCGGGCACGTTCAGCGCGCTCGCCGTCCTGCCGCTGGTGGTGCTCACGCAGCTCGGCACCGTGGTCGCGTTCGGCGTCCTGCTCGACACGCTGCTCGTGCGCAGCGTGCTCGTGCCCGCCCTCGTGCACGACCTCGGCGCGAAGGTCTGGTGGCCGTCGAAGCTAGGGTGACGCCATGCGGAGCTTCGATGTCGTGGTGATCGGTGCGGGACCAGCGGGCGAGGTGGCCGCGGGCCGGCTCGCGGAGAAGGGACTGAGCGTCGCGATCGTCGAGGATCGCCTCGTCGGGGGCGAGTGCTCGTACTGGGCGTGCATGCCGTCGAAGGCGCTGCTGCGGCCGTATGAGGCGCTGGCCGAGGTCAAGCGCATCCCGGGCGCGGCGGAGGCCGTAACGGGCGAGCTCGACGCCGCGGCCGTGCTCGCGCGCCGCGACGAGATCATCCACGACCTCGACGACAGCGCGCAGATGCCGTGGCTCGAGGACCGCGGGATCGAGCTCATCCGCGGCCGCGCCGTGATCACCGGCGAGCGGCGCGTGACCGTCGGCGACGAGGAGCTCGAGGCCAAGCGCGCCGTGTTCCTGGCGACGGGCTCGCTCCCGCTGATGCCGCCGATCGAAGGGCTCGACGCCATCGACGGCGCGTGGACCAACCGCGACGCGACGGTCACCAAGACGGTCCCGGAGAGCGTGGTGGTGATGGGCGGCGGCGTCGTCGGCGTGGAGATGTCGCAGGCGTTCCAGACGCTCGGTTCCCAGGTGACGCTGATCGAGGGCGCGCGCCGGCTGCTCCCCAATGAGGAGGAGTTCGCCTGCATCGAGCTCACCGAGGCGCTGAGCAAGCTCGGCGTGAACATCCGCACGGGCCGCAAGGCGACCAAGGTCGAGCAGGCCGAGGACGGGATGGTCACCGTCCATATGGACGACGGCACCACGGCGACGGGCGAGAAGCTGCTCGTCGCGCTCGGCCGCAAGCCGCAGACGGAAGGCGTCGGGCTCGAGCAGCTCGGGCTCGAACCCGGCAAGCCCGTCCACGTGGACGCGCACATGCGCGTGGCCGGCCACGAGTGGCTGTACGCGCTCGGCGACGTCAACGGCCGCGCGCTGTTCACCCACATGGGCAAGTACCAGGCCCGGGTGGCCGCCGACCACGTGCTCGGCCACGATCACGCGCTCTCGCACGGCGCCGACGGCCCGCTGTCCCCGCGCGTCGTCTTCACCGAGCCGCAGGTCGCGGCGGTCGGCCACACGACCGAGACCGCTGAGCAGGCGGGATTGATCGTCGACGTCGTCACGACCTCGACCTCGGGCAACGCCGGCGGCTCGTTCTACGGCCGTGACCAGCCGGGCACGGTGCAGTGGCTGGTGGACCGCGAGCGCAAGATCATCGTCGGCTGCACGATGACCGGCGCGGAGATCGCGGACTTCCTGCACGCGGCGACGATCGCGGTCGTCGGCGAAGTGCCGCTCGCCACGCTGCGTCACGCGATCCCGAGCTTCCCCACCCGCTCCGAGATCTGGCTCAGGCTCGACGCTTAAAGAAGTCGAGACGCGGAGGGAGCCACTTTCGCGTCTCCGACCTCCGCGTCTGAGCCGACCCTACGCCGCCGCGAGCGCGCGATGCAAGCGCGCTCGTGACATTTCGCACGCTCTTTCCGCTGTTTCGATGCGCGTCGAACCTTTGGTACGATCCCCATCGAACCAGCAGAAGGAGTCACCGCATGACCCAGACCGCGCCCACTCCCACCGCAGCACCCACCACCACGTCCAAGCCCCCGTTCCGCAGACTGGTCGTGTTCACCGGCAAGCCCTGACGGTAAGACTCCACCCGTGAGCGCCGGAGCCTTCGTCCGCCAGCAGAGCAAGTTCCGCGACCGCCCTGAGGGTGGACCGGAACGCCACCACCTCTACGTCGCGCTCGCGTGCCCGTGGAGTCAGCGGGCGGCGATCGTTCGGGCGGTCACGGGGTTGGAGATCGGCATCTCGTATGCGCACCCGTTCCGCGACGAGCGCGGCTGGGCGTTTCCCGGCGGCCGCTTCGCGGACGAGATCAACGGCTTCGCTTTCCTGCAACAGGGCTACGACGTCACCGACCCGAGCTTCGAGGGCCGCGTCTCGGTGCCGGTCCTGTGGGACAAGGAGACCGGGCGGATCGTGAACAACGAGTCCGCCGACATCGTCGTGATCTTCGACGAGTGGACGGGCGGCACGCTGTACCCGGCCGACAAGCGCGCCGAGATCGACGAGCTCAACGGCTGGATCTACGAGGAGTTCCAGAACGGCGTGTACCGCGCGGGCTTCTCGCGCTCACAGGAGGCCTACGACGAGGCGTTCCGCGGCGTGTTCTCCGCGCTGGACCGCCTGGAGGCCCTGCTCGCCGACCGCACCTACCTCGCCGGCGACGACATCACGCTCGCCGACTGGCGCCTGCTCCCCACGCTGCTGCGCTTCGACGCCGTCTACCACACGCACTTCCGCTGCAACGGCAAGCGCCTGATCGAATTTCCGAACCTGCTCCGGTACACCCGGGACCTCTACGCGCAGCCGCACGTCGCCGAGACGTTCGCGCTCGACGAGGTCAAGGAGCACTACTACACGACGCACGACGAGCTGAACCCGAAGCGGATCATCCCGCAGGGGCCGCTCGACCTGGGCTTCACCGCCTGAAGCTGCGCTCGATCTCGCGCTTCATCTCGCGCTCCTTGATCGAGTGCCGCTTGTCCTTGGCGTCCTTGCCGCGACCGAGCGCGATCTCGACCTTGGCGTGACGGCCCTTGAAGTAGAGCCGCGTCGGGACCAGCGTGAGGCCCTTCTCCTTGGTCTTGCCGATCAGCTTCTCGATCTCGCGCCGGTGCATGAGCAGCTTGCGCGGGCGCTCGGGCTCGTGGTTCTCGCGCGTGGCCTGCGGATACGGCGCGATATGGACGTTGTGGAGCCAGACCTCGCCGTTGTAGACGGTCGCGTAGCCGTCCTTGATGACCGCCTTCTTGTCGCGCAGCGACTTGACCTCGGTGCCCGTGAGCACGAGGCCGCACTCCCACTTGTCGAGCAGGTTGTACTTGTAGGAAGCCTGGCGGTTGTTGGCGATATCGGCCACACCTCCATTTTGACAGGCAACTACCTCACGTTCAGCACGGCGCGCATGCCCGCCCGCTTGTGCCCTTCGATCGAGCAGTAGAGCTCCCAGCGACCCTTGCTCAGCTTGCCCCGCCACTCGGCGACACCGCCCGGCAGCGTCTCCGGCACCGAGGCGATCTGCGCCCGGACCTTGCCGATCTGACGCAGTTTGAGGTCGTGCGGATCCTCGCCCCGGATCGCGAGCTGGACGATGGCCGCGCCGGGCTTGACGTTCGTGCGCGAGAGCGTGAAGCGGAACTCGGTCGCCTCGACCAGCAGGCGCTGCGGCGCCGCGGCCTGCGCGGGGGCGGCGAGGTACAGCAGCGCGAAGATGAACAGCAAGCGCCTCACTTGAGGATCACCGGCTTCCCGAGGCCGCGCGCGTCGGGCAGGACCGCCGCCGGGTCGACGCCGAACCAGTCGCCGCACAGCGCGCCGTAGAGCCCGCGGAAGTCCGAGGTGGCGCGCAGGTTGCCGCCCGCGTCGAGCTTGTCCACGCCCGGGAACTCGCCGATCATGCGGCCCGCGGCGCGCGTGCCGATGAGGAAGCCGACGCCGGCGGCGCCGTGGTCGGTGCCCGAGCCGTTCTCGGCCGCGCGGCGCCCGAACTCCGACCACACGAGCGTGAGCACCCGGTCGGCGAGCCCGCGCGCCTCGAGGTCGCGCTGGAACGCGAGCAGCGAGTCGAACGTGAGCTGGAGGTTCTTGGGCATCGTCTCCTGCTGGTTGGCGTGCGTGTCCCAGGTGCCGGGCGCACGGACGGAGGCGGCGCGGATCGGGAGGCCGGCGGCGAGCATCGCGGCGAACCCGGCGAGCCGCTTGGGGAAGTTGTCCGCGGTCTGCGGGTAGGCGGCGGCGGGCGCGTACAGCGGCTTGCCGTCGGCGCCCAGCGGCGCGAGCGCGTCGCGCACGGTGCCGGCGAAGGCGGCGGCGCGCGCGGCCTGCGCGATCGCGGGATCGCCGGAGCCCTGCAACGATCGGCCGATCTGCGTGAAGGCGGGCACGGCGAGCTCGTCCGCGGGTCCCCACGCGCCGGGCGCCCAGAAGCCGAACTCCTCCGGCTTGGCGATCGCGGCGACGGGGTTGCGGGCGGTCGCGAGCGCGGGTGCGAGATGGCCGTCGAGCGACACGCCCTGCAGCGGGTTGTCGGGCGCGCCGACGCCGTCGAGCACGCGGCCGAGCCAGCCCGTGCGCAGGTTGGCGTCCAGCGCACCGACCTCCCAGAAGTGGCGCGAGGTGAAGTGCGACTGGTCGGCGCCCGTGTAGCCGACCGCGGGCAGGACGGAGACCTTGCCCTCGGCGTGCAGGTCGGCGAGCGCGTTCACGGACGGATGCCAGCGCAGGCGCGGGTCCTCGGCGAACGGGCGGCCGTCGTTGAGCGCCAGACGCGGGCGCAGCCGGCGGTAGGTCGCGTCCTCGACCGGGGCCAGCACGGAGAGGCTGTCGACGCCGCCGTCCAGGAAGACGTTGAGCAGCACGGTGCCCTGCGGCGCGCCCTGGGCGTGCGCGACGCCGGTCTCGAACGCCGGCAGCTTCGCGAGCTTGCCGGCACCGTAGACGGCCAGGCCGAGGCCGGCGCTGCGCAGCAGGAAGTTCCGGCGCGAGAGGCCCGTGCCCGCGGGCTCGGGCATGCCGGGCTCGATCGCGGGCAGGCCGGCGGACGCGCGGGCGTGTTCGGTGCAGCAAGTGTTCATGCGGTGAGGTAGTCGGGGGAGGTGGCGACGAGCATGCGGAGCGCGTTCAGCGCGAGCACCGGGTAGGTCTTCTGCTTCCAGTCCTTGTCGGCCGTGGCCAGCGTGTCGGCGGCGTAGCGCTCGAGGCCTGCGCGGACGGGGCCGCTGAGCTTGGGCGAGCCGAGGAACGCGGCGGCCTGGTCCACCAGCTGCGCCGGATCGGCGGGCGCGGTCTGCGTGTCCGGGTTCAGGCGGGCGGGCTCGCAGATGTGCTGGGCCATCAGCCAGCGGGCGCGGAACGTGGCCGTGTCCAGCCAGCGCGTGTCGTCCCACCCGGAGACGTTCGGCGGCAGGAACAGGTACTGGCCGGCGGCGTCGCAGATCCACGACCACGCGGGCGTGTCGATGCCGCGGCCGACGGCGCGCAGCATGCCCGCGCACTGGACGACGGGCGGCTTGACCATCCGCTTGCCCGCGTCGTAGAGGTCCGGGTGCGCGAGGATCGCCTCCAGCACGGGCCGCACCTCACGACCGGACTTCAGGTAGAGCTTGGCCAGCTGCTTGCGCGTCGCGGGCGACGGCTTGGTCGGGATGAAGTAGCCCCACAGCTTCGTGACGAAGAAGTCCGGGTGGCGGCGGTGTCGCGTGACGAGGCGGACGCCCTCCTGCCACGTGAACTTGCCCTTCTTGCCGTAGATGCGCTTGGCCCTGTCGTCGTGCAGTTTGCGCTCGTAGCGGAAGCGCGTCGGGCCGGAGTCCGTCCAGTCGTTGGCGAACCCGGTCAGCGCCCGCGCGAGCTGGCGCACGTCGCCCTCGCTGTAGCCGTTGCCCGCGCCGAGGCAGAACAGCTCCTGCAGCTCGCGGGCGTAGTTCTCGTTCGGGTTCCAGACGTTGTTGGCCGTCCCGTTGAGCCACAGCAGCATCGCCGGGTCCTTGGTGATGTCGACCGCGAGCCGCTCGAAGTTGCCGAGCGCGTGCCGGCGCAGCAGCGCGTTCTGGCGCAGCATCAGCTTCTGCGGGACGCCGTCCTTGGAGGTCGCGAACCAGTCGTGCCAGACGAGCGTCATGCGCTCGACGAGCGGCGCCTCCGTCCGCACCATCCGGTCCAGCCACCACAGGTGGTCGTGTCCCCAGGCGTCGCGCGGCGCGAGCGGCGCGCCGTCCACGGCCGGGTTGGGCCCGACGAGCCGCCTGGACTCCGGGCGCGTCAGCGAACGGATCGCGCCGCGCAGGCCGAGCTTGGCCAGCTCCGCCGCCTGCCCCGGCTTGGGACCGAACCCCGCCCGCCACAGCAACCGCGTCGCCTGCTCTTCACCGAATGACCCCTTGTACGCAGGAACCGCCACGACGTAGTGCATCGGACCGCGTCCGCGTGAGCTAAAGCGCCGTGGCCTTCCCGACGGGTACGCGCGCCATATGGCTGACAATCGAGGGGTCGCCTACATGGGCCCCGGGGAGGTCGAGGTGCAGACCATCGACTTCCCGAGCTTCACCGTCCAGGCTGGGCCTGGCGTGCCGGAGGAGAACGTCGGCCGCGAATGCCATCACGGCGTGATCCTCCGGATCGTCTCGACCAACATCTGCGGCTCCGACCAGCACATGGTCCGCGGCCGCACGACCGCACCCGAGGGGTTGATCCTCGGGCACGAGATCACCGGCGAAGTGATCGAGAAGGGGCGCGACGTCGAGTTCCTCGACGAGGGCGACCTGGTGTCCGTGCCGTTCAACATCGCGTGCGGGCGCTGTCGCAACTGCAAGCAGCAGGACACGGGCATCTGCCTCACCGTCAACCCCGAGCGGCCCGGCGCGGCGTACGGCTACGTCGACATGGGCGGCTGGGTCGGCGGGCAGGCCGAGTACGTGATGGTCCCATACGCCGACTTCAACTGCCTGAAGTTCCCGGACAAGGCGCAGGCGATGGAGAAGATCCTCGACCTGACGATGCTGTCGGACATCTTCCCGACCGGCTTCCACGGGTGCGTGACCGCGGGCGTGCGGCCCGGAAGCACCGTGTACGTCGCGGGCGCGGGCCCGGTCGGGCTCGCCGCCGCGCACTCGGCGCAACTGCTCGGCGCGGCGGTCGTGATCGTCGGCGACCTGGTCCAGGCGCGCCTGAAGCAGGCGGCGTCGTTCGGCTGCGAGACGGTCGACGTCTCCAAGGGCGACCCGAAGGACCAGATCGAGCAGATCCTCGGCGTGCCGGAGGTGGACGCCGGCGTCGACGCGGTCGGCTTCGAGGCCCGCGGCCACGGCGCGGACTCGGAGTCCGAGCACCCCGCGACCGTGCTCAACAGCCTAATGGACCTCACCCGCGCGGGCGGTAAGCTCGGCATCCCCGGGCTCTACGTCACGGGCGACCCGGGCGCGTCCGACGAGGCCGCACAGCAGGGCTCGCTGTCGATCCGGATCGGGCTCGGCTGGGCCAAGTCGCACAGCTTCGCGACCGGTCAGTGCCCGGTCATGAAGTACCACCGGGACCTGATGCAGGCGATCCTCAACGGCCGCGCGCAGATCGCCAAGGCCGTCAACGCGCAGGTGATCTCGCTCGACGAGGCCCCGCAGGGCTACAAGGACTTCGACCAGGGCGAGTCCGTGAAGTTCGTCATCAACCCGAACGGGCTCGTCACAGCGTGACCGGCAGGAGGTCGACGCGCCCTCGCGGCGCGTCGATCTTCTCCACCTGCACGGTCACCTCGTCGCCGATGCGGATGCGCTTGCCCGAGCGGGCGACCAGCATCGTCTCCTGCTCGTTCAGGTCCCACCAGTCGTCGCGCAGCGCCCGCACCGGGAGCAGGCCCTCGAAGCCGTCGAAGGCGACGAACGCGCCCGCGCCGATCACGCCCCGCACCTCGCCGGTGAACTCGCGCTGCCAGCTGGTCTGGAAGAGCTCGGACTCGAGCAGGAAGGCGCGGGCGACGTTGTCGGCGGCGCGCTCGATGCTCATCGCGTCGCGTTCGCGCTGCGAGCACCACTCGGCGGCGGGCTCGAGGTCGTGCGGGCGCACCGTCGGCTCGTCGAACCCCAGCGCGTTCAGCAGCGCACGGTGGCAGATGAGGTCCGGGTAGCGGCGGATCGGCGACGTGAAATGGCAGTAGCGCTCCGAGCGCAGGCCGAAGTGGCCGAGGTTGCGGGCGCTGTAGCGCGCCTGCTTGAGCGACCGCAGGATCAGCGACGTGTAGGCCGGGCCGTGGACGCGCCGCGCGGCCTCCTCCACCAGCTCGCCGGCCTGCTTGGCGGTCAGGTGCTCCGGCGCGGGCGGCACCGGCAGATCCAGGGACGTGAGCTGGTCGAGAAGGTGCTCCACGCGCGCCGGGTCGGGCGGCTCGTGCACGCGGAAGACGCCGGCGAGCTTGCGCTTCTCCAGCAGGTCGGCGACGGCCTCGTTGGCGGCGATCATCAGGAACTCGATCAGCTCGTGCGACTCGGTCGCCTCGCTGGACTCGACGCCGCGCACGTGGCCCTCGCGCGAGAAGGCGAACTCCGGCTCGCTGGACTCGACGGTCAGCGCGCCGCGCGCCGCGCGCTTGTCCGCCAGCGCCCGCGCCACCCGGCGCGCCGCCGCCAGCCCCTGCGGCCCCGCCTCCCCCGCGGCGAACAGCTCGTCCACCTCGGGGTACGACAGCCGCGCGTCCGAGCGGATGATCGACCGGTGGAACGCGGTCCGGCGCACCGCGGCGCCGTCGAACTCGAGCTCCACCGTCACCGCCAGCCGGTCCTGGTGCGGCACCAGCGAGCACGCGCCGTTCGAGAGCGCCTCCGGCAGCATCGGCTCCACCAGTCCGGGCACGTACACCGACGTCCCGCGCCGGAAGGCCTCGCGGTCGACCGGCGAGCCCGCCGGCACGAACGCCGCCACGTCCGCGATATGCACCCACACGCGCACGGCGCCGTCGTCGAGCTCCTCGGCGGAGATCGCGTCGTCGAAGTCGCGTGCGGTCGGCGGGTCGATCGTGAACGTCGGCAGCTCGCGCAGATCGCGCCGCCCGGACTCGTCCGGTGCCGCCTCCCGCGCCGCGCGCTCCACGAGCGGATCGAAGCGCCGCCGCAGCCCGCGCTGGAGCATCAGCCCCTCCAGCACGTCGCGCGCCACGTCGGGCCGGCCGAGCCGGCGCACGACCCGGAACCGCCGGCCCTTGGCCGCCCCCACCTCCACCAGGTCGCCGACGCCCTCGCGGCGCGGCTTCTCGACCTCGATCCGCGGCCCGGGCTCGAAGAGCGGCGTGACCGCGTAGTGCTTGCCGTGCTTGGAGAGGACGCCGACCAGCGTCAATCCTTGGTCACCGTCTCCAGTGCCTTGTCGAGCGCCTCGTCGGGCTCGGTCTCGGGATTGTCGGACGCCTGGATGTCCGGGGTTATACCCGCGCCCTTCTGCACCCCACCGCCGCCGAGGTTGCGGCCGGACGGCGTGAAGTACTCGCCGACGGTGATGTCCAGCGCGCCGCCGTTCTCGAGCCGCATGATCTCCTGGAAGACGCCCTTGCCGTACGTGCGCGTGCCGACGACCTTGGCGCGCTTGCGGTCCTGCAGCGCGCCCGTGACGATCTCCGACGCCGACGCCGAGCCCTGGTCGACGAGCACGACCACCGGGACGTCGGACGCGATCGCGCCGCCCGTCGCGTTGTACTTGCGCTCCGGCCGCGAGCGGCCCTTGGTGGACACGACCCGCCCGTCCTTGAGGAACACGGACGCGACCTCCACGGCCTCGTTGAGCAGCCCGCCGCCGTTGTGGCGCAGGTCGAACACGACGCCCTCGGCGCCCCGCTTGAGCTGCTCCTTGACCGCGCGGTCGACGTCGTCGCCCGAGCCCGACGTGAAGCCGGCGAGCGACACGTGCGCGATCTTCTTGCCGTCATGGGTCTCGGTCCGGCTCTGGACGATCGGGATGTCCACCTTGGCACGTTCGAGCTTGAGCTTGCGCCCGTCCTTGAGCCCCAGCGTCACCTCGGTTCCGGCCGGCCCCTTGATCAGCGTCGTGGACTCCTCGGAGGTCTTGCCCTTCAGCGATTTGCCGTTGGCGCTGGTGATGACGTCGCCGGGCTTGAGCCCGCCCTCCTTGGCCGGCGAGCCGTCGTAGACCTCGGCCACGCGCAGGCCCTCGGCCACGGCCGTCACGCTCATCCCGACGCCCTCGAAGGCGCCCTCGGTGTCGAGCTGGAACGCGTGGTATTCGGTCGGCGAGAAGTAGTGCGAGAACTGGTCGTCGAGCGACTCCACGGCCTTCTCGAGCGACGTGTTGAGCAGCTTGCCGCGGTCGACCTCGCGGTAGTAGTCGGCCTCGATCTTGTCCACCGCCTCCTCGTACAGGCGCCCGTCGCTGTCGGCGACGAGCGTGTCACGCGCGAAGCCGGGCAGGAACTCGGGGTGTCCGCCGAGCAGGATGCCGACGATCAACGCGAGCGGGACGAGGAGGATGAGAAGAGCGGTGCGGAGCGTTCGCATGGACGACGCCTCACGTTAGTGCCCGTTTGTCAGATGACGCTAAGCCCGCACTTCGAGCTCGAACCAGACGCAGGTGCGCTCCCCGCGCTCCACCGCCCAGCGGGAGGCGACCGCGTCGGTGAAGTGCAACCCCCACCCGCGCTCGTTGCCCGCGCCGGCGCGCCGGGGCACCCACTCGAACCCGGCGCCATTGTCGTACACCTCGACGCGTAGACGCTCATCCGAGACGTCCATCCGGACCTCGACCGCGCCGTCATCGGGCACGTGCTCGACGGCGTTGGCGACCAGCTCGGAGGTGAGCAGACGGGCGTCGTCGAGCGTCGATTCAGGCAGCGCACCGTCCATCTGCGCCAGCATCTCGCGGGCGTGGGCGGCTGCCGCTCGAGTTTTTGGGAAGCTTTGCGAGTAGACCATGGGCCGGTTGACGGGTACAGCCGTACCCGCAAGGAACGTCGTGCTCTCATTTAAAGTTGAAAGACAGCAGTCCAACGGCAAGCTCCGGATCGTGATCCGGGGTGAGCTGGACATGGAGACGGGGCCTCGCGCGGAGGAGGAGCTCCGCCGCGCCGAGGAGGACAAGCCCCAGGTGCTGGTGCTCGACCTGCGGGAGGTGTCGTTCTTCGACTCCACCGGCCTGCAGCTCGTCCTGGACGCCGACGTCCGTGCCCGCGAGGAGGGCCGGACGTTCATCGTGATCCCGGGTGACGGCGAGCCGCGCCGTGTCCTGGAGCTCGCGGAAGTGACGGACCGGCTCAACCTCGAGGAATAGCCGGTGGCCGGCGATCTGGCCCTCTTCGACGAGGCGCTCGACCAGTCCGGAACCGGGTTCCTGCTCACGGACCCGCACCGGCCGGACCACCCGATCGTCTACGTCAACCAGTCGTTCCTCGACATGACGGGCTACGCCGAGGACGAGGTGCTCGGGCGCAACTGCCGCTTCCTGCAGGGGGCCGACACGGACCCGGAGGCGATCGACGAGCTGCGCCGCGCGATCGCGGAGGAGCGCTCCACCACCGTCCACCTGCGCAACTACCGCAAGGACGGCACCCCGTTCTGGAACGAGGTCCACATCGCGCCGGTGCGCGACGCGGACGGCACGGTCGCGCGCTTCGTCGGCGTGCAGGTCGACGTCACCGCCTACCGGGAGCCGCGCGCGCTGGCCGAGATCGCCGAGCGCCGCTCGAGCTTCCTCGCCAACGCCGGTCCGCTGCTGAACGCGTCGCTGGACCTGGACTCGACGCTCGCCTCGCTGGCGCGCCTGTCCGTGCCGTTCCTGGGCGACGTCTGCCTCGTGGAGGAGATCCGCCACGACGAGGTGCGCCGGCTCTCGTCCGCGGCCGCCGACGCGGAGATGGAGCACATGCTGCGCCGGCGTCCCAACCCGTCCGCGGTGCAGGACAACGAGTCCCTCGTGCGCGCCGTGCAGAGCGGCCGGGCCGAGATCGTCGACACCGACACGCTGCTCGGACGGCCGGCCAAGGCGATGATCGTGCCGCTGAAGGCGCGCGGGACGATCTTCGGCGCCGTCACCTTCGCGGCCTGCCAGCCCGGTCGCCAGTACGGCCAGCAGGATCTCGTGCTGGCCGAGGACCTCGCGCTGCGCGCCGCGCTCGCGATCGACAACGCGCGCCTGTACGAGAACCTCGGCACGGTCGCGCGGTCGCTGCAGCAGGGCCTGCTCCCGGAGCGCCTGCCGACGTTCGACGGCATGGACATTGCCGCGCGCTACCGGCCCGCGGGCGACGGCAGCCTCATCGGCGGCGACTTCTACGACGTCCTGCCCCGCGAGAACGGCATCGATCTGGTGATCGGCGACGTCACCGGCAAGGGCGCGCGCGCCGCCGCGCTCACCGCGCAGGTCCGCCACACGGTGCGCACCGCGGCCCAGTACGAGGAGAGCCCGAGCAGGATCCTCGACGTCATCAACCGCACGCTGCTGTCGGAGCGCGGTGAGGGCGGCGGGCGCTACTGCACGGTTGCGTTCTGCCGGCTCGAGGTCAACGGCCGGAAGCGCGGGGGCTCCGGGGGGGCGGCAGCCCCACCGGTCGATCTCAGAGCGACGATCTGTTGCGCCGGACACCCGATGCCGCTCGTGATGCGGCGCGACGGCGACGTGGAGCCGGTCGGCAAGCCCGGCTCCGTGCTCGGCTGGGTGCCGGACCCGAAGCTCCTCGACGTCACGTTCGAGCTCGGCGAGCAGGAGTCGCTCGTGCTGTTCACCGACGGCGTGACCGAGGCCCGCACGACCGGCGACCAGTACGGGCTCGCGGGGCTCGAGGCGCTGCTGCGCGCGGCCACGCGCGAGGACGCGTCCTCGATCGCCGGGCGGGTGGACCGCGCCGCGGCGCACGCGGGGGCGCGCCGCGACGACGTGGCGGTGCTGGTCGCTAGACGCGTAGGAACTTCCGCAGGCTGAGGCCGGAGCCCAGCGCGGAGACCGACACGGCCGCGACGAGCAGCAGGCCGATCAGCAGCGGGAAGTCGATCGTCTCGGGCGCCGCGATCAGCGCGAAGTCCGCGGCGAGCGGGTCGACCACGGCGATCTTGACCACCGCCAGGAGCAGGATCGCGACCACGCCGCCGAACAGGCCGACGATCACGCCCTCGAGCACGAACGGCCAGCGGATGAACCAGTCCGTCGCGCCCACGAGCTTCATGACCTCGACCTCGCGCCGGCGGGCGTAGAGCGACAGGCGGATCGTGTTCGCGATCAGCAGCATCGACGCGATGCCGAGCAGGCCCGCGAGCAGCGCCATGGTGATCTTCACGACGTTGGTCACCGCGAGGATCTTGTTGGTGTCCTCCTCGCGGTTGCGCACCTCGTCGATCGCGGGATCGACGACCGTGCGGCCGCCGCCGGGAGCCGAGGGCGCGAGCGCGTCGCGGATCTTGCCGATGTCGTCCGGATTGCCCGGCGTGATGCGGAACGTGTCCGGCAGCGGGTTGGAGCCGAGCAGCTCGTAGGCCTTCGGGTTGCGCTCGCGCTCGGCCTTGTAGGCCTGGTCCTTGGAGATGAACTCGACCTTCGAGATCATCGGCTCGGACTTGAGCAGGCGGTCGACACGCTCGATGTCGGCCCGCTTGGCGTCCGTCTTGAGGTAGACGTCGGCGATCACCTTGCCGCGGACCTCGTTGGCCGCGCCGGTCGTGGCCTGCACGACCGGGATGAACACGCCGAGCACGAGCACCGTGACGAGCACGGTGGCCATGGCGGCGAAGCTCGGGATCGCGTTGCGCTTGAGCGCCCGCAGCGCCTCGCGCAGGAAGAAGACGGGCTTCATCCCTGGGCGCTCCGCATCCGGACCGCGAACTCGCGGGTGGACTCGGCGGCCGCGTAGGCAGCGGACTGCTCGTCGCGGATCTTGCGGCCGTCGGCGAGCTCGATCACGCGCCGGCGCATCTTGTCCACCATCGCCACGTCGTGGGTGGCCACCAGCACGGTCGTGCCGGTCTGGTTGATGCGGTAGAGCAGCTGCATGATCCCGATCGACGTCTCGGGATCGAGGTTGCCCGTCGGCTCGTCCGCGATCAGCAGTGGCGGGTGGTTGACGAACGCGCGCGCGATCGCCACGCGCTGCTGCTCGCCGCCCGAGAGCTGGTCGGGATAGTTGTGGAGCTTGGTCGAGAGGCCGGTGAGGCGCAGGATGTCCGGCACCTTGTCGCGGATCTCGCGCCGGCCGCCGCCCGTCACCTGCAGCGCGTACGCGACGTTCTCGTACACGGTCCGGTTCGGGAGCAGCTTGTAGTCCTGGAAGATCACGCCGAGGTTGCGGCGGTAGTACGGCACGCGCGGCCGCGGGATCTTCGCCAGATCGCGGCCGGCCACGCGGATCTCGCCCGCCGTCGGCTCGAGCTCCTTGATCAGCAGCTTCATGGCGGTCGACTTGCCGGAGCCGGAGTGGCCCACGAGGAAGACGAACTCGCCGGGGAAGATGTCGAAGGAGACCCCGTCGAGGGCGGCGTCGGTGGCGCTGTAGCGCTTCTCCACCCCGCTGAAGGAGATCACCGCGCCGGTGGCGGGCGGGTGAGGGGCAGGGCTTCTATGTCCGCCGTCGCGCGTCCGGCGCCGGCGCAGGTGTCGTTCGGTTGCTGCCATGAGGCTCCCGTCGAGGGTACGCGGGGGGATACGCCCGGTACGCAAGGTTCCCTGCAAGGCCGGTTGAGTACGCTGATCCGACCATGGCGCGCATCGAGTCCTCATCCCTGCCGAACGGCCTGCCGCTGCACCGTGTCGAGCTGCCCACGCGGTCGACGACGATCCTCGTCGCCTTTGACGCGGGCGCGCGCACGGAGCGGGCCGAGGAGAACGGGATGGCCCACTTCCTGGAGCATCTGGTCTTCAAGGGCGGGCAGAAGTACGACGACTACCGCAAGGTCAACCAGACCGCGGAGACCATGGGCGCCGTCCTGAACGCGTACACGTCCCACGATCTCGTCGCCTTCCACATCACGTGCCGTGCCGAGGTCGCCGCGGAGGCGATCGACCTGCTGACCGACTTCGTCGGGCGCCCGAAGATCGACGCCGAGGAGCTCGACCGCGAGCGCGGCGTCGTGATCCAGGAGATCGCGCGCGCGCACGACCAGCCGTCGGTGATCGCCGAGCACCTGATCGACAAGGCCGCGTTCGGCGACCACCCGCTCGGCCGCCCCGTCCTCGGCCCGACCGAGCACCTGCGAGACACCTTCACGCGCGACGGCATCCTCGCCTTCCGCCGCCGCCAGTGGGTCGGCTCGCGCGGCGGCGCGTTCCTGGTCGGCAACCTGGACCACCTGCCCGAGAACTCCGAGATGGCCGAGCTGTTCGGCCGCTTCCCGTCGATCTCGGGCAACGGCAAGGCCGAGCCGGCGCCGGCGTTCCAGCCGACGACGCTGGTCGAGGAGCGCGAGTCGGCCCAGTCGCACCTACGGATGTCCTACCGGCCGTCGATCGACCCCCGCGTCGGTTCCGAGCGCGCCGCGCTGGCCGTCTACTCGACCCTGCTGGGCGGCTCGATGGGCTCGCGGCTGTTCGACGAGATCCGCGAGCAGCGCGGCCTCGCCTACAGCGTGTACGCGATCGACCACTCGTTCTCGGACGTGCCGATCCTGCAGCTCTCCGCGGGCCTGGAGTCCGGCAAGTGCGTCGAGGCGTTCACCCGCATGCGCGAGATCGTCGAGGAGCTGCGCACCGAGGGGCCGTCCGAGGAGGAGGTCGAGCGGGCGCGCGCGTACGCGGCCGGCCGGCGCGTCCTCGCGTTCGAGAACACGAACGCCGTCGCCCGCCACGCGGCGCAGCAGACCGTCGTCTTCGGGCAGGACATCGATCCCGACAAGGCGATCGAGGCGCTCGACGCGGTGACCTACGACGACGTCGTGGAAGTGGCGCGCGGCATCTCGGAATCGCTTTCCGTCGCGTGTGTCGGCCCGCATTCACAGGATGAGTTCAACTAGGCCCCGCTGAGCGGGCAGTGCGCTGCCTATGCAGCGCATCGCCGTTCTCCTGGCGCTGACCTCGCCGTCGGCGTCCGTGCGCTACACGTTCAACCGCAACGTCGCGGACTCGATCCTCAACACCGCGTGCGCCTCGGCCGCCAATCCCGTGACCGATCTCACCATCGGCGGTGAGGCGGTCACGCCGAGCGGCAACTACCGCATCACGGTCAGCACTACCTCGCCGACGGCGGCGACAACTTCGCCGTGCTGCCCGCAGGAACCGACCGCGTCGGCGGCGTCGTGGACCTCGACGCGTTCGTCGCGTACATGGGCCGCACAACGGCCGGCGCCCCGCTCGCGCCGCCCGCCCTGGACCGGATAACCGTCCAACCATGAGAAAAGGCTGTGGGGGCGGCTTGCCCCGTCCCCACCCATGGGCCACAATAGGAGCTGGGTGACCGCTTTCGACGAGCTCAATCACCGCGAGCTCGAGCGCTACGTGCGCCGGGTCTCGGACCGGTGGCCGCTTGACCGCGCGCTGCTCGGCGGCGCGCGGGTGGCGGATCTGCGTGGTGCCGGCGCTCAGCGCGAGCGCGGGCCCGAGTACGTGATCGTGCTCGTCTCCGAGCACTTCGACGGCGTGCCGTGGCTCGAGCGCGTGTACGTGACCGGGACGTTGTGGGACGCCTACGAGATGGGCGCACCCGCCGACGTGCACGCGTACACGCCGGTCGAGTTCGAGCGCCGGCGCGAGAACCTGCCGGCCGTGCGCGACGCGGCCGAGTGGGGCCTCGAACTTCTGCCTGAACACGCTTAAGCCGCGCGGCTCCCGGCCGATGTACCGGGCATGCGCAAGCTCGGCTCCGTCGCCCTCGTGGCGCTTCTCACGCTGGTTCCCGTCAGCACCGCGTCCGCGAAGTCGAAGGCCGAAGCCTTCGCCGCCAAGCATCGTCTCAGCGGCTCCTGGAAGGGCAAGGACGTCGACAAGGACGGCCTGAAGAACCTCCAGGAGTTCAAGCTCAAGACGGACCCGCGCAAGGCCGACACCGACAAGGACGCCCTCAAGGACGGCGACGAGGTCGAGTCGGGCAACAACCCGCGCAAGGCCGACACCGACGGCGACGGCACCAAGGACGGCGCCGAGCACGCCGGCGAGGTCACCGCGTTCGACGGCGAGACGATCACGATCCGCGAGTTCGCGACCGGCAAGAAGGTCACGGCCACGCTCGACACCGAGTGCACCCCCGCGCCGGCCGACGACGAGGACGTGGCCGCGGACGACTCCACGTTCGTCGACGTCACCGAGGAGGCCGGCCAGTTCTTCCAGGAGGAGGAGGCCGACGACGACGGCGTCGAGGAAGAGGTCGACGTGGACGCCGAGACCTCCTCCTGCGACGACGACGAGGACCTCGAGAAGGGCGTCGTGCTCCAGAGCGCCGAGCTCGAGGACGGCTTCCTCGTCGCGTACGAGCTCGCCTAGGGGTTGATCGCGACCATCCGCTCGATCGGGATGCGGGCGCGCTCGGCGATCGCCTCCGGCACCTTGACCACGCCGGACAGGTCGCGCAGCGCGTCACGCAGCTTCGGCAGCTCGATCATCTTCATGTAGCGGCACGCGGCCGCCTCGTTGGCCGCGACGAAGTCGATGTCGGGACGCGCCATCTGGAGCGGGTGCAGCATCCCGGTCTCCGTGGCCATGATGGCCGTCGCCCCCGCGGGCGCCTGCGCGGCCCACGTCATCATCCCGCCGGTCGAGAGCATGTGGACGCCGTCGGCGTCCACGTCGCCGGCCGCGACGTACTCCATGACGCTCGTCGAGCACCCGCACTCGGGGTGGATGAGAAAGTCCGCGCCCGGGTGCGCCGCGCGCATGTCCGCGATGTCCGACGGGCGGATGCCGGCGTGCACGTGGCACTCGCCGTCCCACACGTGCATCTTGCGGCCCGTCTGCTTCTCGACGTAGGCGCCGAGGAACATGTCCGGGCCGAACAGGATCTCCGTGTCGGGGCCGTGCTCGCGGTAGATGTGCTCGACGACCTGGACGGCGTTGGAGGACGTCACGCAGTAGTCGGTCTCGGCCTTCACCTCGGCCGTGGTGTTGACGTACATCACCACGATCGCGCCGGGGTGCTTGGCCTTCCACGCGCGCAGCTGCGGCGCCGTGATGGAGTCGGCGAGCGAGCAGCCGGCGTCCAGGTCGGGGATCAGCACGGTCTTCTGGGGCGAGAGCACCGAGGCCGTCTCGGCCATGAAGTGCACGCCGCAGAACGCGATCACCTCCGCGTCGGTCTTCGCCGCCTGCTGGGACAGGCCGAGCGAGTCGCCGACGAAGTCGGCCACGTCCTGGACCTCCGGACGCTGGTAGTTGTGCGCGAGGATCACGGCGCCGCGCTCGGCGGCGAGGGCACGGACCTCCGCCTGCAGGGCGGGCACGGACTCGAGGGTGAGCAGGTTCACTGGACGGTCTCCAAGATCAGCGACAGATCGAGGACCGGCGCGGAATGGGTCAGGGCGCCGATCGACACGTAGTCTACACCAGAAATGGTCGCGTAGACCAAAACTGTCTTTTCGTCTATGCCACCGGACACCTCGAGCTCCGCGCGGCCACCCACCTGGGCGACCGCCGCGCGGACCTCGTCCGGCGTCATGTTGTCGAGCAGCAGCCGCGGCGCGCCGGCCTCCAGCGCCTCCGCGATCTCCGCGGCGTCGCGCACCTCGACCGCCAGCGGCAGGTCGGGCCGCGCCGCGCGGGCGCGCCGCACGGCCGCCCCGACGCCGCCGGCCAGCTCGGAGTGGTTCTCCTTGATGAGGATGAAGTCGAAGAGCCCGATGCGATGGTTGACGCCGCCGCCGTCGGCCACCGCCTGCTTCTCGAGCAGCCGCAGACCGGGCGTGGTCTTGCGCGTGTCCAGGATGCGCGCGGCGTCTTCGGGCAGCGACCGCACCACGCGCGCCGTCGCCGTGGCGACGCCCGACAGCCGGCCGAGGAAGTTCAGCGCGGTCCGTTCGGCCGTGAGCAGCGCCCGCGCGGAGCCCGTCACGCGCAGCACGGGTCCGCCCTCACGCCACTCCCCCACCGGTCCGAGCCGCTCGAGCGCGGCCCCCGGGTCCAGGCGCGCGAACACCGCCTCGGCCACCTCCAGCCCCGAGATCACCCCCGGTGCCTTCTGGGTGATGGTGGCGACGCCCCGCGCGGCGGCGTCGACGGTCGCCAGGGTCGTCACGTCACCGTCGCCGACATCCTCGGCGAGCGCGCGGTCGATCATCTCGTTCACGCCGACCATTATAGTCGACGCGACCAAAATCACGGCACGACGCTCACCTTGTCCTCGGCCATCGTCCCGTCGGCGGCGACCGTGAACGCGTAGGCCTCGTTCTTGGTCTTGACGCCGGTGTCGGTGTACACGAGCAGCCGCTGCCCGTCGGTGCGGCAGCGGACGATCCCGAACGCCGAGCGTTCGAACGCCCAGATCGGCCGGTCCCCGTCGGTGTCGGCCTGGCCGACGGACTTGAAGAACGCGGCCAGCTCGGTGATGAACATCACCGGCTCGGCCAGGCTCGGGCGGGCGTGCCGGCCGAGCGCGGCGAGCAGCGTCGCGCGCGGGTGGATGTGCTCGCGCTCGTCGCCCGAGGACACCACCGAGACACCGGGCGCGACGCGCTCCAGGAACTCCGGCAGGTAGTCGGCCGAGCCGTGGTGCGGGACCTTCAGCACGTCCGCGCGCAGGTCGATCGTGCCCGCTTCGTGGTCGGCGACCAGCGTCTTCTCGGCCGCCGTGTTGAGGTCGCCCGCCAGCAGGAAGCGCACGTTGCCGAAGCGCACCAGCAGCACGACCGAGTGCCCGTTGATGGTCTTGCCCTCGTCCGTGAGCCACGGCAGCCCGGGGCCGCCGTTGGCGTCCATCGTCACCGGGCCCAGCACCTGCACGTCCACGCCGCGCGAGCGCAGGAAGTCGAACTGCGCGTGATCTCCGCGCTGCACGCGGCGCATCTGGAACGTCGGACGGCGCGCCGACCACGCGTTCACGGCGGCCTGCCACTCGGCGAAGCCGTCGCTCAGGTCGGCCGTGGGAAGCGTGCGGACGTCGTCGTGGAGCTCGGTCAGCACCCGCCGGCGCCCGACCTTCACGGTGGCCCCGAGCTTGGGCTCCGCCGCGCGCCGCACGATCCCGTTGTGGAAGATGCGCTCGGGGGCGAGGAACAGCTGCTTGCGGGCCTCGGACTCGGTCCCGAAGATCCGCGTGAGCCCCGCGAAGTGGTCGGCGTCGCCGTGCGAGACCACGATGCAGTCGATCGGTTTGGGCGCCGCGCTCGTCGTCCCCCGGAAGCGGCCGGCGAGGTAGCGCGCGAACAGCAGGTTCTCTCCGCCGTCGACGAGCATCGTGGCGCCGTCCGCGGTCTCGAGCACGGTTGCGTCGCCCTGCTGGACGTCCACGAAGTCGACCTTGAGGACCTGCGGCGACCGGGCGTCAGCCTCCTTGACGAGTGCCGACGCCGGCGGCGCCTTCACCCGCGCCGGCCCGTCGACGTCGACATTCAGGCCGGCGGCGTCGGCGCCGGTCACTTTCAGGCGGTCGCCCCACGACAGCGTCCTGAACACCTTGTCGCTCCGGCTCCTGACGCGCAACAGGTCGGCGGCGATGCGGTACGTCCCGGGCTCGAACATGTGCGGAACCCTTCACTGGTGGACTGGTCGCCGCGATCCTAACCCGGTTCACGCCGTCGATTCCAGCGCCGCGCCCTCCCCGCGCCCGAAGCGTGCCAGCGTCCGGATGACGAACTGCGGGCCGACGACGCGGAACACGTCCTCGAACTCGACCAGCACCGGCGCGAAGGCGAGCAGCCCGGGCAGCTTGCCGTGCTCGCGGTTGAGGGCGTCCAGCTTGGCGAACCAGTCGAGCGTGCGGCCGGCCGGCGTGGTCGTCCAGCGTGCCGTGGCCGGCTCGGTGCCTGCGTTCCAGAGCACGTGCGGCGTCCCGCGCGGGATCTCCAGCACCGCGCCGCGCTCGAGCTCCAGCCGTTCGCCCGGCAGCTTGACGCCGACGATCCCGCCGGTGATCTCGAAGTGCTCGTCCTGCTCGGGATGGAAGTGCGCGGGTGGCTGCTTCCCTCCAGGGACGTAGGTGACGTCGACGACCAGGCGCTCGGGCGCATGCTCGACGACGGTGACGGTCTCGTGCGGTGTGAGGATGAGTTGGTTCATAGCTTGAGTCCAAGTATCTTGAGATCAAGATACTTTGTCAAGAGCTATTCTTGACCGCGTGCCGACCGACCGCCTGGACGACCTGGCCGCGCAGTGGGCGCGCGTCCGCCCCGACCTGCAGGACGTGGAGGCGATGGCCGTGATCGCGCGCCTGCTGCACGTCGGGCGCCGGATCGAGGCGCTGCTGGGCGAGAGCGCCAAGGAGCACGGGCTTCAGGTCGCCGACGGCGACGTGTTGTTCACGCTGCGCCGCGCCGGCCGGCTGTCACCGGGCCAGCTGTCGGAGTCACTGCTCGTCTCCACGGGCACGATGACCGGTCGCCTGGATCGCCTGGAGAAGCGGGGGCTGCTGCGCCGCGTCCCGCACACGACCGACCGGCGTGCGCTGCTGATCGAGCTCACCCACCAGGGGCACGACCTCGTCGACCGCGTGATCGCCGAGCACCTCGCGCGCGAGCACGAGTGGCTGTCCGCGATCAGCGCGGACGAACGCGAGCAGCTCGCGCGCATCACGCGCAAGCTGCTCGCCAAGCTGTCGGCCGGCTAGGCCCGAGACTTCGCGTTGGCTTCGAGCCAGGCGCGCACGAAGCCGTCGAGGTCGCCGTCGAGTACGGCGTTCGCGTTGCCGACCTCGAAGTCGGTCCGGTGGTCCTTGACCATCGTGTACGGGTGCAGCACGTACGAGCGGATCTGCGAGCCGAAGTTCACGTCCTGCGCCTCGCCGCGCTCCTTGGCGATCTCGGCCTGGCGCTCGGCCTCCTGGCGCTCGATCAGCTTCGCGCGGAGCATGTTCATCGCGGTCTGGCGGTTCGCGGACTGCGAGCGCTCGTTCTGGCACTGGACGACGATGCCGGACGGCCGGTGCGTGATGCGCACGGCCGAGTCGGTCTTGTTGACGTGCTGGCCGCCGGCGCCGGACGCGCGGTAGGTGTCGACCTGCAGGTCGTCGTCGTCGATCTCGATGTCGCCCGCCTCTTCGACCACGGGCGCGACCTCGACGCCCGCGAACGACGTCTGGCGCCGGTTGGCCGAGTCGAACGGGGACAGGCGCACGAGCCGGTGCACGCCCTTCTCGGCGCTGTAGAGCCCGTAGGCGTTGTCGCCGCTGACCTGGAAAGTCGCGGACTTGATGCCCGCCTCCTCCCCCGCGCTCGCCTCCAGCAAGTCGACCTTGAAGCCGCGGGACTCGGCCCAGCGCATCTCCATGCGCAGCACCATCTCGGCCCAGTCCTGGGCGTCCGTGCCGCCCGCGCCCGCGTTGACGGTCACGAGCGCGTCGCCCGCGTCGTAGTCGCCGGTGAACAGGCGCTGCTCCTCGGCCTCGCTCAGGCGCGCCTCGACGGACGCGATCGCGCCCTCGAGCTCGGCGGCGATCTCCTCGTCCTCCTCGGCCAGCTCGGCCAGGCCTTCAAGGTCCTCCGCGTCGGCCTGCAGCTTGACGAAGCTCTCCAGCCGGCGCTGCGTACGCGTGTGCTCGGCCCCGACCTTCGCGGCGTAGTCCGGGTTGTCCCAGAAGCCCGCCGACCCCATCTCCTCTTCGAGCGCGCTCAGGCGCTCCTGCATCTGAGCGGGGTCAAAGATAGTCCGAGAGCAGGGACATCTGCTCGCGGACAGTGGCCAGGCGCTGGTTGGTGCTCTGATCGGAGGCCATGGCCGATGAGGCTAGCGGGTACGCGGTCTCGTATGAGGGTTCTCGATCGCTTCGACGCAGCAGTGGGCGGCGGGATCGAGCAGGCGATGATCCACCACCACATGCGCCGGATGCGCCGCCACGGCCAGCTGCGGGCCGTCGCCCCCGCCACCCCCGGGCTGTGGGCACAGACCGGGGCGCCGCCCCGGATGGGCAACTCGATGGAGCTGCTGATCGACGGCGCGAACGCGCTGCCGCGGATGGCGGAGGCGATCCGTGGCGCGCAACGTCACGTCCACGTGTGCTCCTGGCACCTGGAGCCCGACTTCGATCCCGGCCCGCGCAAGTCGACCGGCGTGCGCGAGCTGCTGGGCGAGGTCGCCGAGCGCGTGCCGGTGCGGGTGATCGTGTGGGCGGGCGCGCCCGTGCCCGTCTTCCAGCCCCGCCGGGGCGCGGTGCGGCCCGCGCGCGAGCGGCTGGTGCGGGGCACGAAGATCCAGTGCCAGCTGGACTCGTGCACGCGCCTGATGCACTGCCATCACGAGAAGCTCGTGATCGTCGACGACGAGCTCGCGTTCGTGGGCGGCATCGACCTCACGACGCTCGCGGGCGACCGCTACGACACCAACGCGCACGAGTACAAGGAGGAGATCGGCTGGCACGACGCGACCGCGCTGCTGCGCGGGCCGATCGTGCGCGACGTCGCCGCGCATTTCGCGATGCGCTGGGAGGCGACCGCGAAGGAGGCGATCGAGCTGCCGACCGACGTCCCCGCCGCGGGCGAGACCGAGGTGCAGTTCGTCCGCACGGTCCCCGAGGGCGCGTACCGCGTGCTCCCGCGCGGCGAGTTCTCGGTGCTGGAGACCTACGTGCGGGCGCTGCGCAGCGCGCAGCGGCTGATCTACCTCGAGAACCAGTTCCTGTGGTCGCCGGAGATCGTCCACATCCTGGAGACCAAGCTGCGCAACCCCCCGTCACCCGAGTTCCGGGTCGTGGTCCTGCTCCCGCACCGCGCCAACAACGGGCAGGACGACACGCGCGGGATGCTCGGCCGGCTCGTGGCCGCCGACGACGGGCGCAAGCACTTCCTGGCCGCGACGATCATGTCCCGCTCGGGCGAGAAGTCCGGCCCGCTGTACGTGCACGCCAAGATCGGGATCGTCGACGACGAGTGGCTCGCCGTCGGCTCCGCGAACCTCAACGAGCACTCGCTGTTCAACGACACCGAGGTCGACGTGGTCACGTGCGACCCGGCGCTCGCCCGCGCGACCCGGGAGACGTTGTGGCGCGAGCACCTCGAGCGCGAGGACGCTTCGGGCGACCCCACGACGCTCATCGACGAGGCGTGGCATCCGATCGCGAGCGAGCAGCTCGAGCGACGGCGCGCGGGCGCGGCGATGACGCATCACCTCGTCAAGCTGCCCGGTGTGTCCCGCCGCTCGCGCAGGTTGCTCGGACCCCTCGACGCATTGGTCGTCGACGGCTAGACATACTGAGCGATCTGGGCTTATGCTGATTGCGTGAGGTGGATGGTGCTCACCTTGTTCGCCGTTCTGGTCGTGCCCGGGTCGGCCCAGGCGCGGCTGTCGGTCACCTTCGCCGCCCGCGCGTGCCCGAGCTACGCCGCGATCGCCGCGAACCTCGCGCGCAACGACATCCAGGAGAGCCTGCAGGATCTCGGCCCGAACACGCCGTACCGCTCGGGGCAGCCCATTGATCCGGACGTGGAGGCGAACGCCCAGCCGCAGTGCCGGCCGCTGCCCGACTGGCGCTTCACGCTCGGGACGAACTACCGGTCGCGGGCCATCAGCGGGCCGTGGGGTCGCTGTCGATCGTCACGGGAGCGTTCAGCGACTCGATCGTCACGCGCGAGTCCGTGCCGCTCCTGAACGCGGCGGGCGCGAGCACCGGTCGCACGCTCGCGGCGCGGTCACGCTCTCGCTGTCGGGCGCGGAAGCCGACCTGGCGGCGCGGCGCACGCTGTGGCTGCAGGGCGGCACGCCCGCCGACCCGATCTTGAACGGCCCGTACCCGAGCCAGTACGGCTTCGGTGCGCTGCGCTGCGCGATCGACAACTACAACGGCGACAACGTCGAGTACATCGCGTACCCACTCGGCGCGCGGCACGTGTTCTGTTTCGCCTACTACGTCACGCCGCCGCCGACGAGCGGCACGATCGTCGTCCGCAAACAGCTCGACGCCCCGCCCGACGTCGCCGAGCACCGCTTCCAGTTCGAGGGCAACCTCTCCTTCAACGCCGACGGCCGCTTCGCGCTGACCGCCGCGCCCGGCCGTCCCTCGGCTCAGACGTTCTACCGCGCAGCCGTGTCGGCCGGCGGAACGCCGTGGCGGTTGCACGAGATCGCGGAGCCGGGCTGGGCGCTGATCGACCACAGCTGCGTCTCCCAGACCGGGGCGAGCCGCATCGGGGTGCCGGCCGAGAGCGCGGACGCCGAGATCGCGCTCGCCGCCGGCGACACGGTGACGTGCACGTACCGCAACGGGCTGGAGCCGGCACCGAGCGGCCTCACGGTGGGCAAGGCCACGCGCGGGACGGCTGGGCGCACCGACTTCCTGATCCGCGGCCCCGGTCTGCAGGCCGAGGCGCCGGTGACGACGACAGCCGTCGACGTGCCGGTCTACGAGCGGCTGCCGCCTCTGCCACCGGGCGCTACGAGATCGGCGAGTCGCCCGTGGCCCAGCCGGGTGGGCACTGGGAGCGCCGCGCCGTGCGCTGCAACGGGCGGATCGTGACGCCGTTCACCGATCCGCTGCGGGTCCCGATCGGACCGGGCGCCGGCGCGGTGTGCCTGTTCATCAACGAGTTCGTCGCCGAGGGCTCGATCCGGCTGCGCAAGGTCACGACCGGCGCGACCGGCACGACCGGGTTCGACATCCGCCCGGTCGACCGTGAGCCGCCGGTCGTGCTCCACCAGCAGGCGTCCACGGCGCGCCCGGAGGTGCCCGTAACCGCCGCCGGCGACACGACCGACAGCCTGCCGCTCGGCACCTATGAGATCCAGGAGACCACCCCGACCGGCAGCGAAGACGGCACCTGGCGGCTCGAGGGCGTCGTCTGTAACGGCGTGCCGTTCGGCAGCGCGCAGGGCCGCGTACGCGTGCGCCTGACCGCCGAGACGCCGGACGTGTCGTGCACGTTCACGGACGCCTTCGCGCGCGGCGCGCCGGGGCGGCCCGGCGATGCGCCCGGTGAGGGCGGCGACGGCGACAGCGGCAGGCGCGGCGAGACCTCGCAGGCCAACCCGCGGACCAACCTGCGCATCACCAAGCGCGTCTCTCCGAGCGCGGTCGTGCGCGGCCGGCCGGCGCGCTCCACGGTGGTCGTGACCAACACCGGGACGGTGACCGCGGAGGACGTGGTCGCGGAGGAGCTGCAGCCGCCGACGCACCGCGTGGTCAACGTCGAGGCGCCGCCCGGCGTGCGCTGCCGCGGCACGCGGCCACTGCGCTGCCGGCTCGGGGATCTCGCGCCCGGGCAGCGCGTCACGCTCCACGCGACCTACACGACGCCGCTGCTCGGCCGCGTCGTCAACCGCGTCGCGGTGCACACGTCCACGGCCGAGACGCGCCTGAGCGACAACCGCTCGGCGACGACGCTGCGCGTCTTCTCCAGCCGAGCGCGCGCGTGCGCGGCGACGCGCTGTTAGAAGACCACCGTCCGGTTGCCGTAGATCAGCACGCGGTCGTCGAGGTGCGCCTTGACGGCGCGGGCGAGCACGGTGCGCTCGATGTCGCGGCCGAGGCGGACCATCGTGTCGGCGTGCTCGCGGTGCGTGACGCGCGCGACGTCCTGCTCGATGATCGGGCCCGCGTCAAGCTCCTCGGTGACGTAGTGGGCGGTCGCGCCGATGATCTTCACGCCGCGCTCGTAGGCGCGCTGGTACGGGTTCGCGCCCGCGAAGGCCGGCAGGAAGGAGTGGTGGATGTTGATGATCGGGACGCCGACCTGCTCGAGGAAGTCGGCGCTGAGGATGCGCATGTAGCGGGCGAGCACGACGAGGTCGCAGTTCCCGCGCAGCAGCTCGATCAGCTCGGGCTCGTTCGGGAACGGGAGGTGGTGGTAGGCGATGTTGAACGTGCCCACGTCGTTGGCCCAGTCCGGGTGGTTGGACGCGACGAGCGGGATCGTGGCGTCGAGCTCGCCGCGGCGGTGGCGCCACAGCAGGTCCACGAGGCAGTGGTCCTCCTTGGAGACGAGGACCGCCATCCGCTTCGGGATGGAGCCGTCGGTGAGGCGCCAGCGCATGTCGAAGCGTTCCGCGACCTCCTGCGAGAACGCTCGGCCGAGCGCGTCGAGGTCGCCGTGGGCGAGGTTGAACTCCATGCGCATGAAGAACTCGCCGCCCTCGGGGTCGGTCGAGTGCTGGTCGGAGCTGACGATGTTGGCTCCGGAGGCGGCGAGGAAGCCGGCGACGGCGGCGACGATGCCGTGCCGGTCATGGCAAGTGATCAGGAGGCGTCCGTTCACGACAGCTCGGAGGCTACTTCGCGCAGCGCGCGATAGGCGTCCTCGGCGAGCGGGTGCCGCCCGCCGGGAGGCAGGAGCACGTAGAGGTCGCGCTGCGGCGGGTCGGTGAGCGGGCGCAGCGCGACGCCCGTGAACTCGCGTGCGAGCAGCCGCGGCATGATCGTCACGGCCATGCCCTGCGTGACGAGCGCGCGATTGGCGAGCGGGTCGCGGCTGATCATCACCAGGCGCGGCTCGAAGCCCGCGGCTCGGCAGGCCCGGGCGATCAGATTGTCGCCGCTGGGCGCGACCCACGGCTCGTCGGCGAGCGCGCTGAGCGAGATCTCCTCGCGCGCCGCGAGCGGGTGGTCCGGCGGGAGCGCCGCGACGAACGACTCGCGCACGAGGTCCAGCCGCTCGACGCCGTCGTGCTCGCGCCGCGGTTGCGCCGCGTCCTGGAAGCCGACCGCGAGATGAAGCTCGCCGCGGCGGACGCGCTCCGCGAGCTCGGGCGTCGAGCCCTCCTCCAAGGTGACCTGTCCGATCCGGGTCGCGGCTTGCGGCACCAACGCGGCCAGCGCGCTCGGGAACGCGCCGATCCGCAGCCGGCCCGGCGCCGTGAGCTCCCCCAGCTGGCGCGAGGCGAGCGCGAAGCGTTCCGCGATCGCGTCCGCGTGTGCGAGCAGGACCTCGCCGGCCGCCGTCAGCGCCATCGCGTTCTCGCGATCCAGCAGCCGGGCGCCGACCTCCTTCTCCAGCGCCGCCACCTGCTGCGACACCGCCGGCTGGGTCAGCGACAACGCGCGGGCGGCGGCACTGAACGACCGCTCGTGCGCGACCGCCCGGAACGTCAGCACGCGGCGCGGGTCCATAGAAGCGCAGCTTATCGCGACGTAAGAACGATTATTTGAAGTTATGCTCGCCGGCGCACAGACTGCGTCGCATGTACCCGATCAACGTCCAGGCCCTCATGCGACACACCCTGAACGGCGCGCGCGCGACCGACCCGGTGGTTCAGCCGCGCAAGCGACGCGGCGCTAAGCGCCGTGGCACTTCTTGAACTTCTTGCCCGAGCCGCACCAGCACGGGTCGTTGCGCCCGATCGTCTCGTGCGCGTCGACGCGGCGCTGCGCCACCACGGGCGGCGCCTCCTCGGCGGGCGGCTCGCCCGGCTCGCCGTAGGCGCTCGGCTGGTCGTCCAGCGTGCCACCGGAGTAGGCGAGCGCGCCCATCCCGCTCGTCATCTGCGGCGGCGGGGCGAACTCCGGCTGCGGGGCGGCGGGATCCGGCACCGGTGACCCGTCGCCGTTGGGCCCCTGGACCTCGACCTGGACGTTGTAGATCATCCGCGCGAAGTCGGACCAGATGGAGTTCATCAGGTCCTCGAACAGCGTGAAGGCCTCGTTCTTGTAGGCCACCAGCGGCTCGATCTGCGCGAACCCGCGCAGGTGGATGCCTTCGCGCAGGTAGTCCATGTCGTACAGGTGCTCGCGCCAGCGCTGGTCGATGATCTGCAGCACGAGGTAGCGCTCGAGCGCGCGCATGAGCTCCTCGCCGAGCTCTTCCTCACGCTCGTCGTAGAGCCCCATCGCGTCGTCGACCAGCAGGCGCTTGAGCTGCTCGCGGTCGGTCTGCGAGCGGTCGATCTCCTCCGCGCCGAAGTCGACGTGGTAGATCTGCTCGAGCTGGACCCACAGCTCCTCGAGGTCCCAGTCGTCGACGAAGTCGCCCGGCGTGTACTCGTCCACGAGGCGGCCGATCACGGCCTCGATCTGCTCGCGCGCGACCTCGCTCATGTCGCGGCCCTCGAGGACCTCGTCGCGGTACTTGTAGACGACCTCGCGCTGCTGGTTCATGACGTCGTCGTATTCGAGGACGCGCTTGCGGATGAGGTAGTTCTGCTCCTCGACCTTGCGCTGGGCGCCCTCGATCTGCTTGGTGAGCATCTTCGCCTCGATCGGCTCCTCCTCGCCCGAGTCGTCCTTCGGGCCGAGGCGGTCGAGGATGCGGTAGATGCGGTCGCCCGCGAACAGGCGCACCAGGTCGTCCTCGGCGCTCAGGAAGAAGCGCGACTCGCCCGGGTCGCCCTGGCGGCCGGCGCGGCCGCGCAGCTGGTTGTCGATGCGGCGCGACTCGTGGCGCTCGGTGCCGATGATGTAGAGGCCGCCGGCCTCCTCGACGATCTGGCGATCGGCCTCGACGCGCTCCTCCATCTTCGGGAGGATGTCGGCGAAGCGGTCGTCGTAGTCGGGGTCGCCGGGGCGCAGGCCGAGCTTGTTGAGCTCGATCTGCGTGAGGTGCTCCGGGTTGCCGCCGAGCTTGATGTCCACGCCGCGGCCGGCCATGTTGGTGGCGATCGTGACGGCGCCGGGGCGGCCCGCCTCGGCGATCGTCTCACCCTCGCGCTGGGCGAACTCCGGCTTGGCGTTGAGCACCGTGTGCGGGATGCCGACCTTGCGCAGGCGCGCCGAGAGCAGCTCGGAGACCTCGACGGAGATCGTGCCGACCAGGATGGGCTGCTGCGCGTCGTGGCGGGCCTGGATCTCCCGTACGACCGCGCGCCACTTGCCTTCCTTGGTCTTGTAGATCTGGTCGTTCTGGTCCTTGCGGATCATCGGGCGGTTCGTGGGGATCTCCACGACACCGACCTTGTAGATCTTGTTGAGCTCGGTCGCCTCGGTCAGGGCCGTGCCCGACATGCCCGCGAGCTTGTCGTACATGCGGAAGTAGTTCTGCAGCGTGACCGTCGCGAGCGTCTGGTTCTCCTCGCGGACGTGCACGCCCTCCTTGGCCTCGACGGCCTGGTGCAGACCCTCCGACCAGCGGCGGCCGTCCAGGATCCGGCCCGTGAACTCGTCGATGATCTTGACCTCGCCGTCCACGACGGCGTAATCGACGTCCTTCTTGTAGAGCGACTCGGCCTTCAGGGCCTGGTGCAGGTGGTTGACCAGCGTGCCGTTCTCGGCGCGGTACATGTTGTCGATGCCGAGGAACTTCTCGGCCTTCGCCACGCCGCGCTCGGTGACCGAGATCGTCTTGTGCTTCTCGTCGAACTCGTAGTCGTAGTCCGCCGTGAACTCCTTCTTGGCGCGCGGGTCCATGCCGTCCGGCTTCTTGCCGGGCTCCATCATCGGGGCGAGCTTGGCGAAGCGCTCGTAGAGGTCCGCGGCCTGCTCGGGCGCGCCGGAGATGATCAGCGGCGTACGGGCCTCGTCGATGAGGATGTTGTCGACCTCGTCCACGATCGCGAAGTTGTGCATCGCGACGGGCTTGCCGTCCTCGCCGATGCGGCCGCCGTGCTGGACCTTCTCCTCCAGCGTCGTGGCCATGTTGTCGCGCAGATAGTCGAAGCCGAACTCGGAGTTCGTGCCGTACGTGATGTCGGCGGCGTAGGCCGCGCGCTTCTCCTCGTAGGGCTGGTTGTTCTGGAGGATGCCGACGGTCAGGCCCAGGCCTTCGTAGATCGGCCGCATCCAGTTCGCGTCACGGCTCGCCAGATAGTCGTTGACCGTGACGACGTGCACGCCCTTGCCCGCGAGCGCGTTGAGCGTGACCGCGAGCGTGCCGGTGAGGGTCTTGCCCTCGCCGGTGCGCATCTCGGCGATCGACCCGCCGTGCAGCACCATGCCGCCGATCAGCTGCACGTCGAAGTGACGCATGTTCATCTTGCGCCGGCCGACCTCGCGCGTGAGCGCGAACGCCTCGGGCAGGACCTCGTCGAGGCTCTCCCCTTCCTCCTGGACGCGTTCCCGCAGCTCGGCGAAGCGCTCCTTGATCTCGTCGTCCTCGAGCTGCTCGATCTCGGCCTCCCACGCGTTGATGCGCTCAACGCGCTTCTCGTAGGCCTTGAACTGCTTCGCTTCGCCCAGCCGGAGGGCGCGCTCGAGGATGGACATAGCTCCCTAGCCTAGCGGTCGGGCGCCCTCCGACTATGAAGCGGTTACGCGCTTTTAGGACGCCTCTTCGAGGGCCGTGTCAGCGGTGCGCATGGAGTCCACGGCGGCCCTCGACTCGCGCCGGCCGCGGCGTTTGTCACGGTGGCGCTTGACCTGGCGCTCCAAGTTGTCCGCGACGAGGTTCACGGCGTGCTTGGGGTCTTTGGAGACCTCCTTGGCGCGCAACTCCGTGCCCTTGAGCCGGAGTACGACCTCCGCCGCTATCGGGTCGCCCGGGACGTTCTCGTCGGCCACCTCGAGATCGAGCTCGGCCAGGTCGGACACCTGCTTGGCGATCTTCGCGAATCGCTTCTCGGCGTACTCCCTGAGCTCGTCCGTGACCTGAAGGTTGCGTCCCTTAACCTCGATTTGCATGGGACTCCTCTGTCGGGGTCAACTTCTTGTGAACCATACCCCCTCAAGCCCGAGGCGCATGCGGCCGACCATGTAGCTTGTGGCCATCTCCGTGCCAGCCGACGCCTCCGGACGGGCCGGCCGCCAAGAAGTAGCCGTCGTCCGCCATCCCATCGCCGATGCACGCAACGTCGTCGTGGGCTATGAGCTGCGTTTCGGCGGTTCGATCGACCTCGGCGACCCGTCGATGGACGCGAAGGCCACGTCCGCCCTGCTCGTCGAGGCCTTCGGCGACATCGGCCTGGAGACGCTCGCCGGCCGCCACCCCGCGTGGGTCACGATCGCCCGTAACTTCCTGGTCGAGATCGGCCCGCCGCCGGTGCGCCCCGACCGTGCGGTGCTGCAGGTCAAGGCGTATCACGCGCGCGACGACCTGTTGCAGATCCTGCAGCGCCTGTCCCGCCAGGGCTACACGATCGCCCTGGACGAGTGGGAGGGCGACATGACGACCAACGTCGAGGAGCTCATGTCGCTGTGCTCGATCGTGCGCGTCGACGTGTCGCGGCTGTCGGTCGACGAGCTGCCGCGCGTGCTGCGCATCCCCAGGATGCAGGGCGCGCTGCTGGTCGCGACCGAAGTCGGCGACTACGCCGCCTTCGAGCGCTGTAAGGCGCTCGGCTTCACCTACTTCCAGGGCGAGTACTTCGCCCAGCCGCGCACCTTCAAGCACCGCGGCGTGGCCACCGCGGGGTTGGGCGCGCTGCGCCGGCTCGCCGAGCTGTCCACGGGCGACGTGTCGTTCGAGGACCTCGAGCGGATCATCTCGTCCGATGTCGGACTGTCACTGAAGTTGCTGCGCTACGTCAACAGCGCGTTCTTCTCCTTGCCGCGCAACGTGTCGTCCGTGCACGAGGCGCTGTCGCTGCTCGGCGTGCGCACGGTCTCCCGGTGGGCGACCGTGATGGTCCTCGCCTCGATCCCGGACACGCCGGACGAGCTGATCGCCCTGGGTCTGCGCCGCGCGCACATGTGCGAGATCCTCGCCGGCCAGTCCAGCAACGAGGAGCGCGAGATGCTCTTCACGATCGGCCTGTTCTCGGTCGCCGACGCGCTGCTGGACATGCCGATGGCGGACGTGCTGGAGTCGCTCCCGTTCACCGAGGAGATCCAGGCCGCCCTGCTGCGCCACGAAGGCCCGAAGGGCGAGCTGCTGGCCGCGGTCGCCTCCTACGAGCGCGGCGAGTTCCCGACGCTGCCCTCGACCGACTCCCGCCCCACGATGGCCGGCGCCTACCGCGCCGCGCTCGAGTGGGCCGACGAGACCGGCCGCGCGATCGCGTAGGCCCCGCGCGCCTCACAGCGTGCGCGCGTAGCTGAGCGCGGCCACCACCAGCACGCCGTCGGCCACGAGCGCGCGGGCGCACGCGTCCAGCGTCGCGCCGGTCGTGTGGACGTCGTCGACGAGCACGACGCGCGGTGGCGGCGAGGCGCGCACGCGCACGAGGATGCGGTTCTCGGCCCGGCGCGTGCGGACGCTCGCGCCGACCTGGCGCTCCGCGCGGTCCTCGCGCACCAGGCACGGCGCGACCGGCAGCGTCAGCCGGCGTGCGAGCGCGGCCGTCAGGACGCCCGCTGGATCGAAGCCGCGTGAGCGGCGCCGCGCGGGCTGGGGCGGCACGGGCACGAGCGCCACGTCCAGGCCGCGCAGGGCCGCGGGGAGGTTCGCGGCCATCTGCGCCGCCATCAGGTCCGCGACCGGCAGGGCCGCGCGGAACTTCAACGCCGCGACGAGCCGGCGCGCCACGCCCTGGTAGGCGAGCGGCGCCCAGGCGCGCGAGAAGGACGCCGCCGCGGCCGGGCAGTCCGTGCCGCGATGGCGCGGGAGCGCGCAGCGCGGGCAACCGGGCGCGAGCCAGGGCAGCGCGCGGGTGCACGTCGCGCACAGGCGCTCCTCGGCGCGGGCCAGCGCGCGCCGGCACGCAGGGCAGCCCGGCGGCGCGACCAGAGCGACCATTTCCGCGAGCCACGACATCGTCGGGTCATGTTCGTGGCAACCGTGTCACGGGTCAGCACGGGCTTCGTCACAATTTTGCGCGGTGTTCGTGCCAACTCTGTTCGGGCAGGCCGAGCCGGTCGATGCCGGCTGGAACTTCGCGCCGATCATCCTCATCGCGCTCGCGGCGTACGTGTACGTGTATGTCGCGCGGTGGCGGACGTCGCGCCGGGAGGGCGGGCCGCGCGCGGCGGGCTACGGGCGCTTGGCGCTGTGGCTGCTCGGCATCGCGCTGCTGTTCGTCGCGCTGATCTCGCCGATCGACCGGCTCGGCGAGCAGTTCGCAACGTTCCACATGGTCCAGCACCTGATCCTCGCCGACCTGGTGCCGATCTGCCTCACGGTCGCGCTCACGAAGCACATCCTGCGCCCGGTCACGCGCCGCATCCACACGCTCGAGCGCAAGGCGGGCCCGTTCGGGCACCCGTGGTTCGGCGTGATCGCCTACGCGGGCGCGATGTGGATCTGGCACATCCCGTTCATGTACGAGGCCGCGCTCTCCAACAGCTTCATCCACACGCTCGAGCACCTCACGTTCGCCGCCGCGGGTGCGCTGTACTGGTGGCACCTGCTGTCGCCGATCCGCTCGCGGCTGCGCCTGGGCGGGATCGGCCCGGTGCTGTACATGGCGATCACGAAGATCGCGGTCGGCTTCCTCGGCATCCTGCTGGGCTTCGCGCCGAGCCTGCTCTACGACATCTACGGGTTCGAAGGCACCCGCTGGGGCCTGACCGCGCTCGAGGACCAGCAGGTGGCCGGCGTGCTGATGGCCCTCGAGCAGTCGCTGGTGATGGGGGTCGCGCTCGCGTACCTGTTCATCCGCATGCTGTCGGAGGCGGACGAGGCCGACGAGCGCGACGAGCGCTACGGCACCGTGTAGGGCTCGCGCGCGGCGAGCGCCTTCAGGTTCGAGCACGCGCGCGCGAGCAGCGCGAGGCCCATGACGGCCGCGCCGCCGAGCGCGACCAGGTCGAGCAGCGTCAGCCCGAGCCACGAGACCTCAGCGCCCAGCGCGACGGCGCTCAGGAGCGCGATCAATGCGATCCGCGCCTCGGTCGGCCCGAGCCGCCCATAGCCGAGCGAGAAGCGCCCGAACGCGTGCGTCTCCAGGTACGAGTTGATCGACAGCGCCAGGTAGACGATCACGAGCACCAGGCCGGCCCACAGATGCATCGACGTCGACAGCCCGAGGCCGAGGCCGACCGCGACCGTCGCGAACGCGTCCGCGAGGTGGTCGACGTAGTAGCCGTAGCGCGGTCGCTCGGCGCGGCGCACGCGCGCGAGCGTCCCGTCCAGCGAGTCGCCGAACCAGTGCACGACCAGCAGCGCCGCGGCCGTCCAGAAGTGGCCGGTGGCCGCAGCGACGGCGAAGGCGACCGCCGCCGCCAGCGCCAGCACGGTGAGATGGTCCGGCCGCACGAAGCCGGGCAGCCGCCGAGCGATCGCCCGCAGCAGCCACCGCTCGGGCCGGGCCAAGAGGAATGTCGTCTCGCGGTCCTGCATCGAATCTCTCCTTGTTGACCGTCGTTCAACAAGACATAACCGAACGTTGGCCGGCGGTTACAGATTCGTGATGACGAGCCAGCCGTACCGAACGGCGATCACCGCGCTGCCACGATCGACCGCATGACCGCGATCCTGAGCTATGCCGCCTTCACCGACACCCCGGAGGGCGGAAACCCCGCCGGCGTCGTGCTCGACGCGCGCGGGCTCGACGAGACCCAGATGCTCAAGATCGCGGCCGATCTGGGCTACAGCGAGACCGCCTTCGTGGTTGCACGCGACACCCCCAATGAGTACGACGTGCGCTACTTCGCCCCCGAGGCCGAGGTCCCGTTCTGCGGGCACGCGACGATCGCGACCGGCGTCGCGCTCGCCGACCGCGACGGCACGGGCACGCTCGTCTTCCACACCCAGGCGGGCACCATCCCCGTGCACACCGAAGGCACCGACGGCGCCATCACCGCCACGCTGACGAGCGTGAAGCCCCACACCGAAGACGTCCCCGAGGACGTGCTGGGCACCGCGCTCGACGCCCTCGGCTGGGACAAGCGCGAGCTCGACCCGGCGCTGCCGCCGAAGATCGCCTACGCCGGCGCCCGCCACCTCGTCCTGGCGGCCAAGACCCGCGAGCGCCTCGCCGACCTCGACTACGACTTCGAGGCCCTCAAGCAGCTGATGCTCGACCTCGACCTGATCACGGTCGACCTCGTCCACCGCGAGGACGCGACCACCTTCCACGCGCGCAACCCGTTCCCGATCGGCGGGGTCGTCGAGGACCCGGCGACCGGCGCGGCGGCGGCCGCGTTCGGCAACTACCTGCGCGAGACGGGCAACATCGAAGCGCCCGCGACGGTGACCGTCCACCAGGGCGTCGACATGGGCCGCCCGAGCCTGCTGACGATCACCATCGGCACCGAGCCGGAGATCCGCGTCAGCGGCCGAGCGGTGGCGATGTGAGCGACCGGTAGGCGGCCTGCTCGGGCGTCAGCTCGTCGATCTCGACGCCCAGCGCCGCCAGCTTCAACGCGGCGACCTCGCGCTCGATGGCGTCCGGGACCTGATGCACGCCCGGTTCGAACGAGCCGCGCGCCAGCGCCTCGGCGGCCAGCGCCTGCAGCGCGAAGGAGACGTCCATGACTGCCGCCGGGTGCCCCTCGGCGGCGGCGAGGTTCACGACCCGGCCGCCGGCCAGCAGGTTCAGCCGCCGCCCGCCGAGGTCGTACTGCTGCACCAGCGGCAGCACGTCCCGCACCGACACCGCCGCTTCGCGCAGATCGGGCAGCGAGATCTCGACGTCGAAGTGCCCCGCGTTGGCGAGCACGGCGCCGTCCTTCATCACCGCGAAGTGCTCGCCGCGCAGGACGTCCTGGCCGCCCGTCACGGTGATGAAGACGTCCCCGCGCGCAGCGGCGTCCAGCGCGGGCATGACGGCGAAGCCCTCCATGCGCGCCTCCAGGGCGCGCAGCGGGTCGACCTCGCACACGATCACGGTCGCGCCCAGGCCGTGCGCGGCCAAGGCCACACCCCGCCCCGTCCAGCCGTAGCCCAGCACGACGACGGTCTGCCCGGCCAGCAGGATGTTCGTCGTGCGCAGGATGCCGTCCATCACGGACTGGCCCGTGCCGAAGCGATCGTTGAGCGCCTTCTCGGCGCGCGCCTCGTTGACCGCGAAGACCGGGACGGTGAGGTTCATCGCGCGCAGCCGCGCGAGACCGGTGGTGGTCTCTTCGGTCCCGCCCAGCATCCCCTCGAGCAGCTGGGGGACGGCGTGCAGCGCCGACAGCAGGTCCGCGCCGTCGTCGAGGACGATCCGCGGGGCCCGCGCGGCCACGGACGCCACGTCCTCGGCCCAGGCCTCCGGCGGCCCGGCGTGAACGTCGGCGGAGTCGCGCAGGGCGGCGGCGACGTCGTGCTGCGTCGCATAGGGGTTCGACGCGGCCAGCACCACGTCCGCCCCGCCCGCCTTCAGTGCCCGCACCAGCACGCCCGTCTCGGACGTGATGTGCAGGCACAGACCCACGGTCAGCCCGTCCAGGGGCTTCTCGCGGGCGAACCGCTCACGGATCGACCGGAGGACGGGCATCTGCCCGTCCGCCCAGTCGATACGCAATAGCCCTGAAGGCCTAGTAGCGATAGTGATCCGGCTTGTACGGGCCCTCGACCGGCACGCCGATGTAGGCGGCCTGCTCGGGCGACAGCTCCGTCAGACGCACGCCGAGCGCGTCGAGGTGCAGGCGCGCGACCTTCTCGTCGAGGTGCTTCGGGAGCACGTAGACCGACTTCTCGTACTCCTCGGTCTTCGTGAACAGCTCGATCTGGGCGATCGTCTGGTTCGTGAAGGAGTTCGACATCACGAACGACGGGTGGCCGGTCGCGTTGCCGAGGTTGAGGAGGCGGCCCTCGGACAGGACGATGATCGTCGAGCCGTCCTGGAAGCGCCACTCGTGGACCTGCGGCTTGATCTCGATCCGCTCGATGCCCGGGATCTTGGCCAGGCCGGCCATGTCGATCTCGTTGTCGAAGTGGCCGATGTTGCCGACGATCGCCTGGTGCTTCATCCGCTGCATCTGCGCGGCGGAGATGACGTCCTTGTTACCGGTCGTCGTGATGAAGATGTCGCCGTACTCGACGACGTCCTCGAGCGTGGCGACCTGGTAGCCCTCCATCGCGGCCTGCAGCGCGCAGATCGGGTCGATCTCGGTGACGATGACGCGGCCGCCCTGGCCCCGCAGCGCCTCCGCGCAGCCCTTGCCGACGTCGCCGTAGCCGAGCACGACGCAGACCTTGCCGGCGATCATGACGTCGGTCGCGCGGTTGAGGCCGTCGACCAGCGAGTGGCGGCAGCCGTAGAGGTTGTCGAACTTGGACTTGGTGACCGAGTCGTTGACGTTGATCGCCGGGAAGAGCAGCTTGCCCTGCTTGGCGAACTCGTACAGGCGGTGCACGCCCGTCGTGGTCTCCTCGGTCACGCCCTTGATCGTGGCCGCGGCGCGCGTCCACTTCTGGTTGTCCTCGGCCAGGTTGCGCGTGAGCGTCTCGAGGATGATGCGGTGCTCGTCGTTGTCGGCGGTCGACGGGTCCGGCACGGCGCCGGCGGCCTCGTACTCGACGCCCAGGTGGACGAGCAGCGTCGCGTCGCCACCGTCGTCGAGGATCATGTTCGGGCCCTCGCCGTCAGGCCACGTCAGCGCCTGCTCGGTGCACCACCAGTACTCCTCGAGCGTCTCGCCCTTCCAGGCGAAGACCGGGATGCCGGCCTCGGCGATGGCCGCCGCGGCGTGATCCTGCGTCGAGAAGATGTTGCACGAGGCCCAGCGGACCTCAGCACCAAGAGCGACGAGCGTCTCGATCAGGACGGCCGTCTGGATCGTCATGTGGAGCGAGCCGGTGATGCGCGCGCCCTTGAGCGGCTGCGCGTCGGCGAACTCCGCGCGCGTCTGCATCAGGCCGGGCATCTCATGCTCGGCGAGCTGGATCTCCTTGCGGCCGAAAGCGGCAAGGCCGATGTCGGCGACCTTGTAGTCGGTCGTCTCGATGGCGGTCATACGGTCTCCGGGGTGGGGGTTTCGATGCGGCGCGCCAGCGCGGCGAGCAGCTTCTCGTGCTTCTCCTGCTCGAAGCGCAGCCAGTCGGACGACGCGACGTCGTCCGGGCGCTGGGCCTCGCTCTCCAGCCAGGCGTCCGTGGCCTGGCGGAGCTCGTCGTCGCGGCGCAGCCGCAAGGCGAACGCCAGATCGGAGAGCCCGATGGCGTGTTCGTCCAGCAGCTCGCGCAGCGTGCGCAGACGCTGCAGCTCGGCCGGGCCGTACAGCCGGTAGCCCGCGGCCGAGCGGGTGGGCTCCAGGAGCCCGACGCGCTCGACGTAGCGAAGCATCCGCGGGCTCCAGCCCGTGGTCTCAGCCGCTTCGTTGATCGTGAGCGCGTCCACTGCGGGCCAGTGTAGCGAGACCTTGACAGAGTTGTGTCAAGGTTTGCCGCAGGGCCCCTGGGCGATTCGGCTTTGGCTGGCCTTCATGCGATTTGGGCAGCCTGGAGACATGCCGTTGCTGAACACCCTGATGAAGTTCGCCCGCACGCCTCAGGGGCGCCGGGCCATGAACCGCGCCATGTCCTACGCCCGCAGCCCGCAGGGCCGCAAGCAGATCGCCCAGGTGCAGCGCCAGCTCAGCGCGCGCCGGAAGCCGCGCTGAGCGAGCGGCGCCCGAACTCGCCCGCGAGCTGCGCAGCGCGTTCGGCGTCCATGCCGTGCTCGGCCAGCATCCGCATGAGCGCGTCGGCCTGCCCGGCGCGCCGGCGGCGCTTGCGCGCGTACATGCGCTCGTCGGCGAGCCGGAGCGCGTCGGCGGCGGTGTCGGCCTCGCCCGGGATGGCCACGACGCCGTGTGACGCCGTGATGTCGCCCTCGGTCAGCGCCGTGACGGCGCGGGCCGTCGCAGGCGCCTCGTCGGTCAGCAGGCAGAACTCGTCGCCGCCGAGCCGGTAGGCGCGACCGACGCCGGCGAGCTTGGGCGCGAGCCGCTGCAGCAGCGCGTCACCGGCCGCGTGGCCGAAGGCGTCGTTGTACTCCTTGAACCCGTCGAGGTCGAAGAACGCGAGCGTGTGCGGCGTGCGCGCGGCGATGGCGGCGTCCAGGTCATCGGTCAGCGCGCGCCGGTTCGGCAGCCCGGTGAGCTTGTCGGTGACGGCCTCCTCGCGCGCGCTGCGCACGAGCCGCTGGTTCTCGCGCAGCAGGAACCCGGTGCGGAGGAGACCGACGAACAGCGCCGCGCCCGCCAGCCACACCGTGACCGGGCTCCCGCCGGTGAGCGCGGCGTGCATGAGCAGCGCGACGCAGACCGCGCCGCCCGTGACGGGCACGGCCGCGGCGACCACGCCACCGACGCGCTGGCCGCGCGGGGCTGACGGAAAGAAGACGGCGTAGGACGTGAGCACCAGCGCCGCGGCCCACAGCAGCAGCGTGGTCCGCGCCGGCGCGAGCGGGTTCGTGAGCGTGAGGTCGTTGACCACCAGGAACGTCTCGCCGACGGCGATGATCCACCAGGCGCGCGCGGGCCGCCAGCCGTTGACGGCGAACGCGAGCAGGATCGTCGTGACGATCATGGCGTCGCCGGCGAGCGCGGTGGCCGGCACGCGCAGCCCGAGCCCGACGAGTGAGTCGCTGACGTAGGCGGTCAGGATCGCGGCGGCCGTGAGGCCGGCGATGACGCCGTCCAGCGCGAGCCAGCGGCTGCGGATCTGGGTCGCGGCGAGCGTCACCAGGCCCGCCTGCGCGAAGCCGAAGGACACGAGGAAGCACGCGTTCAGGCGCTCGGGATCGAGGTCGCCGATCGCCCAGCTGGTGTTCGCGACCGTCAGCAACAGCCACGCGACCCGCGCGTCCGGGCGGCGCACGGCCTGCACCGCCATCAGCGCGATCGCGACCAGCTGGACGGCGTCGCGGACGACCAGGTCGCCGGTGAGGGCGAAGACCGCGAGCCCCGCGAACAGGCAGGCGAAGATCGCGTGAGGAAGACGGGTCACAGCATTCGCCATCGGCCGCCGCACCCGCGACTTGAGCGGTACGGTCCGCAGCATGTCCACGGGTGCGCAGGTGATCGTCGAGGAGCTCGAGCGGGCGGGGGTCGACGTCTGCTTCGGGTTACCGGGAGTCCACAACCTGGCGCTCTGGGCGGCGCTGCGCGAGTCCTCGATCCGGCTCGTCGGGGTCCGCCACGAGCAGGCCGCCGCGTACGCCGCCGACGGCTACGCGCGGGCGACCGGCAGGCTGGGCGTGGCGATCACGACCACCGGGCCAGGCGCGGCGAACACGCTCGGCGCGGTCGGGGAGGCGTGGGCGAGCCGCTCGCCGATCCTCGTGATCGCGACCGACATCCCGAGCGGCCTGCGCCGCCCCGGCGAGTACCGCGGCGTCCTGCACGAGACCGACGGACAGGCCGCGATGTTCGCGCCCGTCGTGAAGTCCGTGCACCTCGGGTGCAGCGCGGGCGAGGTCGCGAACGCCACCGCGGCCGCAGTGCGCAGCGCGACGAGCGCGCCGACCCGGCCCGCGTACCTGGAGATCGCCACGGATCTGCTGGCCGCCGAGGTGCCCGAGGGGGACCCACTCGCGGTGGCCCTGGCCGAGGACGCGTACGACCTCTCCAGCGTGGTCGCGGCCCTCGACGGCGCGCGGCGTCCACTGATCTGGGCCGGCGGCGGCGCCCGCGACGCGGCCGGGGCGGTCCGCGCGCTGGCCGAGAAGCTCGCAGCGCCCGTGCTCACCACCTACGGCGCGGCCGGCGTCCTGCCGCCCGGGCACCCGAACCTCGTCGGGCTCCCGCCGCACGTCGAGGCCGCGGGCCGGCTATGGGACGAGGCGGACGTGATCGTCGCGATCGGCTCGGACCTCGACGGCGTCCAGACGCAGAACTTCGCGCAGCCGCAGCCCGAGACGCTGATCGCGATCTCCCTCGAGGAGCCGACGAACTACCGCGCGGACGTGTTCGTCCCCGGCGACGCCGCGGTCGCCGCCCAACTGGCCGAGCAGGTCAAGCCGCGCGAGGGCGCGCTCGAGCTCGCCGCCGCCCGCGCGCAGGCCTGCACGGGCCTCGACGCGGCCGCGCTGCGCTTTCTGGACGCCATGCGCTTCGCCGTTCCCGCCGAGGCCAACATCGTCGTCGACATGTGCATCCCCGGCTACTGGATGGCCGGGTTCTTCACGCCCGCCGCGCCCCGCCGGCTCCAGGTTCCGCTCGGCTGGGGCACGCTCGGCTACGCGTTCCCGGCAGGGCTCGGCGCGGCGCTCGCCGGCACGGGCCCGACGGTGTCGCTGTCGGGCGACGGCGGTTTCCTGTTCGCCGCGGGCGAGCTCGCCACGATGGCGCAGGAGCAGATCCCGCTGACGGCCGTGATCGTGGACGACGGCGGCTACGGGATGCTGCGCTACGACCAGGTTCGCGCGGGCACCGAGACGTTCGGCGTCGACCTGCACACGCCGGATTTCGAGGCCATGGCGGCGTCGTTCGGTGTGTGGGCGGAAACCGTGTTCGGGCTCGAGGACGACTTCGGCGAGGCGCTCGCCCGGCACGTCGACACCGGCCAGCCTTCCGTGCTGGTGGCCAAGACGCCGACGCCGCTCGTGCCGCCGCCCAACACATCGCCGAACTGGTACCGCAAGCGCTGAAGGACATTGCGTGAGCCTGTCCCGGGGTAGCCCCGGCCGCAATGAAGTTGGTGCGGGATGCGGCTGTCGTCCTCGCCGCGCTCGCGCTGTGCCCCCTCGTGGCCCTGCTCGCGCCGGACGAGGCACCCCTGGGCAGGACGCGTGCGCTCGCGGACGTCGAGCGCTCGCTCGGGCTGCTGTTCGAGCCCGGCTGGCACGCGTGGCTGGCCGACCGGCCGGCGCTGATGACGGCCGCGGGCCTGTTCTACGTGTGGGTGCACGTGCCGGCGACGATCGGCGCGCTCGTGTGGGCGCGGCTCGAGCGCCCGCACGCGTTCGGTTTGGCGCGCGACACGTTCGTCGCGACCCAGTTGCTCACCGTCGTCGGCTACCTGGCGTGGCCGGTCGCGCCGCCCCGGATGGCGCCGGAGCTCGGCTTCTCCGACACGCTCGCCACCGTCTACGGGACCAGCGCCGACTCCCTCGCGCACTCCGTGCAGAGCCCGTACGCGGCGATGCCGAGCGGGCACGTCGCGTTCGCCTGCGTGGCGGCGGGTGTCGTGTTCGCACTGGTCCGCTCGCGCACGCTGCGGGTGGGCGCGGTGCTGTACGTGGCGCTGGTCGTCGTCGTGATCATCGCCACCGCGAACCACTTCTGGCTGGACGCGATGGGAGGCGCCGCGGCGGCGGTCGCCGGATTGTTCACCGCCCGATGCATCCGTCTGCGGCTCGGGCACCGTAGAAAGGTCGATGACGGTGACTTCGCTCTCGCGGGGAACGCGCGCGGTGGTGATCGGGGCGGGCCTGGGTGGCCTGGCCGTGGCGCTGAGGCTCCAGGGCCAGGGTTTCGACGTAACGGTGCTGGAGCAGGGCTCCGCACCGGGCGGCCGGGCCGCGCGTCTGCGCGCTGACGGCTTCACGTGGGACACCGGGCCGTCATTGATCACGATGCCGTGGGTGCTCGAGGAGGCGTTCGCGGCGGGCGGGCTCGACCTGTGGTCCGAGGTGAGGATGCGGCGGCTGGACCCGCTCTACCGCATCCGCTGGGCGGGCGAGGAGCGCCACCTGGACTTCTTTTCGGACGTGGACGCGCTGCGCGCGGAGATCGCGCGCTTCGACGAGCGGGACGCGAAGGCGCTGGACGGCTTCCTGGCCGCGCTGAAGCCGATCTACGAGGAAGGGCTGCTGGCCGCGGGGCAGAAGGCGTTCCCGTCGCCGCTGTCGTTCGCCGCGCTCGTGCCGGCGATGGTGCGGCTGCGCGCCGTGCTGCCGCTGCACGCGTTCGTCTCCCGCCACTTCCGCAATCCACGCGTGCGTGAGGCGTTCTCCTTCCACTCGCTGTTCATCGGCGGCGACCCGTACCGCGTGCCCGCGATCTACGGCGCGCTCGTGTACCTGCAGTTGCTGGACGGCGGCTGGTACACGGACGGCGGCGTGTACTCGCTCGTGGAGGCGATGGCGCGGCCGCTGGACGTGCGCTGCGGTGCTCGTGTGGAGCGGATCGAGACCGGCGCCGGCGGCGTGCGCGCGGTGTGGCTGGAGGGCGGCGAACGGGTGCCGGCCGACGTGGTCGTGACCAACGCCGACGTGCTGCGCACCCACGAGCTGCTCGGGCGGCGCTCGCCGCGGCGGCGGCTGACGCCGACGATGTCCGCCTTCCTGCTCTACCTCGGGTGCGACCGGCAGTTCGACGCGCTGCTGCACCACACGCTGCTCGTGGGGCACGAATACCGGGAATTCATCCGGGACGTCACGCGCGGGCGCGGGCTCCCGTCCACCTACTCGACCTACGTGCACGCCCCGGCCCGGACCGAGCCGGCGATGGCGGCGCCCGGCGGCGACTCGCTGGCGGTGCTGCTGCCGGTCCCGAACCTGCGGGCGGGCGTGGACTGGGCCAGCGCTGCGGACCGGTTGCGGGACGGGCTCGTGCGGGACATGGAGACGACGTTCGGGCTTTCCGGGCTGGACGCTTCGGTGCGGGTGGAGCACCGGATGACGCCGCTGGACTTCGCGTCGCGCTTCGGCGCCGTGGACGGCAACGCGTTCGCGGTCGAGCCGACGCTGCACCAGTCCGCCTACTTCCGCGCGCCGAACCGCGTGCCGGGCGTGCGCGGGCTCTACCACGTCGGAGGGGGAACGCACCCGGGGGCGGGGATCCCCGGCGTGCTGATGGGAGCGGCCGTCACCGGCGAGCTGGTCGCGGCGGACGCGGGGGTCCGGGCTTGAGCGCCGTGCTCGACGAGGCCCGGGCGACCACCAAGCAGGTCGCGCGCACGTTCGCGCTGGCGTGCCGGCTGCTGCCGCGCGACGTGCGCGACGACGTCTACCTGCTGTACCTGGTGTTCCGCACGCTGGACGACCTCGTCGACGACGGCCGCCCCGAGGCCGCCGACCGCGTGAGCGCGGTGGAGCTGTGGGCCGCCGGCGAGCCCGTGGTCACGCCGGAGACGACGATCCTCACGGACCTCGAGCGCCGGCACGCGTTGCCGCGCGACGCGCTGGCCGACTTCTGCGCCGGGATGCGCGAGGACCTGACCGGCGCCGTCTACGAGACCGAGGAGGACGTGGACCGCTACTGCTACCGCGTCGCCGGTACCGTCGGGGTCGTGATGGCCGCCGTGTTGGGCACAGACGACTTCGAGCGAGCCCGCCCGGCCGCGGCCGCCCTCGGCATGGCGATGCAGCGCACGAACATCCTGCGCGACATCGACGAGGACGTCGCCAACGGCCGCATCTACTTCGCCCGCTCGACGCTGGACCGCTTCGGCTCGCTCGAGCCGGGTCGCCGCGAGGCGCTGCTGCGCGACCAGATCCCGCGCGCCGACGCGCTGTACGACCGCGGGATCGCGGGGATCGGCGAGCTCCGGCGCGGGCGCCGCGCGATCCTCGCCGCCGCCAACATGTACCGCGAGCTGCTGCGCCAGCTGGAGGTCGAGGGCTACGGGGTCCGCCCGGGTCGCGCGATCGTGCCGCGGTCGCGCAAGTTGAAGATCGCCGCGCGCGCGGCGTGGCGCGCGTGAAGGCGCTCGCCACGGCGCGCGACAGGCTGGCACGGCCGCGGCTCTTCCCAGCGCTGTTCGGCTCGCTCGCGGCCGCCCAGATCGCGTACGGGCGCTCCCGCCGTACGCCGGCGGCGACGCGGGGAATCGTGGGGCTGATGCTCGCGACGTCGCTCGCCGAGGCGCGCCGGCCGGGGCCCGTGCTGGCCGCGGGCGCGATCGGCTTCGGCGCCGAGCTCGTGGGGGTCGCGACGGGCAAGCCGTTCGGGCACTACTCGTACTCGGAGCAGCTCGGGCCGCGCGTGCGCGGGGTGCCCGTGCTGGCCGCCGCGGCGTGGGCGATGATGGCGCGGCCGGCGTGGGCCGTCGCGGGGCGCTTTTCCCGGCATCCGGCCGCGCGGGTGCCGCTCGCCGCCGGTGCGCTGACGGCGTGGGACGTCTACCTGGACCCGCGCATGGTCCGCGAGGGCTACTGGTCCTGGCCCGGCGGCGGCCGCTACGAGGGCGTACCGGCGTCGAACTTCGCGGGCTGGTTCGTGACCGGCCTCGGCGTGTTCGCGGCCTTCGCGGCGCTCGAACGCGAGGGCGGCTCGTCCGGCGACGACGCGGGCGCCGTGGCCCTGTACGCGTGGACCTGGGCGGGCGAGGCGATCGCCAACGCGTTCATCTGGCGCCGGCCGGTGGTCGCACTCGCCGGCGGGCTCGCGATGGGCGCGTTCGCGGCGCCGGCGCTGCGCCGATGAAGGTCGCGGTCGTGGGAGCAGGCGTCGGCGGGCTCGCCGCCGCGATCGAGCTCGCGGGTGCGGGGCACGCGGTGACCGTGTTCGAGCGCGCGGACGCGCCGGGCGGCAAGTGCGGGCGGGTCGAGCGGGACGGCTTCGTGTGGGACGCCGGACCTTCGCTGCTGACGATGCCGTGGGTGTTCGAGGACCTCGGGCTCGAGCTCGAGCGGGTCGAGCCGGTCACGCGGTACGAGTTCGCGGACGGGTCGGTGCTCGAGCTGTCGGCCGACCTGCCGCGCGCGCTCGCGGCGCTGGAGGCGTGGTCGCCGGGCGCGGGCGCGGACTGGATGCGCTTCCTCAGCGTGTGCGCGTCCATGTGGCGGGCGTCGGAGCGCTTCCTGACCGGGCCGCCGCCGTTCCCGCCGCGCCGGCCCGCGCCGGGCGAGCCGCCGCCCGACCCACGCGACGCGCTGCGCGTGAAGCCGTGGTGGACGCTGCGCGACCTCGCCCGCGCCACCGCGCGCGACCCGCGGCTGCGGATGGTGATCGAGCGCTTCGCGACCTACGCGGGCGCCGATCCGCGGCGCGCGCCCGCGGCGCTCGCGACGGCCGGGTACGTCGAGCACGCCTTCGGCGCCTGGCACCCGCGCGGCGGGATGTACGCGATCCCGTTGGCGATGACGCGGCGGTTGGAGGCGCTGGGCGGCGAGCTGCGCCTGAACACACCCGTCGAGCGGATCACCGTCGCGAACGGCCGTGTGCGCGGCGTGGAGACCGGCGACGGCGCGTTCGCCGCGGACGCGGTCGTCACGGACGTCGACGAGCGCGTCGTGCGCACGCGCCTGCTCGGCCGGCCCGCGCGGCGGCGCACGCCGTCGCTGTCGGGGCTCGCGCTGCTGCTCGGCGTGTGCGATCCGGCGCCCGCGCACCACCGCATCCTGTTCCCGCGCGACTACGACGCCGAGTTCGACGACATCTTCACGCACCGCCGCATGCCGCAGGACCCGACCCTGTACGTGTGCGCGCCGCCCGAGCAGGGCTGGTTCGTGCTCGTCAACGCGCCCGCCTCCCCCGCCGACTGGGACGCCACCCAGGCCGCCGCGGTCGAGCGGCTGGGCGTGCAGCCGAGCGTCGTCGAGCGCGTGACGCCGCAGGACCTCGGCGGCCCGATCTACGGCGCCGCCCCGCACGGCCGGCTCGGCGCGATGTTGCGGCCGGGCAACCGCATCCGCGGCATCGACGGCCTGTGGCTCACCGGCGGCACCGTGCACCCGGGCGGCGGCCTGCCGCTCGTCACGCTCGGCGGGCGCAGCGTCGCCCGTCAGCTCAGCGGGTCACGCCCGTCCCACGTACCCTCCGCGCCATAGGGCACGAAACGCGCGAACAGCTCCTCCGAGTACCAGCCCTCCGCGCGGGTCCGCTTGACCACCGCCGCGTGGGCCGCGTTGCGGTACGCGTACCCCTTCGCCGCATCGAGATCGCGCCAGAGCGAGAACGTCGCCTGGCGCAGCACGGGCAGCTCGCCGATCGCGACCGAAGCGAGCAGGCCGGGCGCGTCGTGCAGCGTGCGTGCAGGGCCGGGCACGGCACGATGAAAGGCGACGAGCCGCCGCGGCCGGATCGCAGCGCGCGTGAGGATCGCGACAGGTTGGGCCGCGCCGTCGCCGCTCGTCGCCCCCAGCCCGCCGTCGCTCGCCCCGCCCGCCAGCGGGTTCTCTCCGCTCCACGCGCCGTGCGCGCGGACCGGGGCGAGCCGCACCGTGTAGTGCTCCGCCGCGCGCCAGCGGGCGGCGATCTCCGACCCGGCGAGGAAGGCGTCGAGCGCGGCGTCGTCGTCCCACACCGCGAACAGCGCCCAGCGGCGGAAGTCCGCCGACAGCGTCATCGTGCTGCCGCGGCCGGTGCCGAGCAGGCGGAAGAAGCGCAAGCCTTCGACACGGCCCAGCACGGGCCGGTCCCAGGCCATGTAGGGGAGACCGTCGCGGATTCCGGGGTAGCGAACGAGGTGGAACGAGGCGACGGGCACGGATGGAATACGGACTAGCAGCCCTGGTGGGCTATTTGTGCGGCGCGATCCCGGTCGCGTTGCTGGTCGCGCGCCGGCACGGGGTCGACCTGCTCACGGTGGGCGACCGCAACCCGGGCGCCTGGAACGCCCTCGACCACCTGGGCGCCCGCCGCGCCTGGCCCGCGTTCGTGGGCGACGGCGCGAAGGCGTTGGTGCCCGCCGCGGCGGCGCACCTCGCGTTCGGCTACTGGCCCGCGTTCGCCGCGGTCGCCGGCGCCATGGTGGGTCACGCGTTCCCGGTCCCCCACCCGAGCCGCGGGGGCAAGTCGATCATGTGCTTCGTCGGCGGCGCCTTCGCGCTCTCGCCGCTCGCCGCCGGGATCTGCGGCGCGCTGGCGATCGTCATCACGCTCGCGGCGGCGTTCAAGTACGCCGCGCGCGCCGCCGTGGGCGCTTTCCCGTTCGTGCTGTACGTGACCGACCCGATCGAGCACGTCGCCGCGATCGGCGCGCTGATGACGTTCATCGGCGTGCTGTTCGTCACCCGTAGGCGCGTCCCCGCCAGCGCCGCGCCGGGCGCACCACCGACCACGTGAGCCGGACTGCGGCGGCGAGGTCGGCCAGCGGCGACAGCCAGTACGGCGCGCCTCGCTTCGCGTAGGCGGGAGCGAACGCGCCCGCCATCGCCAGCCGCAGCGCCAGCAACGCGAGATCGAGCCGCGTCGCCCGCCGCGCCGCGAGCCGCACCCACGGCAGCCCGAGCGTCAGCCACACCACGGCGAGATCCGCCGCCCGCCACGCCGGCGAGGTGACGTCCGGCAGCGCGATCGAGCGCCCCCACTCCCGCCAGGTCTCGGCCGCGCCGTCGTACATGTCGACGTCGATCAGCCCGCCGCCGTCGTGGAACGCGACCCGCCACCCGCGCCGCGCGAGGCCGCGCGCGAACGCCGCGTCGTCGGTCATGTGCCCGGCCGCTTCGCGGTACCCGCCGGCCTCGAGCAGCGCCTGCCGCCGCACCGCCGTGCACTGCCCGTTGATCATCAGCCGCGCGACCGGCACGTCCGCGTCGGCGTCCGGCGGCCCGTACCGGTAGACGAGCGTCGCGAGCAGCGCGGGATGGAGAAAGCGCTCGCCCGGCCCCGAGCACACGAACCGGCAGCCGACGCTGACGAGGGCCGGCGCGACGGGGGCGGCCGACGACGACCCTACGGGGGCCGCCGGCGAGCCCATGGCGCGGGCGGCCGGCGAGCCCGCGGCGGGTGCGGGTGGCGAATCCGCGGCGACGCGCTCGGCGGCGTCGAGCGCGGCCGCCGCGGCGCGGGCCAGGCCTGGACGGGGGCGCGTGTCGGCGTCGACCGAGACCACGATCTCGCCCCGCGCCTCCTCGAGCCCGCGCTGCAGCGCCCACGGCTTGCCGACCCAGCCCGCGGGCGGCTCACCGGCGGCGACCACGCGCGCGCCCCGTGCCGCGGCGAGCGACGCGGTGCCGTCCGTGGACCCGTCGTCGACCACGATCACCTCGAACACCTCCGGGTCCCCCATCAGCCCGTCCAGGCACGGGCCGATCCGCGCCGCTTCATCCCGAGCCGGGATCACCACCGAGACCGAGCCGTCGAACGCGGCGTCGGCCGACAGGGGCGCGCGGCGCACGCGGCCGCGCCCCAGCCGGGCGAGCACGACCGCCGCGGCGGCGCCTTGAGCTAACGCGAGGACAGCGACGCCTTGATCGAGTCGATCGCCGGGATGTCGATCGGGTCCGCGCCGCGCAGCACCGCGGCGTAGATCGAGACGAGATCGCCGAGCAGCACCAACGAGATCAGCCGCTCGACGCGCGTCTCGCCGCGCGCCGTCACACGCAGCACCGGATCGGCGCCCGCGGCCGCGATCTCGGCCGTCAGCTCGGCGCGGAGCTGGTTGCGCGGGTGCGCGCCCGGATCCTCGAGCGACACGTACGAGAAGCGCCCGAGCTCGCGCGCGGACTCCCAGCCCACCACCTCGTTGTGGTTGAGCTCCGGCAGGGCGGACGCGAACGCCGGCAGCTGGGCGTTCTCGTTGAACTGGCACTTCCAGCGGTAGGCGACCGAGGCCGCGAGCTCGCCACCCGCGATCACGGGCACGGTGCCGTGCAGCGCCCGGGCGAGCGACTTGGCCAGCGAGTCCTCGCCGGAGTCCGGCCCCCACTCGACCGCGAGCGTGTCCGCCAGATCGGCCGCCGCCTCGATCTCGTCGCGCAGCGACGGCGCCGCGCCGCCCAGCGCGGCCGCCTCCATCGCGGCGACGAGCGAGTAGCCGATCGCGGCCCGCGGCTGGAAACCGCCGGGGATCGGCACCACGGGCACGCCGTCGCGGCGCGCGCGGTCCACCAGCGCGCCGCCCGTGGACGCGACGATGCGCGGTATGGAGCGGGCCGCCGCGTCGTCGTACGCGGACACCGTCTCCTCCGTGTTGCCGGAGTAGCTCGAGTGCAGCACGAGGGTCGACGGGCCGGCCCAACTCGGCAGGGCGTAGCCGTCGGCGACCACGAGCGGGCGCTTCAGACGCGGGCCGATCGCGCCCTGCGCCAGGCGCCCGCCGGACGCCGAGCCGCCCATGCCCGCGATGATCACGCCGCCGGTCGCTTCGACCGGCTTGGCACCTGAGGAATCCACCCGCCAGAGCGCGTCCCGCAGGTGCTCGGACAGGCCGAGAACCTCGTCGAGCTGCCCAGTGGTGTCGTTGGCGTAGTCGATGACGGTCGTCAAAACAGAAGCGCCTTGTCCGGGAGCGAGACCCCCGGAAACAGCCGGGCGCCTCTGGAGACGGTGTTGCCTTCGCCAAGGCTAACGCCGGCCCCGAGGACACTCATGTCCTCGATCACGCAATGATCGCCAATTTTCACGTCCGGGCCGACGATGCAGCCGTTCAGATGGCAGTGCGCGCCGATCTGCGCACCGGCCATGACGACCGACTGCTCGACGATCGTGCCCTCGCCGACGACGACATCCCGTTCCAGCACGGCACGCCCGCCGATGCGCGCGCCCTTGCCGATCCGGCATCCAGCTTCGACGAGCGCGGCGGGCACGATCCGCCCTTCGCTGTCCACGCCGTCCTCCACGCACATGTACGTCGAGCCCATCCGCTCACCGACCTCGGTGGCGACATTGCCCTCGAGGATGTCGAACGTCGCCTCCAGGTAGCGCTGCGGCGTCCCGATGTCCATCCAGTAGCCGCCGCACACGTGCCCGAAGAGCCCGTTGCCGACCAGCCGCGGGAACACGTCGCGCTCGATCGACGCCCGCTCCCCGTGCACCAGCAGGTCGAGCACGTACTTCTCCAGCACGTACGCGCCCGCGGAGATGTTGTTGGTGTCGATCTGGTCCGGCGCCGGCTTCTCGACGAACTCGCGCACGGCACCGTCCGCCTCCAGCCGCACGAGCCCGTACGACGACGGGTCCTCGACCGGGTACAGCGCGAGCGTCGCACGCGCCCCCGTGCGCGCGTGCTCGGCGAGCTGCGCCGTGAGGTCGATGTCCGTCAGCGTGTCGCCGTTGAGCATCAGGAAGCGCTCGTCCAGCCACTGCTCGGCGAACTTCACCGCCCCGCCCGTGCCGAGTGGCTTGGGCTCCTCGACGTAGCGCAGGCGCACGCCGACGCCGCTCCCGTCGCCCAGCACGTCACGCACCCCTTCCGCCAGGTGCCCGCAGGACATGATCACGTCGTCCACGCCGTGCCGGCGCAGCCAGTCGATCACGAAGACGATGAACGGCCGGTCGACCAGCGGGACGACCGGCTTCGGCACGGACGAGGTCAACGGCCGCAGCCGCGTGCCCTCACCCCCGGCGAGGATGAGTGCCTGCATGACGAAGAGTCAGACCTCCTGACGCGCTGAGCTCGCGGCCCGGCCAACCCCTTCATAGACCAGGCCGGCTTCGCGGACCTTCTCCGGATCGAACAGGTTGCGCCCGTCGACGAGCAGGTCGCCCGCCATCGCCTCGCGCACCTCGGTGAGCGAGAGCTCGGCGAACTCCGGCCATTCCGTGACGAGGACGACGGCGTCGGCCTCCTCGATCGCCTCCAGCGCGGTCGACTTGAAGGACACGCCGCGGATGAGCTTGCGCGCCTCCTCCTCGGCCACGGGGTCATACGCGCGCACGTGGGCGCCCGCGGCCTGCAGCCGGGAGGACAGCACCAGCGACGACGCTTCGCGCATGTCGTCGGTGTTGGGCTTGAAGGCGAGGCCGAGCAGGGCGATCTTCTTGTCCACGAGCTTGCCGAGGTGCTTCTCGAGCTTGGCGATGACCCGCCGCTTCTGGAGCTCGTTGACCTCGATCACGGAGTTCAGCAGCTGGAAGTGATAGCCCGAGTTGCCGGCCAGCTGCTTGAGGGCCGTGACGTCCTTCGGGAAACAGGAGCCGCCGAAGCCGATGCCGGCCTGCAGGAACTTGGGGCCGATGCGGTTGTCCAGGCCCATCCCGCGCGCGACCTCGACCACGTCCGCGCCCGTCTCCTCGCACACGTTGGCGATCTCGTTGATGAACGAGATCTTCGTGGCCAGGAACGCGTTGGACGCGAGCTTGACCATCTCCGCGCTCTTGATGTCCGTGCGCACGAGCGGCGCGCCGAGCGGCGCGTAGAGCTCGACCACGGCGTCGCCGGCCCAGTCCCCGTCGTCGCCCACGACGACGCGGTCGGGCTCCAGGAAGTCCTTGATCGCCGAGCCTTCCTTGAGGAACTCGGGGCAGGAGACGTAGCGGAAGCCGCCCTTGCCCTGCTCGACGAAGACGCGCTTGATCGTCTCGCCCGTGCCGACCGGGACGGTCGACTTCATGACCAGCGCGTGCTGGTCGGACGGCGGCATCGCGTCCACGACCGCATGCACCGCGGACAGGTCCGCGTCGCCGGAGTAGGTCGGCGGCGTGCCCACGGCCACGAACAGCAGGCGCGCGTGCTCGAGCGCGTCGCTGAGGTCGGTGGAGAAGTGCAGCCGGTCGCGGTGCTTGGCGATCAGCTCCTCCAGACCCGGCTCCCAGATCGGGATCCGACCCTCCTTGAGGCCCTCGATCTTCTCGCTGTCGATGTCGACGCAGTACACGTCGTTGCCGAGCTCCGCGAATCCCGCGGCGGTGACCAGCCCGACGTAGCCTGTTCCGATCACGCCGATCGGTTCTCGATTGGTGCTCATAAGGGCGCTTCAGCTTAGAAGAGCGGCGTCGATAAGAAGAGCATGCCCTTCCGGATCCCCGCTGCTGTCGTCATGGCGCTGATCGCCGTGCTCGTCCCGGCCACGACGGCCACCGCCAAGACCATCGTCGGCTCCAACGCCGCTGAAGCGCTCACGGGCAGCGAGGGCGCCGACAAGATACAGGGCCACGGCGGCTCGGACCGCATCCGCGGGCTCGGCGGCAGCGACCGGCTGTTCGGCGACACCGGCCCCGACGACGTCGCGGGCGGCGCGGGCGACGACATCCTCGACGGCAGCTCGGGCGACGACACGCTCACCGGCGAGGACGGCAACGACGTCGCGACCGGCGGCTTCGGCCACGACACGCTCTCCGGCGGCGCCGGCGACGACAACCTCGACGGACAGGCCGCTCCGGACCGCGTCGAGGGCGGCGACGGCAACGACACCATCCACGGCGGCTCCGGCGGCGACGAGCTCTTCGGCGGCCCCGGCAACGACACGATCTACTACGACAGCGGCCCAGACCACATCTTCGGCGAGGACGGCGACGACGTCATCTACGTCAACGGCGACAGCGTCGTCGACGACGTCGACTGCGGCAACGGCAGCGACACGCTGTACGTCCCGCCGCGGAGCAACTCCTGGGGCCGCGCGACGTTCGCCCGCATCCGCGACGCGCTGATCGTCAACTGCGAGATCGTGATCGAGCAGGCGGCGACGGTCGACCCGCTCAAGGGCATCAGCGCCACGACCGGCAACGGCGGCGGCGCCCGCACCGGCACCGACCTCAACGACAACCTGCGCGGTGGCGCCGGCTCGGACAAGATCACCGCGCTCGGCGGCGACGATGTCCTCTGGGGCGACCAGAACCACGACGAGCTGCCGGGCGCGCGCAAGGCCGTCGACGTCATCGACGCCGGCGCGGGCAACGACACCGTCTACGGCGGCCGCGGCACCAACACGCTGCTCGGCGGCGAGGGCGACGACTTTCTGCAGGCGGGCGGCGTGCGCGCGCTGCTGTTCGGCGGCGCCGGCAACGACAGGATCAAGGTCGTCTCGGGCGCCCGCACGACGGTCGACGGCGGTGACGGCGACGACACCATCACCGCGATCATCGCCCGCGGCCGCGCGACGGTGAAGTGCGGCCCCGGCAACGACACCGTGATCGAGTCCGAGTGGCCCGGCAACCGCAGCCTGGTCAAGATCTCGGGCGACTGCGAGAAGCGCACTCGCCACAAGACGTCGAAGTAGCCGCATCGCCCAGCGGGCGATGCTTCGGCGAGTTCCGCGGGGCGGCGTGCCGCGCCGCCACGGCGGGTGGACTCGCAGCTATTTCAGGCGGCGCAGGCTGCTCGCGATCGCGATCAGCCTGCTGTTCGGGATCGACAGCGTGAGCGTGTTCGTCACCCAGTAGACGCCCTTGGAGGTGCGCCAGGCGACGAGCCGGATGCGCGAGCCGTCGTAGAAGAGCTCCAGCTTGCGCCCGTTGACCTCGCGCACCCGGTCCGGGTCGTCGAGGATCGGCGGGTGCTGCCACGTCATGCCCTGGATGCCGTAGTACTCGCTCCAGGAACCGGCGTTGAGCGTGAGCCGGTACGCGCGGTGCAGCTTGCCCTGACCGTCGCGCAGCGAGTAGATGCGCGGCTCGGGGTCGGCGTAGCGCGAGCCCGTCTTGCGCCGCTCCGGGAAGTAGAACGGGAACCCGAGCTTGTTCTCGCTCGCGACCAGGACGGCCATGTTCTCGCCCTCGGTGCGCGCCTCCTCGAGCCCCTTCACGGCCGACGGGCGGTTCTTCTTCTTGGTCCGCGCCGGGGTCGCCGTCGCCTCGGGCTTGGTCGTCTCGTCCAGCCGGCGCGGGTTCGAGGAGCCCTCGCCGGTCATGAACTCGTCGTAGGTCTTCTTGAGGTCGGAGTCCTTGACGTACAGGTAGGAGTCGACCGCCGGGTTCTCGGCCTCGGTCGCCGGGAAGCGGACCTCGTTGACCGGCGCCTTGGCCTGGGCCATGTTGAGGCCGAGCTGCGCGAGCGCGATCAGGTTCGAGGAGCGGGTGAAGCTCTTGTCGACCTCGAAGTAGCGGCCGAAGATCCGCGCGAGCTCGTGGCGCTTGCTCGGGTCCAGCAGCTGGCGGACCGCGTCCTGGTGGGTGATCTGGCGCAGGAAGTCCTGCTGGCGCGAGGCGCGGAAGAAGTCGTTGTCGCCGTGGCGGTAGCGGACGTAGTCCAGCGCGTCCTGGCCCTTGAGCATCTGGTAGCCGGGTTGGACGTCGATCGTCGCGTACGCCTCGCCGGCCGCGGCCGTGGAGTTGTCGTTGTAGTAGCGGCGGTCGATGTCCACGTAGACGCCGCCGATGTAGTTCACCGCGCGCCGGAACCCGCCGAACGAGACCGCGATCACGTGGTTGATCGGGAACTCCTCGCCCGTCGCGTCCTCGAACAGCCGCTTGACCGTCGCGACCGTCTTGCGCGGGCCACCGACCTCGTAGGCGACGTTGATCTTGTTCGTGCCCGAGCCCGGGATCCGCACCTTCAGGTCACGCGGGAGCGACATCAGCGCGATGCGGTCGCTCTTGGGGTCCACGCGGGCGAGCAGGATCGTGTCCGAGCGCGGTTTGACCCCCGCGACCTTGTCGGCGTAGCGCTCATCGGTGCCGAGGATGAGGAACGTCCGCGGATCCCCCGCCTCGGCGTCCGTGACTTCGGGGACGTTGACGAACGTGCGGCCTTCCTTGCCGCCGCCACCGAACTCGTCGACGAGGCTGTCGACCTCGTTGAGCACGGCGTACGCGGCCGCGGTCGCGGAGACGAAGACCGTGAGCACGGCGGCCAGCAGGGCGCGCACCAGCACCCCGCGGCCCGGCCGCGGCGGACGATCCGGATCCCTCATGCCAGCCCGCCCTCCACGGCGCGCAGCTCGGCGGTGTCGGAGACGGGAAAGCGCTTGGGCACGTCGCACGCGAAGTCCACGAGCGCGCGGCGGTAGCGGGCCAGCGAGTCGATCGAGACCCATTCGTCGGGGCCGTGATGGCCGCCGCCGGACGGGCCGAACTCGACCGCGGGCACGCCCGCCTTCTGGAAGGCGACCGCGTCGGACGCGCCGTCGCGGCCGACGCTCATCGACTCGCCGTCGGTCAGCCGGGATGCGGCCTGGCAGAGCGCCAGCACGTAGGGGTTGCGCGGCGACACGCGGGCGGGCGGCCAGATGAACGAGCGAGCGACGTGGACGTCCGGCAGCGCGCGGATCTGGGCGAGAAGCTCGCCGGGGTCCTGCTCGGGCAGATAGCGGATATCCACGTCCATGGCGCACTCCTCGGGCACCTTGTTCGGCGCGTCGCCGCCCACGATCCGGCCCAGGTTCACCGACGGCCGGTCGAACAGCTCCGAGGACTCAAGGGTGAACGGCATCGACTCAATTCGCCTAAAGACGTCGATCGCCTTCAAGACCGCGTTGTCGCCGAGCCACGGCGTGGAGCCGTGGGCGGAGGTGCCGAAGACCAGGATGCGCAGCGCGAGCACGCCCTTGGCCTGGACGCCGACGTGGAGGTTGGTGGGCTCGCCCGTGATCGCGAAGTCGCCCACGTAGCCGGCCTTGACCAGCAGGTCGGAGGTGCGCTGGTCGATCTCCTCGGACTCCTCGTCCGGGACCGCCACGAAGCGCACGCGCACGTCCTGCTGGTCGCGCAGGTCGTACAGGGCGCACATCATCGCCGCGAGCCCGCCCTTCATGTCATAGGAGCCGCGGCCCTCGAGCCGGTCGCCCTGGATGCGCGGCGTGAACTGCTCCGGCCGGGCCGGGACCACGTCGTAGTGGCCGTGGAAGACGAGCGTCGGACCGTCCTTGGAGCCGACCTCCGCGGTCAGCGCGAACAGCTCGCCGTACTGATGGTCCTCGACCGCGATCTCACGTGCTTCGAGCCAGCCTTTGATGAACCCGGCACAGGCTCGCAGGCCCTCCGCGGTGGAGGTGTCGTACGTGATCAGGCGCTCGGTGAGGACCCGTTCGTCCATCGCCCGCAGGGTAGCGGCGACGGCCGGCCGGGCTGATCACCCGGCCGGCCGAGATCGCTCTTACGGCTGCGTCGTCGACAGCGTGAACGTGAGCGGCTTGGCGTACGTGCCCGTGCGGAGCGGGTCGTTCGCGCCGATCGTCTGCTGGAACTCGATCGTGAGCGGGAACCCGGTGACGGGCGCCGACCAATAGAACATGTTCAACGGCGCGGCCGAGGAGCCGACGGGGTAGAACTGGTGCGGGGCCGTGCCCGTCATGCGGGCCTGGGCCTTCAGCGGCTGCGCCATGACGTAGGACCCGTTGACCAGATGGCCGGTGCCGACCGAGGACGGATCCCCGACGGTCAGCGTCGCGTTGCCGGCGGTCGAGGTCACGGAGGCCGTGGTCGAGGCCGTGTAGGTGTTGGCGACACCCGGGATGAACGGCGAGAAGCTCGGCGCACCATTGAGCGTCAGCGAGAGCGTCGCCGGCACGCTGCCGCCGACCGTGCCCTCGGTGAACCCGAACGCCTTGGTCTTGACCGCGGACGCGTTGCCCTTGAAGTCGACCGCGATCCACTTCAGGACCGTGTTCGGGGCGAGCTGCAGCGGGAGCGGCAGCGCGCGGGCGCGGTTCGGCTTCCACTCGGTGGACGCCGTCGTCGGGGTCGAGCCGTCGAGCGTGTAGTAGATCGAGGACGCCTCGTTGGAGGTGAAGCGCACGTCGATCTTGCCGCCGTCGATGGAACCGGTGACGGCCTCGACGACCGGCGGCGTGACGTCGTTGGCGTAGTCGAGCGCCGACTGCATCAGACCGTAGTTGCCGGAGGCGAACTCCATCGACTCATGGAAGCCCTCGTTGTCGAGGCAGTCGTTGGTCGAGTCGCCGAACGGCGGCTGCTGGCCGGCGCTGCACTGCACGATCTCGCCGGTGGCCGGGTTCTTGTACTCGTTGTTGGAGTCACCGATCTCGAAGTCGTAACCGATGATGCCGTTCTTGTAGTACGCCTCGTCCGCGGAGTTGCCGGCGGCCGAGTAGAGCACGTCGATGACCGGACCGGTCTTCTGCGGACGGACCGCCAGCTTGCGGTGCGACTTGATGCCGTCGAGCACCTGCTTGGCGGCCTGGTCGAAGAAGTTCAGCGTGCCGTACGGCGGGTACGGCAGCGGCTCGCGCTGCGGGGTGTACGCGCCGGGCGGCCACATGAAGTAGCCACCGGACGAGTGGATGTTGTTCGCGAACTTGATGTTCCTGAACGTCGTCTGGACCCAGCTCTCGTTGCGGGCCTCGGGCTCGGAGAACTCGTTCAGGCCGGCGAAGTTGCCGCTCAGGCAGTTCGTGGCCGACGCGCCCTGGAAGCCGTCGAAGATCGAGCCGATCGAGAAGTTGCGGTTCAGGTCGACGCCCCAGCTGTTGCGGTTGGCCGGGTCGATGTTGTTGCCGAACTTGCTCGTGTCGTCGCAGTGGTGCGACAGGTTCTTGCGCCGGTTGGAGTCGTAGAGCGAGTGCGTCGCGCCGTCCGGGTTGATCTGCGGGACGATGAAGATGTCGAGGTTGTCGACGAGCTCCGTCGTCTTGGGATCGGTGCCGTAGTTGCGCACGAGGCGCTCGGCGGTCTCGATGCAGACGCCCGAGGTCGCGATCTCGTTGCCGTGCTCCTGGCAGTAGAAGAACACGCCGACCTTGGAGCCGTCACGCTGCTTGCCGATGCGGATCGCGTACTGATCCATCGGGCCGCGCGGGACGCTCGCCGGGGCGCGCAGCAGGTCGCTGAGCGGAGACACCGGGCCGGCCTTGACGACGCCGTTGCCGGCGAAGGTGCGGTACTTGCTGGCGACGACCAGCTGGCTCGCGTCCGCGTGGGCGTTGACCGCGTCAACCACCTGGGCGGCGGTCGACGTGATCGCGCCGCTGGCGTCCGTGGCCGGATTGATGCGGATGGCGTTGCCCACCAGCGACACCGACAACGACTGGTTGGCGGCCGTCGGCGGGACGATCCGCGCCGTCAGGCTGTTGCCGCCCAGGTGGCCGTACAGCCGCGAGGTGAGGACGACGATGCTTTCCGGCGTGACGAGGTCCGGGGTCTGGCCGGTGGCCGGCGCGAGGCCCGCCACGGGCCGGTTGCCCTCGTCGAACATGACGTACGGACGCGTCGCGTCCGGGAACGGATTCGGGTTCTGCTCGTTCGGGACCGCGTAGTAGCCGAGCATCGTCTGCGCCTTGCGCATGTAGCCGCGCGTCTGCTCGGGGAGCTTGATCGCCTCGGAGATGTTCGGGAACTCGGCGGCGAGGTCGCGCACGCGCTTGTGCGCCTCCTGGCCGTTGAGGTACCGCGTCATGAACCCGGAGCGGAAGCCCGGGGCCGACGTGTAGCTCGGCGGATCCTTGGCGATCCACTCCTTGGCGGTGAGCGTGTCGACGTCGCCGTTGGAGGACGCGATGCGGATCGTCGCCGGGTCCGGCTTGCCGTCGCCGACGTCCCCGAGCCGGAAGATCGAGTAGTGGTACTGGTAGTAGTCCGGGCTGACGTCAGGGTCGCGGTAGACGCCCAGCTGGCCCTGGCCCATCTTGTTGCCGTTGGCGTCGAACCACTCGGCCATGAGCGTCGGGCCGTTGTAGGTGCAGTTCTCGCCGGTGGGCGTGGGCACGCACGTGAAGCTCACGCCGTCGGCGTTGGCCTCGATGGAGAGGTAACGGCTGAGGTTGTTCTCGTAGAAGTCGGCGCGCTGCGCGCGGACGGACTTCGGGGCCGCGCTGCGCGACTGCTTGCCGGCCGCGGCGTCGGCGAGCGCCTCCTTGGCGGCCTCCTCGGCCTCCACGGTCGCGTTCATCTCGCGGCGGACCGCGTCGATGTTGAACTTGTCGTGGACGACGCCGACGTTCTCGAAGCCGGCGGCACGCGCCTGCTGGATCTGGTCGTCGGTGACCCAGGCGCTCACGATGACCGAAGCGCCTTCACCGTCCTCGACCGCGTGATCCATGTTGAAGCCGAGCGCCTCGAAGTCGTCGTACTTCGCACTGCTCTCGAGCTGGAACTTGACGAGCGCGGGATCGTCCGGCCCCGCGAGCGCCGTCGCCGGTGCTACGAAAATCGCCGCCGCTGTCGCGACGACGCCTATCCATGGCTTCACGAGCCACACCCTCCTGTGATGGACCACACCCTCCGGACTCGCGATTGTCTCCGTATTGGCGCGTTCGCGCAACCGGCCGGGTGTGGAGGCTCGTCAACGCGTTTTGGTCGGACGTGTGTCCGCTTATGGCGCATGCGGGTTGACAAGCGGGGGCGCGCTTCTACAAAGTAGGCGGGCGAGTCCCTGGGGGGAGTCTTCAAATTGCAGAAGGTGTTCATGTTGAGGCCATGGAAGGTGTTTGCGGGCGTTGCGGTCGGGGTGGCGATTCTGCCGTGCTCGGCCCTGGCCCAGGCGACGCCGTCGGTGACGATTGCTGCTCCGGTCGAGGGGCAGACCATCGCGCAGAACGCGGTCGTCAACGCGTCGTACACCTGCGCGGGTGACGGCGTCGTCAGCTGCGAAGGCCCGGTCGCCAACGGCGCGCCGATCCCGACCAACCAGGTCGGCCCGCAGTACTTCACGGTGATCGCGCGCAACGCCAGCGGCGTCGCCCAGGCCATCGGCACCGCCCGCTACACGGTCGACGGCCCGATCGTGTCGCCTACGCTGCACCTGGATCTCAGCCCGCCGACCCCGTTCGGCGCGTTCGTCCCGGGTGTCGCCAAGGACTACACGTCCACCACGGTGGCGGCGATCTTCTCCACGGCCGACGACACCACGCTGACCGTCGCCGACGCGAGCACCACCAACGTCGGCCGGATGGTCAACGGCACGCACGTCCTGACCCAGCCGGTGCAGGTCGGCGCCGTCAAGGGCGCGACGACGACCCCGCCGCCCTCCTTCGCTGCGCTCGGCGGCACGGCGGCTCCGACGCAGTTGCTGACCTATGACAGCGCGGTCAGGGACGCGGCGACGATCACGTTCAAGCAGTCCGTCTCCGAGACGGACGCCCTGCGCACGGGCACCTACTCGAAGACGCTCACCTTCACGCTCTCGACGACGGCCCCGTAGCCCTCTGGCGAATGGTGCGACGGCGGGCCGCTGTCGCACTGCTCGCGTCCGCGGCCCTGGCCGCGGCGGCGTGCGGCCCGCCCCAGGACACACCCGAGTCCGGGCGGTACCAGCGCTGGCCGTGCCCTCCCGCCGCGGACGCCGTCCCGGCCGACAAGACGCTCGACGCGCGGGCACTCGCGACCGAGACGCTCGACGACGCGGCGGAGATCGCCCGCGGGTACGGCTGCCGCGTCCGCGTCGTCTCCCGCGATGGGATGACGTTGGCGCGGGACGTCGCCCCACCGCGCGTGATCGACGTCGGGTCCGTGACGGCCGCGTCGTCCGGGTCGCGGACGTCGGGCAACCCCGAGAATGAGAAAAGCCCGCCGGGAGGCGGGCTTTCTGGTTCGCGCTATGACTGCGGAGGCTAGGCGCTCTCGGTGAGCTTGAGGAACGCCTCGAGCCGGCGCTTGTCACGCTCGGCCTGGCGGCGCTCCTCGCTGTCCTCCTCGGCGGAGGCCAGTTCGTCCTCGGCGCGCTTGAGGCGATCCCGCAGGTCGGCGGCGTCGAGCTTGTCCACGCTGAAGACCTCGTCGACCAGCACGAGCGCGCGGTCGCCGGTCATCTGCAGGAAACCCTCGCCCTGCGCGTAGCGGACGACCTCGGACTCCGACTTGTAGAGCCGCAGCTCGGTCGGGTTGAGCATCGCCAGCAGCGGCTGGTGGTTGGCGAGGATGCCGATGGACCCCACGCTGGTTCGCGTGGAGACCATCTCGACCTCGTCGTTGAAGACCTCGCCCTCCGGGGTGAGGACCTCGACCTTGAAGGGCGTGCGGGCCATGGCCTAGCGCTTCGCCGCCTCGACGACGTCCTCGATCGTGCCCTTGAGCAGGAACGCGGACTCGGGCAGGTCGTCGTGCTGGCCCTCGAGGATCTCGCGGAACGAGCGGACCGTGTCGGCGATCGACACGTACGCGCCCGGCGTGCCCGTGAACTGCTCGGCCACGTGGAACGGCTGCGACAGGAAGCGCTCGATCTTGCGCGCGCGCTGCACGAGCACGCGGTCCTCGTCGGAGAGCTCGTCGATGCCGAGGATCGCGATGATGTCCTGCAGCTCGCGGTAGCGCTGCAGCACGTTCTTGACCTCGTTGGCGACCGAGTAGTGGTCCTCGCCGACGATGTCGGGCTTGAGGATGGTCGACGTCGAGTCCAGCGGGTCCACGGCCGGGTAGATGCCCTTCTCGGCGATGCCGCGCGAGAGCACGGTGGTCGCGTTGAGGTGGGCGAACACCGAGGCCGGCGCCGGGTCGGTGAGGTCGTCCGCGGGCACGTAGATGGCCTGCACCGACGTGACCGAGCCCTTGCGGGTCGACGTGATGCGCTCCTGCAGCTGACCCATCTCGGACTCCAGCGTCGGCTGGTAGCCCACCTGCGACGGCATGCGGCCCAGCAGCGCGGACACCTCGGAGCCGGCCTGCACGAACCGGAAGATGTTGTCGATGAACAGCAGCACGTCCTGCCCGTGCTCGTCGCGGAAGTACTCGGCCATGGTGAGGCCGGTCAGCGCGACGCGCATGCGAGCCCCGGGGGGCTCGTTCATCTGGCCGAACACGAGCATCGTCTTGTCGATGACGCCCGACTCGGTCATCTCCAGCCAGAGGTCGTTGCCCTCGCGGGAGCGCTCGCCCACGCCGCAGAACGCGGACAGGCCGCCGTGCTCCTTGGCCAGGTTGTGGATGAGCTCCTGGATGAGCACGGTCTTGCCCACGCCGGCGCCGCCGAACAGGCCGACCTTGCCGCCCTGCGCGTACGGGGCGAGCAGGTCCACGACCTTGATGCCCGTCTCGAACATCTCGGTCGTCGGGGTGAGCTCCTCGACGGTCGGGGCGGGCCGGTGGATCGGCCAGCGCTCCTTGACCTCGATGTCGGGACCCTCGTCGATCGGGTCGCCGAGCAGGTTGAAGATGCGGCCGAGCGTGACGTCGCCGACCGGCACCGTGATCGGGCCGCCGGTGTCGACCACCTCGACGCCGCGCGCCAGGCCGTCGGTGGAGTCCATGGCCACCGCGCGCACCCGGTCGTCGCCGAGGTGCTGCTGCACCTCGAGCACGAGCGTCTCGCCGTTGCCGCGGTCGACCGTGATCGCCGAGTAGATCTCGGGCAGCTCGTCCGGGAAGACGGCCTCGATCACGACGCCCTGGATCTCCTCGATCCGGCCGGTGTTGGTCTTCTGAGTATCAGCAGTCGCAGCCATAGATAGGGCTCCTTAGACCAGCGACTCCGCGCCGGCGACAACTTCCATGATTTCCTGGGTGATGGCGGCCTGGCGCTCGCGATTGAACTCCAGCGTGAGGTCCTTGATGATGTCGCCCGCGTTCTCGGAGGCGTTGCGCATGGCGGTCATGCGCGCGCCGTGCTCGGACGCGGTCGACTCCAGCAGCGCGCGGAAGATCGAGATCTCAACGTAGGCCGGGATCAGGCGCTCGAGGATGACCTCGGGGTCGGGCTCGTACTCGACCAGCGCGTGCTTGCCGTCGGCATGGTCGGATGCGGCGTCCTCCTCCGCGGCGCGGCCGCCGAGCGAGTCGTCGGCGCCGTCGTCGCCCATGATCGTCGCGTGCTGCAGCGGCAGCAGCGTCTCACGCGTGACCTCCTGCGTGAGCGCCGAGACGTAGCGGTTGTAGACGATCTCCACCCGGTCGACCTCGCCGTCCACGTAGGCGGCGACGAGGTCGGCGGCGATCTCGCGCGCGTTGGCGTACGACGGGCGATCGGTGAAGCCGGTGTAGGCGCCCTTGGCCTCGCGGCCGCGGAACGCCAGCGACGACACGCCGCGGCGGCCCGACGCGTACCACACCGTGGTCTTGCCGGCGCCCTCGTACTCGATGCCCGCGCGCAGGCCGGCACGCACGATCTGCGAATTGAACGCCCCCGCCAGACCGCGATCCCCGGTGACGAGCAGAATGCCGATCTTGTCCTCGGACTCGTGCTCGTTGAGGATCGGGAAGTTCGGGACGTTCCCGGCCGCCTCCGCCGCCTGGCGGGTCATGCGCCGGACGGCGCCCGCGTAGGGCCGCAGCGACTCGATGCGCTGCTCGGCCCGGCGCAGGCGCGCCGCGGCGACCATCTCCATCGCACGGGTGATCTTCTGGATGTTCTTGACCGACGCGATGCGGCTCTTGACGTCCTTGAGGGCCATGGCGCCTCGTTACGCGCCCGCGGAGACCGCGGCCGGCTGCTCGGAGGTCTCGTCGCTCGAACGGCGACCCTCGTCGGTCCGCAGCTGATCCTCGTCGGACAGCGGCTGGCCCTCCTCGTCGAGGTCGTAGCCGAAGTCGCCGACGAACGTCTCGATCGAGGACCGCAGAGCCTCCTGCGTCTCGTCGGACCAGTCGCCCTCGCGGATCTTCGTGAGCGTGTCCGCCGCGTCGGCGTGCAGGCGCTCGACCAGGCCCTCATGGAACTCGCCCACGCGGTCGGCGTGGATGCGGTCCACGAAGCCGTTGGTGGCGGCGTAGATGACCGCGACCTGGTCCTCGACCGCGAGCGGGCTGCGCTCGTTCTGGTTGAGCGTCTTGACCAGGCGCTCACCACGGGCCAGCGTGCGCTGGGTGTCCGGATCGAGGTCAGAGCCGAACTGCGCGAACGCCTCGAGGTCGCGGAACTGCGAGAGCTCGATCTTCAGGCGGCCGGCGACGCGCTTCATCGGCTTGATCTGCGCGTTGCCGCCCACGCGGGACACGGAGATGCCCACGTTGATGGCCGGGCGCACGCCGGAGTTGAAGAGGTTCGGCTCCAGGAAGATCTGCCCGTCGGTGATCGAGATCACGTTGGTCGGGATGTACGCGGACACGTCGCCGGCCTGCGTCTCGATGATCGGGAGCGCCGTCATCGACCCGCCGCCGAGCGAGTCGTTGAGCTTGACCGCACGCTCGAGCAGGCGGCTGTGCAGGTAGAAGACGTCGCCCGGGTAGGCCTCGCGCCCCGGCGGGCGGCGCAGCAGCAGCGACATCTGGCGGTAGGCGTACGCGTGCTTGGTGAGGTCGTCGTAGGTGACGAGCGCGTGCTTGCCGTTGTAGAGGAAGTGCTCGGCCATGGCGCAACCCGCGTACGGCGCCATGAACTTGATCGGCGCGGCCTCGTCGGCCGGGGCGGCGACGATGATCGTGTTGTCCAGCGCGCCCGCGTCCTCGAGGGTCTTGGCGAGACCCACGATCGTGGACATGCGCTGACCGATCGCCACGTACACCGAGATGACCCCGGTGTCCTTGTTGTTGATGATCGTGTCGATCGCGATCGCCGTCTTGCCCGTCTGGCGGTCGCCGATGATCAGCTCGCGCTGGCCGCGGCCGATCGGGATCATGCCGTCGACGGCCTTGATGCCGGTCTGCATCGGCTCGGTGACCGGCTGGCGCTGGACGACGCCCGGGGCCTTGAACTCGGCCGGGCGGAAGTCGCTCGTGTTGATCTGGCCCTTGCCGTCGAGCGGCTGGCCGAGCGGGGACACGATGCGGCCGAGCAGCGCGTCGCCGACCGGAATCTCCAGCAGGCGGTTCGTGCGCTTGACCGTGTCGCCCTCGACGATCTTCTCCCACGGGCCGAAGAGCACGGCGCCGACGTTGTCGGACTCGAGGTTCAGGGCGAGGCCGATCACGTCATGGGGCAGCTCGAGCATCTCGAACGCCATGCAGTTCTCGAGGCCGTGGATGCGGGCGATGCCGTCGCCGATCGTCAGCACGGTGCCGACCTCGGTCAAGTCGGCCTGGCCGGCCTCGAGCCCTTCGATGCGGGACTTGAGGATGGAGGTGATCTCGTCGGGCTTGATTTGCACGCTTAGCTCCTTGCCGGGGTCAGGCCCGAGCGACCTGCTTGCGAAGTTGTTCGAGTCGGTTGCGGATCGAGGCGTCGAGGATCGAGTTGCCGACGCGCACCACGATGCCGCCGAGGATGTCGGGCTCGACCGTGGCGGACAGGTCGATCCTGCGACCCGTCTGCTGGGCGATCCGATCACCGATCTGGCTCACTGTGGCCTGGTCGAGCTCCACGGCGGACGTGACCTGGACCGGGAGGAGCTTGTTCTCCTCCTGCCAGAGCCGTTCGATCTCACGCCGGACGCGGAAGATCGCCGGCGTGCGGTGGTTCTCGATCAGCAGCTTGAGGAAGTTGACGACCGTGGGATCGGCGCCAGAGACCGCGCGGTCCAGCCCGTCCGACTTCTCGGCCGTGGAAAAATACGGCGAGAAGAAGAACGTCTGCAGCTCGCGCGAGGAGTCGAGTGCGTCGGCGAAGGCGCCGAGCTGGTCGCGCACCACGTCGAGCTTCTGCTGCTCCTGCGCGACCTCGAACAGCGAGCGGGCGTAGACCGTGGCGATCTCTTCCATCGCTCCTTAACGCTCCTCTTTGGCCAGGGCGGCGAAATCGAGCTCGGCGAGCGCCTCGTCGACCAGCCGCTTCTGGTCGGCGGAGTCGAGGCTCTTGCGCGTCACCTTCTCGGTCGCGAGCACGGTGAGATCGGCGACCTCGGCGCGGATCTGCTGGATGGCGCGGCGCGTCTCGGCCTCGATGTCGCGACGCGTCTGATCCATCATCTCCTCGCGCTTGGCTCGCGCCTGCGCCTGGATCTCGACCTCGTGCGCCTCGGCCGTGCGACGGGCGCGGGCGACGATCTCGTCGGCCTGGCCACGCGCGTCGGAGAGCCGCTCGCGGTACTCGCGCAGCAGCTCGTCCGCTTCGCGCTTGGTCCGCTCCGCGGAGTCGATGGAGTCCTCGATCGCCTTCTGGCGCTTGTCGAGGGCCTCACCGATGCGCGGGAACGCGACCTTCCAGAGCACGAACATCGTGAGGCCGAAGACCACGAACGTCCAGAACATCAACCCCCAGACGGGATCGACGAGCCCCGGAGAGTCGATCTCGGACTCGGCGGCGAGCAGGAAGGTCATGCCAGGAAGAGCGCGATCAGGCCGGAGACGAGGCCGTAGAAGAAGCAGGCCTCCGTGAGGGCGAAGCCGAGCCACTGGATGGACGTGATCTCGTCACGCATCTCGGGCTGGCGAGTAACGGACTCGATGACCTTGCCGAAGATGATGCCGATGCCGACACCGGCGCCGACGGCGCCGAGGCCGCCACCCACGCCGACCGCGATCGCCTTGCCGGCGGCGGAAGCGGTCTCCGCGGGATCCTCCTGGGCGAAGATGAAGCTCAGGATGGTCATGAAGGTGTTCACTTTGGAGGGCTCCTTCTAGTGAGATTCGGCGACCGAGCCGCCGAGGTAGATCGCCGAGAGGGTGGCGAAGATGAACGCCTGCAGCGTGGCTACCAGGCCGACTTCGAACAGGTACAGCGCGAGACCGATCGGCAGCAGCGCGAAGCCGAGCCCGGCCATGCCGAGGATGATCGCCAGGCCACCCGACATGAACAGGATGATCATGTGGCCGGCGAGCATGTTGGCGAACAGACGAACGGAGAGCGAAAGGATTCGCATGATGTTCGACATCACTTCCAGCACGAAGATGAAGGCGGCCATGCCGCCCTTCACACCGGCCGGGATGAGGCTCTTCAGGTAGCCCAGCGGACCGTGGTGGCGGATGCCCTCGGCGGTGTAGGCGATGAACACCATCAGCGCCAGCACGAGCGGCACCGAGATGTTGGCCGTCGCCGCATAGAGGGCGAAGGCCGGGATCTCGAGGCCGAAGACCTCGACGTGGTGCGCCGCCGTCGGGAGCGGGATGAACCCGATCAGGTTGTTGAACCAGATGAACAGGAACAGCGTCCCGATGAACGGGAACCACTTCTTCGCCATCTTGTCGTCCATGTTGCCGCGCGTGATGTTGTCGCGCATCAGCGTGTACAGCGTCTCCACCGCGGTCTGCACGCGGTTCGGCCGCGCCTGCATGCGGTTGGCGATGTAGACCATCGTGATGCAGGTCAGGAGGGCCGAGATCACCAGGTACAGCACCGCCCGGTTGATGTCGAGCTGGCCGGGGAGGTCGATCCACGAGGGGATCGCGAACTCCTCGTCCGGGGCGAACTCCTCGTTGCGCGGGGCCGAGCCGAGGATCCCGGTGAACCCGATGATCACGAACAACAGCCAGACGCCGACGGCGCCGAAGAGGATCTTGCGGGTCGTACTCATGGGCGCTGGGTGTTCCTCTCCGAGGGGCGCAGGACCAGTGAAGTTGCGAGATAGAGCGTGAACGCGACGAGGGCGACGAGGGCCGCTGTGAGTCCGTCTGCCCGTTCAGCCGTCCTGCCGACCACGAGAATGGCGATTCCTACTACCCAGACGCGCCCCATCAGCACACCGAAGTTGAGGGCGATCTGGGTCTTGATCTCCCGACCGCGCGCCTGGCGCTCGATCACGGCGCCGATGATGCGCGTGACGATCCACGCGACGGCGCCGACGGTGAAGCCGAGCATCGGGCCGCCGGCCAGCCACACGAACGGGGCGGCCAGCACGAGCAGCACCACGTCGAGGTAGCGGAGAAAGACCAGGGGGTCAGAAGTGGACATTGTCGTAGAGCTCATGGCAGGCTGACGCGCCGTACCAGGCCATCCCCGCGCGGGCACGCGCGGCGGGAGGGACGGAGGACTCCCCGGCCGGTTCGACGGGCGCCAATATAGCGGCTTCTTCGAGTTTGTAACAACTTTGTGACACCCGCCTCTAGCAGACCAGCTTGAGGAGTGGGTGAACGCCGCGGCCGCGTTCCTCGTCGCGACACCGCCGGAAGGCTAGCCGTAAGGTGCCCGGCACGTAGTCCGACCCCACTAGGAGGAACACGATGCCGACACGTAGCGCGAAGGCCGATTGGCAGGGAGAGTTCAAGCGCGGCGGGGGTTCCGTCTCCACCGAGACGGGCGTGCTCGACGCTCAGTACAACTTCAGCGGCCGCTTCGAGAGCGGCTCCGGGACCAACCCGGAGGAGCTGCTGGGCGCGGCGCACGCGTCCTGCTTCACGATGGCCCTGAGCGTCGGCCTCTCGCAGGCCGGCAACCCGCCCGAGTCCCTGTCGACGTCGGCGGACGTGACCGTCGACAAGGTCGGCGAGGGCTTCGGGATCACCAAGATCGCGCTGAAGGTCACGGGCAAGGTCCCGGGCCTGGACGCCGCCGGCTTCGAGCAGGCCGCACAGGGCGCGAAGGAGAACTGCCCGCTCTCCAAGGCGCTCGCGAGCGTCCCGGAGATCACGCTGGAAACCAGCTTCGAGGCCTAGGCGATCGAACGCGGCAGCCGGCTTTGCCGGCGCCATGCGCGATCGCTTGGAGATCGCTTCGCGGATCTCCTAGAGGTAGGAGTCGATGACCCGGGTGCGGTCGTTGCCGGCCGCACCCGCCAGGCGGATCGCGTCGAGCACCGAGGCCATCGCCCGGTATCCGTTCTCGGCGCTCTGGTCGGGCGCACGGCCGAACTGTGCCTGGTAGCGCTCGGCGAACTCGGCCGGCAGCGTGCCCCGCACGAGCCCCACGTTGTCCTTGCCCGACGGCAGCGCGTTCGGGTTGGTGATGAGCTTCGGGTCGCCGCTGGGGGCGATCTGCAGGATCCCGGCGGCGTTGAACAGCGGGACGGTGACGCGGGTCGCGTCGGCGATCGCGGCGATGATCTGCGGATCGTTGATCGCTCGCCGCGAGGACTGGGCCTGCGCGTCCTCGTCCGCGCCCAGGTCCAGCGACGTGAAGTTGATGGCGAACTCGCCCGCCTTGCCGCCCGCATCCGAGAGCGCCAGCTTCTCGCCGTCGACGAAGGAGCGGCTGGTGGCGCCCGGGTCGGTCGTCAGCGAATAGACCGTCACGGTGCCGCCGATCACCTTGCCGCCGCCCGAGATCCCCTCGTCCTTGGACTGCCCGCAGCCCACCAGGAGCAGCGCGGCGAGCAGGACCGCGCGCCTCAAGAAGCGCCCTCGAGCAGGATCGTGTCCTCGTGCGAGTACGCGGGCGAGCAGCAGCACAGCAGCACGAGCGGCTCGGCGCCCGGATTCCACAGCTTGTGCTTGAGGCCAGGCGCGATCACGACCATGTCGCCGGCCCGGACCTCGGCCTCCTGCTCGCCGAGGCGCATGCGCCCGGCCCCGGCGGTGAAGTAGTAGATCTCCTCGGAGACCCGGTGGAAGTGCTCGAACGTCTCGCCGCCGGGCGGGACCGTCGCTTCGGCCAGCGACTGGTTGACCGCGTTGCCGGACGGGATTCCGGCCAACTCGCGGATGGACGAGCCGTCGGCGGTGACGAACGACTCGCGCTGTTCGAGACGGGTGATCTCCACGCCCTAGAACCCTAGCCGCGGGCGTTCCGTGCCCCAACGGCGGCGCGTTCCGTGCCTCAACTGCGGCGCGTTCCGTGCCTCAACGGCGGCGCGTTCCGTGCCTCAACGGCGGCGCGTTCCGTGCCTCAACGGCGGCGCGTTCCGTGCCTCAACGGCGGCGCGTTCCGTGCCTCAACGGCGGCGCGTTCCGTGCCTCAACGGCGGCGCGTTCCGTGCCTCAACGGCGGGGACAGGCCTTCTTTAGGTATTCGCTTCGTAGCGCCGCGGGGCGACGAAGCGAGGACCTAAAGAAGGCCTGTCCCCGTTGGGCTCTGGCTACGTAATGGATCAGATGACGGCGCGGCGGGCCATCTCACGGTCCAGGCGGCGCGCCAGCCGGCCGGTCGCGAAGGCCGCGCGGGCGCGCAAGGGCGCATTCGGCGGTCGCTCCGGTCGCCGCGGTTTGACCGCACGAATCCGGGGGCGGTCGGCGCGCTCTGCGGCGACGACGTGACCCAGGATGGCCTGATTGAGCGTGTGCATTTCGGTTGGCTCCAGTTGGTTGTGGTGGGAGCCGCCCGCGCGTGCGGAGACGCTGAAGACCTCGGGGCTGTGGATGAGGAGGTCGCGAGCGGCAGGTGGACTGCCCGCGACCGACGATCAATCGTTCGACGCGAGCAGGAGGGCGAGACGGAGGACGCCATCGCCACTCATCGGGAAAATCGCGTCATTGGTCGTCACGGTCCTGCTCACCTCCCCGGGCGTTCGCCGGTGATTGATCTCGACTGGACGAACCGTACCCCAGGGTGCGGGTCCGGCGCTAGTGCGGGTAGCCGCACAGTTCAGGTTCGAACCTGGCCGAACTCGCCCGTCTCGAGTTCGCGGTCGACCTGCTCGTCGATCTCGTGCTCGGACGTGTCCGGGTCGGCGCGGCGCATCTGCCACTCGCGCACGCGCCGCAGCTTGATGATCTCCAGCACCCACACCAGGTAGAGGCTGACCGCCAGGCACACGAGCAGCAGCGCGCCCATCAGCAGCGCCCAGCCGCCGTTGAGCGTGCCGTCGCGCTCCGAGTACGGGATGAACCGCAGCGCGACGGCGGTGCCGGCCATCATCGCCGTCCAGGCGTAGAGCCACAGGACGTACCGCCGGGTCTTCCACTTCATGCGATAGAAGCGGTGGTGGAAGTGGTTGGAGTCGCCGCGGTAGATCGGCCGCCCGTACTTCAGGCGCTTGAGCACGACGAAACCCGTGTCCATCAGCGGCACGGCGAGCACCACGAGCGGGCCGACGAGCGCGATCAGGGCGTTGGTCTTGAGCGTCCCCTCCACGATCACGGCGCCGAGCAACAAGCCGAGCAGGTTGGAGCCGCAGTCGCCCATGAAGATCTTCGCCGGCGGAAAGTTCCACAGCAGGAAGCCGAGCGCCGCGCCCGCCGTGATGGCCGAGAGCGTGCCCGCGGTGCGGCGGCCGAGGTCGAACGCGATCACCGCGAACGCGAGCGCCGCGATCGCGCACACGCCGGCGGCGAGTCCGTCAGCGCCGTCGGAGAAGTTGACGATGTTCATCAGCAACACGAGCGCGAGCATCGTCAGCGGCCCGCCGAAGTCGCCGAGCTCCACGCGATGCAGGAACGGGAAGGTGAACGCGTCCACGACGACGCCGGACAGCACCAGCACGCCCGCGGCCAGGAACTGGCCGGCGAGCTTGACCACCGGCGGCAGCTCGAAGCGGTCGTCGAGCGCTCCGACGACGACGATCAGCAGCGCTGCCGCAAGGATGCCTTCGGTGCGCTCGTTGTCGGGCAGGAACAGGACGCCGGCGACGAGCGCCCCGCCGAGGATCGCGAGTCCGCCCAGCAGCGGAGTGGCCCGCTTGGCGAGCCCGATCTCCTTCTGCTGATCGACTGCGCCGATGCGGCGCGCGAAGCGCGCGGCGAGCGGCGTGAGCGCGGTCGCCACGGCGAAGGCGACCAACGCGGCGAGGACGGCCTCCATCACCATGGTTGCGGCCAAAGGATCGCAGGGGCGCCCGACGGTTGGTCGTCAAGAACTGTTGACATCCCGTAATCCGGGATTGTGGAGCGAATTACCCGGGAAGGACAGCCCGCGACGTCGACTGCCCCGCCGACCTCGCCTCCTTCCCATGCCCCAGCCGCTCGCCGATGCCTTTCTGGCGCTTGCCGACGCCCCGGAGCCCGTCGCTCAGCGCACCGTCCCGCGGATGTTCGCGGCGGCCGTCGCGACCGTCGTGCTCGCCGTCGGTGCCCCGCTCGGCTTGCTGGTCTTCAGCCCGGCCGACCACGCCATCGGCACGCTCGCCGGCTCGAAGTTCACGCTCACGCTGGACGACACGGACTGATGGACTCCACGGTCGCGTACACGCCGCCCTGGGAGCAGTCCCCGCCGCGGCGTCCGCGACCCACCTGGGGGTTCGACGAGGGCGACGAGATCGCTCCGGGCCGGACCGTGCTGCGCCGGATCGGCGGCGGCCGCCGCTACGAGGCGCTGCTGGTGTGGGACGAACACCGGCTCGCGGTGCTCGTGGCCAAGGTCCTGCGGCCCGACCAGGCCACGGCCCCGGTCGCGCTGCACGACCTGCGCCGCGAGGCGGACCTGCTGCAGCGCCTCGGCCACCCGGTCATCGTGCGGGGCTTCGGGGCCGTACTCGACCCGCCGCGCGGGGGAGGTGCTCGCCCTCACGAGCCCGCAGGGCGAGGCCCGTTCCCGCACCTGGTGCTCGAGCACCTCGACGGCCCGACCTTGGACGAGCTGCTCAAGGACGGCCAGACGCTCGCGCTCGAGCAGTTGCTGCCGCTCGGCCTGCACATGGCGAGCGCGCTCCACTACCTGGCCGCGGAGGGCATCGTCCACCTCGACGTCAAGCCCAGCAACGTCGTCATGGGCGGCCCGCCGCGCCTGATCGACCTCAGCGTCGCCCGCACGGTGCGCGAGGCCGCCGCGCTGCGCTCACCGATCGGCACCGACGCCTTCATGGCGCCCGAGCAGTGCGAGCCGGACGGGCGCCTCGGCCCGCCCGCCGACGTGTTCGGCCTTGCCGCCACCCTCTACACCGGCCTCACCGGCACGCGTCCGTTCCCGCCCTGCGAGGAGCGCTGGCCGCAGCTCACGGCCGCGCCGTCCAAGCTCCCGCGCCGCACCCCGCGCGCGCTCGCCGACGTCCTGCTCGCCGGCCTGGACCCCGACCCGTCGGCCCGCCCCACCGCCCGCGAGGTCGCGGTCGCCCTCGAGCCGCTCGTCGCCGCCCTCCCGCGGCGGATGACGCTCGGCCGCAGATAAAGAGGGACAGTCCCTCTTTAGGTTCCTGGCGGCGTCGCGACACGCCGCGTACGGCCAGCCGCACCGCATCCGGCCCGTCCCGCTGGGAGCGTGAACGCGCCATGAGAACCACGCGCCACCTAAAGCGGGACAGTCCCTCTTTAAGTTCGCAGCGTCGTCCGGCTGCGCCACCGCACCCCCTGCTCGCGCTGCAGCAGAGCGCCGGCAACCAGGCCGTCGTCCGCCATCTCGCCCGCTTCGCCAGCCCCGAGGAGGAGCGCGTCGAGGAGGTGATGGAGAAGCTCGCGCACGGCCGCCAGACGCTGTACGCCGCGATGAAACGCGCGCCGGACGAGGAGGAGCGGCGCAAGCACCGGGTCGCGCTGCGGGCGTTCGACGCGCCGTGGCTGAAGCGGCTGCGCGCGCTGGGCACGAGCAAGCAGCATCCGGACCCGACGGTGCAGGACATGGTCCTGGCCGCACTGCAGCTCGAGGCGATCGCGAACGCCGAGGGCGCGCTGATGGACGCCAAGGACGCCGAGACGGTTGCGCGTGCGGAGTTCAATCCCTACTCGAAGCGGGACTGGTGCGGCATGTTCGCGGCCGAGAAGTTCCTGCGCTCCAACCTCGACGAAGACCTCAAGATGGACTACCTGCACGTCGACAACGTCGTGGACTACTTCACCTACCGCTACGGATGGGGCGAAGACGCGCGCATCAAGAAGTGGATCCACGCCGAAGATGCGTGGCACGAGTTGCGCGATTACCACGAGGCGCGCGGCTCGGTTCGCCAGTGGCTCACCGCCGACGAGATCCAGCGGGGCGGCGAGCTCGACGTCCGGGCGGGCGACATCGCGGTGATCGATCACGGCGTTCCCGGGGACGCCAACCACATCGTGATGGTCCACTCATACGACCCGCAGTCGCGGCGTCTGAACACGATCGCCGGCAATGACGGCGGGTTCGAGGTCGAAAATCCCGAGCAGCCGCACAAGGGGCCGCGCGACGACGACCACCAGGCCCTGGAGGCCGCGGCCGGCACCCCGCTGAGCGAGGCGTGGTCGGGCCACCGCGTCGGCATGCACACGCACGACCTGGGCGCCCAGCCGACCGAGAGCCGCATGCGCGAGCTGCGCCGGCGCGGCCGGCGACCCGTGCGCGTGTTCGCGGTCGGCCGCCCGTCGATCGTCGACTTCGAGGACCACCGCTACGACAGCACCAGCCGCAAGTTCCCGCCGGCGACGCGCTAGTTGTCGAGCACCTCGCGCACCTTCGTCGTCAGCGACCGCTCGGTGAACGGCTTCTCGATGAACGCCGCGTCCTCGCTCAGGACGCCGTGGCGGTGGACGGCCTCGTCGGAGTACCCGGACATGAACAGGATCCGCACGCCGGGCGCGGCCGCGGCGACCTGCTCGGCGAGCTCGCGGCCGCTGGTCTCCGGCATCACGACGTCCGTGAGCAGCAGGTCGACGTCGAGCTCGGTGCACACGCGCACGGCCTCGTCGGCCTGCTGGGCCGTGAGCACCGTGTAGCCGTTGCTCTCCAACAGCAGCCGCACGAGATCGCGGACGTTCCGGTCGTCCTCGACCACGAGCACGGTCTCGGTGCCCGCGGCCGGCTCGGGCTCGCCCGCCGGCGCGGGCGGCTCGTCCTCGCCGCGCGCCGCCGCGGGCAGGTAGATCTTGAACGTCGTGCCGGCGCCGCGCTCGCTGTAGACGTAGATGCCGCCGCCGCTCTGCTTGACCACGCCGAACACGGTGGCGAGCCCGAGCCCGGTTCCCTCCCCGCCCTCCTTGGTGGTGAAGAACGGCTCGAACAGGTGCGCGCGGACCTTCTCGTCCATGCCGAGGCCGGTGTCCGAGACGGCGAGCAGCACGTGCGGGCCGGTGAGCGCGTCCGCGCCGTGGCTGGAGAGCTCGACGTTGCGCGTCTCGAGCGTCAGCGCGCCGCCGTGGGGCATCGCGTCGCGCGCGTTGGCCGCCAGGTTGAGGATCACGCGCTCGATCTGCGCGCGGTCGGCCTCGACCGGCGCGAGGTCGGGCGCGAGGCGCGTCGCGACGCTCACGTCGTCGCCGATGATGCGGTGCATCATCGTCTCCATCCCGGCCACGATCTCGTTGAGGTCGAGCTTGGTCGGGTGCAGCACCTGGCGGCGGCTGAAAGCGAGCAGCTGGCGCGTGAGGCTGGCGGCCTGGCGCGCGGCGCGGGCGATCTCCTCCAGCTCCTGGCCGCGGTCGCGCGCGAGCAGGATCTCCGTGTAGCCCGAGATGACCGTCAGGAGGTTGTTGAAGTCGTGCGCGACGCCGCCCGCGAGGCGCCCGATCGCCTCCATCTTCTCCGCGTCCGTGAGCCGGCGCTCAAGCCGCTTGCGCTCGCTCACGTCGTGCGCGACGACCAGCACCGAGTGGCGGCCGCCGAAGTCGATCCGCCCGGTCGTGACCTCGACGTCGATCAACTTCCCGGCGCGAGTGAGGTGCCGCCACTCGCGGGCGACCCGCGAACCCGCGCCGTGGTGGCTCTCGATGTCCGCGAGCAGGAGCGGGATCTCCTCCGGCGGGCGGATGTCCTTGATCGTCATCCCGCCGAGGAACTCCTCGCGGGAGTAGCCGTAGCGCTCGATGCAGGCGTCGTTGACGGCCAGGAAGGCGAGCGTCTCGAAGTCGTAGACCCACATCGGCGTCGGCGACGCCTCGAACAGCATCTGCGTGTTCGCGCGGTTGCGGTCGGCCTCGATCGCAGACGCCGTGCGGCGCGCGACCTCCCCCATCAGCTCGAGGTCGGCGATGCCGTAGTGACGCTCGGTGGCCAGCAGGGAGAGCGTCCCCACGACGCGCGTGCCGGTCGTCAGCGGGACGCACAGCGCGGACTTGAGCGCCAGGGCCCGCATCTCCGCCAGCCGGCCCCAGTTGCCGCGAGCCGCGGCGAACAGGGCGTCCTCGGTGATCTCGCGCACGAGCTCGGGCTCGCCCGTGCGCATGACGATCGCCGGCCCGTGCGGCGCGTCCGGCGGCAGCGGCGGGAACGCCTTCGGCAGCGCGACGCGGCGCTCGAGCGCGCCGTCCTCGCCTTCGAGGTCGATCGCGCACCAGGCCGCGAACGCGGGCACGAGCAGCTGCGCGACGCGTTCGAGCGTCTCCTGGCGCGCCAGGCCCGACCCGAGGATCGCGCCCACGCGCGCCAGCAGCGTCAGTTGCGCCGCGGCCCCCTGCTCGTGCATGGGGTTAAGTGTCGCTTAGACCGTCGCCGGCGTGTTCAACTGCGCGTAAAGCGGGAAGCGGTCGGCGATCGCGGTCACGCGCTCGACCAGCTCGGCCTTCGCGGAATCGAAGTCCGGCTGCAGCGCGCGCGCGATCAGCTTGCCGACCTCGACGAAGTCCTCCTGCTGGAGGCCGCGCGTGGCCAGCGCGGGCGTGCCGACGCGCAGGCCGCTGGTAACCATCGGCGGGCGCGGATCGAACGGGATCGCATTGCGGTTGACGGTGATGCCGATGTCGTGCAGGCGATCCTCCGCGTCCTGGCCCGTGAGCTCGGACTCACGCAGGTCCACGAGCACGAGGTGGACGTCCGTGCCGCCCGTGAGGACGTTGACGCCGCTGCCGGCCTGCAGCAGCTCGGCCGCCACCGCCTGGGCGCCGGTCACGGTGCGCTGCTGGCGCTCCTTGAAGAGGTCGGTCGCGGCGATCTTGAGCGCAACCGCCTTGGCCGCGATCGCGTGCTCGAGCGGGCCGCCCTGCTGGCCCGGGAAGACGGCCGAGTTGATCTTTTTCGCGTACTCCTCGCGGCAGAGGATCAGGCCCGAGCGCGGGCCCCCGAGCGTCTTGTGGACGGTGGTGGTGACGACGTCCGCGTACGGGACGGGATTCGGGTGCACGCCCGCGGCGACCAGGCCGGCGAAGTGCGCCATGTCCACCATCAGCAGCGCGCCGATCTCGTCCGCGATCTCGCGGAAGCGCGGGAAGTCGAGCACGCGCGGGTACGCCGACCAGCCCGCGAGCAGCAGCTTCGGCCGGTGCTCCTTGGCCAGGCGCTCGACCTCGTCCATGTCGATCCGGTGATCCTCAGGCGAGACCTCGTACGGGACGATGTCGTACAGCCGGCCCGACACGTTGATCTTCATGCCGTGGCTGAGGTGACCGCCGTGCGGGAGGCTCAGGCCCATGATCCGGTCGCCCGGCTGCAGCAGCGCGTGATAGACGGCCGTGTTGGCCTGCGCGCCCGCGTGCGGCTGGACGTTGGCGTGCTCGGCCCCGAACAGCGCCTTCGCGCGGTCGATCGCGAGCTGCTCGATCACGTCCACCCACTCGCAACCGCCGTAATAGCGCTTGCCCGGGTAGCCCTCAGCGTACTTGTTGGTCAGCACGGAGCCCTGACACTCGAGCACGGCCTGTGGAACGAAGTTCTCTGAAGCGATCATCTCCAGCGTGCGCTGCTGGCGCTCCAGCTCATGGCCGATCGCCTCGGCGACCTCGGGGTCGACCTCGGCGAGTGGCCGATCGAAGTAGTCGGGCTGCAGGTCGGTCATGGCGTCAACGCTAGCGCGTCAACGGACGGTGAACGAGGCCTTGGCGCCGACATGGAGCGACCCGTTTTCGAGCCGCAGCCGCATCAGGTCGTTGCCCGGGACGCCGGGCACCTCCCAGCGGCGCGTGGCCTGGGTGACCGTGTCCAGGCCCTGGACCCAGGAGCCGTCGCGCTGGAAGAGGGTGTAGGTCCAGCGGCCGTCGGAGACGCTCGAGCTCGGGATGTCGGCCGACTCGCCGCCGATCGGGCGCGGCGCGCCGGGTTCGCCGCGGTCGAGGACGACCAGCTCGGTGCGCAGCGGGTTGCGGGTCGGCGCGGTCAGACGGCGCAGGTAGACGTAGCGGCCGTGCGGCGAGATCGCGACCACGGCGTAGTGCCCGGACAAGCTGAAGCGCTCGAGCTCCCGAAAGCCCCGCGTGCGCAGGACGAGTAGGCGCGTGCGCCGCACCGGGAACACGCCCGGCACCTCGGCCAGGACGAGCACGCGCCCGTCGGCGGACAGCCCGGTCATCGTGCCGTCGTAGGCCGCCATCGGCACGCCGTAGCGGCGCGGGAGCTGCTTCCAGAGGTCGACGCTACCGCCGTCCCGGTGCACGGCCTGCACGAGTGAGCCCCGCCCGCTCGGCAGCACGATGTAGGTGAGCTTGCCGCCGGGCGCGCTCGCGCCCGCCCCTCCCCACGCCGCCGACGGGATGCCGCCACCCGAGGCGTGCGGGGCCGGGACCAGCAGGAGGGCGACGAGCAGCGCGAGCATGCCCGTCCTACGTCGGCGGGGTGCGCTGAGGTCCCGCTTCAGCGGTGCGCCACGGTGACGCGCTCGATGCCGGCGAGGTCGCGGATGCGGTCCACGGTGGTGAAGCCGGCGCCGCGGAGGAGCGCCTCGATCGGGTCGGCTTGGCCCTGGCCGTGCTCGAGCGCGAGGAAGCGCACCGGTGCGCTCACGAGGCGGCGGATCACGTCCAGCCCGTCCGCGCCCGCGAACAGCGCGCCATGCGGCTCGAAGAGGGCGACGTCCGGCATCAGCCGCTCGCCCGCCTCGACGTAGGGCGGGTTGGAGACGATCGCGTCGGCCTCGAGGTCGCCCCACAGGTCCGTCTGGACGAACCCCACCCGCAGGCCGAGCCGGAGCGCGTTGTGGCGTGCGACGTCGAGCGCGTCGGCGGACACGTCGGTGGCGACCACGTCGAGGTCCGGCCGCTCGTGCTTGAGGGCGAGCGCGATGGCGCCCGAGCCCGTGCCCACGTCGATCACGCGCGCGCCCTGCGGGAGCTTCAGCGCCGCCTCGACCACGAACTCGGTCTCCGGCCGTGGGATCAGCACGCGTCGGTCGACGGCGAGGTCGATGTGGCGGAAGCCCTTGATGCCCGTGATGTAGGCCACCGGTTCGCGCTCGCGGCGCCGGCGCACGAAGTCCATGAACACGCGCGCGGCGGGCCCGGGGACGCCCTCGCGCGAGTTGACGATCAGCCACGGACGGTCGACCCCCATCGCGGCGGCGAGCAGGACCTCCGCGTCCAGGCGCGGGTTCTCGCACCCGGCCGCGGTGAGCGGGATCAGGGCCGAGTCGAGCGCGTCACGGACGGACGTCGCCGCCCTAGCCAACCGCTTGCTCTTCGAGCCGCCGGCGCTTCTCGGCGTCCTGCAGCGCGGCGCTGATCTCGTCCATCTCGCCGCCGAGCACGGCCTCGAGGTTGTGGACGGTGAGCCCGATGCGGTGGTCGGTGATGCGGCGCTGCGGATAGTTGTAGGTGCGGATCTTCTCCGCGCGGTCGCCCGTGCCGACCTGCGACTTGCGCTCGGCCGACAGCGCGTCCTGCTGCTTTTGCAGCTCGGCCTCGTAGAGCTTCGCGCGCAGGAGCTTCATCGCCCGCTCGCGGTTCTGCAGCTGGGACTTCTCGTCCTGCATCGAGATCACGATCCCGGACGGCTTGTGCGTGATGCGCACCGCCGAGTCCGTCGTGTTGACCGACTGGCCGCCCGGGCCACTGGACCGGTAGACGTCGATCTGCAGGTCGTTCTGGTTGATCTCGACCTCGACGTCCTCGACCTCGGGCAGCACCGCGACGGTCGCCGTCGACGTGTGGATGCGGCCCTGCGACTCGGTCTCGGGCACGCGCTGCACGCGGTGCGTCCCGCCTTCGAACTTGAAGATCGAGTAGGCCGCGTCCCCCTTGACCTCGAACGTGTACGCGCCCTCGTCCGCGCTCATCGTCTCGGACTTGAAGCCGAGGCGCTCCGAGTAGCGCTGGTACATGCGGTACAGGTCGCCGGCCCAGATCGCGGCCTCGTCGCCACCCGCGCCGCCACGGATCTCGACGATGACGTTCTTGTCGTCGTTGGGGTCCCGCTCGACCATCGCGAGCCGGATCTCCTCCTCGAGTCGTTCGATGCGCGCCCGCGCATCCTCGAGCTCGGCCCGCAGGTCGGCGTCCTCGCCGCCCTCTTCCAGCAGCTCCTTCGCGCCCTCGGCGTCGGACTGGGCCAGGCGCCACTGCTCGGCCAGCTTGGCGGCGGGCGCGAGCCGGTTGTAGCTGCGGCCGACCTCGGCGAAACGCTCGCGATCGGAGATCACGTCCGGATCGCCCATCTGCGCCTCGGCCTCGGTGAAGCGCGCTTCGATCTGCTCGACGAGGGACTCGATCACAAGGGATAAGTCTAGGCCGCGACCTCGACCCCGATCCGCGCCTCGCGGGAGGCCGCGCGCGGGTCCTCCACCGCCAGGACCGCCTCGAGCGCCGCGACGGCCACGACGACCTGCTCGTCCTCCGGCTCACGGGTCGTGAGCTTCTGCAGCTGCATGCCCGGCCAGATGATCGGCCGCACCCACGGCGAGTGGCGGTGCCGGCCCGCGAACTTGATCAGCTCGAACGAGATGCCGGCCACCAGCGGCACGCCGACGATGCGCGTCAGCAGCAGGATCCACCACGCCGGCAGCCCGACGGGCGCGAACACGAAGATGGCGACGACCATCACCACCAGCAGGAAGCTCGTGCCGCAGCGTGGGTGCAGGCGGCTGAAGCGCTGCGCGTTCGCCACCGTCAGCGGCAGCCCGGCCTCGTAGGCCGCGATCGTCTTGTGTTCGGCGCCGTGGTACTGGAACAGCCGGCGCAGGTGCGGCTGGCGCGCGAGCAGCGCGAGGTAAGTGAGGAAGATCGCGTTGCGCACGCCGCCCTCGACGAGCCAGAACAGCCACGCCGACCCCAGCCAGCCCTCGATCAGGCTGGTCAGCAGGACCGGCAGCGCGAAGAACAGGCCGATGGCCAGCGCGAGGCCGGCGACGAGCGCGAACGCCCACGTGCGGGCCGGAATCGGCTCGGTTTCCTGCGCGTCGATGCTGCCGCGCAGCGCCTTCGCCCCGATCGCCATCGACTGCGCAAGCGCGACGACGCCGCGGATCACCGGGAACCGCAACACGGGGCTGCGCGTGACCCACGAGCTGACCGGGTGCGCCTCGACGGCGACGTGGCCGTCACGGTGCCGGATGGCGACGGCCCAGGTGGAGACGCCGCGCATCATCACGCCCTCGAGGACGGCCTGGCCGCCCACCGGGGCATCGCGCTGCTCCGGGCTCTCGCTCACATGTCGGTGATCGGCAGCCCGGAGCGCACGCTTGACGTGCCACGCCCCGAAGGTCGGATGATCGGGGTGGGGCGGAGGGGATGCCCCGCCTTCAATGTCCCTACTTCTTACGGTTGGCGCCCGAGCGGGCCAGCTTGCGCTGGAAGCGCTCGACGCGTCCACCCGTGTCGACCAGCTTCTGCTTGCCGGTGTAGAACGGATGGCAGTTGGAGCAGATCTCCACGTGCATGTCGCCCTTCGTGGAGCGAGTGACGAACTCGTTCCCGCAGGTGCAGCGCACGGTGGCCTCTGCGTATTCGGGGTGGATCTCGGTCTTCATCGTTCCTACCAGTGTAGGTGGGCGTTCAAGCTCAGCAGGACGCCGTGAACGTGTCGTTCTCCTCGTTGGACTCGTCCACCTCGGTGCCCGGATCCACGACCGCTTCCAGCGCCTCCCCGTCCGTGCAGGGCGGCCCCGGCAGGAACACGTCGATCGACTGGCCGGGCTCGAGTCCGGCCACGCGCGCCGTGCCGAGCGGGACCCCGCCGACGATGAACGAGACGTCGAACGCGCCGGCCGCCGAGCGCCCGCGGTTGATCACCTGCGCGACGTAGCCCGCCGCGTCGTCGGCGACGTCCCGCAGCACCAGGTCCGGGCGCGACTCGGGTACGCGGCACACAGCCGAGGTCGAGCGCTCGGTGCGGGCGGTGCGGCCGTTGGGGTGCTTCCAGCGGAAGGTCACGACGGTCCGGTAGTTCGAGCCCGGCAGCAGCCCTTCGACGGTCTTCTCGTACGTGTACTTGCCGAAGCCCGCCGGCACGGTGATCCACTCGTCGAAGCCGTCGGCCGCGACCTTGCGGAATCTGGCCTTCCCCTGCCCGACCTGCAGCGTGAACCGCATCTGCATGCGGGTCTCGCGGTACGCGGTCTGGCGGCCTTCGAAGACGGCCTCACCCGTCGCCGGCTCGCATTGCGCGAGCACGGCCTTGCCCAGCGGTGCGGCGTGCGCGGCGGGCGTGATCAGACAGAACAGGGCAGCAGCGAGCCCCGTGATGCGCCTCCAGCGGATCATGGCGACGCTAAGAACCCACGCACCCGATGTAAGTTGCGCGCATGCCTTCCTACGACTGGGAGCGTCCGCTCCGTGACCTGCGCGAACTCGCGGACCTGACGGGCGGCCCCGACGGGGCGCGGCGGCTCGCGTGGAGCGAGGACTGGCGCGCGGCGCGCGAGTGGCTGCTGGGCAAGCTGGCCGAGACCGACGCCACGGTGAAGCGCGACGTCGCCGGGAACCTGTGGGCGACGGTGCCGGGCGAGAGCGAGCGGATCGTCGTGGTCGGCTCGCACATCGACGCGGTGCCCAACGGCGGCTGGTTGGACGGCTGCCTGGGCGTGTGCGCGGCGCTCGAGGTGCTGCGCGCGCACACGGGCGAGACGCCGCAGGTGACGCTCAAGCTCGTCGATTGGGCGGACGAGGAGGGCGCGCGCTTCGGGCGCTCGCTGCTGGGGTCGTCGGCGGCCGCCGGGACGCTGGTGCCGGACGAGGTGCGCCGGCTCAAAGACGCGCAGGGCACTTCGCTCCCGGATGCGCTGGCCGAGAACGGCATCGACCTGGACACGATGGGTGAAGCCGAGCTGCCGGAGATCGCCGCCTACCTGGAGCTGCACATCGAGCAGGGGCCGCGGCTCGAGGAGTCCGGCAAGCCCGCCGCGGCGGTGATCGGGTGCTTCGGCGTCGAACGCCACAGCATCACCTTCACCGGCAAGGCCAGCCACGCCGGCAGCACCCCGATGAACCTGCGCCACGACGCGTTCCTGGCCGCCGCGCGCTTCGGGCTCGCCGCGCGCGAGAGCGCCATCGAGCGCGGCGGCGTGGCCACGATCGGCACGGTCACGGCCGAGCCCGGCATCCCGACGATCATCAACCAGCGCTGCGAGGTGACGCTCGACCAGCGCGCGTTCACGCCCGAGCAGCTGCGGGACATGCTGGCCGATGTGCAGAAGGCCGCGGAGGAGATCGCTGCCGAAGAAGGTGTCACTGCCGAGTGGAAGCGGATCTGGCAGATCGACCCGATCCCGTTCGACGGGCGCCTCGTCGACCTCGCCGCGCAGGCCGTGGGCGAGATCACGGGGGACCAGGACCCGCCGCGGCTGCCGTCGGGCGCGCTGCACGACGCCGCCGAGGTCGCGCGCCGCTACCCCACCGTGATGGTGTTCAGCAGCAGCATCGACGGCGTCAGCCACAACCCGGCCGAGGACACCAGAGAGGACGACCTGCGCGTCGCCCTCCAGGCCTACGGGCGGCTCTACGACTTGACCGCGGGGATGATCTCCGAGCCGTAGGCCTCGAGCGTCTCGTCCTGGCCCTCGGTCATCAGGTAGACGATCCACTCGTCGACCCCGATCGCCTCCAGGCCGCGCAGCCGTTCCACGACCTGCGCGGCCGAGCCGATCACGGTGAAGCGGTCGCAGATCTCGTCCGAGACGAACGAGCCGTGCGCCGCGCCGACGCGCGAATGGTCCTTGTAGTCGTAGGCGTCGCGCTCCTTGACGTAATCCGTCAGCTCACGCGGGATCTCGGACGTCTCGCCGTGCACGCGGATGATGTCCGCCACGTGGTTGCCGACCATCGCCGGGAACCAGCGCACCTCTTCGCGCGCCTGGGCGATGTCGTCGGTGACCTTTGACGGCGCGCACACCAGGCAGCGCAGCTCGGACGGGTCGCGTCCCGCCTCCTCGGCCGCGCGCCGCGCCGTGGCCATCGTCCACTCGATGATCGTCGGGTCGGCGAGCTGAATGATCACGCCGTCGCCGACGCGCCCCGCCACGCCCAGCGCGCGCGGCCCGTACGCGGCGACGTAGAGCGGGATCTCCGGCTTGTCCTGCGCCCACTTGAGCTGGATCTCGGTGCCCTCCCAATCCACCGGCCGCCCGTTCATGAACGCCTTGATCATCTTCAGGCGCTCCTCGAACATCGCGATCGGCGTCGGCTTGCGGCCCATCACGCGCACGGCCGAGTCGCCACGGCCGATGCCCATCACCATCCGCCCGCCGCTGATGTCCTGCAGCGTCGCGTGGGCGGACGCCGTCACGGCCGGCTCGCGCGTGACCGGGTTGGTCACGCACATGCCGATCCGCATCGTGGACGTCCGGTCCGCCAGCAGTGTGATCAGCGGATACGGCTCCTGCCACAGGATCGGGGAGTCGTAGGTCCAGCCGCTGTCGAAGCCGAGCGACTCGGCCTTGACCACCAGGTCGACGAGCCGCTGGTACGGCGGGTCGGGCAGGACGGTGACGCCGAACTCAAGCATGCGCGGGCTCGAACAGCGAGCGCTTGACGAAGCGGCCGCGGCCCGGCTCGGAGACGATCCGGCCGTCCTCGTAGACGGTCTCGCCGCGGGAGAGGACGAAGCGCGGCTTGCCCTGCACCTCCCAGCCCTCGAACGGGTCGTAGTCGACGTTCATCACGTGCGTCTCGGCGGAGATTGTGTGCTTGACCTCGGGGTCGAAGACGACGACGTCGGCGTCGAAGCCCGGCGCCAGCGCGCCCTTCTTGTCCAGCCCGAAGATCCGCGCGGGGCCCCAGGCGCCGTGCCGCACGACGTCGATGATCGACAGGTGCCCGTCGCGCACGGAGCGGTCGTAGAGCAGCGTGAGCCGGTGCTCGATCGCCGGCAGCCCGTTCGGGATCTTCGTGAAGTCCCCGAGGCCGAGCTCCTTCTGCTCTTTGAAGTTGAACGGGCAGTGGTCGGTACTGATGCCCTGCAGCGCGCCCTGGCGCAGTGCCTGGTAGAGCACGTGCTGGTTGTAGGCCTCGCGCAGCGGCGGCGAGCACACGTACTTGGCACCCTCGAAGCCCGGCCGGTCGAGGTCCTCGACGGTCAGGTACAGGTACTGGATGCACGTCTCGCCGAAGATCGGCAGGCCGCGGTCGCGGGCCGCCTGGATCTCCTTGACGGCCTCCTCGCACGTCACGTGCACGACGAACAGCGGCCGGCCCGTCCACTCCGCCAGGCGGATCGCACGCGACGTGGCCTCGCCCTCGACCTCCGGCGGCCGTGTGGAGGCGTGGAACTTCGGGTCCGTGTCCCCGCGCTCGAGCGCCTCCTTCTGGTAGCGCACGACCGCGTCGCCGTTCTCGCAGTGCACCATCACGAGCCCGCCGGTCTTGCCCGTCTGCTCGAGCACGGCGATGAACTGCTCGTCGTCGACCATCAGCGCGCCCTTGTAGGCCATGAAGACCTTGAAGGAGGAGACGCCGTCGGCCACGCACTGCTCCATCTCGGCCACGACCTCCGGCCGCGCGTCGGTGATCGCGACGTGGAAGCCGTAGTCGATGTGCGCCGCGCCGTCCGCGCGCCCGTGCCACTCGGCGAGCGCGTCCTTGAGCGACCCGCCGACGTACTGGATGCAGAAGTCGACGATCGAAGTCGTCCCGCCCGCGGCGGCCGCCGCCGTGCCGGTGGTGTAGTCGTCGCAGCTCCAGGTGCCGCCGAACGGCATCGACAGGTGCGTGTGGTTGTCCACCAGGCCCGGCAGCACGAGGCAGCCGGAGGCGTCGATCTCCTCGTCGCCGGAGAGGCCGGTCCCGACTGCGACGATGCTCTCGCCGTCGATCAGGACGTCGGCGTCGAACGCGTCGGTCGCCGTGACCACGCGCCCACCGCGGATGAGCCGTGTCATCGCCGAAGCCTACGACACCTGCCGAGTCCGCTCATCGCTGCCGCGTCGAACGCCGTATCACCAATGAGATGGAGAATGTCTGGGACTACCCGCGTCCGCCGGCCGTGGTGCCGTGCGAGCAGCGCGTGCGGGTGGAGATCGACGGCGAGGTCATCGCGGATTCGACGCGCGCGCTGCGCGTGCTGGAGACCAGCCACCCGCCCGGGATCTACCTCCCGCCCGAGGATGTCGTCGAGGGCTGGCTGGTGCCCAGCCGCAAGCGCACGACGTGGTGCGAGTTCAAGGGCCGCGCCCATTACTTCTACGCCGCCACCCGCTCCGACGAGCGGCCCGTGGCGTGGACGTACCGCGACCCGTCACCCGGCTACGAGGCGTTGCGCGACTACGTCTCCTTCTACCCGGGCCGGGTGGACGCGGCGTACCTCGACGACGAGCGCGTCGAACCGCAGGAGGGCGACTTCTACGGCGGCTGGATCACCAGCGACCTGGTGGGCCCGTTCAAGGGCCCAGCAGGGACGCCCGGTTGGTAGCTACGTGATCTGGTAGGTCGGGCCGTCGCCGCCCTCCGGCGGCGTCAGGCGCCCGCCCTTGGCGGTGATCGCGCCGCACTGCACGCAGTTGGAGGGGTTGACGATCAGGTCGACGGGACCCTGCTCCGGCGCGTTGTCCGGGACCTCGTAGACGCCGGCTGGGCACATGTAGGTCCAGGCGTCCGCGACCTCGCGGGGCACGCGCTGCTGGATGCGGATGTGCGAGGGCGCGTCGTCACGCGTGGCGTTGCCGGTGAGAAAGACGCCGCTGAGCTTGTCGAACGTGTACTTGCCGTCCGGCTTGGGATAGCGCTCCTCGCGGCCCGAGTAGCGCAGCGGGGAGGCTGCGTCGCGGTGGGTGCCCCAGTGCCCGCCCGGGAAGCGGCCCTTGGTGACGACCATCGCGTTGGTGATCGCGCCGCCGACGACCAGGCCCTTGCCGAAGGGCTGCTTCATGTTGCGCGACTGGTAGAGCTCCTGGCCCATCTGGGACTTGTAGACCGCGTCCTCGTAGGCGCTGAAGTTGCTCGAGCCGTGCTTGAGCTGCGCGTAGATCGTCTCCGCGGCGAGCCGGCCGGACTCGATCGCGTAGTGGATGCCCTTGAGCTTGGGCACGTTGACCAGGCCGCCCGCGTCGCCGCAGATGACCATGCCCGGCGCGTGCAGCTTGGGCATCGCCCAGTAGCCGCCCTCGGGGATGGCCTTGGCGCCCCAGGCCACGCGCTTGCCGTCCCCGAGGATCTTCTTGACCAGCGGGTGGAGCTTGAACTCCTGCAGCACGTCGTGGACGGAGAAGCGCGCGTCGGTCCAGTCGAGCCCGGTGACGAACCCGATCGAGACCTTCGGCGCCTCGCCCTCGCGGTTCATGCCGTAGATCCAGGAGCCGCCGAACTCCTTCCACTTGGCGCCCGCGCGCAGCGGCCAGCCGAGCGTGTGCACGACCTTCTCGAACGGCTGGGAGACCTCCCAGACCTCCTTGACGCCCAGCGCCCACACCTGCGGGTCCTTGGGCGCGAGGTCGAGCACCTTCTGCGCGGCGCCGGTCAGGTGTCCCCAGCAGCCCTCGGCCAGCACCGTGGCTTGGGCCATCACGTCCGAGCCCGGCTCGAAGTTGCCCTTCTCGCCGCCGCCCTTGTCGCGCCCCTTGTCGCCCGTGCGGACGCCGACGACCTTCCCCTCCTCGACCAGCAGCTTCTGGCCGCTCGTCTCGGTGAGGACGTAGGCGCCCAGCTCCTCGGCCTTCTCGGCCAGCCAGCGGTTGAGCTCGGCGACGGACACGACGTAGTTGCCGTGGTTGCGGAACGGTGGCGGCGTCGGCTTGAGCGGGATCGCGCGCTTGCCGTTCGGCATGAAGTACACCGTCTCGCGCTTGACCTCGCCCCAGTGCGGCCACGAGTCGTCGTCCGGCAGCAGCTCCCGGATCGCGCTCGGATTCATGACACCGCCGGAGAGCTGGTGCGCCCCCGCGACGCGGCCCTTCTCGATGACCGCGACCGGCACCTCGCCGAGGCGTTCGGTCAGCTCCTCGTCGTCGGCCAGCAGCTGCAGCAGGCGGATGGCGCACGCCATGCCCGCCTGACCGCCGCCGACGATCGCGACGCCGACCTCGATGCGCTCATCCGGGTCATCGGTCGGGGGACCGACGAACTCCGCCGCCGAGTCGACCGGCGGCGGGAACTCGCTGGGGGCGACAGCCATGGTTATGCGCCCTTCCTCGCCTTCACGGCCTCGGTCAGCTTGGGCACGATCTGCTCGAGCTTGCCCACGACCCCGAGGTCGGAGAACTCGAAGATCGGGGCGTTCGCGTCCTTGTTGATCGCGACGATGTTCTCCGAGCCCTGCATGCCGACCTTGTGCTGGATCGCGCCCGAGATGCCGGCTGCCAGGTACAGCTTCGGCGCGACGGTCTTGCCCGTCTGGCCGATCTGGGCCGAGTAGGAGTACCAGCCCGCGTCGACCACCGCGCGCGTCGCGGCGACGGCGCCGCCGAGGGCGCCCGCGAGGTCCTCGAGCAGCTGGAAGCTCTCCGCGTTGCCAAGGCCGCGGCCGCCGGCGACGAGGATGTCCGCGTCCTCGATGTTGACGTCGGCGCCGCGCTGCTCGCCGCGCTGGAGCATCTTGGCCTGGAGGCTGTGCGCCTTGAACTCCACGCTGAGATCCTCGACCGTGGCGGTCCCGCCGGTCTGCTTGATCTCGAACGCGTTCAGGCGGCCGATGATCACGCCCACGTCGGACCGGTAGTGGACCGACGAGATCTGCGAGTCCTGCAGGATCGGACGCTCGGCGACGAGCTTGCCGCCCTCCACGCGGACGTTGGTGACCTCCATGCAGACGCCGGCGTCCAGGCGCGCGGCCAGGCCGGCGCCGATCTCGAAGCCGAGCAGGCCGCCGCCGAACAGCGCGTAACCATGGCCGCCGGCGGCGATGGCGGCCTCCATCGCGTCCACGACCGGCTGCGCGAGGCCCTCGGGGCCTTCGACGCGGTAGACCTTCGAGGCGCCGTACGCGCCCAGTGACGCGGCGAGCTCGTCGGAGACGCCCTCGCCGACGACGATCGCGTGGCACTCGGTGCCGAGCTCGGACGCCAGGCGCGCGCCCTCGGAGACCGCGCCGAGCGAGTTCTTGTTGAACGCGCCCTCGTAGTGCAGCGCGTAAACGAGGATCCCACTCATGCCAGCAACTTCCTCTCGTCCAGCCACGCGACGATCTTCTCGACCGTCTCGCTCGTGTCCTCGTCCTCGATGATCTGGCCGGCGGCCTTGGCCGGCGGCTCGGCGAACTCCGCGCAGTGCGCGCGAGCGTGGTCGTAGCCGACGCGATCGGCCTCGATGCCGGCGTCCGCCGCGGACTTGGTCTCCAGCGGCTTCTTCTTGGCGCCCATGATCGCCTTCAGCGACGGGTAGCGCGGCTCGTTGATCGCGTCGCCGACCGAGATCACGGCCGGGAGCGGGATCGAGACCGTGTCGTAGCCGTACTCGGCCTGGCGCTCGCAGCGCAACGCGCCGCCTTCGACGTCGATCTTGATCACCTGCGTGAGCGAAGGCATCTGCAGGTGGTCGGCCACGACGGCGCCGATCGTGTAGCACTCGCCGTCGTCGGACTGCTGGCCGAGCAGCACCAGGTCCGGGGACTCGGTGGCCAGCACCCTGGCGAGCGCGTAGCCCGTGCCGTTGACGTCGGAGCCCGCGAGCGCCTCGTCGGACAGGTGGATGGAGCGGTCCGCACCGAGCGAGACCGCCTTGCGCAGCGCCTTGGCGGCGGCTTCCGGCCCCATCGTCACGGCGACGATCTCGTCGACCTGCAACTCACCGCCCTCCTTGAGCTGCATCGCCGCCTCGATGGCGTGCGTGTCGAAGGGGTTGTCGCGCGTCTCCCCTCCGCGTTCCAGGCGCCCGGTCGAGGGATTGATGCGCTTCGTCACCCCCGCCTCCGGCACGCTCTTGACCAGGACGCAGATCTTCACGGTGCAGACTCCTCGGAGTTAGGACTATCGGAGGCCATCCTAGCCCATTGACTGACGAGTCAATCCAGAGGTTCCGCGAGCTCCGACAAACGTTCGAGCACACGGTCGCGCAGCTCACCCGCGGGCGGCCCCATGCCGAGGAGCTCGGCGAGCCAGAGCCCGTCCGCGGCGAGCCGCGCCACGGTGCCGTCCACCGGATCGCGGGACTCGCGCTCGACGCGATCCTGCCAGATGCCGTACTGCCGGCGCACCGCGACGAGCAGCGACGGATCGGCGACGAGCGCGGCGAGCATGCCCAGCTCGTGCTCGTCGGGTGTGCTGGCCTTCACGTAACCGCGTACGAAGGCGACGTCGGCCTCGTCCATCTCGCGGCCGAAGTCGGCCAGCCAACGCTCGACCATGGCGGCGACGAGGTCGTTCTTGGACTTGAAGTGGTAGAGCAGGCCGCCCTTGGAGACCGCGGCCTCCTTGGCGACCGCGTCGAGGGTCAGCGCCTGCGCGCCGTCGCGACGGACGACCGTCGCGGCGGCGTCAAGGAGGCGGTTCCTAGTGGCGGGAGCGGGACTCATGGGTCCCGATCAAGGCTAAGGACCCGACGATGTTCGAGAAGGTGGCAGCAGCGAGCTTGATGGTCTTCATGCCATCTACTGTACCGTCTGGACGGTATAGTTCAAGTGCGCTCGCCGACCGCTCCCTCGATGAAGTCGATGATCGCCTGCGTCGGCGCGCCGGGCGTGAAGACCTCCGCCACGCCGAGCTCCTTGAGCTCCGGGATGTCCTGGTTCGGGATCGTGCCGCCGACGGTGACGACGACGTCGCCGGCGTCCTGCGCACGCAGCAGCTCGACAACGCGCGGGACGAGCGTCATGTGCGCGCCCGACAGGATCGAGAGCCCGACGGCGTCGGCGTCCTCCTGCAGGACCGTCTCGACGATCTGCTCGGGCGTCTGGTGCAGGCCGGTGTAGATGACCTCCATGCCGGCGTCTCTGAGGGCGCGCGCGATGATCTTCGCGCCGCGATCGTGGCCGTCGAGACCGGGCTTGGCCACGACCACGCGGATCTTGCGAGCCATGCGCCAACACTAGCCACAAGTGCGCCGCCAGAGCGCCAACGCCCGTACTGTCCAGATGCCGTACGCCGGACCCCTGCTGTCGCTGGCCTTCGTGATCGCCTGCGCGCACCTCGGCGGGCTGCTGTTCGCCGCGCTGCGCCAGCCACGCGTGATCGGGGAGGTCGTGGCCGGGATCGCGCTCGGTCCGAGCCTGCTCGGGGCGCTCGCGCCCGACGCCGCGGCCTGGCTGCTGCCCGAGGCCTCCGAGGGCTTCCTGGACGCCGTCGCGCAGCTCGGGCTCGTGGTCTTCATGCTGCTCGTCGGCCTGGAGATCGACCTGCGCCTGCTCCGCGCAAGGCGCCGGCTGATCGGCGCGGTGGCCGCCGGCTCGGTCAGTCTCCCGCTGGCGCTGGGCCTGGGCTTCGGGTTCGTCCTGAGGCCTGACGACCCGGCCTTCGCGCTGTTCCTCGGCCTGGCGCTCGCGGTCACCGCGATGCCGGTGCTCGCCCGGATCATCAAGGAGCGCGGGCTGGGGGGCACGTCGCTGGGGGCGATCGCGCTCGCGTGCGCGGCGCTCAACGACGTGGCGGCCTGGCTCGGCCTGGCGGGCGTCACCGCCCTGATCGGCGAGGGCGAGGTGTGGATCGCGGTCGCCGGGCTCGTCGCGCTCGCTCCGGCGCTGGTCGCATTCCGCGCGCTGCTGCGGCGCGCCGGCCCCGAGCTGCGCCTCCCGTTGCTGCTCGCGGGCGCGCTGGCGGCGGGCGCGGTGACGGACGAGATCGGCCTGCACCTGGTCATCGGGCGGTTCCTGGTCGGCCTGGTGGCGCCGCGTGACGAGCGCACGCCGGGCCGGCTGGAGCCGCTCGCGCTCGCGGTGCTGATGCCCGCGTTCTTCCTGACGGCGGGCGCCGGGGTTCAGCTCAACGGCCTCGCCGCCGGCGACCTGCTGCTGCTGGCGGTCGCGCTCGTGCTCGCCTTCGCCGGCAAGTTCGCCGGCACCGCGCTGCCCGCGCGCCGGATGGGACTCTCGACCAACGAGTCGCTGCGGCTGGGCGCGCTGATGAACACGCGCGGGATCACCGATATCGTGCTGCTCGGGATCGGGCTCGAGCTCGGCGTGCTCGACACGCGGCTGTACTCGATCCTCGTCGTGACCGCGCTCGTGACGACGATCGCGACGGGCCCGATTCTGAACCTGCTCGGCCAGCCCCGCCCGCCGCGGCGGACGAGCCCGGCCCCGGTGCCGACCTAGGACGGACGTTCGAGCCCGCGGCGGCCGCGAGCTCGTCAAGTCAAGAGTTGCTCAAGCGGGTGCGAATCGACAAGCTAGGCCCCGCCGTGTCGCCCGGTGGTCATCCATCTGCCAGTGAGCTGCTCCAAACGGGGCACGCCGTCGTGCGCGTGCTCGCCGCCGCGGACGGCGAGGCGGACGCCTACCCGGCGCTGCTGGAGGCGATCGGCACCTCGCTCGGCAGCCCGGGCGGGGCGATGTGGCTGAAGATCGCGCGCGGGACCCTGCGGCGCGCGTTCGCGTGGGGTGAGCCGCCGGAGGCGCCCGAGGACGGCCTGAGCTTCGAGGTCCCGCGCATCGGCGTGATGAACTTCGTCACGACGCTCGCGCCGGACGGCGCGCTGCGCGAGACGATGGACAGCCTCGGCCTGCTGATCTCGCAGTTCGCCGAGCGCTGCCGGGCCCAGAAGGCGGTGGCGGCCAACGTCGCCGAGGCCGACGAGCGCGAGCGCGTGCTGCGCCACCTCGCGACCGAGCAGGCGGCGCTACGGCGGGTGGCCACGGCGATCGCCACGACCAGCGACCCGCGCGAGGCGTTCACCGTCATCACCGAGGAGGTCGGCAAGCTGCTGGGCGCGCCGAGCGCGAACATGATCCGCTTCAACGAGGACGAGACGGCGACGGTCCTCGCGCGCTGGCACGACACGAACATCCCCGTGCACGAGGTCGGCGCGACGGTCTCGCTCGCGGGCGACAGCGTGTCGGCGCGCGTGTTCCGCACGGGCGCGCCGGCCCGCGTGGACAGCTACGACGACCTCGAGGGCGAGCTGGCCGCGAGCCTGCGCAAGCTCGGCCACCACTCCGCGGTCGCCGGGCCGATCTTCCAGGAGGGCCGGCTGTGGGGCGCGATCATCGTCTCGGGCGGCAGCGGCGAGCCGTTCCCCCGCGGCGCCGAGCAGCGGATCGCGGACTTCGCCGAGCTGGCCGGGCAGGCGCTGGCCAACGCGCGCACGCGGGAGGACCTGGCGGCGTCGCGCGCCCGCATCGTCCAGGCCGGCGACGCCGAACGCCGGCGGCTGGAGCGCAACCTGCATGACGGCGCGCAGCAGCGGCTGGTTTCGTTGGCGCTGATGCTGCGGCTGGCCGCCCGCCGGCACCCGGAGGACGACGCGCTGGTGCAGGCGAGCGAGGAGCTGAGCCTCGCGCTGCAGGAGCTGCGGGAACTCGCGCGCGGCATCCACCCCGCCGTGCTGACCGAGCGCGGGCTCGAGCCCGCCGTGCGCGCCGTGGCGCAGCGCGCGCCGGTGCCGGTGGCGCTGACGGTCGAGCTCGACGAGCGCCTGCCGGACCCGGTCGAGGCCGCCGCCTACTACGTCGTCGCCGAGGCGCTGACCAACGTCGCCAAGTACGCGTGCGCGACGACCGTGAGCATCGGGGTGGAGCGCACGAACGCCCACGCCCGGATCGAGGTGCGCGACGACGGCGTCGGCGGCGCGGCGCCCAGCGGCGGTAGCGGGCTCCGCGGCCTGGCGGACCGCGTCGAGGCGCTGGGCGGGCGCTTCGAGGTCGAGAGCCCGCTCGGTGAAGGGACGATCCTGCGAGCGGAGATCCCGGTTGCGGCCGGCTGAGCTGCTGCGGGCCGTCACCGCGGCGCTCGCGTCGCCCGACGAGGAGACGGCGTTCGCGCGGCTGCCGGGCAAGCTCCAACGCAGCCTCAACGGACACAAGAAGGTGACCTGGGACGGCTCGACGATGTCGATCCCGGTCGCGGGTGTGGGCGTGCTGCTGGTCCCGACGCCGCCGCCCGACGACGACCTGATGGCGGCGGCGGAGAGCGTCGGCGTGCAGATCTCGCAGTTCGTCGAGCGCTGCCGGACCGAGCGGGCGAGGCGCGACATCGAGGCCCGCCGGCGAGCGATGCTCGACGTCGCGTTCGACTCCGTGTTCACCATGGACGACGCGGGCATCGTGCTGTCGGCCAATCGCGCGGCCGAGCGGACGTTCGGGTACACGAGCGCGGAGATCGTCGGGCAGGAGCTCGCTTCTCTGATCATCCCCGAGACGCTGCGGGACGCGCACCGGGAGGGCCTCGCGCGCTACCTCAAGACGGGACGCGGGCCGATCGTCGGGCGCCGGGTGGAGCTGACGGCGATGCGCCGCGACGGCACCGAGTTCCCGGTCGAGCTGGTCGTGACGCGGCCCGAGGTCCCGGGCGAGCGCGTCTTCTACGGCTACCTGCGAGATCTAACGGCGCGCAACGTCGCGGAGGCCGCCCTGCACCGGCTGGCGGACGAGCAGGCCGCGCTGCGGCGCGTGGCGACGGCGGTCGCCGCGTTCAGCGATCCGACGCGGCTGTTCGACCTGCTCAGCGAGGAGGTCGGCAAGCTGCTGGAGGCGCAGACCGCGCACATGTTCCGGTTCGACAGCGACGGGCGCGCGGGCGAGATCGTCGGCGGCTGGGCGGTCCGGCCCGAGCACGTGCTCGGGCACGGCACGCGGATGCCGATGGACGGCGACACGGCGGTCACACGCGTGTGGCGGACGGGCCAGGCCGCGCGCATGGACTCCTACGCGCAGGCGGAGGGCCGACTCGCGGAGGCGATGCGCTCCTACGGGGTGCAGGCCGTGGTCGCCGCGCCCGTGTTCCTGGGCGGGTCGCTGTGGGGCGCGGTGATCGTGTCCTCGATGAGCGCGGGGCCGTTCCCGGAGGGTGCGGAGCAGCGAATCGCGTACTTCGCGGAGCTGGCCGCGCAGGCGCTCGCCAACGCGCAGGCGCGGGAGGATCTGGCGTCGTCGCGGGCACGCATCGTGCAGGCCGGGGACGCCGAGCGCCGGCGGCTGGAGCGCAACCTGCACGACGGGGCCCAGCAGCGGCTGGTGTCTTTGGCGCTGATGCTGCGGCTGGCGGCGCGCCGGCACCCGGAGGACGACGCCTTGACGCAGGCCAGCGAGGAGCTCGCGCACGCGCTGCAGGAGCTGCGCGAGCTCGCGCGCGGCATCCACCCCGCGGTGCTCACCGAGCGCGGGCTCGAGCCGGCCGTGCGCGCCGTGGCCGACCGCGCGCCCGTGCCGGTGGAGCTCAGCGTGGAGCTGGAGGAGCGGCTCGACGGGCCGGTCGAGGCCGCGGCCTACTACGTCGTCAGCGAGGCGCTCGCGAACATCGCCAAGTACGCGCAGGCGAAGCTCGTGCAGGTGACGATCAGCCGCTCGGACGTGGCCGGCCTGCGGATCGAGGTCGTCGACGACGGCGTCGGCGGCGCCGATCCCTCCGGCGGCTCCGGCCTGCGCGGGCTCGCCGACCGCGTCGAGGCGCTCAGCGGCCAGCTCTCCATCGACTCGCCGCCCGGCCTCGGCACCACCCTGCGTGCGGACATCCCCGTCTGAGATCTCCGGTGAACCCCACGAACATGAACGGTCAGACCCCTTAGGTTGGACCTATGCCGCGCACCGTTCTCGTCGTCGACGACTCCGCCGCCTTTCGCGCGACTGCGCGGGTGCTGCTGGGCGCGCGCGGCTACGACGTGGTGGGCATGGCGGACTCGGTGGCGAACGGGCTGGCGGCGGCGCGCGACCTCAAGCCCGACTGCGTGCTGCTGGACGTCAACCTCCCGGACGGGGACGGGCTGTCGGCGGCGGCCGCGTTCGACGCGCGCGTCGTGCTCGTCTCTACGCTCGACCGCGAGGAGCTCGGGAACGCGGTGAACGGCTCGGGCGCGCGCGGGTTCATCGCCAAGGCCCAACTGGCGTCGCCACTTCTGGTTGAGTTGCTGGGGCCGCCATGAGGATCGTCATCGGAGAAGACCAGGCGCTGCTGCGCCAAGGCATCGTCAGCCTGCTGGCCGCCGCGGGGTTCGAGATCGTGGCCGAGGCCGGCGACGCGCCGGACCTGCTGCGCAAGGTGAGTGCGCACAAGCCCGACGTGGTCATCGTCGACGTGCAGATGCCGCCTGAGAACAGCGACGACGGCCTGCGCGCGGCGATCGAGATCCGCGCCTCGCAGCCCGGCGTGGGCGTGCTCGTGCTCTCCCAGTTCGCCGAGGAGCGCTACGCCGTGGACCTGATCGGCGACGACGCGGCGGGCGTCGGCTACCTGCTCAAGGACCGCGTGACCGACTTCGCCGGCTTCGCCGAGGCCGTGCGGCGCGTCGGCGCGGGCGGGTCCGTGCTCGACCCGACCGTCGTCGCGCACATGCTCGGCCGCCGGCGCCGCGACGACCCGCTGGACACGCTCACCCCGCGCGAGCGCGAGGTGCTCGAGCTGATGGCCGAGGGCCGCTCCAACAAGGGCATCGCGGAGAAGCTCGTCGTCACCGCGCACGCCGTCGAGAAGCACGTCACATCGATCTTCAGCAAGCTCGGCGTCTCCAGCGGCACCGAGGACCACCGCCGCGTGCTCGCGGTGCTCGAGTTCCTACGGCGCGCGTAGCGGTATCCGAGCGCGGACGAGCGTGCCCTCGCCGCGCGGGCTCTGGACCTCGAGCGCGCCGTCGAGCGCGCCGACGCGGTCGCCGAGGCCGCGCAGACCCGTGCCTTCGCCGACGCGCGCGCCGCCGACGCCGTCGTCGCGGATGTCGATGACGGCGTGGCCGTTCTCGCGCCGGACCTCGACGCGGGCGTGCGTGGCGTTCGCGTACTTGGCGACGTTGGTCAGCGCCTCGGCGACGACGAAGTAGGCGGCGGTCTCCACCGGCGAGGGAAGGCGCTCGTCGAGGGTGGAGTCGAGCTCCACGGGCACCGCGGAGCGGCTGGCGAGCGACTCCAGCGCCGCGTCCAGCCCACGCTGGGAGAGCACCGCGGGATGGATGCCGGCCGCGAGGTCGCGCAGCTCCCCCACGGCCTCCTGCGCGTTGGCGAACGCGCTGTCGAGCAGGTCGCGGGCGGCTTCGGGCTGGGCGTCGAACTGCTCGCGGGCGAGCTGGAGCTCGATCATCAGGGCGACGAGGCGCTGCTGCGCGCCGTCGTGCAGGTCGCGCGTGAGGCGGCGGCGCTCGGCGTCGCCAGCCTCGACCAGGCGGGCCCGCGACGCGCGCAGGGCCTCCAGCCGCGCGCGCAGCTCCACCTCCAGCCGCTGGTTCTCGAGTGCGAGCGCCGCGGCGGCGGCGGCCTCGCGCACGAGGTCGGGCTCGGAGTCGAGCGCCGGGTCGTGGACGAGCGCGCCGACTCGCCGGCCCTCGTGCTCGATCTCGGTCAGCGTGCCGGCCGGCGTTCGCGGATGACCGTCCCGGTCGACGTAGCGGCCGTCGACCCAGTACAGGACGTCCAGCGTGGGGTCGCCGAGCTCGGTCGCGAGCGCGTCGCGCACGCCGCGCGGGTCCAGCGCCAGCCGCTCGATCACGCGCCCGACCGCGGCCGTGCGGAAGAAGCGGGTGCGGACCAGCCCGAGCAGGAAGGCCGCGGGCAGCAGCGCGAAGGTCGCGAAGAACGCGACCTGCAGCGCGGTGGTGGGGCCGACGCTGAAGACGTTCGACACGACGGTGACCAGCCCGAGCGTGATGATCACCGCGCCCAGCAGCAGCACCGGCTCGAAGCCGCCGCGCTGCAGCGGCGTGGACGTCTGACGCCGGTGCAGCACGACGACGATGGTCGTGATCAGCGCGAACAGGAACAGCACGCCCTGCGGGAGCCCGATGATCGCCGCGACGACCTCGCTCTCCTCGATCAGCATCGGGTTGCCGGAGGGACAGTCCGGACACTCGTTGACCAGCAGCGCCGGCACCTGCAGGCAGCCTGCGGTGTAGGCCGCGACCAACGCGTAGCGGGGCCAGCGGCCGTCGATTCGCCCGGTCGGGAACGCCAACAGCAGATGGACGAGCGCGGAGATGCAGACCGTGTCGAAGATGATCCCGATCGAGAACAGCAGCCGCTGATCGAAGAACTGCAGCGCGGTGAGCGCGATGAACGCGCCCACCAGCACCATCAGCGCGCCCGTGTGGTTCTCCGGCCGACGGGCATGCGCGTAGGCGCCGACGCCGGCGAAGCCCCAAGCGATCACGACGCCGATGTAGAGGATCGGGCGCCCGCCGGCTGGCAGGCGCTCGAAGTCGATCTGCTGTGCCTCGGCGAGCAGCGCGACGCCGACGACGGCCGCGAGCACGCACGCGATGGCGATCGCCCAACGCATCGTGGACGCGAGCCTATGCGCAGCGGCGCGGCGGCGCTAGCGCATCGCCTCTCCGAGGATCGCGCGGGCGATCACGAGCTTCTGGATCTCGCTCGTGCCCTCGTAGATCTCGGTGACCTTGGCGTCGCGGTAGTAGCGCTCGGCCGGAAACTCCTTCGTGTAGCCGTAGCCCCCGAGGATCTGGATCGCCTCGCCGGTGTGGCGGCGGGCGACGCCGGACGCGAACAGCTTGGCCTGCGCGCCCTCGACGGTGTGCGGCAGGCCCGCCTCCTTCAGGCGAGCGGCGCGCCAGACGAGCGCGCGGGCGGCCTCGATGTCGGTCTGCATCTCGGCCAGCTTGTGCTGGATGGCCTGGAAGCGGGCGATCGGGCCGCCGAACGCGTTGCGTTCCTTGGCGTAGTCGGTCGCGACCTCGAACGCCGCCTGCGCGATGCCGACGGCCTGCGCGGCGATCCCGATGCGGCCGCCGTCGAGCGTCCGCAGCGCGACGTGCATGCCGTTGCCGGGCTCTCCCAGGCGCTCGGCGGGCGTGTCCTCGAACACGAGGTCGGCCGTCGAGCTCGAGTTCAGGCCCAGCTTCTCCTCCTCGCGCGTGACCGCGAAGCCGTGGGCGCCGGCGCGGACCAGGAACGAGGACGCGCGGCCGCCCTCCTTGGCGAAGACGAGGAACGTGGACGCGAACGAGCCGTTGGTGATCCACTGCTTGGCGCCGGTGATCGTGGTGCCGCCGTTGACGCGGGTGCGCATCGCGCTCGCGTCCGAGCCGGAGCCGGACTCGGTGAGCGCGAACGCGGACAGCTCCTGCCCGCTCGCGAGCGGCGGGACGTGCTGGGCGATCTGCTCCTCGGACCCGTGGGCGATGATCGGCAGCGTGCCGGCGCTGGTGTGGACGGCGACGGTCACGCCGACGCCCGCGTCGGCGCGGCTGAGCTCCTCGAGCACGAGGATGTAGGAGAGGAAGTCGGCGCCCGCGCCGCCGTGCTCCTCGGGGACGCACACGCCCATCAGGCCGAGCTCGCCCAGCTCGGCGAACAGCTCGCGCGGGAAATGGTGCTCACGGTCCCACCGCGCCGCGTGCGGGGCGATCTGCTCGTCCGCAAAGCGCTTGGCCAGCTCGCGGATCTCGCGCTGGTCGTCGGTCAGCTCATGAAGGCTCATCGCGCCGCCGCCCCGATGGCCACGGCCGACGCGGCCGCTGCCGCGGCCGCGATCCGCAGCTTCCTTCCCAGTCGTTCGAAGCGCATGATCTCCCACCCCTCCTCACGCGCCACGCGCGCGAGCTCCTTGTCCGGATTGACGGCGACAGGATGGCCGACGAGCCGCAGCATCGGTAGGTCGGATTCACTGTCGCTATACGCGTAGCTCGCGCCGAGGTCGATGTCCTCCCGCGCGGCCAGCTCGCGCAGCGCCTGCGCCTTGCCCTCGCGGTAGTTGAACGGACCGCCCTCACGGCCGGTGTAGACGCCGTCGATCACCTCGGCGACCGAGCCGACGGCGCCGTCGAAGGTGAGCACGATCGCGAGCAGCTCGGCCATCTCCTGCGCGGCCGCCGTGCAGATGAAGATCGGGCGGCCGGCGTCCTGATGATCGTAGGCGAGCTCGAGCATGCGCGGGTACAGCCGCGGCAGCACACCCGCCAGGACCGGGCCGGACAGGCGCTGCAGGTCGCGCACCTTGGCGCCCTGGAGCATCTTGCCGACGCGCTCGCGGACCAGGTCGGTGCTGGCGTCCGTGGAACCTTGCAGACGGAACTTCAGGTTCTCGTAGGCGTCGCGCGCGAGGTCGGAGCGCGTCAGCATCCCGGCCTTGTAGGCCGCGCGGCCGAACTGGAAGGAGGAGCTGCCCGCGATCAGCGTGCGGTCCAGGTCGAAGAACGCGGCGCCCTTCTCCCCCTCACGCTTGATCGCTCCCCCGCCGGGCGGCGGGGGAAGAATGTGCGGTCGCTCCGTCAAAGGCGACCGTTTGGACCCGCGGCCAGGGCCAGGTTCGCTGTCGCTTCGGGCATCGCTTCGCGGATGCCTATACCTGGACGATGATCGCGTCGCCCTGCCCGCCGCCCGAGCAGATCGCCGCGCAGCCGTAGCCGCCGCCGCGCCGGCGCAGCTCCAGCACGAGCGCGCCGATGATGCGCGCGCCGGACGCGCCGATCGGGTGGCCGAGCGCGACCGCGCCGCCGTTGACGTTCACGCGCGCCTCGTCGATGCCGAGCATGCGGGTGCTGTTGAGGGCGACCGACGAGAACGCCTCGTTGATCTCCCACAGGTCGATGTCGCCCGGCTGCAGGCCGGCCTTGTCGAGCGCCTTGATCGCCGCGTTGGCGGGCGTGCGGGCGAGCCACTCGAACTCGTCGGCGACGGCGGCCTGGGCGATGATCGTGCCGAGGATGTCCTTGCCGTTGCGTTCTGCCCAGTCCTCGGACGCGAGCACGAGCGCGCCGGCGCCGTCGTTGACGCCGGGCGAGTTGCCGGCCGTGTGCGAACCGCCCTTGGTCAACCCCGGCAGCTTGGCGAGCGACTCGAGGCTGGACTCGCGGCGCGGCGCCTCGTCGACCTCGACCACCGTGTCGCCTTTGCGGCCCTTGACGGTGACGGCCACGATCTCCTCGGCCAGGCGACCCTCGTCGGTGGCCGCGATCGCGCGCTCGTGGCTGCGCAGCGCCCACTTGTCGAGGTCGGCGCGGGTCATCTCGAGCTGGTCGCCGACCTCGGTCGCCTCCTCGTACATCTGCTTGCCCGTGAACGGGTTGCGCAGGCCGTCCTGGACCATCGCGTCCAGCGCCTGCACGTCGCCCATCCGGAAGCCGCCGCGAGCGCCCGGCAGCAGGTACGGCGCCTGGCTCATCGACTCCATGCCGCCGCCGACGGCGACGTCGAGATCCCCGGCGCGCACGGCCTGGTCGATCATGCCGACGGCGCGCACGGAGGACGCGCAGACCTTGTTGATCGTCTCCGACGTGACCTCGATCGGGATGCCGGCCTCGATCTGCGCCTGCCGGCTGGGGATCTGGCCCTGCCCGGCCTGCAGCACCGTGCCCATCACGACGTGCTGGACCTGCTCGGGCGCGACGTCGGCGCGGTCCAGCGCCTCGCGGATGACGACACCCCCCAGATGCGTCGCGGGGAGGGTGGACAGACCTCCCCCGAGCTTGCCGATCGGCGTGCGAGCGCTGCTCAGGATCACGGTTCGAGGCATGCTGCGAGTCTATTGCGATGCGAGTGACAGCCACGACGGACTCCCCGCCCGCCACCGACGCCGACACCATCGTCGTCGGTGTGTTCGAGGACGAGGGCATCGCCCACGACCACGGCGGCGTGCTGCAGGCGCTGGTCGACTCCGGCGAGGCCAAGCGGGGCCTGCGCAAGCTCGCCGTGACCCATGCCGAGGGGCGGCGCTACATCGTCGCGGGCCTCGGCGGGCGGAGCGAGTTCGATCCGGAGCGGGCGCGGGTCGTGGCCGCGACGGTCCTCGGGCGGGCGAAGGAGCTCGGCGCGAAGACGCTGTGCTGGGAGGTGCCGCACCACGTCGGTGACGCGGTGGTCGGCGGGCTCGTCGAGGGCACCCTGCTCGCGGCGTACACCTACCGGGAGTTCAAGGAGCCCGAGAAGGACGCGATCGAGGCGCTCCTGCTGAGCGCGCACCACGAGCTGGACCCGTCGGCGGCGGTGGCCGGGGCCGAGGCCACCAACCGCGCGCGGGACCTGCAGAACCGGCCGGCGAACGTGCTCACGCCTTCGGCGTTGGCGGCGCGCGCTTCCGAGCTGTCCGGCGTGAGCGTCGAGGTGCTCGACCGGGCCGGGCTGGAAGCGGCCGGCATGGGCGCGTTCGCGGCCGTCGCCCGCGGGTCCGACGAGGAGCCGCGGCTGATCACGATCTCCTACGCCCCGGAGGGCACCTCCGGGCCGCACCTCGGCTTCGTGGGCAAGGCCGTGACGTTCGACTCCGGCGGCATCTCGATCAAGCCCGCGGCGAAGATGCACGAGATGAAGTTCGACATGTCCGGTGGCGCGGCCGTGCTGGAGGCGGTCGGCGCGATCGCGGCGCTGCAGCTGCCCGTGCGCGTGACCGGCGTGATCGGGGCGACCGAGAACCTGCCGTCCGGGCGCGCGATGAAGCCGGGCGACATCGTCCGGGCCTCCAACGGCGTCTCGATCGAGATCAACAACACCGACGCCGAGGGCCGGATGGTGCTCGCGGACTGCCTCGCGCACGCGATCGACCAGGGCGCGGAGCGGCTTGTCGACCTGGCGACCTTGACCGGCGCGATGGTCGTGGCGCTGGGGCGCACGTACGCGGGGCTGTTGTCGAGCGACGACGCGTGGGGCGAGGCCGTGCGGAGCGCCGGCGAGCGCGCGGGCGAGCTGTCGTGGCGGCTGCCGCTGCACGACGAGTACGACGAGATGATCCAGGGCCGCTACGCCGACATCGTCAACTCGACCGCGGACCGCGGCGCGGGCGGCATCACCGCCGCACATTTCCTCAAGCGCTTCGTCGGCGAGACGCCGTGGGCGCACCTGGACATCGCCGGGACCGCCTACGACAACAAGAAGCCGTACACCCGCGAGGGCGGCGCCGGCTTCGGCGTGCGCACCCTGATCGAGCTCGCCCGCGCAACTTAAAGGGTCAGACCCCTTAGGTTTGGTGGGCGTGAGGTTCGTCGGGCTGTGGATACTGCTGGTCGCCGTGTACTCGGCGACCCTGGGCATCCCGGCCCAGCCCGGCTTCGACTACGGCGGCAACGAGCCGCACCACCTGCTCGCGGCCGAGTCGCTCGTGTCCGACCGGGACTTCGACCTCAGTGACGAGTACCGGGAGCGCGCCTACGCGAGCTGGTATCCGCGGGAGCTCAAGACGGACGGGCGGGTCGTCGACCGGCGATTGGTGGAGCCGCACGGCGTCGGCTTCGCGCTGCTGATCGCGCCCGCCTACGCGCTCGGCGGGGCCCGCGCGGTGCAGTGGCAGATGCTGGCGATGCTCGCGCTCGCGTTCGTGCTCGGCGCCGCGCTGGCGCGCAGGCTGGTGCCCGAGCCGTGGGCGACCGTCGGCGTCGGCCTGCTGGGCCTGTCGCCACCCGCGGTCGCCGCCTCCACCACGATCACGCCCGGGGTCGCGGCGGCCGTGCTGCTGACCGGCGCCGCGCTGTGCGCGCTGGCGATCCGCGAGCGCCCACGGCGAAGGTACGTCGCGCTGGGCGCCGTCATGCTCGCCGCGCTGCCGTGGCTGGGCTGGTCGTTCCTGGCCGCGGGCGTCGTCGTCGCCTGGGCGCTCGTGGTCTGGACGCTGCGCGAGCGGCGCCGCTTCGCGGCCTTCGTCGCGGGCGAGGCGCTCGCGGGCTCGCTCGTCTTCTACGCCACGATCAACGACCGCTTCTACGGCGGCATCACGCCCCGGTCGGCCGGAACCGCCGTCCTGCCGGACCCGCCGATCGGCTACCTGGAGCGCATCCCGCGCCTCGCCGGCCTGTGGCTGGACCGCGAGATCGGCCTGCTGCGCTGGGCGCCGCTGATCGCGCTCGCGTTCTTCGCCGCCTGGCTGCTGTACCGCTCGCGCCGGGACCAGCTGGCGCGCGTCGCCCCGGCGCGGCGAGAGACCGAAGCCGCCGCGGCCCTGCTGCTGGCGATGGTCGGCGCGCACCTGGTCGTGGTCGCGATCCTCGCCGCCGGCCCGCTGCGTGGCACGTCCTCGTTCCCGGGCGTGTCGATGGTGGTGGTGCTGCCCGCGCTGGCCGCGCTGTGCGCGTGGGGGCTGCGGCACGTCCCGCGCGTGCTCGGGGGTCTGCTGGCGCTGGTCACGTTGGCCGGGACCGGGTGGCTGCTGTGGCTGGACCGGTCCGAGGAGCTGCGTGGGTGGATCGCCGTCAACACGCGCACGCCGTGGGGTCCGCTCGACGTCGTGTTCCCCGACTTCACGCATTGGGGCTGGTGGCCGGTCGTGTGCTGCGCGCTGATCGCGGTCGCCGTGATCGTGCTGCTCTGGCGCGAGCGACGCGCGCAGGGCGAGTGGCGCCGCGCGGCCGCCGCGTCCCGCACCTCGAAGGCGCTCCATTGACCGGTTTGTCAACCGCTGGTTGACAAACCGAGCGCTCGGCGGCGCGTCATGATGCGGCGCGTGTTCGTCAGCCCCGACCCGAGAAGTCACGCCGACCTGCGCCACGCGACGATCGCGATGACCGAGGCGATCATCCGCGCGCTCTCAGAGCCCGGGCCACGCTCGCCGCTCGATCCCACAGCGCTCGCCGCCGCGGTCGCGAACATCGACCCGCTCCCCGAGGACGGCGCCGCGCTCGACGCGGTCCTGCACGACCTCGCGCCGGTCCTCGAGGGCGGGATCCGGCTCGGGGACCCGAACTGCGTCGCGCATCTGCATCCCGCGCCGCTGATCGAGGCGGCGGTCGCGGAGCTCGCGATCGGCGTCACGAACCAGTCGATGGACGCGTTCGACGCCTCGCCGGCGGCCACGTTCGTGGAGGACGCGCTCGTGACCCGGCTGGCGCAGCTGCACGGGTTCCCGCAGGGGTCGGGCGTGATGACGATGGGCGGGACGGCGTCGAACCTGCTCGGGTTGCTGCTCGCCCGCGACCGGGCCGGCGAGGACGTCCGGCGCCGCGGGCTGCCGCCGAACCGGTGGCGGATCGCGGCGAGCGCGACTTCACACGACAGCGTGCGACGGTCGGCGGCGCTGCTCGGGCTCGGGACGGAGGCGGTGATCGGCGTGCCGACCGACCCGGACGGGCGCATGTCCGTCGAAGCGCTCCACGAGCGCACGGCGGGCGAGGAGGTGATCGCGATCGTCGGCACGGCGGGGACGACGGACCTCGGCGCGATCGACCCGCTGGACGCGCTCGCGGACCACGCGCAGCGGCTCGGGGCGTGGTTCCACGTCGACGCCGCGGTCGGCTCCGGGCTCATGCTCAGCGACACGCACCGGCGCCGGCTGGACGGGATCGAGCGCGCGAACTCGATCACCGCGGACCTGCACAAGCTGTGGTGGATGCCGTTCGGCGCGAGCGCGCTGCTCGTGCCGGACGTGGGCGCGCTGCGCGCCGTCCACCACGCCAGCGTCTACCTCAACCGGCCCGAGGACGAGGCGGAGGGGCAGCTGAACCTGGTCGGGCGCTCGCTGGACACCTCACGCCGGTTCGACGCCTTCAAGGTCCTGGTCGCCCTGCGCACGCGCGGCCGCAGGCAACTCGGCGCGATGGTCGACACCGTGCTCGACCTCACGCAGTACGCGGGCGGGGCGATCGAGCGCCACCCGGAGCTGGAGCTGGTCGCGCCGCCGCACACGGTGATGGTCGCGTTCCGCCGCCTCGGCGACGACGCGCGCAACATCGCCATCCACCGCAGCCTGTTCGCGACGGGCGAAGCGGTGATCGGGCGCACGACGGTCGACGGGCGCGTCGCGCTCAAGCTCACGCTGCTGAACCCGGACACGACGCGCGCGCAGATCGACGCGCTGCTGGACCTGATCAGCGCGGCGGCGACACCGGCAGCCTGACCGCCCGGGTGGCGCCCGTGGCGTTGCGCACCGTGCCGGTGATCCAGATCCGCTTCAGCGCGCCCTTCGGCCTGGCCGGGAGCTTGAGCCGCACCGCCAGCACGCGCCCGGGAGCGAGCGTGCGCGTGATCGTCGCGCCCTTGACCGCCTTCTTGGGCTTGGCGCGCAGCGTACCCTCGAGCCGCACCGCGAACGTGCACGGCTGGTCGCACGTCAACCGCGCCAGCACGGAGCGCTTGCGGTCCAGCCGCGGCTTGACGCGCAGGCTCAGGAACGGCGCGGCGGCGGGCGCGGGCGGCGGCGCGGCCACCGGCGGTGGGCCGACCGCGGCCGGGCGCGGGACGACGAAGACCGTGACCTTGACGAGCTCGGACTCGGCGGTGCCGTTGCTCATCCGGTACTGGATGGTGTCCTGGCCGGTGAAGCCGGGCCGCGGCGTGTAGGTCGTGCCCGTCACCGACCCGTGCTCGCCGTCCTTGTCGAGCACGAACCTCAGCGGCAGGTTCGCCGGGTCAGTGCACGACGCGACCGGGATCTCGACGGGCTGGTCAGCCTGCGTGGCCACCTGCGGCGCGGTGGCGCTGCACACGGGCGGCAGCACGGAGCGGCAGCTCAGCGTGACGCCGCCGACGCACGGCTGCCAGTCGACGGCGGTGGCGCTGGACAGCCCGGGCACCTCCGCCGCCGTCGAGTCCTTCACCGCGGGCACCGTCTGCACCCGCCCGTCGCGCAGGAACGTGAGCGCCTTGCCGTCGGGCGACCAGCGCGGCGCCGCCGCCGGAAGCTCCGTGATCCGCAGGTTCGGCCCGGAGTCAGCGAGCTTGGAGATGACGCGCAGCCCGCCGGCCCAGACGCTGCCGAGGCCGGTCTCCACGTAGGCCAGGTCGGTCCCGGCCGGCGACCACGCCGGGGTGTCGGTCGCGCCGAGCGAGAGCTCCAGCGCGCGGCTGCCGCTCCAGTCCAGCACCGTCCCGAGGCGGAACGCGTAGGTGTCGAAGCTCGGGCCGAAGGCGAGCGCCGACAGGCCGACGTCCAACGCGCGCGGCGAGAGCACCGCGCCGGCGAGCGTGACCTTCATGCGCTCCTGCTTCTCGAGGCCGAGCGCGCCGATCGTGATGCGACGGAAGCCGATCGTGCCGTCGGCCAGCCAGGCCGCGTCGACGTCGCGCGCGCCGGCGCCCGGCGTGGTCAACGACGTGCGGGTGCCGGAGGCGAGGTCGATGACCGTGATCTTGTCCTGGTAGGAGAACGCGAGCTTGTTGCCGTCCGGCGACCACGCGGGCCCGCTGATCGTGCCCCCTCCGCTCGGCGTGTACAGCGGACGCTGACCTGTGCCGTCAGGGTTGACCGCGACGATCCGGTTGCCGAGCACGACCGCGAGCTGGCCGTTGGTGGGCGCCTGCGCGTGGGCAGGGGCAGGCGCCGCCGCGGCCATGACGGCGCACATGAGCGCTACGACCGCCCTCCGCATGCCGAGACTCTAGGCCGCCTGCAGCCGGTTGACACCGGGACTGGACGAATGGCTCAGCGCCCGGCGGCGCTCGGATCCACCGCGCCGCGGGCGAGGATCGCGCTCGCGGCGCTCGCCGGATCGAGCTTGCGGGCGACCACCGCGTCCAGGAGCTCCTGGACCTCGGCGTCTTCCCGCAGCGACGCCTCCAGCGCGCGGCGCAGGCGCATCGTCGCGATCCCGAGCACCTCGCTCATCAGGTTGCGACGCCGGCGCTCGGACAGCGTGCCCTCGGCCTCGACGAACTCCCGGTGCTCGCGCAGCTTGGCCGCGAGCTCGCGCACGCCCTCGCCGCGCGATGCCTCCGTCTTGAGGATGGGCACCTTCCAGCCCTCCTGCGGCGCCAGCGCGAGCACGCCGCGGATCTCGCGCACCATCGTGTCCGCCAGCGGGTGGTCGGACTTGTTGACCACGATGATGTCCGGGATCTCCATCACGCCCGCCTTGAGCGCCTGGATCGAGTCGCCCGAGCCCGGGATGAGCACGAGCACGACCGAGTCCGCGTGATCGATCACGTCGACCTCGGCCTGGCCGACGCCGACCGTCTCCAGGAACACGTCGTCCTTGCCCGCCGCGTCCATCAGCAGCGCCGCCTGCAGCGACGCCTCGGCCAGGCCGCCGAGCGCCCCGCGCGTCGCCATCGAGCGGATGAACACGCCCGGGTCCAGGAAGTGCTCGCTGAGCCGGATCCGGTCGCCGAGCAGCGCGCCGCCACGGAAGGGTGACGAGGGGTCGATCGACAGCACGGCGACCTGGCGCTCGGCCTCGCGCTGCACGCGGATGAGCGCGCCGATGAGCGTCGACTTGCCCGCGCCGGGCGGGCCCGTGAAGCCGACCACGGCCGCGTTGCCCGTCTTCGGGTAGACGGCGCGGACCAGCTCCCAGCCGACCGGGTCGTCGTCCTCGACGAGCGAGATGCCGCGCGCCAGCGCTCGCTTGTCCCCCTGCAACAGCCGCTCGGCGAGATCCGACACCGGCCGGGAGGATAGTCTCGACGGCCGATGTTCTCGCTGCTGCGCTTCATGGCGCGCAACCGCATGCTGAACGCCAAGTACGCGCGGCTGATCGCCCGGTGGGCGTGGCTGAAGCTGCGCTGGGGCAAGCGCCTGCAGACGGACGGGCTGTGCTTCGTCGGCCCGAACGTCACGCTCGAGATCGGCCAGGAGGCGGTGCTGCGCCTGGGGCGCTTCTCGTGGATCGGTGAGGGCACCAAGATCCGCGTGCACGAGGGCGAGTGCGAGCTCGGCGCCAAGACCGTGATGGGCCAGGAGTGCACGATCTCGGCGTTCCAGCACGTGTCGATCGGGCGCGAGTGCGTGATCGCGGACCGCGTGATGCTGATCGACTTCGACCACGGCGTCGTGGAGGTCGAGCGGCCGATCCGCGCGCAGGGCATCTACAAGCGCGACGTGCGGGTCGGCAGCAACTGCTGGATCGGCTACGGCGCGTGCATCCTGCGCGGCGTGACCATCGGCGACAACTGCATCATCGGCTCCAACACCGTCGTCACCAAGGACGTCGCGTCCAACGCGGTGGTCGCGGGCGCACCGGCCAAGCTGCTGCGCATGCGCGACGCGCCGGAGACGCTGCGGTGGGACTGAGCGACGCCGACATCGAGCGCACGATCCTCGCCCTGCTCGCGCAGCGGGAGGCGGGCAAGACGATCTGCCCGTCCGAGGCGGCGCGGGCACTGGCGGATGACTTCCGCCCGCTGATGGACGACGTGCGCCGCGTGGCCGACGGCATGGAGCAGGTCGAGATCACGCAGAAGGGCCGCGTCGTCGCGCTCGGCGACGTCCGCGGCCCGATTCGCCTGCGCCTGAGAACCTAGGCGTCTTCGAGGTTCAGCTGCGCGCTGCAGCTGGGCCAGGGCGCGGTGCCGCGCTCCTGGTAGAGCTTGTAGGCGAGCTGGTCCTGCGTGGCCTCGTCGGCCTCCGCGGGGCTACCGGTGCCGCCCATCGCCTCCCACGTCTCCTGGGAGAACTGGTACTTGCCGAAATAGCGGCCGTCACGCGACTCGATCGTGGTGTTCCCGCCGGACTCGCACTGGGCGATCTGGTCGAGGATGGCCTTTGCCTCGGCCGGGATCGGCGTGAACTCGAGCGGCGCGGAGGCCTGCGGCTGGCCGAGCAGGCCGAGCGACGTGAGCGTCGCCGTGTCGGCGCGGCCCGTGACCTTGAGGTCGTTGCGCCGCTGGTAGTTCTTCAGCGCCCGCTTGGTCTTGGGGCCGAAGATGCCGTCGGCCTTGATGCCGAGCGCCTTCTGGATCTGCTTCGTCGTCGGCTTCTTGGCCGGCGCCGGGGTGGTTTCCGTGGGAGCGGACTGCGCCGGCTGGGACTCGGCGCCACCGGTCTGGGCCATGGCGGGCGCGCTCAAACCGAGCGACAGCGCCACAGACAGGGCTGCAAACCGACGTAAATGCACTGCTTTTGACACGCGGGGAGGCTCCTTGGTCTCATCGCGCCTACGGGGTTAGCTGTCGGGCTCGCGCGTAGACCTGCGCTACGCCACCACTGGTGGCGATTCGCCCCGGGGGCCTGACCAAGGCCCCATCGGTTCCCCCGCTCCCACCCGGACAGACCGGACGGGACTCGGCTCTTATGCGGGCGACACTCTACACGTCGCCTCGATCAAATGATCGGCAGCGCGGACCCTATGGTTGAACGAAGGCCCATTCGGCGAGGTCGGGCGCGAGGTGCCGGAGCGCGTCCGTGCCGTCGCCGCGCAAGGCCATCTCGAACGCCTCGCGGTGCCCCTGCGCCCGCTGGCGCGGGTAGTCCCCGGCGCTGCCGTTGGCGATCTGGAACGCCCAGTCCGAGCTCTGCAGCGCGAGCAGCTCCCGCAGCGCGCGCGGGCCGGCGTCCGCGCCGAGCGCCCGCAGCTCCGCGCTGCGCTGCGCCCACGCGATGCCTTCGGCGCCCGGCGCGCTCCAGGTGCGCAGGTCACGGCCGGTGCCCCAGCTCGTGGGCCGGACGGCTTCCGGTGCGGGCGCCGCGTCACGCGCTTCGACGGGGACGACGTCGGCAAGCTCCAGCACCCGCTCGAGGAACGTGACGCCCTCGTGCCAGTGGTGGCCGAACAGCTCGGTGTCGAACGCGAGCACCGCGCCCTCTGTGACCTCACTCACAAAGACCTCCGCGTGCGCGCGGGCGCGCGCGTGACCGCGCTCGGGGTCGTAGGGCTCCCCGTCGACGGCCCAGGCCTGGTGCGCGTGCGGCGTGAGGCGGTTGGTGTCGCGGTAGTCGCCGTGCGAGGGGTAGCCGGTGTGGTCCCACACGAGGTCGACGCCGGGGCGGTCGAGCGGGACGAGCGTCACGCCCGCCTCGGTGCGGTGCGGCTCGCCGATCCCCACGTTGGACCAGTCCACGCACGTGACGTGCACGCCCGCCTCCTCCAGCAGGTCGTCCAGCCACGGCGCGTGGGCGCACTCGGGCAGCCAGAAGCCGCCGTGCCAGGCGCCGAAGCGGCGCCGGTGGGAGGCGATGCCCGTCTCCAGCTGCAGCCGCACGCCCGCGTCCGTCGCGAGCAGCGGCAGGACGGCGTGCGTGGCCGCCGAAGTCCACGCGACGTGCGGTCTGAACGCTTCGATGAGATCACCACGGCGCTCGAGCGCGTCGGCGGCCTGTTCGTACTGCGCCGCGGAGTACTCGAGCTGCGGATGGTCGGGCAGGTCCAGCGCGTGGGAGGCTGGCCGGATCTCGCGCAGGAAGGCGAGGCAGCGGTCGAGCGCGCCCGGCGCTTCCAGCTGGTCGGCGAGCACCGGGGTGACGCTCAGCGTGACCTTGCCGGGGTGACGGTCGAGGACCTCGAGCAGCGGTAGATAGCTGGTCGCGATCGCCTCCCACAGCCACTCCTCGCCGAACGGCCACGTGCCGAAGCCCTCGACGTAGGGCATGTGGGTGTGCAGGACGACGCTCAGGCGCTTCATGGCTTCAGGACGGCGATGAGGTCGAGGGAGCGGTCGAGGTTCCCCTGGCGCAGCGTGAAGTCGCGCGCGCTGATCGCCGGGTTGAAGCGCTCGTAGAACGGGCGCGTGAGGTGCAGCGACTGGTGGATGCGGTCCCAGTTGAGATGGTCGAGCGCGATCTCGTGGGCACGCAGCTTGCGGGCGTGGAAGAGGCCGAACAGCTCGGTGTTCGGGAAGTGCCGCTCGCACAGCGCCCGGTACTCGTCCGGCTTGTACTCGCGGACGTGCCATGGGTTGCCGGAGCGCTCCTCGCCCTCGGGCGCGAGCGTGAGGACGTTCGGCGTGGAGACGTAGGCGATGCCGTCCGGCTCGATCAAGCTGCGGATGTGGGCGAGCATCGCGTCCGGGTCCTGGATGTGCTCGATCGTCTGCAGGAACACGACGCAGTCCACGTCGCCCTGCCACAGCTCGACCATGTTGCGCTCGAAGGAGACGCGCTTGTACTTGGCGCGTGCGTGCTCGAAGGCCTCGGGGTTGGCGTCGACGCCGATCACGTGGGCGGCGGTGTTGGCGAGCACGTCGGCGCCGTAGCCCTCGCCGCACGCGAGGTCGACGACACGGGCGCCGTGGACGCGCTCGGCGATCCACTCGTAGACCACCAGATGGCGGCGGAACCAGTAGTTCTCCTCCGGGACGTCGGGGAGCGTGCGCTCGCCCGTCAGGTGCAGCGGAGGCACGCCTTCGGGCTGGTCGCGTTGAACGTAGAGCTCTGAGATGCGCGGCAGCTTACGTGTCGCGGGCGCGACCGTACGCCGCCAGTGTCCGCTTGCGTTCCGTGGCGTGGTCGACGATCGGCGTGATCGTCTGGCTGTCGGGGGCCCACGTGTTGACGTACACGCCGTCGGGGTCGTGGCGTGCCTGCTGCAGCGACGGGTTGTAGAAGCGCCGGTAGAGCGGCGCCGGGTCGACGCCGACGGAGCTGATCCACTGCCAGTTGCCGTTGTTCTGGGCCACGTCGCCGTCGATCAGGTAGCGCATGAAGTGCTGCTCGCCGCGGCGCCAGTCGATGTGCAGGTCCTTGACCAGGAAGGACGCGGTGATCAGGCGGGCGCGGTTGTGCATCCAGCCCGTCTCGGCGAGCTGGCGCATGCCGGCGTCGACGACGGGATAGCCTGTGCGGCCTTCCCTCCACGCGTCGAAGTGCTCGTCGGTGCCTTCCCACTCGAGCGCGTCGTAGTCCTCCTGGTAGGCGTGATGGGTGTTGCGCGGGTTGTGGAGCAGGACGTGCGCGTAGAAGTCACGCCAGGCGAGCTGGCGGGCGTACTTGCCGCTGTGACGCGTCTCGAGCTCGCGCGCACTGATGCAGCCGAAGTGCAGGTAGGCCGACAGGCGGGACGTCTGGCGATCGAGGCGGACGCGGGCCTCGTCGTAGGTGTTCGGGTCGAACGCGAGCATGGCCTTGCGGCCCGCGGTCTCGCCGCCCCGCTGGTCGCCGCGCCTGGTGGCGGTGGGGACGGTGCCGACGGTGAGGCCGGGCGGCGTCGTGATCTTGCGCGGTGCGCCGTGGACGTCGCGGCGCGGAAGCTCCTTCCACGCGCGCCAGAACGGGGAGAAGACGCCGTAGGGCTTGAGCTTGCCGATGTCGGCGATGAAGTTGCCGGGGGTGCGGCGCGGCTCGATGCCGGCTTGCCGGAGCGCCTCCTCCGTCCGTTTGTCCCGGTTCATCGCGAACGGGGAGACGTCGGAGGCGAAGAAGACGGCGGTCGCTTGGTGTTCGTGCGCGAGCCTGGGCAGCTCCTGCTCGGGCGTCCCGGTCAACACGACGAGGTTCCCGCCGCGCTCCTGGAGCCGTTCGCGCAGGTCCTTCAGGCAGTCGAACAGGAACGAGGCGCGATACTCGCTCTCGAAGCGGCCGTCGAGCAAGCGGGGATCGAGCACGAACACGGGGACGACACGCTCGAACTGGTCCAGCGCCGCGCGCAGCGGCGGGTGGTCGTGCACGCGCAGGTCGCGCCGGAACCAGACGAGGGCGGTGCTCATCGTTGCCGGTACGGAACCGGATCGGCGCGGGATGACAAGCAGCGGGTGTGACGGACGCTGAGCTGATCGCGCGGTCGTTGACCGCGCCGGGCGCCTTCGAGGGTGTCTTCGAGCGCCACTTCGGCGTCGTGTTCCGCTACCTGCGGCGGCGCTGCGGGGACGCCGCCGAGGATCTGGCGGCCGAGACCTTCACGCGCGCGTTCGCGGGGCGGGCCGGCTACGGCCTCGCGCGGGCCGACGCGCCGCCATGGCTGTTCGGGATCGCGACCAACGTGCTGCGCGCGCACCGGCGCGACGTGACGGTGCCCGGCTTGGCCGAGCGCGCGGTGGAGATCGACGCGGACGCGCGGCTGGACGCGGCCGCCGCACCGTGCGCTCGCGTCTGGCCCGCGCCCGCGCCGCCCTGAACCCGATCGCCGAGGAGGCCCGATGATCGAGACGCTGTTCCCGCCGGTGCCGGCGGACGACGAGGTGGAGCGGGCCGCCCGCGAGAAGGGACTGGCCGCGCTGCGCGAGGCGGCGGCCGACGAGGCGCGCCGGAGCCGCGCGGGGACGGCGAGCGGCGCGGCGGCGAGCGGCCCTCGCCGGCGAGGCGTGCGGCGGCGCTCGTGGCTGGTCCTGCCCGCCGTGGCGGCGGTGGCCGCGGGCGTGTTCGCACTCACGTCCGGCGTGGACGAGGGGCGTGTCTCTCCGCCGCCCGCGTCGGCGGCGCAGTTGCTCTCGCGCGCCGCGGACGCGGCCGCTACGGCTCCCGCCCCGGGCGCGATCGGGCCCGGCGAGCACTTCTACGTGCGGCGGACGGCGATGGAGCCGAAGACGATCGAGCGTGGCGGTGAGCGGTTCACGGTGTTCATCCGCTCCGTCGACGAGGACTGGACCGCGCGACGGGTCCGGGCGCAGCCGGCACCGGCCCGCGGCGCCGGCGTTCCCGGCGCCGCGCGACCGGGCCGCGTGGGAGCGAGCGGGCGCGCCGAGCCAGCGCGCGATGATCGGCAACTACCTGCCGATCCTCGACGGCGCGGACGTCACCTCTCCCGCTCAGCCGCGGCGGGCGTTCCCGGCGCGCTCGGTGTGGGCGATGTCCTACCGGCAGGTGCGTGCGCTGCCCACTGACGCAGTCGCGCTCAAGCGCGAGCTGCGGGCCGTGTTCAAGCCCGACCGCACCATCGCGCCCGGTTCACGCGACCTGCTCATCCGGCTGCAACTGCTCGAGCGGATCGGCCAGCTGCTGGGCGGCGCGCCGCTCGACGCCGCGCAGCGCGCCGCGCTGTTCCGCGTGGCCGCGGGCATCGAGGGCGTCACGGTCTCCCACGACGCGCTCGACCAGCTCGGCCGCCAGGGCACGGCGGTCAAGCTCGAAGGCACGGTGGCGCTCGCGCCACATGGTCGGCGATCACGCCGACTATGGCGCGGTCTACACGTCAGAGGTCCGGAATGCGCTGAAATAGAAGACATGCTGGTCCGGGACTTCCCGCTGTTCCCGCTCGGGATCGTGGCGTTGCCGAGTGAGCTCGTGCCGCTGCACATCTTCGAGGAGCGCTACAAGTCGATGGTCGCGCGCTGCCTGGAGGAGGAGTCGGAGTTCGGGATCGTCTGGCTCGCCGACGACGGCCTGCGCCCGATCGGCTGCGCGTGCCGGATCGAGGAGATCCTCGAGCGGTTGCCCGACGGGCGCATCAACCTCGTCGCGCGCGGGACGCGGCCGTTCCGAATCGAGCAGCGCCAGGAGGAGCTCGTGTACCCGGCGGGCGTCGTCGAGTTCCTCGACGACCGCGAGGAGTACCCGGACGAGGAAGCCGCCGAGGCGGCCCGCGGCGCCTACGCCGAGCTCGTCCTCCAGGCCACCGATCGCTCGCCCGACCCGGCCGAGATCGGCGCGATGACGGCCTACGAGATGGCTGCGACCGTCGAGTTCGGGCTCGACGCCAAGCAGGGCCTGCTCGACCTGCGCTCGGAGTCCGCGCGCATGAAGCTCGTCGCCCGCCTCTGCCGCGCCGCGCTCAAGCGGCTCGAGTTCATCGACCGCGCGCAAGCCCGCGCGCAGTCGAACGGCAAGGTCCACTTCACGGGCTGAGCAGGTCGCGCAGCTCCGCGTTGGACGTCATGTCCCGCGGGATCTTGCCCTCATCGTCGAACAGGTTGCGGTCGGCGCCGAAGTCGAGCAGCAGTTGCACGAGCGCGAAATCCTCGCTGTGTGCGGCCGAGTGCAGCGGCGTGTAGCCGCCCTCCTGGGAGACGTTCGGGTCCGCGCCCGCCTCCAGCAGCGCGCGCACCGATTCGAGGTCACGCACCGCGGTCGCGGAGTGGATCGGGCGCAGCTTGCGCGCGTTGACGGCGTCCGCGTCGGGCGGGGCACCCGCGGCCAGCAGCACGCGGACCGCTTCGATGCCGCCGAAGAACGCGGCCAGGTGCAGCGGCGTGTAGCCGTCTCCGGTACGCGCGGTCAGGTCGGCGCCCTCCAGCAGCTCGGCCTCGCCCAGCGCGGCCGCCTCGAGCGGCCCGATCGGCGCGCCCGCCGCGATCAACGCCGCCGTGGCCTCCGGCCGGCGGTGGTAGCGGGACAGCAGCAGGGCGGACACCCCGCCCTCGTCCGTGGCGGACGCGAGCTCCGGCTGCTCGCGCAGCAGCCACGGAAAACGCTCCGACGTAATGGCCTCGACTAGGTCCATCAGCGGCGAACGATCCCACAGATGCGCTCGCTGACATCACTGGTGAACGCTGTCAGCTGTGCGAACGCGGACGGCAGCGGGCGCGAGGTGTCAGCGAATCCGAGCGTGCCCGCCTCCATCCGGACCCGGTAGCTGAGCACCGGGTTCGGACCGGCGGGAAGCTGGAGGTGCAGCTCGGCCTGGGCGGAGAGCTCGCGCTCGAGCTCGCGCGCCTGCAGCAGGGTCTCGTTCGTGATCGGGCGCCGGTCGCCGCCGTTGCAGGTGACGGTGCCGTCGTCGGACACGAGCAGCGTGAGGTTCGCGTTTCGGTCCGCGCCGGAACGCTTGACCTCGAACAGGTCGGGTGCGGGCGAGCCGCAGCCGGCGAGCGCGAGCGCCGCGATCAGGACGAGCCACCTCAAACGAAGATCAACTCCGCGTCGGCGACCTCGCGCAGGAACTGCGGGGTCGAGATGACGCCGGCGAGCCGGGTCGTGTCGGCGCCCGTGGCCTGCGCGGCGGCGGCGCACGCGTGCACGGTGCACAGCTCGAGCGCGGTGTCGCGCAGCGCTTCGAAGGTCTGCGCGAACGGCTCGCGCTCGGCCGGCGCGACGTGCCGCGCGCGGGCGGGCGCGAAGAACGCCGTGAGCGCGCCGAAGCCCAGCAGCGCGCGCGCCCCGCGCCCTTCGGACGCCGCGCTGACGAGCAGCGAGAGGCCCATGTACAGGCGCTGATGATCGTCGGACTCCAGGACGGCGGCGAGCACTTAGAGCTGGATCCTGGCACGCAGGCGCGAGTCGTCCAGGTCCAGCTCGCGCTCCACCTCGCGCAGGATGTCGTCCGCGAACGCCCGCTCCCGGCGCATCGCGCGCAGCAGCCCCCGTTCGGCCTCGATCATCTCCGCCAGCAGTTGCGCCGCCGCCGTGACGTCGCCGCCGCCGTCCTCGTCGCCGTCGAGGCGTGCCTCCAGCCGCTCCACCCGCGAGCCGTAGCGGTCGCGCAGCCGCTGGACGATGTGCTCGGGCGCGTCGTCTTCGAGCTCGTCGAGGCGTTCAAGCGCGGCGCGGGTGAGCTTCAGGCGCGCTTCGGCGGCTTCGCGGCGGTGCGTGTCCGTCGCGGCCAGCCCGAGCCGGCGGATCAGCGCCGAGAGCGTGAGGCCCGGCAGCACGAGCGTGAGCACAATCGCGGCGTAGGCGACGAAGATGACGAGGTCGCGGTTGGGGAAGCCGTCGACGGTGATCGCCAGCGCGGCGGCGAGCGAGACACCGCCGCGCATGCCGCTCCACGCGATCACGATCCGCTCGGCGGGCGTCGTGTCCGAGTGCAGCAGCTTCGGGATGACGATCATCCACAGCGCGCGCACGCCCATCACGACGGCGGTGATCAGCAGCGCGTAGAGGGCGAGCGTGAGCTCGTCGGCGTCCTCGATGCGCTCGATGATCGACGGGACCTGGAGGCCGATCAGCACGAACAGCAGGCCGTCGAGCAGGAACGCGGTCGACTCCCAGAACGCGAGCGTGCGCAGGCGGGTGGTCGGCTCGATGATGTCCAGCGAGCGCGCGCCGACGTACAGGCCGGCCGTGACGGTCGCCAGCACGCCGGAGACGTGCAGCTCCTCGGCGGGCACGTAGGCGACGAACGGGGTGAGCAGGCTCAGCGCGACGTCGAGGCTCGGGTCGGTCACGATCCGCCGCACGTGGGCGAAGATCCAGCCAGCGGCCAGCCCGATCGCGATCCCGCCCGCGGCGACACCGACGAACTCCAGCCCGATCTCGAACACCGAGCCCGCCGACGCGCCCACCGCCCCGAGCGCGAGCCGGTAGGCGGTGAGGCCGGTCGCGTCGTTGATCAGCGACTCGCCCTGGAGGATCGTCTTCGCGCGCCCGGTGACGCCGAGCCGGTCCAGGACGGCGGCGGCCGAGACGGGGTCGGTCGGGCCGAGCACCGCGCCGAGCACGAACGCCGCGGCCCACGGGACGCCCATGACGGCGTTGGCGACGGCCGCGACGGCCGCGATCGTGACCAGGACCAGGCCGACGGCGAGCAGGCCGATCGGCTTCGCGTTCGCTCTGAGCTCCCGCGCGGAGACCGAGATCGCGCTCGCGTAGAGCAGCGGCGGCAGGAAGACGAACAGGATGATCTCCGGGTCCACCACGGGGCTCGGGACGCCGGGGATAAGCCCGATGACAAGGCCGCCGAGCACGAGCACGACCGGGTACGGGACACCGCTGCGCAGGCCGAGCCCGGCCAGCACGACGACGGCGAAGAGCAGGAAGACGAACAGCTCGACTTCGGCCACGGCATGATCTACCCCGGATCGTGGAGGTGTTAGTCGACGCGCGTGGATTGCTCTGCCCGCTGCCGGTGCTGCGGGCGCGGGCGGCGCTGGGTGCGTTGGCGGCGGACGACGTGCTGGTGGTGCTCGCGACCGACCGTGAGGCGCCGATCGACGTCGGCGCGCTGGCGGCGCAGGTGGGGCGGCCGTTCTCGTCCGTGCGCGAGGCGGGTGTGTGGCGGCTGGTTCTAGGCGCTGTATCGCAGCGACCGGCTTCGCCGGTGCGTTGCGATCTCGGCTGAGAGATCGCCTCGCGGATCTCTAGCCGCCGCCGAGCAGTGACAGCAGGTCGATCGTGCCGCGCGGGTCGACGCCGTGCTCGGCCTCGAACTCCTGCGCCCGGTCGGCGTCGAAGATCGCCAGCGCGAGCTCCTCGCGGGTGACCTCGAGGCGGCACGCCGCCTGGTTGAGCTGCGCGAGCACGCGTTCCTGGAGGGCGCCGGCGAGCCCGGAGGCGCCGGGCACCGCGGGCGGGTTGCACGGGTCGGCGAGCGCGACCGCGGGCGGCGCCTCGGCGTCGCCCTCGACGACGTAGACCACGGCGCAGCCCGCGGCGAGCGCGGCGGCCAGGGCCATCGCGGGGCGACGCACGTGCGGGATGAGGACGAGCGCGGCGACGATGGCGAGTGCGGCGGCGATCAGGTACGCGACCTGGAACGCCTCCAGCACGGCCGCGACCACGACGTCGTCGAGCCGCTGGCCGAGCCGGTCGTACACGGCGGGGTTGTCGGCGAACTCGCCGCGCCGCGTGGCGACCGCGTCGGTGAGGCTCTGGCGCGGCGCGTCGGTGTTCAAGTCGTCGAGCAGCGCGGGCGCGAGCTCGAGCTTCTGCAGCGGGTCGATCTGGGCGTCCAGGACGAGGCTCGCGCCCTTCAGGATCGCCTCGTCGGTGGCACGGTTGAGCTGCGCGGTGGCGACCGGCGCGAGGATCGCGAGCACGAGCACGATGCCGACGTGGCGGGCGACCAGCGTGCGCGCCGCCTGCGTCAGGTTCCGCTCCGGGCTGAGCGCGGGCAGCGCGAGGCCCATCCCGGCGCCCGCGAGGACCTGCGGCGCGAGCGTCCAGGCGATGGTCGGCGCGGGCAGGAAGGCGAGCGCCGCGCCGCCGCCGGCGAGCAGCACCGCGCCCGCGAGCGCGCGGGCCTGCCGCTCACCGGGGATCGCGGCCGCGGCGAGCGCCGCGAGGGGCAGCACGGACACGCCGAGGGCGGCCCGCAGCGGCGAGATCGCGAAGCCGGCGACGAGCTCGATGACGAGCAGGAACAGGACCGCGGTGAACGCGGCGGTGGTGAGCGCGAGCGCGGCGAGGGACCGCGTGTCGGCGGCGGGCGACGAGGCCGCGGCGGTGGGCGACGAAGCGCCGGTGGCGGGCGACGAAGCCGCAGCGGCGCGCGGCGAAGCGCCGGTGGCGAGCGGCGAGGCGCCGGTGGCGGACGGAGAAGCGCCGGTGGTGGGCGGCGAAGCCCCGCCCGGGGCGGCGGCGGGCGCCGACCCGGCCTCGCCCGCGGGCGCGCGGCACGCCCACGCGGCGGCGAGGGCGAGCGGGACCTGGACGGCGAAGATCGCGCGCCAGTCGAGGATCTCGGTCAGCGCACCGCCGATCGCGGGGCCCGCGGCGGTGCCGATCAGCGCGGCGCCGAGCCACCAGCGGCGGCCGTGGTCGGACTCGCCCGCCTCCAGCACGTGGTAGGCGGTCAGCAGCGCCGCGGCCGCTCCCGCCGCCTGGAGGGCGCGGAAGACGAGCATCAGCCACAGGTTCGGGGCGAGCGCGCAGCCCACGGAAGCAGCCGCGAACACCAGCAGGCCGGCCGGGCCGGCGCGCAACTGGCGGGCCGGCCACAGACACAGGGCGAGGACAAGCGCATAGACGCCGACGATCGCCGCCGCGCCCGAGATCGACGTGTCGTACTCGACCAGGATCGGCGGCAGGGCGAGCGCGACGATCGAGGCGTCGGCCAGCGCGAGCGCGGCGGCTATCGCGACGAGCGCGCGGCGAAGTCCGGCCATCTAGGCCGCAAGCTTACGGGCCCGCGCGGTTGCCGGGCCCGTCGGCGGAGCGCTATTCGCGGCGCTCGTAGTGCAGGATCGCGAGCTCGGTCGCGGTCGTCGAGGCGCCGTTGCCGTTCGAGCGGCGCTCGGCGGCGCGCAGGTTGATCTCACGCGCGCGCTCGATCGTCTCGCGCAGCAGGTCGGCGATCTCCGTCTGCGCCTCCTCGTCGAGCTCCAGCGGCGCACGCAGCACGACGCTGGAGGCGGCGTCGAAGCCACCGGCGTCGGCGGCCGCGGTGACGCTGCCGAAGATGTGCTGCAGGTTCTGTCCGAGGATCCCCCGGCGAGCCGAACGCGGCAGCTTCTGCCAGTCCGCCTCACTGAACCAGACGGTCGTAACCGCGCGGTAGAAGTGCTCGAGCGCGCCGCGCCGAGGCTCCGTCCGCACCAGTTCGATCGCTCCGAGATCGTTGAGCAGCCGGATGTGGTAGCTCACCCGCCCCAGTGGCAGGTCGAGTTCGCGCGCCAGCTGATTCGGACTGGCGGTCCGCCCATCCAACATGCCCAGCAAACGATGTCGCAACGGATGAGAGATCGCCCTGAGCAGCGATTCATCCAGTTCACCCTGCCCCTGCGCCGGGTGCGTTTCGGCTTCCGCCATGACTACCTCCAGAAGACGCACACCAATCTACGCCCTGTGACAGGAAAAGTCATCACGCTGTCAACTTTGCGCGTCAATTTCGCTCAGAGCGGGAGGTTTGCGTTCCTAAACCGCCCCCAACGCAACTACTTCATCCACGCTAAGTATGTTGACGACGCGGTCCGCTACTGCGAGTAGCGATTCTGCGCCAGGTACGCGGCAGACGCCGAGCGTCGGCATCCCGGCGGCGCGCCCCGCGGCGACGCCCGGGGCTGAATCCTCGACGACGACGCAGCGTCCGGGAACGATCCCTAACCGCTTCGCCGCGAGCAGAAACATGTCCGGCGCGGGCTTGCCGTGGGCCACTTCGTCGCCCGCGACGGTGATCTCGAACTGCAGTCCGGCGCTGGCCAGCGTGTGGTCGAGCCGTTCACGCACCGAGGAGGAAGCAACCGCCACGGGGACGCCGCTCGCCCGCAACGCGGCGAGCGTCTCCAGGGCGTCGTCGAAGGGCTCGAGCCGCTCGTCGATCAGCGCGAACAGCGTCGTGCGCAGCTCCGGCCACAGCGCGTCGGCGCTCGGGATCTCCACCCGCTCGGCCAGGTAGGCGTGGGTGCGCGTGTAGGTGATCCCGACGCACGCCTCGAGGTCCTCGTCGGTCACGGCGTAGCCGTAGGGGGCGAGGGTGCGCCGCCACGCCTCGCCCGAGAGCGGTTCCGAGTCGACCAGCGTTCCGTCGCAGTCGAAGATCACTCCGAACTCCAAGGCGCGAGAGCCTAGCCTTCGGCCGATGCGCCGCTCTTCGCAGGCGCTCGCGGCGGGCGTCGCGGGCGCGGTCCTCTCCGGCCTCCCGTCGACCGTGTGGACGCTGCTCGAGGGCGGCGACCCGGCCGAGGGCGGGCGGGCGCTGGGAAAGGTCCTGCTGCCGCGGGAGGAGCGGACCCTGGTGCTGCTGGCGGCGGGGGCGCCGGTGCACGGGGCGCTGTCGCTCGGGTGGGCGGCGGTGCTCACCGCGGTCCTGCCGGCGGGCCGTGAACCGCTCTGGGGCTTGGCCGGCGGACTTGGCATCGCGGCGCTCGACCTGGCCGTGCTCGGCCGGCTGTTCCCGCCGATCGCAGCGCTGCCGCAGGGCCGCCAGTGGGCCGATCACGCCGCGTTCGGGCTGACCGTGGGCCTCGTGCTGGCAAAGTGCCGGGTATGCGCGCGATCGTGATCGAGTCCAAGGGCGGGCCGGACGTCCTGCAGGTGCGGGACGACGAGCCCGAGCCCGTCGCGGGTGACGGCGAGCTGCTGGTGCAGGTCGAGGCCATCGGCGTCAACTTCCGCGACGTGTACGAGCGCGAGGGCCGCGGCGCGGCCTACGGGAAGGCGAAGGTGCCGCTGATCGTGGGCGCGGAGGGCGCGGGCACGGTCGTGGGGACCGGCGAGCGCGTGGGCTGGGTCGCGGCGCCCGGCTCCTACGCGGAGCGGGTCGTCGTGCCGGCGGACGCGGCCGTCCCGGTGCCCGACGGCGTCTCCTCCGAGCAGGCGGCGGCGGTGCTCCTACAGGGCATGACGGCGCACTACCTGGCGTACTCGACCTACCCGGTGCAGCGCGACGACGTGGTCGTGGTGCACGCGGCCGCGGGCGGCGTCGGGTTGTTGCTCGTGCAGCTGTGCAAGGCGCTCGGGGCGCACGTGATCGCGACGACGTCCGGGGGCGAGAAGGCGGACCTGGCGCGCGGTGCGGGAGCGGACGAGACGGTCGGCTACCAGGACTTTCGCGCGCGGGTGCAGGAGCTGGGCGGCGCGCACGTGGTGTACGACTCGGTGGGCGCGACGACGTTCGCCGACAGCCTGGCCTCGCTCCGCGCGCGCGGGTTCATGGTCCTCTACGGGATGTCGAGCGGGCCGGCGCCGGACGTCGATCCGCAGGCGCTGCAGGCGAAGTCGCTGTACCTGACCCGTCCGGGGCTCCCCCAGTACGTGGCGACGCGCGAGGAGCTGCTCGAGCGCGCGGGCGCGGTGCTCGGCTGGGTCGCGGACGGGACGCTGGACGTGCGTGTGGGCGGGCGGTACCCGCTGGAGGAGGCGCGGCGGGCGCACGAGGACCTGGAGGCGCGGCGGACGACCGGCAAGCTGCTGCTGATCCCCTGACGTATCAGCGCGCGGCGTCGGCGCTCTGTGTCGGTGCATGACGACGTCAAGCCCGCTCATGGTACGTTCGCGCCCTATGGCTGAGGTGGCTGCTCTGGTGCACGCCGCCGCGGACGGGGACCGCGCCGCCTGGGACGCCCTGGTGGACCGTTACAACGGACTGGTCTGGTCCGTCGCCCGGTCCCATCGGCTCTCCCCGGTGGACGCCTCCGACGTGGTGCAGACGACCTGGCTGCGCCTGGTCGAGCATCTCGGCCGCCTGCAGGACCCTGAGCGCGTCGGCGCCTGGCTCGCCACGACGGCGCGCCGGGAGTGCCTGCGCACGTTGCGTCACTCCGCCCGGATGGTCGTCAGCGACGAGCCGCCGGAACGGGTCACGGAGGCGCAGCTGGACGCCGCGTTGCTGGTGGAGGAGCGCGACCGCGCGCTGTGGCAGGCCTTCGGAGGGCTCTCCGAGCGCTGCCAGGGACTGCTGCGGCTGCTGGTCGCGGACCCGCCGCCGAGCTACGAGGAGGTGTCCGTCGCGCTGGACATGCCGATCGGCAGCATCGGCCCGACCCGTCAGCGGTGCCTGGATCGGCTCCGCGGGTTGGCCGAGGGCGAAGGCGTCACCGCCCAGGACACCTCCGGAGGGAACCAGCCATGAACGACGACGTGTTGGAGGCGCGGTTGCGCGCCGTGATGGGGAAGGTCGATCCGGTCCCACCGCTGGTGGACGACGCCGCCCGAGCCGCCTTCGGGTGGCGCACGATCGACGAGGATCTGGCGGAGCTGATGCGCGACTCGGCGGACGAGCTGGTCGAGGCGGGCGTGCGCGGTGTGGGTGAAGCGCGGCAGTTGAGCTTCGAGTCGCCAGCGCTCGGGATCGAGCTCGAGGTCGTGGCGACGGGCCCGCGCTCGCGGCGCGTCGAGGGGCAGCTGCTGCCTCCGGCGGCGGCGACGGTGCGAGCCGAGCGGCCGGGCGGAGCAGCGGTCTCCGTGCAGGCGGACGAGCTCGGGCGCTTCGTGCTCGACGGACTGCAGGCGGGCGCGATGCGGTTGCACGTGCTGCTGCAGGGGGCGCAGATCGCCGTGCCCTGGACGTCGATCTAGAACGAGAAAACCGCCTCGGTGGGCGGTCTGGTCCTGGTATCGGCAGCGTGGGTCGGGACCTTTAGTCCTGACTCGCGTATTGGCGCATTGCCGCTCAGCGCGGGACGCGTAGGCTCGCGCTGTGCTCGACATCGCCGAGGAAGCCGTTCGGCTCGCGTCCGCCGATGCGCGGGCGGCGCGGCGGCTCGCCACCGAGGCGCTGGAGAGCGGCGACGCCGAGACGCGGTCCGTCGCTGAGCGGGCACTCGGATTGGCGGCGGTCGAGCTCGGGCGGGTCGGCGACGCCGTCGCGCACCTGCGGCGGGCGGTCGCGCTCGGTGACAAGCGGAGGGCGGCCGAGGCACGCATGAGCCTCGCGCTCGCGCTGACGTTGCAGGGCGACACCGCGGACGCGCTCGCGGCACTCGACGAAGCCGAGCCGGCGCTCGAGGGGCATCTGCGCGCGCGGGTCCAGGGCCAGCGCGCGCTGATCCTGCAGAAGCTCGGGCGGCTCGACGAGGCTCTGCGCGGCTACCGCAGCCCTCTGCGCGCGCACCGCCGCGCCGGTGACACGCTGTGGGAGGCGCGCCTGCTCTGCAACCGCGGCGTGCTGCAGGTCTACCGGGGGGCGCTGAGCGCCGCCGAGGCCGACCTCGCGCGCGCGGAGGAACTGCACGAGTCGATCGGCCAGGCGCTCGCGGCGACGCAGGTCCGCCACAACCGCGGCTGGGCCGCAGCCCGCAGCGGCGACGTGCCCGCGGCGCTGGCCTGGTTCGACCGCGTCGAGGCCGAGTACCGCGCCCACGAGGTCCCGCTCGCGCTGCTGCTGATGGACCGCTGCGAGGTGCTGCTGTCGGCGCGCCTGGCGGCCGAGGCCAAGGCGAACGCGGACGCCGCCGTGGTCGAGCTCGCCGCCGCGGGCCTCGGCGCCGACCTCGCCGAAGCCCGCCTGCTGGCCGCGCACGCCGAGCTGCTCGCGGGCGACACCACCGCGGCCCGCGCCCACGCCGTCCGTGCCGACCAGGCCTTCACCCGCCAGCACCGGCCGGGGTGGGCCGCGCTGGCGCGGGCCGCCGCCGCGCACGCCGCCTGGTTGGAGGCCGAGCGCGCGGCGCCCGAAGCGGTGGCGGGCGCGGACGAGCGGCAGGCGCGGCTCGAGGACGCGCTCGGCACGGCGCAGCGGGCGGTGCGGTCGCTCGAGGCCGTCGGGTGGGAGGTCGAGGCGCTGGACGCGCGGCTGATCGCCGGGCGGGCGGCGCTCGCGCTCGGGCGGCCCCGGGTCGCGCGGCGCCAGCTCGAGCTCGCCGCGGCCGGACGGGATCGCGGACCCGTACAGGTGCGCACGCGCGCGTGGCACGCCACGGCGCTCGTCCGGCTCGCGCGCGGCGACCGGCGCGGGGCGAGCGCCGCGGTCGCGGCCGGGTTGCGCGCGCTGGAGGCGCACCGGATGACGCTCGGCGCGACCGAGCTGCGCGCGCACGCGTCCGGGCACGGCGAGGAGCTCGCGACGCTCGGGCTGCGGCTCGCGGTGGAGTCCGGCTCGGCGTGGCGCGTGCTCGTCGCCGCCGAGCGCCGGCGGGCGGCGGGCCTGTTGCGGCGGCCGGCGCGACCGCCCGACGACGAGGCGCTCGCGCGCGACCTGCAGGAGCTGCGGCGGGTGACCGCCGCGCTCGAGGCGGGACTGCGCGAGGGCGGCGTCGAGACTGAGCTGCGCCGCCGGCAGGCCGCACTGGAACGTGCCGTCCGGCGCCACGCGCTGCAGGCGCGCGGCGAGGCACGCGTGGCCGCCGGCGCTGCGGGCCGCGCGCTCGGCGCGCGTGTGGGCGGCGCGCCGCGCACCGGCGACGACCCGTCCGAGCGCGGCGCGCCGCACGGCGGCGGCGGGCATGGGCGCTCCCAGCGGCACGTGGGCGGGCGGCGCGAGAGCGCGAGCATCACGGCGTTCGTCGCCGGGCTCGACGGGATGCCGCCGGTGGACGCGGTGACCGCGGCGCTCGGGGATCGGGTGCTCGTCTCGTTCTTCGCGCTGGAAGGCCAACTGCACGCGGTCACGTTCGCCGACGGGCGGGCGCGGATGCGCACCGTCGGCGCGCGAGCGGAGATCGCGAAGGAGGTGGCGAGCCTGCGCTTCGGGTTGCGCAACCTCGCCACCGCGCGCGCCGGAAGCCGGACGGAGCAGGGCATGCGCGACGTCGTGGCCACGGTGGCGCAGCGGCTCGACGCCCTGCTCGCGATCGATCCGGACGCGCAGCGGGAGCTCGTGATCGTGCCGACCGGCGAGCTGCACGCGCTGCCGTGGGCGCTGCTGCCGAGCCTGCGACAGCGCGCCGTGTCGGTCTCCCCCTCCCTGCGGCTGTGGTACCGGTCGGCGTTCGCCGGCCCGCCGCCACGCCACCCGCGCCGACTGCTCGTGGCCGGGCCGCGGCTGCCCGCGGCGACCGCAGAGGTCGAGGAGCTCGCGCGCCGGCACCCGGAGGCGGTCACGCTCACCCGCGACGACGCCACGGTCGAGCAGGTCGCGCTGGCGCTCGACGGCGTGGACACCGTCCACATCGCCGCGCACGGGCGCTTCCGGGACGACAACCCGCAGTTCTGCAGCCTCGAGCTGGCGGACGGGCAGCTGACGGTCTACGACCTGGAGCGTCTCAGCCGCGTCCCGAAGCGGATCGTGCTCTCATCGTGCGAGTCGGGCCTGTCCGCCGTCCACGCGGGCGACGAACTGATGGGGTTCACGGCGGCGCTGTTCGCGCTCGGCACGTCCTCGCTGATCGCCGCCGTGGTGCCGGTTCCCGACGCGGCGGCCAAGGGCCTGATGCTCGCGCTCGACGACGAGCTGTCCGCGGGCGTCAGGCCCGCCGCGGCGCTCCTGAACGCGCGGCTCGACGCGCCGGAGATGAGCGTCGCGCCGGCCGCGTTCGTCTGTTTCGGGGCGGGCTGACTACCCTTCGCAAAGTGAAGACGAAGCCGCTCCGCTCGACGGTCGAACTCGTCCTGACCGTCGCGGTGGCGCTGTTCTTCGCCCTGACGATCCAGGCGTTCGCGGTCAAGCCCTACCGCATCCCGTCGGAGTCGATGGTGCCCACGCTCGAGGTCGGGCAACGCATCCTCGTCAACCGCTTCTCGCACCGCGTCGGCGGCGACCCGAAGCTCGGCGACGTGACCGTGTTCACGCCGCCCTCGGGCGTGGACACGCGCGAGTGCGGCAATCGCGGGCAGGGACCGTGGTACGACGGCGGCGCCGAGGCGCGCCAGCCGTGCGCGAAGGCGACGGGCGAGAAGGCCGACACGACGTTCGTCAAGCGCGTCGTGGGCATGCCGGGCGACACGATCGCGGTCGTCGACGGCAAGGTCATCCGCAACGGCAAGCCCACCGAGGAGCCGTTCGCGTCCGAGTGCTCCGGGCCCGAGTGCAACCTCAACGAGATCAAGATCCCGGCGGGCACGTACTTCATGATGGGCGACAACCGCGGCGACTCCGAGGACAGCCGCTTCTGGGGTCCGGTCCCGCGCGACTGGATCATCGGCGAGGCGGTCGCCACCTACTGGCCGCCTAAGGAGATGGGCGGGGTCTGAACTAGGCATTCCCCCGATGTGCGGATCGCCGCCGCGCCGCACCATCGGGTCATGCTGATCACGGACCGCCCCTCCGCCGACCTCTCCGCCCTCCGCTCCCGCCTTCACGGCGAGGTCCACGGTCCGACCGACCCCGGCTACGAGGACCTGCGCAAGCCGTGGAACCGCGCCGTCGATCAGCGGCCCGCGGCGGTCGTGTTCCCGCGCACGGACGAGGACGTCGTGACGCTCGTCCAGTTCGCGGGCGAGAGCGGCTTCGACCTCGCGCCGCAGGCCACGGGCCACGGCGCGGGCGCGACCGGCTCGCTGGAGCGCACGATCCTCGTCCGCACCGACCACATGCGCGGCGTCCGGATCGACCCAGCCACCCGCACCGCCCGTGTCCGCGCCGGCGCCCGCTGGAGCGACGTGACCGTCCCCGCCGCCCGGTACGGGCTCGCGCCGCTCGCGGGCAGCTCACCCGATGTCGGCGTCGTCGGCTACACGCTCGGCGGCGGCGTCGGCTGGCTCGCCCGCAAGCACGGGTTCGCCTGCAACGCGGTCACCGCGATCGAGGTCGTGACCGCCGACGCGCAGCTCATCCGCACCGACACCCGCACGCACCCCGAGCTGTTCTGGGCGCTGCGCGGCGGCGGGACGCCGGCCTACGGGATCGTCACCGCGATCGAGTTCGAGCTGCACCCGGTGACCGCGCTCCACGGCGGCGCGCTGGTGTTCCCCGGCGTCCGCGCCCAGGAGGTGTTCACCGCCTGGCGGGACTGGACGCGCACCGTGGGCGACGAGGTCACCTCGCTGTGCCGGCTCATCAACCCGCCCGGTGGCGACCCGGTCGCGATCGTCGAGGTCGCGATCCTCGGCGGCGACGCGATCCTCGCGCCGCTGCGCGCGCTCGGGCCGGTCGCCGACCTGGTCGCGCCGATGCCGCCGGACGCGCTCGGCGCGATCCACAACGACCCGAAGGAGCCGAGCGCCGCCGCCCACGGGCACCGCCTGCTCAACGACCTGACCGACGGCGCGATCGCCGGCCTGCTCGCCCACGCCGGCGCGCCGCTGCTCGCCGTCGAGCTGCGTCACCTCGGCGGCGCGATGGCCCGCGGCAGCGTCTGCAACGGCGCGCTCAACGACGTCAAGGGCGAGTTCCTGATGTTCTCCGTCGGCCTCGCGCCGGACGCCGAGACGGCCATGACCGTCGACGCCGCCCTCGCCCGCCTCGACGACGCGCTCGAGCCCTGGGACGCGGGCCGCGCGCTGGTGAACTTCACCGAGCGCCCGGCGCGCTTCCACGACGGCTTCACCCAGCACCGCCTCCGTGCGCTCAAGGCGCAGGTCGACGGTGCCGGGATCTTCCGCAGCCGCTAGGGGTTGGTCGTCGACAGCGTGAAGGTGAGCGCCTTCGCGTAGGTGCCGGTACGCAGCGGCTCATTGCCCCCGATCGCCTGCTTGAACGTGACCGTGACGTCCTCGTTGGAGGTCGGGCCCGTCCAGGACTTGACCACGCCGAGCCCCTGCAGCGGCGACGCCAAGGTGAACGCGCCGTTGGCCAGGTGACCCGGGTTGGCGCCGGTGTCGGCCACCGTCAGCGTCGCGTCACCCGCGGTGGAGGTGACGGTGGCGTGGGTCGTGGCCGTGTACTCCTTCGCCACGCCGGGGACGAACGGCTCGAAACTGGCGGGCGCGCTCAGTGACAGCGCGAGCGTCGCCGGCACGGTGCCGCCGACGGTGCCCTCCGTGCCGCACGGGGCCACCGTCTTCGTCTGGCCCTTGTCGATCAGCACCTGCTGGCCGCTGACCGTCTTCCCGTCGGGCGCCACGCACGTGAGCGTCCAGCTCTCCTGGTAGAAGCCGTTCGGGCCCGGGACCATGCCCTCGGCGCGGTAGGGCGGGACCGGGCGCACGGACGGGTTCACGTGGAAGGAGAACTGGCCGGAGGCGGGGACCGTCATCGAGGACTGGAGCGTCGTCGGGATCGCCTGCGGCGGGTTCGTCGGCTCCGGGTTCGAGGTGAGCTTGATCCGGTTCGTGTACAGGTTGAAGGACTTGCTGACCTTCAGCGTGTGGCCCGCGGGTGCCTTGCCGGTGATCACGGAATGACCGGCGTCGATCGTCGGGAACACGAGCGCCTGGTAGAAGGCGTCGCGGACGGGGTGGCCGTGGTAGGCGGTCTTGACGTCCTGCGGCGCCGCGTCCGGGACCACGCCGGTGTAGTCGCCGACCGTGCAGAACGCGTAGTTCGGCGTCTGCGAAGAGCGGTTGGTCGGAGCGTTGCGCACGCCGCAGCTCTGCGAACCGCCGACGGACTCCATCGTGACCGCGAAGCCGCGCGTGGCGTAGTAGGACCAGTCGACCGTTTCGCCGCTGGTCTCATAATCGTGCGCGGAGTCGCGGACGTTCGTGTAGCCGCCCTTGGTGCGATCGGCCATCGCGAGCGAGAGGCCCCGGATGACGTCCAGGTCCGCGGGGAGCCCGGCCGCGATCTCCAGGCCCGGATAGAACAGCGCGTGGGACGCGTTGTGGTTGGTGACCAGCGCGACGACCTGATGGTTCTTGACGATCTCCATCGTGTTCTGGACCTCGGGCTCGGACCCCGGGCCCGCGCCGCGCGCCGTCAGCGACACGCCGATGTTCGAGCCCCAGCCGAAGGGATAGTTGCGGTTCATGTCGACGCCGCGACTGTTCGCGCGCGTCCAGGCGACGACGCCGTCCGGGTTGACGATCGGCATGGCGATGAAGCGCACCTTGTCGAAGATCGCCTTGACCTTCGGGTTCGTCTTGGACGTGTTGATCACGTCGTAGATGAACTCGACCGTGTGCTCCATGGCGGCCCACTCGTTGCCGTGGATCGTCCCCATCATGAAGAACACGGGCCGGCCGTCGTGCGCGTCGACGTCGTTGGTGATCTCCAGGTACTTGACGTCCCGGCCCTGGACGCTCTTGTAGGGCGCGGTCTTGAGCTTGACGAAACCGGGGTTCGCGGACGCGAGGTTCGCGAGCTCCTGGTTGACCTGCTCATACGTGCGGTAGCCCCAGTTCTCGGCGCTGCCCGCAGTGGGCGGGGCGGTGCGCCCGCTCGGGAACTGCGCGATCGTGGTGAGGCCGAGCTCGTCGAACGCGGCCTTCGCCGCGTCCACGGTGGGCTCGGCCGACGCGACGGCCGGAACGGCGCAGCCCGCGACGACCGCGGCGGCCGCGGCCGCCAACAGCTTGTTTGAAAACGACATGGTCCCCCTCTTCAGGCCCGCGCCCTGGACCCGCGCGTGCGGTTTGGCGCGGTGACACTATGCGCCGTCGGAGGTCAGATCAAGCCGGCAGGCGTTGTGAAATCTCAACGGGCTGACCGCCCGGGAACGTGTAGCGCATGACCAGCCACGCGCTGCGCGCGGGCGTGCCGCGGAGCTTGACGCGCAGCCGCCGCTGCCCCGCCGCGGAGAACGTCCGCTCCACCACCGCGGACCGGCGCTGATCGCCGACGCGGACGTGGGCGCGCACCGTTCCGCGCGCCGGCACGCGCACGCGCAGGCGCACGACCGAGCCCGACCGCTCGACGTCGAGCACCTCCGGACTGGTGACGGCGACCGTGGCTGAGAAGTGCGCCAGGCCGGCGTGCGTGTCGCCCGCGAGCGTCGCGTTCACCGGCAGCGGAAACGTCGCCACGGCGCTCGGGGCGAGCGTCAGCGCCCACGTGTGCGGGTCGCGCTGGGTCAGCGTGCCGACGCCCGCGGGAACGGTGACCGCGGTCGCCGGGACGCCGAAGCGCAGGGTCAGGGTCGAGCCCGGAGCCACGCCCACGCGCGGCGAGGTGCCCGGCGTCGGCGGCATGCCGTCCCAGCAGGCCGGCTGGCCGCTGAAGCTCAGGCAGCCGCCCACGAAGTACATCGGGAGGTCGTCGATCCACCCCTGCGCCGGCGTGAGCGGCGGCGGGGTCTGAGCCTGCGCCGCGGCCGGCGCGGCGAGCATCGCGAGCAACACTGACGCAATCCTCAACATGTCGCCACCTTAGCCGCACCGGGATCCGACACCTTCGTCCGTCCGATCGTGTTGACTTGCGGTCCGATGGTCCGGACCCTCCTAGCCGTGGCGCTGCTGCTCGTGCTGGCGCCCACGGCACACGCGCAGATCACGCCGCCCGTCCCCGAGCATCGCGCGGACCCGACGCTGACGACGCACGTCCAGCGCAGCGGCCCGTACAACCTCGGCCCGTACGCGACGCTGTTCGAGTCGGTGAAGGTCGCGCCGCCCGACGTGCCGGGCGCGATTGTCGGGATGGACGTCCGGCTCGTGGACAAGGACGGCACGGTGCTGCCGCAGTACACCGCGATGCTGCACCACATCGTCTACACCAACGGCGGCCCGGACGATCAGCGGCGGGACCCGATGTGCCCGCTCAAGCGCACGCGCGAGCGCTTCTACGGAACGAGCGAGGAGCTGCGCCCGCTGACGCTGCCGCCGGGATACGGGTATCCGAGCAACCCGGCCGACAAGTGGCGGTCGTCGCTGATGGTCATGCACCACCGCTCCGGCACGCAGGAGTTCTACGTCGAGACGCGCGTGACGATCGACCCGCGCCCGGTGATCCCGGTCAAGCCGTACTGGCTGTCGGTGATCCCGTGCTCGCCCGACCCGCAGTGGTCGGTGCCCGGCCGGGGATCGAAGGAGCACCGGCGCGCGCGCACGTTCGACATGCCCGAGGCGGGCCGGATCGTCGCCGTCGGCGGCCACCTGCACGGCGGCGCCAACGAGCTCATCCTCAGCCAGCCCGGCTGCAAGTACCGCACGCTCGTCACCAACAAGCCGTTCTACGCGCCTTCCGACGACAAGCTGTACGCCGTCCGCCCGCTGTTGCACGAGCCGGACCCGAAGGCGATCAGCTGGTGGCAGTCGCCCACCGGCTACGCGTTCCAGAAGGGCGAGACCCTCAAGGTCACCGCGTCCTACGACAACACGCGCCCGCACACGCGCGTGATGGGGATCAGCCACGTCTATGTCGCGCCGCCGGCACCGGGCGCGCCGGACGTCAAGTGCGCGCCCGCACCGCCGGACGCGCAGGAACTCGGCGCTGAGTTCCCCCGCGCGCGGACCGCGCCGCCCAAGCTGCGCCTGACGCTCTCGCGCGTCGGCGGCGACGGCCGCGCGCGACCCACCACCCAGGCTGACGGCTCGGCGCGCGAGATCGAAGGCCCGACCACGAGCGTGACGGTGCGCGACTTCCGCTTCAGCGCGCCGAACCTCGTCGTCGGCCGCGGCGCGATCGTCCGCTGGCGGTTCCCCGACGACGAGCGCCACGATGTCACGCTCGCCGACGGCCCCGTCGGCTTCGGCTCACCGTGGTCGCAGGACGGCGACCAGTACGGCCGGCGCTTCACCGAGCCCGGCCGTTACCTGCTGATGTGCTCGCTGCACTCGGCGTTCATGAACCAGGTGGTGACCGTCAGGTCGTCACCACCGCGCCGCCCCGACGCGGATCGCCCCCGCCGCTGAACGCGCCGGTGCCGTGGTGGCGCTCGGCCGCCTGGCAACCGCCGAAGAAGAGGTTGCGCTCGCGGAAGCGCACCATCGTGCGGCCCGCGATGTCCGCGATGCCGGGCTCGGTGTAGACGAGCCCGTCCTCGAAGTGCAGGCGCGGCGCGTCCACGGCGGGCTGCGCGTCCATCCCGTGGTCGATCGCGTTGACGATCACCTGCAGGATCGCTGACCGGATGCGGTTGGAGCCGGCGCTGCCCACCACCAGCTCGGGCCGGCCGTCCTCGAGCACGATCGTCGGCGCCATCATCGACGGCAGCCGCCGCCCCGGCGGGTGCGTGAACCAGCCCGCGGGCGAGAGGTCCTGCTCGCCCATCATGTTGTTGACGTGGATGCCGGTGCCGGGGACGACGAGCCCAGAGCCCTCGCCGTTGGTCGTCGTGACACTGCACGCCCAGCCGTCGGCGTCGAGCACGGAGACGTGCGTGGTGGAGCCGAGCCGGGAGCTCATGAACGCCTCCGCGAAGCCCGGCGCGTGCAGGTGGTCCAGGAACGCTTCCGTGCGCTCGGTCTGCGCGGCCTCCATCGCGGTCACGAGCGCCGCGCCGTCCGGCTTGCCGCCCGCCCGCTCCAGCAGCGCGAGCGCGTAGGCGATCAGCAGCCCGCCGGCGCTGGGCGGCGGGTTCGTGAGCACCTCGCGGCCGTGATAGCGGACGCGCACCGGCTCGCGCGGGATCGTCGAGTAGGCATGAAGGTCGGTGCGGGAGAGCGTCCCGCCGCGTTCGCGCACCCAATCCGACACCGCGAGGCCGATGTCGCCCTCGTAGAACGGTCCGGCGCCCTCGGACGCGAGCCGCTCGATCGCGTCGGCCAGGTCCGGGTCGCGCACCACGTCACCCTCGCGCGGGAGCGCGCCGTCGAGCTGGTAGCGCGCGCGGGACTCCGCGGTCGCGACCGCGATCGGCGCCAGCAGCTCCCACAGCAGCGCCTGCGTCCGGTTGGTCACGATCCCGTCACGCGCGGCGGCGACCGCCGCCGCGGCCAGGTCCGGCAGCGGCACGCTCCCGAAGCGCGCGGACGCCTCCGCCACCCCGGCCGGCACGCCGTACACGCCGCACGAGGACGCGCCGATGTGGAACACCTGCACCGCGTCGCCGAAGTCGATCACGACCGCGTCGAGCGGCGCGCGGTCACCGCCGGACGGCGCCGCGACCATGAAGTCCAGCAGCACCGGCTCCGCCCCGGGCGGCGCGACGAGCATGGAGCCGCCCGCGCCGAGCCCGGTCAACAAGGGCTCGGCCATGAACGACATCATCAGCGCGGCCAGCGCCGCGTCCACCGCGTTGCCGCCGGCGCGGAGGATGTCCGCGCCGGCCTGGGCGGTGAGTGGGTGGCCGGCCGCGACGACGCCGCGATCAGCCATCGGGCGTCACCTCCGGGGCGCCCTCGAAAGGGCGCCCCCGCGAAGCGCCCCCGAAGGGGCGCCCCCACTCAGAATCGCGGGATGAACTCAGGGACGTCGACGTCGGTCGGACGCGCCGAGCGGGCGGCGGGCTCACGCTCACGCGTTCGGGTTACCCGCGGCTCGCCCACGGGCTCACGGAAGCCGCCGCGGTCGGCCGTGGCCGGGCGCGACGGCGTGCCCTCGTAGCCCGTGGCCACGACGGTCACCCACACCTCGTCCTCGAGCTTCTCGTCGACCATGGCGCCGAAGATGATGTTCGCGTCGGGGTGCGCGGTCTCCTGGACGGCGCGGGCCGCCTCGTTGACCTCCCACAGCGACAGGTCCCGGCCGCCCGTGATGGACAGCAGGATCGCCTTCGCGCCCTCCAGCGTCGTCTCCAGCAGCGGCGAGGACGTGGCCTGCGCGGCCGCGTCGATCGCGCGCTTCTCGCCCGTGCCCATGCCGATGCCGAGCAGCGCGTTGCCGGCCTCGGACATGATCGTGCGCACGTCCGCGAAGTCGAGGTTGATCAGGCCCGGGAGCGTGATCAGGTCGCTGATGCCCTGGACGCCCTGGCGCAGGACGTCGTCGGCGACGCGGAACGCCTCGACCATCGACGTCTGCTTGTCCAGCACCGACAGCAGCTTGTTGTTCGGGACGACGATGAGGGTGTCCACCTCTTCGGCGAGCGCCTCGATGCCGGCCTCGGCCGCCTGCAGGCGGCGCGAGCCCTCGAAGCCGAACGGCTTGGTCACGATCCCGACGGTGAGCGCGCCGAGCTCACGCGCCACGCGCGCCACGACCGGCGCCGCGCCCGTGCCCGTGCCGCCGCCCTCGCCCGCCGTGATGAAGACCATGTCCGAGCCCTTGAGCAGGGACTTGATGCGGTCGTAGTCCTCCATCGCGGCCGCGCGACCGCGGTCCGGATCGGAGCCCGAGCCGAGCCCGCGCGTGATGTCCGCGCCGATCTGCAGCGTCAGGTGCGCCGAGGAGGACTGCAGGGACTGGGCGTCCGTGTTCAGGGCCATGAACTCGACCCCGCTCACCTCCGCCTCGATCATCCGGTTGACGGCGTTCACGCCGCCGCCGCCCACGCCGACCACGCGCAGCTGCGGTGTACCGACGCGGTCCTGGCTGACCGAGCCCCACTGGTAGTCCGCGGCCGACGGCGGCGCGGCGGGCGGCTCGTCCGCCGGGGGCGGGGCCATCATGTCGCCCGGCACGTCCGTGCTGAAGGCGTGCCGCAGCCGCTCCTGCGGGGAAGGCGGCTGCACCGGCGTCGCGCGCTCGGGCACGGCCGGCTGTTGCGGTTCATCCACGCGTGGTTCCTCCGCTCGCACGGCCGGCGGCTGCGGCTGCTCGCCCAGCCCTTCAGTCTCGGTCTTCCGGAACAGGTTGGCCAACGGGCCTTCCCGCATGCTCGCCCGCTTGCCGCTACCCATTCGAGAGCACCTCCTTCGCCAGCCGGCGATACGCGTCTGCCGCCTGCCCAGTGGGGTCGTACTTCAGCACTGACATCCCCTTCACGGGAGCTTCCGCGAAGCGGACGGTCTTCTTGATGCGCGCCCCGAACACCCGGTCCCCGAAGTTCTCCTCCAGGATCTCGAGCGCCTCCTGCGCGTGCAGCGTCCGCGTATCCACCATCGTGGGCAGAATGCCCATGATGTCGACGGCGGGGTTGAGGTTCTCGCGGATCATTTGAAGCGTGTTCTGGAGCTGAAGGAGCCCGCGCATCGACAGATACTCGCACTGGACGGGGACGATGACCTTGTCGGCGGCGGTGAGCGCATTCACCGTCAAGAGTCCCAGAGAGGGCGGCGTATCGATGCAGACGAAGTCGTAGTCGTCGGAAACTGCGCGGAGTGCCTTGTCCAGAGAGCGTTCCCGGCCGATCTTCACCGACATCGCGATCTCGGCTCCGGCGAGGTCGATCGACGCCGCGGCGACGTCGATCTCGCACTTGTAGGTGACCTCGCGGATCGGCAGGTCGTGCACGAGCACGTCGAACATCGACTTCTCGAGCGTCTCGGGATCCAGGCCCTGCGACATCGACAGGTTGCCCTGCGGGTCCATGTCCACGCACAGCACGCGATACCCCGCCTCGGCGAACGCCGCGGCCAGGTTGAGGGTGGTCGTCGTCTTGGCCACGCCACCCTTCTGATTGGCGAAGGCGATCACCTTGGCCACGTCACACGCTCCGTTCGCTGTCGCAGGGGAAGCCCATCGGGCCCCTCGTTCGCCTTCGATTCAGGGATTCCTCCCCGCGAAGGGTGGGCACAAGAGACATCGATGCGGTGGATCGCGGGAGTTCTACTGACGACGATGGTCTGCGGCTGCGGTGCGCAGATGGAGCGGGCGAGCGCGCCGGCGCCGAGCCCCGAGACCGAGGCGCGGACCGTGCTCGAGCGCTACCGGACCGCTGTGGCGGCCGGCGACGCGGCGGCGGTGTGCCGGACCCTCTCCGAGGGCGCCCAGCGCGAGGTCGTGAGCGTCGACAACAAGGCGTGCGTGACGGCGGTGCGCGAGAACCTGCGCGGCTGGCCGGAGCCCATACGCACCGTCGCGCCGAGGATCACGGCGGTGAAGGTGCACGGGAATCGCGCGGAGGTGCACGTGGACCGCGACGTCGCGGGCATGAAGTCGACGCCCGCCAAGCTCGTGCGCGAGGCGGACGGCTGGAAGGTCTGGCAGCCGAGCGTCGCCGGCGGTTCCGGGGGCACGCAGGAGTACTTCGACTGCGTGGTCGAGGCGCAGCACGAGCTCGCCGGGGACCCGACCTTCGAGGCGGTCGGCGCGGCCGTGGTCGACGAGTTCTCGCGACGCGTGTGCGCGCGCCTGCAGGCCAAGGGCGAGTGGACCGGAGAGCTCGCCGAGACCTACGCCAAGGAGATCCTGCTCGACCTGTACAACGAGGGCAAGCTCGACCCGCCCGAGGACGAGCGCACAGTGTGAGATGGGCGCCCCCGTGACCGGGGGCGCCCCTCTGCCTACGGCTGCGTCGTGCTCAGCGTGAACGTCAGCGTCTTGCTGTACGTCCCGGTGCGCAGCGGATCGTTGGCACCGATGGCCTGCTTGAACGCGATGTCGACCGACTCGTTCGACACCGGCCCGGTCCAGGCCGTCTTCGAGAGCTCGACGCGCAGGGGCGAGGCGAGCGAGAACGCGCCATTGGTCATGCGGCCCGGCTCGCTCACCGTCAGCGCCGCGTCACCCGCGGTGCTGATGACCTTCGCCGACGTCTGCGCCGTGTACTGATGCTCAACGCCCGGCACGAACGGCTCAAACGAAGCCGGAGCGCCCATGGACAGCGCCAGCGTCGCCGGGACCGAGCCGCCGACCGGCGCCTCCGCCTCGGTCTGCACCGCCACGGCGACCGGCTGCTCCGCCGACGCCGAGCTCAGCGACCGGCGCTCGTCCGAGGACACGTAGCGGGCCTGCAGCGTGTGCGAGCCGACCGGCAGCGTGAACGTGTCCGTCGCCTTGCCCCGGAGCACCGGGACCATCGCGATCTCCGTGCCGTCGGCCAGCAGCTCGATGTAGCCGTTGATGTCGCGTTCGGCGACGGGAGCCGTCGAGTCGGTCTTGACCTCGACGTTCGCCGTCAGCGGCTCGCCCGCCACGCGCTCGCCGTCGAGCGAGAGCGTCGTGGTGGTGGGCGTCGGATCGCCCAGCGGCGGTTCCGCGCCCGCGGCCCGCAGGATGCCGACGCCGAGTGAGACGGCCGACGCCGTCATGTCGCGGTCATCGGCCGGCTCGAAGCGCGCGAACACCTGCTGCAGGTCGGCCGTGATCGTGCCCGTGCGCGTCGCGATCCCGTTCACGACCGGCACGGGGGTGCCGATCGAGCCGCCGCTGTACTGGAAGAACTGCACCGTGCCGGCCAGCGACCGGTCCGAGACGCGCGCCGTCAGCGTGTGCGGCTGGTTGGTGATCCGCGTGCCGGTGACGCTCAGCGCGACCTTCGGGATCGTGACCGGGCGCGGCCGGGCCGGCTCGGAGCCCGCCGGGGCGATCTCGAGCGGGATCTCCGTCGACCAGCCGGCGATGTGCGGGTTGATCCCGCGCCGCACGTCCACCGAGATCCGGTGCTTACCGGCCGCCAGGGCGGACGTGATGAGCGTGGCCTCGCCGTCGGCCTCGGCCGTGACGTTGCCGATCACGGTCCGCGCCGTCGCGCCGTCGGCACGGGTGCCGAACCCGAGGATGGCCTCGTTCGAGCCCAGCTCGGCCGGCGTGTAGCCGCTGATCTTCGCCTTGATCGCGAGCTGGCCGCCCGCGACGCGATCGCCCGTGATCGACACGACCTCGACCTTCGGGACCCGCGGCCGCCACGCGATGAACGTGGGCACGGACCCTGACGACGATGACAGGAACGTCTCAGGGTTGGTGGAGGTGAAATCCGCGCGCAGGTTCCTCACGCCCGGCTGCACGCGTGTACCGGGGTTGATCGTCACCTTGCCGTCGACCACCGGGAAGTCCACGACGTCCGGCCCGAGGTCATCGTCCGGGAGGGTCGAGCCGTTGTTGGTGAAGCGGATCGTGCCCGTCGCGTCCGGGTCGCTGACCGTCGCGACCAGCGTGTACGGCTCGCCGAACACCGGCGTGCCGACCAGCTGCAGCGTGGTCGTCGTCGGCGTCCGCGGGCCCTGCTCCGGCGTCACCTTGAGCTTCGTGGCACTCGCCGAGCGCGAGGCCGTGTTCTCGGCGCGCACGTCGACCGTGTACTCGGTCCCGCCCGGCACGCCCCCGATGTCGGTGCGCGTCCCGGTCACCAAGCGCGGCGTGCCCGGCGCGTCGGCGCCGTCCGCCGTCTTGGCCGTGACGTAGTAGCGCGTGGCGCCCGCCGCCGCGTCCCAGCGGAGCGCGATCGCGCCCGCGGAAGTGGTCGCGGCCAAGCCGCCCACGACGGCCGGACGCGCGGCCGGCGCGTCCAGCGTCACGTACTGGCCGTAGGCCTTGCCCAGGCCGGTGTCGCCGGAGTCGGCGGTCAACAGCACGCGGCTGCCCGTGCCGAGGTCGGCCGGGACCTCGGCGATGCCCTCCCACGCACCGATGCGCTGCGCGTCCGTCGCCAGCTCCTTGACCATCTGCGGGTCGTGGTCCGGATTGCCGTCCCAGGTGTACAGCGCCCAGGTCTGCAGCGAGTCGCTGGTGTCGCCGGGGCCGGCCGAGATCAGGTACTGGTCCTGGGCGTTCTTGGCGATGTCGCGGATCGAGCGGCCGCCGAGGTCGAGCAGGATCGGCCGTCCCAGCTGCGCGTCGACGGCGTTCGACGTCAGCTGGTCGAGGTTGTTCACCGGCAGGATGACGGCGCGCTCGATGCCGTCGGCGCCCGTGACCGTCGGGGCGCGCATCCCGAACCAGCCCGTCGTGGAGCTGCCCGGGGCCATCGTCAGGCCCTCGACGTTCCAGCCGTTCGGCGCGTTCGGCAGCACACCCGGCCGCGTGGCGGTCTCGAACTTGAGGAAGTTCGCGCCGAGCCCGTGGCCGTTGGCCGCGTCCCACCCGCGCCACTGGTCCCACAGGCGGGTGTAGCTGCCGGCGCCCGTGAGCTGGAGCTGCTCGCCCGTGCCCGAGAGCCTGATGTGCGCGAGGAAGCGACGCTCCGCGCGGAACTCGCCCGAGCGGTTGTTGCCGTGCGAACCGGTCACGACGATCGTGTCGCCGAACCGCACCGCGCCCTCGAGATCGGCTTCGCCGCCGGGGAGCCCGGCGATGAAGCCCTCGATCGCCGCGCCGTCCTCCCCCTTCTTGAACAGTGCGAGGCTGTTGGCCTCGTCGGACATGCCGAGGAACAGCTCGCCGCCGAGGTCGATCGCCGCCGAGATGTCCACGAGGCCGCTGTAGTAATGGCTGGTGGGGTCCGGCGGCTCCGGAAAGACGGCGACCTCGATCGTGCGCGTCGTCTGCTCGCTGCCGGCCGCGACCGTGAGAATGAGGTCGGACGAGCCGTTGGTGATCGGGCGCAGCGTGACCGTGCGCCGCGTTCCGGTGCCGGTGACCGTGACGTTGTCGTTCGGCAGCACGGTGGCGTTCGAGGACTGCACCGTCAGCGTCAGCTCCGACGACGGCGTGTTCGGGTCGGCGACATCGACGGTCAGGGTCGACGTGCGACCGGCGAACGTCTCGACCTCCGTGCTGGAGGGGTACAGCTGCGGCGGCGTCGCCGGATAGGGCGTCGTCTCGGCTTCGAAGCCGGCGCCGGGGGCGAACGTCAGGCCGGTGAAGCGGCGTGCCTCGGGCGCGTAGACGATCGTCTCGGCGCCGCTGGTGGCGAACGGGGCGCCGATGTGCGCGGTGTCGACGACCTTCAGCACCCGCAGGCCGTCACCCGATGACGCGTAGACCTCGACGGCGCCGGCGACGGCGCGCGCGGTGACGTAGTTGAAGTCGCCGGCGGCGATGCCGCGCTGCGTCCACTGGCCGCCCGCGAGCGTGTACTTGTAGAGCCCGCGCGTCCCGCGCGAGACGTAGGCCGTGTCGACGCCGGCGGTGCCGTCCGTGTCGACGAACGCGCTGTCGACCGCGTTGGAGAGCTCGATCAGCGGGATGCGCGCGGGCGTCATGGAGAGCGAACCCGTCGTGGGCAGACCGCCGTCGAGGCGGTAGACACCGGAGAAGGTCGTGAACTGCACCGAGCCGTCGACGATCTCGACGCCCGGCGTGGACTCCCGCAGCGCGCCGATCCCGATGCGGGTGTTGTCGGTCTCGCCGGGGAGGATCGTGTACAGCTCGGAGCTGTTGGAGAACCAGCTGCGCGTGCCGTCGACGGTGACGGCGCTGAAGTTGCCGGTGTTCTCGTAGCCGAGCGGGATCTCGGTCCGCGTGCCGTCGGCGGCGACGTGCACCGCGACGTGGGACCGGTAGTCCTGGAAGATCGGCGCGTTGAAGGGCAGCTTGTTGGCGGCGAAGGTCACGAAGCGCCCGTCGACCGAGCGCTTGAGCGCGTGCGAGCGCAGCGGCGCGACCGCCGGGTGGGTGCTCTTGGTGAGCGGCGTGACGCCGTCGGCCGGCACGCTCGGGTAGCGCAGGCGGCCGCGGTACGCACCCTCGGTCGCGTAGCGGTACAACGCGACTTCATCGCCGTTCACGCCGGCCGGGACCGGCAGCGGGACGGCGCCGCCCATCGTGAGGACGGTCAGCTCGTCGGGCAGCACGGGGCCCGCCTTCACCGGCTCGGCGGCGGCCGGCGCAGCCAGCGCCAGCACACCGGTCACAGCCACGGCGCACGCGCGCCGCCAGGGTACGGAATGAGGCAACCTGACTCCTTGTTAACGCGAAGGGGGCGGCTTCCGGCCGCCCCCAAGGACGTGTGCGACTCTTCCGGACTGCTGCGTCCGAGATGTGATGCTTCTGTATTCAGTCCTGCGGCCAGCGGCACTCCGGGGGCAGCAGCGGCGCCGACTCGGGCGAGACGACGAGCTTCTCCCCGGGCACGAGCTCGGCCTTGCACCACGCGTACGTGTACGTGTCGTAGTGGACGACGGCGCGGAACGGGTAGCCGAGGGCGCCCGCCATGTTGCGCTCGCCCGCCTTGATCGGGGTGGTCTGGATGAAGCAGTTGAAGACGCCGATCGGGCCGCTGGTCGGCGAGCCCTGCGCGCGCTCGCACTCCGGGGGTGCGGTCACGGGCTTGATCTCGCCGGTCTTGGCGCGCGCCTGCGCGTCCGCGTACATGTCCGCCTCGACCCGGTTCATGAGCTGGCCCTTGGCGTGCTCGACCTCCGCGACGGAGGCGCCGGCCGCGGGCGCGAGCGCCTTCGCCTCGCCGAGCTTCGCCGCCTGGGAGCGGTTGATGCGGGCGACGTTCTCCTTGCGCACGCGCTCTTTGTGGGCGGCGATCTCGGCCGCAGTCTGCTCCTTGTTGGCGTCGATGCGCGGGACCAGGATCGCGGCCGCGATGCCGACGACCACGAGGCCGATGGCGCTGCCGATCGCGATCTTGCGCCACGGCACGGGTGGGATCTCGACGCCGCGCGGCGGGGTCCAGATGTGAAGCCAGGCGCCGAGGATCTCGAGCGGGTTCGCTTTCTGGCTCTCCTCCGGATACATGCCCGAAGCATACACTTTGGTGGTTGCGCGTTGGACCGGTCGGCCCGTATCCTCGGCGGTGTGAGTGATCCCGAACGCCTTCACGAACACGAGAAGCCCCGGGCACCGAAGCCGGAGCAGACGCAGCGTGAAGACCCCGCCGCACCGCTCCACAACCTGGTCTCGAACGTGGGCAACCGCGCGTTCGGTGGCGCGATCGCCGCTCGTCAGGGCGCCGGGATCATGGAGAATGGCCAGGTCCACGACTCGGTCCAGTCCAAGATCGACTCCACGCGCGGAGGCGGCCAGGCGCTCGACTCGGGCGTCGCGAACAAGCTGTCGCCGCAGATGGGCGACCTCTCCGATGTCCGCGTGCATACCGGCGACTACGCCAACGACCTCAATCACGCGGTCTCCGCGAGGGCGTTCGCGACCGGCACGGACGTCTACTTCGGCAAGGACCAGTACAAGCCCGGCACGTCCGACGGCGACAAGCTGATCGCGCACGAGCTCGCGCACGTCGCCCAGCAGCGCGGCGCGCCGACCAGCGGGCCGCTCTCGGTCTCGAACCCCGGCGATGCCATCGAGACCGAAGCGGACGCCGTGGCGGACAAGGTCAAGCACTGATTCGTGGGCCGCGGCCTTAAGTGACGGAGATCTCCTTCGGCTTCATCGACCGCCGCGTCATGGCGGCGGTCGAGCGTGTCGCCGCGTCGGACCCGGACCCCGGCGACCCGTTCCGCGGGCTCTACATCTCCGACGAGGTCGCGCTGCGGCTGTCCCAGGGCGACTCGTCGCTCGACGCTGACGGCCGCCTGCAGGAGGTCGTGCGCGCGCTCGGGCTCGACCTGCTCGAGGCGGCCGTGCTGGCCGTCTGCGCCGCGACCGAGCTCAACCCGCGCTACGGGCGCCTGTACGCGTACCTGCAGGACGACGTCACGCGCAAACTGCCGTCGCCGCGGCTGGTCGGGCAGCTACTCGAGGGCGAAGGGCTCACCCCGGCGGACGTGATGGTGGCGTTCGACGCCGCCGGGCGCCTGCGGGCGCGCGGCGCGCTGAAGCTGCTCGGGGACGCGCAGACGCCGCTCGCGGAGCGGCCGATCAAGATCGCCGACCGGCTCGCGGCGGTTCTGCTCGGCGGGCGCATGGACGAGTCGCCGCACCCGACCCGCCTGCGGATGCTCGAACTGCCCGCGCACGCGCCGGGCCGCGCGGAGGCGGTGGAGACGATGGCGGCGCTGCTCGCGCGCTCCTCGCACCTGCCGATCGTGCTCGCCGGCCCCGACGCCGACACGCTGATCGCGACCGCGCTCGGGCGGCCGCTGCTCGCCGCCCACGTGCGCGACCTCACCGACAAGGACGTCATGGCCGAGGCCGCGCTGATCAGCGCGCTGGAGGGGCGGCCGATCATCTTCGAAGGGCTCGAGGACGTCGAGCCGGCCGAGCGCGGCCGGCTGCTGCGCGCGATCGAGGCCCGCCCGGACCGGACGATCCTCGCCGCGCCCACGCGCACCGCGGCGCTCGCCCTGGGCGAGCGCACCGTGCTGCTCGTCGAGGCCGGCCCGCCGTCGTTCGCCGAGCGCCGCCAGGCGTGGGCGGACCTCACCGGCGTGACCGAGACCGACGACGTCGCGGCCAAGTTCCGGCTCTCCATGACGCAGATCATCGAGGCCGCCGAGGTGGCGCGGCTGTCGGCCGTGGCGCGTGGCGCCGAGGCGCCGGAGGTGCGCGACCTGGACGCCGGCGCCCGCCAGGCCTCCTCCTCCAAGCTCGGTGAGCTCGCGGCCCGGCTCCCGCCCGGCTACAAGTGGGAGGACCTCGTCGTCCCGCCCAAACAGACCGAGCAGCTGCAGTCGATCAGCGCCTACCTGCGCCACCGCGACCGCGTGCTGAGCGACTGGGGCTACGAGCGGACCGTGTCGCGGACGCAGGGCCTGAAGGTCCTGTTCGCGGGCGAGTCCGGCACGGGCAAGACGATGGGCGCGCAGGTGATCGCCGCCGAGCTCGGCCTCGAGATCTTCCGCGTGGATCTCGCCACGACGGTGTCCAAGTACATCGGCGAGACCGAGAAGAACCTGGACCGCATCTTCGGCGCCGCCGAGGGCTCGAACGCGATCCTGTTCTTCGACGAGGCCGACGCCCTGTTCGGCAAGCGCTCGGAGACCAGCGACTCGCACGACCGCTACGCGAACATCGAGGTCGCGTACCTGCTGCAGAAGATGGAGGGCTACCCGGGCGCCGTCATCCTGGCGACGAACTTCCGCCGCAACATCGACGACGCCTTCATCCGCCGCCTGGACTTCGTGATCGACTTCCCGTTCCCGGAGAAGGAGGACCGCCGGCGCATCTGGCGCAAGGTCCTCCCCGCCGAGGCGCCGCTCGCGGAGGACATCGACCTCGACTTTCTGGCCGAGAAGTTCAAGCTCTCCGGCGGCGCGATCCGCAACTGCTCGCTCGCCGGCGCGTTCATGGCCGCCGACGAGAACTCACCGATCGCGATGAAGCACCTCGTCCGCGCCGTCGCGAACGAGTACGGCAAGCAGGGCCGCCTCACGCTCGAGGCCGACTTCGGGATGTTCCACGAGGTGATCAAGGTCGGCGCGCGCGCCAACGGCCACTAACCGGCCTGATCGAGCGCGCGGCCGATGTACGGGCCGAGCGTCGCGGAGAAGCGCTGCGTGAGGTGGTCCTGGTCCTTGTGGACCAGCACGCCGCCGACGACCGGAAAGCACTCCCGCCGGTCGCAGAAGAAGCTCGAGAGGTCGATCACGCGCCCGCCGCGGTAGCTCATGCGCTCGGCGGCGATCGTCGTCGCGTCAACCACCAGGGCGCGCCGCCGCGGGATCGAGCAGGCGCCGCCCGGGGCCACCCTGGCCGCCAGGGCCTTCCGGATGCAGTCGGGCGTCGTGACGCGCACCGTCGGCGTGTCGCGCAGCGCGAAGATGCGCTGCACGGACTCGGGAAGCGCAGCGAACGCGGCGAGATGCCCGCGCACGCGGGCCGAGATCCCGCGCTGGGCCATCGGGAGCCGCGAGTTGTTCGAGACGAACACCGTGGCCACGGACGGGTTCGCGGCCAGCCACTCGATCACGCGCTGGTTGAAGGCCACGCAGTCGCTCGCGCCCGCCTCCGTCGGAGCCGGCTCCGAGAACGAGAAGGGGCAGTGCGGGCGCGCGAACTCCACCACCCGCCAGCGACGCTGCTGCGCGAGCACCTGCAACGCCGCGCGCCAATGCGCGGCGTGCGAGTCGCCCAGCAGCGCGACGGTCGCGACCGGTTCCGCGGACCCGTAGGTGCAGGAGTCCGCGAGGTCTCCGCGCACACACGCGACGTTGGGCGTGATCGCCGCCTGGTCGGGCGTCGGTGTGACCCGTTTGGTCGTGCTCACGCACGGCTTCTCGGTGTCCCGCGCGGCCGCGCCGTAGCACTTCGGGGCGTCGGCCGCGCCCGCGAACAGGGTGAGCGTGGCCGCGAGGGCCGCGATCACGTGTTCTGCTGGTAGGTCAGCTCGACCTTGCGGCTGCCCTTCTTGCAGGTCACGCGGCCGTTGATCTCGGTCGAGATCGTGGTGCGGCGCTCCGAGCACGAGTAGTTGCGCACGCGCGAGGTGCAGCGGCCGCTGACGCTGCGCTTGGTGCGGCACTCGTGGAACGCGAGCGCGACCTTCTTGGCCTCGCTGCAGCTGACCTTGGTCGCCTTCAGCGAGGTGAAGTAGCCCGAGCCCGGGTACTTCGGCGGCGCGCAGGTCGCGGCCTGGGCCGACGCGGGAAGAGCGACGAGGAAGGCGAGCGCTGCGGCGAATACGGCAAGTCGAGACATGTTGACCTTATTAGTAGGTGAAGTCCTGCCCGAGGCGCGCCAGTACCGTCTCCGTGAGCAGCTCGGCACCCTCGTCATTGAGGTGGATCCCATCAGCGGCCCGAACGATGCGGCGGCGGCCGTCGATCGAGATCGCGTCCTCGTAACCGCGGGGCGTGAACATGGGCACCGTATCGACCACGCGCACCTGTGTCGCCCACGGTTGCGCGGCGACCTTGACCGCCGCGTTGACGGCGCGGCTGATGTTCGCCCGCTCGGGATCCTCGGGCGCCGGGATCGTGATCCAGTACACGCGGCCGTTGCCGCCCTGGCGGTAGGTGTCCGCCATCCGGCGCGCGCGGTTGGCGTACAGCGCCGCCCACTCGGCCGAGCAGCACTCGACCTCGGCGCCCGCGGCGTTCTCCATCGGGAAGCCCTCGTTGGCGCCGAGGAACACGATCGTCGCGTCCGGCTTGCGCCGCCGCACCTGCGTGGTCGAGAGCTCGCCCCAGTCGAGCAGGAACGACTTCGAGATGCCGGTGCCGAGGCGCACGTCGCGTACCACTTTCACCTCGCGGCCGGACAGCGCGTCGGCGAGCTTGGCGTCCAGCGGCTGCGCCATCGAGTCGCCCGTGACCAGAACGGTCCGCAGGCGCTCCTTGGGCGGCGCGGGCTCGCCCAGGGCCACCGGGTCGAACGCGTCGGCGGTGACCGGCGGCAGCTCGCCTCCGGCCTGCGCCGCGACCTTCTCGAACCCGCTGCCGCTGTCGAGCGCCTCGTCGGGTGAGAGGAACGCCGTCACGTCGTCGGCCGCTTCGGCGAACGGCAAAGCGTCGGCGATCGCGCCGGCCGGCTCGCCGAAGAAGAGCACGACGTCACGGTCCCAGCCCGGGTCCATCCGCTCGCCCTGGGCGCGCAGCCCGTCGCCCTTGAACACGACCAGCAGGGCCGCGCACACGAGCAGGGCGATGACGCCGTCACGGGCCCGGAAACGGGTCAGCCCGTTGCGGTCGAAGCGGTTCATCAGGGAGTCGTCGGGCATCAGAATCGGAAGTAGATGAACGGGGCGACGCCCTGGCTGGACACGGTCGCGGCCACGAGCGCGATGACCACCGCGAGGCCCGCTCCGAGCACCACCGGGTTCGTGCGCTCGATCCGCACCTGCACGCGCTCGACCGTCCGCTCGGGCACGAGCTGCAGCCCGATCACCGCGAGCACCATGAGCGCGATCGGCACCGTGAACAGGGTGGCAGGCCCGGGCTCGACCATGCGCGCCACGTAGGCGCCGAAGATGTCCATGTCGGGCGAGCGGAACAGGATCCAGCCGAACACCACGAGGTGGAAGGTCACGCCCCACCGGAACCACGCGGGCAGCGTCACGCGGGCGCCCCAGGCGCGCTCGGCGCACAGCATCGCGCCGTGGAAGACGCCCCACAGCACGAACGGCCACGCCGCCCCGTGCCAGAGCCCGCCCAGCACCATCGTGATCATCAGGTTGCGGTAGGTCTTCCAGCGCCCCTTGCGGTTGCCGCCCAGCGGGATGTACAGGAAGTCGCGCAGGAAGCGGCTGAGCGTCATGTGCCAGCGCCGCCAGAAGTCGCTGAAGCCGGTCGCGCGGTAGGGCGAGCGGAAGTTCTGCGGGAACACGTAGCCCAGCAGCAGCGCGAGCCCGATCGCCATGTCCGTGTAGCCGGAGAAGTCGCAGTAGATCTGCGCCGTGTACGCGTACGCGGCCAACCACAGGTCGGGCGCCGCGTACGCGCCGGGCACGGCGAACACGGGGTCCACGACCTCGCGCGCGAGCGTGTCCGCGATCGCGAGCTTCTTCACCAGCCCGAGGGCGATCAGCGCGAGGCCCGAGCCGACCGCGACCTTGCGCGGGTCCGGCGGCTGCTGGAGCTGCGGCAGGAACTCCCGCGCCCGCACGATCGGCCCGGCGACCAGGTGCGGGAAGAAGCTCAGGTAGATCGCGACGTCGATCATCGACGCCGGCTCGACGAGCCGGCGCTTGACGTCGACGACGTACGAGATCGCCTGGAAGGTGAAGAACGACACACCCACGGGCAGCGCGATCGTCAGCAGGGGCAGCGGCAGCGAGAACGGCCCCAGCGCCCGGTCCCAGCTCTCGACGAAGAAGCCGTAGTACTTGAAGACGCCCAGCACCAGCAGGTCGAGCGCCACCGCGACGCCGAGGATCCACGACCGTGCCCGTTCGCCCTCGGTCCGCGCGATCAGCCGCGCCGCCCACTGGTTGCCGATCGTGATCGCCGCCAGCAGGACGCAGAAGCGCCAGTCGGCGTAGCCGTAGAACACGTAGCTGGCGACGATGATGAACGGCTTCCACAGCGCCTGGCGCTTGATCAGCGCCCACGAGAGGACGAGGACGACCGGGAAGAAGAGGGCGAACTGGACGGTCGGGAACAGCATCAGGGCTCAAGCAGGAACAACCGCGCCAGCTCCACGAGGTTGCGTTCAAGGTCCTCTTCGCTGAGCTCGAAGCCGACCGCGGCGGCCAGGTCGGCGCGGATCGCCGCGCGGTCGCGCGTGCCGTCGAGCAGCGTGATCAGCACCCGCGCCGCCGGCTCCTCCATCCGCACCCGCATGTAGGCGAGCGAGACCATGTCGGCGCCGCGCGAGGCCTGCCAGCGCGCCAGCCGCGACGCCGAGGGGCGCTCACCCGGCTCGATCGCCGCGCGGAGCGGCCCCGCGTGCGGCATCAGCCGCTCGCGCCGGAAGCCGTCGAGCAGCGCCTCGGCGAGCGCCTCCGGCTCAGCGTCCAGCTCCGCGCGCAGCGCCTCGAACGGCAGCGCGCGGGGACGTTCGCGATCGAGCACCGCAAAGGCGTCCGCGGTCAGCCCGATCTCGAGCGGCTCGGCGTTCGGGCGCACGGCCCAGTGCAGTCCCATCGTGCGCTCGGGCGCCGCCTCGGCCGTCGCGTGGTTGCCGGCGTGGGCGACGACGCTCTGGCGGAAGTGGCGCGCGGTGAGCGCGTCGCTGATGTTCTCGAACGCGATCCGGTCGCCGTCCGCGAGCTCCCACACGAGCGCCTCGACGCCCTCGGGCAGCATCTCCGAGCGCAGGCTGAACAGGTCCGCCTCACCGACATAGCCCAGCCCGTGCCGCCCGGCGTGCTCGGCGAACTCCGCGAACCAGCGCGGCGTCCAGGACTCCCCCAGGTCGTCGTGCACGAGCTTGTAGCTCGGCGCGTCGGCGAGCACGCCGACCTCACGGCCGAGCAGCTGACCGTAGGTGTCGGCGTCGCTGACCCGGTACTCCTGCAGGAACTTGAACAGCTCCTGCGCCTTCTCGGCCTTGTCGGTCACGCTCGACTCGTGGCGCGCGTGCCACAGGCCGACGTCGCGCAGCATGCGCCGGAAGTAGCCGCCGGGCTGGGCGTTGAAGGACACGTAGGCGATGCCCGCGGGCGCGAGCGAGGCCTTGATCGCGGCCAGCAGCGCGTCATCGGCGTCCTCGGGCATCCAGCCGTAGACGCCGTGGGCGACGACGTAGTCGAACTGACCTAGCGCTCCGTTCGTCAGGCCGCGGACGTCCTCCTGGCGGAACTCCAGGTTGGTGAGCCCGATCTCGGAGACGGCCTGCTGAGCCTCGGCGATGGGCTTGGCCGCGAGGTCAACCCCGACCGCGCGCAGGTTTGGGGACGCGGCGGCCATCGCGAGCAGGTTTCCCCCTGCACCGCAGCCGATTTCGAGCACGCGCGCCGTGAACGGGTCGGGCGGCTGGATCCCGTGCAGAACGGCGACCGTCGCGAGACGATCGGGATGCGTCTGCGCATACGGGAAATTGGAGTAACGGACCTCGTCGTAGATCGTCTCGGGCATCAGGGCGGCAATCTTCACACCGTCGGCGCGAGCGCAGGTAGGGTGCACGCCGTGCTGACGATCAACGTGCCGCTCAACACGATGCTGGCCGACCTCGACGAGACGCTGCGCGAGCTTCTCAAGGACGAGCTCGAGCGTCACGGGTTCGAGGGCGTCGACATCGAGTTCGACGCACCGTCGCGCGACTGGTCGGGGCAGCTGTCCAAGCCGACGGTCAACCTCTTCCTCTACGACCTGCGCGAGGCCGAGAACTTCCGCGCGAGCGAATGGACGCCGTCCAGCACCGGTCCGGGCCGCCGCGTCGACACGCGCCCGCCGATGGTCATGGAGTGCTCCTACGCCGTGACGGCGTGGACACAGGCCGTCGAGGACGAGCACCGCCTGCTGAGCCAGGTGCTCGCGATCCTGTTCGCCTACTCGCAGCTGCCCCAGGAGCGGCTCAACGGCCGGCTCGTCAACGGCAGCCAGCCGTGGCCGATCAAGGGGCGGATCGGGCAGAGCAAGGGGGAGAAGGCCGACTTCTGGAGCGCGGTCGGCGGCCAATACAAAGTCTCTCTCGATTACGTTGTGCGCCTCTCCGTGGAGTCCGGGGCGCGCAAGGAGCGTGGCCCGGAGGTCCGCACGCAGACCATCCGCACGCAGATGACCGACTCCCCCCGCACCGTCCTCGAGATGCACCGCTCCACCGGGCGGGTGCGCGACAAGGACGGCAATCCCGTCCCGGACGTCTGGGTCACGCTGCCCGATCTCGGCGCGTGGGCGTCCAGCAACCCCCAGGGCACGTTCCGCTTCGACCGCCTGCCGCCCGGCCTGCACCGGCTGCTGGCGCGCACGGCCGACGGCCGAGAGGCGGACGCGTTGCTCGAAGTGCCCGGGGCCGGGGCCGACCTCGAGCTTTGACGATGAAGACGTTCTTCGGCACGGATTGCCCGAATGGCTGCCTCACAGCCTCTGGCCTTCCCGATCGATCCCGAGCAAGGTGTGGGCATGGCGATTGAGCCCGGCCCCCGCGTCCTGCTCGGAAACCTGGGCCCGATCATGCGAGTCGGCATGAATCGCGTCCTGGTCGAGGAAGGCTGTCAAGTGGTCGGTCACGAGGACCGGCCCAGCGCCATCATCGGGGCCGCGCATCGGCTGCGCCCCGACATCGTGGTGCTCGATCTGGACAATGGGTCCTCGCACGAGCTCGCGCAGCTCGTGCGCGGCGCGAGTCCGGAAACCACCGTCGTGCTCTGGGCCCGCGAAGAGGACTTGATGGAAGTCCTCGAGCCGGTCTGGAATACATCTCGCCTCGTGGCCGTCCCGATAGTGGAACGACTGCGAAGCGAACTCAGCGGCCAGCACGTCCACGAGTGAAGGAGTGACATGCCCACGTACCTGACTCCCGGCGTTTACGTCGAGGAAGTCCCGTCCGCGAACAAGCCGATCGAGGGCGTGAGCACGTCGATCGCCGCGTTCGTGGGCCTCGCCCCGGGCGGCCCGGTCAACACGCCGATGCGGATCTCGAACTGGACTCAGTTCTCGAAGATCTACGGCGACCCGAACGAGCCCGACAACGGGCCGTTCATGGAGGGCGCGTACCTCGCGCACTCCGTCTACGGCTTCTTCCAGAACGGCGGCACGACCTGCTGGATCGTGCGTGTCGGCGAGGACGGCGGCTCCAACGGCCGCGGCCCCACGCCGCGTGCCGCTCTGCCCGCCGCCACCGACGCGTCGGTCGAGGCGTTCGCCGCCGTCGCGCTCAACCCCGGCAAGGACGACGTCACGGTCGAGGTCTCCGAGGAGCCGACCGCCGGTGACGGCGCCGAGAAGACCTACACGGTCAAGGTCACGCAGGGCTCGCAGAACGAGGAGTTCACGGGCCTGTCGACCAAGAAGGGCCGCACGAACCTGGCCACCAAGGTCAACGCGCAGTCCAAGCTGATCAAGATCGAGGAGACCGGCGCGGCGCTCCCCGAGGCGCAGCGCGTCCCGGCGACCGGCGTCTTCAAGCTCTCGACGCCGTCGATCGACCCGGGCAAGGTCGAGGGCACGCACTTCGCGGGCGACGTCGCCCGGCGCAAGGGCCTCGGCGGCCTCGCCGCCGTCGACGAGATCACGATGGTCGTCGCGCCGGACATCGTCAAGCTGATCGGCGACGACGGCGACGACACCGCGTTCCGTGACCTCCAGGGCAAGCTGATCGCCCACGCCGAGGGCGCGGGCGACCGCATGGCGATCCTCGACACCCCGCCGGACCTGCTCCCGCAGGACGTGCTCGAGTGGCGCCTGAACACGGCCGGCTATGACTCCAAGTTCGCCGCGCTGTACTACCCCTGGATCGAGGTCCAGGACCCGCTCACCAACAAGCCGATGATGGTGCCGCCGTCCGGCCACATCGCCGGCCTGTGGTGCCGCACGGACGGCACGCGCGGCGTCCACAAGGCCCCGGCGAACGAGGTCGTCCTCGGCGCCAACGGCCTCGGCTTCCAGGTCACGCACGCCGAGCAGGGCGGCCTGAACAAGGTCGGCATCAACGCGATCCGCGCCTTCCCGGGCCGCGGCATCCGCGTCTGGGGCGCGCGCACGATGTCGAGCGATCCCGAGTGGCGTTACATCAACGTCCGCCGGCTGTTCAACTTCGTGAGCGAGTCGATCATGGAGGGCACGCAGTGGAGCGTCTTCGAGCCCAACGACGAGAAGCTGTGGATTCAGCTTCGGATCGCGGCCGAGAACTTCCTCACCCGCGTGTGGAACGACGGAGCGCTGTTCGGCTCCACCCCGTCGCAGGCGTTCTACGTCAAGTGCGACTCCGAGACCAACCCGCCTGAGGTCATCGAGGCCGGCCAGGTGATCTGCGAGATCGGCATCGCGCCGGTCAAGCCGGCCGAGTTCGTCGTCTTCCGCCTGTCGCAGTTCAGCGGCGGCGAGGGCTCGTCCATCAGCTAAGTCGAATCGGCAACGCGTAGAAAGGACTGACCGGATATGCCGGCCAATGACAAGGAAGCACACGTCCCGATTTGGTTCACCCTGCAGATCGGCGGAGCCGAGGCGGCGGGGTTCTTCAAGGAGGCGACGGGCTTCGACTCCGAGTCTGAAGTCACCGAGATCAAGCGGTCGCTGCCGAACGGGCGCACCGACGTGATCAAGGCGATGGGCAACACCAAGTGGGGCGACATCGAGCTCAAGCGCGGCATCGATCAGGACAAGACGCTGTGGGAATGGCGCAAGATGATCGTCGACGGCAAGCTCAAGGAAGCCCGCAAGGACTGCACCATCACGATGATGGACTACGAGCTCAAGCCCGTCGTGACGTACTCGATCATCAACGCGTGGCCCAAGAAGTACACGGGCGTGGGCCTGAAGGCGGACTCCAACGAGGTCGCCGTCGAGGGCATCACGCTCTGCCACGAGGGCTTCGAGATCAAGTAGTTCTGGTGGCTTGCCTATGAAGTCGGAGTACGCGTTCACGCTCCCCAGGGGGCTCGTCGACAGCGCCGGTGGCGTCCATCGTGACGGCACCATGCGGCTGGCGACGGCCCGCGACGAGATCGAGCCGCTGCGGTCGGTCGAGGTACGCCAGAACGAGGCCTACCTGACCGTGCTGCTGCTGGCCCGGACCATCACCCGGATCGGGGACTTCACCGAGATCACCCCCGAGCTGGTGGAGAGCTTGTACGCCTCCGACTTCGACCACCTCCAGCGCCTCTACGAGCGGATCAACTCCGACGGCGAGGCGGTGGGGGTGGTGGCCTGCCCGGCCTGCTCGAACGAATTCGAAGTCGACCTTACGGAGATAGAGGACGGGCGCCTGGGGGAATGAGTCGGCCGTCCCCTCCTGAGTTGATGGAGGAGACGGCCCGCCTCGCGTATCACTTCCACTGGCCGCTCGACACGATCTTGGACCTGGAACACGCGGACCGCCGCAAGTTCCTGCGCGAGGCAGACGCGCTCGCCTATCCCTACGAGGACTGACCCCAGATGGCCGACGACACCCAGCCCCCCAAGCGCCCACCCGTGAAGATGGGGCTGCGCGTCGTCGCGCGCCACAGCGCCGGCCGTCACGGTGGCCGCGCCCTGGCGCGCGAAGTGGCCGAGGCCCGCGCGCCCAAGCACCTCGCCGCCTCCACCCGGCTCGCGCGCCAGCCCGAGCCTCCCGAGACCTTCACCGCGGCCGCCCCTGCGCCGCCCGCGCCGCCCGTCGCCGCGCCCGCGCCCGCCGCGGAGCTCGCACGCGAGGTCGCCGCGCCCGCCGCGCCGCCCGCCCCGGCCGCGCCCGCCGCTTCGGCTCCCGCTCCGGCCGCCCCGGCCGCGCCCGCCGCGGCGCAGGGCCCCGCGGAGGGCCCGGACTGGGCCAGGGCCGGCATGAGCCCGTTCGCCGCCCAGTGGCTGTTCGGCGACTCCGCCGGCGCCGAGAGCGACCTCGTCCCGATGAGCGTCGCCGAGAAGATGCCCGAGCCGACGAAGGAGGAGCGCGTCGCCCGCTTCGTCGCGCGCGGCGGCCTCGAGCGCTCTCGCGGCGCCCGCATCGTCGAAGGCGCCGGCACCGGCGCTCCGCTCTCCTCGGACGAACTCGGCCTCGCCGACTCCGCCGACGAGGAAGACCCAGGCGCTTCCCCGAAGCGCCTCTCCCGCAAGCCGCTCGAGCCGGGCACGGACGCGCCGCCCGCCTCGGTCGCCCCCACCCCGGCCGAAGACGCGCCGGCCGCGGCGGCACCCGCGTCGATCGCGCGCACCCCGGCCGACGACGCGCCGACACCCTCGGCGTCCGCCTCGATCGCGCGCACCCGCGCCGACGACACCTCGTCCGCCCCGGCCTCGATCGCCCGCACCCCGGCCGACGACACGCCGACCCCGCCGGCCCCCGCGTCCATCGCGCGCACACCCGCCGACGACACGCCGACCCCGTCGGCGCCGGCCTCGATCGCCCGCACACCCGCCGACGACGCGCCGACCCCGTCGGCCCCCGCCTCGATCGCCCGCACCCCCGCGGACACGCCGACCTCGCCGGCGCCGGCCTCGATCGCCCGCACACCCGCCGACGACACGCCGACCCCGCCGGCCCCCGCGTCGATCGCCCGCACCCCCGCCGACGACGCGCTCACCCCGTCGGCCCCCGCCTCGATCGCCCGCACCCCCGCGGACACGCCGACCCCGCCGGCGCCCGCGTCGATCGCGCGCACGCCCGCCGACCACACGCCGACCCCGCCGGCCCCCGCGTCGATCGCGCGCACGCCCGCCGACGACGCGCCGACCCCGCCGGCGCCCGCGTCGATCGCGCGCACGCCCGCCGGCGACACGCCGACCCCGTCCGCCCCCGCCTCGATCGCCCGCACGCCCGGCGACGACGACGACCCCGAGGCCATCACGCTGCCGCGCCCGTCGCGGCTCTCGACCACGCCGCCGTCGGTCGCGCGCACGCCCGCGGACACGCCGCCCGCGGCCTCGTCCTCGCCGGCTTCGGTCGCGACGACTCCGGCCGACACGCCGCCCGCGGCTCCGTCCTCGCCGGCTTCGGTCGCGCGCACCCCGGCCGACACGCCGCCCGCGGCTCCGTCCCCGCCGGCCTCGGTCGCGCGCACCCCGGCCGACACGCCGACCCCCACCTCCTCGTCGGCGGCCTCGGTCGCACGCACGCAGGCCGAGACGCCGGCCACGACCTCGTCGCCGACGGCTTCGGTCGCGCGCACGCCGGCCGACCCGCCGCCGGCCGTCTCTTCGTCGGCGGCCTCGGTCGCGCGCACGCCCGACGACACGCCGCCCGCGAGCGCTTCGGCCGGGCCGGTCAAGCTCGCGCGGAAGGTCGCGGCCGAGCCTGAGGCGCCGGCCCGCCCGGTCATGAAGGTCGCTCGGGCGGCCGCCGCCGCGCCGCCGGTGGTGCCGGTCGAGCCCGCGCCGGCCGCCGCCCCCACGCCCGAGCCCGCGGCCGAGCCGGTCGCGGCCGAAGCGCCCGAGCCGGTCGAGGCCGAAGCACCGCGGCGCGGCATCTTCCGCCGCTTCATGGACGCAGTCACCGGTGGCGGCCCGGACGATGAGCCGACGGCGGCCAACCCCGACCCCGCGGGCTCGCCGGGCGACGCGACCGAGTCCGGCTCCCCCGCGCTCGCTCGGTCGGTTGCGCCCGCGGCGTCGCCGGAACCCGCCCCGGCTGCCGCGCAGCCGACGCTTGCTCGCTCGCCGCAGCCGACCAGCGGCGCGGCCTCGGCCCCGCAGCCGACCCTCGCACGCGCCACCCAGCCCGCAGCCGGGAGCTCGTCGCCGCAGCCCACGCTGGCGCGCTCGGCGCAGCCCACCACGACGGGCGGCGCCGCGTCGTCGGCTCAGCCGACCCTCGCGCGGACGGTGCAGCCGGCCGCTTCGTCGGGCCGGCCCGCGCTCGCGCGCGCGGCGGACGACGAGGACGAGGAGACGCCCGGCGGGGACGGGCCGGCCGCGGCGACGAGCGCGCCGGCTCCGGCCGACGACGCGTCGACTCCGTCGCCGTCGGCCGCGGGCGGCGAGGCCCCGGCCGACGAAGCCCCGACTTCCGACGCCGCCCCGGATGCGCTCGCGAACGAGGAAGAGGGCGAGGAGCAGCCGACGCTCGCGCGCTCCGCGCAAACTGGCGCCGAGTCGACCAGCGCCGGACAGCCGACGCTCGCGCGCACCGCACAGGCCGGCGCGGAGACGACCGGGACCGCCGAGCCGACCCTCGCGCGCACCGCACAGGCCGGCGGCGAGACGACCGCACCCGGACAGCCGACCCTCGCGCGCACCGCACAGGCCGGCGGCGAGACGGCCGCGCCCGGACAGCCGACGCTGGCGCGCACCCCACAGACCGGCGGCGCACAGCCGACCCTCGCGCGCGCAGCGCAGACCGGCGCCGGGCAGCCGACCGTCGCGCGCACCGCGCAGACCGGCGCGGCACAGCCGACCCTCGCGCGCTCCCCGCAGGCCGGCGAGCGGCCGACCCTTGCCCGATCGACGAGGACCGACGCCGAGCGCGTCGCTTCCACCCAGCCGACCCTCGCGCGCGCCGCGCGAACCGGCGCCGAGACGCTCGGGCTCGATACGGAGAGCTCGTTCGCGGGCGGCCCCACGCTCGCGCGCAGCGCGGCGCCGGAGCCGGCCGCGCCGACGACGGCGGGCGGGCTCGCGCCGGCCGCGTTCACGGGCGGGCCCTCGATCGCGCGCGCCGCGTACGAGTCCGCGCCCGCCACGCTCGCGCGGTCCTCAGCCCCAGGCGCCCCGGCGCCGCTGGCGCTTGCGCCGAAGCCGTCGGCTCCCGCGAGCGCGAACAAGCGGATCGCCGCTCGCGCCGCCGCCGCGGCGGCCGCGGCGCCCGCCGCCGCGCCGATGCCCGCGCCGGAGCGGCCGAACCTCGAGCTGGTCAGCGACACGCCGCAGATCGCGCGCAGCGCCGCCGAGCGGCTCGCGGACGCGACGGGCGGCGCGCTCTCCAACCAGGGCGAAGGCGGCCTGCGCACGGTGCACTTCCCCGCCCCGGGCGAGGACGGGCCGCCGCAGATCACGCAGCAGGCGCCGATCACCATCTCCCGCGAGCTCGCGGACCCGGCGCCGGCGTCGACGCCCGCGACCGAAACGCCGTCCGGGCAGCCCGCGCCCGGCGAGGACCCCAACAAAGCCCAAGACGAGGCCCATAAGCGCGAGGAGCTCTACGAGTACTTCCTCGACCGCTTCAAGCGCGATCTGCTCGCCGAGCGCGAGCAGATGGGCCACCTGATCATCGACAACCCGTAGCGAGCCGCCCATGCCACCTGCCAGCGGAACAGCCGAAACGAACCCGCCCGTCCAGCACGCGAAAGCGTTCAGCGTGAGCATCCCGTCGCTCACACTGGAGGTCGGGCTCTTCACCCAGGTCACGGGTCTGTCGGCGCAGGTCGACGTGATGGAATACCCGGAGGGCGGCATCAACACGTTCGTGCACCGCCTGCCGACGCGCATCAAGCAGGGCAACATCACGCTCAAGCGCGGCGTCACCAAGGAGAAGGCGCTGATCGAGTGGTTCCAGAAGTCGGTGGTGAAGGTCCAGCCCACCGACCTGTCGATCAACGTCCTGGACGAGCTCGGCAACACCGTGCAGTCGTGGTCGTTCCGCAACGCCTACCCGGTCAAGTGGACGGGCTCGGACCTCAACGCGGGCGGCAACGAGTTCATGACGCAGTCCCTCGAAGTCGCCCACTCCGGCATGAAGGTGATGTAGCGAGATGGCCAGCGCACTGCCCGAGAACTTCGTCCGCGCCTACCTCGAGATCGAGGGCGGCAAGAAGCTCGACTGCTACTTCAACCCGACCGAGTACTCGATCGCGAAGACGAACACCTGGGAAGCGGAGAAGGTCAACGGCAAGTCCTCCCCCAACCAGAAGTTCACGAGCGGCAACCCGCGCAAGCTCGAGCTGAGCCTGCTGTTCGACCAGACGTTCCCGCCGTTCACGATGTCGGTGGGCGAGGCGACCGCGATGCTGCTCGACGCGATGGAGGTCCCGTCCGGCCAGAACGCGGGCGCGCCGACCGCCGCGCCGCCGTTCATCACCTTCGGCTGGGGCAAGCTCAAGTTCAAGGGCGCGTGCACGAGCCTGACCTGCACGTACAAGCTGTTCACACCCGAGGGCCAGCCGCTGCGCGCCGACGTCAAGCTCAGCCTCACGCAGACGGGCGAGCCGCCCAAGGGCCAGAATCCCACGACCCGCGCGCAGGCCGGCTTCGGCGTGCACCGCATCAAGGACGGCGACACGCTCCCGTCGATCTCCTACGACACGTACGGGGACGCCACGCAGTGGCGCCTGATCGCCGAGGCCAACGGCGTCGACAACCCGCTGCACCTGCGCCGCGGCCGCTCGCTGTCGATCCCGAGCATCGAGAACTGATGCCGCCGCAGACCGGAACCAAGTCCGAGCAGCACGTCGCCTCGATGACGGTGGCGGTCGACGGCCAGCCGCTCGACCCCAAGTTCCGCGACTTCCTGCACGAGGTCAAGGTCGTCGACAGCCTCATCCTGCCGGACACGGCGCTCGTCCGGATCACGGACCCCAAGGGCGAGAACATCGACACGAACCCACTGAAGATCGGCGCCAAGCTCGAGATCAAGGCGGGCGAGCTCGACGCCAAGTCGACCACGACGATCTTCAAGGGCCAGATCGCGGCCGTCGAGCCCGAGTTCACGCCCCAGGGCGTCGTGATCTCCGCGCGAGCGTACGACGAGGCGCACAAGCTCAACCGCCAGAAGAAGACGCGCACCTTCCAGCAGGTGTCGGCCTCCGACATGGTCAAGAAGGTCGTCGGCGAGTCCGGGCTGGCGGCGGGCAAGATCGAGGCGACCAGCGTCGTCCACGAGTTCTTCCAGCAGAGCAACGAGACCGACTGGGACTTCCTGTGGCGGCTCGCGCTGATGCACGACTTCGAGGTCGTCGTGGTCGACGGCAAGCTCGACTTCCGCAAGGCCAACGTGGCCACCGGCGCGGTCAAGAGCCTGCGCTGGGGCGAGAACCTGACGACGTTCCGCCCGCGCATGAGCGGCGTCCAGCAGGTCGACACCGTGCAGGTGCGCGCCTGGGACCCGAAGAACAAGCAGGTCGTCAACGGCAACGCGAGCAACGCGCAGACGACGTCGCAGGCGGGCGTCCAGCGCAGCTCGGTCGCCAACGACCTCGGCGGCGGAAAGACGATGGTCGCCGACCGCATCGCGGCCAACAACGGCGAGGCGAACGAGATCGCCAAGGCCACGCTGCAGCGGATGGCGGACGCCTTCTACGAGGCGGACGGCGTCGCGCTCGGCAGCCCGGAGATCAAGGCCGGGGGCAAGGTCAAGATCGAGGGCGTCGGCACCAAGTTCGGCGGCGAGTTCACCGTCTCCTCGAGCACGCACACCTACCACGGCCACCGCGGATACAACACGAGCTTCCAGATCTCCGGACGCAGCGCCCGGACGCTCACCGAGTTGATCCGCCCGCCCGCCAACCGCGAGTGGACCAACTCGCTGGTGGTCGGCGTGGTGACCAACAACAACGACCCGGAGCAGATGGGTCGCGTCCGCGTCAAGTACCCGAGCCTGTCCGACAGCGAGGAGTCGGCGTGGGCGCGCGTCGCGACCCCGAGCACGGGCAACGCCCGCGGCCTGCTGATGCTCCCGCAGGTCAACGAGGAGGTCATCGTCGGCTTCGAGCACGGCGACAGCCGGCGCCCGGTGGTGCTCGGCTCGACCTTCAACGGCCGGGACAAGCCGGGCCCAGACCTGCTCCAGAACCGGGACGGATCCTTCGCGGTGCTCAGCAACGAGAAGATTCACCAGCACTCCAAGAAGGACTTCGAGATCAAGTCCGACCAGAACATGGTCGTCGAGATCAGGCAGGACGAGAAGACGACGGTCAAGGGCAACTCGACCCACGACACGACCGGCAACAACAAGCAGAAGGCCCAGACGTTCGTGGTCGAAGCGGGCTCGAGCATGACGGTCAAGGGCGTCTCGGTGAACGTCGAAGCGACCGCCGCGCTCACACTCAAGGGCGCGACGGTCAACATCCAGGGATCGGGCCCCGTAAGTATCAAGGGCATGCCGATCAACATCGGTTAGGGTCGAACGCGTGACGGAGATCATCGGATCCGGCCTCGCCTTCCCGCTGCAGGTGGACCGCCGCGGCGGGATCGCGCTGGCCAAGGACGAGCAGGACATCGAGCAGGCGATCCAGCTCATCCTCGGCACAGCGCCCGGCGAGCGCCCCATGCGCCCCGAGTTCGGCTGCGGGGTGCACGACTTCGTGTTCGACTCGATCGACGCGAACACCATCGGCAGCATGGAGCAGGCGGTCCGCGACGCACTGGCCCGCTGGGAGCCGCGGATCGAGGTGGAGCGCGTCGACTTCGACGGCTCGGACGCCGCGAGCGGCCTGCTCACCATCGACATCGTCTACAAGGTGCGCGCCACCAACACGTCGCGCAACCTCGTGTACCCCTTCTACGTGATCCCCGCGGAGGAGATGGAGTGAGGCTCCCCGAGATCCAGCTCGACGACCGCCGCTTCCAGGATCTCGTCTCCGAGGCCCGCACGCGCATCGCGCGCTCGTGCCCCGAGTGGACCGAGCACAACGTCTCGGACCCCGGCATCACGCTGATCGAGCTGTTCGCGTGGATGACGGAGATGACGATCTACCGGCTCAACCGCGTGCCGGACAAGCTCCATGTCGCGCTGCTGGACCTGCTCGGGATCCGCCTCGACGGCCCCTCCGCCGCCACCACGAGCCTGCGCTTCCGGCTGGCGGACGCGCCGAGCGAGCCGATCCTGATCGCGGGCGGCGACACCGAGGTCGGCACGCCGCGCACCGCCCAGGACGAGTCGGTGATCTTCCAGGTCGACGAGGACTTCACGATCCCGTCCATGACGCCCGCGGCCTACGTGCTGCAGCGCGTCGGGCAGACGCCCAAGAACGTCGGCGTGGCCGACGGCGAGGCGCGCCCGCAGGGCTCGGACCAGCTTGCGTTCGGCACGCCGCCGCAGGTCGGCGACTGCCTGTACCTCGGCTTCGAGGACCCGCTGGACCGCCTGATCATCCAGATCGACGTCGACGCCTCGCAGGCGCGCGGCGCGGGCGTGAACCCGGAGGACCCGCCGCTGCGCTGGGAGGTCTCCCAGGGCGACGACGAGTGGCTCCCGGCGACCGTGCTCGAGGACCTCACGGGCGGCTTCAACTACGGCTCGGGTGTGGTGGAGCTGGAGCTGCCGCCGCGTTCGGCGATCGCCCCGATCGCCGGCCAGCGGCTGTACTGGCTGCGCTGCCGGATCACCGAGACGACGGCCAGCGGCCGCGAGGGCGCGACCTACTCGCACGCGCCGGAGATCTACTCGATCACGGCGGTCCCGATGGGCGCGCGCCTGCCCGCCACGCACGCGTCCCTGGTCGAGCGCGAGATCCTCGGGTCCTCCGACGGCACGCCCGGGCAGATCTTCCCGCTGCGCCACCACCCGATCCTCAAGCTCGACGCGAGCGAGACGCTCGAGGTCCAGGACCCGGACACGGGCGACTGGGTGCGCTGGGAGTTCCGGACCGACTTCGTCGGCTCGACCGAGCACGACCGCCACTTCACGGTCGACCTGGTGTCCGGCGAGGTGGAGTTCGGGCCCGCGATCCGCGAGACCAGCGGGCGCTGGATCCAGTACGGCGCCGTGCCGCCCAAGGGCGCGATCCTGCGCTTCACCAAGTACCGCCACGGCGGCGGGCGCGACGGCAACGTCACCGCGAACTCGCTGAGCGTGCTCAAGAGCACGATCGCGGGCGTGGACACGGTCACCAACCCGGACGCGGCCTCCGGTGGCGTGGACGCCGAGATCCTCACGCACGCGCGCCAGCGCGCGTCGATGGAGATCCGCTCGCGCTATCGCGCCGTGACGGCCGAGGACTTCGAGTTCCTGGCCGGTGAGGCGAGCCCGCGCGTCGCGCGCGCCGTCTGCATCCCGCCGCGCGACGGCGGCCCCGTCCCGCTGCACCTGATCCCGCGCATCTACCCGGCCGACCGGCGCCTGCACTTCGAGGAGCTCGTCCCGGAGCCCGAGCTGCTGAGCGAGGTCGGCGAGTACCTCGACGAGCGGCGGCTGATCGGCACGAAGGTGGAGCTCAAGCCGTGCCGGTTCCGGGGGCTGAGCGTCGTCGTGAACCTGCAGGCACGTCCGCTTGCGGACACCGCGCGCGTCGAGCAGGACGTCGCGCACGCGCTGTACACGTACCTGAACCCGCTGGTAGGGGGAAATCCGACGGGCCCCGGCGCGGGCTGGCCATTTGGGCGGGCGCTGAACCAGGGTGAGCTTTACGGTGTCGTACATGCCGTCGAAGGCGTGGAGTTCGTGCGCATCCTGCGTCTCTACGAGACCAACCTGGAGACGGGCGAGCAGTCGGCCAAGCCGGCCGGCACGCACATCGTGCTGGAGCCGGACGAGTTGATCGCCTCCGGCCTGCACATCGTCAAGGCCACGCACCGCGAGGATTAGTGAGCACAGGGCAGTACAAGGGGCCGGAGGAGAGCTCGAACGGTCACGGGACCGATCTCGAGCTGTCCACCGACGGCAACGGGAACGGCTATCGCACGTTCTCCGGCGCCGGCTTCGGCACCTTGATGATGCAGCTGTCGCTGGGGCCGAAGGAGACCCCGCCGGTCGCGTCTTCGCGCGCGTACCTGCGCAACGGGCTGCCTTCGCTCTACCAGGACGGCGACTTCGGCATGCGGTTCATCGGCTCGCTCGAGGAGCTGCTGGACCCGATCGTCGCGGTGCTGGACGCGCTCCCCTCGCACTTTGACCCGAACCTCGCGCCGCCGGACATCCTGAGCCTCCTGGCCGCGTGGCTGGGTGTCGACCTCGACGAGACGCAGGACATCAAGCACCAGCGCGAGATGGTCCGGCGCTCCGCGGAGCTGGGCCGCCGGCGCGGCACGGTGAAGGGCATGGAGCTCGCGCTGCAGCTGCACTTCCCGGGCGTGCCGCTGCGCGTGGAGGACAACGGCGGCGTCACCTGGCACGGCAAGCCGGCCACCGATGGGAATACCGCGTCCTCGGATTTCGTCGTCTACTGCGACAAGCCCGTGGACGCTGACATGCAGGCGGCCGTCGCCCGCATCATCGAGCAGTACAAGCCGGTGCACGCTACGTACCGGCTGCGCGTCAAGGCAGCAAAGAAGAAGGTCGAGTCATGAGGACGTGTCAGAGCTGCGGCAAGGAGAACCCTGCGGACCAGGACTTCTGCAGCTGCGGTGAGTACCTGCGCTGGGAGCCGACCGGCTACGCGATGCCGGCGATCACCTCCGACCAGGTCGAGCCCCAGCCCAGCCCGGCCCCCGCTCCCGCTCCGCCGCCGCCTCCGCCGCCCGTCGTGACGCCGGCCGCGCCGGTCGCGCCCGAGACCGGCAACGGCCTTGGCAACGGCCACCACACGCCCGAGGTCGCCCCTCCGCCGCCGACGCCGCCCGCGCCGGTTCCCGCCGTCGCGCCGCCCGGCGCGCGCCCGGTGGCCAAGACGATGGTGCGCAACCTGCCGGCGGTCCCCGTGGACGCCCCGGTGCCCGCCGTCCCGGCCCGTGGAGGCGGCACGCCGCCGCCGCGCGTCGCCGACCGGCGTGACGAGCTGCCCGCCGAGCCGGCGACGATCGTGCTGCGCGAGGGCGAGCAGGGCGACTACGCCAAGGGTGGCGTGCTCGAGCACACCGTCGAGCCGGGCGAGCGCGGCCGCGTGCTCGCGCTGATCCGCAACCAGAGCGGCATCGTCGACAACTACGATCTGCGCGTCGAGGGCCTGCCGGAGGGCTGGTGGTCGATCCACCCCGGCACCGTCTACCTCGTGCCGTTCGGCGCGGGCGGGACCTACGAGCAGGAGGTCGAGGTCCACCTGCACCCGCCGCGCGGCCCTGAGGCCGAGGCGCGGCTGTGGGAGCTCAAGGTCGTCGCGGACTCCAAGGCGAGCCGGATCGTCGCCGCCGCCGCCCCGCTGCACCTGCACATCGGCCCGTATGAGGACACGGCCACCGCGCTGCGCCCGCAGCGCCGCCGCGGGCGCCGCAAGGCCACCTACGACGTCACGGTCCTCAACAAGGCCAACGCCCCGGTGCTCGTCGCGCTCGACGGCGAGGACCCCGACGGCGAGCTGCAGTTCGGCTTCAACCGGCCGCCGCAGGAGATCCCCGCGGGCGGGTCGATCACGACCCAGATGCAGGTCAAGCCGCCCAAGCAGATCTGGATCGGCCGCGGCAAGGACCGACAGCTCTCGATCGAGACGATCACGGGCGACGAGGCCGCCAAGCGCGCGGCCGCGCAGCCGCTGGGCGCCGAGGTGCTCGACGGCGTGGACACCACGCCGCCCAAGAAGAAGTGGTACAAGCGGCGCCCCCGGGCGAACGTGCCTGGCATGTACCCGCCGCGCGTGTACAAGCCGCAGCTGTACCCGCCGGACGTCCAGATGGGCCCGGGCGGGCTCCAGATCCGCATGCCGCAGATGCGCGGTCCGCAGTTCGCGGGCCCGCAGATGAAGAGCATGAACGCGGGCTCGATGATGAGCGGCGGGCTGAAGATGCCCACGCGCGGCGGCAACAAGATCACCGGCCCGCTCGCGCCCTCGCAGGGCGTGTTCCGCCAGCGGCCGTGGATCCCGTGGTGGTCGCTGCTCGTCCTGGCGCTGCTGATCCTGCTGCTGTTCCTGCTCTACCGCTCGCTGCCGCAGAACGTCGCGGTGCCGGACGTCAAGGGCGCCGAGTCGGCGTTCGTGGCCGAGGAGACGCTGACCAAGTCCGAGCTCAAGCTGGACCCGTCGCAGAAGACGAAGGTCGACGACTCCAAGCCGGCCGGCTCCGTGATCGACCAGACGCCGAAGGCCGGCGAGGAGGTCGAGAAGGGCACGCCCGTCACGGTGCTGATCGCGGTCGGCTCGGGCAAGCTCGAGGTGCCCGACCTGACCGGGATGACCACGGAGGATGCGAACCGGACCCTGCGTGAGAAGGGCCTGACCCTCGGGCAGTCCTCCCCGGCCGACGCGGACCCGAAGGCGCAGATCGAGAGCCAGATCCCGGCGGCCAAGGAAGTGGTCCAAAAGGGCGAGCCGGTCGACATCTTCTTCCCGGACCCGAGCGCGAATGACGGCGGTGGCGACGGCGAGGGTGACGGTGCCGACGGCGAGGGCGGCGGTGGCGGCGGCGGTGGCGGCGACGACGCCAAGGGCGCCGGTGCCGAGATCACCATGCCGCCGATCGGCAAGGACGACGTCGAGACCTACGCCAAGAAGGTCGCCGACCTCGGCGTCGTGCCCAACACCGTCAAGCGCTTCAACGACGCGCCGGTCGGCCGCCTGATCGGCGTCCAGCCCGAGCCGGGCACGAAGGTCAAGAAGGGCCAGAAGGCGCAGCTGTTCGTCTCCGCCGGGCAGCCGCAGCTGGTCTTCACCAACGGCAAGAACGTCCTGCGCGTCAACGGCGCCAACGGCACCCGGCTGGACCCGGTGGCCGACGACGACGCCGAGGAGACCGACCCCGCGTGGAGCGCGGCCGGCGACCACGTCGCCTACTCCGCCGACGGCCAGATCATGCTCAAGGAGATCTCGAAGGAGAACTCGGACCCGGTGGCGCTCGGCCCGGAGGGCGGAAACGACTCCAACCTCGCGTGGGCGCCGACCGCGGACACCAACGTGCTCGCCTTCACCCGCTCCAGCGGCTCGGACGTGGACCTGTGCCTGGGCAAGATCAACTCGAACGGCATGGACGCGAACTGCCTCGCGGAGCCGTCGTTCTCGCCGTCGCGCGTCGTGCGCTGGGCGCCGGACGGCAAGACGATCCTGGCCTTTGCGGGCAAGAACGACCAGAGCGCCGCGGGGATCGTGCGCTGGCGCCTCAAGAACGGCCGCGACCCGTTCTCCTCCAGCCCCGGCGACTGGACCAAGGGCCGCTTCGTGTCCGACATCGAGCGGCCGAACAAGATGACGATCGATGCCGCGATCTCGCCCGACGGCAAGCAGATCGCGATGATCTCCAACCACGGGTCCTCGCGCTTCACGCTGTTCATCGGCGACGCCAAGAACGGGTTCGACATCGAGAAGGCGAAGAAGACGTCCGTGCGCGCGTGCAAGGTCGTGTGGCGCAGCGACGGGCAGGAGCTGCTCGTCATCCAGGCGGACGCGACGTGCCTCGAGGACGTCGGTGCGCTCGTCCGCGTGCCGGTCGGCGCCCTGCGCGAGGGCGAGACCGTCAGCCCGGGCGGCGACGACATGGTGTACCAGCCGCTGACGCTCGGGGGCTGATCTGCGGTGCTGTGCCCCAGCTGCCGTCGCCAGCTCGAGCGCGGAGCGAGCTACTGCGGCAGCTGCGGGGCGCCCCTGAACGGGGCGCCCGCCCCGCTGGAGCTCGTGCTGGACGGCGGGCAGCGGGTCCCCGTGGTGTCTGAGCTGGTGATCGGTCGCGCGCCCGGCTCGACGGTCCTGCTCGACGATCCGTCGGTGTCGCGCACGCACGCGCGGATCACGGCCGACGCGGTGCTCGAGGACGCGGGCTCCTCGCACGGGACGTGGCTGGACGGGGTGCGCGTCACGGGTCCGTCGCCGCTGCGCGACGGGGCGAAGATCAGGCTCGGGGACGCGGAGCTGCGCGTGGAGCGCCGGCGCGAGGCCGCCGAGGCCGGGCGGACGATGTTCGTGCCCGCGGGCGCGACCGCGTTCGCGCCCGCGGTCGGGACGGGCGGCACCCAGTTCGGGATGCGGCCGCGCGTGCGCTCCGGGTACGCCCTCAAGCGGCTGGACGCGTCCGAGGGGCGCCAGCGCTGGGTGCTCAAGGACACGCGCAACGGCACCTTCCTGCGGCTCTCGGACAACGACGCGTGGGTGTTCGAGCGCCTCGACGGCACCCATTCGCTGCTGGAGCTGATCGCGCTGTGCGAGCAGCGCTTCGGCTCGACAGGATCGACCCGGCTCGTCCGGTTGCTGACCGACCTGGGCGAGCGTGGCTTCCTGTCGGGCGTGGCCGGCGGACAGCCGATCGCGGAGGCGCCGACCTCGTGGTGGCGCAAGCTGATCCAGCCGCGGGAGAAGATCTTCACCGGCCTCGGCCCCACGATCGAGGCGATCTACCGCGGCGGCGGCTGGGTCTTCTTCACGCGTCCGGCGCTGATCGTGCTCGGGGTGCTGGGCGTGCTCGGGCTCGGCGCGTTCATCTACCTGATCGCGGGCCGCTATGGGACGCCGTTCGTGGTCGCGTCCAAGATCGGCTGGGGCGGGCTCGTGTTCCTGCTCGGTCGCTTCGCCGTCGTCGGCGTGCACGAGCTCGCGCACGGGCTGACGATGGCCTCCTTCGGGCGGCGCGTGGACAAGGCGGGGCTGAAGGCGATCGCGATCTTCCCGTACGCGTTCGTGGACACGAGCGAGGCGTGGTTCGAGCCGCGGCGGCGGCGGATCGCGGTCAGCGCGGCCGGGCCGGCGTCGGACTTCAGCCTCGGCGCCGTGTTTGCGCTGTGCGCGCTGCTGCTCCCCGAGGGGACCGTGCGCGACATCTTCTTCAACCTCGCGTTCGCGGCCTACGTCGGCGCGTTCTTCAACCTCAACCCGTTCATCGAACGCGACGGCTACCACATCCTCGTCGACGGCTTGAACGAGCCGGGGCTGCGCCGGCGCGCGAAGGAGCAGTTCGACCGGCGCATCCGCGGCGAGGGCCGGCGCGAGAACGACTCCCCGGTGCTCGCGCGCTACGCGCTGTTCGGGCTCGGCTGGTCGGTCGTGATGGCGCTGTTCGCGATCGCGATCACGTTCCGCTACAAGGACATCTTCCTCGACTACGCGCCTGCGTCGGTCGTCTACGGCGTGATGGGAACGCTGTGGGTCGCGTTCTTCGCGCCGGTGTTCTTCGTGCTGGGCAAGCCGCTCTGGGAACGCTTCCGAGGGAAGAAGTAGCCGGTGGCCGCCACCCCTTCCGAAGCCGATGTCGCCGCCCGGCTGATCGAGCGGTTGCTGGCCGACCCGGGCTTCCGCGCGCGCTTCCGCCGCGACCCGGTCGGGACGTGCCGCGAGGCCGGGCTCGAGCAGCTCGCGCAGGAGATGTCGCTCGGCGGCGGCAAGGCGTTCCACACGCTGGACATCCGCGAGTCCAAGTCCTCGCTGGCGGGCGTGATGATGGCGGCCGCCATGGAGGGCGTCGGCATCTGGCACTTCTCCGAGAACGTCGTGCCGAACCTCGGCGAGCTGCCGGGCAAGGTGGCCGACGTCGTCTCGCGCGTGGACCTGCCCGCGATCCCGAGGATCGGCGGTGACGGCGACGCTCCGCCCAAGCCGGTGGCGCCGGCCGAGCCGGACGCGCCGCCGGCCGCCGGCGCGGGTCAGGACGTGCCGGCGTCGGACGTGCCGGGCGTAGCCGGGGCGCCGAGCGTGCCGGGCGTCGCGCCGCCCGCGGACGGCGCCGCCCCGCCCGCCGCCGCTGCGCCGCCCGCGGCGCCGCCACCGGCCGCTGCTCCCCCGCCCGAGGCGGCACCGCCGGAGGGCGAGGCGGCCAAGACCGACACGGACAAGGCCAAGGAGCCCGAGAAGCCCCAGGAGCCGGAGGACAGGCCGGACCCGGCCGCCGAAGCCGCCAAGCGGATCGCGGACGAGAACTCCCCAGAGGCGGCCAAGAAGGCCGAGCAGGAGGGCGCCGCGAACGCGCTCGACGAGACGACGTCCGCGCTGCCGGGCTCGGACGAGCTGCCCGCGGGCGAGAACACGACGCCGCTCACCGACGTGCCGTCGGGGGCCGACAACTCGCTCCCCGCTGACGGCGCGGTCAGGGGCGCGCTGCCCGCGAGCGGCAACCAGCAGCAGCAGTCGGGCGGGCTCGCGCGGCGGCTCGCGCGCCGGCTCTCAGGCGGGGGCGGAGCCAAGGGCGGGAACGGGCTGCCGGCCACGCCGGTGGACAACTCGCTGCCCGCGGCACCGGCCGAGAACTCGCTGCCGACCGCCCCCGCCGAGAACGCGCTGCCGACGGCGGCGCCCGACAACACGCTGCCGACCGCGGCGCAGGCGCCGCCCGCCGCCCAGCCGGTCGCGGCGCCGGCGGTGGTGGAGGCGCCCAAGGCGCCGGCGGCGATCGATCCGGCGCAGTTCGGGGCCGAGGGCAAGGGTGGCGAACCGAACGCCGAGGCGCTCGCGCTGCTCAAGAACAAGAACGTGGTTCTGGACAAGGACGGCATCGCCGACATCAAGGCCGGCCGGATCGACCCGCGCGTCGTCGGCGTGCTCACCAAGCTCAGCCAGGAGCACAAGATCACGGTCTCGTGCATGTGCTCGGACCACTCGAAGTTCACCGCGGGCGGGTCGATCTCCAACCACCATCACGGCCGCGGGCTCGACATCGCTGCGATCGACGGCGAGATCGTGAGCCCGGACAGCCCGCTCGCGCGCGAGATCGCGTCCGAGGTCTCCCAGCTGGACCCGAACATCCGCCCCAACGAGATCGGCTCGCCGTTCGCGATCTCCGGGCCCGGGTACTTCACCGACGCGGCGCACATGAACCACATCCACCTGGGGTTCAAGGAGCCGATCACCGCGGACTGGAAGCCGCCCGCCGACGTCGCGGCGACCGCGCCCGCGGCCGCGGCGCCCGCCGTCGCCGGCGCGCCCGCGCAGTTCGCCGCGGTGCCCGCCGCGCCGGGTGTGCCGGTCGCCGCCGCGGCCGCCGCTCCCCCGCCCGCGCCGGCGTTCGATCCGACGAAGTCCGACGCCTTCCTGCCCGCGGTGAAGGCCACCGCGGCCGCCGCCTCCGGCGAACGGGAGGTTGACCGCGGCGACTCGCAGGCCTTCCTGCCCGCGATCAAGAAGGCCGAGCCGGAGGCGCCCGCGCAGCTCGCCGGGCAGCCGGCCGCGCTGCCGGTGTCCGACGTCGTCGCGGCCGCGGCCGCCGCACCCGAGGTCTATCCCGGCGACGACGCGCCGAAGGAGCAGCTCGCGGCCTGGATGGCCGGCCAGGCCGAGAAGCGCGGCCTCCCGGCGGAGCTGCCGGTGATGGCGGCGCTCGTCGAGTCCAACCTGCAGAACCTCAACTACGGCGACGCGGACAGCATCGGCTTCTTCCAGATGCGCGTGAGCATCTGGGACCAGGGCGAGTACGCGGGCTTCGGCAAGGACCCGCAGAAGCAGATCGAGTGGTTCCTCGACGAGGCGGAGAAGGTCAAGAACGCGCGCGTCGCGGCGGGCAAGCCGATCGACGACCCGAACCACTTCGGCGAGTGGATCGCCGACACCGAGCGCCCGGCCGAGCAGTACCGCTACCGCTACCAGACCAAGCTCGAGGAGGCCAAGGGCCTGCTCGCCAACCGCGCCGCGCCGCAAGCGGTGGCCGCGCCGGTGGCGGGCATGGCGGAGGCCGCGGCCGCCGTCGCGCCGACGGCGGGTGGCAGCTCGCTCGGCTCGGCGGCGCTGACGGTCGCGCGCGGCGAGCTGGGCGTCCGTGAGGTGGGCACCAACGCCGGCCCGAAGGTCGACGAGTACCTGTCCGCGGCGGGCGTCCCGTCCGGCAACCCGTGGTGCGCGTCGTTCATCACCTGGACGCTCGAGAAGGCCGGCAAGAAGATGCCGGGCGGCGGCTGGGCGGCCGTGCAGACGTGGGTCCGCGCGGCCGAGCAGAACCAGCACGGGCTGCAGATCGTCAGCGCCGACCAGGCGCGGCCGGGCGACATCGTCGCCTACGACTGGGGCGGGCAGAACGACTTCGGCGCCGACGGCCACATCGGCTACCTCGACAGCACCGTGCAGAACGGCAAGTTCAAGGCGCTGGAGGGCAACAACGCCGACTCGGTGAGCCACATCGACCGCTCCACGAGCAGCGGCAACGTCGTCTTCATCCGCGTCAACGGGGAAGCGGCGGGCGCGCCGCCGGTCCAGGCCGCGGCGCCCGTGCAGGCGGCGGCGCCGAGCGCCCCGATCGACCCCAAGCAGTTCGGCGGCGAGGAGGTCGGCACGGGCGGCCCGCCGAGCCCCGAGGCGCTCGCGCTGCTGGAGAACAAGAACGTCGTGCTCGACGACGTGGGCAAGGCCGACATCAAGGCCGGCCGCATCGATCCGCGCGTGATCGGCGTGCTGACCAAGCTCAGCCAGGAGCACAAGATCACGGTCTCGTGCATGTGCTCGGACCACTCGAAGTTCACCGCGGGCGGCTCGATCTCCAACCACTTCTACGGCCGCGGGCTCGACATCGCCGCGATCGACGGCGAGATCGTCGGGCCGGGCAGCCCGCTGGCGCGCGAGATCGCGTCCGAGGTCTCACAGCTGGACCCGGACATCCGCCCGAACGAGATCGGCTCGCCGTTCGCGATCTCCGGCCCCGGCTACTTCACCGACGCCGCGCACCAGAACCACATCCACCTCGGCTTCAAGCAGGAGATCACGCCGGACTGGAAGCCGCCCGCGGACGTCGCCGCCGCGCCGGCCGCCGCCGCGCCCGCGCAGTTCGCGGCGGCGGCGCCAGGCGCGCCCGTGGCCGCCGCGGCCGCCGCGCCGGCCTTCGACCCGAGCCAGTCGAACGCGTTCATGCCCGCGGTCAAGGCCACGGCGGCCGCGTCCGCCGACCGCGAGCCGGACCGCAGCGATTCGCAGGCGTTCCTGCCGGCGGTCGAGAAGCCGAAGGCCGTCGCTGCGGCGGCGCCCGTGCTCCCCGGCGGCGCGGTGGTGCAGCCGGCCGTCGCGGCGCCGGCGGCCGCGCCCGCCGTCGACGTGTCCGCGGCGGTCGACGCGGCCCCCAGCACCTATCCCGGCGACAACGCGCCGAAGGAGCAGGTCGCGGCGTGGATGGCGGCGCAGGCGAAGGAGCGAGGGCTGCCGCCGCAGCTGCCGGTGATGGCCGGGCTGGTCGAGTCCGGCCTCAAGAACCTCAACCACGGCCACGCGGACTCGGTCGGCTTCTTCCAGATGCGCGTCGGCATCTGGAACCAGGGCGCGTACGCCGGCTACCCCGAGAAGCCCGAGCTGCAGATGAAGTGGTTCCTCGACCAGGCCGAGGCGGTCAAGAAGCAGCGGATCGTCGCGGGCAAGTCGGTCGACGACCCGAGCCAGTTCGGCGAGTGGGTCGCGGACGTCGAACGCCCCGCCGAGCAGTACCGCGGCCGCTACCAGGAGCGGCTGGCCGAGGCCAACCAGCTGCTCAACGCCCAGCCGCAGCCCGCGGCGGCCGCCGCGCCGGTGGCGGCGCCCGTGGCCGCCGCGCCGGTCGATCCCGCCGCCGCGGCCGGGCTCGCCGGGCTGCCCGCGGACATCGCCGGGCCGCTGCAACAGGCGATCGCGGCCGGCAACGGCCCGGGCCCGAAGGCGCTCGCCGCGATCCAGGAAGCGTCCAAGCACATGGGCACGCCCTACAAATGGGGCGGCTCGACGCCGCAGACCGGCTTCGACTGCTCGGGCCTGATGCAGTGGTCTTACGCGCAGTCCGGCATCCAGATCCCGCGCGTCACCTACACACAGATCGAGTCCGGCACCGAGGTTGCCGACCGCAACCAGCTCAAGCCCGGCGACCTGGTGTTCTTCGCCGCCAACGGCGACGTCCACCACGTCGGCATGTTCCTCGGCGGCGACAAGTTCCTGCACGCGCCGAGCACGGGCGACGTGGTGAAGGTCTCCAGCCTGAGCGAGCCGTACTACGCGGGGCAGTTCGCGGGCGGGCGCCGCTTCGACGCCGCCGCACCCGTGGCAGCGGCGCCGGTGGCCGCGCCCGCCGCCCAGCCCGCGCAGCTCGCCGCGCAGCCGCCCGCGATCGACCCGACCGCGGTGGCCAAGGCGCAGGCCGCCGTCGCGCGCGACGCCGCCGAGGCGCGCCGCAACGACTCCCAGATGTTCATGGCCATCGCGCGCGCCGAGGCGAGCAAGGAGCGCGCCGAGCGTCACGCGTCGGCGATGTTCCTGAAGGCCGTCGACCCGTCCGAGGCGGCCCGCCGCCGCGAGCTCGCCGGGCAGCCCGCGGCCGTCCCGCCCGCGCCGCCGGCCGCGGCCCCGCCGCCCGCCGTCGCGCCCGCGCCGGGCGCACCTATCGCGCCCACGCCCCCGGTCGAGGCTCCGGCGGCCGCGCAGCCCGGCGTCGCGGCGGCGTCGATCGATCCCGGCAGCGCCGCCAGCGACTACCCGGGCGACGACGCGTCGCAGGAGGAGCTCGCGAAGTGGCTCGCCAAGCAGGCCGAGGCCGCCGGGCTCCCGCCCGAGCTGCCGGTCATGGCGGCGCTCGTCGAGTCCGGGGTCAAGAACCTCAACTACGGCGACGCGGACTCGGTCGGCTTCTTCCAGATGCGCGTCGGCATCTGGGACCAGGGCGCCTACAAGGGGTTCGCCACCAAGCCCGAGCTCCAGGCCAAGTGGTTCATCGACACGGCGCTCGCGGTCAAGCGCAAGGCGATCGCGGGCGGCAACGCCGACTTCGGCAAGGACCCGGCGAAGTGGGGCGAGTGGATCGCCGACACCGAGCGGCCGGCCGAGCAGTACCGCTACCGCTACCAGCTGCGGCTGGAAGAGGCGCGCAAGCTCCTGGCGTAGACCTCGAGGCGCGCGCGTCCCTCGACCGTCTTCGCGGGCGAGTCGTCAGCCGCTCGACGCGGCCGACTTGCCCGCCGGTGACTGCCTGCAGCCACCGGCGGTCCTCAGCCTCGATCAGCCCTCGCCGCCGCCGGAGAGGCCTTCGTCGCCGCCGCCACCGCCGCCGCCGGTCTTGTTGCCACCGCCGCCGGTCTTGCTGCCGCCGGACCCGCCGGTGCCGCCGCCGGTGCCGCCCCCCGTGCCGCCGCCGGTCCCGCCCGGGCTGGGCGTGACGGGCTGGACGGGGGTCGTGCCGCCGTTCTGCGGCGTCGTCGCGTCGGACCCGCCGGAGTTGGAGGCGCCCGCGCCGGGCGTGCCCCCCGATGACGGCTGCTTCTTCTTCGGGTCCTTCTTGAGCGTCGGCAGCTTCGGCACGTCGGCGGCGCGCTCGACGGCGGACGAGTCGAACTCGTAGCCCGCCTCGCCGATGGTGCGGAAGGCGGCGTCGATGTCCTTGCTGCCGGCGGCGGCCGCGGCGCCCTGGCGCCTGAAGCCGTTGCGGTCCTTGTCGCGGCCCTCCGAGGCGGCCTTCTTGAAGGCGTTGCCGACGGTCTTGAAGGACTTGGCCAGCTCGGCGTTGCCGGCGGCGTCGGCCGGGCTCACGTCGAGCTTGCCGAGCTTCGTGGCCGCCGTGAGGTACGCGCTGCCGAGCTCGCTCGCGGCAGCGGCCTGCGTGGTGCGGCGGTTGGCGTTGTTGAGGTCACGCGCCGCGGACTTCTCGGACTTGTCGAGGCGGCCGAGGATCTTCTCGACGCTCGTCTTGTACTCGTCGTTGGGGCCGACCGGGAAGGCGTTGCCCTCGGTGATCTTCAGCGAGGCCCCGATCGTGTCGCAGGTGTCGCCCTTCGCGACGCAGACGAGCGTGGCGACGCCCTTGTCGGTCGGGACCGCGTACACGTCGCCCTTCTGGGAGCCGATCGGCAGCTGTGCGTACTTGGCGGCCTGCAGGCCGTCGCTGATCTCCGCGGTCTCCATGGTCGGCGTCGTGTCGCCGCGCAGGCCGTCGGCCAGCAGCGTCGGGTTCGCGGCCGTCTCGTCCGCGTAGCCGAAGACGATCGTGCCGCCGTTGCCGCCGCCCATCGTCACGGCGTTCTCGTCGAAGCCGGGGATCTCGGCCGCAGGGCCGTCGGACCAGCCGGCGGGCACGGACAGGCCGATGCCGTTCGCGGACGCCGGGAGCGTGGCGACCTCGGTCGGGGCCGGCGTCGCCGTCCCCTTGGCCGCGGCCGGATCGGGGTCGTCCCCGCCACCGCCGAGCGCGAGCGCAGCGCCCACGCCGATGACGGCGACACCGCCGACGATCGCGGCCGGCAGCACCCAGCTCGGGCGCCTGCCGTCGCCGGACCGCTCGCGCGGCGGCTTCGGCGGCGCCGGAGGCGGCGTCGCCTTGGACGGCATCATCGTGTCGGCCACGCCCGCGGGCAGCGGCTCGACCGTCTTGCCCTGCGCGGCGGCCGCGCCGGCGGCGGCACTGCCCGCGAGGGCGGCGGCGCCGGCGGCCTTGCGCCCGGCGGGCTTTTCGTCCTTGCGCGGCGTGGGTGTGACCGGCGGCGCGCCGTTGCCGGAAGCGGCCTTGGCGGGCGCGGCCGGGGCCGGCGGCGTGGCGTCGGCCTTGCTGGGCGCGGAGGGCGTCGCGCCGGCCAGGTTGGACGGCGTAGGCGCGGGCGGCGCCGGCGGCGTCGCGGGCTGGTTCGTCGGCGGTCTCGACGGCGGCGGCGCGATGTAGGTCTCGAAGCTCTCGTCCGGCTTCGGCGCGTCGGGCTGCGGCAGCAGGACGTCGCTCGGCGGCGCAGGAGCGGGCGCGCTGAAGGTCACGAAGCCGGTGGTGCCGGTGGGCTCCTCGTCGACCGGGGTCGGCGCGGGGATGGCCTGGGAGGGCATCGGCGTCGGCGGGCCGACGACCGGCTCCGGGATCGCGGGCGTGGCCGCCGACGGCGGCGGCGTCCACATCGGCGGGGGCGAGCCGCCGGTGTCCGCCGGGGCGCCCCAGGCGAAGGACTTGAACTCCTCGGAGGCCTCGGCGCCGTTGACGCTCGTGCCCTGGAACGGCGCGGGCGTCAGCGGCTTGGCGCCGCCGCCGGTGTCCGTGCGGCGCTCGACCAGGCGCGCCTCACGGCGCCAGCGCGGCCCGAGCAGCCCGAGCAGGATCTCCTCGAAGTCGTCCCACGCGTCCTGCGCGTTCTGCGTGCGGCCGTCGGGCTCCTTGACCAGCAGGCGCTCGATCCAGTCCGAGATGCGCTGGTCGACCTCCGGCCGGATCGACTTCACGGGCGGGATCGGCTCGTTGACGTGGCGGAGCAGGATCGCCATCGGCGCGTCCGAGTCGTGGAACGGGACGTTGCCCGTGAACAGCTCGAAGGCCATGCAGCCGACCGAGTACAGGTCGGTCCAGGGCCCGATGTCCTGGGCCATGGCCTGCTCGGGCGCCATGTACGTGGGCGTGCCGACCGTGGTGCCGGTCGCGGTCAGGAACGCGCCCGTCTGCATCTTCGTGGTCGCCTTGGCGATGCCGAAGTCCGCGATCTTCACGCGCCCGTCGGCCGTGACCATGAGGTTCTCGGGCTTGAGGTCGCGGTGGACGATCTCGTTCGCCTCGGCGTGCGTCAGGCCGGCGAGCAGGCCTTCGAGCACCCCGCCGATCTGCGCCATCGTCAGGCGGCCGACATACGGGCGCAGCGAACCGCGCTCGACGTACTCCATCGCGATGTACGGTGTGCCCTCGTGCTCGAAGTAGTCGTGAACCGTCACAACATTGGGATGCGACAGCGAGCCGGCCACACGGGACTCGCGCAGGAAGCGCTGGGCGAACGACGGATCGGACGCGTGGAAGGCGCCCAGCTCCTTGAGCGCGACGAAGCGGTCCAGGTCGGTCTGCCGCGCGAGGTACACCATGGCCATGCCGCCGCGACCCACCTCGCGGAGGATCTCGTAGCGACCGACCGTCTTCATGACCTCAGGCATCCCTGCAATCCCCTGTTTGACCGTATTGAGGCACCGGTCGTAGTATCGCCATGGATTTGACCGCGGGCAACCACCCACAAGGGTGAAACTCTTCGTCCTCGACACTCATACGATCTACCGGCGGGGGCTGGTGGCGTGTCTTGACCTGCTCGAAGACGTCGAGTCGGTCGCCGGCGCGGAGTCCGTCCGCGACGCCTGGGAGCACCCGGCGCTCTTCGAGTCCGACATCGTCCTGCTCGATCCCAAGCTCCCCGGCGGCAGCGATTTCCTGCCGGCCGTCCGCGAGGCGACCGGCGCGCGCGTGATCGTGTGCTCCTCCGACGGCGGCCAGGAAGCGGTCGTCGGCGCGCTGCAGGCCGGTGCAGTCGGCTATCTGCGCAAGGAGGAGCTCACGCCGGACACGCTGGCGAGCGCCGTCAAGGCCGCCGCGAACGGCACGGGCGTGGTCACGCCGGACCTGCTCGAGCACCTGCTCGCCAACCACCAGTCCAACGCCGAGGCGGCCGCCGCCCGGCCCGTCGCGGCCAAGCTGACCGACCGCGAGCAGCAGGTGCTGGCGCTGATCGCAGACGGACATCCGACGCGCGAGGTGGCCCAGACGCTCTGCTATTCCGAACGCACCGTGAAGAACGTCCTGCACGACGTCGTGACGAAGTTGAACGCCCGCTCGCGCTCGCAAGCGGTCGCGTTCGCGGTGCGTGAGGGCCTGATCTGAAGTCTTTATGCTGACCTCCCTCGAGCCGCTGCTCGAGGGCAAGCGCATGGTCATCTGCGCCGGCTCGGGGGGCGTGGGCAAGACGACGGCCGCCGCGGCGGTCGGGCTCGGGCTCGCCGAGAAGGGCCTGAAGGTCGCCGTGGTGACCATCGATCCGGCCAAGCGGCTGGCGACCGCGCTCGGGCTCGACACGCTCGGCAACGAGCCGCACCGGATCGAGGCGGAGGTCGAGGGTGAGCTGTGGGCGATGATGCTCGACGCCAAGCGCACGTTCGACGAGCTGATCGAGCGGCTCGCGCCCGACGAGCGCACCCGCGACGAGGTCTACGGCAACCGCATCTACCAGCAGCTCTCGAGCGCGGTGGCCGGCTCCCAGGAGTTCACGGCGATCGCGAAGCTCTACGAGCTCGATCAGTCGGGCGCGTTCGACGTGCTCGTGTTGGACACGCCGCCCGCGCGCAACGCGCTGGACTTCCTCGACGCGCCCGGCCGGCTGACGCGCTTCTTCCAGGGCCGCGCGATCCGGATGTTCCTCAAGCCTGCGGGCCTGTTCGGCCGCGGCACCGGGATCATGTTCGGCGTCATGCGCAGGGTCACGGGCGTCGACCTGCTGCAGGACCTGAGCGGCTTCTTCCGCTCACTCGGCGGGATGATCGACGGCTTCACCGAGCGCGCGCGGCGCGTCGGCGCGCTGCTCAAGGACCCCGCGACGACGTTCCTGATCGTGACCGCGCCGCGCCACGACCCGGTCGAGGAGGCGATCTTCTTCCACCGCAAGCTGCGCGAGGCGGGAATGCCGTTCGGCGGGCTGATCGTCAATCGCGTTCACCAGCCGCCCGACGACGGCCTACCGGACGACGTGACCGACCTGCTCGGGCCCGCGCTGGCCGAGCGCGTCCAGGCCGCGGCGCAGCAGCTGGGCGCGCTGGCCTCCCGCGATGCCGCCAACGTGGCGATCCTGCAGGCCGAGCTGCGCGACCCGCCGACGCTGATCGTCCCCGAGCTCGACGAGGACGTGCACGACCTAGACGGCCTGGCGGCCGTCCGCGCGCACCTCTTCGACTGACGGGGTGCGCAGCTCGTCGGCCACCTTGCGCAGCTGCGGGTCCAGATGGCCGCAGAGCACGTCGCGCAGCACCGCGCGCAGGCAGCCGCCGAGCTCGCAGACGAGCGCCTCCACCTCCGGCGACGGCTTGACGAACCCCACCACGGCGGCGCGCTCGAGCGAGACCGCCTCGCGCACGCGGGCCTCCAGCGCGGGCCGGTCCGGCGCTTCGGCGCAGATCGCCGCCAGGCGCTCGGCGACACCTTCGTAGCCTTCGGCGCCGCGATTGGCGAGCAGCGCGCGGGCGGCCAGCAGCCAGTCCGTGAGCGCCTCGACGGCACTGCCGCGCTCGCAACCGAGCTCGAAGCGGCGCAGCGCCCAGGCCAGTTCGCCGGCCCGCGGCGTGCGGCGCGAGACCAGCCCGCAGAATGCGCGCAGCGGGTCCTCCTCGTCCTCGCCGAGCAGGCAGTCGCCGCTCGGGCGCCGGATGCCGGTCGCGAGCGGGATCGTCATCCAGGATGCGCCGTCCGTGCGCGCGTGCGCGGTCGGGCCGAGCGCCGGCTCGGCGTCGTCCCACAGGCGCAGCGCGGTCTGCAGGCGCCGCAGCCGCCGGCCCGCCTGCTCGAGCGCCCGCCCGTCCTTGGACTCGAGCGCCAGCACGGCCACGGTGGCGTGCGGGTCCTCGGGCAGGCCGTGCGGCGCGTCGGTGAGCGTCGTCGCGCGCGCGAGGGTCAGCCCGTTTCCGAGTGCGACCTCGTCGGACTCGATCACGAGCCCTTCGACCGGCGTGATCACGACGCTGAGCGCGCAGCCGTCGTAGGCGATCTCCTCCAGCTCGGCGTAGGCGGCGTCGAAGCGCGGCTCGTCGAAGACGAAGTCGGTCACGTCCTCCCAGACCGCGCCGAGAAAGGCCTGCAGCGCCGCGTCGGCCAGCTCGTGCGCGGGCGCCCGCCGGCCGCGCTTGGCCAGGTAGGCGGGCAGGTCGGGCAGCGCCGCCAGCCCCTTGGTCGCCGGCAGATAGCTCGGCAGCCGCGTCAGCATCCCGGCCCGCTGGCCGATGAATTGCCCGGTCAGCGGCCGGTAGCAGTACAGCGGAGCGCTGCGCGTCGGCGTGGCGTCGAGCTCGAACGGGATCTCCGCCCCTCCCGACACCTCTTCCGCAAGCTGCCAGGCCGCCTCCTGGACGAAGGCCGCAAGTGAGTCACGCAGCGCCCGGTTGTGCATGGCGCAGCGTTTCGTCGCACGCTCACGCGCTCCTCCAGGGCGAACGCGCTATTGCAGCAAACGCCCCGGACGGAATTATGCGGCGACGACTTCAGGCGCCTCGGGCGCCTCAGCGCACGAGCCTTCCGCGCCCAGCCACTCGCTGCCGTAGACCCGCATGGAGTCGATGATCGGCACGAGCGCGCGACCCTTCTCCGTCAGCGCGTACTCGACGCGCGGCGGGACCTCGGGGTAGGTCGTCCGGTGCACGATGCCCTCCTCTTCCAGCGCGCGCAGGCGCAGCGAGAGGGTCCGCGGCGAGATCCCGCCGAGCGAGCGCTCGAGCTCGCAGAAGCGTGACCGGCCCTCGGACAGATCGCGCACGATCAGCAGCGTCCACTTCCCGCAGACGATCTCGGCGGTGCGACAGACGGGACAACTGGGGTCAGGCATGCGTCTCCCAGTCTAGCCCAAAGCTTCACGAACTGAAGTGGGCGAGGCCGCCGTCTCGCGAGACGGCGGCCCCAGCACCGGGTTACGGCTGCGTCGTGGACAGCGTGAACGTCAGCGTGGTCGCGTAGGCGCCGGTGCGCAGCGGATCGCGCTCGTTGATCTCCTGCTTGAAGCCGACCGTCGCCACGTCGTTGGTGACCGGGCCGGAGTAGGTCTTCGGGAGCCCGGAGACCTGCAGCGGTTGCGCCAGCTTGAACGCGCCGTTGGTCAGGTGCCCCGGGTTCGAGACCGACAGCGCCGCGTCGCCGGCCGTGGAGATCACGGTCGCCGTCGTGGTCCGCTCGTAGGTCTTGGTGACACCCGGCGTGAACGCGCCGAAGTCGACCGCCGGACCCATCGTCAGCGCGAGCGTCGCCGGGACCGAGCCGCCGATCGGCGCGTCCTCGTCGACCGAGGTGACCTGGGTCTTGATCACGCGCGAGGTCGTGATCGGCGCCATCGACTCGGTGCCCGTGTACTCGCGCATCGAGTCCACCTCGACCGACAGCGTCACCTCACCCGACTTGAGCGCCGTGAACCTGCGCGTCGCCGGATCGAAGATCGCCGCCTTGCCCGCGGCCTTCGCCGCCGCCTCGTCAGTACCGATCGCCAGATTCTCCGACCCGCCCCAGCGGACCGACATCGGGTACCGCAGCGGCACCACGCGCGAACCCGGCAACACACCCGATGGCTGCACGATCGAACCCTCGATCTGCGCCGAGTCGCCGACCTCGACGGCGTCCGGCGCGACGATCGTCGCCGACTGCGCGAACGCCCGCACGTCAGCCGTCAGCCACTGCTCGGACGCCGGCGCGTCCCGGTCTACGCTCCAGCGCATCCAACCCGTGAAGCCGCCGCGATCCGGCGTGCCGTACGGCGCCTTGCCGGACGACGGGTGCACGATGTAGGCCACACCTTGCTGGCGCTCGACGTGCGCGATCTGCGCGTGCGAGCCGACCATCGCGACGCCCTTGTCGGACTCCTCGCGGAAGTCCGTCAGCAGCTTCTCGATCAGCTGCACCTCGGTGCGATCGGTGAGCTGAGAAGCGTCCAGGTCACCCGGGTCGTTCGTCGGGTGGTGCGCGAACACCATCACGTTGTCGACCGCGTCATCGGCGACCGCGGTGTCGAGCGCCTGCTGGAGCATCGGCAGCTGCGCGAACCCCGACGAGCGGAAATTGCCGTACGCCGAGTTGAGCAGGATGAAGCGCGTGCCCTTGTGGTCGAAGAAGCGGTGCGGGGCACCGAACTCCGCGATCCAGTTGTCCAGCGTGCCCTGGCCCGAAGCCGTGTAGGACTCGTGGTTGCCCGGAACGTAGTAGCACGGGATCGTATTCGGATCGGTGTCCTCGGAGCCGCCGGCCTTGACCAGGTCGCAGCCGCCCGTCTCGAGCGTCTGACGCGCGAGCTTGAGGTCGTCGACGCCGCCGAGGTCCGTGATGTCGCCGTTGAGGACGACCAGCTCCGCGTCGGACTTGCGGATGCGGTTGAGCGCGGCGATGCCGGTCTTGGCCAGGTCGGGCTGGGCGGCCGTGAACTGGATGTCCGACAGCGTCGCGAACGACCAGTCGCCGTCGGCCGAGCCGTCGACCGAGACCAGCGGGTCCTCGCGCAGCGGCGCGACCGGCGGGCTCTCGATCTCGGCCGACGAGTCGATCTCGATCCTGTCGAAGATGACCGAGCCGTTCTTCTGCGCGGCCACGTTGGTCTCGATGACCTGGAACGAGTTGATTCGCACTGGGAACTTCGTCGTGGCCGGGAACGTCCAGACCAGGTCGTTCCAGCCCTTCTTGATCGGTGACCCGAGCGGGCCGTTGGCGCCGCCGTCACGGTCGAAGTAGCCGAGGTAGGAAAGGGAGATGTCGTGCTCGGACCACAGGCGCAGCCGCATGCGCAGCGGCTGACCCGGGAGCGGGATGCGACCCGGCGTGAGGTCCAGACGGATCGTGATGCCCATGTTGCGGCGACCCTCGTACGTCAGCTTCAGGCGACCGTCCTGCATCGACAGCTGCTGCGTGGCCGGCGCGGTGCCGTTGGGCGTCCAGAAAGACGGCTCGTTCGGGCGGTCGAAGGTGTGGACGGTCTGCGTGACGACGCCGACCGTGATCGGGAGCTTGACTTCCTTGCCCGCGACCTTGACCACCAGCATCGTCGCGCCCGGCTTGAGCGGCGTGACGCGCAGCAGGTCGCCGGCCTGCTCGATCTCGAGCAGCGTGTCGTCATAGCCGAGGTCGAGGTCGGCGAGCTCGATCGGCGCCGTGAAGCCCTCACGGTCGCGGCCCTGGACGCGCAGCGTGCGCGCGAAGGACGCGCCGGCCTCGGCGAACGACATGCGGGCCGAGGACAGCTCCAGCGTGTCCAGCGTGCCCAGGACGCGGATGTCCTTGGTCTCGGAGACCGTGCCGGAGGTCGCCGTCGCGGAAACCGTGCCGGTCGCGTCGGCGGGCGCGGTGACGACGCCGTTGGTCGCGCCGGTCCAGCTCACGTCGCCGGCGGCGACGGGCGTGTCGTGGTTGTCGACGGCCTTGACCTTCAGCGTGCGGCGCAGGCCTGGGAACACGCGCGGCTCCTCCGGGGTGACGATCAGCTCGTCCACGGCGCCGTTGCCGGGCGTGACGAAGACGCCGACGCCGTTCGGATCGTGGCGCTCGAAGCCGTCCGAGGGCGAGTTGCGGACGGTGACGCCCTCGTCGCCGAGCGCACGGGCGACCATCGTGGTCGAGCCGCCGCCGTCGAGGTTGAGCGCGGTGTCGGCTCCCAGCTCGACGAACGTGCGGGCGAGACGGTTGAGGTCCACGCCGAGTACCGGCGACTGGCGGCCGTCGGCGGTGACCAGCAGCATCGTCTTGCCGCCGTCCTTGAAGCCGATCGCCGTGCGCGGGGCGATGTCGTTCGGGTTCGGGCCCGGGATGACCGCGCCGTTGAGCACCAGCGGCGCGCTGCCGCCGACCGCGAACTGCAGGTTGCGGGCGACTTCGTCCTTGAGGCCGTACGTCAGCGTGACGGCGTCGCCGGGCGCGAGCGCCTTGATCGCGTCGGCGGCCGCGTCGCGCCCGATCAGCACGAACGCGCCCTCGGGGATCTCACCCGCGCCGGGAGCGGTGGCGACCGAGACGACCTTGTTGTCCTCCACCAGGACCTCGGCGACGTTCGAGACGCCGGCGAAGCCGCGGCCGCGCGAGTACGTGCCCCACGCGCTCGTGTAGGCGTGCATCGAGTCGGCGGGGACGCCGAGGTGGTTGGACGCGTTGAGCGTCTGCACCGTGTACGGCGTGCCCTTCAGCGACGCGCTGGCCTCGAGCGTCATGTCGACCAGGCGGCCGATGCCGTCCTTGCTGACGCCGGCGTGGTGCCACGGGCGGGCGATGTCGGCCGTCTTGAGCAGCGTCCCGCCGAGGATCTGGCCGCCGTGCGGCGCCCCGGAGTTGCCGATGTCGAAGAAGTCGGCGTTGACGCCGGCGACCGCCCCGACGCGGTTCGCGGCCGTCGTCAGCGGCCCGGTGTCGGTGATCTTCGGCCCAGCGGTGAGCGAGTCCGACTTCACCACCGGGTTGGAGAGGTCGACGGTGAGGATCTGGTGGTCGAACCAACCCGAGGCATCGACCGTCTTCAAATGACGGAGCGTGATGCCCGGTCCGACCGGCTCGGTCTTGTCGATCAGCGCGACTTGGTCTGCGGCGACCGCCAGCGGCGGCGCCAGCAGCGCGAGCGCCGCGGCGAGTGTGAGAGTCCGTTTCAGCACGCGGGCGATCCAAACGGACGCCCGCGCGCCACACGTGACCAGTCGGTGAAGTGTCTTCTGGGTTCCTACATGCGACGGAACCCCGGGGTCAGGAGTTCAGGAGGCCGCCCAGGCCGCCCTGCTGGCCCTGCTGCTGCGCCACGCCCTGCACCTGGCCCTCCGACGGCTGCACGAGCACCCAGCCCTGGCCGGAGAACGCCATCTGGAACGTCTCGCCCGAGCCGCGGCCGATCAGGTTCTTCATCTTGAAGTCGGTGCGGATGCCGGTCTGGACGCCGCTGGACCACGTGATCGCGGCCTGCGCGTCGGCGAACGTCGGCGCAGCTGCGACGTTGAGCAGCACCGGCGGGCCGTCGGAGAGGATCGCGACCCAGCCCGTCCCGTGCAGGGCGAGGTTGTACATGCCCTGACCGCCCATCATCGAGCCCGCGCCCTCGACGCGGCGGATGTCCCAGTCGATCCCGGTGTCGAACGCGAGCAGGTTCGGGCCGTTGACCGTGATCATGTCGTTCTCGAGGTAGATCAGGTGGATGTCCTGCGCCTGATCGGCCAGGAACACCTCGCCCCGGCCCGTGACCTTCATCAGCTGCACGCCTTCGCCGGTGACGGCCTTCTTGAGCATGCGCCCGAGGCCACCCGAGCCGGCGTGCTCGAACGTGACATCACCCTGGTAGGCGACCATCGAGCCGAGCTTGGCCTGAATGGTGACCGCTTCAAGGCGAACTTTCAGGAGCTTCGAGTTCTGAAGCGCGAAGGCGTCCTGCGATTGCGTCTCATTGAACTGCCCGAGCGTGGTCTGCATGGGCGCAAGCCTAAGCGACCTGCGCCCGTGCGAGTGGCGGGTAGCCGTACTCAGTAACGGACGCCAGGCGGAGGTGCGCTCGGCGGCGGCGGCGCGGACGGCGACGCCGACGCGGGCACCGCGACCGGGGCCGGTTCCGGCTCGGACGCGGGCTGCGCGACGATGTGCTCCGACAGCGGACCCTCGGCCGCGACCATCAGCTTGAAGTCGTGCGGCGAGGTGGCCGACTGCATGGCCTCCTGGTAGGTGATCCGGCCGGCGCGCAGGTGCTTGAGCAGGTGCTGGTCGAAGGTCTGCATCCCGTAGTAGCCGCCCTCGGCGACGACCTCGGGGAGCTGACCCGTGAGCTTCGGGTCCAGGATCATGTCGTGGACGCGGCCGGTCATGACCATGATCTCGCAGCACGCGACGCGGCCCTGGCCGTCGACGGTGCGCACGAGGCGCTGGGAGACGATGCCCTTCAGCGTGCCGGCGATCATCGCGCGCGCCTGCTGCTGCTGATGGGGCGGGAAGAAGTCGATGATGCGGTTGACCGTCTCCGGCGCGTCGACCGTGTGCAGCGTGCTGAGCACGAGGTGGCCGGTCTCCGCCGCGGACAGCGCGGTGTGGACCGTCTCCTCGTCGCGCATCTCGCCGACCAGGATCACGTCCGGGTCCTGGCGCAGCACGCGCCGCAGGGCGCGCTTGAACGACGCCGTGTCCTGCCCGACCTCACGCTGGTTGATGATGCAGTTGCGGTCGCGGTGCAGGAACTCGATCGGGTCCTCGATCGTGACGATGTGCTTCTTCATCGTCCGGTTCATGTGGTCGATCATCGCCGCGAGCGTCGTCGACTTGCCGGAGCCCGTCGTGCCGGTGAGCAGGATGATCCCGCGCTCCTGGTTGGCCAGCGTCGTGACCGCCTCAGGGAGCCCGAGCTCGTCGACGGACTTGATCACGACCGGGATCGCGCGCATCACGATCGACACGCTGCCGCGCTGCAGGAAGGCGTTGACGCGGAACCGGCCGAGCCCTTCGACCGAGTAGGAGAAGTCGACCTCGTTCTCGGCCTCGAACTCCGCGACCTTCTCGGGATCGAGCAGCATCTGCGCGAGGGCCTGGCGCGTGTCCTCGGGGTAGAGGCGCTCCGTGCCCGCGATCGGCTCCAGGTGGCCGTGCAGGCGGATCAGCGGGTACGAGGGGACCTTGAGGTGGAGGTCCGATCCTTCAGCCGCGATGAGATAGCGCAGCGCGTGGTCGAGATCGAAAGCCATACGTGGGGTTTCATCGGCCCTCCCCGAGAAGGCCTTGAGCACTGCGTACCCGTCTGGACGTGACCGCTTGCATCGCGTTCCTTGATTCAAGGGCGGCTTGCAACGTTGTGGCGGCCTCCCGCACTCGATCCTCGCCGAGCGCGGCGGCGAGCTCGGCGTTGACGCTGCGGCGGGCGGCGCGGCTCGCCTCGACGGCGGCGCGTCCGCGCTCGCTGAGGGCGAGCAGCCGCACACGGGCGTCATCCGGGCTCGGCGTGCGTTCGACGTAGCCGAGCGCCGCGAGCTCCCGGACCGCCTTGGAGATCGCCTGAGAGGTGACGCCGAGGTTCTCGGCCACCTCGCCGACGGCGCGCGGGCGCTCGACGAGCTGCTGGAACAGGAAGCCGTGGGCGTAGCGCAGGTCGGGATGGTCAGCCTGCAACGTCGCGAGCAGCTCGGCGTTGAGCGTCTCGGCCAGCAGCTGCACCCAGAGCACGAGATCGTTGTCATGTAACCCTAGTTGTGTAACCATGATCGCATGATACTCGACGACTTCTTTGCGGCGGCCGAGACGTTCGACGAGGACGCGCTGGCGCGCGTGCTGCACCCCGAGGCGCGGATCTCCGAGATGCCGAACGCGATCAACCGCAACGGGAGCGAGCGCGACGTCACGGCGGCGCGTGAGGCGTTCGCGCGCGGCAAAGGCCTACTGGCGCGCCAGAGCTACGACGTGCACGAGGTGGTCGAGGCCGGCGACACGATCGCCGCCCGCGTGACCTGGCGCGGGACGTTGGCCGCGAACGGGCAGGAGCTCACGGCGCACATCGCCACGTTCACGCAGGTGCGTGACGGAAGGATCTTCCGTCACGCGACCTACGACTGCTACGCCCCGTTCACCACCGAATAGGTCGGATGATCGGGGTGGGGCGGTGGGGCTGCCCCGATTTCGTTTACGCGACGTCGCGAAGCTTTTGCGCCTCGGCGAGGCTCTGCAGCTTCTTCAGCGACTGATTCTCGATCTGGCGGATGCGCTCGCGCGTCACGTTGAACGTGCGCCCGACCTCGTCGAGCGTGCGCGGGTGCTCCCCGCCGAGGCCGTACCGCAGCTCGAGCACGCGCCGCTCGCGGTAGGACAGGTTCTCCAGCGCCTCACGCAGGGCTTCCTTGGTGAGGATCTCCGCCGCGCGCTCGTACGGGGACTCCGCACGCTCGTCGGCAATGAACTGGCCGAACTCGGACTCCTCCTCGTCGCCGACCGGCTTCTCGAGCGAGACCGGCGCCTGGGCGGAGCGCTTGATCGAATCGACTTCCTCGGGATCGATGCCGGTGACTTCGGCGATCTCCTCCGGGGTGGGTTCACGGCCGAGCTCCGTCACGAGCTTGCGCTCGGCGCGGCCGATCTTGTTCAGCTTCTCCACCACGTGGACCGGGATGCGGATCGTGCGCGCCTTGTCGGCCAGCGCGCGGGCGATCGCCTGGCGGATCCACCACGTGGCGTAGGTCGAGAACTTGAAGCCCTTGCGGTAGTCGAACTTCTCCGCCGCGCGAACGAGACCGAGCGTCCCCTCCTGGATCAGGTCCAGGAACGGCAGGCCTTGGTTGCGGTAGTTCTTCGCGATGGAGACGACGAGCCGCAGGTTGGACTCGACCATCTTCTGCTTGGCGTCGAGATCGCCGCGCTCGATCCGGCGGGCGAGGTCGACCTCTTCCTGCGCCGTGAGCAGGCGGACCTTGCCGATGTCCTTCAGGAACAGCTGAAGGGAGTCGGTGGTCATGTCCGGCTTCAAGTCGATCGTCGTCTTCGACTTGCGCCGGCCGCGCTTGTCAGGAGCGCGGTCCTCCTGTCCGGCGGCAAGGGCGGGATCGATCTCTTCGACGAGCTCGATCTCTGACTTCTCAAGGAAGGCGTGCAGCTCCTCGACGTCCGACTCGTCCAGGTCCATCTCGGAGACCGCGGACGTAATCTCGGCGAACGTCAGGACGCCTACCTGCTGGCCCTTGAGGATCAGTCCCTTGACTTCTTCGAGTTCCTGCAGATCCACAACTGACATGGAGGTCCCGTTCTAGCGAGGCTCCTGGGAGAGCCGGCCTTTCTGGATGATGTGCCTCGCGGCGGCTACAGGGGTAGAACACCTCCCCGGCGCTGCCGTTGCGGCTGAGTCTAGGCGCTGCTTTTGCCGACTTCCACCCGCAGTTGTCGCCGGTCGCATTTCCGGCCTGCGCTGCGCTGCGCGTAAGGCGGGGGTGTGGGACTGCTGCGAATGATAGTCCGCACTGACGCCGTGTCCACGCGTACACTCGGTGCGTCGATGCCGGACAGGACCACGAAAGCGAAGGCGAAGGCCCGAGCGAACGAGAACGGCGTCCTCGGTGCGCTGCCCCATTCGCGCCCGGATCGGCTCGGCGGGCCGCGTCACACGGGCTCGGAGCGGCGCCGCGCGCGTGCCGCGAAGCCGCGCGCCGTGCGGGCCGCGGCGCCGGAGCTCGAGCCGCGCCACGCGGTCCATCCTCCGCCCGAGCCGCTCGGCGCGCCCAAGGGCACCGAGCTCGTGACCACGGCGATCCGTGCCACGGGCGAGTTGGCGCAGATCGGCTTCGTCGTGGGCGGGAAGGTCTTGAAGCGGACGCTCGACCGGTTGCCGCGCCCGCGCTAGAAGTGCAGCTCGGGCGCGCGTGGCGGGCGTTGCCGGGTTCGGCGAGCACACCCGCTGGCCACGCGTCAAGCAATTCATGCCCCGGCGCCGGAATGCACGCTGCGGTGGTCGGGGATTGCTTGACCCGCGGCGGCGTGCGCGCTCTTGGGCTGGTCAGGCCGGCTGGCGCCGGCGCGCCCGAGCGCGGGCCAGCTCGATCGCGCCCTGTGCGCGGGGGGTTGTCGACGTGCTCAGCGCTGATCGAGGTGCGTGAGCATCCGGTTCGTCAGCGCCGTCAACGCCGGCGTCGGCGTCTCCACGGCCAGCGGCCGATCCGCCAGCAACCCCAGGACCCGCGCTGACCACTCCGGCACCCGCCGGGAAGCGAGTTGCCCGCCGACCTGGGCCGCGCGGCGCACGACCACCGGGTCCATGGTCCAGATCGCCTCGAAGATGCGCGCCTCCTGGTCGGGCGTCTCCCACGCGACCAGCGCGGCGGAGAAGCCTGGCGCGTCGACCACCACCGCCCACTCGTGGCCGAGGGCGTCGGCGTGACCGACGGGGATCTCGACGGGCTCGTCCTCCTGGCCCAGCCGGACGTCGTCGAAGGTGGCGAACACGCCCACGGCGTCGGCGACGCGCGCGATGCGGCGATAGCGATGCTCGACCGCGCGGTAGTTGTGCTCGTCCTGGAAGGAGCCGATCACGACCGGGCCGGCGGCGCGGGCGATCGTCTCCTCCTCGATCGACCGCGAGAGCGCGACGAGCGTGCGCTTGCTCAGGCGCTGCGGGCGAACCGGGTGATCGGCGGCGATCAGCGCGCCGAAGATCGACGGGGAGTCGGTGGTGCCCTCCAGGGAGCGGACGCGCTCCAGAGCAGCCGGGACGGACAGGCCGCGGTCGCGGAAGGCGATGACGCGCTTGATGGCGGCGACGTCGTCCTCGGAGTACACGCGGTACCCGGACGCGGTCCGGCCTGGCTCCGGAAAGCCGTAGCGTTGCTCCCACATGCGGATGGTCCCGGCGGCCACGCCGGTCTGTTCCGCCACGTCCTTGATCGCGAGCTTCTTCAAGAGGTCATTCCCCGACAAGCTACGGACGCGCGCCCGATACGGATTCTCCATGGACCAGCCGGGTAGCTCGTTGCCCGATGATCCTTGTCACTGGAGCCACCGGGTACGTCGGTTCACAGCTTGTCGACGAACTCCTTCAACGCGGTGAGCAAGTGCGCACGCTCAGCCGCCGCGGCGCGGGCAAGGGCGACGCGCGCAAGGGCGACGTGCTGTCGGGCCAGGGCCTGCCGGAGGCGCTCGAGGGCGTGGACGTCGCGTACTACCTCGTGCACTCGATGGGCGGCAAGGGCGGCAACTTCGCGGCCAAGGACCGCGAGGCGGCCGTCAACTTCGCCGAGGCGGCGGCGTCCGCGGGCGTCGAGCGCGTGATCTACCTCGGCGGGCTGGGCTCGGAGAACTCCGAGCACCTGCGCTCGCGCCACGAGGTTGCGAAGCTGCTGCGGGCACGCCTGGGGCACAAGGTCGTGTACGTGCGCGCGGCGATGATCATCGGCCCCGGCAGCGCGTCCTACGACATCCTCGAGCACCTCGTCAAGCGCCTGCCGGTGATGATCGTCCCGAAGTGGCTGGACACCAAGACGCAGCCGGTCGCCCTGCAGGACGTGATCTCCGCGCTCGCCGACCTGGCGCACACGGAGGACCCTCCCGAGGAGGTCCAGCTCGGCGGCGCCGACGTGTTGACCTATCGTGAGATGATGCGCCGCGCCGCCCCGCTGATGGGGCGCAGACCCCCGCTCGTCATCCGCGTCCCCGTGCTCACGCCCCGTCTGTCGTCCTACTGGGTCGCCCTTGTCACCCCGGTCGAGACAGGGCTCGTCAAACCGCTCGTGGACGGACTTGGCGCCGAGATGGTCGTCGAGCAGGCGCCGCCGCCCGGAATCAACGACGACCCGCTCGGCTTCGAGGACGCGGTACGTGTAGCGCTGAAGCGATGAAGCTGCTCAACCGCCAGGACGAGCGGCGGATCGCGAACGCGGTCATCGCCGACCCCGAAGAGCACACCGTGATGGACGAGACGGGCGCGGTCCGCTCGATCCAGGCGGCGAACGTCGAGATGCCCGAGGACGAGCTGCTCGCGCTGTGGAAGCCGATCAACCTCGAGCGGCTCGCCCGCACCTACTGGAAGTACCTGAGCCGGGTGACGCTCGGGATCATCCGCGTCACCTACACCGAGTCCGAACGGCTGGTCGTCGTCATCGGGCGCCCGTTCGTGCTGCTGCGGTTCCAGGCGCCCGAATACGAGATCGCCGACGGGCGCGGGATCGTGCAGTGGCAGATCCAGGACGGGCTGCTCGTCGCGCAGCGCAACGAGGGCTACCTGGAGATCGACGTCCGCCGCATCGAGTCCGACCGGCCGGGCTACGCGCGCATCCACGTCGAGGTCGAGATCGCGAACTTTTACCCGTCGATCGCCACCTGGGTCGCGCGCTGGGTCTACGTCAACACCCAGTCGCGCATCCACGTGCTCGTCACGCACGGCTTTCTGCGCTCGCTCGCCAGGCTGGAGCTCGAGGAGTCCGTCGTCGGCTCCTACGCCGACTCCAAGCCGACCAACGTCGGCGACACCCCGTGGCAGGGCGTCGCGGTGCTCACGCTGCTTGTAGGAGGGCTCTCGTCATACCTGCTGTCTCGACGAGCGCGGCGTGCGAAGAAGGGCTGGCGCCGATGGAGTTGATGAAGCCGTGGAAGAGCCCGCGGAAGCGGTGGGCGAGCACGTCCACGCCCGCGGCCCGCAGCGCGTCCGCGTAGGCCTCGCCTTCGTCGCGCAGCGGGTCGAAGCCGGCGGTGATGACCAGCGCACGGCTGGACTCGTGCAGCCGCGGCGACAGGATCGGCGAGTGCAGCGGGTTCGCCGGATCGGCGCCCTCGGGCAGGAAGTGACCCGCGTACCAGGTCATCAGTTCGTCGGTGAGGAAGAAGCCCTTGCCGAACAGGCGCCGGGACTCGCGCTCGCGCGTGACGTCCACCACCGGGTAGATGAGCAGCGCGAGCTCGGGGTCGTACTCGATCGCCAGCGTCGCGGCGAGGTTGCCGCCCGCGCTGTCGCCGCCCACCGCGAGCCGGTCGTGGCGCTCCGCCGCCCACTCGTACGCGCGCCGCGCGTCGTCGACGTAGGCCGGGAACGGGTGCTCGGGCGCCTTGCGGTACTCGACGCTGAGCACGTCCACGCCCGCGTGGCGGCAGAGCACGCGGCACGGCTGGTCGTGCGTGTCGAGGTCGCCGACCACGAAGCCTCCGCCGTGCAGGTACAGCAGCGTCGGCTTCTCACCGGGCTCGGCGTTCACGTACCGGCGCGCCGGCAGCCCGGCCACGCGCAGCTCCTCGACCGCCGCGACCGGGACCTTGCGCGGCCCGCCCGCGGTCGCCGCCTCCTCGCGGGTGAGCCGGCGCGCCTTCTCGACGCTCAGCCGCTCGTCATAGACCGGCTCGCCGAGGATCGGGCGCAGCGACAGCATGAGCTGCACGTCGGCCTCGAGCCGCTGGCCGTCGATGACGACGGGCGGCTTGCCCGACAACCGCCGCTGTACGCGCGCGGGCAAGCGCCCCAGGCGCGCCGCGATCGCGGCTTCGATGCGGTCGTCGATCACCCGTAGCGGTAGCCCGTCAGGGCGCGCAGCTTGTCGCGGTCGTGGCGGGAGGCGATCCGCCGCACCGTGCCCGAGCGCGAGCGCATCACCAGCGACTCCGTGGTCGCGCCGCGCGCGCCCTCGTAGTGCACGCCGCGCAGCACGTCGCCATCCGTCACGCCGGTGGCCGAGAAGAAGCAGTTCTCGCCCTTGACGAGGTCGTCGTGGGTCATCACCTTGGTGACGTCGTACCCCGCCGTTTCGGCCTTACTGCGCTCTTCGTCACTGTTCGGCCACAGGCGGCCGATCATGCCGCCGCCGTAGCACTTCAGTGCGGCCGCGGTGATCACGCCCTCGGGCGTGCCGCCGATGCCCCACAGCAGGTCGACGGGCCGGTTCGGGTCGGCCGCGAGCAGCGCTCCGGCGACATCGCCGTCGGTGATCAGGCGCACGCGCGCGCCCGCCTCGCGGATGGCCTGGATGCCCTCCTCGTGGCGCGGGCGGTCGAGCACGACGACCATCACGTCGCGCACCTCCACGCCCCGGCGCTCGGCCACGAGCTCGACCGTCTTGCCGAGCGGGCGGTCGAGGTCGAGCAGGTCCACGATCTCGTCGCGGCCGGCCATCTTCTCCATGTAGAAGACGGGGCCGGGATCGAACATCGTCCCGCGCTCGGACAGCGCGATCACCGACACCGCGTTCGGGCGGCCCTGGGCGGTCAGGCGCGTGCCGTCGAGCGGGTCGACCGCGATGTCCACGTGCGGCGGCGTGCCGTCGCCGACGACCTCGCCGTTGGCGAGCATCGGCGCCTCGTCCTTCTCCCCCTCGCCGATCACCACGATCCCGTCCATGTGGATCGTGTGCAGGACGGCGTGCATGCCGTCCACGGCCGCCTGGTCGGCCGCCTCCTTGTCGCCCATCCCGACGAAGCGCGCGGCCTGCAGCGCGGCGGCCTCGGTGACGCGCACGAGCTCGAGCGCGAGGTTGCGGTCCGGCGGCATGTCATCGCGAGGGGAGGCCATGCGCCGGAGGCTATAGCCTGCCGCCGCGTGAACGATGCGCTCGCTGAAGGGCCTGACGGGCGGCTGCGCTGCTGGTGGGGCGCGTCCTCGCCGGAGTACGTCGCCTACCACGACGACGAGTGGGGCCGGCCCGTGCGGGACAGCCGCGCGCTGTACGAGAAGCTGTGCCTGGAGGCGTTCCAGTCCGGGCTGTCCTGGATCACGATCCTGCGCAAGCGCGAGAGTTTCCGCGCGGCGTTCGCCGGGTTCGATCCGGCGGTGGTGGCTGAGTTCGGCGATGAGGACGTGGCGCGGCTGATGGCCGACGCGGGCATCGTCCGCAACCGCGCGAAGATCGAGGCGGCGATCGTCAACGCGCGCGCCGCGCTGACCGTCGACCTGGGCGAGCTGCTGTGGTCGTTCGCGCCTCCCGCTCGGCCCCGGCCGACCGATCGCGCCTCCGTTCCCGCCCTGACCGACGAGTCCACGGCGATGGCGAAGGAGCTCAAGCGGCGCGGCTTCAAGTTCGTCGGGCCGACCACCGCCTACGCGCTGATGCAGGCGTGCGGGCTGGTCGACGACCACATCGAAGGCTGCTGTGTTCCAGCGGCTTGACGCGGCGGGCGCGCCGCGGGAGGCGTCCTCGTGGCTGGCCGCGGCGGACCTCGGGTCGCTCGCGCGCTCCGAGCGGCCGCACGTGTTCTTCAACTTCGTCGGGACGCTGGACGGGCGCGCCGCGCTGGACGGGTCCACGAAGCCGCTCGGCGGCCCGGCCGACCTCGAGATGCTGCTCTCGTTGCGCGCCGCCGCCGACGCCGTGCTGATCGGCCCGGGCACCGTGCGCGCCGAGGGCTACGGGCGGCTCGTCGGGCCCAAGCGGCGGCCGACCTCGCCCCCGGCCGTCCTGCTCTCCCGCCGCTTCGACATCCCGTGGGAAGCGGGGCTGTTCGCGGCCGCCGACCAGCCCGTGATCGTCTACGGCCCGGCCGACGCGGGCGAACCGCCGGCGGGGATCGCCGCGCCGGTCGAGGTCGTCCGGCTGGACGAATGCACGCCCGCCCGCGCGCTCGCGGACCTGCGCGCACGGGGCGTCCGCGCGCTGCTCAGCGAGGGCGGCCCGACGCTGTTTCGGTCCCTGCTCGTCGACCAGCTGGTCGACGAGCTGTTCCTCACGTTGACGCCGGTGATCACCGGTGACGAGGCCGAGCTGTCGATCGTCAGCGGCGGCCGGCTGCCGGATCTCGCCCGGTTCTCACTGCGTTGGATCCTGCGCAGCGAGGACGAACTGTTCCTGCGTTACGCGTTCGCTCGCTAAATTCGGAGGTCGATGGTGCGGCGGGTACTGGTGTTGATGCTGCTTTCGCTCGCGGCCCCTTCGGCCGCGCACGCGGCGACGCTCACCGTGACGGGCGGCGAGCTCCGTTACGTGGCGCAGGCCGGGACGGTGAGCAACGTGACGATCACCCAGTCCGGGTCGTCGGTCACGATCAGGCGTGGCCCACAGGACGACGACGCGTTGGTCACGAACTCCGCGTGCTCGCCGTCGACGGACACCGAGATCACGTGTTTCTCGATCGTGCGGCTGGCCTTTGAGCTCGGTGACCGGAGCGACCGCGTCACGGCGACCACCGACAGCCCCGTGGGACTGAACGTCCTCGTGCCAATGACGGTGACCGGCGGCGAGGGCAGCGACGCCATCGACACGGGCTTCGGCAACGACACCGTCGACGGTGGCCTCGGCGACGACGAGATCGATTCTGGGCCGGGCAACGACGTGTTGCGTGGCGGCGACGGCAATGACGCGCTCGCGCCGAACACCGGCACGGACGGGGTCAGCGGCGGCGAAGGCATCGACTCCGTGACCTATGGCCTTCGCGACGTCCCGACCTTCACGCTGGACGCCCAGGCGAATGACGGTGAGCCGAACGAGAACGATCTGATCGGTGTCGACGTCGAGAATGTCGAAGGCTCCGCTCGCAACAACGGCGTCGTCGCGATCACCGGCGACGGTCGCGCGAACCATCTCGAGGTCACTGCCGGCCGGGGCGTGCTCGTCGGGAACGAAGGCCCCGACGTCCTCGAGGGTGGCGCGTCCGACGACACCATCAACGCCCGCGACAGCTCGCCCGACACCGTGATCTGCGCCGGCGGCGTCGACACCGTGCTCGCCGACACGCTCGACCTCGTCGCGCCCGGGTGCGAGAACGTCTCCGTGCAGGCCTCGCCCGGCGGGCCGTTCGACGACCGCGCGCCGGGCGTCACGTGGTCGGCGCCGGAGACCGCCGCCGCGCTGAACCCGAACCGGGCCACGACGCTGCGCGTGGACGCGTCCGACGACCGGGGACTGGCGAAGGTGCAGTTCCTCGACGACGACCGGCTCATCTGTGAGGACTTCGCGGCTCCGTTCGAGTGCGCGTTCCAGCCGCGCGGCGGGGACGTCGGTCGCAACACGCTGATCGCGATCGCCGTCGACACGGCCGGCCAGACGACGAGCGTCGTGCGGCCGGTGACCGTGCGGCGGTTCACCCCGGCGGCACTCAGCCTCTCGCTGCGCCCGAGCCGCGACCGGCGCGCGCCGTACTCCTTCCGCGCCACGGGCTCGCTGCGGCGCCCCGGCGTGGTCGCGCCGTCCCAGGGCTGCACCGGCCGCGTCGTCATCTCGGCCAAGCGCGGCTCGAAGACCGTCTCAACGACCCGCACTCCCCTCACCCGCACATGCGACTACGCCGTGACGGTGCGCTTCCGCACGCGCGTCTCGAGCCGCGTCCGCCTGGTCGCGAAGTTCGAGGGCAACGAAGTGCTCTCGTCACGCTCGGCGCCCGGCCGCACCGCCCGCCTGGGCTAGCGTCCAGCGGATGGACATAGAGGGAGTGAACGCACTCGTCGCGGGCGGGGCGTCGGGCCTGGGCGCCGCGACCGCCCGCGCGCTGCACGCCAGGGGCGCGAACGTCACCATCGCCGATCTGAACGCGGACGTCGGCCAGGCGCTCGCCGACGAACTGGGCGCGCGATTCGTGCGCGCCGACGTGACCGACGCCGCCCAGGTCGAGGCCGCGATCCCCGACGGCCTGCGCATCAGCGTCGTCTGCGCCGGCATCGGCCACGCCGAGAAGGTCGCGGGCCGCAAGGGCGCGCACGCGCTGGACGCGTTCGAGCGCGTGATCCGCGTGAACCTGATCGGCACCTTCAACGTGCTCCGGCTCGCCGCCAACACGATGCTGGCCAACGAGCCCGACGAGCGGGGCGAGCGCGGCGTCCACATCAGCACGGCCTCGATCGCCGCCTACGACGGCCAGATCGGCCAGACCGCCTACTCGGCCTCCAAGGGCGGGATCGTCGGCCTCACCCTCCCCGCCGCCCGCGACCTCGCGCAGAGCGGCATCCGCGTGTGCGCGATCGCCCCGGGCCTGTTCGACACCCCGCTGCTCGCCGGACTGCCGGAGGAGGCGCGCCTCGCGCTCGAAGCGGGCGTCCCGTTCCCCTCGCGGCTCGGCCGCCCGGACGAGTACGCCGCGCTCGCGCTGCACATCGTCGAGAACCAGATGCTCAACGGCGAGGTCATCCGCATCGACGGTGCCCTCCGCATGCCACCTCGTTAAGGCCGTACGAGCACCTCGACGATCTTTGAGGTCCCCGGGGCATACGGGAGGTCGGGATCGGCCCGCACGACCGCGCGGAACCGGTAGCGGGTTCTCACACTGGTGTTGGTGAAGCGGTAGCTCGCGGCGAACCGGCCTCGCCGCAAGGCGGCGGTGCGGAACGGCACCCACTTGCGTCCCGCACGCGCCTGTAGCTCGACGCGCACACCAGGCGCCGTCGCCCCGGGGATGGAGCCGCGGAACTTGACGGATCGCCCGTTGCGCGTCTTCGACGGCGTCGCGCGCAGCCTCAAGGGCGCACGCACGTTGACCTCGGCGATCGCCTCGGAGGCCCCGTACCGGATCCGGTAGACGCGAGACGGCCCGGGTCCCACCGGAACCGAGAAGCGTCCTGAGGAGTCAGTGACTGCCGTTTCGAGCTGGGTGAACGTCGTCCCGTCTGCGTTGACGCGCCATGCGACTTCGACGGCAGCATCCGGGAGAGGAGCGTCGTCAAGGCCGTCCACACTGCCTTCGAGGTGAGCTCTTGCTCCGTAGACGACTTGTAGGGTTGCCTTGCGCAAGGACACCCGTCCCGGGACGGTACGACGCTCCGTGGACTGGTGGTTCTTGGTAACAACTGCAACCGGCCCGACGCTGGTTCGGTTCCCGGCGACGTCGACGAGCCGGAGCTCGAGGTTATGCGCACCGTCCGCGAATGCTCGCGTATCGACGGGGACCATGACACGACCCGTGGTGGGACATGGAACCGGCGCGACGTGAGGCTTCACGCAGGCGAGGTCACCCACGTCGACGCGCCGATGGACCACGCCGTCGACCAGCAGTTCTGCACCCTGAACTCCGCCTCCACGGTCGACAAAGTCGGCCGACACGCTCAAGCTCCCGGAAAGCGGCCGGGTCGGACCAATCGTCGAGAGATCCGAGCGTGTCACCGTCGGCATCCACACGTCTCGAAGCACCACGTCGAGCCGCTCGACAGCCGCTGTGGTCGTTGTTTCGGGGTGGCACTCGCCCTCGGTTTCCTCCCCACATCTCAATTCGAAGCCGAGATGAGACCCGTTGAGGTTCGTCAGCTCTCTCCATTGGAACCCGTTAGCGGGGGTTGATCCACACCACGGGACCGAAACCCTTGAGATGCCCATCAACCCGCCACCCGCCCCAGAAGCCGCTGCCCGCGACGAACCCGTACGAGCGCAGCGCCGCGACGGTCAAGTCCTCAGGTGCGTCCCACAGCCACGACACGACGAACGGTAGACCGCCGAGCCGCATCCCGTCGGCGGTGAGGCCAAATGAACCACCAGCCGTCCCGCATGTGTCCGCGAACATCCAGTCGGCGTTCCGCGACTTGCGCCAACCGCTCAGCGGGACCGGTCCTCTCTCCGTCGAGCACATTGAGACGACGTACGTGCCCGGCGGGTCCGCGGCTCCCGCTACATCGCTCATCCCACACAGGCACGCCGCAAGCATCAGCGGCAGCACGCAAGTCCGGCGAATCATGCCCTGCATAGGCCCTCCATCGAAAAGTTCTCCCCCCTGCGGGCCGAGCAGTGTCTCTCGATTTCGGTGTCGACGCAACCCAGTACTTGGCTCGCTAGATTTGAGCTTGCCGGACTGAGATCTTGTTGTGGCCCCCGTGTGAGCCTGGTACTCTTGCAGTCACCTACCCAAGGTAAGTTGCTACAGAAAGTGAAGCCACACGCCATGACATCGCTCCTGCTCGTCCCGCTGGACGACACGGTGGTCTTCCCCACCATGGATGTGACGCTTCCCGTCCGCGTGGGCGACGAGGAGCGCGTGCTGCTCGTTCCGCGCCACGAGGGCGAGTTCGCGAAGGTCGGCACCATCGCCGAGGTCACCGATCACGTCCGACTTCCGGGTGGCGGCCGCGCCGTCTCCCTCTCCGGCGTGGGTCGCGGCGTCGCCGGCGCCGCCCACACCGATTCGCTCGGCCGCCTCATGGTCGAGGTCGAAGAGCACTACGACGACGTGCCGGTCGACGGCGCGACGCGCAACCTCGAGCGCGAGTACCGCGCGATCATCGAGGAGATCCTCGAGCTGCGCGGCGCCGACGCGCGCATCGCCGAGTTCCTGCGGGCCATCGGCGATCCCGGCCCGCTCGCCGACACCATCGGCTACGCGCCCGACGTCTCCTTCGAGGACAAGCTCAAGGCCCTCGAGACGCTCGACGTGACCGAGCGCCTCCAGCTCGTGGTCGACCTCCAGCGCGAGCGCCTGGTCGATCTCCAGTTGCGCAAGAAGATCCGCGAGGACGTGCAGTCCGGCGCGGACAAGCAGCAGCGCGAGTACGTGCTGCGCAAGCAGATGGAGTCCATCCAGCGCGAGCTGGGTGAGGACGGCGCCTCGGTCGCCGAGGAGTACCGCCGCAAGATCGCCGAAGCCGGCATGCCCGACTCCGTCAAGGAGCAGGCCGAGAAGGAGCTCGCGCGCCTGGAGCGCATGGGCGAGCAGTCCGGCGAGGCGTCGATGATCCGCACGTACCTCGACTGGCTGATCGCGGTGCCGTGGAGCAAGACCTCCGACGAGAAGCTCGACCCCGAGGCCGCGCGCGAGGTGCTCGACGCCGACCACGCGGGGCTCGAGGACGTCAAGGACCGCATCACGGAGTACCTGGCGGTCAAGAAGCTGCGCGAGGAGCGCGGCATCAAGGAGGACAAGCGCTCCGGCGCCATCCTCACGCTGATCGGCCCGCCCGGCACCGGCAAGACCTCGATCGGCGAGTCGATCGCCCGCGCGACCGGCCGCGAGTTCGTGCGCATGAGCCTCGGCGGCGTCCGCGACGAGGCCGAGATCCGCGGCCACCGCCGCACGTACATCGGCGCGCTCCCGGGCCGCCTGGTGCGCGCGCTGCGCGACGCGGGGACCATGAACCCGGTGATCATGCTCGACGAGGTCGACAAGGTCGGCGCCGACTGGCGCGGCGACCCGAGCGCGGCCCTGCTCGAGGTGCTCGACCCGGCGCAGAACCACAGCTTCCGCGACCACTACCTGGACGTGGAGCTCGACCTCTCGCAGGTCATGTTCATCGCCACCGCGAACGTCGCGGAATCGATCCCCGGACCGCTCCTGGACCGTATGGAGGTCATCCGCTTCGACGGCTACACCGTGGCTGAGAAGACCGCCATCGCCCGCGGCTACCTGTGGCCGCGCCAGCGCGAGCGCAACGGCCTGCTCGAGGAGGAGGTCTCGATCACCGACGAGCTCCTGACGCAGGTCGTCATGGAGTACACGCGTGAGGCCGGCGTCCGCAACCTCGAGCGCGAGCTCGGCACCATCCTGCGCAAGACCGCGACGCAGATCGCGTCCGGGAAGGTGGAGGCGCCCGTGGCGATCAGCGAGCCGCTGATCCGCGACGCGCTCGGCCGCCAGAAGGTCTGGCAGGAGGCGGCGCTGCGCACGGCCGTCCCGGGCGTGGCCACGGGCCTCGCGGTGACCGGGATCGGAGGCGACGTCCTGTTCATCGAGGCCACGGCCATGAAGGGCAAGGACGGCCTCGTGCTCACCGGCCAGCTGGGCGACGTGATGAAGGAGTCGGCGCGGATCGCGCTCTCCTACGTCCGCGGCCACGCCGACGAGCTGCACATCCCCGAGGACGCGTTCGAGAACCGCGAGTTCCACGTGCACGTGCCCGCGGGCGCGATCCCGAAGGACGGCCCGTCCGCCGGCGTGACGATGGTCACGGCGCTGGCGAGCCTGCTCTCCGGGCGCCCCGTCAAGCACACCGTGGGCATGACCGGCGAGGTCACCCTGCAGGGCCGCGTGCTCCCGATCGGCGGCCTCAAGCAGAAGGTCCTGGCCGCGCACGCCGCGGGCCTGACGACCGTGATCCTCCCCGAGCGCAACCGCGGTGACCTCGACGACGTCCCGAAGGACGTCCGCGAGGCGATGAGCTTCCACCCGGTCGTGAGCATCGACGAGGTGCTCGAGCTGGCCCTGGAGCCTGCGCCGAATACGGTGGCTGTGTGACGGCAGCCTTCCGGCGCTATGGAGAAGGCGGCGGCGAACCCGTGGGAGGGCGCCGCCGCCAACCCCTCCCCCCGCCGGAGGGGCCCCGGATGCCCGGGCTCAACCGCCGGATCATCAAGCTCTTCCGGCCCTATCGCGGCCGGCTGTTCACCGTCCTGGCGCTGATCGCGTTCAGCGCGGCGCTGGGGATGGTGACCCCGTTCCTGCTGCGCGACATCCTCGACGTCGCGATCCCCGAGAACCGCGACGGCCTGCTCGGCGTGCTCGTCGGCGGGATGATCGCGATCGCCGTCGTCACCGCGATCCTGGGCGTCGGGCAGACGTGGCTGACGAACGTCGTCGGCCAGCGCGTGATGCACGACCTGCGCACGCAGGTCTACCGCCACCTGCAGCGCCTCTCGCTCGCGTTCTTCACCAAGACCCGCACGGGCGAGATCCAGTCCCGGATCGCCAACGACATCGGCGGCGTGCAGTCCGTGGTCACGAGCACCGCGGCGTCGATCGTCGGCAACGTGACGACGGTCATCGCGTCCGTGGTCGCGATGTTCCTGCTCGACTGGCGCCTGGCGCTGTTCAGCCTCGCGCTGCTGCCGTTCTTCGTCTACCTCGCGCGCCGGGTCGGCAACGAGCGGCGCAAGATCACGACCGTCAAGCAGGGCGCGATGGCCGACATCTCCGCCCTCGTGCAGGAGTCGCTCTCCGTGAGCGGCGTCCTGCTCGGCAAGACGATGGGACGCGGCGAGGAGCTCGCGTCGCGCTTCGACCGCGAGTCCGAGAACCTGGCCGACCTCGAGGTCAAGTCGCGCATGGCCGGGCGCTGGATGATGAGCGCGATCCAGACCAGCTTCGCCGTGATGCCCGCGCTCGTCTACCTGTTCGCGGGGCTCGCGCCGGGCGCGGCCTCGATCGGCACGATCGTCGCCTTCACGACGCTGCAGACGCGGCTGTTCTTCCCCGTCCAGTCGCTGCTGAGCGTGGCCGTGGACATCCAGACGTCCACCGCGCTGTTCGAGCGCGTCTTCGAGTACCTGGACCTGCACGTGGACATCGAGCCCGGCACGAAGACGCTCGGCGACGTCAAGGGCGAGGTCCGCTTCGAGCACCTCTGGTTCCGCTACGGCGACGAGTGGACGCTGCAGGACGTCGACCTCACGGTCCCGGCCGGCACGCGCACCGCGCTGGTCGGCGAGACCGGCGCGGGCAAGACGTCGCTCGGCTACCTCGCGGCGCGGCTGTACGACCCCGAGCGCGGCGCGGTCACGATCGACGGGACCGACCTGCGCGAGCTGAGCTTCGAGGCGCTCGCAGACGCCGTCGGCGTCGTCTCCCAGGAGACCTACCTGTTCCACGCGTCGGTGCGCGAGAACCTGCGCTTCGCCAAGCCGTCCGCGAGCGACGAGGAGATCGAGGCGGCGGCCCGCGCGGCGCAGATCCACGACACGATCGCCGCCCTGCCCGAGGGCTACGAGACGGTCGTCGGCGAGCGCGGCTTCCGCTTCTCCGGCGGCGAGAAGCAGCGCATCGCGATCGCCCGCACGATCCTGCGCAACCCGCCCGTGCTCGTGCTCGACGAGGCCACGTCGGCCCTCGACGTGCAGACCGAGCGCGCCGTCGGGGAGGCGCTCGAGTCCCTCGCCGAGGGCCGGACGACCATCGTCATCGCGCACCGCCTCTCCACGGTGCGCGACGCCGACCAGATCGTCGTGCTCGACCGTGGCCGGGTCGCCGAGCGCGGCGCCCACGAGGAGCTGCTCGCACTCGGCGGCCGGTACGCCTCGCTCGTGGCGCGCGACTCAGACGTAGGCGCTCGCGGCGCGCTCCACTGAGGCCGCGTAGCCGCCGCCGAACAGCGCGGCGTGCACGAGCAGCGGGAACAGCTGGTAGAGCGGCACACGCTCCTGCCAGCCGGGCGCCAACGGGTGCCGATCCTCGTACGCGGCGAAGAACTGCCGGCCAGGGTCGCCGAAGAGGGTGAGCATCGCCAGGTCGACTTCGCGGTGCCCGCCGTGCGCGGCCGGGTCGATCAGCCAGGCCCGCCCGCGCCGATCCCAGTGCACGTTCCCGCTCCAGAGGTCGCCGTGCAGACGCGCGGGCGGCTCCGGCGGGCCCGCGAGCTCCGCGATCCGGTCGCAGACGGACTCGACCGCGCGGAGGCCGCGCGCGGACAGGCCGGCGCGCGCGAGCAGCGGCCGCAGGCGCCGCTCGGCGTAGAACGTGGGCCAGTCCGGACACGGATCGTTGGGCACGCGCAGCGGCCCGATGCGCAGCGGCGGACGCCCCGCGATGCGGCCCGGCGACGGCGCGGCGTCGCCTCTCACCTCCGGCGGCGTCGTGCCCCAGTCGTCCGCGCCCGCCGCGTGGACGGCCGCCAAACCCGCGCCGAACGCGGCCCCGTCGCCGCGCGTGCCCTCGTCGACCCAGTCGAGCACGAGCACCTCGTCGGAGACGCCGAGGACCTTAGGAACGCGCAGGGCGCCCGGCTCGGCGAGCCAGCGCAGCCCGGCGGCCTCGGCGACGTACTCACCGGGCTGGACGCCGGCACGGGTCTTGACGAAGCCGAACGACTCGTCGCCGAACTGGACTTTGTAGGCGACGTTGATGTCGCCGCCGCGGACGGGCGTGAGCGAGCGGACCGTGCGGCCCGTCGCGGCCTCAATCGCGGATCGCATCGAGCAGGCCCCGGCACGCGGCCTCGACCTGGTCGAGCACGGTCTCGAAGCCCTGCGGGCCGCCGTAGTAGGGATCGGGGACGTCGAGGTCGGGGGCGCCCGCGCTCGCAGGGTCGAACTCGCGCAGCAGCCGCGCCTTCGCGGCCGCCTCCTGCGACGGCGCGACGGCGCGGATGCCCGCGAGGTTCTCACGGTCCATGGCGAGCAGGAGGTCGAAGTCGTCGAAGTCGTCGACCGTGAGCTGGCGCGCGGCGCCCTCCAGCGTGATCCCGCGCGCCCGGGCGGCCGCGGTGGCGCGCCGGTCCGGCGGGTCGCCGGCGTGCCAGCCACCCGTCCCCGCGCTGTCGATGACGATCTCGTCCTCGAGCCCGGCCTCGCGCACGAGCGAGCGCATCACGCCCTCCGCCGTGGGCGAGCGGCAGATGTTGCCCATGCAGACGAACAGGATCCGGGTCATGCCGGCCGCGATCCTACGCGGGCGATCGCGTCGGCCGCGCATCGGGCGCCCGCCGCCAGCGCAGCCGTGACGTCCCCGCCGAGCCACGCGGACAGAAAGCCGGCCGCGAACGCGTCGCCGGCGCCCGTGGTGTCGACGACGTCGTCCACCGGGACCGCCGGGCCCGTCACCGTCTGCGCCCCGTCGGTCCAGGTCGCGCCGCCCGCGCCGCGTTTGGTCACGACCTCGGGCGCATCGATCTGCGGGCCGAGCACCTCGGCCTCGTCCGCGTTGGGGAGCAGCAGGTCGACCGGGGCGACCCGCTGCAGGAAGATCGGGTCGTTGGCGAGCGGCGCGGCGGACGCCGGGTCGATGCTGATGCGCATGCCGGCCTCCCGGGCGCGCTCGATCGCGGTCATCGCGGCCAGCCGGGAGCCCGGTCGCATCAGCGCGTAGCCGGACACGTGCAGGATGTCGCCCTCGAGCGGCGGGAGGTCCTCGGCCGCGAGCGCGTCGTTGGCGCCCGGGTCCGGGAGCATCGTCCGCTCGCCGCCGGGCGCGACGAGCACGATGCAGGTGCCGGTGACGCGGACCGGGTCGCGTACGACCTCCAGCCGCACGCCGTCGAGCCCGCTGAGCGCGACCTCGGCCAGCGGGTCGGCCCCCACGCGGCCGATCAGCGTCGTCTCGACGCCCAGCCTCGCCAGCCACGCGGCCACGTTGGCGCCGCCACCGCCGCCGCGCAGCGAGATGCTGGCCGGCGTGTCGCTGTCGACCGCCAGCGACGTCTCCTGCACCGCGACGATGTCCACGTTCACGTCCCCGAGGACCAGGACCTTCGTCACAGCGCCGCCGCGATCTGCGCGGCCAGCGCCGCGTTGCGCAGCACCAGGCGCACGTTCGCGCGCAGGCTCTCGCCCTCCGTCTGCGAGTGGAAGCGCTCGAGCAGGAACGGCGTCACGTCGCGGCCGGAGATCCCCTCGGCGGCCGCGGCCTCCAGGCCCTCGGCCAGCACGCGGTCGTGGAGCTCGGCGTCCATCGGCTCGTCGAGCGGGTTCGCGACCACGACGCCGCCGGGCGCGCCCACCTCGTCCCGCGCGCGCAGCACGGACGCCGCCTCCTCCGGCGACTCGACGCGCCAGGTGATCGGCACGCCGCTCGACGCGAGGTAGAAGGCCGGGAAGGTGTCCGTGCGATAGCCGAGCACCGTGACGTTGAGCGTCTCCAGCCGCTCCAGCGTCGCGCGGATGTCGAGAATCGACTTCACGCCCGCGCACACGACGCAGATGCCGGTGCGGGCGAGCGTGCCGAGGTCCGCGGACTCGTCGAACGTCTCGACCGCGCCGCGGTGCACGCCGCCGAGCCCGCCCGTGGCGAACACGCGGATGCCGGCCCGGTCGGCGAGATGCGAGGTGGCCGCGACGGTCGTCGCCCCGTCCTCCCCGCGCGCGAGCACGGCGGGCAGGTCGCGCACGCCGCACTTGGCGACTTCGCCGGAGTAGGCGAGCGCCTCCAGCGCGTCTTCGTCGAGCCCGATGCGGACCTCGCCGGCGAGGATCGCGATCGTCGCGGGCACGGCCCCGTGCTCGCGCACCGTGGCCTCGATCTCCCGCGCGACGCGCAGGTTGTCCGGCCGCGGAAGGCCGTGGGCGATGATCGTGCTCTCCAGCGCCACGACCGGCTGTCCGGCCGCGAGCGCCGCTTGAACTTCAGGGTCGACGCGCACGCCGAGCACGTTAGCCGCGCGGCGCCGGCCGGCCCGCGGGGGACATGCGCGGGCCGGCCGGGGGAGTGCGCCGCACTCAGCTAGCGCTGCTCGTCGGCTTCGCCCTCGATGGGCTCGTCCTCGGCGAGGATCTTGTAGAGCTGCCGGCGGGTCTCGGCCAGGATCTTCTTGGCCTCTTCGGTGTGGCCGGCGGCGACAACCTGCATGGCGGCGGCGCCGACCTGGAACATCAGGCCCCTCAGGTCCATGACGTTCTCGTCGACGTCGCCCGTCGCGGCGGCGAACGGGTCGCCGAGCTCCTCGCGGTTGGTCTCGACGTACGACCGGCCCTCGTCGGTGAGCTCGAAGGCGCGCTTGCCCTCGAACTCGACGGCGCGGACCAGGCCCTCGTCCTCGAGCTGCTGGAGGGCCGGGTAGACCGAGCCGGGGCTCGGCTTCCACAGGCCGTCCGTGCGCCGCTCGATCTCCTGGATCAGCTGGTAGCCGTTCTGCGGCCCGCCCTCGATCAGGAGCAGGAGCGCCGCGCGCACGTCGCCGCGACGGGCACGTCCGCCGCGCCGATGGGGACCGCCGCGGTGACCGCCCGGGCCACCCGGGCCGCCGTAGAACAGCGCCTTGAACATGCGGGGATCGGCCCAGGGCGGGCCGCCGCGGCCACCGCTGGCCATGAACTGGAGGAGCTCCTCCAGCCCGCGCCCTCCTCGGGAATGGCGGTGGTGGTGATGGCGGCCCCGAGGACCGCACCAGTCGGAAGCAGATGCTGCGTACATGGGTTCTCATTCCCTTCTTCGATGTGTTCCGATGCGTCAAAGATATATCGCGATAGTCTCCCTTGTCAAGGTGGTCTGTACGCAGGTCGGCTTGCGTACCCTCCTGAGCACCCATGTCCGAGCAGCCGCCCACCTCCCGCATCGCCCGCACACGCCGCTTCGGCGGCCTGGTCGCCGGCCAGGGCCTGCGCTGGGCCGGCACGCGCGCGGCCAACGCCCTGCGCAGCGAGGAGGCGGCGGACGCGGCCACCGGCGAACGCGCCGCCGCGACCGCCAACGAGCTCGTCAAGCAGCTCGGCCAGATGCGCGGGGCGGCGATGAAGATCGGGCAGGTGCTCTCGACCGTCGAGTTCACCGCGATCCCCGAGTCCGAGCGCGAGGAGTTCAAGAACACGCTCGCGACCCTGCGCGACGACGTCCCGCCGTTGCCGTTCAAGGCGATCGAGAAGCTGCTCAAGGAGGAGCTCGGCACGCCGGCCGCGAGCGCGTTCAGCGAGTTCGAGCGCGAGGCGTTCGCCGCGGCCTCGATCGGCCAGGTGCACCGCGCCATCACCAAGGACGGCCGCGAGGTCGCGGTCAAGGTCCAGTACCCCGGGATCGCGGAGGCCGTCGAGACCGACCTGCGCAACCTCCAGATGCTGTTCCCGCTGGTCCGCCGCCTCGCCCCCGGGCTCGACGTCAAGGCGCTCGCGGGCGAGCTGCGCGAGCGCATCGGCGAGGAGCTCGACTACGAGGTGGAGGCCCAGCACCACCGCGCGATGGAGCGCGGCTGGCGCGGCCACCCGTTCGTGTTCATCCCGCCCGTGGACACGCAGCTCAGCCACCGCCGGGTGCTCGTCACCGAGCTCATGCGCGGCCGCCGCTTCGACGTCGTCAAGACGCTGCCGGACACCGAGCGCGACCGCTTCGGCGAGATCGTCTTCCGCTTCTTCTTCGGCACCCTCACGCACCTGCGCCGCGCGGCCGGCGACCCGCACCCGGGCAACTACCTCTACCTCGAGGACGGCCGCGTCGGCTTCCTCGACTTCGGTCTGATGCGCGTCGTCGACGCCGACTATCTGCAGGGCGAGCGCGAGCTCGCGCAGGCCATCATGCGCAACGACGCCCGGGCCGTCAAAGCGGATCTCGCCCGGCTCGGCTACCTGCCCAAGCCCGACGAGTTCGAGGCCGAGGCGCTGCTCGGCCAGCTGCGGATGGCGGCCTCCTGGTACCTGGATCCCGGCCGGCGCCGGCTCACCTCGGCCGACGTGGCCGCGCTGATCGAGGAGGGCTCGTCACCGCGCTCGCCGTACTTCGCGCAGATGCGCCGCCAGACGATTCCCCCGCAGGCGCTGCTCATCCGCCGCATGGAGAGCCTCGTGTTCACGACGCTCGGCGACGTGCGCGCGGAAGCCGACTGGAACGCGCTCGGCTCCGAGTACTGGGAGAGCGCGCCGCCCAGCACGCCGCTGGGCGAGCAGGACCACGCGTTCTGGCAGCGCTAGAAGGTCGCTGAAGAACGTGCGGTGCGCCTCATGTGGTGCAGCCGGGGATGCCTCGGGCCGCCCGCGACGAGTGATGCGTGCCTCTGGCACGTGAACGTCGTGGGTGGCGCGAGGCGCCGCGGATGTGCCGCAGGAGATGTGCCGGTGTTCTTCAGGGGCCTTCTAGGCGGGGACCGCGGACTCGCGGTCGGCAGCGGCGAGCACGGCGCCCAGCAGCCCGGGGAAGCGCGCGTCGACCTCTTCACGGCGCAGCGTCACGTGGCGGTGCGTGCCCTCGGCCCGCGTGCGCGTGAGCCCTGCCTCGCGCAGCACCTTGAAGTGATGCGACCGGGTCGCCTTCGACACGCCGACGTCGAACGCGCCGCACGTGGCCTCGCCCCGGCAGGCCAGCTCGCGCACGATCGCGACCCGCACCGGGTCGCTGAGCGCGGCCATCATCACCGCCAGGGAAACCGCCTCGAGTTCAGGCTCGTCGAAGTGCATGTTCGACGTCCATCGTACCGCTAGCTAGAGACCCAACTCACGAACTCCGAGCTCGTCAGCGCCGAGGTGGTGGGCCAGCTCGTGGCGCACCGTGCGCGTCACCTGGTCGCGCAGCAGGTCCGGGTCGTGCCCGAAGTCGCGCAGCAGTGTGTCCCGGAAGATGATGATGCGGTCGTGGTAGTTGTCGCGCGCGACCGTGTCGCCCTGGTAGAGCCCGTACGCGCGCGCCTTACGGCCCTTGTCGGAGATCACGACCGGCACCCGCTCGAGCGCCTTGATCAGCAGGTCCGGGAGGTCGTCCAGCGCCTCCTGGACCAGCGTCTCGAAGTCCACGGGGTTGAACGGGTCCAGCTCCATGAACTCGCCCTCGTCGGGCTCGGCCGCGAGGTTCTCGCGCGCGAGCCGCTCGGACCGGATCACGATCCGCTCGAACTCGGCCTCGCTCTCCGGGTCCTGGTAGTTGGCCAGCCGCGAGACGATCAGCCCGATGACGATCGCGGCGAGCGCGCCCGCGCTGATCACGAGCGCGATCACCTCCAGCGCACGCAGCCAGCCCTGCTGCGACAGCCCCTGCGTCAACGCCGCGAACGACAGCGCGAGCGCGAGGCACAGGACGAGGGAGAGAGCGAGCCGTCGCCCGGCAGGCCAACGTGAGAGCATGCTCTGAGGCTACCTGAGGGTGCGCGCGATCACGAGACGCTGGATCTCGTTCGTGCCCTCGTAGATCTGCGTGATCTTGGCGTCGCGCATGTAGCGCTCGACCGGATACTCGTTCACGTACCCGTATCCGCCCAGCACCTGCACGGCTTCGACGGTGACGGCCATCGCCGTGTCCGACGCGAACAGCTTGGCCATCGCGGAGTACTTGCCAGCGTCCGCCTCGTGACGATCGATCTTCGAGCTGGCGCGATACAGCAGCTCGCGCGCGGCCGCCGTGCGCGTCTCCATGTCGGCGAGCTTGAACTGGATGCCCTGGAACTCCGCGATCGCCTGGCCGAACTGCTTGCGCTCGTTGGCGTAGGCGACGGCGTGGTCGGTCGCGCCCTGGGCGATGCCGACGGCCTGCGCGGCGACCCCGAGCCGCGAGTGGTCGAGCGTGCCGAGCGCGACGTTCATGCCCTTGTTCTCCGTGCCGATCAGGTTCGCGGCGGGCACGCGGACGTCGTCGAAGATCGGCTGGCCGGTCGGCGAGCCCTTGATGCCGAGCTTGTGCTCGAGCTTGCCGACGGAGAACCCGGAGCGGTCGGCCTCCACGACGAAGGCGCTGATGCCGCGCGAGCGACCCGCGCTCGGGTCCGTCTTGGCGAAGACGATGTAGAAGTCGGCGATCCCCAGGTTCGAGATCCAGTTCTTGGAGCCGTTGATGACCCACTCGTCGCCGTCCTTGACCGCGCGGGTGATCATCCCGCCCGGGTCAGAGCCGGCCTCGGGCTCGGACAGCGCGAACGCCGGCGACCACTCACCCGACGCGCACTTCGGGAGGAAGCGCTGCTTGAGCTCGTCGGAGCCGAAGAGCTTGATCGGCAGCGTGCCGAGGTCCTGCAGCATCAGGATCAGCGCGGAGGAGGCGCACGCCTTCGCGACCTCCTCGATCGCGACGCTGAGCATCAGCGCGCCCGTGCCCGTCCCGCCGTACTCCTCGTCGAACGGGAGCCCGAGCAGGTCCTGCTCGGCGAACAGCTTGCGGATGTCCCACGGGTACTCGGCCTTCGCGTCGATCTCCGCCGCGCGCGGAGCGACCCGCTCACGCACGATCTGGCGGATCATGTCCCGGAACTCCAGCTGGTCCTGGGTCAGCGCGTAGGTGTCAACGTCAGTTGTCGGCGGCATGGCCACCTAGTTTGGCGCGCCGTGGCCGCGGGGATCCATGACCCGACATGGGAATCGGATCCTCACTCTTTCTGATCGCCGTCGGCGCGATCCTCTACTTCGCCATCGACGCCGACGTCTCGGGCATCGAGATTTCGACCGTCGGGATCATCCTGATGGTCATCGGGATCATCGGGCTGATCATCACCCTGTTCTTCCTGGGCGGATGGCGCGCGCGTCACCGGACGGTCGTCGAGGAACGCCCGGTGACGCGGGATCGCGAGTACTACTAGAGGCCCTGCGGATGGCGGACGGTGAAGCCGTCCGTCGGGCGCATCTTCGTCGACCACTTCGGGCCCGAGCTCGAAGAGTCGTTGTAGCCCGTGTCGAATCGCAGGCCGGCGACCACGAGGAAGGAGTGACCACCGTGCGCGTAGCTGGTGATCCACTGCCCCTCGCCCGGCTCTCCCCACGACATGAACTCGCTCGAGTTCAACGGCCGACTGACCAGGTCGGCGCCGTGGAGGGCGTAGGACTCGGAGCCCGAGCAGTCGTAGCCCGAGTCTTCCCAGTCCCCGTGGCCGCCGCCGTACTTGTACGGCTTGCCCACGATCTCATTGGCGGCCGCGATGACCGCGACCACCTCAGGCGGCGCGCCCACCGGCGCGATCGCCTTCCCGTCGGCCCCCAGTGTGGCGTTCGCAGTCGGTGCGGGGGCGGGGACGGATTGCGTGCCGGCGACGCCCTGCTCGACCTGCATGCGCAGCGTCGCGGCTTCGGTCTTCGGCATGCGCCCGTCGATCGGCAGGTTGGCCCTGCGCTCCCAGCGACGGACGTTCGACGTCGTCTTCGGCCCGTAGCGGCCGTCGACCGCGGTCTTGATGCCGGCCTTCGTGAGGAAGCCCTGCAGGACCCGGACGTCGGTGCCCTTCATTCCCTGACGGAGATCCCGCTCACCGAACGTGATGCGCCGCGCGTCGGCGGTCGCAACCGGTAACCCGAATACAGCTATGAGCAAGCCCACGCAAAGCGTGCGACAGCGTGACAAGACGATCTCCTCTTTCTGATCGCCTACGGGGTTAGCTGTCGGGCTCGCGCGGAAAGCGTCGCGCTACGCCGCATAGTACGGCGATTCGCCCCCGGGGCAGTGACCCCTGCCCCAAACCTTGGTTCCCCCGCCCCAGCACGACCTGAGCCGTCGCCGGGTTCGGCGTTATGTCCCGTGTTCCGCGCGGCACTCTAGCTCATCTCGCAGCGGATAGCGTCCCCGATTCGGATGAACTTGCTCCAGAGACCAATCCAAAGCACGCTCATATCCGCCACATTTGGCTTGGATGCGCCGTTTGCGGTCATCGACCTCGACGCCTTCGATTTCAACGCCGCCGATCTGAAGCGTCGCGCGCGCGGCGTTCCGCTGCGGCTCGCGTCGAAGTCCCTGCGTGTGCGCGCTCTGCAAGAGCGTGCGCTGAATGCGGGCTTCGCCGGTGTGCTGGCCTTCACGCTGCCGGAGGCGCTGTGGCTCGCGTCCCACGGATGGGACGACCTGGTGGTGGGCTATCCCACGGTGGACCGCGCCGCCCTGCGCGAGCTGGTGCGCGGCCCCGCGCGCGAGCGCGTGACGGTGATGGTGGACTGCGCCGAGCACCTGGACCTGATCGCGGCCGCCGAGCCCGCGGGCCGGGTGAAGGTGTGCATCGACGTGGACGCCGGCTGGCGTCCGCTCGGCGGTCTTATGACGCTCGGCGCCAAGCGCTCGCCGCTGCACGATCCGGTGCAGGTGGGCGCGTTCGCGCGCGAGGTGGTGGCACGCGAGTACCTCGAGCTCGACGGGCTGATGGCCTACGAGGGACAGATCGCGGGCGTCGGCGACAAGCCGCCGGGGCGGCCGCTGATGCGGCTGGCGCTGCCGATCGTGCAAGGGCTGAGTGCGCGGGAGCTCGCGCGCCGGCGCGCCGAGATCGTCGACGCGGTGCGCTCGGTCGCGCCGCTGCGGTTCGTCAACGGCGGTGGGACGGGCTCGGTCGAGCGCACCGCGGCCGAGCCGGCCGTGACCGAGGTGGCCGCCGGGTCGGGGCTGTTCGGCCCGACGCTGTTCGACACCTACCGCGCGTTCCGCCCCGCGCCCGCCGCGTTCTTCGTGCTGCCGGTGGTGCGCAAGCCCTCGCCGAAGCTGGCGACCGCGCTCGGCGGCGGCTACGTCGCCTCGGGCGCGCCCGGCCGGGACCGGCTGCCGCGCCCCGTGCTCCCGCACGGCCTCAAGCTCGACGCGCTGGAAGCCGCGGGCGAGGTCCAGACACCGCTGCTCGGGAGCGCCGCCGCCGGGCTGCGCGTCGGCGACCAGGTGTGGTTCCGCCACGCGAAGGCCGGCGAGCTGTGCGAACGCTTCGACGTCGTGCACCTCGTGCAGGGCGGCGAGCTCGTCGACACGGTCCCGACCTACCGCGGCGAGGGCAAGACCTTCCTCTAACCGAGCTCTCCGTCGTAGTAGTCGAGCTCCGGACCGAGCCGATGGCGGCGGCCCTTGCCGCCCTCACGGAACAGGAAGACCTTGTCCGAGTCGGGATAGATGCAGTACCCCGCGCGGTCCTTGGTCGACCACATCATCAGCCGCGCGACCTCGCTGCCCTCGTTGGAGGTCTTGTGGGCGCCGCTCTCGTCGTCGGCGAACGCGACGACGTCCCCCGGCTTGAGCACCTCCACGCCGTCGGGGTGGCGGACGGTGATCTCACCGGCGAGGACCAGCAGCCACTCCTCCTCGGTCTCCCAGTGGTACGGGCACACGGCCTGGCCGGGCGGGATCTCGTACACGGTCGCGCCGAGGCGCGACCCGTCGAGCTCGGGCCCGAAGCGGTGGTAGCCGGACCTGTAGCCCTCCGGCTCCTCGTCGTCGTACTGGAACGTCGCCTCGTGGACGTTGAAGGACTTCATCGCGCTATCCCAGCACGTTCTTCAGCCACGCGTTGGCGAAGCGGCCCTCCGGGTCGAGCTCGCGCCGGAACCGCCGGAACGTGTCCCACTCCGGGTAGCGCGGGGCGAGCTCGGTGGCCCCCAGGAAGGTGCGCTTGCCCCAGTGCGGGCGCCCGCCGAGCTCGCCCAGGGCCGCCTCGACGTCACGGAACGCCGGCTCGTACGCCATCGAGCGGAACACGTGAACGGCGACGAACACGGACTCGCGCGCGTGCGCGGGCGAGAGCAGCGCGTCGTCGCCGGCGCTGAAGCGCAGCTCGATCGGGAAGCTCACCGGATGGCGCTCGAGCGCCGCCCGGGCCGCGCGCAGCGCGTCGAGCGCGTGCTCGCGCGGCAGCGCGTACTCCATCTCCTCGAAGCGCACGAGCCGCTGCGAGGCGAAGATGCGGTAGGACCAGTCGACGCGCTCGCGCTGGGAGGCCGCCGCGGACATGAAGCGGTTCAGGCGCGGAATCTGGCTCGGGAAGCGCTTGGCGACCTCGCTGACGGCGCGAAACGCGTGGTTGTCCATCAGCACGTCGCTCGCGTACGCGCGTGCGCGCCCGGGCCCGTGCGGGCTCTCGTCGGTCTCGTCGAGGGTGCGGACGAGCGCCGCCTCCGCGTGCGGGAACGACCAGAACTCGAAGTGGTCGTGCGCCGCCGCGCGCTCGTGCAGCCCCTCCAACACGGCGGCGAGCGGCTCGGGATGATCGACGATGCGCAGCCTGAAGGCCGGCACGCAGCGGATCGTCAGGGCCACGATCACGCCGAGCGCGCCGAGGCTCACGCGCGTGGCGCGCAGCAGATCGCCATCGGCGATCGTGCGCTCACGGCCGTCGGCGCAGATCAACTCGACCGACTCCACCTGCGCGGCGAGGTTCGCGTGAGCCAGGCCGGTGCCGTGCGTGCCGGTCGTGATCGCGCCCGCCAACGACTGCGCGTCGATGTCGCCGAGGTTCGGCATCGCCAGGCCGCGCGCGTGCAACTCCTGCGAGAGCTGGTGCAGGCGGATGCCCGCCTCCACGCGCACGAGCCCCGTGGCCGCGTCGGCGTCGAGCACCCGCGCGAGATGGTCGAGGCTGATGAGCGTGCCCTCGGTGACCACGCCGGCGCTGAACGAGTGCCCCGCGCCCGCGACGCGCACGGGCGCCGGGCCTTCGACGATCGCCCGCGCGAGCTCCACACGCGTGCGGGGCGCCACGAAGCGCGCGGGGGTGCAGCGCTGCGAGCCCGACCAATTGACCCACTCCATAGCCGCGGACGCTACCGTCCGGGCGATGGACATCGAGCCGAGGCAGGTCGCGGAGCTCGTCCGTGAGGGCAAGGTGCAGCTGATCGACGTCCGCGAGGACTACGAGTGGGACGCGGGCCGCATCCCGGGCGCACGGCACCTCGAACTCGGTCAGGTGGCCGCCCAGGCCGACACGATCCATCGTGAGACGCCTGTCGTCTTCTATTGCCGGGTAGGGGGACGCTCGGCCATGGCCGCGAACGCCTTCGAGCGCGCGGGCTACGAGGCGTTCAACATGACCGGAGGCGTGCTGGAATGGAAGGCGCAGGGCTTGCCGCTCGAACCCGACGGCGGGTATGTCGCGGATCACTGATCGCTGCGCTGTGCGCGGCACCGGCCTCGGCTGAGGCCGCGCCGTCGCTGCTCAAGGTCGGGGACTTCGCGCAACCGGTCTACGCGACGGGTGCGCCCGGCGACCCTGACCGGGTGTTCGTGGTCGAGAAGGCAGGGCGCGTGAAAGTCGGCGCGGCGACGTTCCTCGACGTGTCGGCGGAGGTCGCCGACGGCTCCGAGCAGGGGCTGCTCTCGATGGCGTTCGCGCCCGACTACGCCACCTCGGGCCGCTTCTTCGTGTTCCTGACCGTGGCGGGCGGGGGCGACTTCCAGGTCCGCGAGTACCGGCGGGCGAGCGCGGACGCCGCCGATCCCGCGAGTGCCCGCGTGCTGCTCAGCATCCCGCGCCCCGCCGGCGCCACCAACCACAACGGCGGCCAGCTGCAGTTCGGGCCGGACGGGCTGCTGTGGGTCGCGACCGGCGACGGAGGCAACACGCCGCTCGCCGCGCAGGACCCGGCTTCGCTGCTCGGCAAGATCATCAAGCTCGACGTCAACTCCGGCACGCCGGCCATCGCCGCGTCCGGGCTGCGCAACCCGTGGCGGTTCTCGTTCGACCGCGCGACGGGGCAGATCGTGATCGCCGACGTCGGCAACGCCGCCCGTGAGGAGGTCAACGTCGGCCTCGCGGCCAACTACGGCTGGCCGTGCCGCGAGGGCACCCTGACGACCGGGACGAGCGATCCGCGCTGCGACACCGGGTCGGCCGCTCCCGCGCTCGAGCAGGACCGCAACACCAGCGCGTTCCGCTCCATCACCGGCGGCTACGTCGTGCGCGATCCGGGCCTGCCGACGCTGGTCGGCCGCTACCTCTACGGCGACTTCGTCAGCCCGGAGCTGCGCTCCTTCGACATCACGAACCCAGCCTCCGACGCGCCGGTCGGCCTCGAGGTCCCGCAACTGAGCTCGTTCGGCGAGGACATGTGCGGGCGGCTGTTCGTCGTGTCCTTGAGCGGGCCGGTCTACCGGCTCGTCGACGGCGCCCCTTCGGCGTGCCCGGCGCCGCCCGTCCCGCCCGCGCCTCCGGCGCCGCCCGCCGTCACGCCCGACACGCGCGCGTGCACGATCCGGGCGAGCGCGAGCGGCACCCGCAGTGTGCGACGGCTGAAGCGCTTCTCGCTCTCGCTGCGCACGAACGAGACGTGCCGCGTGCGCGTGCGGGCGTCGATCAAGGGCGTCGCGCAGTTCCGCTCGACCACCGTGGACGTCGCGGCCGGCAAGCGCAGCGTCGCGCGCGTGCGGCTCACCTCGCGCGGGCTGCGAAAGGTGCGCGCGGCGCTGCGGCGCAACCAGTCGCTGCGCGTCGCGTTGTGGGTCTCGGCGGTGGACGCGGCCGGCAACACCCGCACGCAGTCTCGTACCGTTCGGATTCGCGGATGAGGCGCCTCCTCGCCACTGCGGCGGCCTTCGCCGCCCTCGCCACGCCCGCGAGCGCCGCTCCGTCGCTCGTCCCGCTCGGGGCGTTCGACTCGCCGGTCTGGGCCGGCGCGCCGGCGGGCGACAAGCAGCGCGTGTTCGTCGCCGAGCGGGGCGGGGGGATCGCCGTCATCCGCGACGGCGCGGCGACGACGTTCATGACCGTCCCGCGAGTGCTCGCCGGCGGCGAGCGCGGGCTGCTGTCGCTGGCGTTCCCGCCCGACCACGCGCTGACCGGCAAGTTCTACGCCTACGTGACCGCGGCTGGGGCGGGCGACATCGAGGTCCGCGAGTACACGGGCGCCGATCCCGCCTCCGAGCGCGTGCTGGTGACGATCCCGCACCCGCGCTCCAACCACAACGGCGGGCAGCTGCAGTTCGGCCCTGACGGCCGGCTGTACGCGGGCACGGGCGACGGCGGCGGTAGAGACGATGAAGAACGGCAGGCGCAGGATCTGACGTCGCGCCTGGGCAAGATGCTGCGCATCGACGTGGCGACGGGCACGACCGAGATCGTCAGCCGCGGCCTGCGCAACCCGTGGCGCTTCTCGTTCGCCCCCGACGGGCGGATCGTCATCGCCGACGTCGGCCAGGAGGCCGTCGAGGAGATCAACGTCGGGCTCGCAGCCGACTACGGGTGGCCGTGCTTCGAGGGCTCGCAGACCGGCCCGCGGCCGGACGCCGGCTGCGCGACCGGCAGCGCGATGCCGGCCGTCGAGCACCCGCAGACCGACGGCTTCTGCTCGATCACGGGCGGCTACGTCGTCCGCGACCCCGGGCTGCCGACCCTGCACGGCGACTACGTCTACGGGGACCTGTGCAAGTCGAAGCTGCGTGCGGTGGACCTGGCCGATCCGACCACCGCCCGGGAGCTCGACGTGCCCGTGTCCTCGCCGTCGTCGTTCGGCGAGGACGGCTGCGGGCGGCTGCTCGTCGTGAGCCTCGAAGGCGCAGTGTCGCGGTTGACGGACGGCGAGTCGACGCCGTGCGCGGACGAACCCGGAGAGCCCGAGGAGCCCACGCCCACGCCGACCGAGGTGCCGACGGAGACCCCCGCGGAGGAGCCGGTCGAGACGCCGACCGCGTCCCCGCTGGTCCAGCCCGCCGCCGCGACGCCGGCGCCGACGCCGGTCCCGCGCACCGCCGACACCCGCCCGTGCACGGTCTCCATGCGCATCAGCGGCCAGCGCCAGCTGGCCAAGCGGCGCTACCTCTCGATCGCGCTGCGCACGGACAAGCCGTGCCGGGTCACGATCAGCGCGCCGAGCTTCCGGCGCGTGACCGTGCGCCTGCAGCCCGGGCCGGGCCGTGTGGTGAAGCTGCGCCGCGCCTACGGGACAGCGAAGCGGATCTCGGTGCTGGTCCGCGGCCCCGGAGCCGACGTCCGGCAGACCGTGCGCGCCGGTTAGTCGGCTTCCACGCCCGGGATCATCCCGTTGCGGAAGGCGTCGACGAAGCGCCGGTGGTCCTCGCGCGTGAGCGCGCCGTACTCGGCGCCGAAGCGCGCGAGGTCGCGGGCGAACTCGTCGTGGCGCCCGCCGATGACGTCGGTGATCTTGGCCTCGACGTTGACGTCCACCAGCGGGTGCTCGGAGCCGGCGTCGGACACGCAGTGCACCTTCGCGGTGGCGCGGCCCAGGTCGTGGACGAGCGCCCGCATCTCGTCGATCTCGGTGACCATGTCCCAGTCCAGGTCGGCCTCGTAGGGCGAGACCTCCTTGATGATCTGGCCGACGCCGTCGAGCTCGCACCAGCCCACCCACGGGTCGGCGTGGGCCTGCAGCGCCTGCTGGGAGACCGCCGTCCGATGCCCCTCGTGCTCGAAGTAGGCGCGGATCTTCTCGTCGGTCACGACGCGGCTGACCGCGGGCGTCCCCGCCTGCTTCATCGACAGGATCACGTCGTTCTCGAGCGCCTGCGTGCGGCCTTCGACGAGCAGCGTGTAGACCTTCAGCCCGGCCGAGCCGATCCCGACGCCGGCGCGGCCCTTGACGTCCTTGACCGCGTACGAGATCGACTGCTGGCGCTTGGCCTCCGGGATCGTGTCCAGGTACGTCTCGTAGGCGGCGAGCACGGCCTCGCGCTCGGCGTCTTCGAGCTCGCGCGCGCCCGCCCCGGACGCGAGCCGCCGGTCGGCCCCCTCGAACACGGTCAGCGCGTTGAGCAGCTGCACACGCGTCTCGGCCCGCGCGACCTGCAGCACCGACAGCAGCGGGCCATCGGTGTTGTCGAGCGTCAGGCGGAAGTCGCGGTCGACCTCGCTGGTGGCGAACAGCTGCACGGTCTCGGCGTAGGCGCGCGCGTAGGTCTCGACCAGGCGGGAGATCGAGGTGTCGCTGAGCGCCTTGCGGAACCCGAGCAGCGCCAGCGACGCCGCCATCCGCTGCAGATCCCACGTGTAGTGGCCGATGTAGGCCTCGTCGAAGTCGTTGACGTCGAACACGAGCACGCCCGCCGAGTCCATGTAGGTGCCGTAGTTCTCGGCGTGCAGGTCGCCCTGGATCCACACGCGCGAGGTGGCCTCGTCGACCCACGGATCGTCGAGCCGCGCCATGTCGGAGTAGAACAGCGGCGCGCTGCCGCGGTAGAACGCGAACGGATCCGCGGCCATCTTGCGGAACTTGCCGCGGAAGGCGCGTGGGTCGCGCTCGATCAGGTCCGCGAACGCGTCGACCAACACGTCGACGATGTGCTTCTGGCGCTCGGCGTCGGACGCGGCGAGATCAGCGATGGACATGCGCGCATCCTTAACGAAAAACGGCCGTGTCGTGTGACACGGCCGTCATTCTGCGAATCCGTCCGCTCCCCCTCCGTGAGGTTGCAGCTTGTCGTCCGAACGCCCTCCAAAGCGTGGGATTCAGAATGGCACCGCACTGAGAAGGGGCCAATCGGACATGCGTCTAGACGGTCTGAATCCGACCGCCCGCGATGACGATCTCGTAGCCCGCGTCCCGTACCGCCGCGTCGAATCGGGGGGTGGGTGCCCATGGCGGCGCCGCAGCGCCGCGCCGCGAGGTCGCGGTCAGCCACTCACCGTTCGAGCGCATCGCGGGCGTGCTGCACGACGGCTACCTCGAGGACGTGCGCGCCCAGCCGGAGGAGGAGCGGGCGCTGCGGGGCCATGAAGGCGATGGCGGCCATGCGCCCGGCCGAGGCGATGTACCGCGAGCCGGGCCGCCATGCGGCGGCCCTGGCCTCGAGCGACTAGGCCGCGGCCTCTTCCTTGGAGGACTCGACCAGCGGCTCGCGCTCGTACTGCGTCGTAGGAACGCGCTTGTACGGCTGCGAGGGCTCCTGCTGCTCCTCGTGGTACGCGGACTCGGCGTTGATCGCCCACAGGTCGTGGTTCGTGCCGGCGATGATGTTGTCCACCGCGCGCATCGCGGTCAGCATCGAGTGATCCGAGTTGTTGTAGCGGTGCAGGCCGTTGCGGCCGACCTGCTGGAGGTTGCCGATGCCCTCGAGCCAGTTCTTGATGACCTCGACGCGCTCGCCGTAGTCGGCGTCGTACATCGGGTAGGCCTTCGGGACGCGCGTGACGAAGCCGCGCTCGACCTTCTCGGCCTTGGCCAGGCCCAGCTGCTCGATCTCGCGCTTGGCCATCTCGACGAGGTCCTCGTCGGAGGCCTCCCAGAGCTTGTCGCCCTTGAAGCAGAAGTACTCCATGCCGATCGACGCCTTGGACTGGTCCGGGACCATCCACGGCGACCAGGAGCGGAAGTTCTGGATGCGGCCGACCTCGACACCGGGCTCGTGGATGTAGATCCAGTTGTCCGGGAACAGGTCATCGCCGTCGATCACGAGCGCGACGGTCAGGAAATCGCGGTAGCGCAGGCCCTGCGCGGCGCTCTGGACCGCGCCGGTCGCGGCGGCGCCGGCCATGCCGACGGTCGCGCGCAGCGGCAGCGACGAGATGACCTCGGACGGCTCGATGCGCTCGCCCCCGGCCTCGATCGCGACGACCTTGCCGTCACGGATCTCGAGCGCGGTGACCGGCGTGTTCATCCGGACCTCGCCGCCGTTGGCGATGATCTCGTCGGCCATCGTCTCCCACATCTGGCCCGGGCCGAAGCGCGGGTAGTGGAACTCGTTGATGAGCGACTTGATGTTGTCCTTGTTGCCGAAGAACGCGGCCTTGGCGGCCGAGAAGAAGGACAGGCCCTTGATGCGCTGGGCCGCCCACTCCGCGCGGATCTCGTTCGCCGGCACGCCCCACACCTTCTCGGTGTAGGACTTGAAGAAGTGGTTGTAGAGCCGCTTGCCGAAGCGGTTGGAGACCCACTGCTCGAGGTTGTCCTCACGACCCTTCGGCTTGAGCGCCGCGATCATGTAGGAACCCAGACACATCGCGAGCTCGAACGGCCCGAGCTTCTTGATGACGTCCTGGCCGTTCAGCGGGTAGTCGAGGAACTTGCCGCGCCAGTAGATGCGCGACTGGCGCGGGCGCTTGAGGAACTCCTCCTTCATCACCTCGTGCCAGAGGTCGTCGACCTCCTTGACCTTGGTGAAGAAGCGATGGCCGCCCAGGTCGAAGCGGTACCCGTCACGGACCTCGGTCTTGGCGATGCCGCCGACCATGTCCTCCGCCTCGAACACGATGACGGGACGCCCCTCCTTCGCGAGGAGATATCCGGCCGTGAGGCCGGCGGGGCCGCCGCCGAGGACAGCGACCGGCTTCTCGGGCCGGGGACGACGCGGAGCGTCGGCCGGCGTGATGTCAACGGTGGACATGGCTCCCACCATGCCCACGCCAACGCGATTTCACGGGCCTTGCTAAAGGCCGCTAACAGGCCTTAAGCCCAGGCTCTAACCTCTCGGGCCGTGCAGCCGAGCAGCGCTTTGGACATCCTGCTGGTCGACGACGACCGCCCGCTGCGGGAGATGCTCACGCGCTCGTTCGAGCGCGAGGGCCACCGCGTGACCGCCGTCGGCGACGGGGAGACCGCCCTCGACGCCGCGTCCGAACGTGCCTATGACGTGGTTCTGCTCGACGTCGCGCTCGGCGCGGGCCCGACCGGTTACGACGTCGCTCGCACCTTGCGTTCCCGGCGCGACGTGGTGCCAATCATCATGTTGACCGCGCTTGACAGCGAGGCCGACGCCGTCCAAGGCCTGGAAGCCGGCGCCGACGACTACGTGACCAAGCCCTTCGGCCTGGCCGAGCTGCGCTCGCGCATCCGCGCCGTGCTGCGGCGCGCGCAGGGCCGCGTCGTCGAGGGCAACGTGCGCGTCGGCCCGGTCACGCTCGACCGCGACCTGCGGCGCGTGACCGTCGACGACAACCCGGTCCGGCTCACCTTCAGCGAGTTCGAGCTGCTCGGGTGCCTGATGAGCCGCCCGGGCTACGCGTTCAACCGCCAGGAGCTGCTGCGCGCGATCTGGGGCGACTCCGCGTACCGCGATCCGCGCGCGATCGACGTCCACATCCGCCACCTGCGCGAGAAGCTCGAGGCCCGGCCGGAGGAGCCGAGCCTCATCCTGACCGTGCCGGGCCAGGGTTACCGCTTCCGAGAGGCATGATCCGCAGCGCACTCGCCGGGCTCCGAGGGCGGCTGCTGCTCGCCTTCGTGGCCACGAGTGCGGTGACGCTGGTGGTCGCGGCCGCGATCACGCTCTCCCCGCTGCAGTCGCAGCTGCGCGAGCAGGGCACCCAGCAGCTGGAGGACACGACCGAGGACCTGCGCGCGGAGTTCCGCGACAAGCTCAAGCTGGGCGCGCCGAAGGATGTCCGGGACGCGGCGGAGCGGGCGAAGCGGGACCCCAGGGCTCCGCGCGTCGATGTGGGCGCGGCGGCCCGTGACCGGCGCGAGAGCGAGCTGATCACGATCGCCTATGAGCTGCGTGACCGGACGGGCGGCGCGCGCGTGTTCGTCACCGACGGTTCGTTCACCAACACGGACGACCCGCCGAAGTCACCCGCCTTCCTGTTCGACACCGGCGGCCGGACCTCGCTGCGCGAACCGATGACGGTCGCGCTGGAGGCGCGCCGCGTCGGGGTCTCGCAGCTGCGGCTGCGCGACGACGTGGCCACGTTCGCGATGCCCGTCTACGACAACTCCGAGATCATCGGCGTCGTGGTCGCGCAGCGGACGCTGGCCGAGGCGACCAGCACGGCCTCGCTCGTGCGCAACCGGCTCCTGGCGGCCGCGGGCGTCGGGCTCGCGGTGGCGATCGGCCTGGGGCTCGCGCTCTCGAGCACGCTCACCCGCCGTCTCGGCCGCCTGCAGCGGTCCGCGCTGCGGATCACGCAGGAGGGCCCGGAGGCGCCCGCGCCGGTGGACCGCGGCCGCGACGAGGTGGGCGACCTGGCGCGCGCCATCGGCCGGATGCAGGAGGAGCTGCGCCGTCAGGAGGCGGCGCGGCGCTCGTTCGTCTCCACCGCCTCGCACGAGCTGCGCACGCCGCTGACGATGCTCTCGGGCACGATGGAGCTGCTCGACGAGGACCTGCAGGGCGGCGTGGACCTCGAGGACGCGCGCGAGCAGGTGGCGAGCGCGCGGGTCGAGCTGCGGCGGCTGTCGGTGCTGGCGTCCGAGCTGCTGGACCTGTCGCGCCTCGACGCGGCCGTGCAGCTGCGCTCGGAGCCGGTCGAGCTGGGCGAGATCGCGCGCGCGGTCGCGGCCGAGTTCGAGCTGCACGCGTCCGAGCGCGCCACCGCGCTCGACGTGGAGGCGCCGGGGCCCTGCTGGGGCATCGGCGACCCGGCGGCCTGCGCGCGCGTCGTCCGCATCCTGATCGACAACGCGCTGCGCTACGCGCCGGCCGGCGAACCCATCCTGATCTCCACCCACCACCGCTTCGACACGGTCATCGTGCGCGTCGCCGACCGCGGCCCGGGCGTCCCGCCCGAGGAGCGCGAGCACATCTTCGAGCGCTTCCACCGCGGCAAGGCGACCAGCGAGGTGAGCGGGTTCGGACTCGGGCTGGCGATCGGCCGCGAGCTGACCGAGCGCATGAACGGCACGCTCGTCCTCGAAGACTCCGAGCACGGCGCGCAGTTCGCGTTCACGTTGCCCGTGGCCGGCGAGGGCACGCACGTGCGATCGCCGGTGGTCACCGGCGCCGATCTGGGGCCGCGGGGTGACCGGAAGTGGGCCGGAGGCCCATGACCGGTCGCCACGTGGCTCCAGGCGGTGATCGGTGGCCGCCGGAATCGTGCTGCGTGAGCCGGCCTAGCGCGTCTTCACCATCACCGTCGCCCGCACCGGATTCGGCCGCGGCGGCGTGAAGTTCGTCGGCTGGATCGACGTGATCGGGACCGTGGGGTCGTTGGAGAGCGCCTGCGCCCATTCCTTCGAGCGGATCCGGATCAGCTTCGTCCACGGCGCGCGCCAGCGGTTGAGCGTCCACACGATCGGCTCGACCAGCACGACGCGCGTGCCCGGCTCCAGCGAGGCGATCAGCGGCGCGAGGTTCTCCTCGGCGCTCGTGCGCTCCAGCCGCTCGACGCCGTCGCGCCAGTCCCAGACGCCGAAGTCGGTCTCTTCGCCGGTCAGCGTCGCGTAGCGCAGCCCGTCCGGCAGGTAGTAGTTCAGCAGCGGGATCGTCTCGGGCTGGGTGGAGATGACGAGGTCGCCGGGTGCCAGGCTCGGGCCGATCGTGTGCGCGACGGCGCGCACGTTGCTCTTCTCCACCGGCGCCGTGTCCTGCGCCCACATGATCACGACCAGCACGAGGCCGAAGACGCCGAGCCGGCGCGCGTAGGTGAAGCCGCCGGTGGCGAGCAGCAGGTACGGCGGGATCGCGACCGCGAGGTAGCGGTTGGCCCAGGCGGGTGAGCTCTGGGAGAGCAGCCAGGCAAGCGTCGGCGTGAGCACGGCGATGATCAACAGCGCGAGCGCGGCGCGGCCGTGCGCACTCAGCGGGCGGGTGCGGAAGATCGCGATCAGGCCGGCGCCGGCGCAGATCAGGAAGACGATCTCCGGGAGCCGGCCGAGGATCACGCCGGGGACGCCGAGCAGCGAGCTGAACGCGGGCGCGTCGGCCCACGGGGCGCCGGTGTGCTGGGCCTGGTAGAGCGTCGTGGGGACCCACGGCAGATACAGCAGGGCGGCGCCGCCGAAGCCGAGCACGCCGTCCCGGAGGAGCTCGCGGCGGCGATCGCTGAGGGCGAGCAGGACCAGGAACGCGACGCCCGCCGACGCGCCGAAGAAGATCGGCCAGTTGTGCGTGTAGAGCGCGACCGCCTCGGAGACCGCGAAGCCGATCACCCACGGCCTTCGGCGCTCGGTGTCCAGCGCGTAGGCGCGCAGGAAGCAGACCGTGACCGGGATCGCCAGCAGCGCGACCATCGCGTACATCCGAGCTTCCTGCGCGTACTGGCTCAGGAACGGGTTGAAGGCCATCAGCGCGGCCGCGATCCAGCCCGCCTTGTGCGTGTCCCACACGGTCCGGCCCGCCCACCACGCGACGGGGATCGCGAGCAGCGCGCACGCGAGGCTGAACGAGCGCACGCCCTCCTCGGAGTCGCCCGCGATCCCGAGCCAGAAGTGCAGGAGCATGTAGTACAGCGGCGGTGAGCCGTCCTTGCGCAGCGCGGCCGGGATGTCCGTCAGCGCGCGGTCGGCGATCCCGACGGACAGGCCCTCATCGATCCAGAAGCCGATTCCGAGCTGCGACGTGCGCAGCGTCAGTGACAGCGCGATCAGCCCGGCAAGCCCGATCGGGACCGCGATCCAGGCGTGCCGGAAGTCGCGGACGCGCCGCGCGAGGGCGGCGACGGCGGGCGGGCGGGACGCGTAGGTGGCCATGGCTCAGCGGGCGCAGGAGGAGCCGATGACCCACTTCCGGGTCTTGGCGATGGTCGGGAAGCGCGGGTCCTTCGACAGCGCGGAGTAGGACGGCGCGATCGTCGTGCCCGGCGGGAAGGCGAAGATCTCCGACTCCATCTCGTGCAGATGCATGTACCACGCCACCGCCTGCGTCTGGAACGCGCCGGTGTACACGGTGCCACACGACATCAGCTTCTCGCGGCCGCCGCCGGCCTCGATCGCCTCCGGGACGGTGCCGTAGAGCTGGGCCTCCTGGTCGATGCGCCACGCGGCCTCGTCGAGCTCGCGCACGTCCTCGATGATGAACGGCGCCGAGCCCGCGGCGACCACGACGGCGAGCGCGATCGCGACAACCCGTCCCGCACGCTCGTGGGCCGCACGGACCAACCACACCCACCCCGCACCGGCGAGCACGCACACGAGGGCGGCGGGCAGCGCGACGTAGCGCAGGTTGCCGGCGAACCCGGCCTGGGTCATCGCGGCGACGGCCACCATCAGCACGGTGCCGATCGCGGCCATGGCGAGGTAGAGCCCGTCTCTTCGGAACGCGGCGACGACGAACGCGATCGTCCCGCCGACGTAGACCGGGACCGACAGCACGGACGCGCTGCGGTTGAAGACCTCCAGGAACGGATACTTCGCGAACGCGGCCGAGTCCGGGTTGGGCTGGCGGGCGCGGTTGGCGGCCCGCAGGAAGTCGCCGGAGCCCAGGTACTCGGGCAGGAACCACAGGATCAGGAGGCCGAGCCCGCCGCCGCCGACGATCAGGACGGTGGAGAGCTTGCGCTCGACGACCAGCAGGTACAGGCCGTAGAGCGCGATGAACGGCCATACCTCGGGCCGCAGCAGCGCCGCGCCGATGCCGAGCCAGAACGCGTCCCGCCGGCGGCCGTCGAGGTGGCGCTCGACCGCCCACAGGCAGAGCGCGACGAGGATGCCCTCGGAGTTGCCGCGGAAGAAGTTGCGGATGAACTCGTCGGCGAGGAACAGCGCGCTCGCGGCGATCACGCCCGCGACCGGGCCGGCGAGCCGCGCGGCCAGCCGGAACGCCATCGCGAAGGCGAGGATGCCACCGGCGCGCGCGACCACGAGCCACAGCAGCGGCGCGCCGTCGTCGCCCGCGAAGCTGAACGGCGTCGTGAAGATCACCGGCAGCGGCTTCCAGCTGGGGCCGGTGGTGGTCACGAGGTCGCCGTTGGCGATCTCCCGGCCCCAGATGATCCACGCCCACGGGTCGTAGGTGGGGACGGACGGCAGCAGCAGGCTCAGGCCCGCCAGCGCGAAGCAGGCGAGGATGAGCAGCTTCCACGGGCGTGCCTTGGGCGGCTCGTCGATCGCCTCCGGGGGCGGCGCGAGCCGCTCCAGCACGCGCGAGGCGCTCGGCGCGAGAGCTGAGAGCGGCGTCAGCGCCAACGCTTACCGGAGACTGAGGGCGGCGGCGACGCCCGGGGCCGGGTCCGCGGTGAGGTCCACGTGCTCGCCCGGCGTGCCCCAGACGGCCAGGCCGCGGTCGAGCGCCGCGATCGGCAGATCCGCGGCCTCCGCCAGCGCCTTCGCGCGGCGCTCCAGCAGCATCCGGTCGCCGGAGACCAGCGCGCGCTTGGCGGCCAGCGTCGCGGCGTCGTCCTCGATGAAGTGCAGCGAGCCCGCCTCGAGCGGGTAGCGGCCGGCCGCGCCCAGCGTCGTGAGCAGCTCGAAGCGGGCGGTGCGGCCGAAGCCCGGCAGCGCCAGGCGCTCGAACACGCGGTCGAAGCGGCGCTGCGGCGTCCATACCTCCTCGCCCGTGAACGCCTGCGGCTGCCCACCGGCGCGCTCGACCCACGCGAGGTAGGCGTTGGCCGTCTTCTGCTTGGCCGCGGGCAGCGCGGACAGGTCCTTCTCGGCCCAGGTCGGCTGCGCCTCGACGAGCACGTCCTCGAGGTCGGGCGCGAGCGCGATCAGGAACGCGAGCCAGGTCGCGTCGTCCAGGTCCGGCGTGGTCGCGATCGCGGGGTGCGGCCCCGGCGGCTCGAGCCGCGCGGCCGCCTGCGTCAGCGCGCCGGCGAGCCGTTCCGCGTCGGCCGTGGCCCGCAGGCCCGGGACGAGCGGGTTGCGGTAGCCGTCATCCGCCGCGCGCGCGAGCTTGCGCGTGACGACGCGGTTGGAGCTGCTGGACTTCGCGGACGCACTGCGTGAGCTCCCACCGGAAGCGCGCTGGGAACGCGGCGTGGACGTCGCCCCGGGCTTGCGCACGGTGACGTACTTGATGGGCGCCTGCTCACGGAGGCGGTCGTCGAGCTCCCGCGAGCAGATCGAGCACTTGTTGGTGGGCCGGTTGTGGCGACAGAACGAGCCGGTCATCGCGCCGACTCACGCTAGCGGGTCGGCGATGATCTCCGCGCCTCGTGCGGGCGCGAGGGTGATGCTGCGACGGCGCATCCGCTCGCCTTGCGCCCGCGGCGGCCGCAGGCGGAACCGGCCGCTCACGGCTCGTAACACCTCGCGCAGCTCGAGCGTCGCGAACGCCGCGCCGACGCAGCGGCGCGTGCCGCCGCCGAACGGGATCGGCTTGCCGCGGCGGTTCGCGAGGTAGATGCAGGGCGCGACGTAGACGCCTTCCGGCAGCGTGTGGCCCGCGAGCGTGTACGGCTGCAGCGTCTTGCGGGCGGTGATCGACAGCACGGGACGGGTTCTGAGCACCTCGTCGATGAACGGCTGCGGGTCGGCGGTGAGGTCCGCGGGGTGACGCGCGAGCCGCTCCAGCGCCCACGCGAGCGCGGTCGCGGTGGTCTCGTGACCGGCGGCGAGCAGCGTCACGAGCTGGTCGCGCAGCTCTTCGCGGGTGGCGCCGGACTGCTTGAGCAGGTCGAGGATCGACTCGGTCTCGCTGGGCTGGTCGATGCGCGCGTAGACGAGCTCGTCGATGCGCTCGACGGCCTTCAGGAAGCGCCCGTACGGGCCGAAGTCGCGCTGGACGAGCGACATCGCGATCAGGTTCGGCGTGCTCTGCGTGAGATCGAGCGCGGAGCGCAGCGCGTGCTTGAGCTCGGCGTCCTGGGAGCCGAAGATGACGCGCTGGATGATCTCGAGCGTGAGCTCCTGCATCCGCGGGAGCGCGCGGAAGGGCGTCCCGGTCGGCCACGTGTCCAGGTGCGCGTGGGCGAGCGTGCTGATCGTGTCGGACCAGCGCCGCAGCGCCTCACCATGGAAGGGCGGCAGCACGAGGCGCCGCTGCTTGAGGTGCTCGTCGCCATGGAGGACGAGCAGGCTGTTGCGGCCCACGAACGGCTCGAGGAAGTCCGCCGCGTCGCCGCCCTGCAGCACGTCGGGCGGCGCCGCGTAGGCACGCTTGATCTCCTCGGGGTCGCTCGTGAGCACCATCGGCGCGTCCGACCACGCCGTGCGGATCGTGAACGGCTCGCCGTACTTGGCCTGCGCCTGGCGCAGGAAGTGCGTCGGCCGCACGATCCACTCGATCGTCTGGAACGCGCTGGGAGCCTTCGGCCCGGGCGGGAGCACCCCCCAAACCTAAAGGGGACTGTCCCTCTTTAGGAACACCCGCCGGGGTGAGCGACGGTGACAAGCCAAAAACGTGCCCTGAACCTAAAGAGGGACTGTCCCTCTTTAGGAACGGAGCGCCTCCGTGGGCGAGAGGCGGGCGGCGCGCAGGGCCGGGTAGAGGCCGGCGACGCCGCCCGCGACGACCGCGACGAGCACGCCGCCGCCGAGGGCGACGAGCGGCACGGCCACGATCCAGCCCTCGTTGAGCGCGTAGCCCGCGGTGACGGCCGCGCCCAGCGCGGTCCCGATCACGCCGCCCGCGCCCGCGAGCAGCAGCGACTCGGTCAGGAACTGCGTGCCGACGTGGCGGCGCGTGGCCCCGAGCGCGCGCCGCAGCCCGATCTCCGGCCGGCGTTCCAGCACCGAGATCACCATCACGTTCGCGATCCCCACGCCGCCGACCAGCAGGGCGACGGCGCCGAGGCCGAGGAACAGCGACGTGAACGCGGTCTTGGCCGCCGCTCGCGCCTCCAGCGCGTCGGACGGGCGCGAGACGTCGACCTCCTCCGGCCGCTCCGGGTTGGCGGTCGCGCCCAGCAGGTCGCGGACGCCTTCGACGCGCTCCTGGTCGGCGCGGACGAAGACCGTGCTCGGGTTCGGGTCCAGGTCGAAGTACGTCTTCGCGGCCGCGAAGCCGATCAGCGCCGCGGTGTCGAGGCTCGGGGCCAGCGCGACCGGGTCGAGGATGCCGATGACGGTGAACCAGCGCCCGCCGAGCCAGACGCGCGAGTCGGCGTCGTCGATGCCGAGCGTCGCGGCCGTCTGGGCGCCGAGCACGACCGCCGGGTAACGGCCGGTGGCGGCGTCCAGGAAGCGCCCGCGGCGCACGCTGGCGCCGACGGCGTCCCGCAGCGCCGGGTCGGCGGCGACGACGCCGATGCCGCCCGTCTCGGCCTCGTCGATGGCGGGGCTGCGGCGCACGGTCGCCTCGCCGACGGCGGCGGTGGCCGCGACCGACTCGACGCCGTTCACGCGCCGGAGCATCGCCGACGCGGACTCGGGCAGCGTCGAGTCCTCGCCGAGGAAGGACTGGCCGGGCGCGACCTGCAGCAGGTTCGTGCCGAGCTCGTCGAGCTGCGCGAGCAGGTCGGCCTTCGAGGACTCGCTGATGCCGAGCACGGCGACCATCGACGCCACGCCGATCGCGATCCCGAGCGCCGACAGCGCCGCGCGGGCGCGCCGCGTGCGCAGGCCCAGCGCGCCGGTCCGGAGGACGTCCGCGGCGGTCATGCCACGACCCCGTCCATGATCTGCACCCGGCGCGGGAAGGCGTCCGCGATCGCGTGGTCGTGCGTGATCGTGACGATCGTCGAGCCCGCCGCGTGCAGCTCCTGCAGCAGCGCGAGGATGCCCGCGCCGGTGCGGCTGTCGAGGTTGCCGGTGGGCTCGTCGGCGAACAGGATCGCGGGCCGGCCGACGAGCGCGCGGGCGATCGCGACCCGCTGGCGCTCGCCGCCCGAGAGCTTGGACGGCGAGTGGTCCAGGCGGTGCTCGAGGCCCACCGCGGTCAGCGCCTCGCGGGCCCGCGCCCGCCGCTCGCCCGGCGCGACGTCGGCGTACAGCAGCCCGGTCGCGACGTTGTCGAGCGCGGTCATGCCGTCGAGGAGGAAGAACTGCTGGAAGACGAACCCGATCGAGCGCGCCCGCAGCGCCGCCAGCGCACGCTCCCCGAGCGCGGCCGTGTCGGCGCCGGCCACGTGGACCTCGCCGGACGTCGGCCGCTCCAGCGTCCCCATCACGTGCAGCAGCGTCGACTTGCCCGATCCGGACGGCCCGACGATCGCCACCGCCTCCCCCGGCCGCACGCTCAGGGACACGCCGCGCAGCGCCTCGACGCCGCCGGCGTAGACCTTGCGCACATCGACGAGCCGCAGGACGGCCTCCTCGCGGGACGCGGCGACATGGCCGGGTGCGACGGGTGTGGGGGACGTCATCGCGCGGTCACCACCTTCAGGCCCTCGCGCACGCCGGCGCCGGACACCTCGACCAGGTCGTCCGCGTACAGCCCCGTCTCCACGGGCAGCTTGCGCCCGTCCGGCAGTTCGAGCGCGTACCCGCCGCCCTGGCGCGCGAGCAGCGCCTTGACCGGGACGGCCAGGGCGTCGCGTGCGGCCTCGACGGCGAAGCCGACCTCGACGGGCGCCTGGTCGAGCTCGTTGCGGCGCCCGCGCAGCGTGATGGTGACCTCGACGGTCGGGTCGCTCTCCTCGTCCGCCTGGCTGGCGACCGTCCCGACGTCGGTGATGCGCCCGTCGGCCACGTCACCCGTCGGCAGCTCGACGCTCACGGTCGCGCCGCGCTTGGCCAGGTGCTGGCGGCGCGCGTCGAGCGCGACGACGACCTCGCGCTCCACCGACGAGATCGCCGCGACCGGCCGGCCCGGAGCGGTCGCCTCGCCCACGGTGCCCTTCGCCTCGCCGATGCGCGTCGCGCCGGCGCGGAAGACGATCTCGCCGCGGCTGAGCGTGCCGTCGTCCTCGAGCTCCCGGTCGCGCTGGAAGTCCTCGACGGCCTCCGTCGTCTCCCAATCCCAGTCGTCGTCGACGGTGCCGGGGTCGTAGCCCAGCGCGCGCAGGTTGCGCTCGAGCTGGCGCACGTCCTCGCCGTCGGTCATCGAGGGCGAGAAGTCGCGCCAGGTGGGCAGCTCGCCGTAGAGCAGGAACGCGGCGGGCGCGCCGTCGACCGCGTACAGCGAGTGCCCGCGGGTGACGACCGTTCCCGGCGCGCGCAGCCCGGTCAGCGTCCCGGAGACGCCGCTCGCGAGCGTGCCCGGGTCCGCGAACCCGAGCGTGCCGGGCAGGTTCTCGCGGTCGACGAGGTCCGTGCGCTCGACGGTCGCGGTCTCGCGCGGAGCGGCGGGCGTCTCGGTCGCCGGCGCCTCGCTCCCGCACCCGGCGGCGACGAGCGCGACCAGCACCACCGAGCGTCTCACCCCTCGCCTCCGGGCCCGGGCAGCGTCTTCTCGCACGCCTGCTGCGCCTTCTGGAACGCCGGGCTCTCCGGATCGAGCTCGCGGGTCATCTTCATCCGCGCGCCACCGTTTTCGTCGAACGTCGGGTCCGGGAAGTCCTCGATGCCGTTCTCGCGCATGCAACGCGAGTGCTCGAGCGCCCTGGCCTTGAACTCGGCCTTGTCCTCGTCGGACATCTCGGGCGGCTTGATCGCCTCCTGGTACTTCGCACACGCCTGCTCGGCGGTGCGCAGCTTGTCCGGGTCGATTCGCTGGCCGGGCGCGCCGACCGCCATCGTCACGCGCCCGCCCTCGAACTTCGGGTCGGGCATGTCGACGCCGTTCTCGCGCATGCAGCGCGCGTAGTCGAGCATCGCCTGGCGGTTCTGGTCGGCCGCGGGCTCGCTCGGAGTCTCCTTCTCCGCGCCGCACCCGGCGACGACGGCGACAGCGGCGGCGAGCAGGATTCGTCTGGTCATGCCCGCCACGGTCCCGAGCGGGACTGAGACGCCCGTTTTCCGAACCTAGGAAGTTGCTGAGAGCCGCAGCCGCAGCAGCGCACCGCCGCCGTCGGCGGCCTCGGCGGCGACCGTCCCGCCGTGCGTCTCGGCCACCTGGCGCACGATCGCGAGCCCGAGGCCGGAGCCGGGCCGCCCGCGCGCCGCGTCCGCGCGGTAGAAGCGGTCGAACACGTGCGGGAGGTCGGCCGCCGGGATGCCGGGGCCGCGGTCGCGCACGGTCAGCTCGCCGTCGCGCAGGCGCACGTCCACGACGCTCCCGGCCGGCGAGTACTTGGCGGCGTTGTCGAGCAGGTTGCCCACGGCGCGGTCCAGCCGGGACGGGACGCCGTTGATGAGCGTCGGCTCGAGCTCGGTGGTGTAGGTGATGTGCGGCGCGTGCCGGCGGGCCCGCTCCACCGCGCCTTCGACCAGCATGTCGAGGCGCACGTCCTCGATCTCGAGCTCCTCGTCGCGCGCGAGCTCGGTGAGGTCGCCGACCAGGCCCGTGAGCTCCTCCAGCTGGGCCACCAGGTCCGCGCGCAGACGCTCGCGATCGGTCGCGTCCGGCGGCCCGCCGCGCGCGAGCACCTCGAGGTTCGTGCGCAGTGAGGTGAGCGGAGTGCGCAGCTCGTGCGAGGCGTCGGCGACCAGCTGCTTCTGCGCGCGTTGCGAGCGCTCCAGCGCTTCCAGCATCGTGTTGAACGCGGTCGCCAGGCGGGCGATCTCGTCGTCGCCGTGGGCGTCGATCCGGCGCGTGAGGTCGCGCGTGGAGGCGACGTGCTCGGCCGTGGTCGTGAGCTCGGACACGGGGCGCGCGGCGGCGCGCATGGCGAGCCGGCTCAGGACGACCGCGAGTGCGATCCCCGCCGCGGCCAGCACCCCGAGCGCGATCCGCAGGCGCGCGAGCGCCGAGTCGACCTCGGTCAGCGGCCGCGCGACGAACAGCGTCATGCCGTCGCCGGCCTGCGCGACGTGGACGCGGACGTGGACGCCGTCGATCTCGCGGTCGGCGAAGAACGGGCCCTCGCGACCTTCGGCCACCGCGCGCATGAGCTCCTCATCCGGGCCCACGATCGGCTGGGTGCGCCGGATCTCGGTCACGAACGCGGGCGGCGCCTCGGTCAGCAGATCGGCGCGGCGGATCAGCGTCGCGCCCATCTCCCCCGGCACGCGCTGCGCGACCTCGCGTTCGAGGGCGGCGTCGATCTCGGCGCGCAACGTGGTGCGCACCGCCCAGTAGGCGAGCACGCAGCCGAGCACCGCGACGAACGCGACCGCCACGCCGCAGGACAGCGTCAGCCGGCGCCGGAAGCTCACCGCTCACGCAGGACGTAGCCGACGCCCCGCACGGTCTGGATCAGCCGCGGCTCGCCGAGCTTGCGGCGCAGGTAGCCGACGTAGACCTCGAGCGAGTTCGAGCTCGGGCCGAAGTCGTAGCCCCACACGTGCTCGAAGATCTGCGTGCGGGTCAGCACCTGCCGCGGGTGGCGCAGCAGCAGCTCGAGCAGCAGGAACTCGGTGCGGGTGAGCTCGATCGGCGTGTCCCCGCGGGTGACGGTATGGCCGGCGGGGTCGAGCGTGAGGTCCGCGTAGCGCAGCCGCTCGGTGTTCGGGCCGCCGCTTCTTCTCAGCAGCGCTCGCAGCCGCGCGCCGAGCTCCTCCAGCGCGAACGGCTTGATGAGGTAGTCGTCGGCGCCGGCGTCCAGTCCCGCGACCCGGTCCGGGACGGCGTCGCGCGCGGTGAGCATGAGCACCGGCGTGTGGTCCCCGGCGGCACGCAGGCGGCGGCAGACCTCGAGCCCGTCCGGTTCGGGCATGAGGACGTCGAGGACGATCGCGTCCGGCGGCTGGTCGGCGAGCGCGTCGAGCGCCTGGCGGCCGTCCGCGGCGAGCTCGACCTTGTAGCCGTCCATGCGCAGCGCACGGTCGAGTGCGTCGCGTACTGAGGGCTCGTCGTCCACTACGAGGATGCGCACATGCGCAATCCTCGGGGCGTTACCTGAGAACCGTGTAAGAAGGGGGAACTACGACCAGGGGTCCAGCGGGAAGCGGCTCGGATAGCCGGCTTCGGCGGTGTGCCAGTGAGCGACTTCCTGCTCGTCCACCTGCCAGCACAGGTAGACCTCGCGGCCGTCGCGCAGGGACGGGAAGTCGATCAAGCCGGCCTCGAGATCGCGGACCAGCAGGTCCAGCTCCTCCAGGTGCTCGAAGCCCAGCGTCGCGGCCACGGCGGCCTGCGCGCGTTCGCGCCCCGGAAACGCGCCGCCGACCACGTCGGCGAGCGTCGCGAAGCCCGTGTCGAAGCCCTCGTCCTGGAGCACCCGCTTCGCCGCCTGCAGGCGACGAACCGTCGAGCGCACCTCAGGGAGGAGAGCGTTGGCCTGGTCGGCGGTGTAATGGCGTTGGTGAAGCATCGTCTTGGTTGTCGGGTTACCCGTTCTTCACATCGGCAGACCCGCGGGTTCCAGGACTCCCCGAAGGTCTAGGGGAATGCGGGCGCGTAGTGGAACGTGCCGCGGACGTCGTCGGTGTAGGCGGGCAGCGGAAGGACCATCCACGCCTCGGAAGGCGCGTCGTAGGTGGATTCGATGCCGAGCTCGGCGCCGGGCCGGAAGCCGAAGCGCGGGTAGTAGGTCGGGTGGCCGAGGAGGCCGATCAGCGTGTAGTCGGTGTGCTGCGCGCGTTCGATCACGGCGCGTATGAGCTCGCTCCCGATGCCCTGGCGCTGATAGGTCGTGTCGACGGCGATCGGGCCGAGCGCGAGCGCGGGGTGGTCGTCGACGCGCGCCTTGCTCGTCATCACGTGGCCGTGCGGGTGCACGAGGCACAGCTCCGGCACATGGTCGCCCGCGGCGCGCAGGTCCTCCACGAGCTGCGCCTCCAGCGGCTGCGGAAACGCGCCTGCGTGGATGGCGCGGATGCGGGCGTAGTCGTCGGGCGTCTCGGGGCGGATCACAGCTCGAACTGGGCGTCCCCGGCACCGAGCACGACGGGTTCGCCGACGCGTGCGGCGAACGTGATCGGCGTCTCGGGGTCGTTGGTGGCGAACTCGGCACTGGCGACGGTCAGGCCGCCGAACGCGGCGGCGAGCGCGAGCACCGAGTCCCGCAGGTGCTCGACCGTGCCGAGCGGCGCCGAGAGCTCGCCGGTGTCGAGGTCGATGTCGATCGCGGTGTGCGGGGTCGGGCGGATGTCGGGGAGCGGCTTCGCGGGCGCGTTCAGCGCGGCGTTGTGCGGGACGGTCGCGACGTGCTCGCCCTCGGTGACCTCGGCGTCGAGGAACTCGTCGACCTCGATCATCGCGGGCTCCTGGTCCGGGCGGTCGAGGATGACGACGACGCGCTGGGCCTGCGAGGCCTGCTGGAAGGCGCGCGCGGTGGCGATCGCGGTGAGCGTGGGTTCGTCCATCAGGCTGCTGCGGCTCCGGCCTTGCGCGCCTCGATCTCGTGCGGGTTGTTGCTGTAGCCCTGCGCGATGTAGCTCCACCACATTCGCAGCCGGTGATCCTGGTCCTGCCACACGTGGCAGAGCTCGTGCGCGATCAGGCTCGGTGCGCACTGGTAGAGCGGGCGCTTGATCAGGATCAGCGGGCCCATGTTGTAGCCGTGGAAGCGACGGAACCAGGGGAGCTTGAACAGCCGCGGGACGTGCAGGATGCGCACGCGGGCGATGTCCACCGGCTCGGGATAGAAGTCGAGCGTGTCGAGCGTCCGCTTGGCCCGCTCGAGCGCCGCCCGCTCCTCCGGGGTCCGTCGCAGGTTCACGGCTCGATCAGCGGCGCGATGTAGGCGGCGATCAGCTCCGCGGCCAGCGTGTCGGGGTCGGTCGGCGTCGCGGACTGGCGTGCCGCGGCGTGTTGCGCGGCCTCCAGCAGCACGCCGGTGCCGACCCGGCCCGCGTAGTGGACGAGCTTCTCCGCCGCAGCCGTGGCGGTCGCGTCGTGGCCGGCGGCGTGCCGGATCGCGGCGTGTAGCTCCTCGCCGCCGGGGGCGTGCACGTCGACGACCGCGAACCGCCGCAGGATCGCCGCGCGCGGCGGCTGCGGGTCGTTCCACGTGGCGATCAGCCGCCAGTCCTCGGCCGCCGTCGCCTCCCCGGACGCGAACGTGACCGGCACCCCGCCGAGGAACGAGCTCAGCGGCGCGAGCGCGCTCGTGAACGCGTCCGGGTCGAGCTCGTCGACGATCACCCACCGGCCCTGAGTCGCCGCCTCCGGGATCACGTCGCGCGGATCGCCGGTGACGACGGTGGCTCCGCGCGCCTTGCCCTCCTGTGCCGCGGCGCGCGTGACCGCCATCGCCAGCGTCGTCTTGCCGGAGCCGGGCGCCCCGGTGAGCAGCAGGTGCTTGCCCGTGGCGAGCGCCGCGGCGATGTTCGCGTACACGCCCGCGGGCAGCCGCAACCCGGCGGAGATCCCCGCGGCGCGGACCGTGGCGACGTCCACGAACGCCGGCCCGGCGGGAGGCGGCGAGACGTCGATCGCTGACGCAGCCGAGGACACCCACGCAGCGGCGGCATCTCCGGCCGGGTCCGGCAAAGGCGCGGCGGCGCCATTCCCTGTGGCCGGCGGAGATGACGGCGGCGCGGCGGCGGGCGGCGCCGACGACTGCGGCGGCGCGACGGAGGCGTCGCCGGCCGCGGCGGACGACGACGACAACGCGGCGCCCCCATCCTCGGCCGACGTGGTGGACGACACCGCGGGAACCTCGCCGGGCGCGCCCGCCGGGGACTCCGTAGGCGCCGCAGACGAACGCGTCGGCGCGGCGGACCCGGCAGGGGGCGCGGACGACGGCGTCACGGCCGGGACCTCGCCGGGGGCCGGCGCGGACGACGCGGGCGCGTCGGACGAATACCCGGCGGGCGGCGCCGACTGCGACGCCGCGGCGTCTCCGGCTCCGGCCGGCGGCGCCGACGACTGCGGCGACGCGGCCATCCCATCTCCGACTGGCGGCGCCGACGACTCCGGCGACGCGGCATCCCCGGCCCCGACCGGCGGCGTGAACGACTGCGGCGCGGCGGCGTCCTCCGCAGCAGGCGGACCCGACGACTCCGGCGACACGGCATCCGCGTCTCCGACCGGGGGAGCCGACGAGTGCGGCGCGACGGCGTCCCCCGCCGCAGGCGTCTCCGACGAGTCCGACGACGCAGACACCCCGTCCGCGCTTGGCGGCGCCGGCGAGTGCGGCGCGACGGCGTCCTCCGCGGCAGGCGGACCCGACGACTCCGGCGACACGGCCACTTCGTCCGCGCGTGGCGGCGCCGGCGAGTGCGGCGCGACGGCGTCCTCCGCGGCAGGCGGCGCCGACGACTGCGGCGCAACGGCCTCGCCCGCGGCTGGCGGCGCGAACGACTGCGGCGTGGCGGCGTCTCCCGCGGCGGGCGGCGTCGACGACGGTGTCACGGCGGGGACCTCGCCCGGAGCCGGCGCGGACGAAGGCGGCGCCGTGGAGGTCTCCTCCCGATATCCGGCGGGCGGCACCGAGGACTGCGGCGCGGCGTCTCCGGCCGGAGCCGACGTGGGCGGGGCCGATGACGGCGTCACCGCGGGGACCTCTCCGGGCGCGGACGAGGGCGGCGCCGGCGAGTAGGGCGCCGCGTCTGCGGCCGGCGGCGGCCACGACGCGCGCTCCTCGGGCGAGGGCGGGGCGGCGGCGGGTCCGCCGGGCACCGACGGGGTGCTCAGCGGGTCGCCCGGGGTCACGCCGGGCATCGCGCTCGGGGCGCCGGCGAACGGGAGCAGCGGGTCCCCGCTGGGGGTCGGGGGGCGCTCGGAGACCGGGACCTCCTCGCTCGCGCGGGGGACGATCGGCGGGCGGGCGGGGTTGTCGGCGCCGCCCGCGGCCGAGGAGATCACGGTGTGGTAGCCGCCGCTCTCGTCGCGGGCCGGCTCGGCCGGCGCCGGCTCGGGCTCGGGCTCGGGCTCGGGTTCGGGCTCGACGACCTCGGGGGCGGGAGCGGCGAACTCGTGCGCGGCCGCGGCGCGGACGGCCTCGGCGCCGCCCGGATTCAGCTGCGCGGCGATGTCGGCCAGGGACATGTGGACCGGCAGGGTGAGCTCGCCGCGGAGCTGCTCGCCCGTCGCGGTCAGGCGGTGCCCGCCGTCGATCAGCTCGAGGTCGAGCAGCAACGTGAGGTGGCGCTCGCCCTGGATCAGCAGCGTGTTCTCGTTGTCCCAGCCGGCGCGGCCGAGGTAGGCCATCGAGCGGCCGAAGTCCATGGTCGAGATGCGCGTGCCGGGCGGGACGCTCGCCAGCAGGCTCAGGCCGATCGCCAACCCGTGGAAGATCGAGTCGGTCATATGGCGCTCGCGCAGCTGGCGGCGCAGCCACTCGGCCTGCTGCGAGCTGACGTCGAACGGCGCGTCGGGATCGCCGGAGCGGACGTAGCGCTTGCCGATGTCGGTCAGCTCGACGACCCCGCGGTCCTCCTTGACGAGCCCCGCCAACCGGCCGAAGGAGATGAAGTGCCGCAGGCGCCCGAGCGCGTTCTCGAGCCCGGGCGGGAACAGCTCGTCGAGGTTGAACTCGGTGACGAACTCGTCGGTACGCAGCCGCCCACGTTGCTCGATCGCGCGCAGGAGGCCATGAGCATCGCCGAGGCGGGTCGCGGGAATCGGGCGCATCCGTAGACCCTATTGGGGCACGCCGAGGCGCGCGAGGCCGCCCTCGCGCGCGGACAGGCTGCTTACTTGTCCTGGCCCGTCGGCACCGCGCCGTCCGGCGGCGTCCCGGCGGCGCCGTTCGCGGTCTGCGGCGGCTCCTTCGCCTCCGGCTTGGCGGTCGCGGGCGCGGTCTGCCCGCTCGGCGGCTTGGAGGCCGGCTTGGCCACGGCGGACTTGACCGCGGGCTTCTTCGCGGCGCCCGCCGCGGGCTTCTTCTTCGCCGCGGCCGGCTTCTTGGCCTCGAGCTCGGGCGGGAGCGTCGGCGTCGTGGCGGTGGACGCCGCGGCCTTCTTCTTCGCAGCGGCCGCCTTGGGCTTGGCCGCCGCCGAGCCGCCCTTCTCGGTGCCCGGGTACGCGCCCGCTCGGGCGACGTCCTTCGCCGTCGGCTTGGCGGGCGGCGCGAGCTTGGCCGCCGGCTTCTTGGAGGGCGCCGCGGGCTTCGCCGTCGCGGGCGGCGCGGGCGCAGCCGCCGCGGGCTTCTTCGCGGGCGCCGCGGGCTTGGTGGCCGCGACCTTCTTGGCCACCGCCGGCTTCTTCGCGGGCGCCTCCGGCTTGGTCGCCGCCACCTTCTTGGCGACCGCGGGCGTCTTCTTCACCACCGCCGCCGGCTTCTTGATGACCGGCTTCGCCGCCGCCGGTTTGGTCTTCGCGCGCGGCTTGGGCTTGGCCTGACCGGTCGCGACGACGCCCTCGGTCGCTGTGGCGGCCGCGGCGTTCGCCGTCCCGAGCGGCTCCACGTTCGGCCCCGCCTTCGCCACCGCACCCCGGCCCGACGGCCTGGGCTTCGCCTTCGCCTTGGCCTTCGACGTCCGTGCCGTGCCCGACTTCGGCGCGGCGGGCGCTCCCATCTTCGGCGCCCCGACGGCATCGGGCGCCGGCGAGGCCGCAGGCTTGGGTTCAGCCGACGACGTGTCGTCGTCGCTGCTCAGGACCCGGCCCGCGAGACCGGCCGCCTTGCCGACGAGGTCGGTCGCGGTGTCGATCAGCTTCTTCGGTAGCGATGGCATACGGGCTTCATCCTGCCCGCCGCCTCGCGCAGCTATGCGGCGAGCGCCAACTCCGCGTCCCCGCAGGCCAGCGCGAGCGCCTCCGCGGCGGACAGGCGCGCGACGAGCTCACCGCCGCAGGCGTCCCTCAGCTCGCCGCGCACGCGCCCGCTGACGGACACGTCGAAGTGCAGCTCGAGCTCGTCGGCCACCAGGTCGTGCGCCCGCTCCCAGGCAGCGTCGACCTCGGCCAGCACCTCGGCGGGCAGAGCGGGAACGGTGTCATGGAAGAAGCGGGGCATCTGGGTCTCCTACGAGAACAACGGCTGGCAACCGGAGTAGTCGACCCTCCCCCATATGGGGTACATGGGGTCGGGACCCCAGTCGTGGAGCGAGCGGGGCGGCAGCCCCTCCCGGTGGCTTACAACCCGGGCGGATGCCGCGCCACGAAGCCTTCCGTGGAGCGCATCTCGTTGATCCAGCGCGAACCCGTGACGCGCTGGGCGGAGGTGTCGAAGCGGATGCCCGCCACCTCGAGGAAGACGTGGCCCGCGTTGGTCCAGATCGTGACCCACTTGCCGCGCCCCGGCTCGCCCCAGGACATCAGGGGACCGGAGGCGAGCGGCCCGTCGAGCAGCCCGGCGGCCGCGAGCACGAACGAGACCGAGCCCGAGCAGTCGTAGCCGGTGTCCTGCCATTTGCCGTGCCCGCCGCCCCACTTGTAGGGCGTGCGCGCGATGCCGTTGCCGGCCTCGATCATCTTCTTGATCGCCTCGGGCGCCTCGAGCGGGGGCAGCGCGACGCCGCCACCGATCGCGACCGCCTTGTCGACCGCGACCGTCCCCGGGCTCTTGCCGCGCGGGGCGGAGGAGGCTTCCGTCGTGGGCTTGGCGTCACCGGCGCCGGTCAGCCCGGCGTCCGCGGTGCCCGCCGCCGGCGTGGCGCTCTGGACGCCCGCGACCGGCGCGACGGCCTTCGCCCGCGACCCCTCGGGGAGCGGCGGGAGCGAGACCTGTGGCTCGGGCGTCGCGGCAGCGATCATCGGCGAGGACGCCGGCGCCGCCGTGCGCGCCACCGCGGGCTCTTCTCCGGCCGCGCCGAGCGCGAGGTACCCGCCACCGAGCGTGACGAGGCCGGCGGCCGTGGCCGCGAGGGCGATCCGGAGCATCAGACTAGGATGCCGACGATCGCGTCGGGAAGACGTTAAGAAACCCACCGCTGGTCACATCGGCGCTAGGCGCCGATGGCTTGAGCGAGATCCTCGACGAGATCCTCGGGCGCCTCGACGCCGCACGAGAGCCGCACGAGGTCGGGCGGCACGGCCGCCGCGGACCCTTCCACGGACCCGTGCGTCATCGCCTGCGGGACTTCGATCAGCGACTCCACGCCGCCGAGCGACTCGGCCAGCGAAAACACCTTCGTCCGCCCGACCAGCGCCACGGCGTCCGGGTGGCGGAACGAGACCATGCCGCTGAACCCGGGCCAGCAGACGTCGCTCACGCCGTCGACACCCTCCAGCCACTGCGAGACCACACGCGCGTTCTCGGTGTGCGCCGCCATCCGCAGGTGCAGCGTCCGCAGCCCGCGGTGCACGAGGAAGCAGTCCAGCGGCCCGGGGACCGCGCCGACCGAGTTCTGCACGAACCGCACGGCCGCGTGGCGCTCTTCGTCGCTCACGACGACCGCGCCCGACACCGAGTCCGAGTGCCCGCCGAGGTACTTGGTCGCCGAGTGCACGACCGCGTCCGCCCCCAGCTCCAGCGGCCGCTGGTAGACGGGCGTCGCGAACGTGTTGTCGACCGCCACGAACGCGCCGCCGGCGCGCTCGATGATGCCCGCGACGTCGATCACCTTCAGCGTCGGGTTCGTCGGCGTCTCGATCCACACGAGCTTGGTCTCGGGCCGCATCGAGGCGTGGACCAGGTCGAGGTTGGTCTGGTCGACCATCGTGTACTCCAGGCCCCAGCGCTTGAGCACCTTGTCGACGAGCCGGTACGTCCCGCCATACAGATCGTCCGGGATCACGACGTGATCGCCCGCGTCGCACACCGCGGTGATGAGCGCGTGCTCGGCCGCCATGCCGGACGAGAAGCAGGAGCCGAACCCGCCCTCGAGCTCCCCGATCGCCCGCTCCAGCGCCGCGCGCGTGGGATTCGCGGAACGCGAGTAGTCGAAGTCCTCGACGAAGTCGCCGACCGCGCGCTGCACGTACGTCGACGCCTGGTGGATCGGCGGCACGACGCCGCCGTAGGTGGGCTCGGGCTCGAGCCCGGCGTGGACCGCCTTCGTCGCGAACCTCATGCGACCAGCGACTCGAGCAGGTCGGTGCGCGTGACGATCCCGACCGGGCGCCCGTGCTCGGAGACGATCAGCGCCTGCGTGTCGCCCGTCAGCAGCTCGACGGCCTCACGCACGGGATCGCTCGTGGACACGCCCGCGAACGGCGCCTCCATCACGCCCGAGATCTCCGCCGACATCACCGCAGGGTCACCCATCGCCGCCTTCAGCAGCCCGCGCTCGCCGACGCTGCCGACGGTCGTGTACGGATCGTCCGCCGACACCACCGGCAGCTGGGAGACGCGGTGCTCGTGCAGCAGCGTGATCGCGTCGCGGACGGTCTGGTGCGTCTGCACGACCACGAACGGCGGGATCTCCCCCGCGCGCGTCTTCATCTTCAGCACGTCGCCGACCGTCCGGTCCGCGCCGCGCTCGAGGAAGCCGTGCTGGGTCATCCACTCGTCGTTGAAGATCTTCGACAGGTAGCCGCGCCCGCCGTCGGGCAGGATCACGGCGACCATCGCGTTGGGATCGTCGATCGACGCGGCCACCTCGAGCGCCGCGTGCATCGCGAGCCCGCACGAGCCGCCGACCAGCAGGCCCTCGGTCTCGGCCAGCCGGCGCGTCGTCAGGAACGAGTCGCGGTCGGACACCGTCACGTAGCGGTCGACCAGCGACGGGTCGTACGTGGACGGCCAGAAGTCCTCGCCCACGCCCTCGACCAGGTACGGGTGTACCTCCTCGTTGGAGTAGATCGAGCCGACAGGATCAGCGCCGATGACCTCGATCTTCGGGTTCTGCTCCTTCAGGTAGCGCGCGGTGCCGGTGATCGTGCCGCCCGTGCCGACGCCGGCCACGAAGTGCGTGATCTTCCCGCCCGTCTGGCGCCACAGCTCCGGCCCGGTGCTCAGGTAGTGCGCCTCCGGGTTGGCCGCGTTCGCGTACTGGTTGGGCTGGAACCCGCCGGGGATCTCACGCGTCAGGCGCTCGGCCACGCGGTAGTAGGACTGCGGCGAGGACGGGTCCACGTCGGTCGGGCAGACGACGACCTCGGCGCCATAGGCGCGCAGCAGGTCGATCTTCTCGCGCGACATCTTGTCCGGCATGACCGCGATCACGCGGTAGCCCTTCAGACGAGCGGCGACCGCGAGGCCCGCGCCGGTGTTGCCGGAGGTCGGCTCGATGATCGTGCCGCCCGGCCGCAGCCGGCCGTCGCGCTCGGCGGCCTCGATCATCGCGACCGCGACGCGGTCCTTGATGGAGCCGCCGGGGTTGAAGTACTCGACCTTCGCCACGACCTGTGGCGCACAGCCCTGCGCGATCCGGCTCAGGCGCACGAGCGGCGTCTCGCCGACCGTGTCGAGGATGGAGTCCTTGATCTCGGGTGTCGTCGCCGTGCGCGTCATGCTGCCGACTATAGGCCCGGCTGGGGTTCGGCCGGCGTTGCGGGCTTGTAACCGGTCTGGCCGCCGGGCAGCTCCGCCTTCTCCAGCCGGCCCTGCTCGACCAGCTTGGCGAGCGTGTTGTAGGTCACCGCGCGCGAGATGTTCGTGACGTCGGCGATCTCCGTCGCGCTCGCGCCCGGACGCTCGTCCACCGCCTTGAGGATCGCTTCGCGGTTGGCGCCACGCGGTGCCCGCTTGGCCGCCGCCTTGCGCGCGGGCGCGCGCTTGGCCGCCACGGGACGGGGCGAGCTCGCGAACGGCGGCTGCTCCAGCGCCGCCTGGATCTGCTCACGCTCACGCAGCAGCGGCTCGTGCTCCGCCAGCTGGCGCTCGATGTCGTTCAACCGCTGTTCCAGGTCGCGTCGCAGACCGGCGATCACGTCGCTCACAAGGCTCCTTCCGCCAAAGACCGCGGGCAGCCTAGCGAGCCTCGTTCAGCCGCCTTCGAAGCCGAACTCGCCGCTGCTCTTCGAGGCGCCGCCGCCGCTGGACGGGCGTGACGGCGCGGAGCCGCTGGCACCGCCCGCGCTCGCGGCGCTCGCGACCGGCGCCGTGGCGGTCGCCGCGGGCGCCGGCGCCGCAGGGCTGCCCTCGAAGCCGAACTCCTGGCGCTTGCGCTTGGCGATCACGACCGGCTTGCGCTTGCGCTCGGGCGCGGCCGCCTTGCGCTTCGGCTTGGCGGGCGGCGGCGGCGGGGTCGGCGTGGCGAGCGCGGCGTACTTGCGCGCCGGCACCTCGGGCACGACCTTCACCGGCTTGGTCTTGACCGGCTCGCGCTTGTCGCCCTCGGGCTTGTCGCGCTTGGGCGCGGGGGTCGCCGTCGCGGCCGGCTTGTCGACCGTGGCGATGATCGCCGGAGCCGGCAGCGCACCGGTCATCACGCAGGCCGCCCCGGCGCCCGCGCCGGTCAGGCACAGGCCGACGATGCTCGCCGCGGTGCCGAAGCGCCCGCCGCCCGAGGACGAGAGCTGCACCACCTCGGGCCGCGTGAGCAGGCGCGTGATCCAGCCGAACGGCGCCAGTAGCGCGAGCCGGCGCGTGCGCGAGAAGCGCATCTGCCGCACGGTCGCGCGGCACGCCGCGCAGTGGCGCAGGTGCGGGCGGATCGAGACCATCTGCACGCTGGTGGCCTGCCCGCGCGCGAGCGCGTCCAGCGTGTCCTCGTAGGCCGCGCACGCCTCGCCGGACTCGATCTCGCTGAAGACGTTCAGGAACCGCTTGCGGCCCTCGGCGATGCTCCGGTTGACCTTCGTGTAGGACCACCCGAAGCGCGTGCCGATCTCGTCGTAGGACAGCCCTTCGGCCTTGAGCAGCAGCGCCCGCGCCTCGTCGGGCTTGAGGGCCTTGAGCGCCTCGACCGAGCGCCCGACCCGCTCACCGCCCGCGACCGCGTCGGAGACCTCGCGCAGCCCGGACTCGCTCGCGTCGAAGTCCGTGTCGGTCGCGTCCACGGACGCCGCCCGCGCCTTGCGGATCGCCATCGCCTCGTGCTTGACCACGACGCGCATCCACGCGCCCTCGGTCGCCACCTCGACGGTGTCCATCCGCCGCAGGTAGATCTCCAGCGCGCGCTGGTAGGCGTCGAGCGCGTCGTCGTGGCAGAGCGAGAACTGGTTGGCGACGCGCAGCAGCGCCGGCCCGTGCCGCCCCACCATCGTCTCCACGCGCGCGACCGGATCCGTCCCGCGTTCGCCCAGCGCTGCCACCGCTCAACCCATCCTGTCCGTTGCCCTCGCCGGTATTGAGGCGGATCGCGGCCGGTTTCGCCCCCTGCGAGCGGGCAATTCGTGCGCAAATTGCGCTGATTTCGTCCCTGCAAAGATGTCCCGATGCCCCGCGACCCAGAGTTGACCGCCTATCTGACGCGCTTCGCCGGCCAGGACGAGGTGCTTGCGCGCGTCGAGCGCGAGACGCGCCTGCTGCCCAACGCGGGCATGCTCTCGCGCCCGGACCAGGCCGCGCTGCTGACGATCCTCGCGCGCATGCTGGACGCCAAGACCGCCGTCGAGGTGGGCACGTTCACGGGCTACGGGGCGATCTGCATCGCGCGCGGGCTGGCCGACGGCGGCCGGCTCACCTGCTTCGAGGTGAGCGAGGAGTTCGCCGCGATCGCGCGCCGCAACCTCGAGGCGGCGGGGCTCACCGACCGGGTCGACATCACGCTCGGCCCGGCCGTGGAGAACCTCGCGCAGCTGCCGGACACGCCGCACATCGACCTCGCCTACGTCGACGCCGACAAGACCGGCTACCCCGCCTACTACGACGCGCTCGTCCCGCGCCTGCGCCCGGGCGGCGTCCTCGTGCTCGACAACACGCTGCTGGCCAACCGCGTGCTCGCCCCGGAGGACGAGCGCGCTAAGACGATGGCGGCGCTCAACGAGCGGATCGCGGCCGACGACCGGGTCGAGTCCGTCCTGCTCGGCCTGTCGGACGGGGTCACGCTGGCTCGCCGGAGGGAGCCTTGATCTCGCGCTTGAGGATCTTGCCCGTCGGCCCCTTCGGCAGCTCGTTCGAGAACCAGATCTTGCGCGGGTACTTGTAGGCGGCGACGCGCTCCTTGACGAACGCGCGCAGGTCGTCCTCGGAGGCCTCGCCCTTGAGGACGACCATCGCCGCGACCTCCTCGCCGAGCGACTCGTCCGGGACGCCGATCACGGCCACCTCGGACACGGCCGGATGCTCGTAGAGGATCTCCTCGATCTCGCGCGGGTAGACGTTGTACCCGCCGCGGATGATCATGTCCTTCTTGCGGTCGACGATGAAGAAGTAGCCGTCGGAGTCCTGCGTGGCCATGTCGCCGGAGTGGAACCAGCCGCCGCGCATGACCTCCTCGGTGGCCTCGTCGCGCTGCCAGTAGCCCTTCATCACGTTGTGGCCGCGGATCACGATCTCGCCCACGTCGCCCGGCGCCACGTCCTTGTCGTCCTCGTCGACGAGCTTCATCTCGACGCCCTCGATCGGCGTCCCGATCGAGCCGGGCTTGCGCTCGCGGTCGGGGTGGTTGAAGGACGCGACCGGCGACGTCTCGCTGAGCCCGTAGCCCTCGAGGATGATGCAGTCGAACGCCTGCTCGAACGCCTTCATGACCTCGACCGGCATCGCCGAGCCGCCGCTCACGCACACGCGCAGCGAGGACGTGTCCGCGGTCTCGCGCTCGGGAACATTGAGCATCGCGTGGTACATCGTCGGCACGCCCTCGAGGATCGTCACCCGGTCGCGGGCGATGATCTCGAGCGCCTTGACGGGCTCGAAGCGCGGGATCAGCGTCAGGCACGCGCCGTGCGCGACGGCGGCGTTCATCCCGCACGTCTGCCCGAAGGAGTGGAACAACGGCAGCGCACCGAGGACGACGTCGTCCTCGGTGACGTCGATCAGCGTCTTGGCCGTCACGCTGCAGTTGAGGATCAGGTTCTCGTGCGTGAGCTCAGCGCCCTTGGGGGTGCCGGTCGTCCCGCTCGTGTAGAGGATCACGGCCGTGTCCGAGCTCTCGCGCGGCTCGTCGCCCTCGGCCCGCGGGGCACCCATCACGAGCTGCTCGAACTCGCCCGGCTTGACGCTGACGACCTCGGCCCCGGCTTCTTCGGCGCCCACCGACGCGGCCTCGCCGAAGTCGTGCCAGGCGAACAGGTACTTCGCGCCGGAGTCCTTGAGGTAGAAGCCGACCTCGCGGCCCTTGAGCAGCACGTTCATCGGCACCACGACGCCGCCGGCGCGCAGAATGCCGTAGTAGACGACCGCGAAGTACGGGACGTTCGGAAGCATGATCCCGACGCGGTCGCCGGGCGCGACGCCCTTGTCCTTGAGCAGGCCGGCGATGCGCGTGGCGCCCTCATTGAGGACCGCGTAGTTGACGACGCTGTCGTCGAGCTTGAGCGCCGGGCGCTCGGCGTGCGCGCTCGCCGTCTCGGTCAACAGCTGGGCAAGGCTGGTCGGCATGGCCCGACCCTACTCTCATCGCCTTCTCGTAGGATCAGCCGTTCGTGGGGCGCCCGAACGTAACCAGTGCCGACGTGGCCGCCGCCGCCGGCGTGAGCCGCGCGACGGTCTCCTACGTCCTCAACGGCGTGGACGCGCGCGTGTCCGACCAGACGCGCGAGCGCGTGCTGGCGGCGGCGCGCGAGCTCGGCTACACGCCGAACGCGATGGCCTCGGCACTGCGCGCCGGCCGCACCTCCGTGGTCATCTTCGCGCTGCCGAACTGGCCGCTGGGCCCCGTGGTCGCAGAGCTGCTCACCGGGCTGGTCGGCGAGCTGGACCGGCTCGGCTACACGCCGCTCGTGCACTTCGTCCACGCCGGCGGGCCGGACGGGCTGCAGAAGGCGTGCGACCGCGTCCGCCCGGTCGGGCTGATCGCGCCCGGCACCGACCTGCCGCCGCTGGACCTGCTGCGCGCGAACGGCTGCCGCGGGATCGTCACGCTCGGCCAGCCGCCGGAGCCGGGCGTCCCGTCATTCTCGCTTGACCAGCGCAGCGTCGGCGCGGTCGCGATCGAGCACCTGGCCGAACGCGGGCACACGAACGTGCTGGCGGTCACGCCGCTCGGCAGCCAGCTGCAGCCCTTGGGCGAGCAGCGCCTCGCCGGCGCGCGCGCCGCGGCGGAGCGCCTCGGGGTGACGCTCACGGACGTGCCGGCCAACGGGCTCGCCCGCGGGCTGGCGCGCCGGCCGACCGCCGTGTACGCCTTCAACGACGAGATCGCGCTCGGGGCCCGGGACTCACTCCCGCCCGGCGTCGCGTTGATCGGCACCGACGACAGCCCGCCGGCCCGCCTCGCGCATCCGCGGCTGACCACGATCAAGCTCGGCACGCCCGAGGGCCACCGCGAGATGGTGCGAACGCTGCACGCGTTGATCGAGGGCCGCGAGGTCGACGCCACGCCGGTGGTCATCAAGCCGCGCGTCATTCAGGGAGAGACCACGTAGCATCGCCCAGGGGCGATGCACCGCGAGTTCGCCCCCGCGGTGCGCCGCCGCGTGGCGCCACGCGAACTCGCTAGCGTGCAGCCATGCCCAGCGTGCTCGACCGCTTCCGCCTGGACGGCAAGGTCGCCGTCATCACCGGCGCCTCCTCAGGGCTGGGCGCCGCGTTCGCCACCGGGCTCGCGGAGGCCGGCGCCGACATCGCGATCTGCGCGCGCCGCGCCGACCGACTGGAGGAGACCCGCGCCGCCGTCGAGCAGCTCGGCCGCCGCTGCCTCGCCGTCCCCGCCGACGTGTCCCGGCCCGAGGACTGCACGCGCGTGATCGAGGAGACCGTCGCCGCGTTCGGCAAGGTCGACGTGCTGGTCAACAACGCCGGCATCGGCACCGCGTACCCGGCCACACGCGAGACGCCCGAGCAGTTCCGCCAGGTGATCGACGTCAACCTCAACGGCTCCTACTGGATGGCCCAGGCCTGCGGACGCGTGATGCCGCCCGGCTCGAGCATCGTGAACATCGGCTCGGTGCTCGGCTCCACCACGGCCGGGCTCCCACAGGCCGCGTACGCGTCCAGCAAGGCGGCGATCATCGGCCTCACGCGCGACCTCGCCGTGCAGTGGACGGGCCGCAAGGGCATCCGCGTCAACGCGCTGGCGCCCGGGTTCTTCCCGAGCGAGATGACCGAGCAGTATCCGGACGGCTACCTCGAGGCCCAGCAGCAGCGGCTGCCGATGGGCCGGCCTGGCGAGGCCGAGGAGCTGACCGCCGCGCTCCTCTTCCTCGCCAGTGACGCCTCGTCCTACGTGACCGGGATCGTGCTCCCGGTCGACGGAGGCATGCTCGCCACCTGACGGCTACAGAACGGCGTCCTTTCGACGCTCGTAAGTCACCTGCAAGAAATGCCTGGCGCCGACGAGTGCGCAGACCGAGGCAAACATCTGCCAATTGTCGTCCTTGTCGACCTCGCCGAAATCACTGACGGCACGCACGACCATCCACTCCGGCGGGTTGTCTCCAGTCCACTCGCCGACGCTGCCGCTGCCGACGGCCTGCACGAGTCCCCACGACTCCATATCGCCCAGCTTGATCTTCCGATCGACGCCCTCGGCGGAGGCGAGCTTGCGTAGGGAGCCGTCGCGCAGGAGCTTCTCGGAGGCCACGACCGACGCGTCGGAGTCAAATCCCGGTTTGTGGGTTCGTTTGACGCCCGGAGGTAGCTGGTCGTCGTCGAGTTGTGTGAGCGCCTCCTGCAGTTGCTCGTAAAAGCCGGTTCTCCGGATTCGGTGCTCTCCGACGAGCGTGTAGAGCCGCTGAGGAAGTCGCCGCTCTTGGGCTTCTCGCCGGAACTCATCGGGAAGGCTGGCCCCTTTCTCGAGGTACCAGACTTTGCGGGGGAGCACGAGATCACCGAGCTTCACGCTGTCCAGCCGGCCGGCTGCGATGCCGGCGAGCAAGACCAACTCGGGCTCGTAGAGACGCAGCATCGAGCGCAAGGCCCCCTGCGCGGTGGTGTTGCCGGACTCGCCAATATTCGTCAGCACCAGATTGAGCCGACCGGCGCGATGGGTCTCGAGCGATGCCTCGTGGTACCTGCGGCCGTCTTCCCGCCGGCGGGCCCCCGGATGGTCGCGTCCGAGGTCAAACACGATCTCAGCCGCCTCCGCCTCGTTCGGAACAACAGTGACAAGAAGCACGTCGATGCGCTCGCGATCGGGAGCGGATGGCGTCGGAGGATGCATCAACGAGGCTCTCTGTCTTGGAGGTTTGTAGGACTCCGCGAGCGCGTGTTCGGCCCACACCCGCCCTGGCTCGTCGAGATCCTCGATCCAGGATGAGCAGTCGCGGCGAAGCATCTCCTGCTTGATCGCGTCGGGGTTCGCGAAGACGCGGCCCAGGAGCTCGAAGCAGGCGGCTCGTGCGATCTGTACCCGGCCGGGCCTGCTCATCCGGTGGGGCGCGGGTAGTAGAACGAGTACAGCGACCACGTTGGGCGCCCGGGAACATGTTCCCCGCCCGACCAGTCGACGAAGGGAACGTAGGCGTCGAGCGTCACGCCGAACGCGCCGAGCAGCGTGGTCAGTCCGCGCGCGGTTGCGCCCGACGCGTTGAACTCGTCCAGCGCAATCACCGCGAGCCGGTGCCCGGTGCCCGTCTCGCGGCCACCGAGGTCGGCGAGCTGACGCCGCCAGGCGGGGATCGTCTCGCTTGCGTCGCTCACGTCGTCGAGCGCGGACGCCAGCCCGTGTGCTCGCGCCGCGTCGGCAGCGACGGCATCGATGACATCGCGTTCGATCTCGACCGGCACCAGCTGGTTCTGGAAGCGAGAGGCGAGTCGCTTGACCAGATCGCGAACCGCCGGCTCGGCGGCGCAAACGACGACGAGGTCGTCCACCAGCCCGATGCCCTTCAGCAGCTCTTCGTACTTAAGCGCGATCCAATCACCGAACCGCTCGAAGACAGCCGAGAAGTCGGGGATATAGGGGTAGCGCGCGTGCTCCGGCGGGCCGTACCCTTCAGGACCCCAGGGAACGCGGTCGAGCATCCACCACATCGTCGCGGCATCGATGCCGGTTCCCGGATCGGTACGCGACGGATCTTCGAGTCGCGGAGCGGAAGCGAGACAGCGTGCACACGCGCTCCGCTGCACGTCTTCGTGCCCACGCACGGCCAGCACGTCGAGCTGGAGGTCGGGGTGCCTGAGACCGTACGCCGCAGGCGCGGCCATGACGGCGAGCGCGCGGGTTCGCACCGGGACGCCCCACGAGGGCAACGCACGCCGGAAGTCACCCAGAGTGTCGCCCGAGCGGACGTATTCGAACGCCAGCACGTTGCCAACGCCGGACGCAGTGTCCTCGAGCTCGTCGGGAGTAGCCGCGAACCCGGCGTCTCCGCCGCAGGCGGCGGCCGCGGCGACGACCGCGACGCGAAACTCCCGGGAGTACGGACCGCACACGATCATGCGGGTGCCCGCCGCCCCGGTCTGATCGATCCAATTGGACAAGCACTCGGTGAGCTCTCCGACTGCCCCGCGCATGTCCTGCCACGCCGGTGTGCAGCGCTCACCGTCTGCGGTGGCGAAGTGCCCGAGGCGCGTCACAACGCGTCGCTCAAACCGCTCGTTGGCGGTCCCGCTGGCCTGTCGGCGGCGCCCCGGCCAGTCGCGCATCAGCGGCGTGAACCCGCGCTTTCCGTGACCGAAGCTCCGCAGCGCGCCCTCGTCGTCCAGCACGACAACGCGGCCGGTCCCGTCCGCGGCGGTGTCGCGCTCGAGGAACTCCCACAGCAGCGACTCCGGCGGAAGCTTGCAAAGCAAGATCAGGATCGTGCGCGGCCCACCGGCCAGCATGCGTCCGACGCCATCGGCGAGACCCGCGAGCAGCGGCTCGTTAAGCAACTCGTACGGGGCGTCGCTGAGGTCGAGGATGATCGTGGCGTCGTCGGGCAGATCGGCCGGCGGTTCGACGAAGTGCTGCACCCGCGTGGGCTCCGTGCTGAGCTGCTTGACGCTCAGGTACGCGGAGTCCTGTCGGAACCACGGGTCGACGCCCAGCCCGTTCAACGAACGCGCGAGCCATCGGTGCTCCTTGCGACGGCTCTCCGAAACCGGCTGAGTAACCGCCTGGCCGAGGTGGACTACCACCGACCAGGCGACGACACGAACGCCGTCGGCCACCAGTCAGAGCCGAGCTGGCGTGAGGGGTAGCTCGACCGAAACCAGATTTCCGAACAGCGGCTCGTCGACGCGATCGATGTCCGCCCGGTACTGGAACGCTTTCTCGCCGGCGCTCAGCCGCAGCCAGAAGTCGCTAGTTCGCACGGATACCGTGCCGCCGAACGCGTTGATGGCGCTGCGATAGAGCGCGTGCAGCCCGAATCCGCGCCGCGATTCCCACGCGACTGGTTCCGGCCGGTCAACCTGTGGGAAGTCATCGCTCACGTGCTTGCGCGAGATCCCTGGAAGCAGGGCGGACAGCAACAGGTCGCCGCCCTGAGCACCGGCCGGCGGAACCCAGTTCGCCGGAATGTACGTCGCCGCAGGGGTCCAGCCGCGCGCGTCGACGATGAACTCGTCGGTGATGTCCGCGGCCCAGTCGTCGGCATCCGTTGCGCGCAGCTGGTCGACCGGGATCTTCGACAACGTGTCAACGACGCTGTCGCCATCGTCCCAGACCGCGATCACAAGCCGAAGCTCGCCAGCGGGCGACGAGTCGACCGACGTTCCGACCACCGCCATGGTGGCGTCCGGGTGCTGGATCACGTTGGCGAGCAACTCGTGCACCAACACGCGTGCCACGTCGCGGGCGATGTCCGCCGTGACAGGGCGCACCAGGCGGGCAACGAGCGGGTGTCGCCACCGTTCCCATTCGGATCGGATCATCCGCGTTAGAGCGCCGCGCTCGTATAGCCGGTAGGCGGTCAGCCCGAAGAAGGCGTCGCGTTCCAGCTCGTCGATGAACGCGGAGACACCGCTGGCCACCTTTGCCGCCGGACGCTCTGGTGCGGGTGTGCCGAACAGCGCGTGGTCGACCGGCGCCACCAACCGGCGCAGAGAACGGCCAGTGGCCAGCTCGCAGACCGACTGGAAGTTCCAACGCCGCAACTGGTCAAGGCCAGCCGGCTCCCGCGGCAGGCGCAGCTCCACCGGAAGCCCGTCGCGCCCGCGGTGTGCCGCGACCGAGATCGCCAGCAGCAGGCTGAAGACCGACTGCCCGGCCTCCGCACGCAGGTCCACCCCGGCGTTCACCTCGGCTGACTGCAAGGCCCGGTACCACTGCGATGTCCACTGCTCCGCGCGCAACGATCCGAAAGCGGTGTCGTTGGAGGCGGTCACGTGTCGAGAAAGGGCGATCTATGGAGGCTAAGCGCCAGGACGGACGGAGCCGCGCCGCGCGCGGTCCAGCGTCGATCTCCGCACTGTAGCCGGGTTTGCGCCACAGACGGAAATCCGCTCGGACTTTACGCCGATCGGGTGACCGCGCAAGTCGTCCTGTCCGCATGCAGGTTCCGAGAGTTCGAGTCCGCGCACGCTCGGCGGCAGCCGCCGGTACCCCGACGGCGCCGCCGATCTGCTCAGGCCGACGCGCTCATCCGGTACTTGCGCACCGCCAGCGGCGCGAAGACCGCGATCAGCACGAAGCACCAGACGACGCTCAGCCACAGGCTGTTGCCCATCTCCCCGCCCAGCCACAGTGCACGGATCGCGTCCACGACGACGCTGACCGGGTTCGCCTCGGCGACCTGCTCGAGGCCCGCCGGCATCGACGCCACCGGCACGAACGCGGACGAGATGAACGTGATCGGGAAGATCAGCGTGAAGCCGACGCCGTTCGCCGCCTCGGGCGAGGAGACGCTCATCCCGATCAGCGCGAAGATCCAGCTGAACGCGTAGCCGAACAGCAGCAGCAGGCCGAGGCCGGCGAGGATCTCGGGCACGCCCGCGTCGAAGCGGAAGCCGATCACCAGGCCCGTCGCGAGCAGGATCGCGACCGACAGCAGGTTGGTGGCGACGTCCGCCAGCGTGCGCCCCGCGAGCACCGACGCGCGCGCGGTGGGCAACGAGCGGAAGCGGTCGATCAGGCCCTTGGTCATGTCCTCGGCGAGCCCGAGCGCGGTCGCGAAGCCGCCGAAGCAGATCTGCTGGACGATCATGCCCGGGATCAGAAAATCGATGTAGTCGCCGTAGCCGGGCGTCTCGATCGCGCCGCCGAAGACGAACGCGAACAGCAGCACGAACATGATCGGCTGGACCGTGAAGGCCAGCAGCATGTCCGGGTTGCGCGGGAGCCGGACGAGCGCGCGCTCGGCGAGGGTGAGCGTGTCGTTGATCATGCCGCGACCTCCACGAGCTCCGGAACGTCCTGGTCTTCCACCGTCGCGTGGCCGGTCAGCGACAGGAACACGTCGTCGAGCGTCGGCCGCCGGACCGCGATGTCCTCGGCCCCGACGCCCGCCTGACTGAGCCTGCGCGCGGCCTCCATGATCGCGCCGGCCCGTTCGTCCACCTGCACGGACACGAGCGGCCCGTCCACCCGCACGGGCTCGTCGCTCATGCTCTCGAGCGCGGTCATGGCCGCGAACGCCGCGGCGCCGTGGGTGAGCGTGACCTCCACGCGCAGGCCGCCGACCCGGGCCTTGAGCTCGTCGGCCGTGCCCTCGGCGATCACGTGGCCGTGGTCGATGACCGCGATCCGGTCCGCGAGCCGGTCGGCCTCCTCGAGGTACTGGGTGGTGAGCAGCACCGTGGTGCCTTCGCCGACCAGCTCCTCGATCGCCGTCCACAGCTCGATCCGCGAGCGCGGGTCCAGGCCGGTGGTGGGCTCGTCGAGGAAGAGGACCGGCGGGCTGGCCACCAGCGCCGCCGCCAGGTCCAGCCGGCGCCGCATGCCGCCGCTGTAGGTCTTCGCCGGGCGCGAGCCGGCGTCGCTGAGCGAGAAGCGCTCGAGCAGCTCGGCCGCGCGCCGCTTGGCCACCGCGCGCTTGTTGCCGTACAGCCGGCCGACCATCGTCAGGTTCTCGATCCCGGTCAGGTTCTCGTCGACGGCCGCGTACTGGCCGGCGAGCCCGATCCGCGACCGCAGCCGCGGCGCGTCCTTGACCACGTCCAGGCCCGCGACGCGCGCCTGGCCGCCGTCGGGTTCCAGCAACGTCGTGAGGACGCGGACGGACGTGGTCTTCCCGGCCCCGTTCGGGCCGAGCACGCCCAGCACCGTGCCGGGCGCGGCCTCGAGATCGACACCGTCGAGGGCGCGGACGTCCCCGAACGACTTGACGAGGCCCTGAGCGCTGATCGCTGGCTCTTCGAATCGCATGATAGGGATCCTCCCGAGGGTCTAGGTCAGGATCTGTCCGCAACCTCAAGACTCGTGCCAGCCGTACCCTCGGCGGTGTTGCGGCCACGACTTGTCCGCAATTTTGGGCATCCTTGTCGGCGTGAGCGAGACGACATCGAGCCGGCTGCTGACCCTGCTGTCCCTGCTGCAGGGCCGCCGCGACTGGCCGGGCACTGAGCTGGCCGAGCGGCTGGAGGTGTCCGCGCGCACGATCCGGCGCGACGTCGAGCGGCTGCGCACGCTCGGCTACCCCGTCGAGTCGATGACCGGCCCGGCCGGCGGCTACCAGCTGCGCGCGGGCGCCGCGATGCCGCCGCTGCTGCTCGACGACGACGAGGCGATCGCGATCGCCGTCGCGCTGCGCACGGCCGCGGGCAGCTCGGTGATGGGCGTCGAGGAGACCGCCGTGCGCGCGCTGGTCAAGCTCGAGCAGGTGCTCCCCGCGCACCTGCGCCGGCGCGTGCAGGCGCTCGGGCGCGCGACCCAGACGCTGCAGGTCTACGGCGGCGGGCCGACCGTGGACCCGCAGTGCCTGACCGCGCTCGCCGCCGCCGTGCGCGACCACGAGCGCGTGCGCTTCAACTACACCGCGCGCGACAAGGCCGACAGCAAGCGCGAGGCCGAGCCGCACTCGCTCGTGAACGCCGGCCGCCGCTGGTACCTCGTGGCCTGGGACTGCGGCCGCACGGACTGGCGCACGTTCCGTGTGGACCGGATCGAGCAGGTACAGCCGGCGGGCGCGCGCTTCGTGCCGCGCACCCTCCCCACCCCGGACGCGGCGAGCTACGTCCAGCAGAGCCTGAAGAGCTACCGCGCGCGCTACGAGGCGCGCGTCGTCATCCACGCGCCCGTGGAGACGCTCTCGGGCCGCTACTGGCTCGGCAACGCGACCGCGGTCGACGAGCACACCAGCGAGGTGCGCACGAGCGACGACAACCTGGACTGGCTCGCCATGCGGATCGCCATGATCAGCGAGCCGTACGAGGTGGACGGCCCGCCGGAGCTGCTCGAGCGGCTGCGGGCGATCGCCGAGGGGATCGCCCGCGCCACTCCTTAGTCCAGCAGGACGCTGAGGCGCCGTTCCAGCGCGGCCGTCATGGCCTCGCGGATCGGCCCCTCTTCGAAGCGCTCGACGAGCTCGGCCATGAAGCCCTCGATCACGAGGCGCTTGGAGCGGGTGTCGTCCAGGCCGCGGGCGCGCAGGTAGAAGACCTGCTCGGGATCGATCTGGGCGATCGCCGCCGCGTGCGTGCAGCGCACGTCGTTGGCGAGGATCTCCAGGCCCGGGATCGCGTCCGCGTGCGCCTTCTTGGAGAGCAGCAGGTTGCGGCACTCCTGGAAGGCGTCGGTCTGCTGGGCGCCCGGGTCGACCTTGATCATGCCGCGCCAGACCGCGGACGAGCGGTCGGCGAGGACGCCGCGGAAGGCGAGGTCGGACGTGGTGTTGGCCGCGCCGTGCTCCTGCAGCGTGTCGAAGTCCACGTGCTGGCGGCTGTGCGGCGCGTAGGCGCCCGTGACCCGCGCGTGCGAGCCCTCGCCGGCGAGCAGCGTGTTGGTGAACACCTTGCCGTTGCCGGAGCCGAAGCCGGCCGTCACCCAGTCCAGGTGGCCGTCGCGGGCGACCTCGGCCCGCTGGGAGCCGAACACCCACGTCTTCTCGTTGAGGTCCTGCGCGCCGACGAACCGCAGGCGGGCGTTCTGGCCCACGCGCAGCTCGACGATCGACGTCAGCATCGTCTCGTTGTCGGTGGAGCCGGAGAGGTGCTGCTCCCAGACCTCGGCCTCGGCGCCCTCCTCGACCACGATCAGCACGCGGCGGTGCAGAGCGGTCTTGTCCGCGTCGGTGATCGCGGTGAGCACGATCGGCTGCTCGACGCGCACGCCGCGCGGGACGTAGACGAACGCGCCGCCCGTCCAGCCGGCGTCGTTGAGCGCCGTGAACACGTCCTGCTCGGCGTCGACGACCTTGCCGAAGTGCTCGGCGACCAGGTCGGCGTGCGTCTCGCAGGCGAGCGTGAGCGGCAGCACGAGGAGATCGCCGTCGGTCTCGCCATGGTCGAGCACGCGGCCGTCGACCTGCCCGAGATGGTGCGCGCCCTCGGGCGCTTCCAGCAGCGTCTCGGCGCGGTCGACCGCGCTCGCGTCACCGACGCCCGGCTCGGCGGCCGTGAAGGACGCCAGGTCGAGCTTGGAGATGTCCGTGAACTCCCAGCCCGCCTTGCCCTTGAAGCGCGGGACGTCGAGCTCGGCGGCGCGGCGCGCCGCATCGCTGCGGCGCTCCTTCAGCCACTCGGGCTCTCGTACCGAAGTCAGCTCAGCCAATGGAGCCCTCCATCTGGAGCTCGATGAGGCGGTTCATCTCCACCGCGTACTCCATCGGGAGCTCCTTGACGATCGGCTCGATGAAGCCGTTGACGATCAGCTTGCCCGCCTCGTCCTCGGGGATGCCGCGCGCCATCAGGTAGAACAGCTGCTCCTCGCCGATCTTGGAGACCGACGCCTCGTGTCCGACGTCCACGTCGTCCTCGCCGATGCGGATCGTCGGGTAGGTGTCCGAGCGCGAGTGCTCGTCGAGCAGCAGCGCGTCGCAGACGACCTTGGACTTGGAGCCCGTGGCGCCCTTGGCGACCTCGAGCAGACCGCGGTAGGAGCTGCGGCCGCCGTCCTTGGAGATCGACTTGGCGAAGATGTTGGACGTCGTGTTCGGCGCCGCGTGGATGATCTTGGCGCCGGCGTCCTGGTGCTGGCCCTTGCCCGCGAACGCGATGCTCAGCACCTCGCCGTGCGCGCGCTCGCCCGTCAGGTAGACGGACGGGTACTTCATGGTCAGCTTGGAGCCGAGGTTGCAGTCCACCCACTCGACCGTCGCGTCGGTCTCGGCGACCGCGCGCTTGGTGACGAGGTTGTAGACGTTCTGCGACCAGTTCTGGACGGTCGTGTAGCGGATGCGCGCGCCCGGCTTGGCGATCAGCTCGACGACGGCCGAGTGCAGGGAGTCGGTCGACCACACCGGGGCGGTGCAGCCCTCGACGTAGTGCACGTACGAGCCCTCGTCGGCGATGATCAGCGTCCGCTCGAACTGGCCCATGTTCTCGGTGTTGATCCGGAAGTAGGCCTGCAGCGGCATCTCGACGTGCACGCCCTTGGGCACGTAGACGAACGAGCCGCCCGACCACACCGCGGAGTTCAGCGCCGCGAGCTTGTTGTCGTTGGCCGGGATGATCGAGGCGAAGTACTCGCGGACGATGTCCTCGTGCTCACGGAGCCCCGAGTCCATGTCCATGAAGATCACGCCCTGCTTCTCGAGGTCCTCGCGCACCTGGTGGTACACGACCTCGGACTCGTACTGCGCGCCGACACCCGACAGGAACTTGCGCTCGGCCTCCGGGATGCCCAGGCGGTCGAACGTGTTCTTGATGTCTTCGGGCACGTCGTCCCACGTGCGCGAGGACTTCTCGGACGCGCGGACGAAGTAGTGGATGTCGTCGTAGTCGACCTCGGCGAGCATGGGCGAGCCCCACGTCGGCTGCGGACGCTCGAGGAAGTGCTCGAGCGCCTTCAGGCGGAAGTCCCGCATCCACTGCGGTTCGTTCTTGAACTCGGAGATCTGCTCGACCAGCGCCTTCGACAACCCCTTCGGGGCCTTGAACGCGTAACCCGTCTCCGGGTCATGGAAGCCGAACTTCGTCTCGTAGTCGCTGTTGAGGCCGACCAGCGCCTGCTGCTCGGCGATCACCTCGGGAGTAGCCATCAGGTCAGTCGACCTCCACTCGAATCACGCCGTCCTCGACGAGCACCGGGAAGGTGTCGACGGGCACGTACGCAGGCAGGTTCATGGGCTTTCCGGTCCGCAGGTCGAACCGCGACCCGTGCCGGGGACACTCGATCGCGCAGTCCTCTTGGTCCAGCTCGCCGTCGACCAGCTCGCCGTCGTCGTGCGAGCAGCGGTCCTCGATGGCGAAGATCTCGCCGCGGCAGTTGACGACGCCGATCTCGAGGTCCTCGTACTCCACGAGACGCTTGCCCCCGGGAGGGAGATCATCGAGCGGGCAGATGTCGATCAGAGGGCTCACGTTCTAATACCGATTCCGGAGGTAGGGATTCTATCCATCGGCCGTGTGGGTAATTTTTGGCGGATGCAGTCCAGGCCATTGGTGGGCGTGACCACGTCCGAGGTACGGCGCGCGGAGCGGACGCGACCGCTGCCGGAGGGCGAGCCGCCCCAGCACGAGATGGCGCTGGGCATGCCGTACGTGCGCGCGCTCGCCCGCGCGGGCGCCGTCCCGGTCGTGCTCCCGCCACTCGGGATCGAGGCGGTGCCGCGGCTGCTGGGCTGTCTGCAGGGCGTGTGCCTGAGCGGCGGGCCGGACCTTGATCCGGCGGCCTACGGCGCCAAGCCGGCGCCCGAGCTCGGGCCGACGGAGCCGACGCTCGACGTCTTCGAGCTGGAGGTCGCGCGCGTGGCCGATGCCATGGGCCTACCCATCTTCGGGATCTGCCGCGGGGCGCAGGCACTCAACGTCGCACGCGGCGGCACGCTGCACCAGCACCTGCCGGCCGTCACGGACCACTCGATCGACCATCGTCAGACCGCCCCGGGCTGGGAGGAGACGCACACCGTGCGCATCGAGCCCGGCTCGCGCCTGGCCGCGATCCTGGGCACGACCGAGCCGCACGTGAACTCCTTCCACCACCAGGCCGCCGACCGCCTCGGCCGCGGGCTACGCGCCGTCGCCTGGGCGCCGGACGGGACCGTCGAGGGGATCGAGGACCCGGGCGCGGACCGGCTCGTGCTCGGCGTGCAGTGGCACGCCGAGACGCTGGACCGCGTCGGCCAGCCGCACCCGCGGCTGTTCGAGGCGCTCGTCGCGGCCGCGTCCGGCGAGCGTTTGAACCTGGCGGCCTAGTCCACCTGGTACTCGGGCACTGGCTCGTACTCGTACGAGTCGTCGTTGAGCGCCTCGCCCAGGCCGATGACGCCGACGACGAACAGCAGGCCGAGCACGCACAGGGCGACGCCCACCCAGCCGAGCACCTGCCCCGCCTTGGCCAGGTCGCGTCCTGTGAGGCGCCCGCCGGAGCTGTCGATCTCCGTGAAGGCCTTGCTCGCGTAGACGAGCGCCGCGACCGAGCAGACCAGCGGGCACACCACCAGGCCGCAGATGCCGAGCACGAGCGACACGACGGCCGCGTTGCTCTGCTGCTGAGGCGGTGGGTACGGAGGCGGCTGCCAGCTCATCCGCCGCCCACAGTAGCCAGAAAACGCGGATTACGGAGCGCCTTCCTGAGCTCGGCCCGCGCTTTCGGGTGGGAGTTGAGCCGGAACGGCCCGTTCGGGTTCGCGCCCTGGTTGTAGAGCATCATCTTCACCCGCTTGTGGGTGTTGACCCAGCTGAAGAGCTGCTTGACGAACCCCGGGTTGTCGGCGCCCCACATCGCCCACTCGCCGAACACGAACGGCTTGCCTGGGTAGGCCGCGTAGAAGCGCTCGAGCTTGGCGAAGGCCGGGAAGCGGCTGTAGAAGTCGGTGCCGACCCAGTCCACGTACTCCTCGCCCGGCCAGTAGGCGGAAGGCAGGTTCGCGGGGATGTTCGGCGTCCCCTCGGTCTGCGGCACCCACAGCAGGCTCACCTGCGGCTCCGGCAGGCTTTCCTCAGCGCTGCGCACCTCGGGCAGCCTGAGCTTGCGCAGCTTGGCGTTGATGGCGTCCAGCGGCCCGCCACGCAGGATCAGGGCCGATCGGCGCCACGCCGCCTTGAACGCGCTCGTGCTGTGGGACGCGCCACGCGAGGAGCCGTCCTTGTTGAACGCGCAGTAGGCGTTGTTGGTCTGGTTCATCTCGGCCATCAGCCGCACGTAGACCGGCTCGCCCTCCTCGGCGATGCGCGCGTTGAGCGCCAGCAGGTACTCGTCGCCCTGCCCGCGCGCGATCCCGCGCGGCGAGATCTCCTCCTTGACGCCGTAGTTCTGCGCGGTGGAGATGTGCAGCATGAGCCGCGCGCCGGCCTTCTCGGCGTAGCGGAACGTGTACTCGTTGCCCTGGTTCCAGTAGGTGAAAAAGCCGAACACCGCCGGGCGCTTGCCCACCTCCCCGGCGAACTTGTCGACCGAGTTCGAGCCCGTCAGGCCCGTGAAGACCTTGCCTTCGGGCGGCCCGAAGACCTGGGCGCGGGCGGGGGCAGCGAGGAGCAGCAGCGTGAGGAGGACGGTGACGGCGCAGCGCATTGCAGGAACCTTCTCCGGCCCTGCGGACTAAAGTCAAGTCGCAGTGACAGGCGCACGACGCGAAGGAGCCATGCTGCTGGCGCTCGGCTGCGTGCCGTTCGCGGTCGGCGCCCTGGTCCCGCGCGATGGCACCTCGCTGATCCCGCCGTGCCCCTTCCGGTCGATCACGGGCCTGCCGTGCCCGCTGTGCGGCGGCACCCGCGCGTTCGCGTGGGCCGCGCGGGGCGACTCGGGCTTCCTCAGCTACAACGGCTTCTGGGTCCTGGTGGCGCTGGTCCTGGTGCTCGCGGGCGTCTTCGTGCTCGCGACGCGCGTGCGGGTCGTGGAGCCGCTGATGCGCACGCCGGTGCGCGTGTGGCTGCTGGTGCTGCTGCTCGGCGGCGCCGGCTGGACGTGGGCGCTGGCCGAGCGCGCCACGATCAGTCCGTAGCGAGGTAGCCGGCGACCATCGCGACGGCGACCAGCGTCAGCACGGCTCCGGCCCAGCCCAGCGCGATGCCCCACTTGGCCTGCCCGCGGCCGCCCAGCGTGCCCTCGGACGCGTCGATCCGGCGCTTGGCCCGGATGCCGAACCCGAGCGCGAGCGGGAACGCGAGCGGGAACACCAGCACCGCCGTGATCCCGAGGATGAGCGCCGCGGTGGCGCTGCCCGGCGTCGGCGGCGGGGGCTGCCAGGCCTTCGACTGCGTCCAGTACGAGCCGGCCGGCGGCTGCCACTGGGGAACCGGCGCCGAGCCGAGCGGAGGGGGCGGTGCCGGCCGCTGCCACGCCGGCGGCGCGCCTTCCGCGGGCGGCGCCCCTTCCGCCGGCGGCGCGCCTTCCGCGGGCGGCGCCCCTTCCGCCGGCGGCGGCCCGGGCGGAGGCGCCCACTGCGGCGGCGTCGTCTGCCACGGGGGTGGAGCCTGCGGCGGCTGCTCGTCGTCGGTGCCGCTCATCCGCTACGCGGAGGCGGCGATAGCGATCACCCAGAACGCGATCAGCAGGCCCCAGATGGCGAGGCCGATCCAGCTCGTGATGATCCCGCCCATCGCGACGCCACGCCCGCCGAGGCGGCCGCCCGACGCGTCGATCTCACGCTTGGCGCTGTAGCCGAGGACGAGGCCGACCACCCCGGGGATGATCGGGCACAGGACGATGCTCACGATGCCGAGGATCAGCGACGCGATCGCGTTGCCGGGCGTGGGCGGAGCGGGCTGGTAGCCGCCCCACTGCGGCGTCTGCTGCTGCTGCCACTGGTTCTGCTGCGGCTGCTGCTGCCACTGGTTCTCCTGCGGCTGCTGCCACTGGCTCTGCCAGCCGCCCTGCTGCTGCGGCTTCTCCTGGGGTTGCTGCCACGAGCTCTGCCAGCCACCCTGCTCGGAAGGCTGCTGCTCCGGCTGCTGCCATTGCGGCGGCTTGTAGGGAGGATCGTCGTCCGACGGCGTGCTCATCGCGGCCGAACGTTAGCGTTGTTCGGATCATGGTGTGGAACCTCTCCGGGCGGGTCGCTCTGATCACCGGCGCGGCCTCGGGCATCGGCGCCGAGCTGGCGCGGCAGCTGGCCGCCCGCGGCATGCGGCCGGCGCTGATCGACGTCGATCGCCAAGCGCTGCAAGCGGTGTCCGCGGGCTTGCCCGGAGCCGAGACCGCGGTGGCCGACGTGCGCGACGGCGAGGCGCTGACGGCCGCCATCGACGACCTGGCCGCGCGCTGCGGCGGGCTCGACGTGGCGGTCGCCAACGCGGGGGTGGCAACGGGCGGACCCTTGCGGCTGGTCGGCCCGGAGACGGTCGAGGAGACGCTCGACATCAACCTGCTCGGCGTGTGGCGGACGACCCGGGCGGCACTTCCGCACGTGCTCGAGCGCCGCGGCTACGTCCTGCTGGTCTCCTCCGCCGCCGCCGTGTTCGCGCCGGCCGGCCTGGGCGCGTACTCGATGTCCAAGGCGGGTGTGGAGGCGCTCGGGCGCGTGCTGCGCACCGAGCTGCGCACGCACGGCGTGGGCGTCGGCGTCGCCTACTACCTGTTCCTGAACACGCCGATGGTCGCGGGCAGCGACAACTCGCCGATCTTCGCCGGGTCGCGGTCGCGGCTGCCGGGGCCGCTGGCGAAGACGTGGCCGCTCGAGCCCGCCGTCGCGCGCACCGTGCGCGGGATCGAGCGCCGCTCGCGGGCCGTCGCGTACCCGCCGTTCCTGCACGCCCTCATGGCCGTGCGCGGGCTGCTCGACAACGCCCTCGTCGACCGCGTGAGCGCCGGAACGATGCCGGCGATGGAGGCGGCGTTCGCGGCCGAGGCCGAGCGGGTGGGCGCGGGCGCGGCGGCGCGCGCCGTGGGCGGGCGGTGATCCCGGGCTACCGCATCGTCCGCGAGGTCGGTCGCGGCGGGATGGGCGTGGTCTACGAGGCGGTCGAGGAGGCGCTCGGGCGCACCGTCGCGCTGAAGGTGGTCGCGCCCGAGCGGGCGTCCGAGGAGGGCTTCCGCGAGCGCTTCGTGGCCGAGTCGCGGATGGCGGCCTCGCTCGATCACCCCAACGTGCTGCCGGTGTTCGGGGCGGGCGAGACCGGCGAGGGCGTGCTGTGGCTGTCGATGCGGCTGGTCGTCGGCTCGGACCTGCGGTCGCTGGCGCCGCTGCCGGCGGCGCGGGCGGCGGCGATCGTCGCGCAGGTCGGCGCGGCGCTGGACGCCGCGCACGAGCGGCGGCTCGTCCACCGCGACGTGAAGGCCGCCAACGTGATGGTCACTGTGTCCGACCACGCCTACCTGACCGACTTCGGCCTCGTGAAGGGCCTCGACCATGGCAGCGAGCTGACCCGCACGGGCGAGATCGTCGGCACGCTCGACTACCTCGCGCCGGAGCGCATCCGCGGCGCCGGCGACGGGCCCGCCGCCGACCTGTACTCGCTCGGCTGCCTGCTGTACGTCGCGCTGACCGGCCGGCCGGTGTTCGACCTCGAGGGCACCGAGCCGAAGCTGTGGGCGCACCTGTCCGAGCCGCCCCCGGCGGTGCCGGGCTTCGAGGCCGTGCTCGCGCGGGCGCTCGCGAAGGATCCGGCGGAGCGCTACGAGACCGGCGCCGCGCTGGGCGCCGCGGCGGTCGCCGCGGCGGCGTCCTCGGACGTGACCGCGCTGCCCGCGTTCGCGCTCGACGCCGACTCGCCCGAGCGGATCGAGGCAAGGCTGCGCGCGGCCCGGGTCGACGACCAGCCCGGCAAGCCACAGCGCGTCGCCGAGCTCGCCGCGCAACTCGCGCGGGCGCGGCGGCGAGGAGGTGGGAAACACACCACCTAGGGCGGCTGGCCAGCGGGGCGCGCGACCTCGAAGCTGCGCCCCATGAAGACCTACACCCGCAACCGCCGGCGCAAGTTCATCGAGCAGTACGAGTACGCGCCCGACTTCGTCGCCAAGCTCGAGGACAAGCTCGGCGACCGCGCCACCGCCCTGCGCGCCCTCAAGGGCCTCGACGCCTGGTTCCTGGCCTGCCTGCACGCCGAGGGGCGCATGATCGGCATGCCGTCCGAGGTCGTGGACGTCGCCTGGCACGAGTTCATCCTGCGCACCCGCGAGTACACCGAGTTCTGCGAGCGCGCCTTCGGCCATTACCTGCACCACACGCCGGAGTCGACGATGACCGTCGCCGCGAGCAGCCTGATCCCGACCACGCTCGACATCGTCGACCGCCACCAGATCCCGATGGTCCTCTTCACCGCCGACGAGGACACGGGCTGGGCGGGCGGCAACGTCTACTCCGACGTCGAGCTACGACGCATGCGCGAGAGCTTCTCCCGTCCTCCGGAGTTCCGCAAGCGCCGCCGCTCCGCCTCGAGCAGCTCCAGCAGCAGCGACAGCGGCGGCTGGTGGATGGGCGGCTTCCTCGGCGGTGACGGCGGCAGCAGCTCCGACGGCGGCGGAGGCGGCTGCGGCGGAGGAGGCTGCGGCGGCGGCGGTTAGGTTCCGAGCAGGTCGTAGGCGGCGACGGGGCGCGTGAAGCCGCGCAGCTGGAGGGTGAGCGGCGAGGTGACCGCCTCGGTGCCCGCCTCGACGCGCTGGGAGATCAGGACCTCGCCGGCGCCGGCCGCCTCGGCGAGGCGTTCGGCGAGCAGCGGCGCGGGGCCGACCGGGGCGTACTGCCAGCGGCGGTCGGAGCCGATGCGGCCGATCGTGGCGTGGCCGAGCGCGACGCCGAGCGCCGGGGAGAGCTCGAAGCCGAGCCGCGTCCAGCGCTCGCCCAGCTCCCACACGCGGTCGCGCAACGCCAGCGACAACCGCACCGCGGTGCCCGCGACGTCCTCGCACGGCACCGGGTCGTTGAGCACGACGGTCACGACGTCGCCCGCGATGCGCGAGAGCGTGGCCGAGAACGCGTCGATCACGTCGCCGAGCGCGGCGTGGTACTCGCCCAGCACGTCCATCACGTCCTCGGGCGCCGCGGTCTCGGCGAAGGCCGGGAAGCCGTGCAGGCCGCAGACGAGCACCGCGACCTCGCGCCGGTGGCTCTCCAGCAACGCCGGGTCGGCCTTCACCAGCTCGGCCACCTCGGGCGGCAGGAAGCGGCGCAGGCCGGCCGTGTAGCGGTCGACCTCGTCGTGGTAGCGCTTCAGGCGCACGAGCGACCGCACGCGCGCGAGCAGCTCGGCGTGGTCGAACGGCTTGGTCAGGAAGTCGTCGGCACCCGCGTCCAGCGCGCGCTTCTTCTCCTGCTCGCCGCTCGCCGTGATCATCACCACGGGCAGGAACGCGGTGTCCGGGTCGGCGCGGATGCGGCGGCAGACCTCGTAGCCGTCCAGCCCCGGCATGACGACGTCGAGCAGGACGAGGTCCACGCCGTCCAGGCGCTCGAGCGCCTCCTCCCCGGAGGCCGCCGACACGACCTCGTATCCGCGCGGCGCCAGCACGGCCTCCAGCAGCCGCACGTTCTGCGGCAGGTCGTCGACGACGAGGATCACGCGCGCAGCGCCTCGATCTGGTCCGCGAGCAACCCGGCCACCACGACCTCGTGGCCCGCGTAGGAGAGCACGTCGCGCCCGAGCTTCGCGTTGCGCTCGTTGTCCTCGACGACGAGCACCTTCACGGCGCGCCCACCGGGATCGCGAACCCGAACGTGCTCCCCACGCCGACCGCGCTGTCCACCCAGATGCGCCCGCCGTGCAGCTCGACGAAGCGCTTGGACAGCGTCAGCCCGAGCCCGGTGCCCTCGGTCGAGACGCGCCGGTCGCCGCGCTGGAAGGCCTCGAAGATGCGCTCCTGGTCGGTCTCCGCGATCCCGACCCCGCTGTCGCGCACCAGCACCACGACCTCCCCGCCCTCCAGCGACGCCGTGACCGCCACCGACCCGCCCGACGGCGTGAACTTGACCGCGTTGGTGAGCAGGTTCACCACCACCTGCTTGAGCTTGACCGCGTCGCCCCACACGAGCCCCACCTCCTCGCCCACATCCAGCGTCACGGTCAGCGCCTGGCGCGCCGCCCGCTCGCGCACCAGCGCCATGCCGCCGTCCAGGAGCTCCGGCAATGACACCGCGGACGGCTCGAGCTCCATCCGCCCCGCCTCGACCTTGCTCAGGTCCAGGATCTCGTTGATGAGCTCGAGCAGGTGCCGGCCGGAGTCACGGATGTCGCGCACGTACTCGGCCTGGCGCTCGTTCAGCGGCCCGAACATCTCCTCCAGCAGCACGTCCGAGAAGCCGATCACGGCGTTCAGCGGCGTGCGCAGCTCGTGCGACATGGACGCCAGGAACGCGGACTTGTGGCCGCTCGCGACCTCCAGCTCGCGCGCGGTCTGCACGTTCTGGATCGCGATCGCGCCCTGTGCCGCGAACGTCGTCACCAGCTCGACGGTCGGCTCGTCGAACGGCTGCTTGAGCTCGCGCCAGAGCACGATCACGCCCAGCACCCGCTCGCCGTCGAGCATCGGCACGCCGAGCATCGTGCGGAAGCCGCCGAGCTCGAGCGCGCGCGACATCGTGTACTTCGGGTCCGCGGGCGCGTCGAGGATCTGCACCGTGCGGCGCTCGGCGCCGACCCGTCCCACCAGCGTCCCGGAGCCCGCCTCGATCGGCACGCCGGCGATGTAGTCGCGGTACTCCTGCGACGCGCCGAGCGCGACCTCGACCCGGTACGCGTCGCCGTCGAGCACGTAGATCAGGCCCGCGTCCGCGCGGCACAGGCGCACGGCCTGCCCGAGCACCGTCTCGAAGACGGGCTCGAGCTCGAACGCGCAGCGCCCGAGGACCTCGAGGATCTCCCGGGTCGCGGCGAGCTCTAGTTCACGTCGATCAGCTTCCACTCGCCGTCGATTATGCGTGCCGTCTGCGTGACGGGCGTGTCCACGCCGTTCACCTTCGCGCTCCAGCTGACGGACGCCTGGTCGCCGGTGATCTTGACGTCGGACACCTTCGCGGTCTGCGTGATGTCGTCGATCGTCTTCTTGGCCGTCGGGTCCTTGTCGATCTGCGTGTAGAGCGTGTCCATCAGGCCCTCGCAGTCGTCCGGCGCGTCGGTCATGCCCAGCTGCGCGACGTTGCTCTTGAGCTTCTCCGTCGTCTCCGGCGCCAGATGCGAGCACGCCGCGCCCCAGTCGCGCGCGCCGAGCGCCTTGGTGTAGTCGTCGAACATCGCGCGCAGGGCGTCCTCGCCGCCCGCGTCGCCGCCGCCGGCCGCCTGCGTCTCCTCGGCTTTCGCCGTGGCCGCCGGCGTGTTCTCGGCCGCCGGCGCGGACGGCTCGTCCTCCCCTCCGCAGGCGACGAGAGCGAAGCAGCACAGCAGCACGAGCGGGATCAGCTTCATACAGGCCACTGTACGGGCAGCCGCACTGCGCACCTGTGACCAGGCACGTAGCCTCTCGGCCATGATCATCTGATGACGCACTCCTTCACCGCCTGGTAGTCCCACAGTCCGGAATCTCTTCACAGGAGCGTCTCCATATGCAACGTCATCCTTCGGCCAAGAAGCCGGTGACGAAGCGCCCGATGCTGCCGCCCAAGCGCGCGCCGCGACCGGCCCTCAAGCCGATGTCACGCGCGATGCCCAAGCAGCAGAACCGCGGCCGCGGCTAAGCCGCTTCCCACGCCGCCGCGTGGCCTAGGCCCGCGGACTTGATGACCTTCAGCGACAGCAGCGCGCACTTCATGCGCGTCGCCGAGATGTCAATGCCGAGCAGGTCGAGCACGAACTCACGGTCGAGCTCGAGCAGCTGCTCCACCGGCATCCCGATCAGCTCGTCGGAGGTCATCGAGGCCGCGGCCTGGGAGATCGCGCAGCCGTGGCCCGAGAAGGCCACGTCGTCGACCTTGCCGTCGGCGACCTTGATCTGCACCTTCAGCTCGTCCCCGCAGAGCGGATTGGTGTCGAAGAACTCCATGTCCGGGTCCTCGAGCTCACCCCAGTGATGCGGGCGCTTGTAGTGCTCGAGGATCTGCTCGCGATAGAGGTCGTCCATGATCCTTTAGCCGAAGATGTCGTGAACCTGGCCGAGGGCGTCGACCATGCGGTCGACGTCCTCGCGCGTGGCGTGCACCGCGAACGAGGCACGGGTGGAAGCGGGTGAGCCGAGCCGGCGCATCAGCACCTGCGCGCAGTGGTGGCCGGCGCGCACGCACACGCCCTGGCGGCCGAGGATCTCGGCCACGTCGTGCGGGTGCGCGTAGTCGAGCACGAAGGTGACGAGCGCGCCGCGCACGTCGGGGTCGAGCGAGCCGTGGATCGTGAGACCGGGCACCTCGGACAGCCGCTCGAGCGCGTAGGCGGTCACGTCGCGGCCGTGCTCGCGTACGTTCTCCATCCCGATGCCGGACAGCCACTCGACGGCGGCGCCGAGGCCGATCGCCTCCGCCACCGGCATCGTGCCCGCCTCGAACTTGGCGGGCGGCTCAGCCCACTGGGACTCGAAGTCGCCGACCCGGGTGATCATGTGCCCGCCGCCGAGGAACGGCGGCATCGCCTCCAGCAGCTCACGCTTGCCGTGCAGGACGCCGATGCCCGTCGGCCCGTAGGCCTTGTGGCCCGTCCAGGCGTAGAAGTCGACGTCGAGCTCGGCGACGTCCACCGGCAGCGAGGGGACGGCCTGCGCGCCGTCGGCCAGCACCAGCGCGCCCCCGGCGTGGGCGCGGCGCGTGATCTCGGCGATCGGGTTGATCGTGCCGACGACGTTGGACACGTGCGTGACCGCGACAAGCTTGGGCGAGCGCTCCAGCAGGCGGTCGTACTCGTCGAGGTCCAGCGTCCCGTCTTCGAGCATCGGGATGTAGGCGAGCCGGCAGCCGAGCAGCTGCCACGGGACGAGGTTGGAGTGGTGCTCCATCTGCGAGATGAGCACCAGATCGTCCGGGCCGACGTTCGCGCGGCCCCACGAGTACGCGACGAGGTTGATCGCCTCGGTCGCGTTGCGCGTGAAGACCGTCTCGCCGGGGGTGGAGTTGACGAACTCCGCGACCTGCCGGCGGGCGACCTCGTAGGCCTCGGTCGCCTCCGCGGCGATCGGGTACACGCCGCGGTGGATCGAGGCCCGGTAGGTCTCGTAGTAGCGGTCCATCGCCTCGAGCGCCGGCCGGACCGTCTGCGAGGTCGCCGCCGTGTCCAGGTAGACGAGCCCCTCGCGCGCGAGGACGGGGAACTCGGCCGAGGTCGGGACCGCGAGGCTCATGCCGCCGCCGCGACTTCGTCGCGGATCCAGCCGTAGCCCTTCTGCTCGAGCAGCTCGACGAGCTCCGGGCCACCCTCCTTGACGATCCGCCCCTCGAACATGATGTGCACGAACTGCGGCTTGACGATGTGCAGGATCCGCTGGTAGTGCGTGATGATGAGCACGCCCATGTCGCTGTCCTGCGAGATGGAGTTGACCGCGTTGGCGACCGTGTTGAGCGCGTCGATGTCCAGGCCGGAGTCCGTCTCGTCGAGCACCGCCAGCGACGGCTGTGTGAGCGCGAGCTGGAGCATCTCCATGCGCTTCTTCTCGCCGCCGGAGAAGCCGTCGTTGAGGTAGCGGCTCGAGAACTCCTTCGGGACGTTCGTCAGCTGCATCGCGGCCTCGACCGTCTTGCGGAAGTCCTTGAGCGAGATCGCCGGCTCGCCGCGGCCCTCGCGGTGCGCGTTGACGACCATGCGCAGGTACTTGGCGACGGTCACGCCCGGGATCGCGACCGGGTACTGGAAGGCCATGAACAGGCCCGCGCGGGCGCGCTCGTCCGGGTCGGCCTCCGTGATGTCCTCACCGTTGAAGAGGATCTGGCCCTCGGTCACCTCGAGGTTCGGGTGGCCCATGATCACGTTCGCGAGCGTGGACTTGCCGGAGCCGTTCGGGCCCATCAGCGCGCGGAACTCACCCGGGCGGACGTGCAGGTCGACCCCCTTGAGGATCTGCTTCTCGCCGGCGGAAACGTGCAGGTTCTTGATCTGGAGCTCGCCCATGTGGTCCTTAGTGAGTCGTCACGGTGATCGCGGGTGCGGCGGCGCTCGGAGCGCCGACGCCGGGGCGCGAGTCGAACTCGATCAGCTCGGCCAGCGTCGTCTTCTGCAGCGAGCGGATGACGCCCATCTGCACCCGCGTCCACAACAGCTTGGTCGCGCAGGCGCCGCCGTCAGTGCCGTGGGAGCACTGGACACGCCCGTCGTGGTCGTCGAGGAAGCAGTCCATCGGTGCGATCGCGCCCTCGAGCGCGTACACCGCCTGGTCCATCGTGATCTCCTCCGCGGGCTTGGCGAGCACGTAGCCGCCGTGGGCGCCGCGGGTGGATACCACGAGGCCGTGCTTCTTCAGGAGCGCAGCGATCCGCTCGCAGTACGCCAGGGGAAGGTTCTCCGCCTCGGCGATCGCCTTCAGGGAGACCGGGTGACCGGTGCCCTGGCGGCCGAGCTGGATCAGCATCCGCACCCCGTATTCGGCCTTCGTGGTGAAGATCATCGCCCGTAAAGCCTACCAACGAGGTCGGAGTTCCTCGGGAAGCGGACGCAGCCTGACCGGAAGTGGGCCTATGGTGCGGTTCCATGCATGTCGTGGTCCACGTCGCCGTGTCCCTCGACGGCGCGACCACCGGCTTCGAGCCGGACCTCAGGGTGTTCTACGCGCTCGCGGAGCAGTTCCACGAGGACGTGACGCTCACCGGCGCGGACACGATCCTCGCCCAGGATCTCGCGCAGGCGCCGCAGCCGGGCCCGAACGCCGACGGGCCGCTGCTGCTCGTCACCGACCGGCGTTCGCGCATCGACGCCCGCACGCTCGACCGGCTGCGCAACGCCGGCCACTGGCGCGACGCGCGCGTCCTCACCGACCTCGGCGAGCTCGAAGGCGGGATCGTCCGCGTGGACTCCGGCGGCGCGCTGACCGGGGCGCTCCTGCAGGCGGATCTCGTCGACGAGGTCAGCTTGCTCGTCCACCCCGTCGTCGCGGCGGGCGGCAAGCGCTGGTGCGGAGACGCGCCCGCGCGGACCTTCGAGCTGCGCGAGGCCACCGCGCTCGACGGCGGCCTCGCGTGGCTGCGCCTTACTTGTGTGCGCGAGGGTTCGGCAGCGTCGCCGTGCGCTGGGTCGCCGGGTCGTTGACCGTCCAGTCCGGGTGGCCGGGCATCGGCGGCGTCTTGGTCCCGTAGAGCCACTCGCGCAGGAACGGGATCACGTCGCGCCGCCCGGAGATCTCCGCGGCGAGCGCGATGAAGTCGTCCGTGGTGACCGACCGGTTGCGGAAGCGCTCGGGGTAGGCGCGCTCGATCCGCGCGAACGCGTCAGCGCCGACCTTCTGGCGCAATGCGTAGAGGACGAGCGCGCCGCCGTGGTAGCGCTGGAAGGCGAACAGCTCGTCGGCGCTCGACGGCGCGGCCACGGGCCCGCTCTCCGCGCGCCACTCGTCCCCGTGCGCGTAGACGGCCTTCATCAGCTCGACGACGGTCGCGTAGCCCTGCTCGTCCGGGTAGCCCGTCGTGTCCTCCTCGAGGGCGTCGAACTCCTCGGCCCACGTGAACTCGTACCAGCTCGCGTGGCCCTCGTTGAGCCACAGGTCGCTCCACGCGTAGGGCGAGACGCTGTTGCCGTACCACTCGTGCGCGAGCTCGTGCAGGAGCGTCGCGTCCCACGTGTCCTTGCCGAGGTCCGCGTACCAGAACTTGTCCATCAGCGAGAGCGTCTGGGTCTCCAGCGCGAAGCCCAGCCCGCCGTCCACGACCAGCGCGCCGTAGAGGTCGAACGGGTACCGGCCGGCACGCGCCCGCATCCAGTCCAGCTGGGAGTCGGTCGGCTCGAGCAGCGGCAGGTACTCCGCGGTCAGCGGCCTGGCCGTCACGTCGCGCCGGAAGACACCGTCGTGAAAGCCGTCGTAGGTGACGTCGTAGTCGCCGACCGCCATCTGGATCAGCTCGGTCGCCATCGGCTGGCGCTGGACGAACACGGAGTGTGTGCGCCCACGGCTCGTCCACTTCGCGAGCGGAACGCCGTTCGCCACGGCGGTCCGGCCCTCGGGGACGTCGAAGCGGAAGTCGAAGCTCGCCTTGTCGCGCGGGTGGTCGTTGGACGGCAGGAAGTAGCGCGCCAGGTCGGGTTGCGGCGCGGTGGCCGTGCCCGACGGGTGGATGAAGAGCCCGGTGGACGCGGGATCGTCGCTGGGCACGGTCGGCACCGCGACGAACTTCGCCACGGTCACCACGAACAGCGCTCCGTGCTTGATCGCGCGGCGCGGCGTGATCACGAGCTCGGAGCCTTCGCGCCGCCACTGGGCGGGCGCGCCGTTGACCACGACCGCGCCCACGCTGCGGCCCGCGAAGTCCAGGTTCAAGCGGCTGAGCGCCTGGGTCGCGCGGGCGAGGATCGTGACGTTGCCCTCCACCGGATCGGTGAACGCGGCTCCGTACCGGACCGCGACGTCGTAGTGCTGGACGTCGTAGCCGCCGTTGCCGAGGCCGGGGAACAGCGGGTCCCCGATCCCGGGCGCGCCGGGTGACGGCCCGGCGGCGACCGCCGGCGCCGCTAACAGCGAGACGAACAGAGCGACCAGCAGCGATACGCGCTTCATGCAGACCCTCCCGACGAGAACTGGCCGCGGAAGCTACTCCAAAGCGGTGAAGACCCGTGCGTACACCTCGGGCGGGACCGCGCCCGGGGTCGCGTCGCGCGGCAGCCCGAGCGCCGCCAGCGCAGACGGCCGCACGTTCAGCCGGCGGGCGAGCGTGTTGCCGCGTCCACTGAACGCGGCCGTCAGGAACGCGTCGTAGCGCGGGTAGGCGGCGGGCGAGAGCAGCGGCTGGGCGCGCGGGACGACCGTGAGCATGGCGCCGTCCACGGACGGGACGGGCCGGAACGCACGCGCGGGTACGCGACGGTGCACGGTGAGCTCGAACCATGGCGCCCACGACGCCGCGAAGCGCCCGCCGCCGGCCAGCCGCAGCGCCGCCTCTCGCTGCAGCACGACGACGGCGCGGGTGAGGCCGTGCGCGTCGGTGAGCAGCCGGCGGACGAGCTTGGTGCCGATCGCGTACGGCGCGTTGGACACCACGAGGAAGCGTTCCGCCGGGAACGGCACGTGCAGGGCGTCGCCGGCCACGACGGTCACGTCACCCCAGGCGGGGGCGCGCGAGCGGAGCACGCCCACCCAGCGCGGGTCGAGCTCGACCGCCAGCACGCGGTTCCCGCCCGCGGCGACGGCCCGCGTCAGCGCGCCGGCGCCCGCGCCCAGGTCGAGCACGAGCGCGCCCGGCGGCGGGTGCAGGGTCGCGACGATGTCGGCGACCACCTGTTGATCATGGAGGAAGTTCTGGGAGAGCGTGCGACGGCGTGCGTCGCCCGGGGTCCTGCGGGGCATGGCGCATCCTCGAGTTCATGGCCGCGCGAAGGCGGGCGCGGCCGGGCCGTGGGAACGGGGTGAACTCAGATGAAGATGTAGAACGCCACGAGCCGAAGACTACTCGGTTCTGAGTCCCTCTGGGCGCATCGTGCGGAACAAGACCGGCAGGCTCGCCGCGGTGACCAGCAGGACGACGACGGCGCCCGCGGCCGCCATCGCGAGCACGTCGGGCCAGGCCACGCGGATGCCCGCGTCGATCACGGCGAGCAGGATCGCGCCGAGCCCGATCCCGGTGGTCAGCGCGACGAGCAGCCCGAGGGCGACCGGCACCGCCGACTGCCACAGCAGCGACCACGACAGGGTGCTGCGCCGCGTCCCGAACGCGACGAGGACGGCGAGCAGCCGACGCCGCTCGCGCAGCTGCTCGAGCGCGGTCAGCAGCAGGCTGAAGCCGATCAGCAGCATCACGATCGTCGCCCCCGCGAACAGCGCGCGCCGCATGAGCGCGAACTGCGCGTCGGTCGCGATCCGCTCGACCTGGTTGACCGAGATCAGCGGATCGAGCTCCGCGGCGGCGTTGCGGACCGCGTCGTAGGCGCTCGGATCGGCGCGCACGAAGGCGAAGACCGCGACCGGATCGGATTCCGGCGCGCGGGTGGCGAAGACGCCGTCGCGCTTGGCGCCGCCCGGGTCCTGGCGGCCGCCGACGACCGTCGCCTCGGGGTAGCGCGCCTTGGCGGCGCCGGCGGGCCCGCCGGGCGGCGTGGTGAACGCGTCTCCGGGCCGGCAGTCGCCGATGCGCGCCAGCTCCCGCAGGGCCGCGCACGCACCGACGTAGACGCCCCCGTCGTACTCGGTCACCGCCGTCACCGACCGCACGCCGTCGACGCGCTGCAGCCGCCCGGCGACGTCCCCCGCGGTCACCCGCGGCGCGTCACGGATGAGCACGAGCTGCGCGCGGTCCGGGTCGGCACCGGTGTCGTCCTGGAAGCGGGCCTGGGCGCCGTGGAAGACCATCTGCAGCGCGATCGCGCCCGCCACCGCGACCGCGATCCCGGACACGGCCCGCGCGGCGCCGCCCGGGTCCAGCTGCAGGCGCCGAACGGCGAGCTGCCACGCCACCGTGCCGGCGCCGAGCCGTGCGACGACGCGCTCGACCAGCCACGGCAGCAGCACCGCGACGCCGATCAACAGCGCGATGATCCCGAGCGCGAGCTGAATCGCGTTGACGTTGTCCTCGTGCTGCGCCGTGGTCGGAAGCAGCACGACGAGCCCGCCCAACGGCAGCACGAGCCGCCACCACAGCCGGCGCGGCCGGCTCGCGCCCTGGTTGCGGACGACGCCGAGCGGCTCGGCGACGACGCGCCGCAGCGCGAGGAGCGAGACGAGCACCGCGGAGACGGGCACGCCGACCACGACGAGCGCGCCCAACAGCGGCGACGGCCGCACGTCGGAGCCGAACAGACTCAGGCCTTGGAACTCGACTTCGCTGACGAAGGCGCGCGCGACGACGAACAGCGCGATCCCGAACAGCACGCCGACGGCCGCGGCCAGGATCGCTTCTCCGGCCGCGATCCGGCGCGTCATGCGGTGGTCGGCGCCGACGAGCCGCAGCGCGGCCAGCCGCCGGTCGCGCTCCTCGCCACCGGTGCGCACCGCCGCGCCGACGACGGCCGCCACGGGGATCAGCAAGCCCACGAGCGCAATCACGACCAGCAGCACCAGCGCGGGGTCGAGCGGCCACCGCGGGCCGGTCGCGCCGAAGCGCTCGGCGCGCTGCACCGGGCCGCCGAGCTCGAGGTCGTCCGTACCGCCGTAGAACCCGAGCTCCGCCGGACCGACCAGGACGCGCCGATCGATCTCTCCGACGACGCGCCCCGGGAGCCGGGGCGCGAGCAGCCGGCGCCCGTCGGGCGTCGCCAGCAGCTCGGCGAGACCGGGCGTGACGTAGACCTCCCCCGGCTTCGGGAAGCGCGACAACCCTGGCGGGAGGGGCGGTCGCGGTCCTTCGGCCTGCAACAGCTGCCCCAGGATCTCCCGGCCCAGGAACTCGGTCTCCAGCGAGCCGACGAGCACCGTCTGCGCACCCGCCGGCCCTTCGGTCACGACCGGTTCGCGTGCCTGCTCGCGCGCCTCCTGCTCCGCGCGGACGGTGGGCAGCGAGGCGGCGAGCAGCAGCGCGGCCACGCCGAGGCCGACGCCGAGCGCGGTGAGCAGCGTGCGGACGATGCCCGTGCGGCCTCCGGCGAGCGTCAGCCGCGCGCCGAGCAGCAGCTCCCTCATGACGAGACCGTCTCGCGCGTGCGGCCGTCGCGCACGATGACCTCGCGGTCCGAGTACGCGGCGACGCGGGTCTCGTGCGTGACGAGCACGACCGCGGTGTTGCGCTCGCGCGCCGCGGCGGTCAGCAGCTCCATCACGCGCTCGCCGTTGAGCGAGTCCAGCGCGCCCGTGGGCTCGTCGGCGAACAGCACGCGCGGGTCGGTGACGAGCGCGCGGGCGACCGCGACGCGCTGGCCCTCGCCGCCGGACACCGTGCCCGGACGCTGCTTGGCCACGCCGCCGACCTCGAGCGCTTCCAGCAGCGCGTCCGCCCGCTGCTCGGCGACGCGCCGCGCGACGCCGTCCAGCCGCAGCGGCAGCGCCACGTTCTCCCGGCAGGAGAGCTCCGGCACGAGCTGGCCGAACTGGAACACGAACCCGAACTCGCTGCGCCGCAGCGCGCTGCGCTCGACGTCGCTCATGGACCCCAGGTCGCGCCCGTCGAACTCGACGGTCCCCTCGTCCGGCGCGATGATCCCGGCGATGCAGTGCAGGAGCGTCGACTTGCCCGAGCCCGACGGCCCCATCACCGCGACGACCTCGCCCGGCGCGATCTCGAAGTCCGCGCCCGCCAGCGCGGGCGTGATCCCGTAGGTCTTCTTCAACGCGCGCGCGGTGAGGATCACGCGACCACCGCCTCGAGCTCGTCGAGGCGCGCGGCCGTCAGCTCCAGCCAGCGCACGTCGGCTTCCAGGTGGAACAGCGCGTGGTCGCAGATCAGCACGTCGGCGATGTCGCCGTCGCGCCGCCGCGCCGTGAGCTCGCGCATCAGCCGCAGGTGCTCGGCGCGCTGCGCGTCCAGCAGCTCGTGCGCGCCGCGTCCGGTCAGCAGCGCGAGCACGACCTTGGCGTAGAGCGTCGACTGCAGGTAGGGCTCGGGCTTCTCCGGCTGGGCCAGCCAGCGTTCGACGTCGGTCACGCCGGCGTCGGTGATCGCGTAGCGCTTGCGCTCGGGCCCGGAGCCGGGCTCGACGCCGTCGACCTCCACGAGCCCGTTCTTGAGCAGCCGCGCGAGCGTCGCGTACACCTGCCCGTAGCTCAGGGGCCGGTCCGCCCCGAAGCGCTCGTCGTACGCGCGCTTGAGGTCGTAGCCATGTCGGGGGCCGGCTTCCAGCAGGCCGAGGAAGGTCGTTCCGATCGCCATGCCCACCACTATACACCGCGCGTATACGCGCGGTGTATAGCTGCGGCGGATACCGCTGTGCTTAGGGCTGGGTCGTCGACAGCGTGAAGGTCAGCGTCTTCGAGTACGTACCCGTGCGCAGCGGGTCGTTGCCGCCGATCTCCTGCGTGAACTGGACCGGGACGGGCTCGTTGGAGGTCGGCCCGTTCCAGGTCTTGACGACGCCGAGGCCGCCGAGTGGCTTGGCCAGGACGAACGCGCCGTTGACCAGGTGACCGGTGTTGCTCGCGCTCGGGTCGGCGACCGTCAGGGTCGCGTCACCGGCGGTGGAGACGACGGTCGCCGTCGTGGAGGCCGTGTAGGTCTTCGGCAGGCCCGGGACGAACGGCTCGAACGCGGCGGGCTTCCCGAGCGTCAGGGCCAGCGTCGCCGGCACGGTGCCGCTGACCTCGGTCTCCTCCTCGGCCGGGAGGTAGCGACGCTGCGTCAGCCACTGGTCCGGCGAGGTCGGGCGGTCGATGATGCGGGTCTCGCCGACGCAGCCGAACCAGCCGTTGCCGCCGGTCGCGCCGATCCGCCACGCCTTGTTGGCCGTGGCGAGGCCGACGGCGTCGATCGAGTTGCGCAGCACCGGCGCGCCGTCGACGTACAGCGTCGAGGTCTTCGACACCGGGTCGTTGACGTTGGCGATGTGCATCCAGCGGTCCGGCATGACCTCGCCCGACCAGTTGGTGCGCTCGCGGTAGCCGTTGCCGTCGGCCGAGATGGCCAGCGCGTTCCACTGGACCTCGCGCAGGTTCGAGATCGAGAGCGTGAAGGCCGGCTCGTCCCAGCTCCACCCCGGGTTGACGACGTTGGCGATCTCCCGGCGGGTGCCCTCACGGTTGAGCGCGCCCATCCACTGGTTGTTCGTGGCCGACCAGTTCGGGTCGATCTTGATGAACGACTCGACCGTGTAGCCCTGCGGGAACGCGTGCTGGTTGATCGCGGCGCCCGTGGCCGTGTTCATGAACGAGACGCGGCCGGCGTTGTTGTTCTGGAAGCACGCGCTCGCGCCGTTGGAGGACAGCAGGTGGTGATCGCTGGAGATCTGCAGGTCCGCCAGCGCGGCCGTGCCGGCGAGCGCGCCGCGGCGCATGTCGGCGCCGCCGGCGATGTCGGTGGCGGTGACGGTGCCCGGCTCCGGCGCGCCCAGCTTGGACTTGTCGAAGCGCCAGTGGGCGACGGTGCCCTCGACCTCGGGGTAGTCGGTGTCGTTGAGCGGCAGGCTCGGGAGCGTGGCGTCCGGCTCCTCGTAGCCCTCGACGACCTTGGCCTTGGCGGCCGCGAGGAGGTTGCCGTTGGGCGCCCCGAGCGGGCCGCGAGCGCCCTCGAAGCGCGCGAAGCGCTGGTCGAAGTCGATCGGCAGGTTGAGGTTGGCGCCCGGCTCGGTGCGGACGGCCTGGTCGAACTCCGGCACGATCGTGTTCTTCGGCTTCAGGCGGATCCACGGCGAGACGACCGCGGACTGGATGCGCTTGTTGGTGAAGTCGAACTCGAGCAGGCCGAGGTAGCCGTTGCCGCCGTTGTAGGCCATCTGGTAGTCCCAGACGATCTGGTCGACGCTGTTGCCGAAGGCGTTGGTCTTGCGCATGTGCGCGGCGCCGTGATTGTGGCCGTTGAGCGTCAGGAAGATCTGATCGTTGCCGGAGATCAGCCCATCCCACAGACGGCGGCCCTGCGTACCCTCGACGGCCGTGACGGCGTCGGACGCGATGCCGAGGATGTCGTGGGTCGTGAGGATCGTCGGCAGCGTCGGGTTGGCGGCGAGGATGCTCTTGGCCCAGTCGATGTCGGCCTGGTCCGGGTCCCACGACAGCGCTAGGACCAGGAACGTGCGGCCTTCAGCCGTGAACGTGTGCCACTCGTTCATGCCGGACGCGTCGCGGCCGCCGAACGTCGTCTGCGCGGCGGCGCGCGTGGTCGGGAAGCGGCGCGGGAACGGCTCCGTGGCCGGGTTGCCGGTGACGTCGTGGTTGCCGGCGAGGATGGAGTACGGCAGCTTGCCGGTCTCCATGACCTTCATCGCCTCGTCGGCGACGTCCCACTCGGCCGTCACGGTCGCGCGGTCGACGATGTCGCCGAGGTGCGTGACGAACGGGATCTCGAGGTTGGCCTGGTTGTCGACCAGCCACTTGGTCTGCTCGATGTACGGCTCGGTGCCGAACCGGTTCATGAACAGCTCGCCCGAGGCCGGGATCGAGTAGCGCGAGTAGAACTGCGTGTCGGGGAGCACGCCGAGCAGGAAGCTCGAGCGCTGGCCGTCCTGGGCCGATGCGCCGGCGGGGAACGCGGCGCACGCGAGAGTGGCGGCGGCCAGGGCAAGCCGCCGGGGGAGATTCATTCTCATAACGCCGCGACGCTATGCGGACCGTTGGTCCGGTTGCGTGACCGTCCGGTTACCGCACGAAGTACTTCACGCGCTGCTCCTTCCCCCGGTGCAGCCGCAGCAGCTCCGTGTCGTCGGCGCCCTCGCGCCGCCGCAGGTACCACAGCCCGACCGCGACGCCGACCAGCGCCCCGAACACGAGCCCGAGCCCGAACGCCGCGAACGTCGCGTCGCCTTCGTTGGGACCGTCGCGCCCGAACGGCGCCAGCCCGCCGGCGACGCCCATCGCGACGAACAGCAGCCGCCAGCCCGCGCTGCCGGCGAGCACCTTCGCGTCCTCGGGAGCGGGCTGCGCACGCCGCAAGCTCCCGCGCGTGCGCCAGACCGAGAACCCGGCCACGATCAGCAGCCCCGCGGCCATCATCAGCAGGAAGATCTCCACGACCTCGCCGACGTCGCCGTCGGCCTGCGCCCGCCACATGAGCAGCGGCACGCCGACCAGCGAGGCGGTCCCTAGCAGCAGCAACGTCCAGGCACGCGACTCCCGCGCCGGCATCAGCTCCATGGCGGGACTTCTACCCTAACCCGCGCTCATGCAGCTTCGCGAAGACCTCAGAAACGTGGCGATCATCGCGCACGTCGACCACGGGAAGACGACGCTCGTCGACGCCATGCTCTGGCAGTCCGGCGCCTTCCGAGACAACCAGGACGTCAATGACCGCGTCATGGATTCGATGGACCTCGAGCGCGAGAAGGGCATCACGATCCTCGCGAAGAACACCGCGGTGCGGCACGGGGACGTCAAGCTCAACATCATCGACACGCCCGGCCACGCCGACTTCGGCGGCGAGGTGGAGCGCGGCCTGACGATGGTCGACGGCGTGCTGCTGCTGGTCGACTCCTCCGAGGGACCGCTGCCGCAGACGCGCTTCGTGCTGCGCAAGGCGCTCGAGAGCAAGCTGCCGGTGATCCTCGTGATCAACAAGATCGACCGGCCGGACGCGCGCGTCGCCGAGGTCGTCGACGAGGTCTACGAGCTGTTCATCGACCTCGGCGCGACCGAGGAGCAGATCGAGTTCCCGGTCGTCTACACGAACGCGAAGGCCGGCACGGCCACGCTCGACCTGGCGCAGCCGGGCGAGAACCTCAAGCCGCTGCTGGATCTGCTCGTGGAGACGATCCCTGCGCCGAAGTACCAGGAGGGCATGCCGCTGCAGGCCCACGTCACCAACCTCGACGCCTCGCTGTTCGTCGGCCGCCTCGCGATCTGCCGCGTGCACAACGGCATCATCCGCAAGGGCAAGACGATCGCCTGGTGCAAGGCCGACGGCACGATCTCCAACGCGCGCATCACCGAGCTCTACATCACCGAGAACCTCGAGCGCGTGTCCGCCGACGAAGCGGGTCCGGGCGAGATCATCGCCGTGGCGGGCCTGCCCGAGGTGACCATCGGCGAGACGCTCAGCGATCCTGAGGACCCGCGCCCGCTGCCGGTGATCACCGTCGACGAGCCGTCGATCAGCGTCACCATCGGCATCAACCACTCGCCGCTGGCCGGCCAGGACGGCGACAAGCTCACCGCGCGCCAGATCAAGGACCGCCTCGACCAGGAGCTGATCGGCAACGTCTCGATCCGCGTGCTGGACACCGAGCGCCCGGACACCTGGGAGGTGCAGGGCCGCGGCGAGCTGCAGCTCGCGATTCTCGTCGAGCTGATGCGCCGCGAGGGCTACGAGATGACGGTCGGCAAGCCACAGGTCGTCATCCGCGAGATCGACGGCACGCGCCACGAGCCGGTCGAGCGCCTGACGATCGACGTCCCCGAGGACTACGTCGGCGTGATCACGCAGATGCTCGCGCTGCGCAAGGGCCGCATGGAGCAGATGATTAACCACGGCACGGGCTGGGTCCGGATGGACTATCTGGTCCCCGCCCGCGGCCTGATCGGCTTCCGCACGGAGTTCCTGACCGAGACCCGCGGCACCGGTCTGATGCACCACGTGTTCGACCGCTGGGAGCCGTGGGCGGGCGACATGCGCCTGCGCCAGCAGGGCTCGCTCGTCGCCGACCGCAAGGGCAAGACGGCGTCGTTCGCGCTGTTCAACCTGCAGGAGCGCGGCACGATGTTCGTCGAGCCGGGCGAGGACGTCTACGAGGGCATGATCGTGGGCGAGAACGCCCGCCAGGAGGACCTCGACGTCAACGCCGTCAAGGAGAAGCACCTCACCAACATGCGCTCATCGACGGGTGACGTGCTGGTGCGCCTCGTGCCCGCCCGCAAGCTCTCGCTCGACCAGGCGCTGGAGTGGGTGCGCGAGGACGAGTGCGTGGAAGTGACGCCCCATTCGGTGCGCCTGCGTAAGGTCGAGCTCGAACAGGTCGCGCGAGTACGAGCCGCGCGACGCCTTCGAGCGTAAAGATCGCCCTACACTCGCGCGGCAGATGCCCACCGGCCACCCGACCTTCGAGGCGTTGCTCGAAGCCGCACCCGACGCCATGGTGGGGGTGGACGCGGCGGGCGTCGCCGCGTTCGCGAACGCGCGGGCCAAGGAGCTGCTGGGCCGCGATCCCGTCGGTGCGCCGCTGGGCGAGCTGCCCGCCGGGCTGAACGTGTCGCGCTGCCCGATGGGCGAGTACGAGCTCGTCGTGCTGCGCACCGCCGACCCGCGGGCGCTGCGCGCCGTGCTCGACAACACGACGGCGGCGATCTTCCTCAAGGACCCCGAGGGCCGCTACCTGCTCGTCAACCGCGCCTTCGAGCGCCTGCACGGCAAGCCCGCCGCGCAGCTGATCGGCCGCCACGACCGTGAGGTGCTCCCGCCCGAGGTCGCCGACCGGATGCGCGTCGACGACCTGCGCGTGATGTCTTCGCGCGAACCGATCGAGCTCCAAGAGGAGGTCACGCACGGCGAGCACACGCGGACCTTCCTGTCGGTCAAGTTCCCGCTGATCGACGAGCGCAGCGGCGAGATCTACGGCGTCGGCGGGATCGCGACCGACATCACGCACCACGTGCGGCTCGAGGCGCGGCTGCGCGAGGCGCAGCGGCTGGAGGCGGTCGGCCAGCTCGCGGGCGGCGTCGCGCACGACTTCAACAACCTGCTGGCGGTCGTCGCCAACTACGCGGCGTTCGTGCGCAAGGAGCTGCCCGACGACTCGCGCACGGCGGGCGACGTGGACCAGATCATCGCCGCCTCCCGCCGCGCGTCCGAGCTCACGCGCCGGCTGCTGCTGTTCTCGCGCCGCCAGTCCGGCACGCCCGAGGTGCTCTCGCTGCGGCGCGTGATCGAGTCGCTGGAGCTGCTGCTGCACCGCACGCTCGGCGACGACGTCGATCTGCAGGTGGACGTCGACGACCGGTTGTGGGACGTCGAGGCCGACCGCAGCCAGCTCGAGCAGATGCTGATGAGCCTGGCCATGAACTCGCGCGAGGCCATGCCGGAGGGCGGGACGCTGCGGATCGAGGCCACCAACGCCGTCATGCGCGACCCGGACGGCCCGAGCTCACGCGCGGTGAAGGTCGTCGTGGCCGACACGGGCCGCGGCATGGCCAAGGAGGTCGCCGCGCACGCCTTCGAGCCGTTCTTCACCACCAAGGCCGTCTCCGGCCACGGCGTGGGCCTCGGGCTCGCGACCGTGTACGGGATCGTGACCAAGGCGCGCGGGCGGATCGAGCTCGAGTCCGAGCCGGGTCAGGGCACGACCGTGACGATCACCCTGCCCGCCGTGCGGCGGGCGTCCGACGACCATCCGTCCCCCAGCGCGCCGCGCGGGCGGGGCGAGACCGTGCTCGTCGTCGAGGACGCCGACGCCGTCCGCATGCTCACCGGCCGCATCCTGTACGCCGCGGGCTACCAGGTGATCTCAGTCGAGAGCGGCGCCGTCGCGCTCGAGCGGCTCGACGCCGCCGACGTGCTCGTCACGGACGTCGTGATGCCGGGGATGAGCGGCGTCGAGCTCGCGGTGCAGGCGCGGGAGCGGCGACCCGGCCTGCCGGTCGTGTTCGTCAGCGGCTACACCGGCGATACGCCGCTCGGCGGGACCGACGATCCGGTGACGGCGTTCCTGGCCAAGCCGTTCGACGGCGACGAGCTGCTGCGCGAGGTCCGCAGCACGCTCGACGCCGCCAAGGCCCGCGAGACTCATTCGTAGGCGAGCGCCTTCAGGACGTCGATGCGGGAGGCGCGGCGCGCCGGCATCGTGGCCGCGAGCATGCCCGCCAGGCCGGCGATCACGGCGACCACGAGCAGGCTGCCGACCGGGACGGTGAAGCTCAGCCCGTACTCGCCCAGCAGCTCCACGACCACCACGGCGAGCACGAGGCCGGCGGCGATGCCGAGCGTCGCGCCGATCAGCGCCGTGATCACGCTCTCGTGGCGGACCATGCGCCGGATCTGCCGGCGGCTGAAGCCGAGCGCGCGCAGCGTGCCGAGCTCCCGCATCCGCTCGAACGTGGAGAGCACGAGCGTGTTGACGATGCCGAACAGGCTGACGATCACCGCGAGCGCCAGCAGCACCCACAGGATCGCGAGCAGCATGCCGATCCAGGCCGTCTGCGCGTCGATGAACTCGTCCTTGTCCTGAACCTGGACGTTCGGGAACGCGGCGAGCGCGCCGGCGGGGACGTCCGCGGCGAACGTGAGCCGGTTGCGCTGCTGCTCGAACGCACGGTCGAAGGCGGCGTGGGAGATCGTGATCGGGCCGAGACCGAGCACGTCGAGGATGGCCGACTCCTCGATGCCGGAGACCTTCAGGTCGAGCGTGGTGCCGCCCATGGACTGGATCCGCAGCGGGCTGCCGACCTCCAGGCCGTGCTCGGTGGCGAAACCCTCGTCGACGACCGCGCCGTCGCCGGTGAGGCCGCCGTCGGTGAAGTCGAAGCGGTAGAAGCGCTCGATCGTCGCCGGGTCGACGCCGTTGATGCCCTCCTGGGCGCCGAACACGAGCCCGCCGTCCTGGCGGATGCTGCTGGTTGAGCTGGTCAGCGCCTGCTCGACCTTCGGGTCGATCGGGGACCAGCCGTCGGCGGCGGTGATGATCGTGTCCGCCTGAACGCGCCGCTCAAGCGCGCCCGAGCTCTCGTTCTGGAGCCCGGTCGCCACGACGGTGACGGCGGTGACGAGCGTGACGCCGATCGTCAGCGCGAGCGCGGTAACCGCCGTGCGGCCCGGGTTGCGCATCGCGTTGCGGCGGGCGAGCGTGCCGGCGGCGCCGCCGAGCGCGGCCGACGGGCGGCCGACGAGCCCGGCGAGGGCGCGCACGCCGCGAGCCGGCAGCCCGGGCTTCGGCGTGTGGGCGTTCTCGCGCAGCGCGGCGACCGGCGCGATCTTCGTCGCGCGCCGCGCCGGCAGCATGGCGGCCAGCGTCGTGGCGAGCGTGCCGACGAGGATCGAGACGACGATCGTGCGCGTGGCGACGACCATCCCGGCCGTGGGGAGCTCGGCGCCGACGGCGGCGAAGAGCGCGTTCAGCGCTTCCGCCAGCACGATGCCGACACCGATGCCGACCGCGGACGCGAGCAGGCCGACCGTCAGCGCCTCCAGCAGCACAGCGGTGCGGACCTGGCGGCGGGACGCGCCGACCATCCGCAGCAGCCCGAACTCCTTCGTGCGCTGGGCGACGGTGATGGAGAGCGAGTTGAAGATCGTGAACGAGCCGACGAGCACGGCGACCGCCGCGAACGCCAGCAGGATCGCGCGCACGATGTCCACCAGCGTCGTGAGCGAGTCGAAGTAGAAGCGGTCATCCTCGGCCGCGGTCCGGACTTCCGTGTTCGGACCGGCCGCGCCGGCGATGTCGGCGCGGCGGCCGGCGACGAGGATGCGGTCGTAGCCGTCCTTGGCGAACAGCGTCCGTGCTGCCTCCAGGTCGAAGACGGCGGCGCTCGCCTTGCCCAGCGACTTGACGGTCGCGAAGTTGGCGATGCCGGTGAGCGTGAACGTCTGCGCCTCGCCGCGGGCGGAGACCTCGATCCGGTCACCCACCGCGTAGTCCTGCGCCTCGGCGGTGGCGCGGTCGATCACGACCTCGCCCGGGCCCTGTGCCCAGCGGCCGTCGTGCAGGCGGAACGGCGTGAGCTGCTCGGCGCCCGGGGTCTTGGCGTCGAAGCCGACGCCGAAGTACGGGCCGGTGCCGACCGGCTTGCCGTCTTTGCCCATCACCTGGGCGGTGTCGGTGATGTCGCCGACGGCGGCGGTCACGCCGGGCGCCTGGCGCACCTTGTCGAGGGTGGCCGCGGGGATGGTGGGCGCCTGCGCGCGGATCTCGGAGGTCGAGGAGCCCTTGAACGCGGTCTTCGTGACCACCACGGCGTCCGTGCCGTCGTAGGCGGCGTGCGTGAGGTTCTCCGCCGCGCCGGACATCGTGTCCGTGAGGGTGTAGGCCGCGCACACGAACGCGACGCCGACGACGATGGCGAGCGTCGTCAGGGCGGTGCGGACCGGCCGCGCCGCCAGGCCCTTCCAGGTGACCTTGATCATGCGCGCGCGGCGTCGCGCATGGCGGCGAGGATCGCGTCCTGGCTCGGGCCGGCGAGGTCCGCGACGACGCGGCCGTCGGCCATCAGCAGGACGCGGTCGGCGGACGCCGCGGCGCGCGCGTCGTGCGTGACCATGACGGTCGTCTGGCCGTCCTCGTCCACCGCGGCGCGCAGCAGCGCGAGCACGTCGGCGCCGGACGCGGAGTCCAGGTTGCCCGTCGGCTCGTCGGCGAACAGGACGGTCGGGGAGCAGATCAGCGCGCGCGCGACGGCGACGCGCTGCTGCTGGCCGCCGGACAGCTGCGCCGGCTTGTGGTCGCGGCGCTCGGTGAGACCCATGCGGTCGAGCAGGCGCTCGACGGCGCCCGCCTCCGGCTTGCGGCCCGCGATCGCGAGCGGCAGCGTGATGTTCTCCTCGGCGGAGAGCGTCGGGAGCAGGTTGAACGACTGGAAGACGAAGCCGATGTGCTTGCGGCGCAGGCGGGTGAGGTCGCGGTCGGACATGCGCGTGATGTCCTCGCCCGCGATGTGGACGCTGCCCGCGTCCGGCGTGTCGAGGCCGGCCAGCAGGTGCATGAGCGTGGACTTGCCGGAGCCGGACGGGCCCATCACGGCGGTGAATTGGCCCTTGGGCACTTCGAGCGAGACGCCGCGCAGCGCATGCACGGCGGAGCCGCCTTCACCGTACGTGCGGGTGAGGGCGGTCGCGGACACCGCGACGTGGTCGGTCTCGGGGAGGTCGAAGGGGACGGAGGCGAGAGCGGTCATCTGGGGCTTCCTTGCGTTAGACGGTCGCGGCCGCCTCGCGCGTGAGCCGCGGGCGACGACTCGGCCTGCGGCCTCGCGTCGCTGGGAGATCCGCCCAGAGGGCGGACTCCCGGGCCTCGTCCACGAGGCGTTGAAGGGTCTGATCGAGGGCGCCCGCGTTGAGCAGGGCGGTGGTCGCCTCGGCGAGGAGGCGACCGGCGAGGCCACGGGTGGGCCGCACGGACACGGAGGCGTGCACTTCAGAGCCGACGGCGTGGGGAGCGAGCGTGCCGTCAGGGAATCCCTCGGAAAGGGTTGTCCCGACGATCCGGTAGTCGACGTCGAAGCCGACGGGGCCGCGCGCGGTGAGCGCGAAGCCGTGGACGTCGGCGCTGTGGACCAGCACGTCGAAGCCGACGCGCCGCCCCGCCAGCCGGCCGGACACGCGCACGGTGCGACCGGCGGTGAGCCGGCGGTCGTCCTCGACGTCGAACGGCACGGGCGCCCAGCGAGCGGCGGCGTCCGGGTCGGTCAGGACGTCGAGCACGGCCGCGGGCTGAGCCTGGGCGGTCGCGGTGGCGGTCCACGTCTTCATGGACCGAACTCTTCCGGGTCGCACGGCGCGCGTCGTCGGCCCGGGAGACGATTGTGGGTGCGCGTCCGGATGACGTCAGGTCATCCATAAGGAGTACGCCGGGATCGTCCGCGCTTACGAGGACATACGGGTATCCGCACGTCAGAATCCGGCCGGTGACCGCCCGCCACCGCCTTCCCGCGCTGATCGGGCTCGCACTCGTCGCCGAGTTCCAGCTCGAGCTCGCGCTGCTGGTGCCGGCGGGCACGCCGTACCGCGCGCTCGCGTCGCTGATCCTGGTGGCGATGGCGGTCGCGCTCGTCGCCGGGCGCTGGTTCCCGCTCACCGGCGCGCTGACGATCTTCGCCGGCGCGGCGCTGCTGCCGCTGCTCTCGGAGACCTACTACCACGAGCTGCTGATCGCCTACGCGTCCCCGTTCGTGGGCGCGTACTGGCTGGGGCTGCGCGCGACCCGGTGGGAGCTGGCGGTCGGCATCCCGCTCACCGCCGCGCTGTGCCTGATCGCGACCACCCCGTACGACAACGACGCGGCGATCTCGAGCGGGTTCTTCACCGCCGTGATCTCGGTCGCCGCCCCGGTGCTCATCGGCCGGCTGCTGCGCTCGCGGGCGGCGCTCAACCGCGCGCTGCGTGAGAAGGCGCGCCAGCTCGAGCGCCACCGCGAGGACGCCGCCGGGCGCGCCGTGGTCGACGAGCGCGCGCGGATCGCGGGCGAGCTGCACGACGTCGTCGCGCACGCGCTGTCGGCGATGACCGTGCAGGCGACGGGCGCCCGCCGGCTCACGCTGACGCGGCCGGATTCCGCCCGTGAGGCGTTCGCCGCGATCGAGACCACGGGCCGCGAAGCCCTGGACGAGCTGCGCCGCCTGCTCGGCGTGCTGCGCAACGAGGACGCCGGCGTGTCCCTGGCGCCGCAGCCGTCGCTGCGGCACCTGCGCTCGCTGGCGCGCCGGACGACCGCGGCCGGCCTGCCCGTCGCGCTGCGCGTGGAGGGCGACGCGCGCGAGATCTCCGCCGGGCTGGACGTCACCGCCTACCGCGTGATCCAGGAGGCCCTGTCCGCGGCGCGCGAGCAGGGCGGCGCCGGCCGCGCCGACGTCCGCGTCGTCCACCGCGGCGACCTGCTCGAGCTCGAGATCCGCGACGACGGCGCCTCGGTCGGCGCGCGCCCCCTGACGGGCGTGCGCGAGCGCGTCCTGCTCCACGGCGGCCGCTTCTCCGCCGGCGCTCGCCGCACGGGCGGCCACACCGTCCGCGCGACGCTTGCCGTCGACGGCCGCAGCGTCAACCCACGCGAAGAAGCCGGCCCCGATTGCCCGGTCGACCGCCTCCTTAAAGGGGTCAGACCCCTTTATCTTCGCCGCCCGGGCAAAATGCCCGCGAACGAGCCGGTTTCGTCCGTCTCCGGCCCCGCTCCCACGGCCCGCCCGAACCTAAAGGGGTCAGACCCCTTTAGGTTGCTTTATGCGCGGCGATGGGTGGCGCGGCTGCGGCGGCCGACCAGCGTGGATCGGCTCGTGGCCGCGCTGTTCGCGGTCGCGGCGGTGGTCGAGGTGCTCGTCTCGCCCGACCGGACCGGGCCGGTCGCGGCCAACGTCGCGGTCGCGCTCGGGTACGCGAGCGCGTTGCTGTGGCGGCGGCGGTCACCGCTGCCGGCGCTCGGCATCGCGCTCGGCGCCGGGTTGCTGATGGACTTCGCGCTGACGCCGATCCTGAACCTGTTCGTGCCGTTCGCGATCGTGCTGGTGAGCGCGTACGCGACCGGCGCGCACCGGGACGGGCTCGCGAGCTACGCCGGGCTCGCGCTGACCGTCGCGGGGTTGGAGGCGGTGCAGGCGGCGATGGGTCCGCGGGTCGCCGCCGACTTCTTCTTCGCGGGGCTGATCGGCGCGGTCGCGTGGGGCGCCGGGCGGATGATCCGTTCGCGCATGCGGCTCGCGGCCGAGCTGCACGAGGCCACCGTGCGGCTGGCCGAGGCGGGCGAGGACGAGCGGCGGCTCGCGGCCGTCGACGAGCGGCGCCGGATCGCGCGCGAGATGCACGACGTGGTCGCGCACTCGATCAGCGTCATGGTCGTCCAGGCCGGCGGCGCGCGGCGCATCCTGGAACGTGACGCGGGGCGCGCCGTTGAGGCCGCGACCCGGATCGAGCGCACCGGCCGCGAGGCGCTGGGCGAGATGCGCCACCTGCTCGGCATGCTCTCCGACGGCGCCGACCGCGCCGCGCTCGCCCCGCAGCCGACCCTCGCGGAGATCGGCGAGCTCGTCGCCCGCGCCCGCGCCGCCGGCCTGCCCGCCGCGCTCGACGTGCGCGGGGAACGTCGCCCTCTGTCGGCAGGATTGGACCTTGCCGCGTACCGGATCGTCCAGGAAGGACTCACGAACGCCATGAAGCACGCACCCGGCGCCGTCACGACCGTCACGGTCTCGTGGGCGCCGCACGACCTCGCGCTGGAGATCCGCAACGCGGCCGGCGCCGCCGCGACCAAGAGTGGCGGGCACGGCCTGACGGGCATGGCCGAACGCGTGCGCATCTACGGCGGCGAGCTGCAGGCCGGCCCGGCCGAAGACGGCTGGTGCGTGAGCGCGCGCCTGCCGCTCGCAGGCGACGCTGGCCTGGCGGCTCCCGTCGCTGCGAGTACTCGCCCAAGAGGCTCGCACTCGCGCTCTGGGACGGTTCCGGCATGAGCGTCCGGCTGCTGATCGCCGACGACCAGGCGCTCGTCCGCGCGGGCTTCCGCATGATCCTCGACGCCGAGGACGACCTCGAGGTCGTCGGCGAGGCCACGGACGGGCTCGACGCGGTCGAGCAGGCCAAGCGCCTGAAGCCCGATGTCGTGCTGATGGACATCCGCATGCCCGAGCTGGACGGCATCGAGGCCACGCGCCGCCTTCTGGCCGCCGCGGGCGAGCACCCCGTCCGGGTCCTGATGCTCACCACCTTCGACCTCAACGAGTACGTCTACGAGGCGCTGCGCGCCGGCGCGTCCGGCTTCCTGCTCAAGGACGTCCCGCCCGAGCAGCTCGCAGCGGGCATCCGCGTCGTCGCGCAGGGCGAGGCGCTGCTGGCGCCGAGCATCACGCGCCGGCTGATCTCCGAGTTCGCAGCCGCCGCCCCCGTCCGCCCGACGCCGCCCAAGGGCCTAAACGAGCTGACCGCGCGCGAGCTGGAAGTCTTCCGCTGCGTCGCGCGCGGCCTGTCCAACGCCGAGATCGCCGCCGAGCTGATCGTGTCCGAGACGACCGTGAAGACCCACGTCGCCCGGCTGCTGATGAAGCTCGGCCTACGCGACCGCGTCCAGGCGGTCGTCCTCGCTTACGAGTCGGGCATCGCTGTCCCCGGTAAGGGCTAGCCACACGATGTCGCCCCCGGCCAGCTCGAGCTGAGCGGCCTCGTAGCGCGTCAGCTGGGCGAACACCGGCTTGCCGTCGGACAGCTCGAGGTCCACGCGCACCTCGAACCCCAGGTGCGAGACACGCATCACCTGGGCTTCGCGCGTGCCGGCGTCAGGCTGCGTGCGGAGCGCGATGTCGTGCGGCCGGACGAGCGTGCCGTCGACCTTCGCCACCGGGCCGAGGAAGCCCATCACGAACGGGTTCGCCGGCCGGTCGTAGAGCTCACGCGGGCCGCCGACCTGCTCGATGTGGGCGTTGTCCATGACCGCGATGTTGTCCGCGATCGACAGCGCCTCCTCCTGGTCGTGGGTGACGAGCAGCGTCGTCACGTGGACCTCGTCGTGCAGGCGGCGCAGCCACTCGCGCAGTTCCGTGCGCACCTTCGCGTCCAGCGCGCCGAACGGCTCGTCCAGCAGCAGCACCTTCGGCTCGACCGCCAGCGCGCGAGCGAGCGCCATCCGCTGGCGCTGGCCACCGGACAGCTGCGACGGGTAGCGCTTGGCGAACCCGCCCAGCCCGACGATGTTGAGCAGCTCGTCGACCCGCGCGTCGATCTTGTCCTTCGGCGTCTTGCGGATCTTGAGCCCGAAGCCGACGTTGTCGCGCACGGTCATGTGCTTGAACGCGGCGTAGTGCTGGAAGACGAAGCCGATCCCGCGCTTCTGGGGCGGCACGTTGGTGACGTCGTCGCCGTGGATGACGACCGAGCCGGCGTCGGCCCACTCGAGCCCGCCGATGATCCGCAGCAGCGTCGACTTGCCCGACCCGGACGGGCCGAGCAGCGCGGTCAGCGAGCCGTCTGGGACCTCCAGCGACACGTCGTCGAGGGCGGTGAAGTCGCCGAAGTGCTTGGACACGTTCGAGACGGTGATCATGCCTCCCGCCTCCTTTCGAGCAGGGCCATGAGGACGAGGGTCACGAGCGCGAGCCCCATCAGGACGGTGGACGCGGCGTAGGCGCCGAAGGTGTTGTGGTCGTCGATGTAGCGGGCGTGGACGAGCAGCGTGAGCGTCTGCGACTCGCCGGCCACGCCGCCGGCGACGACGGTCAGCGCCCCGAACTCGCCGAGCGAGCGGGCGACGGTGAGGACGACGCCGTAGAAGACGCCGACTTTGATCGCGGGCAGCGTGATGCGCCAGAACGTCTGCCAGCGCGAGGCGCCGAGCGTCGAGGCGGCCTCCTCCTGCTCGGTGCCGATCTCCCGCAGCACGGGCTCGACCTCCCGCACCACGAACGGCAGCGTCACGAACACGGTCGCGAGCACCATGCCGGGCAGCGAGAAGATCACCGGCAGCGCGCCGCCGAGCCAGCCGTCGTTGCCCCAGAACAGGATCAGGGCGACGCCGACGATCACGGGTGAGACCGCGAACGGGAGGTCCACGACCGCCTGCAGGATGCCCTTGCCGGGGAAGTTGCCGCGGGCGAGCGCGAGCGCCGTCACGAGCCCGAACACGACGTTGAGCGGCACGACGATGGCGACGATCGTCAGCGACAGGCTGATGGCCGAGATCGCCGCCGGGGTCGTGACGGACTGAAAGAACGCGACGAGGCCGTCCTCGAACGTGCGGTAGAGGATCATCGCCAGCGGGACGAGCACGAGCACGCCGAGGTAGCCGAGGGCGGCGGTGCGGAGCGCGATGCGGGTGCTCATGCGACGCCCTTGCGCTTCGTGAACCAGCGGATCGCGAACAGCACCACGAACGAGATCGCCAGCAGCGTCACCGACACCGCCGCGGCGCTCGCCGGCCGGTCCGTCTCGATCTGCTTGGCGATGTACTGCGAGGCGACCTCGGTGTCGCGCGGGATGCCGCCGCCGATCAGCACGACCGAGCCGAACTCGCCGATGGCTCGCGCGAACGCCAGCCCGGCGCCGCCCAGCAGCGCCGGGTACAGCGCGGGCAGGATGATCGAGCGGAACGTCGTCCACCCGCTCGCGCCCAGGGACGCGGCGGCCTGCTCGGCCTCGCGGTCGACCTCCATCAGCACGGGCTGCACGGAGCGCACGACGAACGGCAGCGTCACGAACGCCAGCGCGACGATCACGGCGGGCTTGGTGGCGTACAGATGGATGCCGACCGGGCTGCGCGGCCCGTACAGCGACAGCAGCACGATCGAGGCGACGATCGTCGGCAGCGCGAACGGCAGGTCGATGATCGCGTTGACCAGCGACTTGCCGCGGAACTCGTCACGGACCAGGACCCACGCGATCAACGTGCCCGTGACGACGTTGATCAGCGCCACCAGCGCCGAGATCGCGGTGGTGAGCAGCAATGCGTAACGCGCCGACGGCGCCGTGATCGCGTCCCAGAACTCCGCCGGCCCGGCCTCCAGCGACTTGGTGAAGACGGCCGCCAGCGGCAGCAGGACGATCAGGCTCAGCCACAGCGACGCGACGCCGAGCCCGATCGGGCCGACGCCGCCGCCGAGGTTGCGCCGGGTCCGGGCAGGCGGTTTGGGGACCGCGAGCGACGCCATCGCGACCTAGCCCGTCGCCTCGTCGTAGATCTTGGCCACGGAACCGGTCTCCGGCTCGAACAGCTCGTCGTTGACCTTGCCCCAGCCGCCCAGGTCGTCGATCGTCCACAGCTTCTCGGGCGGCGGGAAGTCGGACGCGAACTGCTGCGCGACGTCCGGGTCGACCGGGCGGAAGCCGGCCTCGGCCCACGCCGTCTGGCCTTCCTTGGTGTAGAGGAAGTCCACGAACGCCTGCGCCTTCTCCTTGTTCTTGGAGTCCTTGAGGACGGCGACGGGGTTGTCGATCCGGAACGTGACGGGCGGGTTGGTGTGCTCGACGTCCTCGCCGTTGCGCTCGGCGAACAGCGCCTCGTTCTCGTAGGAGAGCAGCACGTCGCCCGTGCCCTGCAGGAACGTCTCGGTCGCCTCGCGCCCGGACTTGGGCTGCACCTTGACGTGCTCGCCGATCAGCTTCTCCAGGTAGGCGAGGCCCGCTTCCGGGTTCTGGCCGCCGCCTGACTTCTCGGCGTAGGGCGCCAGCAGATTCCACTTCGCAGAGCCGGACGAGAACGGGTTCGGCGTGACGACCTCGATGCCCGGCTTGAGCAGGTCGTCCCAGGTCTTGATGTTCTCGGGGTTGCCCTTGCGGGTCACGATCGTGACGACCGAGCCGAACGGGACGCCCTTGTACTCGTTCTGGTTCCAGGTCTCCTCGACCTGGCCGGACTCGACGAGCCGCGTGATGTCCGGCTCGACGGAGAAGTTGACCACGTCCGTCTCCAGCCCCGACTCGACCTTGCGCGACTGATCGCCGGACGCGCCATAGGACTGGCTGAACGTCACGCCCTTGCCCTCGGGCGTCGCGTTGAAGGCGGGGATCACCTTGTCGAAGCCGACCTTCGGGACAGCGTAGGCGACGAGCGAGAGCTTCGACGAGCCGCCGCCGCTCGCGGCCGCGGCGTTGCTTTCGGAACCGCCGCCGACCTCATCGCTGGCGCCGCCACAGGCCGCCACGACCAGCGCGAGCAGGGCGGCGACAAGGGCTGTGATCTTCACTGAAAACGAGCTCCTTCGAAATGGACCGAAGTCGACAGGGATTCGAGAGAATACAGAACCACACAAACCCGATCGGCTTTTTACACGGCTACTCTCACGAGCCGGAGTTCGAACTCGGAGGGTCTGAAGTGCGAAAGCTCGCGTTGGTGGTCGTCGCGGCGTTGACGATCGCGGCCTGTGGCGGCGAAGAGGAATCGGGTGGCACCGCCGGTGGCGGCGGTGGCGAGAAGAAGACGGCGATCTACGTCTCGACGAACCCACTGGGCACGAATCAGTTCTTGAACCTGATCGCCGACGGCGCCAAGGCCGGCGGTGAGCAGTGCGGGGTGGAGGTCAAGGTCGTGCAGTCCAACGACCCGAACCAGCTCGCGACGAACCTGCGCGCCGCCGCGCAGGCCAAGCCCGATCTGATCATCGCCAACTCGTTCGACTCCGTGCAGACGATCGAGCAGCTGGCCAAGCAGAACGCCGACCAGAAGTGGGCACTCGTGGACGCCACGATCGAGAACACGCCCAACCTGCGCGGGATCCTGTTCAAGGAGAACGAGGGCATGTACCTGATCGGCGCCGCTTATGCCCTTCTCGCGAAGGACGGCGCGGGCGACTTCCCGGCCTCCAAGTCGGTCGGGTTCGTCGGCGCGATCGACAACGCGCTCGTACGCCGCTGGTACGCGGGCATGGAGCAGGGCGTCAAGGACACGGCGCCCGAGCTCGAGGTCCTGCAGGGCTGGGGCAACAGCTACACCGACCCGGCGACCAGCAAGGAGCTCGCGCTCAGCCAGGCCCAGAAGGGCGCCAAGTACATCGCCGCCGTCGCCGCCGCGGGCAACTCGGGCGTCTTCGAGGCCGCGGCCGAACGCGACTTCTACACCAGCGGCGTGGACGTCGACGAGCGCCCGAAGGACCCGGACCACATCATCCTGTCGATGGTCAAGCGCTCCGACCAGGCCGTCCAGCAGGCCGTCTGCGACGTCGGCAAGGACACCTTCAAGGGCGGCGACGTGGCGCTCGGCGTCAAGGACAACGCGGTCGGCCCCGACTTCCTGACGCTGCCCGAGCTCGAGATCCCCTCGCGCCTGCCGCAGGACGTGCAGGACGAGCTGAAGGCGCTCAAGGACCGGATCGTCTCGGGCGAGATCACCGTCAAGCAGTGATCGCCCTCGAGGGCATCGTCAAGCGCTTCGGCGCGCTCACCGCGCTCGACGGGGTCGACCTGACCGTCGAGCGCGGGACCGTCCACGCCGTCGTGGGCGAGAACGGCGCGGGCAAGACGACCCTCATGGGCGTGCTGGGCGGGATCGTCGCCGCCGACGCGGGCACGGTGTCCCTGGACGGCGAGCCGGTGCGGATCGCGTCGGTGGAGGACGCGTACGCGCACGGCATCGGCATGGTCCACCAGCACTTCCGGCTGTTCCGGCGGCTGACCGTCGCCGAGAACGTCGTGATGGGGCGCGAGCCGCGCCGGCGCGGCGGCTACGACCATGCCGCCGCCGAGGCACTGGTGGACGAGCTCGGGCGCGCGCACGGGCTGCGCGTGGACCCGCGCGCCCGCGTCGGCGAGCTGTCGGTCGGCGACCAGCAGCGCGTGGAGCTGCTGCGCGCGCTGCACCGCGCCGCGGACGTGCTGATCCTCGACGAGCCGACGGCCGTGCTCACCCCGCAGGAGGCCGAAGGGCTGTTCGGCGTGATGCGCGAGCTCGCCGGGCAGGGTCGGACCGTGCTGTTCATCAGCCACAAGCTGCGCGAGGTGCTGACGGTCTCCGACACCGTGACCGTGCTGCGGCGCGGAAGCGTGACCGGCGTGCGCCGCGCTTCCGAGACCGACGAGCGCGAGCTGGCGGGCCTGATGGTCGGGCGGGCGATCGAGTCGGCCTATCAGGCGCCGGACACGCCGGCGGGCGAGCCCGTGCTGCGCCTGGAGGCCCTGACGGCGCGCGGGCTCAAGCCGCTCGACCTGGAGGTGAGCGCGGGCGAGATCGTCGGCGTCGCGGGCGTGGCCGGCAACGGGCAGACCGAGCTCGCCGAGGCGATCGCGGGGCTGCGGCCGCGCGAGGGCGGGACGCTGACGATCGCCGGCCGCGCGCTGAGCGACGCGACCGTCGCGCAGCGGCGGGAGGCGGGCCTCGCCCACATTCCCGAGGACCGCTACGCGCGCGGCCTGGCCCGCGAGGCGACGATCGCCGAGAACCTGCTGATGGGCACGCACCGGCGGCGCTTCCGCCTGGACCGGCGCGCCATGAACGCGCGTGCCCGCGAGCTGGTGGAGGCGTTCGACGTGCGCGCCGGCGACGTCGGGGACCGCGCCGCGACGCTGTCCGGCGGCAACGCCCAGAAGCTCGTGATCGCGCGCGAGCTGGCGGGCGAGCCCGCGGTCGTGCTCGCGTGCCAGCCGACGCGCGGCGTGGACATCGGCGCGGCGGAGTTCGTGCACGCGCAGCTGCGCGCCGCGCGCGACCGCGGCGCGGGCGTGCTGCTGATCAGCGCCGACCTCGACGAGCTGCTCGCGCTCGCCGACCGCATCGTCGTGCTCTACGAGGGCGCGCTGGTCGGCGAGTCGCGCGACGAGGCCGAGCTCGGCCTGCTGATGGCCGGTGCGCATGCGTGACCGCGGCTTCGCCGTCGGCGAGGCGCTGCTGGCGGTGGCGATCGCGCTCGCGGTCGGCGCGCTGTTCGTGCTGATCGCCGACGATTCGCCCGCGACGGCCTACGAGGCGCTGTGGACGAGCTCGGTCGGCTCCACCAACGCGCTCGCGCAGTCGATGACGACCGCGATCCCGATCATCGTCGTCGGACTCGGGATGGGGCTCGCGTTCCGGGTCGGGTTGTTCAACCTCGGCGGCGAAGGGCAGATGATCCTCGGCGCGCTGACGACCGCCGTGGTCGGCCATGCGCTCGCTTCGCTGCCGGGGGCGATCACGTTCGTGCTCGCGGTGGTGTCCGGCTGTCTGGCGGGCGCGGCGTGGGCGGTCCTGCCCGCGTTGTGGGAGGTGTTCCTACGCGTGCCGCTCGTGGTCACGACGCTGCTGCTCAACTACGTCGGCGCGCTGCTGGCGACCTACCTCGCGGCGTACCCGCTGCGCGACGAGAGCGGCGGCTCGACGCTGGCGCAGACGGCCGAGATCCCGAGCGCGCTGCAGCTGCCGATCATCGTCCCCAACACGCCGCTGCACGCCGGGCTGTTCGCCGCGGTCCTGGCACCGCTGGGCGTGCTGTGGCTGCTGCAGCGGACCTCGCTCGGTTACGCCATGCGCATGACCGGCCTCAACCGCGACTTCGCCGAGACCGGCGGCGTGCCCATGAAGCGCACGATCGTGACCACGATGGCGCTGTCGGGAGCGCTGTGCGGGCTCGCGGGCGCGCTGCTGGTGATGGGGCAGACCTACCGCTACCTCGACGACTCGATCGTCTCGCCGCAGACCGCGTGGAGCGGCCTCGCGGCGTCGATGCTGGCCGGCTTCCATCCGCTGTTCACGTTCGTGTCCGGGTTCTTCCTCGCTGCCCTGCAGACTGGCGGCAGCGGCCTGCAGCTGGCGACGAACGTGCCGCTGCAGCTGGTCAACGTCATCCAGGCCGTGATCATCGCGATGGTCGCTGTGCGGCTGTGGCTCGGCCGGAGGGTGCTGCGGCGATGAGCGACTTCTTCTCGATCTTCGACTTCGCGCTGATCCTCTCCGCGCTGCGGCTGACGAGCCCGATCCTGCTCGCCGCGCTCGGCGGGCTGCTCACCGACCGCGCCGGGATCTTCAACATCGGCCTCGAGGGCCAGATGCTCGTCGGCGCCTTCCTCGGCTTCGCCGGCCTGTACTGGACGGGCAGCGCCTGGCTGGGCCTGCTGCTGGGCGTTGCCGGCGCGACCGCCCTGTCGCTGCTGTTCGGGCTGTGGGTGATCCGCCTCAAGGGCGATCCGATCATCGTCGGCCTGGCCGTGAACCTGTTCGCGATCGGCCTCACCGCCTATCTGACGCTCCCGGTGTTCGGCGTGCAGGGCTCCTACGACGACCCCGCGCTCGAAGGCCTCCCGCGGCTGTTCGGCTTCTCGCCGCTCGTGTACCTCGGCGCGCTGCTCGTCCCGGCGCTGTGGTGGCTGCTGTTCAAGCACCCGTTCGGCGTGCGGCTGCGCGCGGTCGGCGAGGACGCCGAGGCCGCCTCCGAGGCCGCGGTGCACCCCGACCGGATCAAGTTCCTGGCCTGCGGGCTGTGCGGCGTGCTGTGCGGGCTCGCGGGCGCCCAGCTCGCGCTCTCGCTCGTCACTCAGTGGGTGCAGGGCATGACCGCGGGCCGCGGCTTCATCGCCCTGGTGGCGATCATGCTCGCCCGCTCGCACCCCGTCGGCGCGGCCGCGGCGGCACTGCTGTTCGGCCTGGCGTACGCGATGGCCGTGCGCCTGCAGGGCATCGGCATCCCGCCGCAGTTCGTGTCGATGCTGCCCTACGTCCTGACCATCGCCGTGCTCGTGCTGCTCGCGCGCCGGCTCCGTAACCGCCCGGTGACCACATGAGACGAGTGATCCTGGACATGGACGTCGGCATCGACGACGCCATCGCCATCCTCTACCTCGCCGCCCGCGAGGACGCCGAGATCGTCGCGCTCGGTGCGGTGCACGGCAACTGCACGGCCCACGACGCGGCGCGCAACGCACTGATCGTGTTCGAGACGCTCGGGCTGGACGTGCCGGTGGCTCTCGGCGCCGTGAAGCCGCTCGAGCAGGAGCTGAGCGTCGCTTCGTTCGTGCACGGCGCGGACGGGATGGGCGACGCCGGCTTCCCCGACCCGAAGGGCGCGGTCACGGGTGAGCACGCCGCCGACCAGCTGATCCGGCTCTCGCTCGAACACCCGGGCGAGCTCGACCTGCTCGCGGTGGGTCCGTTGACGAACCTCGGCGTGGCGCTGCGGAAGGACCCTGAGGTATTGGCGCGTCTGCGCTCGGTCGTGATCATGGGCGGCTCCGGCGCCTACCCGCCGGCCGGCACGCTGCGCGAGGTCGACGCCAACATCGACCACGACGCCGCCGCGGCCGCACTCGTGTTCGCCGCACCCCGGAATGAGCTCGTCATGGTTGGCGTCAACGTGACGTCGCCCGCGATCCTCGACGAGGAGGCCGCCGCCGCGCTCGCCGCCTCCGACACGCCGGCGGCCCGGCTGGCCTCGGCGATCCTCCCGTTCTACCTGGGCTTCTACCAGCACAAATGGGGCCGCCGGGTGTGCTCGATGCACGACCCGCTTGCGGCGGGCATCCTCGTCGACCCGACCTACGCGACGGCCTGGCGCCAGGGTCCGGTCAACGTCGTCAGCGACGGCTTCATGGCGCGCGCCTGGCTGATGGAGCGCGAAGACGGCGGCCCGGTGTCGCTGCCCGTCACCGAGGCACCGCCGACGCGGGTCGTCGACAGTGCCGACTGGCAGCGCTTCGGCGACGAGCTGGTGACACGGCTCACACAGGCCTGAGTCGCGTTCGACGGGTCGTATAACGGAATACGACACCCGGTCCTAATAACTCTAAATCCGATCCGGGATTAGGAGTTTCTATTGTGAGCCGCCGATGCTTGAGATCAGCGGCTTGCGCAAGGTCTTCCCGAACGGTGTCGTCGCCCTGGACGGCGTCGATCTTTCCGTACCGGCGGGCGAGATCGTCGGCGTCATCGGGCGCAGCGGCACGGGCAAGAGCACGCTCATCCGCTGCGTGAACCGGCTCGAGGAGCCGACCGCCGGCACGATCACGCTCGACGGCGCGGACATCACGCGCATGGGTGGCGCCGAGCTGCGGGCGACGCGCCGGCGGATCGGGATGATCTTCCAGCAGTTCAACCTGCTCACCTCGCGGACAGCCGCCGAGAACGTCGCGTTGCCGCTGGAGATCGCGGGCGTGGGGCGCGCCGAGCGAGGCCGCCGCGCGCACGAGCTGCTCGAGCTCGTCGGCCTCGGCGACCGCGGCGGCTCGTACCCGTCGCAGCTGTCCGGCGGCCAGAAGCAGCGCGTCGGGATCGCCCGCGCGCTCGCGTCCGAGCCGTCGCTGCTGCTGTCGGACGAGGCCACGTCCGCGCTGGACGCCGAGACCACGACCTCCGTGCTGGACCTGCTGCGGCGCATCAACGCCGAGCTCGGCTTGACGGTCCTGCTGATCACGCACGAGATGGACGTCGTGCGCGCGGCGTGCGACCGGGTCGCGCTGCTCGACGCAGGGCGGGTCGTGGAGGAAGGTCCGCTCGGCGAGGTCGTCGCGCGGCCCGGCTCCCGGCTCGCCTCCGGCCTGCTGCCGTCGCTCGGCCGGGTCGAGGTCGGCGGGCACGAGCACGCCGAGGAGGTCGTCCTGTTCGAGGACGCCGAGGAGCGGCTCGCGGCGGCGATCGCCGACGGCGCCCGGATCGAGGCCCGCTCCACCGAGCGGATCGGCGAGCGGCGCGTCACCCGCGCGCTGGTCGTGACCCCGAAGGAGGTCGCGGTATGAACGACGGCTGGAGCGAATGGGCCCCGCTGCTGTGGACGGCCACGCGCGAGACGCTCGTGATGGTCGGCGTGGCGATGCTCGTCACGATCCCGTTCGGGCTGCTGTTGGGCGTGCTGCTGCTGCTCACCGATCGCGGCGGGCAACTGGAGTCGCGCGTCGCCAATCGGGTCCTCGGCGCGATCGTCAACGTCGGGCGCTCGGTCCCCTTCATCATCCTGCTGGTCGCCGTGATCCCGCTCACGCGGGCGCTCGTCGGCACCACCATCGGCACCACGGCGGCGATCGTGCCGCTCGCACTGGCGACGATCCCGTTCTTCGCGAGGATCGTCGAGACGGCGCTGCGTGAGGTGCCGAACGGCCTCGTCGAGGCCGCGCTGGCCTCGGGCGCGCGGCGCCGCGAGGTCGTGTCCAAGGTCCTGGTGCCGGAGGCGCTCCCCTCACTCGTCTCGGGCGTGACCATCACCACGATCGGCGTCATCGGCTACTCCGCCATGGCCGGCGCCGTCGGTGGCGGAGGCCTCGGCGACGTGGCCATCCGCTACGGCTACCAGCGCTACGAGACGGAGGTCACGATCGCGACCGTCGTCGTGCTCGTGCTGCTGGTGCAGCTTCTGCAGTTCGCCGGCGACCGCGTGTCCCGGCGCCTCTCTCACTCCTGAAAGGTCCCCCCATGCGACGCATCGCTCTTGCCCTGGCCGCCGCCACCCTCGCCCTGGGTGCGGCCGCCTGCGGCGGCGAGGAGGAGACCGGCAGCGCCGCCGCGGCCGACAAGCCGCTCGTCGTCGGCGCCTCCCCCGTCCCCCACGCCGAGATCCTCAACTTCATCAAGGACAACCTCGCCGAGAAGAACGGCCTCGAGCTCGAGGTGAAGGAGTTCACGGACTACGTGCTCCCGAACACCGCGCTCGTCGACGGCCAGCTGGACGCCAACTACTTCCAGACGCCCGCCTACCTGGCCGACCAGGAGAAGGCACGCAACTTCAAGGCGACATCGATCGTCGGCGTGCATATCGAGCCGCTCGGCCTGTACTCGCGCGAGATCGAGGACGTCGCGTCGGTGCCGAACGGCGCGCAGGTCGCGATCCCGAACGACGCCACCAACGAGGCCCGCGCGCTGCGCCTGCTCGCCGCGAACAACCTGATCACGCTCAAGCCGGAAGCCACCGAGACGGCGACGATCCGCGACATCCAGGACAACCCGAAGAAGCTCGAGTTCGCCGAGGTCGAGGCCGCCCAGACGCCGCGTTCGCTCGACGACGCCGACCTCGCCGTGATCAACGGCAACTACGCGCTCGAAGCCGACCTCACCCCGAGCGAGGACGCCCTCGCGCTCGAGCAGGCGCAGAACAACCCGAACGCCAACCTCCTCGTCACGCTGCCGGAGGAGCGCAACGATCCGCGCGTGAAGAAGCTCGCGCAGTTGCTCACCTCGCCCGAGGTCAAGCAGTTCATCGACCAGCAGTACAAGGGCGCGGTGCTCCCCGCCTTCTAGCCTGATGACCGTGAGACGTGCCGCGTTCGACCCCACCGCCTTCCAATGGGCCGGCGTCACCGCCCGCGCCTACAAGGACGAGCCCGGCAGCGCCCGGGGCATGGCCTGGCAGGGCCTCTCGCGTCACACGCTGGTGCGGTCCGAGGAGGCGGGCGTGACGTTCGAAGTGCGCTACTTCGAGATCGCGCCCGGTGGGTTCTCGAGCCTGGAGAAGCACGAGCACGTCCACGTCGTCTTCACCGCCCGCGGGCGGGGCCAGGCGCTGATCGGCGACCAGGTGGTGGACCTCGACCACCTCGACCTGGTCGAGGTCCCGCCGTGGACGCCGCACCGCTGGATCAACGCGGGCGACGAGCCGTTCGGCTTCATCTGCACCGTCGAGGGCACGCGCGACAAGCCGCAGCCCGTCTCCGACGAGGAGTGGGAAGCGCTCCTCGCCGACCCGCGCACGGCGCCCTTCGCACACTAGGCTGCCGCCCGTGCGGCGGCTCGTCCTCCTTCTCGCGCTCGTCCTCGCCGCGTGCGGTGGCGGCGAGCCGGGCGACGAGGAGGTCCTCCGCGAAGTCGAGCGCAGCTACGCGCAGGAGACACCGCCGCTGCCGGGGGACGCGGCCACCGAGGCGCCGGTCGATCAGCGGTCGGTCGAGGCGTTCGTGCGCGACTACCAGCGGCTGGCTTCTTCGCTGACGAGCCCGCCGCGGGCGCCGCACGGCGGATCGAGACCGCCTACGAGCGCGAGTGGGAGGAGCCGGCCAAGGTCGCGACGCGCTACGACGAGCTCGAGCTGCTCGCGTACGACCGTGAACGAGTGTGGTTCTCCGACATCGAGCGCGACGTCCTCGAGGGCAACGACGTCTACGTGAGCGCGTTCGCGGAATGGGCGCGGATCTCGCGCGGCGCGTTCGAGCCGCGCAACGTGCGCGAGCGCTGGCGCGGCGAACGGGCGACGATCAGCTTCGAGCTCGACGGCACCGCGCACTCGGTCCGCGCCGCTCCGCAGGGCGACTTCCTCGACCTCTGCGTGCTCGACGGCATCAACCGGCTGATCGACGGCCGGCGCTTCGAGGTCCACCGCGCCGACGGGGCGCTCGGCCAGGTCGCGTTCGTCGTCGCGCTCACGGCGCGCGAGAAGCGCGCGCTCGAGCGGCGCGACTGGGCGTTCGCCACGCCCGCCCAGCTGCGTCAGACGTTCGGCTACGGCCAGACCACCGAGGGCGGCGCCCCGGCCCCCTGCTAGAAGCGCACGCTGTACTTGGCGGGCTGCGGGTCGTGCAGGCGGCCGGCGAGCGCGTCGGGCAGCTGGTCGAGGGTGATCTCCGGGCCCACCAGGTCGGCCCACGGGTACTCGCCCGCGGCCAGCACTTCCAGCGCCCGCGCGAGGTAGCGGGGCGCGTGGTGGTAAGTGCCCAGCAGCGTGACCTCCTCGTAGTGCACGCGCGCGGTGGGGACGGTGAACGTCGTGCCGCGCGCGCAGCCGCCGAACAGGTTCACCGTGCCGCCGGGCGCGGCCATCGCAACGGCGAGCTCCCACGCCTCGGGGCGCCCGACGGCCTCCAGCACGAGGTCGGCGTCGCCGCCCTGCTCGATGTCCTGCGGCCCGCGCGTGGCGATCACGGTCTTGGCGGCGCCGAAGCGCGTGGCCAGCTCCAGCCGTTCCGGGTGCGGGTCGAGCACCGTCGGCCTGGCGCCCGCGCTCGCCGCCAGCGCGCACAGCATCAGGCCGAGCGAGCCGCCGCCGAGGATCGTGACCCGCTCGGGCACCTCGACGACGTCCAGCGCGTGGACCGCGCAGGCCAGCGGCTCGGCGATCGGCGCCAGCGCGAGCGGCACGCCGTCCGGGATCGGGTGCAGGTTCTTCGCGACCAGCCGCGCCGGCAGCAGCACCTTCTCCGCGAACCCGCCGAGCACGTACAGCAGGTCCTCGCACAGCGACTCGCGTCCGCGCCGGCACTGGCGGCACTCGCCGCACGGGGCGGAGTTGCCGCAGAAGACGACGTCGCCGACCTGCACCGTGTCGACGCCTTCGCCGACGGCCTCGATCGTGCCCGCGAACTCGTGGCCGAGCCGCGCCGGGAACGGGCCCAGCGACGGATGCCCGCGCAGCAGCGACTTGACGTCGGTGTGGCAGGACGCCGCCGCGCCGACTTGCAGCACCGCCTCGCCCGGACCCGCGACGGGATCGGCGACCTCCTCGACGCGCAGGTCGCCCGGCGCATGGACCAGCGCGGCCCTCATGCGGCGGTCACGACGACCTTGATGCCCTCGCGGCTGCGCGCCGCGGCCAGCGCCGCCTCGGTCTCCTCCAGCGGGAACCGGTGCGTGATCAGCTTGTCGGCGGAGATCTTGCCGTCGGCGATCAGCTGCAGCGCGGCCCGCGTGTCGCGCGGCCCGGCCGAGTAGGACGCCTGGATCTCCAGCTCGCGGAAGAAGAGGTCGTCGACGCCGAAGTCACGCCGCTCCCCAGGGCCGCTGGGCGCGAACAGCTGGATGATCCCGCCGCGGTCAGCGCTCGCCACCGCCAGCTCCCACGCGGCCGCGGCGCCCGTCGCCAGCATGACGACCGTGGGCGAGCCGACCGCCCCGTGCACCGGCTCCACGCCGTGCGCGCCCAACTCGGTGGCCAGCGCGCGCCGGTCCTCGCGCGGCTCGGCCACCGTCACCTCCGCGCCACGCGCGAGCGCCGCCTGGGCGATCAGCAGACCCATCTGCCCGCCGCCGACCACGAGCAGCCGGGTGTCCGAGTCGACCCGCGCTCGGTCCAGCCCGCGCACGCAGCAGGCGAGCGGCTCGATCAGCGTCGCCGCCTCGTCTGAGACATGGTCCGGCAGCGGCAGCAGATCGAGGGACGCGTTCAGCGCCGGCACGAGGATCAGCTCGCTGAACCCGCCGGGCTCGATCCGCGTCGCCTTGAACGTGTCGCACAGCGTCTCGTGCCCGCGGCGGCAGAACTCGCACTCGCCGCACGGCACGTGGTGGTGCACGAACACGCGCGTGCCCGGCTGCGGCAGCTCCTCGCCCCGCGCGTCGACCACCACGCCGACGGGCTCGTGGCCGAGCACGAGCGGCGCGCGCGGGTCCTGGTACCACTGCATGAGGTCTGAGCCGCAGATGCCGCACGCGCGCATCGCGACGAGCACCTCGCCCGGTCCGGGCCGCGGCACCTCGCGCTCCTCGAGCCGCACCTCGCCCTGCCCGTAGTAGACGGCCGCCCTCACGCCACGACCCCCGCGATCGCCGGGCCGAACGGCGCGCGGAGCACGCCCGCGTCGGTGATCAGGCCGGTGATCAATGAGGACGGCGTCACGTCGAAGGCGGGATTCCACACGCGCGTGCTCTCTTGCAACCCGGCGATCGAGCGGACCTCGGACCCGTCGCGCTCCTCGATCTCGATCACGGCGCCGTGCGGCGTCGCGGGATCCAGGGTGGAGCGCGGCGCGGCAACGTAGAACGGCACCTCGTGGTGGCGCGCCGCGATCGCGAGCGCGTACGTCCCGATCTTGTTCGCGGTGTCGCCGTTGGCCGCGATCCGGTCGGCGCCGACGATCACGGCGTCGATCTGCCCGCTCGCCAGCAGCGCCGGCGCGGCGCCGTCCGGGAGCACGGTCACGGGGATGCCGGCGTCGTCGAGCTCCCACGCGGTCAGCCGCGCGCCCTGCAGCAGCGGGCGCGTCTCGCACGCGAACACCTCCACGGGCTCGCCCGCCTGCTGCTTGGCGTAGACGACGCCAAGCGCCGTTCCCCAGCCCGCGGTCGCGAGCCGGCCCGTGTTGCAGACCGTGAGGATCCGCGAGGCGTCCGACAACTCCGCACGCCCGAACTCGCCGATGGCTTCGCAGGCGGCGATGTCCTCGTGCAGGATCGCGAGCGCCTCGGCCTCGCGGTCCGGCGCCGCGAGCACGCGCTGCACCGCCCAGCGCAGGTTGACCGCCGTCGGCCGCGCGGACGCGATCCGCTCGATCGCCGCGTCGTCGTCCCCCGCCAGGAGCACGCCGAGCGCGCCCGTCACGCCGATCGCCGGCGCCCCGCGCACGGCCAGCCGCTGGATCGCCTCCACCACCTCGTCTGCCGTCTGGAGCCGGATCACCCGCTCCTGCGCGGGCAACAACGTCTGGTCGATGATCTCGATCGCGTCCCCGGTCCAGCCCACCGCGGTCCGCACAGCCATCATCCTCGTGCCACCTCCTCGCGCGCGATGGCGCTCACTTCCCCGGCCGTCTCCGGCCGATCCAGCAGGAGCCGCTTGACCGTCTCGATCACGGCGCGCCCGGCGACCGCGCGCGGCTCGACATCCAACGTCTCGAGGTCCGGCACGTGCGCGAGCCCGACGATCCGGCGCGCGGCCTCGGTGGCCGCGAACGCCGCCGCGTCGCGCTGCGTCTGCGCCAGCCAGCGCTCCAGGAACGGCTCGTTGAACACGCGCGGGTCGACGACCCCCGGCCACAGCGCGCGGAACTCCGCCTCGAACGCGTCCCACAGCTGCTCGAACAGCGTCGCCGCCCAGGCGCCGTGCTCCTCGCGGCCGAGCACCGCGTCGCGCGCCATCGTGACGATGAAATTCGACCACGGCAGCGCGAGGTCGAACGCGATCGGCCCGTAGAACGCGAACTCGGAGTCGAAGGCGCGCGTGGACCCGTCCTTGACCATCACGGAGCCGGTGTGGAGGTCGCCGTGCAGCAGCGCCTCGGCGCGGGTCATGAACGCGTACTTGAGCTCGCCCGCGGCGGCCTTGAGCTCGGGCGTCTGCAACGAGGCGGCCGCGTCCGCGAGCTCGTCCTGGAACCAGTTGCGGTCGGCGCCGCTGAACGGCTCGGTGAGCACGAGATCCTCGGTGATCTCGCACAGGTCCGGGTTGATCGCAGCGGCCGTGAGCCACTTGAGCTCCTTGGCCTCGACCCCGAACAGCGACGTGTGGAACGCGACCCGCGCGACGTAGCGGCCGACGTCGCCCGCCGCGCTGTCGTGACGCTCACCGTCGGTCAGCGCGCCGCGCCACACGCGGTGGTCGGTCAGGTCCTCCATCGCGAGGATGTAGCGCTCGGCGTCGAAGCCGTAGAAGGCGGGCAGGTACTCGGCCGCGAAGCGCCCGTGCACCGCGTAGGCGCGCGCCTCGGCGACGGCGCGCTCGGGCGTGAACGGCCACGACGGACCGACCAGGCGCACGTACGGCAGCGCCTGCTTGAGCACGATCCCGCGGCCGCCGCCGTCCTGGCAGACGAAGACGAGGTTGAGGTTGCCGTCACCGACCTCGGTGACGTCGAGGCTCGACGTGTCGACGCGGTCCGCCAGCTCGGGGCGCGCGTCGATGTACGCCGCGACCTTCTCCGGCTCGAGCAGCTCGTACGTAGTCGACCGGTGGGGCTGCCGCCCCCCCGAGACCCCCCCGCTCACCGCAGCTTCCTGACGCCGAAGGTGAGCAGCAGCGCGACCATGAGGACGACCCCCTTGACGAAGTCCTGCGTGTAGTACGGGAAGTTCTTGATCGTGAGCCCGTTGAGCATGATCCCGAGGAACACTGCCCCGATCGTGGTGCCGAGGATGTTCGGGCGGTTGACCGCGAGGACGGCATACCCGACAAGGGCCGCGGCGACCGCGTCGAGCAGGAACGGGCTGCCCGCGCCGACGTCGCCCTCGCCGATCCGCGCGGCGAGGATGATGCCGCCGAGCGAGGCCAGCACGCCGCTGATGATGTAGGCGATCATCCGCACCCGGTCGACCCGGATGCCCGCCAGCCGTGCGGCCTCGAGGTTGCCGCCGACGGCGTAGAACTGCCGGCCCCAGCGCGTGCGCTCCATCACGACCCAGAGCACGATCGCCACGACGGCGAAGATGATGATCGGGAACGGGATCTCGCCGAACAGGCGCCCGCGGCCCAGGTACAGGAAGGCGTCGGTGAAGACGCCGGTGTACTCGGTGCCGTCCAGGACGAGGCCGGTCGAGATCGACTGGCCCTCGGACGGCAGCAGTTGCACGCCCTGGAGCACGAACAGCATGCCGAGCGTGGCCAGCAGGTCGGGCACTCGCAGCCGCACGATCAGCGCGCCGTTGAGCGCGCCGATCAGCAGGCCGCCGAGCAGCGCGACGGGCACGACGGCGATCGTCGGCCACGCGAACATCACCAGGCAGATCGCGCACAGCATCACGGTGAAGCCGGCGTTGGCGCCGATCGAGAGGTCGAAGCCGCCGACCACCATCGAGATCGTCACGCCCAGCCCGATGATCCCGACGATCGAGATGGACTGGAGGATGGAAACGATGTTGTTGAACGAGCGGAACGAAGGTTCTGTCACCGCGAAATAGACCGTCACACCGGCAAACAAGGCCAGCAGCCCATAACGCAAGATGAGTCGCTCGACGCCGGGGGCGGCGCCGACCTCGATCGGTCGCGCGGGCTGCTCTTGGGTGCTCATGCGTTCATCGCCAACGTCAGGGCCTCACGGCTCGCGTCGGCCGCGAGCACGTCCTGCACGACCGAGCCGTGCGAGAGGACCACGATACGATCGGCCACCTCGAGCACCTCGTCGACGTCCGCGCTGGCGACGACGATCGCCGCGCCCGCCGACAGCTCGCGCACCTTGGCCGCGATGTCGCGGCGGGCGCCGAGGTCGACACCGCGGAACGGCTCGTCGAGGGCCAGCACCCGCGCGGGCTTGAGCAGCCAGCGGCCGACGACGACCTTCTGCTGGTTGCCGCCCGACAGCGACTCGATCGGCGCCTCCGGGCCGGCCGTACGCACGCGCAGGTCGCGGATGAGGTCGATCACGCGGCGGCGCTCGTTGCCGGCCTGCGTGAAGAAGCGCCGGACGAGCGCGAGCGTCGCGTTGCCGCGTACGCTCCAGCCCGGGATCAGCGCCTGCGCGGCGCGGTCTTCGGGCACGAGGTGCACCCCGTGGCCGATCGCCTCGGCGGGGTGCTGCGGGCGGATCGGCCGGCCGTCGAGCGTGATCGTGCCCTCGGGCAGCGGGCTCAGGCCGAACAGCGCGCCCAGCAGCTCGGACTTGCCGGCGCCGATCAGCCCGGTGAGGCCGAGCACCTCGCCCTCTTTGAGGTCCAGGTCGAACGGCTCGCTGTGCGCGAACAGCCGCGCACCCTCGATCCGGACGATCGCCTCGCCGGCGACGTGCCCGGAGGGCCGCTGGATCTCCTCGGCCAGCTCGCCGAGCATCGCGTTCACGACGTCCTCGCGCGTGAAGGGCTTGGCGAACGTCGCCACCAGCTGGCCGTCGCGCATCACCGCGACCCGGTCGGCCAGCGCGTCGACCTCGCCGAGCCGGTGCGAGACGTACAGGATCGCGACGCCCTGCTCACGGAGCTTGCGGACGACGTCGAACAGCCGCTCGGCCTCGGCGGTGGAGAGCGCGGACGTCGGCTCGTCGAGGATCAGCAGGCGCGGTTGCTGGGCGAGCGAGCGCGCGACCGCGATCAGCTGGCGTTCGGAGACGCCCAGCCGTGTGACGTCGTCGAGTAGCGTGGCGTCGCTCAGGTGCAGGCCGAGGCCCTCGGCCACCGCGCGGGCGCGCGGCAGCAGTCGGCGCGGCGAGGCCCACGCGCCGTCCTCCCCGCTCGCGAGCCGGTCCAGCGTGAGGTTCTCGGCGGTGCTCAGTCCGGGGATCGTCCACTCCGATGCGTGTTGGTGCACGGTCTCCACACCCGCGCGGCGGGCGTCGAGCGGCGAGTGGAAGCGGGTGGGCTCACCGTCGACGAGCACTTCGCCCGTGTCGGGCGCGAGCGCGCCCGACAGGATCTTGTTCAGCGTCGACTTGCCCGCCCCGTTGGCGCCGACGACGGCGAGCACCTCGCCCGCCGCCGGCTCCAGGCTCACCCCGCGCAGCGCCTGCGTGGAGCCGAACGACTTCGCGACTTCACGCAGCGCAACGGTCATCTAGGACTTGGGAATCCAGTCGGCCGTGGCCGTGTCCTGCGTGTTGAGCTCGGGCAGCTTGGCGCGCAGATCCTCGAGCGTCTTGACCGAGTTCTCCCTGAGGAAGTCCTGTGTGATCAGCGACGGCGGGACGAGCACGTCGGTGTCGATCGGGTCGCCGTTGAGCTTGAGCGCGGCGGCGCGCACCGCGACGCGGCCGACGTTGGCCGGGTCGGTGGCGATCGTCGCCACCCACGGGCTGCCCTCCTTGGTCATCACGCCGATGTCCGGTGTGGAGATGTCGGCGCCGTAGACCTTCACGTCGGTCTTGTTGGCGGCCTCGAGCGCGTTCACGACGCCCTTGGCGAACTCGTCGTAGGGCGCGAGTACGGCCTTGAGCTCCGGGTTGGCGGTGATGACCGCGTTCGCCTGCTCCTGCGTGTCGTTGGCCGTGGAATCGGAGACCTCGCCGAACTGGGCGACCTCCTTGATGGCGGAGTTCGCCTTCTTGACCTCGTCCCAGCCGCGGTTGCGGCGGTCCAGCGGCGCGAAGCCCGGCACGTACACGTAGCCGACCTCGCCCTCGCCGCCGATGCCCTTGACGAGCTCCTCGCCGATGCGCGTGCCCGCTTCCTCGTCGGACTGCTGGATCTCGACGACCTCGGGGTTGTCGTTCTCGACGTCGAACACGACGACCGGGATGCCGGCTTTGACGGCGTCGTCGATCAGCGGGTTGACGGTGGTCGCGAGGCCGTGGTCGACGATGATCGCGTCCGGCTTGGAGTCGATCGCGCGCTGCAGGTCGGTCGCGTGCTGGTCGTTGTTGTTGCGCGCGTCGGAGATGCGCAGGTCGATGTTGAGCGCCTTCGCCTGCTCCTCGGCGCCCAGCAGCCACTGCTGGAAGAAGTCGCCCGACGCGAGCTGGCGCACGAGCGCGACCTCCACGCCCGCCTGGAACTTCTCGGGCAGCTGGGCGGCCTGCTCGGTGGCGGCCGGCGTGGCCGTGCCCTCGTCGGACGCCGTCGACGACGTGTTGTCGCCGCAGCCGGCGAGCATGAGCACCGCGGCGAGCGCGACGAGGGATTTACGCATTGCGGTTGGGACCTCCGAGAAAAAGGCGAGAAAGCCGATCAGGTTTAGCGCGCCAGTCTATCTTGTGGTCCAAGCCTCAGGGTCGTCAGCGAGCGCGTTGACGTTGTCGGGGAGCGCGCCGGCGGCGAGATCGGCGAGGCTGACGTGCTCGACGACGTCGCGCAGGTTCTTGCGCAGCGCGATCCACACGCGCTGCAGCGGTTCGGCCGGGCCCTGGTAGGTGACGGACTCGGGGCGCTCCCCGCGCACGGCCGCGAGCGGGCCGTCGACGGCGCGGATGATGTCGGCGACGCTGATCTCGTCCGCGGGCTTGTTGAGCCGGTGCCCGCCCTCCGCGCCGCGCTGGCTCTGCACCAGCCCGGCGTGCCGCAGGTCGGACAGGATGTTCTCGAGGAAGCGCTGCGGGATGCCCTGAGCGGTCGCGATCGTCTCGGCGCGCACGAGCGAGCCGGTGTTCTGGGCGGCGGCGAGTTCGGCGGCGGCGCGGACCGCGTAATCGGCCTTGGCGGAGACCTTCACGCGCGCATTGTGACGAGAACCCGCGCGCCGCCGAGCGGCGAGTCCTCGATCCGGGCCTCCCCGCCGTGCAGTTGCGCCTGCTGAGCGACGATCGCGAGGCCGAGCCCGGAGCCGCCCGCGCCGGCGTGCACGAAGCGCTCGAAGACGCGCTCGCGCCGGTCGGGTGGGATGCCGGGGCCGTCGTCGTCGACCGCGATGTGATGCGCGCCGAGCTCGATCCGCACGGTGCTGGCGCCGTGCCGCGCCGCATTTTCGAGCAGGTTGTCGAGGATCGCGCGGATGCCCGTCGCGTCGCCGGTGACCGTCAGCTCGTGCGCCTCGCCGAACGCGAAGTCCACCTCCGGGTGGCGCCGGCGGGCGTCGGCGAGCGCGGCGTCGGCGACATCCCCGACATCGACGGGCTCGCGCGCGACCGCACCGGCGTCGCCGCGAGCGAGCGCCTGCAGCCCGTCGAGCAGCGCCGCGAGCCGCGCGACGTCGCGCTCGAGCTCCGCGAGGACCTTGTCGTCCGGGCCATGTCTGAGCGCGGCCAGGTTCGCCCGCACGCTCGTCAGCGGGGTGCGCAGCTCGTGGCCGGCGTCCGCCGTGAACCGCTCGGTCGCGGCGACCGACTCCTCCAGCCGGGCGAGCATCGCGTTGAGCGCGTGCGCGACCTCGCCGACCTCGGCCGGGCCGGACTCGTCCACCCGCGCGCGCGTCGTCGTGATGCCCGCCGCCTGCTCGCGCAGCGACGAGAGCGGCCGCAGCGAGCGCGCTGCCACCAGCCGCACCGCGATCGCCGTCACCACCAAGCCGAGCAGCGCGGCGAGCGCGATCGTGTTCTGCAGGTCGTCGATGCGGTCCTCGACGACCTGCAGCGGCCGCGCGACGATCAACCGCCCGCGGCGCAGCACGCGCCAGCGGGAGCCGTCCGCGGCGGTGAGCGTCCGCAGGCCGGTGCGCGGCACCGGAAGCTCCGGCGCGCGGCCGTTGTCGTAGCTCACCCGGCCCTGCGTCAGCAGCCGCACGGAGGCGTCGCCCGCGAGCCGGTCGAGCTGCCCGGTGCGGTCGCGGCGCGCGGGCACGACCATTCGGTTCACGGTCGCGCGCAGCTCGCGGTCGAACGTCGCGCGCTCGCGCCGGCCGACCTCCGCCATCAGCAGCACGCCGACCACGACGAACACGACGGCCGCCGTGATCGTCACCAGCAGCGCGACGCGCCCCGCGAGCGACTTCACCGCAGCACGAACCCCACGCCGCGGACCGTGTGGATCACGCGCGGCTCGCCGAGCTTGCGGCGCAGGTAGCCGACGAAGACGTCGACCACGTTGCCGTCGGCCTCCCAGTCATACCCCCACACCTGCTCGAGCAGTTGCGTGCGCGTGAGGACCATCCCCGGGTGGCGCAGGAACGCCTCGAGCAGGTCGAACTCACGCCGGGTGAGGTCGAGCTCGACGCCGCCACGGGCCGCGATCCGGCGCGCCGGGTCCAGGCGCACGTCAGCCGCCACGAGCACGTCGCCGGTCGCGGCCGGCGCGCCGCGGCGCAGCAGCGCGTGCAGGCGCGCGACCAGCTCCTCCATCGCGAACGGCTTGACCAGATAGTCGTCCGCGCCCGCCTGCAGGCCGGCGACCCGGTCGGCGACCTCGTCGCGCGCGCTCAGGATGCAGATCGGCGTGTCCAACCCCCGGGCGCGCAGCCGGGTCGCCACCTCGCGCCCGTCGAGGTCGGGCAGGACGACGTCGAGCACGATCGCCGCCGGCGGCTCATCCATGGCCGCGGCCAGCGCGCCGGCGCCGTCCGCGGCCGTGCGCACGGCGAAGCCCTCGAGGCGTAACGCGCGCTCGAGGGCCGTTCGAATCGCCGGCTCGTCGTCGACGACGAGGATCAGCGGACGCGCAGGAACGGAACCCAGAGCTTGTCCTCGCGCTTGGCGGCCTGCTCGGCCGTGAGCCATCCGTCCTGGACCAGCGCGTCGAGGCGCTGCTTGACGAGCGCACGCACCGCGTCGCTGAGCTGCTTGGGCTCGACCTTCAGCGCCGCGGCGACCGTGTTCGTCCACACCTCCCGCTTGTTCCCCTTCTCGGCCGCCTTGACGTCCTTGCGGGACGCTTTGAGCGCCGCCTGCACGTCCTCGGCGGGTTTGTCCAGCTGCTCACCGAGCTTGTTCGCGAGCACCTGGTTGAAGGCGCCGGCCTTCTTCTCCTTGGACGGGGCGGCGGTGGCCGTGGCGACCAGTCCGGCTCCGGCGACGGCGACGATGGCGGCGACGATCCAGTTCTTCATGGCCACCAGCTTCAACCCCGTTCTTGTGGAAACGCTGTGGTTTCAGGCGTTCCAACGCAGCAGGACGGGCGTCTCGCGCTCGTAGCCGAGCTCGCAGATCGCGGCGGTGTCGAGCTTGAGCGACCCGCCGTGTCCCGGCGGCAAGCCGATCCAGCGGGCGCCGAACACGCGCAGGATGTGGCCGTGGGCGAACAGCGCGACGTCGCCGCCCGCCTCGCGGGCGCGCGCCAGCACGCGGTCCGCCCGCGCGCCGGCGTCCGCCAGCGTCTCGCCGCCCGGTGAGCCGTCCGCCCACAGCGTCCAGCCCGGCCGGTCGACGCGGATCTCCTTCGTGGTCAGCCCCTCGTAGTCGCCGTAGGCGATCTCGACGAGGCCGTCCTCGGTCTCGGGCTCGAAGCCCGCGAGCCGCGCCGTGTCCTGCGCGCGCTGGCGGGGCGAGGCGAGCACGAGCGCGAACTCGCGGCCCGCGAGCCGGTCGCGCACGCCCACCGCCGCCTCCCGTCCGCGCTGGGTGAGCGGGACGTCGGTGGTCGACGTGTGCTTGCCCGACGCGCTCCACTCGGTCTCGCCGTGGCGCACCAGCACGATCCTCATTCGACGTAGCTCCTCGCTGCGGCGATCACCGCGTCCACATGGCGCTGCAGCGGCGCCGGGCCGGCCCGCAGCTCGACGACGAACGCCGTCCCGTCCTTGATCAGGTGGTTCTGCCAGCCGATCGCCGTGCCGTGGTAGTTCGGCAGCGACTTCAAGGGAAGGCCGGTGCGGCGCGCGTAGTCGCGCTGGACCCCCGCGTCCACCCCGCGCGCCCGCACGGTGATCCCCATGTGCTGGTGGTAGTAGACGCCGAGCTGCGGGCGCACGCGCCGGACCAGCCGCATCAGCGCCTTGGTCTCCGGCTCCGAGCCCGCCTTCGGCCCGGGGTAGTAGGTGCCGCGCGCGCCGGGTGCCCAGCGGTACGGGAAGTTGCGGTTGAGGTCGACGCCGCGGGCGTTCTGGCGCGTGTTCGCGGCGCGCCCGTCCGGGTTGCCGGTGCGGACCAGCCAGAACTGCACGCCGGCCACGCGCTCGCGCCGGAGCGCCGTGACGATCGCCTCCCCGGCCGGCTCGTTGCCGTGCACGTCGCCGACCACGAGCACCTTCACGGGCGCGTCCTCGTCCCCCACGCGCGTGGCGCGGATCTCCCGGCCTTCGGCCGAGTGGCCGATCACCAACGTCGCGAGCGCAGCGGCGAGCACGCCGTTCTTTGTACCGTCTGCGGCCGTGGCCAGGGTGGTGATCGTCGGCGCGGGGACCTTCGGAGCGTCGCTGGCCTGGCATCTGGCGGGCGGCGGGGACGACGTCGTGCTGATCGACCAGTTCGAGCCGGGCGACCCGCGCGCGACCTCCGGCGGCGAGACGCGGCTGATCCGCTGCGCCCACGGCCCGGACGCGGACTACGCGGCGATGGCGCGCCGTGCGCGCACGCTGTGGCGCGAGCTCGAAGCCGAGACGGGCACCGACCTGCTGACCGAGTGCGGCGTCTCGTGGTTCGCGCACCGCGACGACGGCTGGGAGGCCGCGTCGGCACAGACCCTGCACGCCCTGGACATCCCCGCCGAACGCCAGGACGTCGCCGACGCCGCGCGCCGGTTCCCGTCCTTGAACGGCGCCGACCTGACCTGGGTGCTGCACGAGCCGGAGGCGGGCGTGCTGCGCGCGGCCCACGCCGTCCGCGCGCTCGCCCAGGCGGCGACGGAGCGCGGCGCGCGCATCGTCCACGGCCGCGCGGCGCCCGACGGCGACCGCGTCGTCCTCGAGGGCGACGTCTACGAGGCCGACCGCGTCGTGTGGAGCTGCGGCGGTTGGCTCGCCACGCTCTTCCCGGCGGTCGTGCAACTGCGCGTCACGCTCCAGCAGCTGTTCTTCTACGACGGCGGGCCGGGCTGGGAGCGCGCGCCGGCCTGGATCGACTACGACCGCGCCGTCTACGGCACCGGCGACCTGCACGACCTGGGCGTCAAGTGCGCCTGGGACGAGGAAGGCCCGCCGCTGGACCCCGACGCGCCGCTGCCGGACGCGACGCCGCAGACGGAGGCGCTGATGCGCGGATACGTCGCCGAGCGCTTCCCCGCGCTCGCCGCCGCGCCGCTGAAGGGCACCAGGACGTGCCGCTACGAGCTCACCGCCGACTCCGAGTTCCTGGCCGCCGAGCACGACGGCGTCTGGCTCGTCGGGGGCGGCTCCGGCCACGGCTTCAAGCACGGCCCGGCGCTGGCCGAGCGCGTGATCGCCGCCTGGGACGGCGGCGAGCCGTTGCCCGCGCGCTTCGGCCTGCACCGGCGTGAGCGCGGCACCTCCCTGCGGACGGCCGGCTCGAACCTCTAACGTCAGTCGCCGATGCCGGCCCTGATCTTCGACCTCGACGGCACGCTCGTCGACACCGTCTACGCCCACGTGTTTGCGTGGCAGAAGGCGCTGCACGAGAACGGGATGGCCGTCGACGGCTGGCGCATCCACCGCAAGATCGGGATGAGCGGCGGGCTCTTCACCCGCGCGGTCGGCCGGGAGATCGGCCACGAGCTCACCGACGAGGAGGCCGAGCAGCTGCAGGTCACCCACGACCGCATCTTCCGCGAGCTGCTTCCGCTGGAGGAGCGCCGCCCGCTGCCAGGCGCCAAGGACCTGCTGGCGGAGCTGCGCGAGCGCGAGATCGTGCACGGGATCGCCACCTCGGGCCGGCGGCCGAGCATCGACGCCTCGCTGGAGGCGCTCGGCATCCCGGACGCGACGGTCGTCGTCGAGCGTGGCGACGTCGCGCGGGCCAAGCCGGAGCCGGACCTGTTCCTCGAGTGCGCACGGCGCCTGGAGGCCGACGCCGAGGAGTGCTACGTGGTCGGCGACGCCGTCTGGGACCTTCTGGCCGCGCGCCGGGCGCGGATGCTCAGCATCGGCCTGCTCTCCGGTGGCTACGGCGCGGACGAGCTGCTCGGCGCGGGCGCCTTCCGCGTCTACCGCGACGCGGCCGAGCTCCACGCGTCTCTGGACGAGCTCGGCGTGTGATGACGCCGAAGGCGGTCGTCGAGCGCTGGCTCGAGTTGTTCAACGCCGGCGACGCCGACGGGCTCGCCGCCCTCTACCGCGAGGACGCCGTCAACCACCAGGTCGCCGAGGACCCGGTCGAGGGCCGGGCGGCGATCCACGCGATGTTCGAGCGCGAGTTCGCGGCCGCCGAGATGGTCTGCATCCCCGAGGTCATCCACGAGGCCGGCGACGTCGCGATCCTCGAGTGGCGCGACCCGCTCGGGCTGCGCGGCTGCGGCTTCTTCACCGTCCGCGACGGCCTGATCGCGTTCCAGCGCGGCTACTGGGACAAGCTGTCGTTCCTGAAGCTCTACGGTTGAGCCAGCAGCGCGCCGAGGGCGCGCGCGTCGTCGAACAGCGTCGACTTCAGCGTCTGGTTGTACATCGCCGCGGCCGGGTGGTAGAGCGGGAAGAGCCGCCCGTTGACCAGCGTGCCGTGCACCTCGCCGATCTTCGCCGCGGGCGCGAAGTGTTTGAGCGCGTGGCGGCCGAGCGGGACGATGAAGCGCGGCCGGATGAGCTCGATCTCGCGCTCGAGCACGGGCATCCAGTGCGCGATCTCCGGCGCCTTGGGGTCGCGGTTCTTGGGCGGGCGCGCCTTGACCACGTTCGTGATCCACACGTCGGAACGCTGCAACCCCGCCTCCGCGAGCAGCTCGTCGAGCAGCTTGCCGGCGCGACCCACGAACGGGCGCCCGAGCTCGTCCTCGGTCGCGCCGGGTGCCTCGCCCACGAACACGACGGCGGCCTCGGGGTTGCCCTCGCCGGGGACGGTCCGCGTGGCCGTCTCGCACGGCTCGTAGCCGCAGCCGGCGTGCGCGACGATCTCGTCGCGCAGGCCCGCTAGTCCACCAGCCGGCGCTGGACGGCCCAACGGGAGAGCTCGTGGCGGGAGGACAGCTGCAGCTTGCGCAGGACGGCGGACACGTGCGCCTCGACCGTCTTGGTGGAGATGTTCAGCCGCGCGGCGATCTCCTTGTACAGGTAGCCGCGGGCGATGTGGCGCAGGACCTCGCGCTCGCGCGCGGTCAGCTGCTCGAGCTCGGGGTCGTTGACCTCGACCGGTCCCGCCACGGAGGCGAACGCGTCCAGCACGAACCCCGCGAGCCGCGGCGAGAAGACGGCGTCGCCGTCGGCGATCCGCCGCACGGCGTCCGCGAGCTCCTCGCCGGAGATCGTCTTGGTGACGTAGCCGCGCGCGCCCGCCCGGATGATCGCGATCACATCCTCGGGCGCGTCGGACACGCTGAGCGCGAGAAACCGCTGCGCCGGCCGCTTCTCGGCCACCTGGCGCAGTACCTCCAGCCCGCCGCCGCCCGGCATGTGCACGTCCAGCAGGACGACGTCCGGTTCCAGGCGCACGACGCACTCGACCGCCTCCTCGACGGAAGACGCGTCCCCGATCACGTCCACGAGCCCGTCCAGCTCGGCGCGCACGCCCGCGCGGAACAGCGAGTGGTCGTCGACGATGACGACGCTCGCCTTCACGGTTCGATCACCAGCTCGACTTCGGTTCCGTGGCCGGGGGTCGAGTGCACCGTCGCCCGGCCGCCATGGCGCTCCATGCGACCGACAATAGAGTCACGGACGCCGCGCCGGTCGTGCGAAACGCTCTCGACGTCGAAACCGGGACCGCGATCGCGCACGAACACTTCGACGCGCCCGTCGGCGACCTCGGCGTAGAGCGAGATCGGCTCCGGCCCGGCGAACTTGGACGCGTTCACGAGCGCCTCGCGCGCGGCCGCGACCAGCGCGGCGGCGGGCTCTTCGAGCGGCGCGTCGCCCACGGTCACGACCTCGATCGGCACGTGATGGTCGGCCTCGACTTCCTCCGCCGCAGCTTCAAGCGCACCGGCCAGTGAGTTCTGGTCGTTCCGCGTGCCGTTCAGCCACGCCCGCAGCTCGCGCTCCTGCCGGCGCGCGAGCGCGGCGACCTCGCGCGGGTCGTCCGCGCGCTTCTGCACGAGCGCGAGCGTCTGCAGCACCGAGTCGTGCAGGTGCGCGGCCACCTCGGCACGCTCCTGCGAGCGGATACGCGCCGCGCGCTCGTCGTTGAGCCCGCGCACGAGCCGGATCCACCACGGCGCGAGGATGATCGTGAAGGCCACGAGCATCACCAGCACGGGCAGGACGACGTCCCGCGCCGGCGCCAGCGCGTCGTTGACATACAGGAAGATCAGCGCGCCGCCGACCACCAATGCCGCGCCCGCGGTCGCCCGGTTGACGGTCTGGCGCGGGAGCCGCGCGCGCGAGGTGACCCGCTCGGGCGCCGTCTGCGACTGCCGCCAGATCAGCGCGCCGCCGGCCGCCGCGATCACCAGCGGCCACAGGAACTGGTCGCTCACGAACCAGAAGCCCCACGCCCGCAGCAGCAGCAGGCCGGAGGCCACCAGGCAGCCCATCCCGGCCGCGACGAGCCAGGTGTCGCTGCGGGTCAGCAGCCGCTGCACGGCCGGCTTCTCCGGGCCTTCGGCGGGGATCAGCACCCAGCCGAGCGCGTACAGCGGGATCGCCACGCCGCCGAGCGCGACCGCGGCGATGAAGCCGATCCGGATCAGGATCGGGTCGATCCCGACGCGGTTGGCGAAGCCGGAGCAGACGCCGCCGAGGTACCCGTGCGACGGATCGCGGCGGACGGGGAGCGGAGCGGCGTCGCTCATGAGAGGCCCGCCGTGATGAGGACGACGCCGATCGCCGCCAGGACCGCCGGCGCCGCGTACTCGAAGCGCAGGTCGATCGAGCCGAGCCGGTCCAGCAACAGCAGCGTGCCGAGCGCGATCGTCGCGAGCCCCGCGACGATGAGCGTGCGATCGACACGACCGCGCCTCATGCGCAGGCGTCGCGGTTTCGGTCGACCTGCAGGTGGCCCACGCCGATGTCGGCCTTGATCACGAGCTGCTTGCGCGCCTCGCGGATGGCGATGTCCGGGCCTTCCTTGAAACGGTTCGGGATGTCGGCCGCGCCGACGCCGATGTCGCCGTCGATCGACGCGCAGACGTCGTTGGGCACGAGCACGCGGGCCTCTCCGATCCCGACGTTCACCTTCACCTCGGTGCTGCCGGCGGGGACGTTCAGGTCGCGCAGGTCCAGCTCCATCCGGCCGACGCCGACGCGGTACTCGGGGCGCAGGTCCGCCACCGCCAGCGGCGCGTGGCGCCGCTCGCCCACGCCGCCTTCGAGATCGAGGTCGGCGGCGGAGACGACGGCGAGCGGGAGCACCAGCACGATGACGGGGAGGATGAGCCATCGCGGCCCGCCGAGCAGGCCGGCGGTGACCAGGCCAAGGCCGGCGACCATCGAGACGATGGCCACCGCGACGCCGCCGCCGAGCGCGACGACGAACCCGATGCCGACCGCGGCGGCGACCGCGGCCACGAGGCCGAGCATCGCCAGCACGCCCTTCGCGGCCAGCCGGGCGGGGTCATTGCGGATCTCCTGGCCGATCGCGCGATACCCGGCCACCGCCAGCAGCGTGAAGACGGCGATGCCGAACAGCCCGGGGCCGAGGATGAACCCTGGAGGCGACATCGTCGTCAGCCCGGCGACGGCGAGGCTGGCGATGATGACCAGGGAAGCCGCCCGCGGCTTGTCCGCCATCCAGGCCGGCCGGCCGTTGTCGGACGCCAGGAACGCCGCCAGCGCGAGGTAGGCGACGATGCCGATCCCGCCGAACACCACCGACACGCCGAACGCGACCCGGAACAGCATCGGGTCCACGCCGAAGTAGCGGCCCAGGCCGCCCGCCACGCCCCACACGTGCTTGTCGGAAGTCGAGAGGGTGAGTTGGCGAACGGGGGCGTCGGGTTCCATGGCGCACAGGCTGCCGCCGGCGGGCCGATCCCGCCATTGGGGATCACCCTAGGGAACCCCGAGACGATCCCTAGGCGAGATGCACGACTTTGGTACGCGTCACGGCCGCGAGGAGCTCGGGCTCGGCGCCCGGGCGGGGCGTGCAGAAGACGGCGTCGACGCTGACCGTGCGGGCCGGGAGCTCCCGCCAGGCGCGCTGGGCGTTCGCGTGCAGCGGCGTCAGGACCGAGGCGATCCCCATCCGGTCGTCGACGAGGAGGGCCTCGCCGAACGAGTCGACGGTGCGGACCGTCACGACCGGGCCGCGCGTCTCGCCGCAGATCACGAGCGCATTGGCGGGCGCGTCGGTCAGGACCGTGGGCGGATAGAAGTAGCCGGGCCCGTACAGGGGCTCGCCGCCCGCCAGCAGCTCCGCGCCCTCGTAGACGGCGTCCTGGACCTGGCGGTGCACCCACAACCGCTGTTCCTCGTCGATCAGCGGGCCGAGCTCGGTGCCCGGCGCCAGGCCCGGCCCGCTCCGCAGCGCCCGCGCGTGCGCGACCAGCGCGTCGAGGAACGGCTCGGCCACGGAGCGGTGCACGTTCACGCGCTCAACCGACCCGCACGACTGGCCCGCGCCCGCGTACGCGCTGGCGGCGACCTGCTCGGCCGCCCACTCGGGGTCGGTGCCGGCGTCGATCACGACCAGGTGGCTGCCCGCGGCCTCCTCGCCCGGCCGGATCACGAGGTCCACGCCGGGATGCGTGCTCAAGGGACGGGCGGCGCGGTCGTCTCCGTGCAGCAACTGCAGCGCTTCACCGAGGTCGAGCAGCTCCACCACCCGCTGGGCGGCCAGCGGCGCCTTCTCCGACGGCTTGAGCACGACGGCGTTGCCGCTCACCAGCGCCGCCGCGAGCGCGCTGCAGGAGGCGGCCAGCGGGTCCGCCCACGGCATCAGGATCGCGACCACGCCGCGCGGTTCGCGCACGATCAGCCCGCCGCGCGGGCCGGCCGCGCTGTCGAGCGGCCCGAGCTCCGCGTACGCCTCGATCGCGGCGATCCCGCGCTCGACCCCGCCGAGGGAAGCGGCCAAGGGCGCGCCCGTCTCGCGCGTCTGCAGCTCGGCGAGCTCGCGCGCGTGCTCGCGCAGGCGCCGCGCCGCGGCCTTGAGCAGCGACCCGCGTGCCTCCGGCGTGCTGCGCGCCCACGCGCCCGCAGCCGAGCGCGCGGCGAGCACCGCGTCGTGCGCCTCCGGTGCGGCGCACGCCGGCACGTGGCCGATCGCCTCACCCGTGGCCGGATCGATCACCGCGAGCTCCGGCACACGGTGGAAGACGCCTACGTCGAGCATGCCCATAACCCCTTGCGGGACGCGTACCCGCGCGCCGACGACTCGAACACTTGTCGGGTCCGGGAGTTGACGACCAGTTCCGCCCTTCAGGTTCGTTGCTGCAGTGACGAAGACTCCGGACAGGAGACCACGTGTCATGACCAACGAACGCACACAGGCCTACGGGCGCGTTGTACAGACACTCACCGAGCTGGGGCCCACGAAGCTCCTCGCCGGTGAGCAGGCTCGCATCCGCGACGCCGCCGACAACCTCATCTTCGCCGCGTCGCTCGACGAGGCCCGTGACTCGCTGCGCGACATGGGCGCGCTGGCCGAGCACCTGCTCAAGAGTGGCCGCTGGCTGGAGGAGCGCGTCGACACGCTGATCGCCGACATCCTCGCCTGCGGGCCGAGCGCGGTACCGCTCGCCGCGGCCTAACCAGCTTCCTGAGCCGACAGCGGTTCGGCGACGTCCTCGAGCGACTGCTGCTCGGCGTCGACGCCGAACACGATCTCGATGATCGCGGCGAAGGCCATCAGCCCCGCCGCGATCCAGTAGCCGACGGCGACGCCCGCGGGGTCGTCGCCGCCGAGCAGCCGGCCGAACAGCAGCGGCCCGACCGCGCCGCCGATGCCGGTGGAGATCGCGTAGAACAGCGCGATCGCCATCGCGCGGATCTCGAGCGGGAACGTCTCGCTGACGGTCAGGTAGCCCGCCGACGCGGCGGCGCTGGCGAAGAAGAACGCGCCGCACAGCAGCGCGATGTAGCCCCAGGTGCCGAGCGCGTCGCCGGCGAGCAGCGCCGCGAGCGCCGCCAGCCCGAGCGCCGCCACGAAGTAGGTGCCGGAGATCATCGGCCGCCGCCCGACCGTGTCGAACAGGCGGCCGAGGATCAGCACGCCGAGGAAGTTCGCGATCCCGAACGGGATCAGGTAGAGGCCGGCCACGCTGGAGTCGACGTCGAAGACGCCCGTCAGCACGAGCGAGAACGTGAAGATGACGGCGTTGTAGACGAACGCCTGCGTGGCGAGCAGCGTGAAGCCGAGCAGCGAGCGGCGCGGATAGTCGCGGAACAGCACGCGCGCGATCTCGACGAAGTTCGTCGATCGGCGTTGGACGATCTCCAGCTCGTCGTCGGCGCCGACCGGTTCCAGCGATTTCCAGGTCTTGCGCTCGATCTCGCGTTCGATCCCGTCGACCAGCTGCTCGGCCTCGTCGTTGCGGCCGTGGATCATCAGCCAGCGCGGTGATTCCGGCACGTGCCGGCGCACGAGCATGATCCCGATCGCGAGTACCGCGCCGAGAAAGAACGCGAGCCGCCAGCCGAGGTCGGCGCCGAACAGGTCCTTGTCGAGCAGCAGGCCGGAGAGCGCCGCGCCGAAGGCCGCGCCCAGCCAGTAGGAGCCGTTGATGATCAGCCCGACCCGACCGCGGTACTTGGCCGGGATCAGCTCGTCGATGGCGGAGTTGATCGCCGCGTACTCGCCGCCGATGCCGAGGCCGGTCAGGAAGCGGAAGAACCAGAACGAGTACGCGCTCCAGGTGAAGCCGGTGAGCACGGTCGCGAGCAGGTACAGGCCGAGCGACGCGATGAACAGCTTCTTGCGGCCCAGCCGGTCGGTCAGATAGCCGAAGCCGAGCGCGCCGACCGCCGCGCCCGCGATGTAGAAGGTGCCGCCGACCGCCACCTGGTACTCGCTGATGCCGAGCGCGTCCTGCTCGGACAGCCGGCTCGCGATCGCGCCCACGATGGTGACCTCGAGCCCGTCGAGGATCCACACCGTCCCCAACCCGAGCACGACGAGCCAATGCCACGGGCTCCACGGCAGGCGGTCCATGCGGGCGGGAATGCGGGTCTTCACGGTCTCAGGCACGCCGCGCAACTACCCGTACCATCGAATCGGTGATCGACGAGCTCATCCGCACGCGCCGGACGCACAAGGCGTACGGCCCCGACCCCGTCCCGCGCGAGACCCTGCTCGAGCTGTTCGAACTGGCGCGCTGGGCGCCCAATCACCACGTCACGAACCCCTGGCGGTTTCGCGTGATCGGCCCGCGGGCGCTGGCCACGCTCAAGGCGGCGGCCGAGGCGCACAAGCCCGGCTCGGCGAGCAAGCTCGACCGCGCGCCGACGCTCGTCGCCGTGAGCGTCAAGCAGACAGGACAGGCCGAGCAGGACCACGAGGACCTGCTCGCGACCGCGGTCGCCGCGTACATCGTGCTGCTCGGCGCGCACGCGCGCGGGCTCGCCGCCTACTGGCGCACGGTGCCGGTGCTGGACGCGCTCGGCCTCCCCGACGACGAGACGCCGATCGGCCTGCTCTACCTCGGCACGCCGCGCCAGGAGCAGCGCGTGCCCGAGCGCGCGCCGGTCGAGGAGATCGCGTTCTTCCTCGATTGACGGGGTAAGAGAGCGCTCAATGGCCGCGCGCTCGATCTGGAACGGCACGCTCACGTTCGGGCTCGTCAACGTGCCCGTGAAGGTGTTCACGGCGCAGGAGTCCAAGAGCATCCACTTCCACCAGGTCCACCTCAAGGACGAGGCGCGGATCGAGCACCGCAAGGTCTGCCCCAAGGAGGACAAGGAGGTCCCGAGCGACGAGATCGTCAAGGGCTACGAGCTCTCCGACGGCGGGATCGTCGTGCTCACCAAGGAGGAGATCGCGGCCGCCGGGGGCGAGAACGCGAAGCTGATCGACGTCGAGCGCTTCGTACCCGGTGAGCAGATCGACCCGATCTTCTACGAGAAGACCTACTACCTCGGCGCGGGTGACAAGGGCGAGGACGCGTTCCGGCTGCTGCGCAAGGCGCTCGAGGAGACGGGCAAGGTCGCGATCGGCCGCTGGGTCTTCCACGACCGCGAGCGGCTCGTCGCCGTCCGCCCGCACGACGGCGTGCTCGCGATGGAGGTCATGAACTTCCACGACGAGGTCGTCGAGCCGGGCGATCTCGACCTGCCGAGCCCGCAGAAGAACCCGACCGACCGCGAGCTCCAGATGGCGGGCAAGCTGGTCGACAGCCTGCAGGCGAAGTTCGAGCCGCACAAGTACAAGGACACCCACCGCGAGGCCGTCCTGCAGGTGATCGAGCGCAAGCGCAGCGGCGAGGAGATCGAGGTCGAAGAGCCCGAGCCGCAGGAGGAGACCGACGACCTCATGAAGGCGCTGGAGGCCAGCCTTGGCTAGGGCGCTGTGGACCGGTTCGCTCTCGTTCGGGCTCGTCAACGTGCCCGTCCAGCTCGTCAGCGCCGTGCGCGACCTCGATCTGCACTTCCGCCAGATCCACGAGAAAGACGACACGCCGATCGAGACGCACCGCGTCTGCTCGAAGGAGGGCAAGGAGGTCCCCTACGAGGAGATCGGCAACGAGTACGACGGCGTCGTGGTCACCGACGACGAGCTGAGCGCCGCCGACCCGGTGAAGACGCGCACGATCGACATCGAGTCGTTCGTCAAGCTCGACGAGATCGACCCGATCTACTACGACCACCCGTACTACCTCGTCCCCGCCGGCGAGACCGACGGCACCATCCGCGCCTACCGGCTGCTCGCGGGCGTGATGGAGCGCAGCGAGCGCGTGGCGCTCGGCCGCTTCGTCATGCGCACGAAGGAGTACCTGGTCGCGATCCGCGTGCGCGAGAAGGCGCTCACGCTCTCCACGCTGCGCTTCGCCGACGAGGTTCGCGACACCGACGGCGTCCCAGGCTCCGGCGGCCGCACCAAGCCCAAGGAGGTCAAGGAGGCTGTCAAGCTGATCGAGGCGCTCTCCGGCGACTGGGACCCCTCCGAGTACGAGGACGAGTACCGCAAGCGGCTGCAGGCGATCGTCCGCAAGAAGCGCAAGGGCGGCGACATCAAGCTCCCGGAGACCGACCCCGAGCGCATGGAGCCGGTGCCGGACCTGATGGCGGCGCTGGAGAAGTCCCTGGCGCTACACGGGTAGGGCGTCCGCCACGGGGCGCTCGCCCGAGAGCACCCAGTGCCGGCCGGACCGCAGCAGGCGCCCGTCCTGGGCGAGCCGGGTCAGCGCGCCCGAGACCGAAGGCCGGCGCGCGCCCGCGAGGTGGCTGAGGACCTCGTGCGTGAGCGGCAGCTCGAGGTGGATGCCGTCGGGATGGACCTTGCCGTAGCGGTCGGCGAGCTCCCAGAACAGCATCCACAGGCGGACGTCCAGCTTGGGCTGCTGGGCGATCGCCATCGAGGTGACCAGCCGCACGGCCCGTGACATCGCGCGGCCCGCGAGCTCGGCGCCGAGCTGCGGCCAGTGCGCGGCGCGGTGCATCCAGCGCGTGTCCAGCACGGCGATCCGCGTCGGCGCCACGACGCGCCACGTCCACTCGGCGTCGAGCGTCGTCTCCGAGTCGGCCTGCCACGGGCGCAGCAGGTCGCCCGGGCCGAGCAGCTCCGCCGCGTGGCGGCCGCCGACGCCGACGCGTCGCAGCAGCAAGCCGTCGACGACGAGCATGCCGTAGCCGCCGCGGGCACGCTCGATCGTCTCGGGTTCGGCCTCGCGCCACGGGCCCGTGCCGTAGCGCAGGATCGTGGCCCCGGTGGCCTGGCGGGCCTGTGGGCGTTGGTCGGCCGGGACCAGCTCCGCCAGCCCCGCATCCACGTCGAGCACGCTCACCTGGTCGTTCACAGAACACCGGTGATAGCAGGACACATCGCCACAATGCCCGCCGTGCCCAATCCCCGTCTCGGCTACCTGCTGACCGTCCTGTCGGCCACCTGCTCGGCCCTGAACGGCTCGCTCTCGCGGTATCTGCTCGACGAGGGGATGTCTCCCGCGCGGCTCTCGGAGTTCCGCTCGGCCGTGTCCGCGCTGCTGCTGGTCGCCGCGCTCGCCGCCTTTTCCCCCGGCCGGCTGAGGATCGCCCGCCGCGACGTCCCGCAGCTCGCGTGGCTGGGCATCGCCGGCATCGCGCTCGTCCACGCGACCTACTACGCGGCGATCGCCCGGATGGACATCGGCGTGGCGCTCGTCATCCAGTACCTCGCGCCGGCGATGCTGCTGATCTGGGCGGCCGTGGTGCACCGCGTCCACGCGCCCAGGAGCCTGTGGGCGGCGGTCGCGCTGTCGGTCGCGGGCTGCGCACTCGTGGTCGACGCGCCCTCGGGCGCCGGCAACCTCGACGGCGTCGGGGTCGTCTTCGCGCTGTTGGCCGCGGTCACGCTCGCGATCTACCTCACCGCCTCGCAGAAGGCCGGCGAGCGCTACGACGCGTTCACCACGCTCACGTACGGCTTCGGCTTCGCGACCGTGTTCTGGCTCGTGGTGGCGCCCGTCTGGTCGTTCCCGTGGGAGCTGCTGGGCTCGCTCGAGAACCTGGCGGTCGCGCTCGGCGTGGCCACGATCGGCACGCTGATCCCGTTCCTGCTCCTGGTCACGGCGTTGCGGCACCTGCCGGCGGCGAAGGTCGCGGTGGTGGCGACGCTCGAGCCGGTCCTGGCTTCCGTGTTCGCCTGGTTTCTGCTCGACCAGTCGCTGTCGGCGGTCCAGATCGCGGGCGGCGTCGTGGTGCTCGCGGCCGTCACCTGGGTACGGCGCACTCCATGGACGTCCTCATCGCCGGCGGACACGGGCAGATCGCCCGCCGGCTCATCCGAATCCTCGCCCGCAACGGTCACACCGCCCGCGGGCTGATCCGCAACCCCGACCACGTCGCCGACCTCGAGGCCGACGGCGGCCACCCGGTCCTGTGCGACCTCGAGCACGACGACCTGCGCCCGCACATCGGCGGCGCGGAGGCGATCGTCTTCGCGGCCGGCGCCGGCCCCGGCAGTGGCCCGGAGCGCAAGCAGACCGTCGACCTCGGCGCGGCGGTGAAGTGCATCGAGGCCGCCCAGGCGCTCGGCGTCGACCGCTTCGTGATCGTGTCCTCGATCGGCACGCAGGATGCCGAGCACGCCGGACCGATGCGCGCCTACCTGGAGGCCAAGGCCGCCGCCGACGACGCACTGCGCACGAGCGGACTGAGCTGGACGATCGTCAAGCCGGGCATGCTCACCGACGAGCCGGGCAGCGGCACCGTGGACATCGCGACCGCGTTCGGGCGCCGGGACGCCGTCTCCCGCGACAACGTCGCGCTCGTCCTCTACCACGTCCTGCTGGCTGACAACACGATCCGGACGGAGTTCGAGCTCTTCGACGGGCCGACGCCGGCCGACGTCGCGGTGCAATCGCTACAGCGCGGCGACGGCCCGGTTACCGTCTTGTAAATGCGTTCGCCCATCGCCGGAATCGTCGCCGCGGCGTTCCTCTGCTTTGCAGGGACCCCCGCTTCCCAAGCGGCCGTTGACAAGGGGCCCGCCGGGCTCGCCTTCTACACGCCGCCGGAGACGCTGCCCAAGGGCACGCACGGCACGCCGATCTGGGTGCGCGGCCTCACCGGCAAGGCCAAGCTGACGAGCGCGAAGAGCAACCGGCTGCTGCTCTACCTGGGCCAGCAGACGAGCGGGCACGACACCGCGATCTCCGGGACGGTGCACGTCCCGAAGGGCAAGGCGCCCAGGGGTGGCTGGCCCATCGTCACGTGGGCGCACGGCACGATCGGGATCGCGGACGCGTGCGCGCCCTCGCGCGTCGGCATGCCCGCGCAGTACGACCACAAGCTGCTCAACACGTGGCTGAAGGCCGGCTACGCCGTCGTGCGCACGGACTACGAGGGCCTCGGCACGCCCACCACGCACCCGTACCTGATCGGCGTCTCGGAGGGCCGCGCCGTCCTGGACATGGTCCGCGGCGCGCGCAAGCTGGACCGCAGCCTGGGCAAGCGGGTCGTGATCGCCGGCCACTCGCAGGGCGGCCACGCGGCGCTGTGGGCCGGCGCGCTGGCCGGCCGCTGGACGCCCGAGCTCGACGTGCGCGGGACGCTCGCGCTCGCACCCGCCAGCCACCTCGGCGAGCAGGCCGCGCTGCTCGGCGCGCTCACGGCGCCCGGCCCCCTCACGGGCCTCGCGGCGATGATCGTGCGCGGCGTCGACGTCGACCGGCCCGCGCTCAACGCCGCCTCGCTGCTGTCCGACCGCGCCCGCGTGCTGTTCCCGCAGGTGGACGAGGTCTGCCTCAGCGACCTGACGGAGGGCGACTCGTTCGGCGGGCTCGCGCCGTCCGAGCTGCTGCGGCCGGACGGCAACCTCGCCCCGGTGATCGGGGCCCTGAACGAGAACGACCCGGAGACGCTGAAGATCCGCTCCGGCCCGGTGCAGATCGAGCAGGGCACGACGGACACGACCGTGCTGCCGCTGTTCACCAACCAGCTCGTGCCCAAGCTCAAGGCCGGCGGGGCGAACGTGACCTACAAGACCTACACCGGCGTCGATCATGCGGGCGCGGTGCTGAACAGCCGGGCCGCGGCGGACGCGACGAAGTTCGTGCGTTCGCGCCTCAGCAGGTGAGGTCGGATGATCGGGGTGGGGCGGAGGGGATGTCCCTACTTCAAATGCCAGCGGCCTTGCTGACGGCCTTGATGTAGCCGACCGCGGTGGCGGGGCGGTCTTCCGGCTCCTTCTCGAGGGCCCGGTTGATCGCCTTGCCGACCGCGGCCTCCTGGCCGGGGATCTCCGGCGGCGCCTCCTGCAGGTGCGCGAACAGCACGCGCATCGACGGGCGCCCGCCGAACGGCGGCGTGCCCGTGAGGCACTCGTGGATGACGCAGCCGACCGCGTAGATGTCGGTCGCGGCGCTGACGTCCTCCCCGCGGATCTGCTCCGGGGCCATGTAGTCGAGCGAGCCGAGCGCCTGCCCGGGGCGGGTGAGGTTGGACGCCTGCGAGTCCTTGGCCAGCCCGAAGTCCGTCACGTAAGCGCGGTCGCCGTCCAGCAGGATGTTCGCGGGCTTGATGTCCCGGTGGACGAGGCCGGACGCGTGCAGCGCGTCGATGCCCTCGGCGGGACCGGTCAGCAGCCGGATCGTCGTCTCCAGGTCCAGGGTCCCCGCAGCGGCGATCCGCTCCTGCAGCGACCCGCCCGGGATCAGCTCCTGCACGAGGTAGGGCAGCCCGCCCGACTCGCCGGCGTCCAGGACGGGCACAACGTGGGGATGGGAGATCTTCTGGGCGGCGGCGACCTCGCGCTGGAAGCGCCGGACGAAGACCTCGTCCTGGGAGAGCTCGGTGGTGACGACCTTCACCGCGACGGGCTTCCCGCCGTCGGCGACCCCTTCAAAGACGATGCCCATACGGCCGCGCCCGATGGTCCGCGTGATCCGGTAAGGACCGACGGAGTCGCCCGGCCTGGGCTCGAGTGCGATCTCAGGCATACGAGCGCCGCAAGTCTATCGGCTCGACGGCGGGTCCAGCACCGCCACCCGACTTCCGGTCAGCCGTCACTTGCGGTCAGCCCGCGGAGCCGGGACACTAGGCGTCGATCTCGCTATGGACAAGCCAAGGCTCGGTGACTACAGGATCGAGGGGATCGTCGGGGTGGGGCGCATGGGCGTCGTTTATCTTGCGATCGACCGCATCACGGGACGCGCTGTCGCGTTGAAGGTGCTGCGTGAGGATGTCGCCGCCGATCCCGTCTACCGCGCGCGCTTCCGGCGCGAGGGTGAACTGCTGGCCCAGCTCGAGCACCCGCACATCATCCCGATCCACGGGATGGGCGAGGTGGAAGGCGAGCTCTACATCGCCAGCCGGCTCGTCTCGAGCACGCTGCGCAACCTCATCCTGGCCGGTCCACTCTCGATCGATGTGGCGATGAAGGTCCTGGTCTCCGTCGCGAGCGCGCTGGACGCGGCGCACGCCGCGGGCGTCGTCCACCGCGACGTCAAGCCCGCCAACGTCCTGCTCGACCCGGGTCCCGAGGTCTTCCTCGGCGACTTCGGCCTCGCGCGCGACAACGATGGCAGCCAGTTGACCGCCCCGGGGCAGGTCCTCGGCACCATCGACTACATGGCGCCCGAGCTGCTGGACGGCGAGCGCGTCGGCGCCGCGACCGACATCTACGGGCTCGCCTGTCTCGCCTGCGAGACGCTGACCGGTACCGTCCCCTACGTGCGCGAAACTGACGCCGCCACCATGTACGCCCACATCGTCGAGCCGCCGCCCAGCGTCAGCGAGCGCCGTCCGGAGCTGCCGCGCACGCTCGACGCCGTGCTCGCCGCGGGCATGGCCAAGGACCCGGAGGACCGCCCGGCGTCGGCGGGCACCCTCGTCATCGACATGCTCGGCGCGCTCGGGCGCCCGGCCCCGGCGTGTCTGGCCGCATAAGGAAGTGATGCACTGACGCGGCCGGATCAGCAGGCAACAGCCGTCGGGGGGGAAGCGCTAAACGGGCGCTATGAGATCGTGGCACCCATCTCCAGTGGGGCGATGGGTGCGGTTTACCGTGCCACGGACCGGGAGACCGGGGCCGACGTCGCCGTCAAGCGCCTGCTGGACGTCCGCCACGCCGCCCGCTTCGAGATCGAGGCGCGGCTGCTGGCGAGCCTGAGCCACCCGCGCGTGGTCAAGGTGCTCGACCACTCCAGCGACGACCAGGGCCTGTACATCGTCATGGATCTCGTCCACGGCGTGGACCTGGGCGCGATCCTCAAGCGCAGCGGCAACCCGGGCCTGTCGTACGGCGACGCGATCGAGTACGTGCGCCACGGCTGCGAGGCGCTGTCCTACGTGCACTCGCAGCAGATCGTCCACCGCGACGTCAAGCCGCAGAACATGATCCACGGCGAGGACGGCGTCGTCCTGGTCGACTTCGGCGTGGCGCGCGCGCTGGGCGGCGACGAGGATCAGGGCACGATCGCGGTCGGCACCCCGCGCTACATGGCGCCCGAGGTGTTCGCGGGCGGCACCGTCAGCGCGGCGTCGGACATCTTCAGCCTGGCGGCGACCCTGTGGACGCTGCTGATCGGCACGCCGCCGCGCTACGGCGACGTGCTCAAGCTCGACAAGCTCGCGCCGGGCCTGCCGCCCGAGCTACACACCGCACTGTCGGGCGGGCTCGAGATGCTGCCCGAGCAGCGGATCCCGTCGGCGGGCGCGTTCGCGGAGGCGATCGGCGTGCCGCTTACGGGCGACCGGGGCCACTCGCTGGCCCAGTCGCTCGGCCGGCCGACGACGCGCCGCAAGGTCATGGAGGCGATCGTCCGCACCGCCGCCGGCATGTTCGAGGCCGCCGCGTGCTCGATCGCGCTCACCGACCCGTCGAACGGCGAGCTGGTCTACGAGGCGGCGTGGGGGGCGGGCGCGAGCGAGGTCGTCGGCATGCGGCTCCCGCCGGGGGTCGGCATCGCGGGCGCGGTCGTGGCGAGCGGGGACGGCGTGTTCGTGCCCGAGTGCCGCAAGGACCCGCGCTTCGCCCGCCAGGTCGCGGCCGGCACGGGCTACGTGCCGTACACGATGGTCGTCGCGCCGCTCGTGCGCGAGGGCAAGACGATCGGCGTCCTCTCCGTGCTGGACCGCCGCGACGGCGGCCCGTACCTGCGCGAGGACCTCGGCAAGGTCGCGCTGTTCGCCGACCTCGCCGTCGTCGCGCTCGACCTGGACACGTTCCCGCTCAGCAGCTCGGGCGGCCGCACCCTATTGGCGTGAGGCGCAGCCCTTCCGCCCCACCCCGATCATCCGACCTAACGTGACTTGATCGACGCGGCGATCTCCTTCGCCGCGTCCAGCCGCTCGCCCCGGGTGGCGTTGACGGTGATCGCGATCCCGCCCCAGGCGGGATCGTTGAGCAGGAGGTCCGAGCAGTTGCGGTTCTCGCACTCGGGCGTGCCGAAGTTCTTGACGGTCGCCAGCTCGGATTCCTCCGCCTGCGTCTCCAACGGCTTGCGCTCCCCCGTCTCGAACGTCCCCGGGTTCGCCTGCTCGTTGGGCGTGTGGAAGATCCGGATGACGGTCTGCCCGTCGGTGAGCACGTGCACCCGAAGGTCGCCGCCGCCGGACCGGTCGAGCTCGAACGAGCGCGGGGCGCGGCCCTCCCAGCCCGGGCCGGTGATGCGCCGGAACGCATCCGCCGTGGGCTCCGCGCTGGCCTCGGCGGTGGCCGTCGGCGTCGGCTTGGGCCGGGCCGGCTCCTCTTCGTCGCGTGTCAGCAGCAGCACCGCCGCCACGATCAGCAGCACGAGGAGCAACAGCAGCAACAGCAGCAACAGCAGGATGATCAGCTTCTTCTTGTTGCGCGGCGGCTTGGGGCCGATGTGGCGGCCGCACGACGGGCAGAAGTCCGCGCCCTTCTCGACCTCTGCGAAGCAGTGCGGGCACTGCTCCATCTGCGGCGGCAGCACGGCGGTCGGCGCCTGGTCGCGCGCCTCCGGGCGCAGCTTGTCGGCGAAGCGCGTCGGGACGTCGAAGCTGCTGTCGTAGCGCTTGACGCGCACGTTGCGCGGCACGTCCGTGTCGATCCAGAGCGTGACGGCGTCGGCCTGGACGTCGACTTCCGCCACGCCGCCCGGCCGCTTGCGCGGGACGAACTGGACCTGGACCTCCGTCCGGCCCCAGACGATCACGGCCCGGTCCTGCAGCACGAGCGCCGCGCCGGGCTCCCACTTGCCGAGCCACAGCTCCAGCGGGACGAACATCTCGCCGCTGTCGTAGCGGCCGACATGCGAGGCGAGGTCGGGCGCGAAGTACTCGAGCGCCTCGTCCACGTCCTGCGCGAAGCGCGGATCGGCGACCGCCGCACGCGTCCGATCGGCCGTCTCGTAGAGCGTCTGCGTCTGGTCTTGGCCCGTGGTCATGGCGGTGAGGGCGCAGCCTACCTGGACGCACGGTACTTGCCGCGGAAGTCCAACGGCGGTTAGCGTTGCACCACATTGAGTCTTGACACGCATTACGACGCGATCGTCGTCGGCTCGGGGTTCGGCGGGTCGGTGACGGCCTTCCGGCTGGCCGAGGCCGGCAAGCGCGTCCTGATCCTCGAACGCGGCCGCCCGTACCCGCCCGGCTCGTTCACCCGCAGCCCATACCGCGCGCGCGAGAGCTTCTGGGATCCGCCGCGCGGGCTGGTCGGCATGTACCACTACTGGTCCTTTCGAGGGATCGACGCGCTGGTCTCGGCCGGGCTCGGCGGCGGCTCGCTGATCTACGCCAACGTCTTCATCCGCAAGGACGAGCGCTGGTTCGTGCAGGAGGACCTGGACCGCGGCGGCTACGAGTACTGGCCTGTCAACCGCGGCGACCTCGACCCGCACTACGACCGGGTCGAGCACATGGTCGGGCTGCAGGAGTTCCCGGTCGACCACGAGCCGTACGCGTCGACGCCGAAGACGATCGCGTTCAAAGAGGCGGCGACCGAGCTCGGGCTGCGCCACTTCCACCCCAAGCTGGCGGTGACGTTCGCCAACGAGGGGCGCGACCCGGTGCCGGGCGAGGCGATCGTGGAGAAGATCCCGAACCTGCACGGCCGCACGCGCACCACCTGCCAGATGTCGGGCGAGTGCGATGTCGGGTGCAACTTCGGCTCCAAGAACACCCTCGACTACAACTACCTCACGCACGCCGCCCACCACGGGGCGGAGATCCGCACTTTGGCCGATGTGCGCCGCTTCGAGCCGCGTGAGAATGGCGGCTATGTGGTGCATTACGCGGACCTCGACGCCGGCGCGCCCGAGGCGCCGCCGACGGTGCGGGTGACCTGCGACCACCTGATCCTGAGCGCCGGCACGCTGGGTACGACGAACCTGCTGTTGCGCAACCGCGCCGTCCTGCCCGGGCTCTCGAGCCGGATCGGCACGCGCTTCTGCGGAAACGGGGACCTGTTGACGCTGATCCTCAACACGAGCCGCGTCACGGACGGCAAGCGCGAGTCACGGATCGTCGACCCGGGCTACGGGCCGGTCATCACGACGACCGCGCACATCCCGGGCGCCGAGGACGGCGGCACGGGCCGTGGCTTCTACCTGCAGGACGCCGGCTACCCGCAGCACCTCGCGTGGATCCTCCACATCCTCAGCGCGCCGGTGCAGCTGTGGCGCTGGCGCGCGGGCGCGACGCACCTGGTCAAGAACTGGCTCAAGGGCTCGCCCGACACCGACGTCACCGCCCACATCGCCGACCTGATGCTGCCCAGTGAGCTGTCCGCGGGCGGGCTCCCGCTGCTGAGCATGGGCCGCGACATCCCGGACGGGCGCATGTACCTCAAGAACGGCCGCCTGGACCTGGACTGGAACCGGCGCGCCTCCGAGGAGTACTTCGCGCGCGTGCGCGGCGTCTCGCGGGACATGGCGCGCGTGCTCGGCGGGCGCTTCGCCGACAATCCGCTCTGGTTCCTGCGGCGCGTGATCACGGTGCACCCGCTGGGCGGCGCGCCGATGGGACGCACCCGCGAGGAGGGCGTGGTCGACGCGTACGGGAACGTCTTCGGGCATCCTGGATTGCACATCGCGGACGGCTCCGTCATGCCCGGCCCCACCGGCCCCAACCCCAGCTTCACGATCGCGGCGCTGGCAGACCGCTTCGCCGACCAGATCATCGATCCCGACAGACGCGTCGCGGAGGCGGCGGCCAGATGAGCTCAAGCGTGCGCTTCACCGAGGAGATGCTCGGTCACATCACCTTCGGCGAGACCGACTTCGCCCGCGGAGCCCGGCCGGACGGCGAAGGCGCGGCCGCCTTCATGTTCCACCTCACGATCGAGGTGGCCGACGTGAATCACTTCGGGAACGATCCCCTGAGAGCCGCGGACGCTCGTGGCTGGGTGCATTGCGATGCACTGGGCGGCCAACTTCCCGTCGTCAACGGTTGGTTCAACCTGTTCGTCGACCAGGACGGGAAGCCGGGCGTCAAGCACATGCTCTATCGGCTGTGGTTCTACGACGGCGTCGGGCACCCGCTGACGATGATCGGGCACAAGGTGGTCGCGAACGACGGCGGCTTCGACCTGTGGAAGGACACCACCACGCTCTTCACCCGCGTCCTGCGCGGGCACGTGCCCGAGGGCGCCGACGAGAGCGCGGAGATCGTCGGGTCCGGGATCATCATCATCCGGATGCGTGACTTCGCCAAGCAGCTCACCACGTTCCGCGCCTCGGGCCCCGGCCTCGGCGCCCAGCTCGGTGCGCTCGTGAAGTTCGGCGTCATCTTCGTCCAGCAGCTGGCTCAGGTGTACCTACGCAGGGGGTCTCGCAAGCGTGTCGCCGCGCAAGGCTAAGCGCCTCAAGGCCGCCGAGGCGGCCAGAACCAAGTCCAGCGGCCGGACCCACGTCCTCGGCATCCTCGCCGGCGGCGCGGTGATCACGGTCTTCGGCGCGGAGCTGACCCGCGTCTGGCGGCTCGGGACGCTTCCGCGCTCGCGCCAGATCACGTCCGAGGACGACCGCCGCTCCAGGCCGGTCGAGGCCGTGATGACGCTGCGCGAGGGCTACGCCGTCTCGCGCACGCGCGAGAACGCCCTGTTCAACATGCTCGCGTCCTTCACCGTCGCGTTCGGCATCACGCGCGCGATCACGTGGACGATCCGCGAGAAGGGCGGCTTCGGCCCGATCAAGGACGTCGTGGTCGGCGACACGCACATCCACCATTTCCTACCGGGCGGCATCCTGGCGCTGGCCGCCGGCGGCGTCGCGATCGGCACCAAGGGTGAGCACCTGGACAAGTACCTCGCGTTCCCGTTCGGCGTCGGCGTGGCGCTGGTCCTCGACGAGTCCGCGCTGCTGCTCGAGCTCGACGACGTCTACTGGACCGAGGAGGGCGTGCTGAGCATCCAGATCGCGTTCGCCGCGATCGCGCTGCTGTCCGCGCTCGCCTACCTGATCCGGATGATCCGGCACTCGGAGGCGCAGGACACCGAGTCCGACTGGGAGCTCGCGGCCAAGGCCTGGGACGACCTCCAGATGAGCTCTGGAGGCGTCCCGGGAATCGGACTTTGAAGGCAGGACATCCGCTCCGCCCCACCCCGATCATCCGACCTTAAGTCACCCGTCTGACGCGTCGACGAGGCGCGGGCCGTAGGCCGGCGGGGCGATCAGGAAGGCGACGCCGAAGCCGGCCATGATGCCGACCATCAGGGCGCCCACCCACAGGGTGGGGTCCCAGCCGATGCCCTTGTCGAGGGCCAGGATCCCGTAGTAGGAGATCCACAGCACGGCGGCGGCGATCGGGCCCGCCGTGCGGATGCCGCCGAGCGTGAGCCGGTCCTTGCCCGACCGGCTTTGTACGACGTCGATCGCCAGGCCCGCGAGCACGAGCGGGATGACCAGGACCCAGTCGCGGTACTCGGTCATGATGCTCGCGAGCAGGCCGTATCCGGTGAACACCAGCGTCATGGCGCCGAACGGGACACGCCACCGGCGCAGCATCAGCAGCGCCGGGCCGAGCAGGATCAGCGTCGTGATGATCATCGACGCGATGCCGTGTGAGGCCGCGTAGTAGTAGAACGGCCACTGGTCGTCGCCGTAGCCGGTCAGGCCGGCGTTCAGCGAGACGGTCTGGTCGTCGAAGTCGTCCTTGAACTGCGCCTGGTAGTCGGCGACGAAGTCGCTGGTCGGCGTGACGTTGGTCATGAACGCCGACAGGTACATCGTGATGAAGCCCGAGACGCCGATGAACAGCGTCGCGGAGATCAGCACGGGCAGGAAGCCCTTGAGGTCGGGCGTGATGTCGGCCTTGGCCCACATCGAGCGGATGCCGGTGGAGCTCACGAGCAGGCCGCCGAAGAACAGCAGCAGGTGCGGCGGGGAGTAGATCGCGTCCACGCCGACCTCGAAGCCGTAGGCGGCGTGCCAGATGAAGTCGGTCGGGCCGCCGAGGGCGAGCGTGAGCAGGCCGAGGATGGCGACGCCGTAGCCGACAGGGATCGCCTTCAGGTCCGGGATCAGCGACTTGCGGGGGTCAGCGCCGGCCGCGAGCTGGTACTTGGTCACGAGCAGGCCGATCCAGACGCCGATCGCGGTCATGCCGGCGTACAGGAACAGATGCGGGAGCGACCAGAAGGACTCCTGGCCGGTCTCGTTGTTGTGGCCGCGCCCGTCGAAGAACATGGCGATGATCGGCCAGACGGTGAGGGAGGCCGTGATGAGGTCCTCCTTGTAGGTGGTGACGGGGCGCTCACCTCGCGCCGCCGCGGGGGCGCTGCGCGCCATCTGGGTCAGACCCGACATCCCTTTTCCTTTCTCAGACGACCGCGGTCGCGGTCCGCTCCTCGTCAGCCAACTGGTCCGACTCGAAGTCGGCGTCCGGCAGATACTTCTCCAACCACTTGGGCACCCACCAGTTCCAGTCGCCCATCAGCTCCATCGTCGCCGGCACCAGGACGAGCCGGACGAGCGTCGCGTCCAGCGCGATCGCCACCGCCAGCCCGAGCCCGATCTCCTTCACCTGCGGGACGCCGGTGGTGGCGAAGATGCCGAAGACGACGACCATGATCACGGCCGCGCTGGTGATCACCTTCGCGCTGCCCTGCAGGCCTTCGGCGACGGCGCGGCGGTTGTCGCCCGTCGCCAGGTAGCGCTCGCGGATGCGCGAGAGCAGGAACACCTCGTAGTCCATGCTCAGCCCGAACACGATCGCGAGCAGCAGCGGCGGCGTGACGACGTTGACGTAGCCGCGCGCTTCGTACCCGGTCCAGTCGAACCAGCCGTACTGGAAGAACATGACGAGCACGCCATAGGCGGCCGCGACCGTCAGCAGGTTCATCAGCACGGCCTTCAGCGGCAGGATGACGCTGCGCAGGACCAGCAGCAGCACGAGGTAGCTGCAGATCATCACGAACAGGAAGATCTTCCACAGGTTCGCGGCGACGAGGTCGTTGAAGTCCTCCTGCTGGCCGGTGTAGCCGCCGATCTGGACGCTGCCCACGGTGCTCGGGCCGCCCTCGGCGCGCAGGCGGTCCAGCAGCGCCGTGGTCGACGGCGCCTCCGGGTCCTCGCGCGGCACGACCTTGTAGAGGACGGCGCGGTTGTCGGAGGAGAGGATCGGCCCCTCGACGCGGGTCACGCCTTCCGTGCCTTTGAGCTGCTCCGCGTAGGCGAGCAGCGCGTCCTCCCTGCCGGTGAGCTCGGAGCGGCTGTCGACGACGACCAGCAGCGGCGCGGACTCGCCCGCCGGGATCTGCTGCGCGGCGAGCTCGAAGCCGACGCGTGTCTCGTGCCCCTCGGGGAACTGGCGCAGCGCGCCGTTGCCGAAGTCGAGTGAGAGCGCGGGGATGGCGAGCGCGAGCAGGATCGCCGCGGCGCCGACCGCGCTCAGCGTGCTGCGCTTCATCACCGCCGCGGTCCAGCGCCGCCAGAACTGGCGGGACGGCCGCTGCCCGAACAACAAGCCGGTGACGCTGACGATCTTCCCGCGGCCTTCCACGCGCGGGCCCGCCCACGCGATCAGCGCGGGCAGCAGCGTGACGGCGGCGAGGACCGACAGCGCGACGACCGTGATCGCGCCGATCGCGAGCGAGCGCATCGCGGTCGAGTCGAGCAGGAACAGCCCGGCGAGGCTGACGATCACGGTGACGCCGGAGAAGACGACGGTCGCGCCGGAGGTGCGCATGGCGATGTCGAGCGCCTGCGCCTGATCGTGGCCCGCCGCGACCTCCTCGCGGTAGCGGCTGAGCACGAACAGGCTGTAGTCCACGGCCACGCCGATGCCCAGCATCGACGTGATGTTGGTGACGAACACCGACATCGTGAGCGCGAGGCTGAGCAGGTAGATGATCGCGCCGGTCACGACCACGGCGGCGACGGCGAGCGCGGCTGGGAGCAGCGCGGCGAGCACGGTGCCGAAGACCGCGAGCAGGACGATCAGGATCGCGGGGAAGCCGGTCAGCTCCGCGTGCTCGAGGTCCTCCTGCTGGAGCTGCTGCATGCCGGCCCACAGCGCCTGCTGGCCGACGACGTAGTGCTGGACGCCGTCTTCGACCTCGTCCACCTTCAGCTCGGCGCGCAGGTCCTTGGCGGCCTGCAGGATGTCGTCGGCGACGCCGTCGACCACGAGCGGGAGGACGATCACGTCCCGCGTGGCGGCGGCCTGCTTGGCCGTGGCCGCCACCTGGGGGTCGACTTCGGCGTGTTCGATCGGCTTGGCGACCGCGACGACGCGGTCGACGGCGGCGGCCAGGTCGCCTTCGCCCTTGTCCTCGAGCACGATGCCGAGGCCTTCGCCCTGCTCGTGGTGGAAGCGGCTGAGCGCTCGGTCGACCTCCGAGGAGCCGGAACCGGGGACGTCGAAGCCGCCGCTCGTGAGGTTGCTCGTCTGCTGCGCCATCAGCGGCACCGCCGCGACCACCAGCACCAGCCATCCCAGCGCGACGAGCTTCCGGCGTGTCCGCACGAACGCTGAGAGTCGGTTCATGGCGGTCTGCAACAGAGCGCGAGCATAACCGCGCCCGATACCGGTGCGCTAGCCGTTCGACGAGATGTGCCGCGCGACGAGCGTGGCCGCGGCGGGCGCTCCCCGGACGAAGCCGAAGAACGGGCCGAAGTCCGCGGTCGCGGTGAAGCCGGGCAGGTAGAGACCGGGCCGCGCGACGGACTGCATGTGCTCGTCCAGCCCGGGCGTCGCGAGCGGCGGCAGGTACGGGACGCGGGCGAGATCGGCCTGGTAGCCCGTCGCGAGCACGATTCGGTCAGGGCGCAGACGTGTGTCATCACTTAGGCGGACCTCGCCATTGAGTGCGACGACGTCCGCTTCGGCGTGCACGTGCACGGCCTGGATGCGCGGCGCGAGCCAGGGTTCGAGCGTGAGCCGGCCGACCTCCCAGAAACGCCGCGCGATCGCCGCCTGCTCGGTCGCGGGCAGCCGGCGCCAGTAGCCCGGGACGTCGAGCGTCGCTTGCACGTGCTCGTTCACGAAGTCCCAGCTGGTCGGGGCAAAGCGCGGCTGCGGGTGGCGGTGCACGACGTCCACCCGGGCCGCGCTGTGCTCGAGCAGCAGCGCCGCGGTCTCGTAGGCGGACTGGCGGCCGCCGACGATCAGGTACTCGGCGCCCGCCGCGTCGCCGAAGTCGACGTAGTCGCAGGTGTGGACCTCGTCCGTCGCCCACTCGGGGCGGTGCTGGAAGTACGCGACGCCCGGTGCGGCGACGACGATCCCGTCTGGCAGCTCGGTGATCTCCTCCGCGATAGGCTCGATGCCGGCCTGGTCCTGGAACCACTGCGCGTAGTCGAGGAACAGCCCGACCGGGATCGGGTCCGGCGGGTCGGGGCAGAACGCGCGGAACGTCAGCTCGCCCGCCGGGTCCATGTGCCAGTCGGGCCCGCTGCGCAGCAGCATCCCGTCCGGCATGTGGTCGCGCCAGAACCCCATCGGCTTGCCGTAGACGGTCGCTGAGATCCCGCGGTCGCGCAGCGCCTTCGCCGTCGCCAACCCGTACGGGCCTGCACCGATGACAACGACCTCGCTCACCTAAAGCAACCTAAAGGGGTCAGACCCGTTAATGTTTCTTTAGGTACGCAGGAGGATGGCTTCGCCCTGGCCGCCGCCGCCGCACAGGGTCGCGACGCCGAGCCCTCCTCCGCGCCGGCGCAGCTCGTACGCGAGCGTGAGGATGAGGCGTAGGCCCGAGCCCGCGAGCGGATGGCCGAGGGCGACCGCGCCGCCGTTCACGTTCACCGTGTCCAGGTCGAGCTCGAGCGCGTCGGCGGAGGCGAGCACGACGCCCGCGAACGCCTCGTTGATCTCCCACAGCGCGATGTCCGCCGGCGCGAGCCCGAAGCGCGCGAGCAGCTTCGTGCTCGCTTCGGCCGGGCGCAGGTGCAGCGTCGAGTCCGGGCCCGCGACGACCGCGCGGCCGACGACCTCGGCCAGGAACTCCGGCGCGCGGTCGGCGGTGGTGATCACGGCCGCCGCGGCGCCGTCGGACACCTGCGAAGCGTTGCCCGCCGTGATCGTGCCGTCCGGCGTGAACGCGGGCTTGAGCGCCGCGAGCGCCTCATAGCTCGTCTCGCGCACGCCCTCGTCGCGCTCGAGCTCGGCGAGCGGCGCGATCTCCTCCGCGAGCCGCTCACGCCCGGCCAGCGCCTTGGCGTGCGAAGCCTCCGCGAACCGGTCCTGCGCCTCGCGCGTGACGCCGAGCCGCGCGTTCTCGGCGTCGGACATGCCGCCCATGCCCTCGTCCGCGATCGAGCAGTAGAGCCCGTCGTGGACCATCACGTCGACCATCGCCGCGTCGCCCATCTTCACCTGCGGCCGCATCCGCACCGCGTGCGGTGCGCGGGTCATCGAGTCCAAGCCACCCGCCAGCACGGTCGTCGCCTCGCCCGAGCGCAGCATCGACGCCGCCAGCGCCACCGCGCTCATCGACGCCAGGCACACGTCGTTGAGGGTGATGCCGGGCACGGTCCGCTCCACGCCGCCCAGCAGCGCCGCCCGGCGCCCCGGGTTCTGCCCGTTCGCGGCCTGCAGCACGTTCCCGACCGCGACGTAGTCCGGCTTCAGGTCCGTGCGGGCGAGCGCCGCCCGCACGGCGTGCGCCCCGAGCTCCACCGCGTCCACCTTCGCGAGTGCACCGTTGAACTTTCCGATCGGCGTACGCGCTCCCGCCGCAATCACCACGCGCTCCATCACCGCGGATATGGTCGCAGCATGAAGCGGCTCCTGATCCTGACCTGGCTGATGCTGTTCTCCCGCCGCGAGCCCGTCTCGCGCACCCCGGCGGAGGTGGGCCTGGACTTCGAGCCCGTCTCGTTCCCGGCCACCGACGGCGTGGACATCAAGGGCTGGTTCGTGCCGGCGAAGGGCGAGGGACCCAAGCCCGCGATCGTGTTCGTGCACGGCTGGATGTGGAACCGGCTGGGCAACGTGGCGGGCAAGGCGCCGATCGACGACCGCGACGTGGACTTCCTGCCCGCCACCAAGGCCCTCGTGGACGCGGGCTACAGCGTGCTGATGTACGACATCCGCGGCCACGGGGAGAGCGCGCGGGGCCGGAGCCTGCTGTCGTTCGGGCCGGTCGAGAAGCGCGACTTCGTCGGCGCGGTCAACTACCTGCGCACCCGCGCCGACGTCGACGGCGAGCGGATCGGCTCGATCGGCATCTCCATGGGCGGGACGATCGCGCTCTACGGCGCACCCGAGTGCCAGCCGGTCAAGGCCGTGCTCGCCGTGCAGCCGGCCAAGGTGACGACCTTCAACTACAACTTCGCGCTCGACCAGTGGGGCCCGCTCGGTCCGGCGATCGTCGCCCCGATCGAGCTCATCTACCGGATCGCGCGCACGCCGCCGCCGAGCGTGCAGGACCCGGGCGAGCCGGCCAAGCGGCTGGACGGGACCGTCGTCAGGTACGTGCAGGGCACGGGCGACCGCTGGGGCACGATGGTCGACGTGCTGCGGTTCGCGGAGGGCACGCCGACCCTCGACGGGCCGGTCGTGCACTACCCCTCCAGCGGCCGCTACGACGGCTACCGCTACGTGTCCGCGGAGACCGACGACATCGTCGACTTCTTCCGGCGCAACCTCTGAAGAAGTCCACGATAAGTGGCTTAGGATGATCTAGATAATGCTGTGCGGACGTTTACCCGTCACTCCAAATACAGCATTATCTCGATTACGATAATCTTCCTAATGTCGTGCTTGAGCCGTTTGACTTTCCAGCTATCGAACGGTTCGTCAACCGCGAGACAGACTTAGCGCGCCTGGAAGAGTGGTGGAACGGCGACGATCCGAATGCGCTTGCACTCTTCGGTCGCCGTCGGGTCGGTAAGTCGTGGTTGTTTCGCCGCCTGGCGCATGGCAAGCCGGCGATCGTGTTGGTCGCAGAGCGGCGTGACACCCGTCCGCAGCTTCAGCGCCTGGCTGAACGCCTGTCTCCGGCGCTCGGATTCCGGCCGGACATCCCGGACCTGTCGTCCTTGTTCGAGGTGCTCTACCGGCTGGCCGCCGATGAGCGGCGCTTGGTCGTCATCGACGAGTTTCCATGGTTGCTCCCGAGCGGCGGCGCGGCGCAGCGGGAAGCGCTGACGAGCATCCAGGCGGTGATGGAGGAACGCGATGCCTCGCAGTTGCGGCTGGTGTTGTGTGGCTCCTACATCGGGCAGATGGAAAGCCTGCTTTCGGAGAGCAGCCCCCTGCGAGGCCGGTTGACGCCGCTGCGAATCCGGCCGCTGCGGTTCGACGGCGCCCGCCGGTTCATGCCTGACGCGCTCGACGTTCGCGAGCAGGTGGAACGGTACGCCGTTGCGGGCGGAATGGCGATGTACCTGGACGAACTCGCTCGCGGCGAGTCACTGGCCGCGCAGGTCCAGCGAGCGGTGCTCTCGGATCGCGGGAAGCTGTTCGACGACCCGCGCGAAGTGCTGGAAGAGGAACTGCGTGCCCCGGGTGTCTACTTCTCCCTGCTGGAGGAGCTCGCGTTCCGGCGCCGCTCGCTCGGTGAACTCGCGGCCGCGCTCAATCGCGACAGTGGGACACTGGGCCCTTACCTGAACCGGTTGAGCGAAATGGAGATCATCCGTGGCATATCCCAAGTCGTCGGCGGCAGCGAACGCGACCGACGCTGGGAGTGCCAGGATCCGTTCCTGCGGTTCTGGTTCAGATTCGTGTTCGGCATGCAGGACGACCTGGGCGCCGGACTCGAGCCGGCGGACTATTGGGACGGCGCGATCGCGCCAGAGCTCGCCGACCATGCCGCGCCGGTGTTCGAGGACCTCTGCCGCGAGTGGGTGCGCAAGACGCACGGCCGCGTCGCCCCGCGAGTCGGCTCCTGGTGGGGACCAGCTCGGCATGACCTGCGCCGTACCCACGAGCGAGAAACCGACGAGATCGACATCGTCGGCGTCGCACGCAACCAGGTCACGCTCATCGGCGAGTGCAAATGGACGGCCAAGCCGCTCGACGGCGGCGTGCTCCGCGACCTGGACGACTACAAGCTCCCTGCACTGCGTCAGTCGAAGGCCAAGGTCGCCAAGCAGCCGCGGATCCTGCTGTTCTCGCGCAGCGGCTTTGAGCGCAGGCTCGTGGAGGATGCCGCCGAGCGGGGCGACGTCGAGCTCGTCGACGCCACCCAGGTCTGCGAGGACCTCGCGAGCGACTAGGCGCCGGGTTTAGGCATCTGCGAGCGCAGCATCGCGTCGAAGGCCGCGTCGGGCAGGACCTTGCGCGTGGCCATGAACATGTGCGCGGACGGCGCGACGCGGTAGCGCGCCTTCGGCTTGTCGGTCGAGAGCGCCTTGAGCACCGTCTCCCCCACGGCCTCGGCGCTGCACGCCAGCATGCCGAGCGCGCCGGTGGTGTAGCTGGAGGTGACCTCGGCCACGCCGTCGTTGAAGCTCGCGTACGGCCCGTCCTCCTGCACGCGCCGGCCGACCGCGGTCTTGCCCAGCGGCGTCTTGACGAAGCCCGGCTCGATCAGCACGGTCTTGATCCCGAACGGCCGCGTCTCGTAGCGCAGCGCGTCGCTGATCGCCTCCAGCGCGTGCTTGGTGCCGCAGTAGTAGCCCGTGCCCGGCCAGGTGAACTTCCCGTTCATCGAGCCGACGGTGATGATGTGGCCGCGGCGGCGCTCACGCATCTGCGGGAGCACGAGCTGCGCGAGCCGCACCGGCCCGAAGACGTTGGTCTCGAACAGCGCCCGCACGCGGTCCATCGGCACCGACTCGATCGCGCCGACCTCCTGGATGCCCGCGTTGTTGACGAGCGCGTCGATGCCCTCGCTCACGGCCTCCACGGCGGCGACCATCGAGTCCTCGCTGGTGACGTCGAGCGCCAGCGTCTTGCAGCCCTTGGCCTCCAGGTCGGCGATCGACTCGGTCCGGCGCGCCGTCGCGTACACGTTGTAGCCCTTGGCGGCGAGCACTTCGGCGGTCGCCCGCCCGATGCCCGAGGAGCATCCGGTGATCAGCACGGTCTGGCTCATGCGGCAGTCACAACCTCTTCCTGCTTCGTCGGTGCGGACTCGAAGTCCATGTCGGGGAGCCGGCGATCCAGCCACTTGGGGATCCACCAGTTCAAGTCGCCCATCAGCTGCATCGTCGTCGGGACCAGCACGAGCCGCACGATCGTCGCGTCGAGCGCGATCGCCACCGCCAGCCCGACGCCGATCTCCTTGACCTGCGGCACACCCGTGCCGGCGAAGATCGCGAACACCGCGACCATGATCAGCGCCGCGCTCGAGATCGTCTTCGCGCTCGCCGCCAGGCCCTGGGAGACCGCCTGCTGCGTGTCGCCGGTCGCGTGGAAGCGCTCCTTGATGCGCGAGAGCATGAACACCTCGTAGTCCATGCTCAGCCCGAACACGACCGCGAGCAGCAGCGCGGGCGTGATCGCCTGCACGTAGCCGAGCGACTCGAAGCCGGTGACGGAGTCGAACCAGCCCCACTGGAAGACCATCACGAGCACGCCGTACGCCGCCGCGACCGAGAGCGCGTTCATCAGCACGGCCTTGATCGGCAGCACGACGCTGCGCAGCACCACGAGCAGCACGAGGAAGCTCAGCACCACCACGAACAGCGCCACCTTCCACAGCGAGCCGGAGATCACCGCCGTGTCGTCCTGGTTCTGCGCGGTGGCGCCGCCGATGTGCATGGGCACCGGCGGGTTCAGCGCCCGCAGCCGGTCGACGAGCGCGACCGTCGCGTCGCTCTCCGGCGACTCCTGTGGCGTGACGACGACCAGCGTCTTGGTCCCGTCGCGCGAGCGCTGCGGCGGGGAGACCTGCGCCACGCCGGGCAGCGACTGGATGTCCGAGCGCACGTAGTCGTCGACCTGGTTGCCCTCGAACACGAGCTGCACCGGGCCGAGCGAGCCCGGCCCGTACTGCACCGCCGCGATGTCGAACCCGACCCGGGTCTCGAAGTCCTCCGGGAACATGGCGATCGCCGCGGTGTTGGTCTTCATCACCAACGCCGGCGAGGCGATCAGCAGCATCACCGCGGTGGCGGCGAGCGCGAACGGCAGCGGGCGGCGCATCAGCAGCGCCGTCCAGCGCTCCCAGAAGCCCGGGCCGGGCTTCGGCTCGCGCTTGACCCGCAGCCGCCCGATCAGCCTGCCCGGCCGCGCGACGCGGTGCCCGAGCGCCGCGATGAGCGCCGGCAGCAGCGTGATCGCGGCCATCACGGCGATGCCGACGACGACGATCGCGCCCACGGCCATCGACTGCACGACCTTCGCGTCGATCAGGAACAGCCCGGCCAGCGCGACGATGACGGTCACGCCGGAGAACGCGACCGCCATGCCCGAGGTGCGCAGCGCGACCTCCCGCGCCTCGGACGGCTCGAGCCCGTTCCCGAGCTCCTCCCGGTAGCGGGCGAGAATGAACAGCGAGTAGTCCACCGCCACGCCGATGCCGAGCATCGAGGCCATGTTGGTCACGAACGTCGACATCCCGTAGACCTGCGAGAGGAAGAAGACGATCGCGCCGGTCACGACCACCGACGCGATGCCGAGCGCCAGCGGCAGCGCCGCCGCGGCCAGCGAACCGAACACGAACAGCAGGATCAGCAACACGATCGGCAGGCCGACGATCTCCGCCTGCTCGAGGTCCTCCTTGGACAGCTCCTGGATGCCCGCCCACAGCGCGCTCTGCCCGAGCAGGAAGACGGCGAGGTCATCGCCCTCCTCGCCGGTGTGCAGGTTCTCGCGCATCGTGGCGGCGGCGTCGACGGCCTCGTCGCGGTCGCCCTCGACCACGAGCGGCATGACCACCACGGGTTCGGTGGACGCGCGCGCGGCGGCGGCCGCCTCGGGGTTCAGGCGCACCGCCTCGACGTCCTCGAAGCCCTCCCGCTCGACGCGATCGACCGCCGCGGCGAGCTTGGCCGGATCGCGGTCCCGGTTGTCGAAGAGCACCGACAGCGACTCGGCCGACGTGCCCTCGAACTCGCTCCCGAGCGCGTCCGCGACGAGCTGCGAGCCCGACCCCTGCGTCTCGAAGCCACCGCCCGTCAGGTTCTCCGTCTGGCGGCCCGCGAACGGCACCGACGCGACGACGATGACGAGCCAGACGATGAGGACGAGGCGACGCCGGCGAGCGACGAAGCGCTCGAGCCGGTCCATGACAGCTTGCATAGCGCACTTCTAACGGCCATGGACAGCGCTTGCAATCTGGTGCGTGGCGCGGATACAACACGCACTCTGACCGAGACACACTCCGTACGCACCTCAGACGGCACCGAGATCCGTCTCACCCGCCACCAGTTCGGGTCCAAGGGCCCACTCGTGCTGGCCCCCGGCTACGGCAACGCCGCCAGCGCGTTCGCCGTCGAGACCGTGCCCAAGAACTGGGTCCAGTACCTGGGAGAACACGGCTACGACGTGTGGCTGCTGGACTACCGGGCCAGCCCCGTGCTGGACGCCAGCCGCACGCAGTTCACCGTCGACGACATCGCCACGCGCGACTGGCCCGCCGCGGTCGACACCGTGCGCGAGAAGACCGGGCAGTCGGACGTGCAGGTTTTCGGGCACTGCGTCGGCGGCCTGTCGCTGTTCATGGCGATGGGCGCCGGGATGGAAGGGGTGCGCAGCGCCACCTTCTCCAGCCTCGCCGGCAACCCGATCCCCACGCCCGGCAACCAGCTGCGTGCCCACGCCCGGATGGCGACGCTGTTCAAGCTGCTCGGGATCAAGTTCCTCGACGTCGCCTACGACCCGAAGCGCTGGGACGGCAAGCTGATCGAGACGGTGATGAAGGCCGTGCCGTTCCGGCACGTCTACGACAACCCGATCGCGCGCCGGATCTACTTCATCTACGGCGACGTCTACGACTACGAGAACATCAACCGCCCGACGATGGAACAGGCCGTGCCCGGCTTCTTCGGCGGCGGCAACCTGACGTTCTTCGAGCACATCTCGCTGATGATCCGGGCCAGCGAGGCGCGCGACGCGCACGGCCAGGACACCTACTGGCGCAACCTCGAGAACTTCAAAGTCCCGATCCACTTCATCACGGGCGAGCACAACAAGATGTTCGTCCCGCGCGGGCTGCAGCGCTCCTACGACGGGCTGCGCAAGGCCCACGGGCCGAAGCTGTACTCGCATCACGTGATCAAGGACTACGCGCACCTGGATCTGTGGCTGGGCGAGAACGCCGAGCGCGACGTGTGGCCGACCGCCCTTGCCGAGCTGGAGAAGCGCAACTAGATGAGCCGTCGTGGTCTGGAGGACTTCTTCTCCTACCCCTTTGCCCAGGCGATCCAGGACCGCCGGACCCGGCGCGTCGCGCAGGGCACTTCGCTGCCGCACGGCGCGCAGCCGTACCAGTCCAGCAACGCGCCCTCGCCGCTGGCGCCGCTGGAGGAGGCGATCCTGATCGCCTCCACGAGCGTGACGGGCGCGGTCATGCACGACGGGCCGACGCAGAAGGTCGACGGCTCGCCCGAGCTCGGCACGATGTTCCTCGAGGTGGCCGGGCGCGCCGCTTCGAGCGCCGACAACGCGCAGGCCACGTCGTTCTTCATGACCAACGACGAGGGCGTGTGGCTGATCGAGCGCCCGCGCGGCGCCGCGGCCGTGGAGCTGTTCTCGCAGATCCCCCCGCGCTGGGAGGACCGCACCGAGGACGACTGGCTGTCGTTCGCCAAGGCGGTCAAGCGCAAGGTCTACGACGGGCGCTTCGCGTTCCCGGACAAGCAGTGGCCGTACTTCCTCGGCTGGAACGGGCAGATGACCAACGCGCCCGGCACGACGCAGTTCCTGCCCGTCGTGGACAACACGCGCCAGTACATCAACGTGCTGCTGATCCTCCTGAGCGAGCCGAAGGGCAAGGCGCCGCTGTTCATCGACGACTGGCAGCCGTTCCGGCCCAAGGGCGCCATGGAGTGGGCGGCGTGGGCGGCCTCCAAGCTCGGGCTGGTGGACCCGATTCCCTACCAGCCGATCGGCGGGCTCAAGCAGGCGCGCGGCGGCTACTCGTCGCTGGACGTGCCGGCGCCGCTCGGGTCGATCACGACGGTGCGCACGGACTACGAGGCGCACTTTTTGTTCCAGAACCTGATGCTCACCGCCGAGGCGCTGCGCCTGGGCGCGTGGGTGCACGGCGCGCCGATGATCCCGCACGTGTGGCAGCGGGACCCGGCCAAGGGCATCCTCGGCCTCGGCTTCCGCGAGTACAGCGCGAAGACGTTCGACTCGCGCTGGAAGCGCTGGCCTCCGGTGCCGGCTTCCCAGCCCGCGTACGTGGGCATCGACGGTGTGCTCGAGGGCCTGTGTCCGCCGTACGTGAACGACATGGACGCGGCCGTCGACCAGGTGCTCGAGGAGAAGTTCGGTCCCGACGGGACGTACACGAACGCGGACGTGTTCGCACAGTCCTACAAGGACAAGGAGACCGCGCAGGCGTACCTGAAGGCCGCCGGCCACCCGCCGCACGAGGCAATCGAGTACACGAAGCAGATCTGCCGCTACCTGGTGGAGACCTACGGGCGCTTCCCGGCCCACACGGACCCGTTCCACCTCCCCGGCATCTGGCTCCAGTGCTCGCACCTGGAGATCGAGTACTACGAGCAGTTCGCCAACCCGCGGCACGTGCGGCGGCAGGCCGAGGGTCGGGAGATCTGGGACCGCTAGATGGGCAACGTCCACGGCCGGATGACCGGCCTGACGCTCTTCACGCCCATCCGCCCGCAGTGGGTGTGGTTCCTGCGGATCGGGCTGCCGGTCACCCGGTACCTGCCGTTCATGGCGCGCCACATCCTGCAGTTCAACTTCATCAAGTTCGTGCGCTGGACGATCGTGCCAGGCCTCGAGGGCGAGCACCTGAACTACCAGTACCTGTACTTCGAGAGCAATTTCGACGGGCCCTGGCAGCACTACATCGACGCCTTCGCGTACGTGATCCCGCTCGACATCCGCGTCACCTGGGGGCGCGGCCCGGGCTTCCCGGCGCCGCCGCCCGCCGAGCCGCTGAAGGCCTGGATCGCGAAGAACTCGATGGAGGGCGGCACGTACTACTGCGCGCACGCGGACGACTCCACGCGCATGGTCTCGGGCGCGCTGGCCGTGCGCGACCGCTTCGCCGAGCTCGATCCCGATCTGCCGCCCGAGCAGTTCAAGGCCGCATGGGAGCGCTTCCTGAGCGATGCTCAGGCGCATCTCTGAGAGCGGCCACCGCGTCGGGAGCGCGTACGCGCTGACGACGTTCGCGCGCGTGCAGGACGGGCGCGCCGACGAGCTCGAGGCCTACCTGGGCGCGCTGCCGGTCGGCCCGGACAGCCCGTTCGCGCGCATCGACACGCTCCACATCGCCCGCGTGCAGCTGTTTCGCGCGCTCGTGCACCAGGGGCCCGATCAGACCAAGCGCGACGAGTTGCAGCACACGCACCTCGTCTTCACGAGCACGATCGACGGTGACCTCGAGCCGTACGTGGAGGCGTTGCGCAAGCGCGTGCCGGAGTGCGACCAGTGGTGGGGCCGCTGCGTCGGCTACCCCGGCCGCACGCAGGCGGGCGCGTTCCTGGGGTGGGTGCGCTCGATCCAGGCCCGGCCCGGGCTCTTCCGGAGCGCGCTGCCGAACGCGACCGTGCACGAGGTGCGCCACGCCCTGGCGCTGCGTGAGCGGGTGATCGACTTCGCCGTCGAGGCGCAGGGCCTGTCCGCCGCCGAGCTGCACGAGCGCTTCAAGGGCGAATTCCGGCCCGGAGGGCTCGATTCGCTGGAAGAACCCGCCCGGGGGGCTCCTTCTTCCGCCGCTGCGAGAGCTCGGCGCTGATGCTCGGCCGCCCGCCCAACGTCCCGCGCCGCAAGCCACGACGCGCGGACATCGACCTCGGCGACATCCAGGGCAACGTCCTGCGCGGCTACACGCATCCCGCGGCCGCGTACCTGTTCCTGCGGATCGTCGACGTCGACGCGGCGCGCGCGCTGATGCGGCGGATGCTGCCGCAGGTGATGACCGCCGAACCGTGGCGCGACGGCGTGCCCGAGACGGCGATGAACGTCGCGTTCACGTTCTCGGGGTTGTCCGCGCTCGGACTTTCGCCGAACCTGCTCGAGTCGTTCCCGGAGGCGTTCCGGGAGGGGATGGCGGCGCGCGCCGAGCGGCTCGGCGACCGCGGCCCGAGCGCGCCCAGCGAGTGGGAGGACGGGCTGGGCACGGGTGGCGCGCACGTGCTCGTGACGGTCTACGCAGTCGACTGGGAGCACCTGACCGCGGCCGTGCGGTCGGTGATCGGCGAGGACGAGCGCCAGCAGGCCGTGACGCTCGTGCACCTGCAGCGCGCGGAGGCGCTGCCCGGCGGCAAGGACCACTTCGGCTTCTTCGACGGCATCGCGCAGCCCGCGGTGCGCGGCGCGGGCGTCGAGCCGCGGCCCGGCGACGGCCAGCCCGACGGCGCCGGCGGCTGGCGCGAGCTCGCCACGGGCGAGATCCTCCTCGGCTACGAGGACGAGGACGGCACGCTGCCCGCCGCGCCGCTCGCCCCCTTCGAGCGCAACGGCACGTTCGTCGTCTACCGCAAGCTGGCCATGGACACCGCCGCCTTCCGGCGCTTCGTCGACGCCCAGAGCTACCCGGGCGGCCCGCGCCAGCTCGCCGCCAAGATCGTCGGCCGCTGGCCCGACGGCACGCCGCTGGCGCTCTCCCCCGGCTCGCCCGACGCCGCGATCGCCTCCGACCCCGCCCGGCTGAACAACTTCGGCTACGCCGACGACCCGGACGGCTTCAAGTGCCCGCTCGGCGCGCACATCCGCCGCGCCAACCCGCGCGACTCGGCCGGCTTCTTCGACGGCCGCCTGTCCAACCGCCACCGGCTCGTGCGCCGCGGTCGCGCCTACGGCAAGCCACTCCCACCCGGCGCGACGGAGGACGACGGCACCGACCGCGGCCTCGTGTTCGTCTGCTTCCAGGCCGACATCTGGCGCCAGTTCGAGACGGTCCAGGCGCTCTGGATCGACGACGGCGACCCGTTCGGCCTCGGCCGCGACAAGGACTTCCTCGTCGGCGAGCCGCACGGGACCGAAGGCAAGATGACGATCCAGGGCCACCCGCCGCACTTCCTCAAGCCGCAGCCCCGCTTCGTGACCCTGCGCGGCGGCGAGTACCTGTTCCAGCCTTCGATGAGCGCGCTACGCCACCTCAGCGGGGCTGGCTGACGCTCATGTCAACCGACGCCGGGCGCGGGGGCGTAGTCGCCCAGGAAGTCCGGGCCGATGATCTCCTGGCGGACCGCTTCGCGCCCGATGTAGCAGCGCCATTCGCGCCCGTCCGAGCGCAGGCTGCGGCACCCGCCGTTGACGTGCTTGGTCGCGTCGACCGTCGGCTCGACGGTGCCCTTGAGGTCCGCGATCTCGCTCTGGAACTCGCCCTCGATCGTGCAGTGGTACTCGACGCCTTCCCGGACGACCTCGCACTGCGGGCTGGTGCCGACGAGGAACTTGGTGCCGCGGGGCAGCGACTGCTCGACGTCCTCGGTGGAGAGCAGGCCGCCGGCGAGCGCCGCGCCCGGCGCCAGCAGCGCCGCGCACGCCGCGCCGGTGAGAACGCGCCGGCGGCGTCGGCGGCCGCGCAGGTCCTGCTGGGTCGCGCGCTCGAGGTCGTCGCCGATGGACATGAGCCGGCCGGTCATCGGGCCTCCTGCTTGGAAGACAGTCGGGTGCGCAACGCCGCCAGCCCGCGGTGCACGCGGACGCGCGCCGCGGCGGGCGTGGTGCCGAGGGACGCGGCGACTTCGTCGTAGGCCAGGTCGTCGACGACGCGCAGGCGGATCGCTTCGCGCTGGCTGGGCGGGAGCGCGTCGAGCGCCTCGTCGAGCCCGTCCAGCCAGGTCTCGTCCGGCGCCGGCGCGGGCGTCGCCACCTGCATCCCCAGCCGCTCGCGGGCGGCGTGCTCGAGCTGGCGGCGGCGCACGGACTGCAGGAGCACGTTGCGGGCGATCCCGAACAGCCAGGGCCCGGCGCTTCCGTCGCACTCGTCGCGGAAGCGCGCCCGCACGAGCCACGCCTGCGCGAACGTCTCGGCGGTCAGCTCGTGCGCGGCCTCCTCGTCGCGCGAGCGTCGCAGGTGGTAGGCGAGCACCCGATCCGAGTAGCGGTCATAGAGCTCGCGGAACGCGCCCGCGTCGCCGCGGGCGCGCGCCATCAGGACAGCGTCGCTGGTCATCTGCCACTGAGATGACCAGACGGCACGGTTTCGTTACGGCTCCCGCTGCGTCGCGTTCGCGGCGAGCTCCGGTTCCTCCGCGGCGAGCGCGGCCGACTCGCGCAGCGACCACAGCTTGACCTTCGCCTTGCGCCCGCGGACCTCGGCCTCGCCGACCTCGACCAGGTCGTCGACCGGGCGCGTGAGCGCCTGCTTGGTCGAGTCGGCGACGTAGAGCTGGTGCGGCGTTCCCTTGGTCATGCCCTCCAGGCGCGCGGCCGTGTTGGTGGTGTCGCCGAGCGCGGTGTACTCGAGCCGGCGCTCGGAGCCGACGTTGCCGGACATGACGGGCCCGGAGTTCAACCCGATCCCCATCTTGAAGCCGTCGTGCAGTCCCTGCTCGCGCAGCCAGCCGTTGAAGCCGTCCATCCGCGAGAGCATGTCCCGGGCCGCGTCCAGCGCACGGTCGGCGTGGTCTGCGGCCTTCAGGGGCGCGCCGAACACGGCCATGATGCCGTCGCCCATGTAGGCCACCAGCGTCCCGCCGTGGTCGAGGATCGCCTCGCTCATCTCGGTCAGGTACTTGTTGAGCGCCTCGATCACCCGCTCCGGCTCGAGCGTCTCGCTGAAGCTCGTGAAGCCGCGCAGGTCGCTGAACATGACCGTCGCCTCGCCGCGCACGCCGCCGAGACGGACGCCGTCGGCGTCGGCCAGCACCTGGTCCACGACGGCCTCGGGCACGAAGCGCGCGAACGCGTCGCGCGCCTGCTCGCGCTCGAGCGCGGTGGTCAACCCGTGCACGATGCCGGTGACGAGCATCGCGGCCAGGCCGGCGATGAAGGGGTAAGCGACGTGGTTGATCACGCCCTCGGACTGGAACAGCACCTGCGACCCGACCAGCAGGACCCCGATGCCCGCGGCGCCGATCGCCAGTGCGGGACCGACCCTCAGGCGCAGCCCCGCGATCGGCGCGAGCAGGCCGAGCAGCACGACCGCGAGCACGTTCAGCCACCCCGGCCCGGAGCGCAGCGGGTACCCCTCGAGCGCGGTCCGGACCGCCGCCATATGGATCTCCGGCCCGGCCATCAGCGTGTTGCCGCTGGTGGACGTGCTGTGGCGATCCTGATTGACGTTGGCCGTGGCGCCGACCATGACGATCTTGCCGCGCACGACCGATGGGTCGAAGAGGCCGTCGCGCACCTTGGCGAAGCTGATCGTGCGCCGGGTCTCCGGCGGCCCGGGGAAGTCGATCCAGTTGTCCTCCGCGGTCGGCGGCGTGACCGGGCGACCGCTCGCGAGCCGCGCCACCTCGACGCTCAACGACGGCAGGCCGTCCTTGTCGCGTGAGACGCGCCGGATCTTCGCGTCGTCGTCGGTGGGGAACCCGGAGAAGCTCATCAGCGGCCCGGGCTGTCCGCGCCGGTGCGGGTTCCCGAAGACCTCGTAGGAGCCGTCCGCGCGGACCTCGGTGGTGGCCAGCACGATCTTGCCCCGCGCCGCCTCGATCGCAGCCTCCAGCGCTGCGTCGGCCCGCTTGTCGTCGCTGCGCTCGCTGAACTGCACGTCGTAGGCGATGACCTTGGCGCCCGCGTCCAGCAGGTTGCGGATGGCGTCGGCATGGTCGTGCCGGTCGAACGGCCACGTGGGCTTGGGCGGGGCCGTGTACGTGTACTCGTCGATCGCGACGAGCACCTGCTCCTCGTCCGGGCCTTCGCTGCCGCGCACGTCGAAGCGGTAGTTGACGGTCGAGAGCTCCAGCCGCTCGAGCGCGTGCGTGGCCTGCAGGACCAGCACCAGCCCGACGATCAACGCCGCGGCCCCGAGCAGCGAGCCGGCCACCAGCCGCCGCGTGCGCGGGTTGGCGCCGCGCGGGCCGAGCCGTTCCAGCGGGCCGCCGAGCGGGACCCGCGACGGCACGTGCGCGAACGGCGTCAGGACGAGCGCCGCGGCCGCGGCGGCCAGCGGCGGGACGACCGACACGATCGTGCCGCGGTTGAACAGGACCTGTGCGACGAGGAGGAACACCGCGACCGCCAGCACGCCGGCGATGACCGCCGGCATCGTCCCGAACCAGCGGCAGACGAGCGGGACCACGAGCGCCAGCGCGAGGATCGCCAGCGCGTCCAGCCACCACCCGGACGCCTGCAACGGGAAGCCGGCCAGCGCCGTCGCCGCCGCGTTGGCGGTGGCCTCCGGGCCGGGCATGTGGTCGTCGACCGGCGTGCGGTGGAAGTCCTTCCCCGCCTGCGCCGTGGCGCCCACGACCACGAGCTTGCCGCGCACGTCGGCCGCCGGGAACGCGTTGCGTTCCACGTCGGAGAAACGCAGCTGCCGGAACGTGCCCGCGGGCCCGGCCCAGTCGACCGGACGCCGTCCGTCCGACGCGATCAGGCCGCGGAAGCTCGGCAGCGCCCGGACCGCGGCGACCGACAACGTCGGCAGGCCCTTGATGTTCATGGACATCTGGCGCAGCACGCCGTCGCCGTCGGCCGGCAGCAGCGAGGCCGACTCGGTGGCGCCGCTGTACGCGATCCCATGGCCCCCGCCGAAGATCTGCGTGGTCCCGTCGTCGGCGACCTCGGTGGTGGCGAGCACGACCCGGGGCGAGTCCGCGACCGCTTCGATCAGCGCGTTGTCGGAGTCGGGGTTGTCGCTCTCCTCCGTGAACTGGACGTCGTAGGCGAGGACGCCGGCGCCCGCCTTGGTCAGGTTGCGGATCACCCGCGCGTGGCTGCGGCGGTCGAGCGGGTAGCGGCCCGCGGCCTTCAGCGTGGCGTCGTCCATCGCGACGATCACGACGTCCTTGGACGCCTCTCGCTCGCCGCGGATCGAGAAGCGCGTGTCGACGCTCGCCCGCTCGGCCCCGCCGAGCCAGCCCGTGCCGTGGAAGACGAACCCGACCGTCGCGGCGATCAGCGCGATCGCGACCAGCGCCATGCCGCCGGGACGCCTCATGCCGCCGCCACGAGCAGCGCGACCAGGAACAGCGAGAGCACGTGGAACGACTGGTCGACCGCCGCCGCGAGCGCCAGGTTCAGACCGTCCGCGCGCTTGACGCGCACGAGGTACAGGCTCACGAGCCGGCCGTCGTCGATCATCAGGTGCGGGATGAACACGAGCGCGCCGGCGATCACCGCCCACGCCGGCTCGAGCTCGCCGCCGATCCAGATCAGCGCGGGCAGGAACGCGAGCGTGTACGTCGTGACGTGGGTGAGCAGCGCGCGCCGCGCGACCGGGTCGCTGCCGAGCCCGCCGCGTTTGTGGCGCGCCTGCCAGTCCGTCTGGAGGAGATAGTCACCCGCCATGTGGGCGACGAGGAACGCCGCGAGGACGGAGACCCAGCTCACTAGCGACGCGCCAGGTACTGCTTCCCGGCCCGGACGACCACGTTGCGCTTGCGCTTGAAGTCGCGGACGAGGACGGAGCCCTGGGTGACCCGGGTCAGCGTCCCGTCGCAGCGGTCGGTGACGAGCCACTTGGTGCCGCGCACGGTCGCCGAGCTGTACTTGCCCGACGTGCGGAACGCGCCCTTGCCCTCGCCCCACAGCTTGCGCGTCTTCTTTTTCTTCTGCGCCGCGCTCGCCCGGCCGCCGGAGCGCTTGGGGCACTTGGCGAGCGCCTCGGCGAGCGCGAGGTCGGTGATCGGCTTGGCGCCGCGCGTCTGGCCGACCTTGAACACGCCGTCGTAGAACCAGGCGAGCTGCGTCTGGTCGCCCGTGCCGGTCGTCGAGACGAGGTTCACGCGGCCCCTGGTGGCATCGATGGTCGCGCCCACCGGGATCTGCATCGCGCCCTTGAGCTCCACGAACGTCTTCGAGGGCGGGATCTTGATGAAGATGCGGCCCCGGCGGACGCTGACGTTGACCGTCTTGCCCGTGACGGGCGGCGGCAGCTGCTCGATCTCCGGCGCGGCCGCGCCGGGGTTGCCGTTGCCGCTCGGGGCGGGCGGCGTGACCGTGCCGGGGGGAGCGGGGCTCGCGAGCAGCCAGCGGACGTCGATCGTGCGCCGCTCACCCGGGGCGAGGTTGTCGAGCGCGAACTCGACCCCGACGCCGTTGTCGGGCGCCGCGGAGTCGACCGTGTTGTTGAGCCCGTCGGCCGCGAAGTTGGCGAAGACGGCCTCGAAGTCGCCCTCCTGGTAGGCGCGCCAGGGCGTGACCTCCTGGAGCCCGTACACGAGCCCGGACGTCTCCTCGCGCCCGCCGACGAACCGCGGGGGCGTAGCGGCGATCGCGCCGTTGCCGCTGTCGTTGTTGCCGACATAGAGGTCCGCGAGCGCGCCGGCGCGCAGTGAGGTCGGCGCCGTCGAGACGTTCTCGATGTCGTAGGCGATGTTCACCTGCGGCACGTTGTCGGTGTAGGAGATCGTCTCCGTCACCCGCAGGTTCGGCCCGACCGTATAGACGCTCGCCAGGAGCTTGGTCGCGCCGCCGTCGGCGAGCGTCGGGCCCGAGAGCCGCGTGCGGCCGGGCGCGGCGTCGAAGCCCGACTCGAGCGGGTAGTGGTTCGGACCTTCCTTGATCTCGAGCCCGGCGTGGCCCGGGTTCTCGTCCGGGTCATAGAAGAGCCCGGCCGCGATCCCGTCCTGGCGGATCTGGATCCCGCCGAGCCCGTCGGCGATCACGTTCAACGGCGCGCCGTCGATCTGGGCGCCCGCGCCCGCGGGCACGGCGAACACGGTCGCGCCCGCGAGAGCGGCCGCAACCAACATTCGAATGCCGCCTCGTCTGCGCAAACCACCCCGATCGTCTTTCAATGGCCCTCGGTCTGTCAAGCCCCTCTGGACGGGTGGACGGGCGTCCGTTCGGGCAGAGGCGCCGTGTCCCTACCCTGGGTCGCCGTGCGCTGCTACGTCGAGCCGAGCCCCGCGGGCGGGTACTTCGTGCGCATTCGCGGGGAGGCGGCGCCGGTGTCCCGGCACGACACCGAGGAGGAGGCGGAAGCCGCCGCGGCCGCGTACGAGCGCGGGCTCGCGCGCGAGGACACGGTCGAGCACGCGATCCTCAAGGACGAGTCGGAAGTGCTCATCCGCGCGGTCCGGCCCGACGACAAGCCGCTGTTCGTCGCCGGCTTCAGCGACCTCTCGCCGGCGTCCGTCCGGGGACGCTTCCTGGCGTCGCGGCCGGCGCTGAACGTGCAGGAGCTGGCGTTCTTCACCGAGATCGACCACGTCGACCACGAGGCCATCGGCGCCCTCGACGCCGCCTCGCGCAAGGCGGTGGGCGTGGCGCGGTACGTGCGCGACGGTGAGCGGCCCCACGTCGCGGAGGCGGCGCTGGTCGTGGCCGATGCCTGGCAGGGTCGCGGGCTCGGCGACAAGCTGCTGCGCCAGCTGCGCGACCGCGCGCTCGAGAATGGCATCCGCTGTTTCACCGCGCTGCTGTTCGCCGACAATGAGGCCATGCTCAAGCTCTTCCGCCGGCTCGGCGAGGTCACGGTCACCGGCCGTGACGGCAGCGTGATCGAGATCGCGGTGCCGCTCGGATGAGCAGCGGCTTCGGGCTCGACCATCTGCCCTACGGCGTCGTCGACGGGCACTGCGTCGTCCGCTACGAGGACCACGTACTCGACCTCAGCACGGTGCCCGGGCTCCCGCCCGTGTTCGACTACCCGACGCTCAACCCCTTCCTGGCGCTCGGCCGGCCCGTGTGGGAGGACGTGCGCGAGAAGGTCACGCGCGTGCTGGAGGCTGGCACCGTCGAGCTGCAGGCGATCTACGAGCTCGAGCTGCCGCTCGCGGTGGGCGACTACGTCGACTTCTACTCCTCGCTCGAGCACGCGACCAACGTGGGCAGGCGGTTCCGGCCGGACGACCCGCTGCCACCCGCGTGGAAGGCGCTGCCGATCGGCTACCACGGGCGCGCCGGGTCGATCGTCGTCTCCGGTAGCGACATCGTGCGCCCGCACGGGCTGCGGCCGAGCTACGGGCCGACCGAGGAGCTGGACTTCGAGCTCGAGCTGGGCTTCGTCACCGGCCCCGGCAAGCACCTCGGCTGCCCGATCCCGGCGAGCGACGTGCGCGATCACGTCTTCGGCTTCGTGCTCGTCAACGACTGGAGCGCGCGCGACCTGCAGCGCTTCGAGTACCGCCCGCTCGGGCCGCTGACGGGCAAGTCGTTCGCCACCAGCATCTCGGCCTGGGTCACGCCGCTGGCTGCGCTCGAGCCGTACCTGGTTCCGGCGCGCGAGCAGGACCCGGAGCCTGACGAGTACTTGCGCACCACCGGTGACTGGGCGCTCGACATCGACCTCGAGGTCGAGGTGAGCGGGACCGTCGTCACCCGCGGGAACGCGCGCAGCCTGTACTGGACGTTCCCCCAACAGCTCGCGCACGCGACGGTCAACGGCGCCGCCGTCCGCCCCGGCGACCTGTTCGCGTCGGGCACCATCTCCGGCCCCGAACCCGGCACCTACGGGTGCCTGCTGGAAGCGGGCGGGCCCTACCTCGACGACGGCGACACGGTGACGCTGCGCGGCCGCGCGGGCACGATCGAGCTCGGCGCCGTGCGCGGGACGATCGTCAGCGCGCGGTGATCGCCGCGACCTCGCGCGGCAGCGAGATCGGGTCGAACGGCTTCGCGATCACGCCCGCCGCGCCCAGCGCCAACAGCGTGTCGTCCTCGCCCTTGGCCGTGAGGAAGATCACCGGCACGTCGTCGCCGAGCAGCGGGCGCAGCTGCTCGAGCGTGGCCGGGCCGTCGGTGTCGGGCATCATCACGTCAAGCAGGACGACGGCCGGCCGCGCCGCCGACGCCGCCCGCACCGCTTCCGCCGCCGACCCCGCGACGGTCACGTCCCAGCCGCCGACGCGCTCGAGCGCCATCTTCGCGATCGCGCGGATGTCGGGCTCGTCGTCCACGAGCAGCAGGTAGCTCAAGCCAGCGCCTCCGCCACCGAGGCGTCCAGGTTCTCGGCGTCCACCTTCACCACCGGGAGGTCGAGCTCGACGCCGTCGAGCCCGGCGCCGGAGACGAGCACGAGCGCGAAGCCCTCCGCCTCGGCCAGCACCTCCGGGTCGTCGAACGTCTCCACGCGGCGCCCGAGCCGGCGCACGGCGCGCGCGAGCTGAGCGCGCCGCGGCGCGCGCCGGTCGTAGACGGCGACCGGCGGCTTGCCCTGCGGCAGCGGCAGCGTGATCCGGAACGTCGCGCCCGCCCCGGGCTCGCTCTCGGCCCAGATGCGGCCCGCGTGCTGCTCGATGATCGCGCGCGAGATCGGCAGCCCGAGGCCGGTGCCGCCCTTCTCGCGATGGTCGGACGCGTCGACCTGGCGGAAGCGCTCGAACACCGCTTCCAGCTGCTCGGGCGGGATGCCGCGCCCTTCGTCCATGACCGAGATCAGCACGTTGGCGCCGTGCGCCTTGACCATCGTGCGCACGGACGCGCCGGGTGGCGAGAACTTGATCGCGTTGCCGACGAGGTTCACCAGCGCCTGGACGATCCGATCGGGGTCCACGAACAGCTCCAGGTCCCCAGGCGCCTGCCACTCGAGCGCGACGCCGGCCGCGTCCGCCACGGGCTGGACGACCTGCGCCGTGGCCGCGAGCAGGTCGACGGGCGTGACGCTGCGCACCTCGAGCTCCACGCGGCCGGCGTGCAGGCGCTCGAGGTCCAGCGTCTCCTCGACCAGGCGCGTGAGCCGCTCGGTGTTCTCGCGCGCGATCCGCACCATGTCGGCGGCCTCGACCGACAGCTCGCCCGCGACGCCCGCCTCGAGCAGGCCGAGCGAGCCGCGGATGGAGGTGAGCGGCGTCTTGAGCTCGTGCCCGACGACGGACACGAGCTCGTCCTTGAGGCGCTCGACCTCCTTGCGCTCGGAGATGTCCTCGACCATCCCGATCGTCACGTCCGGCCGCCCATCGCGGTCGCGCAGGATCGAGGCCGTCAGCGCCGCCCAGAACCAGGTGCCGTCCGGCCGCACGTAGCGCTTCTCGCGCCGGTAGCGGTCGAGTTCACCGCTGAAGAGCTTGTCGACGTTGTCGCCCCCGCGGTCGGCCGGATGCGTGATCGCGGACACGGGGACCCCGCGCAGCTCGCCGGCGGGGATCTCGATCATGGCCGCGAACGCCCGGTTCGCCTCGACGATCCGGCCGCTCTCGTCGACCATCGTCATGCCGATCGCGGCCTCGTGGAAGACCGCCCGGAACCGCTGCTCGCTCTCACGCCAGCTGGCGAGTGCCTCGGAGAGGTCCTTGTGGTTGAGCTCGTCCTCCGCGATCCGGGCGATGTCGCGCAGCAGCGCGATCTCGGTCGCGCCAAGTTGACGCGGCTTGGTGTCGGCGATGCACACAGTGCCGACTCGGAAACCGGTCGCGGTCGTGATTGGTACGCCTGCGTAAAAGCGCAGGTACGGCGGACCGGTCACCACCCGCATGTGCGCGACCCGCGGATCGAGGTGGGTGTCGGGGATCACCAGCGGCTGCGGGCTCTCGATCGCGATCGAGCAGAACGACACGGCACGGTCGTCTTCGCTCCCCGTCAGCCCGATGCACGACTTAAACCACTGACGTTCCTCGTCGACGAGTGACACGAGCGCGATCGGCACGTCGAACGCCGCGGAGGCGATCCGGGTGAGACGGTCGAAGCGCTCCTCCGGGGGCGTGTCGAGAATGTTCAGCGCCTGTAGAGCGCTGAGCCGGTCAGCCTCCAAAGTCCCTGCTGCAGCCACGATCGACACGCTACCCGCCTACCATCCGTCGGGATGCAGGAGACGGACGAGCTGCAGGCCGTGATCGCGGCGATGTGGGCGAACGCGCGGCCGCGGCTGCTCGCGCGGGTGGAAGCGCTGGAGGCCGCTGTGGCCGCCGACCTGCGGGACCCCGAGCGTGAGACGGCGCTGCTGCAGGCGCACACGCTGGTCGGCACGCTGGGGACCTTCGGCCGCCCCGTGGCGTCGGACTCGGCGCGCGCGGCGGAGGTCGCCCTGGAGGCGGGTGACCGGGACGCCGTCTGCGCCGCGGTCGAGAAGCTGCGCGCGCAGATCGAAGCGGACTAGGTCCGCTTGCTGGCCACGTAGTACTGGCGCACGAACACCACGACGATCAACCCGAGGCCGAGGTAGAGCCCGTAGCGGGAGATCGCCTTCGCGATGTCCACCGCGTCCTGCCCCATCGCGTAGCCGAGCCCGATGCAGAGGCCGATCCACAGGCCTGAGCCGATCAGGTCCAGCAGCAGGAACACCCACAGCCGCATGCGCGTCCAGCCCGCGGCGGCGTAGATCAGCACGTTCGGGACGGGCTGGAAGTAGGCGATGATGATCGCCGCCCAGCCGAAGCGTTTGGTCAGCCGTTCGAGCCTTTGCGCGCGCTTCTCGGCCTTCGGGTGGTTGCCGATGAAGACGTCGATCGCGCGCTTGCCCCACCGCCGGCCGGCCCACCAGTACAGCCAGTCGAACATCATCATCCCGGGGATCGAGACGAGGATCACCAGCGGCAGCGACGCCTCGCCGATCCGCACCATCCCGCCCAGCGTCACCATCCCGGACGCCGAGCCCTTGAGCAGGACGAGGATCCACGGGTGCGCGAGCAGCGTCGGCGTCAGCGGCATCAGCGCCAGCAGGTAGAGCCCGCTGGCCATGATCGCGCCGAGCAGGAACTTGTCGGCGGGCTGCGCGCGACCCTCCCACGGGAGCGCGGGTGGCGGCGGCTCGGCCTTGCGCGGCAGTGCCGCCCCGTCCTCGCTCATCTAGGCAAAGGTACTGCGCCAGGCCTCCGGGGCGGCGTGGATCTCCAGATTCGCCGCGCCCCGCCACGCGGCGAGCCGTTCGAGCTCGCGGCGGATCGCCTTCGGGAGCCGCGCGCCGCGCGGGACCTTCGGCTCGGCGTGGACGGTGTGCGCGACGAGCGTGTCCCGCTTGCGGTCCATGGCGAGGTCCACGCGGCCGACGAGCCGGTCGCCGTCGAGGATCGGGAGCACGAAGTAGCCCCAGCGGCGCTTCGGCCTGGGCACATAGATCTCGAGCCGGTGGTGGAAGCCGAACAGCGCCTCGGTGCGCGCGCGGTCGCACAGCAGGTTGTCGAACGGGCTCAGGAGCACGGTGCGGCCCTTGAAGTCGTCATTCAGGCGCTCGACGTCCTCGGCGCAGATCCACCAGTCCTCGCCCAGCCCTTCCACCGCCAGCGGCTCGATCACGCCCTCGCGGTGCAGCTCGGCGAGCACCTCGGGCAGGTCCGGGTAGCGCCCGCGCGTGAAGTGGGCGCGGATGTGCGGCACGCGCGCGGCGCCGAGCGCCTTGATCGCCAGCGGCGCGGCCCGGCGCGTGATCTCGCGGCCCTCGATCGGCTCGCGCGGCGCCTCGGCCGGCAGGCAGCGCTCCATCAGGTCCCAGACCCGCTGCGCGCCCTCGCGGCGGGAGATGCCGACCACGCCGCGCACCCACATCATGTCCAGCATCCGCGAGACGTTGCGGCCGGTCGTCCAGCCGCCGGACTCCCACGCGACGGTCGCGCGGTCCTCGAACGCGGTCGCGCGCGACGGACCGGCCTCGGTCAGCACCTCGAGGATGTGCTCGCGCAGGCCCACCTCGCTGCCGTACCACGCGTTCACCCGCCGTTGCCACGCGCCGCCGCGGCCGTGCGGCCAATGGCGCATCTCCCACGCGTGCAGCGGCAGGTCCTCGCTGAGCACGTAGGACGCCTCGTGCGCCCAGTACTCGAACAGCGCGCGGTCCTCGTAGGCGAGCTGCTCGAACGCTCGCTCGTCGAACGCGCCGTGGCGGGAGAAGAGCACGAGCAGGTGGTTGCGGGCGACGACCGCGGTCGGGTCGAGCTGGAGGCAGCGCAGCGCGCGCACCGTCTCCAGCAGGTCCTGGGGTGTCGCCTTGCGGCGTGGGAGCGGGCCGTCGAGGCGCTGGTTGCGGATGGCGAGCCGGCGGACGGCCTGCGGTGTGGCGCGGAGCACCAGCTCAATTCTGGCGGAACAGGTAGGCGGCCGCGGCGCGTCCGACGACGATCCCCGCCGCGCACCAGGCGAACGCGATCCACAGCTCGTCGCCTACCGGGGTGCCCATCGTGAGCGCGCGCACCGAGTCGGCGATCGGCGTCACGGGCTGGTGCTCGGCGACCCACCGCAGGCCCGCGGGCATCGACTCGGCGGGCACGAACGCGCTCGACACGTAGGGCGCGAAGGCGGCGACGAACGTGATCGCGTTGGCGCCTTCGATCGTCTTGGCGAGCAGCCCGAACGCGGCCGCCATCCAGCTGATCGCGACCATCAGTGCGAGCAGCAGCGCGGCCGCGGCGAGCCAGCGCGCCGGGTCGACCTCGGGTCGGAAGCCGGCGATCAGCGCGACGGCGATCACGAGGCTGGTGGAGACGACGTTGCGCGCCACGGACGCCGTGACGTGGCCGGTCAGCACGGCGCCGGACGGAATCGGCAACGTGCGGAAGCGGTCGATCACGCCCGTGGTCATGTCGACCGCGACGGCGACCGCGGTGGACGCCGAGCCGAAGCCCGCGCACAGCACGATGATCCCCGGCACGACGTAGTCGACGTAGCGCCCGCCGGCGTCGATCGCGCCGCCGAACACGTAGACGAACATGAGCAGGATCGCGACGGGCAGCAGCACGGCGGTCAGCAGCGCGTCGATCGAGCGGACGCTGTGGCGCAGGCTGCGGCCGACGAAGGTGAGGCTGGCCGTCATCGCGTCACCGCCAGGAACACGTCGTCCAGCGACGGTTGGTGGAGCTCGATGCGTTCGGCGTCCGGGTGGGCCTCCAGCGCGCGGCGGACGTCGTCTGGACCGTTCACCGGGATGCGCTGGGAGCGGTCGGCGAAGTGCAGCTCGAGCACCTCGCTCGCGATCCGGGCCTTCAACTCGGCGGCGGTGCCCTGCTCGATCACGCGACCGCCGTCGATCACGGCGATCCGCTGCGCGAGCCGGTCGGCCTCCTCCAGGTACTGCGTCGTGAGCAGGACGGTCACGCCCTCGTCGGCGAGCGTGGTCACGGCGTCCCAGACGGCGCGTCGCGAGCGGGGGTCCAGGCCCGTGGTCGGCTCGTCGAGGAAGAGCACCTGCGGGCGCTGGACCAGGCTCATCGCCAGGTCGAGCCGGCGCCGCATGCCGCCGCTGTAGGACTCCACCCGGCGGCCGGCGGCCTCGACCAGGTCGAAGCGCTCCAGCAGGTCGTCCGCGATGCCCTTCGGCGCGCCGCGCAGCCGGGCCATCATGCGCAGGTTCTCGGCGCCGGTGAGCATGCCGTCCACCGCCGCCTCCTGGGCGGTGAGGCTGATCGCGGCGCGGACGGCGTTCGGCTCGCGGACGACGTGGTGGCCCGCGACGCGCGCCGTGCCGCCGTCGGGGGCGAGCAGGGTGGTGAGGATGCGGACGGTCGTCGTCTTGCCGGCGCCGTTCGGACCGAGCAGCGCGAACACCTCGCCGGCCTGCACCTGCAGGTCCACGCCGTCCAGGACCGTGGCGTTCCCGAAGCGCTTCCTCAGACCTTCGACCTCGATTGTGTATGGCATACACAAGAGTGTACGGCATACACTGCGGCTATGGCAAGGGGGTTGAACGTCGAGCAGATCGTCGAGGCGGCGGTCGCGATCGCGGACGAGCAGGGGCTGGCCGCGGTCTCGATGGCGACAGTCGCCAAGCGCTGCGGGTTCACGACGATGTCGCTCTACCGGCACGTCGCCAGCAAGGACGAGCTCGTGTGGCGGATGGTCGACCGGGCGGTCGGCGTCGCCCCTGAGCTCGAGTACGACGGGTGGCGCGACGGGCTGTTCCAGTGGGGCCACGCGCTGATGGACCGGCTGCGCGAGCACCCGTGGGGGATCGACATCCCGATCATCGGCTCGCTGCCGACCTTCGCGCAGCTGTCGTGGCTCAACCGCGGGCTGGAGATCCTCGACGGGCACGTCGAGCACCCGGGCGAGGCGGCCGACCTCGTCCTGCTGCTCAACGGCTACGTGTTCTGGGCGCTGCGGCTGGAGGTCTCGCTCGCGGCCGCGCCGCCGACGCCGCTCGTCCCGCCCGACTTCGACCTCGAGGCGCTGCCCTACGTGGCGCGCGCGCTGAGCGTGGGCGGGTTCGAGGACGAGAGCTCGCCCGAGGAGAACTTCGTGCTCGGGCTCAACCGGACGCTGGACGGGATCGCGGCCGCGTTGCGCTAGCCGTCGAGCCCGCGGCCGGTGCCGCCGAGCTTCCCGCGGACCTCCTCGAAGTACCGCTCGGCGTTCTCGGGCGTGACCAGCTTGGCGCCGGTATCGACGGTCGGCTTGACCTGCTCGTCATTGAGCGCCTTGATCGCCGATTCGACGCCGACCTTCGCCATGCCGTAGGGGTCCTGCGCGATCGTCGCGTACATCTTGCCCTCGAGGATGCGCTGCGTGGCTTCCAGCGCGCCGTCGAAGCCGATCAGCTTGATCTGGTCGGTCTTCTTGCGCGCGGCGATGGCCTCGATCGCGCCCAGCGCCATCTGGTCGTTGGCCGCGAACACCGCGTCGACGTCGGGGTTGGTCTGGAGGATGTCCTCCATCGCGCCGACGGCCTGCTCGCGGTCGAACTGGCCCGTCACCTCCTTGACGATCTTCGTCTTGGCGCCGGCCTTCTTGAGGCCTTCCTTGACGCCGTCGACGCGGTCGATGCCGACCTGCGAGCCCGGAATCCCGGACACGATCGCGAGCTCGCCCTCGTTCTTGAGCAGCTTGGCGATGTACTCGCCGGCCTTGACGCCGCCCTGCTTGTTCTCGGTGCCGACGTAGGCCGTCTTGGGCTTCCAGTCCTTGATGTCGGAGTCGAACAGCACGACCGGGATGCGGCGGGCGGCCTTCTCCAGCACGGGCTTGAGCAGATCGCTGTCGGAGGGCGCGATGACGAGCGCGTCGACGTCCTGGGCGAGCAGGTTCTCGACGAGGTCGATCTGCTCGACGATCTCGGTGTCGGCGCCCGCGGCCTTCGTCAGCAGCTTGGCCTTGCCCTTGGCGCCGGCCTGCGCGCCCTTCTCGGTGTTGACCCAATACTCCTGGTTGAGCGACTTGGGCACGAAGCCGATCTTCAGCTCGTCCTCGTCGGTGGGCGCGAGCTGGCCGCCGCAGCCCGTCAGCACGAGGGCGAGCGCCAGCAGCCGCTTCACCGGTCCCCGCCACCCACGATCATCGACACGAGCTTCTCCTGCGTCTGTTTCGTCGGCTGCTCCTCGCCGACGTAGCGGCCCTGGCGCAGCACGACGGCGCGGTCGGCGACCTCGATCACGTGCTCCATGTTGTGGCTGATGACGATCACCGAGACGCCCTGCTCGGCCGCCTCGCGGATGAGCTTGAGGACGTTGCCGGCTTCTCGCGCGCCGAGCGCGGACGTGGGCTCGTCGAGGATCACGATCCGCTTGCCGAACGCGATCGCCCGTGCGCAGGCGACGGCCTGACGCTGGCCGCCGGACATCAGCCCGATCTCGGCGTCGGCGCTCGGGAGGTTGACCTGGAGGCGGTCGACGATCTCCTCGGTGTCGTGCCTCATGCCGCGGTCGTCGACCCAGCGCAGCCAGCCGAAGCGCGTCTTCTCCCGCCCGGCGAAGAAGTTGCCGATGGCGCCGGTGTTGTCGAACAGGGCGAGGTCCTGGTAGACGGTCTCGATGCCGAGCTCGCGCGCGGCGTGCGGGGAGTCGATCGTGACCGGCTCGCCGTCGAGCTTGATCGTGCCGTCGTCGGGCTTGACGACGCCGGACAGGATCTTGATCAGCGTCGACTTGCCGGCGCCGTTGTCGCCCAGCAGCGCGAGCACCTCGCCCTCGTTGAGCTCGAGCGAGACGTCGCGCAGCGCGGTGGTGCCGCCGAAGCGCTTGCTGACGCTGTCGACCTCCAGGACCGCGCTCATTCGTCCTGCCCCCGGATCGTGCGGAAGCGCTCTTCGAGCCGGCGCCTGAACACGTCGAGCTCGACGGCCACCACGACGATCACCCCGATCGCGATGAGCTGCACGTAGGTGGAGACGTTGAGCAGGTTGAGGCCGTTGTTGATCACGCCGAAGATCAGCACGCCGACGATCGCGCCCCCGACCGTGCCACGGCCGCCGAAGAAGGACGCGCCGCCGATGATCACGGCGGAGATCGCGGCGAGCTCGTCCAGCTGGCCGGCGCTCGGGTAGCCCGCGTTGGTGCGGCCGGCGGTGATCACGCCCGCGAGGCCGGCGGCCAGGCCGGAGAAGATGAAGACGCTGATGATGACCCTGTCGACCGGGATGCCCAGCCGTCGCGCCGCTTCCTTGTCCGCGCCGACCAGGTAGATCCAGCGTCCCCACTGCAGCTTCGCGAGCAGCACGTAGGCGAGCAGACCGAAGACCGCGACGATGATGATCGGCACCGGGATCGGGCCGAGCTCACCGCCGCCCGCCGTCTGCACGATGCCCGGCATGCCCGGCATCGGCGCGCCGTCGGACAGCATCAGCGCGAGGCCGCGCGCCGCGTTGAGCGTGGCGAGCGTCGGGATGAACGCGTGCGGCATGCGGCCCTTGACGAGCATGATCCCGTTCAGCGCGCCGACCGCCGCGCCGGTGAGCAGCATCATCGGGATCACGAGCGGGCCGCCGAAGTCCCACCCGTACGCGAGCGCGCCCGTGACGGTGCACAGCGCGAGCACCGAGCCGACGGACAGGTCGATCCCGCCGACGAGCACCACGAACAGCTGCCCGATCGCCAGGCACGCGAGCGGCGCCACTTGCACCGCGATGTTCGAGAGGTTGTCGCCGGTCATGAAGAACGGCGACGCGAGCGTCATGATCGCGATCAGCAGGACCAGGATCAGCGCGGGCCCGAAGCGGATGACCCGCAGCGACAGGTTGAGACTGCGTTCCCCGGCGGAGGGCGAAGACGCGGCAGCGGTGGCCATGGCGACGGGTTCTGTACCCGTTGTCGCGTAGGCTGAGACCAGTGGCGCGAGTTGTCGTCGTCGGTTCGATCAACGTCGACCTCGTGGTCGTCACCGAGCGCCTGCCCGCAGCCGGCGAGACCGTGACGGGCGGGCGCTTCGGCTCCTACGGGGGCGGCAAGAGCGCGAACCAGGCCGTCGCCGCCGCTCGACTCGGCGCGGAGGTCGCGTTCGTGGGCGCGGTCGGCGACGACGCCATGGGCGAAGAGGCGACGGAGGCGCTCCGCACGGAGGGCATCGACGTGTCGCGGATGGCCCGCCTGGGGGAGCCCACCGGCGTGGCCCTGATCGTCGTCGACGCCGCCGGTGAGAACCAGATCGCGGTCGCCTCGGGCGCGAACGCCGCGCTCGACGCCGCCGCGATCGCGCCCACGTTGGACGAGCTGCTCGCTGCGGCCGACTCGCCGCCCGCCCCCACGGCCGACTCGACGCCCGCGCCCGCGGGCGTCGTCCTCCTCGGCCATGAGGTCGGCGAGGACGTGGTGATCGCGGCGGCCCGCGCCGCCGAGGCCGCGGGCTGGCCTGTCGTGCTCAACCCGGCGCCCGCGCGCGAGCTGCCCGCCGCGCCGCTCGCCGTGCTCACCCCGAACGCGAGCGAGGCCGAGCAGCTCACGGGTGAAGCCGAGCCGGAAGCCGCCGCGCGCGCGTTGTCCGAGTCCACCGGCGCGGCCGTGCTGATCACGCTCGGTGCCCGCGGCGCCCTCCTGCTCGAGCCGGGCGGCTCGCCCGAGTTGCTGCCGGCGACCAACGTCGACGTCGTCGACACCACCGGCGCGGGCGACACGGTCAACGGCGCGCTCGCCGCCGAGCTCGCCGCGGGCCGACCTCTGCGCGAGGCCGCCGAGTTCGCGCTCCGAGCGGCCGCGCTCTCGACCACGAAGCCGGGCGCCCGCGGCGGCATGCCGACGCGCGCAGAAGTGGACGCCGCGTGAGACGCGCAGCCGTGCACCGCCGCGGCTCGTGCCGGGCGCGCGCGACCCCCGTCCTCGCGGAACATCCCCCTCTTCGGGCGAAGCCCGGTTGCGCGAGACGGGGGTCGCGCGCGCCCGGCCACCACGGCGCCGGAGCCCCGCCGCTGCGAGCGAGGCTCGATCTCGGGTCGCGTGCGCCCGGCCACCACGGCGCCGGAGCCCGACCGTGAGGCGAAGAGCCATCCCGCTCCCCATCATCGCGGCCGGCGCGGGCCTGGCAGCCTGGGCGGCGTGGATCGAGCCGCGCAGGCTCGTCGTGCGCGATGTCGACCTCGCCGTGCCTCACTGGCCCGCCGCCCTGAGCGGGTTGCGGGCCGGGGTCATGTCGGACCTCCACGCGGGCGTGCCGCACGCGGGCCTCAACAAGATCGCGCGGGCCGTCGACGCGCTCAATGCGCGCGAGCCCGACATCCATCTGCTGCTCGGCGACTACCTCGACGCCAGCCAGAAGCTGCGGCGCAAGCTCGCGCCCGAGGCGGTCGCGGCCGAGCTCGCCCGGCTGAAGGCGCCGCTCGGGACGTACGCGGTGATCGGCAACCACGACTGGCACAACTCGGGCGACCGGATGTGGCGGGCGCTCGAAGCGCACGGCATCCCGGTGCTCGAGGACCGAGCCGTGAAGGTCGGCGACTTCTGGATCGCGGGACTGGGCGACATGCGCCACCGCTTGCCGAACGTCGTCCACGCGCTGCGCGAGGTGCCCGAGGACGAGCCGGTGATCGTCCTCTCGCACGACCCGGACCTGTTCCCGCGCATCCCACACCGCGTCTCGCTCACGCTGTCCGGTCACACGCACGGCGGGCAGGTCGCGATCCCGGTCATCCGGCGGCCGCTGATGCCCTCCCACTACGGGGAGCGGTACGCGCGCGGGCACATCGTCGAGCACGGCCGGCACCTGCTCGTGACCAGCGGCATCGGCACCAGCGGCCTGCCGGTCCGGTTCCTCGCGCCACCCGAGGTGCTGCACCTGACCTTGCGTAACCTGTGAGTTACGCGTAACCTACGGGTTACATGAACAGCATCGAGCGCGACATCTTCATCGCCGCCCCCGTCGAGCGGGTGTGGCAGATCGTCACCGAGCCGGAGCACATGGCCAACTGGTTCGGCGACGCCGGCGCCTCCCGCGCCGGCGACACCATCACCGTCAGCTGGGCCGAGCACGGCGACGGAGAGCTGCGGATCGTCCGCGAGGACGCGCCGCACGCCTTCGCCTTCCGCTGGGACGCGAACGACGCGGGCATCGGCGACACCCTCGTCGAGTTCACGCTTGCCACCGAGGGCGACGGCACGCGCGTGAAGGTCGTCGAGAGCGGTTGGGGCGAGCTGAACACGAGCCCGGAGCGCCAGGCCGAGCTGCGCGACGGCAACGCCAGTGGCTGGAAGCACGAGCTCGGCGACCTCGAGCGCTACGCGCAGACGATCGCCGTGTGACCGAGGACGTCTTCACCGCCCTCGCCGACCCCACGCGGCGCTCGATCCTCGACCTGCTCGCGGCCCACGGCCACGGCACGGCCACCACGCTGTCCGCCGAGCTGCCCGTGAGCCGCCCGGCGGTGATCAAGCACCTCGCTGTCCTCGACCGCGCCGGGCTCGTTGCTGCGCAGCGGCACGGCCGCGAGGTGAGGTACGTCGTCCAGCCCGAGCGCCTCCAGGAGACGGCGGCGTGGATGTCACGGCTGGCGGACCGGTGGGACGCTCGGCTGGCGGGGGTGAAGGCGCTGGCCGAGGCCGCCGAGGACGCCGACTCGCGCGGATGAAGACGACCAGCTGCGCGGCAAAGAAGAGAAAGCCCGGAATCGCGAGGATCCACAGCCCGTCGGCGGCGGTGACGACGGTGAACACCGCGGCGAGCGGCAGGATGAGCAGCGCGACGCGTCTGCGTTGACTGCCAAGCGTTCGCGGCATGCAGTGAGTTGTACCCCGGCGACCGGAACTTCCCGGGTTCAGCGTGAGCTGACAGCGCCGCACGCGAGCTGCGGTTGCGAAGATCCGTGGCCACGATGACCCACGTGACTCAGATGGCGGAGCTGTGGTTCGACCACGAGCCGCAACTCGACCTCGACGCACTCGCCGCCGCGGTCCCCGGCGCCGAGCGGATGGGCGACGCGCTCGTCCACCCGCGCTTCGCGTTCACCCTCGACGACGGTTCGAAGGGCGCGCTGGTCACCACGTTCCTGACGCCCGACGGTGAGCGCACGGACGAGAATGCGGCGACCACCGAGCAGACGTGGGACTGGGAGGACGCGGACGCTGTGCTCGCCCGTTGCACGCACAGCCTGCTCGTCGCCGAGCTGTTCGGCAGCGTGCGCCCGTACCGGGAGCGCATCGAGACCTACGTCCCCACCCTGTGCGCCGCGATCGAGCAGCTGCAGCCCGCGGCGGTGTGGCTGCCCAACAGCGAGCGCGTCGCCAACCCCGCCGCGATCCTGCACGATCGCGAGCTCATCGCCTGCCTGAACGTCCGGTTGTACGGGATCGAGGACACCGACCACAAGCTCATGGACACGCTCGGCCTGCACGCGCTCGGCCTGCCGGACCTGCAGTGCGCCTACGAGCACGACGACCCGGCCGACATCGCCCAGTTGCTGTTCGACGTCGCCGGTTACCTGCTCGACCACGGCGACGTGATCGAGGACGGCGACGACCTCGCCGAGCGCGGCTGGGTCTGCCACGACGCCGTCTCGGTGACCGAGCCCGAACGGCGCGCGCTCACCCTCACCCGGCCGTAGCGCCGCGCAGGAACGCTGCCTGGAACCCACGCAGCTCGCCGCGGGCCATGCCCGAGGCGATCGCCGGGTCCGCCTGCATGTACGCCTGCGCCGCGTCCTCATCGGGCGCCTCGAACACGCAGATGCCGGTGTTCGTCGTGCCCAACGTCGGCCCGGCGAGGATCAGCGAGCCCTCCTCCAGCCGTTGCGTGAGCAGCTTGACGTGCTCGCCCCAGACCGCCTGTTCCTCGTCCGTCATCGTGCCGGCGAAGTTCTCGCGCGGGGGATGCAGGAAGTAGATCCATTGCTCCATGGCGCGCGAGCCTATTCAGTGAGCACGACGCATCCGCGCGCGAGCAGTTCGGCGGGCGGGTCGTAGACCTGGTTCCAGCGCAGGTCGAGCTTCTCGAGGCGCGGGAGCTCGCCGATCCAGTCCGGGACGGACGTCAGGCGGTTCGCGCGCAGGTCGAGCAGGCGCAGCTCGTGGAGTCCGCGCACGGTCTCGGGGACCGCGGTGAGCGCGTTGGTGCGCAGGTGCAGCTCGCGCAGCTTCGGCAGCCGCAGCTCCGGCACCGCCGTCAGCCCGAGGTCCAGCGCGCGCAGCTCGATCAGCTCGGGGAGGTCGAGAGCCGGCAGCGCCGGCAGCGGGTTCTCGCTCACGTTCAGGTAGGTGAGCGAGGGCGGCAAGGACGGCAGCGCCGTGAGCGCGTTGTCGTGCAGGTAGAGGATCTCCAGCCGGGTCAGCGCGGACAGGTCGGGCACGGCGCGCAGCGCATTGTGGCCGAGGTCGAGCGTGCGCAGAGCGGCCAGCGAGCCGTACCACTCGGGCACGGTCTCCAGGCCGAGCTCACACGTATAGAGCCGCTCGAGCTCCGGATCCGGAGCCTCGAGCAGCCCTCTCAGGCGTCGTACAGCCCCTCCAGCGTGAAGATCCGGCGCAGGATCGCGACCGACGACGCGTACGTGGAATCCAGCCCGTAGTAGGACAGGCCGCGGGCGCCGAGCGTGCGCGCCTGCGAGTACGGCGTGTCTGAGGCGTAGTGGATGATCCCGAAGTCGATCGGGAGCTTGGAGAAGTTCACCGCCTCGCCGGTCGGGTAGCGGTCGGCGTCCGCGATCTCGTAGACCGCGTTGCAGAACGGGCCGGCCTCCATCTCGACCACGGTGTACGCCTCGCGGTAGTAGAAGTCGAGGTAGTTGCGGTTCTGCAGGAAGGTCGACTTGACCGTGACCGCGCGCTGATTGTCGAGGCCGCTGCCGAAGACGAGGTAGGGCGCGATGTCGTCGAACGAGAACGCGTTGTCGAGCCAGTAGGTGGAGCCCGAGTGCTCGTCGTGGATGACGCCGCTGATCAGCACGTCGCCGACGTCCGCGTTGAGCGTCGCCGCCTTGCCCAGCACGTAGACGCCGCGCAGCGTGTCGTGCGCGGTCGTGATCTCGCGCAGGATGTTGTACGCCGCGAGCCCGAGCGGGTACTCGATGTTGACCACGACGCCCTGCGCGTGCGCGAGCTTCTCCGCGTCGACCGGGCCGAGCCGCGGGTCCAGGCCGGCCGGGTCCAGCGAGGCGAGGTCGATCACCTGGGCGGACACGCGCAGACCGGTGCGCGAGGAGATGTGCGTGATGCCGAGCTCGCGCTCGTGCTTGCGGCGGCGCTCCCACGCCGGGCCGTCCTCGGGCTGGCGCTCGTAGTACAGCCGCGCGCCGTAGTAGAGGAAGTTCTCCCACGACCCGGTGGTGCGGCTCGAGCGGAAGCGCTCGAGCTCCTCCTGCAGGTAGTCCGGCCCGTTGGCCTCCACCCAGTCGACGATCTCGTCCTCGGTCGCCCCCGCGCTCGCCGACACCAGGTTCACCAGCGAGTGCGTGTTGGACGAGACGAAGTACATCGGCTTGTCGCTCAGCGACTGGTCGGTGAACGTCGCCCGCACGGGCGCCCACCAGCGGCGCGTGAGCCGCGCGTAGCCGGACGCCGATCCGCCGAGCATCCGGATGCGCAGGCTGAGCTTGCGCTCGCGCACCTCGTCGACGAACGCCGCGAGCCCTTCCGGCCACGACTCCTCGACCCGCTCCCAGTCCTCCTCCGAGCCGCCGCAGCAGCGGGCGAGCTCGGCCGGCGTGGGCTCGTCGGAGCAGTCCGCCGCGCGCAGCAGCGCGTGCAGCTTGTTCCACTCCAGCTGGTAGGCGACCAGCGACGGGATCGCGTCGTCCAGGTCCGAGGTGGAGGCGAGCAGGACGGCGAGCGTGCCGGTGCCCGAGTCGAACCAGCGGCGCCGCCGCGCGGGGGACTCGTACGGGGTCCAGTCCTCGATCCGGCCGATCCCGGCGCGCGCGAACGCCTCGGACTCCTGCCCCATGACGATCACGTTCGCCCGCCAGATCGTGGCCGGCAGCCGCCGCAGCGAGTACAGGAACGCGCCCAGGTCGGGCTGCTCGGGGTCGTAGGCGAGCGGGTGCAGGCTCGAGTTCATCGCCGCGTGCGACGGCTCGAGCACGCGCAGGAGCGTCTCCCCCGACGACCGCAGCAGCGTCGTGTACGTGCGGTGGTAGAGCTCGACCTCGTCGGACGTCTGGCGCAGCGTGCCGTTCGGCTCAGCCGAGGGGACACGAAGACGGGGAACGGCCATGCGCCATGACGCTACCGCACCTTCGGCCAGGACCGGTCAAGCACCCGTTGCCGGTCCCCGCCGCCCGCGCTCAGCGCCGGATGGGGTAGCCCGCGCGCGCCCACGTGCCGACGCCGCCGTCGACCACGTGCAGGACCTCGCGCGCCCCGTACCGCTGCACGAGCGAAGCGCCGACCGCGGCGCGCTGCCCGCTCGCGCAGATGACCGCGACCGGCTCGTCCGCGTCCAGGTCGGACGGCAGCGCGTGGATGTCGTGGTAGGGCACGAACACCGAGTCCGGGATGTGCCCGGCCTCCCACTCGTCGCGCTCGCGGACGTCGAGGATCTGGGTGCCGTCGCGCTCGTGCAGCTCGTGCACGGTGAGCCGCTCGATCTTCGCCACCGGCAGCTTCTCCTCGCGCCAGCTCGTCATCCCGCCCGCGAGGTAGCCGGCGATCCGCTCGACGCCGACGGCGGCGGCCAGCTCGGCCGCGTGCAGCGCGTCGGCGTCGTCGCGGCCGACCAGCACGATCTCCTCGTCCGGCCCGGCGATCCACGCCAGCCGGGTCCCGAACCCGGCCTGCAGGATCGTGTTGCAGATCGCGCCCGGGATGTGCGCGTCGTCGAACTGGAGCGAGGTGCGCACGTCGATCACGGGCGCGTCGAGCGTCTGGATCTGGCGCGGGGTGAGCGGGTGCGCGTCGACGGTCCGGCGGTCCAGCGACCCGCGGTTGATCGCGACGATCGCCTTGAAGTTCGGCGGCTGCGGGCGCAGCGCGGAGGTCGCGCGCGCGACGAACTCGTCCTCGTCGCCGACGCCCAGCAGCTCGTTGTGGCGGCGCTCGAAGCCGATCGTCGTGGACACCTTGAGGTCCATCGCGGGCCCGCCGCACAGCGAGCCGCCCAGGTGGCCGGGCCAGACCTCGACGTCGTCGCCCAGTACCAGCAGCGCGGTGTGCAGCGAGCGGTAGATGTCGCGCGCGCCCTCCTCCTTCTCGACGGCGAGGTCGGGCCGCGCGATGTCGCCCACGAACAACGAGTCACCGGTCAGCACCGCCCATGGCTCAGAGCCGCGCGCAGTATCGATGAGCGCGAACGCCGTGTGCTCGGGCCGGTGCCCGGGCGTGTGCAGCGCGCGCACGCGCACCGACCCCAGCTCCAGCTCCCAGCCGTCCTGGAAGGCCTCGTGCTCGTAGTCGGGCGAAGCGAGCGCGTGGACATGGATCGTCGCGCCGGTCGCGGCCGCGAGCCGGCCGTGGCCGCTGACGTGGTCCGCGTGGTTGTGCGTCTCGAGGATGTGCTCGATCGAGACGCCGAGGTAGCGCGCGAGCCGCAGGTACTCGCCGATCTCGAGCCGCGGGTCCACGACGGCCGCGACGCCCGCGGACTCGTCGCCGACCAGGTAAGAGGCGCACCCGAGGTCCTCGTGCGCAATCTGCCGGAAGATCACGAGGCGAAATCTACTCCCACTGTGCGCGCCATCACGTTGCGTGCGCAAGCAACGGCTATCTTAGTCTGCGTGACTGAGATTTTTGACACCACTCCCACGCTGTGCGCCGTCTGCGGCGAGCGGCCGGGTACGGTGCGCATGGTGTTCGCGGCCGGCCCTCAGCGGCGGACCGCGGTGCTGTGTGAAACGTGCGCGACCGACCTGCGCGAGCGCAAGCCCGCCGACCCCGAGCGCGCGCCCAAGAGCGCCCTCGGCGAATTCGGGCGCGATCTCACCGCCGCCGCCAAGGCGGGCCGCATCGACCCGGTCATCGGTCGCGACGACGAGATCGCCCAGACGATCGAGATCCTCTCCCGCCGGCGCAAGAACAACGCCGTCCTGATCGGCGAGGCCGGCGTCGGCAAGACCGCCATCGCCGAGGGCCTGGCGCTGCGCATCCACGAGCAGACCGTCCCCGAGGTGCTGCACGGGACGCGCCTGGTCGCGCTCGACCTGTCCGGCATGGTCGCCGGCGCGCAGTTCCGCGGCCAGTTCGAGCAGCGCCTGAAGAAGGCGCTCGAGGACGCCTCCGGCGGCAACACGATCCTGTTCATCGACGAGCTGCACACCGTGCTCGGCGCCGGCAACGCCGAGGGCGGCATGGACGCGGCCAACATCCTCAAGCCGCTGCTCGCGCGCGGTGAGCTGCGCGTGATCGGCGCGACCACGCTCGCCGAGTACCGCAAGATCGAGCGCGACTCCGCCCTCGCCCGCCGCTTCTCCGCGGTGACTGTCGAGGAGCCGTCGGTCGACGACACCGTGACGATCCTGCGCGGCCTGCGCGGCGCGTACGAGAAGCACCACGCCGTCATGATCGACGACGCGGCGCTCGAGGCTGCCGCCCGGCTGAGCGATCGCTACATCACCGAGTACCACCTGCCCGACAAGGCGATCGACCTCGTCGACCAGGCCGCGGCGCGGCTGCGGCTGACGGGCGCCAAGGACCTGAGCGCCGAGATCGCGGACGCCGTCACGCGCGAGGACTACGAGCGCGCGGCCGAGCTCAAGCGCCGCCAGGGCGCCGATGGCCCCGTGGTCGTCGGCGAGACCCAGATTGCCGCGGTGGTCGCGGACCGCACCGGCATCCCGGTCGGCGAGCTCGTCGAGGGCGAGCTCGAGCGGCTCAACGACCTCGAGGACGACCTGCACGAGCGCGTGATCGGCCAGGACGCGGCCGTCGAGGTGGTGGCGGACACGATCCGCCGCGCCCGCGTCGGCCTCTCCGAGGGCGACCGTCCGCTCGGCAGCTTCCTGTTCCTCGGCCCCACCGGCGTCGGCAAGACCGAATTGGTCAAGGCCCTGGCGGAGCGGCTGTTCGCCACCGAGAAGGCGCTCGTCCGGATCGACATGAGCGAGTTCCGCGAGCCGCACACGGTCGCGCGGCTGATCGGCTCGCCTCCCGGCTACGTCGGGTACGGCGACGGCGGCCAGCTGACCGAGCCCGTGCGCCGGCGCCCGTACTCGGTGATCCTGCTCGACGAGATCGAGAAGGCGCACCCGGAGGTCTGGAACGTGCTCCTGCAGGTGATGGACGACGGCCGCCTGACCGACGGCGAGGGCCGCACGGTGGACTTCAACAACGCGGTGATCGTGATGACGTCGAACCTCGGCGCGGGGCAGGCCAAGCGCGGAATCGGCTTCACCGCGAGCGCGCCGAAGGCCGAGGCCGCGCGCATGGAGGAGGCCGCCAAGGCCGCCTTCCTACCCGAGTTCATCAACCGCATCGACGAGATCGTGACCTTCGACGCGCTGAGCGCCGAGCAGGTCGAGCGGATCGCGGCACAGATGGTCGAGCGGGTCGGCGACCGGCTCGCGACCGAGCGCGACATCAACCTCGACGTCGCCGACGCCTACGTCGCCCGGCTGGCGCAGGAGGGATTCGACGAGGCCTACGGCGCCCGCCCGCTGCAGCGCCACATCCGGCGCACGCTGGAGAAGGCGCTGACGCGCGCGATCCTCGCCGGCGAGATCGCCGACGGCGACCGCGTCCACGTCACCGAGGACGGGTCGCTGATCGTCGAGCCGGCGCACGCCTTCACGACGGCCTAAGGGCACCTAGGAGGTCTGACCCCTTAGGTTGCGGGCATGACCGACTTTCCGCTGCCGGGCGCGGCGACCCCCGTGGTCGTCGCGCCCGCGCCCGGTCGTGGCCCGCAGTTCTGGACCGGCGCGCCGTCCGCCGTGCTCGACGGCGACACGATCGTCCTCGGCTACCGCGTGCGCAACGGGCCGGACACCACGGACGAGACCGTGATCGCGGTCTCCCACGACGGCGAGCACTACGAGACCGTGCTCGTGCTGCCGCAGCAGCACTTCGGAGCGGCGTGGACCGAGCGGCCCGCGCTGGTGCGGACCGAAGTCGGCTGGCGGCTGTGGGTGAGCTGCGCGACCCCGAACACCAAGCACTGGTACATCGCGGTCGCTGAGGCCCCGACGCTCGACGCGTTGAGCGAGGCGGAGCTCTCCGTCGCGTTCGCCGGTGACGACCACACCGCGGTCAAGGACCCGATCATCCGGCGTTCCGCGGGCGGCTGGGAGGCGTGGATCTGCTGCCACCTGCTCGACGTCCCGGGCGAGGAGGACCGCATGAACACGGCCTACGCCACCAGCACCGACGGCTGGTCGTGGACGTGGCACGGCACCGTGCTCGAGGGCCGGCCCGGCACCTGGACGGAACGCGGCGCGCGGCTGACCACGATCCTGCCGGACGGCCGCGCGGCGTACGACGCGCGCGCGTCCGCACAGGAGAACTGGTTCGAGCGCACCGGCGTGACGCGCCGCGACGGCAACCGCTTCGAAGCCTCGGGCGAGCCGCTCGCGGACGTCCGCTACCTCGAGGTGCTGCCGCTGCCGGACGGGGCGCACCGCATCTGGTACGAGGCGCGTCTGGACGACGAGTCGCACGAGCTCAGGACCGAGCTGATCCAGTAGGTCGGCCGGCGTGTCATCCCGCGTGGAGCTCGCGCGGGGCATCGAGCGCGCCGACCGTGATGGCGGCGCAGCGGCCGGCGAGCGCCTCGCGTGAGAGCCCGACGACGCCGGCGATGTCGTGGTCGCTCGTGCCCGCCAGCCGCATCGCGAGGATCGCGCGGTCGGTGCGGCTCAACGCCTCGGCCGCACGACGCTGCGCGCCCGGCGTGATCGGCGGCAACGGCCGCTCGCCCCGCACGGCCGCGAGCAGCTCGTGCGCGGGCGCGGCCTTGTCGACGAGCGCCGCCGCGCCCGCGAACGTCGCGCGCACGACGTCGACGCCGGTCGCGTGCACGACCACACGCGCCGACCGCACCGTCAGGCACGCGCGCACGTCGTCCACCACGACGACGTCGGGGTCGGCGCGATAGAGCAACGGGAGGAGCGCGCGCCGGTGCTCCGCCGCGCCGACCGGCACGACACCGGGCGCCGCGCGCAGGATCGCCTCCAGCCCCGCGCGGGTCGCGGGGTGGGCGTCGAGGATCGCGACGCGGATCATGCCGCCACCGCCGTCCGCAGCGCGGGGCGCGGTCGCCAGGTCACCACGAGGTAGCCCAGCAGGGTGATCGCCACGCCGGCCGCCACGTCGAACACGTAGTGGTTGGCGGTCGCGACCGTCGACAGCGCGACCAGCGGCGCCCAGCTCAGCGCCAGCGCCTTCAGCCAGCGCCGCCGCACGACCATCGCGACGGCCACGCTCAACGCCAGCGCGAACCCGCAGTGCAGCGACGGGACCGCCGCGATCGGGTTGTAGAACCACGTCGAGTGCCCCGCGAGCGTCACGGCGGACGTCTCGCTCACGAAGTCCGTCATGCCGACCTCGGCCAGCCGCGGCGGCGCCACGGGGAACAGCGCGTAGACCGGTAGCGAGAGCATCCAGGTGGCGATCACCGTGTTACGGAGCCGGGGGTACAGGCGCGGCGCCCACCGGTACATCGACAGCAGGACGAGCGGCAGCACGACGATCTGGGCCGCGAGATACACGTGGCTGAGCAGCGCGCCGCCGAGCGCGTCCTGCACGCCGTGCTCGAAGCCGACGCCGCCCTGCGCGCCGACGACCCACTGCGCGTTGCTCTGCGCGAGGTCCATCTGGCCGCTGGTGACGCCGCGGCCGGCGTTGTAGAGCAGATACGCGGCGCCGAAGAGCATCAGTTCGCGGACGCCGCGGCGGCGGACGAAAGAGGGAGTCATGGGATGTCGACCTCGTCGACTCGGATCGCAGTGGCGCGCTCGGCGAGGAAGTACGGGAGGAGCCCGAGCGCGTGTTCGGGACCGTCCGCCTGCACCGTCCACCAGATCGCGTGCCCGCCGAACGCACACGAGGCCAGCGCCGCGCGGTGGCGGAGCGGGCTCGCGTGTCCCCGGAAGGCGGCGAACGCCACGCCGCACTCGTGCGGCTCATGGCGGTGGTGGAGCAGGAAGCGGGGCATGGCGCACACGCTCCCGTGAAGGCACCCGTGGCTCATCGGGGCGCTGCCCTGATTCGGGACCCTGATCCGGGTCCCTAAGGGTGCGAGATCGGGGTCCTGCCCTGAAGTCGCGGCGCCCGCGCCCGAGGACGCTCCGTGCCATGGCTACCTTCCTCTACCGGCTCGGCCGCTGGGCGTATGACCACCGCCGCGCCGTGCTCGCGCTCTGGCTCGCGATCCTGATCACCGTCGGCGGCATCGCGGCCGCGTTCGGCGGCACGAAGTCCAACAAGTTCGAAGTTCCGGGCACCGAGTCCCAGCAGGCGCAGGAGCTGCTGGAGGAGCGCTACCCGGCCGCGAGCGGCTCGTTCGCGCGCGTCGTGTTCGCCGCGCCCGAGGGCCAGACGCTCTCCGGCGGCGAGAACGCCGCCGCCATGGACGCGACGCTCGGGGAGGCGAAGGGCGCCGCCGAGGTGAGCGGTGTCTCGGACCCGGTGTTGAGCAAGGACGGGACGATCGGCTACGCCGACGTCATCTATCCCACCCCGTCCTCGGAGATCTCCGACGAGGCGCGCGAGCAGCTCGCCGACGTCGCGCACACAGGTGAGGCCGCCGGGCTCCAGGTCGAGTTCTCGGGCGGGATCGCCGCCGAGGAGGCCGCGCACGGCTCCGAGTCGCTCGGCATGATCGTCGCCTTCTTCGTGCTCGCGATCACGATGGCGTCGCTGCTGGCCGCCGGCATGCCGCTGCTCACCGCCATGCTCGGCGTGTCGATCGGGCTCGCGGGCCTCACCGGCCTGTCGAGCGTGATCGACCTGAGCGAGACCGCGCCGGTGCTCGCCACGATGCTCGGGCTCGCGGTCGGTATCGACTACGCGCTGTTCATCCTCGCCCGGCACAAGCAGAACCTGGGCGACGGCATGGAACCGCGTGAGTCCGTCGCCCACGCGAGCGGCACCGCCGGCAGCGCGGTCGTGTTCGCCGGCCTGACCGTGATCATCGCGCTCGTCGGCCTGTGCGTCGTGAACATCCCGTTCCTCTCCGTGATGGGTCTGGCCGCGGCCGGCACCGTCGCCATCGCGGTCCTCGTCGCGCTCACGCTGCTGCCCGCGCTGTTGGGCTTCGCCGGCGCGCGCCTGGCCAAGCCGAACCGCTTGCTCGCCGGCCGCTCGGGACGCAAGCGCTCCCCGCTCAGCGCCCGCTGGGTGAGCTTCGTGGTGCGTCGCCCGGGTGCCGTGCTGCTCGTCGGGCTGGCGCTGCTCGGCGTCGCCGCCGTACCCGCCGCGCACATGGAGCTCGGCCTGCCGGATGGCTCCTCCGAGCCCACGAGCTCCACCGAGCGCCGCTCGTACGACCTGCTGACCGCGGGCTTCGGCCCCGGCTTCAACGGCACGCTCACCGTCGTCGTGGACGCGCCCGAGGTGGCCCGCTCCGAGCAGGAGGCCTTCGGCAAGCAGGTGGCTTCCACCCTGGAGGACTTCCCGGGCGTCGCCGCCGTCTCCCCCGCCATGCCCAACGAGGCCGGCGACCTGTGGATCGTCCAGGTCACGCCTGAGACCGGACCCGCGACCCAGGAAACTAAGGACCTCGTCACGGCCCTGCGCACCGAGGCCGAGCAGCTCCCGAAGTCCGCGCATCTGAGCGCGTACGTGACCGGCCAGACCGCGGTCAACATCGACACGGCCGACCGCCTGAACGAGGCGCTGCCGCTCTACGTCGGCGTCGTCGTGGGCCTCGCCCTGCTGCTGCTCATGGTCGTGTTCCGCAGCGTCCTGGTGCCGCTGAAGGCCGCGGCCGGGTTCCTGCTCTCGATCGCCGCCTCGCTGGGCGTGACGGTCTGGATCTTCCAGGACGGCAACCTGAACGGGCTCTTCGACGTCGCCTCGGCCGGCCCGATCGTCTCGTTCCTGCCGATCCTGCTGATCGGCATCCTGTTCGGGCTCGCGATGGACTACGAGGTGTTCCTGGTCTCGCGGATGCGCGAGCGCTTCGTCCACAGCCGCGACGCGAAGGCCGCCGTCGTCAAGGGCTACGTCGACAGCGGCCGCGTCGTCACCGCAGCGGCCACGATCATGATGGTCGTCTTCGGCGCCTACATCCTCTCGCCGGACCCGATCATCAAGTCGATCGGCCTCGCCCTGGCCTTCGGCATCCTCGCCGACGCGTTCCTGGTCCGGCTCACGCTGGTACCGGCCGTGATGGCGCTGCTCGGCCGCCGCGCGTGGTGGATGCCCAAGCGCGTCGAGCGCCTCGTCCCCGACCTCGACATCGAGGGTGAGCGCCTGGCTACAGCTCGATGAGCCCGCGCTCGAGCGCGGTCACCACCGCCGCCGTGCGATCGTCGACGCCGAGCTTGGCGTAGACGTTGAGCAGGTGCGTCTTGACGGTGGCCGCGCTCACGTGCAGGCGCTCGCCGACCTCGCGGTTGGTGCAGCCCTTCGCCACCAGCTGCAGCACCTCCCGCTCCCGGGCGGACAGCTCCTCGCCGTCGCCGCGCCAGACCCGCGCGGCGACGGCGGGGGCGAGCACGACCTCGCCGCGGGCCGCGGCCCGCACCGCGCGATGCAGCTCATCGCGCGGTGCGTCTTTGAGGAGGTAGCCGCTCGCGCCGGCCTGCATGGCGCGCGCGATGTCGCCGTCGCGGTCGTAGGTGGTGAGCACGAGCACACGCGCGGCGGGGTCGAGCTCGCGCAGCTTCGTGGTCGCGGTGACGCCGTCCATGACCGGCATCCGCAGGTCCATCAGCACCACGTCGGGGTTCGCCGACGGGTACACGGCCAGCGCGCGACGCCCGTCCTCGGCCTCGCCCGCCACGACGAACCCCGCGCCCTCGAGCACGGCCCGAAGGCCGTCGCGCACGACGGGATGGTCGTCCACGAGCAGGACCCGCACGCTCACAGCGGCACCGTGACCTGGACGCGCGTGCCCGCGCCGGGCGCGGACGTGATCTCGGCGCGGCCACCGACCGTGGCGGCGCGCTCGCGCATCGTGGTGAGGCCGAACCCGGTCCGCGGGGCGGCGGCGAGGACGCCGCGGGCGGCCGTCGCGAGCGCGCCGTGGTCGTGCGCCCGCGACCCGTGCGGGGCGGCCGCGTCGAACCCGCGGCCGTCGTCGGCCACGCACAGCGTCGCCTCGGCGGCGCCGATGTCGAGCGCGACCTCGACGTGGGTCGCGTCCGCGTGGCGGCGGACGTTCGAGAGCGCCTCGCGGGCACAGCCCAGCAGCGCCTCTTCGACGGCAGCCCCCAGGCCCGCGTCGTCGCCGCGGACCTTCACCGCAACGTCCAGCCCGTGCTCGGCGCGCAGGCGGCCGGCCAGCACCCGCAGGCCGGCGCCCAACCCGTCGCCGGCGTCGAGCAGGTCGGGGCGCAGCGCATGGACGGCGCGGCGGGCGTCGGTCAAGCCGGCGCGGGCCGCGTCGCGGCCGCGCGCGAGCCGGGCCATGCCCGAGTCGACGCGCCCGGCTTCGAGCTCCTGCTCGGCCGCCTCCAGCTGGGCGACGACGCTCACCAGCGACTGTGTGAGCGTGTCGTGGAGCTCGCGGGCGATGCGCTGGCGCTCCTCCAGGGCGCCGATCAGCCGGCCCTGCTCGTGCACCTCGGCGCGCGCGGCTTCCAACTCGGCGATCGTCTCGGCGCGCTTGCGCGAGACGCGCTCGGCGGCGTCGATCGACACGGCCAACACCAGCGCGACGCCGGTCGTCACCGCGATGCCCATGATCAGCTCGCGCCCCTGGAGATCGGCGAGCGCGAACGTGGCGGCGGCGACCGCGCCGCACCCCGGCACCGCCCACCACCCCAAGCGGAGGAACAGCTGCGGGTAGATCGCGTAGACGAGCAGGAAGTAGTGGTTCGAGCGCCCGACCAGCACGAGCATCAACGCGATCAGCCCGAGTACGTGCACGAGCCCGAGCCGGCGCAGCCACACGAACGCCGCATGCCACGCCAGGAACGCGAACGCGAGCGCCAGCGTGACCGGGTCGTGGTCGTCGAACCACGCGGCGCCCGCCGCCACGACCAGCACGCCGGCGAGCAGCCCGCCCCAGATCAGCTCCTCACGCCGCTCGGACATCAGGCGAACCCTACGACCAGCGGAACGCGCGCAGACTGATGAGCCCGCCGACCAGCAGCGCCGCCACCGGCACGAGCACCGAGGACGCGGCCGGCGGCGCGCCCGCCCACGCGTCGCGCAGGCCCTCGACCACGTAGGTCAGCGGCAGAACGTCACCGATTGTGCGCGCGGCGTCCGGCAGGTTCTCGCGCGGCATCGCCGCGCCGCTCAGGAACAGCTTCGGGAAGTAGAGCGCAGAGGCCGCCGCCTGCGCCACCCGCGTGGTCGGCGCCAGCGCACCGATCGCGCCGCCCAAGGCCGCCGCCGTCAGCGCGGCCAGGACGATCAGGGCGACCGCCCGCAGCGGCGCGTCCGGCAGCCCCGCGCCGAACACGACGATCGCCAGCCCGCACAGCAGCACCGTCCCGGCCGCGGCGACCGCCAGCTGCACGATCACGTGCGCGCCCAGCACGTTCGCCGGCCGGATCGGCGCCAGCGACAACCGCCGCAGCACGCCGCGCTCGCGCTCGTTGGCCAGCGACTCCGCGAGCCCCATCACGCCCGCCGTCGCCACCACGAACACCACCAGCCCGGCCTGCAGGACGTCGAGCCCGATCTCGCCCCCGAACTCGGCGCTCGGCCGGCCGACGTCGTCGCCGCCCGCGTTGAGCAACAGCAGCAGGACGGGCAGCAGCAGCGTGAAGCCGACCGCGGCCGGCTCGCGCACGAACAGCCGTAGCTCGGTCAGGCTCAGCGCGCGGAGAGCACGGGCCATGCTTCCCCCTCCCCCACGAACGAGAAGTACGCCGTCTCGAGCCCGCCGAACTCGTCGGTGGGCGCGCACGCGAGCACCTGCCCGCGGTTGATGATCGCGACGCGGTCGCACAGCGCCTCGGCCTCGGCGACATCGTGCGTGACGAGCACGACCGTCAGCCCTTCCGACCGCAACGCGCGCACCAGCGCCCACGCCGAGCGCCGCGCCTCCGGGTCCAGCCCCGTGGTGAGCTCGTCCAACACGACGAGCTCCGGCTCGTGCAGCAGCGCCAGCGCGAGGAAGAGCCGCTGGCGCTCGCCGCCGCTCAACTTCCCGAACGGCTGCTCGCGCACCCGCTCGAGCCCCCAGCGCGCGAGCAGCGCGCGCGGGTCCGCGGTGCGCGGGTACAGCGCGGCGAACAGCTCCAGCGCCTCCCCGACGCGCAGCCGGTCGGGCAGCGTCGCGTGCTGGAGCTGGACGCCGACGCGTGTGCACAGCTCGCGCCCCGGCTGCATCCCCAGCGTCCGGATCGTGCCCGCGTCCGGCGTACGCAGCCCGACCGCGCACTCCACGAACGTCGATTTCCCGGCCCCGTTGGGCCCGAGCAGCCCGAGCACCTCACCGCGCCGCACGGACAACGTCAACCCGTCCAGCGCGACCGTCGCGCCGTAGCGCTTGACGAGGTCGGTGGCTTCGATGGCGAGTTCCATGCCCCTAGCGTCGGGCACGCCGCCGCCCGCGACATCGCCACGACGGCTAGAGCTCACTCAGCCATATGGCTGAGCGGCCTGTAACGTCCGCTTCGTTCGTACCGGCCGGGAGGAGAGACCCGTGGTGGATCAGTGGCTGTCCGAGTTCGAAACCGCGCTGAGCAACGGCGACAGCGCAAGCGCGGCCGCGCTGTTCCATGAGGAGAGCTTCTGGCGCGACCTCGTCGCGTTCACGTGGAACCTGAAGACGGTCGAAGGGCCTGAGGAGATCGAGGCGATGCTCGACAGCACGCTCGAGCACACCCAACCCTCCAACTGGCACACGACCGAGCCGCCGGACACCGCGGACGGCGTCACGACGGCCTGGATCGCGTTCGAGACCGCCGTCGGGCGCGGGAACGGCCTGCTGCGGCTGCGCGACGGGAAGGCGTGGACGCTGCTCACCGCGCTGTACGAGCTCAAGGGCTTCGAGGAGCCCAAGGGCACGCACCGGCCCAAGGGCGTCGAGCACGGCGCGAACCCGGACCGCGTCACCTGGCTCGAGGAGCGCGCCCGGGAAGCTGAGACGCTCGGCTACTCCGAGCAGCCGGAGGTCGTGATCGTGGGCGGCGGCCAAGGGGCGATCGGGCTCGGCGCGCGCCTGCGCCAACTGGGCGTCCCGACGATCATCTGCGAGCGCAACGAGCGCCCCGGCGACTCCTGGCGCAAGCGCTACAAGTCGCTGTGCCTGCACGACCCGGTCTGGTACGACCACCTGCCCTACATCAAGTTCCCCGAGAACTGGCCGGTGTTCTCGCCCAAGGACAAGATCGGCGACTGGCTGGAGATGTACACGCGCGTCATGGAGCTCAACTACTGGGGCTCGACGACCGTGCACTCCGCGAGCTTCGACGAAGACGAGGGCCGCTGGACCGTGCAGGTCGAGCGCGAGGGCCAGGCGATCACGTTGCGCCCGCGCCAGCTCGTGCTCGCGACCGGCATGAGCTCACAGCCCAACCTCCCGGAGATCGAGGGGATGGACGTCTTCAAGGGCGACCAGCACCACTCGTCCAAGCACCCCGGCCCGGACGCCTACGCGGGCAAGCGATGCGTCGTGATCGGCTCCAACAACTCCGCGCACGACATCTGCGCGGCGCTGTGGGAGGTCGGCGCCGACGTGACGATGGTCCAGCGCTCCTCCACCCACATCGTGCGGTCGGACACGCTGATGGAGATCGGGCTCGGCGCGCTCTACTCCGAGCAGGCGCTCGCGAACGGGATCACGACCGAGAAGGCGGACATGATCTTCGCCTCGTTGCCCTACCGGATCCTGCACGAGTTCCAGATCCCGCTCTACGACCAGATGCGCGAGCGCGACAAGGACTTCTACGCGCGCCTGGAGGAGGCCGGCTTCTGGCTCGACTGGGGCGAGGACGGCTCCGGCCTGTTCATGAAGTACCTGCGCCGCGGGTCGGGCTACTACATCGACGTCGGCGCTTCCGAGCTGGTCGCCGACGGCAAGATCAAGCTCCAGCGCGGGAAGGTCGCGCGACTCACCGAGCACACCGTGGTGATGGAGGACGGCACCGAGCTGGGAGCCGACCTCGTCGTCTACGCCACGGGCTACAACTCGATGAACGGCTGGGCCGCGGAGCTGATCTCGCAGGAGGTCGCGGACAAGGTCGGCAAGGTCTGGGGCCTGGGCTCGGACACGACCAAGGACCCCGGACCGTGGGAGGGCGAGCAGCGCAACATGTGGAAGCCGACCCAGCAGGAGAACCTGTGGTTCCACGGCGGCAACCTCCACCAGTCGCGCCACTACTCGCTCTATCTCGCGCTGCAGCTAAAGGCGCGCATGGAGGGGATCGACACGCCGGTCTACGGGCTTCAGGAGGTTCATCACCTGGCGTGAGGCCAGCAGCGCGAGGCCGATGACGACGTAAGCGGCGAGCACCGCGATGTGCTCGCCCGCCGCGGCGCCGTCGAAGAAGCCCGTGCTGCGCAGCAGGCTGCCGCCCGCCCCCGGCGGGAGCAGCTGACCGAGCGCTCCGCCCGGGATCATGTCCGGGCCGGTCGCGACGCCGCTGAGCGGGTTGCCCACGAACACCATCGTCAGCGCGCCGAGCGCCGCACCCTTGTGACCCGCGAGCGCGTAGAGGCCGGCGACGAGCGATCCGATCGCGAGCACGGTCAGGCTGAGCGCCGCGGCGTTGGCGGCGAAGTCGCCTTCGACGACGCCGAGCCAGCTGTCGATGACGAGCGCGCCGGCGGTGCCCGCGAGGACCGCGCCGGCGAACAGGGCGGCGACGCGGCGTCTGGCCTTCGCCGCCAGCACGCCGGTGAGGATGCCGGCGAGCACGAGCGGGAGCACGGACGCGGCGAGCCCGTTCGCCTCGCGCGGGGCGGCGACGACGTCCTCCACCGGCTTCGTCGCGCCGTGGGTGAGCGCCTGCGCGGCCACGGGTGAAGCGGCGGTCGCGACGAGCACCTTGTCGCTGGTGAGCGCGCCGTAGATCTCGCGGTCCTCGATCGCGGCGCGCGCCTGCGCGGCGCTGGCGTAGCGGCGGAATTCGACGCCCTCGATCCGCGGGGCGGTAGGGCCGACCACGCCCACGGGCAGCTCGCGCGGGCCGACCCGCGACGCGGGCCACGCGAACAGGGTGAGGACGAGGGCGGCGATGAGGGGGACGACCAGGATCTTCTTCATGCCTGGAGCGTCCTCCGGCGCGGCCCGCCGGTCATCGGGGGCCGACCCTGGTCTCAGACCCTGAAGCCGGGTTATGCTCGGCAGCACGATGCGGGTCTCCGCCGAGCCGCTCGTCGGGCGTGGCGCCGAGCTCGCGGCGCTGGAAGACCTGCTGGGGCGGCGCGGGTTCTGCACCGTGGAGATCGTCGGCGAACCGGGGATCGGGAAGACGCGCCTGCTGGCGGAGCTCGAGGCGCGCGCGGACCGGCGCGGCGGGCTCGTGCTCAGCGGCAGCGCGTCCGAGCTCGAGCGCGACCTGCCGTTCGGCGTCTGGGTCGACGCGCTGGACGAGTACCTGCACGGACTCGAGCCGCGGCGGCTCGCAGGGCTGCCGGACGAGCTCGGCCACGTGTTCCCGGCCCTGCCAGCGGTGGGCGCCGTCGACCGCTACCGCCTGCACCGCGCGGTCGGCGCGTTGCTGGAGGAGCTCGCGCCGCTGACCCTCGTGCTCGACGACGTCCACTGGGCCGACCCCGGCTCGATCGAACTGCTCTCCGCGCTGCTGCGACGCCCGCCCGACGCGCCCGTGCTGCTCGCCGTGGCGGTGCGGCCACGCCAGATGCCCGACCGGCTCGCGGCCGCGTTGGAGCGCGGCGCGGTCACGCGGCTGGACCTCACCGGGCTGAGCCTGAGCGAGGCGCGTGAGCTCGTCGGCGAGCCCGCGGAGGCCGTGTTCGCCGCCAGCGGCGGCAACCCGCTCTACCTGCGCCAGCTCGCCCGCGCCGGTGTGGTCACGGGCGCCGGCGCGGTCGAGCTCGGCGGCGTGGAAGTGCCGCGCGCGGTCGCCGCGGCGCTCGGCTCCGAGCTGGCGCTGCTGAGCGCCGACGCCCGCTCGGCGCTCGCGGGCGCGGCGGTCGCGGGCGATCCCTTCGAGCCGGAGCTCGCGGCCGCCGCGGCAGCGCTGGAGGAAGCGCGGCTCATGACCGCGCTGGACGAGTTGCTGGCCGCCGACCTGGTGCGCGGCACCGACGTCCCCCGCCGCTTCCGCTTTCGCCACCCGCTCGTCCGCCGCGCGGTCTACGAGTCCACGCCCGCCGGCTGGCGGCTCGGCGCCCACGAACGCAACGCCGCCGCATTGGCCGCGCGCGGCGCCACCGCCGCCGAGCGCGCCCACCACGTGGAGCGCTCCGCCCGCGTCGGCGACCTTGCCGCGGTGGCGGTGCTGCGCGAGGCCGCCGACGAGATGGCGCTCCGCGCGCCTTCCTCGGCGGCGCGCCTGTACGCCGCCGCGCTGCGGTTGGCGCCGGCCGCGAGCGCGGCCGGCGCGCCGCCCGGCGTCACCGCCGCGGACTTGCCACCCGCGGGCGCCACCGCCGCGACCTCGTCGGCCGCCGCCACCTCGGCGCGCGCGGACCTCCTTGCGGCCCTCGCGGAGACCCGGATGGCGGCGGGCGAGTGGCGTGAGGCGCACGCGGCCACGCTCGAAGCGCTCGCGCTGGCGCCGGGCGACGTGCCGCTACTCGCGCGGTGCGCGGCGCTCGAGCACCTGCTCGGGCGCCACCAGGAGGCGACGGCCCGGCTCGAGGCCGGGCTGCGGGCGTTGCCCGGCGAGGACGGGCCGGCCGCGGCGTTGCTGCAGCTCAGCCTCGCGCGCAACGCGTTCTACGCCATGGACTACGCGGCGATGCGCGATCGCGCGCGGCGGGCGCTCGCGGCGGCGCGGACGACGGACGGGCAGGGGCTGATGGCGTCCGCGCTCGGGCTGATGGCGCTCGCAGGGGCGTTCTCCGGCGACGTTCCGGCGGCGCTCGCGGCGCGGGAGGAGGCCGCGGCGCTCGCGGACGTGCTGCCCGCCGCGGCGCTCGTGCGGCACCTGGACCTGGCGATGGTCGGGCTCGCCGGTGCCGAGATCCTGCTCGACCGGCCGGATGCGGCGAGCCGGCACATCGAGCGTGCCCTCGCGATCGCGGAGGCCAGCGGTCAAGGGCTGTTCCTGCCGATCCTGTTCTGGACCGGCACGATCCGGACGATGCTCGGCCGCCTACGCGAAGCGATCGAGGTGTTCGACGTGGCCATCGAGTCCGCGCGCGTCGGCGGGCACGCCCAAGGCCTCGCCTGGAACCTGTTCGGCCGCTCGTTCGCGGCGTCGGCGGTCGGCGACCACGCGACCGCGCTCACCACCGCCCGTGAAGGCGCGCAGCTGCTGGCCGGTGCGGAGCCGTCGTTCCCGACCACGGGCACCGGCCACGCGCTCGCCGCGGCACTGCTGGCCGACGGCGACCCGGCCGGCGCCGAAGCGGCCCTGCTCGAAGCCGGCGGCGGTGAAGGCCTGCCACGAGTGCCGGGCCGGTGGCGCGCGGACTCGCTCGAGCTGCTGACCCGCACGCGGCTCGCGCAGCAGCGGCGCGACGACGCCGCCCGCAGCGCCGCGCTCGCCCAGGCGTGGGCCGAGCACCTGGGGCTGGGCTCGGCGGGGGCGATGGCCGACCGCGCGGCCGCGGCGCTCGCCCTCGCGGGCGACAGCGCCGAGGCGGCGCGGCTCGCCCTGCGGTCCGCCGCGGCGTTCGAGGCGTGCGGAGCGCCCGTGCAGGCCGCGCTGAGCCGGCTGCTCGCCGGTCAGGCGTTCGCCGCGCACGGGGACGCCGAGCGGGCGGCGGCCGAGCTCGAGCAGGCCGCGGAGCGCTTCGAACGCCACGACGCGTCCGGGCACCGGGACGCCGCCGAGCGGGAGCTGCGGCGGCTCGGGCGGCGCAGCCGGTACCGGCGGTCGGGCGCGAGCGAGATCGGGTCGCTGACTGAGCGCGAGCTGCAGGTCGCGCGGCTCGTGGTGGACCGGCGCACGAACGCGGAGATCGCCGCCGAGCTCTACCTGTCGACCAAGACGGTGGAGACGCACCTGCGCAACCTTTTTCACAAGCTCGGGGTGTCGTCGCGGGTCGAGGTCGCGCGGGTCGTCGAGCGGGCGCTCAGCGAGTCGGCGAGCGCCCCGTCCGGCGCCGGATGAGCGCCGCGCGCTCGTGCTCGTGCGCGGAGAGGGCGATGGCGCGGGCGTACGCGGCGTCCGCGCCGGCCGCGTCGCCGAGCCGGCCCAGCAGCTCGGCCCGCGCGGCGTGCAGCGACACGTAGCGCTCGAGGCCCTCGACGGCGTCCAGCAGCTCCAGCCCCGCCGCCGGGCCGTCAGCGAACCCGACGGCGACGGCGCGGTTGATCGTCACCACGGGCGAAGCGTCGATACGCGCGAGCTCGCCGTAGAGCCCGGCGATCTGCGACCAGTCGGTCGCGGCGAACGACGGCGCCTGGTCGTGCAGCGCCGCGATCGCGGCCTGGATCGTGTACGCACCGGGATGCGGGAGCCGCAGCGCGCGCTCGAGCACGGCCACGCCCTCGGCGATCAGCGCGCCGTCCCACAGCGCGCGGTCCTGCTCGGCCAACGCCACGAGCTCGTCCCCGCGCAGCCGCGCCGGCGTGCGCGCGTCGGTGAGCAGCAGCAGCGCGAGCAGGCCGAGCGCCTCGGCCGTGTCGGGCATCAGGCGGGCGAGCAGCCGCGCGAGCCGCACGCCCTCGGCGCGCAGGTCGCCGCGGGTGGCGGCGTGCCCCTCGTTGAAGATCAGGTAGACGACGCGCAGCACGCCGGCGAGCCGTTCGGGCAGCAGATCGTCGCTGGGCACCCGGAACGGGATCCGCCCCTGGGAGACCTTGTTGCGCGCCCGTGTGAGCCGGCGCTCCATCGCCGGCTCGGTGGAGATGAACGCGCGTGCGATCTCGGGCACCGTGAGCCCCGCGACGCTGCGCAGCGTGAGCGCCATCCGCGCCTCCGGCGAGAGCGCCGGATGGCAGCAGGCGAACAGCATCCGCAGTTGGTCGTCCTCCAGCGACGACTGCTCCCAGTCGATCTCGTCCCACGTCACGGTCTCTCCCGCCGCTGCAGCGTGCGCGTCGACGACGCGTTGGTGGCGCAGCCGGTCGAGCGCCTTGCGCCACGCGGTCGTCGTCAGCCACGCGCCCGGCCGGTCCGGCACGCCGCGGCGGTCCCACTCGACCGCCGCGGCCACGAACGCGTCCTGCACGACGTCCTCAGCCAGCGCGAGGTCGCCGTCCAGGCGGCGGGTGATGGTCGCGAGCACCGCGCCCCGCTCGCCGCGGAAGGCCCGCTCGAGCGAGTCGGCGCTCACGCCAGCTCGAGCCCTTCGGTGGCGTGGATCTGAACCGCGCCGTACTCGGTCGACGGCAGCTTGCGCGACCAGGCGAGCGCGGCGTCCAGGTCCGGCACGTCGATGATGATGAAGGAGAACAGGATCTCCTTGGTCTCCGCGTACGGGCCGTCGGTGACGGTCTCGCGGCGCAGGGTCGTGGCCGTCTCGGGCTTGAGGCCGGACGCGGCGACGTACACGCCGTCGCGCTTCATGTCCTCGAGCACGCCGTTCCAGATCTTCATCTCGGCGTCGAACTCCGGCGTGCCCTGCTGGGGGCCCTCGCCGTCGCGGTAGTACAGGGTCAGCAGATAGTTCATGTCGCTCCGACGTCCTCGCTCGATCTGACCCGACACACCCGTGCCGAGTTGGCACGTTAGCGCTCGAGCTTCAGCACCCGGGTGACGGTCCGCGCGTTGCCGGCGGCGTCGACAGCGCGGATGCTGACCGTCGCCCGCAACGCGCCGCGCAGCTTGCGCGCGATCACGGGCCCCGGCTTGGCGGTGACGCGACCCGTCCCGGTGCCGCGCGCGATCACGCGGGGCACCTTCAGGCGCTTCGCGTCGCGCGCGCGGAGCCGCACCTGGACCGTGACCGCGCACGTCTCCGAGCAGCGGACGTCCGCCACGACGCCGGAGCGCGCGAACCGCGTGCGCTTGACGCGTGCGTCGAGCCGGGCGGTGACGGTCGGCGCGGTGAGGTCGCGCGCCGGCGGGGTGGCGAGGACGACCGGTGCGGCGCTCGGCGCGGGGCTCGCCTCCGGCGACGGCGTCGCCGTCTCGGTCGGCATCGCCGTTTCGGTCGGCGTCGCCGTCTCGGTGGGCGTCGGCGTCGGAGTCTGCTCAATCGTCGGCAGGTCCCGGGCCTCGCAGTCGTCGCCGATCGCGTCGACACGGTCTCCGCGCACGGTGTCGGCGCCGTTGCCGCACGTCAGCTCGTCGCGCTCGCCGTCGCGCGCGAGGATCGTGTCCGGGCCGAAGCCGCCTTCGAGCACGTCCTGGCCGGCGCCGCCGTCGATCGCGAGCGCGAACACGCCGATCAGGCGATCGTCGTCCGGCCCGCCCATGAGCGTGCCGCCGCCGTTGATCCAGTCGTCGCCCGCCTCGCCGTGCAGCGCGCCCGCGCCCGTCAGCACGTCGCCGCCCGCGCCGGCGTAGACGAGGTTGTCGGCCTCGACGACGCGGATCGCGTCCGCGCCTGAGCCGGTGCGGACCTCGTCGCCGCCGCTGGCCGCGTCGACGATCACCGGACGGTCGAGCGTGGACGCGTCCAGCACGTCGTCGCCGGCGTCGAGCGCCACGTTGATGCTCGTCTCCGGTGTGACGGGGCACGCGGTGCAGCCCGCCACGCCGGCCGCCGCGACCGTGATCACGTCGCCGGCCTCGGTCAGCGTCACGGACTCGTCCGCGGACGTCCCCGTCACCAGCAGCGCGCCGTCGCGCACCTCGGTGGTGACCGCCGCCGAGGCGGCGGTGCACATACACAGAAAGAGTGTCAGCGTTGTAACCACTACCCGCACGGGCAGCGAGGCTACTGGGTGGCCGCGGCCTTCCTGTCAGCGAATTGTTCTCGCAGGGTCTTCTTCGAGAACTTCCCGACCGAGGTCTTCGGGACCTCGTCGATGATCTCCAGGTCGTTCGGGAGCCACCACTTCGGCACGCGCTCGGCGAGGAAGTCGCGCAGCTCGTCAAGCGTGATCTCCTCGCCCTCCTCGGGCACGACGCACGCCAGCGGCCGCTCGGACCACTTCTCGTCCGGGATGCCGATCACGGCGGCCTCGGCGATCTTCGGGTGGGCCATGATCGCGTTCTCGAGCTCCACCGACGAGATCCACTCGCCGCCGGACTTGACCAGGTCCTTGGTGCGGTCCACGAGCCGCACGTAGCCGTTCGGGGAGATCGTGGCGACGTCGCCCGTGCGCAGCCAGCCGTCCTCGGTGAAGGAGTCGCCGGAGCGCTCGTCGTTGTAGTAGGCGCGGGCGATCCACGGCCCGATCGCCTGCAGCTCGCCGCGCGCCTCGCCGTCCCAGGGCAGCTCCTCGCCCGTCGCCGGGTCGGCGATCCGCAGCTCCACGAGCGGGATCGGCGTGCCCTGGGCGGCGCGCAGGTCCGCCAGCTCCTCCTCCGAGGAGTCGAGCAGTGTCGACTTGATCCGCCCCGTGGTCGCCACCGGCGAGGTCTCGGTCATGCCCCACGCCTGCAGGATCGGCAGCCCGACCTGCTCGCGGTAGGCCTCGCTCAGGGACTTCGGCACGGCCGACCCGCCGCACACGATGTCCCGCAGCGACGACAGGTCGCGGCCCTTGAGCTCGGGCAGCACGCCCATCCAGATCGTCGGGACGCCCGCCGCGAGCGTCACCTTCTCGCCCTCCATGAGGTCCGCGAGCGCCGCAGGCTGCATCTTGGGCCCAGGCATGGCGAGATTCGATCCCGCCATCACAGCCGCCTGACACAGGCCCCAGGCGTTCGCGTGGAACATCGGGACGACGGGCATGACGGTGTCTTTCTCAGAGACGGCCGCCGCGTCGACCACGAGCGCTCCCATCGAGTGCAGGACGGTCGAGCGGTGCGAGTAGACGACTCCCTTCGGGTGGCCGGTGGTGCCGCTCGTGTAACACATGGCCGCGGCGCGGTTCTCGTCTTCGAGCACCGGGAACTCCGCGGGCTCGGCCTCGGCCAGCAGCGTCTCGTAGTCGAGCACGCCGTCCGGGATGTCCTCGGGCACGCCGTCGTCCATCACGACCACGTGCTTGACCGTCGAGAGCCGCTCGCGCAGCGGCCAGAAGACCTTCAGCAGCGATCGGTCCACGAACACGACCTCGTCCTCGGCGTGATCGGCGATGTAGACGATGTCATCCGGGAACAGACGGATGTTGAGCGTGTGCAGAACCCGGCCGCTGCAGGGCGCGGCGAAGTACAACTCCAGGTGTCGCGCCGTGTTCCAGGCGAACGTGGCGACCCGGCCGTCCTCGGAGATCCCCAGCGTGTCCAGTACGGACGCGAGCTTGCGCGTGCGCTCGGCCCACTCGCGGTACGTGATCCGCTCGATGCCGCCGGCCTGGACGGTCGCCACCCCTTTGTCGGGAAACAGTCGCTCCGCCCGGTTGAAGACGCTCGTGAGCGTGAGCGGGTACTGCGACATCAGTCCTTGCATGCGGCCTCTCTCCTTCCCGATCGTCTAGCTCATTGTCCCGGATTCGGTGGCATGGTGGACCCGTGAAGTGGTGGAGGGCTGTCGTAGTGGCGGTGCTGGTCCTGACCGGCTGCAGCGAGACGTCCCCGCAGGAGCCGGTCAAGACGCCGTCGCGCTACGACGCGCCCGACCGGCTCCCGGCCAAGACGGGCGCGTTCGAGGTGCGCGCCGAGCAGCGCCGGGCGGCGGAAGCGGCACTACGGTCGGAGATCGCCCGCATGCGACGCAGCCGCAGCGTCGAGGGCGCGCTGCGGGTGGCGCGGCTCACGGGCCGGATCACGGCGGGCGCCGAGGCGTCGATGCGCGGCGAATGGACCGACGCGAACGCGACCCTGGCCAAGCTGTCCGGAGTCCGAGCCGCGGAGCTCGGCTACGTCGTGGGTGCGGTGCGCAGCCTCGCGGCCGCGCGGCAGCTGACGTCGGATCGGCTGCGTCCGACGTTCCTGATCCTGCGCCAGAACGCGCGCTTCTGGGCCAAGCAGCCCGTGCCCGCCCCGGGCTGGCGGACGACGTTCGGGCGCGACCCCGCGATCTTCCAGTACTACCCCGGCAAGGGCCTGCAGCTCCAGCCGCTCGCGAGCTGGGGCCGCGCGAACGCGGTCGCTCGGGCGTGCCTGGACGCGCTGCGTTCGAAGACCCGCAAGGACACCTGCCGTCAAGCGACGTTGACGCGTTCGCTCGACCGGCTCGCGTCGCTCGGCGCCCGCCGCAGCGGCTTTCTCGCGTGGGAGTACTACTTCGCGTTCGGGACGGGCGCGCCGCCGTGGGTGAGCGGGATGACGCAGGCGACGGCCACCCAGGCGCTCGCGCGCGGCTACCGGGCGCTCGGGCACAAGCGCTGGAGGCGCGCAGCCGAGCGCGCGCTGGGCGCGTTCGAGGAGGCCGCGCCGCACGGCGTCGCCGTGTCGGTGCCGGGCGGCAAGCACTATCTGCTGTATTCGTTCTCGCCGTCGCACCGGGTGCTCAACGGCGGCCTGCAGGCCGTGCTTGGCCTGCGCGACACGGCCGCGCTGCTGCACTCTTCGCGCGCGCGAAAGCTGTTCCGCGCAGGTGACCGCGCGGCGCGGCGCGAACTGGGCGAGTACGACACCGGCGCCTGGTCGCTGTACTCCGAGCGCGGCGCCGAGTCCACGCTCAGCTACCACTCGCTGACGGCCGGCTTCCTCGACGGGCTGTGCGACCGCACGCGCGCGAAGGCCTACTGCGGCACCAGCCGGCGCTTCGCGCGCTACGAGCGCGAACCCACGCGGATCGGGCTCGCGTCGCTGAAGGGCACCCGGTGGGACCGCACGCGCACGGTGCGCTTCACGCTCTCGAAGGTGTCGAGCGTGAAGGTGCGCGTGTGGGGCGCGCGCGGGATGAGCGTCTCACGCGACTTCGCGAAGCTCCCCCGCGGGACGCACTCCTTCGACTGGCGCCCGCCGGGGCGGGGCCGGTACCGGGTCCGGATCGAGGCGCGCGGTCCCAGCGGGCCGGTCGGCGTCGAGCAGCGGACGGTCAAGGTCAAGACACCCGCGAAGCCCAAGAGCAAGAAACCCAAGCACGAGAAGAAGCCCAAGCGCCGTTAGCCGACCGCGGCCGGAGCCACGGACGCGATCCAGGTACGCAGCTCGGTGTCGGCCACCCGCGCGTACACGCCGGGCTTGCCGGGGCGCGCGCAGCCCTCGCCGAAGCTCGTCGCGCCGACGACGCGCCGCTCACCGGTCGCCGTCGTCCCGTACAGCGGGCCGCCGGAGTCGCCCTGGCAGGTGTCGATCCCGCCCTCGGGGTAGCCGGCGCACACCATCGTCTCGGCGTCGAACGCGCTGTAGGCGCCCGCGCAGTAGTCGTCGCCGGTGATCGGCACCTGCGCGTGCTGGAGCGTCTCCGGCGTGTCGCCGCCCTCGGACGTCGCGCCCCAGCCCGCGATCGTGCCGACGGTCCCGGGCGCCCAGGCGCCGGCGTCGGCGGCACCCGCGACCTTCGTCGGCGCCTGCGCGGAGGGGCGGGCAAGCTGGAGCAGCGTGACGTCGTGGCCCTGCGTGAGGAGGTAGTCGGGCGGGATGATCGCCCGCGTGACGGGAACGGTCTCACCCGCGCCTGGCGTCGTCCCGCCGATGTAGACGTCGATCAGCGGGCCGGGGAACGCGATCGGCGTCGCCACCGCGCTGCCCGTGACCGATCCGCAGTGGCCGGCGGTCAGAATCCAGTCCGGCGCCACGAGCGTGCCCGTGCACAAAAAGCTCTTGGCGAGCTTGACCTCGACGATCGAGGGATATGCGCCCGCGGGGGCGTTGGACCCGCCCACGATGGCGTGCGCGGGGGCGGCGGTGAGGGCCAGCGACGCGACCGTCGCGGAGGCGAGCAGGAGGCGGCGGATCATGTAAGGCCTGAACGCACTTCGTGTCGCGAACTTGCGCGGACGTGACACACTGGCGCGGCATGACGGCCACTCAGCCCACCCGTGACGACGTCCAACCCGTCGCCAACGAGAACCTCGACCGGTTCCTGACCGGCACGGTGACGGTGCTGCCGATCCTTGCGCTCGGTCTCGTGGCCTGGCAGGTGTGGTCGGAGCTGCTGGGCTGGAGCGACCTGATCGTGTTCGCGATCATGTACGTCTCGACCGGCCTGGGCATCACGGTCGGCTTCCACCGCCTGTTCACGCACCGCTCGTTCAAGACGACCAAGGCCGTGCGCGCGATCCTCGCCGCGCTCGGCAGCGCCGCGATCGAGGGCCCGGTGATCTCGTGGGTCGCCGACCACCGCAAGCACCACACGTTCTCCGACAAGCCGGGCGACCCGCATTCGCCGCACGTGGACCACGGGCACGGGCTCAAGGGCGCGCTCAACGGCCTGTTCCACGCCCATGTGGGGTGGCTGTTCATCCACACCGAACGCGGCCTGAAGACGCGCTACGCGCCGGACCTGATGAAGGACCCGATCGTGTCCTTCATCAACCGCACGTTCCTGCTGTGGGTGCTGGCCGGCCTCGCCGTGCCGTTCCTGCTCGGCTGGGCGATCGGCGGCTCGCTCGCCACGGCGCTGACCGGGCTGCTGTGGGGCGGCGCCGTGCGCATGCTGGTGCTCCACCACGCGACCTACAGCATCAACTCGCTGTGCCACTTCTTCGGCCGCCGCCGGTTCGAGACCGGCGACGAGTCACGCAACGTCTGGTGGCTGTCGTTCTTCACCTTCGGCGAGGCGTGGCACAACAACCATCATGCGTTTCCCACGTCGGCCCGTCATGGTTTGAACCGATGGAACTTCGATCCTTCCGCATGGGTGATCTGGGGGCTGGAGAAGACCGGCCTCGCCTGGGACGTGGTCCGCGTGACACCCGAACGACAGGCCGCCAAGCTCGCAACGTGACTGAAGACCTCCGCGCCGCGCTGGCGGAGGCACTGCCGCACCGCCCGTTCACGCTCCGCCTCTGGGACGGCACCGAGCTGCCGGCGACCAGCGCTGAGGACGGGCCGACCTTCATCCTCACCTCGCCCGTCGCGCTCGGGCACATCCTGCGCGCGCCGTCGCAGCTGGGCGTCGGCCGCGCGTACGTGAGCGGCGGGATCGAGGTCGACGACATGGACTCCGCGCTGGCGCTGATCTCGCAGTGGTCGCCGCCGCCGATGGACAACGCGGCCAAGCTCAAGATCGCGCGCGGCGCGGTGAAGGCCGGCGCGCTGCGACGGGTGCCGCGGGTGCCGGCGATGGAGTTCCGGCCCAAGGGCGCGCGGCACAGCATCCTGCGCGACAAACGCTCGGTCACGCACCACTACAACCTGTCCAACGAGTTCTTCTCGCTGTTCCTGGACGAGTCGATGACCTACTCGTGCGCGATCTGGTCGCGCGGGGCCGAGACGCTCGAGGAGGCGCAGCGCACCAAGCTCGAGCTCGTCTGCACGAAGCTCGGGCTCAAGCCGGGCATGCGCGTGCTGGACGTGGGCTGCGGCTGGGGCGCGTTCGCGATCCACGCGGCGCGCGAGCACGGCGTGCACGTCACCGGGATCACGCTCTCCGAGCCGCAGGCCGAGCTCGCGCGCGAGCGCGCGGCGGGGCTCGACGTCGACATCCGCGTGATGGACTACCGCGAGCTGCAGGGCCAGACGTTCGACGCGATCGCCTCGATCGGCATGGTCGAGCACGTCGGCTCGGTGAACATCGACGCCTACATGGCCAAGCTCGCCTCCTTGCTCAAGCCGGGCGGGACGCTGCTCAACCACGGGATCGCGCGGTTGCGCGTCGGCGACGCCGAGGCCGGCCCGTTCTCGGAGCGCTACGTCTGGCCGGACGCGGCGCCGCTGCACGTCTCACGCATCCAGACGGCGATCGAGCGCGCCGGCCTGCACACCCGCCACGTCGAGGACTTCCCGGACGACTACGCGCGCACGCTGCTCGAGTGGCAGCGCCGCTTCGAGGCCAACATCGACCGGGCCCGCGAGCTCGCGGGCGATGAGCGCGTGCGCGTCTGGCGCATCTACCTGCGCGTCTCCCGGCAGGGCTTCGAGAGCGGGTTCATGTCGCCCTACCAGGTGCGCGCGGAGAAACCACGCTAGGATCCAAGGCACGGGCGGCATCCGGCTGCTCGTGAGGTTCGAGCGCACTTGAGTCCGCCACCCGGGCGGTTTGGGGTTCGTCACAGCCTCCCCAGACCGTTCGCGGCCGCTCCCCGTGCCGCCCCCTTAGGAGTTTCTTTGTCCCAGAAGTCTTTTGCCGATCTCGGCCTGTCGCAGCCCGTCGTGCGCGCGCTCGCCGAGAACGGCATGGAATCCCCCTTCGCCATCCAGGCCCTCGTGATCGAGGACGTCCTCGACGGCCGCGACGTGCTGGCCAAGTCCCCCACGGGCTCGGGCAAGACGATCGCGTTCGGCGCGCCGACGATCGATCAGCTGGACCCCAAGCACCGCCGTACCGCGGCGCTCGTGCTCGCGCCGACGCGTGAGCTCGTGAGCCAGATCGTCGAGGAGCTGCGGCCGCTCGCCGAGGCGCGCGGCGTGCGTGTCGCGTCCGTCTACGGCGGCGTCGGCTTCGAGAAGCAGATCAAGAACGCCCGCGCGGCGCACATGATCGTCGCGACGCCCGGCCGCCTCGAGGACCTGCTCGCGCGCAACGCGCTGTCGCTCGCCGACATCGAGATCCTCGTCCTCGACGAGGCCGATCGCATGCTCGACATGGGTTTCCGCCCGGCGGTCGACCGGCTCGTCAACCAGTGCCCCGAGGACCGGCAGACGCTGTTCTTCAGCGCGACGCTCGACGGTGAGGCCGGCCGCATCGCGGCCGAGTACACCTACGAGGCCGTCACGCACGAGCACAAGCCGACCGAGTCCTCGCGCGGCGAGATCGAGCACCGCTTCCGCGCGGTCGACCGCGAGTCGCGCCTGCCCGCGCTCGTCGCCGAGCTCAACGACGCCGAGCTGGCGCTCGTGTTCGTGCGCACCAAGCGCGGCGCCGACCGGCTCGTCAAGCGCCTCGAGGGCCAGGGCATCAAGGCCGTCGCCATGCACGGCAACAAGTCCCAGAACCAGCGCGAGCGCGCGCTGGCCGCGTTCGAGTCGGGCAAGGTCAACACGCTCGTCGCGACCGATGTCGCCGCCCGCGGCATCGACGTCGAAGGCGTCAGCCACGTGATCAACTTCGACGCGCCGGATGACCGTGAGTCGTACGTGCACCGCATCGGCCGCACCGGCCGCGCGGGCGCGAGCGGCATCGGGATCACCTTCGTCGAGGCCGAGCAGGCCAAGGACGTCGGCAAGATCGCGGCCGCGCTGCAGCTGCACGGCGAGTTCGAGGGCACCGGCTTCGCCACGGCGACGGCCCGCCCGCACGCGAGCGGCGGCCCGGCGCGCCGCAACCGCCGCCGGCGCCCGCCGCGCGGCCGCCATGGCCAGGGCCAGCGCAACGCCTAGCGCCGCGCGATCGCGCGGGGCCGGCGAGTTTCGCCGCCCCGCGCCGCGCCGCCTCGCGGGGCGGCGCGAGCGCGCCTAACTGGCGCCCGCGTTCTCGGCGACGTAGTCGGCGATCGCCTGGATCTGCTCCGGCGACAGCCGGCCCTTGAACGCGGGCATCGCGCCGCCGCCGTTCTCGGTCTGGGTTCGGACGAGGTCCGGGCCCGGACGCAGGTCGTCCAGGTTCGGGCCGACCTGCCCGTTCGCGCCGGCCGCGGCCAGCGTGTGGCAGTTCGCGCAGTTCTGCGTGAACAGCTCCTGCCCGTTGGCGGCGGACGGCTGCCCCGGCGTGGCCGTGGCCTCGCCTTCGCCCTCGGAATCGCCCCCGCACGCGGCGAGGGTCAGGGCCGCGAACACGGCGGCCAGACAAGCCCGGGTCTTCACACCAGGCAATCTATCTGGCCAGAAGGTCTGTCGGACGCGCGCGTTCTCGCCTATGCTCGTTCGGTGATGAAGCGCGCCTTGGCGTTCGTCTGCCTGTTCGTGTTGCTCGCGTCCGCTCTGGTCGCGTCGCCCGGGCTTGCGCTGACGATGGCTCCGGCGCTGCTGTTGCTCGCACTGCTGGCGGGCGGCTTCCGGCCGGGCGAGGCGCTGATCGAGCGCCTGCGCGACCGGCGCCGCAGCACCCCGCTCCCGCGCCCCGCGGCGCGGGCGCCCCGGCCTCGCCTCGTGCTCGTCGCGCGGCCCACGGCCGGCCCGCTCGCGTCCGCGCTCGCAATGCGGCCGCCTCCTTCCGGGTTCGCAGGTCTCACTTAGCCCTGCCGCGCCACGCGCGGCGCAACCCGGAAGACGAAGGAACACAACGATGCGCAAGAAAGTCACCACCGCCCTCGCGGCCACCGCGGCGGTCTCCGCGATCGCCACCGCGACCGCGTTCGCCCACACCGAGGTCAAGTCCACCTACCCGGGCAAGAACAAGACGGCCAGCACGCGGATTGGCACGGTCAGCGTCACGTTCACCGGCCAGATCCGCTCCGGCACGATCACGGTCACCGGCCCGGGCGGCACCGTCTCCTCCGGCAAGGGCGGCCGCGATCCGCGCGACGTCCGCAAGCTGCGCGTGCCGCTGAAGTCCTCCAAGCGCGCCGGCACCTACACCGCGAAGTGGACGATGAAGGCCGCCGACGGCCACACGCAGACCGGCTCCTTCAAGTTCAAGCTCAAGTGATCCGCCGCGCCCTCCTTGCCGCCGTCACCGCCGCGCTCGTCGCGGCACCGGCGGCCTCCGCGCACGTCCAGGTCCGGCCGGCGCTCGCCGCGCCCGGGGACCCTGTGCTGTTCCAGGTGATCGTCCCGAACGAGAAGGACGCGCACACGACCGAGGTCACGCTCCAGATCCCCAAGGACGTGATCCCGTTCTCGTTCGAGGAGCCCGAGGGTTGGACGCGCGAGAACAAGACGGGCGCGGACGGCAGCCTGGAGACGGTCACGTGGAAGGGCGAGCTGGCCGAGGACGGCTTCGCGCGCTTCGCGTTCCTGGCCTCCACGCCCGAGCAGGAGGGCGAGATCGCGTGGAAGGCGATCCAGACCTACGACGACGGCTCCACGTCGCGCTGGATCGGCGCGCCCGACTCCGACAACCCCGCCGCCGTGACGACGATCTCCGCCGACGCGCCGCGCGAGAATGCGGGTGGTGAGGGCGCCGAGGCCGAAGCCGCCGCGTCCGCGACCGCCGCGCCCGAGCAGACGAACGCCGAGCCCGTGGCGGCCACCGTCGAAGCGAGCTCGGACTCCCCGCTGCCGCTGATCCTGTCCATCGTGGCCGTCGTCCTCGCGGGCGCGGCCCTCCTGATGCAACTGCGCCGCTCACGATGACCAGACGTCCCGTCGCCCTGCTCACCCTGCTGGCCCTGCTCGTCGCGGCGCCGGTCGCGTTCGCCCATGAGGGCAACCCCAACTACCGCTCCGTGGTCAAGACGATCACGCCGAACACTGAAGGCGTGAACGTCGAGATCCTCAACTTCGACGACCGTGTCCTGCTCCACAACACCAGCCGCGAGGACGTCGAGGTCTTCGGCTACGAGAACGAGCCCTACGCGCAGGTCAAGGCCGACGGGACCGTCCTGGTCAACACGAATTCCAAGGCGTACTACCTCAACGAGGACCGCATGGGGGACGCGGCCGTGCCGCAGAACCTGCCGTCCGAGCCGGAGTGGAAGGAGCTCTCCAAGAGCGGCCGCTTCGAGTGGCACGACCACCGCATGCACTGGATGGGCGAGAGCGACCCGCCGCAGCTCACCGACAAGAACAAGGAGACGGTGATCTACGACAAGTGGCAGATCCCGATCCAGATCGGCAGCCAGAAGGGCGAGGTCACCGGCACGCTGACGTGGGTGCCGCTCGACAGCGGCGGGCTGCCGCTGGCCGCGATCTTCGTCTTCGCCGGCCTGATCATCGTGCTCTCGCTCGCCGTCTTGATCGTCCGCCGCCGACGGGGCGAGCCGGCGGAGGGCGGCAAGGAACCCGTCGAGGCGTGGTGAGGCGCCTCCTCGCCCTCTGCCTCGCGCTCGCCGCCGGCCTCGTGGCGCCCGCCTCGGCGCTCGCGCACGCGACGCTGCAGTCGACCATCCCGGAGCGCGGCGAGCAGCTCAACGCGCCGCCCGCGGAGGTGGTGTTCGTCTTCGACGAGGCGGTCGAGGCCAGCTTCGGCGCCGTGCGGGTGTTCGACGCCACCGGCCAGGAGGTCCAGACCGGCGAGGCGTACCACCCGGAGAACCGCGGCGAGCGGATCGCGATCAAGCTCAGGGACGGACTCGGCGACGGAACGTACACCGCCACCTACCGGCTCGTGTCCGCGGACGGCCACCCGATCTCCAGCGGCTACGTCTTCACCGTCGGCGAAGGCGCCGCGCCTTCGGCCTCCCTCGACGAGCTGCTCGCCGCCGGCGGCGGGACGAGCTCGACCGCGAACACCGCCCTGGCCGTCGCCCGCGGCTTCCAGTACGCGGCGATCGCGATCGGCCTCGGCGCGCTGATCTTCTTCCTCGCCTGCTGGCGTCCCACCCGCCGTCGCTCGGCGCCCTTCGTCGCGCGGCTGGAGCGGATCCTGCTCGTCGCCGCGATCACGGGCTTCGCGTCCGCGTTCGTCGCCGTGATCCTGCAGGGCTGGGTCGGCCAGGGCGGCTCGCTGCTGGACGCGGTCAGCCCGAGCGTGTTCACCGAGGTGCTCGGCACGCGCTGGGGCCGCGCCTGGGGCATCGGGGCCGCCGTCTGGCTGCTCGTGATCGCGGTGCTGTTCACGCGCCCGCTGCGCGAGGGGGAAGAAGGCGGCGCTGTGCCGGCCGCAGACGCGCCCGGCGACGCCGCCCCGAACGGAGGCGGCTCGCCCGCCGCCATGGGCGGCTCGCCGGCCCTTGCCAACGGCGGCTCGCCCGCCCCCGCCATGGGCGGCACGCCCACCCCCGCCAACGATGGCTCGCCCGGCCCGTCCGGCGGCGTCGCCACCGCCGCCGCGCCGGCCACCGCGCTCGCTGCGCCCGCCACGGCCGGGCCCGCGCTCTCCACCGGCAAGGTCATCGGACTCGCCGTGCCCCTCTTCGCGCTCAGCCTCCTGCCCTCTCTGGGCGGCCACACGAGCGTCCAGCAGCCCGTCGCGGTGCTGCTGCCCGCGAACGTCGTGCACGTGCTCGCGATGAGCGCCTGGCTGGGCGGGATCGCCGTGCTCGTGCTCGCCCTGCGCGCCGCGACGGCGGGCGTCGCGCCCGAGCAGCGCACGCCGCTGCTCGCGGGAACGATCGGGCGCTTCTCGCTGCTGGCCACGATCGCGCTGCCGGTGCTGATCGTCAGCGGCGTCGTGCAGAGCCTGATCGAGGTCGGCAGCTGGGCCGCCCTGCTGGACACGGCGTTCGGCCGCTCCGTGCTGATCAAGATCGCCGTCGCGGTGCTGATCCTCGCCGCGGGCGTCTACAACCGGCAGAAGCTCGTGCCCGCGCTCAAGGCGCTGACGGGCTCGCCGGGGCGGATCGGCGCGCTGCTGCGCCGCGTACTGGTCGTCGAGCTCGCGCTCGGGTTCGTCGCGCTCGGCGCGACGGCGGCGCTGTCGAGCTACTCACCGTCGACCGCGGTGTCCGCCGGCCCGTTCTCGACCACGGTCAACGTCGGCCCGGCGCGCGCGGAGATCACCGTCGATCCGGCCCGGGTCGGCCCGAACGAGACGCACCTGTACCTGTTCGACCGCGAGACGGGCGCGCCGTTCGCCGCCGAGCGCGAGGTGCGGCTGACGGCCGAGATGCCGGAGCGCAACATCGCGAAGATCGAGCTGGAGCCGAACGTCGCCGGCCCCGGGCACTACGTGGTCAACGCGGCGAGCCTCGGCGTCGAGGGCGACTGGATCATGCAGCTCACCGTGCGGGTCTCGGACTTCGACGAGTACCCGGCGAAGTTCACCGTGCCTATCGACGGCTGACGGTGCGGCGGAACATCATGAAGCAGATCGCAGCGATGACCAGCGCCAGGATCGGCAGCCCGGCGCCGATGATGTCGACGATCGCCAGCACGAGGCCGGCCACGCCGATCACCCCGAACGCGCCGGTGGCCAGCACGAGACGGTAGGCGCGCTCCTCGCGCTGCTTGCGGGTGGGGCGGGAACCGCCGCGGCGTTCGAGATCGCTCATCGTCGTTAAGTCTGCCACGCGACCCCGGCCTCGAGTCCCACGATCAGATCCAGCAGCCCCTCGGCCTCCCACGCACGGTTGCGCGCGGATTCGGTGAGACGCGTGAGGATCCCGGCGGCTTCCAGCTGCTCGATCGCGTTCGCGACCGCCGGCTTGGTTCGCCGGGTCGCGGCGACAGCGACCGACACCGTGACGATCGGATGCGCCGGAAGCACGGCGATCAGGCCCCAAGCGGCGGCGTCCGCCCGAGGATTCGCGTGGTCACGCAGCCGCTGGCGCCACACGTCCTGCAGCCGGCTCACGCGCGCCGTGTAGTGCACCGCGAGCATCGCGGCCTCGGCGGTGGCGGCCGCAAACAACTCGATCCAGTCGGCGAGCCGGTCCTCGCGGAACAGCGTCAGACCGTTGAGGTAGCGATCCTTGTCACGCGCGAGCACGACGCTGATCGGGGGCACGAACGCCGGTGTGAGTCCGCGTCGACGGAGCACGACCTGCACCAGCGCACGGCCGGTTCGGCCGTTGCCGTCCTCGAACGGGTGGATCGTCTCGAACTGGGCGTGCGCGATCGCGGCCTGTACGAGCGGCGGAAGCGCGACATCGTCGACGAACGCGCACAGATCGTCGAGCAGCCGATCGACCTCGCCCGGCGGAGGAGGGATGAACGCCGCGCCACACGGGTTGTAGTCGTTGCCCCCGATCCAGTTCTGCGAGCTGCGGAACCGCCCGGCGATCTGCGAGTTCGGTGCCCGCTCGAGCAACACCCGATGGATGTCCAGCAAGTCCCCCGGGCGGATTCCCGCAAGCTCGGCAGCTCGTTCGATCGAGAGCTGCATGGCGTCGATGTTCGCGAGGATCTCGGCCGCTTGTGAGCCGACTCTGCGGCCGGTCTCCTGGCTGGCCTCGGCGCGCGCCAGCTGGCGGGCATCCACCTGCAGGCCCTCGACCTTCGAAGACGCGATCGACTCGGTTCGCAGCAGCAGCCGGGCGAGCGGCAGCAACTCGGGCCCGGCCTTGCGGTTGAGGTCGAAGATCGCCTTCTCGGCGTCGGACACCACGCCGGCGACGTCGCCGGGCAAAGTGACATCGGCACCGGCGACCGTCTCCGGGATGAAGGCGTCGTACCCGCACGCGCGCCGGTAGCGCGGGGGCGCGTAGACGGCGGGGTCCGCCGGCCAGGTCTGATGGACGTAGTGCCCACGCACGCGGACGCTTTCCTCTGCTCTGCCGTTAGGAAAGGATAGCTTCGTTCCTTTCCCAATGGCACTCTAGCCCTCGTGGAGCTTTCAGTAAAGGATCGGCTCGAAGCTGTCCTTCGCCACGGCTGGCGCGCGACCGCGCGCCCCCGTCGCGCTGCGCGAATACGATCCCGCCGGAATGCCTGACCCGCTTCTGCGCTCACTGGCCGACGCCGCACGCGCGGTCACCGCCGCCGAGACCGACCGCGACGTGCTCAACATCGTCGCGGCGGCGGCGCGTGAGGTGATCGGCGCGCGCAAGGGCGTCGCGCGCCGTGGGCCCAACGGGGCGCCGCCCGGCCCGCGGCTGGTCGCGCCGCTGATGGCGCGGGACGGCTCCAGCCTGGGCTTGATCGAGCTGTGGGACAAGCCGGGCGACTTCACCCGCGACGACGAGGCGATCGTGATCCAGCTCGCGCAGATGGCCGCGAACGCGATCGAGACGCTGGAGCTGCTCCAGCGCGAGCACGCCGCGCGCCTGGACGCCGAGGAGCAGGGCCGGCGGCTGCTGCGCGAAAAGCAGCGCGCGGAGGCGCTGCACCGCGTCGGGCAGGCGATCGCGGGGCGGCTGGAGCTGCACGAGATCGTCCAGCTGGCCACCGACGCGGCGCGGGAGCTGACCCCCGCGCAGTTCGGCGCGTTCTTCTACAACGTGATCTCCGATGCGGGCGAGGCGTACATGCTCTACACGCTCTCGGGCGTCGAGCGCAGCGCGTTCGAGCGCTTCCCGATGCCGCGCAACACGGACATCTTCGCGCCCACGTTCACGGGTAAGGGCATCGTCCGGCTCGACGACGTCCTCGCCGACCCGCGCTACGGCCACAGCGCGCCGTACCACGGCATGCCCGAGGGCCATCTGCCCGTCCGCTCCTACCTCGCCGTGCCCGTGATCACCTCCGACGGCGAGGTTGCCGGCGGCCTGTTCTTCGGCCACCCCGAGCCCGGCATGTTCAGCGCCGAGGACGAGCACATGGTGGTCGGGATCGCCGCGCAGTCCGCGATCGCGATCGAGAACGCGCGCCTGTACCAGGAGCGCACGCGCACGGCCCAGACGCTCCAGCGCGCGCTGCTCCCGCCACACCTGCCGGAGATCGACGGGCTCGAGCTGGCCGCGACCTACCGCGCCGCGGGCGAGGGCAACGAGGTCGGTGGCGACTTCTACGACGTGTTCGTGCAGGGGGACGGGAGCTTCGCGGTGGTCGTCGGCGACGTCTGCGGCAAGGGCCCGCAGGCCGCCGCCGTCACGGCGCTCGCGCGCTACACGCTGCGCGCCCACGCCGCCGCGGGGCTGCGCCCGAGCTACCAGCTGGTGCGGTTGAACGACGCGATGCTGCGCCAGCAGGCCCCCGGGTTCGTCACAGCCGCGCTCGCGCGCGTGGAGCTGCACGACGAAGCCGTCCAGGTCGAGCTCACGACCGCCGGGCACCCGATGCCGATCCTCGCGCGCGCGGACGGGACCGCGGTGGCGGTCGGGGACGTCGGCACGCCGCTCGGGATCATCGAACGGCCGGACCTGCCGGAGGTGCACATGACGCTGGCGCCCGGCGACCTGCTCGTCTTCTACACCGACGGCGTGAGCGAGGCCGACGCGCCGCGCCGCATCCTGACCGAGCCCGACCTCGCGGCGCTGGTGGCGGAGAAGGCCGCGGACGGCCCGCGCGCGGTGGTCGAGCACCTCGAGCGCACGGCGGTGAGCAACGCGGGCGGGAACCCGCGCGACGACATCGCCTGCCTGGCGCTGCGGGTCGCGGCGCCACGGCGCGTCTCGGAGCGCTTCGCGGCGCGCCCGGAGGCCGCGCACGACGTCGCCGACGCGCTCGCCCCGCTCGCCTCCGAGCTCGGCGAGCGGACCGCCATGGACGTGCGCCTGCTCGCGACCGAGCTGGTCGCCAACGCGGTCCGCCACGCCGACGCGGCGACCGTCCAGCTGGAGGTGCGGCTCGCGCCGCGCACGGTGCACCTGAGCGTGAGCGACGACGGGCGCGGCTTCGAAGCGCCCGCACGGCCGATCGAGACGCCCGACGGCCCCGGCGGGTGGGGGCTGTACCTCGTCGACCGGTGCGCCGCCCGCTGGGGGATCGAGCGCGGCGAGCGCCACCGCGTGTGGCTGGAGCTGGCGCGATGATCACCACCGAGCCGCTCGGCCCGGACACGGCCGCGATCGTCGTCGGCGGCGAGGTCACCTTCTCGAACGTGATCGAGCTCGAACGAGCGCTCGCGAACGCCGAAGCCGCCAACCTCGTCATCGACCTCACGCAGGTCCTGTTCATCGACTCCAGCGGCCTCTCGACGCTGATCACGGCGTCCGCGCGCGGACGCGTGGCGATCGTCCTCGCGCCGGAGAACCCACCCTCGATCTTCCGCTTCCGCGGGGTCGAGCGCCTGCTCGCGCTCTACCCGAGCCGCGAGGCCGCGCTGGCCGGGCTGTCCTGACGGCGCGCCGCAATCTTGGCCCGCGGTCCACACGGACGACCGCGCGCGGCGGACACCCTTCGCGACACGAGTGCGAATCGGTCTTGTCCTCCCCGGCGGTGGGGCGCGCGGCGCGTATGAAGCCGGCGCGCTCTCGGTCCTGCTCCCCGCGCTGGAGGCGCGCGGGGAGCGGGTGGAGGTCGTGTGCGGGACGAGCGTGGGCGGGATCAACGCCGCGGTCGTCGCCGCCGTCGCCGCCCGGCCGGCACGCGAGCAGGCCCTGACGCTCCTCGAGCACTGGCGCTCCGTGCGCAAGGGGTTCGTGATCCGGCCGGTGATCGGCGTCGGGACCGGGCTCGGCCTGGTGCGCCTGGTGGGCGAGCTGCTCGAGCTCGCCGGCCTGCGCGCCGCCTCGCTCCTGGACCCTTCGCCGCTCGCGCGCAGCCTGGACGGCTGGATCGACTGGGACGCGTTGCACGCCAACGTCGCCGCGCGGTTGATCCACGCGGTGTGCGTCGTGGCGACGTCAGTCGAGCGCGGGCTCCCCGTCGGGTTCGTGGAGAGCGCCGCGGCGCCGCCCCGCGGTGACCGCGAGATCGACTACGTCCACACGCGCCTCGAGGGCCAGCATGTCCGCGCCTCGGCTGCGATCCCGCTGCTGTTCCCGCCCGTGGAGGTGACCGCGCCGCTCGGCGCCGTGGGCCACTACGTCGACGGCGCGACGCGCCTGAACGCGCCCATCGCGCCCGCGCTGGCGCTGGGCGCCGAGCGCGTGATCGTCGTCGGCTACGAGCCGTTCGCGGCCGAGCGAGGGCGCTCGGCGGGCGCGGCCCCCGCGCCGCGCGTGCCCGGCCCGGCCCTCTCCCCGCCCCGCCTCGCGGACGTCGCCGCCAACGCGCTCGACGGGCTGCTGCTCGACCAGGTCGCCCACGACGTGCGCCGCATGCTCGCGGTCAACGCGTTCTTCGCCGAGCACCCGACGACGGGCACCTCCCGCGCGGCTCGCGCCTACCGCGAGGCGCAGGGGCGGCCGCCGTACCGGCGCGTCTCGTACGCGCTCGTGGCGCCGTCGCGGCGCGGCGAGATCGGCGCGCTGGCCGAGGCGGTGTTCCGCGAGCGCTACGGCGGGTTGCGCGGGCTGCGCTCGCCGGACTTCGCGCTGCTCTCGCGGGTGCTCGGGGGCGGCGCCGCGGCCGCGAGGGGCGAGCTGCTCTCGTTCATCTTCTTCGACGAGGTGTTCATCGAGCGGCTGTTGAAGCTCGGCCGCGAGGACGCCCAGCGCTGGCTCGACGCGCACCCTTCGCTCTGGTCAGCGGACGCCGCGGCGGTGGGCTTCGAAGCGCCCGCGGTGAGCGCCGAGGCCGTCGCGCTCGACGAGTTCCGCGCCCGTCGCCGCTAGACGGTCGGGCCGCGCAACACGGACACTCCGGAGTGGCCGGGGTCGCCGTCGCCCGGCTCGAGCGAGATGTCGAAGTAGCGGAAGCGCTCGGGGTCGACGGGCAGCGGGAGGCGGAGCGTCGCGGTGCCGTCGTCTCCCACCCGGAACGAGCCGAGCCCGACGAGCTGGTTGTCGGCGCCCAGCAGCCACAGCTCGTAGAACTGGCCTTCCGCGGTGGGCTGCAGACCGCTGACGCGCAGGCTGACGCGGTCGGAGGACACGCCGACGCGGCCGCTCGCCCCGGGCTCCACGCCCTCGATCGGGCTGAGCACGAGCCGCGTCGCCGGCTCGGGATCGCGGTCGAGCAGGACGCCGAGGCCCGTGCCGGCCGCGAGCAGCGCAACCGCCGCGACCGCGGGACGCAGGACGAGCCGGCGCCCGCGCGCGAGGCGGCCGCGCGTGAAGCGCCGGCGGCCCGCCGCGCCGTGGGCGCCCGGCGTCTCAACGGCGCCCGGCGTCCCCTCGGCGTCCGGCACCCCGTAGGCGCCCCGCGTCTTCTCGGCGCCGGCGGCGCCCGCCGCCCCCGCGGCGCGCGCTCGCGGGCGCCTGCAGCGGCGGCGGCTCGGGGCGCTCCCACGCCTCGCCGGGCAACGCGTCCAGGCGCGCCACGACCGGACGCAGCCGCTCCACCTCGGCCCGCAGCGCGGCGTCGCGCGCCAGCTCGGCCTCGAAGCGCGCGGCCCGCTCGGGCTCCATCTCGCCCAGCAGGTAGTCGGCGGCGTCGCTCACCGCTCCTCCTTCAGCAACTCAGCCATCCGCCGCAACGCGCGCGTCATCCGCGTCTTCACGGTGCCCAGCGGCACGCCTGTCGCCTCCGCGATGTCGGTCTGGCTCTGGTCGAGATAGAAGCGGCGCCGCAGCACGTCGGCCTCCTCGGGCGACGGGTGGTCGAGCGCGGCCGCGACGCGCCAGTGCTCGAGCAGCTCGTCCACGCGCCCCGACTCGGCGCCGTCCGCGAGCACGACGGCCGTGGCCGGGTCGCGCGGCTCGGGCACGCGGCGGCGCAGGTGATCGACGGCGCGGCTACGGGCGATCATGAGCAGCCAGGCGGCGAGGGTGCCGCGTCGCGGGTCGTAGCGGTCAGCGTTCTCCCAGGCCTCGATGAAGACCTGCTGCTGGACGTCCTCGGCCGTCGGCCGGTCGCCGAGCAGGCGCAGCAGCAGCGAGAACGTCGTCGCGCCGTGGAGGGCGTAGAGCTCGCGCAGGGCCGCGGGGTCCTGGCGCGCGAGGCGCCCGGCCAGGCGCAGCTCTGCTCGATCTCCGGACGCCGCTCGAACTCGAATCCTGCCACGCCTCTTCTACGTGGCGCATCCGCGTGCGGTTGCCCGAGAACCGAAATTGGCGCCCGGCACGTAGGGGAGACCGACACCGTCATCCGTCTCTCGGAGGAGTCCTTGACCAGAAGCCTCGTCGCCGGGGCAGCCACCGTGCTGCTCCTGGCCGCGGCTCCCGCTGCGCATGCCCAAAACCCGCTCGCGTCGGGCAGCACGACCCTGAAGCTGGACGCGGGCGTGGCCCGCACGCTGAGCGCGAACGGCGTCTCCGTGCGGCCGATCGCGCCCGCACGCGGGGGCGTCTCGTTCCCCATCACCGGCGGCTCGGTGGACGGCGCCGCCGGCACCATCGAGCACTCGGGCGGCCTGCGCTTCTCGGCCGGCGGGCGCTCGCTGAGCGCGCGCTCGTTCCGGATCAAGCTGGCGCGCAACTCCACGCTCAGCGCCCGCGTCGGCAAGGCCCGCGTGACGCTGCTGCGTGTCGACACGAGCCGTGCCCGCGTCACGCGCGCCGGGCTCGACACGCGCATCACGCGCGTGCGCGTCGCGCTCACCGGCGCGGCCGCCCGCGCGCTCAACACGACGTTCAACACGCACCTGTTCCGCGCCGGGCTCGAGCTCGGCACCGTCACGGTGCGGGCGACGCCCGAGTCCGTCGCGCTCGCCTCCGGCACCACCTCGGTCACGCTCGACGCGGGCGCCGGCGCGGCGCTGCAGAGCCTCGGGATCGCGGCCGCGCCGATCGGGTCGAACTCGCTCGCCTTCCCGATCACCGGCGGACGCGCGAACGCGGAGAGCTACGCCGGCTCGATCGAGCACAGCGGCGGCATCGCGCTCACCCGCGGCTCCACACGCGTCGAGCTGACCAACTTCACGATCGACGTCGACGACACACCGGACCTGACCGCGCTCGTCGGCGGCCGGCGCGTGCCGATCCTGTCCCTCGACCTCGCCGCGCTCAAGGCGAGCGTGCGGGGTCGGACGATCACGCTCGAGGGCGCCGCGCTCAAGCTCACCGCGGCCGCCGCGGGCGCGCTGAACCAGGCGTTCGGCACCACCGCATTCACCGAAGGCCTGCTGCTGGGCACGGCCACCGTCCAAGCCACCGCGGAGTGATGACCATGCGTACCCTGCTCGCCACCGTCGCCGCCGTCCTGCTGCTCGCCCCGGCGGCGCAGGCCAAGACCTACGGCGCCACCACGCTCGCGCTCGACCCCGGGGCCGTCAGCGCGCTCACGGGCCTCGGCGTCGCGCCCGCCCCGATGCCGCCGGCGACCGCGACCAGCTCGGGCGAGCTCACGTTCCCGATCACCAACCGGCCGTTCAAGGCCCTGCTCTCGGGCACGATCCGCCACAGCGGCGGCATCTCGCTCACGGCCGGCGCCACGACGGTCAAGCTCGAGAACTTCTGGATCGATCCGCTGCGCCGCCAGCTGACCGCTGAGGTCGGCGGCGCCCGCGTGCCGATCCTGTCGCTCGACTTCTCCAAGGTCCGGCTCGGGTTCGGCGGCGGGACGCTGAAGCTCGGCCCCGTCGCCGGCAATCTGACCGCGGTGGCCGCGAGCGCGCTCGACAGCGCGTTCGGGTTGCCGGCGGGCACGATCCCCGCCGGGCTCAAGCTGGGCGACGCGACCGTCCGCTACCGGCTCTTCTGAGGGAGGGGCGATCGGCCGGGCGCCCCGGCGCCCGGCCGATGAGCTAACGTCTCAGCCGATGCCGCTGTTCGCCGACGCAGCCCTGTCTCACACGCTCACCTCGCTGGCCATCTGGGTCGTGCTGTTCCCGGTCCTCGTCCAGGGCCTGATCTTCTACGCGATCGTCCTCGCGCGCGGTGAGAAGCGCGAGAACGACGAGTACAAGGCCCGACACAGCGATTAAGGGTCGGGTTCAGGGTGCCCCCGGAGGCGGGGGCGCCGCGCCGCGAGCACCATCGCGGCCATGCCCTCCCCAGACACCCTGCTGCTGTTCGCCGCGGCGACGCTCGTGCTGTTGCTCGTCCCCGGCCCGTCGGTGCTGTTCATCGTCGCCCGGACGCTCGAGCACGGCCGCCGCGGCGGGCTGACGTCGATGCTGGGCGTCGAGACCGGCGCCCTGCTGCACGTGCTCGCCGCCACCGCGGGCCTCGGCGCGCTGGTCGCCGCGTCTCCCCACGCGCTGCTCGCCCTCAAGCTCGCCGGCGCGGCCTACCTGCTGTACATGGGCGTCCGCGCGTTCCGCGGCCGCGGTGAAGCCGCCGTCACGCGCGCCGGCAGCAAGCTCTACCGGCAGGGCCTGCTCGTCGACGCGCTCAACCCGAAGACCGCGATGTTCTTCGTCGCGTTCCTGCCCCAGTTCATCGACCCGGCCGGCGACGTGGCGCTGCAGACGCTCCTGCTCGGCCTGACGTTCGTCGCACTCGCCACGCTCACGGACACGGCCTATGCGCTGCTGGCCAGCACGATCCGCATCCGGCACGTCTCCAAGGTGGCGGGCGCGACCTACATCGGCCTGGCGGGCGCGCTCGCCGTTTAGCTCTCCACGACCGAGAAGCGCTCGGCGACGACGAACGTGTCGCTGAGCTCGAGCAGCGTGAGCCCGGAGCGACCCGGGCCGGTGACGATCAGGTTCGTCGCCACGCCGTGCACGTCGGCCACCTGCGCGTACTCGCGCAGCAGCGTGACGGGCCCGCTGGCGAGCCGGCCGTAGCCGACCGCGAGGCGCTCGGCCAGGTCGCCTTCCTCGAACGCGACGTGCGGCCCCGCCGTCTCGTCGTGCGCGGCGCGCAAGGCGGCGACGAGCCGGTCCGGCTCCGCCGGGACGCCGTTGAAGGACAGCCCGCCGCGCTCGTCGGCGTAGGGCAGCAGGCCCGGGTGCTCGGCGTGCAGGACCGCGCGCGAGAACGGCTCGCTCGTCGCCTGCCAGCGCACGGCGCCGTCACAACGCAGCGTGCGGTTCCAGGAGCGGTTGCGCCACGCGCTCAGCCGCACGTACAGCTGCAGCGCGTCGCCGCGCACGCGCGTGCCGACGATCGTCCCGATCGACTGCACGCCCTCGTCGTGCAGCAGCGCCGGGATGTCGCCGAGGTCGCTCGCGGGCTCCGGGCGGCGCTTGAGCTCCGCGCGCGGCGCCGCGGGCGGCCCGGGCCACAGCTGGAACCGGTACGCGCCGTCGCGAGCGCTCCAGCGCGCGCGGTAGGCGCCGTTGGCGAGGCCCACGCGGACCGCGCCCACGCTGCCCGACGCGAACGCGATCGCCTCCGACTGCACCCGCAGCGAGAACTCCGTGACGTGGTCCCAGCCCGCGAGGTCGAGCGCGGGCTTGGCGCCGTAGCCCTCGAGCGTGACCGGCACGCCGAACTCCCCCACGTGCGGCATCCGCAGGTCGATCCGCCCTTCCGTGTCGCTCCAGTGCCCGGCGGCGTCGAGCACGTACAGGTGCCCGAAGTCGTACGCGATCTCGATCTCGGTCGTCCACGCCGGCATGCGGCGCGAAAGGTAGTCACGTCACAGCCGGCGCAGAAGCTGCGCGAACTCGCTCGTGGGCGAGATCAGGATCTGGTCCTCGGTCTCCTCGAGCGCGATCCGCTCGAGCTGCTGCGCGCCACGCAGCCAGTACAGGTTGGCATTGATCGCGCCGTCGCCGGCGGCCGAGAAGCGCCGCGCGAGCTCGAGCATCGGCGTCAGCATGCGCACCGCGGCGCTGTCACGGATCGGATGGGCGAACAGCACGCTGCGGTTGGGGACGGCGACGAGCGTGCCGTGCTCGGACTCGGGCGGCTCCAGCTCGCCCGCCCACAGCGCGTGGGTCGCGACGAAGAACGACTCGCCGCTGAGCATCAGCAGCTCCGAGTCGAGCACCGCGTGGCGCGTGAGCTGCAGGCCCGGCTCGGCGCGCGTGTTGGCGAGTGCCTCCGTCCACAGGGCGTCGTCGTCGTGCTCGCGCGTCACCGACTCCACCCGATCGGGATGGTCCTCGGAGAGCACGAGCAGCAGGTCCTCGGCGGCGCGCCGCACGACCATCTCCGTCGGGTCCACGGCCGCGTCCGCGACCAACCGCACTTTGAGCGTCACACGTCCAGTCTGACGGCGTCCCACTCGACGCCGGTGAGCAGCAGCCACTCGAGCGCGCGCCGGCGCTCCCGGATGGCTTCCGGCTCGAGGTCCTCCGGCCACTGTTCGGGCACCCGCTCGCGCGCCGCCCAGTGCGCGCAGTACAGGACGTCGAGCTTGGCCGCGATCTCCTCCGGCGCCCGCAGCGCCAGGCCGGGCGGCGCGGGCCCGGTGAGCGCGTCGACCGCCCGGAAGGCATCGGGCCGGAGCTCGAGCTCTCGCGTGAGCGGGAGGTCCGCCGCGAGCCCGAGGGTCCACAGCAGCGCGTACAGCGACTCCGCGCGCCAGCTCAGCTCGTACTCGGCCTCCACGTCCGGCACCCCGTCGGCGACGCGCGCGAGGTAGGCGCGCTCTGCGTCGCTGATCCAACGGTCGGCCCCGACCGCCGCGACCATGGCGTACGCCGCGTCCAGGGGCGCGCCGTGGATGATGTCCAGCACGCCGTGCAGGGCCTGCGCGCGGGCGACGACGTCCTCCAGCGGCCGCGGCCGGTTCAGCGCCGGCCGGGGCAGGTCTTGGGGCGGCACGATGCCCCACGGCGCGAGCTCCGCCACCGCCCCGGCGCGCACCGCTTCTGGGTCCCACGCATGCATCTCATGCCGCTACTACCCCCCGTTCGCGCGCGACGAGCACGGCGCGCGCGATCAGGTCCTCCTGCTCCTCGCGGTAGAAGCCGGCGGTGCGCAGGCTCCACAGCACCGCGACGCCGTCGCGCTGCTCGTAGACGAGGTGGCGGTCCGGGAGGCGCTCACCGCCGGGCGGGGTCGGCGGGCCGCTCGCGGGCAGCAGGACGGCGCCGCGGGCGCGCTCGGCCACGCGCAGGTTGTGCTCGGCGCTGTAAACGAGCCGCCCGTGCACGCCGGGGGCCAGCTCGCCGCGCATGACGGCGACGGCGCGGCCCGGGACGCCGAGCGTCGGGAACGCGCGCTGGTAGTCGTCGGCGTCCTCGAGCTGGAGGCCGAGCCGGTGCGCGAGCCGCGCGTAGCCGTCGCTCCACCCGGGCGTGACCTCCGGGTGGTGCGAGTGCGGCGCCGGCAGCGGGTCAGCAAACGGGCGCGGAGCAGGGGGCGCCGCCAGGGCGAGCGCGTCGGCGATGGCGCACGCGTCGCGGGCGAGCGCGTCGGGGTCGGCGAGGAAGCCGTTGCGGCGCACGATCACGGTGCCGCGCAGCACGTGTACGGCGAAGTACGGATCGTCGGCGTGGCGCGCGAGGACGGCGTCGATGCGCGGGTCCGGTACCGGGCCGTGCGCGCGCAGCCGCCAGCCGTTCGCGAGCGCCTGCCGGTGCGGGAAGTCGAACGGCGCGTGCTTGTCGCGGCGGTCGATGCGCGTGAGGAAGTACGGCAGCGCCGTCTCCGGCACGTTGATGGCGACGGTCGTCGTCGGGATCCACACGGCGTGGCTGTCGAACGCCGCGGGCGGGCGGTCATCGGTGGGCAGGTCCAGGAACGCGCCGATGAACGGGATGTCCGTGCGGTTGGGCAGCCACCAGCGGCCGCCTCCGAGCTTCACCTTCGTGCCGTGGAGCTTGCCGCTGATGTTCGGCCACTTGGTGACCGGCACCTCGAGCAGCTGGTGGAACACGACGCCGTGGCGCCCGCCCGGCAGGACGCCCCGGGCGATGTTGAAGCGGTACTCGGGGAAGCTCGGGATCGCGGCCGCGAAGCCCGCGGCGGCCTGCCGGTCGAGCCACTGCAGCCCGTGCGCGGCGGCGTGCGGGGCGAGGCTGAACGCAGGACGGCCGCGGCGCGCGTCCTCCAGGTCGGCGCGCGCGAAGGCGGCGGTGCCGTGGCTAGGCAACGCGCACCCGCTTGAACGCCGTCGCGAGGACGCGGCCGCGCCCGTCGAGGGCGCGCGCCCGCACCGTGTACGTGCCGCGCGGGAGCTTGCGCGCGAACTTCAGCGTCCACGTCCTCCGCCCGCCGGCACCGAGCCAGGCGCAGCGCTTGGCGCGGCGCAGCGCCCCGGCCTTGCTCGCACAGCGACCCTGCTTGGCGAGCGTGATCTGCACGCGGGCGACGGCGCCGGTGGCGCGGCCGGCGAGCGTGCGGCGGGCCTGCACCGAGCCGATCCGCAGCTGCGGCTTGGTCGGCGGCGCCGTCGCGCCCGGGCCGCCCTCGACCGGCGGCGGGGTCGGCACGGGCGTGGCCGTCGGCACGACGGTCGGCACCGGTGTCGGGATGGGGGTCGGCGTCGGCGTCGCCACCACCGGCGGCGTCGGATCGATCAGCGTGACCTTGGCCGGCTCGACGCTCGTCTTCTCCAGCGCCTCGAACGCGCCGATGTCCCGCCGCGCGACGCCGTCGCGGTCGCCGTCGACGGGCCGCGGGCGCAGGGCGACATCGAAGGCCGGCTCGGGGCCGGGCGTGCCGTGGTCGATCAATGCGCTGCCGGAGACGGGCTCGAGCACGCCGGCGGCGACGCTCGGCATTCCGTGCCAGGCCGTCGAGAGGTCGACGTTGTCGGCGCCCGGCTGCGTGATCGGGCCCTCCATCCGCTTCGGGCGGAACGCGCTGCGGCGCAGCTCGATCGCGGTGTCCGTCGACAGGTCCTCCCCGCCGCTCACGAGCACGCTGTCGCTGAGCTTCAGCGGCGACGTCCGCGCCCACAGCGCGGCGCCGTTGGAGCCGTTGGCGAGCGTCATGTGGCGCAGGACGCCGGCGCTCGCGCGCGCCTCGAGCGCCACGAGGCCGCCCCACACCGCGACCGAGTCCGCCAGCACGTCACCGGAGCCGTTGATCGCGATGCCGGTGTTCTGCGCCTTCACCCGCACCCGCTCGAGCCGCACCGGCTTCGCCCACTCCCACGCCCGCAGGCCGTGGTCGCCCGTGAGGTTCGCGTTGTAGACCTGCAGCGGCGCCGTCGGCGCGCCGGTGGCGAGCACGCCGACCGACCCGGGCGTCGACATCGACGTCGACACGGTGTTGAGCTGCGCGCCGGCGGTGACTCGGAACCCGACCTGCAGCTTCGTGCCCGGCGCGTCCTTCACGCCGACGCGGACCAGCTTGACCCACGGCGCACGCGCGTGGATCCCGGACGCGGCGTTCGCCGTGTGGTTCTGGACCTGGACGTTCTCCACCAGCACGTCCGGCGCGTCGATGACCAGGCCGGCGTTGCCGGTGGAGATGAGCTTCGCTCCGCCCGCGGGCCCCACGAGGTCCACCGGGTTGGCCGCGGTGATGGACCACGAGCCGGTGAACGGCCCGGCGCCGAGCATGAGCGTGTCCTTGCCGGGGACGGTCGCCGCGGCGGCGAGGGCGGCGTCGATGGTGGGCTTCGACGTGCCCTCGCAAGGCGTGCCGACGCAGTAGGTCGCCGCGTCGGCGGACGGAGTCACGAGCAGCACCGTGAGCAGCGCTGCGAGCAGGAGTCGGGGGAGCATGCCCACGACCTTGCCGCGCGCGCCGCGCGGGCGCCACAGGAGCTCCCCCTAGCGTTTTCCCTGAAGTATCAGGGGTGCGGCTAACCGGCCGCCTGGTCGGTCGAGGTGCTCGGGTCGCCGTCCACGGCGGCGGCGAGGCGCGGGACGAGCTCCTTCATCAGCGTCGGCATGCTCAGCACGGACGGGAACGAGATCGCCTCGTAGACGCGGTCCTTCTCCAGGATGAACACGTCGCGCTCCTGTTTGCGGACGCGTAGCTTGGAGTAGACGGGGTCGTTCTTGAGCCCGTCCACACCGCGGTCGCCGTCGGCGAACCACACGAGCGTGTCCACGTCGATGGCGTCGACCTTCTCGTCGGACAGCTGGCCCCCGAACTCGTCGGCGAACGCGTCGCGCAGCTCCTGCGGGTACGTGAAGCCCAACGCCTCGAGCATGTACGTGCGCACGTCCTGCGGGCCGTAGACGAAGATGCCCTGGTAGTCGGACACGTTGGCGGCGCTCTTGCCCTTGAACTCGGGGTGCTCGGCGGCGTTGTCGGCGATCAGCTTCTCTGCCTCGTCCACGAGCTGCTGCGCCTTCTCGGGTTGGCCGACCGCCTTGCCGACCGTCAGCTGCTCCTCCTGCCAGGTGGAGCCGTAGTCGACCTTGTCCTTGGGCTGCGCGACGACGGGCGCGAGGTTGGAGAGCGCGTCGTACTCCTTCTGCGTCAGGCCCGAGTACACGCCGATGATCAGGTCCGGGCGCTGCGCGGCGACCTTCTCGATCTGCGTGCCGTCCGTATTGGTGAGGACGGTCGGCGGCTTCGCGCTGCCGAGCTCGTCGGTCGCCCACGGGAAGATCGCGCCGGGGTGCTTGCCGAACCACTCCGTCGTGGCGACGGGCACGACGCCGAGGGCCAGCAGCGCGTCCTGCTCGCGCAGGCCGACGACGACCACGCGCTCGGGCTGCTTCTCGATCGTGGTCGAGCCGTACTTGTGCTCGATCGTGACGGGGAAGGCGCCCGATTCGGCGCCGCCCTCCTGCTTGGCGGGCGCGGACGAGCCGCTCGTGGAGGTCGATTCGTCGTCAGAGCCGCAGGCGGCGAGGAAGAGGCCGCACAGCAGCGCGGCTAGCAGGGCTGTCAAACGCATGGGTTAGGTCACCCTAACAACCTGCCTGTTAAGGTCGCGGTCCGACATGGCCGCCGGAACGGTCACGGAGGTGCGCGCCAGAGGTGGCCGTTTCACCCGCAGTGCCGGGTTGGCCATCGCCTTCGGCCTGCTCGCGTTCGCGGCGCTGCTGAGCCTCGGGGTCGGCGCGCGGTCCATCCCGCTCGGTGAGGTGGTCGACGCGCTCGTGCAGGAGGGCTCCTCCCAGAACGAGGCGATCATCCGCAACCTGCGCGTGCCGCGGACGCTCCTCGGGATCGCGGTCGGCGGGGCGATCGGGGTGGCCGGCGCGCTGATGCAGGCGCTCACGCGCAACCCGCTCGCGGACCCCGGCCTGCTGGGCGTGAACGCGGGCGCCTCGGCGGCGGTCGTGATCGCGCTCTCGCTGGGCCTGGCGGGCGCGACGTCCTCCGTCTGGTTCGCGTTCCTCGGCGCCGCGGCGGCGTCGGTGGCCGTGTACGCGATCGGCACGGCCGGCCGCGGCGGCGCGACGCCCGTGCGGCTCGCGCTGGCGGGCACGGCGATCGCGGCCGCGCTCACCGCGCTGATCTACGGCGTCGCGATGACCGACCAGAAGCTCCTGCAGCAATACAACTTTTGGTCGGTGGGCGCGCTCGGCGGCCGCGGCCGGTCGCAGCTGGAAGCGGTGATCTGGTTCATCGCGATCGGAATGCTGCTCGCGCTGGCGCTCGCGCGGTCGCTGAACGCGCTGGCGATGGGCGACGACTCGGCGCGCGCGCTGGGGGCGAAGGTCGGGCGCACGCGGATCGGCGGGGCGATCTCCGTCACGCTGCTGTGCGGCGCGGCCACCGCCGCGGCCGGGCCGATGTACTTCCTCGGGCTGACGGTGCCGCACGCGGCGCGCGCGCTGTGCGGGCCCGACCAGCGCTGGGTGCTCGCCTATTCGGCCGTGCTGGGCGCGGCGCTGATCCTCGTCGCCGACGTGATCGGGCGCGTCGTCGTGCGCCCGAGCGAGCTGCCCGCGGGCGTGATGATGGCCGTGATCGGCACGCCGCTGTTCATCGCGTTGGTCCGGCGGAAGCGGATCGCGCAGCTGTGAGCGCGGGTGTCCTTTCCGTGCGCGTGTTGCGCGTCGGCGAGTCGGTGTCGCTGCGGGTTCGCCGCCGGCCCGTGGTCGTCGGCTTCGTGCTGGTGGCGGTCGCGCTCGGGCTGTCGGTGTACTCGCTCGGCACGGGCGAGTTCTCGATCCCGCCCGGCACCGTCGTGAGCGCGCTGCTCGGGGGCAGCGACCCGGCTTCGGCGTTCATCGTCCGCGATCTGCGGCTCCCGCGCGTGCTGTGCGCGATCTTCGTCGGGGTGGCGCTGGGCCTGTCCGGCGCGGTCTTCCAGTCGCTGACGCGCAACCCGCTCGGGTCGCCGGACATCGTCGGCTTTCCGCAGGGTGCGTCGGTGGGCGCCCTGATCGTGATCACGATGCTGTCCGGCTCGGGCCTCGCGGTGTCGCTGGGCGCGATGTGCGGTGGCGCGCTCACCGCGCTGGCCGTGTACCTGCTGTCGTTCAAGCGCGGCGGGACGTCGGGCTACCGGCTGATCCTGATCGGCATCGCGATCAGCTTCCTGCTCGTCTCGGTCACGGACTTCCTGCTGGCCCGGGCGCGGATCGAGGATGCGCAGGAGGCCACGCGCTGGCTGCTCGGGTCCCTGAACGGGCGCAACTGGGACGACGTCCGGCCGCTGGCGATCTCGCTGCTGGTGTTCCTGCCGCTCGCGATCCCGGCGGGCCGCGCGCTGCGGGCGCTGGAGCTGGGCGACGACGCGGCCCACGCGCTCGGCCTGCGCGTGGAGCGCTCGCGGCTGGCGCTGATCGCCTTGGCGGTCGGGCTGGTGTCGGTGACGACGGTCGCGGTCGGGCCGATCGGGTTCATCGCGCTGACGGCGCCCCAGATCGCCCGCCGGATCACGGGCACGGCCGGCTTGCCGCTCGTGTGCTCGGCGCTGATGGGCGCCGTGCTGGTGCTCGCGGCGGATCTGGCGGCGCAGCGGCTGGTGCCCGATCGGGCGCTGCCGGTGGGCGTGATGAGCGGGTTGTTCGGCGGGCTGTACCTAGCCTGGCTGTTGTCGACGGAATGGCGAAAGGGACGACGCGGATGAGCACGGCGCCGTTGCGCGCGGAATCGGTGACGCTGGCCTACGACGCGCGGGTCGTGGCCGAGGGGTTGAGCGTGGACATCCCCGAGGGCGGCTTCACCGCGATCGTGGGGCCGAACGCGTGCGGCAAGTCGACGCTGCTGCGGGCGCTGGTGCGGATGCTCAAGCCGCGCGCGGGCAGCGTCCTACTCGACGGCGTGGAGATCTCGTCGTTGCCGACCAAGCAGGTGGCGCGGCGGCTCGGGCTGCTGCCGCAGTCGTCGATCGCGCCGGACGGCATCACCGTCGTGGACCTGGTCGCGCGCGGGCGCCATCCCTACCAGCGGCTGCTGCGCCAGTGGTCGCGCGAGGACGAGCGCGCCGTCGAGGAGGCGATGGCGGCGACGCACATCCAGGAGCTCGCGCCGCGGTTGGTGGACGAGCTGTCCGGCGGGCAGCGCCAGCGCGTGTGGATCGCGATGGCGCTGGCGCAGGAGACGCCGCTGCTGCTGCTCGACGAGCCGATCACGTTCCTGGACATCGCGCACCAGGTCGAGATCATGGATCTGTGCGCGAAGCTGCACCGTGAAGGGCGGACGCTGGTCGCCGTGCTGCACGACCTCAACCACGCGTGCCGGTACGCGACGCACCTGATCGCGATGCGCGACGGCGCGGTGGTGGCCGAGGGGCCGCCCGCGGAGATCGTCAGCGCGGAGCTGGTCGAGCGCGTGTTCGGCCTCAAGTGCCTGGTCGTGGCGTGCCCCGCGAGCGGTGCGCCGATGGTCGTCCCGGCGTGAGCCTGCTGGGCGAGGTCGTACGCGCGCACCCGTGGCGCGCCGGACTCGCCGCGGCGCTGTTGGGGGCGCACCAGGGCTTCGAGGCGCTGGTGCCGGTGGTCGTCGGCGCCGCGATCGACGACGCCGTCGTGCCGGGGGACGGCGACGCGCTCGTGCTCTGGGTGGGCGTGCTCGCCGCGCTGTTCGTGTTTCTGTCGAGTGCCTACCGGGAGGGTGCGCGCGCCGCGGAGCGCGCGACCGAGACCGCCGCGCACGAGCTGCGGATGCGGCTGGTGCGGCGCGTGGTCGACCCGCGCGGCGGCGGCGAGGCCGGCCTGCTGCCGGGCCAGCTGCTGAGCGTCGCGACCGCCGACGTGGACGCCGCCGCGGGCGTCATCCCGGGCCTCGCGTACGGGGCGGGCGTGGTGGTCGCGCTGACCGCGGGCACCGTCGTGCTGCTCACGACGTCATTGACGCTGGGCCTCACCGTGCTGGTCGGGCTTCCGCTCGTGGTCTGGTCGGGCGGGCGGCTGGGCGCGCTGCTGAGCCGCCGCGCCGCGGGTCAGCAGGCCGAGGCCGCGGACGCCGCGGGCGTGGCCGCGGACCTCGTCACCGGCCTGCGCGTGCTGCAGGGCATCGGCGCCGCCGACGCCGGCGCCGAGCGCTACCGCGTGGCTTCCCAGTCGTCGTTGCGCGCGACCTTGAGCGCCGCCCGCGCGGAGATCGCGCTCGGCTCCGTCGCCGTGCTGGTCGGCGGCGTGGCCGTGGCGGGCGTCGCCTACGTCGGCGCCCGGCTGGCGCTGGACGGCAGGCTCTCGCTCGGCGAGATGATCGCCGCCGCGGGTGTGACCCAGTTCATGGTCGGTCCCTTGACGCGCCTGGCCTGGGTCGGCGGCCTGCTCGCCCGCGCCCGCGCCTCCGCGGCCCGACTCGCCGAGGTCCTCACGGCGCCGCCCGCCGTGCCCGCCCCGGCCGCGCCGGTCGCCGCGACGTTCGACGAGCCGGTCCGCGTCACGGTGCACCCGCGCGCCGGGACGGACTCGCCGCCCGCCGCCATGGCCGCGGCGTCCGCCGCCGCGCCCTCGCCGCCCGCCGCCACGGCCGCGGGGTCCGCCACCGTGCCCTCGCCGCCCGCCGCCACGGTCCCGGCGCCCGCCACCGCGCCGTCGCCGCCCGCGACCGTAGGCTCGCCGCACCCCGCGGCGGGGCGGCTCGAGGTCCCCGCCGGTGCGGTGTTCGGGGTCGTCACCGACGACCCGGCGCCGCTGCTCGCGGTGCTCGGCCGGGAGGCGCCCGGCCACGTCGAGGTCGGCGGCGTCGACCTCGCGACGCTCGACCCGGCCGCCGCGCGCGCGACCGTCGTAGTCGCGCCGCACGAGGCGACGCTGTTCTCGGGCACGATCCGCGACAACGTGCCCGGCGCGGCCGAGGCCGCGTTGCGCGCGGCGGCCGCGACCGACGTGCTCGACGCCCTGCCCGACGGCATCGACACCGAGCTCGCCGACGCCGGCAGCTCGCTCTCCGGCGGCCAGCGCCAGCGGATCGCGCTGGCCCGCGCGCTCGCGACCGAGGCGCCCGTGCTCGTCCTGCACGACCCGACGACGGCGCTCGACGCCGCCACCGAGGCGCGCGTCGCCGGCGCGCTGCGCGAGGCCCGCCACGGCGCGACGACGATCCTCGTCACCACGAGCCCACTGCTGCTCGCCGCCTGCGACGCGGTGGCGATCGTCCGCGGCGGCGAGGTCGTCGCGGTCGCCCCGCACGCCGAATTGCTCGAGCACGACGCGACGTATCGGGAGGCCGTCGCATGACGAGCCGTCTCGGGCCCGGCCAGGAGGCGGGCCGCTCCTACCGGGTGCACGCACCCGGCCACCACAGCGTAGGCGCCCCATGAAGGAACGTCGCGTGAAGTCCCTGCCGGTCGCGACGAGCAAGCAGTGCTGGGCCGTCATCCGCGAGCTGCTCCGCCCGCGACGCACCCAGGCGATCGTCGCCACCGTCGTCCTCGTCGCCGCCGCGGCCGTCGGGCTGCTCGGCCCACTGCTCCTCGGCGAGATCGTCGACCGCGTCGACTCCCGCACGGGCTCGATCACGTGGCCGGCCGTCGCGCTGCTCGGCGCCGCGCTCGGCGAGGCGCTCCTGGCGGCGCTCGGCCTGACGCTCATCTCCTACCTCGGCCAGCCGATCCTCGCCAGCCTGCGCGAGCGCGTCGTCGCGAAGGCGCTGCGGCTCCCCGCGGCGCAGATCGAGCGGGGCGGGCGCGGCGACCTGCTCTCGCGCCTCGGGGACGACATCGCGGTGGTGTCCGAGGCCGTCGTGGAGGCGTTCCCGCCGCTGGCCGCGGCGAGCCTCACGCTGCTGCTGAGCTTCGCGGGCCTGGCGACGATCGACCCGCGGCTCACGCTCGCGGCGCTGCTGGTCGTGCCGGTGCAGGTCTGGGCGGTGCGCTGGTACGCCAAGCGCGCCGGCCCGGCCTACGCGGAAGAGCGCAAGGTCAGCGGAGAGCGCGCGCAGGCGATCCTCGACGTCGTCGGCGGCGCGAAGACGATCCGCGCGCTCAACCTCGCCGGCACCGCGCTGCCGCGCGTGGAGGCGCGGTCGGTGTCCTCGATCGCCGCCGTCGTGCGCACGATCCGCATCTCCACGCACTTCAGCTCGCGCCTGAACGCGGCCGAGTTCGTCGGCACCGCGTCGGTGCTCGTCGTCGGCTTCTTCCTGGTCGACGCCGACGCGATCACCGTCGGCGCGGCCACCGCCGGCGCGCTGCTGTTCATCCGCAACTTCGACACGTTCAACATCGTGCTCGGCACGATCGACGAGGCCAACCGCGCGCTCGCCGCGCTCGCGCGGCTCGTCGGCGTCCTGCAGGTGCCCGACCCGCCCTCACCGGAGCCACACGACGGCGCGCACGTCTCACTGACGAACATCAGCCACGCCTACGACGGCGGCCCGCCCGTCCTGCACGACATCGACCTGCAGATCGCGGCGGGCGAGCGGGTCGCGATCGTCGGCGTCTCCGGCAGCGGCAAGACGACCCTGGCGAAGGTGGTCGCGCGCTTCCACGAACCGACCTCCGGCACGGCGCACGTCGGTGACGTCGCGCTGGTCACGCAGGAGGTCCACGTGTTCGCGGGCACGCTCGCGGACGACCTGCGCCTCGCCGACCCGACCGCCTCCGACGAAGCCCTGCGCGCAGCCCTACAGGCCGTGAAGGCCGACTGGGCGAGCCTGGACACGGTCGTCGGCCACGGCGGCGTCGAGCTCACGCCCGCGCAGGCGCAGCAGCTCGCGCTCGCCCGCCTGCACATCCGCGACCCGCAGATCGCCGTCCTCGACGAGGCCACGGCCGAAGCGGGCAGCGCGGGCGCACGCCTGCTCGAGCAGGCCGCTGCCAGCGTGCTCGACGGCCGTACCGCGCTCGTGGTCGCGCACCGCCTCACGCAGGCCGCGCGCGCCGACCGGATCGTCGTCATGGACCAAGGCCGGATCGTGGAAAGCGGCACCCACAAGGAACTGGTCGCCGCCGGCGGAACCTACGCGGCGCTCTGGCGCGCCTGGTCCGCCGAGCGCTGACCAGCGAGCCGCGCGCCCTCGGCGAGCGTCGCGAGCTGGCCCACGCGATCCCCGGGTCGATGTTCTCGAAGCGGCGCTGTACATCCTGTACATCGCCGCCCGTTTCGATGTGACTCGATGTTCACGAGCCGACCACGGCCTCCGGCGACCGCCCCGCGACCGCGTCGGCCAGCGCCGGCGTCAGCTTGTCCAGGATGTAGTCGAACGCCAGCGGCGTGAGGAAGTACATCGCGCCGCTGAGCGTCGCGTCCGTGTACACGGCGCGCTTGCCCCTCACGGCCTCCAGGAACTTGAACGTCGGCACCTTCTTGAGGTTCGCGATGTCGCTCTCCTTCTCGGTCGCGAACACGATCACGTCCGCGTCGATCACGTCCAAGCGCTCCTCGGACACCGCGACCTGCTCGCCCGGGTTCTTGACCAGCGGCGTCAGCTTCGGGTTGATCGTGAAGCCCAGGAAGGAGAGGAAGTCCGTGCCGAGCCCGGCCGGATAGACGTAGATCTCACCGTCGTAGAACGCGTTCTGGGAGAACGTCGCCGTCTTGCCCTTGAACTCCGGGTGCTCGGCCGCGGCGGCCGCGTAGCGCTCCTTGACGCCCTGGATGAGCTTCGCGCCCTCGTCCGGCTTGCCGAGCGCCTGCGCCACGAGCGCCACCTGCTTGTCCCACGGCGAGAAGTACTGCGTGCCGCCCTTGGGGGTGCCGATCGTCGGCGCGATCCTGGACAGCTGGTCGTAGGTCTTGCGCTCCAGGCCCGCGTTGACGCCGATGATCAGGTCCGGCCGCAGGGAGGCGATCTTCTCGAGCTCGAGCCCGTCGGCCTGGGAGAGCACCGTCGGCTTCGCGTCCCCGAGCGCCTCCTGCGCCCACGGCCAGACGGCGTAGGGCTGCTCGCCGTACCACTCGGTCGTCGCGACCGGCGTGTACCCGAGCTGGAGCACGATGTCCTGCTCGGTGAGCCCGACCACCACGATCCGCTCAGGCTTCTTCTCCACCGTCGTGGTGCCGAACTCGTGCTCGACCACCTGCGGGAACGTCGCCTCGGGCGCGGCGGCGGCCGCGGGCGTCGGCGTGGACTCGGGTTCTTCTGACGAGCCGCAGCCCACGAGGAGCAACGCGACCAGGAGCAAGACGGCGATCGGGCGCATTAGGGCACCCTAACTCACCTCACGCCGCGCGCGCGTCCCCCTCCAACCCGAGCGCCGACGCGAGCTGCCCGCGCCCGCCGATCCCGAGCTTGGTGTAGCTGCGGCCGAGATGGACCTCGACCGTCTTGAGCGTCACCCACAGCGTCTCGGCGATCTGGCGGTTCGTCAGGCCCTCCGCGGCGAGCTGCGCCACGCGCCGCTCGGCCGGCGTGAGCGCCTCCACGCCCTCGAGCCGCTCGCGCCGCAGGCGCGCCCCGGACGCCTCCAGCTCGTTGTGCGTGTGCCGCGCCAGCAGCGCCGACTCGGTCCGGGCCGCCAGATCCAGCGCCTGGCGCAGCGGCTCCCGCGCCTCCACGCGGTCGCCGCGGATGCGCAGCCGCGCGCCGAGGTCGTGCAGCGCCCAGCCGAGCTCGCGCCGCAGCGCCGTCGGCTCCAGCGCGCTCACGGCCTCGCGCAGCGTCGCGATCGCCTCGTCGCCCTCCTGCGCGAGCGCGCGCCGGCGCAGCGCCATGCCGAGACAGCCGGGACGCCGGGCGGCGAGCGCGGCGGCGGCGTCGTGCTCCATCAGCTCCAGCGCTTCCTCGTGACGGCCGGTGGCGGCGAGCACCTCCGCCAGCCGCAGCCGGCCGAAGGCCGCGTTCGGGGCCGCCCACCCGCGCGCGTCGCCGAAGGCCACGACGCGCCGCAGGTCGGCCTCGGCCTCGTCGTAGCGGCGCAGCAGCAGTCGCACGCGGCCGCGGATGGTGAGCACGAACGGCTCGATGAACGTGCCCGCCGCGGCGCCGAGGTCGGTGTCGACCTCCGCCGCGGCCTCCTCGAGCTTGTCGAGCTCGACGAGGTTCTCGGCCAGCACGGCGCTGAGCGCGGGAACGGTCGTGACCAGGCCCTGCGCGCGGATGGCCTCCAGGCCGCTGCGCGAGCGCGCGGCGCCGAGCGCGACCGAGCCGAAGTCGCGGTGCCAGTAGCCCCAGGACTGCTCGACGAACAGCGTCGCGGCCAGCAGCCCCTGCTCGCGCACCGCGCGGTCGCCGGCCTCCAGGGCGCGTTGCGCCCCGCGCGCATCCTCGGCGAAGCGCAGCGCGTGCGTGACCAGGTTCCAGGTCGAGCTCGCGGGCCCGACGGTGGCGAGCAGCTCGCCGCCCCCGAGCGCCCGTTCGGCGAGCGCGACCAGCTCGTCCGTCGGCATCCCGCGCAGCGCGCCGTCGTTGGCCGCCGCGGCCAGCGCGGCCAGCGACGGCTCGCCCGCCGAGAAGCGCGCGCGCAGCCGCGAGCCGTCCGGGTCCACGAACAGCAACGCCTCCAGCAGCGCCGCCTCCAGGCGCAGCGCGAGCGTCGGGTCGGTCGCGTCCTCGGTCGCCTGCTCGAGCTCCACCACGGCCGCGGCCGGGTCCGTGTGGACGAGGTGGTTGGCGAGCGCGGCGTGCGCGCGCGCCGCGGCGTCGCCGTCCAGGCCACCGCGCAGGAGCTCGCGCAGGCGGTCGGCCCCGGCGGGCCGCTGCGCGCGGACCTCGAGCTCGGCGAGCTCGAGCGCGACGCCCGCCCGGTCCTCCGGCGGCTCCTCCAGCGCGCGGGCGAGATGGTCGGCGGCGAGGTCCGTGGCGCCCTCCGCCGCCGCTTCCTTGGCCGCGGCGCACAGGTCGGCGACGGCGCGCGCGTCACCGGCGGGCTCGGTCGCGTGCCAGTGCGGAGCGATCGCGCCCGCCCGCAGCCCCCGCTCGCGCAGGCGCAGGGCCGCAGCACGGTGCAGCTCGGCGCGCTCGCCGGCGGGGATCGTGTCCAGCACGGCCGCGCGCACGAGCGGGTGGACGAACGCGCGCCCGTCGAGCACGTCGGCGGCGACGAGCCGGTCGAGCGCGTCGGCGGCCGAGGAGAGCTGCGCCACCGTGGCGACGTCCTCCACGGTCGCGCGTTCGCCCAGCACGGCGGCCGCTCTCGCGGCCGCGACCGCGTCGGCGCCCAGCGGCCGCAGCCGGCGCTCGATCGCGGGCGCGACGCCCCGCGCCCCGATCTCCGCCAGGCGCTCCGCGCTCACGACGTCCTGGCCGCCCACCTCGCGGCCGAGCACGGACAACAGCAGCGGGTTGCCGCCCGTGACCTCGAGTGCGGCGTCGAGCACGGAGCCGGGCAGGTCCAGCAGCGCGGCGGCGGCCTCCCGGTCCAGCGGCCGCGGCCGGACGACCTCGGCCGACGCGCGCAGCTCGTCCAGCAGCTCCTGCGCGGCGCCCGGCTCGCTCGGGCGCGTGGTCGCGATCAGCGCCACGCGCAGGCCGTCCATCCGCCGCGCCAGGTACTCCAGGAAGCGCAGCGAGGGGACGTCGGCCCAGTGCAGGTCGTCGGCCAGCAGCACGACCGGCTGCTGCTCGGCGAGGTTCGCGGTCAACCAGTACAGCCCGTGCAGGACCGCGAAGCCCGCGTCCTCGGCGCCACTGGACGCCGGGTCGAGGACGACGCTCGCGTGCGCGGCGGCGCCGGTCATCAGCTCCGGCTTCGCGACCCGGTCCAACAGCTGGTGCACGAGCCCGAACCCGAACCCGCGGTCCAGCTCCGACGCGCGCGCCGAGAGCACCAGCGCGCCGGACGCCCGCGAGCGCGCCGCTTCCAGCACGGCCGTCTTGCCGATGCCCGCGGGGCCTTCCAGGACGAGCACGGCGCCGGTGCCCGTCATGGCACCGTCGATCGTCCGCCCGACAGCGGCCAGCTCGTCCTCACGCGCCAGCAGCCCGTCAGACATCAAGGGACCAAGAGTAGGGCGAGCGCCGGACCATGGCGCCCGCCCTACCCGCCTCCCCTCAGTGGCTCACTTCTTGAGCGTGTAAGTGGCGTTCGTGCCCGCGCCCGAGATGGCGAGCTTGGCCGACCGCTTGCCCTTGAGCTTCTTCTTGCCGGCGCTCGTGAACTTCAGCGTGGCCTTGCCCTCGCCGCCGGAGACGGTGACGCTGCCCTTGGCGACGGTGGTCTTGCCGAACTTGGCGGTGATCGTGTGCTTGCCGTTGGCCGCGCCGCTCAGCTTGAGCACTAGCCCTCGCTTGAGCGCGGCGGCGAGCTTGGTCTTCGTGACGCTGAGCTTGACCGTCGTGCCCGTGGGGGTCTCGGTGGTGGTGCCGCCGCCCTTGGCGCCACCGTCGCCCGGCTTGCTCGGGGTGCCCGGGTTCGTCGGGGTCGGCACCTGGCGCGGCGCCGGCACGTCGGCCGGACCCCAGTCGGGGTTGGTGGCGCCCGGCGCGATCAGCCTGCCGCCGTCGGTGAACTTCGGGCACTCGCCCTTGGTCGTGAACTTCGGCAGGGTCGCCATGTGCACGCCGGTCGTGTTCTCGGCCCAGAAGAGCTTCGAGGCGTCGCCGGCGAACGTCGGGCTCGACAGCAGCGTGTTCGGATCGTCGTCCTGCGCCATCGCGCAGCGCTCGGGATAGTCCGGGTAGAAGCCACCGACCGTGTTGCCGATCGAGATCTTCTGGCCGTCGGCGACCAGGGTCGCGATCGCGGTCTTGTCGCGCGACATGGCGGAGTCCTTCAGCTCGCCGTAGAACGCGTGATCGGCGAACCAGCGCTTGAGGCCGCTGTCGTCGGCCGCGCTCGGCGACCACAGGATCGCGTCCTCGTTGGGCTGGATGTACGGGTCGGTGAGCAGGACCGTGTCGTTGTCGATCCACGACGGGTCCTTCCAACCCGACCGGCGCTTGAAGCCCGGCTCGTCCCACGCCGTCAGGCGGTTCGGGTCCGTGAACGCCGTGCCGTGGTAGAGCCGCTGCAGCGAGCAGTAGGGCGGCTGGCAGCCGGGGCCGTAGCCCGTGTACTGCCAGTAGTAGGAGTAGGCGACGCGCTTGCCGTCCGGCGAGATCGCCGGGTCGAACGGGCCGCGGAACGACATGCTCGGGTCCTGCGTCGTCGACACGGGCGTGACGATGTCCGCGATCACGCGGCCGTCGCGCTCGAGGTGGACGATGTGGTCGCCGCGCAGCGCGGCCATCCGGCCGTTGTCGGCCTGCGAGACCGTCGAGTAGCCGCCGTCGAAGGTGACCTGGTACTCCCGTGAGCCGTCCGTGGTGGCGAGGAAGACGTTGCCGGACTTGATGTAGGCGACTGAATCGGCCTGGGCGACGGCGGGCGCGGCGAGCGCCAGCGCCGCGAGAGCGGCCGCGACGCCGGCGATCCGTCGCCGGCTGGAGGAGGGTGCGTCGTGCATGGCCGGCACTCTCGCCGCGCGCCGCCCGACCGGCATCAGGCACCCACCCCAATGTTGGTGGGGCCGAACGGGTTGGGGTGCGGGGAACCGAACGCCGCTCAGCGGGCCTGTACGAGCCAGCAGGCCGCCGTGTAGCGGACTTCGTCGTCATGGACGAACGGGGCGAACGCCGGGCGGACCGTCTCGATCACGCGTGCGCGCAGCGCCTCGTCCTCGATGCCGCCGAGCGCGATCCCGACCGGCCCGATGCGCGTGAAGTAGCCCTCCAGCGCGGATGCGGGCATCGCGCACTCGACGTCGAGCTCGTCGAGCTGGACGTCGTCCCAGCCCGCCTCGGTGAGGATGCGGCGGACCCGCTCGGGGTCGCCGAACGCGAACTGGCCGGCGTGCGGGTCGCGCGGCGGCAGGTCGGGCAGCAGCGGCTTGGCCGCGCGCTCGGCCGCGGTCATGAACGGGTTCTCCTCAGCCGTGCGCCACACGATGCAGCGCAGCCGCGCGCCCGCACGGCGCAGGTTCGCGAAGGCCGCGACCGGGTCGTCGAAGAACATCACGCCGAAGCGCGAGATCACCCAGTCGAAGCGCTCGAACGTGTGCGTCTGCGCGTCGGCGGCGAGGAACTCGAGGTCGGGCGCCCGCTTGCGCGCCGCGGCGATCATCGGCTCGGAGATGTCCACGCCGACGACGCGCTCGGCGCGCTGCGCCGCCGCGACCGTCGTGGCGCCCGTCCCGCAGCCGACGTCGAGCACCGTCCCGCTCAGCCCGTCGACGAGCGGCGGCACGAACCCCGTCATCACACGGTCCGTCAGCGCCTGCAGCTCCACCCACGCGTTCCCGCCCGCGCCCTTCCAGCGTTCTTTCTGCATGTCGGCTACGGTGCCAGTTCAAGCCGACTTGAGGTCAAGATGGACATCGCCGAAGTCACCGCCAGCACCGGGTTGCCGCCGTCGACGTTGCGCTACTACGAGCAGCGCGGCCTGATCGAGTCGACGGGCCGCAGCGGCCTGCGCCGCCAGTTCGACCCGTCGGTCCTGCAGCGGCTGTCGTTGATCGCGCTCTGGCGCCACGCCGGCTTCTCGCTGGACGAGATCGCGGGGATGTTCGGGCCCGACGGCGAGCCGCGCATCGACCGCGCGCAGCTCGCCGCGAAGGCCGACGAGCTCGACGCGCGCATCCGCGAGCTGAGCGCGCTGCGCGACGGGCTCCGGCACGCCGCCGCCTGCTCGGCGCCGTCGCACCTGGAGTGCCCGACGTTCCAGCGCGCCCTCGCGGCTCAGCGTCTGCCCTAGCGGCGCCCGGCCAGCGTCGCGCGCACGAGCAGGGTGGTCGTGCCGGTGCCGGTCGCGACCTTGACGCTGAACGCGAGCCTGGTCGTGCGGCCGCGCAGGCGCTGCGCCGCGGCCCTGGGCGCACGCACGCGCAGGCCGATGCGCCCGCGCGTGTGGACGGTCGAGACGGCGAGCGCGTACCGGCGGCCCGCGATCTTCACCGTGATCCGCTTCGGCGCGGTCACCGAGCAGGACGTGCAGGCGACCGTCGCGATGGTGGCCGTGCGGTTCGCGGCGAGGCGGCGGTGGCCCTTGGGCACGGTCAGCTGCGGGCGCGGCGTCGGCGTGCGCTCGGCGACGGGCGTGGCGGTCGGCTGCGGTGAGGCCTGTGCCTGCGGCGTGGCGGTCGCCGTGGGCGTCGGGGTGGGCGTCGGCGTCGTCTCGTGCGGCACCGTGACCGTCAAGACCGCCGCGTCGGAGCTGGCGGGGACCCCGAGCCGGTTGTCGGCGACCGCGCGGAACGCGGCCCCGTCGTCCGCGGCCGTCGCGGTGAGCTTCAGCGCCGAGCCGGTCTCCCCCGCGAGGTCGGCCCAGCCGGCCGCACCGCGGGCGCGGCGCTGCCACTGGAGCTTCGGCGCGGGCGTGCCGGACGCCCGCACGGTGAGCTCCACCGCCTCGCCGGCCTTCGCCGTCACGCTCTTCGGCTGGGTGGCGATGGCTGCCGGCGCCTGGCCGGTCAGCGGGAGGCCGATCCAGGCGTCGCCCGCGCGGTTCATGAACGTCGACACGTTCGTGTCGCTGTCGTGCAGGCGCAGGAACGCGCCCACGCCGTGCACCGCGCCCGGCTGCAGCTTGCCCGCCGGCACCGTGAGCGTGACCTGGAACCAGCCGCCGGAGTCCTGGAGCCGGCCCCGGTAGAGCTGGCCGCCCTTGACCTGCGGCGAGGTCGCCAGCGGCGTGGCGTTGCCGGGCCGGCCGGGCTGCCAGCCGTCGGTGGTGAACACGCCCAGGTCGAGCGAGAAGTGGCGCTTGTCGCTCTCCTTGTCCGGGATGGTGAAGCCGGCGCCGACGACCGTGAACGTCGTCGCGACGCCCGGGTCGACGTTCCCGGCCGGCGCGAGCGCGAGCTGCGGACCGCCCGTCGCCGGGATCACGGTCAGGCGAGCCGGCTCCGACGCGGCGGTCGCGCCGTCGGCGTTGCGGGCGGTCGCGCGCACGAGCGCACCGTCGTAGGCGGCGGGCACCGACAGCAGCCGGTAGTCATCACCGCTGCGCTCGAACGCCTCGATGGCCTTCCACGTCGCGCCGCCGTCCTGGCTGACCTCCGCGCCGTGCGCGACCGGCGCCGGGTGCCCGGTCGCACGCGCCTGGAGCTCGACGCGGCTGCCCGCGATCGTCAGCGCGTCGCTGGGCTGGATCGTGAACGCGATCGCCTGGTGGGCGCGGCTCATGAGCTGCAGCGCGGGCGTCACCACCGTGCCTTCGTCGTTGCCGGCGCGCACGCGCACGTAGGTGTTGTTCCAGGAGGCGTCGAGCTTGCTCAGCGTCAGCGCTTCCCCGGTCGCGCCGGACACACCTTCACCGTCCTGGAGGTCGGCCCACGGGCCGTTGACGCTGCTCGAGCGCTGCCAGCGCAGGCTCGTCGCGTCCTCCAGGTCGGCGGTCAGCGTCACGTCGCGGCCCTCGACGAGCGGCAGCGTCGCCGTCGTGGCCGGTCCCGCCAGCACGCGCGGCAGTTGCGCGACCGGCGGTGCCGCGGCGAACGTCACGTCGAACGGGTACCCCGGCTTGTCCGGGTCGGCCGACAGGCCGCTGGTGTGCCAGTAGGTCGAGAGCTCCGTCTCATAGTGGAAGTCCACGAACGACTGCGGCCACGAGCCCCAGTTCGGGTTGCCCGCCTTCAGCGCGTCGGAGATCGCCGACGTCGTCGAGCGCACGCCGTCCACGAGCGGGAAGTAGTCGACGCCGGCGTAGTCCGGCTTAACGGTGATCCCGTCCGCCGTCACCTCGACATCCGGGAAGGTGGCGACGACGACCTCGCGCGGCGGCACGGTGAACGGGTTCTCGGGGTCCTCGCGGTCGGCGCCCTTGCCGCCGGCGGTCGCGGTCAGCGTGCCGGAGCCGTTGGCGGCGACGGTCAGCTTCGGGTCCTCGAGGTACCACGGCACGAGCCCGCTGTAGGCGTTGGCGGTGAACGCGCCCCGCCACTGGATCGTGGCCTCGCCCGTCGCCGGGTTCGCCGTGCCGGTGCCCTCGGTGAAGAGCACCCGCTGGCCGAGCGACGGCGAGCACTTGGTGCCCTCGGACACCGACACCAGCCCTTCGGCGGTGCGATGCGCGATGTGGACGTCACCGACGCGGCCCGAGAATCCGGTCGTCTTGCCCGCCGAGAAGAAGTTGCAGCCGTTGCCCGCCGGGTTGCCGCCCTGGTAGATCGGGCTGATGCCCCACTGCAAGCTCGCGTGGGCGACGGGCACGGCGGTGCCCGTGAGCCGCCGGACGGTCAGCTTTGCCGCGTTCGAGCTCGCGGGCCCGCCGACGGCGTTGTCGACCACAGCACGGAGCAGGGCGCCGTCGTAGCCCGCCGCAGGCCGCAAGCGCAGCTGCGCGCCGGTCGCGCCCGCGACGTCGCTCCAGCTCGCGCCGCCGTCGGTGCTGCGCTGCCACTGGTAGCTCAGCGGGCTGGTCCCGCGTGCGACCACCTGGAACTGCACCGGTCGCGACTCGAGCACGGTCGCGTCCTGCGGGTGCGTCGCGATCGACGCGCTGCCGTCGCCGACGGTCACCGTCGCGGGGCGCGTGTTGACCCAGCGCCCGCCGGTCAGGATGCGCGCGTAGATCCGGGCGCCGTCGTCGGCCGCCGTCGCCACGAAGCTGTACTTCGGGTCCGTCGACAGCGCCTTGACCTTGACGTCGGCCGGCGTCGCCACGCGGTACCACTCGACGAACAGGCCCCCACTCGTGACGCCCGTGGTCAGCGTCACGGTCGCGCCGGTCGCGACGGTCACGTCCTGCGGATGGATGACTTCGTCGCTCTGCGCCGATGCCGCCGCCGGCGACAGCAAAAGGGCGGCGAGCAGCAACGCGACCAGGGCATGGACACGGCGAGGGGACATGGGGAGAGCCTCGATTTCGGGGAGAACGCCGGGCAGGCACCCGGCCCACTTCAGGCACCCTAACAAACCTTGTTAGGGTGCCCTAACAATCGATCTGCGAGTTACGCTCGCGGCATGCCGAGCTACGAGTACCGGACCGACGTCATCACCCACGGCTTCCTCGGACGCAAGGATGAGGAACTCGACCGCGGCGCGCTCGAGAACAAGCTCAACGAGCTCGGCGCCGAGGGCTGGGAGTTCGACAAGCTGCTGCCGAACATGGCGCTCCACGGCGAGAAGGACGGGCACCTGCTCGTCTTCCGGCGCGAGCGCTGACCGAGAACGAAAAAAGCCGCCCTCTCGGACGGCTTCTCAATAGCGGGGACAGGATTCGAACCTGTGACCTTCGGGTTATGAGCCCGACGAGCTACCTGACTGCTCCACCCCGCGGCGGACGTCGAAATATAGCACCGCGTCCGCGAGCTTCAAGGCGCGGAAGCTCGATCGCGGGGCAGCGATTCATGACCACGCGCAGGCCCGCGGCGCGGGCGCGCGCGGCGGCCTCCTCGTCGATCACGCCGAGCTGCATCCAGACCGCCTTGGCGCCGATCGCGATCGCTTCGTCGACGTGCGCGGACACCGCCGAGGAGCGCCGGAACAGGTCGACGACCTCAATGCCCTGGCCGGCCGGGAGCGCCGGGAACACGCGCTCGCCGAGCAGCTCCTCGCCGGCTTCCGGGTTGACCGGGATCACGCGGTAGCCGCGCGCCTGCAGCAGCGAGGCGATCCGGTGCGAGTCGCGCCACGGCTGCGGCGAGCAGCCGACCACGGCCCACGTCCGGTACTGCGTGAGCACGTGCTCGATGTCCGTCACAGCAGCGCCTCCAGCCGCTTGGCGTTGCGCGGGGCGAACGCCTCCCAGTCGTTGTTGAAGTACACGAACACCTCGGCCGCCGAACGCACCTCGCGCAGGCGCGCGGCCCACTCGCGCAGCTCAGTCTCGGAGTAGTTGCCGCGCCGCCCGCGGTGGCCGTAGTGGAAGCGCACGAACGTCCAATCCGTGGTCAGCTCCAGCGGCTGCCATGGGCGCTCCGGGTGATCGCCGAACACCAGCGCGCAGCCGTACGCGCGCAGGATCGCGTACACGTCGTCGGTGAACCAGGACTCGTCCCGGAACTCCCAGCAGTGGCGCCCGGGCGGGAGCAGCGCGCAGGCCTCGGCCAGCCGGTCCTCGTCGCGCTTGAAGTTGGCCGGCAGCTGCCACAGCACCGGGCCGAGCTTGGGCGACTCGACCAGCGGCGCGATCGCCGCGTAGTACTTGGCGATCCCCTCCTCCATCTCCCGCAGGCGCTTGATGTGCGTCAGATAGCGGGAGGCCTTGACGGTCAAGACGAAGTCGTACGGCGTTCCCGCCACCCACCGGGCGACGGCCTCGGGCTTGGCCAGCCGGTAGAAGGTCGAGTTGACCTCGACGGTCCCGAACTGGCGCGCGTAGTAGGCCAGCCAGTTGCGCTGCGGGCAGCGCTCCGGATAGAACGCGCCGCCGCTCCAGCTCTTGTACTGCCAGCCCGAGCACCCGATCCGCACCGGCCGGTCCATCCTGGCACCCTACCCACGACATGCCCCGCGTCTTCATCTCCCGGGACCTGCCGTTCCCGGCCCTGGATCGCCTGAAGGAGCAGCACGAGGTCGACGTGTGGGAGCAGCGGACGCCGCCGCCGCCGGACGACTTCCTCGCCCGCGCCCGCGAGGCCGACGCGCTGCTCACCTGCGTGACCGAGAACGTCGACGGCGACTTCCTCGACCGGGCCGCCCCGATCACGGCGGTCGCGAACCTCGCGGTCGGCACGGACAACATCGACCTCGAGGCGGCCAAGCAGCGCGGCATCCCGGTGGGCAACACGCCCGGCGTGCTCACCGACGCCACCGCGGACATCGCGTTCGCGCTGCTGCTCGGCATCGCGCGCCGCATCACCGAAGGCGATCGAGAGGTGCGCGAGGGCCGCTGGGCGCCCTGGCACCCGGGCCACATGCTCGGCGGCGACCTCGCCGACAACACGCTCGGGATCATCGGCTGGGGCCGCATCGGCCAGGCGATGGCGCGCCGCGGCGAAGGCTTCGGCATGCGCGTCGTCCACCACTCGCGCTCGTCGGGCATCGACCTCGACGAGCTGTTGGAGACCAGCGACTACGTCTCGCTGCACACGCCGCTCACGCCCGAGACGCGCCACCTGATGGGCGCGGCCCAGTTCGCGCGCATGAAGCAGACCGCGTACTTCATCAACACGTCAAGAGGCGGGACCGTCGACCAGGACGCCCTGCGCGCGGCGCTCGTCGACGGGGAGATCGCCGGCGCGGGCCTGGACGTCACGGACCCGGAGCCGCTGCCGGGCGACGACCCGCTGCTCACCGCCCCGAACCTGCTCGTGGTGCCGCACGTCGGCAGCGCGACCGTCCGCACGCGCTCGCGCATGGCGGACCTCGCCGTGGACAACTTGCTCGCCGCGCTCGCCGGCGACGAGATGCCCAACCGGGTGGCATGACCCGCCGCGTCGCCGCCGTCGACATCGGCACGAACTCCACCCGGCTGCTGATCACGGACGGGACCCGCCGCTCGATCGTCACGCGCCTCGGCGAGGGCGTCGACGCGACCGGGCGGCTCGGTGAGGCCCCGCAGCAGCGCGTTCTCGACGTCCTGCGGGACTACAAGCAACTGATCGACGGCGCGCCCGCCGCCGCGGTGATGACCTCGGCCGTCCGGGACGCCGCCAACGGCGCCGAGTTCGCGCGGCGCGTCGAGGAGACCCTCGGCTTCCCGGCCCGCGTCCTGTCCGGCGAGCAGGAGGCAAAGCTCACGTTCGTGGGCGCAACCGCACAGCGCGACGAACCCGAGCCCGTGCTGGTGATCGACATCGGCGGCGGCTCCACCGAGCTCGTGATCGGTCACAAGGACGAGCTGCTGTTCCACGCCTCCACCCAGATCGGCGTCGTCCGCCACTCCGAGCGCCACCTGCATTCGGACCCGCCGTCACCGGACGAACTGCGAGCGTTGCGCGCCGATGTGCGCCTCCCCGAGCACCCGCGGGCCACCAAGGCGATCGCCGTGGCCGGCACGCCGACCCAGGCCGCGGCGATCGACCTCGGACTGGAGGTTTACGACCCAGCCCGGGTTGAAGGACACATCCTCACCGTCGCGCGCCTGCACGAGCTCTGCGCCCGACTGGCGGAACTGCCGCTGGAGCAGCGCAAACGCGTGCGCGGCCTCGATCCCGCCCGCGCGCCCGTGATCGTGGCGGGCCTGGCCATCCTGCTAGAAGTACTGACGTCCTTCGATCTGCGACAGGTCGAAGCCTCTGAGCACGACATCCTCTACGGACTCGCGCTCTCAACCGCCGCCGACGCACCGTGAACCGGTCCAAATTGTCCGCGCATGGACATGTGTTCGATTGGCAGTCCAAAGGGTCAAGGTGGAGAATCCTGCCTGTCGGAAGGGCGGTCGTGCCTCCCGCCGCCGTCCCACCGACGCATAGGTCCGGGCGATGCCGCATCATCGGCGCCTCCCGCCGCCTGGACCACCCAATAGGCCCCATCAAGGCACGTACCCCTGCCCGTCCTGACGGGGCCACTTCGAAGCCGCCCGCCCCCGCCGCGGGCGGCTTCATTTAACGGCCGTCTACGCCAGGTTCGCGGAGCGCGGGTAGACCACGGTCGGGTCGGTCGACACGTTCACGAGCGCGGGCCGGCCGGCGCTGAACGCACGGTCCAGGGCGGGCCGCAGCGCGTCGGCCTCGGTCACGAACTCGCCGTGCCCGCCAAGCGCGGCCACGACATCGTCGTAGCGCGTCTCCGGCCGCAGGTCGGCGGCGACCGACCAGCCGTTGTAGAGGAACTCCATGGGGTGCTTCTCGAGCGCCCAGATGCCGTTGTTGCCCATCACGCCGACGACGTTGACGCCGTGGCGGGCGAGCGTGTCGAACTCCATCCCGCTGAAGCCGAACGCGCCGTCGCCGAGCAGCAGCACCACCTGGCGGTCGGGATGCGCGAGCTTGGCCGCCAGCGCGTAGCCGGGGCCGGAGCCCAAACAGCCGAACGGACCCGGGTCCAGCCAGCAGCCCGGCTCGTAGGAGTCCACGACGCGCCCCGCGAAGGAGACGAAGTCGCCGCCGTCGCCGATCACGATCGCGTCGCGGTCGAGCACCTGCGCGAGCTCGCCGTAGACGCGCATCGGGTGCAGCGGGGAGCGCGGGTCCGCCAGTTGCCCGCGCTCGGCCTCGCGCTTTGCGGTCTCCTCCCCGCGCAGCCGGGAGACCCACGCGCGCGTGTCCGGCCCGTCGCCCACCAGCCCGCGCAGGGACGCCGCCAGGTCGCCGTAGAGCTCAGCGGCGACGCGCCGCGGATGCTCGCGCTCGGGTTCGGCGACGTCGATCACGACGACCTCGGCCTCTTCGTTGAACGCCTTCCCGAACGCGAGCCGGAAGTCCATCGGCACGCCGATCACGAGCGCGACGTCGGCCTCGCCCAGCGCCGTCTTGCGCGCCCGCGCGAACGCCAGCTCGTGGTCGGCGGGCAGGCAGCCGCGGCCCAGCCCGTTCAGGAACACCGGGATGCCGCGCCGCTCCGCCAGCTCGCGCAGCCCGTCCTCCCCGCGCCCCCAGTACAGGTCCGAGCCGGCCATGATCACGGGCCGTTCGGCCTCGTTGAGCAGCGCCAGCGCGCGCTCGAGCGCGTCGCCGTCGGCCTGCTCGGCGCGCGGCGGGTGCAGCTCGGACTCCTCCGGGTCGGCCTCGCTGAACACGATGTCCAGTGGGAAATCGAGGAACACGGGCCCACCGTGCGGGCGGGCGGCGACCGCCAGCCCCTCGTCGACGAGGCCCGGGATCTCCGCCGTCGACCCGGCCGTGGCCGCCAGCTTGGTCACCGGCCGCACGAACGGCACGTGGTCGATCTCCTGCAGCGACCCCTGCCCCCAGCGGAACGCGGGCGCGCGGCCGCCGAGCACCAGCATCGGCGAGTGGTTGAGCTTCGCGCTCGCCATCGCGCTCATGCCGTTGGTCACGCCCGGGCCGGCGGTCAACGCGGCGACGCCCGGCGCGCGCGTGACCTTCGCCCAGCCCTCGGCGGCGAACGCGGCCGTCTGCTCGTGACGCGTGTCGACGATCTCGATGCCCTCGTCCTTGCAGCCCTCGTAGAGCGAGAACAGGTGGCCGCCCGAGAGCGTGAACAGGTGCGTGACGCCGTGCGCCTTCAAGCGCCGCGCGATGAGGCGGCCGCCGTGCAGCCGCGTGGCTTCGTCGTCCATAGAGGCGGCGGAATCTATCCCCCCGGGCGGGGGGTCGCGCCGCCCCCGGGGCTGACTCCGCGCCCGCGTGTGATTAGCGTCACTGAGCGATGAACGACGAGCCCACCCTCAGCTTCAGCGACGCCGACCTCGAGCTGTTGCTCGCGGAGGCCGATCGCGAGGACCCGATCCTGCGGGACGGCCGTCCGGGGAACACGGAACGGCCGCGCGAGTCCTTCGACTCGCTGATCCTCGCAGGTCTCGTCTCGCCCTAGACGGAGCGCTCGGCCGCGGCGGCGTGCAGGCGAGCGGTCGCCGCCGCGTCGCCTACTCGGTCCTCGCCCCAGAACACGCCTCGAGCCACCCACAGCGCGGGCAGGCGGTCCGCGCCCGCGCCCAGCAGACGGCGCGCCGCCGCCTCCATGGCGCCGTCACGACGCTCCTCGCGCGCGGCCTTCAGGCAGCCGTCGAGCCGCAGGCCCGCGGCGGCGGCCGCCTCGGTGAGGATCTCCAGGTCGTCCAGGTCGAAGCCGCCCGCGAACGCGAGCCGGGTCGCCGCGAGCACGAACGCGCCACCGCGCCCCTGCTGGGCGGCGTAGTGCGCGACGCGCATGGCGGCCGGGACGGCCATCGGCCAGCGCTCGGGCCATTGCAGCGGCAGGCGCAGCGCCGCGGCGCGCTCCTCCGCGTGGTCGACGATCTCCTGGACGTCGCCAAAGTCCGCGGGCATGGAGGCGCATCGCAGCGTGCGTGAGCACGCCGGCGTCCATGTCACCTCATCAAACGCTCGATCGACCCGCTCCGCCGCTAAATACGTGAACGGCGACGCGAGGTCGTAGAGGAACTCCGCCCTAACGGCTTCCCCAGGTGTCTCCGGCCGGCGTCGCGCGCGGCGATCCTCCAGCCGTATGACCTCACCCATTCCGTGCATCCTCGATCTCGTGTCGTTCCCCAGACGCGAGAGCAGTTGCCCCCGTCGCAGCCATACAACGTCGGAAGAGACGGGAACTTGCGCTCGTGATCACTTCCTTGTCATCGGCCGTAATTGTCGATACCAGCAACCTTCCGTCGTAAAAGCAGGTATTCTGCGCGCACTCTAAGGCCGCATCAGGGAGGCCTCTCATACCACCTGTCCCACCGCCCAAACGTCACCCCTACGATCAATGGTCTCCGGACGCACGCGCCCTGGACCTCGTAGGTGACAAGTGGACGCTGCTCATCATCCGTGATCTCGCCGCCGGTCCGCGCCGGTTCGTCGAGCTCCAACGCGTGCTGCCCGGGATCTCCACCGAGCAGCTGCGTTCGAGATTGAATCGCATGGTCGCCGACGGCCTGCTCACGCGTCAGCGCTACCGCGAGGTACCGCCGCGCGTCGACTACGAGCTGACGGAGCGCTCACGCGAGTTGATCCCCGTGCTGGGCGCGCTCGCGCGCTGGGGCTACGACTGGACCTGGAGCGCTCCGCGTCCCGGGGAGGACGTCAACGTCGGCGCGATCTTCCGCCTGGCCCCGGGGCTGCTGCAGCCACCGGCCGGCCTGGAGGGAACGATCGAGCTGATCGTGGAGGCCGACGCCGACCATCCGGAGCGGCAGTACCTCGTCACGCTCGCGGGCGGCCGCGTCGAGGTGTCCGAGGTCGGCGGGGCGACCCCGACGGCCTCCGTGCGCGGGTCGGTCGCCGCGTGGGTGCGCGCGCTCGGGCCGGAAGGCTCCACCGAGTCCCTGCAGATCTCCGGCCGCGACGGCCTCGCCGGCGCGGTCCTCGACGGCTTCCTGCGCAAGGGCGCAGCAGCCGCTTCCGCCGCGGCCTAGTCCGCACGCTGACCGGCGGCAGCGCGCTGCAAGGCGCGTTGCCGCTCTGTCCGCGTACGAACCAGCGTCAGTCCCTGAGCAGCGCGGTGCGCAGGGCGTCCTCGGGCATGCCTTCCACCCGGATGACCTTGTCCCGCGCGGTCTGCCCGCGCACGACGTCCACGTGCGAGGGCGGTACGCCCGCCGCCTTGGCGATGAACGCGCACAGCGCCGCGTTGGCCTTGCCGTCCACGGGCGGCGCGGTGAGGCGGATGACGATCGCGCCGGCGCGCTCGCCCACGACCTCGTCGCGCTTGGCGCGCGGCTGAACACGGACGGCGATGTCTGCCAAGTGCCCGGGGTGGGACTCGAACCCACACGCTCCATAGAACAATCGGGTTTAAGCCGACCGCGTCTGACCAATTCCGCCACCCGGGCCGGCGGGAATCCTAGAGGGCGTATCGCCCAGAGGGCGATGCGCGGGCGAGTTCTGCGCAGCGGCCCCGAAGGCGCCGACCCCTCGGGAACTCGCGGGTGTCGTCGCTACGCTGAGTGGAGCAACGCCGCAACTTCCCCACGCGCCGAGGGTTTGCACGTGGGCAAGGTCCTGCCGCTCAGTACTCGTTTGGAAGCATCCGCTCTACAGCACTCCGGCCTTCACGGCCGCTCGCCGCTGCTGCGCCTGCAGTCGGATGAGCGCCTGGTCGCCCTGATCCGCCGTGGCAACCACGGCGCGTTCGAGGCGCTCGTCGCTCGCTACCAGTCGCGGCTGCTCGCGTTCTGCCGGCACATGCTCTCATCCCGGGAGGACGCCGAGGATGTGCTGCAGGAGGTCTTCGCGGCCGCGTTCAACGCGATGCTGGCCGACGAGCGCGAGATCAACGTGCGGCCGTGGCTGTACCGGATCGCGCGCAACCGCTCCCTGAACCACCTGCGCCGCACGCAGGCGGTGGGCATGGACTCGATGGACGTGCACCTGTCCGAAGGCGGCCTCACCACCGCCGACAAGGTGCACAAGCGCGAGGAGTTCCGGCTCCTGATCGCGGACGTGCAGGATCTGCCGGAGACCCAGCGCACGGCGTTGCTGCTGCGCGAGATCGACGCGCTGTCCTACGAGCAGATCGCCGAGGCGATGGAGACGACGGTCCCGTCGGTCAAGTCGCTGCTCGTGCGCGCCCGCGTGTCGCTGGCGGAGGCCGCCGAGGCGCGGCTGCTCTCGTGCGAGGAGGTGCGCATCGAGCTCGGAGAGGTCGCCGAGGGCCTCAAGCGCACGACCGCGCCGGTCCGCCGCCACCTGCGCACCTGCGAGCGCTGCACCGACTTCCGCAAGTACCTGCGCAACAACAACAAGGCGCTCGCCGCCCTGTTCCCGCTCGGCCCGCTGCTGATCTTCAAGAAGCTGCTCGTCACGCACATCGGTGCGGGCGCCGCCGCCTCCACCACGGGCGCCGCGGCCGCCGGCTCGGCCAGCGCGGGCGCCGCGCTGCAGGTCGGCTTCGGCACGGTCGCCTCCAAGGTCGGCGCCGGCCTGGCGGCCGCCGCGATCGTGACCGCCGGCGCTGTCGAGGTTCAGCACGCGACCACCAAGGGCGGCCCCGAGAAGGCGGCCGTCGCGAAGGTCGAGGCCAAGAAGGATCCCGCCGCGGTCGCTGCCGCGCCGACCACCGCTCCGGTGCCCGTCGCCTCCGTTCCGCAGCCGATCACGGCCAGCGCCGAGCGCAAGATCGCGCCCGCCGACACCGCCGGCAAGCCGGAGGAGGCCAAGCCGAAGGCGACCGCCACGGCCACCGCGACCGCCTCGGCCACGCCCGCCGCGGGCGCCACGCCGGCCGCGACCGGCACCGCGACGCCCACGGCTCCCGCCCCCGTCGAGGGCCGCGACGGCGACACCACCGCGCTGCCGACCGACACGCAGGGCACCGCCGAGCCCGGCTCCGGCACGATCTCGCCGTCCACGCCGCAGCCGACCACGACGCCCGCGCCGACCGGCCCGGCCTTCGCCGCCGAGCCGCCGCAGTCGACGCCGCAGCCCGCGCCGTCCCCCGTCGAGACGCCCGAGCAGGTCGCGGCCCCGGAGGCCCCGCCGGCCCCGACGCCGACGCCCGAGGTCCAGATCGAAGCGCCGGCCGCCACGCCGCCGGCGACGCAGGACGCGCCCGCCGCCGCCTCGCCGGCCGCCGGCGAAGACGAGTAGCGCCGCCCACGCGTCGCCGCCCGCCGCCTCTTCGCGGCGCGTGGAGGGTTTCGCACCGCTGCGGTGCAAAACCCTCCACGAACGTTCTCAGTACAGCGCCAGCGCCTCGGCGTGCTCGCGTTGCTGTGCCGACGCGGAGTCGTCACCCGCCGCCTCGGCCAGCGGGAGCCAGGTGAACGGGCCTTCCCACTCGGCCGTGAGCTCGCCGAGCCGCGCGTGGGCGGCGGCGTCGTCGACGTCGTCGGGCACCGCGAGGTGGCCGTAGATGCCCGGACGCTGCTCGCCGTCGACCTCGAGCTGGTACTCGGGCTCGCGGTAGCGGACGTCGATCACCCAGCCCTCCTCGCGGAGCGTGTCGACGAAGGCGTTCCAGGCGTCGTCGCCCGGGTCGACGCCGTCGAACGGGTACGCGCGGCGCGGGCCCTCGGCGACCACGTGGACGACCGGGAACGTGATGAGCTCGCCTTCGGCGGCCGTGCCGACCGGCTCGGCGTCGAAGACGACGAGATCGCCCGCGTGCTGGGGCTCGTCGCGCAGGCCGACGTTGAGCACCCGCGCGCTCACGGGCCCGGTGCGAAGCGCGATCACGAAGTCGTCGGCCGCGAACCGCAGGCGGATCAGGCCGGCGTCGACGTCGATCGGCCCCGAGTCGCCGGGCACGTCGATCTCGAGCGCGGCGGCGGAGGCGCGCACGGCCTCCCAGTCGCCGACGATGGTCGCCGGGACGAGCCGATCCCAGTGGGCGCTCGCCAGGCGGTCCTCGCCGGCGTGCCCGAGGACGCCGTTGCAGTGCACGAGCGCCGCCTCGAAGTCCTTCAGGTGCTCGCACGCCAGCGCGGCGATCCGGCGCGCGTTGAGCGCCTCCTGATCGCGCTCCACGATCCATTCCGCGCGCTCGCGCGCCCGCTCCATCTCACCTTCCCGGTACGCCGCGCGCGCCTCCAGCCACACCGCGTGCAGCTCGTCCAGCGGTCGCAGGCGCTCCGCGAGCCGCTCGACCTCCTCGCCGACCATGCCCGCGTCGATCAGCGTGTGGGCGAGCATCGCCTGCGCGTCGGCGTCCTCCACGTGCGCGTCCGCGAACTCGCGCAGCACCGTGAGCGAGTCCTCCTCCCGGCCCACGGCCTCCAGTGCCGAGTGCAGCCCCCAGGCCACCTGCAGCTCGTCCGGCCAGCGCCGGCGCGCCGCGTGCAGCCGCTCGAGGTCGAGCTCCGGGTCGCTGCGCTCCTCCGCGCGCCACGCGTCGAGAAACGCCTCGGCCGACTCGGGCAGCACGGGCTCGCGCTCCCGCATGCGCTCCAGCCCGGCCTCCAGCGCGCGCACGAACGCGTGGGCCCGCTCCGGGGACCGCAGGCGCGCGGCCAGGGCGCGCATATCGTCCAGCGCTTTCCGCGCCGTGACGGTCGCCCCGCGCCACAGTGCCAGCCGCCCGTGGATGGCCGCGAGCTGGACGCCGTCCCACGCGCGACCGCGCTCGACCTGCGCTGCCACCATCCGCTCCAGCAGCCCGCCGAGCCGCCAGTCGTTGGTCAGTCGCCCGCGCCGGACGAGCCGCTCGACGTCCTGGGCCCACCCGAGGTGGTAACGCGGCTCGCGCAGCACCGGCTCCGGATCGGCCAGCTCGGCGAGCGCGTCGTCGATCCGGCCGAGCCCGATCAGCGCCTCCGTCCGCGCCATCTGCCGCCAGCGTGCGAACGTGTCGTCGCGCTCGTCGCGGCGCGGCGCCGCCGACTCCAGCGCCTCCTGGAAGCGGCGCAACCGCAGCAGCGGCGTGGTCACGTCGTCCTCGGCGTTGCCGTAATCGCGGCCCGCGGCCGCCGCCCGAGCCCTCCCTTCACGCGCGACCTCCAGCGCCTCCTCGTATCGCTCCAGATCCGACAGCGCGTTGACCTTCTCCACGACCATGCAGTGAAAGCAGTCCCACGACGGGTCGATGCGCTCCAGCGCCTCCTCGACGACCGCGAGCCGCTCCTCGGCGTAGCCCGGGCCGTCCGCGCCGCTGTAGGCGTGCGCGAGGTCCTGGACGGTGCACACGGACTGCGGGCACGCGCGGTGCTCCTCGCGGTGGCTGAACTCGAGCGTCTCGACCGCGTACGGCACCTTCTCGAACCCGTCGCCGGTGGCTTGCAGGTGCCAGTGGCGAATGAAGATCTCCACCCACGGCAGCTCGGCCGAGCGCGCGAGGGCGAGCGCCTCGGGGACGATCGCCTCGACCTCGGCGTTCTGGTCGTCGAGCGCCGCGTCCGGCAGCCGGTCGATCAGCTCCGCGAGCCGCTCGTTGCCGCTCTCACGCAGCTCGCGCTCGACGTCATGCACCCACGACCAGATGTTCACAAGAGCCTCCGCACCGCTTCGCCGACACCGCTCAACGCTCCCAGCAGATCCACCTCGGCCCGCGTCTCCCGCTCGCCCGCCGCCATCAGCGCGAGCACGGCGCGCACCAGGTCCAGCGCCACCTCGACGTCCTGGCCGGCCCGGTGGGCCTCCAGCAGCGCGGCGATCACGGGCGAGTCCACGTTCACGTACAGCCGCGCGTCGTACGTGCCGTCGATCGTCGCCGTGTGCTCGCGCGCGAGGTGCAACGCGGCCGAGGCGATCCGCTCGCGCGCCTCGTCCGCCTCCAGCCGGGCTTTGAGCTCCGCCTCGCGGTCGGGGACGAGCACGAACGGCATCTCGGCCGGCTCGAAGCGCGCCGGCACGAGCTCCTGCCGCTCGCGCGTCAACTGCTCGGCGAGCCACGCCGCCTCCTCCAGCTGCACCCGCTCGAACAGCGCCCGGTCGCCGCTGGAGGTGCCGAGCTCGACGACGTCGATCCCCCGCGCACCGCACCACTGGCGCACGAACGGGACGACCGCGTAGCGCGTCCCGGTCGCGATCGGCCGTTTGAGCGCGCGGAAGCGCATCTCCTCGAACCCGCCCGTGCCGAGCCCGACGTGCGCGCGGCCGTCGCCACCGTCGACGAGCTCGCGCACCGTCATGTCGCCTTCGCTGGTCGGCACCTTCAGCTGGTCGGCGAGCAGCGCCTCGAGCTGCTCGTCGGCCAGCGCCGCGCCGAGCAGGCCCTCGTTGTGGCGGGTGAGCACGCGCGCCCACGCCTCCGGCTGCTCGGCTGCGACCTTGGCCAGCCCGGCGACCAGCGCCTCGTGCAGCGCGGTCCGCGCCGCTTCCCACGCGTCGTCGCGTTGCAGGTCCTCGCGGCTGGCGGTGGGCGTCAGCACGTCCGACTCGACCGCGCCGGAGACGAAGCCGGCCCAGCGCGGCAGCAGGTCGCGGGCGTCGTCGTCGAGCAGCATCCCGCGCACGTAGACCGCGAGCCGGCGGTTGTCCCAGGAGCCGTAGGTGAGCACGTCCTGGATCCACAGGAGCCCGCGCACGCCGCCGCCGTCGACCTCCAGCGTGCACAGCGGCCGGAACGACGGGTCCATCCGCTCGGCGAACGCGAGCGCCTGCTTGCGCGCCTGGATGGGATGGACGACGACGTCCTCGGACGCCGCGCGCCACGGCGGCGCATCGGCGTTCACCTGCTCGCCGTTGACGAACACCGGCAGCCCGAGCAGCGCGCAGTAGCGGCCCACGACGCCGGCGAGCACCGCCCGGTCGGCCAGCTCGCGATGGTCGGCGCCGAGCGTGAGCTCGACCTCCGTGCCCACCTCGCGCGGCGCGCACGGCTCGACGCTGTAGCGCTCGCCGGTGGTGCTCGTGTACTCGTACGCGCTGTCCGGCGCCTGGTAGGACGCGGTCCGCACGACCGTGCGCTCGCCGACGATGAACGCGGACAGGAAGCCGAGGCCGAACTGGCCGATCAGCTCGTCGGACCGCTCACGCAGCCCGCGCGTGTAGCCGACGCCGACCGTCGCCAGGAAGCGATCGATCTCCTCGCGGGTCATGCCCGCGCCGTCGTCGCGGACGGTCAGCGTGCCGCTCGCCGGGTCCGACGTGACGTCGATGCGTCCGCCGGTGAAGCCGTCGTCCTCCAGCCTGCGGCGCGTGATCGAGTCGTGCGCGTTCTGCACCAGCTCGCGGACGGCGACCGCGGGCGTCGAGTAGAGATGGCCGCCCAGCACGGTCATCAGACCGGCCAGGTCGACCTGGGTGGATTGGAGCTCCGTGGGGGCCACGGAGTACTGAGATTCCCCGCTTTGCGGTCAGTGAATCCGCGCGCCGAGCGGCACGTCGGTGTCCGGCGCGAGCAGGATCACGCGGCCCTCCTCGTCCGACGCGCCGAGCACCAGCACCTCGGAGCGCACGGGTCCGATCTGGCGCGGCGGGAAGTTGACGACCGCGACGATCCGGCGGCCGACGAGCTCCTCGCGCGCATAGTTGGTGATCTGCGCGCTGGAGCGCTTCTCGCCGATCTCGTCGCCGAAGTCGATCGTCAGCTTCCACGCCGGCTTGCGGGCCTCGGGGAAGTCCTCCACCGCGATGATCCGGCCGACGCGCATGTCGACGGCGGCGAAGTGGTCGTAGTCGATGGTCACGGACCCTCCGTGCCGAAGCGCAACGAGCGGTAGGGCGTCTTGAGTAGGCCGTTCGTGCCCACGTCGCGCGCCTTGCCGGCACCGCCCTTCGGCGTGGCCAGCATCAGCAGCTTCACGCCGGAGCGGGCGCCGGGCACCGGCTCGGGCAGCAGCACGAGCCGGCCGTACAGCCGCGGGCTGCGGCTCGCCCGGAACGCCAGCGAGTAGCCCGCCACGCGGTTGATGCGCACCTTTCCCTCCTCCACCAGCTCGAGCTGCGGGAACCGCTCCCGTAGGCGCTCGATCTCGCGCGAGGCCTCCACCGGCAGGACGCCGCCGACGTCGCCCCGGTAGGCCGGGAGCTCCAGCGGCTCGACGATGAACTCGTCCACGCCCTTGCGCTCGAGGTGGAACAGCGTGTCGTCCTCGATCCGCTTCATCGAGTCCGGGTAGCGCAGGTTGAACGCGATCGGCTCCTCGACCACCACCCGCGTCCCCTCCTCGCTCGTCCCGCGGGCGAGCAGGACGACCGCCGCCAGCGCGAGGAGCGCCAGCACGGCGATCGCCACGCCGCGGGACCGATTCGGCAGCCCCGCGAGCTCCTCGCGCAGCGTGGGACGGTGTTCGGGGGCGACCAGCAAGCTCAATTTCCGATGGAGAACAGCGCTTCGAGATCGTGCTGGGAGAAGACCTCGAACGCCACCATCGTGTGCGTGTTCTTGATGCCGGACAGCTCGGCGAACTTGTGCGTGACCACCTGCGCGACCTCCTCCGGGTTGCGCACCCGCAGGATCGCGACGAAGTCCCACTCGCCCGTGACGGAGTAGGCCTCGGCGACGCCCTCGACGTCGGCGAGCTGCCCGCCGAGCGACGCGATCGCCTCACGCTCGGCGTTGATCAACACGACGGCGTGGGTCATTTCAGATGGTGGGTGTCGCCGGGGTTGAGCACGTACACCTGGCCGAAGCCCGCGTTCTGGACGTCCTGCTTGAACGCCTCGGCGTCCGTCTCCACCTGCGGCATCGTGTTGTAGTGGATCGGGATGACCTGGTCGGCCCGGATGAACTCGCACGCGGTGACGGCGTCGAAGCGGTCCATCGTGAAGTGGCCGCCGATCGGCACCAGCGCGAGGTCGACGCGGTCGCCGCGACGGGCGATCAGCTGCATGTCGCTGAACAGCGCCGTGTCGCCCAGGTGGTAGATCAGCTTGCCGCCGTAGTGGATGAGCAGGCCCGCGGGCATGTGCGCGGTGCCGGACGGGGACACCGCGGTGTGCCACGCCGGCACGAGCTTCACCCAGCCCCAGTCGAACTGCACGGTCCCGCCGTAGTTCGGATTGATGACGTTCTCGACGCCGTTGCCCTCGATCTCCGCGGCGAGCTCGACGATCGCGACGACCGTGGCGCCCGTGCGCTTGGCGATGTCCACCGTGTCGCCGAGGTGGTCGCCGTGGCCGTGGGTCAGGAGGATCACGTCGGCGGGCACCTCGTCGGCGCTGGCCGCGGCCTTCGGGTTGCCGGTCAGGAAGGGGTCGACGAGGACGTCGGCCCCGCCGCCGGAGAGATGGAAGGCGGAATGACCCAGCCACCGCACGTCTGCTGCCATCTAGCTGTCCTCCTTGTCGATCAGCTGGTGGGCGAGCTCGAACCCCACCGCCGCCCCGATCATCATGGTCACGCGGATCTCCTCGGCGAGCAGCGTCTGCACCGCCTGCAGGCGCTCCTCGATGTCCGCCTTGCCTGCTGCCTCGAGCACCTGCGCGTGGTGGGCCGAGCCGAACCACTCGGCCTCGTTGAGCGCGATGTTCAGGATGCGCTGCAGCGTCGGGGCGTTCTCCGCGACGATGCGCTGGGCTTCCTGGAGCTGCTGCGGGTCGGTGAGCGCCTGGACGGCAGCTTCGACCTCGGCGTCGGTATACGCACGGCGTCCGGCCACTGACGGCCATCATACGAACGCGATGGCCGTTCCCCTCACCTCACTCAGCCACGGCGCGGGCTGTGGCTGCAAGCTCTCGGCCGCCGACCTGCGTCCGATCGTCGCCTCCTTGCCGCCCGTGAGCGACCCGCGGGTGCTGGTGGCGACCGACACGTCCGACGACGCCGGCGTCGTGCAACTGACGCCGGAGATCGCTCTGGTGCAGACCGCGGACTTCTTCACGCCGATCGTCGACGACCCGTACGCGTTCGGGCGGATCGCGGCCACGAACGCGCTCTCGGACGTCTACGCGATGGGCGGGACGCCGGTCTCGGCCCTGAACCTGGTCGCCTTCCCCCTGGAGACGCTCGGGGGCGATGTGCTGCGCGAGATCCTGCGCGGCGGCGCCGACGCGGTGGCCGAGGCGGGCGCCTCGGTGGTCGGCGGGCACTCGATCGACGACCCGGAGCCCAAGTACGGGCTCGCGGTCACGGGCGTGGTGCATCCGGACGAGGTGCTCACCAACGCGGGCGGCGTCGCGGGGGATGAGCTGTGGCTGTCCAAGCCGCTCGGCGCCGGCACGATCGCGACCGCGATCAAGCGCGGGCTGGCGTCTGCGGAGCTGGTGGCGCGCGGCATCGACGTGATGACGACCCTGAACGCCCGCGCGGCGGCTCAGGCGCGCAAAGCGGGCGCGCACGCGCTCACGGACGTCACCGGCTTCGGCCTGCTCGGCCACGCCCACGAGCTCGCCGCCGCGTCCGGGTTGAGCGCCGAGATCGACGCGGATGCCGCCCCGGCGATCGAGGGCGTGCTGGAGCTGCTGAGCGACGAGCGCGCGCTGGCCGGCGGCTCCAAGCGCAACCGCCGGGACGCGGACACGTGGACGACGTGGGGCGCGGTCGACCCCGCGCGCGCCCGGCTCGTCTGCGACGCGATGACCTCCGGCGGCCTGCTCGCCGCCCTTCCGCCGGGCGCGTCGATCGACGGCTGGCGGATCGGCCGCCTGGCGGCGGGCACGCCGGGGACCATCACCGTCCGATGAGCAAGCGCGGCGAGGCGCGGCGGGCGCAGGTCATCGACGTCGCGCTGCGGCTGTTCGCGGCGCACGGCTTCCGCGGCGTCTCGCTGGCGACGATCGCGCAGGAGGCGGGGATCTCGGAGCCCGGGCTGATCCACCACTACCCGACGAAGGCCGAGTTGCTGCTCGCGGTGCTCGACCACTACGAGGCCGGCAACCGCGAGTTGATGGCGACCGCGTGGGAGCGTTCCGGCGGCGAGTACGGCGGCGCGTGGCTGGCGCTGGCCGCCGCGCACGAGGCGGACCCGACGTTCATCCGCTTCTTCACCGTGCTGGCGGCGGAGAGCGTCGCGCCCGACCATCCCGCGCACGACTGGTTCGTCGAGCGCTACGAGCGCGTCCGGACCGGCATCGCCCAGATGTTCGCCGCCGCGCAACAGGCCGGTGACGTCCGGCTTGAGCTGGACCCCGACCTGTGCGCCCGCCAGCTCGTGGCGATGTTCGACGGGATCCAGCTTCAGTACCTGCTCGCGGGCGGGGCGCTCGACCTCGTCGCCCCGCTCCGCGAGCTGCTGCGCTCGTTTACGGGCGCGTCGTCGACAGCGTGAACGTCAGCGTCCGGCTGTAGGTGCCGGTCCGCAGCGCGTCCGTCGCCCCGATCGTCTGCTTGAACGTGACCGGGACTTTCGCGTTCGACACCGGACCGCTCCATTGCGTCGTGCCCAGCTCCACCCGCAGCGGCTGCGGGAGGCTGAACGCGCCGTTGGTCAGGTGGCCGGGGTCGGAGACCGACAGCGTCGCGTCGCCGGCCGTGGAGGTCACCGTCGCCTCGGTGGACGCCGTGTACTCGCGCGCCACGCCGGGGGTGAACGGGCTGAAGCTCGAGACGCCGACGCTCAGCGACAGCGTGGCCGGCACGGTGCCGCCGACGGTTCCGGGCGCGTCGGTGGAGGCCGCGATCGGCACGAGCGTGAACGTCTCGAAGAAGATTTCCGGGAACGCGTCGTCGGGCCCGTGCTCAGCCGGGTCGGTCCACTTGGTCACGAAGTACAGATCGTGCGCGCCCACCGGCTTGTGCCGGATCGGCGCGGACAGCGTGACGTAGTTGCGCTGCAACGACGCCGGTGGTTTGGTGTCCGGCATCTCGACGCTCGTGATCAGCGGGCCGGTCGGCGAGTCCGCGCGGACCTCCATCGTCCCGCCGGAGCCGCGCGAGCTGATGCTCATGCGGATCGCGCCGATCGTCGCCAGGTCGTAGTTGCGGAACATGAACCAGTGCCCGGGGCCCTGCATGAACGTGCGGCCGGTGTACAGGCCCGCGCCCTCGCCGAGCGGATAGACGTTCGTGTTCTGTGTGGGCGGGGCGTACTCGGCCGCGGCGGTGCCGGTCAGGCCGCCGCTGTCGGTGTAGACGGCCTCGAGCACCGTGAACAGGTAGAGGTTGCCGGTGTGGGTCGAGTTGCGGTCCGGCGTGACCGTGGCGGTGCAATCCGGCCCCGGGTTGAGCGTGGTCTCGGGGTGCGCGTGCGAGTTGTGCCCCAGGGAGAAGGTCACGGCGACCTTCGTGCAGTCGGCCGCGGCGCCATCCTCGACGTCGGAGACCGACACGCGGAACGTGAGCGGCTGCCCGAGCGCGTGTGGCGTCCCGTCGGGCGGCGCCACGATCTTCACGACCGGGCGGGTGTTGCCCACCGTGACCGGGAAGTTCTGGATCGACGAGGCGCCTTGCGCGTCCGTGACGGTCAGGCGGGCGACGTAGGAGCCGGCCGTGCTGTAGGTGTGGCTGACCTTCGCGCCGGTGGCGTCGGCCGTGCCGTCGTTGGTCCAGTCCCAGCTGTAGGTGATCGCGTCACCGTCCGGGTCGCTCGAGCCCGTGGCGTCGAAGTTGACGGTCAGCGGCGTGGCGCCCGAGTCCTTGTCGGCGGTCGCCTTGACCGAGGGGCGCCGGTTGCCGGCGGCGTAGGTGACGCGGTACAGGCCCGTGTCGTCGTTGTTCGCGCCCCAGCCGTTGCCGTACGCCAGCACGTACAACGCGCCGTCGGCGCCGAACTGCATGTCCATCGGCTTGACGAACGTGTGCAGCGGCAGGAAGAACTGGTTGTCCTTGACGCTGCCGTCGCTGTTGAAGGCCGCGGTCGCAACCCAGTCGGTGGTCCAGTCGAAGAAGAAGTAGCGGCCGTCGAACCACTGCGGGAACTTGGACGGCGACGGGTTGCTCGCGTCGTAGGTGTACTTCGGACCGGCCATCGCGCCGCCGCCGAACAGCGTCTCGAACGGGGTCGTGGGCGAGCCGGCGCTGTAGGTCCACCACATGGTGCGCGGCGTGTTGTCCGGGATGTCGCGCAGCCCGGCGTTCACGAACGAGTTGGCCGGCGGCGTGAGGTTGTTCGGCGAGTCGTTGACGAGGTTGTCGCAGTCGTAGAACCCGCGTGAGGCGCCGGCCACGTAGTCCCAGTCGCCGTACGGCTGGCCCGGCACGTAGCAGTAAGGCCAGCCGAAGTTGGCGGGCTTGGTCGTGCGGATCATGCTGACGTGGCCGGCGGGACCGCGGGTGGCGTCGGCGAGCGTCGCGTCGGGGCCGTAGTCGGCGAACCACAGCTCGCCCTCGTTGCTGACGTGGCCGATCGTGAACGGGTTGCGCAGGCCCATGGCGTAGATCTCGCGCAGCGTCTTGCCGCCGCCGTCCTCGGCGCCGGTGAACAGGTTGCCGGGCGGGATCTCGTACGTCGAGCCCTCGCCCACGGTCGTCCCGGGGTTCGCGAGCGGGCGGATGCGCAGGATCTTGCCGTTCGGGTTGTTCGTGTTGGCCGAGGTGGCCTGGGCGTCGTTGGCGATCTGGTTCGGGCGCTCGTCCATCGGCGGGTAGCCGAACGACGCGCAGCAGCCGGTGTTGTCGCCGGTGGCGATGTACAGGTCGCCGTTGGGCGCGAACTCGAGGTCGCCGGCGCTGTGCCCGCCCCCGGCGTAGACCGGGTGCTGGACGTTGTAGATCGGCGTCTCGGAGCTCAGGTCGAGCGTGTCGCCCGCGAGCGTGAAGCGGGACACGCGGCTGATGCGGCTGATCGTGTACGCGGGTGCGGTCGGCACGTAGTGCGCATAGAGGTGGCGGGTCGTCGCGAAGTCGGGCGCGGCCGCGAGGCCGACGAAGCCGAGCTCGCCGTTGGTGCCCGTCGGGATCTGGCCCGCGACGACCGTCGAGCCCGTGTCCGGCTTGAAGACCTTGAGGCGGCCGTCGCGCTCGGCGAGCAGGACGCGCCCGTCGGGCAGCGTCTCGATCCGGATCCCCTGCGTGATGTTGCGCTCGAGCAGCGTGACCTCGAAGCGATCGTCCGCGGGCGGCGGTTGGGCCTCCGCGGCGTCCGGCACGGCGACGAGCGCCGTCGCCGCGAGCAGCCCGGCCAGTGTTCGTCCCACTTTCCTCTCCCCCTTTTGCGTTGGTGCCGGACCAAAGTACCGAGTGATCACTCGGTTTGACAAGGTAGATACTCGATATGTATAACGAGTATCTAGATGCGTTTTCCGCTCCTCGCACTGCTCGCCGAAGGTCCGGCGCACGGGTATGAGCTCAAGCAGGCGATAGAGCAGCGGTTCGGCTCGGTCCTGCCGCCGCTCAACACCGGCCAGATCTACACGACGCTCTCGCGCCTGGAGCGCGACGGGCTGGTGGACGACGACGCGGTGGCTCAGAACGGGCGGCCGAACAAGCGCGTCTACCGGCTGACGGACGCCGGGCGGATGGAGCTGCGCGGCTGGGTGGCGGACGCCACGCCCGCCGCGCGGATGAAGGACGACTTCTTCATGAAGCTGGTGCTCGCCCGGGCCGCGGGGATCGCGGACCCGCTCGAGCTGATCGACCGGCAGCGCGCCGCGTACCTGCAGGCGCTGCGGGAACTGGACGACGTCACGGTCGCTGACGAGGTGAGCGCGCTGCTGGTCGAGGGCGCGGCGCTGCACCTCGAGGCCGACCTCAAGTGGCTCGATCTCTGCGAACAACGAATGGGGAGCTGACCCATGGAGCCCGTGATCGTCACGCGCGGCCTGACGCGGGAGTACGAAGGCGGCGTGCGCGCTCTGCGCGGCGTCGACGTGTCGGTGGACGAGGGCGAGTTCGTCGCCGTCACGGGGCCGTCGGGCTGCGGCAAGTCGACGCTGCTGAACCTACTCGGCGGGCTCGACCGGCCGACGTCCGGCGAGGTCGAGATCGGTGGGCGCCGCGTGGAGGCGCTGAGCGAGGCGCGCTGGGCGCACGTCCGGCGCGACGAGATCGGCTTCGTCTTCCAGTTCTTCAACTTGATCGGGAACCTGAGCGTCGCCGACAACGTCGAGCTGCCCGGGCTGCTGGCGGGCCTCTCGCCGCGCGAGGTCCGGGCACGGCGGGCGGAGCTGCTCGAGTCGCTCGGGATCGGCGAGTTCGCCGACCAGTCGCCCACACGGCTGAGCGGCGGCCAGCAGCAGCGCGTCGCGATCGCCCGCGCGCTGATCAACCGCCCGCGCGTGCTGCTCGCCGACGAGCCGACCGGCGCGCTGGACTCCGCCAGCGCCCGCGAGGTGATGGCGCTGCTGCGGGAGGCCCACGACGAGCGCGGCCAGACGATCGTGCTCGTCACCCACGACGCCCGGGTCGCCGCCCGCGCCGATCGCGTCCTCGCGATGCGTGACGGCGCCGTCGCGTCCGAGACCCGCCTCGAGCGCGGCGACAAGACGGCCGTCGCCCGCCTGATGCAGCTGGAGGTGTGAGATGGCGCGCCGCAGCGACACGCCGCCCACCGCCGCGCGCGATCGCGTCGGGGCGCTGCGCGCCGCCGCGCGGCTCGCCCGCGCGGACCTCTTCGCCCGTCCCGGGCAGACGATCCTCACCGCGGTGGCGATCTTCGCCGCCGCCACCGCGCTCGTCGTCACGCTCGCGTTGCGGGCCGGCCTCGAGGACCCGTTCGAGGACGCGATGACCGCGACCCGCGGCGCACACATGGCGGTCCACGCCGGGCTCACGGACGCCGACGTCGCGCGGCTCAGGTCGCTGCCCGGGGTCGTCGCGTCGGACGTGCGGGCGCGCGCGAACCGGCAGGCGACGGTTGCCGGCCGCACGGTCGAGGTCGGGCTGGAGGCGCTGCCCGCGGCCGACGCGGCGGTCGACCGGCCGCGCCTCACCGACGGGCGCCGCCCGAGCGCGGCCGGCGAGTTGCTCGTGGAGCGCAGCTTCGCGCGCGAGGCCGGGCTGCGGCCCGGCGACCGGGTCGCCGGCGGCACGATCACCGGTCTCGCGGTGACGACCCAGCAGGCGACCTACCCCCGCTGGGACCCCGGCCTGATCTGGGCGACCGACGTGGCGGGGCCCGAGCGCCGGGTCGCCGTGCGGCTCGCCGACCCGGAGGGGACCGAGGCCTTCGCCGCGGCGGCCCGCCGCGCGTTGCCGGGCACGCGGCTCGCGTTCACCGACTGGCACCACGTGCGGGACACGATCACCGACCAGACGCGCACCAACGCCCTCGTGATCTCGATCAACACGCTGCTCGCGCTGTTCGCGGTCGGCTTCACGGTCGCGACGGTGATCGGCGGCCGCGTGCTCGCCCAGCGGCGGGAGATCGGGCTGCTCAAGGCCGTCGGCTGGACGCCGCGCGGGATCGTCGCGCTGCTCGTGGGCGAGTACCTCGCAGTCGGGTTCGTCGCGGCGCTGCTCGGCCTCGTCGCGGGCGCCGCGATCGCGCCGCTGCTGCTGGAGCCGATGTCGAGCCTGCTCGCCACGCCGACGCCGAGCGCGCTCGCGCCGCTCCCGCTGCTGCTCGCGCTCGTGCTGATCCTGGCGGCCGTCGCGGTGTTCACGGCCGTGCCCGCGCTGCGCGCCGGGCGGGTGAAGACGATCGACGCGCTCGCGCTCGGCCGCGGCGCCGGCACCGGCCGCGCCTCGCGAGCCGCCCGGATCGCCGCCGCGCTGCGCCTGCCCGCGATCGCGCGGCTCGGCGTCAAGGACGCGTTCACGAGCCGCTCCCGCGCGAGCCTGACGATCGCGGCGCTGACCTTCATGGTCGTGACGCTCGTCGCCGCGCTCTCGGTCGAGGCGACGTTCCACCGCGTGATCGACGACCCCGCGCTGCGCGCCAAGCCGTGGGACGTGCGCCTGGAGGAGCCCTCCGCGCTCGCCGCCACCCAGGGCGACCCCGCCGTCGCCGACGCCACGACGATCTCCGGCTTCCAGGTCGCCGGCCCCCGCGGCGAGCTGCACGCCCGCGCCGTCGGAGACGGCTTCGCCGCGTTCCCCTACGCCGTCCCCGACGGGCGCATGTTCGCCCGCCCCGGCGAGGCGATCGCGGGCCGCGGCCTCTACGAGACGCTCGGCCTGCAGGTCGGCGATCAGGTCACGGTGCGCGTCGAAGGCCAGCCGGTCACGCTGCGGCTCGTCGGGCGCCACGTCGAGCCCGACGACGACGGCGAGGTCGTGATCTTCCCCGCCGCCACGCTCCCGGAGGTCCCCGAGCCGAGCGCCGTGATCGCGAACTTCGCCCCGGACACCGACCAGGCGGCCGCCGCCCGCCGCCTCGAAGCCGCCGCGGGCGTCGACGCCGAGCTCCCGGAGGAGGAGGTCCGCGGCGAGCGCGCCGACATCCGCCCGATCGTGCTCGGCTCGAGCCTGCTGCTGGTCGCCGTCGGGCTGGTGAACCTGCTCGCCACGCTGCTGCTCGTGACCCGCGAACGCGCGCGGGACTTCGCGATCTTCAAGGCCGTCGGCCTGACCCCGCGGGGCGTGCTGGGCGTCGTCAACGCGGGCGGGGCGGCGCTGGGCTTGATCGCCCTCGCCATCGGCATCCCGCTCGGATTGGTGACCTACCGGGCGATCATGGCCGCCATGAGCCCGAGCGAGGGCACCGACATCGTCGGCACGCCGGGCCCGTTCGCCCTGCTGCTGACCGTCCCGTTCGTGCTCGCCGTGACGGCGCTGGCGAGCTCGTGGCCGGGCCGCGCGGCCGTGCGGGTCCCGGCGGCGGCGGTGCTGCGCGCCGAGTGACGGCTACCGCTCGCGCAACCGCGCGAACAGCACGCCCAACACGAGCCCGGCCACGCCGCCGAAGATCCCCGCGATCCCGCTCGCCTCGGTCGAGGCGAGCGGCAGCAGCACGAGCACCGCCGCGATCGCGAGCACGCCCAGCAGGTCGCTGTCGTCCTCACGGCCGGCGCGGCGGCCCAGCACGTCGCGCATCGTCCACGCCGCGAGCATGCCCAGGGCGGCGCCGTTCGCGCCGCGCACGATGCCCTCACCGAGGACCTCGACCGCGAAGTAGGCGCCGCCGACGCCGCAGACGAGGAAGATGAACAGCGGCGCCCACCAGCCGTGGCGCTTCTCCATCAGCCAGCCGAAGAGGGCGATCGCGGCCAGGGTCACGGCCTCGTAGCCGGACGAGGTGTAGGCGAAGACCGAGGTGAAGGCGCGCCACGGATCGTCGAGGCCGGCGCCGTAGGTGAACTCGGCCAGCCAGACGGGCCGCACCTGCAGCGTCAGCGTGGCGATGATCGGCACCAGGACCAGCAGCCAGACGGCCCAGGCGCGGCGGTCGGCGCGAATGCCGGGGATCTCCCCCGGACGCAGGCGCGGAAGCTGCGGGCGGGAGCGCTTGGCCTTCTTGGAGGCCTTGGGCACGCCGCCGCGATCCAGCTTGGGCGCGCGCTTCTGGATGCGCGTACCGCAGTACGGGCACTCCGTGATGTACGGAGAGACTTCCGCACCACAGCTCTTGCACACCAGATAGAGGTCCGGACCGCTGCTCATGAGGGCTCATCAAGTCTACGCCGCCCGCGCGCCCGCCTCGACCGGAGTTGGCGGCTAGGGACCCGAGGCCTCGACGATGTCCTGCAGGAGCTCGGTGAAGTCGCGGTTGGCCTCGAACACCTTGCGCTGGCGGAAGGCCCCGTTGCCATGCTCGAGCAGATCCTCGATCGCCTCCAGCTCGTCCGCCGCGCCGAGGTCCTGGGCGTGCTCGCGCAGCCGGTCCAGCAGCCGCCGCGCGAGCGCCTTGGCCGGCACCGTCGAGCGCTCCGGGAGGTCGACGAGCTCGCCCTCCATCCCGTGCCGGCTCGCGAGCCACTTGTTCTCGTCGAGCATCTCGTACGGGTACCGGGCCAGCTCCTTGCCGGCTTCGAAGTGCTCGGCCAGCTCCTTGACCATCGCCTGGATCAGCGCTGCGAGCCCCACCGTGTGCTCGACGTGCGTCTGCGCGTCCATCGCGCGGATCTCGACCGTGCCGAAGTTCGGATGCGGCCGCACGTCGTACCAGAGCCAGGTGTAGTCCTCCATGACCCCGGTGTCGACCATGAAGCCGATCCGCTCCTGATAGTCCTGCCAGCCCTCGTAGTGGGGCGGGATGCCGACGCGCGGGAACGCGCGAAAGATCGGCATCCGCGTGGAGGCCAGGCCCGTGTCGTCGCCACGCCAGTAGGGCGAGTTGGCGCTCAGGGCGAGGAGGATCGGCACGTGCACGCGCATGCCGTTGGCGACGTGGATGGCCTTGTCGGGATCGTCGAGCCCGATGTGCACGTGCAGGCCGAAGATGATCTCCTGGCGCGCGACGAAGCGCAGCTCCTGGACGAGGTCGCGGTAGCGCGGCGCGGCCGTGATCCGCTGGTCCTCCCAGCGCGCGAGCGGGTGCGTGCCCGCCGAGCCGATCACGAGGCCCTTCTTGTCCGCGGTGTCTCGAACCTGACGCCGCAGTGAACGCAGCGCGACACCGGCCTCGCGCACGTCCGCGCACGGGTTGGTCGAGATCTCGAGCACGGACTCCATGAGCTCGGGCTTGATCGCGCCGTCCGGCGAGTCTTCCAGCAGATCGTCGATCGCGTTGACCAGCGCGTAGGAGTCGGGGTCGAGGATCATCAGCTCTTCCTCGATGCCGACCGTGTACGCGGGGCCGCTGAACTTCGGCTCCATGTGGCCGGGAAGAGTACGAACCCCGGAGCCTTCATACTGTCGAGGGTTTGCAACCGCCAAAGAGGAGTTGACACAGATGGCCCTCGGTTACGACGGGAAGCTGTACATCTTGGCCTTCGATCACCGAGGGTCCTTCCAGAAGAAGATGTTCGGGATCGAGGGTGACCCGACGCCCGAAGAGACCGCGACGATCACCGACGCGAAGAAGCTCATCTACGAGGGCATGGAGAAGGCCGTCGAGCGTGGCCTGGACGGCAAGTCCGCGGGCGTGCTCGTCGACGAGCAGTTCGGTGGTGACATCCCCGAGCTGGCCAAGAAGCACGGCCTGTCGCTGACGATGCCGGCCGAAAAGTCGGGCGTGGACGAGTTCCAGTTCGAGTACGGCGACGAATTCGGTGCCCACATCGAGAAGTACGACCTGCTCGCCACCAAGGTGCTCGTCCGCTTCAACCCGGACGGCGACAAGGAGATGAACGAGCGCCAGACCAAGCGTCTGAAGCAGCTCGCCGACTGGCTGCACGAGAACGACCGTCTGTTCCTGTTCGAGCTGCTGGTCCCGGCCGAGCCGGCCCAGCTGGAGTCCGTCGGCGGCGACGCCGACCGCTACGACGCCGAGCTGCGGCCCGAGCTGATGCGCCGCGCGATCGAGCACTTCCAGAACGAGGGCGTCGAGGTCGACATCTGGAAGATCGAGGGCGTCGACACCCGCGAGGACGCGGAGATGCTCGCCGAGCAGACCCGCAAGGGCGAGGGCCGCGAGAACGTCAAGACCGTGCTCCTGGGCCGCGGCGCGTCCAACGAGAAGGTCGACCAGTGGCTGCAGGCCGCCGCGCCCGTCGAGGGCTTCATCGGCTTCGCCATCGGCCGCTCGATCTGGTGGGACCCGCTCAAGGCCTACCTCGACGGCGGCGACCGCGCCGAGCAGGCCGAGAAGATCGCCGACAACTACCTGCGCTTCATCAAGGTCTACGACGAGGCCGAGTCCTCCGTCTCGGCCTAGGGCTCAGAAGCCAGGCAGCTTCATCTCCTCCGTGGGCGGCGCTCCCTGCACCGGGAGCCGCTCACGGCGGGCGATGCCCGACTCGATCGCCGCCGCGGCCACCGCCTGCGCGACCGCCGGCGCCACGTTGCGGTTGAACACGCTCGGCACGATGTACTCCGGCCCGAGCTCCTCGTCCGGGATCACGCTCGCGAGCGCCCGCGCCGCGGCAAGCTTCATCGCCTCGTCGATGCCCCGCGCGCGCACGTCCAGCGCCCCGCGGAAGATCCCCGGGAAGGCCAGCACGTTGTTGATCTGGTTCGGATAGTCGCTGCGGCCGGTGGCCATGATCGCGACGTGGTCCCAGCAGTCCTCGGGCTGCACCTCGGGCGTCGGGTTGGCCATCGCGAACACGATCGCGTCCTTGGCCATCGTCTTGACCGCGTCGGCCGTGAACGCGCCCGGCGCGCTCACCCCCACCACTACGTCGGCGCCCTCCAGCGCGTCGTTGGCCGTGCCGCGCAGCCCGCGCGGGTTCGTGCGCGCCGCCATCGCGGCCAGCTCCCCCTCGAGGTCCGTGCGCTCGGGGTGCAGGATGCCGCCGATGTCGCACACGACGAGGTCCTGCACGCCGTGCTCGAGGATGATTTTCGCGCACGCCAGGCCCGCGGCGCCCGCGCCGACGACCACCACGCGCACGTCGGAGGCGCGCTTGCCCACCACGCGCAGCGCGTTGAGCAGCGCCGCGAGCACGACCACCGCCGTGCCGTGCTGGTCGTCGTGGAAGACCGGGATGTCCAGCGACTCCTTCAGGCGCCGCTCGATCTCGAAGCAGCGCGGCGCGGAGATGTCCTCGAGGTTGATGCCGCCGAACGTGGGCGCGACCTGCTCGACGAGCCGGACGATCTCGTCCACGTCGGTCGTGTTCACGCACAGCGGGAAGGCGTCGACGCCGCCCAGCTCCTTGAACAGCATCGCCTTGCCCTCCATCACGGGCATGGCGGCCTCGGGCCCGATGTCGCCGAGGCCGAGGACGGCCGTGCCGTCGGACACGACGGCGACCGTGTGGCCCTTGATCGTCAGCGTCCAGGCGGACTCGCGGTCGTCGGCGATCGCCCGGCACACGCGCGCCACGCCCGGCGTGTAGGCCATCGAGAGGTCGTCGCGGGTCTTGATCGGGACCTTCGGGCGGACCTCGATCTTGCCGCCCTTGTGCATCAGGAACGTGCGGTCGGAGACGCTGGCGACCTTGATGCCCTCCAGCGCGCGCACGGCGGCGACGACGCGCTCACCGTGGGCAGCGTCGACGCACGCGACCGTCACGTCGCGCACGACGCCCCGCTGGTCGACGCGGACGAGATCGATCGCGCCGAGGATGGCCCCCTCGGCGCCGACCGCGTGCGCGACGGCCGCGAAGGCCCCCGGCAGCTGGCGCAGCTCGATGCGCATGGTGAACGAGTACGAGGCCGAGGGCTGGAGCCCCGCCGGCGCCTGCAGGCTGGACATGACCTCGGATGGTGTCACGCCGAGCGTTATGGTTACTCCGCCATGCGCATGCGCCAGAGCATCGCCGATATCGAAGACGCCTTCTTCGAGGAGATCGAGGAGGACCGCGAGCGGCGCGAGAAGCTCCGCAAGCGAGCGGAGCGGCGGGCCGCCGAGCGGCAGGCCAAGCGCACGCACCGCCACGGCTCCATGCGCTTCGTGGTGCTCGTCCTGGTGCTCGTGGCGACCGCGGCGATCGTGACCTACGCCATGTTCGCCACGCTCTACTACGTCCTCAGCCCGTCCTAGGGCTCATTGGTGCGAGCGAGGCGCTTGAGCGCGTCGTCGACCTCGGCCCGCGCGGACGCCCCGGCGGCCACGTTCTCCTGCTGGATCTCCAGATAGACCTCTTTGCGGAACACGGGGATGTCCCGTGGGGCCTGGATGCCGATACGGACCTTCTCGCCCATGATCGACAGCACGGAGACCTCGATGTCGTCGCCGATCATGATCGACTGGTTGGACTTACGTGTCAGTACCAGCATGCCGCCGCCTCCCTGGCGATTTCCGACTCGGCCCACTGAGCAGACCCGCTTCTGCCCGCGTGGTGAGCACTGGTGAGGCTAGTTGTGATTGATGTATCCGGTATGGGGCTTGCACCCGATGAGCCCCTAGATGATGGTTGGACCCTATGCGCTAGTCTCCGGGCCTCTTATGAGCCGCCGGTCCCTGCGTCCTCAGCTTAACCAGATCCGCGGGTGGGTGCGACAGGGTCGTACCGATGCGTGGATCGCACACCAGCTGGAAGTGACCGTCCAGCAGATCCAAGCCTTCAAGCGCGAGCAGGGCCTCGAGCCCGACGCCGAAGACAACGGCGCCGCCGTCGAGGAGGTGGACCTGCGCGCGGAAGACGACGCGCAGATCGCCGCCGAGCTCGAGGCGGAAGCCAAGCGCAAGGCTGAAGAAGAGGCCCGTGCCGCCGAAGAGGCCGCACGTAAGGCCGCTGAAGAAGAGGCCCGTGCCGCAGCCGCGGCCGAGGTCGACGAAGAAGACGAGAAGCCCAAGCGGGGTTCGCGTCGCCGCGGTGGCCGGTCACGCCGCCGCTCCGGGCCCGCGGGCCCGCTCGAGGGTACGTTCGACCATGGTGAAGAGGGATACGGCCTGTGGCTGGACCCCGCGATCCAGGACGACCCCATCTACGCCGAGCACTGGGCGGGCCACCGTCCCGTCGAGATCTCGATCGAGGAAGACCAGATCGTGATCCGCCGTGCCGGCGCGAGTGAAGACTCCGACGACGACTGAAGCGGACAGCGTCGAGCCGTGAAATCACGGCTCGGCGCTCGACGCACCGGCCGGTGCGGCTAGCTGATCCGGCGGCCGCCGGCGAAGTCGCGTGCTGCGCGGGCGTAGCGGCCGAACGCGGCGTCGGCGACGACCCGGGCGTCCCACGCGAACGGCTCGTCCGGCGCCTCCTCGACCGCGAGGTCGGTGCACCAGCCCGTGCCCTCGTCGTAGAGGTCGACGAGCTCGTCGAGGGTGAACGCGCCGCCGAGGCGGCGGCGCAGCTCGTTCTGGATCGCGCGCGTGACGCGCTCGAGCGTCGGCACCTGCTCGGGGTAGGCGTCGTCGAGACGCTTGACCCCCTGCTCCCACTGCTCGCGTGCGGTCTCGTAGGACGACACGCGTCTCAGTCTACGAACGCGTTAATCGAGCCCTTCAACGATGTAGGCGCGCTCACCGGCCTTGACCATGCCGAGCCGGCGCGCCTCGCGCTCGATGGCGCCGGGGGCGCTCAGCTCGGCCTTGCGCTCCAGCAGGCGCTCGTTCTCTTCCTTGAGCTTGGCGACGGCCTCGCGCTGGCGCGCGGCCTCCTTATAGGTGGAGATCCACGTCAGGGCAGGCCCGATGTACAGGTAGAGCACGAGCGCGAAGACACCGATGAGCGCCCAGCGCCCGAGTCGGTCCCAGCGAATCCCGAGGGAACGGCGGCGGTCCATACCTGCCGCGTTCTTTCCACGCGGCAGGCTCCCTTCCTCTGCAATGGACCGCCCGGATCTCTCCTAGCTGCGGAAGACGGACCGGCCGGGGTACTCGGCGTCGCCGCCCAGGGCCTCCTCGATGCGCAGCAGCTGGTTGTACTTGGCCACGCGATCCGAGCGCGACGGCGCGCCCGTCTTGATCTGGCCGCAGCCCGTGGCGACGGCGAGGTCGGCGATCGTCGTGTCCTCGGTCTCGCCCGAGCGGTGGCTCATGACCGCCGTGTAGCCGTTGGAGCGGGCGAGGTCGATCGCGGCCAGAGTCTCGGTCAGCGTGCCGATCTGGTTGACCTTGATCAGGATCGAGTTGGCCGTGCCGGTGTCGATGCCCTTCTGCAGGCGCTTGACGTTGGTCACGAACAGATCGTCGCCGACGAGCTGGACCTTCTCGCCGATGGAATCGGTGAGCTGCTTCCAGCCGTCCCAGTCCTCCTCGTCCATGCCGTCCTCGATCGAGAGGATCGGGTAGCGGGCGGCGAGGTCGGTCCAGTAGGACGTCAGCTCGGAGGCGGAGAGCGTGCGCGACTCGCCGGCCAGCTCGTAGTTGCCGGCCTTGTAGATCTCCGAGACGGCCGGGTCGAGCGCGATCGCGACGTCCTCGCCGGGCGTGTAGCCGGCGGCCTCGATGCCCTCGATCAGCGCCTGCAGCGCCGCCTCGTTGGACTCCAGGTCGGGCGCGAAGCCGCCCTCGTCACCCACGGCCGTGTTCAGGCCGCGCTTCTTCAAAGTCGCCTTGAGGTTGTGGAAGACCTCCGCGCCGGTCTGCAGCGCCTGCGCGAACGAGGACGCGCCGACCGGGATGACCATGAACTCCTGGAAGTCCACGTTGTTGTCGGCGTGCGCGCCGCCGTTGACGACGTTCATCATCGGCACGGGCAGGATGCGCGCTGCGTCGCCGCCCAGGTAGCGCCACAGCGGCAGGTTCTCCTCGGTGGCCGCCGCACGAGCGTTGGCGAGCGACACGCCGAGGATGGCGTTCGCGCCGAGGCGGGACTTGTTGTCGGTGCCGTCGAGCTCGATCAGCTTGCCGTCGAGGCCCTTCTGATCGGACGCGTCCAGGCCGTTGACCGCCTCCGCGATCTCGCCGTTGACGTTGGCGACGGCCTTCGTGACGCCCTTGCCCATGTAGGCGTCGCCGCCGTCGCGCAGCTCGGTGGCCTCGAACTCGCCGGTGGAGGCGCCGGAGGGCACGGCCGCGCGGCCGTGCGCGCCGGAGCGCAGCGTGACCTCCACCTCGACGGTGGGGTTGCCGCGGGAATCAAGGATCTGGCGCGCGTGTACGGATTCGATCTGGCTCATTTCCCCAGCAGGGTACGGGCTCGAGCGTAGTAGCCGAGTTGCGCCTCGGTATCCAGTGCCTCCCACTGGTGCCCGTCCCGGTTCGCGATCTCCTCCGCCGCCTCCACGCGCTCCTGGAAGCGGTCGGCCGAGGCGCGCAGCGCGAGCTCCGGATCGACCTTGAGCTTGCGCGCGACGTTGATCGCCGCGAACAGGACGTCGCCCACCTCGTGGAAGCGCTCCTCGCGCGTCTGCGCCTCCTCGAGCTCCTCCAGCTCGCCCGTCACGCCGTCGTAGGGCACGTGGTCGAAGTCGAAGCCCGTGGACGCCGCCCGGCGCTGCGTCTTGAGCGCGTACAGCGGCCCGGGCAGGTTCTCCGGTACGTCACCGAAGATGCCCGGCTCGCGCCCCGCCTCGCCCTTCTTGATCTGATCCCAGTTCTGCAGCACCTGGCCGGCATCGTCGGCCACCGCAGAGCCGAAGATGTGCGGGTGCCGGTGCACGAGCTTCGCGTGCACGTGCTCGGCCACCTGCTCGAGCGACCCCGTCCCCCGCTCCTCCAGCAGCAGCGACAGGAAATGCACCTGGAAGAGCACGTCCCCGAGCTCGTCGACCAGCTTGGAGTCGTCACCGCTGTGCGCCGCGGCGGCGAGCTCGTACGCCTCCCCCACCGTGTGCGGCACGATCGACCGCTCGTCCTGCTCGCGATCCCACGGGCACTCGCGCCGCAGCTTCCGGGTCAGCTCGTCCAGACGCGCGACCGCGTCAGCCCCATTTCCCATACGCGAAGAGGCTAGTTAACGACGAAGCGCCGCTCGATATGGCGGCGCTTCGCGAAATCAGATGACGCTGGGGACTACGAGCCCTCGGGGACCGTGCCCTGCGGCGGAGCCGCGCCCTCCGGCACCGTGCCGGCCGGAGCGGTCGGGGTCGGCGTGGCCTTCGGGCCGTTCTTGCAGTCCGTGGTCTTGTAGCCCTCGGAGCACTCCGTCTTTTCCTTCCAGCGGTTGGTGAAGTCCTTGACGAAGGAGTCGAGGGCCTTCTGCTGGTTCTGCGACTGGAGCGTCTGCTTGATGGTCTCCTTGGCCTCCTGCAGCGTCTGCTGGGAGGCGGCGGTGACGTTGGTCACCGTGAAGACGTAGTAGCCGTACTGGGTCTTGACCGGGCCGACGAGCTCGCCCTTCTTGGCGCCGAAGACGGCGTCGTCGAGCTCCTTGTCGAGCGTGCCCTTGGCCTGCGCGGGCAGCTTGCCGCCGGAGGCCTTGGAGGTGTCGTCGATCGAGTACTTCTTGGCGACGGTGTTCCAGGAGTCGCCGTTGTCCAGGGCGGCCTTGGCGTCGTCCGCCTCGCCCTTGCCCTTGGTCAGCACGACGCGCAGGTCACGCTTCTCGGGCTGCGCGAAGCGGGCCTTGTTCTTGTTGTAGAAGTCGGCGATCGCCTTGTCGGAGACGCCGTCCTTGCCCTTGACGACCTTGTCGCGGATCTTGTTCGAGAGCAGGTCGAGCCTGACGCGCTGGAGGATGTCCTCCTCGGTCTGGCCCGAGGTCTTGATGAACTTCTTGTAGTCCTCCTCCTTGGGGAAGGACTGCTTCTTCTGCTCGTTGAAGGACTTCTTGACCTCGGCGTCCGTCACCTTGACGTCCATCGCGTCGGCCTCGCCCTGGATCCACTGGAACGAGATCAGCAGCTGGAGCACCTGGTTGCGCAGCTGCTCGTACTCCTGCTCGCACTGCGTCTTGAGCTGGGAGTCGGTGACCTTGGGCTGACCCTTGGCCGGAGCCGGCGTCGCCTTGCGCTTGGCGGCGATGCACTTCTTGTAGCCGGCCTCGGGGTCCGGAACAGCCGCGTTGGCCTGACCCGTCGACTTGGCAGCGACGTTCATCCAGTGCGTGAAGTCCGACTTCTCGATGGCCTCACCGTCCACCGTCGCGACGGCGTTTCCGGGGACGCCACCACAGGCGGCGAAGGTAGCGCCAACGCCGGCTACGGCGGTGAGGCTCAGAGCGATGCGAGCAGCCTTGATCATTTAGTGCCTGAGAAGGGGATCGATGGACGTACGGTTGATGCCGAGGCAGAACCGCCCGGCGCAAGCGAGGAAATTGACCTTCTCCCGGCTGCGCATGGTAGCGGCGGGTTCCGGGTACCCCGACATCTTTTGACTCGACCTTTAGGCAGCTACGCAGACGCTCAACAAAGCGTCGGCTGCCTGTACTACGGCCGGGAATCGCTGCTGGGGATCGTCAGGGACCCGCAGCGACAGCTGTGAGCGGCCCGCCTCGTAGTTCGCGCCGGGCAGGATCTCGCGCAGCTGGCGCGCGCGTGTGGAGTCGAGTTCGATCGGCGTGACCGCGAGCCGGCCCTGCTTGAACGACACCGCGGTCGCGCCCGCGCGCCCAAGCTTGATGCGCGCCTGCTGGAGCGTGATCAGGTTCTCCAGCGGTTCGGGGATCTCGCCGAAGCGGTCCTCGAGCTCGGTCCGCAGCTCCATCAGCTCGCTGTTCTCGCGCGCACCGGCGATCCGGCGGTGCACGTCGACCTTGGCCTGCTCGTACGGGATGTAGTCCGCCGGCACGTACGCGTCCACGTTGATGTCCAGCCGCACCGGCTCCGGCGGTTCCGCACCGTCCTCGTCCGGGTCCATGGCGCGCACGGCCTCGTCGAGCATCTGCATGTAGAGCTCGAAGCCGAGCGCCGCGACGTGACCGGACTGCTCGTCGCCGAGCAGGTTGCCGGCGCCGCGCAGCTCGAGGTCGCGCATCGCGACCTTGAAGCCCGCGCCGAGCTCGGTGTAGTCCGACAGCGCGCTCAGACGATCCGCCGCCTCGGGCGTCAGAGCCGCCGCGCTCGGATACAGCAGGTACGCGTAGGCGCGCTCGCGCGAGCGGCCCACGCGACCGCGGATCTGGTAGAGCTGCGAGAGGCCGAACAGGTCCGCGCGGTCGACGATCAGCGTGTTGGCCTGCGGGATGTCGATGCCGGACTCGATGATCGACGTCGACACCAGCACGTCGGCCTCGCCGCGCAGGAAGCCCATCATCCGCTCCTCGAGCGTCTTCTCGTCCATCTGCCCGTGCGCGACGGTGAACGTCAGCTGCGGGCACAGCGAGCGCAGCCGCTCGGCCGTCTCCTCGATGTCGTCGACGCGGTTGTGCAGGAAGAACGCCTGGCCCTGGCGCGCGATCTCGCGCTCGAGCGCCTGCTTGACGAGCTGCTCGTCGTACTCGCCGACGTACGTCTTGACGGGCCGGCGCCCCTCGGGCGGCGTCTCGATCACGGAGATGTCGCGCAGGCCGGCGAGCGACATCTGCAGCGTGCGCGGGATCGGCGTCGCGGACATCGAGATCACGTCGACCTTGAGCTTGAGCTGGCGCATCAGCTCCTTCTGCTTGACGCCGAAGCGCTGCTCCTCGTCGACGATCAGCAGCCCGAGCTCCTTCGCGCGCACGTCGCGCGAGAGCAGCCGGTGCGTGCCGATCAGGATGTCGACCTTGCCCTCGGCGAACCGCTTGACGGCGTCGCGCTGCTCGGCGGCCGAGCGGAAGCGGGACACGTGCTCGATCTCGAACGGCTGGTCGCGCAGGCGCTCGACGAACGTGCCGTAGTGCTGCTGCGCGAGGATCGTCGTCGGCACGAGCATCAGCACCTGCTTGCCGTCCGACGCGGCCTTCACCGCCGCGCGCAGTGCCACCTCGGTCTTGCCGTAGCCGACGTCGCCGCAGATCAGCCGGTCCATCGGCCGCTCGGACTCCATGTCGGCGATCACGTTGTCGATGGCGTCGCGCTGGTCGGGCGTCTCGCGGTAGGGGAAGTTCGCCTCCAGGTCCCGCAGCTCCTCGGAGAACTCCGGGAACGCGTGGCCGCGGCGGCGCTTGCGCTCCGCGTAGAGGTTGAGCAGCTCGCCCGCGAGCTCCTGGGCCGCGCGACGCGCGCGGGCCTTGACCTTGTCCCAGCGCGTGCCGCCGAGCTTGCTCAGCGTCGGCGCGCCGCCGTCCGCGCCCAGGTAGCGCGAGATCTTCGCCAGCTGGTCGACCGGCATGAAGACCTTGTCGTCGCCCTGGAACTCGAGGTTCAGATAGTCGCGCGTCGTGCCGGCGACGGTCTTGGTGTCAAACCCCGCGAAGCGCGCGATGCCGTGGTCCTCGTGGACGATGTAGTCGCCCGTGCGCAGGTCGGTGAACGAGCGCAGCAGGCCGCGGCCCTTGCGCGTGGGACGGGTGGACGCCTTCTTGCGGTGGATCAGCCGGTGCTCGGGGAACGCGGCGAGCTTCAGGCCCGGGGCAACGAAGCCGTCGCGCAGGCTCGCCTCGGTGAAGATCAGGCCCTTGCGCGCGCCGTTGAGCGACGCCTTGATGCGATCCAGGTTGTACGCGGCACGCTCGGCGGCGCCCATCTGCGGCCACGCGACGACGGTCGTGTAGTCGCTGCGGACGAGCTTCTCCAGCTCGGACTCCGCTTCGGACAGGTTGCGCGCGGCGAAGTCGGCGGCCTGCGCGCGGATCTCGATCGGCTGGTTCTGCGAGATGCTCGACAGCCGCGCCTGGGCCCGCGCGGCCAGCGCCTCGTTGATCGTCTTCGGGTTGACGTAGAGGTCGCGCGCGTCCTGGTCGTCGAACGCCGTGCAGACGTCCTCCCAGTGATCGCGCAGCGTCGGCTCGACGTCCTCCTCGGCGGCGACGATGACCTGCGTCCGCTCCGGGATCAGTTCCAGCAGCGCTTGGAAGTGCTCGACCGGCAGCAACTCCGCGATGTCCGGCCGGTCCTCGGGCGCGTCGGACGCGGCGATCTCCGCCATCTCGCGGTGCTCGGGCGCCAACTCGGCCGCGGGCGAGATCTCGACGCACTCCGTCTCCCCGAGGGACCGCTGCGTGAAGGTGGAGAACCAGCGCAGCGCCTCGATCTCGATGTCGAACAGGTCGACGCGGACCGCGCGCTCCTCCGTGGCCGGGTAGACGTCGAGCAGGCCGCCGCGGATCGCGAACTGCCCGCGCTCCTCGACCTGGTCGACGCGCTCATAGCCGGCGGCGACGAGGTCGGCGGAGACCTCGTTGAGGTCGATCAGGTCGCCGACGCGCAGCATGAACCCGTGCGGGCGCAGCTTCGGGTCGGGCACCTTCTCGCTCAGCGCTGTGGCCGAGACGACCACGACGGGCTGCTCGGAGCCCTCCGGCGTGTCCGTCAGCGCGTCCAGCGCGGCGACGCGCAGGCCGACGAGGTGCGGCGGCGGCGTAAGGTGGGACTCGTAGGCGACGCCGCGGCTCGGGTAGTACCGGACGGTCCGCGGGTGCAGCCACGCCTTCAGGTCGGCGGCGAGGTCACGCGCCGCGCGGTCGTCGCCGACGACGACGAGCGCCGGGCGCTTGGCGTCCTGGTCCGCGAGCGCGGCCACGACGAACGGGCGCAGTGAGAGCGAGACGAACGCCGACCCGCCTTCGTTGGCCAGCTGAGCGGCCGCGGGATCGTGATCGAGGTGGTTCAGGAAGGTGCGGAGCAACCACTTCAGGTTAGAAGGGCTATAGTTCTGGTCGTGTTGACCAAAACTGTGTTCGAGCTCTTCGGGGAGCCGGTCTCGTGGGCCGAGCTGTTCGGGTTCATCACGGGCATCGCGTGCGTCGCGCTCGCGGTCGCCCAGCGGATCGAGACCTTCCCTGTCGGCATCGCCAACAACGTGTTCTTCGTGATCCTGTTCGCCGACGCGCGGTTGTACGCCGACGCCGGCCTGCAGGTCGTCTACATCGCCCTCGGCGTGATGGGCTGGTGGGTGTGGGCCACCCGCGCGCGCTCACCGCTCGCGGTCTCCCGCGCCGGGTACCGGCTCCTGGCCGGCACGACCCTCGCGGTCGGCGCGGCGACGCTCATCCTGATCCCGATCCTGCGCGCGGCGCACGGCGCGGCGCCCGGCTGGGACGCGCTGACGACCTCGATGTCCCTCGGCGCGCAGCTGCTGCTCAACCTCAAGCGGCTGGAGACGTGGTTCGTGTGGATCACCGTCGACATCATCTACGTCCCGCTGTACTTCAGCCGTGACCTGAACCTGACCGCGCTCGTCTACATCGTCTTTCTCGCGCTCTGCATCCAGGGCTACCGCCAGTGGCGTACCGTCACGGACTAGTCCTCGGCAAGTTCCTCCCGCCGCACGGCGGTCATCACGAGCTCGTCGACTTCGCGGTCGAGCGGTGCGAGCGCGTGACGGTGCTCGTGCTGGGGTCGGTGACTGAGCCGATCCCACTGCCCCTGCGGCGGGAGTGGATGAAGGAGCGCCACCCGGCCGCGCGCGTGGTCGCCGGCTGGGACGAGATCCCGGTCGACTTCGACGATCCCCACGTCCACGACCTGCACATCGCGCTGATGGAGCGGCTGCTCAACGAGCCGATCGACGCCGTGTTCACCGGCGAGGCCTACGGCGACCTGCTCGCGGAGCGCTGGGGCGTCGAGCACGTGCGGCTCCAGCGCGACGGCCACATCAGCGGCACGGCCGTGCGCGCGGACCCGGCCGCGTTCTGGGGCGAGCTGACGCCGTCCGTACGCGCTTACCTCACGCGCCGGGTCGTCATCACCGGCGCGGAGTCGACGGGCACGACGACGCTCGCTCAAGCCCTCGCCGCCCGGCTGAACACCGTCTGGGTGCCGGAGGTCGGCCGCGCCGTCACCGAGCAGCGCGGCCTGGACCATCCGTGGAGCGACGCGGACTTCGCGATGATCGCCCGCCGCCAGCAGCGCGACGAGGACCACGCCGCGCGGGTCGCGGGCCCGATCCTCGTGTGCGATACCGACGCCCTGGCGACGTGCATCTGGCAGGAGCGATACAGGGGCCGGTCAACGGCGGACGTCGAGGCCATCGCGGCGTCACGGCGCTACCACCTCACGGTGCTCACCGCCGACGACATCCCGTTCGTGCAGGACGGGTACCGCGACGGCGAGCACATCCGCGGGTGGATGACTCAGCGCTTCCGGGAGCGGTTGCGCCAACCCTGGATCGAGGTTCGCGGGACGGTGGACGAACGCGTCGAGGCGGTGCTCACGGCGCTGTCGTCGACAGCGTGAACGTGAGCGTCTTGCTGTAGGTGCCGGTGCGCAACGGGTCGTGGGCCCCGATCGACTGCTTGAACGTGATCGTCGACTTGGCCGCGGTGACCGGGCCGGGCCAGTGGTTCGGGGAGATCTCCACCCGCAGCGGCTGCGCGAGCGTAAACGCGCCGTTGGTCAGATGGCCGGGCCCGGAGACGCTGAGCGTCGCATTGCCGGCCGTCGAGAGCACGGTCGCCTCCGTGCTCGCCGTGTAGTCCTGCTCGACGCCCGGGACGAACGGGTCGAAGGCCGGCGCGGGGCCGAGCGTGAGCGAAAGCGCCGGCCCGACCGAGCCGCCGACGCCGCCCGTGATCGCGGTGACCGTCGCCGTCGACGGCGTGACCGCGCCCGTGCCGGCGAACGTGATGTCCCTCGCGCCCGGCGCCGCGACGCAGCCGCCGCGGCCGGCCGTGCGGGCCACGCCGTCGACGATCAGCGTCTTGCCCGGGAAGCCGAGGCCGTTGTCGCGGTTGACGAGGCAGACCTCGTCGTCGTGGCGCACGATCGTCGACGGCGCGGGGATGCCGGCCGCGGCGACGATCGCCTCCGGCTGGTTGGTCTGGACGCCGTCGGCGCCCATGGCGCGCGCGAGCCGGAACTCCTCGACCTCGTGCGCCTCGCCGGCGTCGTAGGCGTGCGGCATGACCAGGCCACAGTTGTCGTGGATGGCCGCGATCGCCTCCGCGTTGTACTCGTCGCGCCGCGAGCCGAACACCGGCGCGACCTTCGCGATCTCGTACATCAGGTACGGCGGCTCCCAGCGGTCGCGGTTGTAGATGATGCGCGCGTTTGGGGCCGCCTGCAGGACGCGGATGTCACCCGAGTTGAAGATCGACTGCTCGATCAGCCCGTACTCCTTGACCAGCTCGGTGAGCTTGCCCTCCTCGGTGACGGAGCCCTTGATGTCGAGCTCGAGCCCGCCGCCGACGCGCTTGGCCAGCGCCAGCACCTCCTCGAGCGAGGCGACCTGCGCGGGGTCGTACGCGCCGCCCTTCCACGGCTCGTAGTCGGCGGCGTTGAGCGCGCGGACCTCGTCGAAGGTCAGCGTGGAGATGTCGCCCGTGCCGTTGGTCGTGCGGTCCACCGTGGAGTCGTGCAGCGCGACGAACCTGCCGTCCTTGGTCTGTTGGATGTCGACCTCGACCAGCTCCACCCCGAACGCGAACGCGTACTCGTAGGACTGGATCGTGTTCTCCGGCGCCAGCGTGAGCGCGCCGCGATGGGCGGAGATCAGCGGGCGGGCACGACCGGCGTCCGGCGTGCCGACGCTGAGCCAGCGGTCCGGCTCGGCGGCCTGATCGCAGGCCGGGCGCTGGACGAGGTCGTCGAGCGCGTCGATCTGGGCGCGCATGGCGACCACGCGCGGGTCATCGGGCGGAGTCGTCTGCGCCTGGGCGGCCGGGGCGACGAACAGGGTCGCCGCGACCGCCAGAGCGAGTCTGGTCTTCATGCGCGGCATCCAACGCGGATGCCGGGCTTTGCAGGTGAAGATCTAGGTTCGGGCCAGGATGTTGAGCCGAACGTAGTCCGCGTGCGCGGGTTCCGGCAGCTGCGCGAGCACGTCGGCCACGAACGCGTCCTGGTCCTCGTCCGGCAGCCGCTCGAGGTGGGTGCCGAGGATGACGGTGGCGAAGTACTCGCGCGGGTCCGGCGGCTCGACGCGCCACGGCTGCAGCCACGTCCAGACGTCCTTGAAGCCGGCGGCGGTCAGCCGCGCGGTCGTCTCGTCCGGCGTCGCGAAGTTCCACGGGCCCGCCCACCCGCGCAGCGCCGGGTGGTCGACGGCGTCGATCGCGACCTGCACGTTGGCGATGTTCCCGTATCCCCCGCACTGGGCGGACAGGCGCCCGCCCGGCCGCAGCGCCGCGTGCAGGCGGGCGAACAGCCGCTCGTGGTCGCCGATCCAGTGGAACGTCGCCGTCGAGAGGATCGCGTCGAACGGCTGCGTGACCTCCAGCTCGGCCGCGTCGGCGGTGAACAGCTCGACGCGGTCGCCCAGGCGCGCACGGGCCTGCTCGACCATCGCCTCGCTGCCGTCCACGCCCACGACCGTGCCGTTCGGGACGCGCGCGAGCAGCTCCTCGGTGACGCGGCCGGAGCCGCAGCCCACGTCGAGGACGCGCTCGTCGCCACGGAGATCGAGCCGGTCGATGACGTCGCGGCCCATCGCGAGCTGCGGGTCGGACATGCGGTCGTACGAGGCGGCGTCCCATTCACGTGGCGGCATACATCCGTATGTTATTGCATACGCGGCGTTGGAGTCGGCTTGGGTCCGTTCGCGCAGTCGGGCGTCTTGTAGCCCTCAGCGCACTGGGTCTTCTCGCGCCAGCGCCGGGTGAAGTCCGCCATGAACGCCGTCAGCGCTTTCTGCTGGTTCTGCGACGCGAGCGTCTGCTTGATCGTCTCCTTCGCCTCCGCGAGCGACTGCTGCGACGGCGCGACGACGTTCGTCACCGTGAAGACGTAGTAGCCGTACTGGGTCTTGACCGGGCCGACGAGCTCGCCCTGCTCGGCGCCGAAGACCGCCTTGTCGAGCGCGGCGTCGAGCGTGCCCTTGGCCTGAGCCGGCAGCTTGCCGCCGGACGCCTTCGACGTGTCGTCGATCGAGTACTTCTTGGTCACCGCGGTCCACGAGCCACCGTCGTCGAGCGCGGCGTGGGCGCGCTCGGCGTCCCGCCTGCCCTTGGTCAGCACCACGCGCAGGTCGCGCTTCTCGGGCTGGGCGAAGCGCGTCTTGTTCTTCGCGTAGAAATCCGCGATCGCCTTGTCGGAGACCTGGTCCTTGCCCTTCACCACTTTGGCCTGGAGCTTCTGGCCGAGCAGCTCGACCCGCACGCGGGCGCGGATGTCCTCCTCGGTCTGCCCGGACTCGCGGATGAACTTCACGTAGTCGGCGTCCTTGGGGAACGCCTGCCGCTTCTGGGCGTCGAAGGACTTCTTCACCTCGGCGTCGGAGACCGTCACGCCCTGGCGCTCGGCCTCGCCGTCGAGCCAGCGGAAGGACACGATCAGGCTGACGACCTGATTGCGCACCTCGTCGTTCTTGATCCCGGGCGAGAGCTTCTTGACGACCTTGGTCCAGTGGTCGTAATCGGTCTTCTCGATCGGGTCGCCGTCGACGGTCGCGACCGAGTTCCCGGGCACGCCGCCGCACGCGGCGAGCACGAGGCCGGCCGCGGCAAAGGGGAGCAGCTTCTTCATTGAGTGAGGGAGGAGAAGGGGTTGGAGGTGCAGGCGCCGGCGCCCAGGAGCGATTCCTGGGCCGAGCACGGCGGGGCCGTGATGGCGCCTGAGGACGAGGTGTCGGTGGCCACCAGGGCGGGCGCGCCGGCGAACGCGGCGACGCCCGTCGCAAGGGCGGTGGCGAGAAACAGCGTGGGGGTGCGCCGTCGGCGGGCGGCGGTGCGGCGCCGCGCGGCGGCCAGCAGTTCGCGCTCGAGGGCGCGCTCAAAGTCGTTCATGCGCTCGACTCCAGGCGTTGGCGCAGCCCGGTGAGCCCGCGGCTGACGCGCTTGCGGATGACGGACTCCGACGTGCGCGCGCGGCGCGCGATGTCCGCGTACTCGTCCTCGTCGAGCACGCGGGCGAGCACGGCCTCGCGCTGGTCGGGCGGAAGCGCGCGCAGGCCCTCGCGCAGCAGCGGCGAAGCGGCGTCGGCGACCGCCAGCGCCTCCACGCGCTCGAGCCCTTCGTCGCCGAGCGGGATGGGCTGCATGCCCAGCCGCGTGCGGGCCCGGTCCTCGACCGCGCCCTTCTGAGCGGCGTGGATGAGCTGGCGGCGCGCGATCCCGTACAGCCACGCGACCGCCGGGCCCTTGTCCGGGCGGTGGCGGTGCGCGCCGTCGAGCGCGGCCGCGAACGTCTCCGCCGCGAGGTCGGCGGCGGTCTCAGCGCAGCGCGACCGGCGCGCGAAGTACGCGAGCACGCCGGCGACGTGGCGGCGGTAGAAGAGCGCGAACGCCTCAGGCTCGGTCTTCGTCGCCGCGAGGAGCTCGTCGTCGGTGCGCGCGTCCATTCTGAGATGGACTTAGTCGCTCGACGACGGCGTGTGACCTAAACGTTCACTAAGCGCTCGGCCTCGTCCGCGGCGCGGCCGATCAGGTCCGCCACCTCGGCCGCCGGCTGGCGCCACTTGCCGAGCACGTAAGCGGCGACGAGCTCCGGGTCCGTGGAGTCCGGGCGGCCGACGCCGATGCGCACGCGGTGGAACTCCGCCGCGCCCATCTCGCGCTTGAGCGACTTGAGGCCGTTGTGCCCCGCGAGGCCGCCGCCGAGGCGGGTGCGGATCTCACCGAACGGTAGGTCGATCTCGTCGTGCAGCACGAGCACCTGGTCGAGCTCGAGCTTGAACGAGCCGCGCGCGGGGCCGGCGGAGCGGCCGGCCTCGTTCATGTACGTCTGCGGCTTGAGCAGCGCGACGCGCGGGCCCCCGGGGCGAGTCCGGCCCTCGGCCAGCTCGCCCGCGAACTTCTTCTTGGCGCGCGGGAGGTCCCAGCGGCGCGCCAGCTCGTCGGCGACCTTGAAGCCGACGTTGTGCGGGGTGTCGGCGTAGCCGGGCCCGGGGTTGCCGAGCCCGACGATCAGCCAATCGACGGGTGTGGAGCCGAAAACCTTCAGGACGCGTCCGAGGAGTCTTCGGCCGACTGCGCGGCCTCCTCGGCGGTGTCGCCCTCGGCCTGGCCCTCGGCGACCGCGTCGTCGCCCACGAGCGCCGTCTCGGTCTCGATCTCGTCCTCGACCGGCTCGGCGGTCGGCGGCGTGATCGACGCGATGACGGTCTCCTCGAGATCGTCGACGAACGTGACGCCCTCCGGCGCGGTGATCGCGCCGAGCGTGAGCGTGGCGTTCATCTCCAGGCCCGACACGTCGTGCTGGATGGTCTCCGGCAGGTCGCCCGGGAGCGCCTCGATGGTGACCTCGCGCGTTTCCTGGCTGAGCACGCCGCCCTCGACGACGCCCGGCGCCGTCTCGGCGCCGACCAGGTCGATGACGACCGTGGTCTGGATCGTCTCGTTCATGTTCACGCGCAGGAAGTCCACGTGCATGATGTCGCCGCGCACCGGGTGGCGCTGGACGTCCTTGACCAGGACGGGAGCCTTCTTGCCGCCGTCGAGCGCGACGTCGAGGATCGCGCCGGAGTGGGCGAGCGTGTTGCGCAGGATGCGCGCGTCGACGGCGAAGTGCGACGGCTCACCGTCACCGCCGTAGATGACGCCGGGGACGTTGCCCGCGCGACGCAGACGGCGGGTGGCGCGCGAGCCCTCGGGGTCGCGCGCAGTCAGTGAGAGAGTCGTATCTTCGGCCATGATCTTTGGGGACATCGCGGGCAGGGAAACTCGGCGCGATGAGCGGCCGAGGATGGTAGCGAATGTGTTATGGCGCCCACGTACGACGGGTAACCAGAGAGCAATGTCCCCCGACGCGGAGCTGCTCGTGATCTTCGGAGTCCTCCATCTTGTGGCCCTTGTCCTCGGCGGCGCGCTGTTCCTGATGTTCTTGCGCTCCGACAATGCGTCTACTTGGTCCGGCGAGGACGAGGACGACTCCGGGGGCGGCGGCAACGACCGCATCTCGGACAAGCCGAAGACGTCGCCCAACGGCGGCATCCCGCTGCCCTTCGCCGTGCAGTCCGACAAGCGCCTACGGGGATCGCACGACAAGCTCGCCGACCCGGGTCGGCGCCGTGTCCGGACGCGCAAGCCGATGGAGCCCGCGCGCCCGGCGAGGCGCCGAGTGAACCGCTAGGCGGCAGGAGGCGGCGGCCCGAACTGGGGCGTCGCCTTGAACCAGCGCTGGATGTCGAAGAACGCGGGCTTCTTCACGCCGTCGTAGCTGACGAGGCCCTTCTGGTGGACCGGGGCGGCCGGCCGCGGGTTGCCGCCCTCCCAGCCCGGGCGGACCCAGAACTCGTTGAGTGTCCAGTAGAGGACGCCGCTCAGCCACGGCTTGGAGTTCATGACCGTCATCTGGTAGTTGATCCACTCCTGCTGGAAGGCCCAGGTGCCCTTCTCCTCGATCGGGCCCTCGCGGTTGGCCTCCGCGCCGAACTCCGTGACCATCAGGGCCTGGTTCGGGTAGCAGGCGCGGACCGCGTCCAGGTACCCGGAGAGCTTGGTGCGGTCGAAGATCTGGCCGCTCGGCCCCGGGTACCAGCCGAAGTAGTTGTTGAAGCCCAGCACGTCGAGCGCCTTGTACTCCTGCGCCTGGCAGAGCGAGCTCGGGTAGGCGGCGACCGCGATGCCGACGGGCCGCGTCGGGTCCATCTCCTTGGCGAACTTGGCCGCCGCGTTGATGTAGGCCACCTGCACCGGGCCGGGCTGCGAGGACAGCTCGTTGCCGATCGACCACACCATCACCGACGGGTGGTTCTGGTGCGCGCCGATCATGCGCTCGAGCTCCGCGACCGCCAGGCGGCGCACGGACGGCTCCTTCAGGACCGCCGTAGAGACGCTGTAGACCGGGATCTCGGACCAGATGAGCAGGCCCAGCCGGTCCGCGAGCTCGTGCGTGTACGGGTGGAACGGGTAGTGCGTGCGCAACACCGTGCCGCCCGCCTCGCGCGTGAGGTTCACGAGCTCCTCGCGACGCTCGTTGGTGATCGCGAAGCCGTCGGCCTTGGACTCCTCGTGCAGGCCGAAGCCGCGCACGTTCAGGGGCGCGCCGTTCAGGAACAGCCGGCCCTGGGAGACCTTGATCGAGCGGATGCCGCTGTGCAGCTGGTAGCCGGCGACCTTCTCGCCGTCCACGCGCACGGTGAAGGAGACGTCGTAGAGGTTCGGCGTCTGCGGCGACCACAGACGCGGGTCGGCGACCCGGATCGAGTCCGTGAAGCTCGCGATCCCGTCCGGGCCGAGCGTCTTGGTGCCCAGGCGGACGTTACGGTCCCCGAACTTGCCGGTGACCGTGACGCGCTGGCCGTCGCGGGTGACGTTGCGCAGGTCGAGGTCCATGCGCACGGTCGCGTCGCAGGTGCCGCACGAGAGCTCCGGCCGGACCGTGACCGTCTGGAAGTCGACCGTGTCCAGCTTCTTGAGGTACACCTCGCGCTGGATGCCGGAGTAGTTCCACCAGCCGCCGGACGGCACGCCGTCCGCGTTCGTGCGCGCGGGCGGGAAGTCGCGGTCCAGGCGCTTGGAGTCCACGCGCACCACCAGCCGGTTCGTGCCGCGCCGCTTGACCGCGTCCGCCGCCTCGATCTCGAAGGGGATGTACGCGCCCGTGTTCTCGCCGATCGGCTTGCCGTTCAGCCACACGCGCGTGCGGTAGTTGACCGACTCGAAGCGGAACGCCCACTCCAGCGCGGAGTCGGCGTTCGGCAGCTCGAAGTCCTTGCGGTACCAGCCGACGCCGCCCGCCATCGACTCGTTCGAGGGATCGCCCAGGTTCCAGACGTTCGGCACCTCGACCGTGTTCCAGCCCGACTTCGACGTGCTCCGCATCCAGCGCTGCTTGATGCCCTGGTCGGTCGGGTCCAGCCGGAACAGCCAGTCCCCGTCGAGCAGGTAGCGGCCCTCCGGACCGTCCTGGTAGAGCGCTTGCTCGTTCGGCTTCTCGGCGTGCGCGGCGGCCGGGAACAGGGCCAAGAGCGCGAAAATCGGCAGGAGGAAACGGAGGCGGGCCATCACGGCGAATCTCAACACGCCGTCCGGCGGGAAGTTCCGCAGATTCAGCGACGAAGCTTGAGCGTCGTGCTCGCGGCGCCCGCGGACACCGTCAGCGTGACCGTCTTCACGCGGCGCAGCTTGGTCTTCGCCGCCTTCGTGAACTTGACGCGGACCGTCGTGCCGGCCCGGCCGCTGCCCTTGGCCACGACGGTCTTCCCGCGCCGCGCGCGGACCGTGATCGTGCCCGTCGCGGTGCCGGTCAGCTTCACGCGCAGCCCGTCGCGCAGCGCCTTGCCGAGCTTCACCCGCGTGATTTTCAGGCCGAGCGTCGGCGTGCTGCCGTCGCCGGTCGGCACCGGCCCCGGGGCGGCGCCACCCGTGTCGACGCTCTCGCAGCCGAGATGGGCGTCGACCGGGTCGGCGGTCAGCCGGTCGGTGCCCGGCCCGCAGTTGATCTCGTCGCGCTCGCCGTCGCGGGCGTCGATCACGTCGTCGCCGAAGATCAGGCAGCTGTCGGGACCCCACACGCACGTGATCTCGGACTCGTCGGCGACGATCAGGTCCCGGCCGGGCCCGCCGCGCAGCACGTCGGAGCGGCGGCCGCCCTCCAGGTAGTCGTCGCCGGCGCCGCCGTCGATCGTCTCGGCGGCGTCCTCGCCGACGATCCGGTCGTTCCCGCCACCGGCGAGGATCGTCGAGGCGCCGCTGTCGAGGTTGGCCATCACGTACCAGTCGTCCGGGCCGTCGGTGAGCACGAAGTGCCCGGAGACCTTGGGTTCGGCCTTCTCGACGTTGACGATGTTGTCCCCCTCGCCCGGCCGGCCGTCGTCCGCGACGCCGTCCAGCGTGACGTTGAGCCGCGGGTAGGTGGACGCGGCCAGCTCGACCCAGTCGTCGATCTTGTCGATCCCGGGGCCGCCGTCGACGAAGTCGGGGGCAGGCGCCTTGCCGTTGTCGGGCTTGAGCTGGTCGTCGCCGTCCTCGCCGTGCAGCTGGTCGGCGCCCGCGTCGCCCCACAGGATGTCGTTGCCGGCACCGCCGCGCAGGACGTCGTTTCCGGAGGCGCCGTCGAGCAGGTCGTTGCCGGGACCGCCCAGGAACGTCTTGTCCTTGGCCAGGATGTCGCCGGTGAGCTGGTCGTCGCCGTCGCCGCCGTCGACCGTGAGCGGGAAGGCCGCGCCCACCCGGTGGAGGCCGAACGTGTCGTTGCCGTCGGCGAGCGCGACGCGGACCGGCGCGGGCGGGCAGCTGACGGCGCGCACGTCGACGCGCGTGCAACCGGGCGGGTGGACGGTGATGCTCGCGCCGTCGTCGGAGAAGCGCAGGGCGCCGTCGGCCTGTTCGCTGAGCGTCAGCGCGTTGCGCTCCCCGGGCGCGCCCGCGAAGGTCCAGCCGCCGGCATCGTGGCCGATCGTGCTCGCGCGCGCCGCCGCCGCGTGGATCGACAGGGTCAGCGTCACCGTCAGGATCGTTGCTCGGAACATGCGGCCGACCGTACGGCCGGCCCCGGGTCGCCGTCCTCGATCGAACGAGGTACGTCGTTGCGCCTTTCGGTGCAGCTAGGGACAGGCGTCGTCGTTGCCGATCGGCGCCGAGATGGCCAGCAGCTCGACCTTCGCGCCGGACAGCGGGCCGTCGCGGCGCACGCGCACGCACTGGACGACGGGCGGGCTGGCCCCGGCGCGCCAGGCGACGCGGCCCGTCCCGGTCACACGCGTGAGCGGCAGCTGGACGCTCGGCTTGTACTGCAGGATCTCGACCTCACCGCCGCGCCGGAGCGTGTTCACGAACGTCGTCGTCGCGGCCACGCACGCGGGCTGGCGGGCGCACGCGGGCGTGGCCTGCAGGACGGCGCGGGCGTCCCCGCGGGCCTCTGCCTGCGCGACCTCGAGCACGCGGCTGCGCTCGGTGCCCGTGGCCGCCAGCGCACGGGCCAGCATCGCGCTGATCCCGATGAAGAAGAACAGCGCGAAGCCGACGACTATCAGAACCCGGGTCCGCCTCAGAAGGCGTGAGTTCTATAGGAAGGCGGGGGGCGGGGGGCGGGTTATCCAGTCTGAGGGAAATCGTCCCCGTTGAGCTCGAGGAAGCGCTGGACGGACGCCTCCTGGCGGCCCAGCTGCTCGGCGAGCTTCATGGCGTGCTCGGCCGCGGCGTCCAGGAAGTCGTTCAGGCAGCGCTCGGGGTCGTCGGGCAGCGGGTACACGCGCACGACGTCCTGCTGGCCGACCGCGATCCCCATCGGCGGACGACCCTCGTTGAGCGAGCGGGCGCTGCACACGGGCGTGACCACGATCTGCTTCTCCGGGCTCAGCAGCGCGGTCGGCAGCAGCCGGTGCGCGGGCAGCCGCACGTCGAGCTTCAGGCGCCGGTCCACGCGGACGTGGTCGTGGGCGAGGTCCTCCAGCGGCTCGCGCCAGATCTCGAGCACCGTGTCGGCGCCCACGAGCGCGTCGCGCAGCGCCGCGGCCTGCTCCTGGAAGAGCTGTTCAGCCTCGGCGCGGTCGCCCGCCTCCGCGAGGTCGAGGTCGCACGGGACGCGCAAGAGCTCGTCCTTGCCGACGGCGTCGCCGGCTCCGCGCCCCCCGTGGGCGACGTAGGTCTGGATGGTCCCGAGGTCCTTGCGACCGTGGAACACCACCGTCAGGGCCTCCGAGAGCGCGAGCGGCGTGACGCGCAGGGCGACCGAAGCGGCCGCCTCGGCGTCTATCAGCGCTCGCTTGAGCAGGTCGTCTGAGTGATCTTCGTTCATCGCGTCCGTCCTTGAGCGAAGTATCGGTCTTCGTGCCGAACATCATTACCGCCCGCCGGTCGGAATACGCCATGGTCGAATGGCCAGCGCGTCGAAATGGGTAATGTCGGCGACCGTGGGACTCATCTACAAGCCGTTTGGCCTCTTCCTGAGCATCGTGGCCGCCCTGGTCGGCAAGCGGATCTTCAACTTCGCCTGGACGAAGATCGACGACGAGGATCCGCCGAAGGGCACGACCGAGCAGGCGTCCTGGGTGAAGATCCTCAGCGCCGCGGCGCTGCAGGGCGTGATCTTCAAGGTCACGCGCGTGGTCGTCGATCGCTACGGAGCGATCGGCTGGAACTACCTCACGGGTTCGTGGCCGGGCGAGAAGCGCCCCGACCCCGACGAGTGATCACTCTCCGCGCTTGCGGATGATGTGACCGCGCTCGCGGTACTCGGCGAGCGCGTCCTCGAAGCCCGCGAAGTCCCGCTGCAAGAGCAGTTGCAGCGGGCGGCCGCGGACCCAGGCCTTCGGCGGCGGCTCGTCGCCGATCAGCTCGAGCAGGATCTGCACCTCGGGCCGGTAGTCCTCGTCGCCCGTGATCACCGCGAGCGGGTCCGAGTCCAGGATCTGCAGCAGCTCCTCATCCGAGAGGCCCAGGAGCAGTTGCAGGCGCTGGGTGCTCAGAACAGCTGGTTCTCGCCGCCGAAGACCTCGGCGACGGAGTCGTCGGTGAAGATGCGGCGGATGCTGTCGGTCAACAGGTCGGCCACCGACAGGACCGTGATGTTGTCCGGCGCGTCCTTCTGCATCGGGATCGTGTCCGTCACGACGATCCGCTCGAACGGGCTCGCCTTCAGGTTCTCGTACGCGTTGCCGGAGAGCACAGGGTGCGTGGCGGCCGCGAACACGCGCTTGGCGCCCTCGTCCTTGACCGTCTCCCCCGCGGCCCGCAGCGTGCCGGCGGTGTCGATGATGTCGTCGACGATCACCGCGGTCTTGTCCTTGACATCACCGATCACGTAGGCGATCTCGGCCACCTGCTGGGCGGGGCGCTCCTTGTTGAGGATCGCCAGCTCCGCGCCGACCTTCTCCGCGAACTTCTTGGCCAGCTTCACGCGGCCGGCGTCCGGGCTGACGACGACCAGGTCCTCGAGGTGCTGGTCGTTGAAGTACTGCGTGAGGATGAACATCGCCGTCATGTGGTCCACGGGCTTGGAGAAGAAGCCCTGCACCTGGCCGGCGTGGAGGTCCATCGTGAGCACGCGGTCGGCGCCCGCCGCCTCCAGCATGTGGGCGACCAGGCGAGAGGAGATCGGCTCGCGTGGGGCGGACTTCTTGTCCTGGCGGCTGTAGCCGAACCACGGCGTGACGGCGATCACGCGGTGCGCGGAGGCGCCGACGGCCGCGTCGATCATCACGAGCAGCTCCATCAGGGCGTCGTTCGCGGTGACCCCGGTGGCCGCGTTGCCGCACGTGGGCTGGACGATGAACACGTCAGCGCCGCGGATGGACTCCTCGTAACGGCAGTACACCTCGCCGTTGGAGAACGTCTTCAGCGTGACTCCGCCCAGGCCGAGCCCGAGCTTGTTGGCGATCTTCGCGGCGAGCTCCGGATTGGAGCGGCCGGAGAAGAGCATCAGCCGCTTGTCATAGCCGCTGAGCGGCAGTGACGTGGCCGATGAGGGGCGAGATGTCAAGGCACTCACGGCATGGCGGAGTGTACGAGGGGCAGCGGTCGTCACGGCTTTCGTCGTTCCGCATAATCCGCGATGTTCTTCTGCCGGGCGCGGGCTATGCCGAGGGCGTTGGCGGGGACGTCTTCGGTGATGACGCTACCCGCTCCGGTGTACGCGCCATCGCCGACCGTCACCGGGGCGACGAACGCGGTGTCCACCGAGGTGCGGACGTTGGAGCCGATCGTCGTGCGGTGCTTGTTGCGGCCGTCGTAGTTCGCGGTGATGTTGCCGGCGCCGATGTTGGAGTTCTCGCCGATGTCGGTGTCACCGATGTAGGACAGGTGCGGGACCTTGGTGCCGCTGCCGATGTTCGAGTTCTTGATCTCGACGAACGCGCCCGCCTTGGCCTTGGCGTGCAGGTGCGCGTCCGGGCGCAGGTACGCGAACGGGCCGATCGTGCCGAAGTCGTCGACGACCGCCTGCACCGCGTAGCTGTGCGGGATGCTGACGCCGTCGCCGAGCCGGCAGTCGATCAGCGTCGTGTGCGGGCCGACGCTGCAGTCGGCGCCGATCGTGGTGTTGCCCTTCAGCGACGTGCCCGGCTCGATGACGGTGTCCTGGCCGATGCGCACGTCCGCGTCGATGTGCGTGCTGTCGGGGTCGATGATGCTGACGCCGGCGCGCTGGAGCTCGTCGTGGATGCGCTTCTGGGCCAGCTTGCGCACCTCGGCGAGCTGGACGCGGTCGTTGACGCCGAGCGTGAGCGTCGGGTCCGTGATCAGGTGCGCCTGGATCGTCTTCATCCGCGGCAGCACGTCGGGCAGGTAGAGCTCGCCCTGCGCGTTGTCGGGCGTGAGCGCGGCGAGGGCGTCGATCAGCGCGGCGCCGTCGAAGGCGTAGATGCCCGTGTTGACCTCGCGGATCTCCAGCTGCTCGGGCGTCGCGTCGCCCGCGCCGCCCTTGGCCTCGACGACCTGGGTCACGTTGCCGGTGATGTCGCGGATCACGCGGCCGTACTGGCCGGGGTCGTCGAGCTCCATCGTCGCCATCGTGGCCGTGGCCTCGGACTGCTCGTGCGCCTCGACGAGCTGCTGGATGGCCTCGGCGGTGATCAGCGGGACGTCGCCCGCGAGGATCACCACGGTGGCGTCGGGGTCGATGTGCTCGGTCGCGGCCTGGACCGCGCCGCCCGTGCCGTTCGGCTCGGGCTGGATCGCGTGCGTGACCGTCTCGGGCAGCCGATCCTCGAGCCGGCGCTTCGGGTTGTCGACGACGACGACCTTCCCGGCTCCGGCCTCCTCGGCCGCGAGCACCGGCCACAGGATCAGCGGGCGGCCGCAGAGCGGATGGAGGACCTTGGGCGTGGCGGAACGCATGCGCGTTCCCTCGCCGGCGGCGATGATCACGACGGTGGGCGCAGACACCGCTCGCATCGTAGTATCCGAGGGCAGCTCGGCCCCTGGACCAATGGGGTTCACCGAGCGATGGGGGGTGGTCTAGCGGCAAGACGCAGGTTTTTGGTGCCTTGCGACCCCGGTTCGAATCCGGGCCCCCCAGTGAAACGCCCGCGAGTGCCAACGCGCCGCCCGAGTCAGCCTTTCGTCGGGCAGGGGTCGATGAATGCGTTCAACCCCCTAGGCTGGCGACCTCATGCGCTTGCTTGGAGTTGCCGCCGCGGTCGCGGCTTTTCTTGTGCCCGCCGCGCCGGCGTTCGCGGGCGACCCGACGATGCCCCTGTGGCAGGTGCACGGCGGGATGCGCTGCACCGGCTACTCGGTGATCCAGGGCACGACCATCAGCTCGTTCGACGTCCTCGTCCAAGACGTGGCGGCCGGCGAGGCCTCGGGCGGCGGCCGCATCCTCGTCGAGGTGTCCGGCCCGGCCGTGGACGCGACCGGCATCGGGCCCGGCTTCTCCGGCTCGCCGATCTACTGCCCGGACGCCGCCGGCACCAACCGGGTCATCGGCGCGATCTCCGAGTCCATCAACGAGTACGGCGGCAAGGCCGCGCTGGCGACGCCGATCGAGGCCATCCTCGGCACCCCCGTGGACGTGCCCGGCCGGACGAACGCCGCCTCCTCGCGCGCGAGCACGAAGGGCACGTCCGCGCGCATGAAGGCGGCGCTCGCGTCGGCCAAGCCGATCGCGGCGCCGATGAGCGTGAGCGGGCTCACCGGGACCGTCGCGGACGCGCTCGTGAAGGCGTCGGCGAAGGCCGGGCGGCCGGTGCTCGCGGTCCCGCCCGGGCCGCTCGGGTTCTTCCCGCCGCAGACCTTGCAGCCGGGGTCGGCGGTCGCGGTCGGGTACTCGACGGGCGACGTGCGGACGAGCTCGGTGGGCACGGTCACCTACGTCGACGGCGACCGCGTGTGGGTGTTCGGGCACCAGCTCGAGGGCGTCGGGCGGCGCGCGCTGATCCTGCAGGACGCGTACGTGTTCCGGATCGTCAACAACCCGAACGCGCTGGGACAGATCGGCAGCACGTACAAGCTCGCGTCCTCCGGGCACGATCTCGGGACGATCAGCTCGGACGGGCTGAGCGCCGTCGCGGGGCGGACCGGCGCGCTGCCGCACACGGTGCCGGTCCAGGTGATCGCACGCGACCAGGACACCAACGGGCTGCTCGCCGTGAACGCCGCCGCGGCGGACGAGGCGGCCGTGGACCTGCCCAGCGGCGGGTCGTGGACGTCGTTCGTCGCGCCGCTCTCGGTCTCGCAGGCCGCGGCGGGCCTGCTCGGCAGCGTGCCCTCACGCCTGACCGGCGAGATGTGCGCGCGGATCACGATCCAGCAGATCGGCAAGCCCGTGCGCTTCTGCAACCGGTACGTCTCGGTGTCGGCGGCGCAGGCCGACGACGGCACGACGCTCAACGCGGTGCTGAGCGGCGCGTCGAACGACCTCGCGACCGCCATCTCCGCCATCGACGCCTACACGGGGACCCCGCCGAACGTCACCGGCGTCAACGTGCTGATGAAGGTCCGCCGGGGCGCCGACCAGGCGTTCATCCGCTCGGTCAAGCTGCCCGCGCGGGTGCGCCCGGGGCAGCGCGTTCGCGTCCGCGTCTCCCTGCAGCGCGTGCGCGGCGGGACGCTCACGCGCAGCTACACGATGCGGATCCCGTCCGACGCGGCGCGCGGCACGCAGCGCCTGCGCTTCGTCGGCCAGGACGCCGACCAGGGCGAGGACGGCTTCACGACGATCATCATCGGCGACGAGGACGAGCGCGACGAGGGCGGCGACCCGGGTCCGCGCAGCCTGCGCGAACTCGAGGCCCAGATCAAGGCGATCGGGCGCTTCGACGGCGTGACCGTGCGCGCCGGCCGCGGCTCGCGCGTGGAGGCGTTCCGGGATGACGAGTTCCGCATCTCGGGCACGGCCGACGCGTCGACCCGCGTGGTCCGCTAGGCCCCGAAGCGGTAGACGACCCCGGGCGGCGCCGGGGTCGCCGCCGCGGCGTGCGGCAGCGCGGCCCGCAGGATCGACGCGAACGTCTCGGTCGAGGCGGCCATCATCTCCACCAGCGTCTCGACCGGCGTCGCCTCCTCCTTGACGCCGTTGGCGTAGTCGGTCAGGAAGCCCAGCAGCGCGTACGGCAGCTCCAGCTCGCCGGCCAGCACGGTCTCCGGGCCGGCCGTCTGGGACACGGCGGTCACGCCCGCCGCCGCGAGTCCGCGGATCTCGGCGCGGGTGTTGAAGCGCGGGCCGTCGACGTGGCCGTAGCAGCCCCCGTCGCGCACGGGCACGCCCGCCTCCTCGGTGCCCGCGAGCAACGCCGCCCGCAGGTCGGCGGAGAACGGCGACTCGTAGATCCAGTGCCCGCGCTCCTTCGCGCCCGGCTCGGTGAAGAACGTGCACAGCGAGCCGTCCGGCAGGCGGTTGGAGACGAAGTGCAGGTCGTCGAAGCAGACGACCGAACCGAGGTCGGCGTCCGGGTCGACGGCGCCGCACACGGTCACGGCCAGCACGCCCTGCGCGCCGAGCTGCTTGAGCGCCGCGATGTTCGCGCGGTGCGTGACGTGGTTCGACAGCCGCGGATGCCCGACCCCGTGCCGGGAGATATGCAGCACGTCGACCCCGCCCCACGTGCCGTGCGAGACGAACGCCTCGCCCCACTCGGTCAGGACCGGCTCTGAGCCGGAGGTGGACAGGCCCGGGAGGGCGTAGGTGCCGGAGCCGGTGAGGATGCCGATCGCCATGGCGCGGGACCTTACCCGCGCGACGGCGGGGGAGCGGTGGACGCGCGCAGCACCAGCTCCGGCGCCGACGGCTCGAACGCGGGGGCCTCGGCGACCCCGAGCTCGGCCAGCAACGCGCCGGCCGCGGCTTCGCCGAACTCGGCGTAGTCCACCCGCACCGAGGTCAGGCCCGAGAGCGCGGCCAGCGGTGAGTCGTCGAACCCGGTGACGGAGAGGTCGCCGGGGACGTCGAGCCCGCGCTCGCGCGCGGCGCGCACCAGCGCCACGGCCAGCACGTCGCTGCCGCACACGACCGCGGTCGGCTCGCTCGTGAGCAGCACCCGCGCGGCCTCGGCCATCTCGTCGTCGGCCGCGTGCACGGCGACGCCCTCCTCCACGCCCGCGTCGTCCACCGCGTTGCGCCAGCGCTCGCGCCGCACCTGCACGTGCTCGAAGTCGGCGCGCCCGCCGAAGAAGCACACGCGGGTGTGCCCGAGCCGGGCGAGGTGCGCGACGGGCCCGGCCATGCCTTCCTCGTGGCGCGTCTCGACCCATGCGAAGGGGCACTCCCCCACGGGCCGCCCGGCGAGCAGGACCGGCACGCCCGCCGCTTCCAGCACCGCGAACCGCGGGTCGTCGACCTCGACGTCGGTGAGCAGGAAGCCGTCCACCCGCCCCGCGGCCGCGAGCCGTTCGTAGGCGGGCAGCGCGGCCGCGGCGCCCTCCGGCACGAGCTGGAGCAGCAGGGCGTAGTCGGCCGCGCTGAGCGCGCGTCCGATCCCGGACAGGAAGCGGACGAAGAACGCGTCGACGTCGAGCTGCGCAGCGTCGCGGGCGAGCACGAGCCCGATCGCCCGCGTGCGCGCCTCCGTCAGCGCGCGGGCGCTCGCCGAAGGTCGCCAGCCCAGCTCCCGGGCGGCCGCGAGGATGCGCTCGCGGGTCTCCGGCGACACGCCGGGCCGGTCGTTGACCGCGAACGACACCGCGGCCGCCGACACGCCGGCGCGGCGCGCGACATCGGCGATCGTGGGACGGCGACGGGTCACTCCGCACGTCGTTACCCACGAACGCTGCACGGGTAGCAATCCTGAAGCGCTTCAGGGGAGAGAGAGGCAGATATGGCGCGTGCGTTGATCGTGGCGATGGTGCTCGCGGCGCTTCCGGTGACCGCGGCACAGGCGGCGGACGAGGTGTCCACCACCGACCGGCTCAAGGACCGGCGGGAGGTCGCCGCGGGAGATCGCGCGTACGCCGTCGGGTTCCAGGACGGCGGCTGGTACGCCAACGGCTGGCACATCACGGGCGAGATGGGCGGCATCTGGGCGCCGCCGCTCAAGCTCGCCGACGGCGTCTGGTTCGGCGTCGACGACCAGTGGGTCGGGCCGGCGACGCGCTTCACCTCGGGGCGCGGCTACGTGCGTTACGAACTGCCGGCGATCAACGGCGTGAAGATGACGCGGACCGACTTCGTGCCGGACGGCGTCCGTGGCGCGCTGTTCGGCCTCACGCTCACGGGCAGCGGCACGCACACCGTCAAGGTCGACGTCCACTCCGAGCTGCTGACCGCGTATCCGTGGACCTCGAGCCAGGGCCATCCGACGGCGTCCGACAACGGGCAGGACGCGGTCACGGCGGGTGACGGCGTGCTCACCTTCAGTGACGGGCCGCTGACCGCGTTCGCCGGTTCTGACACCGCCGCTGTGGGCGTCGAGACGGGCCCCGGCCACCGCGGGCCGCGCACGGGCATCGTCTGCGCGGACGGGAACCAGTCGCTGCCGTCCGGGTGCGACGACGGTCCGGTCGGCCGCGGGACCGGTGGCCAGCTGCGCTATCAGGTGAACCTCGACCAGCCGACGACGCTGTGGTTCGCGGTCGCGGCGACGCGCGAGGACCTGCGGCGCGCGCTCGCGAACCCCGACGAGGCGCTGCGCGACAAGTACCTGGCGCGCACGAAGCTGCACCAGCGCAGCCGCGTCAGCCTTCCGGGCAACCGCACCCTCCAGAACGCCGTCGACTACGGCAAGCAGAACCTCGCGGACCTCACGCAGACGGCGGAGAACCTGCAGTTGCGCTTCGTCGACCGCGGCAAGGCGTACCCACGCCCGATCGGCGCCCTGGACCGCGTCACCTTCATCGGCGCCGGCTACCCCGACTACCCGTGGCTGTTCGCCACCGACGGCGAGTACACGGCGTTCGCGGCGGTCGCGCTGGGCCAGTTCGAGCCGATCAAGTCTCACCTGATCGCCTTGCAGCAGGTGTCGGACCGGCTCAACGCCAAGTCGGGCAAGGTCGCGCACGAGATCGTCACCGACGGCTCGGTGTACTTCGGCGCCAACACCGACCCGGGCAACACGGACGAGTCGGTGAAGTTCCCGAGCGCCGTCGCGCTCGTCTGGCGCTGGAGCGGCGACAACCGCTTCCTCAACCGGCTCTACGACTTCTCGCGCCGGGCGACTCGCTACGTCGTAGACAACCTCGACGCCGACAAGGACGGCTGGCCCGAGGGCCTCGGCAACGTCGAGCGCGAGGGCATGGGCGAGGAGAAGCTCGACAACACCGTCTACCTCATCCGCGGGCTGACCGACCTCGCCGCAATGGCCGAGTTCAAGCGCGACCGGGCGACGCTGCGCTGGGCCGCCGGGCTCGCCGACCGGTTGCGCGGCGCGTTCGACCGCACGTGGTGGAGCGCGGCGACGAACCAGTACGGCGACTCGTTGGACGCCGGCAACCGCCCGATCGTGCAGCAGCACTGGACCGGCGTGACGCCGATGGAGATCGGCCTCGCCCCGCGCGCCCACGCCGACGCCGCCCTGGACGTGCGCGAGTCGGACTGCTTCAGCGGCTTCGCCCCCTTCAACCTCGGCATGTTCCACACCGGCTGCACCGGCGGGCCCGAGGGCAAGGGCGAACGGACCGTCTTCAGCCTCAACACCGCCATCAAGGCCGTCGCGGATGGCGAGTACGGCCGCGCGGAGTCCCAGCGCCGCTACACGGACGCCAACGCCGCCGGCGTCGTCGACGAGCAGCCCGGCGCGTTGCCCGAGATCCTCCCGTCACCCGATCAGAACCGCAACATCGACCGCTGCTGGACGTGCCGGTCGATGTTCATGCAGGCCTGGGGTCACTACGGCACGGCCTGGCCCGTGATCGCCCAGCAGCTCGGCGTTCGGCCGTCCGTCGGCGAGCGCCGGCTCGACGTCGTCGCGAACGTGGGTGCCGACGAGTACATCGCGGGCAACTCGATCCGGTTGGGAGAGCGCGACACCGTGGCGGTCCGCGCGCTCCAGGACGACCGCATCTACGAGACGCGGGTCACCTACCGAGGCGAGCGCGTACGGATGCTGCGAATCGGCGCGACGGTGCCGCGCCGGCCGAAGCGGGTGTGGCTGGACGGCGAGCGGGTGCGTCGGCCGCAGGTGCGCAGGACCAACCAGGGGATCGAGGTCGTCGTGCGCGTGCCCGGGCGGGTGCAGGGACGGCACCTGGTGACGGTGGAGACCTAGAGGCGAGCCGCTGGGTGCTCCCGCCGGGCGCCGGCAGCGGTCTCGTGACGAACAGCAGAACGGCTCATCGAGGGGCGCCCCATCTCCGCCCGCCGTGTGCGGATCTCGTGGAAACGAACACCGGTCTGCGGGGGGTGATGTACAAACGTCGCCTCTCAGGACCCGTTTGTACATCACCCCCTTTGTCCGAAGCGCGGTCGAACCCGAGTGTGATCGTTTCGGGCCCGGACCAGGAGGAAGCGACCACACGTGATCTCCGCCACTCCCTGCCCCCCTCGGTGGCCGCCGTTGAACACGGCTCGCCCCTCGCGCGCTACTAGCTAAGCGCCACGGGGCGTCTAGCGGTCCTTCGCTTCGCGCCGGACCCGCCCACCCGCGGTCCCGGCCTCCGTCGCCGGTCCGCGCGGCGCCGCGATGCCCAGCACGCGCATCGCCTTCAGTCCCAGCCCAAGCTTCTCGCGACCGTCGGTCGAGGCGACGTCCAACCCGCTCAGGTCCTTCACCCGCTCGAGCCGGTACCGGACCGTGTGCCGGTGCGTGAACAGCCGCGCGGCCGTGCCGGCCACGTTGCCGTCGGCGTCCAGGAACGTCTCGAGCGTCTGGACCAGGTCGGTCTCGTACTGGTCGTCGTAGGCGACGAGCGGGGCGACGGTCTCCTCGTAGAAGCGCTGGAGCTCGGCGGGGTCCTCGCTCATGGCGGGCAGCAGGAGGCGGTAGGCGCCGGTGTCCTCGAAGGCGAGCATGGCGACGTCGTCGTCGCTCTCGTTGCCGGTCGCGACGTTGGCGGCGAGCAGCGCCTCGTTGCCGGCGCGGTAGAGGTCGACCGGGTCCTGGGCGACACGCGAGTGGCCGACGGCGAAGGTGAAGCCGTGGACGGAGGCGTGCAACTCGCGGGCGATGGCGTCCGCGACGCGGCGCAGCGCGCTGTCCTCCGCCGTGGGGAGCAGCACGACCACGTGCTCGTCGTGGACCGCGGCCAGGGCGCCGGGAGCGCCGGCGCGGGCAGCGCGCTCGGCGGCGGCGAGCACACGGGCGCGCCAGTCGTCGTCGGCGGGCGCGAAGTGGTGGGCGCGGACGACGACGACCGCGCCGCCCTCCGAGAGGTCGGCGCCCAGCTCGGAGCCGCGGGCGATGATGTCCCCGCGGTCGGTGACCTTGCGCTGCAGCAGCGCGGTGAGGAACGCGGACTGCGCGGCCTCGGACGCGCGGTCGGGCGCGCGCAGGCGCTCGACCTCGGACGCGATCATCGTGGTCGCGATGCGCAGGATGGCCGCGGACGGGCCGCCGCCGCGGGGGCGCAGGCGCAGGCGGCCGACGACGACGTCGCCGACGCGCAGCTCGTGCGTCTGGACCCCTTCGGCGTCGCGCATCAGCTGGCGCTCGTCCGCTGTGGAGCGGGCCGCGACCGCGAGCACGGAGCTCGAGCGGTCGATCAGCACGAGCGACGCGTCGAGGGCGCGAGCCGCGGCGCGGACGACCTCCGGGAGGCCGAGGCCCGACTCGACGGCATCGGACATGGCCCCGAGCGCGCCGAGGTCGGGAAGCGCCGCCTCGTTGCGGGCGGGCGAGGTCACCGGACAAGCTTAGACTCGTGCTGGCCGGACGTTCGATCAGGTCTGCTCGCCACTGAGCCATACTTCGGTTCGGATGCGCTCGACCGTCACCGCCATCGCCGTGATCGCGACGCTCGCCGTGAGCGCGTTCGCGGCCGCGTACCTCGGCGGCGGCGCGCTCGACCGCGCCCCCGCGGCCCAGGCGGCGGACGCCGACTCCGCCGCGCCGACGCTCGCAGTCGGCGGCGCGGTGCCCGCGCTGCGCACGCCCACGCCGACGCCGTCCCCGACGGCCACCCCCACGCCGACGGCGACGCCCAAGCCGAAGCCCAAGAAGAAGAAGCCGCGGGCGAAGCGGCGCACCACGGTCCAGCGGACGCAGTCGGCGCCGGCGCCGCAGCCGACGGCCGCCCCGCAGGTGACGGCCGTGCCGACGGTCTACAGCGCGCCGCGCCGGCAGACGACCGCGCCGCGGCCGCAGACGTCCAAGCCCAAGCCGAAGCCCACGCCGGCGATCATCATCGAGGACTGAGCGCGGCGCGCAGCTCGTCCGGCGTGGTCGGGCGCAGCGTCACCGTGCGCTGTCCGCGGCCGCGCCAGAGGCCGAGCTCGCCGCCGTCGACCCAGACCTCCTCGCCGACCATGCCGACCGCGAGCGCGGCGTAGAGCAGCGGCGGCGAGGTGTCGTCGCGCGATGCGGTGAGCGCCTTGCGCGTCGTCTCCAACGGCTGGCCCTGCGCCGGCGGACGGTCCTCCGGGATGGCGGCGGCGGCCAGCAGCCGCTCGCGCACGGCCGCGCGTGCGATCAGCGTGTGCCGGTAGATCAGCCCGGGCAACGCCTCCTGCTCGACCGCGACGTTCTCGCGCAGGTAGAACGCGACCCGGCGCTCGCCGCCGCGGGGCTCCCAGCGGTCGAGCACGACCGTCCGCTCCGGCGCGATCAAGGGCGCGAGCAGCGAGGCGTGCGGCTCGGCGAGCGCGAACGACGCCGGCGGGCCCGGCTCCAGCAGGATCGCGCGGCGCGCGACGAGGCCACGCCAGGCGGCGGCGTGCACGGCGCGGCGGGTCTCCGGCGTCATCGGCGCCGGCTCGGGCGCGGCGAGCCCGGGCGCGTCGTCGGCCGCGAGCAGGCGCCCGAGCGCGCTCAGCTCCTCCGCGCCGTAGTCGACCGTGAGCGCGAGGACGTTCAACTGACGCGGATGAACACGACGTTGGCGTCGTCGACGGAGCGCGACGTGTGCGTGACCGCGTCCTGGTAGTTGCCTTCGATGGCCTCGAACGTCCCGCCCGAGACGTCGGTGGCGAGCATGCCGATGTGGCCGTCCTGGCCGAAGTCGGAACCGAAGCCCCAGTCGTAGGCGACGAGGTCGCCGGGCCGCGCTTCGGCCGCGGACACGAGCTCCAGGCCCGCCGTGCCCGCCTGCGCGGCGGCCACCCAGCTGGCGACCGCGGCCCAGTTGCCGTCGGGCATCGAGCGGCCGGACTCCTCGAGCGCCCACGTGACGAAGCTCGCGCACCACGGCGCGTTGTAGGCGCCGGTCGCGTCCTGGAAGACGGACACGCGCGCGCCCGTGTTGTCCCCCGACTCGCGCACGCCGAGTTCGCGCGCCGCGATCCGCAGCGCGTCCCCGCCGCCCCGGCTCGGCTCCTGCGCGGAGCAGTGCTTGACCAGCTCGCGCGCCTGGTCGTAGTGCTGCGCGTAGCGGTCCGGGTAGGCCGAGCGCTCGATCGCCTGCGCCCACGCGCCGAGTGCGACCGGGTCCGAGAGGTCGGCGTCGCGCTCGCCGCCCGCGGTCTCGGCGATCTTGTCGCGCGCCCACGCCGCCTGCGCGTCCGGGTTCTGCACCCACCAGTCGCCGGAGACCTTGGTCTCGGGCGGGACGCCGAACCCCGCAGGCGCGAAGTTCGTCGACGGCCGGATCTGGAAGTACCCGACGCTGTCACGGTCGCCGTAGGACAGGTTCTGGCCGCCCGACTCGGTCAGCGCCGCCATCACGAGCAGCTCGCCGGGCGCGCCGGCCGAGCGCGACTGCGCCGCCAGCCAGCACGCGGCGTCCTGCTGGGACGCCGCGCCGGCCGGGTGCGAGGGCGGCGCGCCGCCGGACGCGCCGAGCGCGTTGGCGAGGTGCGCGGCCCGCCCGCCCGACTGCGGCATCCTCACGCTCGGGATGCGCGGCGTGCGCAGCGGTGGCTCGGGCGGCGGGATCGGGATCGGCACGACGGTGGTCGTGCTCGCGCCGGCCTGGCTGGCCTCGGCGAGCCGCGCCCGCTTGTCCAGGTTCGAACCCGCCCGCACCAGCTCGCCCGCCAACGCGTCGAGGTCGGCCGCGAGTGCGCGGATGCGCCCCGCGTAGCGCCCGACAAGGTCCGGCGGCATGCTCGGCAGCCCGTCCGAGGCGAGCCGGGACGCGGACCGCCGGTGCTCGCCGGCGACATCGCGCAACGCCGACGCCGCCCGCAGAACGCTGGACGGTTCGATGGAGATCCGCGTCATCGACGTCCCGCGGGATGGGCGGGCGCCGCGAGGCGCGCGGGCGCGGCGCCGCTCACGACTTGCCGGCCGCCTCCGCGGCCGCGGCGCGGGCCGCCGACTCGGCGGCCTCCGCTTCCTCCAGCGCGCGCTGGCGGCGTTGGGCGGCTTCGAGCTCCTCGGCGTCGCGCGAGAGCGCGCCCGCCAACGCGCGCAGCTCGGCCGCGATGCCCGTCGCGCGCGCGGCGGCGGAGCGCGCTTCGGCCTTCGCGCGCGCGGCCGCGGGACCCTCGAAGTGCGCGCCGGTGACGGCCGCCGCGCCACGGGCGCCCGCGTCGGCGATCCGCCCCGCGATGGCGCGCCAGGCCGCGGCCTGGGCCTGCATTGCTGCGGGGTCGCCGACAAGCTCGATCATCGTCACTCCAACGTACCCTTTCCAGGGTCGATGCTCCAAACGGGATCCCTGATCGGGAACTACCAGATCGAAGCGCTGCTGGGCCAGGGAGGCATGGGCGTGGTCTATGAGGCCATCCAGCTCTCGCTGCACCGCCGGGTCGCGCTGAAGGTGATCACCCCGGAGCTCTCGCGCAACGATCGCTTCCAGGAGCGGTTCCGGCGCGAGGCGCGCAGCCAGGCCGCGCTCGATCACCCGCACGTGGTGACCGTGCACGACTTCGGGGACGCCGACGGCCAGCTGTACATCTCGATGCAGCTGATCAAGGGCCCGAGCCTGAAGGACCTGATCACGCGCGGGGAGCTCGACCTGCACCGCGTCATCCGCATCCTGCGGCCGATCGCGGACGCGCTGGACGCCGCGCACGACGCCGGGATGATCCACCGCGACTTCAAGCCGCAGAACATCCTGATCGGCAGCCGCGACCACGCCTACCTGGCGGACTTCGGCCTCACGCAGGCGCTCGGGCAGCCGGGTCTCACGCGCACGGGCCAGTTCGTGGGCACGCTCGACTACATCGCGCCCGAGCAGATCCACGGCAGGCCCGCGACGCGCCGCAGCGACGTCTACGCGTTCGGCGCCGTGCTGTTCGAGTGCCTGACCGGCCGTGTCCCCTACGAGCGCGAGTCGGACGCCGCGATCCTGTTCGCCCACGTCTCCGAGCCGCCTCCGCGCCCGAGCGAGGTCCGCCCCGACGTCCCGCGCCAGGTGGACGACGTCCTGGCCCACGCGATGGCCAAGGACCCGGAGCAACGCGTCGACTCGGCGACCGCCGTGATGGACGAGCTGGAAGCCGCGACCGGCGCGGGAACCCGCCTGCCCCCGCCACCGCCGACCGAGATCGCGCGCCGGACCTCGACGGGCGAGCGCCCGCAGGAGCGCAGCGCGTCGACTACGTTCGGCGGCCGGCTGATCCAGCCGCAGGCGGGCCAGACGCTCGTCGACCGGCCGCCTTCGGCATCGCAGGTCGGCCCGCGCCCGACCGAGCGGCGCTCCTACCGCAAGCCGATCACGATCACCCTCGCGGTGGTCATCACCGCGGCCGCCGCCGGCTCCGGCTTCGCGCTCTCCGATCGCGGGCCGTCGACGCAGGAGCGCGCCCACGTGCGCTACGTCGAGGCCGTCGACGACACCGTGGACCGGCTCGGCCTGACCTACCGGGCCGAGCGCCGGGCGCTCGCCGACGCGGCCACGGTCCCCGACCAGATCGACGCGGTGGGCCGGCTCGAGCGAACGTTCGAGCAGGCGAGCGACGACCTGGAGGCGATCAAGGCGCCGCCCGCGGACGCCGCCCGACACCGGCGGCTCGTCCAGCGCGTCGACCAGCTCGCCACCCGCTTCGGCACGATGCGCCAGGCCGCGGAGACGAACAAGAAGGGCATCTACGACCGGACGGCCGAATCCATCGGCCGCTCCGAGGCCGCGCTCCAGAAGGAGATCGACGCGCTGCGCGGGGCGCTCATCCAATGAGCGGCACCCGCACCGTCCTGCACGTGCGCGCCCGGCTCGGCGCCGACCGCGCGCACGACCTCGTGGCCGAGATCGCGCCCAGCGTCACCGTCGGCGCGTTCGCGGACGCCATCGCCACGAAGCTCGGTGCGCCGCTCGCCCAGGCCGTCACGCTCGAGCGCACCGGCACCACGCTGCGCGCCGACGAGCGTCTGCTCGCGGCCGGCGTCCGCAACGGCGACACGCTGACGCTCGGCCACGCGCCCGCGCGCCGGCCCGACACCGGCAACGCGCGCTTCGACCTGGTCGTCGTCGGCGGCCCGGCCGCCGGCAAGATCGTCTCGCTGCCCGCCGGCACGTTCATGGTCGGCCGCGACGAGGCCTGCGACGTCACGCTCGCCGACCCTTCGATGTCGCGCCAGCACCTGCGCGTGAAGGTCCTGCCCGACGCGGTCACGGTCGTCGACCCCGGCTCGGGCAACGGCACGTTCGTCAGAGACACTCCGCTGCGCCACCACGAGCCCTACACGCTCACCAACGGCGAGCGCCTGCGGCTCGCCCGCAGCCTGATCACGATCCGCCCGAGCCGCCCGCGTCAGGACGCGCTCGGCGACGACGGCGCCGGCAACGTCGCGTTCAACCGCCCGCCGCGCGTCCCGCGCCGCTGGCAGCCGCAGCGCTTTCAGCTGCCCGCCCCGCCCGGCAAGCCGACCAAGGCGCGGCTGCCGCTCGCCGCCAGCCTCGCGCCGCTGCTGATGGGCGCGGTCATGTACCTGGTGACCAAGAGCCCGCTGATGCTGCTGTTCATGGCGCTCACGCCGGTGCTCGCGATCTGGACCTACATCGAGGACCGCCGCGGCGGCAGGAAGGCCAGCGCGGAGGAGCGCACGCGCTGGGAGGGCGAGCTGGCCAAGCTCTCCGAGCAGCTGGCGACCGCGGCGGCCGAGGAGGAGCACGAGCGCAACGCCGCCGCGCCCGACGCCGGCGAGCTCATCCACCGCGCCGTCTCCCACACCGCCGACCTGTGGGAGCGCCGCCCGTCGGATCCCGACTTCCTGCACCTGCGCGTCGGCACCGCCGACCAGCGCGCCCGCTACGAGGTCGCGGTCGACATGGGCGGCGAGGAGGAGCTGCGCCGCAAGGCGCAGACCGTCGAGGAGCAGCACCGCACCATCCCCGCGGCGCCCGTGCTGGTCGCGATCCCGGAGGCCGGCGCCGTCGGCCTCGGCGGCTCGCCCGCGGGCGTCACCGCGCTCACGCGCTGGCTGCTGGCCCAGGCCGTGACGCTGCACAGCCCGCGCGAGATGATGGTCGCCGCCGCCGTGCGCGAGGAGCTCGTCCCCGAGCTGGGCTGGATCAAGTGGACGCCGCACACGCGCCCGCAGGGGTCCCCGCTCGAGGGCGAGCCGCTCGCGGTCGGCCCCGTCGAGGCGCGCCGGCTCGTGGAAGAGGTGATCGCGCTGCAGCGCCGCCGCCGCGCGGAGGCCGAGCGGATGGGCGCGGGCCCGCCGCGCCGCGGCCTGTTCGTGCTGCTCGTGCTCGACGAGCGCGTCGCGCCCGAGCGCAGCCTGATCGCCGAGCTGCTCGGCGCCACGGGCAAGCACGACGTGGGTGTGCTCTGGCTCGGCCGCGAGATGCGCGAGCTGCCCGGCGAGTGCCGCGTCACCATCGAGCACGACCCGCTGCTCGCGAGCGTCGTGGTCACCGACGCCCGCACCGGCGGCGTGCTGGAGGACGTCACGGTCGACGGCCTCAGCCGCGCCAGCGCGCGCGAGATCGCGCTCGCGCTCGCGCCCGTGCGCGACACCAGCACGAGCGGCGTGCGCGGCGGCATCCCGTCACGCGTGACCCTGCTCGAGCTGCTCGGCCAGTCCGAGCACACGCCGGAGGACGTCGTCGAGCGCTGGCGCGCCGACGCCAGGCGTAAGCTCGCCGCCCCGCTGGGCGCCACCGGCGACGAGCACCTCGTGGTCGACCTGCGAACGGACGGCCCGCACGCGCTGATTGGCGGCACCACCGGCGCGGGCAAGTCCGAGCTGCTGCAGACGCTCGTCGCCTCGCTCGCGCTCGCGCACCCGCCGAACCGGCTCACGTTCCTGCTCGTGGACTACAAGGGCGGCGCCGCGTTTAAGGAGTGCGTCGGGCTCCCTCACACCGTCGGCTTCGTCACCGACTTGGACACGCACCTCACCCAGCGCGCGCTCACGTCCCTGAACGCCGAGCTCAAGCGCCGCGAGCACGTGCTCAAGGACGCGGGCGCCAAGGACCTGATCGACATGGAGCGCCGCTCCAGCGACGCGCCGCCGAGCCTCGTGATCGTGATCGACGAGTTCGCGACGCTGGCCAAGGAGGTGCCGGAGTTCGTCGAGGGCGTCGTCGACGTGGCTCAGCGCGGCCGCTCGCTCGGCGTGCACCTCGTGCTCGCGACGCAGCGCCCGGGCGGCGTCGTGTCCGAGAACATCCGCGCCAACGTGAACCTGCGGATCGCGCTGCGCATGGCCGCCGCGACCGAGTCCGCGGACGTCGTCGGCGTCGGCGACGCGGCCCGCATCCCGCGCACCACGCCCGGCCGCGCGCTCGCCCGCGTGGGCGCGGCCGAGCTGCAGGAGTTCCAGGCCGCCTACGTCGGCGGCATCACGGCCGCGGCGGACTCGGCGCCCGCGATCGAGCTGCGCGACTTCGGCTTCGGCCGCGCCGCCGACGACGGCGCGCAGCCGAGCCGCCCCTCGAGCGCGTTCGGCACCGTCTCCACCGACCTCGAGGAGCTCGTGAAGGCGGTCAACGTCGCCGCCGAGCGCGAGGAGATCCCGCGCCAGCGGTCTCCGTGGCTGCCGGCGCTGGAGCCGATCATCCCGCTGGAGTCGCTGCCCCCGAGCGCCGATCCCGTCGTGACGTTCGGCGTCATCGACGAGCCCGCGCGACAGCGCCGCATCCCGCTCACGCACGACTTCGAGAACGACGGCTCACTGCTCGTCTACGGCGCCAGCGGCGCGGGCAAGACGGCGCTGCTGCGCACGATCGCGCTCGCCCTGGCCGGCCAGACCGGCCCGGACCGCCTGCACCTCTACGGGCTCGACTTCGCCACGCGCGGCCTCACGTCGCTGGAGGCGCTGCCGCACTGCGGCGGCGTCGTCCTCGGCGAGGACGAGGAGCGCGTGACGCGGCTGGTCAGCACGATCCGCAAGACGCTCGCCGCCCGCCGTGAGCGCTTCGCGGCGCGCGGCGCGTTCACGCTCAGCGAGTACAACCGCGCCGTCCCCGAGCACGAGACGCTGCCGCGGATCGTGATCCTGTTCGACGGCTACGCGGGCTTCTTCGCCGCCTTCGAGCGCATCAACCTCGGCGAGATGGTGGACCTGCTGCCGCGCCTGGTCGCCGACAGCCGCCCGCTCGGCGTGCACTTCGTGATCACGGCCGAGCGGCGCGCGACGATCTCCGGCCAGCTCAGCGGCATCGTGCCGACCAAGGTCGTGCTGCGGATGGCCGACCCGGACGAGTACGGCTCGCTCGGGCTGGACATGCGGGCGACCAAGGACGTGGCGCTTCCCGCGGGCCGCGGCTTCGTGCGCGGCGCGATGGAGGCCCAGATCGCGCTCGTCGGCGACGACCCGTCCGGTGAGGGCCAGCTGGCCGCGATCAACCGCGCGGCCCGCGCGCTCCGGGACCGCCACGGCGAAGGCCACGTGCCGCCGATCGCGCCGCTGCCGGCGTCCGTCTCGCGCGACGAGCTCCCGCCCGCCTCCCATCTGCGGCCGGTCCTCGGCCTCGGCGACGAGGACCTCGACAGCGTCGCCGTCGACCTCGCCGACGCGCACTTCCTCGTCGCCGGCCCGTACCGCTCGGGCCGCTCGACGACGCTGGAGACGATCGCCCGCTCGCTGCTCGACGGCGACCCGGGCACGGCGGTGCATCTGCTCGCCCCGCGTCGCAGCCCGCTGCCCACCGCGGACGTCGGCTGGACGTCGGTCGCCCGCGGCGTCGAGGCCTGTGACGCCAAGGCGGCCGAGCTCGCGGCGCTCGCCGCGGACATGGACGAGGGCGACCGGCCGCTCGTGGTCGTGATCGACGACGGCGACGAGCTGGCCGAGACGCTCGGCTCCTCCGCGCTGGAGACGCTCGTGCGGCGCGGGCGGGACGCGCCGGTGCGGATCGTCGCCGCCGCGGAGACCCAGGCCGTGCTGCGCGCCTACGGCGGCTGGCTGCGCGAGCTGCGCAAGGACGAGCACGGGCTGCTGCTCGATCCCGACCTGGACGTCGACGGCGACCTGCTCGGCGTCCGCCTGCCGCGGCGCACGAACGCGGTCTTCCCGCCCGGCCGCGGCTACTACGTGTGGCGCGGCGCGCTGGAGCTGGTCCAGGTCGCCACTTAGCCGAACAGCTCGTCCAGGACCGCCGCGCGACCCGTCGGCGTCAGCGCGTCGTCCTCGATCACGAGCACCGGGCCGTCACCGCGGTCCAGCCACTCGAGCTCGACGCCCTCGGCGCCTTCGCCGACCACCGTCAGCCGCGACGCGCGCGCGATCAGGGACGGGTCCTCGCGCAGCGCCTCCGCGTCGAACGGCTCCGGCGCGCCGACGCTCGTGTCGTCCCCGGTCAACCCGAGAAACGCTCCCACCCGCTCACGCACGTCGTCCTCGACGAGGCTCAGCGCGTAGTCCGAGAACGAGGTGCGGATCAACTCGACGGCGAACCCGTCGCCGCCCCACCAGGCCGCGGCGCCCAGCTCCTCGGCGCTCGCGAACTCGGCGCTGATGCTCCATGTCGCGTCGGGAAGCGTCTCCAGCAGCGGGTCCAGCCAGGACGCGGGCACGAACTTGTCGTCCGCGCCGTAGGCGCCGAGCTCACGCGCCACCAGCGAGCGTGCGGCCGTGCCGATCAGCAGCCGCATCGCCGGTGCGTCGTCAGGGTCCACGGGCAGCGGCTCGAGCCCCGGCACCACGTCGAGCTCGTACGCTCCGGCCAGAAAGTGCAGTTCCTCGGCGGTGAGCAGGACCCCGGTCACGTCAGTCGAGGAAGGTGAAGCTGCGGGCGATGTCGAGGAAAACGCCCGCATAGGTCTCCGTGTCGCGACCGAGGCACGTGCCGTCGATGTGGAACAGGTCGCGGGTCTTGGTGCGCCCGCCGGGCGGGCTGAAGAGCAGGACCTGCAGCTGCAGCAACCGGTCCGGGACGCCCTCGACCGTGAAGCTCTGGTAGCGCAGCGAGGCCGGCTGCCCGCCGATCTCGTCGACCTTCTCGCGCTCGACGCGGAAGTCCGCGAACGCCGCGGCATCCGCGAGCGTGTCCTGCGCCGCCTGCTCGAGGTCCACGGACGCGTCGACGCGGTCGGCGCTCACGAGCAGGTTGGTGCGAAAGCCGGTGGCGGCCGGGTCGAAGAACACGGCGAGGCAGTCCGGTGCCTCGTCGGCGCGCCAGCCGTCGGGCAGCTCGAGCTCGAAGGCCGCGAACGGCGGGATCTCAGCACTCGGGTGGCGGAAACGCTGACTCATCTAGAAGATCCCCAACTTGTCCAAGCCGTCGCCGATGGCGTCGATGCCCTTGTCCGCGACGCCCGCGACGTCCTTGACCGCCTTCTCGGCGTCCACCTCGACCTCGACCGCGACGTTGCCGCCGATACCGAGCGTCGCGCCGATGTGCACCTTGGCCTTCATCTTCTTGCCCACGGAGAAGTCGGCCTCGGCCTGGACGCCCGCGCCGTAGCTGACGCCCGCCTGCGCCTTGCTCTGGACGCCCGCCGGAAGCTGGACCTTGCCGGAGACGTGCGCCTCGCCGCCGACGAACGCGCGGCCACCGGCGCGGCCGGCGACGCCGTCCCGGCCGACCTTGGCCTCGACCTCGCCCTTGGCGTTGGCCCCGATCGAGCCGCCGATCTCCCCCTGCAGCGGCCCGTCGCCGCCGAAGCGGCGGGTGGCGCGCACGAGGTTCGCGGCGACCGACGCCTCCGCGGCCGCGCGGACGCCGTCTGGGCCGATCTTGGCGCCGGCCTTGTACTCGCCTGCGACCTCGCCGAGCGCGACCTCGTGGTTGCTGCCCTTGCCGCCCCAGCGCTTGGCCGCGATCGAGCCGCCGTCGCCGACGTAGATGCCCAGGTCGCGGCTCACCCGGTTGCCCGAGTTGATGTTGCGCCGGAAGTCCCGGAGCTGGCTCTTGGTCAGCGGCTGCTGGCCGCGCGCGAGGCTCCGCCCTTCCCACGTCCCCGGGCTGAGCTTCCATCCGTGGCGCCAGCCGGGCCAGTTGCGGCCGCCGATCTTGCGCGTGCTGCGCCAGAAGGAGCGGCCGCCGAACACCGGCCCCATGAAGCTGCCCTGGTTGGCGAGCACGGCCTTGTGCGCCCGCCGGTCGAGGTCTCCGGCCGCGCTGCGGATGCTGGAGGCGCCGCGCAGCAGCTGGTCGCCGGCCGTGCGCAGCCGCAGCTCGATCTCCCAGCGCTCGCCCGGCGGCATCTCCGGGATGGCCGCGCACGAGACCTGGCTGCTCAGGGCCTGCAGCTCGCCGGCCGCGGTGCGCATGCGGCCCGCGGCGGAGCGGACGGAGCCGGGATCGATGACGATGCGCGTCACAGCTTGTTGCGTTGCGCCTCGCGGCGGCGCTCGTCCGCGTCCATGCGCCGCATCCGCTCGAGCTTGCGCTCCCGCTCGCGCTGGTCGTGCTCGACCTTGCGTGCGATGCCTTCGAGCCGGGTCGCGATCGACTCGAGCTCGGCGGCGACCGAGCGCGCGCTCCCGCGCCAGGAGCCGGCGCCGGCCCGGAACTCGGTGGCCGCGGGGCCTTGGAAGGTCATGCAGTCCACGGCGCCGCGCACGTCAGCCTCGACGGTGCTGACCTGGCGCGCCTGGGACCGGACGCGGGCGGCGAAGGCGCGAATCGCGGCCGGGTCGCCGGGAACGGGAGCGAGAGGATGCATCCAGCGGTGATGCGGCGGCCCGTGGGCGCGGGCCGCCGGTTCCTTGCTCGGGCGCTACGAGCCCGCCTGCGTGAGGGCGGTGTGGCGGCGCGCGATCTCGCCGGAGGCCTCGCGGAGAGCCTGCTCGAGCTGGCGCAGCGTGGGCTGAAAGGTGCTCTCCCACTCGCTTCGGAAGCGGTCAGCCGCCGGGCCCTTCCACCACGTCGAGCCCATCTGGCTGCCGATGCTCGACGTCAACTGCGAGACGTTCACGGCTTCCTGATCGAACTTCTTGCGCAGTGCGTCCAACTGGCCCATCTCGGCGCCGATTTGGCCCGACATGCTCCGTCTCCCTTCGCCGCTTTCACCAATGCGTACGCGGGCCAGCTTACCGGCAAATCGCTTCGACAAAAGCCGATTGGTCTGTGTTACGGTCCGGGCGTGGCAAAGGGCGTGCCGGTGGGCGATGTGCACGGAATGCGGAGGCTCGCTGACCAGCTCGTGGCGATGGGTCGCCAGGTCGGGCAGGCCGCCCACCAGATGAACACGCGCGTGACGGACCTGCCGTACGAAGGGCCGGCCGCGCAGCGGCTGCGCCACTGGGCCAACGATCAGCAGGTGCAGGCGGCGCAGACCAAGGGCAAGCTCGACGAGCTCGCCCACTACCTGCGCCGCGAGGCCCAGGCACTCGAAGAGGCACAGCGGCTCGCCGTCCCGGCAAAGCGGTGAGCTCGATGCCGACGCAAGCGCAGCTGCGCAGCGAGTACGAGAACGCGGCGGCCATCGGCCTGCGCCGGGCGTGTCAGGAGGCCGAGGAGCGCTACGACCTGCCCCGCGGGCTGATGCTCGCGATCGCCTCGCGCGAGACGAACATGCGCAACATCAACGGCGACGGCGGGCACGGCCGCGGCGTGTTCCAGATCGACGACCGCTACCACCAGGACTTCCTGCGCAAGCACGGCTCGCCACCGCCGGTGGACGCCTCCGCGATGTACGCCGCCTCGCTGATCGCGAGCAACATGAAGTACGCGAAGGAGCAGGGCGTCCCGGAGAAGGACCGGCTGCGCGTGGCCGTGGCGGGCTACAACGCCGGCATGGGCGGCGCGCTGGCGGGCTACCGCTCCGGCGCCGTGGACTCGCGCACCACCGGGGACAACTACTCCTCCGACGTCCTCGCCCGGCGCAAGGCGATCGTCTCGTTCCTGCCGACGGCGATGGTGGGGATCACGGTCGGCGCCGGCGTCGCGATCGGCTTCGACCCGCCCGGCGAAGACGGCGACCGCAAGCTTCCGGGACCGGTCTCCGACGACGAGAAGGGCGCCAAGAACGGCGGCCGGGGGCGCCTCGTCAACGAGGGCGCCAAGCGCGGCCCGATGATCGTCCTGGACCCGGACAAGATGCGCTCCGCCGCCAGCCTGCTGGCCCGCACCAGCAACGAGCTCGACCGGGACGCGCAGCTGATCAAGACGCAGGCCAGCAAGGTGACGCTGCCGCCGCAGGTCCGGACCAACGTGCTCGCCGAGATCGCGGCGATCCAGTACCGGATGCGTGCGCTGGGCAACGGCGCCGAGGACCAGGCCGAGGACCTGCGCAAGCGCGCGAACCGCATCGACGAGCCCGCGGGCGCTTCACGGCGCAGTGCCGGCAAGGCCAAGCTCGCGCGCAAGCCGGTGCTCGCGCGCGGCGCGACGGGCGCGACGGTCAAGACGCTCCAGCGGCTGCTGAACCGGCTCGGGTTCGGGCCGCTGGCTGTCGACGGCATCTTCGGCCCGCTCACCCAGGCCGCGGTGCAGCGCTTCCAGCGGGCCAAGAAGCTCGACAGCGACGGCGTCGTCGGGCAGAAGACGTGGGCGGCGTTGCTCGGCCAGCCCGTGCCCAAGCCGGTCACCCGCCCGAGCGGCGACGCGCCGGCGGCCGGCAAGGGCTTCGGCGCCTCGCTGGTGAAGATCGCGCGCGGCCAGCGGGGCTACGACGAGTACGGCAACAACGGCAACAAGTTCAGCGCCTGGGCCAACCGGCCGGCCGAGCCGTGGTGCGCGGACTTCGTCTCCTGGACCTACGCGCAGGCGGGCAAGCCGGTGGGCCCGAACGGCAAGGGCTACGCGGCCGTCTCGCAGTGGATCGACTACTTCAAGGCCCGCGGCGACTGGCACACCGCGCCGCGGATCGGCGCCGCCGTCATGTTCGACTGGAAGAACGGCGGCGTCACCAGCGATCACATCGGGATCGTGACCCGGATCGAGGGCCACAGCGTCTACTACATCTCGGGCAACACGAGCGGGAGCGGCGGCACCGGCGTGTACGAGAAGTCCGTACCGCTGGCCAACGTCACGGGCTACGGGTGGCCGCCGCAGTGAGCGAGCAGACGGTCACGCGCGAGGAGTTCGCCGCGCTCGCGCTCGAGCCGACGTACGTCTTCCGGATCGAGCGCAGCGCGATGGACGTCGTCGCCGCGATGAGCTTCTACGTGGACCTGCCGCGCCAGAGCGCGCTGCGCGTGGTGGCCGAGGCCGACGACACGTACACGCTGCTCGAGCAGCCGGTGGCCGACGTCATCTACTCCGGGCTGATCGAGGCGCTGGGCATCTGGCCCGACACGCATCCGGAGCTGGACGCGGACGCGACGCCGCCCGATCTCGAAGCCGCCGTGGAGACGACGCTGGTCGTCCTGCGCCACACCGACGAGGGCATCGAGGAGCACGAGCTCACCTGGTATGACGCCGACGAAGAGGGCGTCTGGCTGCCGGGCGAGGACGACCTGCAGCCGACGAGCGACTACGCGCTCTACCAGGCGCTACCGCTGATGCTCGCGTTCGAACACCGGTGAGCAAGGTCGGATGATCGGGGTGGGGCGGAGGGGATGCCCCCCTGCTTCTACAACTCGACTCTGTCGCTGAAGTACCACAGCGCCGCGAGCCCGACGCCGGTGCCGGCGAGCACGAACGCGGCGAGGATGTAGACGCTGAGCACGGTCGCGACGATCCGATCGCGCAGGCGCCAGTAGGACTTCCACGCGGGGATGACCACCAGCACGAGCCAGGCCACGAGGCTGACGAGCGCGGCGGCGCCGATGATGATGTAGGTCTTCTCGCTGTCGCTCATTGGCTGGGCACATTGTGGCGGACGCGCCCGGCGAACAACGCGAACGTGCCCACGATCGCCCAGATCGCGATCGCCAGGGCCGCGCCGCCGAGCACGTCGGTGAGGAAGTGCGCCCGCAGGTAGATCCGCGTCACGCCGACGATCACGGCCAGGATGACCACCACCGTGACGAGCGCGATGCGGACCGCCCAGCCGACGCCGGCGCGCACGAGGACGGTCGCCAGCGCGATCAGCCCGATCGCGTACGCGGTGTGGCCCGAGGGGAACGCCTGGTTGAACGTGTCCGTGAACGCCTCGGCGGGCCGGTCGCGGTCGTAGGCCGTCTTGGTGGAGTGGACGGCGCCCCACACGGCGAGCCAGCCCACGACGAGCGCCACGGCGTCGATCCAGCGGCGCTTGACCGCGGCGAACCCCGCCGTCGCGAGCGTCAGCGCGGCGGTGACGGGCGAGGAGCCGATCTCGGTCACGACCCGCGCGACATCCACCAGCGTCTCGCTGCGCAGGCGTTCGGCGAGGTCGGCCGCCATGCGGTCGATGCGCGGCTCGGGGTTGTTGAGGATCGCGTCGCCGATCAGGAAGAAGCTGAACGAGCCGGCCAGCGCGAACGTCAGCAGCGTCGTGAGCTCGAGGCCGAGGTTGCCGGGCGTGACGCGGTCGGCGGTGAAGCGCGCGGCGACGTCCGCGACCCTCGCCGCCGGGCTGAGCAGCATGTGCCACAGCGGGCGCGCGACCTTCGCGACGTGCTTCCAGCCCGGCTCTTGGTCGTGCTCGGAGATGAACTCGCGGACCTTCGCGCGGGCCTCCGGGCTGCGCCGCAGGTGAACCAGCGCGACGATCCCGCCGATCACGACCACGGTCGTGCCGAGCGCGAACAGCCCGCGCGACACGTAGGTCGTGAGCTGGTCGATCGACCGCCAGAACAGGAAGCCGAGCGTGCAGAACAGGATCGACCACAGGCCCGCGGCGAGCACGTCGTACGGGAGGAAGCGCCGGATCGGCATCCGCGACGCGCCCGCCGTGAACGGGATCAGCGGGCGCACGAGGCCGAGGAAGCGACCGAAGACGATGAAGATCGCACCGCGCTTGTCGAGGAACGACTCCACCGTCTGCAGGCGCTCCTCGGTGATCTTCAGCCGCTCGCCGTGCGTGAGCAGCCACTGGCGGCCGAGCCGGCGGCCGAGCTCGAACGCGGTCAGGTCGCCCAGCACGCAGCACACCCACACGATCCCGATCAGTGCCAGCAGCGAGATCTCGCCCTGGCCGGCGACCAGCCCACCGACGATCACGGCCGTCTCGCCCGGCGCGACGAACCCGAGGAACGCGCCCGTCTCCAGGAACGCCAGCAGGCCGACGGCCAGATAGGTCCACTTGCCCAGCGCGCGGCCGGCGTCCTCGAGGATGTGCTCGAAGTTCGGCAGCTCGATCACGCCGAGGCCGACCAGGCACGCGCCGACGATCGCGACCACCTCGGCGACCTGCACCCAGCGGTGCTGCTTGTGGCGGCGGATGATCAGCCAGCCGGCGAGCGCCGCGGCCGCGAGCAGCCAGGTGAACTTCACGCGGCCACCGCACGCGGGTACGTGCGCTGCAGGAAGGCGAGGGCCTCCGGGTCGGCGCTGATCCCGAACACCGTCGGGCCGGATCCGGTGACCATCGCGTGCTCGGCGCCGACCGCGCGCAGGGCGTCCAGCGCCGGGTCGATCAGCGGGCACAGACGGCGCGCGGCGGGCTCCAGGTCGTTGACGTACTCGAACGTCCCGTCGCGCAACGCGGCCGCGGCGGCTTCGAGCTCTTCCGGCGTCCGCGGCCGGTCGTGCGCGTCGAACTCGCGGTACACCTCACCCGCGCCGAGCGCGGCGCCGAGCGGCACGACGATCAGCGGCGGCTTGTTCCCGGGCAACGGCTCCACAAACTCCCCCGCTCCGGTCATCAGCGCGCGCTGCGCGTGCAGCATCACGGTCACGTCGGCGCCGAGCCGCATCGGCACGTCGTCGGGGACGGGGATGCCACTCGCTTCGCTGATCAGCCTCAGCGCGGCCGCCGCGTCGCTCGACCCACCCGCCATGCCCGCCGCGATCGGGATCCGCTTGGTGATCTCGATCCGCAGCGGCGGCCCGTCCCACCCCGTCGCCGCGCGGAACTCCCGCAGCGCCCGCAACGCGAGGTTCTCGCCGTCGACGCCCGCGCAGATCACCTCGTCGCGCTCCCCGGGCGACGTCGTCAACTCGTCGGCCAGGTCCGTCGGCTGCACCAGCGAGACCAGCGGGTGCAGGCCATCGGGACGGGGCGCGCCGATCAGCAGGCACAGGTTGACCTTCCCCGGCGCCCTCACCGCAGGCGCTCCCACAGCGCACGCCACTCCGGCGGCGACAGCGACTCGGCGCGCGCGTCGGCGGGCTTCCCGATCGCCTCCAGGGCGGCGCGGGCGCGGTCACGCTCGTCCTTGCCGCCGCCCGAGAGCTCCAGCGACTTCGCGAGCGCCTTGCGGCGGTGCTTGAAGCCACGCTGCACGAGCGTCCGCAGCGACGCGGGCGGGGCGGGCGAATGGCGCTCCAGCACCACCAGCACGGAGTCGACGTTCGGCACCGGGTGGAACACGTTGCGCGGGATCTTGCGGCCGACGCGCACGTCGCACGCGAGCTGGGCGAGCACGGACGGGACGCCGTACGCGGGCGTGGAGGCGGACGCGGCGAAGCGCTCGCCCACCTCCTTCTGCACCATCGCCACCCACGTGGTGACGCTCGCCAGCTCGGTCGTGCGCAGGATCACGGTCGCGGCCACGCCGTACGGCAGGTTGGCGACGACCTTCGTGGGAGCGGGCTCCAGTGCATCGAGGTCGAGCTTGACCGCGTCGGCTAAATGCAAGCTGGTGTTGTCGTACGGGTCCAGCGCGTCGCGCAGCGCCGGCTCCAGGCCACGGTCGAGCTCCACGACGTGCACGTGCGCGACCCGCTCGGCCAGGTACTCGCTCAGCACGCCGAGCCCGCCGCCCACCTCGAGCACGACGTCGGACTCGTCGAGCTCGGCCAGACGCCCGATGACGTCGAGGATGTTCGAGTCGACGAGGAAGTTCTGGCCCAGGTCACGGTTCGGCCGCACGCCGAACTCGCGCATGCGCCGGATGGAGGGCTGAGAAGGCTGAGTCACCAGCCGAAGAGCTTGGCAGCGTTCGCCTCGACGGCGGCTTCCAGCTCTTCGTAGGCGATCCCGCGACGCTCGGCGATGAAGCGCGCGGTGTGGGTGACGTACGCCGGCCGGTTGCGCTCCTTGCGCACGGCCTGCGGCGTCAGGTACGGGGCGTCGGTCTCGACCAGCAGCCGGTCCAGCGGCACCTTCTCCGCGGCCTCGGCCAGGTCGCTCGCCTTCGGGTAGGTCACGTTGCCGGCGAACGAGATCCACCAGCCATGGTCCAGGCACTCCTGGAGCCGGTCCGCCATCGAGAAGCAGTGCAGGATGACCTCGAGCTCCGCGGCGTCGCGGGCCAGGGTGGAGATCGTGTCCTCGTCGGCCGCGCGCGTGTGGATGACCAGCGGCTTGCCGACCTCGCGCGCGAGCGCGATCTGGTCCGCGAACGCGCGCTCCTGGTCTCCCCGCGGTGCGTAGTCGCGGAAGTCGTCCAGCCCGGTCTCGCCGATCGCGCGCACCTTCGGGTGGTCGGCGAGCGCGCGCAACCACTCGATCCCCGCGTAGTCGGTGGTGTAGTTCGGGTGCAGCCCGACGGCGCAGAAGACGTCCTCGTGCGCCTCGGCCGCCCGCACCGCCGCGCCGCAGGACTCCTCGTCGGTCCCGATCGTGAGGATGCGGTTCACGCCGACCGCCCGCGCAGCCTCGACCCACTCGGCCGCGACCGCGGGGTCGGCGTGCAGGTGCGTGTGGCTGTCGATCATTCCGGCTTCGGGAACAGCGGAGCGACCTTCTCGACCGGCTGCCCGCCGGGGTGCGCGCCGTAGCGGGCGCCCTCCAGGTCGGTGTCCGGCGTGCCGAGCGCGGCCAGCAGCTTCTCCGTGGACTCCGGGATGTAGGGCACGAGCAGGACCGTCACCACGCGCAGGCCCTCGGCGAGCGAGCGCAGGACGACCTGCAGCCGCTCGGCCTGCGTCTCGTCCTTGGCCAGCTGCCACGGCTGCGTCTCCTCGACGTAGCGGTTCAGCCGCCGCACGCGCTGCCAGATGCGGTCCAGCGCCTGCGTGACCTCCGCCTTGTCCAGCAGCGCCTTGACCTCGTCCAGCAGGCCTTCGAAGTCGCTCGCGAGCAGCGGGTCCAGCTCCGCCGTGGGCGCCGCGCCGTCGCAGTAGCGCGCGACCATGTTCGTCGCGCGGCTGGCGAGGTTGCCGAAGTCGTTGGCGAGCTCGCTCGTGTAGCGCTCCTCGAACCCGCCCGTGGAGACCGAGCCGTCCTGCCCGAACGAGACCTCGCGGAAGCAGTAGTAGCGCAGCGCATCGGTGCCGAAGCGATCGATGACCTCGAACGGATCGAGCACGTTGCCGAGCGACTTGGACATCTTCTCGCCGTTGAGCAGCAGGAAGCCGTGGATGAAGATCTCGCGCGGCACCTCGATGTCCGCCGCCATCAGCATCGCGGGCCAGAAGACGGCGTGGAACTTCAGGATGTCCTTGCCGATGATGTGGAACGCTGGCCAGAACGTGTCGGTGAGGTCCTCGCCCTCGCGCGCGAAGGACAAGGCCGTGTAGTAGTTCAGCAGCGCGTCGAACCAGACGTAGAAGACGTGGCCCTCGTCCCACGGCACCTCGACGCCCCACGTGAGCTTGGAGCGCGAGAGCGAGACGTCGTTGAGCCCGCCCTGGATGAACGACAGCGCCTCGTTGTAGCGCGAGCGCGGCGCCACGAAGCCCGGCCGGTCCGCGTACAACGCCTCCAGGCGCTCCTGGAAGGCCGAGAGCTTGAAGAACCAGTTCTCCTCGCTCTGGTGCTCGAGCGGGATCTTGTGGATCGGGCACGTCTGGTCGGGCCCGATCTCCTGCTCGGTCTTGAAATCCGCGCAGCGCGGGCAGTACAGGCCCTCGTAGGCGCCCTTGTACGTGAAGCCGTTGTCGTGGATGCGCTGCATCACGTCCTGGACGCGCCGCTTGTGGCGCGGGTCGGACGTGCGGATGAAGAAGTCGTTGGTGGTGTTCAGGCGCGGGCCGAGCGCGAGGAAGCGCTCGGCGTTCTTGTCCGCGAGCTCCTTCGGCGTCATCCCGAGCTTCTCGGCCGCCTGCGCGACGGGCTCGCCGTGCTCGTCCGTGCCCGTGAGGAAGAAGACCTCCTCCCCGCGCTGGCGCATGTGGCGGGCCAGGATGTCGGCGCCGATCGTGGTGTACGCGTGACCCAGATGGGGCGCCGCGTTGACGTAGTAGATCGGCGTCGTGACGTAGTAGGCCATCGCGCCCGGAGACGTTAGCGGGACTCGTACCGCATGCAGACCGCCGCGACTCTCGTTAGCCTTGCGTCTCCTTGAGCCGCATCCTGCGCTTCATCGCACAGTTTCCCGGACGGGCCTGCCTGTACCTGCTGGTGTCCACCGTCATCCTCGGCGGGGGGTTCTTCAGCCTCGTCGAGAACGATCCCCCCGACAACCCCGTCGACTGGATCGACGGCATGTGGTGGGCGATCGTCACGCTCACCACGGTGGGGTACGGCGACTTCGCGCCGGATTCGATCGCCGGCCGCTGGGTCGCGATGTTCGTGATGGCGGGCGGGCTCGGCTCCGTCGCCATCCTCACCGGCCTGCTCGCGGACGAGATCCGCGAGGCCCGGATACACGGGCGTGACGAAACTCCTGAGCTCGACGACGATATTGAGCACGTGATGGCCATCCTTGAAGCGGAGATGGACAAGCTCCGCGCGCGGGTATCGCACCCCGAGGTGGTCGAAGCCTTGCGTCGCATCCACGCCAACGAGGCCTCCAAGGAAGAGATGAAGTGACCCCAGAACGCCGACGCCTCCGTTCCCGCGCCGTCCCGCTGCTGGCCGTGCCCGTCCTCGCGATCGCGTTCGCCGCCTGCGGCGACGACGAGGAGAGCGCGTACTGCGTCGACGAGAACGACCAGATCGTCGAGAACCGCTACTGCGACGACGAGGCCTACGCCGGCAACGGCGGAGGCGGCGGCGCGTTCTTCTGGTTCTACGGCGGCAGCCCCGTCAGCGGCAGCCGCTACACCACGGGTACCAAGCTCAAGGGCGGCGAGCGCGTCTCGGCCTCCAACGTCGCGGAGAACGCGCGCCGCGGCGGCTTCGGCTCCTCCAGCCGCGGCACCAGCGCGAGCGGCGTCGGGCGCTCGGTCGCCTCCTCCCGCTCCTCCGGAGGCTGAGCCGCGGTGTACCGGATCGAGGTTGAGCCTCGCCAGGGCTGGCCGACGATCATCGAGCAGCAGGGCCTCATCTACTGGAAGACCGAGCTGCCGGACGGGTCGATGATGCCCTACTGGCACGAGTCGAACGCGTACACGCTCACCAGCGACGAGGTCTACGAGATGGAGGCGAGCGTGCGCCTCCTGATGGAGATGCTCGTCGAGGCCGGTGACTACATCATCGAGAGCAACCTGTTCTCGGAGCTGGGCATCCCCGGCTGGGCGGTCCCGCGCATCAAGGAGACGTGGGAGTCCGAGCCGCCGATGGTCTACGGGCGCTTCGACTTCGCCTACGGCGAGGACGGCTTCAAGATGCTCGAGTACAACGCGGACACGCCGACCGCGTTGGTGGAGACGGCGATCCAGTGGCACTGGGTGCAGGACGTCTACGGCGCGGGCGGCGACCAGTGGAACATGGTCCACGAGCTGCTGGTCCAGCGCTGGAAGGAGCTGCTGCCGCGGCTGCCGGGCGACCGCGTGCACTTCGTCCACACCAGCGCGGAGAAGTCCGGCGAGGACTTCATGACCGCGGCCTACATGGTCGAGGTCGCGCGCGAGGCCGGGTTCACGTGCGAGCTGCTGCCGATCGAGCAGATGGGCCTACACCAGCACGTCGGCTTCGTGGACCGCGAAGGGCGCTCGATGCGCAGCATCTTCAAGCTCTACCCGTGGGAGTGGCTCGTCCACGAGGAGTTCGCGGAGGCCGCCCTGAACCGGATGGGCGACGAGCAGAACCAGACGCTGTGGATCGAGCCGATCTGGAAGATGATGTGGTCCAACAAGGGCATCCTGCCGGTGCTGTGGCGCCTGTACCCGGACCACCCGAACCTGCTTCCCGCGTTCTTCGAGGGCGAGGAGCACAAGCTCTCCAGCTACGTGAAGAAGCCGCTGCTCGCGCGAGAGGGCGCGAACTCGGTGATCGTGATCGACGGCGACGAAGCGGACCGCGGCCCTGACCAGGGCTACGGCGAGGAGGGCTTCGTCGTCCAGCAGTACACCGACCTCGGCGACTACGACGGCAATCACCCCGTGTTGGGCGTGTGGACCGTCGACATGGAGCCGGCAGGGCTCGGCATCCGCGAGTCGAACGGGCTCGTCACGAACAACCTGTCGCGGTTCGTTCCGCACGTAATAGATGACTGAGAGAGGGAGCGCCATCCGTGTTTGAGCTCGTCCTGCAGACCCTCGCCTACTCCGGCGTCGGCCTCGCCGTCCTGTTGGTCGGGTTCATCGCACTCGACCTGCTCACGCCAGGGCATCTCGGCAGCCACGTCATGGAGGGCAACCGAGGCGCCGGGCTGATCGCCGCCACCGGCCTCGTGTCGCTCGGCCTGATCCTGTGGTTCTCGATCTACTTCACGGGCGCGGGCTGGGACGGCCTGGTCGACGCCGGCGTCTTCGGGCTCGTCGGCGTGATCACGCAGGCCATCGGCTTCCTCGCGCTCGACATGCTGATCCCGGGCAAGCTGGCCGATCACTGCTTCGACGGCGCCACCGAGCGGGTGCACCCGGCGGCCTACGTGACCGCCGGCATTCAGCTGTCGGCCGCGCTCGTGATCTGCGCGGCGCTGACGTAGGCGAGATAGTCAGGGCTGGGAGCGCGCTCGCCGCGCTCCATCGAGTGCACGAGCTCGACGACCTTGTCGTTGCACGGGGTCGGGAGGTTCAGCTCCCGGCCCTTGGCCGCCACGCCGCCGTTGACGACGTCGACCTCGGTCTCGCGGCCGGCGTCGAGGTCCTGCAGCATCGAGGGCCGCACGTTGGCCATGTGCTCCATCATGCGCGCCAGGCCCTCGGGGCTGAACTCGTACGCGTGGACGCCGTGCATCTCGCCGAGCTCCAGCCCTTGCGCGCGGGCCACCCGCACGCCCTCCTCCCACAGCGCGAACACGGCGTCCGGACCCTGCTCGGCGACGCCGCCGTAGCGCAGGCCGGAGATGGCCGAGAGCCCGGTGAAGGTCGAGTTGACCTGCAGCTTGGTCCAGATCATGCCGCGCACGTTGTCGGTCACACGCGTGTGGCCGAGCGGCTGCAACGCTTCGGCCAGCGCCCGCGCGCGGTCGGTGATCGCCCCGTCGAGCTCGCCGACCACGTATCCGCCCTCGGAGTCGCGGACCAGTTCGCCCGGGCCGACGTTGGATCCGCCCCACTCGACGAGGCAGGCGAGCAGGTTGCCCTTCCCGACGATGGCCTCCACCCGGTCCTGGATGAGCCCGTTGCCGAGCGTGACGAACGCGCCGATGCCGCCGCGCTCCACCAGCGGCGGGATCACCGTGGCGTGCAGCGGGGACTTGACGGCGATCAGCGCGAAGTCGAACTCGCCCTCCAGCGCTTGGATCGTGGTGACCGCGCGCAGGGGCTGCGGGTCGGCGCCGTTGATGACGAGGCCGGGGTCGTTGAGCTTGGCCGCGTGCACCTCGTTGGCGTCGAGCACGACGACGTCGGCGGCCGCTCCCGCGGCGGTGATGCCGCCGATCGCGCCACCGCCGACCACCAGGATCCTGGGCATGCCGCCTAGCGTAGGCGGAACGTGGCGCTGCGCGCGAGCTCGGTCGCCTCGTCGGACGCGGTGAGCAGCACGCGGGCCTGCACCTTGCGGTCTGTCGGGAGCTTGAACCGGACGCTGCCCGCGGCATTTGTCTTCGCCGCCTTCACGGGCCACCAGCCGAAGCGCTCCTTGAGCTTGAGCTGGAGGACGACGGTGGCGCCGGGGCTCGCGGGCGTGACCCGGGCGACGACCGTACGGCCGTGCTGCGCGGCGCTCACCTTGCGGTCGAGCACCAGCAGCTGGACGGGCGGTGCGGACTCCCCGCCCGCGACCGCGGTGTAGCTCGCGGTCGCGCTCGGCGTGAAGGTCGCGCTGAACGCGCCGGCCTTGACGGTGGCCGTGGCCCGTTCGGCGCCGTCGGCCTGGATCGAGACGGTCGCGCCGTCCGGCAACGCGGCGCGGCCCTTGAGCGTGTACGGACGGCCGGGCGCGGCGGGCTCCTTCGCGGCGTCCAGGAGCAGCCGGTGGACCGCGATGCCGCCGCGCATCGCCGGGTGCAGCCGGCACAGGTACGCGTAGGTCCCGGGCGTGTCGAAGCGGTGCTCGTACATCGCGTCCATCAGCAGGCGCGGGGACGCGAAGCTGCGGTCCTCGGCGGCCACGTCGTGCGCGCGCAGGGAGGCGTTGTGCCAGGTCACCGTGTCGCCGGCGAGCACGTCCAGGTGCGGAACCGCGAACGACGCGTTGTAGATCGGGACGGCGGGCCCAGCGTGCTTGGTGCCGTGGTCGTGCTGCGCGAAGGCGGGCGCGGGCAGGGCGAGCAGGACGGCGATCGGGAACAGGCAGCGGCGCATCGGACGCGACTATCTCGGGTGCGCCAAAGCGGTGCGATGGAGTTCTCCGCCGTCCTCAGGGCGGATAGCCGCACCCCGCTCACGAGCCAGCACCACAGTTTGGTCGAACGCTTGACTTCCGCTGCGTGGCGGCGTTTCTTGCTCCGCATGAATCCCCTCCGCACCGTGGTCGCCGCCGCCGTGATCACGCTTGCTGTGCCGGCCATGGCGCAGGCGAAGACGAAAGAGATGTACGTCGGCTCACCGCCGGCGACGACCAAGAAGCTCGGCGAGGCGACGGTCGCCAACGCGTTCTTCCCGAGCAAGCTGACGGTGGCCGCCGGTGATTCGGTGAAGTTCGTCCCGGCCGGCTTCCACAACGTCCACGTGCCCAAGAAGGGTGAGGGCGCGGCGCCGTTCCTCATCCCCAGCGGCCAGAAGGTCGCGGGCCTCAACGACGCCGCGGGCGCCCCGTTCTGGTTCAACGGCCAGGACGCGATGGGCCTGAACCCGGCGGTCGTGGCCGCGGCCGGCTTCGGCAAGAAGTTCACCTACACGGGCGCCGAGGCCATCCAGTCGGGCCTGCCGAGCGAGAAGGCCAAGCCGATGACGGTCAAGTTCTCCAAGGCCGGTAGGTACACCGTCTACTGCGACATCCACAACGGCATGAAGGCGACGGTCAAGGTCGTCAAGAAGGGCGCCAAGACGCCGACGGCCAAGCAGGACGCGGCCGCGATCAAGAAGCAGTCCGACGCGGCCCTCGCCGCCGCCGAGGGCCTCGCCACGGCCGAGCAGCCGGCCAGCACCGTCGCGCTCGGCGTGGCGGCCAAGGGCGGCGTCGAGTACCTGGGCATGGTTCCGGCGAACCTCACCGTCGCCCCGGGCACCACGGTCAAGTTCGCGATGACCAAGGGCAGCTACGAGCCGCACACGGCCACGTTCGGTCCGGGCGACATCACCGACCCGAACTCCTACATCGGCGCGATCGCCAAGTCGTTCGAGTCACCGGCGATCGACCCGAAGGCGATCTACCCGAGCGACGTCACGCCCGTCTCGATGAGCCCGACGCTGCACGGCAACGGCTTCTGGAACTCCGGCGTCCTGGACGCCGCGTCCGGCACGCCGCTGCCCGGCGAGGCGAGCGTGAAGTTCGACACGCCCGGCAAGTACACGTACTACTGCGTCATCCACCCGTTCATGGTCGGTTCCGTCACCGTTCAGTGAGGCGCCTGACCGCAATGGTGCTGTGCGGGGCCGCGAGCTTGCTCGCGGCCCCGTCCGCGTCGGCGGCCACCCGCGAGTACTGGGTGGCCGCCGTGCCGGTGACGCTCAACATCGCGCCCAACCAGCGCGACGCGATCCACGACACCAAGCTCACCCCCGAGCAGACCGTCTTCGGCACGGTCGTCTACCGGCGCTACACGAAGGGCTGGAAGAAGCCGCTGGCGAACGTGTCGGCGCCCGGCTCGGGCAACACCGACCTCATCCCGGGGCCGCTGATCCGCGCCCGCGTCGGCGACAAGATCCGCGTGCACTTCAAGAACCTCGACACGGCGTTCAACCGGTCGCACTCGATGCACTTCCACGGCGTCGAGTACAAGCCCGACTCCGACGGCTCCTACCTGCCCGGCTACTCCGGCAAGGACGCGGACGTCAAGCCCGGTCAGACGTGGACCTACAAGCTCACCGCGGGCAAGGACTCCGCGGGCGCGTGGCCGTATCACGATCACGGGCCGGACATGACGCCGTCGCTGGAGGGCGGGATGTTCGGGATGCTCTCGATCCTGGGCCGCAAGGAGCGCGCGCCGGACCGCGAGTACGTCGTGATCTTCTCGCCCATGGGCCAGTTCCAGGCCGTCAACGGGCGCGCGTTCGTCGGCAACACGCCGGTGTTCAAGTCCCGCGTCGGCGAGCTCGTGCAGTGGGACGTCGCCGTGATCGGCTCCGAGCACCACACGTTCCACGTCCACGGCCACCGCTGGCGCAACCCGCTGGGCGTGCCGGTGGACACCATCACGCTCGGCCCGGCCGAGTCGGCCCGCATCCGCTGGCGCGAGCGCGACCCCGGCACGTGGATGTACCACTGCCACGTGGAGTCGCACATGATGGCCGGGATGATCGGGACCTATCAGGTCAACAGAGCGCGGTAGAGCTCGTTCGAGGGCGCGCCGGTGAGGTCGGAGACGACCTTCGCGGCCGTCTTCGCGCGGGCTCCCGCGTCGACCAAGGCCCGCACGGCCTCGACCGCCTCCGGATCGAGTCCCGCGGATTTCGGCGCGCCCCCGATCACGAGGACGATCTCGCCGCGCGGGTCCTGGTCGGCGTAGCGCCCCGCGAGTTCGGCGGCGCTCCCGCGGACGATCTCCTCGTGCAGCTTCGTCAGCTCGCGGCAGACGGCGACGGGGCGCTCGGGGTCCAGGTCGGCGAGGATCTTCAGCGACGCACCGACGCGCCGCGGCGACTCGAACGCCACGACGGTCTCCGGCGCTGCGAACACCTCCCGCAGCGGACCCGCCTTGCGCGGGAGAAAGCCCGCGAAGCGCCAGGCATCGTTGGGCAGGCCGCTGGCGACGAGCGCGGTGAGCGTCGCCGACGGGCCGGGCAGCACCTCGACACGCAGGTCGGCGGCGATCGCGGCCTGGACGAGGTCATAGCCGGGGTCGCTGACGAGCGGCATGCCGGCGTCGCTGACCAGCGCCACCGTCGCGCCCTCGCGCATGCGCTCGACGAGCTCAGCCGCGCGGGCGCGCTCGTTGTGCTCGTGGTAGGAGACGAGCCGGGCCTCGATGCCATGGCGCCTGAGCAGGCCCTGCGTGTGGCGGGTGTCCTCGCACGCGATCACGTCCGCCTCCCGCAGCGCCGCGAGCACGCGCAGCGTGATGTCCTCGAGGTTCCCGATCGGGGTCGGGCAGACGACCAGGCGCCCGCTCACGATGACGATTCGCGCGAGTGCGAGCCCGCTGGGCGAGTACTCGCAGCGTCGCGAGCCGCCAGGCGAGTGACGCCGGCTTCGATCGCGCCCGTCGGCTTGCCGTCGAGCAGGTCGCGGGCGAGCAGGCCCGCGCCGATCATCCCCGCCTCCGGGCCGAAGCGCGCGGCTTCGACGCGCACGACGTCCTTCGCCGGCGAGAGCGCGCGCTGGCGCATCACCTCTCGAGCCGGCTCGAGCAGCAGTTCCCCGGCCGCGATCACGCCGCCGCCGATCACGACCACCTGCGGGTTGAACGTGTTCACGAGGTTGACGATGCCGACGCCGAGCGCGCGGCCGATCGTCTCGATCGCGTCCCGGGCCACCGGGTCCCCGGCGGTGGCCAGCTCGGTGATCAGCGGGCCGGTGAGCTCACGGCCCTCCTCGAGCGCCTCGCCGAGCGCGGTGTCGGGGCGCTTGGCCACGGCCAGCGACGCCTCGCGCACGAGCGCGGTGCCGGACGCCACCGACTCCAGGCAGCCCCAGTTGGGGCAGTTGCCCTGGCACGGGCGGCCGTCCATGTCGACGATCATGTGCCCCATCTCGGCGCCGCCCATGATCCAGCCGCGGTAGACCTCGCCGCGCAGCAGCAGGCCGCCGCCGATCCCGGTGCCGAGCGTGAGCAGCGTCACCTCGGTCGCACCCTTGGCCACGCCGAGCCGCGACTCGCACACGGTATGGCAGTTGGCGTCGTTGTCCACGACGACCGGCATCTGCAGGCGCTCGGCCATCACGTCGCCGAAGGCGATGTCCTTGAGCGGGACGTTGACGGCCTGCACCGCCATCCCGCTGCGCGAGTCGAATGTGCACGGGATCCCGAACCCGATCGCCCGGATCTCGCCGACCGCGGTTCTGATCTCGTCGACCGCATCGGCGACCATCTGCACGAGTTCATCCTGCGAGAGCCCATAGACAGGGCGGTTGGTACGGTGGATCACCGATAGATCCGCGCCGACCGCTCCCGCCAGCAGCTTCGTGCCGCCGAGGTCGACGCCGATGACGTAGCCCTCGGCCATGTCGGCCAACACTACCGCTCCCGCATGGCCGATTCCCCCGACGACAAGCCTCCGTACACGGTTTATCGCTCCAAGCCGAAGCTCTTCCGGCGGCGCGACGACGACGGTGCGGTGCAGCCGGAGCCGCCCGCGCCGCAGGGCTGGGACGAAGCGCCACCGCCGCGACGCCGCCGCCGGCTGCCGTTTCCGCGGCGCCGCCCGGGGCACCGCCGGCGCTTCGGCGTCTGGCGGCTGCTGCGCTGGCTGGTCACCGGCGTCGTCGCGTGGTTGGCGATCTCGCTGGTGCTGTTCCTGATCTCGGCCCAGATCCAGTCGGCCTCGGTGTCCGACGCCGCCGACGCCGAGCTCGGCGGGGCCGGCTACCCGCTCACGTCGCCGAACACGGTGCTCGTCCTCGGATCGGACGCCCGCACCAAGGACTCCAAGGAGCCCGGTGCGAACAAGATCGGCGAGGCGTCCCGGTCGGACTCGATCCTGCTGCTGCGCATCGGCGGCGGCAGCAACGCGACCCTGTCCATCCCGCGCGACACCGTCGTGGAGATCCCGGGGCACGGCCAGAACAAGATCAACGCCGCCTACGCGCTCGGCGGCCCGGCGCTGGCGATCCGCACGGTCGAGAGCTACCTCGGCATCCCGGTCAACCACCTCGTCGAGGTCAACTTCGAGAACTTCCCGCAGCTGATCGACGCGCTCGGCGGCGTGACCTACCGCGGCGGCTGCGTCGTCTCCCGCATCAACGGCGGCTTCAAGAACGGCGGCTACACGCTGCGCCTGAAGGCCGGCGAGCAGGAGATCGACGGCCGGCAGGCGCTCGCCCTCGCCCGCACGCGCAAGAACGAGTGCAACCCGCGCGAGTCCGACCTCACCCGCGCCCGCCGCCAGCAGAAGATCATGAACTCGATCAAGGACAAGGTCACTTCCTTGGAGACGTTCATCCGCCTGCCCTGGGTCTCCTGGGCCGCGCCCAAGGCGATCCGCTCGGACATGTCCGGCCCGACGCTGCTCGGCGTCGTCGGCGCGGAGCTGAGCGCCGGCACCGCCAAGCCGAACGTGCTCAAGCCCACGGGCACGGTCACGTTGCCGGACGGTGGCGCCGGCCTCACCGTGGACGAGGCGAGCAAGCAGCGCGCCGTCGACCGTTTCCTGCGTTAGAGGTGGGCCGCCGCGACCTGCTCGCGGTGCCAGGTGGAGTCGCCGAACGCGCGGGCGTTCGCCTCGGCGCGCTTGAGGAACAGGTGCAGGTCGTGCTCCCACGTGAAGCCGATGCCGCCGTGGACCTGCAGGGCTGAGCGGCAGACGTTGACGGCGGCGTCGCTCGCGTAGGCCTTCGCGGAGTTGGCGGCCATGAACGCGGCGTCCGGATCATGGTCGAGCGCCCACGCGGCCCAGAGCACGACGTTGCGGGCGCCCTCGGTCTCGAGGAACATCTGCGCGCACGCGTGGGAGACGGCCTGGTAGGACCCGATCGGGCGGTCGAACTGCTTGCGCTCCTTCGCGTACTGCACCGACATGGCGGTGACCCGAGCGGCAACCCCCACGGACTCCGCCGCCGCGGCGACCGCGATCGCGTGCCAGGCGCGGCCGAAGTGGTCGCCGGAGAGCTCCTCGCCGGCGCCGTCGAACGTGACGGTGGAGAGCGGCCGGGTCGGGTCCAGCGCGCGGGCGGGCTCGACCGTGGCGGCCGAGGACGGCACCGCGAAGTGACGCCCGCCGGACGCGGTGACGATGAACACGTCGGCGCCTTCGGCCGCCGGCACCGCGATCTTCGTCCCGGCCGGGCCGTCCATCGTGGACGCGGCGGGATCGGTCCCGCCCTCGTCCCACATGGCCACGGTCCCGCGCCCCTCCAGCTCCGGATGCAGCAGCCGGGCGGCCCAGTGCGAGGCGAGCGGCGTCGGCGCCAGGGACGCTCCCAGCTCCTCGGCCACGACCGCCAGCTCGACCATCCCGAAGTCGGTGATCTCCGGCCAGCCGAGCTCTACGACCTCGTCCCAGGTGTCGTCCGCGGCGCCGTCGAGCGCGATCTCCCGCACCCGCGCGATCGGGTAGCGCGCCGCGAGCCAGTCGCGTGCCGTGCGCTTGATCTCGCGCTGGTCCTCGGTGAGCTCGAAGTTCATGCGCGCGGCAGCCCCAGCACCCGCTCGGCGACGATGTTCTTGAGGATCTCGGTGGTCCCGCCTTCGATCGAGTTCGCGCGGGCGCGCAGGAAGCGGTAGGTCCAGACGTCGTCGACCAGCTGCCCCGCCGGACCGCGCGCGTCCAACCCCAGGGTCGTGAGCGCCTGGTTGAGGTCCGCCCACAGCCACTTGCCCAGCGACCCCTCGGGCCCGGGCTCGCCGCCCTTCGCTGCCGACGTGAGCCCGCGGTAGGCGAGCAGCCGCAGCACCTGCGCCTCGATCGCGACCTGAGCGAAGCGCTGCCGGATCAGCGGATCCTTCGTGCCCTTCAGCTCGTCGGCGAGCTCGCTGAGCGCCACCTGCACGCGCGCCTGGAGCGCGAACGCGAGCCCGGCGCGCTCGTGCATCAACGTCGTGATCGCCACGCGCCAGCCGTTGTCGACGCCGCCGACGACGTTCTCGACCGGAATCCGCGCGCCGTCGATGAACAGCTCGTTGAACTCGGCCTCGCCCGTGATCTGCACCAGCGGCCGCACCTCGACGCCGTCCTGCTCCATGTCCAGCAGGAAGTAGGTGAGCCCGCGGTGCTTGGGCGCGTCCGGGTTCGTGCGCGCGAGGAGCATGCACCACTTGGAGTGATGCGCGTACGTGGTCCAGACCTTCTGGCCCGTGACGACGTACGCGTCGCCGTCCAGCACGGCCTTGGTCTTGAGCGACGCGAGGTCGGAGCCCGACTCGGGCTCGGAGAACCCCTGGCACCAGATCTCGTCCGCGCTCAGGATGGGCGCCAGGAACCGCTCCTTCTGCTCGTCCGTGCCGTGGGCGATCACCGTCGGCCCGCCCATGGTGAGCCCGAGGACGTTCGCGAGCTGTGGCGCGCGCGCCCGCGCGAACTCCTCGAACAGGATCGCCTGCTCGATCTGCGTCGCGCCCGCCCCGCCGTACTCGGTCGGCCACGTGAGCCCGGCCCAGCCGCGCTCGTTGAGGGCGCGCTGCCAGTCGCGGCGGAACGTGAACGACGCCTCGTCCCCGTCGGGCTCACGCCCGGGATGGTGGTCGGCGATCCACGCGCGCAGCGTGTCGCGGAACTCCTCCTCCGCCGGCGAGAGCGTCAGGTCCACGCGGCGGAAACTAACACGCCGTCAGGAAGCGCGCGCCATCGCCGGCGTACCCGCCGCAGCGGCGACCTTCTTCGGCCGCGAGGCGATCGCGACGCCGGCGAGGATCACGACCAGGCCGATGATCGCCGCGACGGTGATCGCCTCGTCGAGGAAGATCGCGCCGTAGAACAGCGCCACGCCCGGCGCCAGGTAGGAGACCAGCGCCGCGCGCCCGGCGCCGACGGCCCCGATCAGCTCGTAGTAGATGACGAACGCCAGGGCGGTGCCGAGCACGCCGAGTGCGACCAGCGCCGCCACCGAGCCGGCGTCGGGCGTGTTCCCCGGCGTCGTCGCCACCCCGATGGGCAGCGTCACCAGGCCGGCCAGCGTCACGCTGATCCACGTGGTCTGCACCGCGGCCAGGTTGCCGTACTTGCCCTTGACCACGAAGCTCGAGAGCCCGTAGAAGAACGCCGCGCCGACCATCGCCATCGCGCCCAGGAACTCCTTCAAGGAGTGCACGGACTCGACGCCGACGATCAGGATCACGCCCGCCAGCCCGAGCAGCATCCCGACGCCCTGCCGGCGGTCGATCCGCTCGGACGGCAGCAGGAACGGCGCCAGCAGCGCGATGAACAGCGACGCGGGCGAGATCAGCACCGCCGTCAGCCCGGACGGCACGACGTGCTCGCCGTAGGTGATCAGCAGGAACGGCGCGGTCACCGCGCTCAGGCTCAGGATCAGCGCCCACCACGGACGCTCGCGCACGTCACGCCACGCCCGCGACGCCTGCCCGGTGACGCGCAGCACGGCGTACAGCACGATCGACGCCAGCAGGCAGCGCAGCGACACGATCATCGCGGCCGAGAAGCCCTCGAGCGCGTACTTGATCAGCAGGTAGGAGCCGCCCCAGATGGCGGCGAGGGCGGCGAGGAGCGTGACGTGGCGGGCAGACATGGACGCGGTCGAGTGTCACCACCCGACCACACGAGCGCAAATGAAGATCCGTGGGAACCCGGATCAGAAACGCTTATGTGTCCGACTTCGCGGGCGTCGAGGACGACGTGGACGCGCTCGACGAGCTGTCCGAGGACTTCTTCTCCGCCTGCTTGGCGTCGTGCTTGTCCGCGCCGGAATCCGCGGAGGCCGCGGTCTGGCGGTTGCGCTTGGCGGTGCCGTAGTCCGTGTTGTAGAAGCCCGACCCCTTGAAGTGGACAGCTACGGGGTGGAAGACGCGCTGGACCGGAGCGCCGCACTCCTGGCACTCGGTCACCGGACTGTCGGTCATCTTCTGCATCACGTCGAAGTGATGGCCGTTCTCGCAGCGGTACTCGTAAATGGGCATAGACGGACTGGCGAGTTTAGCCGCCTAAGATGCGGTCCCATGCCCGCAAGCTCCATGGACGAGGTCGTCGCGCTCTGCAAGCGGCGCGGCCTGATCTTCCCTGCCTCCGAGATCTACGGCGGCATCGCCAACACCTACGACTACGGGCACTACGGAGTCCTGCTCAAGCGCAACGTCACCGACGCGTGGTGGAAGGCGATGATCCAGGAGCGCGACGACATCGTCGCCCTGGACTCGGCGATCATCCAGCACCCGCGCACGTGGGAGGCCTCCGGCCACCTCGCCGGCTTCAGCGATCCGCTCGTCCAGTGCCTGGGCAAGTGCAAGAAGCGCTACCGGCTGGACCACCTGCAGGAGGAAGCCGAGGCCAAGGGTGAGGACCCGGCGCTCGTCAAGTGCCCGACCTGCGGCGGTGACCTGAGCGAGCCGCGCGCGTTCAACCTGATGTTCCAGACCAACATCGGGCCCGTGCAGGAGGAGGGCTCGACGGTCTACCTGCGCCCCGAGACCGCGCAGGGCATCTTCCTGGACTTCAAGCAGACGCTCAACTACGCGCGCAAGAAGCCGCCGTTCGGCATCGCGCAGATCGGCAAGTCGTTCCGCAACGAGATCACGCCGGGCAACTTCATCTTCCGCACGCTCGAGTTCGAGCAGATGGAGATGGAGTTCTTCGTCCCCCCGGATGAGGCCGAGCAGTGGTACGAGTACTGGTGCCAGGAGCGCCTGAACTGGTACGTCAAGCTCGGCATCAGCCCCGAGCGCCTGCGCCTGCGCCCGCACGACGCCGAGGAACTCAGCCACTACTCGTCCGGCACCAGCGACGTCGAGTACCTGTACCCGATCGGCTGGTCCGAGCTCGAGGGCGTCGCCAACCGCGGCAACTTCGACCTCACCCAGCACGCCCAGTTCTCGCGCGAGAAGCTGGAGTGGAAGGACCCGCAGACCGGCCAGGGCTATCTCCCGCACGTCATCGAGCCCGCCGCCGGCCTCGGCCGCACGATGCTCGCGCTGCTGTGCGAGGCCTACGACCAGGACGACATCGGCGGCGAGACCCGCACCGTGCTGCGCCTGCACCCGACGATGGCGCCGATCAAGGTGGCCGTCCTCCCGCTGCTGCGCAAGGACGGCCACCCCGAGAAGGCGCGCGACATCTACACCGACCTGCGCAAGCGGATGTCCGCCGAGTACGACGAGGGCGGCCACATCGGCAAGCGCTACCGGCGCCAGGACGAGATCGGCACGCCGTTCGGCGTCACCGTCGACCACCAGACGCTCGAGGACGACACCGTCACGCTGCGCGACCGCGACTCGTTGACGCAGGAGCGCGTCCCGGTGGCCGACCTCGCGCGCATCCTCGAGGAGCGCATCGGCGGGTGAGGGCGTAGTGTTGCGAGCGCATGTGTCGCCTGTTCGCACTGCACGCCGGGGGCCAGGACGTCGAGGCCGACTTCTGGCTGCTGGAGGCGCCCACATCGCTCGCGGCGCAGAGTGAGGTCAACGCCGACGGCTTCGGGCTCGCGACGCTGAGCGCCGACTCGGCGCTGCTGCTGGTCCGCAACCCGGTGCGGGCCGCGGGCGATCGCCTCTATCACGGGGTCGCGCGCCACGCGGAGGCGTGTCAGTTCCTCGCGCACCTGCGCTACGCCGACACCGGCGGCGTGTCCCTGCAGAACACACACCCGTTCTTCCAGGACGGGCGGATGTTCGCCCACAACGGCGTCGTCGGCGATCTCGAGCGGCTCGAGCACCGGCTCGGGGAGCAGCGGGCCGTGGTGAGCGGCGAGACCGACTCCGAGCGCGTCTTCGCGCTGATCACGCTGCACATCCGCGCCGCCGGCGGCGACGTCCGTGCCGGCATCACCGCGGCCGTCCGCGAGCTCGCCGACGGCTACGAGCTCTACAGCATCAACTTCGTGCTCGGCGAGGTCGGGCACCTGTGGGCCTTCCGCTATCCCGAGCACAATCCGTTGCTGGTGCTCGAGCACGCCGGCGGCGGGCCGCTGGTCGAGCGTGACGCCCACGGCACGTTCAGCATGCAGGCCAACCCGCGCGGCGACCAGCGGATGGTGGTGATCGCCAGCGAGCGGATGGACGCGAACCCCGGCTGGCAGGACGTCGGCGTCGGCGAGCTCATCCACGTCGGGCCCGAGCTCGAGCTCGACCGCCAGACGGTCCTGACCGAGCCGCCGCGCCACCCCATGGTGCTGTCCGGCCGCGCGCAGCAGTCGCAGGCCTACGAGCGCGACGACTGACGCGCGATGCTGTGGGTCGCCGCCGCCCTCGTCGTCGGCGCGCTCGCTGCGATGGCCTCGGGCAGGATCGACCCGCTGCTCGCGCTCCTGGTCGCGCTGGTCCTCGCCGCGATCATCGGCGTCGCGCCGGTGAACGAGCTCGCCTCGGGACTCAGCAACCCGGGTGTGATCACGATCGCGGCGATGCTGGTGATCGCCCGGGGCATCGTCCAGACCGGGGTGGTCTCGCGCGCCACCTGGGCGCTGCTGGCGTCGACCACGACCGCGCAGCAGGTCTTCCGCCGGCTGGCGGTGCCGATCGGCCTCGGCTCGGCGTTGATCAACACGACGCCGTTGGTGGCGATGCTGATCCCCGCCGCGCGGCAGCTGGAGCAGACCAAGCGCATCCCGGCCCGGGAGGTGCTGCTGCCGATCGCACACGTCACGACCTTGGCGGGCTCGGTGACGCTGATCGGCACCAGCTCGAACCTGGTGATCGCCGGGATCGCCGGCGAGCGGGGTGTGGACATGGGGATGCTGTCGTTCGCGGCCGTCGCGCTGCCGGTCGCGCTGGTCGGCGCCGTCGTGACCTACCTGACCGGCCGGCGCGCGCTCCGCGGAGCGGTGGACACCGCGGCCCGCAGCCAGGACTGGCGCGTCGAGATCCGCGTCAACACACCGGCGCGCGCCGAGCACCGCCGCGCGACGACGCTCGGGATCGACCGGACGCAGGAGTACGAGCTGGTCGGCATCGAGCGCTGGGGCACGACGCTCGGCCCGCAAGAGCGGATCGAGGCCGGCGATCTGCTCGTGTTCAACGCCACCGAGGAGGGGATCGCGGCGCTCTGGGCGACGCCGCTGTTCGGCACGTCGGCGCAGCGGCTGTACGCCGTCAGCGTCGGCGCCGGCGAGCCCGTCTCGCTGCACGAGCTCGAACGCGACGGATCGCTGCGGATCATCGCTGCCCGCAGCGATCGCCCGCTGCACGAGACCGACCTGAGCCCGGGTGAGACCTGTTACGTCACGGGCGAGAGCGAGGAGGCGGTCGCGCGCAGCCCCGCCGTGGCGCTCTGGCAGCGGGCGACGAGCCGGGCGCCGCAGCCGTCGAAGACGCTCGTCGCGCTCGGCGTCCTGCTGTGCGTGGTGATCGCCGCGTCCTTCGGGCTGGTGGCCGCCGAAGTCGCCGCCGCGGGCGGCGCCGTGCTGATGGTGCTGACCGGCGTGATCACACCGCGGTCCGCCGCACGCGCACTCGAGCCCCGGGTTCTCGCCCTGCTCGCGGCCTCGATCGGCCTCGGCGCGATCGTCGTCGAGAGCGGCCTCGCGGACGTCATCTCCGACGCGATCGCCGACCTCTCGGACGGGACCCTCGGGCTCGTGCTCGTGCTCGCCGTCGCGACCACGGTGACGACGAACCTCGTCACCAACGCGGCCACCGCGGCGATCGTCACGCCCGTCGCGCTGTCGCTGGCGGACGAGCTCGGCGCCGACCCGGTGCTGGTGCTCGCCCTGGTCGGCACCTGCGTCTCGTTCACGCTCATCAATCCCTACAGCCACCAGTCCAACTTGATGGTGCTGCAGCCCGGCGGTTACAGCGAAGCGCAGTTCGCCCGCTTCGGCGTACCGATCCTCGCCGCCTGCCTCGTGACCGCGTGCGGCTTCGCCGTTCTGTGGTTGAGCGCCTAGCGGTCCTCGCCGCGCCGCAGCCGCTCGATGATCGCGTCCAGCTGGGCCGCGTCGGCGGGCGCGTACCACGGCCCGTCGGCGCTCGCCGCCCACGGCACGAGCCAGTCGAACTCGACCGTCTTCAGGCGCTCGACGCTGGCGATGTAGGCCTCGCGGTCGCTGTCGTCGAGCACGGCGGCCCGCCACTGGTCGCCGTCGAGGAAGATCGAGTCGCCGGTGAAGAGCATCCGGCGCCACAGGAACGCGGTCGCGCCCGGCGTGTGACCCGGGATCGGGATCAGCTCGAAGTCGCCGTCGACGGTCTCGCGCCGCGCGAACGTGGTGTGCGGCACGTCGACCCACGGCGCGTCGGCCTCGTGCACGTACAGCGGCGCGTCGACGAACCCGCCGCCGAACTTCGCCTCGTGCCAGTGGTTGAGGTACTGCGCGCGGGCGGACCCGCCGGCGCCGCGCGCGGCGTAGACGACGAACCCGTTGTCGAGCGTGAACGCTCGGATGTGGACGGTGTCGGCGAACGGGAGCGGCTCGCCAGCAGAAGGATGGATGCCATCGAGCATGCGCTGCACCGTAGGAATGACGTCGCCGGGTTTCGATCGGCCATTGGGCCTACGACTAGGGGAATCCCCGATGCAACCCGGGCGGCGTCGGTCTTGGATGGCGCCCATGATCCGTCGCATCTCCGCGGTGGCCGCGCTCGCCTCCCTGGCTGTCGCCGCTCCCGCCTTCGCCGCGCCCAAGGCCAACACGATCACCGCCATCGGCGGCATGAAGGTCAAGGCCAACGCCTACGTCCAGGACGACCAGCGCTGGGACGCGAACAAGTACTCGGTCAAGTCCGGCGCGACCGTCACGCTGCGCGACAAGTCCACGATGGGTCAGCCCCACTCGCTGTCGCTGATCAAGAAGCTCCCGAAGGGCGATCAGGCGATCATGGAGTGCAAGGAGTGCGGCCCGCTGATGGAGGCGCACGGCGCCGACCCGGAGTCGATGGAGGCCAAGACCGAGCTCGTCGAGGCCGGCGGCGAGGGCTTCGACACCGCGGGGGACTCGATCTGGCTGCCCGCCAAGGGCAAGGTCACCTTCGAGGTCACCGCGAAGGCCGGCACGAAGCTCGCCTTCGTCTGCGCGATCCACCCCTGGATGCTGGGCGAGATCACCGTCAAGTAGCGAGCCGTGGGCGGCGCGCCGGTGCGCGCCGCCCCCGATCCGCGTCTAACCCGCGGCCGCCGCGTTGTAGAGCGACTGCGCGACCGAGCCCTGGTAGGGCCCGTACATCACGTCCGGCTGGTTGTTGTAGCCGTACGAGTTCACGCTGACGACGTTGGAGCCGACGATCCAGCCGCCGCCTGAAGAGCCGCCGGTCATGTCGCAGCCGATGCCCAGCGTCGCCGGATTGGCCGACGTGTCGCTGGTCTGCAGCCCGGAGTTGCAGCGCCACAGGCGCTCGCCGCCGAACGGCGGCGCAGCCGGATAGCCGTACGAGGTGTACGTCTGGTTGCGGGCCGTGTTGAACGCGATCCCGCGACCGCCGACACGGTCGGTGAGCGCGGTGCCGCCCGCCGGGGCGACCACGGCCGCGCCGAGGTCGTAGCTGAAGTCGCCGGAGTTGCGCCACGCCGTCGGTGTGTACAGGTTCTCGGCGACGTAGACGCCGAGCGGGGCCGAGCCGTCCTTGTAGGCGGGCACGAACTCCCAGTTGGTGGCGAACGCACCCGGGCCCTCGTTGACGCAGTGGCCCGCGGTCCAGACCACGGACTTGTTGCCGCTCAGCAGCGCGGTGCCCGAGCACACGTAGTCGTTGCCGCCGAGGGTGAAGAACACCTTGCCGTGCGTGGAGGTCGGCGCCTGCGTGTAGGGCGTCGTGACTTCCTCCGAGGTCCACGGCAACGCGGCCTTGCGGGCCTGGCCGGGCGCGGCTCCCCCGAACCGCTTCTCGGCCGGCGTGGCCGCCTTCATGCGCTCGGCGGTCCAGTAGCTCGTGACCGAGCTCTTGGACTGGCTCACCTGCTTGGTCTCGACCCGCGCCTCAGCGGCGGGTGCGGCCAGCAAAAGGCATGCCAGCATCGCCGGCGTTAGTGAACGTCGCAAAACGAACTGCCTCCCGTTCCCACGCGCTCAAGCACCCCTGCACGAGCACGTGATTTGTGTGACGTTCTCAGCCTAGCGCGCGCTCACCTTGCGGTATTTCATTACCGCCAATGGCGCGAAGACCGCCACCAGACCGACCGACCACAACGTCGCCTGCCACACGGAATCGCCCGCCGGTGTGCCGACGAACAGGTGGCGCATGGCATCGACCGCGAGGGTGAACGGGTTCACTTCGGCGAACGCCTCCAGCGGCGCGGGCATGTTTTGAATGGGAACGAACGCCGACGAGATGAACGTGATCGGGAAGATGACGGTGAAGCCGATCTGCTGTGCGCTCTCGGCGCTGGTGGAGTACAGGCCGACGAGCGCGAAGATCCAGCTGAAGGCGTAGCCGAACAGCAGCAACAGCAGGATCCCGTACAGCACCTCCGGCACGCTCGTGCTGAAGCGGAAGCCGACCACGTAGCCGACGAGGATCACGATGATCACGCCGAACAGGTTCACCACCACGTCGGCGAGCGTGCGGCCGGCGAGCACGGCGCTCCGCGCCATCGGCAGCGACCGGAAGCGATCGATCAGGCCCTTGTTGAGGTCCTCCACCAGCCCGACCGCGGTCAGCGCGCCGCCGAAGGTGATGTTCTGGACGATGATCCCCGGGATCAGGAAGTCCTCGTAGTCCATCCCGGTGTCGATCGAGCCGCCGAACACGTACACGAACAGCAGCACGAACATGATCGGCTGGATCGTGTAGCCGATCAGCATCTCGGGCTGGCGGCGGAACTTGATCAGGTTGCGCTTGAGGATCACCAGCGCGTCGGCGACCATCTCAGGCATCGCTGTCCTCCACCTCCTCCGCGGGGCGGCCGGTGAGGGTGAGGAACACGTCGTCCAGCGTGGGGCGCCGGACCGCGATGTCGTCGATCGCCACGCCGGCGTCGTCGAGCGCGCGCACGGCGTCCGCCACCGGGATGTGGCCGGGCACGGTGACGAGCGGGAACTCGGCGTGGACGTCGTCGCAGATGCCGCCCAGCGCGCGGATCGCCTTCTCCTCGTCAGCCGTGTCGCGCAGCTTGACCTCGAGCCGCTCGCCGCCGATCTGGCTCTTGAGCTCGTCGGAGGTGCCCTCGGCGATCACCGTGCCGTGGTCGATGACCGCGATCCGGTCCGCGAGGCGGTCGGCCTCGTCGAGGTACTGCGTGGTGAGCAGGACGGTCGTGCCCTCGGCCACGCGCGCCTCGATCGTCTCCCACAGGCCGATGCGGCTGCGCGGGTCCAGGCCCGTGGTGGGCTCGTCGAGGAACACGACGGGCGGGTGCGCGACGAGCGCCGCGGCCAGATCCAGCCGGCGCCGCATGCCGCCGGAGTAGGTCTTGGCGGGACGGTCGGCGGCGTCGGAGAGGTCGAAGCGCTCGAGCAGGTCGCGGGCGCGCTCGCGCGCCGTCGGCTTGCCGAGGTGGTAGAGCCGCCCGACCATGTCGAGGTTCTCGAACCCGGTCAGGTTCTCGTCGACGGCCGCGTACTGGCCCGCGAGGCCGATGCGGCCGCGCAGCTGCTTGGCGTCGGCCTTGACGTCCAGGCCGGCGACGCGCGCGCTGCCGGCGTCGGCCTCGAGCAGGGTGGTGAGGATGCGGACGGCGGTCGTCTTCCCGGCACCGTTCGGGCCGAGCAGGCCCAGCACGGAACCCGCCTCGGCGCGCAGGTCGACTCCCCTGAGGGCTTCGACCTTGCCGTAGGACTTCTGCAACCCCTCCGCGATGATCGCTGGGTCCGGCACGAGGGGCGGACCGTATAGGAGCGTCGTCGGGCGCGCGGTACGGTCTGGCACACTCTTTGGGTGCCGGTTCGAACCCTCGCAGCGCTCGTGCTGGTCGTGCTCGTGGCGGGGTTCGTGGTCGCGTCGGCGCCGGCACAGAGCTCGGGGAAGGCCACCGCGACGGCCGCGGTGATCACCGGCGACCTCGGGCGGGTCACGCGTGTGCGCGCGTCCGGCGAGGACTCCGCCTCCAGCAGCCTGTCGGCCGAGACGCCTGAAGGGATTGTGCTCGGGGACGGGTTCGTGTCCGTCGTGACGTCGGTGTCGGAGGGGTCCGCGGAGGCCACCGCGGAAGCGAACGACCTGGAGCTGTTCGGCGGGCTGGTGACCGTGGCGTTCGTGCAGCGCAAGGCCGTGACCACGGGCGGCCGCGTGAAGTACAGCGGACTCGTCAGCGGGCTCACGATCGGCGACGAGGAATACGACGAGGTCAAGGGCACCAAGACGTTCCAGTTCGAGCAGGGCGTCGTGACGGCCAACCAGGGCGGCGCCGGGCTGATCGTCGAGCTCACCAGCGAAGTCGACGGCATCCCCGCCGGCACCGAGGTGGTGGTCGCAGACGTGTCCGCGAGCGTGTCCGGCGCCGGAGGCGGTTCGGCCACGCCGGACCCGGACCCGGACCCGACCGCGACGCCCACGGCGGAGCCCACCGCCGAGCCGGAGCGGACCGCCACGCCGACCCCGACGCCGCGGCCGCGCAACCGCCAGTCCTGGCGCGAGCGGCTGATGAGCAAGCGGTTCGTGTTCCCGGTCGGCGGCCGCGCGACGATCGGCGGTCCGTTCGGCGCGCCGCGCGCGAGCACGGGCCGTCCGCACGCGGGCAACGACATCTTCGCCGACTTCGGCACGCCGGTCGTGGCGGTGGCCGACGGCGAGCTGGCCAACGTCGGCACGCTGCCGATCTCCGGCAACCGCCTGTGGGTCTACGCCGACAGCGGCGACCAGTTCTTCTACGCGCACCTGTCGGCGTTCTCGGCCAACGCGGTCAACCGCCGCCGGGTGGAGGCAGGTGAGGTGCTCGGCTACGTCGGCAACACGGGCGACGCCGAACCGACCCCGCCGCACGTCCATTTCGAGATCCATCCCAACGGCGGCGACGCCGTGGACCCGAACCCGTTCCTGGTCGCGTGGCAGAAGCGCGCCGGCTCGGCCTCCCGGCCCGATACGGCCGAACGGCCGGGGACGCTGGTCGAGGTCCGTGATTTCATCGAGGAGCAATGAGCGACGAGAACGCCGCCAAGCCACCGCTGATCGACCGCCTGCGCGCACAGCGCGCCACCCACAAGGACCGGGGGTTGATCGTCCGGATCGGCCTCGTCGTGGTCGGCTTCACGGTGCTCATCGCCGGGCTGGTGATGGTCGTCTTCCCGGGCCCCGCGCTGGCGGTGATCCCGATCGGGCTCGCGATCCTGTCGCTCGAGTTCGCGTGGGCCGCGCGCCTGCTCGAGGTCGCGCTCGAGCAGGCCGAGAAGGCCAAGATGACGGCGAAGGAGACCACGCGCACGCAGCGGATCATCGTCGCCATCGCGGTGGTCCTCGGCGTCGCCGCGATCGGTATCGCGGTCGCGATCTGGGGCATCCCGTCCTGGGTGCCGGTGATCGGCGGCTTCAACCGCTAGGAATGGGCAGCGGGGCCGCGACGTCCTGCTGAGCATGACCTCGTCTCTCACCGCCGGCGCGACCGCCGTCGCGCTGGCCAACATGCGCCTGATCTCCGGCGACTCGGTCTCGCTCGCCGACGCCGAGCGCCTCGTCGCGCCCGACCACGTCAACCACGAAGCCCACAACGAGCCGGTCGAGTGCCGGCAGGAGGGCCCGCTCGGTCTGCTCGCGACGCGCCACTGGCTGCGGTCCGCGTTCGGGTCGCTCGCGTTCGAGATCCTCGACGTCGCCGAGGCCGGCGAGCTCGTCGCCGTCCGCTGCGAGATGCACGTCCGCCATACGGGCGACTTCGTGGTCTGCGACGCCGCGGGCGACGTCAAGGAGGCCTTCCCGCCCACCGGGCGCGAGGCCGTGATCGGCCAGACCCACTGGTTCACGATCCGCGACGGCCAGGCCACCGAGCACCGCGCCAACCGCGACGACCTCGGCATGGCCACCCAGCTCGGCTGGGTCCCGCCGAAGCCGGCCTACCTCGTCGGGATGGCGATCGCCAAGCGCCGCGTCCGCCGCGCGATCGCGGCCGGCACCGCGCCCTGGCAGGCCTCGTTTTCCTAAAGAGGGACTGTCCCTCTTTAGGAAACGCGATCGCGCAACTGGAGGCCGACAAGCGATTCGTAGCGGTCGAGAGCGCGCCCACCGTCCGCCGCGAAATAGGACAGGAGGCGGTCGTCAGCGAGCCAGTCCGGCGCGCATCGGTACACCACGTCGGCGTGGCTGCTCCAGAGCCAGTCCGAGGCCGTCTCGCACAGACCGGCCGAGACCGGATTGCGCGCGACGTAGGCAGCGGTGAGCCACAGCTGGTGATCGCTCTCGATCGCCACCGCGTCGAACCGGCTCTGGAACAAGCGGCCGGAGACGCCGTGCCGGCGGTTGAAGTACTGCGCGTAGCCGCCCTGCAGCAGGTGCATCCCGACGCCCAGGTTCGGTTCCCGGGTCTCGATCAGGAGGTGAACGTGGTTGCCCATGAGGCAATAGGACAGACACAGCCATCCGGTCCGTCCGACCACGCTCGCCAGCAACGCGACGTACCGCCGACGGTCGCGGTCGTCGAAAAAGATCGACTGCCTGCGGTTACCGCGGGCGTACACGTGATAGACGCCGGCTTCGAGCTCGGCACGGGGCTGTCGAGGCATGCCTGTCCTAGTGCGGCGGCGCCCTCATTCGCCCCCTTTTCCTAAAGAGGGACAGTCCCTCTTTAGGAAAGGTTGGGGTCGACCCTAGACGTCTTTGCGGTGGGTGCCACCGCGCGGGGGGCCGTCGGCGCCGCTGTCGACGTGGGAGTCGTCGTGGACGTCCGGATCCAGCGGGCGCGGGGACCAGCCCTGGTCGCGCAGGGCGGAGGCGATCCGCTCGCTCACGGTGCCCTCGCCGCCCGTCTGGTTGAGCGTCAGCGGGTCGCGGTCCTTGCGGGCGCGCTGCGCGTTCACGATCTCCTCGGCGCGCTTGAAGCTGAAGGACACGTGACCGCCGCCCTCCCGGTGCCACTGGGTGCCGGTCAGCGCGCGGTAGAGGTCCCGGTCGAAGGAGTCGTCGCTGGAGACCATGTCGTGCAGCGTCTGCAGGTCGTTGAGGAGCGTCCGCTCGAGTTCGTCGGTCGAAGGAGCCATGTGACCGGTCTACCCAGTCACGGCCGTACCGCCTGCGATGGGCCACACCGCGCTGATCCTCGGCGACCAGCTGATGCGCGACAACCCGGCGCTCGACGGTGCCGAGCGGGTGCTGTTCGTGGAGGCGCTCGCGCCGCTGCGGCGGGTGCGGACGCACCGACGCCGGGCGCACCTCGTGTTCAGCGCGATGCGGCACTTCGCGGCCGAGCTCGAGAACGCCGAGTACGTGCGCGCGGACTCGTTCGCCGACGCGCTGAAGGACCGCCGCGATGTGGTGTGCGCCGAGCCCAACAACGCGGGCGCGCGCGCCGCCCTACGGCGGCTGGGCGTGCGGTTCGTCGCATCGAACCAGTTTTTGGGCGGGTTCGACGAGTGGGCTCACGGCCGCAAGCGGCTGCTGATGGAGGACTTCTACCGCGCGCAGCGCCGCCGGCTGGGCGTGCTGCTCGACGCGGACGGCCAGCCCGAGGGCGAGCGCTGGAACTACGACCACGAGAACCGCCGCCCGCCGAAGGCCGGGCTGCTCACGCCCGAGCCGTGGCGCCCGCGGGAGGACGAGATCGACGCGCAGGTCCGGCGTGACCTCGACGCGCTCGACGGCGTCGAGCTGTGGGGCGCCGACGGCCCGCGCCAGGTCGCGGCGACGCCGGGCGAGGCGCGGGACGCGCTGGACGCGTTCGTCCGCGACCGCCTGCCGGAGTTCGGCCCCTGGCAGGACGCGATGGTCGGCGACGACCACGTCGTCTTCCACTCTCAGCTCAGCGCGCCGCTCAACCTCGGCGTGCTCGAGCCGCTGCGCGCCGTGCGCGCGGCGGAGCAGGCCTACCGCGACGGGCACGCGCCGCCGGCGTCGGTCGAGGGCTTCGTGCGCCAGATCATCGGCTGGCGCGAGTACGTGTGGGGCATGTACTGGCAGCGGCGCGACCGCGGCAACGCGCTCGGCGCGCAACGGGAGCTCCCAGCCGCGTTCTGGGGCGAGCCGACCGGCTGGAACTGCCTCGACACGGTCGTGCAGGGCGTCAACGAGGACGCGTACGCCAACCACATCGAGCGCCTGATGGTGCTCAGCAACATCCTCCTGCTGGCCGGCGTGAAGCCGTGGGAGGCGGTGCGCTGGTTCCAGGGCTCGTTCATCGACGGCGCCGAGTGGGTGATGGCGCCGAACGCCGCCGGGATGGCGCTGTACGCCGACGGGGGCGAGATGATGTCCAAGCCCTACGCGGCGGGCGGCAACTACATCAACAAGATGTCGACGTTCTGCGGGGGCTGCCGGTACGAGCCCAACGTGCGCGCGGGCGAGGACGCGTGCCCGGTGACGGCCCTGTACTGGGACTTCATGGACCGCCACCAGGAGCGCCTGAGCGGCAACCGCCGGATGCGGATGCCACTGCGGACGCTCTCGCGCCTCGACGACCTCGACGCGGTGCGCGAGCGATCCCGCGCCGCCCTGCGCGAGCTCGGCTAACGCAGCAGCGCGAGGGCACCCGTGAGCCCGCGGACCGTCTTGGCCAGGCCGTAGAGCGCGAGCCCGAGGTACTCCGGCTCCGTGAGCGTCGCCAGCGCGCCGTGAACTCCGCGTAGTCGTTGGTCTGCTGGCCGTTGACCCGCATCCCGACGACGCCGACCTCGGCCGCGATCGCCTTCGCCCGCAGCTCGCGCAACGTGGCCCGCGGCGCTTCGAGCACCGGCAACCCGGTCCGGAACAGCCCCGCATGGGTCTCGCCCGCGCCGTCGGCCAAGTCCTCGCCGATCAACGCCGGGACCTTCGTCCCGAGCGTCATCGCCATCACGGCCGCGGCGTTCGCCGCCAGGCCGGGCGCGAGGGCTTCATCCACCACCAGCACGCCTTTCGTCATCTCGGCGGGAATGACAGCATCGCTGCGGCCGATGCGATTCAGAGGAGCGCGTGCGGGCGCTGCGGGCCGAGGGCGTGATCCGCGGCTACCACGCCGACATCGATCTCGGCGCGCTCGGCCGCCATGTGCAGGCGCTGATCGCGGTGACGATCCGGCCGCCGACACGCGAGATCGTCGAGGCGTTCCGCAACTGGGTCGGCGACCTGCCCGAGTTGGTGGGCGCGTTCGTGCTGTCGGGTGACGCGGACTTCCTGCTGCACGTCGCCGTGCCCGACACGAACGCCCTGTACGCGTTCGTCGTCGACCGCCTCACCGAACGCCCCGAGGTCGCGAGCGTGAATTCCTCAGTGGTCTACGAGCACATTCGCCGCACGGTGCTCGAGCCGCTGCCGCCGGCGCGCTAGCGGCGCCATCAGCCAGCGCTGCGCCCGCGCGCCGAGCAGCGGCACGGACGCCTCGGTGGCGTAGCGGTGCGCGAGCGTCGCCAGGTCCCGCAGGTTGCGCGGCAGGCCGCGGCGGCTCATGCGGCCGGCCTGGGCCAGCTCCACGACCGCGGCGAACAGCGCGTGCATCTCCCGCGCGGGCGTGACCTCGATCTTCATGTGCGCCTCGCCGGCGCCGCGTCCGCGAACGCGTGCGTGACGCCCGGCGGGACCTCGGTGAAGGTGAAGCGCTCGCCCGTGACCGGGTTCTCGAGCGTGGCGATCATCCCCACACCCCCGTCGCGGCCGTGCGCTCGGCGTACTCGGCGAAGTCGCGCGGCGGGCGGCCGAGCGCGCGCTGAACGCCGTCCTGCGGCTCGGCGTTGCGGCCGTCGAGCAGCTCGGTCATCAGGAACAGGACGATGTCGGCGTACTCGGGCGGGGCGCTCTCGCGGTACTGCTCGGGCGAGACGCGCGCGTAGCTGATCGGCTTGCCGGCGGCGCGGGCGATCTCCGCGACCGCCTGCTCCATCGTCAGCGCACGCGGGCCGGTGAGCTCGTAGATCTCGCCGTGGTGGCCGTCCTGCGTGAGCGCTAGCGTGGCCACCTCGACGATGTCCTCGACGTCCACGAACGGCTCGGGGATGGCGTCGGCGGGCAGCTCGACCCTGCCGGCCAGGATGCCGTCGAGGAACATGCTCTCGCTGAAGTTCTGCGCGAACCAGGAGCAGCGCACGACGGTCCACTCGGTGCCGACCGAGGCCACGAGCTCCTCGGCACGCTGGGCCTCCGGCTCGCCACGGCCGGAGAGCAGCACGAGCCGGCGCACGCCCGCCGCAGCCGCCTGGCGCGCGAAGGCGTGGACGGTGTCGGCGGCACCATCGACCGCGAGGTCGGGGTAGTAGGCGATGTAAGCGACCTCGATGCCCTCGAGGGCGGAGGCCCAGGTCGACGGGCTCTCCCAGTCGAAGCCCGTGGAGCGGGACACGCCGCGCACGTCCACGCCCTGCGCGGCGAGGCGGTCGAGGATGCGGCGGCCGGTCTTTCCGGTGGAGGAGGTGATGAGCGTCTTCATGGCCAGGATTGAACCGGCGATTCGCTAGACGATCCATAGTTGAAATGCGCGTATGCATGCGTCATCGTCCACAGCATGGACGCCATCGCCGGACTGCTCGACGGCCCCCGCGCGCGCGGGGCGTTCCTGCTGCGCTCCACGTTCACGCCGCCGTGGGGCCTGCGGCTCGAGGACGAGTCGCCGCTCACGCTCAACGCCGTCGTGAGCGGCACGGCCTGGATCACGCCGGCCGAGGGTGATCCGGTGCAGCTGCACCCGGGCGACATCGCGATCACGCGCGGGCCCGACCACTGGACGATGGGCGACCGCCCGCACGCCGACCCGCAGGCGATCATCCTGCCCGGCCAGGAGTGCGTCGCGCCGGACGGTCAGCCGATGAAGCTGCTGAACCGCTTCGACACGCGCAGCTGGGGCATGCCCGGCGGCGACACGATCATGCTCACCGGCGTCTACGAGCACGCGGGCGAGATCAGCACCCGCCTGCTGCGCGCGCTCCCGCCGCTGCTCGTCGAGCGGCTGGACTCCCCGCTCGTCCCGCTGCTCTCGGACGAGATCATCAAGGACCAGCCGGGCCAGGAGGCCGTGCTCGACCGCCTGCTCGACCTGCTGCTCATCGCCACCCTGCGCGCGTATTTCTCGCGCCCCGAGGCGCCGGGCTGGTACCGCGCCTACGCCGACCCGATCGTCGGCCCGGCGATCAAGATGCTCCACACCGAGCCCGCGCACCCGTGGACGATCGCGGAGCTCGCCCGCCGCATCGGCGTCTCCCGCGCCGCGCTCGCGCGCCGCTTCAACGACCTCGTGGGCGAGCCGCCGATGAGCTTCCTCACCGGCTGGCGGATCGCGCTCGCCGCCGACCTGCTGCTCGAGCCGGGCGCCACGGTCGGCTCCGTCGCGCCCCAGGTCGGCTACGGCTCCAGCTTCGCGCTCTCGACCGCGTTCAAGCGCCTGCGCGGCATCTCACCGCAGGAGCACCGCCTCACGGCGACTTGACGACCAGCAGCACGCCGGCGCCGACCGTGAGCAGCGTCGAGGTGACGCCCTCGGCGGAGTAGACGAGCTCGGAGAACTCGACGAGCTCCTTGGCGTGCGAGAGCGTGTTGGAGACCACCAGCACGCCGCGGTCGCGCAGCACGCGCACGAGGTCCGGCCAGTAGGAGGCGTACTCGCGGCGCTCGGCGTCCAGGAAGATCAGGTCGAACGACGCGTCCTCGAACGCCGTGAGCGCCTCGGCCGCGTCCTGCGTGCGCACCTCGACGCAGCGGTCGACGCCGGCCTGCGTGAGGTTGTCCTGCGCGAGCGCGGTGCGCTCCGGGTCGATCTCGACGCTGATCACACGGCCGCCCACCGCCTGCACCGCGTCGCCGAGCCAGATCGTCGAGTAACCGTTGGAGGTGCCGATTTCCAGCACGCGCTGCGCGCCGAGCGCGCGTACGAGCACGCCGAGCAGCTCGGCGGCCTCGGGCTCCACGTTGCGAAGCGCCTCGGGGACGTCGCGCCCGTGGGCGTAGAGCTCGTCCAGGAAGGTCTGTCGTGTCGCGTCCATCAGGCCGATGCCTCGTCCAGTCGGGTGATGTCGTCGTCGGAAAGCTCGATCGGGAGAATCTGGGCGAGCTGCTCGGGCGTGCGGGCGCTCGCGATCGGTGAGACGACGCCCGGCTTGGCCAGCAGCCACGACACGGCGACGGCGGCGACCGCGGCACCCCGCACCGCGGCGACGTCGTTCAGCGCCGCCAGCACGCGCTCGCCGCGCTCGTCCATGTAGCTGAGCGCGCGCTCGGCGCGCGGCGAGTCGCCGCCGGTGTCGCCCGGCTGGTACTTGCCGGTCAAGAAGCCGGACGCCAGCGCGTAGTAGGGCGCGACCTGCAGCCCGAAGCGCTCGACGATCGGCGCGTAGTCGCGCTCATAGCCCTCGCGCTCGACGAGGTTGTAGTGCGGCTGCAGCCACTCGTACCGCGCGAGCCCTTCGCGCTCGGCCAGCTCCAGCGACCGGACCAGCCGCTCGGGCGGGACGTTGGACGCCGCCACGTGCAGCACCTTGCCGTCGCGCACGGTCTGGTCGAACGCCCGCACGGTCTCCTCGACGGGGACGTCGCCGACGTCCTTGTGCGCGTAGTAGAGGTCGATGCGGTCGGTCTGGAGCCGGCGCAAGGAAGCATCCACGCGCGACAGGATGTTCTCCGCCGAGAGCCCGCCGTCCGAGCCGACCTTGGTCGCGATGACGAGCTGGTCGCGGTTGCCGCGCGCGGCCATCCACTCGCCGATGATCGTCTCCGAGATGCCCTGGTTGGGGCGCATGTAGGTGTCGGCGGTGTCGATGAAGTTGCCGCCGGCCTCGACGTAGGCGTCGAGCACGGCGAACGACTGCTCGCGGTCGATGGTCCAGCCGAACACGTTGCCGCCGAGGCAGAGCCCGTAGACGTCCATGGGCCAAGAGCCTACGAAACGCAAGAGGGCGCCCGGCGGGCGCCCTCTCACCGAACGGATCTCGCGTGGCGCCTAGGCCGTGGTGCCCGCGGTCGGCGTGCTCGAGGGCGAAGAGGTGGTCGAGGTGTACTCGAACTCCTCCTCGGCGCCGAACAGCGCGTCGAGCACCTTCTTGCGCAGCCCCTCGGACAGCGCGAGCGCGACCGCGCCGCCGACGACGCCGAGCAGCAGGACGCGCCCGAAGCCGCCGCCACCGCTCTTGCGCTTCTTGGGCGCCTCATAGAGCGCAACGCTCGCGTTGCGGACGCCGTCCGCGGACTCGCGGATGTGCTTCTGGAGCTTCTTGTCCTCGAAGATCTGCTTCGTCGGGCTCTTGCCGTTGTTCAGCCGCGAGTACGCGTCGCGAGCGGACTCGAAGGCCTGGACGATGTTCTGGCGCAGATCCTCGTCCTCGATGATCCGCGTCACGTACGGGTTGGTCCGCGCCGTCTGCGCGGCCTTCCCGGCCTGCTTGACCTTCTTGTTCGCCATGGCTCCTCGCTTCGCCTCCGCTTTCAACCTCGGTCTTGAGCCCGAGCATACCCCGCATGGCCATTTACGAGTGCGGCGTCGAACACATCGCCGATCTCGCTCACCCACACGAAGTCCAGGTTCTCGCGCAGCGCGTCCGGGAACTCCTCGGCGTCCGGCTCGTTGCGGATCGGCGCCAGCACCCGCTTGACCCCCACGCGCTTGGCCGCCAGCGCCTTCTCCTTGAGCCCGCCGATCGGCAGCACCTGCCCCGTCAACGTCAGCTCGCCCGTCATCGCGACGTCGTCGCGCACGGGCCGCCCGGTGACGAGCGACATCAGCGCGGTCGCCATCGTGATGCCGGCGCTCGGCCCGTCCTTCGGGATCGCGCCCGCGGGCACGTGGATGTGCACGTCGTGGGAGGCGAACCAGTCGTCGGGCAGGCCGTCCGCGTGCCCGCGCACGTAAGACATCGCCGCCTGCGCGGACTCCTTCATCACGTCGCCGAGCTGGCCCGTGATCGTCAGCTTGCCCTTGCCCGGCATCGCGGTCGCCTCGACGAACAGCACGTCGCCCCCGACCGGCGTCCACGCCAGCCCGGTCGCCACGCCCGGCTCGCGCGTGCGGCGCTTGACGTCGGCCACGAACTTCGGCCGCCCGAGCAGCTCGCGCACCTTGGGCGCGCTCACGGAGACCTTCTTCTCGTGCGTGCCTTCCGCCACCGACAGCGCCACCTTGCGGCACACGGACCCGATCTCGCGGTCCAGCCCGCGCACGCCCGCCTCGCGCGTGTACTCGGCGATGATCGCGCGCAGGCCCGTGTCGGTGAACGAGATCTGCGATCGCTTGAGCCCTGACCGCTCGATCTGGCGCGGCACCAGGTAGCGCTTGGCGATCTGGAGCTTCTCCTCCTCCGTGTAGCCCGCGAGCTGGATGATCTCCATGCGGTCGCGCAGCGGCGGCGGGATCGTGTCCAGCGTGTTCGCCGTCGTGATGAACAGCACGCCGGAGAGGTCGAACGGGACGTCGAGGTAGTGATCGCGGAACGTCGAGTTCTGCTCGGGGTCGAGCACCTCGAGCATCGCGCTCGCCGGGTCGCCCCGGTAGTCCGCGCCCATCTTGTCGATCTCGTCGATCATGAACAGCGGGTTCGCGGCGCCCGCGTCGCGCAGCGCGCGGATGATCGTGCCCGGCATGGCGCCGATGTAGGTGCGCCGGTGCCCGCGGATCTCGGCCTCGTCGCGCACGCCGCCTGCGCTGATGCGCTCGAACCTGCGGCCCATCGCCCGCGCGATCGACTTCCCGAGCGACGTCTTGCCCACGCCGGGCGGGCCGACGAAGCACATGATCGAAGACCCCGTGGCGTCGGGCTTCAACTTCCGCACCGCCAGGAACTCGAGGATGCGCTCCTTGACCTTGGCGATGTCGTAGTGGTCCTCGTCGAGCACCTGGCGCGCGTGTGCGAGATCGAGGTTGTCCTCGGTGCGCTTGCCCCACGGCAACGACGCGATCCACTCCAGGTAGGTGCGGATGACACCGTGCTCGGCGGCCGCCTGCGGGAGCTTCTCCAGGCGCGAGAGCTCACGGTCGGCCTGCTTGCGCACGTCCTCGGGCAGTGCCAGCGCGGACAGCTGCTCGCGCAGGTCCTCGAGCTCGGCCTCCGCCGGGTCCTTCTCGCCCAGCTCCTCCTGTATCGCCTTCAGCTGCTGGCGGAGCACGTACTCGCGCTGCGAGCTCTCCATCTCCGACATGACCTGGTTCTGGATCTTGGAGCCGATGGCGACGATGTCGAGCTCGCGCGCGAGGACCTCGGACAGCATCCGCAGCCGCTTGCCGACGTCGACCTCCTCCAGCAGCGCCTGCTTCTCCTCGACCTTGATCCGCAGCGCGCCCGCGATCAGGTGCGCGAGCGAGGACGGCTCCTCGACGTTCGCGACCGCCATCTGCAGCTCTTCGGGCAGATACGGGACCTCGTCGATGATGCGCGTGAACGTCTGCTGCACGTTGCGCATCAGCGCGGTCAGCTCGGGCCCTTCCTCCACCTCGTCGGGCAGCTCGGACACCTTCGCGACCAGGTAGGGCTCCTCGCCCACCCACTCGTCGACCTTCACCCGCTGGCCGGCCTGGACGAGGATCCGCAGCGACCCGTCCGGCACCTTGAGCATGCGCGCGACCACGCCCGCGACGCCGACCGTGTGCAGCTGGTCGGGCCCGGGCGTGTCGAGGTCCGGGTCCTGGGAGCCGAGCATCACGAGCATGCGGTCGCCCGTGAGCACGTCGTTGACGAGCTGGATGGAGCGCTCCTGGCCGACGGCCAGCGGCGTCAGCGTGTCCGGGTAGGTGACCGTGTCGCGGAGCGGGAGGACCGGAAGCCGGTCGGGCAGCCCCTGCGGGAGTTCGTCCTCGACGGCGCTCACCGCTCCGTCCCGCGGATGGGGACGGTCTGGGGGCGCGACGGGCGGCTCAACGGGAGCTCGACGGTGAGGATGCCGTCCTCGTAGGTGGCGTCGGCGGCGTCCGCGTCCACCTCGGCGCCGAGCGCGACGACGCGCCGGAACGGCCCGCGCTCGATCTCCATCTGCTGGTAAACGCGGTCGTCGGAGGGCGGCTCGGCCTCCCGCTGGCCGGAGAGCAGCAGCTCGCGGCCGCGGACCTCGAGCGACACCTGGCCGGGGTCGATGCCGGCGAGGTCGGCGCGCACGATCGCCCGCGGCGGGTCGCTGGCGTAGAACACGTCGACCGCGGGCGAGAAGCCGCCGCGGCGCTGCGGCGCGAAGCCGCGGTCGAACAACTCGTCCATCTGGCGCCGCATGCGCTCGAAATTCGCGAACAGATCCCGCTCTTGTGCCATACCGAAGTCCAAGGCTAACGATCTACCCACGCGCTAGGTTCCTGAGATGCACCGGTCGTTGGTGGGTCTCGTCGCGTTGTCAGCGCTCGCCGTCGCCGCGCCGGCGCAGGGCGCTGAGGTCACGTTCCGGGCGAGCCAGCCCATGACGGGGGCCTCGCTGCGGCTGACGGTGCCCGCGGACCTCACGCACGTGAGCTACGAGCGGAAGGTCACGGGGCGGTTCGTCGCGACCGCCGGCCGCGAGCTCGAGCGCCTGGACGGCCCGGCCGAAGGCGTGTTCTCCGGGCCGGCGAGCGGACGCGAGCTGCTGCTGGAGGCCGAGACGATCGAGCTGCGCTCGGCGGCCCTGACGGTGACCGACGACACGGCGCCCACGCTGGAGGTCCCGCGGCCGAGCCGGGCGAGCGGGACGCTGGAACTGCCGGTCAGCGCGGCCGACGCCGGCGTGGGACTGGAACGGGTGGTCGCGACGATCGACGGGCAGCCGGTCGCCTCCGCCGCCTTCGGCGCCTGCACCGAGCTCACCCCCGCGGACGCGACGATCGACCGCGCGCTGGGCGTCGACTGCCCCGCGCGCGGGACGCAGACGCTGCGCTTCGACACGGCCCGCTTCAACGGCGAGCAGGCGGACCTGGTGCTGCTGGTGACCGACGCCGCCGGCAACCACGCGGTCGCGACCTGGCCGATGACCTTCGAGAACCCGACGGTGCAGGGCCCGCACGTGCGCCCGCCCGCCCCGGCACCGACGGGTGAGCTGGAGATCCTCGGCGAGCAGGAGGCGCGCTACACGACGCGCTCGTTCCTGCGCATCCCGAGCCGCCCGCGCGTCTCGAAGGCCGGCACGCTGACGCTCACCGCGCGCTGCCCGCTGACGCAGACGTGCACGCTGCCGGTCACGCTCACCCGCGCGGGCAAGCGGGTCGCGAGCGGGCGCGTCTCGGTGCGCCCGAACGGCACCAAGCGGTTGACGCTCAAGCTCAGCCGGGCGGCGCGCGCGTCGCTCGAGCGCCGCGCGCCGCAGACGATGCGCCTGAAGGTCGCCGGCTACGCGAGCGTCGCGCTCAGAGTGCGGTAGGCCGGACGAGCCGGGGCTCGACCGCCATCGGCTTCTCCGTCGGCTGTCCGAAGTAGAAGCCCTGCCCGAGATCCACGCCGAGCTCGGCCATCGCGCGGAACTCGTCCACGCGCTCGACGCCCTCGGCGACGACCTTCGCGCCCAGCTCGTGCGCGCAGGCCACGAGCGCCTTGACCAGCGCGCGGCGCGCGACCGAGTGCTGGATGCCGGCGGTCAGCGCGGTGTCGATCTTGGCCACGTCGGGCTTGAGCAGCTCCAGGCAGGCCAGCGAGTCCGGGCCGCCGGAGAGATCGTCGAGCGCGACCAGCGCGCCGCGCTTGCGGTGCTCGCGGACCATCGCCTCCAGCAGGTCGCGGTCCAGGCAGCGCTCGGGCTTGACGATCTCCAGGCACAACCGCGACGGGTCGGCGCCCAGGCGGCCGACGACCGGCCACGTCGTGCGCATCGAGGACTCGACGTCCAGCGACGCGCGCGGGTCGAGGTTGACGAACAGGATCTCGCCCGGCGGCAGCAGCGGCAGCCCGACCTCGAGGGCGGCGGTGCGCGCCCGGTAGTCGAAGGAGAACAGCGCGTCGTGGGCCTCGGCGGCGGCCAGCAGCTCGGCGCCGCGCAGCTCGACCGTGCCCAGCATCCCGCGCATCAGCGCCTCGCGGCCGTACGGGAGGCCGCTGCGCAGGTCGACGATCGGCTGGAAGTGCGGGCGCATCCGGCCGTGCGAGAGGAACTCGGGAAACCAGTCCGTGCGCGTGCGATCGAGCAGCGTCTCGGCGGGGACGGGGAGGCTCTGCTCGTCGGCCAGGCGCACCGCGAACAGGCACGCGCGCTCGGAGATCGACAGCGCCTTGATGACCGACCGCAGGCGCTCGTCCCAGCCCGGACCGGCGATCAGCAGACCCTCGACGGCGATGTCGCCCGCGGCGGGCTCTGACGCAAGGTGCTCGACCTTGTAGAGGACGGACGGCCGGTGGGAGAGCAGCCGAACGCCATCCATGGCTGCGGTGGCGGGGGTCACGGCCTGTGTGATCGGCCGCAAGTAAGAAGTTCTTTACTTTTCGAGCGTGAAGCTCACACCTTCGTGGGCGGCTTCGACCGGCCCGCCGAACGCGCGCGCGGCCTCCGAGCACACCCAGTCCGCGCCCGCCTCGGCCGCGAAGTGCGTCAATACCAGCCGCTTGGCGCGTGCGCGCTCGGCGTGCTCGCCCGCCTCGAACGGCGTCAGGTGCCCGCGGTCCTCCGGCGGCTCGGGCTCGAGCAGCGTCGCCTCGAGCATCAACAGGTCGGTGCCCTCCGCGAACGTGCACAGCGCCTCGCTGGGCCCGCAGTCGGCGCCGAAGGTGAACCGCGCGCCGTCGGCGGCGAACTCCACGGCGTTGGCCGGGATGTAGTGCGGAACGGGCTGGAAGCGCACCGCGAGGTCGCCGAGCGCGAGCGGCTCCGCCGGATCGTACTGCGACAGCTCGAACGCGAGCTCGAGATGGTCGGGGCTCATGCTCCCGCCCTCGCACAGCTTGGTGAACACGTCCGGCGCGCCCGGCGGGGCGTACAGGCGCGGGCGCGGCGGCTCGCCCTCCCACGGCCGGTAGCGGATGCCGGACGCGAACGGCACGAGGTCCATCACGTGGTCGGCGTGCAGGTGGCTGATGACGATCGCGTCGACGTCCTCGTAGGCGACGACGCCGCGCAGCTTGGCGAACACGCCCGGCCCGCAGTCGAGCAGCACGGTCTGCCCGCCGCCTTCGACGAGGTAGCCCGAGCAGGCGCCATCGGCGTCCTGCCAGGCCGGGGACTTGCCCAGAACCGTGATGCGCACCGTCTTCTCAGACCCTCCTGGCCCGGGACAGTACCGCCCAGCCCAGCAGACCGCTGAGCAGCGACCCGGCGAAGATCCCGATCTTGGCCCGCTCGACGAGCGCGGGATCGTCGAACGCCAGATCGGCGATGAACAGCGAGACCGTGAACCCGATGCCCGCCGCCGCGGCCACGCCGTAGAGCTCGCGCCGCGGCATGCCCGCCGGCAGCGTGCCACCGCCGCGCAGCGCGGCGAGCGTGGCGCCGCTCACGCCGAGCAGCTTGCCGGCCACCAGCCCCGCGACGATCGCCCACACCAGCGTGCTCGACAGCGCGTCGCCGAGTGCGCCGCCGCCGAACTCGATGCCCGCGTTCGCGAGCGCGAACAGCGGCACCACCACGAACGCGCTCCACGGATGCAGCCGGTGCTCGACGCGCTCCCCGATCGCCAGCGGCAGCAGCAGCCCGACCGCGACGCCGGCGATCGTCGCGTGCACGCCGGATTCATGGACAGCGATCCAGAGCAGGACCCCGAGCGGGAGCCACAGCCTGGGCACGAGCTTGATGACGACCACGAGCGCCGCCGCGGCCAGCAGCCATGTGAGCGAGACGCCCTCGGCGTAGAAGACGGCGATGATCGCGATGGCGATGATGTCGTCGACGATCGCGACCGCGAGCAAGAACACGCGCGTCCCGTCGCTCACGCGGTCGCCGAGCAGGGCGATCAGCCCGACGGCGAACGCGATGTCGGTCGCGCACGCGATCGCCCAGCCCTGCGCACCCTCCCCGCCCGCGACCAGCGCGACGAAGATCACGATCGGGGCGACCACCCCGCCGACCGCGGCCAGCGCCGGCAGCGCGGCCGTGCGCGCGTCCTGGAGGCGCCCGTCGACGACCTCGCGCTTGATCTCGAGCCCGACGATGAGGAAGAACAGCGCCATCAACCCGTCGTTGACCCAGTGGTGCAGGTCCAGCGGCCCGAGCTCCGTGTGCCAGAAGCCGTCGTAGTCCGGGCCGAGGTTGGCCCACAACAGCGCGGCGATCGTGGCGGCGAGGATCGCGAGCCCGCCCGCGGCCTCGTCGTGGAGGAACTCGCGTATGCGGTCGGTCACGAGCGCAGGAACTTCTGCGCGAGCTCACGGAAGAACTCGCGCCGCGCGATCAGTCCGACCACGCGGCCGTCGTCGACCACCGGGACGATCAGCACGCGGTGGTGAAGGAAGATCTCGGCCACCTGCAGGTCGGAGTGGTCGGGGCCGACTTCGACGTGCTCGGTGTTCATGTGATCGCGCACGCGCTCGGTCCGGCACGTGTCGCGCTTCTCGAGCGCGTCGTCGATCGAGTGGCGTAGGAATGCGGCGCTCTTGAGCTGGCCGAGGTAACCCGGGAACAGCGCCTCCATGAACTCGCGCTCGCCGAACACCCCCGCGAAGCGCTCACGCTCGTCGAGGACGGGCAGCGCGGACAGCTCGCTCTCGACGAGCGTGCGCACCGCGGTCTCGACGGTGTCGTCGACGTGCAGCACAGGAGGGGTCATGCGTACCTCAGCATCACGTAGCCGGTGGCCAGGATCAATGACACCACGGTCACCGGGAGCCCGCAGCGCAGGAAGAAGACGAAGCCGATCGGGTTGCCCGCCCGCGCCGCCATGCCGGAGGCGGCGACGTTGCAGGCCGCGGCGACGATCGTCGCGTTGCCGCCGAAGCACGCGCCGAGCGCGAGCGCCCACCAGTACGCGTCGTCCTCCGCGAGCGAGTCGACCACGGGGATCATCGCCGCCGTGAACGGGATGTTGTCCACCAGGCCCGAGCCGACCGCGGACACCCACAGGATCCCGAGCAGCTCGGCCGTGCGGTTGCCGTCCGTGACGTTCGCGATCCCGTTCGCCACCTCCTCGAGCGCGCCCGTCTCCTCCAGCGCACCGACCATCACGAACAGGCCGATCAGGAAGAACAACGTCAGCCATTCGATCGACGACACCGTGCCCGCGAGCGACTGCCGGCTCATGAGCAGGGTGACCGCGGCGCCGGCGAGCGCGACGGTGGCCGGCTCGAGATGCAGCGGCTTGTGGATGAAGAAGACGAGGATCGTCAGCACAAGGATCGGGACCGTGCGCTTGGCCTCGCCGGCGTCCTCGATCGACTTGGCGGCGTCGAGCGCCATGACACGCTTCCGCGCTTCGGGCGCGATCTGCAGCCGGGAGCGAAAGGCCAAGTACAGCCCAGGGATGATCACGGCGAGGGTGACGATCACGATCGGCGCGAGGTTGGCGATGAAGGCACCGAACGAGAGCCCGGTGTGGCCCGCGATGAGGATGTTGGGCGGGTCGCCGATCAACGTCGCGGTGCCGCCGATGTTCGACGCCACGATCTCGATCACGATCAGCGGGATGGGATCTACGTCGAGCGCATCGGCGAGTAGAAACGTGATCGGGACGACGAGCAGGATCGTCGTGACGTTGTCCAGGAACGCCGACAGGACGGCCGTGGTGATCGCCAGCGCAAGCACGACGGCCAGCGGCCGGCCCTTCGAGAGCTGGCCGGCGCGGATCGCCAGCCACGTGTAGACGCCCGTGGTCTCGGTGACCCGGACCATGATCATCATCCCGACGAGCAGACCGATCGTGTTGAAGTCGACCGCCTCGATCGCCTGCTCCTGGTCGAGCGTGCCGGCGAGGACGACGAGCGTCGCGCCCAGCAGGGCGATCTTGGTGCGGTCGACGCGCTCGGACGCGATGAGCGCGAGGGCGAGGACGAAGACGGCGATGGCGAAGGCCACGGGAAAACCTCAGGGGTCGGCGACGAAATCGCCGACCAGGCTTCCCGGCACACCGCCGTGAAGTCTAGCCGTGCAGCCGCGCCTGTTCCTGGGCGTCCGGGAACGCCCAGCCGACCTGGCGGCGGCGCTCCTGGCGGAACACGAACCGCATCTGGCTCGGCGGCCGCAGCCCGTCGGGGTGGTCGGGCCGGTACGTCGGGCAGGCCTCGTCGAGGTTCAGCGCGCAGAGGCCGTTGCGGGCGAAGAAGCAGTCTTCGCACGTGACCTTCTTGGACCGCTTGGCACGCTGTGGCGCTGCAACTACTGACACCCGGAAGGACTCCCTCGTTTACGACTCCGCAACAGGACGAGGGCGATCAAAGCGGAGCCACCCGGGGCCTTCAAGGGCTTCCCAGCCGCGCCTCCCGCAAAACGCAGGGATTCCGTGAAAACCCCGCAAATACGGGGTAAACGCCGCTTTTCCTCCCGTTGTGCGGGGTGGGGACCCCGCAATCTCCGGGTGTTTTGGCGCCTGTCACGCTGGAGAGCATGGGCGGCGGCTTGCAGACCTTGGTAACCGGCGTGTCGGGCTACGTCGGCGCGGCACTCGTGCCGCGCCTCGTCCGCGACGGGCACAGCGTGCGCGGCTTCGCGCGGTCGGCGGAGCGCGTCCGCGCGGCGGGCGTCGAGCTCGACGAGCTCGTGCTCGGGGACGCGACCACCGGCGAAGGACTCGAGCGCGCGCTCGACGGCGTCGAGGTCGCCTACTACCTGATCCACTCGATGGAGGGCGCTCCGGGCGCCTTCGTGGACATCGAGCGCCGCCAGGCCGAGGCGTTCGCGAGGACCGCCGCGGACGCCGGCGTGCGCCGGATCGTCTACCTCGGCGGGCTGGTGCCGCACGACGGCTCCATCTCGCGCCATCTCGCGTCGCGGCTGGCGGTCGAGCAGGCGCTGCTGGACGCCGTGCCGGAGTCGGTGGCGCTGCGCGCCTCGCTCGTCGTCGGCGCCCGTTCGCGCTCGTTCGTCTTCCTCGTGCGGCTGCTGGAGCGACTGCCGGTGCTCGCGCTGCCGGCGTGGAGCACGAACCGCACGCAGCCGATCGACGGCCGCGACGTGCTCGAGTTCCTCGCCGCGGGCGCGGCGCTGTCGGCGCGGCACGCGGGCCGGGCCTGGGACGTGGGCGGTCCGGACGCGATGAGCTACGCGGACATGCTGCGCCGTATCGCTGACGTCATGATGATCGACCGTCCCGCCGTGTCGTTGGGGTTCAATCTCACACCGGTCGCGTCCGTGGTGGCCGCCGCGGTGGCCGGTGAGGACCCGGGACTGATCGAACCGTTGATGGAATCACTCGAACACGACCTGCTCCCTCGTGACGACGGCGCCGCCGCCGCGTTCGGGGTGCGGCTGCACCGCTTCGAACCGGCGGTGGAGCGCGCGCTGCGCGACATGGAGGTGCAAGTGCGATGACCCTGGTGCGCGCGAAGATCGACATCGATGCACCCCCGGAGCAGGTGTACGAGGTGATGCTGGATCCAGACCGGTTGCACGAGTGGGTGACGATTCACCGCAAGGTCAATCGAGCGGATTCCGGTGAACCGAGGATGGGCTACGAGATGGACCAGACGCTGTGCCTGCGACACGCCAACTTCAAGGTGCACTGGACGCTCACCGAAGCCGACCGCCCGCACCGCGCGACGTGGGAGGGGCGGGGCCCCGCCGGCTCCTACGCGCGCACGGCCTACCGCCTCACCGCAAAGGGTGAAGGCACCCATTTCGAGTACGAGAACGAGTTCAAGGCCCCGGGTGGAATCCTCGGCGCGGCCGCTTCCCGTGTGGTGGTGGGAGGTGTGCCTGAACGTGAGGCCAAGCGCTCACTTGAGCAACTCAAAGCACTACTAGAACACTGACCGGCAACGGCGCGTGCGCCGTTTTTCCCTGCATGGTCTACCGTTCCGGGTACCCAGTTAACCCATTGCCCGGAGTCACACTGAGATGGCGGACTTTCTCGACGAGAAGCGCAAAGAGATCCAGGCGCGCCTGAAGGAGCTCAAGCCCTACGTCGAGGAGTACGAGCTGCTCCAGGCGGCCGACAGCGCCCTCAGCGGCATCGGCAACGGGACCGCTCCGGCACGTCCCGCGGCGGCGAGCAGTTCGGCCCCGGCGCGCCGCACGCGGCGCGGCTCCGGCGGGTCCTCCAGCGGCGGTCGCCGCGGCCGCCCCAAGGGCGGCGGCACGCGCGCCGCGCAGGCGCTGGACCTGGTCAAGGAACGCCCCGGGATCACCATCCCCGAGCTCGCCGAGGCGATGGGGATCCAGCAGAACTACCTGTACCGCGTGATGCCCGGCCTCGCCGAGGAGGGCAAGGTCACCAAGTCCGGCCGCGGCTGGCATCTGCGCCAGAGCGCCGCGGAGGAGTGAGTGAGTCCCCGCGGTGCGGGGACTCAGTTCAACTCACAGTTAGACGAGACCCAGCTTGGAGACGGCCTCGCGCTCCTCCTGGAGCTCGGCGACCGTCTTGTCGATGCGCTGCTGGGAGAACTCCGGGACGTCGAGGCCCTCGACGATCGTGTACTCGCCGCCGGAGACCGTCACCGGGAACGAGCTGATGATCCCCTCGGGGACGCCGTACGCGCCCGTGGACGGCACCGCCATCGACACCCACTCACCCTCGGGCGTGCCGTTGACCCAGTCGTGCACATGGTCGATCGCGGCGGACGCGGCCGAGGCGGCGGACGAGGCGCCGCGCGCCTCGATGATCTCCGCGCCGCGCTTGCCCACGCGCGGGATGTACTCGTTCGCGACCCAGTTCTCGTCGCCGACCGCGTCCCAGGCGCGCTCGCCCTTGACCTTCGCGTTGAACAGGTCCGGGTACATCGTCGGCGAGTGGTTGCCCCAGATCGCCATGTTGGTGATGTCGGACACCGCCGCGCCCGTCTTGTGCGCGAGCTGCGCGATCGCGCGGTTGTGATCCAGGCGCGTCATCGCCGTGAAACGCTCCTTGGGCACGCCGTCGGCGTTGGAGGCCGCGATCAGCGCGTTCGTGTTCGCCGGGTTGCCGACGACGAGCACCTTGACGTCGTCGGCGGCGCCGGCGGCGATCGCTTCACCCTGCGGCTTGAAGATGCCGCCGTTGGCCTCGAGCAGGTCCGCACGCTCCATGCCCTTCGTGCGCGGGCGCGCGCCGACGAGCAGCGCGATGTTCGCGCCCTCGAAGGCCTGCTTGGCGTCGTCGTAGATGTCGATCCCCGCCAGCAGCGGGAAGGCGGAGTCGAACAGCTCGAGCGCGGTGCCCTCCGCGGCCTTGACGGCCTGGGGGATCTCGAGGAGCTTCAGGTGGACGGGCTTGTCGGGGCCGAGCAGCTGACCGGAAGCGATCCGGAACAGCAGCGCGTAGCCGATCTGCCCGGCCGCCCCGGTGACGGTGACGGTGGTGGCCATCCGCGAGAGACTACGAAGTCCGGCGCGCAGTGGTGCGTGTCACCATTCGTCACACGTGTTCGGCGGTGGCGCCTCAGTCCAGCTGTTCAAGCTCTTCGGTTTCCGGGTCGGGGTCCACTACTCGTGGTTCCTTGTCCTGTTCGTCTGGATCCTGTGGCTGCGTGAACCGTTCGACCGGGCGGTGACCGGCGAGGGCCAGGGCTTCCTGGCCGTGGTCGTGTCCGCGTTCCTGTTCTTCGGCTCGATCGTGCTGCACGAGCTCGGCCACGCGCTGGCGGCGCGCCGTGAAGGCATCGGGGTCGGCGGCATCGACCTGTTCTTCTTCGGCGGCTTCATGCGCGCCGACCGCGACTCCGAGACGCCCGGCGAGGAGTTCCGCGTCGCGGCGGCCGGGCCCGCGGTGACGCTGCTGCTGACGCTGCTGTTCGGCGCGGCGGCGATGGCGCTCACCGGCGACCGCTTCGCCGACGCGGCGACGTTCGGCACGGGTGCGGGCACGCTGCTGGAGGTCACGCTCGCGTTCACCGCGCTCGCCAACGCGCTGCTGTTCGTGCTCAACATGATTCCCGCGTTCCCGCTCGACGGCGGGCGGATCGCGCGCGCGGCGGTGTGGAAGGCCACCGGCAACCGCCACACGGCGACCAAGATCTCCGGCTGGGTCGGGCAGGCGTTCGCCGCGCTGATGATCGGCTACGGCGTCTTCCTGCTGATCGACGCGCGCGGCGATGCAGACGGGTCGTTCAGCGGCCTCTGGTACATCATCCTCGGCTGGATGCTCGGCAGCGCGGCGCGCGCCGCGGTCGCGCAGTCGACCTTCATCACGCGCCTGGAGGGCATCACCGCCGGCGACATCATGGACTCAGAGCCCGTGACGATCCCGGCCGAGACGCCGACCGAGCGGGCCTACGACGAGTTCTTCCTGCGCTACCAGGGCTGGCCGTGGTTCGCCGTCGTGGAGAGCGACGGCACGTTCGTCGGCCTCGCGCACCGCGCCGCGGTCGAGCACGCCGCGCTGCACGAGGACGGCGCCGTGCCCGTCCGCGCGCACGTCGCCGACTCCGCGCAGGTGCGCACGGACACGCCGCTGGAGTCCTTGATCACGTCCGAGCCGTTGCGCCGCCTCGGCGCACTGATGGCAGTGGACGCCGACGGCCGCTTACGTGGCGTCGTGACGCTGGACCAAGTGTCACGGGCGCTACAAGCCCGCCTCGCGCCCTCGTAGCGAGCGTCACATTCGCCCGCCTCGCCCAGTAGGGTGCGGCCATGCCCGTCCATGACGTGTTGATCATCGGTGCCGGTTTGGCCGGCCAGAGGGCCGCTCTCGCAGCTGCTCGCGCGGGCGCGACGGTGGCGATCATGTCCAAGGTCCACCCCGTCAGGTCGCATTCGAACGCCGCCGCCGGCGGCATCAACGCAGCCTTGAACCCTGACGACTCCTGGGAATCGCACGCGTTCGACACCGTCAAGGGGTCGGACTACCTCGGTGACCAGGACGCGATCGAGATCATGTGTCGTGAGGCCCCGAACGAGGTGCTCTGGCTCGAGCACGCGGGCGTCACGTTCCACCGCAGCGCCGAGGGCAAGCTCGGCACTCGCGCCTTCGGCGGCGCCTCCGCCGCCCGTACCTACTACATCGCCGACATCACCGGTCAGGCGTTGCTGCACGTGCTCTACGAGCAGCTGATGAAACACCACGAGCAGATCGACCGCTACGAGGAGTGGTTCATCACCGGCCTCGCGCAGGACGACGAGGGCAACTGCGTCGGCGCGATCGCCCGCAACATCCGTGACGGCGCGATGGAGCTGTTCACCGCCAAGTCCACGATCCTCGCCTCCGGCGGCGCCGGCCAGTGCTTCAAGCCGACCACCAACGCCCTCATCTGCACGGGCGACGGGATCGCGCAGGCGTACCGGATCGGCGCACCGCTGATGGACATGGAGATGATCCAGTACCACCCCACGACGCTGCAGGGGAACGGGATCCTGATCACGGAGGGCGCCCGCGGCGAGGGCGCGCACCTCTACAACGCCGAGGGCGAGCGCTTCATGGAGAAGTACGCGCCCAACAAGATGGAGCTCGCCTCGCGTGACGTGGTGAGCCGCGCCGAGCAGACCGAGATCAACGAGGGCCGCGGCTTCCCCGACGGCACGGTCGCGCTGGACATCACGAAGGTGCCGCGCAAGCGCACGCTCGAGGCGCTGCGCGAGATCGTCAACATCGGGCGCGACTTCGCGGGCGTGGACATCACCCGCGAGCCGATCCGCATCCGCCCCGGCTGCCACTACATCATGGGCGGCGTCAAGGCCGACATCAACGGCGCGACGTCGATCCCGGGGCTCTACGCGGCGGGAGAGGTCGCGTGCGTGTCCGTGCACGGCGGCAACCGCCTGGGCGCGAACTCGCTGCTGGACACGTTGATCTTCGGCCGCCGCTCGGGCGAGCACGCCGCGGCGCGCGCGGCCGGCATGCCCGCGATCACCGCCTCCCGCGCCCAGGTGCGCGACCAGGAGCGCGAGATCGCGGACCTGATGAACCGCTCGGGCGGACGGCGGGTGTCGGAGATCCGCGACGAGCTCGGCACGATGATGAACGAGAAGGTCGCCGTGTTCCGCGACCACGCGGGGCTCACCGAGGCGCACGAGGTCGTGCGCCGGCTCAAGGACGAGGCCCGCTTCGCGACCATCGACGATCGCGGCACGGTCTTCAACCAGGACGTGCTCGGAGCGCTCGAGCTCGGGTACATGCTGGATGTGGCCGAGTGCATCGTCGTCGGCGCGCTGGAGCGCAGGGAGTCGCGCGGGGCGCAGTTCCGCACCGACTTCCCCAAGCGCAACGACGACGAGTGGCTCAAGCACATCGACCTGTCGATGAACGGCGGCGACGCGCCGAAGGTCAGCTACTCGCCCGTCACCATCACGAAGTGGGAACCGCAGGAGAGGACCTACTAGTGCCTGAGTACACGCTTCGTATCCGCCGGTACTCGCCCGAATCGGGCGAGGCGGCCCACTGGGACGACTTCGAGATCGACCTGGACGGGCACCGCTCGGTGCTCGACGGCATCCTGCAGGCCAAGGACCGCCAGGACGGGTCGATCGGCATCCGGTGTTCATGCCGCGCCGCGATCTGCGGCTCGTGCGGTGTACGCATCAACGGCAAGCCGAACCTCGCGTGCCACATGCACCTCGACAAGGCCTGTGAGGACGCGCCCGACGGCGTGATCGTCGTGGAGCCGATGGGCAACATGCCGGTCCTCAAGGACCTGATCGTCGACATGGACGCTGTGCACTGGAAGAAGATGCGGCGCGTCACGCCGTGGCTGCTGCCCGACGGGGACCCGCCCGAGCGCGAGTACATCGTCGCGCCGGAGTCGATGATCGACATCACGCAGACGATGGCCTGCATCCAGTGCGGCGCGTGCGTGTCGGACTGCCTGTCGATGGAGGTCGACCCGCTGTTCATCGGCCCCGCGGCGCTGGCCAAGGCGTACCGCTTCGTCGGCGATCCGCGCGACGGCCAGCACGAGGAGCGCCTGCGCGACCTCGCCGAGGACCCGCACGGCATCTACGACTGCACGCACTGCTTCAACTGCATCGAGGCGTGCCCGAAGGGCGTCGCGCCGATGTCCCAGATCATGCGGCTGCGGCGGATCGCGAGCGCCGACCACGGCATCGAGGACCGCAACAACGGCTACCGCCACGAGCACGCGTTCGTCAAGAACATCGAGAAGAACGGCCTGCTGCACGAGGCGGACCTGCTGCCGGACTCCTACGGCGGCAAGTTCCACCCGCGCGCGGTGCCCGAGCTCGTGACCTCGCTGCCCGTGATCCTGCGCGCGCTGCAGCGCGGCAAGGTCACGCCGGCGGGGGCGCTGTTGCACAAGCACAAGGCCTCCAAGGAGGTCAAGCGGATCTTCCGCGACGTCCACGACCGTGAGGAGCGCTACGAGCTCAACCTCTACGTCGTGGGCGAGGAAGAGGACGACAACCCGCCGTCGATGCACGCCGACGCCGCCGGCAGCCAGCTGCCGGCCGAGAGGAGCCCGAACCAGTGAAAGTCGCGTACTGGCCCGGCTGCGTCAGCCGCGGCTTCGCCCCTGAGCTGCACGGCGCCATGGCGCGAGTCGCGCCGCTGTTCGACATCGAGCTCGTCGAGCTCGACCGCGCCGCCTGCTGCGGCGCCGGCGTGATCGCCGAGCACAACCAGGAGCTCGCGGACACGCTGAACGCGCGGACGTTCGCGCTGGCGCAGCAGGAGATCGCCAAGGGCGCCGACCTGATGATGAACATCTGCTCGACCTGCCAGGGCGCGCAGAGCGAGTGCCAGGAGCGCCTGGACGCGAACACGCCCTACCGCGACCACGTCAACGAGACGCTCTCGGCCGAAGGGCTCACCTACGAGAAGGGCATCACCAACAAGCACTTCCTGTGGCTGCTGGTCGAGGAAATCGGGCTCGACGAGGTCCGCCGGCGCGTGAAGCGCCCGCTGAAGGACCTGCGCGTCGGGCCGTTCTACGGCTGCTACATCGTGCGGCCCACCGACCGGCTCGGCATCGACCGCTCACACCCGCGCGACACGTACCTGCACCAGCTGATCGACGCGCTGGGCGGCACGGTCGTCGACTACGCGGGCCAGTACAAGTGCTGCGGGTTCCCGATCATCACCATGAACAAAGAGGCTTCGCTCAAGCAGGCGGGGCGTCACGTGGGCGACGCGATCGACGCCGAGGCCGACTGCCTGGTCACGCCCTGCCCGCTGTGCCACCTCAACCTCGACCTGCAGCAGCCCGCCGCGGCCGCCGCGGTCGGCCGGCCGCTGAACATGCCGGTGCTGCACCTCCCCCAGCTGCTCGGCCTCGCCATGGGGCTCGAGCCCAAGGAGCTGGGGATGAACAAGCACGTCGTCAAGCCGTCGTCGGTCATCGACTGGTCGACGTCGGTGGTCGCGGGCGCGCCGGCTTAGGGCAACCCGGACTCCCGGCGCAGGGCCGTCACGAGCGCGTCGTGGCGGCCCGCGGCGAGGTCGCCGAACGGGTCCTGGGTGTAGCGGCGCAGGGTCTTGTAGTCGAGGCTGTAGGCGGCCCGGGCGGCGAGGATGTGCTCGGGCGCGTGGCTGAGCGTGCGGTGCGCGGTCGCCATGGCGAGCACCTGCCGGCTCCGCTTGGGCACGAACCAGGCGAGCAGGACGACGCTCGGGAGCAGGAAGACCAGCCAGCCGACCCAGTTCGCCGCCCGCTCGGTTCGCCGCACCTGCTCGACTCCGAGCCGCACGATCCGGCCGCCCTGCTCGTCGCCCTCGGCGCGCAGCGCGCTCGTCGCGTCGGAGGGCGCCCGGCGCAGCGTGCCGCCCAGCTGCCCGCCGACCAGCGGGATGCCGTTCACGGCGTTGCCCGCGTCGGCGAACGCGTTGTCGACCGCACTCGCCGTGTTGCGCGTGGTGGCGGAGATCGCGCGGCCCGAGTCCTGGATGCCGCGGCCGATCGAGGTCAACTCGAGGATCGCGTCATGCGTCTTCACGCCCGTCCAGGCGAACACGGCGAGCAGCCCGACCACCACCAGGTCGCGGACGAGGGTGCGGGTGCGCGCCGTGGCGGACGCGGGATACAGACGCATGTGCGTCCGTTACCCAAGAAGGACGCAGGGCGGGCCCGAAGGCCCGCCCTGTCATGTTTCGTACCCCTTGCCGTCCTGTTGGTTGAAGATCGGCTCGAGATATGTGTTGCCGCTCAGGCGGGGGTCGAAACCCGAACCAGCGATCGCTCGTGGAGGACTTCGGCGATCTGCACGGCGTTGGTCGCCGCGCCCTTGAGCAGGTTGTCGCTCACGACCCACATCTGCAGGCCGCGCTCGTGCGTCGGGTCGCGCCGCAGTCGGCCGACGAAGACCTCGTCGCGCCCGGCGCTGTCGAGCGCGGTCGGGTAGCCGTGCGTGCTCGGGTCGTCGACGAGGACGAGCCCGGGAGCGCCGGCGAGCAGCTCGCGCGCGGCCTCGACGCTCAGCTCATCCCGCGTCTCGAGCGTGACCGACTCCGAGTGCGAGCTGCGCACGGGCACGCGCGCGCACGTGACCGCGATGCGGATGCTCTCGTCGCCGAGGATCTTGCGCGTCTCGAACATCATCTTGCGCTCTTCGTCGGTGTGGTCGTCGCCCTCGGGGAAGTTCCCGGCGCCGCCCAGCACGTTGAACGCGATGTGGTGCGGGTAGATCGAGGGGTCCGGCAGCGGGTCGCCGTTGAGCGCCGCGCGCGTCTGAGCCTCGAGCTCGGCGACGGCCTTCACGCCGGTGCCGGAGACGGACTGGTACGTGGAGACGTTCAGTCGGTCGATGCCGGCCGCGTCGTAGATCGGCTTCAGCGCGACCATCAGCTGCATCGTGGAGCAGTTCGGGTTCGCGATCAGGCCCTTGTGGTTCTCCAGCGCCTCCGGGTTGACCTCGGAGACCACGAGCGGGATCTCCGGGTCGCGGCGGAACGCGGACGAGTTGTCGACGACGACCGCGCCGGCCTCGACGAACTTGTGCGCCCACTCGCGGCTCGTGCCCGCGCCCGCGCTGAACAGCGCGAGGTCGAAGCCCTGGATGGACTCGTCGTCGAGTGGGCGGATCGTCCCGAACCCGTCGAGCTGCTTGCCGGCGCTGCGCGCGGACGCGAACGGGACGATCTCCGCCGCCGGGAAGTTGCGCTCCTTCAGCTTCTGCAGCATGACGGTGCCCACGGCGCCGGTGGCGCCGACGACTGCGACCTTGTACTGGCTCATGCGGGTGCTCCGAACGGGTGCTCGACTTCGATCTGGTCCGCCCCGAGGTCGAACGCCTCGTGCAGCGCGCGCACGGCGCGGTCCACCGCGTCCGCGGCGACGACGCACGAGATCTTGATCGGGGAGGTCGAGATCATCTCGATGTTGATGCCCTGGTCGCCCAGGGTGGAGAAGACCTTGGCCGCGACGCCCGGGTGCGACTTCATGCCCGCGCCGACGACGGACACCTTGCCCATCTCCGGGTCCTCGCCGATGGCGCGGATGCCGACCTCGGCCACGACCGGGTCCAGCGCGGCGCGCGCCTGGCGCAGGTCCGTGCGCGGGACCGTGAAGGACATGTGCGCCTCGGCGCCGTCGTCATCCGGCTCGTCCTGGATGATCATGTCGACGTTGATGTTCGCCTCGGCGAGCGCCGTGAAGATGCGGCCGGACACGCCCGGGTGATCCGGTACGCCGAGCAGCGTGAGGCGTGCCTCGTCGCGCGAGTGCGTGACGGCGGTGATCAGGGGGCGTTCCATCGTCTCCTCTTCTCCGACCACGAGTGTTCCGGGCGCCTCGGTGAACGAGGACCGGCAGTGGATTCGAACCCCATGGTTACGCGCGTATTCGACGCTGCGCAACTGGAGCACGCCGGCGCCCGACGCCGACATCTCCAGCATCTCCTCGAAGGAGACCACGGGAAGCTTGCGCGCGTCCGGCACGATCCGGGGATCGGCGCTGTAGACGCCGGCGACGTCGGTGTAGATGTCGCACACCTCGGCGTCCAGCGCGGCGGCGAGCGCGACGGCGGTGGTGTCCGAGCCGCCGCGGCCGAGCGTGGTGACGTCGCGCGCGGTGGACACGCCCTGGAAGCCGGCGACGAGCACGATCAGGTCCTCGTCCAGCGCCTGGTGGATGCGGTCCGCGCGCACGTCGAGGATGCGGGCCTTGGTGTGGCTGGTGTCCGTGACGATGCCGGCCTGCGACCCGGTGAGGCTGATGGCGCGGTGGCCGAGGTCGTTGATCGCCATCGCGCACAGCGCGCAGCTGATCCGCTCGCCCGTGGACAGCAGCATGTCCATCTCACGCGGGTCCGGGTTCGTCGATACCTCTTCGGCGGAGGCGATCAGCTCGTCCGTCGTCTTCCCGCGCGCGGAGAGAACGGCGACGACTCGATGGCCCTGTTCGCGAGCGGACACGATCCGCCTCGCCGCGCGCTTGATGCGCTCTGCGTCGGCGACGGACGTGCCGCCGAACTTCATCACCACGGTGCCGGACACGCTGGCAAGTCTAGGAGTCGGTGGGATAGGCTGCCGCTCGACCCGTGAAACGTTCGGCCTCTCCAGGGGTTGAGCAAGTACCTGGACGATTGGACGACTTGTGGATGTTCGCGTCCGAGAGCACCATTGAACTCGGTAGGGCGGGCATAGGCGGCGGGAAGTGGCAGCTTCGGTGACCAGAGGACGGGCGCGACGGGCGATGGCGGGGACGGTGAGCGTCCTGGCGGCGCTGGCGTGTGCCGGTCCGGCCGCCGCTCAGGTCCGCGACTCCGTGTTCCAGTACCTGAGCCTCCCGACGATCTCCGGCACACCTGTGGTTGGCAACCAGCTGATAGCGAGCGGCGGCACCTGGGCCAGCCCGTTCCCGAACAACACGTCCACGACGTGGCAGTGGTGGAGCTGCCCGGGTCCGTTCGCGGTCAGCTGCGCCGTCGTGTCCGAGCGCCAGCAGGCCTACCGCCTGCGGCCGGAGGACAACGGTCGCTACATCGCCGTGGCGAGATCGATCAAGTTTCCTGGCGGCGCCGACTGCAACCCGGCGTCCGAGTGCCTGCTGCCGGTCAGCGCCACCCGCGGCCCCGTCCGCGTGACCGCCGCCACGCCGACGCCCATCCCGACGGCCACGGCGACCCCCGAGCCGACGCCCACGCCTGAGCCGACCCCGGTGCCGTTCGTCGCCACGCCGATACCGACGCCCGTCCCCACGACGGGTCAGGTCCTGGAGGAGACGACGTCGAACCGGATGATGCGGCCGGCGCCGATCGTCCGCATGCGCGGCGTGCTCTCGACCAACGGCGCGCTGGTCACGTCCCTCTCGGTGAAGGCGCCACGGGCCGCCACGCTCACCGTCACCTGCTCGGGCTCGTCCTCCTGCCCGGCCAAGCGCTGGTCGCCCGCCAAGCGCAGCCGCCTCAACACGCGCATGCGGGCGTTCGAGCGCAACCTGCGCTCCGGCACGCGGCTCACCGTCACGTTGACCCAGCCGGGCTATGTGGGCAAGCGGACCGTGTTCAAGATCCGCCGCGGCAAGGCGCCGGTGCGCAGTGACGCCTGCCTGTCGCCGGCGACCGGAAAGGTGCAGAAGTGTCCCGCCGGCTCGCGGTGAACGCCGCCTCCAGGAGCCGCGGTGTCGCCGCGGCGCTGACCGCGGCGCTGGCGCTCGGCCTGTCCGCTTCGACGGCACACGCCGCCGACATCCGCGGCAACCCGGTGATCTCGGGCATCGCCCAGGTCGGGCAGCAGCTGTCCGCGTCCGCGTCCTGGACGCCGCCGCACCTCACGCCGTCGTACTCCTGGCTGCGCTGCGAGTCGCCGCGCGACTGGTGGTCGTGCCAGGCCGCGCAGACGTCCCCGGACGCGACGTACGTCCTCCAGGACGGCGACCTCGGCCGGTTCATGCGCGTGTGGGTCTCCGTCGGCTCCGGTCGCAACCGTGACGCCAAGGTCTCCGACACCACGGCCGCGGTGGCGCCGCGCCCGGCGCCCGTGCCCACGGCCACGCCGACGCCCACGCCCACGCCCACGCCGGAACCGACGCCGCAGGTCTTCGACGCCGTGCCGCCGCAGCCGACGCCCGTCCCCACCCAGGGAACCGTCCTGCACCAGTCGGGCTCGAACCTGCGCATGATGCGCCCCGCGCCGACCGTGCGCCTCCGCGGCACGCTGAGCGCGCGCGGCGCGAACATCACGCTCTTCTCCGTGCGTGCCCCCAAGCGGTCGTCGATCTCCGTGACCTGCAAGGGCTCGGGGTGCCCGCGCAAGACCTACTCAACGCGTCAACGGACGGTCCGCGTGCGGGCGTTCGAGCGTCATCTGCCGGCCAGGACGCGGATCGAGGTCCGTGTCCGGCGTGCCGGCTACTACGGCAAGTCCACCGTTCTCGTCATCCGCAAGGGCAAAGCGCCCTTCCGGCTCGATCGCTGCCTATCCGCCCGCGGGGCCTACACCGCCTGTCCGAAGTCGACATGACCAATCTCCCTCTTTCGTTCCGTGGACGTCGCCGCCGGCCGGCCGGCCCGCTCACCGTCGCGCCGTTGCTCGCCATCGCCGCGTTCGTGCTCGCGCTCACGGTCGGTGCCGCGTTGCGCACCCAGGCCGACCCCGTGCCCACCGCCTCGGCGGCGAACGCCGTCAAGAGCGGGACGCCCGCGGTCAACCAGGTCACCGAGACCGCGTCGAACACGCGCCGTGCGGCGCTGTCGGCGGTCCCGGAGTTGCCGGCGCTGCACGGCGTCAAGGAGCCCAAGCGCAAGCCGAAGCGCAAGAAGGCGCCGGCCGCGCCCGCGCGGCGGTCCGCCCCCGCGGCGCCGGTGACCCGAGCGCCGGCTTCGACCTCCACCCCCGTCGCGCCCGCCCGTCCGGTTGCGCCGAGCCGCCCCGTGACGCCGTCGCGTCCCGCCGCGCCGCCGCAGAAGAAGAGCCCGTCGTTCGTCGGCAAGGGCTTCGACTCCTCCGGATGAGCCGCGCGCTAGCGTGCCGGCCATGAGGGTTCAGTGGGCGGCCACCGCTCTGGTGGTCGCCGCGGCCATCGTGGGCGGCTTCCTGCTCTCGGGCAACGTCGGCTCCGCGTTGCGCGACGACGATCCCGAGTCCGGGCCCGCCGCGCCGCGCGAGGACGAGACGACGCAGGTCAGCCTGGGACGGCTGCGCCTGCAGCCCGACCCGGGCTGGACGCAGCTGGACCGCGCGCCGGCCGTGCCGGGCTTCGCGATCGATCGTTCGCTCGGCTTCGCGCCCTATCCCGGCTTGAACACGGTGTTCGTCGCGACCTTGCAGTACGCCGAGGACGGGACGCTGCTGCCCGCCGGGTTGCGCGGCGACGCGCCGCGCCCGTCCGCCGGGCGGCTCGCCGGTATCCCCGCGTGGTTCTACCGCGGGTTGTCCGCGGGGCGGTGGCGGCTCGACGCGGCGGTCGTGCCGACCTCGCAGGGCGTCGTGACCGTGGCCTGCGCCGTGCCTGGCAACGCCGGCGATCTGCCGGTCGGCTGCCTCAACGGCGTGCGCGGGCTCGCCGTCGCGGACGCGTCGACGCTGCCGCCGAGCGCGTCCGCGGCCTTCCAGATCCAGCTGCCGGCGGCCTTGATCGAGCTCGACACCGCGCGGGTCGACGACCGCACCGCGATCCGGCGCGCCAAGACGCCGGGCGGCCAGGCGCGCGCCGCGGCCCGGCTGCGCCAGGCGCACTTGAAGGCGGCTGCGCGGCTGGAGCGGAGCGCCACCGACGCCGAGGGCGGGCCGGCGCTGATCAGCGCCCTGCGGGCGAGCGCGGACGCATACCGGGCGCTCGAGCGCGCGGCGAACCGGCGCGACCGGCGCGCATGGACGCGGGCCCGGGCCACGGCGCGGCGCGCGGAGAGCGCGCTGGCCCGCGCGCTGGCGGACGCTCGCGAAGCGGGCACGGACGGCGCCAAGCGCGAGAGCGGCTAGGTCCGCCGCGGGATCGCCGCGGGCGCCTCAGGCCGACGAGCCGCCCGTACGCGTCACAGTGCCCGGCGGCCCGCGAACGCGCGGCCGAGCGTGACTTCGTCGGCGTACTCGAGGTCCCCGCCCACGGGCAAGCCGCTGGCCAGCCGCGTCACCGCGACGTCCGGCGCCCGCTCGTGCAGCGCCGCCGCGATGTGCAGCGCCGTCGCCTCCCCCGTCGTGGTCGGGTTCGTGGCCAGCACGACCTCACGCACGCCGTCCATGCGCGCGTAGAGCTGGCTCAGGCGCAGGTCCTCGGGCTCCACGCCGTCGATCGGGCTCAGCGCCCCGCCGAGCACGTGGTAGCGGCCGCGGAACTCATGCGTGCGCTCGATCGGGATCACGTCCTGCGCCTCCTCCACCACGCACAACGAGGAGAGGTCGCGACGCTCGTCCAGGCAGATCGTGCAGCGCGGGCCCTCGGCGAGGTTGAAGCAGATCTCGCACAGGGTGATCTTGAGCTTGACGTCGCGGATCGCCTCGGCGAGCGCGAACGCGTCCTGCTCGGAGGTGCGGAGCATGTGGAACGCGAGGCGCTGGGCGGTGCGGTTGCCGATCCCCGGCAGCTTGGACAGCTCGGTGACGAGCCGCTGGAGGGGAGGGGCGAGCAAGCTAGTGGTCCGCGGCTTACTTCTTCTTCTGGGCCCGGCGTGCGGCGCGGTTCGGGGCGCCACCGGGCATGCCGCCCGGGAGGCCCGCGGCGCCGCCGCCGGGGCCGCCGAGACCGCCCATCCCGCCCAGGCCGAGCGACTCGAGCGCGCTCATCGGGTCAAAGCCGCCCTGCTCGGCGCCGCCGAGCCGGCTCTGCTGGAGCTCCTCGGCCTTGCGGATCGCCTCGTTGAGCGCGGCGATGATCAGGTCCTGGAGCATCTCGACGTCTTCGGGGTCGACCGCGTCGGGGTCGATCTCGAGCGTCTGCACGCGCAGGTCGCCGCTCATCACGATCTTGACCGTGCCGCCGCCGGTGCTGGCGTCCACGGTCTCGGCCTTCAGGGCCTCTTGGGCCTCCTGCTGCTGCGCGAGCATCGCCTGCGCTTCGGCGAGCATCTTCTGGAGGTTGGGCGGCTGGGGCATCAGGTCTCCTCGGGCTCGTCGGGCAGGAGTTCGGCGTCGAACTCGTCCATGAATCGCTTCACCAGGTCTTCGTCCGAAAGCGTCGGTGCCGCCGCGAGCGCCGCAGCGGCCGGAGTGGGCGCCCCCGCCGCGCGCAGCTCGTACGCGAGCCGCAGCGAAGAGCCCGTCACCGCGCGGATCGCCTGCACCAGCGCGTCCTTGTTCGCGGGCGCCTCGGCCTTCTTCTTCAAGAACGCCGACTCCTCGGGCCACAGCAACGTCAATCCGTCCTCGCCCTCGGGCACCGGCGAGCAGTCGTCGAGCGCCGCGGCCAGCATCGGCGTGCCCTCGCGCAGCGAGCTCACCACCGCCTGCCAGTGCTCACCGATGTCCACCGACACGCCCAGGCTCGGAGCGGGCGCGGGCACGTCCGGCTCGACCAGCGCGACAGCCGCGACCGCCGGCGTCGGGTCCGCCTCCGTCGCGAGATCGCGCGCGACCGCGGCCGCGGCGTCGTCGGCGACCTGCTGCGCCTCCTCGGGCGCCACGTTCCCGGCGCCGGGCAACGTCGTGCGCACCTGGATCGGCTGCCCGTCGACCTCGGCCGTGATCTCGACCGCCGTGCGCCCCCGCAGGGGCTCCTCGCCCGCGGCTGGCGGAGCGCCCGGATCGATGAAGGGGGGCGACTCGTAGCGCGGGTCGTCGGCGGAGGCGGAGACCCCGTACGCGGGCGCCACGTTCCGGGCGGGCGGCGGCGAGCCGTACCGGTGCTCCGGGGCGCCGTCGGAGGGAGGCGCGGGCGGCGAAGAGGAAGCGTCGGGCGGCGCGGGGGTCGCGGCGGCGGCCGGCGTCGGCGCCTCGGCAGGAGGCGGCGAAAGCGCGGCGGCGGGCGGCGAGGACGGAGCGGCGGGCGGCGAGGACGCCTCGGCGCGGGGCGACGAAGGCGCGCTGGCAGGCGGCGAGGACGAAGCGGCGGCCGGCGCGGGAGCCGGCGTCGGCGCCTCCGTGGCGGGCGGCGAAGACGCGGCCGGGGCGGCCGGCGCGGGAGCCGGCGTCGGCGCCTCCGTGGCGGGCGGCGAAGACGCGGCCGGGGCGGCCGGCGCGGGAGCCGGCGTCGGCGCCTCCGTGGCGGGCGGCGAAGACGCGGCCGGGGCGGCCGGCGCGGGAGCCGGCATCGGCGCCTCGGTGGCGGGCGGCGAAGACGCGGCCGGGACGGCCGGCGACGCCGTCGGCGCGGGCGCCGTGGGGACCGCCGACGTCGGCGCGGTCGCGCGGCCGGCGGCCGTCTGGGGCTGGTCGGGCGTGCGGGGCGCCGGCGCGGCCGGGCGGGACTCGAGCCGGGCGAGGCGGGCCTGGAGGGCCTTGACGGAGGGCTCGAGGTCGGGCGTCGCGGCCTTCACGAGGGCGAGCTCGAGCTGGGTGCGGGCGTCGGCGCCGTCCTTCATGGCGCGCATCGAGGCGGCGATCAACTCGATCAGGCGGACGACCTCGGCCTGGCCGACGCGCTCGGCCTGCTCAGCCAGGCGTGCATCCTGCTCGGCGGTGACGCGCAGCTCGGGCGGGACCTCGCCGAGCACCTGGACGACCATCAGGGCGCGGGCGTGGGCTTCGAGGTCACCGAAGAAGCGGCCGAGGTCGCGGCCGGACTCGGCCAGGCGGGCGGCGGCCTGCAGGGCCGAGCGGGCGTCGCCGGCGTGGACGGCGTCCACGGCGCCGAAGATCAGGTCCGAGTCGGCGGCGCCGAGCACGGCCAGCACGTCCTCGAGCGCGATCGACGAGCCCGAGTAGGCGAACAGCTGCTCCAGCGTCCCCAGCGCGTCGCGGAAGGACCCCGTGGCCGACCGGGCGACGAGGGCGATCGCCTCGTCGGGGATCGTGATCGACTCCGCGTCGGCGGCCCGGCGCAGCACGTGCGCGAGCTGGGGTACCGAAGGCCGGCCGAAGTCGAAGCGGTGGCAGCGGTCCACGACCGTCGGCAGGACCTTGTTGGCCTCGGTGGTCGCCAGCACGAAGATCGTGTGCGGCGGCGGCTCCTCGAGCGTCTTGAGGAACGCGTTCCACGCCTGAGGCGTGAGCATGTGCGCCTCATCGAGGATGTAGACCTTGTAGCCGCCGCCGACCGGGGCGAAGGCGACGCGCTCGCGCAGGTCGCGGACGTCGTCGACCGAGTTGTTGGAGGCGGCGTCCATCTCCACGACGTCCAGGGACGTCGCGCTCTGGATCGAGACGCACGACTCGCACTTCCCGCACGGCGAGACGGTGGGCCCGCCGTTCTGGCAGTTCAGCGAAGCCGCCAGGATCTTGGCCATGGACGTCTTGCCCGTGCCGCGGGAACCCACGAACAGGTACGCGTGGTGCACGCGACCCTGCTCGATCGCGTTGCTCAGGGTGCGGACGACGTGCTCCTGCCCGACCACGTCTGCGAACGTGCGGGGGCGATGACGGCGGTACAGCGAAGCGGCCAAGGGACGTTTGAGTCTAGTGGCGCGAGAGGCGGCGTCGGCGTGCGCGCCGCGATCGGAATCCCGCTCGGAGCGGTGCTCGCGTACGCCCTCATCGGCACGGGCTTCCTGAACTACGACACGGCCTACAGCCTGCTGTGGGGCGGCGACGTCCTCGACGGCCGCCGGCCCGACTTCGACCTGCCGCTCGCGCCCACCCCGCACCCGCTGGCGACGCTGCTGGGCATGCTCCTGACGCCGTTCGGCGACGTCGGCCAGACGATCTGGGTGCTCGTCGCCTTCCTGAGCCTCGGCGCGCTCGCCTGGACCACGTACGAGCTCGGCGCGCACTGGTTCGGCCCGGCGGCGGGGATCGTCGCCGCGCTGCTGATCATCACCCGCGTCCCCGTGCTGAGCTTCGGCGTGCGGGCCTACTTCGACATCCCGTACGTCGCGCTCGTCCTCGGCGCGATCCTCGCCGAGGCGCGCGGCAAGGACCCGCGCACGGTCCTGCTGCTCCTCGGGCTCGCCGGCCTGCTCAGACCCGAGGCGTGGGGCTTCGCGATCGTCTACGCCGCCTACCAGCGCGACCTGAAGCTGATCCCGTACGCCGCGGCCGCGCCGGTGATCTGGATGGCGCACGACTGGGCGATCGCCGGCAACCCGCTGCACAGCCTCCTCGACACCCAGGACAACGCGCAGGACCTGCAGCGGATCACGGGCCTCGACGACGTCCCGCTCACCGTACCGCGAAGGCTCGGCGAGATCCTGCGCGAGCCGGGCCTGCTCGGCGCGGCCGCGGGCGGTCTGCTCGTGCTCGCGTTCATGCGCCGCAGGGCCGCGCTGCCGATCGCCGCCGGGTTCGTGTCCATCGGCGCCTTCTGCGTGCTCGCCGGGGCCGGCCTGCCGATCCTCGGCCGCTACCTGCTGCTGCCCGCCGCGCTGCTGGCCGTCTTCGCCGGCGCGGGCGTGTTCGGCTGGCGCGCGCTGCCGGCCGATCACCCGTGGCGCACCCGCTGGGCGGTGATCGGCGCCGTCGTGATCGCCGTCGCGCTCGGCTTCACGCCCAGCCAGATCAACCGGATCCAGAGCCTGCGCAGCGCGATGCACACGCAGAACGACATCCTCGCCGACCTGCACGCGATCAGCGACGAACTCGGGTGCGAGCCGGTCACGGTGCCCAACCACCGGCCGGTGCCGCACATCGCGCTGTGGACGGGCATCCCGCCGGGAGAGATCGTTTCCGCGCAGCTCGAGCAGCCCACGACGGGCAGCTACATCGACCCCGCCAGCGAGCGCGTGGAGCGCAACTTCACGCTCGACCCGCGCGACCCGAAGCGCCTCACCGCCGCCGTGCCGCGGAACTTCGACGAGACGGCGCGCAACGCCAGCTGGGTGCTGTACGCCGCGTGCTGAAAAAGTGGACCGTGCACCCTCTGTCGAAGTCGGCCTCCGGGGACGCACACCTCACTGGCTCCGGTCGAGCGACCCCGCTACGCCCACCGGTGACCGCTTAAGGCTGCTTCCTTCCGGACCTGACCTGGTTCACGGGCCGACGTCGTGCGGGACCCGACCATCGACGCCGTGGCAGCGCACGTTGGCCCGGAGCCGTGCCCCTCGAGAGGGAATTCGGCCCCGCTAGAGCGGATTGCGAGTACAGGGCACCGCTAATTCCCCGCCTAGCACGGTCCGCTGCTTACGTTAGCGCCTCGCGCAGCTTGCGGAGCGCCCGATAGACGCGGCCTTCGATCGTCGTGAGCGGCTCACCGAGGATCGACGCCATCTCGGGGACGGTCAGCGCGGCGCCGAAGCGGAGCGAGATCGCCTCCCGCTCCTCGGCCGACAGGACCGCGAGCCCGCGCAGCAGCTCATCCCGTACCTCCACGTCGGCGAACGGATCGCGCGCGACACCCTCGTCGACCTTCTCGTAGGCGCGCGACTCCGCCGCCGCGCGCCGCAGGTGGTCGCGCAGGACGTTGAGCGCGATCGCGTACAGCCACGTCTTCGCCGACCCCTTGCGCGGGTTGAAGCGCCCCCGCAGCGCCCGCTCGAAGGCGTCCGCGAGCAGATCCTCCGCGAGCGCCCGGTCCCCCGTCCGATAGGCCAGGAACGAGAACAGCGAGGCCGCTTGATCCGCATACAGCTGCTCGAATTGGGCGTCGTCCAAAAATTTCTCAGTCGGGAATCGGGTGCGTGCTTCGTATCAGTCTGTGATGACCGAGTTCGACGACGTCATTCGGCGCCTCGAGGACGAACGGCCGCAGGCCACCGCGAGAGAGCTGGACGAGATCAAGCAGCGAGTTCGCCGCCGCGCGGCGGATCCCTCACGGAAGGGGAACCAGTCCATGAAGTCACGTTTTGCCATCCTCGCGATGCTGGTCACCGGCATGCTGTTCAGCACCGCCGGCGCCGGCCTGGCGGTCAGCGGGCTGCAGTCGGGTGGGGACGCATCCGTCGCCCAGTACGCCACGCCCACGCCGCAGGGCGAGGTGCTCCCGGCCGAGGAGGAGAGCCGTCCCGCCGAGGAGCAGCAGCCCACCGAGGAGGGCGGCGTCCTGCCCGCCGAGGAGCAGTCCACCCCGGCCCCGGCGGACGAGACCGGTGACGGTGGCGTCGCCGCCGCCACCACGGACCTGCAGCCCGAGCGTCAGGTCGCGGGCCAGAACACGAGCCAGCTGCCCGTGACCGGCTTCGCCGCGATCCCGGTGCTGCTCGGCGGCCTCGCGCTGCTCACCGGCGGCCTCGTGCTGCGCCGCCGCACGCGCGACCAGTAGAAGCTCCGACGTGGGCGAGCTCCGGCTCGCCCACGCTCACCCGCCCGGGAGCTGAGCCCGCGCCGCCGCGCGGAAGCGCTTGCCCGGGTCATCCGAGTCCAGCGCCTTGCGCAGGTCCTGGGCCAGCGGCTCGAACGGGTTCAGCCGCGCCGCGTCGGCCGCGGCCGGGCGCGGGTCCTGGCCCGCGATGGCCTGGGCCACGGCCAGGCCGTACGCGTAGCGCCAGTTGTCGGGGTCGCGGTCGCGCGCGGCCTGCATCTGCTGGACGGCGAGCTCGTACGCGCCCCCGCGCAGGTTGCAGTAGCCGAGCAGCTCGTACGGCTCCGGCGCGATCGGCAGCCGGTCGCGCGCGGTCAGGGCGGCGTCGACGGTGGCGCGACAGTCGCCGCGCGCGAACGCGGCGGACGCCGACTGCAGCGCGCGATCGGCGCCGGCGACCAGCCACGGGGTCACGGCCAGCAGCAGGCAGGCGAGCCCCGCCAGCACCCGTGCGGTGCGCCCCGGGTTGCCGGCGCGGGCGGCGCCCAGGGGCGCCGCGACGACCACCCCAGCGGCCGCGAAGAACCACACGAACACGGACGGCATCTCCCAGTCCCAGTCCACGCAGGCGTGCACCAGAAGCGCGACGCCCGCCGCGGCGACCACGGCGTGGGCGTCGTGATCCGGCGAACGCCGGACCAGGCCGCGTGCGAGCGCCACCGCGAGCGGCGTGAGCAGCACCGCCATCAGCAGGACGAGGCCGACGACGCCCAGCTCCGCGAGCATCTCGAGCGCGAGCGAGTGCGCGTCGCGGACGACGAAGAAGGACGGCCGCCGTTGCTCCCAGCCGAGCTCGAACGTCCCCGCCCCCGTCCCGAGCAGGCGTTGCTGCGCCCACACGTCGAGCGCCACCTCCCAGTGGCGCAGCCGCCCGTTGTTGCCGACCTGCGTGAGCCGGTCACGCGCGTCGCCGGTGTCCGGGACGACGGTGCCGGAGCGGAAGGACTCCACGGCCCGCTCCGCGTGCCCCGGCACGTCCACCCACAGCACCCCGGCCAACACGACCAGCCCGAGCGCGAGCAGCGCACCCGCTCGCTCAGCCGGACGCCGCGGCCCTTTGCCGTGCAGCAGGCCGTGCAGCTTCGGCTCCAGCGCCTGCGCCGCCAGCGCCAGCACCGCGGCCACGACTATCGACGCCGCGAGCACGAGCGCGACGCGATGCCCCTGGCTCGGCCCCGCACCCTCGGCGTAGTTCCCGGTCCCGAGCGCCTCGGCGCCGTACGCCACCCACAGCACGAGCGCCGTCGGCGGGGCGACCGCGACCAGCGTCAGCCACAGCCGCAGCGACCGCACGCACACGATGTAGAGGACGAGGCCGACCGCGCAGGCGGCGATCGCCCCGCGCGAGAAGGACAGGTACAGCGCCAGCGCGCCGATCGGCACGACCGCTGCGCTGAGCACCCGCAGGACCCGCGGCTGCTGCGCGTCGGCCGCGCCGGCGAGTGCCAGCATGGCGGCGATCGCGCTCGCGATCCCCATCGCGTTCCAGTACGTGAGCGGGAAGGCGAGCCGGCCGGCGACGAACCGTCCCGAGGTGGGGAACACGTCCGGCGCCAGCCGGCTCGCCAAGCCCGCCACGCACACGACGACGAACGCGAGCAGCAGCCAGCGCAGCAGCACGATCAGCGACGTGCGACCCCGCGGCGTCATCGCGAACAGCACGAAGACCTCGAGATACAGCAGCGCGCGGTCGAACTCCACCGTGGCTCGAACGGGCGCGTCCGACCAGGCCGCGGACACGAGCGTGAGACAGGCGAGCCCCGCTGCGCCAAGTCCCGTCACCGCCGCGAGACGGCTCCAGCCGGCGAACGGATCAGGGGACAGTGTCACGCGTAAGACCAGCGCGACCGCTCCCGCGATCGCCGCGACGGCGGTCGTCGCGGGGAAGAACCCGCCTGCCCGAAAGGCCAAGAACAAGGTGAGAGCGGCCGCGAAGGGCGCGGGAGCATGCTGAAGCAGGCGTCGCACCCGCTCGGCGCGACTTGCCCTTTCGTGCACCGAGTGGGGTGTCATGGGATCGGTCGAAAGCACCAAAAGTTTGTCGCACGGACGGATGTACTGGTTGAGTACGGCCGCGCCGACACCGAGAATCATCCCTGGACCCCGCAGAATTTGACGTCAGGCGCGTGGAGGCGCTCGCGATGGCAAGGACCGTTCGTCAATACCACGAAAGAACGAGTGTCTACGCTCTGATTTTGGGTAGTGCGGCGGCCGGGACGGCGGGGCGGCGCAACGCAAATCACGGCGGAACAAGGACGTAGGGCGGGCGCGTGAGCGATCAGACGGCTACAAGGGAAATGCTTTCGGGGACGCTGGAGCTGCACGCTCCTGGCCGCCGACGCACCAGCACCGCGGCGCGCCGCGGCAACCGTGCGCGCGTGCTCGCTCTGCTGAGCGTGGACGCGATCGCCTTTGTGCTCGCCGCCGTCGGCGCCCACGAGTGGAGCGCACAGCCGCTCGACCTGGGCACCGTCGCGCTCGTGATCCTCGCCACGATGGCCGCCTACGCCGCGGTCGGTTGTTACCGCCCACGCGCCACGCTGCCCGCCGGCGCCGAGCGCCGCAAGCTGATCACGATCCCGGCGCTCGTCGCGATCTCCGCCGCGTGCTTCGAGCTCGGGGCGGGCCACGTCGGCGCCGGCGACTCCGCCGCGCGCCTGTGGCTGCTGATGGCGACGCTGGTCGGTACGGGTCGGCTCGGAGTCGCGGGCGTCGAGGCGGTCACCCGCCGCGCGACGACGCGGACCGCGCACGCGACGCTGATCGTCGGCGCCGGCCAGGTCGGTCAGACCGTGGCCCAGCGCCTGCTCAACGAGCCGCAGTTCGGCTTCCAGCCGATCGGTTTCCTCGACAAGGAGCCGCTCGACGGTGACAGCGGGCTCACGCTGCCGGTGCTGGGCGCCTCGTGGGATCTCGAGGAGGTCGTCGCCGAGCACGACGTGGAGCACGTCATCGTCGCCTTCTCCACCGCGCCCCCGTCGGTCGTGCTGGACGTCGTCCGGCGCTGCTGGGCGCTGGGCATCGGGGTCAACGTGGTGCCGCGGCTGTTCGAGGTCGAGGGCCGGCGCACCCGCGTCGAGCACCTGGGCGCGCTGCCGATCGTCTCGCTGGACCCGTCCGACCCGCACTCGTGGCAGTTCACCGTCAAGTACGCGCTCGACCGCGTGATCGCGTCGCTCGTGCTGCTCGTCCTGACGCCGGTGGTGGCCGCGATCGCGATCGCCGTCAAGCTCAGCTCTCCCGGGCCGGTGCTGTTCCGTCAGCGCCGCGTCGGGCTGGACGGGCGCGCCTTCGACATGCTCAAGTTCCGGACCATGGCGGGCGAGCCCGGCCCGGCGGGCGAGAGCAACGCGGCGTGGGCGATGGCCGCGATCGGGATGTCCGCTGAGCCGGCGGCCGATGGGGACCGACGCACCCGCGTGGGCGCGTGGCTGCGCCGCACCTCGCTGGACGAACTGCCGCAGCTGTGGAACGTCGCCCGCGGCGACATGTCACTGGTCGGGCCGCGCCCGGAGATCACGCACTACGTCGAGCAGTTCGAAGACGCCATTTATCGCTACCCTGAGCGCCACCGGGTCAAATCGGGGCTGACCGGGTGGGCGCAGGTGAACGGGCTCCGCGGGGACACCTCTTTGCAAGACCGGGTCGAGTGGGACAATTTCTACATCGAGAATTGGAGTCCCCTCCTCGATCTGAAGATCGTCGCCAAGACGATTCCGGCCTTGCTCTTCGCCCGTGGCGACCGCTGACAGCCTGAGCGCCGCTCCCGGCCGCCGCGCGGCGGCTGATGACATCGTGGGCGTCGTCTGGCGGCGGCGCTGGATCGCGCTGAGCACGTTCGTCGCCGTGCTGGCCTCCGTGGCGGCGCTGACGGCCTCGCTGACGCCGGCCTACGAGGCGACGGGCTACATGCTCGTCACGCCGGACCGTCCGGTGTCCTCGGACTTCGAGCAGACGCAGATCTCGTCGGCGTTGCTGACCACGTTCGAGCAGCTGCTGCAGACGCAGAACCTCGCGGACGAGGTCAAACGGCGCGTGGGGAACCGGCCCGGCATGCCGCCCGAGCCGGCCAACGCGCTGACGGTCGAGGCCGTGACCGATTCGCAGCTGCTGCGCGTCACCACCGAGGCGGAGACGCCCGAGGCAGCGCAGTTGCTCGCCAACACCTACACGCAGGTCTTCCAGGAGCGCACGCGCCAGCTCGCGTCGGCCGGCGCCTCGACCGGCAAGGCGAGCGTCGCCGAACCCGCGACGCTGCCGACGAACCCCGTCCGGCCGCGACCGCGGCTGTACCTCGCCGCCGGCGCGCTGCTGGCCGCGCTCGCCGCGCTCGGCGCCGCGCTGGCCGCGCACCGGCTGGACCGCCGCCTCGAGATCACCGACTCGATGACCGAGGTGCTCGGGCTGCCGATCATCGGGCGCATCCCGCAGGGCTCGGGCGCGGACGTCGAGCGTCTGCTGCAGGGCGAGCGCCTGCAGAGCCGCGACGCGCGGGCGGCGGCCGAGGGCTTCCGGCTGGTGCTCGCCAACCTCACCTTCGCGAACGTCGGCCGGCGGCCGCGCTCCGTGGCCATCGTGTCCTCGGACGAGCAGGAGGGCAAGTCCACCGTCGCGCTCAGCGTCGGCCGAGCCGCGGGCGAGCTGGACCTGCCGACGCTGCTGGTCGAGGCGGACCTGCGCCGGCCGAGCCTGGCCAACAAGAGCGGCGCGGGCGCGAGCTCGCCACGCGGCTTCTCGAGCCTGCTCGTCCACGGGGCGACGATGGGCGAGGCGGTGTGGGCCGTCCCGGACTCCAGCATGGACCTGCTGCCCGCCGGGCCGCTGCCGCCGAACCCGGCAGCGCTGCTCGGGTCGGAGGCGCTGAGGGACTTCGACCGCGCCGCGCGCGAGCGCTACGAACTCGTCCTGTACGACACGCCGCCGCTGTCGGTGGCCGCCGACGCGTCCCTGATCGCCTCGGTGGCCGAGGGCGTGGTGCTCGTCGTGGACGCGCGCCGTACCCAGCGCCGGCTCGCCGAGCAGGCCGTGGATCAGCTGCGCCGCTCCCACACCACGATCTTCGGCGTCGTCGTCAACCGCGTCGATCCGGGCCCGTTCACCTCCGGCTACTACGCCGAGGGCCCACCGGACGAGCAGGACGGCGGCCGCCTCGGTCGGGCCGTTGAAAGTTCGCGCTGAGAACATTCTGGACGCTCATCGCAAGTTTGGACTTGTGTCCAGCGGGCACCCTGCCGATAACAGGTAGCGTCAGCCAACTTCCCGCCTGCGAAAGGGCAAATCCGTCGTGAGGCGGAGGCGCAAAGCCACGGGACTCCCCTGGAGTCAGCCGGGCTGCCGAACAGGACCATCGCGTAGGCGGACGCACAACGGGAGTCCGTCTTGCCACGTTCGCGAGTCCGCGCATATCTTGCTGCGATCTTCGCCGCCGCCATGGCCTGGTGCCTGATACCGGGCACGGCCGCGGCGGCCACCAAGCTGGCCGGCATGCAGACCCATCTGCTGTGGGGCGACGTCGACACCGCCGAGATGAAGCGTCAGCTCGATCTCGTCAAGTCGTCGGGCGCGACGATCACCCGCGTCGACGTCGGCTGGTCCTCGCTGCAGGAGACCGGCCCGGGCTCGTTCAGCGGCTACCACCTCGGCCGCCTGGACGCGCTCGTGGATGCGGCCGAGGCGCGCGGGATCAAGCTGCTGCTGACCTTCACGTGGACGCCGTGCTGGGCTTCCAGCGCGCCCGAGTCGATCAAGCAGAACTGCGCGGGCGAGTGGTGGTCGCGTGGTGTGGACCGGTACGCGCCGAAGGACCCCGCCGCGTACGCCAGCGCCCTGGCCAAGGTCGCCGCCCGCTACAAGGGCCGCGTCAAGGCGTGGGAGATCTGGAACGAGCCCAACCACGACGCCTACTTCAAGGCACCCGATCAGGCCGCCGCGTACGCCGCGATGGTCAAGGCGGCGTACCCCGCCGTCAAGGCGGCCGACCCGAGCACGACCGTCCTCGTCGGTTCGCTGTCCGGGTCCGACCACGCATTCACCGGACGCCTCTACACGCTCGGCGTCAAGGGCTTCTTCGACGCCTTCTCGATCCACCCGTACAGCGAGGACTACTCGCCGCTGGACCCGGTCGCCGGCCAGGACCCCCGCTACTCGTTCATCCGCGGCGTGCCCGCCGTGCGCGACGTGATGCTCGCCAACGGCGACGACAAGCCGCTGTGGCTGACCGAGGCCGGCTACAGCACGTCCACGGTCCGTTCCCGCGACCGCTGGAACAACGGCGTCACCGAGGAGACGCAGGCGCTCTACCTCAAGCAGCAGGTGCAGCAGATCGCCAAGTGGTCGTTCGTGGACGCGACGATCTGGTTCAACCTCCAGGACACCGGCCGCGACGCCAACGACCTGCACTCCAACTATGGCCTGAGGCGGTGGGACGGGTCGGCCAAGCCCGCTTGGGCGGCGTTTCAAGAAGGCACTGCGTTCCTCACGAATGGCCCAGAGCAGCCGGCTCAAGGCCCGCAACAGCCGCAAGTCCCGTCGGGCCCGCTGACCCCCGTCCCGCCCGCCCCGCAGCCTCCGGCCCCGGTGACCCCGGCGCCCGTGGCCCCCGTCGCGCCTGTGGCGCCGGTGGCGCCGATCGCGCCCGTCACCCCGGCGCCCCCCGCGCCGGCGGCACCGCCCGCGGCCCCGGCCGCGCCGCCGGTGACCAAGCGCCCGCCGGCCAAGACGCGCAAGCGGCCCAGCACGAGCAAGGTCTCCGCCAAGGTCTCACGCAAGGCGAAGGCCAAGGCCCGCGCCAAGGCCGCCGCCAAGCGCAAGGCGGCGGCCCGACGCGCCGCTCGCTGACGCCGCGCCGCCTACCATCGTCGGCGTGACCGTCGGCTCGCGCGTCCTGCTGTTGGGTGGCATCGCCGCCGCGTGCATGGTGGCGGCCGCCCAGGTCATGGTGATGGCGCAACTCGGCGCGCCGGCCGGGTTCGTCGTGCCGATCGCGATCGTGGTCGCGATCGCCGTCGTCCGCCGGCCCGTGCTCGGCCTGCAGCTCGCGCTGCTGGCCGTGCCGCTCGAGTTCTTCTCGTTCAAGGCCGGCGGCCTCGCCGGGTTCAGCGTCACGGAGCTGTTGCTGCTGCTCAGCGCCGCCTCCACGCTGCTCGAGTGGTCGATCCTCGGCCGCGTGCCTCCGGTGCCACCCGCGCTGCGCGCGCTGGCGGCCATCTGCCTCGTGATCGCCCTCGGGTTCACGGTCGCGCGCGACACCGCGCTCGTGACCAAGGTCCTGGTCATGTGGTCGGCATTCGCGGTCATCGGCACGCAGGTGGCCAACTTGCCGCTCAGCGAGGTGCGACGCACGCTGGTGTGCATGGCACTGGCCGGCGGGCTCGTCTCGTTGCTCGCCATCGCCACCAGCGGGACGCAGACGCTCGTCGCGGGAGGCGCCGCCGTCACGGGCCGCGCGCAGGGTAGCTTCTCCCAGCCGAACACGCTGGGCTTCTTCCTGCTGATGACGCTGCCGATCGCCATGGTGCTGGCCACGCGCGGCTCGGTGTGGTTGCGCGCCGTGATGGCCGTCGCGGCCGCGTTGAGCGTGGTGGCGCTGATGCTCTCGCTGTCGCGGACGAGCCTGCTGGGCGCCGCGCTCAGCTTCCTGGTGCTGCTGCTGTCGCCGCCGTTCCGCCGCCTGGCGTTCGTGGCGCTGGCGGTGCTGCTCGTGTTCGCGTTCGCGAACGCTCGGGCGCTGTCGCAATCGCACCAGGTGGAGGTGGTCACCTCGCGGCTGGGCACCCTCGGGCAGGGCACCAGCGTCGTCCGGGACGATCCGCGGTTCAAGATCTACAGCGCGGTCCCCGAGATCTTCGGCGAGCACCCCTGGCTCGGGGTCGGCGCAGCCAACTTCCGGCTGATCTCGCTGGCAGCGGGCCTGAACGAGGGCGGCGAGCCGTACGAGCACGCCCACAACGTCGTGTTGACGTTCGCCGTGGAACTCGGGACGGCCGGCGTGATCGCGCTGCTCTGGCTGCTCGCCGCCGTCGGCCGCCTGGTCGTGCACGCGGTCCGCTCCCGCGGCGATCCGGTCACGGGCGCCCTCGGACTCGCGCTCACCGCATCGATGGTGGGCAACGTGATGACGAGCCTCGGCGACTACCCGCCGCGCAACAACGTGGTCGCGGCGACGTTCATCGCGCAGGTCGGGATGCTCGTCGCGCTCGCGCGCGCTCAAGCCGCCGCGCGCTCGGCGTAGACCGCCTCGAGCTCGTCCACCATGCGCGTGAGCGAGAACCGCTCGGACCAGCGCTCGCGGGCGCGCGCGCCCATCGCGCGCAGTCCCTCAGGGTCCTGAGCCAGCGCGCCGATCGCTGCCGCCAGCGCCGGCGTGTCCTCGGGCGGGACGAGCCGGCCCGTGACCCCGTCCTCGATCGCTTCGGCCATCCCTCCGACATCGCTCGCGATCGTCGGCAGCCCGCACGCCATCGCCTCGAGGATGGCGAGCGGCAGCGACTCCCAGCGCGAGGGCAGCACGAGCATGTCGAAGCCGTGCAGGAAGCGCTCCACGGGCGGGTTGAAGGGCAGATGCAGGACCCGCTCGCCCAGGCCGTGGGCCGCGATCGCCTCGCGCACCTCGCCCTCGAACTGCCCGGAGCCGACGATCACCACCGTGCCGGGAAAGCGCTCGAGCGCCGCCGCCTCGATCAGCCGCACCGGCTCCTTCGGCGGGTCCAACCGCGTCAGGAAGCCGATGATCGGGCGTGGCAGGGCCGTGATGCGCGGGTCCGGCTCGACGCGTTCGCAGGCCGGCACGCCGTTCTGGACGACGCGCAGCTTCCGGTGCGCGCCGAGGAGGCTCCGCCGGCTCTTCGCCGCCTCCCAGCGCGAGCAGGCCACCACCGCGCCGGTGCGCGGCAGCAGCGCCTGTTCGGCCGCCCAGTAGACGGCGCGCGCGGCGCCGAACCCGGCCAGGAACGCGAAGCAGTGCGGCGTGTACACGATCCGCTCGGGGCGCGGCAGCGCCGCGCGGACCAGCGCGCCGGCCTTGGACGAATGGGCGTGGATGACGTCGTAGCGCCGTTCGGAGTCCAACTCGCGCAGGCGCGCGGCGGCCCGCGCGTCCCCGGCGCCGATCAGCCCCGTCATCGGCAGCGCGTGCACCCGCGCCCCCGCCGCCTCCAGCCGCGCGCGCTGCGGCGAGCCGGGCCCGGCCGCCTCGGAGGCGGCGACCTCGACCTCCCAGCCGCGCGCGCTGAGCTCGCCGCTCACGTTGGTCACGAGCTGCGGAACGCCTCCGTCGCGCGGCTGCATCACGTGCAGGATGCGCTTCACCGGGCGGCCTCGAGGTAGCGCTCCTGCATCCGCGCGCTCATCCGCTCGAGCGTGAAGTACTCGGCCACGCGGCGCCGGCCGGCGGCCGCGAAGCGCTGGCGCAGAGCCGGGTCGAGCAGCACGTCGGCGAGCCCGTCGGCCAGCGCTTCGGCGGTCGGCGCCACGAGCCGCCCGGCGTCGCCCAGGACCTCCGGGAGCGCCCCCGCCGCCACGGCCACCACGGGCGTACCGATCGCCATCGCCTCGATCGCCACCAGGCCGAAGCCCTCCCCCGGAGATCCGCCCGGGACGTGCGGCCCGCTCGGGACCGCGACCACGTCCGCGCCGGCGACCAGCCGGGCGGGATCGTCCTGCCAAGGAAGGAAGCTGATCGCGCCCTGCACGCCGAGCGCCGCTGCCTGCACGGGCAGCTCGTCCGCGACCTCCGGCTCCGCGATGTCGCGCTCCCCCGCGATCACGACGTGCGCGCGGGGAACGCGCTCGCGCAGCCGCGGTAGGGCCGCGACGAGCAGCCGCGCGCCCTTCACGCGGCTCAAGCGGCCGAGGAAGAGCACGACCGGCGCCGACGCGTCGAGGCCGAGCCGTTCGCGCAGCTCCGCCCGGGCCGCGTCCCGGTCCACGCTCACGGGCCGGGTGCCGTTGGGCACCACGTGCACGCGCGCGGACAAGGTGCCGGGTACGGCCGCCGTCACCGCCGCGCTCACGCCGACCACCTGCCGGCACAGCGCGGCGACCACGCTCGTGAGCCAGCGGCCGCCGGAGAAGTCGTGCTTGACCCAGATGACGGGCACGCCCGAGCCGATCGTCGCGAGCCCCGCGACCAGGGCCGCCTTCACGCCGTTGGCGTGGATGACGCGGGGCCGGACGCGCCGCAGCTCACGGCGTAGGCGCACCGCGCCCGCGAGCAGGTCGAGCCGCCGGCCCACCGGCACGACGGTCACCGGGTGCCCGGCCAAGTGCAGCCGATCCACCAGCCATCCGGCCTGCAGCACGATGACCTCCGCGATCCACGGCGGCCCGAGCTCGTCGAGCAACAGCTCGAGGTAGCGCTCCGATCCGCCCGGTTGTGCGTGCGAGGAGACGAACGCCACGCGCACGGGTGCGAGGGCGCTCAGAGGGTTCTCCGCCGTGCGACGTCCCAGAGCCCGTCGAGCAGTCCGCGCGCCCCCTGCCAGTCGGTGTTGACCGCGCGGTGGACGACGTGGATCGCCATCATCAGCCACCAATGCGCGTGCGCCCCACGCCGGTCCGAGAAGGACTTCTCGAGCGTGTAGTGGCGCCGGATGACGAGCCTGCGGTTGAACTCTCGCGCGCGCGAGGTGCGCAGGCCGGTGGCGCGGTGGACGAGACGGGCTTCCGGCGTGTAGATCAGGCGGCCACGTTGCGCGAGCCGGTACGCGAAGTCCTCGTCGTCGAGGAACGCGTAGCCGTTGGGCGCCTCGAGCCGCTCGTCGAAGCGCGTGGCGCGGGCATCGTCCATGCGCGCCGCCATGAAGCAGCCCGACATCGTCTCGACCGTGTGCCACTCGTCGACCGACCACACCCGGTTCGGATAGCCGCTGCGCGTCATCGTGCCCTGGGCGCCGGCACCGGGCAGCCAGCAGCGCAGCCGTGAGTGCTTGAAGGAGAACCGCCGCGAAGACGGCTCGACGAGCTTTCCCGTGGTACCGACCACGCCCGGGTCCTCGAAGGGCTTGAGCAGCTGCTCGAGCGCGTCGGGCTCGAGCAGCACGTCGTCGTCCAGGTACACGACGATCTCACCCTGGGCCTCGTCGAGCCCGCGGTTGCGCTGGCGACAGAGCCCGGGCGCGGAACGCAGATAGCGGAGCCCGAGCGCGGGATGCGCCGCCGCGGCGGCGCCGACCACGTCCCGGGTGGCCTCCCCATCGGACGCGTCCACCACGAGCACCTCGGCCGATTGCGGCGCACAGCCCGCAAGGCTGGCAAGGGTGTCGGCGAGGAGCGCCGGCCGATCCTTGGTCACGATCACGATCGACTGGCGCACGCGCGGACTAACACTAGCGGCGCTCCACCGGCGGCTAGCCTTGCCTGCGTGATGGAGCCCGTGACCGCCGTGATCCTGTCCCACAACCGCAAAGAGCGGCTCGTGGGGGTGCTCGAGGAGTTGCTCCGCCTCGACGTCTTCGACGAGATCATCGTCGCCGACTCCTCCTCCGACGGCAGCGCCGAAGCGGTCCAGGCGTTCGGCGAGCCGGTCCGGCTGGTGCCGGTCCCCAACCTGGGCGCCGCCGGCCGCAACCTGGGCGCGGAGGCCGCCCGCAACGAGCTGATCGTGATGCTCGACGACGACTCGCACCCGTGCCCCGGCGCGGTCGAGCGCCTGGTGGCCGCGTTCGAGGCCAACGATCGTCTCGGCGTCGCGACGGGCCTGGTCCGGGACGTCGACCCGGACTCCGGCGAGATCCTGGTGTCGACGGAGCTCGGCTCGTTCGACTGGTGGTTCCGTCGCGGCCGTCCGGGCGCGCCGGCCGAGGGGATGGACTGCTACTTCTTCGCCGAGGGCTGCTGCATGGTGCGGCGCACGCCGTTCCTGGAGGTCGGAGGCTTCTTCGCGCCGTACTTCTTCACGCTCTCGGAGATCGACGTCACCGTGCGGCTCGCCGGCGCCGGCTGGGAGACCCGGTACTTCCCGGACGCGCCCTTCGACCATCTGCGCCCGCTGTCGCGCAAGCCGGCCTCGGCGCGCACGCTGCAGCTGCGCACCCGCAACAACCAGTGGCACCTGTGGCTGCGGTATCCCGTGGCCATGGCCGTGCCGCGGATGGCGTTCCACGCCGTCTTCGATCTGGTCGACGCAACCTACCTCGGCCATCACAAGGCGTGGCTGCAGGGCATCCGCGAGGCCTGGACCCAGCGCGGGGACGTGGCCGAATACCGCCGCCCGATCCCGGCCGCCGTGCTGCGTCCCGTCGAAGGGCCGCGGACACGCCAGCACGTCGACCTGCTCATCGGGCAGCTGCGCAAGAAGCTGCGCAAGCGGCTGCCCTAGGAGCGGCGCAGCGTCGCCCACACGCGGCGGGCGTCCTCCGGGTAGCGCCAGCGCTCGACGGCGACCAGCACCGCGACGTACACCACCGGCGCGACGATCAGCGCCGCGACCGTGGGCCCGATCAGCAGCACCACGAGCGCGATCGCCGCACAGCCCGCGAGCGGCCCGCTCAGGATCCGGCCGGCGGGCAGGCGCCCGACCACGCGCACCACGTAGACCAGGAACGCCGCGGCCAGCAGCAGCTCCGACAGCGAGGTGACCAGGGCCGCGCCTCGGAACGACAGCGACGGGATCAGGATCAGGTTCGCGACGACGTTGAACGCCAGCACGCCCGCGACCACCACCGGCAGGATCCGTTGCCGCCCCTGGGCGATCAGGACCAACGAGGCGAAGTAGCCCACGCCGTACAGCGCCGCGGCGCCGCCCAGCAACCGCACCGCCGGGATCGCGGGGGCGTAGTCGCTGCCGTACACGAGGTCCACCAGCGGCTCGGCGAGCAGCGCGTACGCCGTCCCGAGCGGCGCCATCAGGCACAGGATGAGCTTCAGGCCCGTCGTCACGTACTCGCCGACCGGCGGGCTGCTGGTCCGCGACGCGCGTGACAGCGACGGCAGCAGCGCGCCGGTCAACGCGTAGGCCACGAACAGCGGGCTCTCGAGCAGGCGATACGCCGCGCCGTAGAAGCCGACGGCGGCGTTGTCCTTGATGACCGACAGCAGCACGGTGTCGATCCGGAACAGCGCCGTGTTGAGCAGGATGGTCAGGCCGATCGTGAACGTCATCTTCACCAGCGCGAACGAGCGCGCCGCTGAAGGCGACCGCTCGGGGCGGACGCCGACCGCCGCCAGGCGCGCGGCGACGAGCGCGGCCGCGGCCAGCGCGCACGCGAGGTAGATCGCCGCGACCACCACGATCCCGGCGCCCGCCAGCAGCGCGACGATGCCGAAGATGCCGATCGCGGCCCGCTCGATCATCGCCGCCGCCGCGGGCCAGCGCAGATCGTCGAGCCCCTGGAAGGTCGCGTTGAACGTGTTCATGAACAGCTCGGCGAGCGTGCCGAGCGCCAGCAGCGCGACCGCCGCCTGGACGGACGCCGAGTACCCCCCGATCCGCGTGAACAGCACCGCCGCGACGCAGCCCGCGACGCCGACGACGGCCTTGACCAGCAGGCCGTCCGTGATCAGCCGCGGCGCGGCCTGCGGGTCGCGCGCGACCGTCTTCCCGGTCCACTCGTCGATGCCGAAGCTGGCGAAGATCGTCGTCACCTGGGCGAGCGCGAGCGCGAACGTGTAGGCACCGAAGCCCTGTTCGCCGAGCACGCGCGCCATCGCCACGTAGAATCCGAGCGACGCCAACTTGCCCAGGACCTGGGCGGCCGAGACGACCAGCGCGTTGCGAGCGATCGTGCGAGCGCCGGTCACGTACCGCACCACCGTGGACGCAGCCGTGACCGACACCCACCCCCGGAACTAGCGCGATGCGCCGCGCAGTGGTGCTCGCGGGCGGCGAAGGCGTACGCCTGCGCCCCTACACGGCCGTGATCCCGAAGCCGCTGATGCCGGTCAAGGACCGGCCGGTGCTGGACATCGTCCTGCGACAGCTCCGGCGCGCGGGCGTCGAGCACGTCACGATCGCGACGGGCTACCTCGCCGAGCTGATCGAGGCCTTCTGCGGTGACGGCAGCAGCTACGGCCTGCGGATCAGCTACTTCCGCGAGCGCGTGCCGCTCGGCACGGTCGGCGCGCTGCGGCTGATCGAAGACCTCGACGACTCGTTCCTGGTGATGAACGGCGACATCCTCACCGACATGTCCTACGAAGCGCTGATGGCCGACCATCGCGAGTCGGACGCGGCGGCGACGATCGCCACCACCAGCCGCACGATCGAGGTCTCGCTCGGCGTCATGCACTTCCAGGACGTCGGCGACGACCGCCGCGTGACGGACTACACCGAGAAGCCCACGCTCTACTACGAGGCCTCGATGGGCATCTACGCCTTCCATCCGCGCGTGCTCGAGCACATCGAGCCGGAGGTCCGGCTGGACTTCCCGGACCTGATCCTGCGGCTGATCGACGCAGGTGAGGAGGTCCGGGCGCACCGGCCGGACGCGTATTGGCTCGACCTCGGCCGCCACGACGACTACGAGCGGGCGATGCAGGAGTTCGATCGCGTGCGACACCGGCTGCTGGGCGAGGAGACGGGTCAGGCCGCGGAGCGCTGACCGCGGACGAAGTCCATCCGCCGCGCATCGGCGCTCGCCGTGAAGCCCAGCGCGCTCAGGTCGCGCACGCAGTCCTCGATCGTGTAGTCGTGGTGCACCTGCAGGGCGATCTCGTCGACGCGATCGATCCAGTGCGGCGCCGACGGCGTGAGCAGCTGCGCCTCGACGCCCTCGACGTCCATCTTGAGGAAGTCGATGCGCTCACCGGCGGGCACGAAGCCCAGGATCGTGTCCATCGAGAACGCCGGCGCGTGCCCTTCGCCGCCTTCGTCGATGTAGAAGCCGAACTCGAGTCCGCGCTCGTTCACGTAGCTCACCTGGCCGTCCTCGGTCCACGCCGCGCCGTGATGCAGCTCGACGCGGTCCGCCCACTCGGCCGTGTTGCGCCGGGCGAGCTCGACGTTGCCCGCGTCGAGCTCGACAGCGACGATCCGCGCCTCCGGGTGGCGCAGCGCGTTGTCGGCGACCGTGATCCCGATGTTGGCGCCGACGTCGACGATCGTCCGCACGCGCGCCCGCGACGGGCGGTGCACGTTGTCGCGGAAGGTCTCGCGCAGCATCTGCGCGTCGCTGGTCCCGGGCCGCAGCTCCACCGCCCGGCCACCCAAGGGCTTGAGGCGCACCCGCTCCGTCGCGGCGTGCGTCTTCCCGCGCCCGTCCGCGCGCCGGAAGGCCCGGTAGCTCGGCAGGTCCGAGGCCAGCAGCGTGGCGAACCGCCAGCGCTGCCACTCGAGGTAGCCGCGGCGCACCGCTGCGTCCACGTGCCGCAGCCGGGGCGCGCCGACGACCCGATAGGCGTGGCGCAGGACGTCGGTCGGTCCGCCGGTGCGGCGTTCGTACTCGCTCATGCCGCCGCACTCACCGCCGCGCAGACGGCGTCCAGGTCCGCCTCGGACGTGCGGGCGGACAGCGGGAGCGCCAGGTGGTGGTCCGCGGCCGTCTCGGCGGCCGGCAGCGTGCCGTAGGCCGCGAACGGCGCGTACTCCGAGAGCGCGTGCAGGACGGGGTAGCGCGTGGTCTGGATCCCGCGTCCGGCGAGTCGGTCGCGTGCGCGCACGCGCGCGTCGCGGTCCGCGAACAGCACCGCGAACGCGAAGTGCGAGCCGGCCGCGACCGCGGCTTCGTCCCACACGAGGGTCACGCCGGGCACCCCGGACAGCCGCTCCCGGTACCCGCGGACCGCGGCGCGTCGGTGCTCGATCTCGTCCCGCAGCCGGCCCAGGCGCGCGAGGCCGAACGCCGCTCGCAGCTCGTCCATGCGGTAGTTGAAGCCGAAGTCGACGACGTCATAGGACTCCTGGCGGCCGGTGTGCCGGTCCCATGTGCCGGACGTCATCGCGTGCGAGCGCAGCGACCGCACGGAGGCGGCCAGCCCGTCGTCGTGGGTGAGCACCATGCCGCCCTCGCCCACGGAGAGCTGCTTCTTGGAGAAGAACGAGAGGCAGCCGAGCGCGCCCGCGGCGCCGGCGAGCGCGTCGCCGTCGACGTGCGCGCCGATCGCCTGCGCGGCGTCCTCGATCAGTGCCAGCCCGTGCGCCTCGCACAGCGCCCGGAGCGCGGGGATGTCGGCCGGGTACCCCCACATGTGCACGGCGATCACGGCGCGCGTGCGCGGGGTGATGCGGCGTTCCACGTCGGCGGGATCGAGGTTCGGGCGGTCCGGCGAGACGACGTCGGCGAGCACCGGGGTCGCGCCGCAGTAGCGCACACAGCCGGCGCTGGCCAGGAAGGTGAACGCCGGGACGATCACCTCGTCGCCCGGGCCGAGCCCGAGCGCGCGGCACGCGAGGTGCAGCGCCGCCGTGCCGCTGGACACCGCGATCGCGTGCGGCACGCCGTGCCACTCGGCCATCGCGCGCTCGAACGCACCCGTGCGGGGGCCCATCGTCAGCCAGCCGGACTCCAGGCAGGCGCGCGCCGCGGCGAGGTCCTCCTCGGTGACGACGACGTCCGTCAGGGGGATGCTCCAGCTCACACGGTGTCCTCGAGCGCGGCCACCACGCGTTCCTGCGCGGCGGCGTCCATCGCCATGTGGAGCGGGATCGTGATCTCCGCGCGCGCCGCGTGCTCGGTATGCGGCAGCGACTCGGCGCGGTAGCGCTCGCGGTAGGCGGTGAACTCGTGCACCGCCGGATAGAAGATCGACGTCTGCACGCCGTGGCGCTCGCGCAGCTCCAGCCGGATCGCGTCGCGGCGCTCGACGTCGCGGACCAGCACCGGCATCACGTAGCAGCTGGAGCGCTCGACGTCCTCGTCGCTGTAGGGCACGACGAGGCCGTCGACGTCCGCCAGCGCGGCACGGTAGGCGCGCGTCAGCGCGCGCCGGCGCGCGGTCTCCTCGTCCAGGCGCTTGAAGCGCGACAGCAGCAGCGCGGCGCGCGGCTCGTCCAGACGGTAGTTGAAGCCCAGGCCCTCGGCGTCGTACGTGGTCGTCTCGCCCGTGTGGCGGCTCCACGTGCCGGAGGTCATGCCGTGGCTGCGACGCGAGCGGGCGAGCGCCGCGACGGCGTCGTCGTCCGTGGCCAGCAGGCCGCCCTCGCCGCAGGCCAGCACCTTGTTGGAGAAGAACGAGAACGCGCCGGCGAGGCCGAAGGAGCCGACCGCGCGCCCGCCGACGTGCGCGTGCGGCGCGTGCGCGACGTCCTCGATCAGCGCCAGGCCGCGGTCGTCGCACAGCGCGCGCAGGGCTTCGACCTGGGCGGGATAGCCCGCGAAGTGCACGACGCAGACCGCCTTCGTGCGCGGCGTGATCGCGCGCTCGACGGCCGCCGGGTCCAGCGCCAGCTCGTGCGGCCCGACGATGTCGGCGAAGACGGGGTCCGCGCCGCAGTACACGACCGCCGCGGCGGTCGCGGCGAAGGTCAGCGCGGGCACGATCACCTCGTCGCCCGGCCCGACGCCCGCGGCCAGGTAGGCCAGGTGCAACGCGGCGGTGCAGGACGAGACCGCGACCGCGTGCTTGACGCCCAGGTGCTCGGCGAAGGTCCGCTCGAACTCGGCGGTCAGCGGCCCCATCGTCAGCCAGCCCGAGCGCAGCACCGCGAGCACCGCCTCGATGTCGTCCTCGGACAGCCGCAGGTCGAACAGCGGGATCTCGGGGGTGCGTTCGGTAGCGTCCATCCCGTTCCCGATGTTGACAGAGCCCTGATCGACCTACACGCGCACCTGCTGCCAGGGCTCGACGACGGCCCGTCCGACGAGGCGGGCGCGCTGGCCCTGGCCGAGCACCTCGCGGCCTCCGGCGTGCGGACGATCGCGGCCACCCCGCATCTGCGCCACGACTACCCGGACGTGCGCGTCGAGGAGCTGCCCGGGCGCGTCGCCACGCTCCAGGAGACGGTGCGGACGCGCGGCGTGGCGCTGGAGATCGTCACCGGCGGCGAGGTCGACGCCGTGTGGGCGCAGCACCAGAGCGAAGAGGCGCTGCGGATCGCGTCCTACGGCGGGGGCGGCACGGACCTGCTCGTGGAGACGCCGTACGGCGAGTTGCCGCCGGTGCTCGAGGAGCTGCTGTTCCGGATCCGCACACGCGGCTTCCGCGTGCTGCTCGCGCACCCGGAGCGCAACCCGACCTTCCAGCGCGACCCCGAGCGCCTCGGACGGCTCGTCGACGGCGGTGTCCTGGTCCAGCTCACGGCGGCCTCCCTGGTGGCGGGCAAGCGCTCGCGCGCGTGCGCCCTCGGCCACGCGCTGATCGCGGAGGGCCGCGCGCACGTGATCGCGGGCGACGCGCACGCGGTCGGCGGGCGCGCCACGCTCGCCGACGCGCTGGCCGCCACGGACCACCCGCGAGCCCGCTGGATGGTCACCGAGGCGCCCGCCGCGATCCTCGCGGGCGAGCCGCTGCCGCCCGCGCCGAGCGCTTCCGCGCCCCGCCGGCGGCGCTGGCGCCTGGGAAGTCGCTGACGCGAGCGCTCAGCCCGCGACGTCCGCCAGCGCGTCCGCGAGCGGCACCTGCGCACGCCAGCCCAGCGCCTGCTCCGCGCGGCTCGGATCCAGGCACGAGCGGCTGATCTCGCCGGCCCGGCCCGGACGCTGCTCGGGCTCCAGGCCGAGCAGCCGGGCGAGCTCCATGACGCTCGTCTCGCTTCCCGTCGACACGTTGAGCGCGCCGGTGACCGCGGACTCCCCGGCGGCCACGAACGCGGCGACGACGTCGGAGACGTGCACGTAGTCGCGCGTCTGCGTGCCGTCGCCGTAGATGACCGCCTGGCGGCCCTCGCGGGCGGCGCCGGCGAAGATCGCGACCACGCCCGACTCGCCGCCCGGGTCCTGGCGCGGGCCGTACACGTTGGCCATCCGCAGTGACAGCGTCGACAGCCCGTGCAGGCGTTCGAACAGCTGCATGTACGTTTCGGCCGCGGCCTTGCTCGCCCCGTACGGGCTGAGTGGCGCCACCGGTGCATGCTCGGGCGTGGGCAGCACCTCAGGGTCGCCGTAGACGCCCGCGGTGCTGGCCAGGATCACGCGCGGCGCCCCGACCTCGCGGGCCGCCTCCAGCACGGCGGCGGTCCCGCCGACGTTCACGTGCGCGTCCGTCGACGGGTCCTGCACGGAGCGGCGGACGTCGATCTGCGCGGCGAGGTGATAGACGACCGCCGGCCGGAAGGCCTGGAACGCGGCCACCATCGAGTTCACGTCCGTCACATCGGCCTTGTGCAGCTCCACGCCGGTTTCCAGCGCTCCCGCGAGGTTGTCGGTGTGGCCACGGCTCAGGTGATCGATCACGGCCACGTCGTGCCCGCGCGCGACCAGCGCGTCGACCAGGTGCGAGCCGATGAACCCGGCGCCGCCGGTTACCAGTGCGCGGGTCACGGGATGTTCCGATAGCGGCGCTCGAAGGCGTCCGGGAACCGGCCGGCGTCGAGCGCCGCCAGCAGGTCGCCGATCCCTTCCGGGACCGTCTTGGTGATCTCGTAGCCGAGCTTCGCCTTGACCTTCTCGAAGGAGACCTTGTAGTCGCGCGGGTCCTCCGTGCGCTGGACGAAGGACACCGTGCCCTTGTCGGTCTGTTCCCGGATGCGCTCGATGAGGTCCAGCTTGCGGTAGTTCTCGCGCGTGTCGCCGACGTTGAACACCTCGCCGGCGACCAGCTCGCGCGGCGCCTCGAGCACGGTGCGGATGCCGCGCGCGGCGTCGCGCACGTGCACGTAGGGTCGCCAGAACTGCTCGCCGAAGACCTCGAGCTCGCGCTGCGCCCACAGGTCGCGCGTGAACTCGTTGACGGTCAGGTCGAAGCGCATCCGCGGCGCGACGCCGTAGACCGTGGCGAAGCGCAGGCACGTGACCGCGAACGGTGCCGCGTCCAGCGAGAGCAGGTGCGTCTCGACGGTCACCTTCTGCTCGGCGTAGAGACTGACCGGCGCGAGCACGCCGGTCTCGTCGATCGGCGTCGTCGGGTCGGCCATGCGCCCGTAGTTCGAGCACGTGGAAGCCATCACGAAGTGCTCGACGCCCGCTTCGCCCGCCTCGGCGGCGAGCGCGAGGGACGCGTCGACGTTGACCTCCTGCGCGAGCTCCGGGTCGCGGGCGCACGCCGGGTCACCGACGATCGCGGCCAGGTGCACGACGGCCTCGGCGCCCTTCAGCGCGTGGCCGCGCGCCACCGGGTCGCGGATGTCGCCCTCGATGACCGTGACGCCGCGCTCACGCAGCTCGTCCGCCCGGTCGGTCTGGCCGTGCAGGAGGCGATCGAGGACCGTCACCTCGCGCCCGGCGTTCAGCAGTTCGTCGGCGAGCTCGATGCCGATGTAGCCCGCACCGCCCGTGATCAGCGTCCGTCCCATCGGCGGGAAGCCTAGACGGCGCGGCGTGGCGCGGCCGCACGTCTACAGAAGTGGTCGGTGGCGGCCGAAAACCAAGGGTGAGGGCCGCCGCCCTCGCTCCGACCGTCCCGACCAGGAAACCCCCATGCTGCGTACGTCCAGGGGCCCGCTGACCGCTGGCCTCATCGCCATATCGATGCTGACCTGCTGCGCCGACGCGTTCGGCGCGACGAAGACCGTGCGCTCCAAGACCGCACCCAGCGGCGCCGCGACCGTGACGCTGCACGCGTACGCGCTCGAGCCCGCCGACGTCGCCGCCAACCCGAGCTGGCAGCTGCGCGACACGGGCAACGCGCCGCTCTACGTCAACGGCAAGCCCGCGGCGGACTTCGGCAACGCAGCCTTTCGCACGTGGTGGATCCAGCGTGCCCAGGCGGCGGTGGCGGGCGGCAATGCGCTGTTCATCGACGACGTCTTCATGGAGCGCCGCACCTACACGTCCGGCGGCGCCCAGCGCTCCCCGAAGGACCCGCGCACGGGCATGACGATGACCGAGGGCAACTGGCAGAAGTACCTGGCCGACTTCATGGTCGCGGTGCGCGCGGCGCTGCCGAGCACCGAGATCGTCCACGACGTGCTGTGGTACAAGGGCAACAGCGGGAACGTGCTGCGCGAGCTGCAGGCGGCGAGCGCCGTGTCCGTCGAGGGCGGCTTCGTCAGCACCGTGTACAGCAGCGGCGGTGGCACCTACGGCTTTCAGACCCTCGCTGCCTGGGCCGAGTCCCAGCAGCTCCGTGGCGCCGGCGTCATCCTCGACCACTCGACATCGGCGCCTGCGCCGCGCCTGTACGGCCTGGCCAGCCAGTTGCTCACCGACCAGCTCGGCCGGTCCGCGATCGCCAACGACGCCGCGACCGCTCCCGGAGCCGTGTGGGCCGGCTACAGCACCGACCTCGGGCCGGCGGCCGGCAATCGCACGCAGGTCGTCGCGGGCGCGTGGCGACGTGACTTCCAGAAGGGCATCGTCTTCGTCAACGAGCCGTACCGCGAGACGCGCACGCTCACGGTGCCCGAGGGCTACCGGGACCTCGACGGTCTTCAGCAGCCGTCCGTGACGCTCGCGGGCGGCCAGGCCGCGGTGCTCGTCAAGGTCCCGCCCGCCCCGACCCCGACCCCGACCCCCACCCCGACGCCGGTCGCGCCCCTCGAGGAGCCGGCCCCGGTCGCGCCCGTCCCCGTCGCGCCGACGCCGCCCGCGCCCACGCCGACTCCCGGCCCGATCACGACCATCTCGACCGGCGGCAACGGCGCCGCCAAGGCCCGTACGAGCGGCACCGCGGGTGCGCGCCAGGCGGGCGAGACGTCGGTTTCCGTCCGCGGCTCCGCCACGCGTCTGAGCGGGCGTGTCCAGGGCGCGGTCGCCGGCTACGTGCGGCTGACCGTCGAGCGCAAGCGCGGCGGCAAGTGGGTCGTCGTCATGCGCACCCGCGGCTCGGTCAAGAAGGGCGGCGGCTTCTACCGCGACATCCCGCGCCTGCGCCGCGGCGCCTACCGCGTCAGCGGCTTCTTCGAGGGCACGGGCACCTCCAAGCCCTCCCGCTCCTCCGCCAAGCCCTTCCGCGCCTGATGCCTTTTCCTAAAGAGGGACTGTCCCTCTTTAGGAAAGTTAGGCGCGGCTGAGTTTCCTAAAAGGGGACTGTCCCCCTTTAGATTCAGACGATCGTGAGGATCTCGGAGAGGGCGCGGACCACGTGGGTCGCGCCGGCCGCCAGGAGCGGGCGGGGGTCGCCGTCGCGGTCGATGGCGATCCGGACCGGGACGCCGTGCTCGGCGCCGAGGCGCATGTCCGTCGGACTGTCGCCGACGGTGATCGCGCGGCGGGTCCAGCTCATGTCCGCGCTGACCTGCTCGTAGTGGGCGCGGCCCTTGCGGCAGGCGTCGGTGGAGCCGAGGACGACCTCGAACTCCCAGCCCTCCTGGTCGATGACCCGGCGGGCCCGCTCGGGGGAGGAGCCGGTGGAGAGCACGAGCTTGGTGCCGCGGGCGGCGAGCTCACGCAGCGTCGCGTCGGCGTCGGCGTAGGCGACGGTCGGCAGCACGCCGTTGAGCTCGTCCAGGCGCGCGAGGAAGCGCTCGGTGGCGCTCTGCGCGTCGGCCGTGTCGCAGCCCAGGCACTCGAAGATGTCCTGCGCCGGACGGCCGGGAAGCGCGTCCAACGTGCGGGTCATGAGCGCCTGGTCGATCCCGCGCTCACGGGCGACGCACGCGAACGCCTCACGCACGGCACTGGAGTGCACGAGCGTGTCGTCGAGATCGAAGATCACGATGCGCTCCATCCACCCCTTCATCGGCACTCCATTTGACAAATTCAGTTTCCTAATAGAGGATAGGCCCCATATGGCGACGCTCGATCTGGTCTCGGCACCGCTGTCGCCGCTGCGCCGCGCGGTGCTGGAGCGGTTGCGGGAGGCGCCGGCCTCGGCCACGGAGGTGGCGGGCGCGCTCGGCGAGTCACGCCAGCGCGTCAACTACCACGTGCGCGCGCTCGAGCGCGAAGGGCTCGTCGAGCTGGTCGAGGAGCGCGCACGGCGGGGGTGCGTCGAGCGCGTCGTGCGCGCGAGCTGCCACGCGGTGATCGTGGAGCCGACGGTCGTCGGCGCGATGCCGGAGGAGCAGGACCGGTTCGCGGCGGACACGCTGCTGGCCGGCGGCGCGCGGCTCGTGCGTGACGTCGCCGCAGCCCGCTCGGCGGCCGCGGAACGCGGGCAGCGGCTGCTCACGTTCGCGGTCGAGGCGGAGGTCGGCTTCAACCGCCCCGCCGACCTGGAGCGCTTCGCCGACGCGCTGGCCGCCCGCATCGCCGAGCTGGCGGCCGAGCTCGGCCCCGGAGAACGCAAGTACCGAGTGCTGATCGGAGGCCACCCGGCATGAGCATGGACAAGCCGTTCCGCGTCGAGGTCACGGTCGACGCGCCGCGCGACGCCGTCTGGCGCGCGCTGACCGAGCCCGAGCAGGTCCGCCACTGGTTCGGCTGGGAGTACGACGGGCTCGAGGCCGAGATCAAGCTGATCTTCGAGGACCACGCGACGCTGCGGCCGCCGGACCGGATCGAGATGCCCGAGGACGGCCTGATCGAGCTGGTCGAGGCGGGTGAAGACCGCACGCTGATCCGCGTGACCAAGCCGGGTGATCTCGACGCGCTCGAGTGGAAGGACGTCTACGGCGACATCGAGGAGGGCTGGATCACGTTCCTCAACCAGCTCCGGCACCGGCTCGCGTTCGCCCCGGACGGCGCACGACGCACGATCACGCGCTCGGGGAAGGCGCGGATGGTCGAGCTGCCGGGGACGGAGTGGCATGCGTCGCGCTACCAGCGCGGCTTCGCGGACGGCGCCGAGCTGGCCGTGCTGGGCGTCAAGCCGAGCGGCGACGGCATGCTGATCGTGACGCTCTACGACCCGTCCGAGGAGCAGTACGCGGCGGCCGAGACGCGCGCGGACGCGCTCTGGGCTCAGGCGAGCACCTGAGCCAGCCGCGTCCGGGAGCTGATCTCGAGCTTCTGGAACGCGCCGCGCAGGTGCGCTTCGACCGTCTTCTCGGTCACGAACAGCTGCTGCGCGATGCCGCGGTTGGTGAGCCCGCTGGCCGCGAGCTCGGCGACCCGCCGCTCGCTGGGCGTGAGTGCGTCGCGGCCGCTGAGCGCGATCCGCCGCGGACGCGCGCCGGCCGCCAGCAGCTCCTCGTGGGCGCGGCGTACCAGCGGGGCGGCGCCACAGCGGGTGGCGAGGTCGAGTCCGCGGGCGAGCGGCTCGCGCGCCGCGGCGCGCTGGCCACCGCGGCGCAGCGCGCTGCCCAGGCTCACCAGCGCGCGGGCGAGCTCGAGCCGCGCGGGCGTCTCCTCCAGCACGGCCACGGCCTCCTTGAGCGCCGGCAACGGCGGCTGGGCGCCGATCGTCCCGGCCACGCACAGCGCGACGCCGATCGCCCGCGGCGCGCCGAACGCGCGCGCGAGCTTGAGCTCCTCCCGCACGAGCGCGTGCGCCTCGTCATATTCGCCGAGGTCGGTGAGCAGCGTCGCGGCGCGCGAGCGCCACGCGGACACCGACGGGTTCTCGCCGCCCCACGACTGCCCGTAGGCGCCGCAGGCCCGGAAGTCCGCGATCGCGCCGGGCAGGTCGCCGCGCGCCGCCCGCGCCTCGGCGCGCGCGTGCAGGACGAGCATGTACGGCATCGTGTCCGGCTCGCCGTCGAGCACGGTCTCGTCGACGGCCTCGCCGCGTTCCAACGCCGCGGTCACCGCGCTCGCGCGGGCGCTGTTGAGCAGGGCCTCGGTGCCCGTCGCCTCGCGGCCGAGCGCGAGGGCCTCCGCCGCGTCGGCGGCCGCTTCGGGGAGCGCGCCGCGGCGCTCGTTGACGAGCGCGCTCTGGCCCGCCGCGGTCGCCAGCAGCACCACGGAGCCCTGCCGGCGCGCCTCGGCGCGCAGGTTCGCGTACAGCTGCGCGGCTTCGTCGAGCCGGTCGGCCCACATCAGCGCGACGCCGATGATGAGGTACGCGTAGCCGCCGCCCAGCGGGTCGGGCGGGAGCAGCTCGCCGGCCAGCGCGCGGGTGGCGAGGTCGGCAACCGTGTCGGCGTGGTCGCCGCGGGCACCCGCGTCGAACGCGAGCGCGGCGAGCGTGAACGCCTCCAGCCGGGTCCGCGGCACGCCGCCCGGATCGGTCAGCGACCGGCGGATCGCGGCGCGCGCGGCGACCGACAGGTACGCGAGGCCGAGCCGCTCGATCTCGAGCTCCTCCCCCAGCGGCCCGTCCGCGTGGCGGCGCTCGAGGATCGGGACCGCGCGCACCGACTCGCCGCGGAACTTGAGCACGCGCGCGAGCTCGATCGCGGCGCGGGTGCGCGCGGGCTCGTCGGCGGCGAGCTCGATCGCCTGCTCGAGATGCTCGGTGGCCGCGGCGTGGCCGGCGCGCGCCTCGGCGGCGCCGAGCTCGGTCAGGACCTCCGCGCGCTGGTCGGCGGGCGGAGGTTCCCGCAGCGCGCGGGTGAGGTAGGCGGCGGCGCTGCTCGCCCCGCCCAGCTCGCGGGCGCGGCGGGCGGCGTGCCGGAGCGTCGCGACCGTGGCCGGATCGTGCGCGGGCGGCGCCTCGAGCAGGTGCGCGGCGAGCCGCTCGGGGCTCGCGTGGCGGGACGCCAGCAGCGCGGCGGCGCGTGCGTGGGCCGCGGCGCGCTCCGCGGCCGGGATGTCGGCGTAGATCGCGCTGCGGACGATCGGGTGCGCGAAGGTGAGATCCGGCTCGAGGACGCCCGCGGAGACGAGGCGGCGGGTGGCGGCGTCCGGGTCCTCCACGCCGGCGAACGTCGCCGCCAGGTCGGTCCCGTCACCCAGGACGGCGACTGCACGGGCGAGCGCCAGCGCCTCGCGATCCAGGCGCCGTTTGACCGCTTCGGCCACCGCGCGCGGGCCGAGCGCGGTGGGGTTCGGCGCGGGCAGCTCGCGCGCCAGCTCGCCGAGATAGAACGGGTTGCCGCCCGTGCTCGCGTGACAGGACGCGGCCAGCGCGGGATCGAGCTCCGCGCGGGCGAGGAAGGCGCGCGTGCCGTCCTCGGTGAGCCCGCGGGGCCGCAGCACGCGGGCGTCGGGCTCGCTGATCAGCTCGCTCAGGGCCGGGTCGTCGTGCGCGGGGCGGGTGGCGACGGCCAGCAGCAGCGGCACGCCGTCGATCCGCTTGGCCAGGAACGCGAGAAAGCGCCGCGACGGCTCGTCCGCCCACTGGGCGTCGTCGACCAGGAGGATGAGCGGGCGCTCGGCCGCGAGGCCTGTGACCAACCACGCGAGCCCGTGCAGCAGCGGTAGCAGGTCCTCCTGCTCCGGGCGAGCCTCGCTGAAGATCGGCTGCGCGAGCCGGGCCGCGCCCTCGAACACGGTGTCGGGGGACGCGAGCACGACGGCGTCGAGCAGCTGGTGCACGACGCCGAACGCGAACGTGGCCTCCAGCTCGGAGCCTCGCGCCCGTAGGACGCGGCCCGGTGCGTCATGCAGGGTCTTCAGCAGCCGGGTCTTGCCGAGGCCCGGGGCGGCTTCGATCACGATCAGCCGCCCCGTGCCGCTCACGGCCGCGGCGAGGGCCTCGTCGAGGGCCGCGCGTTCGGCGTCGCGCTCGATGAGGTCGTCTTGCACGCGCCGATCCTATGGCGCGGAGGCGTCAGAGAACAGGCTTGTCCTGAACCGGGAGGCCGCTCACGCCCAGTCGTCGCCTCGTCGGTGGTCTTCACGGTCACTCGCAGCGGCACCATGAAGCCGGGGAACCGCAGCCGCTGCCACCGGGTGTAGGCGGTTCCGTCCGTTGGGGGGTAACCGCATCGGTGACGCCCCCGCGATTCGGTCCTGAGGTTTCCCCGGTCGGCTAGCCGCACCACGGCGACGAGCTGTCCGTACGGCTAGCGCGATTGACGCTGCGGAGCGGGCCGGGCTAGCGTTGCGGTTCAGCCCGGCGAAGCATCTTGGAGAACTGAATTGACACGGATTGTCGGATTGATCGCGGCGGTGCTCCTGTCCGTCGGGGCCGGGACGGCCCACGCGGCGGACGGGGATCTGTACCTGAGCGGCTGCCTCACGCGCGTGGCTTCGCAGGGCTGCACGGCGATCCTCCCGACGCACGCCCAGGGCGTCGCGGTCAGCAGCGACGGCAAGCAGTTGTACGTGGGCACGGCCTCGAACGGCGACTCGACGTACGCCGCCCTGCACGTGTTCAACCGCAACCCCACGACCGGGGCCGTGACCATGCGCTTCGGCAGCGACGGCTGTCACGGCGCGGGCGGAACGCCGTGCACCCTCGCGCACGGCATCCCGGCGATCGGCGGCGTGAGCGACGTGGCGGTCAGCCCGGACGGCCTGAGCGTGTACGCGATCGGCAACAGCGCCCTGTCCGTCTTCTCCCGCAACCCCGCCAACGGGGCGTTGACGTACGTGGGCTGCAACGGCCCCTCCGCGCCGTGCGACCCGTCCCGCGGGAGCGCCGGTGCGTGGGCGATCGCCGTGAGCCCGGACAGCCAGAACGTCTACCTGCGGACCAACGGCGGGCTCGCCGTCTTCGACCGCGATCCGGCCAGCTCGCGCCTCGTGCAGAAGGCCGGCACCACCGGGTGCATCGTCACGGCCCCGATCCCGGGTTGCGCGACGGCGGCGCACGGCCTCGCCGGCGAGGGCCTGCAGCTGCGGGTCTCGCCGGACGGCAAGCACCTGTACGTGCCGTTCAGCCCCGGCGGAATCACGGTCCTGGCCCGCTCGACCACCGGCGCGCTGTCGCAGCCGGTCGCCGGCAATCTCGGCGGGTGCATCAGCTGGAACGGCAGTGGCGGCACCGGGGAATGCAAGGACGGCAGCGACGCGCTCCTCAGCGCTCGGGTCACGACCGTGTCCGCGGACGGCCGTCACGTGCACGTGGGCGGCACCGACGGCCTCGTCACCTATACGCGCGATGCCGCGACCGGCTTGTTGACGCAGGCCGGCTGCAGCGGCACGAAGCCCGGGTGCGCCGGCGCCGCGGGGCCGCCGTCATCCGGCTTCTCCGACCTCGAGGTCACTCCCGACGGCAGCGAGGTCCTCGCCTTGGTCTCGACCGACGCGGGCAAGAACGCGCTGCTGTCGTATCGCATCGACCCCACGACGGGAGCCCCGACGCGGCGCGGCGGCCCGCGCGGCTGCATCTCCCACAGCGGCAGCGCGGGCGCCTGCCAAGGGCTCGCCGCGCTCGGCGACGGGCCGGGCCGGATCGCGATCGACTCGCGCGGGCTGTCGGTGTACGCGACCGGGTTCGCCACGGGCGTGCTGGCCACGCTCGAGCGCGACTTCGCACCCTCGTGCCAGTCGGTGAGCGTCGCGACCGCGCACAACACGCCGGTGACCGTGCCGCTGACCTGCACCGACGCCAACGGCGACGCCGTCACGCTGACCGTCGGACTTCCCGCTGCGGGCCGGGTCGATGTCAGCGGCGGCCAGGCCGTCTACCACCCGCGGGACGGCTTCGGCGGCGTCGACAGCTTCACGTTCCGCGGCGAAGGACGCGGCGTGCCGGGCGCCGCCGCGACCGTGTCGATCGCGGTCGCCGAGGCGCCCAGCGCCGGCGGTGGCGGCGGCGGTGGTGGCGGTGGCGGCGGGCCGGTTGTCCTGCCCGGGCCGGTCGACGCCGACCAGGACGGGTTCGCCGCCGCGCAGGACTGCAACGACGGCGACGCGCAGGTCCGCCCGGGAGCCGTCGAGGTCCGGGGCAACGCGGTCGACGAGAACTGCGACCGGATCGTCGCCCCGTTCCCGACGCTCGACTCCGGGGTCGTCACCAGCTGGAACGTCGTCGGCCGCAAGCTCACGTTGAAGGCCCTGAAGGTCACGCAGCGCTTCCCCGCGGGGTGGTCGGTGAAGATCACCTGCAAGGGCGCGAAGTGCCCGTTCAAGACCAAGGCGCTCAAGCCCGGCAAGCTCAAGGGCAACGCCTCCTCGGTGATCGGGTCCCTGAACGCCAAGCAGCGCACGTTCAGGGCGGGCCAGACCGTCGAGGTCTGGGTCGGCGCGCCGGGCTACAACACCAAGATCGCCCGCTACGCGCTGCGCCGGGGCAAGGTCCCGATCACGCAGCCGCTGTGCGCGCCGCCCGACCAGACCACGCCGCGCGAGCTCTGCGACTGATCGCTAGTCGCAGAGCGCCCGCTCGACGACCGCCTCGATGCGGCGGTGCTGCTCCTGCGTGCGCGGCAGGTTGGTGACGGCGACCGCGGCGGCGCGGCCGTCGTCGGTCGCCGCGTTGGTGGTGCTGTAGCCGGTGATCGTGCCGCCGTGGCCGTAGGAGAGGCCGCCGCACGCCAGCGGGCGGGTGACCATGCCGAGGCCGTAGCGGGCCTGCTCGCCGAAGTCGGGGGCGGGGACGGTGGTCAGCATCTCGCGCATGAGGTTCGGCGGGAGCAGGCGACCGTTCACCAGCGCGACGAAGAAGCGGTTGAGCTCGCTCGGCGTCGAGACCATCTGGCCCGCGGCCCAGCCGAACGACGGATCCTGCACCGAGACGTCCGTGAGCGGCAGCGCGGGGTCGTCGTGGTGGTAGCCGTGCGGGTGCGGGCCGCGCAGGCGCTCCTCCCCCGGGGTCGGGAAGTAGGTGCGCTTGAGGTTGAGCGGGCGGATGATGCGGTTGGTGATCTGCTCGCCGATCGGGCGGTGGGTGATCGCCTCGACGATCAGGCCCGCGACGAGGTAGTTCGTGTTGCTGTAGGCGAAGGCCGCGCCGGGCTCATGCGTGGGCTTGTCCTTGAGCGCGATGTCGAGCAGCGTGCGCGGCTCGGCGTACCAGTGCTGGTAGGGCAGCAGGCCCTCGGCGAGGAAGTTCGTGTAGTTCGGCAGGCCGCTCGTGTGGTTGAGCAGCTGGCGGAGGCTGATGTTCGCGCCGTTCGGGATCAGCCCGGGCAGGTAGCGCTCGACCGGCGCGTCGAGCTCCAGCTTGCCCTCCTTGACGAGCTGCAGCACGACGACCGCGGTGAACGTCTTGGTGTTCGAGCCGATGCGGACCTCGCCGTCGACGGGAACTCGCTCGCGGGTCTTGAGGTTGCCGACGCCGGCCGTGGTGTTCGTGACCCGGCCGCCGGCGGTGCGGGTCGACGCCAGCGCGGCGGGATAGCCGTCCTCCTTGACGAGCGTCTTGAGTTCGGCCTTCGTGTCGGCGGCGTGCGTGGGTGCGGCGACCGCGAACGTGGCAAGGGCCACGGCGGCTCCGGTGACCAGGCGATGGATGCTCATGCGCTGCAAGGTCGCCGCTGGACGGCGAAGCGTCGACCGCACAGGAACCTGGATGCGCATAGGTGCTGGCACCCTTGTCGCGGCGGTGGGGCACCCTAGGTTCGGTGTTGATGCGTGACATCGTGCGGCTGCTGCGCGTGGGGCTCGACGGGCTGGTCGGGCTCGTCGTGCTGCTCGGTGGCCCGGCCCGGGTGCGGGCCCGCGCGGATGCGGCCCGCGCGCGCTTCACGCCGCCGCTTCCCGCGGGCGGCGCGTGGTGGCGAGACGCGGCGTGGCTGGCGACCCCGCTCGGGTCGCTGCTCACCGTGTTCTGGCTCGACCTGTTCGCGGCCGGGCTGATGGGGTTGGCGATGCCGCTGCTGTGGGCGCTCGAGGACGACGGCCGGCTCTGGTACCAGTGGGTCATCGTCGACGACTTCGCGCTGGCCGTCTTCGCGATGCCCGTCGGCGCGTTGATGATCTGGATCGCGCTGCTGCTGGTGCGGCCGTTCCTTCGGGTCGAGCGCTGGCGCACGCGGCGGCTGCTCGCGCCGACGTTGGCCGATCGCGTCGAGTGGCTGACCGCGACGCGGTCGGCGGCGCTGGACGCGTCGGCGTCCGAGCTGCGCCGGATCGAGCGCGATCTCCACGACGGCGCGCAAGCCCAGCTGGTGGCGGTCTCGATGCAGCTCGGGATGGCCGAGGACATGCTCGACCGCGACCCGGCGGCCGCGCGCGATCTGCTGCTGGAGGCGCGGTCGGGTGCGAACACCGCCATGGCGGAACTGCGCGCGCTCGTGCGCGGGATCCACCCGCCGTTGTTGGCCGAGCGCGGGTTGGGCGGCGCCTTGGAGGCGCTCGCGTTGCGCAGCGCCGTGCCGGTGACGTGCTCGGTCTCGCTGACACGTCGGCTGCCGGCACCGATCGAGTCGGCGCTGTACTTCAGCGCGGTCGAGCTGTTGACGAACGCGATCCGTCACAGCGGCGCGGCGCGGGTGTCGATCGAGGTCGCCGAGCGGGACGGGCGCGTCGTGCTGCGCGTGCGCGACGACGGGCGCGGCGGAGCGGTCATGGGCGCGGGCAGCGGCTTGTCCGGGCTGGCGTCGCGGCTCGCGCCGTTCGACGGCGTGCTGCGGGTGTCGAGCCCCGCGGGCGGGCCGACGGTGGTCGTGGCGGAGGTGCCGTGCGCGTCGTCCTAGCCGAGGACCTGAGCCTGCTGCGCGACGGGCTCGAGCGCATGTTCACGGCCTACGGGTTCGAGGTCGTCGCGGCGCTGGAGGACGGTGCGGGGCTGGCCGAGCGGCTGGTGGAGCTGCGGCCGGACGTGGCGGTCGTCGACGTGCGCCTCCCGCCCACGTTCACCGACGAGGGTCTGCGCGCGGCGATCGAGGCGCGCCGCGCCATCCCGGGCCTCCCGGTCGTGATCCTCTCCCAGTACGTCGAGCCGTTGTACGCGACCGAGCTGCTGTCGGACCGCGCGGGCGGCGTCGGGTACCTGCTCAAGAGCCGCGTCGGCGACGTCCGCGAATTCGTCGAAGCGGTGCGCCGCGTGGCGAGCGGCGGCACCGCCCTGGACCCCGAGGTCGTCGGTCAGCTGCTCAGCCCGGGCACCCAGCGCGGCGGCCTGGACGCGCTCACGCCACGCGAGCGCGAGGTGCTCGCCGTGATGGCCGAGGGCCGCTCCAACGCCGCCATCGCCGCACGCCTGGTCATCACCGAGAAGTCGGTCTCCAACCACATCAACAACATCTTCGCCAAGCTCGACCTTCCACCGTCCGACGAGGACCACCGTCGCGTCCTCGCGGTCCTCACGCAGCTCGAAGCAGGCCGCTAGACTTGCTCGCCTCTCAAGAGGGCGATTAGCTCAGTTGGTTAGAGCGCACGCTTCACACGCGTGAGGTCACTGGTTCGAATCCAGTATCGCCCATGCTCCGCGGACCGAGGCGCGTAGCTCTCGGCCGTCGCGTCGGCGATGCTGTGACGCGTGCAGTACGTCTCCAGACTGCCGCGACCGCCGCTGGATGGGCTGATAGATGACCTCTACTACCTGGAGGGCGCGCCCCCGTACCCCCGGCTGACGCTGCCAGCGATGGCGGGCGCGCTGCTCATCGTGAACCTCGGGCCGCCGTTCCGCGTCCGCGCCTGCACCGACCTGAAGGCGGCGGAGTTCGCCGACGGCGTCGTGGTCACCACGCCGACCGGCGCCTGGGAGTTCGGCTACCCGCCAGGGACCCGGTCAGTCGGCGTGCACTTCAAGCCGTGGGGTCCGGCGCCGTTCCTCCCGATGCCCGCGAGCGAGCTCCGTGACCGGCCGGTGACGCTGGAAGACGTCTGGGGCCGCCCCACCGTCGCTGCGCTGCGAGACCGGCTGGCCACGGCGGCCGGCCCGCAGGAGATGCTGACGCTGCTCGAGGACCAACTCGTGCGGATGCTCGACGAGACCGCCGGCCTGGCGCTGGTCCGCCACACGAGCAGCGTCATCGCGGCGGCGACGGGAGCGGTGGCGATCGGCGAGCTGAGCGCGGCGGCCGGCGTCAGCAGCACGCACCTGGCAAAGCGGTTCAAGGAGGTCGTCGGCGTCACGCCGAAGCGGCTTGCCCGTACCTATCGCTTCACCGCGACGGTGCTCGCCATCGATCCCGCCCGCCCCGTCGACTGGGTCCAGCTCGCCCTTCGCGCCGGCTACTACGACCAGGCGCACTTCGGGCACGACTTCCGCGCGTTCACAGGGCTGACGCCCACCCGCTACCTCGACGTCCGACGGCGCTTCCTGCGCGAACACCCCGGCCACGTGCTCGACGTGGGACCGCTTCCAGCCGATTGATTTTCTACAAGACGTGCCGGTCCCGGCACGCCAGGATGGGCGCCCCCGAGCACAGGAGTGAGCGCCCATGGGCAAGGTCGTCATGTACAGCACGGTGTCGGTGGACGGCTTCATCGCGGACGCGGAGGACCAGCCCGGGCCGCTGTTCGACTGGCTCTCGAGCGGCGACGTCCCGCTCGACGAGACCGGGCAGCTGACGGTGTCGCAGGCGTCCTTCGATCTCACCCGGGCGTACTGGGACGAGATCGGCGTGACGATCGTCGGCCGCCACGTCTTCGACCTGACGGACGGCTGGGGCGGCAAGCCGCCGGGCGGGATCGCTCACGTGGTCGTCGTGTCGCACCGACCGGCGCCCGAGGGCTGGGATTCCGAGGCGCCGTTCCACTTCGCCGACGGCGTCGAGGCAGCCATGACCAAGGCGCAGGAGCTGGCGGGCGATCGCACGGTCGAGGTCTCCGCCGGCGACGTCGGCGGACAGATGCTGGCCGCAGGGCTCGTCGACGAGGTCGCGATGGACGTCGCGCCCGTGGTGCTCGGGTCCGGCAAGCGCTACTTCGGCTCCGTCGAGGCCCAGCACCTGCTGGAGGACCCCGACGTGGTGATCCAAGGCACCCGGGTCCTCCACGTGCGCTATCGGGTGCGTCGGTGACCGTTCCGAGCGGATTCGCGAGAAGCGCTAGCTAGGTCACGAGGTCCGCCAGCTGGCGGGCGAATCGGTCCAGCGTGGTGATGTCGACGCGCATGGCGAGGTCGAAGGACGAGTGGTTCGAGCGCCAGCGGACGCTGACGATGCCTCCGCCCTTCGACCGGGTGGAGACGAAGTCCTTTGGGGCGTCCGCGAACTCCAGCGCGATCCGAGCGTGCCGCGCGCCGAGCGCATAGTCGCCCACGAAGGGTTCGCCGGCGAGGTCCTTCAACGGGCGGTGGAGGTGGGCGGCGAGATCGTCGCTCAGCTGAAACAGGGCGTCGGGCAAGCCCTGCCGGTACAGCGTGATCTCGGACTCGGGCGGATCGTCCATGTCCCAGCCCTGTGGCACCCAGCGGACCACGACGTAGAGGATCTCGTCAACCCGCGTGAGGGTGACCGAGTCGCCTCCACCGGAGCTGTTCAGGAGCGCTGACGCCTTCATCGCGGCCCCGGTGTCACGCGCGAGGACGCTATCGGACCACGGGCGGGGACGGCCAAACGCGACGTGCCACCAAGTTGGTGTTGCAATGACACCAAAGTGGTGTCATACTGGCGCCATGCAGATCGCCAACTACGTCGAAGAGCTCCAGCGGCAGCTCGTCGTCGCCGCCGCCGCGGGAGGTGCTGAGGCGCAGGAAGTCGCCGAGCGGCTGACCGCCGCGCTCGACGCGGCCGCCCGCCTCGCGTTCTTCGAGGCGCTCTCCGACGCCGCCGGGGAGATCACCCGCGAGCTGGCGCCCGGTTCCGTGGACGTCCGCCTGCGTGGCCGTGAGGTCGAGTTCGTCGTGTCGAAGCCGGCCGCGGAACCGGTGGTGTCATCGGCGTCATCCACGCCGAATGAGCCGGTCGAGGACGAGGACGGCACGACGAGCCGCACGACGCTCCGGCTGCCCGACTCGCTCAAGACCCGCGCCGAAGCCGCCGCGGCCACGCAGGGCATCTCGCTCAACACCTGGTTCGTGCGCGCGGTCGGCGCGGCGCTCGAGCCGCGGCGACCGATGCCGCCCTCGCACGGCAGCTCGTACACGGGGTGGGTGCGATGAGCGCCGTCCGCGTCGAGCTCGAGGTCGGCAACGTGCAGTTGCTGGCCAAGGCGCGCTCCGACGTCGCGGTCGACGCCTCGCCGAGCAACCCGCGCCGTTCCGGTGACCGTGCTTCGGCCGAGGCGGTGCGCGTGGACCAGGTCGGCGACGCGGTCGTAATCCGCGGACCGCACAAGCCGCGCATCTTCGGCCCGGGCAAGGACTCCGTCGACCTCGTCGTCGAGGTCCCCGAGACGTCCGCGGTCGAGGCCACCGTCAAGTTCGGCACGCTGCGGATGACGGGACGCTTCGCGGCCGTGGACGCCGAGGTCCCGTTCGGCGAGTTCGTGCTCGACTCCGCCGAGCGGCTCACGCTCAAGGGCGGGCACGGCGACTACCGCGTCACGAACGTCGACGGCGACGCCGACATCCACTTCAAGTCCGGCTCGATGCGCGTCGGCCACGTCGGCGGCGCCCTGCAGCTGACGGGCGCCGACGGCCCCATCACGGTCGACCGCGTCGACGGGCCGGCCGAGCTGAAGACCTCCAGCGGCTCGCTGGAGCTCGGCACCGCCGCGTCCGACGCGACCATCCGCTCCGCCTACGGGAGCGTCCGCGTGCGGCAGGCCAACGCCGGCGTCATCCGCATCGACGGCTCCTACGGGAGCGTCGACGTCGGCGTGCGCCGCGGCACCGCGGTGTGGTTGGACGCGACCTCGCAGTACGGCGTCGTCCGCACCGACCTCGCCGCCGACGCCGGCCCCGCCGCGGACGAGCAGACGCTCGAGCTCCACGTCCGCACCGGTTACGGCTCCATCGACATCCACCGCTCCGACTCCTGAGGACCCACCATGCCTTCCGCCATCGAACTCGAAGGGCTCTCGAAGTCCTTCGGGGAGAAGGTCGTGCTCGACCAGCTCGACCTCGACGTGTCCCCCGCCGGCGTGTTCGCCCTGCTCGGGCCCAACGGCGCCGGCAAGACGACGATCGTCCACATCCTCTCGACGCTGCTGCGGCCGGACTCAGGCGTCGCGCGCGTCGGCGGGCACGACGTCGTCGCGCAGCCCGAGGCCGTCCGCGCCCTGATCGGGCTCACGGGCCAGTTCTCGGCCGTCGACAACCTGCTCACGGGCGAGGAGAACCTGCGCCTGATGGCCGACCTGCGTCACCTCGGCCGCAAGGAGGGCGCGCGCCGCACGCGCGAGCTGCTCGAGCGCTTCGACCTCACCGAGGCCGCGGGCAAGCCGCTGTCGACCTATTCGGGCGGCATGCGGCGCCGGCTGGACCTGGCGATGACGCTCATCTCGCGCCCGTCGATCGTCTTCCTGGACGAGCCGACCACCGGCCTGGACCCGCGCAGCCGGGTGGAGATGTGGCAGATCGTCCGCGAGCTCGTCGCCGCCGGCACCACGATCTTCCTGACCACCCAGTACCTGGAGGAAGCCGACCAGCTGGCAGACCGGATCGCGGTGCTCGACCGCGGCACGATCGTCGCCGACGGCACGCCGGCCGAGCTCAAGCGGCGCGTCCCCGGCGGACGCATCCGGCTCGAGTTCTCGGATGAGCACGCGCTCACCCACGCCGCCACGACCCTCCCCGACGCCACCCGCGACGACGCCGCGCTCGCGCTCGACGTGCCGAGCGACGGCAGCTTCGCCTCCATCCGCGCGGTCATGGACCGGCTGGAGAGCGAGCCGCTCACCTTCACCATCCACACTCCCGACCTGGACGACGTGTTCTTCGCGCTGACGGGTCACGAAGCCACGCAGGAGGCCGCTCGATGAGCACCCTCGCCCACACCGTGTCCGACTCGGCCACGATGCTGCGCCGCAACCTCAAGCACGCGGTCCGCTACCCGGTGATCACGTACCTGATCATGACCCCGCTGATCTTCCTGGTGCTGTTCGTGTACGTCTTCGGCGACACGCTCGGCACCGGCATCGGCGGCGCCGGCAGCGACGCCTACCTGGACTACGTCGTGCCCGGCGTCCTGCTGCTCACGATCGCGGGCGGCGTCACCGGCCCCGCACTGTCGGTCTCCAAGGACCTCACCGAAGGCATCATCGCCCGCTTCCGGACGATGGACATCTCCCGCTCGGCCGTGCTCAGCGGCCACGTGCTCGGCAACCTCATCCAGGTGCTGCTGGCCACGGCGATCGTGCTCGCGGTCGCGCTGCTGATGGGCTTCCGCGGCGACGCGTCGCTGTGGGGCTGGCTCGGCGCCGCCGGCCTGCTCACCGCGATCGGGTACGCGCTGTGCTGGCTGGGCGCCGCGTTCGGCGTGTTCGCCAAGGGCGTCGAGAGCGCGAGCAACCTGCCGATGCCGCTCATGATCCTGCCGTTCCTCGGCAGCGGCTTCGTGCCCACCGAGTCGATGCCCGGCTGGCTGCAGTGGTTCGCCGAGCACCAGCCGTTCACGCCGTTCATCGAGGCGCTGCGCGCGCTGCTGTTCGGCACCGAGCTCGGCGACAACGGCTGGCTGAGCCTCGTCTGGGTCGTCGTCCTCGGGCTGATCGGCTGGCTGTGGGCCCGCCACCTGTACGAGCGCAAGTCGGTGCGGGCCTAGCCGCGCGCGCGGCGGACCTCCGCGATCAGGCGCGGGAGGTACCGGCGCGCCGCCGCCAGCTGCTCGTCGGGCGGCGCGGTCTCCATCGCCCGCTCGAGCTCATCCAGCTGCGCGTCTGACAACGTCTCGGGCCCTTCGGGCGCGTAGTAGCGCACGGAGGCCCGCTCGCCGTCGAGCAGCAGCCCGACGTCGACCAGCCAGACGCTGCTGCCCCGCTCGCGGGCGCGGAAGTGGTGGTTGAGCTCCGTCCAGATCTCGGCGAGCTCGGCCAACGCGGGCTGCTCCGCGTCGCCGGATGCGGCCTGGAACCGGCGCGAAGCGGCTTCGAGGTCGCCGAAGAAGCCGGCGTGCGGGGCGTACGCGGGGCCGCGGGCGAACACGCCGTCGCTCCAGAACATCGTCCGCTCGTCCAGCTTGACGGTCGCGACGACCTCGCCCTCGCCCCCGCAGAACTCGACGGTCACGCTCACCCTCGCTAGAGGTGCCCGATCAGCGGGTGGTGTACACGCCGGTCGTCTCGGCGTGGTAGCCCTTCGCGCCGACGGCGAGGGTGAGCTCGGACCGCCACTCCTCGCCCGCGGCCAGGCGCTCGAGCGCGAACGCGAAGTCGTACTTCGGCGCCCAGTCGAGGTCCTCGCGCGCGGCGGTGTTGACGTACACGCGCTCGATCGCGTCGAACATGCGCCAGCCGAGGCGGTCGTAGAGAGCCGGGTAGGCGGGCGAGTGGCGGGCGACGACGGCGGGCGCGTCCGTGCGCAGCTCCGCGAGGTCGTCGCGCGTGAAGGGCGTCGTGGCGCTGATGATGTAGCGGCCGAAGCCGATCGCGTCGGCCCGTTCGAGCGCGCAGCGGTGCGCGCTCACGACGTCCTCGAGGTCAACACGGCGGTACAGCAGCTCGTTGACCTTCAGGTTCGCGTCGGCGAACGCGGTCCGGACGTCGTCGCGATCGTCGCTCTCCGGGAAGAAGCGCGAGGTGCGCAGGATCACGACCGGCAGGCCGTGGTCGCGGTGAATGAGCTCGCACAGGTCCTCGGCCGCGGTCTTGGTCGCGCCGTAGATGTTCTTCGGGACGGGCCGGACGTCCTCGGTGATCCAGGCCGCCGGCGCGCCCGGCGGCGGGACCAGCGCGCGGCCGAACGCGCTCGTGGTGCTCGTGAACACGAACCGGGACACGCCGGCCGCGACCGCCTCCTCGAGCAGGTTCAGCGTGCCGGTGACGTTGGTGTCGACGAACTCCTGGCGGCTGTGGGAGCCGACGTGCGGCTTGTGCAGCGTCGCCGCGTGCACGACGGCGTCGGCGCCCCTCAGCGCCTCGCGGACGAGGTCGCGGTCGGCGACCGAGCCCACGAGCGTCGTGTGCGGCGACGGGAGGACGTCGGTCGAGACGACATCGACCCCGTCGTCGCGCAAGACGCGGCACAGCGCCTCGCCGAGATGACCGGAAGAGCCCGTGACGACGATGCGCATACGTATGAATGTACTGGCTACTCCACGATCACTTCAACCCGGCCGGGCCACGGGGCGAGCAGACCGGCGATCGGCTTGGCGTCCTCCTCGGACGGCTGCTCGTAGACCCAGAACGCGTCCTCGACGTCGGGCGCGGAGAAGTAGGACGCGTCGCCCTTGAACGGGCAGTGCGACGTGGTGTCGGTGGGCGTGAGGAGATCCATGCGGACGTCCTCACGCGGCAAGTAGTAGCGGGTCGGCAGCCCCGTCTCGTGCAGCTCGACGGCCCGACTGCTCTCGGCGAGCACCTGGCCGTTGGACTCGACCCGGACGCGGGCCTCACTCGGGGTGGTGCTGATGCGGTGGGCGGACATACGTTCATGGTGACGGGTGCACGAACGAGTGATGCTCGTGCGCGATGCGCCAGCGGCGGTCCTCCCGGCGGAGCCCGAAGGTGAGCCGCAGCCGCTTGCCCGGCTCGGCCTCGTACCACTCGGGCGGGCCGCAGCGCAGTAGCGCGTGGGCGAAGGCGACGTCCTTGCCGGCGGTCACCTCCAACTCGGTCAGCTCGAACCGCGCGCCGCCGGCCTGCCAGGCCAAGAACTCGGGCCAGGCCGCTCTGTACTCCGCCATCCCGCGGTGGCCCGCGTGCGGCGGCGGGACGTCGAACATCACGATGTCGTCCGTGTGATCGGCGAGCACGCCTTCGAGATCGGCGCGGTCGACGGCGTCGACCCAGCGCCGGATCAGGGTCTGGATCTCACGTTGTGCGTCCATACCGGTTATGACGCGACCGGGCGCGAGAACTCATCACGGCGCTACAGCTTGGTGAGATCACGCCAACTGCCGTCGGCCTGGCGCAGCTGGGCGCGCGTGAGCTCGCCGGCCATGCCCGAGTGCAAGGCGACCTCCACCTCGGTGCCGTCGTCCAGCGTCGTGCGCAGCTGCTTGTCGCCGTAGAAGACCTTCCCGGTGTCGACCCGGTCACCGTCGACGAGCAGGTTCGCCTGGTTGAGGACCACGCGCCGCGTGTCGAACTCCAGCACGACCTCGTGTCCGGCGACCTCGCCACCGAAGCGCTCCACGTCGTACATGTCCGCCTCCCTTTCCGTTAGTCTGACTAACGGAATGCTACCCCGCCGGGCGTGAACGACAACCCCCCGCGTCGCGGCCGTCCGCGTGACCCTTCGATCGACCGCGCGATCGTGGACGCCTGCGTGGAGTTGTTGGAGGAGGTCGGCCGGCACCGCCTCAGCCGCGAGCAGATCGCTCGCCGCGCGGGCGTCAGCCTCCCGGCGGTCAACCGGCGCTACGCGGACGTCGACGAGATCCTCGAGGCGATCGCCTCCACGCCGATGCACCAGGAGCCGCTGCCCGAGGCCGCGACGCTGCGCGAGCACCTGATCGCCGGCTTCACCCGCGCCGCGCGGACGCTGGCCGCGCAGCCTCTCCGGCGTTCGGCCGCCGAGCTGCTCGCGGCCGCGGCCGGCAACGAGCGCATCGACGCAGCGCTCGCCGCCTCCCTGCGCGAGGTGCGTGAGCCGGCGCTGCGGCTGGTGGCCGCGGGCATCGAGCGGGGGCAGCTGCGGCCGGACTGTGACGGCGACCTCGTGCTCGACCTGCTCAACGGCGCGCTGTACTACCGGCTGCTGTGGCAGGACCGGCGGCTGACCGAGGCCGAGGTCGAGCCGCTCGTCGACGGCGTGTTGGCCGGGTTCGCGCTCAGGCCGCCAGGCGGGTGACCCTCGCGCCGGTGGCGCTCGCGAGCGCGTCAGGCGCGATCGGGAAGACCGCGTGCGGGTTGCCGGCGGCGGCCCAGACGGTCTCGAAGCGCAGCAGGTCCTCGTCGAGCACGGTGCGCACCGGAGCGGGATGGCCGACGGGCGGGACGCCGCCGATCGAGAACCCCGTGACCTCGCGCACGTAGGCGGCGTCGGGACGCTCGATGCCCTCGCCAACGGCCGCGGACACGAGCTCGAGGTCGGCGCGGTTCGAGCCGGACACGAGCGCCAGGACGGGCTCGCCGGTCTTCACCCCGCGCATCACGAGCGACTTGACGATCGCCCCGACCTCGCAGCCGACGGCCGCGGCGGCCTCGGGCGCGGTGCGGGTCGAGTCCTCCATCCGGTGGATGTCGGCGGGCAGGCCGAGCGCGACCAGGGCGTCGCGCACGCGGCGGGCGGAACGGGGCAGGTCGGTCAAAGCGCGATCAGCAGCACGACGAGGATCACGATCGCCAGCAGCACCGCGCCGGCGATCACGATCGGCGGCGTCGGCTGCTTCGGAGCCGGTGGCGGTTGCGGGGGCAGGTCGCGCGGCGGCTGCGTGCGCTGATGCTCGGGCGGCTGCCCGCGATAGTGGCTGCGGCCGGGCAGGAACGCGTCGGGGGCGACCGCGTCGTGATCGACGCGCGCGGCCTCACGCGGCGGCTCGACGGCGGGTGCCGGCGGCGGCGGGTCCGCGGGCGCGGGCAGACCGGCGGCGAGCTGCTCCTCCTCGGCGCGGCTCGGCGGTCGCGACGGGGCCGGCGCGATGTAGGTCTCGAAGATCGTCGGCGACTGGGGCGCGTCCGGCGGCGGGTCGGCGGCGGGCGGCGACGAGTCGGCGACGGGCGACGACTCGGCGGCGCGCGGCGAATCGGCGGCGGGCGGCGCGTCAGCGGCGCGCGGCGAGTCGGCCGCGGGTGGCGGCGGAGAACCGGCGGCGGGCGGCGAGTCCGCGGGATGCGGCGGCGGAGAACCGGCGGCGGGCGGCAACCCCGCGGGCGGCTGCGAACCCGCGGCGGGCGGGTGCGAGTCGGCGACCGACGGCGGCGGAGAATCGGCGGCGGGCGGCGAGTCGGCCGCGGGCGGCGCCGCGGCGGCCGGCGGCGGCACCGCGGCTGCGCGGCTCGAGGACGGCGCGACGTAGGTCTCGAACACCATCGAGGGCATCGCCGGCGCGGCGGGCGGCGGCGCCTCCTCGGGCACGGGGGTCACGGTCTGGGTCAGGCGCCCGTCGCGCAGCCAGCGCGGGCCGAGCAGGGCGATCGCGATGTCCTCCAGCGACTCGAGGGCCGGGCCGGCGCTCTGCACGCGGCGGCTCGGCTCACGCGTCGTCAGCGCATTGATCCAGTTCGACAGCGCGGGGTCGATGTTCGGGTTCACGCTGTTGGCGAGCGGGATCGGGTCGTTGACGTGGCGCAGGAGGATCGCCATGGGGCCGCCCGCGTCGGCGAACGGGACCGTGCCCACGAACAGCTCGTAGGCCATGCAGCCGACGGCGTACAGATCGGTCCACGGGCCGACGTCGTGCGCCATCGCCTGCTCGGGCGCCATGTAGCCGGGCGTGCCGACGGTCATGCCGACGCCGGTCAGCGCAGTGGACATCGAGCGCGTCGCCTTGGCCACGCCGAAGTCGGTGATCTTCACCGTCCCGGCGGCGCTGATGAGGACGTTCTCCGGCTTGAGGTCGCGGTGCACGACGCCGTGCTCCTCGGCGTGGACCAGCGCGGCAAGCACGCTCTGGAGCACGAACAGCTTCTGCGCGTCGGTCAGCGCCGGCAGCCACGGCCGCAGCGACCCGGCCTCGACGTACTCCATCGCGATGTACGGCGTCCCCTCGAACTCGAGGTAGTCGTACACGGTCACGATGTTCGGGTGCGACAGCGCCCCGGCCAGCCGGGACTCGCGCATGAACCGCCGTGCGAGCGCCTCCTGGTCGGATTGGAAGGTGTGCATCTCCTTGAGCGCGACCAGCCGGTTCAGCTCCGCCTGGCGCGCGAGGTGGACCGTGGCCATCCCGCCCTTGCCGAGCGTGCGCAGCACCTCGTAGCGGCCGACGGTCTTCATGCCGCGTGCCGCTCCGCCATCCACTTCACGAAGGCGACGTCCGCCTGCGCGACCTCGACCACCTGCGTCCCGCGCACGAGCACGCCGACCCCGTGCTCATCGTCGATCGGGCTCGCGAACGAGAAGCCGACGAACGGCCCGCCGTCCAGCGGATGCACGTACACGTTCCCGAGGGCGAGGACGTGGCGCAGCTCCTCCGGGCGCGTGATGACCGGGAGCTCGTCCGCGAGCTCGCCGTCCGTCGCCGCGAGCGCCTCCTCACGCAGCGCGGGGTACTCCGCCAGCACGGCCGCCATGACGGCGTCGAACAGCTCGCGCTCGTGGTCGGCGACCCACTGCACCCGGGCGATCTCCTCCGGCTCGAGCGGCGCTTGCGAGCGACCCTCGGGCGCGTAGCCGACGAGCATCCCGGCCGCCTCCCAGCTGGTCATCGGAAGCCGCGTGGTCCACATGCCGTAGTCGATCACGAAGTCGTCCGCGGTGAGCGCCGCCGGGTCGCGCGCGATCGGCGGGGTCCTCTCCACCAGAGGCTCGGGCTCATGTCGGCGGCGGCGCCAGAAAGGCATAAGCGGTGCCGATGCTACCCGGGCCGGCGCGACACCGGCCCGGGTTCCAACATCGCTTTACGTGAAGCGGTAGTACGTGCGGAACTGCGCGCCCGTGCGTGCCACCGTCGCGACGACCTCGCGGCAGGTCCCGGCCCATGCGGCGTCGGTGCGCCACGGGAACGTGTACTGGCCGCGGTCGTTGACCCGCAGCTCACCCACCAACGGGATCGGGAACGGACGCGGGGTGATCGTGGTCTGACCCGGCGTCACCGTCTGCAGCGTCGTGCAGTCGACCTGACGTGAGTACGGCGAGCCCTTCGCGAACACGTCGAGCTCGCGGTAGCCGTCCGCGGTGAACCGCAGCTGCACTCGGTCGCCCGCCGCCACGGTGTTGATCGCCGGCTCGGGCGTCACCCCCTGGAACGCGCGCCGGCAGTTCGGGTGCGTGTCGAACGCCTCCGTGTTGTCGTTGCGGTCGGCGGACAGGCCCTGGACGGCGCTGTAGCCGAGCCCGCGGCGCGCGAACGAGGCCCACAGCGTGCACGTGTCGGCGCCACCGCTGCGTTCCTGGGCGGCCGCGATGATCGCCGAGCGCGCCGCGACCAGGCCGGGGAAGCAGCCCTGGAACTTCAGGCCGTCCATGACGTACTGGATCGCGCGCAGGTTGCCGCCGCTGTTCCAGGCGCCATAGACGTTCGGGTTGAACCCGTACTTGTCGACGAGGTCCCACGTCATGTCGTACAGGACCGCCGCCCAGCCGTGGCCGAGGCCGTGGGGGAGCGCCAACGTCGTCCCGTTCAGCCAGCCGCCCGTCTTGATCGAGTCGTAGGTGAACGGCTGGATCTCCATGTTGCGCGAGTACGGACGCGGGCGGATGCCCGGGCCGCCGCGGTTGGGCTGGAACAGCGCGTACGCGCCCATGCCGCGCGGGCCGTCCGGGTTGTCCTTGGTGACGTCCATCAGCAGCGAGATCGCGAGATAGTCGCTCCAGCCCTCGCCGGCCTGCTCCTGGCCGCCCAGGCAGTTGATGCCGGGGCCGCCGGTGAGGCGGTTCGAGACGCCGTGGCCGTACTCATGGATGATGATCCCGTTCTCCAGGTCGCCGTCGCGGATGCCCGGGTGCTCGGCGCGCTTGTGCAGGTTCGCCCGCGGCGCCGGGCCGGCGGCGATCAGGCCCTTGATCGCGGCGCCGTCGGCCTGCGAGACCGCGACCGCCGGGATCACCGGCGCGATGTCGATCATCGAGCCGGTCAGCACCGGCGGGGCGCCCTCGGCGTTGTGCGCGACCACGACGGCGTCGGCGCCGAGCGACTGCGCCACCAGCACGCGCTGCAGGTACGTGCACGCCTCGGTGCCGCCGTCGACCACCGCGATGAACCGCCGCGCGGGCCGCGAGGCGGGATAGGCGGCGTCGTTGCAGCCGTTGCCGGCGTAGACGAGCGTGCGGTTCGCCAGGCCCTCGTTGGTCGGAGCCGGCGTGAAGCGCGACCAGCCGGCCTGGTAGACGGCGCCGCCGCGGCCCCGGATCGTGAGCGCGTTCGGCAGCCCGAACGTGGTCGTGGAGCCCGGCCACACGTACATCTGCATGCGCGGGGTGCCGCCGTCCTGCGCCGGGGTGCCGAAGTTGGCGTTGTTGACGCCGTTGCCGTCCTGGGCCTCAGCGCGGACGTAGTCGCCCTCGCCGCCGCCGCGGTTGTAGTTGTTGGCCTGGAAGTTGCCCGCCACCTCGTCGAACCCGAACCGGTGGAGGACATCGTGGATCATGTTGTTGTTGTAAAAGAGGTTCGTCACCGCGGCTTCGCGGTAGTTCTGGGCGTGCTCGTCGAGCTCCGCCGGGAAGTCGAACCGCAGCGCCGCGCCGCCGCGCGGGCTCGAGTTGTAGTCGGGCGCGTTGTTGGCGTCCTGGTCCAGGTACGCGTGGACGTTGTTGCCCTGCGTGGTCGCGAAGTCCGCGCCGGCGACGCCGTTGACGTCATGCCAGCCGTACGGCGAGCCCGGCGTGTCCGCGGGGTTGCCGATCAGCGAGCGGACGGCGTCGTTCGGGCTCTCCGCCGGCCACGCGATCACGCGGTAGGCCGAGCCGTCGTTGACCGGCGTCGGCGACGCGAGGGTGAACGTGGTCTGGAAGGCCTTGGCGAGCTTGGGCGCCTCGGCCTCCGCCTCACCGCCGAGCCGCTGCTCGAGCTGGTCGAGGTCGTCGTGATCGACCCAGTCGTCGCGCGCGAGCTCCTCGCCGGTGCGCGCGTCGATCGTGACGTTCCACAGGTGCGAGTCGGTCGCGTCGTCGATGGTCACCTGGTAGGCGAGCCGCAGCGCGTTGCCGTCGTGGTGCCAGAGGAGCTTGGCGCCGATCGGGACTGACGAGATGCCGCCGTCGGTCAGCGTCGTCTCGGCGCCACGGCGGCTCGTCACGCGCAGCCGCTCGGGATCTTCGAGGCCGAGCTCGTCGGCCGCGGACTCGACCGCGCCGACCGCGTCGAGCGTCGCCGCGGTGGAGGCGGGCGGAGCCACCTTCAGCAGCCGGCCGGCCGCGTACTTGACCTGCTTGTCGGCGCCGACGTTGACGGTCACGTGACCGCCCGCGACGTCCAGCTGGTTGTAGCGCTGATTGAGATTGACGTGCGTCACGCCCGTCGACGCCGTCACGTAGATGCTCGTCGGCGTCGTGTCGGCGACGTCCGCGGCCGTCACCCCGAACTGCGCCGCGTTCTGCTTCAGGTACTCGCGCGCGATCGCGAGCGGCTCCTGCGCCGACGCGGTCGCCGGTGCCGCCAGCACGGCAGCGACGACCAACGCGGGCACAGGCCCGCGAAGCTTCAAGGACAACCCTTCCCCCCTTCGATTGTCCCGGGCCACCCCATTGGCCCGGTTCCCGCTCTGCCGCGGCGACGTTAGGGGTTCGCGCCGTTCATCACAAACTCATAGGCGTTGAGGTCTATCAACACTCATTGGTCAATCTTCCAGTGTCTTCTCGAACCAGCGGTCGGCGTACTCGTCGTCGTTGAACGGGTCGACGTCGACGAAGCCCTCGGCGAGGTAGAGCGCCTGCGCCTCCACCAGGTCCTCGCGCGTGTCCAGGCGCAGCCGCTTGAGGCCGTGCGCGCGGGCCGCGTCCTCGACGGCGCGCACGAGCCGCCGCCCGCCTCCGCGCCGCCGGAACGGGGCGGCGACGTACATGCGCGTGAGCGCGCCATCGGGGCGCAGGCCGGCGCAGCCCGCGGGCTCACCGTTCCAGCGCGCGACGAAGAACGCGGCGAGGCCCTCCGTGCGGTCCTCCTCCATCGCCTCGTCGACCTCGCGCGGGTCGATCGGACGCCGGTGGTAGCGCTCGACGATGTCGGCAAAGTACGCACGCAGCAGCGCCTCGGCCACCGGGCTGTCCAACGGTTCGGGCTGCACGCTCCACACGGCGGTTAGCCCCACTTTACGTACCTGAGCATCCCGGGTAGGTTCGGTAACCGTGCGACGTCCCGTCACCGCTTTGATCGCGCTCGGCGCGGCGTTCGGCATCGGAGCCACCGCGCTCGCCCAGAGCGGCGACGACCGGCTGTCGATCGACCTGCAGAACGGCTGCCTCAATCACGCGCGGGTCACGATGCTGATCGAGCCGCCGTCCGGCAAGTCGATTGACGCGTTGAGCGTGTACGCGAACGGTCGCGAGGTCCTGGACCTGACCGGCCTGAGCGGCGACGCGCGGATGACCGTCCGCCTCACGTCCCCGCGGGGCCGCGTGACGGTGCGCGGCGAGCTGGCCGGCGGCGAGAACTTCTCCCGCTCGCGTGACTACCGCCCGTGCGCGCCGGCCCCGCCGCCGCGCCCCGCCCCCCAGCGCACGACCCGGCCGGAGCCGGAGCCGACGCTGAGCGGCGGCGGCGAGGGCTAGGCCGCATCGCCCAGAGGGCGATGCTTCGGCGAGTTCGCCGAGCGCCGCCAGGGTGCGGCCGGCGGGCGAACTCGCTAGGCGGGGCTGTCCGCCTCGTCGCGCGTCGGCGGCGGGACGTGGAACTCGTCGGGCAGCGGCACCGTCGGCGTGCGCGCGACCGTCAGCGCGGCGATCAGCAGGCGCGCCGCGAGCGGGAACACGCGGCCGGGCGGCGGCGGCGCGAGGTGCTCGTAGTAGAGCTCCAGCAGCTGCTCGGTGGCGCCGCAGACGTCGGCGTGCGGCGCGTCGTCGCCGACCGCGCAGGAAAGCCGCGCGAGCGCGATCGACTCGTCGGGGTCCCCGCCGCCGAACGCGCGGCCCATCGCGCTGATCAGGTGCGTGACGACGCGGTCGAGCAGCGGGTGCAGCGCCGGCTCCACCGCGCCCGGCGCCTCGCCGACCCAGGCCGGGTCCTCGCCGGCGACGAGCCGCGCGATCTGGCCGCCCATGATCGAGCGCAGCGCCTCGTCGCCGACGCCCGCCTGCAGCGCGCAGCGCGCGTGGGTGAAGGCGGACGTCACCGGCATCCCGTAGGGCGAGTCGCTGGCCCACACGATCTGCGAGGGCGCGACCAGCGAGAACAGCGCGATCAGATCCGCCGGGTTCCACCACGCGGTGTCGATGAAGATGTTCGGGTGGTCGCCCAGCACGTGCCACATCCACGCCAGGTCGGAGATCGCGGCGTGGGCGAGGATGAAGCGCGCGTCCGGGAACTCGGCCGACAGCTTCACCGTGTTCTGGCCCAGGGCCGGGATGCCGCGGCCGGCGTGGATGAGGATCGGGACGCGCCGCTCGTGCGCGACCGCGACGATCTCCCGTACGCCCGGCTCGTCCATCCCGAACTGCTCCGCGCGCGGGTGCAGCTTGATGCCGACGGCGCCGGCGTCCAGGCAGCGACGCGCCTCCGTGGCGGGTGAGTCGCGCGGGTCCAGCCGGCAGAAGGCGACCAGCCGGTCGGACGCGGCGGCGGACGCGATCGCGAAGTCGTTCGGGCCCGGGTAGCCGCCGGGCTCGTGCATCGGGAACACGACGGCGCGCGCGTCGGCGCGCGTCATCACGTCGACGAGCTCCTCCGGCGTCTGCTTGAAGCCGTCCGGGTCGTTCTGCCCGATGTGGGTGTGGGCGTCGTAGAGGTCCAGCGGCCCGTGGGCGGCCTGGATGCTGTCCCACCAGGGGCGCAGGATCGCGTCGATGTCCAGCATGGGTTCGCAACCCTACAGACGCGCTTGTCCCGGCCCTGCATACTGGGGGCCATGCAGTTCCGCCCGCAGCGCGTGCGCATCGAGACGGTCCGCCACGAGATCGAGGCGACGCTGCAACTGCCGGTGGACGGCTTCCGTTCGCGCCTGACGGACTTCCTCAACGCCCTGTCGGAGGACTTCCTCGCGCTCACCGACGTGGAGGTCGCCTGGCTCGACGGCGCGCGCGAGCCCGAGCATCACGAGTACCTCGCGCTCGCGAGCCGGCACGTGGTGCTCGTGGTGGAGCTCAGCTCAGCGCCGACGCCATCCGGCTGACGGCCTCGCGCACGAGCTCGGGCCGCGTGCCCACGTTCAGCCTGGCGTAGCGGCCGTAGGCGGCGCCGAAGTCGCGGCCCGGGTTGAGCGCGACACGCCCGCGCTCGAGGAATACGTCGGCGGGGTGATCGATGTCGCACTCGAGCCAGGTGAGGAAGGAAGCCGCCGCCGGATAGGCCACGCGCACGCCGTCCGGCAGCAGCTCGGGCAGCGCGCGGTGGTTGGCGGCGATGGTCGCGAGCGTCTCATCCAGCCACTCGTCGCCTTCGTTGAACGCGGCCTGCGCGGCGATCACGCCCGCGTAGCCCGCGTGATCGGTCAGGTCCTCGGGGAGCGCGGAGGCGGCCTCGCCGACGACGAACCCGAGCTTCAAGCCCGGCACGTTGAACGCCTTCGAGGCGGACGTGAGCACGGCGCCGCCTTCGACCACGTGCTGCCACGGGACGAACTGCGCCCCGAACGTCAGCGGCGCATGGATCTCGTCGACGATCACGAGCGCGCCGTGCGCCTCGGCGACGGCGGCCACCGCCGCCAGCTCGTCCCGCGTGTACACGCGCCCGGACGGGTTGTGCGGCGAGCACAGCAGCAGCGCCTTCGCACCGGCTCCGAACGCGCGGTCCAGCCCGTCGACGTCCACGCCGAAGTCGGCCAGCAGCGGCACCTCGACCACCCGGCGACCGGTGTGCGGGATCTCCCGGTAGTACGGCGGGTACGCGGGCGGGTTGATGATCACCGCGTCATCAGGGCGGGTACGGGCGCGCAGCAGCTCCTGCAGGCCGACGGTCACGTCGGCGACGAGCGCGATGTACTGGCCCTCGAGGTCCCACCCGAGGCGGCGGTCGAAGAAGTAGTACATGGCCTCGATGAGCCCGTCGACGTTGCCGATGTAGCCGAGGTCGCCGCGCTCGATCGCCCGCACGAGTGCCTCCCGCACGGGCGGCGCCAGCTCGAAGTCCATCTCGGCGACGAACGCCGGCAGGACGTCAGGCGGGTACTTCGTCCACTTGTCGGACCCGCGTTCTAGGAGATCGTCCACGTGTCACCGGCGCGCATGAGAGCGTCCAGTGAAGCATCGTCGGCCGCGGCGCGCGCCGCGGCCAGCTGCCTGGCGAGGTCGCGGCCGCTCACCGGCCGCCGCACGTCGCGGAAGATCCCGATCGGCGTCGGACCGTCGGGCGAGGAGGACAGCCGCGAGAGCGCGAACGCGTACGACGGGTCCTCGCGGTGCGCGTCGTGGATCACCGGCTCGCCCTCGCCGCCGATCCGCAGCGCGCCTTCCGCGTCGCGCACGACGCCGCGGATCGGCTCGCCGTGCTCGAGGTAGATCCGGTTCTCGGCACCGCGCTTCTTGTCGCGCAGCGCGTCGAACGCGCCGTCGTTGAACACGGGGCAGTTCTGGTAGATCTCGACCAGCGCCGCGCCCTCGTGGGCGGCGGCCGCGCGCAGCACCATCGGCAGGTGCTGCTTGTCGGTGTCGATCGTCCGCGCCACGAACGTGGCCTCGGCGCCCAGAGCGAGGCTGACGGGGTTGAACGGCCCGTCGATCGACCCGAACGGCGTCGACTTGGTCACCTTGCCGAGCTCGGAGGTCGGTGACGCCTGCCCCTTCGTCAGCCCGTAGATCTGGTTGTTGAACAGCAGGATCTTGATTGGCACGTTGCGCCGCAGCGCGTGGATGAGGTGGTTGCCGCCGATGCTCAGGGCGTCGCCGTCGCCGGTCACGACCCAGATCGACAGGTCGTCGCGCGCGGCCGCCAGCCCGGTCGCGAGCGCCGGCCCGCGCCCGTGGATGCCGTGCATCCCGTACGTGTCCATGTAGTAGGCGAAGCGCCCCGCACACCCGATCCCGGAGACGAACACGATCCGCTCCGGCGGGATGCCCAGCTCGGGGAAGAACGCCTGCACGGCCGCGAGCACGGCGTAGTCCCCGCAGCCCGGGCACCAGCGCGTCTCCTGGTCGGACTGGAAGTCCGCCTTCGTCAGCTCAGGTGCCGCCATATCTGCTGCTCCATCTCCGACGGCAGCAACGGCTGCCCCTGGACCTTGCTGTAGGAGATCACGTCGACCAGGTAGCGCGCCCGCAGCTCGTGCGCGAGCTGGCCGCTGTTCATCTCCGGCACGAGCACGCGCTCGAACTTGCGCAGCAGCGCGCCCGTGTTCGCGGGCATCGGCCGCAGGTGGCGCAGGTGCGCCGTCGCGACCCGCCCGCCGCCCTCCCGGACGCGCCGCGCACCCGCCCGGATCGTCCCGTAGCTCGAGCCCCAGCCGAGCACGAGCAGGTCCGCGTCCGGCTCGCCGTGGATCTCGAGGTCGGGCACCGGGATGCCGTCCACCTTCTCGGCCCGCAGCTGCGTCATGCGCGCGTGGTTCGGGCCGTCGTAGGAGATCGCGCCGGTGCGGTCGGCCTTCTCCAGCCCGCCGATCCGGTGCTGGAGGCCGGGCGTGCCGGGGATCGCCCACGGCCGCGCGAGGTTGTCGTCGCGCGAGTACGGGAGGAACGGCCCGGTGGTCGTGGTGCGAAGGCGCGGGTCGATCGGCGGCAGCGAAGCGGCGTCCGGGATCCGCCACGGCTCGCTCGAGTTCGCGACGAAGAGGTCGGAGAGCAGGATCACCGGCGTGCGGTACTTGATCGCCAGCTGCGCCGCCTCGAAGACCGCCTCGAAGCACTGCCCCGGCGACTGCGCCGCGACCACCGGCAGCGGCGACTCGCCGTGGCGCCCGTACAGCGCCTGCAGCAGGTCGGACTGCTCGGTCTTGGTCGGCATGCCCGTCGACGGGCCGGCGCGCTGGACGTCGATGATGACCATCGGCAGCTCCAGCGCCACCGCGAGCCCGATCGTCTCCGTCTTCAAGTCCAGGCCCGGCCCGGACGTGCACGTCACGCCCAGCGCGCCGCCGAACGCCGCGCCCAGCGCCATCGACGCCGCCGCGATCTCGTCCTCGGCCTGGATGGTCCGCGCGCCCATGTCGTGCCGGCGCGCGAGCGCGTGCAGCAGGTCCGACGCGGGCGTGATGGGGTACGCCCCGAACACCAGCGGCAACCCCGACTTCACCGACGCCGCGATCAACCCGAGCGCCGTCGCCTCGGTGCCGTTGACGTTGCGGTAGGTGCCGGGCGCGACGTCGACGTTGCGGTCGACCTTCACCTGCACGTCGATCAGCTCGGACGTCTCGCCGAAGCTCCAGCCCGCGCGGAACGCGGCCAGGTTCGCCTCGCACACCGGGCCCTTGAACTTGCCGCGGATCCAGCGCTCGGTGACGTCCACCGGCCGGTCGTAGAGCCAGGACAGCACGCCGAGCGCGAACAGGTTCTTGGCCTTCTGCGCGTCGCGGCTGGTCGCGCCCTCGATGCCTTCGACGGCGCGCGTCGTGAGCGAGCTCATCGGCACCCGCTTGACCGTGAAGCCGGCCAGCGTCCCGTCTTCCAGCGGGTTCTCCGCGTAGCCCGCCTTCTGCACCGCACGCACGCTGAACGCGTCCTCGTTGACGAGGATCGTCGCGCCGCGTTGCATCAGCGGCAGGTTCGCCTTCAGCGCCGCCGGGTTCATGGCCACGAGCACGTCCGGCGTGTCCCCGGGGGTGAGGATGTCGCGCGAGGCGAAGTGGATCTGGAAGGCCGACACGCCGGCGACCGTGCCGGCGGGCGCGCGGATCTCGGCCGGGAAGTCGGGCAGCGTGGCGAGGTCGTTGCCGAACACGGCGGTCGCGTCCGTGAAGCGGCTGCCCGCGAGCTGCATCCCGTCCCCGGAATCCCCCGCCATGCGGACGACGACGCGTTCACGGGTTTCACTCCGGTGGCTCGTCTCCACGCTTGTAGCCTTTCGCATCATGCGGCGGATGGAAAGTGCGGATGGTGTCGAACTCGCCGTTCGGGTGGAGGGCTCGGGACCGCCGCTGCTGCTGCTGCACGGGTTCCCGGACCGCGCCGATCTCTGGCGCCATCAGATCGAGGATCTGAAATCTGACTTCACCGTGATCGCGCCCGACCTGCGCGGCTTCGGCGACTCCGACAAGCCGGACGACGTGCGCGTCGGCAAGAGCGTCGGGGACATGGTGTCTCTGCTGGATCAGCTCGGCTTCGCAAAGGCGCACGTGGTCGGCCACGACTGGGGCGCGGGCGTCGCCTGGGCGTTCGCGTTCTCGGCCGCCGAGCGCCTGGACCGGTTCGCGGTGCTGTCGGTCGGCCACCCCGGCGTCCCGCCCACGCTCGCCCAGCGCGAGAAGGGCTGGTACCGCGACTTCTTCCTGCACGCCGAAGCCGAGGAGATCGTGCGCCGCGACGACTGGAAGCTGCTGCGCGAGTGGGCGGGCACGCATCCGGAGCCGGACCGCGTGCTCGCCGACCTCGAGCGCCCGGGCGCGCTCACCGCGGCGCTCAACTGGTACCGCTGCAACCACCGTCCCCGCAACGAGCTCAACCCGCCGCGCTTCACGGTCAATGCGCCCACGCTCGGCGTGTGGAGCAGCGGCGACGCCTACCTGCTCGAGGACCAGATGACCGGCTCGGCGGACTTCGTGCCCGACTTCCGCTACGAGCGGATCGACGGCGCCGGCCACTGGATGCAACTCGACGCCCCGGACCGGGTGACGGCGTTGCTAAGAAGCCATCTGTGCTGAGTGCCGCATCGCTGCGCGCCGCGTTCGCCGCGCGTGAGATCTCCCCGGTCGAGGTCATCGACGCGTTCGACCCGCTGCCCGAGTACGGCGCGTTCATCACGCTCACGCTCGAGCGCGCGCGCGAGGAGGCCAAGGCCGCCGAGGCCGCGTACCGCGACGGCACGCAGCGTCCGCTGGAAGGGCTTACGCTCGCGGTCAAGGACCTGTTCGACACCGAAGGCGTGCGCACGACCTACGGGTCGAAGCTCTTCGCCGAGCACGTCCCGAGCGCCGACGCCGCGCTCGTGCACCGCGCCCGCGACGCCGGCGCGATCGTCGTCGGCAAGACGCTCACGCACGAGTTCGCGTGGGGCATCACGAGCGTGAACCCGCACTTTGCGCCGTGCCGGAACCCGCACGACCCCGCGCGCGTCGCGGGCGGAAGCAGCGGCGGCTCGGGCGTGGCGCTTGCGCTCGGTCAGGCGGCGCTCGCGCTGGGGACCGACACGGGCGGCTCGATCCGCATCCCGGCCGCCTTCTGCGGCGTGTCCGGGCTCAAGCCCACGTACGGCCTGCTGTCCACCGACGGCGTGTATCCGCTCGCGCGCTCGCTCGACCACGCCGGGCCGATGGCGCGCACCCCCGCCGACGTCAAGCTCTTCTTCGAGGCCCTGGCGGGCCGCGCGCCGGCGAAGCCGGCCGAGCGCATCGCGGTCTGCCCCGACCTGCACGTGCGTCCGCTCGAGCCGGGGATCCAGCGCGCCTTCGACCACGCCGTCTCCTCCTTCGGCACGTTCGAGGTGCCGTTCGAGCACGCCGGCCGCCTGTATCCCACCTACGCCGCGATCCAGAACGGCGAGGCGGCGCAAACCCACGCGCAGCTGTTCCCCAAGCGCCGCGCCGACTACGGGCAGGACGTCGCCGCACGCATCGACAACGCGCTGAAGGTCACGCTGGCCGAGTACGCGGAGGCGATCGCCGAGCGCGAGCGCATCCGGGCCGCGTTCCAGCGCATCTTCGTCGCCGCCGACCTGCTGCTCACGCCGGTCTCGGCCGTTCCGCCGGAGCGTCGCGACGAGCCCGACCCGCAGGGCTTCCGCGACGGCGTGCTGCCCTACACCGTCCCGCAGGACCTCGCAGGCCTGCCGGCGTGCGCGGTGCCCGTCGGCTTCGACGACGACGGCCTACCCGTGGCCGTCCAGATCACGGGACCGCCGCGCAGCGAGGGCCGCGTGCTCGCGTTCGCCGAAACGCTCTTTAGCGCGACAGCATCGGCGAGGGCGGGATCTGCGTCCGCCCCTTGATCTGCGGGATCAGCATCCCGACCTCGTCCTCGAAGCACCAGCACCACTCCTCACCCGGCTCCAGCGAGCGGATGATTGGGTGCTCGGTCGCGCGCGCGTGCGCGCTCGCGTGCTTGTTGGGCGAGTCGTCGCAGCAGCCGACGTGCCCGCAGCTGAGGCAGATGCGCAGGTGCAGCCAGACGCCTCCCGCGGCGAGGCAGTCCTCGCAGCCCGCGGACTCGGCCGGCAGCTCGGTGAGCTCGATCTGATCGGTGTGGGAGCAGCGTTTCGTCATTTCTTCTTTCCGTCGATCGGGAGCCAGACGTGGAAGACCGTGCCTTCGCCGTTGCTCTCGAATGAAAGCGAGCCGCCGTGGCGCTGCTCGACGATCCGGCGCGCGGTGTCCAGACCCATGCCCGTCCCGCTCCCCGGCGCCTTGGTGGTGAAGAACGGGTCGAAGATGCGCGCGCGGACGTCCTCGGGGATGCCTGGCCCGTTGTCGGCGATGTCGACCCGCACGCAACCGTTGTCGGGCAGGGTCCGGATGGTGATCGTGCCCGTCTCGCCCAGCGCGCCGATCGCGTTGTCGAGCAGGTTCGTCCACACCTGGTTGAGCTCGGAGCCGCGCATCGTGAGCTTGGGCAGCGTCTCGTCGTACTCGCGCTTGACCTTGATGCTCGTGTGCTTGAGCTTGTGCTTGAGCATGATCAGCGTGCTGTCGAGGCCCTCGTGCACGTCGGCCACGACGACCTCGCCGCGGTCCATGTACGCGTAGGTCTTGATCGCCTTCACCAGCTTGGACATGCGGTCGGTGGAGTCGACGAGCTCGTTGGCCAGCTCCTGCGCGGACAGCGTGGACGCCACCCACCACAGCGCCTTCAGAGAGGCGTGCGTCCCCTCGCCGGTGACGGCGACCACGCGCCGGACCCAGTCCTCGTCGAGGCCGGCGGACGCGAGCGGCTCCGAGAAGCGATAGCCGTCGGTGATGCCGAGCTCGTCGAGGATGTCCTCCATCGCGTCGATCGCGTCGGACTCGTCGAGCGCGCCCTGCGCCTCGCGCTTCTCGGCCCGGTCGAGCGCCTCCTTCTGCAGCTCGAGCAGCTTCTCCGCGTCCACGCGCTCGATGCCGGCCTCCACGAACGCCCGCAGCGCGTAGTTGATGACGTGCATCGCCTGCACGAGGTCGCTCGCGGCGCGCCGTGCCGCGGCGGCCGGGTTGTTGAGCTCGTGCGCGAGCCCGGCGGCCATCGTGCCCAGCGAGGTGAGCCGTTCGCGGCTGGACTCGCGTGCGTTGATGCTGCGCATGACCGGCCCGATCACCTGCATCACATGGCGGTGGACCGAGCGGTGCTTGAGCGCCAGCTGGATGAACGCCTCGCGCGGGATGATCGAGACGCGGCAGTCGACGCCCGCCTCGACGGTCAGCGGCAGTTGGCTCTCGGTGATGGCGGCGATCGCGCCGATCCAGGTCGGCGCCTGATTGACCGTGCCCGGGTCGACACCGCCGGCGGTGCGGATGAAGCCGCGCGTGGTCCCGCCGAACAGCAGCAGCGGGCCGGGCGAGTCGACGCCCTGCTCGAGCAGCACCTCGCCCTCTTCGGCCTCGCGGATCGGCGGGGTGATCGCGGCCCACTCCGCCAGCTCCTCGTCGGTCAGCCCGTCGAAGAGGTCCATGCGGCGCAGCTCGTCGATCAGCTCCATGTTCATTCCGCCAGGTACTCGTGGATCAGTGAGACGGCCATCGAGCCCTCGCCCACCGCGCTCGCGACGCGCTTGATCGAACGCGCGCGCACGTCTCCCGCAACGAACACGCCCGGCACCGTCGTCTCCAGCGTGTACGGGTCGCGTTTGAGCGGGAACGCGGACCGGGCGTCCGCGCCGGCGAGGATGAAGCCGCGCTCGTCGCGCCCGACCACGCCCTCCAGCCAGTCCGTGCGGGGCGCGGCGCCGATGAACACGAACATCGCGTCCACCGTCTCGTCGCGCTCGCCGTCCTCGTCGCGGATGCGGATCGAGTGCAGGTGGTCGTTGCCCTCGGCCGCCACCACCTGCGCGTTCACGCGCACGTCGATGTTCTCGATCGCCGCGATCTGCTCGATCAGGTAGTGCGACATGGAGCGGACGAGCGAGTCACCGCGGACCAGCATCGTCACCCTGCTCGCGTAGTTGCTGAAGTGCACGGCGGCCTGGCCGGCGGAGTTCGCGCCACCGATGATCACCACGTGCTGCTGGGCGCACGAGCGCGCCTCGGTGAGCGCCGCGCCGTAGTAGATGCCCTTGCCGGTGAAGGTGTCGAAACCGGGCGCGTCGAGCCGGCGATAGGAGACGCCGGAGGCCACGAGCACGCAGTTGGCGGAGAGCACGCCGCCGCCGGACAGCTCGACGATCCGCCCCGCGCCCTCGACGCGCAACGCGACCGCGTCCTGCACCGCCAGCAGCTCGGCGCCGAGCCGGCGCGCCTGGTCGGTCGCGCGACGGGCGAGGTCGGAGCCGGACAGGCCGGCCGGGAAGCCGAGGTAGTTCTCGATCCGGGAGGACGTGCCGGCCTGGCCGCCGGGCGCCTCGCGCTCGACCATCACGGTCTTCAGGCCCTCGGACGCGCCGTACACGGCCGCCGCCAGGCCCGCCGGCCCGCCGCCGACGATCGCCAGGTCGTAGTGGTCCTCCGCGGGCGCGGCCGACACGCCGAGCCGCTCGGCCAGCTCCAGCACCGTCGGGCGCTCGAGCACGGTCCCGTCCTCGAGCAGCGCGACCGGCAGCCGGCCGTCGGAGACGTCGGCGACCTGCAGCAGCTCGCGCGCCTCGGCGTCGCGCTCGACGTCCAGCCAGCGCATCGGGACGCGGTTGCGGGCCAGGAAGTCGCGCAGGTCGTGCGAGTCGCGGCTGAAGCGGTGCCCGACGACGCGCACGCCGCCCGACTCGAGCGCCGCGCCCGCCTCCCACGTGGTCAGCAGGTCCTCCACCACCGGGTACAGCTGCTCCTCCGGCGGGTCCCACGGCTTGAGCAGGTAGTAGTCGAGGTCGACCTCGTTGATGGCCTGGATCGCCGCCTCGGTGTCCGCGTACGCCGTCAGCAGCACGCGCTTGGCGTCGGGCACGAGCTTGCGCGCCTCAACCAGGTACTCGGTGCCCGCCATCCCCGGCATGCGCTGATCGGCCACCAGCAGCGCCACCTGCTCGCCGCGCGCGACGAGCTCCTTCAGCGCGTCCAGCGCCTCGGGCCCGCTGGTGGCGCGCACGATCCGGTAGCGCTCGCCGAACTGGCGCCGCAGATCACGAGCGACCGCCGCGAGCACGGCGGGCTCGTCGTCGACGCAGACGATCGCAGCGCGGCGACGGCGCGGTTCGGATGCCTCCATGGCAGAAACGCTATATGACGCGGACCGGCGTCCCGACTTCCACGAACTCGAAGACCACTTCGACCTCGGGCATCGGGATCCGCGCGCCGCCGTGCGAGGCGGGGCCGGCGGGCACGTCGGCGGCGCCGTAGATGGCCAGGCCTACGCCCCAGTACACGGCGTGGTCCATGAACATCTTGAACGGCACCGACCACGCCTCTTCGACCTCGCGCGTGACCTTGAAGTTGCCGGGCGGCGTCCCCAGGTCGGTCGAGTTGTTGCCGACGCCGGTGGAGGTGTGGATGACGCGCACCACGCGTCCGGCCTCGATCAGCAGGATCACGCCCTGGCCGCGGTGGATCTCGACCTTGCGGCCGCTGCCGGTGCGGTTCTGGGCCAGCGGCCGGCCCGCGCTGTCCAGCCGGTCCTGGGTCATCTCTCCGACGATCCCGTCGCGCTCGAGCCCTTCCCAGGACTGGAAGGCGAGCACGGCCTGCTGGGAGCGGTAGTCCCACTTGCCGGTGACCGCGTCCTCGGGTAGGTAGCCCAGCTGCGCCAGCTTGTCCTGCACGGCGCGCGGGTCGCTCGGTGCGGCCGGCTTCTTGGTCGGCGGCTTGGGCGCCTCGTACTCCTCCGGCGGCGCGAAGTCCGCGCGCGTGAACGTGCGCCCGCGGATCTCGACCTCCTCGATCTCGCTGTCGGCGCCCGTGGCCGTGTACACGACCTGCGCCACGCGCGCGAGGTAGGAGACGTCGGAGGCGGCGAAGGTGCCGGAGAACTCGAGCTCGACCTTGTTGTCTTCGACCTCGGCGGAGGTGAGCGTCACGCCGCTCGGGATCGCCGAGCCGTAGCCCTTCTTGCGCTCGGCGGCGGTGACGCCCTGCAGCAGCACCTTCAGCGCCGCCTCGGGGCCGTCCGCGGCCTGGCGCTTGACCGAGGACAGCGCCTCGCCGCGCAACACGTAGATCTTGACCGTCTTGGCCTCCGCGACGGCGGGAAGCAGCAGGACGAAGGCGGCGATGAGCAGGGACAAACGGGCCATGAGGCCCACAAGGCTAGTCGGGAGTCACAGCCAACGCGAGCAACGCGGACAAATCGAGCAGGAGATCCTTCATCGAGAAGTCGTCCAGGGCGACCATCGGCTCGTCGTCGATCTCGTAGCGGCGCCCGCTGATCCAGCCGCCCTCGAGCTCCAGCGCCTCCGCTAACGACTTTGGCGAATGTACCAGCGGCCCGTATGGTCCCGAGGCGGTGACCCGGCTCTCGATCTACGAGATCAACACCGCCGTGTGGCTGGGCGGGCACTCGCTGGCCGACGTGCCGGCCAAACGCTGGGACGCGATCGCGGCGCTGCCGGTCGACGCCGTCTGGCTGATGGGCGTGTGGCGGCGCTCGCCCGCCGGGCTGGCGATCGCGGCCGTCGACGACGGCCTGTCGGCGTCGTTTCGCGCCGCGCTGACCGACCTGCGGCCCGGCGACGTGATCGGCTCGCCCTACTGCGTGCGCGACTACGTCGTCGACGAGCGCTTCGGCGGGCGCGAGGGGCTGGCCGTGGCGCGGCACGAGCTGGCCGCGCGCGGGCTCCGGCTGATCCTCGACTACGTCCCCAACCACGTCGCGCCCGACCATCCGTGGCTGGCGTCCAACCCCGAGTACTTCATCCGCGGGACGGAGGCGCAGCTGGCCGAGCGGCCCGCGGACTTCGTGCGCACGGCCGGCGGGATCGTCGCGCGCGGGCGTGACCCGTACTTCCCGCCGTGGCCGGACGTCGTCCAGCTCGACGCGTTCAACGACGGCCTGCGGTCGGCCGTGGCCGAGACGCTCGTCGACGTGGGCGCGCAGTGCGACGGGCTGCGCTGCGACATGGCGATGCTGATGATCAGCGAGGTCTTCGCGGGCACGTGGGGCGTCGAGCCGCACGCGGAGGAGTTCTGGCCGCAGCTGATCACGCGCGTGAAGTGGACGCACCCGGGCCTGCTGTTCATCGCCGAGGCGTACTGGGACATGGAGTTCGCGCTGATGGAGCAGGGGTTCGACCTCTGCTACGACAAGCGGCTCTACGACCGGCTGGTGGAGCGCGGCGACGTGCGCGGCCATCTGACGGCGCCGGTCGAGTACCAGGAGCGGCTCGTGCGCTTCATCGAGAACCACGACGAGCCGCGCGCCGCGTCCGTGTTCGGGCCTGAGCAGGCGCGCGCGGCCGCGGTCGTGATGTCGACCCTGCCGGGCGCGCGGCTCTACCACGACGGGCAGCTCTCCGGCCGGCGGGCGCACGTTCCCGTGTTCCTGGGCCGCGGCCCGGACGAGCCGCCGGACGCCGAGCTGCGCGCGTTCTACGCCTGGCTGCTCCCGCGCGCAGCGCGGTTGCAGGGCACGTGGCGGCTGCTGGAAAGCGAGCCGCCGCTGGTCTCGTGGGCGTGGGACGACGACGTCGTGGTCGTCAACTTGAGCGACGAGCCGGCGGGCGGCCTGCCGCCCTGGGGCTTCCAGCTGGGATAAGAGCCCGCCGCTCGCCTTTGTACGGGCGGATAAAGACGCGCGGCCCGCGCGCCGGAAGGCTTCCCGGCCATGAAGCTCGTGATCGGGATTGTCCGCCCCGAAAAGACGAATGAAGTGCTGGAAGCCCTCTACCGCGCCGAGGTCCGCGGCTTCTCGATGAGCCGCGTGCTGGGGCATGGCGGCGAGCTCGACCGCGTGGAGACCTACCGCGGGACGACCGTGCAGGTCGGGCTCACGGAGAAGGTGCGGTTCGAGATCGCCGTGTCCGAGGACTTCGTGGAACCGGCCATCGAGGCGCTCTGCTCTGCGGGGCAGACCGGCGAGGTCGGCGACGGCAAGATCTTCGTGATGGACCTGGAGCAGGTCGTGCGCATCCGCTCCGGTGAGACCGAGGAAGCCGCCGTCACGCCGGTGGAGGCTGCCCGATGAACGCTGCGATCAACGCGGGCGACACCGCCTGGATCCTGATGTCGGCCGCACTGGTGCTGCTGATGACACCCGCGCTCGGCCTGTTCTACGCCGGCCTCGTGCGGTCCAAGAACACGCTCAACACGTTCATGATGTGCGTCGCCGCGGTGCCCGTCGCGATGATCACGTGGGCGCTGGTCGGCTACTCGTTCGCGTTCTCGCCGGGCAACGCCATCATCGGCGGCTTCGACCACGTCGGGTTGAGCGGCGTCGACTTCGAGCCGCGCGAGGGCCAGACGATCCCGCACCTGCTGTTCATGGCCTTCCAGGCCACGTTCTGCATCCTCACCACCGCGCTGGTCGCGGGCGCCGTGGTCGAGCGCATGCGCTTCGGCGCGTTCCTGATCTTCGCCGCCCTGTGGTCGGTGCTCGTGTACGCCGTCCTCGCCCACTGGGTGTGGGGCGGCGGCTGGCTGCAGGAGGCGGGCGTCCTGGACTTCGCGGGCGGCGTGCCGGTCGAGATGGGCTCGGGCTTCAGCGCCCTGGCCGCCGCATGGGTCGTCGGCCGGCGGCGCGACCACGGCCGCGTCGCGATCCTCCCGCACAACTCGGTCTACGTCCTGCTCGGCGCCGGCCTGCTGTGGTTCGGCTGGTTCGGCTTCAACGGCGGCAGCGGGCTGACCGCCGGCAACTCGAGCGTGCTCGCGTTCACCAACACGCTGCTCACCCCGGCGTGCGCGCTGGCCGCCTGGTTCGTGCTCGACCTGCTGCGCTCGCGTCAGGTGACCGCGATCGGCGCCGCCACGGCGATCGTCGTCGGCTGCGTCGGCATCACGCCCGCCGCGGGCTACATCTCGCCGATCTGGGCGATGGTCCTGGGCGTCGTGGCCGCGATCCCGAGCTACTTCGTGATTATGTGGCGCCCGCGCTGGCGCGTGGACGAGACGCTCGACGTGCTCGCGGCGCACGGCGTCGCGGGCCTCACCGGCACCGTCTTCATCGGCCTGGTCGCCCAGGCGGGCTGGAACGGCGGCCTCGGCGACGGCGCCTTCTACGGCGACGTCGCGCAGCTCGGCAAGCAGCTGCTCGCCGTGCTCGCGGCCACCACCTACGCGTTCGTGGTGACGTTCGTCCTGCTCAAGCTGATCGGCCTGGTCATGCCGTTGCGCGCGACGGCGAAGGAAGAGGCGATCGGCATGGACATCATCGCCCACGGCGAGGAGGCGTACGCCACCGGCGAGGGCGCGATCCTGGTGGCGCTAGGCGACAAGGCGAAGCGCGGTGGTGAGCTCGACGAGCTCGGCGAAACGCCGCGGGTCCCGCCCCGTGAGGTCGTGCGCGCGCCGTAGGCGGTAGTGGACCGTGTTCGGGTGCACGCCGAGGCGCTCCGCCGTGCGGGCGACGTTGAGGTCGCAGTCCGCGTAGGCGAGCAGCGTCTCGGCGAGCGGCTCGAGCCGGTCCAGGCCCGGTGGGAGCAGCCGCTGGGCGGTGTCGTCGGCGGCGTGCGCGAGGTAGTCGATCAGGCCGACCTCCTCCAGCGCCGCGACGGGGTCCGCGTGCCGCAGCGCGCAGCGGGCCTCGACGTAGCCGCGCGCCACATCAGCGAGGCCATGGCAGAGCGTCGAGATGCCGGCGGTCAGGCCGACGTCGAGTGTGAGCTCGGCGCGCAGCTCGGCGGGCGTGCGGCGGGAGATCGCGATCACCTCGTCGCCGCGGACGACGACGAACGGGTCCAGCCGCTCGAGCGCGCGCACCGCCTGGCGCTCCTCGCCCGGGTGCTTGACGACCACGACCGTGTGGTCGCCGTCCGGGCGGATGCCGAAGGCGTGGGCGCGCGCCGGATCGGTCGTGGCGCCGGAGAGCAGCTGCTCGAGGAACGTGCGGCGGGCGCGGTCGACCTCGGTGGCGAGCGCGCGGGCCTCGCCGAGATAGGCCTCGGCGACGGCCACGTTGATCGCGTGCGTGTACTGGAACGTGAACCCGGTCAGCTCGCGCGCGACCAGGAGCCCTTCGCGAGTGTCGCCGGCGGCCCCGACGATCGTCTCCCAGAACAGGCGCTGGCCGATCAGGTACGTCTCGAGCAGCGAATCGAGCGGCATCAGATCACGCGCGCGCCAGGCACCGCGCTCGCGCACGAAGTCCAGCTCGGGGCCCTGCGGCGGGCGGCCGCGGCGGGCGCAGCGGACGAACGCGTGCACGTGCGCGATGGCGTGCGCGAACACCTGCGCGGCGAGGGCCGGATCGCGCACGGAGCGGTACTCCTCGACCTCGTCGCGGATGACGGTCACGATCCGCCGGGCGAGGTCCTCAGCGTCGCGCTCCATGGCGTCGATGACGCTGCCGGCGTCCATTCACGCGACAGTACCTCAGCACTGAAGGTGCGCGCGCACCGCGAGCACCCGGCGGTGCGTCCGGGAGGACGGGGGAAGCCGGAGCTTGTCGAAGATCGCGGTGACGTGCCGCTCGACGGCGCGCTCGGACAGGAACGCCGCTTGCGCGATCGCGCGGTTGCTTCGGCCCTGGGCCATCAGGCCGAGGACCTCGCGCTCGCGCGCAGTGAACGCGTCCCGGGCGGTGCGCCGGCCGAGCACCTCCGGCACGACGGCGGGGTCGAGCACGGAGCCGCCCGCGGCGACCTCGCGCACGGCGCCGATGAAGCGGCCGACGTCCGGGATCCGCTCCTCGAGCAGATAGCCGGCGCCGGCCGGACGGTCGTCGAGCAGGTCGAGCGCGACGTCGGGATCGGGCGCGTGCGCGAGCACGAGCAGCGGGAGGTCCTCGCGGACCGGCGGTTCCTTGAGGGCGACGACGGCCATGTCCGGGCGGTGCGCGCGGGCCTTGCGCTTGAGCTCCGCGCCGTCCACCGCCTGCGCGACGACGGTGATCCCGTGGTCGGTGAGCAGGTGCGTCAGGCCGGCGCGCAGCAGTGCCGAGTCGGCCGCGACGATGACGTTGAGGGGCTGCATGCCTGTCCTGACGTCGTGGTGCCCCGGCCTATTCCCGGGGCTGCCACACTGCCCGCATGAGCCGTTCCCTCACCCCCGTCAACCGCGTCGGGGTCGAAGAGCGGGCCGCGGCGCTCGGGCGCCGGTCGATCAAGACGACGGCCAAGCGCGAGGGGATCCGCCTTGCGACGTCGATGATCGACCTGACGACGCTCGAAGGGTCGGATACGCCCGGGAAGGTCCGCCACCTGTGCGCCAAGGCCGTGTGCCCGGACCCGTCGCGGCCGGAGCTGCCGTCGTGCGCCGCCGTGTGCGTGTACCCGTCGCTGGTCGGCGTGGCCGCCGCCGCGCTGGAGGGCTCCGGCGTGGCCGTCGCGTCCGTCGCGACCGGGTTCCCCGCCGGGCAGACGTCGCTGAAGGTCAAGGTGGACGAGACGCGCGAGGCGGTGGCCGCGGGCGCGAGCGAGATCGACATGGTGATCTCGCGCGACGCGTACCTGCGCGGGGACGACCGGACGGTCGCGCGCGAGATCGAGGCCGTCAAGGAGGCGTGTGGGAGCGCGCACCTGAAGGTGATCCTGGAGACGGCGGAGCTGCCGACCTACGCGCACGTCCGGCACGCGTCCGAGCTGGCGATCGCGGCGGGCGCGGACGTGATCAAGACCTCGACGGGCAAGGCCTCCAGCGGGGCCACGCCGGGCGTCGTGCTCGTGATGCTCGAGGTCGTGCGCGACCACTTCGAGCGGACGGGCCGGGTGGTCGGCGTCAAGGCCGCGGGCGGCGTCTCGACGACCAAGGCGGCGCTGCACATGCTCGTGCTGGTCAAGGAGACGCTGGGTGACGAGTGGCTGACGCCGGACCGCTTCCGGATCGGCGCCTCCTCGCTGCTGAACGACCTGCTGATGCAGTACGCCAAGCTCGACGGCGGCCACTACGGGCGCGCCGAGGACTTCTCGAAGGAGTGAGGCTTCATGGCGACCGTTGAACGAGCAGCCCTGAGGTGGGACTACGCGCCGGCACCCGAGTCGCGCGACGCGGCACCGCTGAAGCCGCGCTACGACCTGTTCATCGGGGGGTCGTTCGTCGCGCCCACCGACGGGACGGTCGTGGAGACGCGCAACCCCGCGACCGAGGAGACGCTGGCGGAGGTCGCGTTCGCGGGGCCTGGCGACGTGGCGGCGGCGGTCGACGCCGCGCGCGGCGCCGCGGACGGCTGGGCCGCGCTGCCGGCGCTCGAGCGCGGCAAGTACCTGTTCCGGATCGCGCGGCTGATCCAGGAGCGCGCGCGTGAGCTCGCGATCGTGGAGACGCTCGACGGTGGCAAGCCGATCCGCGAGTCACGCGACGTGGACGTCCCGCTCGCCGCCGCGCACTTCTTCTCCTACGCGGGTTGGGCGGACAAGCTGCAGTACGCGTTCGGCGGGCGCGCGTACGAGCCACGCGGGGTGGTCGGCCAGGTGGTCCCATGGAACTTCCCGCTGCTGATGGCGGCGTGGAAGCTCGCGCCCGCGCTGGCGACCGGCAACACCGCGGTTCTGAAGCCCGCCGAGACGACGCCGCTCACCGCGCTCCTGCTCGCCGAGATCGTGCAGGAGGCCGGGCTGCCGGACGGCGTCGTGAACATCATCCCCGGCGACGGGTCCGCCGGCGCGGCGCTCGTGCGGTCCGAGGTCGACAAGGTCGCGTTCACCGGCTCGACGGCGGTCGGCAAGGAGATCCAGCGCGCGCTGGCCGGGACGGGCCGCGGGCTCACGCTGGAGCTCGGCGGCAAGTCCGCGAACATCGTCTTCGAGGACGCCGCGCTCGACCAGGCGGTCGAAGGCATCATCGAGGGCATCTTCTTCAACCAGGGCCACGTGTGCTGCGCGGGCTCGCGCCTGCTGCTGCAGGAGAGCGTGGCCGAGGAGGTCGTGCGCAAGCTGTGGGCGCGGATGGAGCGCCTGCGCGTCGGCGACCCGCTGGACAAGAACACCGACGTCGGCGCGATCAACTCCGCCGAGCAGCTCGCGCGCATCACCGAGATGGTGGAGGCAGGCGAGCAGCAGGGCGCGGTGCGGCGCTCGGTGACCTGCGCGCTCCCGGACGCCGGCTACTGGTTCCCGCCGACGATGTTCCTCGACGTCGCGCCCGCGAACCGGATCGCGGTCGAGGAGATCTTCGGCCCGGTCGTGTCGGTCACGACGTTCCGGTCGCCCGCCGAGGCGGTCGAGCGCGCCAACAACTCGGCCTACGGCCTGGCCGCGGGCGTCTGGACCGACAACGGCGCGAAGGCGTTCGAGGTCGCGTCCAAGCTGCGGGCCGGCGTCGTGTGGCAGAACACCTACAACAAGTTCGACCCGACGGCCGCGTTCGGGGGCTACAAGGAGAGCGGGTTCGGCCGCGAGGGCGGGCCCGCCGGGCTGGCGCCGTACGTGAGGCTGGGCGGATGAGCGCCCGCCAGGCCGTCGCCAAGACGTACAAGCTCTACCTGGGAGGCGCGTTCGTGCGTTCGGAGTCCGGCCGGACCGACCCGATCGGCGGCGTCAACGTGCCGCGCGGCTCACGCAAGGACGTGCGCGACGCCGTCAAGGCCGCGCGCGCCGCCGCGCCCGGGTGGGCGAAGAAGACCGCGTACAACCGCGGGCAGGTGCTGTACCGGTTCGCGGAGGCGCTGGAGTCGCGCTCGGACCGCTCGGACGAGATCGACGAGGCGGTCGACCTGCTCGTCCACTACGCGGGCTGGACCGACAAGCTCGCGGCGGTCATGGGCGGCGTGAACCCGGTCGCGGCGCCGTTCCTCTCATTCTCCTCGCCGGAGCCGACCGGCGTGGTCGCGGTGCTCGCGCCGGACTCGCCGGACGTGCTGGGCCTGGTCCGCGAGATCGCGCCCGCGCTCGCCGCGGGCAACACCGTCGTCGCGGTGGTGTCGCGGACCAAGCCGCTGCGTCCGCTCGACCTCGGCGAGGTCGCCGGCGTCTCGGACATCCCGGGCGGCGTGCTCAACCTGCTCTCCGGCCGGCTGGACGAGCTGCTCACGCCGCTGTGCGGCCACCGCGACGTGAACGCGATCATCGACGCCACCTACGACGACGACGTGGCCAAGACGGTCGACGAGCTCGCCGCCGAGACCGTCAAGCGCGTCTCGCGGCCCTCGCCGCACACCGATTCGTTGACGCGCCTGGAGCCGCTCGTCGAGCTCAAGACCGCCTGGCACCCGGTCGGCAGTTGAACGGCCCGCTGGCGGATGGCCTCGCGGCCATCAGGGCGGAGCTCGACCTGCCCCGCGAGTTCTCGGACGAGGTGATGGCGGAGGCACAGGCCGCCGCCGCGAAGCCGGTCGAGGGCGAGCGCGTGGAGTTGCCGTTCATCACGATCGACCCGCCGGGCGCGCGCGATCTCGACCAGGCGATGCACCTCGCCGAGACCGACGACGGGTTCCGTGTGTCTTACGCGATCGCCGACCCGGGGTACTTCGTCGATCCCGGCGGCGCGCTCGACCGCGAGGCGCACGCGCGCGGCGCGACGCTGTACCTGCCCGACGCGAAGATCCCGCTCTACCCACCCGTGCTCTCGGAGGGCGCGGGGTCGCTGCTCCCCGGCGAGTGGCGGCCCGCGGTGCTGTGGACGATCGACCTCGACCGGGCGGGCGAGCCCGTCCACCGCAGCGTCGCGCGGCGCGTGGTGCGCAGCGTCGGCCAGCACACCTACGACGACGTGCCAGAGGACGTCGCGCCGCTGCTGCGCGCGATCGGCCTGCTGCGGCTGGACATCGAGCGGGCGCGCGGCGGCGTCCGGCTGCCCCGTGCCGAGCAGGAGGTCGTTCCTTCCGATGGTGGCTGGACCGTCCGCTACCGCGTCCCGGGCGAGTTCGAGGAGTACAACGCGCAGATCTCGCTGCTGTGCGGGATGGTCGCGGCGAGCCTGATGCTCGACGCGGGCGTCGGCCTCCTGCGCACCCAGCCCGACCCGAAGCCGCAGGCCTTCGAGCGCCTGCGCTTGGCGGCGCGCGCGCTGGGGGTCGAGTGGCCCCAGGACGAGTCCTACCCGGAGTTCGTGCGCCGCCTGGACCCCGCCGTCCCGGCGCACGCCGCGATCGTGCACGAAGCGTCGCGGATCGGGTTCGGCGCGGGCTACACCGCGTTCGACGGCGAGGAGCCGGAGCTGCAGACCCACTGGGCGGTCGCGGCGCCCTACGCGCACGCCACCGCACCGCTGCGGCGGCTGCAGGACCGCTACGTCTCCGACTGCTGCCTCGGCGTCCCCGACCGCGCGGCGCTGCCCGCCCTGCCCGCGACGATGGCGGCCGCCTCGCGCCGCGCCGGCGCCGTGGACCGTGCGGTCGTCGATCTGCTTGAGGCCGTCGTCCTGCACGGGCGCGAGGGCGAGCGCTTCGACGCGGTGGTGATCGACGAGGGCGTGATCCAGCTGCGTGATCCCGCCGTGCGCGCGAAGGTCCCGGGCGTCCCCGTGCCCGGGAGCGAGGTGGTCGTGCGCCTCGAGCGCGCCGACCCGGCGACGCGCAGCGTCACCTTCACGCCGTAGGTCAGCTCAGTGCGCGCACGTCGGCGATCCCGTCGCGCTCGAGCAGCGCGAGCAGGCCGCTCAGGATCTGCTTGACGAGGGCGGGCCCGTGGTAGACGAGCCCGGTGTAGAGCTGGACCGCGGTCGCGCCGAGCTGGAGCTTGGTGTACGCCGCCTCCGCGGTGGTCACGCCGCCCGCGGCGATCAGCGCGTAGCGGTCGCCGGTGATCGACTTCAGCGTGCCGAGGATCGCGTTGACGAAGTCCTCCACGGGCGGGCCGCCGACGGCGCCGGGCAGCTTCTCCAGCGAGTCGCGGGCGACGGTGAAGCGCAGGTCGGCGGGCTTGCCGGAGGGCAGGTTGATGGCGAAGCCGGAGACGAACGGGTGGCCGTCGGCGATCGCGACGATCTCGCGCAGCACGCCCGCGTCGCGCGTCGGCTTGAGCTTGAGGATCAGCGGGCGGCGCACCTCGGCCTGCGCGAGCCGGGCGAGCAGCTCGTCCAGGCGCGTGAGATCGTCGAAGAAGTCCTTGTCGGCGGCCGAGTTCGGGCAGCTGAGGTTGAGCGCGATGTAGTCCGCGCGGTCCTGCAGCGCCACCAGCGAGGCCGCGTAGTCCTCATAGACCTCCGGCCCGGTGGCGGGGCGAGCGGGATCGTTGGTCTTGACCAGGTTCACGCCGACCGGCACCCGGCGCGGCGCGGCCAGGCGCTCGCGCACGACCTGCGCGCCCTCGTTGGGCACGCCGTAGGCGACGACGATCGCCTCGTCCTGCGGGACGCGGAACAGGCGCGGCTTCGGGTTGCCGTCCGACGCGTCGGCGGACACGGAGCCGATCTCCAGGTGCCCGAAGCCGAGGTTGCCGAGCATGCGCACGGCGCGCGCGTTCTTGTCGAACCCGGCCGCGAGGCCGAGCGGGTTCGGCACCGGCAGGCCTGCCAGCGTCGTCTCCAGGCGCGGGTCCCGCAGCGTGAACGCACGGCCCGCCGCGCGACGCACGAAGTCCGAGCGCCCGCCAAGCTCGGAGGCGGCGAGCGTCAGGTTGTGCGCGCGCTCGGCATCGAGCCGGAACAGCAGCGGCCGGACGGCGGACTCGTACACGCTCATGCCAGCATCCTACGGACCATGGACTTCACGCTCGAGCCCCGCCCCGACGGCAGCGCCGTCCTCGCCGTCGAGGAAGCGCGGCTGACACTCGACCAGGCCGCTCTGCGCGAGCTGCGCGACGGGATCGACGCCGCCGTCGCGCGCGGCGCCGCGGGCGGGCAGGGTCCGGTGTCGGAGTTCGCGGTCGGCGACGCGGTCGTCACGGTGTCCGCGGTGCCGGGCGGCGCAGTGAAGCTGCGCATCGATCGCTGAGCCGATGTACCGCGCGGCGCCGGAGGCGCACGAGTTCGCGTCCGTGCTCGCGCGGGCCGCGGGCACCAGCGTCGGTGAGGTCGACGATCCCGAGCTGATCGCCGTCGGGCGCGGCAAGGACGCGGTGCGGCTGCTGCACGGCGCCACGTGCCCCGTGCTGGTGGTGCCCGCCGGCACCCGGCCCGAGATCGCGTTGGTGGGGGCGGCGTTCGACGGGCGCCCGCAGTCACGCCCCGCGCTGAACACGGCGATCTCGATCGCCGATCAGCTCGGCGTCGGCGTGCTCACGCTCGGCGTCCACCGCAGCGCGGCGCTGCCGGGTGAGCACGACCCGGGCCGCGACGACTTCGAGTTCATGCTCGGCAAGGTGTCGTTCAACACGCATGGCGGCGCGAATCACCGGCTGCTCACCGGGCGCCCCGGTCCCGCGTTGGCGGCCGCGAGCGCGGATGTGCAGCTGCTCGTGTGCGGGTCCAGCGGACACGGGACGGTGCGTGAGGTCGTCTTCGGCAGCGTCCCGAAGTACCTCGTCGAGCACGCGTCGTGCCCGGTGCTGGTGGTGCCTAGGCCGCCAGGTCGAGCGTGACGGGATCGGCGAGCAGCCGGCCGCGGAGCGTCAGCACGGCGCGGCCGGCGGCGTGATCGGCCGGTTCGAGCAGGCCCTCAGCGACGTGGCGCTGCGCGGCTTGCCGTCCGTCGCGCGTGAGGTGCGAGAGCGCGACGCCGGACCGAAGGCGCAGGCCGAGCATCACGCGCTCCAGCCGCGACTCGTCGGCGCCGGGCGTCTCCCGCGCGGCCGCGGGTGAGATCCCGGCGGCGAGTTTCTCGGTCCACGCGCGCGGGTGCAGGACGTTCCACCAGCGCACCCCGCCGACGTGGCTGTGCGCACCCGGTCCCGCGCCCCACCAGTCGCCGCCGTTCCAGTAACCGAGGTTGTGCCGGCACCACGCGGCCTCGTCGCGCGCCCAGCTGCACGTCTCGTACCACGACAGCCCGGCTTCGGCGAGCACGCGCTCGGCGGTCTCGAAGCGGTCCACGATCACGTCTTCACCCGGGACCTGCAGCTCCCCGCGGCGCACCTGGGCGGCCATGCGTGTGCCCGGCTCCACCACGAGCGAGTAGGTCGAGAGATGGTCGGGCTCGGCGCTCAGCGCGGCGTCGAGCGACGCCCGCCACTCGTCGGCGGTCTCCCCCGGCGTGCCGTAGATCAGGTCCAGGCTCACCTGCTCGAACCCGGCCGCGCGCGCTTCCTGGACCGCCTGCTCGGGGCGGCCCGGCGTGTGGGTGCGGTCGAGGATCTCGAGGATGCGGGGCACGGCGCTCTGCATCCCGAGCGAGACGCGGGTGAACCCGGCGGCTCGCAGCGCCTCCAGCTTGCGCGGGTCCACCGACTCGGGGTTGGCCTCCGTCGTGACCTCGGCGCCGGGCCGGAGCCCGAAGCGCTCGTCGATCCGGCGCAGGACGCGGATCAGGTCGTCCGCGGACAGCAGCGTCGGCGTGCCCCCGCCGAAGAAGACCGTGTCGACGGCTCGCGGGCCGAGCACCCGCGCGGCGAGGTCGATCTCCGCCAGCACCGCGCCGACGTAGCCGCTGGCGTGCTCGGCCCCGCGTTCACCGGGCACGTAGGTGTTGAAGTCGCAGTAGCCGCAGCGCGTGGCGCAGAACGGCACGTGCACGTAGAACCCGAACGGCCCGGCGGACCCGAGCGCCTCGGCGGGCAGTGCGCCGTCGGCCGGCGCGGGATCTCCTGCGGGTAGACGGGCCACGGCTGCTGGGACGGAGAGGGAGGGATTCGAACCCTCGGACGAGGTTGACCCCCGTCACACGATTTCCAGTCGTGCCCGTTCAGCCGCTCCGGCACCTCTCCTGGATCAGCGCGACAGGCTAGCGCGAATCAGATCTGCCAGGCACCGTTTTGCAGCACGGGCACGCGGTCCCCGTCGGCGGTGATGCCCGTGACCGTCAGCTGGTCGGAGCCGATCATGAAGTCGATGTGGATGTCGGACTCGTTCATGCGGCCCATCGTCTGCTCGTCGCCGGCCAGGAACGGGAAGGCCCGGCCGAGCGCGATGTGCGAGGCAGCGTTCTCGTCCAGCAGCGTGTCGTAGAAGACGGTGTCGAGCGCGCCGATGCGGCCCTCGTTGTCCACCAGCGCGACCTCGCCCAGGCGCGCGGCACCCTCGTCGCGCTCGATGATCGTGCGCATGACCTCCTGGGCGGTGGACGCGGTGAGCTCCACGGCGCGGCCGTGCTCGAAGCGCACGTAGAGGTCGCGGACGACGGTGCCGTCGATCAGCACGAGCGGCTTGGTGGAGCTGACGTGCCCGTCCACGCGCTGCGGGTCCGGGCTCGTGAAGACCTCCTCGGTGGGGAGGTTGGGCATGTGCGGGATGCCGTCGGCGGTCTCGAAGCGGGCGGCCTGCCAGGAGGCGCCCGGCAGCAGCCCGACCGTCATCTCGGTGCCCGGGCCCTCGTAGTGGAGGGCGTCCAGCTGCAGCTCCGTGAGCTTGGACGCGACGGACACGAGGCGGTCGGCGCGGGCGCGCCAGGCCGCGACGGGGTCCTCCTCGTCCAGGCGCAGGACGTGCAGGAGCTGCTCCTCGAGCTTGGCGAGCGCGGCCTCGGGCGAGAGGCCGGGGTGCACGAGCTCGGCCCAGGCGGGCGTCGGGCCGGGCAGGATGGTCCAGTTGATCTCGCGCCGGCCGACCACCTCGCCGGTCTCGCGGATCGCGGGCAGGCGGTCGCGGCCGGAGCGCACGGGGTCGAGGTCGTCCATCAGGCCGGGGGCGACCGGGCCGGACAGCGTGATCGCGGCGCCGCGCTCCTTGCCGAGCGTGAGGATGCGGTCGCCGAGCCACGGCGGGACGTACTCGAGCGTGTCGTCGGCGGCGTGCTCGATGCGGGCGCGCTTGATCCAGGGATCGAACCACGCGAGGTCGACGAACTTGGCGCCCTTCTCGTACGCGCGATTGGCGATTGCGCGGACGAGCCGCTCCTTGCCTGGCGCCCCGCTCAGAGACACCACCTGGCCGGGCTGGAGGTTGGCGCCGAAATCGACAGCGAGCTCGGCGAAGCGCGCAAGCGTTACATCGTCCATGGCATCGCGAGCCTAGCTGGTGCCAGTATTGCGCCGTGCTGCGCTACCGCCATGTCCTCGTCGCGTTCGACGCCTCGCCGGAGGCCACGCTCGCCCTCGCCCACGCCGTCGCGATGGCGCAGGTGTACCGCGCGAAGGTCACGCTCGTCGCCGTCGTACCTCCGCCGCCGATGCTCGCGTGGCAGGCGCCGGGCGGGATGCGCGGCCTGCACGACGCGGAACAGCAGGAGCTCGAGAAGGCGCTGCGGGCGGCCGCGGACACCGTCCCCGACGACCTGTCCGTGACGACCCGGCTGCTCGACGGGGACCCGGCCCGGGAGCTGCTGGGCGTCGCCCGGGACGGCGACTTCGACGTGATCGTGATGGGCTCGCGCGGCCGCGGGCGGATGACCGCCGCGCTGCTCGGCAGCGTCTCCAACCGCGTCATGCACGACGCGGACGTGCCGGTGATCGTCATCCACCGACCGAGCGACGGGCCCGACCTTGCCGCATAGGGGCTGGACGGTCCTCGACGCGCCGTCGAACCTCGGCCTGCGGCAGCTGCGGCCGGGGGTCGAGCCGGGCGCGCGGCGGCTCGCTGACGCGCTCCGGGCGTGCGGGCTAGTCGAGCGGCTCGGCGGGCGGGACGCGGGGCGCGTGGAGGCGCCGCCGTGGACGTCGCTGCCCGAGAACCGGGCGAAGATCCCGGCCTACACGGTGGCGCTCGCCGACCGGCTCGGGGAGCTGCTGCGAGCGGGCGAGAAGCCGCTGGTGCTCGGCGGCGACTGCTCCATCCTGCTCGGGGCGATGCTCGCGCTGCGGCGGCACGGGCACTACGGGCTCGCGTTCGTCGACGGCCACCTCGACTTCCGGACCGAGAACGTGGACGCCGTTGCGGGCGAGGACCTGGCGGTCGTGACGGGGCGCGCCGAGGACGCGCTGGCCGACATCGACGGGCTGCGGCCGTACGTGCGCGACGAGGACGTGGTCGCCTACGGGGACCGTTCGGGTGATCGCGCGCCGGTGCGCGTCATCGACCTGGCGGCGCTGCGCGCGGGCGAGTGGGCGGTGCCGGACGTGCCCTACTGGGTGCACGTCGACGCCGACGTGCTGCGTCTGGACGCGGTCGACTCGCCGCAGCCGGACGGGCTGTCCTACGACGAGCTGGCCGATGTGGTGCGGCGGTTGCTGCCGGGCGCGGTCGGGATGCAGGTGACGATCTTCGATCCCGACCTAGACCCGGACGGCAGCGCGGCCGCCGCGCTCACCGACTGCCTCGTGCGCGGCGCCCTCCCGTAGCTCGATCACGCGGTCGAAGCGGTCGAGGTGGGTCGGATCGTGCGTGATGAGGATGAGCGTGCGGTCGGTGCGCAGGATGTCGTCGATCAGGGCGTGGGCGGTCGTGGGGTCGAGCATCGCGGTCGGCTCGTCGAGAATCAGGATCTCGGCGGGGCTGAGCAGCGCGCGGGCGAGCCCGATGCGCTGGCGCTGGCCGCCGGACACGGCGATCCCGTCCTCGCCCAGCGGCGTGTGGATGCCGTCGGGGAGGGCGCGCAGCCAGTCGGTGAGGCCGGCCTGTTTGAGCGCGTGCTCGACGTCGGTGTCGGTCGCTTCGGGCCGGCCGATGCGGACGTTCGCCGCGATCGTGCCCGCGAGCAGGTGCGCGTCCTGGCCGGCGAGCCGGATGCGCTCGCGCGTCTGCTGCGTGGGTGCGTGCCTGAGGTCGACGCCGCCGAGGGCGACGGTGCCGTGCTCCGGGTCGGCGAGGCGGGCGAGCAGGTCCGCGAGCGTGGATTTGCCGGCGCCGGACGGGCCGACGATCGCGACCCGCTCGCCGGGGTGGACGGTGAGGTCGAGGCCGGTGAGGACGTTGGGGCCGCCGTAGGAGTGGGTGATGTTCGTGGCCGTGAGCGTGGCGTCGCGCGGGAGCGGCTGATCGCCGCTCTCGGTGAGCTGCGGCGGGCCCTGGGTGGCGGTGTCGAGGCGCTCGCGCGCGGCGCGGACGCCGATCAGCCGCAGCGCCGCCTCCGGCAGCGCCGCGGGCGTCTCGAACGCACCGACCGTGAGCAGCGCGAGCGCGCCCAGCCAGACCGTGGCGAGATCGCTCGCGGCGCCGACGCTCAGGACGGCGGCGAGCGTCGCGCCCGCGGCGAGCGTGCTCGCGGTCGCGCCGAACGCGGCCGCGCGGGCCTGACCGCGTTCGATGCGGGCGAGCCGGCGGCTCTGCTCGGTCAGCGCCTGAAGGCGCCGCGGCCCTTGCCCGGCGACCGCGAGCTGCGGGCCGAGCGTCAGCGCCTCGACGAGCTGCTCCCCGAACGCGGCGCGGGCTTTGCCGGGGGACGCGTGCCGGGCGAGCGCGTGCGCGGCGAGGGGGATGATCGTGGTGGCCGTGATGAGGCCGGCGGCAACGGGGAGCGCCGCCGCGGGCAGGATCGCGGCGGCGGCGATCACGACCGCCACGGACGTGATGCTCGCGACGGCGGCGGGCAGCACGACGCGTGGGTGACGGTGCTGCAGCTCGTCCACGTCGCTGGTGAAGCGCGTGAGCAGGTCGGCCTCGCCGGGCAGGCCGGGTCGCCCGATTCGCGCGGCGAGCGCGTTGAAGAACGCGACGCGGGTGGCGGCGAGCTGGCGCAGCGCGACGTCGTGCGAAGCGAGCCGCTCGTAGTAGCGCGCGATCGCGCGCGTGAGCCCGAGCGCCCGCACCGTGACGATCCCGACGAGCAACGCCAGCACGGGCGGCTGCTCCGCCGCGCGGGTCACGAGCCAGCCGCTCGCGCCCAGCAGCGCGAGCGCCGACAGCGTGCCGACGACGCCGAGCGCGATTCCGGCGCCCTTCGGCCACGGCTTGGCCGGAGCGGCCGCCGCAGCGCCTCGCACCCTCAACCCCGCCCCAGAACATAAAGAGGGACTGTCCCTCTTTAGGTTGCGCAGCGAACCGCGGCCCACAGCGTCCACGCGATGTGCCCGCAAAGAGCGACTTTCCCAGCGCTCCGAATCTAAAGAGGGACTGTCCCTCTTTAGATTCACGACGACGTCGCAGATCGAGGCGAGGCGCTCATCGTGGGTCGCGACCACGAGGGTGCGGCCGCGGGCGCGGGCGAGGATGCCCTCGGCGACGCGGCGCGCGGAGGCCTGGTCGAGGTGGGCGGTCGGCTCGTCGAGCAGCAGCAGCGGCGTATCGGCGCCGAGCGCCGCGGCGAGCGCGAGGCGCTGTTCCTGGCCGCGCGAGAACCGGCGGCCTCCCGCGCCCACGCGGGTGTCCTCGGCCTCGACCACGTGGGTGGCATCCGCCCACGCCAGCGCCGGCTCGGCCCCGTGCAGGCGCAGCGCCTCGCCCAGCGTGCCCGTCGGCAGCGGCGGGCGCTGGTCGAGCCAGGTGACCTCGCGCCACCACGCCTGGCGGTCCGTGTCGCGGAAGTCGACGCCGCCGCTGGTGATCGTGCCCGCGTCGGGGTCCTGCACACGGGCGAGCAGCCGCAGGAGCGTGGACTTGCCGGCGCCGGACGCGCCGACGAGCGCGACCGACGTGCCCGGCTCGATGCGGAGGTTCAGGCCGTGCAACGGGTCAGGGCGGCCGTGGCCGTCGACGCGGACGTCGCGCAGCTCGATCGCGCCGAGGACGGGCGCGGCCGTGCCGGCGGGCGCGTACGGCGCGGGCTCGTCGAGCAGGTCAAAGATCCGCTGGACGGCGACCGCACCGTCCTCGGCGGCGTGGAAGCGCGCGCCCGCGGCCCGCAGCGGCGCGTACACCTCCGGCGCGAGGAGGAGGATGAACAGCCCCGTCGCGAGGTCCATCTGCCCCTGCGCGAGGTACACGCCGGTCACGGCGGCGGCGATCGCCGTGCCGAGCATCGCCAGCAGCTCCAGCACGAGCGCGCTCAGGAACGCCACCCGGAGCGCGCCCAGCGACTCGTCCCGGTAGCGCTCGCCGACCGCCCGGAGCGACGCCGCCTGCGCCTGCTCGCGGCCGTGCGCCCGCAGCGTCGGCAGGCCGCGGACGACCTCGAGGAAGTGCGCGCCCAGGACCGCCAGCGCGTGCTGGCGTTCCCACACGTGCTCGGCCGAGCGCTTGCCGACCAGCACCATGAACACGACCACGACCGGCAGCGTGATCGCGAGCAGCGCGCCGACGACCAGCTCTTGGGTCGCGATGACCGCGACGACGCCGATCGGCACCGCTGCGGCGAGTGCCAGCTGGGGCACCGCGCGCGCGTAGTACTCGGCCAGCGCGTCGACGCCCTGCGTCGCGGCGGTGGCGATGTCGCCCCGGCGCGCGTCGCGGGCGCGGCCGGCGAGCGCGCGCTCGGCCACGAGCTCCCGCAGCCGCGCGAGCGCGAGCTCCGCCGCGCGGCGCCCCGCAAGCTCCACGACGCCGCTGAGCAGCGCCCGCCCGGCCACGACCGCGAGCAGCGCCCACGCGAGCTCGCGGGTCGCGACCGCGTCCGCCACGAACCAGGCCTGCACGACGAGCAGCACGGCCGCAGCGAGGCCCGCGCCGACGGCGACGCCGAGCGCAACCCGCGCCCGCGGCGCGACGTCGAGGAGCCGCCGGTACACGGCGTTGGCCGCGCCCGGCCCGCGCCGCGCCCCGCCGCCCTCGCCGCGCTGCCCCGCCGCCTCGCCGCGCCCACCCGCGCCGCGCCGCCCCGCGCCCTCGCCGCGCGCGCTCATCGCAGCTGCTCCATCCCGCGGCGCATCAGCTCGACGAGCGAGCCGGGCTCCCGCTTGAAGCGCGAGTACGCGAACGCGTGCGCCGCGAGGATCAGCGGCAGCACGAGGGCCGCGATCACCGTCATCAGCGTGAGCGTGTAGTCGCCGGACGCCTCAACGCGCAGGTCCACACCCGCGACCCTCGGGGATGCCGCCGCGAGCACCGCCAGCGGCACGATCGCCGCCGCGAGCCCCGCGCCCCAGAGCGCGAGCCGCGGCACGAACGCGAGCACCACCAGCCCGGTCCAGGGCGACTCGAGCGCGATACCCGCGAGCACCGCGAACACCAGCGCGAGCGGGACCGTCCGGCGGCGCGCCTCAGCGCCCACGCCGACCCGGCGCTCCAGGTACGCCGCTCCCGCCACCCGGCACGCGAGCGCGAGCGCCACGCCGGCCAGCACGGTCTGCGCCGAGAGCACGGAGCCGCCGCGCAGCATCCACGCCCACACCATCCCCCAGCCGATCGCGGTCGCCCACGCGGACACGACGATCGCGCGCGACCACCACTCCCCCGCGCGCGCCGACACGTGCCCGATCAGCTCGATCCCCGCGTGCCGGACGATCAATGCCAGCACGATCACGACGACGAGCACGTACAGCTCGCTCAGCCACGCCGCGTACCAGCCCGGGAACGCGCCCAGCGTCGCGGCGACCGCGATCACGAGCCAGACGTCGTTCGTCGCCCACGTCGCGCCGTTGGAGCGCAGCACCGCCGTGCGGTCCTCGAAGCGCCGCGTGAGCATCGAGACGCCCAGGTCCGCGCCGCCGAGCCCCAGATACAGCGCCCAGACGACGCCCAACAGCAGCAGCCACAGCGCCGGAAGTCCCTCGAGGCCGAACATGCTCAGTACCCCAGGGCGAGGTCGGCGGTGGCGCGCGGGGCGGGCCTGGCAGCCGGCAACCCGTGCGACAGCTCGCTGCGCAGCACGCGCGCCGCGGTCCAGAACACCACCGCGTACACGGCCAGGAACGCGCCCAGCGAACCGGCCACGGCCCACACGCTCACGTCGGAGGAGGCGACGTCCGTGCGCAGGAGCCCGTCGACCACCCACGGCTGGCGGCCGCCCTCACGCAGCAGCCAGCCGCCGGCCTGGGCGGCGAACGGGATCGCCATCGCGCACATCGCCGCCCGCAGGAACCAGCGCGAGCGCTCCAGCCGGCCCGTCGCCGCAAGCCGGCAGCCGACCGCGAACAGCGCGATCAGCAGCACGCCGCCACCGACCATCACGCGGAAGCTCCAGTACATGAGCGCGACGAACGGCGTGTAGTCGCCGGGCCCGTAGCGCGCCTCGGCCTCGCGTTGCAGCTGCTCGATCCCGCGCACCTCGCTGCTGAGCGAGAAGTTGTTCAGGAAGCTCAGCGCCGCCGGCACCTTCACGTTCAGGAACGGCGGGACGGACTCCGTCGAAAGCCCGCCGAGCGCGAACAGCGACAAGCCGGCGGGCGCCTCGGTCTCGTAGTGCGCCTCCGCCGCGGCCATCTTCATCGGCTGCTGCTCGAGCGCCAGCACGCCCTGGAAGTGGCCCGCGCCGGCCGCGGCCAGCGCGGCCACGAGCCCGATCACGGTCGCCATCCGCGCGACGGCGCCGAACGCGCTCACCTCGACGCCCCGCTTGAGCTGAACACAAGCGATCCCGAGCACGATCACGGCGCCGGTCATCAGCGAGGTGAAGAGCACGTGCGCGACCGTCAGCCCGATGGTCGCGTTGAACATGACCGCGACTACGTCCGTGAGCTGCGCGCGCCCGTCGACGATCTCGTAGCCGACCGGGTGCTGCATCCACGAGTTCGCGACGAGGATCGAGTAGGCGCTGATCATGGTCGCCGCGCTCACGATCCAGATGCATGCAAGATGGATACGCGGCCGCAGCTTGCCCGCCCCGAAGATCCACAGCCCGAGGAAGACGGACTCCACGAAGAACGCCGCCAGCCCTTCCAGCGCGAGCGGCGCGCCGAAGATGTCGCCGACGTAGCGCGAGAACCCCGCCCAGTTGAGCCCGAACTGGAACGTCTGCAGCAGGCCGGTGACGACGCCGACCGCAAACACGACGATCATCGCCCTGCCGTAGTACTTGGTCAGCCGCAGCCAGCGTTCATCGCCCGTGCGGTGGTAGCGCGTCTGCATCAGCGCGACGAAGAACACGAGGCCGATCGAGACGCCGACGATCGCGAAGTGCAGCAACGTGGTCAGGCCGAACTGCCAGCGGGCCAGATCGAGCGAGGTCACGACGGTGGGTCCTTTCCGTTCGGGCCCCGGGTAGGGGCGAGCCAGGGAACGGGCGTCTGGACCCTCGGCCACCGATCGTGAGCGGCCGCTACACATAGTAGTCGGCATGCGCATCCCGCTCCATGAGACCTGGCGTGCCGGGACTGCGCTCGGATGGACCTCCGTGGCCGCGGTCGTCCTCGCGCTGCTGGTCGGCGTGCCGATCGCGGACGCCGAGCTCGTGTGGGTGCTGACCGGGTTCTCGGCGGTCGCCCACCTCGCGATCTCCCGCCTGCCGTGGGCGACGCTCCTGCCCACCCCGCGGGGACGGCTGCTGATCGACCTGTGGGCGGGCGGCGTGCTGGTGAGCGTGTGCGGGCTGGTGCTGATCGCGGGCGGGCAGTCGCGGCTCGATCTGCTGCTGTTGCTCGTCGTCCCGTTCCTGGCGATCTCCAACGACGACAACCCGCGCGCGCTGGTCGCGTGGATGGTCGTGGCGGCGGGCGCCTTCGCGGTCTGCATCGGCTTCGCGCCCGACCCGCTGCCCACGTCGGAGGCGTTGTTCCACGCGGTGCTGCTGGCCGGCTCGACGCTGCTCGGGCTTCAGCTGGCGCGGGCGGTGCGGGAGGCGACGCGGCGCGCGCAGCTGGAGGGCGCCATGCTCGCCGAGGCCCACCACCGCGTGAAGAACTCGCTGCAGGTCGTCGCGGAGCTGCTGCAGCTGGGCGGGCCGGCGGCGGTGGAGCGGGCGTCGGAGCGGATCCAGTCGATCGCGGCGGTGCACGCGGTGCTGGCACGTCAGGGCGGCGGGCGGGTGCCCGCGCCCGAGTTGCTGGAGGCGGTCGTGGCGGGCTATGACGGGGTGACCGTGTCCGCGGAGCCCCTGGAGCTCCCGTTCCCGGTCGCGCAGAACCTGGGCGTCGTCGTCAACGAGCTGGTGGCGAACGCGCTGCAGCACGGCAAGCCCCCGGTCACGGTGGAGTTGCGGTCCGGCGAGCTCGTCGTGCGCGACGCCGGCGGCGGGCCACCGTCGCTGGACGGCGGCTCCGGTCTCGGGCTGGCGCTGGTGCGCCAGGTCGTCACGAACGGGCTGTTCGGGACCGTCGAGCTGCAGGATGGAGCCGTGCGGATCACCTTCGACCCTTCGCGGGATGCGCGTCCTCGTCGCTGAAGACGACCCGATCATCGCCCTCGGACTGGCGAGCCGCCTGCGAGCGATGGGGCACGAGGTGCTCGGGCCGGTGGCGACGGTCGTCGAGGCGCGCGAGCTCGCCGACGGCGCCGACCTGTACCTGTTCGACGTGGACCTCGCCGACGGCGACGGGATCGAGCTCGCGCGGTCGCTGAGCGAGGACGGGCCCCGCCGGCCGGTCGTGATCTTGACGGGGCTGGACGCGCCCGAGGTCCTCGACCGCTCGATCGCGGCGGGCGTGCTCGCGCACCTGACCAAGCCGGTCGACGACCGTCAGCTGGAGGCGGCGCTGCGCCTCGCGGCCGCGCGCTCGGCCGAGCTGGAGGCGCTGCGGGCGGAGGTCGACTCCACCCGCCAGGCACTCGCGGACCGCAAGGTGGTCGAGCAGGCGAAGGGGCTGCTGATCTCAGGCCTGGGCTTGACGGAGCCCGAGGCGTTCGCGCGCATCCAGACGACGGCGCGCCAGCGCAACCTGCGGCTGGTCGACGTGGCGCGGGCGATCGTCGACCAGCGGGCCCTGTACGAGAAAGGGCGCCCGTAGGCGCCCTTGCTGCAGCGGAGAGGGAGGGATTCGAACCCTCGGAACAGGGGTTACCCGCTCAACGGTTTTCGAGACCGCCCGATTCAACCACTCTCGCACCTCTCCGAGCGTGCGGCGTCTGAGGGTAGCGACCGGCGGCGCTTGGTGGCGAAGAAGTCCTTCAGAAGCTGCGCGCACTCGGGCTGCAGGACGTCCTTGGTGACCTGTGGGCGGTGGTTCAGCCGCGGCTCTGCGAGGACGTCGAGCACGGAGCCGGCGGCGCCCGCCTTGGGGTCGGTCGTGCCGTAGACGACGTGCGGGATGCGGGCGAGGACGATCGCCCCGGCACACATCGCGCACGGCTCCAGGGTCACGTACAGCGTGGTGTCCAGCAGCCGCCAGTGGCCGACGTGCTCGGCGGCCTGGCGAATCGCGAGCATCTCGGCGTGCGCGCTGGGGTCCTGGAGGAGCTCGCGCTCGTTGTGCCCGGCGCCGATGACGGTGCCGTCGCGGTCGAGGATGACCGCGCCGACGGGGACGTCGTCGTGGGTCAGCGCCTTCTCGGCCTCGAGGATGGCGAGCCGCATGGACTTCTCGTGCTCATCTCGGGGCACAATTGGCACAGTTTCGTTACAGACTGGGGGTTGTTCCGGAACTTCCTTCTGCCGATCATGTTGTACGAACCGAGACCGGGCAGATCCCCCGCCGCTCGCGCCGCTCGGTCTTGGACACCCTGATGCCACTTCGCTCCCGCCTTCCCCTGCTGGCCTTCTCCGCGATCTTCGCGGGGGCGGTCGCCGCGCCGGCGGCGTGGGCCGGTGGGGCCTCGAGTGGTGACGCGCGGGCCGCCTCGGCGGCCTTGAAGGCGCGTGCGCAGGAGCCCGCGCAGTACCGCGTGGGCGAGGTCGTGGTGCGCGACCGCTCGGGCGCGCGGGTCGTGCGCGTCAAGGACGTGGCGCGCGGGGCGCGGTCGCTCTCGAGGCGGCCGGGTGTGCGCAGCGCCACCCCGAACTATGTCGCGCGCTTGTCGGGCTGGATCCCGCCCGATCCCGGTCCGCGCGGCGGGGAGATCGGCGGCTGGCAGAAGCTGCAGTGGAACTTCCTGCCCGCGACCGGCGTGGACGCGCCGAACGCGTGGGCGAACCTGGCGCGCGTCGGCCGGCCCGGCGGCAAGGGCGTGGTCGTCGCGGTGCTGGACACGGGCGTCGCGTACGCCAATCGCGGGCCGTTCCATCGCTCGCCGGACTTCTCGCCGCACCGCTTCGTCAAGGGCTGGGACTTCGTCGAGGACGACCCGTACCCGAACGACGACAACGGCCACGGCACCCACGTCGCCAGCACGATCGCCGAGGGCACGGGCAACTCGATCGGCCTCACCGGCCTCGCCTACGGCGTCAAGGTCATGCCCGTCAAGGTCCTCGACAGCGAAGGCGAGGGCGACTCCCAGCAGATCGCCCGCGGCATCCGCTTCGCGGCCAAGAACGGCGCGCACGTCATCAACCTCTCGTTCGAGTTCCCGTCGGAGATCACCCGCTCGCAGATCCCGAACATCCTGGACGCGATCAGCTACGCCCGCCGCCAGGGCACGCTGGTCGTCGGCGCGTCCGGCAACGCGGCCGCGGCGGCCGTCGCCTACCCGGCCCGTTCCAGGGACGTCCTGTCCGTCGGCGCCACCACCCAGCACGGCTGCCAGGCCGACTACTCCAACGAGGGCGCCGACCTCGACCTCGTCGCCCCGGGCGGCGGCGTCGACGCCGCCCTCGAGGGCGACCCCAACTGCGTCGCGGCCCGCCCCGGCATGGACATCTTCCAGATGACCTTCCGCGCGAGCGCCCCGGGCCGCTTCACCATCCCGAGCGAGTACATCGGCACCTCCATGGCCGCCCCGCACGCCGCGGCCACCGCCGCCCTGGTCATCGCGTCGGGCATCCTGGGCCCCGACCCGACCCCGGCCGCCATCGAACGCCGCCTGGAAACCACCGCCGTGGACCTCGGCCCGCCCGGTCTGGACCCGCACTACGGCGCCGGTCGCCTCAATGCGGCCCGCGCGACCGACCCGGCGATCCCGGTCACCTAACCGCGCGGGCGCTCCGCTCCGCGCCGGCGCGCGGCGTCAGTGCGCGCGGACGCGGGCCAGCGTAAGGGGGTGCATAACGCTGGTCCCGCTGAGCGGGACCTACGTTGGGCACCCCCTCGCGCGCCGGGGTCGGGGCTCGCGGTCCGAGCCCGTGCAACCGTCCGGGCCCGAGCGGCCTCGGCGAGTTTCTTGACGCGCGGCCAGTGGGTGTGCTTCGCCGTTTACGTCGTGCGCACGATCAGCACGGAGCAGGGCGCGTGGTGCGAGACCTTGTTGGGCACCGAGCCGAGCAGGAAGCGGCGCGCGCCCGTCATGCCCTTGTTGCCGACCACGATCAGGTCCGCGTCGCGCTCCTCGGCGACGTCGAGGATCGCGTCGGCGGGGTCGCCTTCGCGGGCGAAGGTCTCGACCTCCAAGCCCGCGGCGCGGACGAGTTCGGCGGCTTCGCCCAACGTGGCGTCGACCTCCTCGCGGGGGTTGACCATCCACTGGAGGTCGGCGGGGGTCTGGCGGGCCTCTTCGCGCAGGCGGGCCTTCGGGACGGGCTCGTAGGCGGAGACGATCCAAATCTGGGCGTTCAGCGACTTGGCGAGTTCGATCGCCTTGTCGACCGCCTTCTGCGCGGTGTCGGAACCGTCAGTGCCCACGACGATCGAGCGGAACATGGCGCGATCATACGCACGCGCGACGGGGCGCCATGTCGGTTCGCGTCAGAGCTTGATCAGGGCGATCACGAAGCTGGCGATCACGCAGATCACGATGATCACCTGCATGTAGATCCAGAGGCGGTTCACGGCCATGAGGCTAGTGGCCCGCGCTCAGCTCACGCCATGGAGCGCTCCGCTCGCGACGACGCGATGACCGTGGTGACGGGCAGACCGAGCCCGGCGGCCTTGGCCGGTAGGTCCAGGTGCAGCCACTTGGACACGCGCTGCGGCAGGGTCGAGATGATCAGCTCGTCGAAGCCGTGGATGTTGACGGCGTCCTGAATCGCGGCGAGCGGCTCGGGCACGCCGATCATGCTGTCCACGGGCGCGCCCGCGGCCTCCTCGAGCAGCGGCACCGCCAGCTCGATCACGGTCTCCGCCTCGCTGCGGGCCTGATCCTCGGGGTCGACGAGCTTGTGCAGCCCGTGGGCGGCGTTCGGCACCAGCAGCGTGAACGTCGCCGGCCCGCGCGCGGCCCGCGTGCGCACCGCCTCCAGCAGGGCCGGCGTGGCGGCGGTCTTGTTGGCGACGATGAGAACCCGCGTGGCCTCTTCCGACATGGAGCGCTCCCTTCGGACGATCGCTTGAGACGATTGTCGCAAGCGATCGGGGAACGTCAACCTAAAGGTGCGCGGAGGCGGTGGCGTGCGTGACCCAGCGCTTGCCGGACTTGCGCTTGACGGTCAACGCGACCTTCGCGTCCGCCCCCGCCGCGGCCTTGACCGTGACACGCTTGGAGTAGCCCTTCACGGTCTTCTGGGTCTTGGTGAAGGTCTTGGTCTTCTTGCCGACCGTGACCTTGAGCACGAGCTGGAAGGTGCCGCTGCCGAGCGCCAGCGGGCGCAGGTCGACGGTCGTCGCGGTCGGGGTCGACGACAGCGCCAGCTGGCCGACGAGCCGCTTGGACGCGGAGCCCTTCGCGCTCGAGCCCTTGAGCAGCACGGCCTCGCTCGTGCTGCGCGGCGTGACGCCCTCCTCGTGCTCGTCCTCGTGCCGCTCGGCCAGGCTGACGGGCGCGCTCGCGCCCACGTTGCCGGCGCCGTCGGTTGCGCGGACGACCACCTTGCCCTTGGCCACGGTGAAGCTCGCGCCCGGGGCGATCGGCGTCGGCGCGCCGCCGTTGACCGACCAGGTCACGCCGGCGAGCCCGGACAGCAGGTCCGTGCCGGTCGCGGTGCAGATGTGGTTGAGCGACTTCGGGTCCGGCGTGCAGGCGACGGTGGCCGTCGGCGCGGTGCGGTCGACCTTGACCGTGCCCTGCGCCGTGACCTCGTTGCCCGCGCCGTCGATCGCCTTGAACGTGACGGTGGACGTGCCCTCGGCCTCGACGGTGTACGCGCCACCGGCGACCGCCGTCGCGCCCTCGCCGCCACGCGCCCCGGTGAGCACGGACAGGCCGGAGATCCCGCCGTCGGCGGCGACCTTGCACACGGCCGGCGCGTTGCGCCACACGGCGGCACCGCAGTCCGCAGCCAGCGACGGCGCGCTCTTGTCGATGCCGACACTGTCCGCGCGCCAGCCGGAGTCGTTGCCGGCGACGTCGATCACGCGCGTCCACAGCTTGTAGTTGCCCTCGACCGCGATGGCCACGGCCGGGGACGTCGAGACCGAGCCCGTGTCGAGCTTCCACTCGACACGCGCCACGCCGGACGCCGCGTCCGTGCCGCTGACGGTCGTCGCGAAGTTCGAGCTGCGCCACGGCGAGGCCACGACCGGCGTCGTGTTGACCGGCTTGGTCAGGTCGACCTTGATGGTGTCGTTGCGCCAGGTGGACTCGTTGCCCGCCTTGTCGACGACCCGCGTCTGCAGGATCTGCGCACCGTCGGTGGTGACCACGGCGGCGTTGCCGGACTTGATCTCGCCGCCCCCGACGCGCCATTCGTAGCGGTCCACGCCAGAGCCGACGTCCGTGCCGGTCAGGGCCACCGACAGCGCCGTGGCCTGCCAGGTCGACGGCGCGACCGGGCTCGTGTTGACCGGGACGGCCGTGTCGACCTTCACCGTGTCCGTCTTCCACTCGCTCTGGCGCTCGGCGTTGTCCGTCACGCGGTGGCGGATGACGAACGTGCCGTCACTCGGAAGCGTGAAGCTCGCGTGGTCGGCGTTGACGGTCGTCACCGCGCCGCCGTTGACCTGGTAGGCGACGGAGGCCACACCGGACGTCTCGTCCGTGCCGGTGAGCTCGACGGCGCGCGTCTTGGTCCAGCCGGACGTCAGCGCGGACGTGTCCACGGGACGCGTCTGGTCGATCTGCAGCGTGTGCGGGCGCCACGTGCTCACGTTGCCGGCGGTGTCGATCGCGCGGGTCTCGATCTCGTGCACGCCGTCCGTGGACACGGTGAACCGCAGCCCGCTCGGGCCGGACACGATGTCGCCGTTGAAGCGGTACTGCACCTCGGCCAGCTCGACGTCGTCGTCGGCCGTGACCACGACCTCGTACGGGCCGGGACGCCAGCCCGTCGCGATCGACGTGGTGTCCACCGGGTCGGTGGTGTCCTCGTTGACGGTGGTGACGGTGACGTTGGCGGTCTTCCAGTCGCTCCAGTTGCCCGCGTTGTCCTGCACGCGCGTCTTGAGCACGTGCGCACCGGAGGTGCCGAGGATCGCGGGGCTGGAGGTCTTGATCGCGCCGCCGTCGACCTGCCACTCGACCGCGCCCGACGGGCCCGAGAGCGCGTCCGTCGCGGTGATCGGGATCTTGCGCCCGCGGCCTACCGAGGCCGGGACGGTCGTCGTGTCGGCCGGCTTGACCGTGTCGATGCGGATCGTCTCGTCGCGCCAGACGGACGCGTTGCCCGCGTTGTCGACGACGCGCGTGGACAGCGTGTGGGAGCCGTCGCCGGTGACGAGCGCGGTGAGGACGCCGGGCGCGCCGGACGTCGCGGCGCCGTTGTTGACGCGCCACTCCACGCGGTTGACGCCGGAGAGCTCGTCGGAGCCGTTGACGCGCACGGAGTAGGGGGTCGTGCGCCAGGCGTCGGACCCGGTCGGCGTCGAGTTCGACGGGTTGGTCGGGTCGAGACGGATCGTGTGCGTCTTGAACGCGGAAGCGTTGCCGGCGACGTCGTACACCTGCGTCTCCAGGGTGTGCTCGCCCGTGCCGGTGACGGTCGCGGTGGCGGTGTCGCCGTTGGTGGAGACCTCGGGGCCGCCGTCGAGCTTGTACACGACGCGCGCGACGCCGGAGGTCGCGTCCGTGCCTTGCACGGTCACGTCGAGCGAGTTCTGCGAGAGCCACGCGCTGGTCGCGGTCGTTGCGTCCGTCGGCTGGACGGTGTCGATGCGGACGTGCTGGGTCTTCCAGCCGGAGTCGTGGCCGCGGCCGTCCGTGAGGCGCGTGCTCAGGACATGGTCGCCCTCACCGCTGACGGTCACGGTGACGGGACCGGGGCCGGCGGCCGAGTGCGGGACGCCGTCCAGCTGCCACTCGACGAGCGTGATGCCCTCGCCGCCGCTGTCGGTGCCCTCGACGGTGACGTCGACCGACGGCGTCGTCTGCCAGCCGGCCGGGACCGTCGTGGTGTCCACCGGGTCGGCGGAGTCGACGCGCACGATCGAGTTGCGCGGCGCGGACTGGTTGCCGGCGTTGTCGACGATCCACGTGCGCAGCGTGAACGTGCCGTTCTCGGTGATGTTGAGCGTGTCACCCGGGTTGACCGGTACGCCCGGGTCGCCGTCGAGCTCGTAGACCATGGTCGCGACGCCCGACTGGTCGGGCGTGCCGGCGGTGTCGTGGCCGTTGAAGGTGATGGTGGCGACGTCGTCGTGCCAGGTCGCCGGGACGACCGTCGTGTCCACCGGGTCGGTGACGTCGACCTTGACGGTATCCTCGATCCACGGCGTCTGGTCGCCGGAGGGCGCCTCGATCACGCGGTGGGTGAAGGTGTGCTCGCCCGTGGTGCTGATCGTCGCGCTCGGACCGGTCTGGAGCAGCGGGTCGCAGTCGATCGTCCACTCGAAGCCCTGCACGGCGGTGCCGGCCAGCGTGATGTTCACGGGCGCGCTGTGCCAGCCGCCCTGGCTGGTCGGGCCGGCGGGGACCACCGTCGTGTCGGTGGCGACGGCGGCGACCGGGTTGGACGGCGGCAGCGCGCACATCGACAGCGGGGTCACGGAGTCCCACGGGTTCGCGGACGCGGTCGCGGGCAGCGCCAGCACGGTCGCGAGCATGAGGACGAGGATGCGAATCCGAGGCTTCACGATCACCGTGATCGACCACCTCGGTAAAACCTGTAGCCATCGTGCACAAAGTTGTCGTGGCGGTGTTGGCAGGCGGACGTGGCCGCCGCCTGGGCGGGGAGAAGGCGCTCGTGGAGCTGGGTGGACGACCGTTGCTCGCGCGCCCGCTCGCGGCCGCCCGCGCGGCCGGGCTCGACGCCGTCGTCGTGGCCAAGGCCGGCACCGTCCTGCCGGACGTGCCCACCTGGATCGAGCCGGACGAGCCGACCCACCCACTGCTCGGCCTGGTGACCGCGCTCGGGCACGGCGGCCCGGTGGTCGCGGTCGCGTGCGACCAGCCCTGGATCACGCCGGAGCTGCTGCGCGCGCTGGCCGACCACGAGGGCCCAGCGCTCGCGGTCGAGCGCGAGCCGTTCCCGGGCCGCTACGAGCCGCTGCAGCTACCGGTGCTGCGAGACGCGCTCGCGCGCGAGGACTCGCTGCGCGCGACGCTCGGCCGCCTGCAACCCGCGGTGCTGGGCGCGCCGCGCGAACAGGTGGCGAGCGTGAACACGCGCGAGGACTTGGCGGCGGCGGAGCACGCGCTCGCGGACGGCCCGGACGCCACGGCCGGCCCGGGCCCGGACGGCGACGGCGCAGCTGGTGCGGGCGCGGCCGCCGCGACGCCGAAGGCGCGGCCGTGAGCGCGCCCGACTTCGCCGTCGTCGGCGGCGGCATCGTCGGCTGTGCGCTCGCGGCCTTCCTCGCCGAGGGCGGCGCGAGCGTCACGCTCTACGAGCGCGACGAGATCGCCGCGGGCGCTTCCGGACGCAACTCGGGCGTCGTGCAGGACCCGCTCGACCCTGAACTGACCGGCCTGTACGAGGAGTCGCTGCAGCACTATCGCGAGCTCGAGGGGTTCGACCTGCCCGAGCATCCGTCCGGCCTGTTGCTGATCAGCGACGAGCCGTTCGAGCACGACGGCGCCGAGCCCATCGAGGACCCGCAGAGGATGGAGCCCGCGCTCCAGCCCGGCCTGTTCGCGCGCCGGATCGACACGGGCCGCCCCGTGCCGCCCGCGGCCGCCGCGCACGCATGGGCGCAGCGCGCCCGAAACGCCGGTGCACGCATCGAGCTCGGCGCCGAAGGCCCCACGAGCGGCCCGCGCATCCTCGCCGCCGGCCCGTGGACCAAGGACCTCGTCGACCTCCCGATCACGCCCGTCTGGGGCGTCGTGGTCGACCTCGAGCTCGACAACCCGCCGGGCCACGTCCTCGAGGAGGCCGGCATCGACGCGCTCACAACCGACGACGTCCCGGACGTGCTGTTCAGCGCCGTGACCGCGCGCGGCATCTCCGCGATCGGATCCACGTTCCTGCCCGACCGGCCCGACCCGGACGCGCTGGCGCCGGAGATCCTGGCCAATGCGAAGCGGTTCCTCGCGGATCTCGGGCGCGTGCGCGGCCTGCGGGCGTGCGCGCGGCCGGGCTCGGCCGACGGGCGGCCGATGCTCGGGCAGCTGGAGGACGAGCTCTACGTGGCGAGCGGCCACGGAGCGTGGGGGATCACGCTCGGACCGGCGTCGGCGCGGCTCGTCGCGGATCTGGCACTCGGACGGCCGGCGGCGATCCCGCCGGCCCTGGACGTGCGCCGCTTCGGTTTTACGTCGTAGCGGTGTCGACGAGCTGGCCGCTACCCGGCGTGCCGGTGCCGGTCGACGGCGTGGTCGTCTCGGTGGGCTTGTCGGTCGTCGCCGGCGTCTGGTCCGCCGCTTCGCTCTTCGGACGCAGGCCGATCACCTGACGGTCCTTGCCGGTGCCGTAGATGTGGTACTCGCGACCCTCACGCTTGACCAGCGTGAAGACCTGGCCGTCGCGGACGTTGCCGGACGTGTTCAGGTACAGGCCGTTGCGCGAGCCGGTGAGGATGTCGGCGTAGCCGCGGCCGTCGAGCTGCTTGACGGTCTCGTCGGACGGCGCCTTGCCCGTGGCGGAGGACTTGTCCTTGGAGGACGACTTGTCCGCCGAGGAGGACTTCTCGCCGTCGCCGCCGCTGGAGACGACCGTGCGGTCCTTGCCCGTGCCGTAGATGTGCTGGTCGGGCTTGCCGTTCTCGCCCTTGACCAGGATGAAGGCCTCGCCGTCACGCGCGTTGCCGGACTTGTTGATGTACATGCCCGCGCGCGGACCCGTCAGGATCTCGGCGTAGTTCTCGCCCTCGACCGGCTTGGTCGACTCCTTCTCGGAGGCGGACGTCGCGGTCTTCAGAGCGCTGGAGAAGGTGGTGGACGTCCCCGTCGTCTTGAGCGAGGAGGACTGCTGGGCCTTGGACGCCGCGGTGTTCGCGGCGGAGATGCCCTGGAGGAGAGACGTGTCGAGGCGCATTGGCTTGCTCAACCCATCGGCCATTCGTCCGATCGGCTTTAGCGGGGTAAGGGAAAGGACAGATGCGCCTCTACGTCGACGCCATGAACGTGATCGGCTCGCGCCCGGACGGCTGGTGGCGTGACCGCGAGGGCGCGATGCGGCGCCTGGTCGACGAGATCCGCGCGTGGGCGCAGGACGAGGTCACCGTGGTACTCGACGCCGGCCCCGACGACTTGATCGGGACCGTCGGCCAGGTGACGGTCGTCAGAGCCGCGCGCCGAGGCCGCGACGCCGCCGACGACGAGATCGCCGCGCTGGCGCAACCGGGCGACCACGTGGTCACCTCCGACGCCACGCTCGCCGCCCGCGTGCGGGCCAACGGCGCCACCGTCGAGGGCGCGGGCACGTTCCGCCGACGGCTAGAGTCCTCGCGGTGAGCGAAGACGGGCTGCGCGCCGCGGTCGAGAAGATGCGCGAGGAGGGCGTGGCGGACGCCGCCATCAACGCCTTCGAGCACTACTACCGCCAACTCGAGGCGGGTGAGACGGGCCTCGTCCCGGAGGACACGATCGAGCCGGTCACCGAGCTCCCGCACCTCGACGAGCTCCCCTCGGACCCCGAAGCCGAGCGCGAGGCGCTCCAGAAGGCGATCGTGCTGCGCCTCAACGGCGGCCTGGGCACGAGCATGGGCCTGACGGGCGCGAAGTCGCTGCTGGAGGCCAAGGACGGGCTGAGCTTCCTCGACGTGATCGCGCGCCAGGTCCTGGCCCTGCGCGAAGCGCACGACGCGCGGCTTCCGCTGGTGCTGATGGACTCCTTCTCCACGCGCGAGGACTCGCTGAAGGCGCTCGCCCAGCACCCGGACCTCGACGTCGGCCTCCCGCTCGACTTCATCCAGAACAAGGAGCCCAAGCTCCTGGTCGAGGACCTGACGCCCGCCGAATGGCCCGACAACCCGGCGCTGGAGTGGTGCCCGCCCGGCCACGGCGACCTCTACACGGCGCTCGTGACCTCCGGCATGCTCGAGGACCTGCTCGAGCGCGGCTACGAGTACGCGTTCGTCGCCAACTCCGACAACCTCGGCGCGGTGCTCGAGCCGCGCATCCTCGCCTGGCTGCGCGCGAACGACGTCCCGTTCCTGATGGAGGTCACCGAGCGCACGGAGGCCGACCGCAAGGGCGGGCACCTCGCGAAGCGCAAGCAGGACGGCCGGCTGATCCTGCGCGAGACGGCGCAGACGCCCGAGGAGGACCTCAAGGCGCTGCAGGACCTGAGCAAGCACCGCTTCGCCAACACGAACAACCTGTGGGTGAGCCTGCGCGCGCTGGACGCGGCGATGCGCGAGCGCGACGGCGTGCTCGGGCTGCCGATGATCCGCAACCAGAAGACCGTCGACCCCGGGGACAAGTCCTCCCCGAAGGTGTTCCAGATCGAGACCGCGATGGGCGCGGCGATCGAGGTCTTCGACGGCGCCCGCGCGCTGATCGTCCCGCGCACGCGCTTCGCGCCGGTCAAGACGACGGACGACCTGCTCGCGCTGCGCTCGGACGCCTACCGCCTGACCGAGGACTCACGCGTAGAGCTCGTGCGTGACAGCGTCCCGATCGTCACGCTCGACGCCGACCACTACAAGCTCATGCGCGACTTCGAGGCGCGCTTCCCGAAGGGACCGGTGTCGCTGAAGGAGGCGGACCGCTTCGAGGTCGAGGGCGACGTGACGTTCGGCGCGGACGTCGTCGCGCGCGGTGCGGTGAAGGTCACCGGGCCCGCCACGATCGAGGACGGCACGGTCCTCACGGACTGACGAGCTGCAGCACGCCGTCGTCGCGGCCCGTCACCAGCACGGTGCCGTGATGCACGGCGACGCTGTAGGGCGTCGACACCGTCGGGAACGTGCGCACGACGCGCCCGCCCTCGATCTGCAGCAGCTCGTTGCGGTCCGACAGCGCCACCCACAGGCGGTCGCCGTCGAGCGCGATCCCGTACGGCTGCCCGCCGGTCTCGATGCGCTGCTCGAAGCGCAGGCGCGGGCGCGTGCTGAACACGCTCACACCCCCGCCGCGCGTGTCGGCCACATACAGCCGTCCGTCCTCGCCGGCGACCACGTGCGACGGCCCGTAGCCGGCGTTCTGCGTGCTCAGCCGCTTCAGCGTGCGGCGATCGTAGGTCTCGACGACGTTCGCGCGCACGGACACCACCGCCACGACGTCCCCGGTCACGGCCACGCCGCCCGGCTGCTCCGCGACGCGCACGGAGCGCACCAGCCGCCCGTCGTCCACCACGGACAGCGACGCGGCGAACTCATCCCCCACGAACACCCGCTCACCGTCCCCGGCGGCGTCGTGCGGGTGGGCGCCCGTCTCGACCAGCCGCACCTGACCCTCCGGGGAGACCTCGGCGAGCTGGTTGGCCTCCTCCAGCGGGACGAGGAACGCGCCGCCGGCCACCGACACGTGGCGCGCCGGCGCGGGGAGCTCGACCACGTTCCGCGGCGCACCGCTCGCGGCGTCGACCAGCGCGAGCCCGGCGTCGACCGCGACCGCCGCCACGCCGTCCTCGACGGCGATCCCCTCGGCGCCCGCGCCCACGCGCACGACCCGTCCGGCGGGGTCGGGGGACGCCGGCGCGCGGCCAGGCTCCTGCGCCTGCGGCGGGAAGGGCAGCTTCGGTCCGGCCGGGGCGGGCCGCTGCGACGCCTCCCCGCAGCCGGCGAAGGCGAGCGCGATCAGGCCCGTCGCGCGAGCACGACGACGAGCGCCAGCACCAGGACGGTGATGAGGGCGATCGTGAGCCACTGCTCCATGAGTGCGGGACCCTACGCCCCCGCGGATCACCGGGAACTGGCCGGGGGTCTAGTTACGCACCAAGTTCGGCCCGAAGGGTGGTGAGCTCCTCGCGCAGCGCGCTCAGCTCGGTGCGCAGCGCGAGCACCTCGGCCTCCAGCTTGTCCATGCGCTCGTCGCGCCGCGGCGGCGGCGGGACGGTCGCGACGGCCACGGCCGGCATCTCCGCACCCGCGGGCACGTCGGCCGGGTCCAGGTCGTCCGAGAGGTTGTGCTTGAAGCGCTCCTCCTTCTGGCCCGGGCGGCGGGCCAGCTCGGACACGAAGCCTTTGTCGATCAACCCCGTGAGGCAGTCCTGGAGGCCGGCCATGCCGTCGAAGGCCTGCATGCGCTCCGTGCGCTGCTTGAGCTCGCCGGGCGTCTGCTCGCCGCGCAGCAGCAGCACGGCGAGCACGGCCTGCTCGGCGGCGTCGAGCGGGAGCGCCTCATCCAGCAGGTGCCGGTACTTGGCGGCCCGGCTGCTGTGGCCGGTGGTCAGCCGGGTGTAGCGGCGCCGGCCGAGCTTCTGCAACGCCGCGCGCAGCATCTCCTCGTCGTAGGAGACGATCGGGTTGCGGTTCGTCGTCTGGTTGCAGGCGTTGCGCAGCGCGTTGAGGCTGAGGGGATACTGGTCGGGCGTCGTGCGCTGCTTCTCGATCAGGCAGCCGAGGATGCGCACTTCCACGGGGTCGAGATCGCGGTCCATCAGCGGATCATCATGCCCGAGATCGCCCGGCTGATGACAAGACGTTGGATCTCGCTCGTGCCCTCGAAGATCGTGTAGATCTTCGCGTCGCGGTGCATGCGCTCCACCGGGAACTCGCGGGTGTAGCCGTTGCCGCCCAGGATCTGGATCGCGCGCTCGGTCGCCCACACGGCCACCTCGCTCGCCTTGAGCTTGCTCATCGAGCCCTCGGCGTTCTCGAACTTGCGACCCGTCCGGCCCATCCACGCCGCGCGCCACACGAGCAGCCGCGCGGCGTCGATCTCCAGGGCCATGTCCGCGAGCGCGAACGCGATCGCCTGGTTCTCGATGATCGGCCGGCCGAACTGCGAGCGGTCCTGCGCGTACTGGAGCGAGTACTCGTACGCGGCGCGGGCGATCCCGATCGCCTGCGCACCGACCGTCGGGCGCGTGGCCTCGAACGTCTGCATGGCGGCCTGCTTCTTCGCGCTCGCGCCCTCACGCGCGCGGGCGAGCCGCTCGTCGAGCTTCTCCTTGCCGCCGAGCAGGCAGCGGCTGGGGATGCGGCAGTCGTCGAGGAAGACGTCCGCGGTGTGCGAGGCGCGCAGCCCGTGCTTCTTGACCTTGGTCCCCATCGTCAGCCCGGGCGTGCCGGGCGGGATGATGAAGCCGGCCTGTCCGCGCGAGCCCAGCTCGGGCTCGACGGACGCGATCACGACGTGGATGTTCGCGATGCCCCCGTTGGTCGCCCACGCCTTCTGGCCGTTGAGCACCCACTCGTCGGAGGCCTCGTCGTAGCGGGCGCGCGTGCGCAGCGAGGACACGTCGGAGCCCGCGTCCGGCTCGGACACGCAGAACGCCGCCACCTCCGGCTTCTCGACGCTCCCGTAGCACTGCGGCACCCACTCGCCGAACTGCTCGCCGGTGCCGCTCGAGAAGATCGCGGCGACCGCGAGCGTCGTGCCCATGATCGCCATCCCGATCCCTGCGTCGCCCCAGAACAGCTCCTCGTTGACGATCGGCAGCATCAGGCCCGACTCGTCGGCGTAGAACTGCGCGAGCGCCTCGAACGAGTACAGGCCGATCTTCGCCGCCTCCTGGATCAGCGGCCACGGCGTCTCCTCGCGCTCGTCCCACTCGGCGGCGGCGGGCCGGACGACGTTCGCCGCGAACCCGTGCACCCACTCGCGCACGTCGCGCTGATCCTCGCTGAGCTCCATCGAGAACGCGCCCTGGCTCAGCGCCTCCGTGACTGCTTCCATGCTGCGGAGCCTATGGAAGTCGTCGTGAAGCCGTTGTGGCCATCCGAGCCGCCGTACGGGAACCTGCCCGGCAGCCTGCTGCGCGTCGAGCGCGGCGTGGCGCGCCGGGCGATGGTCATCGACGGCGACCTGCTGCTCGCCGAAGCGGCCTGGCGCGGCGACGTCGTGCACCTGCGCGGCGACGAGCGCGCGATCGAGCGGATGCGCTTCATGCTCGCGCTCGACGACGACCTCGCCCCGTTCCACCGTGCGCACCGTGGCGACCCCCTGCTCGGCCGGGCGATGCGGGCGCAGCCGCGCCTGCGCGTCCAGCGCGTGCCGGATCCGTTCGAGGCGCTGGCCTGGGGCGTGATGTTCCAGCTCATCGACACGGCCCGCGCGGGGCAGATCGCGTGGGCGTTCACGCGCGCGCACGGGACCCGCCACGGGTCCGGCCTGTACGCCGCCCCGCCGCGCGAGGCGTTCACCAACCAGGCCGCGCTCGAGGCGTGCGGCCTGGCGCCCACGCAGGCGCGTACGCTCGCCCGCGTCGCCCGCGTCGGCCTCGAGCGCGCCGCCACCGTGCGCGGGATCGGCGAGTGGACGCTGGCGCAGCTCGACCTGTTCGGGCACGGCCGCTACGACGTGGCGCTGGCCAAGGACGTCGGCATCCGCAACGCCTACGCGCGGATCATCGGCGCGCGCACCGGCAGCGTCACCGAGGAGGAGTTCCGGGCCGTCCTGGACCGCTACGCGCCGTGGCAAGGACTGGCAGCCGCATACATGATCGCCCTGGGGTGGCGCAGCGGCGGCCGCTATTAACCAGGGCATGCCCTTCGTCGCCGCTGAAGACCGTTACGACTCGATGCCCTACCGCCGCTGCGGGCGCAGCGGCGTCAAGCTGCCCCAGATCAGCCTCGGGCTGTGGAACCGCTTCGGCGACGACACGCCGCTCCAGAACCAGCGCGCGATCATCCGCCGCGCGTTCGACCTCGGCATCACGCACATCGACCTGGCCAACAACTATGGCCCGCCCTACGGCTCCGCCGAGATCAACTTCGGCCGCATCCTGCGCGAGGACCTGCGCCCGTACCGCGAAGAGCTGATCATCTCGACCAAGGCCGGCTACGACATGTGGCCCGGCCCGTACGGCGAGTGGGGCTCGCGCAAGTACCTGCTCGCGAGCCTCGACCAGTCGCTCGAGCGCATGGGGCTCGAGTACGTCGACATCTTCTACTCGCACCGCTATGACCCGGAGACGCCGCTGGAGGAGACGATCGGCGCGCTCGACACCGCCGTGCGCTCCGGCCGCGCGCTGTACGCCGGCATCTCCTCCTACTCGGCCGAGCGCACGCGCGAGGCGAACGAGATCGCGCGCTCGCTCGGTACGCCGCTGCTGATCCACCAGCCCTCCTACTCGATGCTCAACCGCTGGATCGAGCCCGGCGTGCTCGACGCCTGCGAGGAGATCGGCGCCGGCATCATCGCCTTCTCGCCGCTCGGCCAGGGCATGCTCACCGACCGCTACCTCGGCGGCATCCCCGAGGACTCGCGCGCGGCCAAGGACTTCTACCTCAAGAAGGACTTCATCAACGAGGAGAACATGGCGCGCGTGCGCGCGTTGAACGAGATCGCGGCCAAGCGCGGCCAGAAGCTCGCGCAGATGGCGATCGCGTGGGTTCTTCGCGACCCTCGGGTTACTAGCGCTCTTATCGGCGCCTCCTCGGTCGAGCAGCTGGAGACGAACGTCGCGGCCCTCGACAACCTCGCGTTCAGCGCCGAGGAGCTCGCGCAGATCGACCAGCACGCGGTCGACTCGGGCATCAACATCTGGGATCAGTCGAGCTTCGCGTGAGCTGAACGCGCCGCTACGGTGTCCGCCATGCCCAGGACCGCTCTCGGCCGGCTGGCGGGCACGGAGCTCGCGGGGCTCTCGCGCGGGATCGGCGACGTCCACTTCGCGATCTCGGGGCGCGTGTTCCGGACGGTCGGGCCGGCGGCACTGCCCGTCCGAGCGCTGCACGACGCGATCGCGCGCGGCACCTACGCAGCCGTGGCCGGCGGCCTGCGGTCCGCGGCGCTGCTACCGCTCAACGCCCGGCCCGAGGTGCTGGGTGCGCTCAACGGGCTGATCGGCGACGAGCTGCACGCTTCCGGGAGCCCGCTCGCGATCGAGATGACCGCGGCGCGCATCAGCGAGCCCCGGCTGCCCGCCGTGCTCGTCTGGGTGCACGGGCTCGGCGAGACCGAGCACGCCTGGGGGCATCCGCACCTACCCGGCTGGACCTCCGTGCACGTCCGCTACAACACCGGCCGCTCGATCGCGGAGAACGGTGCGGAGCTGGCGCGGCTGATCGAAGCGCTCGACTGGGACATCGAGCGGGTCGCGCTCGTCGGGCACTCGATGGGCGGGCTCGTCGCGCGCAGCGCCTGCGCCTGCGACGCTCCGTGGACGGCCCGCGTGAGCCACACGATCTCGCTCGGCACGCCGCACGACGGCGCCCCGCTCGCGCAACTCGTCCATCACCTGGAGAGCGTCCTGCGGAGCGCGCCGGAGACGCGCCCGTTCGCCCAGTTCCTCGGACGCCGCTCGGCCGGCATCCGCGACCTGCGCCGCGGCGTCCGCGACCCGCTGCTCACCACGGCCCGGCACGGCTTCATCTCCGCCACCGTCACGCGCGACGCGCGCCATCTCGCGGGCCGGGTGCTCGGCGACACGCTCGTGCTCTCGGCCAGCGCGTCCGGTGAGGGCGACCTGTTCGCCCTCGGCGGCACGCACCACCTCGCGCTGCTCAATCACCCCAAGGTGTACGAGCAGCTCGAGGCCTGGCTCGCTTAACGCGCCAGGGCCGCCCCGAAGGACGGCCCTGAGCACGAAGGGGCGGTCCCGCAGGACCGCCCCAGCACTACTGCGCTACGGCGTCGTCGCCGACAGCGTGAACGTCAGCACCTTGCCGTAGCCGCCGCGGAGCAGCGTCTCGTTGGCGCCGATGGTCTGGCGGAACTCGACCGTGGCCCTGTGGTTGGTGACCGGGGCCGGGAACGCCAGCAGGCTGCGGCGGGTCCCGCTCACCGGCGCGAACGCCGACGTCGGGTTGGCCGCATCCGTCGCGCGGACCTGCAGTGCCTGGTCCAGCGCGTCCGCTCCGTTGACCAGATGGCCCGGAGCCGTGGAGCTCGGGTCATGCACGGTCAGGGCCGCCGCCGTGGCGGTCGACGTCACCGTGGCGTCGACGCTGGCGTCGTAGTCACGGCCGACACCCGGCTGGAACACGCCGAGGTTGCCCGACTCGCGGATGTCCAGCGCCAGCGTGGCCGGCACGAGGCCGCCGACGCCGACCTGCTCCTGGTTCTCCCCACCGGCCGGCTGGACGTTGACCTGCAGCAGCTGCTCGGTCTTGCCGCCCTTGCCGTCGCGGACCGTCACCTTGGCGAACCAGACGCCGGGCGTGGTGTAGGTGTGCATCGCGTTCTGCGTGTTCGCAGACGCGCCGTCACCGAAGTCCCACTCGTAGGTGAGCGTGTCGCCGTCCGGATCGGTGCCCTCGGCCGTGAAGGCCACCGGGTCGCCCGGAGTGACGTCACCCGACGGGTTCCGCTGCGCGGTCACCGTCGGCGGCCGGTTGCCGGTGCCCTGCTTACCGCAGTCCGCATCCGCGACCGCGCCGGCGGACACCTCGATGCCGCCGAGGATGTGGTCGAGGAAGTCGGCCTCCGAGAAGGACGCCGCGGTGTGGCCCATGCCCGTGTACCACGAGCGGCCACCGTCGAAGCGCTGGCACCACGAGATCGGATGGTCGTCATCCGTCGTGTTGCCGTCCTGCTCGTCGTACGTGGCCTCGTCGACCGTGGCGAGCACGTGGACGTTCGGCCGCGGGCTGAAGTCGCCGTCCGGCACGTTCGGGTCAGCGAACAGCGGCGACTTGTAGTTGTACCACTCGTCCACACGCTGCCACGTGGGCGGAACGTCCTTCGTGGAGTGGTGGTCGGTGTCCTCGACCTTGACCGTGGCCGGCGGGGTCCCGGGCGGGTGGCTCAGGAAGTACGCGCCGACGAGGCGGCCGTACCAGACCCAGTCGTACTCGGTGTCGGCCGCGGCGTGGATGCCGGTGTAGCCGCCGCCCGCCTTGATGTAGCGCTCGAACGCCGCCTGCTGGGCGTCGTTGAGCGGGTCACCGGTGGTGGACAGCCACACGACCGTGTCGTAGCGCGACAGCACGTCGTCGCGGAACAGCGAGGCGTCCTCGGTGGCGTCCACCTGGAAGCCGTGGAGGTTGCCGAGCTGCTTGATGGCCGCGATGCCCTCGTCGATCGAGTCGTGGCGGAAGCCCGTCGTCTTCGAGAACACCAGCACGCGGAAGCGCGCCTGCGGGTCGTCGGCGCCGAACACGGTGACCGACACCGTGCGCGTGCGCTCGTCCTCACCGTCGGACACGGTCACCTCGGCCTCGTACGTGCCGGCCGTGGTGTAGGTGTGCGTCGGGTTCTGGGCGGTCGAGTCCGAGTCGCCGTCGCCGTCGAAGTCCCAGCTGTAGGTGAGGTCGTCGTCGTCCTCGTCAGAGGCCTCGACGTTGAACTGCACGTTCAGCGGGGCGAAGCCGGACGAAGGCGTCGCGGAGGCCGACTCGATGGTCGGCGGTTCGTTCTCGTCCACCGGCGGGCAGCCCGTGCTGTCGCCGTCGACCGAGAAGTACTCGAACGTGACCGTGTCGCCGGACTGCAGCACGCCCTGGGTGTACAGGCCGAACTTCGGCGCCGCCATCGCGTTCGTGACCGGGCCCGAGAAGGCGGTCCAACTGCCGGGCTCGGAGGTCTTGTACTCGGCGGTGTAGCTGTTGCCGGCCTTGGTCAGGCGCAGCCAGAGCGGACCCGCGGCCTGAGCGGCCGTGATCTGCGGGTCGGACGCCGTCGCGCTCACCGTGCCGTTGACCTCGGACCGCAGCTCGAGCCGGTTGACCCGGTTCGCGTTGTTGTCGTCGGAGATCGCGTTGAGCTTGACGTAGTTGTTGTCGTCGCCGTAGACGAGGATGCCGCCCTGGGAGTAGCCACCGTCGAGCGTGTTGGTGAGCTTGGTCTCCAGGACGAAGTCCGAACCGGCGTGGTCCGCGGCCTGCAGGATCAGCGGGCCTCCGCCCGTCGAGCCCTGGTAGATCTCGCCGGCGGTCGTGGTGACCGTCAGCGCGCCGTTGGCGACCGCGTACTTCGTCGGGTCGTCGTGGGCGATGGCGTTCCAGCGGTCCGCGTTCAGCGAGCTGCCGTCGAACGAGTCGCCCGGGCCGTCGCACTGCTCGCACCCGCTCGGGTCAGGCCCGTTGAGGGTGAAGTAGTCGAACGACACCGTGTCCGTGACCTCGCGGTCCTGCGGGCTGAACCCGAACAGACCGAAGTCCGGATCGGCCATCGGATTCGTGACCGGGCTGTTCGGCGCCGCGGTCCAAGCCACGCCGTCGAACGAGTACTCGCCCTTGTAGCTGTTGCCTTCCTTGGTGAGACGCAGCCAGAACGGCCCGTTCGCCTGGGCGGCGGTGACGGTCGCGTTGGACTGCGGCTCCTGGATGACGCCGGCGATCTCCGAGCGGAGCTCGATCCGGTTCACCACCGTGTTGTTCGGGTCGGTGATGACGTCGAACTTCACGTAGTTGTCGCCGTCCTGGTAGGCCAGCAGGCCGCCCTGGGCGTAGCCGCCGTCGAACGTGTAGCCGTCGACCTTGGTCTCGATCACCCAGTCCTCGTCGGCGTGCGACGCATCCTGCAGCAGGAAGTTGTTCGGCGGCGGGTTGGTGTCACCCGTGTAGATGTCGCCCGCGCTCAGCGTGTAGTTGAGCTTGCCACCGGCCAGGGAGTACTCGGCCGGGGTGTCGCGGACGATGGCGTTCCAGCGCTCCTTGTCAAGCGTGGCGCCGTCGAACTGATCGTCGTAGCTGGGACCGGACGGCTGACCGCCACCGCCACCGCCGCCGACCTCGTCGCCGGTGAGGGCGAAGGAGTCGAAGGAGGCGACCGGGTTGCCCGTGCCGTCGTTGGAGAACGCGAACAGGCCGATCTTCGCGTTCGCCGGCAGCACCGCCGAACGCCCGACGGCGGTCCAGGTGGAGCCGTCGGTCGAGTAGTGGCCCACCACGTTCGTGCCGTCCGACGTGAGTCGGAGGTAGTAGTCGTTCGGGAAGGTCGCCGCCAGGTTGGCGGAGGAGTCCTCCGCCGCGTTGCGCGCGACCGCGTTCACCTCGTTGATGAACTCGAACTTCTCGGTGCCGGTCGTCGTATGCACGATACGACCGAACTTCGTGAAGTTGTTGTCATCGCCGTAGACCATGATCCCGGCCTGGTGGTACTGCGCGGTGCCCTTGAAGTTGATCTTCGTCACCGCCTGCCAGGCCCCGTCGGGCGCGTCGCGCACGATGAGGTTCTTAGCGTCGTTGCGGGTCTGGTAGATGTCGCCGGTCTGAGCCGGGATCTGCAGCGTCCCGCTGCCGACCACGGCGGACTGGTCGCCGCGGATGCGCTCCCAGGCCCCGTCGAGGGCGTTGCCGTCGAAGTTGTCGACGATGCCCTCCGAGCCGCCGCCACCCGAGCCGTCCGGATCGAAGCGGACCCAGTCGAAGCGGGCCACCGGCACGGTCGTCGCCGTCTCACCGGATAGCGCCACCGGGCCGACCTTGGCGTCGGTGAACGTGGCCAGCGACACCGGGCGGCCGACGGGCTGGAACGTGGACCCGTCGTACGAGTACGCGGCCGTCAGGTTCTCGCCGTCGTACATCAGCCGCACGTAGTAGTCGAGCGGGGCGTCGGCGGGGATGCCGCCGAGCTTGTCGGCGCCCTCGTTGCGCGGAGCGCCGTCGACCTCGGTGATGAACTCGAAGTCGCGGCCCGAGCCGGCGTAGATCATGTGCACGGACGCCCAGTTGTCGTCGCCCGCGTACACGCGCAGACCGGCCTGGTGGTAGTTCTCGGTGAGCGCGCTCGCCGAGATCTTGGCCGTGGCCATCCACTCGCCGTCCGGCATGTCCTGGACGACGATGTTCTTCGCCGAGGTGCCGGTGCCGTAGATCGAGCCCTGCGAGATGGGCAGGACCAGCGACCCGTTGGACACGCTCAGCGGGTTGGCCGTGTCCGGCCGCAGCACGGTCCACTTCGGATCGAGCGTGGTGCCGTCGAACTCGTCCGAGCGGACGGGGCCCGTCGGGCACTCGTCGAGCGGCCGCGTCACGCGGACCTCGACCGTGTCCGAGGCCCTGCCGCCGGACGCGTCGGTCACCGTCACGCTCGCCGTGTAGTTGCCCGGCGTCGTGTAGGTGTAGTTCGGCGCCTTCTCCGTGGACTTGTCGGCGTCCGTGCCGGGCACGCCGAAGTCCCACGCGTACGTCATGGCCTCGTTCTCGGCGTCCGTCGCGTCAGCGTTGAAGGCGACGTTGAGCGGCGCCTCACCGCTGATCGGCTCAGCCGTGGCGTTGACCTCGGGCGGCGCCGTGACGGCCGCGCCCTTGCCCGTGAACTTGAACCAGTTCAGGTTCATCAGGCCGCCGGTGTTCGTCGGGTGGCGGAACACCACGAACAGGCGATGCGTCCCCTGCGGGATGGTCGCCGGCAGGTTCGACGTGACGTCCGCCCAGGTCTGCCAGCCGCCCGTCGCCGGGAACGTGGTCGAGGAGACCAGCGGCCCGTCCGGGGCGTCGTAGCGGAGCTCGATGGTCGCTCCGGTGCTCTCGGAGGCGACGCGGAAGGTGACCTTCGAGAGGTCCTCGAGGTTGTACGGGTTGAACGAGATCCAGTCGCCGTCCTCGATGAACGCCGCGGAGTTGCCGCCGCCGACGTCCGTGGTGGCCTCGAGCGCGACGCCCGGGTCACCGCCCGCCGCGCGGCTGTCCGCGGTGCGACCGGTCGTCGAGAAGAACTCGGCCTGCTTGAGCTTCGGCTGCAGGATCGCCTCGGCCTCGCCCGTCACCGGAGCGGCCGGGCCGTTGCCCTCGTCCGTGTAGGACGCGGTCACGACCGTGAAGATGTTCAGCTCGGTGCTGTGGCCCTCCACGCCCGTGATCGTGTACTCGCCCTGGCAGCCCGTCATCGACTCCAGGTCGTGCGCGTGCGAGTCGTGGCCGAGCTTGAACTTGACGACGACGTCGTCGCAGTCGATCGTGCCGGCGCCGGTCGAGCCGCCGTCCGGGTCCACGACTGAGACCTTGTACGGGATCCGGTCGCCGAAGTTGGCGACCCGGCCGTTCTCGGGGATCTCGATCGTCACGACCGGCCGCTGGTTGCCGACGACCACGCGCACGGTGTCAACGGCCGTGTCGCCCGACTCGTCCCTCACCGTCAGCGTGACGTTGTAGGTGCCGGCCTGCGTGAACGTGTGCGTCGGGTTGGCCGCCGTCGACGTCGGCGTGCCGTCGTTGAAGTCCCACAGGTAGCTGATCGGGGTGCCGTCCGGATCGCTCGATCCGGCCGACGAGAACTGGACCGTGGTGCCGACCGGCACCGCGTCGTTGTTGACGTTCGCGACCGCGATCGGCGAGCGCGCGCCCTGGATGTAGTCGATCCGGTAGACGCCGGAGTCGGCGTTGTTGGACCCGAAGCCCTGCCCCCACTCGACCACGTAGAGCGAGCCGTTGGGGCCGAACTCGATGTCCATCGGGCTCTGGTAGCCCTGGCAGATGGCGAAGCAGGCGATGCCCGTGATCAGGCCGTCGTCGTTGAGGTTCGCGGTCTTGATCCAGTCGTTGTTCCACTCACCCATGAACCAGTGGCCGTCGTAGAACGGCGGGAACTTGGTGTTCGACGGGTTGTCCGCGTCGAAGTAGTAGCGCGGGCCACCCATCGGCGCGCCGCCGGCACCGAGGTCCGGGAACCGCTGGTCGAACGTGCTGTAGGTCTGCCACGTCGACGCCGGGATGGCCGGCGGCAGGTTCGTCAGGCCGTTGTTGTTCGGCGAGTCGTTGACCGGCGCGGCGCAGTTGTGGGTGTCGGGGGTGTCGTAGGTGTACTGGCCGCCAACGCCGCCCTCGTCGCTCTGGTAGACGATGTCGCGGTACGGGAGGTTGGGCCCGATGCAGTACGGCCAGCCGTAGAAGCCGGGCTCCTTGACGACGTTGAACTCGACGTGGCCCGCGGGACCACGGGCGGCGTTCGCCGCGCCCGCGTCAGGACCGTAGTCGCCGAGCAGCACCCAGCCCGTCTTCTGGTCGACGTGGATCCGGAACGGGTTCCGGAAGCCCATCGCGTAGATCTCGGGCAGGGTCTTGTTCTGGGTGTCCTGGGACTCGGGGAACATGTTCCCCTCAGGAATGGTGTACGTCGTCCCGATGCCCGGCACGCCGGTGGCGTTCGGGATCGGCTTGATCCGCAGGATCTTGCCGTTCGGGTTGTTCGTGTTGGCGGACGTGCGCTGTGCGTCCCACGGCTCGCGGCCGGGCCGCTCGTCCGCCGGGTTGTAGTTGTGGGCGAACGGGTTCGAGTTGTCGCCCGTCGAGATGTAGAGGCTCCCGTCGGGACCGAAGTCGAGCGAGCCGCCGTTGTGGCAGCACTGCAGGCGCTGCTGCTGCCAGGTGTAGATCCGCTGCTCGCTGCCGAGCGTGTTGCCGTTCAGCGTAAAGCGCGACAGCACGTTGGTGCCGGACGCGTCCGGGAGCGCCGAGTAGGCGATGTAGATGTGGTTGGTCGTCTCGAAGTCCGGCGCGAGCTGGATGCCCAGGTTGCCGTTCTCGTGGCTGTTGGTGACCGGGAGGTCGGCGATCAGCTGCGAGGTCTGCGAGGTGGGCGACCACATGTAGACGCGGCCGTCGCGCTCGAGGTAGAAGGCGCGCCCGTCCTCCGCGATGTCGATCTCGACCGGAGCCTGAGTGTCGTCGCTGAGCGTGACCTTCTCGAAGTCCGCCGCGGTCGGCGGCACGTCTCGCTCGCGGCCGCAGTCACCGGCGACGCCGGCCGCGGTGCGCAGACCGCCGAGCAGGTGCTGCCGGAACTGGGCGTCGTTGAACGACGCCTGCGTGTGGCCCATGGCCGTGTACCACGAGCGGCCGCCGTCGAAGTCCGAACACCACGCGATCGGGTGATCGTCGTCGACCGCGTTGCCGTCCTGCTCGTCGTACGTCGATTCGTCGACCGTGGCGAGGACCTTCACGTGGCGGGCCCGCGGGCTGAAGTCGGCGACGGTGCCGTTGCCGTTGACGACCGGGGTCGTCGGGTGCTGGAAGTTGTACCACTCGTCCGTGCGCTGCCAGCGGGTCGGGAGGCCGGTCGTGGAGGGCTCGTCGCCGTCCTCGATGTCGACCGCCGCGGCGGGCGTTCCGGGCGGGTGGCTGCGGAAGTAGCCGCCGACGAGCTCGCCGAACCACGGCCAGCTGTACTCGGTGTCCGAGGCCGCGTGGACGCCGGCGAAGCCGCCGCCGCCCTGGATGTAGCGCTCGAAGGCGGCCTGCTGGGTGTCGTTGAGGATCTCGCCCGTGGTGGAGAGGAACACGACGACGTCGAACGTCGCGAGGTTCGCGTCGGTGAACTGGGCCGCGTCCTCGGTGGCGACCACCGTGAAGTTGTTGGCGGTGCCGAGCGCCTGGATCGCCGCGATGCCCTGCGGGATCGAGTCGTGGCGGAAACCGCCGGTCTTCGAGAAAACCAGCACGCGGTCGAGGTTCGCGGCCTGGACCGTGATCGACCCGGTCATCCCGGGGTGCCGGTCACACAAGAAGGTGTAGGTGCCGGGCGTGTTGAACGTCCGGGTGATCGGCTCGCCGTTCGGAGCGCGTTCCTCATCGATGGGCTGAGCCCAGTTGGTCCCCTGCGACGTGACGTCGTGGGTGGTTTGGGCCTGGTCGAACTCCCACCGGACCGTGTCGCCGACCTCGACGCTCACGTTGGCGGGGCTGAAGGCCGAAGCGGGCGAATCGACTGCGTCGATAACGACCGTTTGTGCCGCTCGGGCTGGTGACGCAGCCATCGCCCATGCGATGGCAGCGACGACCGCGAGCAGCGCGTACCGCATCCTGCGCATTAACGGCTCTCCTCCGTTGGACTCCACTCTCCTGAGAGAGGGACTTATTTCAAATGAGCGGAAATAAGTCCAGCGGGTTCGGTAAATGTTGCGAGAACATTCGAATTCAGCCGTCGGAAGCTCGGTTCCGTATGAGGAAATCGACGCCGTCGAGCACCCGCTGTAACCCGAACGTGAACGCGTGCTCAGGTGCGTAGGCGGCGTTGTGGGCCTCGCCTGCGGCCGTCCCGACACGGCTCGCGGTGGGGAAGCGGCCCGGCTGGATCACCCGCTCGAGGAACGGCGCGCGGGCGGCCCACCACTGCTCGTCGGTCATGCCGGTGCGCTGCTCCGCGCGCGCCGCCTCGAGGGCGCGGCGGGCGGCGGATTCCGTGTGGGCGTTGAGCAGGGTAAGGGTCGAATCCATCTCGACGTCCGAGAGGCCGATCCCGTCCAGCGCCAGCAGCTCGTGGTCGTAGCGGGCGATCGTGTTCGGCCCGAGGACCGGCCGCGTCGGTGTGATCTCCAGCAGCCACGGATGCCGGTGGAAGCGGTCCCAGTTCTCGCGCGCCACACGCTCGAGACGGGCGCGCCAGTGCGCCACGTCATGCGGGGTTGACGGCTCGATCGCGGCGTCGAGCATCAGGTCCAGCAGCTCCGGCTTGCCCGGGACGTAGGTGTAGAGCGACATCGTTCCGACTTTCAGCCGTTCGGCGACCCTTCGCATCGACAGCGCGTCCAGGCCCTCCTCGTCGGCCACCGCGATCGCCGCGCTGACGATCTGGTCGAGGTCGAGCCTTTGTTTGGGGCCGCGCTTGGGCGTCGTGTGGACCCGCCACAGCAGCTCGAGCCCGCGGATGGGATCGCCGGGTTCCGTCACGAGCAACACCGTATGCTGTACGCTACTCCGTATGGCGTACGGAGAGAAGATGGCGATCGTCGCCGAAGGGCTGCGCAAGTCCTACGGCGAGACGGAGGCGCTGGCGGGCCTCTCGCTGGAGGTGCCGCGCGGCGCCGTGTACGGGCTGCTGGGCCCGAACGGAGCGGGCAAGACGACGACGGTCGGCGTGCTGACGACGCTCGTGCGCCCGGACGGCGGGCGGGCCGTCGTCGCCGGGTGCGACGTGGCGGCGGACCCGGGCGGCGTGCGCGCGCGGATCGGCCTGGTCGGGCAGCACGCCGCGCTGGACGAGGTCCTCACCGGCCGCCAGAACCTCGTGTTGTTCGGGCGCCTGCAGCATCTCGGGGTCGCGCGTGCGCGGGCGCGTGCGCAGGAGTTGCTGAAGCGCTTTGGGCTCGAGGACGCCGCCGACCGCCCGGCGGGCGGCTACTCGGGCGGGATGCGGCGTCGGTTGGATCTCGCCGCCGGGCTGATCCGCTCGCCCGAGGTGCTGTTCCTCGACGAGCCGACGACGGGGCTCGACCCGCGCTCGCGCTCGGAGGTGTGGGACAGCGTGCGGGAGCTCGCGGCGGACGGGGTGACCGTGCTGCTGACGACGCAGTACCTGGAGGAGGCCGACCGGCTCGCGGACCGGATCGCGGTGGTGGACGGCGGGCGGGTCGTGGCCGAGGGCACGCCGGCCGAGCTCAAGGACGCGCTGGCGGGCGACTGGATCGAGGTCGTCCTGCGCGAGCGCGACGACGTGGCGACGGCGGTCGCGCTGCTCGGGCGGGTGAGCGGCGCTGAGCCCGAGGTCGACGAGGCCGGGCTGCGCGTGAGCGCGCCGGTGCGTGACCGGATGGGCGCGCTGGCCGCGGTCGTCGGCGAGCTGGACGCAGAGGACGTCGCGCTGCGGCGCCCGACGCTGGACGAGGTCTTCCTGGAGCTGACGCGATGAGCGTGCGCTGGCTGGTGGCCGACACCTGGACGCTGACGCTGCGCGCCTTCTCGCACTGGGCGCGGCAGCCGTTCGTGCTGGCGGTCGGCGTGCTGTTCCCGGTGCTGGTGCTGCTGATGTTCGCGTACCTGCTGCGCGGCGGCTACGGCGACGACTACCCGTCGATCCTCGTTCCGGGCCTGCTGGCGCTGACGTGCGTGTTCGGGCTGGAGACGACGATGACCGCCGTCGTCACCGATGCCTCGCGCGGGATCACGGCGCGGTTCCGCTCGCTGCCGATGAGCGGCGCGGCGGTGGTCGGCGGGCGCGCGGTCGCGGACCTGGTCAACTCGCTGGCCGGGCTGGCCGTGCTAATGGCGTGCGGGTGGGCGATCGGGTGGCGGATCGAGTCCGGCCCGGCGGACGCGCTGGCGGCGGTCGGGCTGCTGATGCTCCTGCGCTTCTCGCTGATCTGGATGGGGATCTACCTCGGCCTGGTCGCCGGGCGGCCGGAGGCCGTGGCGTCCGTGCAGATCCTCGTGTGGCCGCTCGGGTTCCTGTCCAACGCGTTCACCGATCCGGACTCGATGCCGGCGTGGCTCGCGGCGATCGCGGAATGGAACCCGCTGTCGGCGACCGCGGCGGCCGCCCGCGAGCTGTTCGGCAACCCCGGCTGGGGCGGTGACTCGTGGGCCGCGACGCACGCGGTCGAGCTGGCGCTCGCGTGGCCCATCCTGATCTGCGCGGTGTTCCTCCCACTGGCGGTGGCGAAGTACCGTTCTCGCGCGTGAATCGCTTCCGTGGAAGTCTGCTCGGGCTGGCGGTCGGGGACGCCGTCGGCACCACCGTCGAGTTCTCCCCGCCCGGGTCGTTTCCGCCCGTGACGGACATGGTCGGCGGCGGCCCGTTCGAACTCCCGGTGGGCGCGTGGACGGACGACACGTCGATGGCGCTGTGCCTGGCCGAGAGTGTGCTCGAGACGGCCGGGTTCGATCCGGTGGACCAGCTTCAGCGCTATGTGCGGTGGTGGCGCGAAGGGCACTGGTCGTCGACCGGGACGTGCTTCGACATCGGGCGGGCGACGCGGCAGGCGCTGCAGCGCTTCCGCAAGACCGGCGAGCCCTTCCCGGGCGATGCGGCGCGGGACGCCGCGGGCAACGGCCCGCTGATGAAGCTCGCGCCGATCCCGATGGCGTGGGCGCACGACCTCGACACGGCCGTGCGCTTCGCGGGTGACAGCGCGCGAACCACGCACGGGGCGCCGGAGGCCGTCGACGCGACCCGGCACTTCGCGCTCCTGCTCGTGGAGGCGCTCAACGGGGCGGCGAAGGAGGACGTGCTGCGCCGCCGCGAGCTGCCGGACCTGCACCCGAAGGTCGCGGCGGTCGCGGCCGGCTCGTTCCTGGACAAGGCGCCGCCGGAGATCCGCGGCAACGGCTACATCGTGCTCGCGCTGGAGGCGGCGCTGTGGGCGGTGGCCTCCACCGACGACTACGAGTCGTGCGTGCTGGCCGCGGTCAACCTCGGCGACGACGCCGACACCACCGCCGCGATCGCCGGCCAACTCGCCGGCGCGCTGTACGGGCTCGAGGGCATTCCCGCCCGCTGGCTGGAGCGGGTACACCTGCGCGACGAGCTGCTCGGCTTCGCCGACCGGCTCCAGGCGCTGCGTCCCCTACCCTCGTCCACGCTGTGATCCGGACCCTTCACACCTGCGCGCTCGACAACGCCACGCTGCGCGCCGCCCGCGCGTTGCTCGAGGACGCGTTCGACGGCGAGCTCACGCCCGAGGACTGGGAGCACTGCCTCGGCGGGATGCACGCGCTCGCGTGGGACGGCGACGAGCTCGTCGGCCACGCGGCGGTCGTCCAGCGCTCGATCGCCCACAACGGCCGCCCGCTTCGCGCGGGCTACGTCGAGGGCGTCGCGGTGCGCGCCGACCGGCGCCGCCAGGGGATCGCGGGGGAGCTCATGGGCGAGCTCGAGGAGATCATCCGGCGCGCCCACGACTTCGGCGCGCTCGGCTCCAGCGACGAAGGCCTGCCGTTCTACACCGCCCGCGGCTGGAAGCCGTGGCGCGGAGCGCTGCGGATCCTCACGCCGGACGGCGTCGAGGACACGCCCGACGAGCTCGGCTGGATCCTCGTGTTCGGCGGCGAGCTGGACCTCGACGGCGAGCTGCTGTGCGCCGACTGGCGCGACGGCGACGTCTGGTGACCACGGTCTACGTCGTCCTGTCGCACCAGTACCCCGACCAGGTGCTGCGGCTCGTCCGGACGCTCCGCCGCGGAAGCCCGGCGTGCACGATCGTCCTGCACCACGACGACCGCCGCACGCGCGTGGACGAGGCCGCGCTGCGGGCGCTCGGCGTCGAGCGCGTGCTGCCGGCGACGCCCGTGGGCTGGGGCGGCCCGACGCAGCTGCAGGCGCTCCGGCGCAGCCTGCGCCAGGCGCTGCGCGGCCGGTTCGAGTGGCTGACCGTGATCTCCGGGCAGGACTATCCGCTCCGGCCACTGGCCGACATCGAGCGCCGCTGGCGCGAGAGCGGGTTCGACGCGTTCGTCGAGGGCGCGCCGGTCGCGCCGCCGGCCTGGACGCGCGGCGAGACCGACGAGTTCGGGCGCCGCTACTTCTACCGCTACCGCCAGGTCCGCCCGCCGGGCCGCGCGGTGCGGCGCGCCGTCGCCGCGGCGCGCCCGCTGCTCACGCTGCGCGACATGCCGTGGGGCACCGCGATCGGGCTGCGGCGCCGCGGGCCCGGCGTCACCGTCCGGCGCGGGACGGACTGGCTGACGCTCTCGCGGCGAGCGGCCGAGCTCGTGGCCGAGCCGCCCGCCGCGCTCCTGCGCTACTACGAGCGGGCGATCGTGCCGACCGAGTCGCTCCCCCACACCGCGCTGTACGCGTCCGGACTGCGGCTGAGCGGTGACCCGCTCCGCTTCTCGACCTGGTCCCCAGGGGCCGCGCACCCGGCGGTCCTCGGCCGCGAGGATCTCGACGCGATGCTCGCCTCCGGCGCCGACTTCGCGCGCAAGTTCGAGCCCGGCGCCCCGGTGCTGGACGAGCTGGACCGGGTGGTGCTCGGATGAAGGCGCTCGTCCAGCGCGGCCTCAAACGGCTCGGCTACACGCTCTACCGCGACGTCCCGCGCGACACCGCGAACCCGCTGCCGGTCGAGCAGGCCGCGCACGCCGCGCTCCTGCGCGCCGTGATCGAGCGCGCGCACGTGAACTGCGTGCTCGACGTCGGCGCGCACCGCGGCGGCTTCCACCATCTGCTGCGCGCCAACGGCTACCGCGGCGAGATCGTCTCCTTCGAGCCGGTCTCCACGTCCTTCGCGGCGCTCGGCGTGGACGGCGATCCGGCGTGGCGCGCGCACCGCCTGGCGCTCGGCCGTGAGGCCGGCGTGGCGACCATCAACGTCGCGCGCGAGAGCAACTTCACGTCGTTCCTGGAGCCGAACCGCTTCTCGGTCGAGCACTTCGGCGGCAGCGAGGTTGACCGTCAGGAGGAGGTCGAGGTCCAGCGCCTCGACGCGCTCTTCGCCGACGTCACCGCCCACGTCCCCGCGGCCCGCGTGCTGCTCAAGACGGACACGCAGGGCTGGGACCTGGAAGTGATCGAAGGCGCCGCGGGCTGCCTGCAGCACGTGGTCGCGCTGCAGGTCGAGCTGTCCGTGCGCGCGATCTACGACGGCGCGCCCGGCTGGCTGGAGACGCTGGACCGGCTGCGCGCGCTCGGGTTCCGGCCCGCGCAGCTCACGAGCGTCGGACGTGACGCCGGGCTCGGGCTGCTCGAGCTCGACTGCCTACTCGTACGGGAGGGTGCGGGGTAGCCCGAAGCGCGCGATCACGCTCGTGTCGTGGAAGGCGGTGATGGCGCTCACGCGCTCGCCGGCCACCGTGAGGACGAGAATGCCGACCGCGCGGCGGGACAGGTAGAGCCCGAACGCGGGCTGGCCGTTGGCGCGGGTCGGCACGAGGCGGAAGCGGCGCACGTCACCGCCCGCGGGGACGGTCCGCAGGAAGCGCCCGATCAGCTCCGCGCCCCGGTACTCGTGCGGCGCCGGCGGCATCGTCAGCCACGCGTCGTCAGTCAGCAGGGCGACGATCGTGTCGACGTCGCCGGCCTGGAAGGCGTCGGCGAAGCGATCGACCACGACGCGTTCGGCCGCCGAGCGCGGGGCGGGCGCGCGGTCGGCCGGCGGGACGCGCGTCTCCAGCGTCGCGCGAGCGCGCTGCAGCGCGCTGTTGACCGCCGCGGCGGACGTGTCGAGCATCTCCGCCACCTCGGCCGCCTGGAAGCCGAGCACGTCGCGCAGGACGAGCACCGCCCGCTGCGTGGGCGGCAGGTGCTGGAGACCGGAGACGAACGCGAGCCCGACCGCCTCCCGCGCCTCGTAGATCTCGTCCGGCAGCGGCTGCAGCCACGGCGCGTCGCCCCACCGCGTCGGCTCCGGCGGCTCGGCCGGGAACTCGTGCTCGTCGGGCCGGCGCGCGGCGTCGCGCAGCGCGTTCAGGCAGCGGTTGGTCGCGATCCGGTACAGCCACGTGCGCAGCGACGACCGGCCCTCGAAGGCGTCGAATCCGCGCCAGGCGGCCAGGAACGTCTCCTGCACGAGGTCCTCGGCGTCCTGGACGGAGCCGAGCATCCGGTAGCAGTGGAGCTCCAGCTCGCGGCGCAGCGGTTCGGTCTCGGCACGGAAGACGGCTTCGGCGGTCGCGCTCATATCCGTACGGACACCGCCGAGGGCGCGAACTCATCGGCCGATCCGCGGCCGGGCCGGTGTCTACCCCGGCATGAGACACGATTCGAGATGGGTGCTGGCGCTCGCGTCGGCCGCCTCCCTGATGGTCGCGCTCGACACGCTCGTCGTGTCCACCGCGCTGTCGACGATCCGCGTGGAGCTGAACGCGTCGCTCGCGGCGCTCGAGTGGACCGTCAACGCCTACAACCTCAGCTTCGCCGTGCTGCTGATGACGGGCGCCGCGCTCGGCGACCGGTTCGGACGCCGGCGCGGGTTCACGGTCGGGCTAGCGATCTTCGTCGCCGGGTCGGCCGCGTGCGCGCTGGCGCCTTCGGTGGACGCGCTGATCGCGGCGCGCGCGGTGCAGGGTGCGGGCGCCGCGCTGGTGATGCCGCTCGGCATGGCGCTCGTCAGCTCCGCGTTCGCGCCGGACAAGCGCGGCCAGGCGCTCGGCGTGTACTTCGGCGTCACCGGGCTGGCGGTGGCGAGCGGGCCGGTCGTCGGCGGCGCGATCACCGAAGGGCTCGCCTGGGAATGGATCTTCTGGCTCAACGTGCCGCTCGGGCTTGCGCTGCTGGCGCTCATCCCGCGCCGCATGCAGGAGTCGCACGGACCGGACGGCGCGCTCGACCTCGTCGGGCTGGGGCTCGTCGGCGTCGCGGCGTTCGGCGTCGTGTGGGGCCTCGTGCGCGGGAACCTCGCGGGCTGGGGCAGCGCCGAGGTGGTGTTCGCGTTCGCGGCCGGCGTCGCCTGCCTGGCGCTGTTCATCGCGTGGGAGCGGCGTGTCGCCGACCCGATGCTGCCGCTGCGCTTCTTCCGCTCGCGCGCGTTCGCGGCGGGCAACGCGGCTGTGTTCTTCGCCGTCGCCTCGCTGTTCGGCGCCGTCTTCTTCCTCGCCCAGTTCCTGCAGACCGGGCTCGGTTACGGGCCGCTGGACGCCGGCCTGCGCCTGCTGCCGTGGACGCTGACGCTGTTCTTCGTGGCGCCGCTCGCGGGCGCGCTGGTCGACCGCCACGGGGAGCGTCCGTTCATGGTCGCCGGGCTGGCGCTGCAGGGGACCGGGATGGGATGGATCGCGCTGATCGCCGAGCCGGGCATCGCGTACGCGTCCATGATCGCGCCGCTGATCATCGCCGGCTGCGGCGTGTCGATGACGTTCCCGGCCGGGCAGAACTCGGTGGTCGGCGCGGTGCCGCCGGAGGCGGTCGGCAAGGCCGCGGGCACGAACTCGACGCTGCGTGAGCTCGGCGGCGTGTTCGGGATCGCGCTGCTGGTGGCGGTGTTCGCGGGCGCCGGCGGCTACGGCTCCCCCGCCCAGTTCGTCGACGGGTTCGCGCCTGCGCTCGGCGTCACCGCCGGGCTGTCGTTCGCGGGGGCGCTGGTGGGGCTGGCGCTACCGAAGCATCAGCTGCGTCCACGCGACGTCGTGCCAGGCGTCGAACTTGAAGCCGACCCGCCGGTAGGTCCCGACGGGCTCGAAGCCCAGCGCGCGGTGTAGGCCCTCGCTACCGGGGTTGGGGAGCGTCATGCCGGCGATTGCAGTCGTGAAGCCCCGCTCGCGCAGCAGCGGGAGCAGGACCGCGTAGAGGGCGCGGCCGCCGCCGCGGCGCTCGAAGCCGCGCTCCAGGTAGACGCTCGTCTCGCACGCGAAGCGGTAGGCGGCGCGCGGGTGGAACGTGCCCGCGTACGCGTAGCCGACGACGCGGCCTTCGTCCTCGAGCACGAGCCACGCGTGCGCGGCGGCGATCCGCCGCGCCATCTCGTGCGCGTCGGGCGGCTCGAGCTCGAACGACACCGCCGTGTCGGTCACGTACGGGGCGTAGATGGCCGCGCAGGCGGGGGCGTCGTCCGCGGTGGCTTGCCGTACTTCCATGTCGCCGATAGTAGCGGTACTGTCCACTATCGTGTCAAGTGATCTCACGGCGTCCATCGCCGAGACGGTGCGCTCCGCGCGCGAGGCCCGCGGGCTGTCGGCGAACGCCCTGGCGGAGCGCTCCGGCGTGTCGCGGGCGATGATCGCGAAGGTCGAGCGGGCCGAGGCGCAGCCGACAGCGGCGCTGCTCGGCCGGCTGTCGGCGGCGCTCGGGCTCACGCTGTCCGAGCTGGTGGCGCGCGCGGAGCGCTCGGACCGGCGGCTGGTGCGCGCGGGCGAGCAGCCGACGTGGACCGATCCCGACACGGGCTACCGCCGGCGCGCGCTCTCGCCCGTGGCCGGCGGCCCGCTCGAGCTGGTCGAGGTCGAGCTGCCCGCCGGGGCCGAGATCGCGTACCCGGCCGACGCCTACGCGTTCATCCACCAGCAGATCTGGATGCTCGACGGCTCGTTGACGATCCGCGAGGACGGGTCGGCGCACGACCTGGAGCCCGGCGACTGCATCGAGTTCCCGGTGCCGTCGGCGCGCACGTTCCTCGCGCGCGGCGCGTGCCGTTACCTGGTCGCGCTCACGCGCCGCGCTTAGCGCAGTCGATGCAGAGGACCACGTCGGGCATCGCGCGCAGGCGCTTCTCCGCGATCGGTTGTCCGCAGTTGTCGCAGCAGCCGTAGGTGCCCTCGTCGAGCTTCGCGAGCGCGCGCTCGGTGCGTGCGAGCCCGGTCTCCAGCGCGGTGCCGACGCCGATGTCGTTGAAGCGGGAGATCGCTTCGACCGTGCCGTCGCCGATCCGCTTGCCGAAGCCCTGCGACGCGCCGCGCTCCGGGCGTTTGGCCAGCACCGCCACACGCGCGCGGGTGTCGTCGCGGCGGGCTTCGAGCGTCGCGCGGACGGCATCGAGATCCATCCGGCGAAGGTACCCGGATCAGCGCCTCGCCATGACCCGCAGCGTCGCGGCGAGCGAGCGGCGCGTGCGCGCGGGCAGGTCCTGCACCCGTTGCCGGGCATCGAGGCCGGGAACCGCGCGGAACAGGCGCCGGCGCTCCGCCTCCGTGAGCGCGCCGACGAGCTCGCCGACGGTGCCTTCCGCCTCGCCCGTGAGCGCGTGCGCCGCGTGTTCGAGGGCCTTGCCGTGGTCGGTGGTCGCGGCGCCGTGCAGGGTCGGCGGCTGCCACGTGGAGGCGCGGACCGGTGGCGAGTCCGGCTCCGGCTTCGGGGCGGGCGGCGCCTCGATCAGGCCGGCCTCGTGCAGGAACCGGCTCGGGCGGCCCTCGGTATGCAGGATCGACAGCTCCTCCATCGCGCGCGTGAAGGCGACGTAGGCGATCCGGCGCTCGGCCTCCGCGCCCTCGCCCGGCGTGTCGTCCTCGAGCGCGTTGCGGTGCGGGAGCACGCCTTCGTCGCAGGCCACGAGCACGACCCGCGGCCACTGGCGGCCCTTTGCGCGGTGGACGGTGGTGAGCTCGATGCCGCTGTGGTCGTCGCGGGCGCGGCGCAGTGACAGCCGGCGGGTCTCGAGCAGCGCGGCGTACTCGGTGACCGAGTGCCCGCGCGCTTCCTGCTCGGCCTCGTCGAGGACCTTGCGGTCGTCGCGGTCCGGGCGGGCGGACGCGCGCGCGACCTCGTCGAAGTGGCGGTCCAGGCCGTCCTTGCGCAGGCGGCGGATGACGGTCGCGGCGTCGCGGGCGCTGGTGAGCGCGGAGAGTTGCTCGGCGGCGCGGTCCAGCCGCCAGCCCTCGACGCCCGGCAGCCGCTCGACCGCTTGCGGGAGCGACGCGCCGCGCGCGAGGGCATCCGCGAGCCGCTGAGCGGCGTCGACCGGCAGGCCGCGGCCCGGGCGGCGCAGCAGCACGCGCAGGTCCGCCTCGGTCGCGGTGCGGGGTGAGCTGAGCACGGCGAAGTACGCCTCGAGCGTCTCCTGCGCGCCCGTTGCCTCGAACAGCTCCTGCGGCCCGGAGATCCGCACGCCCGCGTCCGCGGCGGCGAGCGCGAACGGGCGCAGCGCGTTGATCGTGCGGCCGAGCACGGCGATGTCGGGCCGGGTGTAGGCGGCGAGCTTGCGCGCGAGCAGCCGCGGCGCGCCGCCGGCGGCGACGCGGATCGCGCGCTCGCCGCCCGGCGTGCGGTCCGGAGCCGAGCGGATCGGCTTGGCGAAGCGCCGGGCGTTGTGGCCGATCAGGGTCGCGCTCGCGCGGACCACCTCCGGCGTGCAGCGGTAGTTGTGCTCGAGCGCGACGCGGTGCAGCGTCGGGTACGCCTTCTGGAGATCGAGCATCGTGCGGACGCTCGCTCGCCGCCAGCCGTACAGCGTCTGGTCCTCGTCGCCGACCACGAACAGATCGTCGTGCGGCGCGGCCAGCATGCGGACGAGCAGCTCCTGCGCGGGCTCGATGTCCTGATACTCGTCGACCAGCACGTGGTGGAACGCGGACTGCCACTGCGCGCGGGCGGTGGGGTCGGCGCGCAGCAGCCGGACGGCGTGCACGATCATGTCGTCGAAGTCGTAGAGCCGGCGGCGCGCCTTCTCCCGCTCGACCAGGCGGTAGACGCGCGCGACGGTGCGGTCCTCCTCCGGGCAGCGCGGCTCCCACTCGTCCGGGCTCGCGAGCTCGCCGAGGCGGATCGCGCTGATCGCGGCCGGCAGCTCGGCGGGGTCGGGCGGCTGCGTGCCGAGCTCCGCCGCGGCCTGGCGGGCGAAGCGCGCCCACTGCGCGACGGTCCACTCGTGCTGGAGCTCGCGGCCCTCGAGCCGCGCGGCGATGATGCGCCGCCCGACCGAGTGGAACGTGCGCGCCGCGACGCTTCCGGCGCCCGCCGTGCGCAGCCGTGTGCGCAGCTCGGCCGCGGCCGCCTCGTTGAACGTCATGCACAGGACGCGGTCCGGCTGCGCGCCGCGCGCGAGCAGCTCGCGGACCCGCTCGACGAGCACCGTCGTCTTCCCGGAGCCCGCGGGTGCGATCACCTGCACGACGCCTCCGGGCGCCTTCGCCGCCGCGAGCTGCTCGGCGTCCAGCGGGCGGTGCGGGGCGAGGTCGGTCGGCGCGGCGAAGCGCGGCTGCTCGTGCGCGCACAGCCAGCGCAGCCGCTCGAGCGTGTACGCGTACTCGAAGCCCGGCTCGACGAAGCGCGCGTCGTCGAGCTCCCCCAGCTCGACGGGCACGACGACGCCGGCCCGTCGCCTGCGGACCAGCGTCTCGTGCAGGCGCCGGAGGTCGTCCAGCGTCTCCAGTGCGGGTGCGCGCTCCACGGGGCGCGCGACGATAGCTCCTACTGCGGCGGCTGGAAGAGCTGCAGGTCGTTCCCGTCGGGGTCCTTGAACGTGACGATCCGCCCCCACGGCTGATCGGCGATCCCGTCCGGGAACTCCACGCCCTCGCCCTTCAGGCGCTCGACCTCCTCCTCGATGTCGCCGCCGGGCTGGAAGGCGATCGCCGCCCCGCCGTCCCCGGCCGGCGATTCGCTGCTGTTGAGCCCGATCTTGAGCCCGTTCGCGTCGACCTCGCTCCAGTCGCCGTCGTGCTCGGTCACGTTCAGCCCCAGCGTGTCGCCATAGAACTGCACGGCACGGGTCATGTCGGTCACAGGCACCCACACGGCCGCAACGCCCTTGATCATCGGAACCTCCCAGGGTCGAGTTGTCTGCTCATGCGGCGCTACCCAGGCGCCGAGTTCACGCGCGCCGAGCTCGTACGCTGCGACGCGATGCTCCGCCCGGCCACGCCCGCCGACCGCGACGCGCTCGTCGCGCTCGCGCAGCACCCCGAGATCGCCGCGACGCTTGCCACCACCGCGGCCGAATCCTTGCGCGAAGACACCGGTGAGCTGCTCGTGATCGAGCACGAGCACCAGCTGGTCGGCGGCGTCCGCTGGGTGCTCGTCAACCGCCGCAGCCGGATCGCGGACATCCGCACGCTGATGATCGACCCGGCACACGGCGGCCGCGGCCTCGCCACCCAAGCCATCAAGCAGCTCGCGCGCCACCTCGTCGCCGACCACGACATCCACCGCGTGGAAGCCGAGGTCTACGGCTTCAACACCGCCGCGCAGCGCGTGTTCGCCAACGCCGGGTTCACCGAAGAGGGCCGCCGGCGGCAGGCGTACGACCGCGCCGGCGCCTGGCAGGACGGTGTCCGCTACGGCCTGCTCGCAGAGGAGCTCGCAGCCGTGTGAGCCGGTGTGAGCGATCTGCGCGCGCCGTGTGAGCGGCGCGGCCGAAGCTCCCGGCATGGACTACGCCATCGAAGCCGAAGGACTGCGCAAGCGCTTCGGAGACACGCAGGCGCTCGACGGGGTGGACCTCGCCGCGCGCCGGGGGACGGTGCTCGGCGTGCTCGGCCCGAACGGGGCCGGCAAGACGACCGCCGTCCGGATCCTCGCCACCCTCATCCAGGCCGACGCGGGCAGCGCGCGCATCAACGGGATCGACGTCGCGCGCGAGCCGGCCAAGGTCCGCGAGACGATCGGCCTGACCGGCCAGTACGCGTCCGTGGACGAGCTGCTCACCGGCGAGCAGAACCTGACGATGATCGGGCAGCTGCTCAACCTGTCCGGCAAGCGGGCCAAGGCCCGCGCGCACGAGCTGCTCGAGTGGTTCGACCTCACGGACGCGGCCAAGCGCCCCGCCAAGACGTACTCGGGCGGCATGCGGCGCCGGCTCGACCTCGCGGCGTCCCTCGTCGGGCGCCCGTCCGTGATCTTCCTCGACGAGCCGACGACCGGGCTGGACCCGAGCAAGCGCGAGGACATGTGGGGCGTCGTGCGCTCGCTCGTCCACGACGGGTCGACCGTCCTGCTCACCACGCAGTATCTGGAGGAGGCCGACGCGCTCGCGGACGAGATCACCGTCATCAACCACGGCAGCGTCATCGCTCACGACACGCCGAGCGGGCTCAAGCGCGTCGTCGGGGGGCAGCGGCTCACGGTCCGCCCCGTGGATCCGGACCGCCTCGACGAGACCGCCACGATCATCGGCGATCTCGCCGGGACCCGCGCCGAGCACACCGGCCGCGGCGTGGTCAGCGTCCCCGTCGCCGGCGACGAGGTGCTCGGCGACGCGATCTACCGGCTCAACGAGGCGAACATCGCCGTCACTGAGCTGTCCCTGCACCTGCCGAGCCTCGACGAGGTCTTCTTCACCCTCACGGGCCGCACCGAGAACCCCCAGGAGGTGCTCGCATGAGCGCGCTCGCTCTCCCGCGGCACAGCCTCGTGCTGGCCAAGCGCAACCTGATCGGCGTCACCCGCAACCCGGAGGCGCTGCTGGACGTCACGTTCCAGCCGGTCATCTTCCTCGCGCTGTTCACCTACATCTTCGGCGGCGCGCTCGCCGGCGGCTCCCAGCAGGACTACCTGCAGTTCCTGCTCCCGGGCGTGCTCGCGCAGATGGTCGCATTCGCGTCCGTGTCGATCGGCGTGAACCTCAACACCGACATCGAGAAGGGCGTCTTCGACCGCTTCCGCAGCCTCCCCATCTCCCGCGCCGCACCGCTGGTCGGCGCCGTGTTCGCCGACATCGTCCGCTACGTGCTGATGTGCGCCGTGACGATCGGGTTCGGCTACGCGATCGGCTTCCGCGCCGAGACGAGCCCGCTCGAGGTGCTCGCCGCGGCCGGCATCGTGATCGCGTTCGCGCTGTGCCTGAGCTGGGCGTCCGTCTTCATCGGCACCATCGCGCGCACGCCGGGCGCGGTGCAGGGGATCGTGCTGCTGACGATGTTCCCGCTGACGTTCGGCACCAGCACGTTCGTCCCGACCAGCACGATGCCGGACTGGCTGCAGACGTTCACCGACGTGAACCCGCTCACGCACCTGATCGGCGTGCTGCGCGCGCTGATGCTGGGCGACCCGATGGGCAACCACCTGCTCTGGACGCTGGTGTCGATGGCGGTGCTGCTGGTGGTCTTCGTCCCGCTCGCGCTACGGAGCTATGGGCGCCGCGCGTGAGCCGGCCGCCTCGAGCGCCGCGAGCGCGTCCGCGCGTGTGACCGGCGGCGCGATCCCGACGTCCAGCCGGGTGATCTCCGGGTTGGTGGGATCCTCGGCGCCGCGGATCGCCGTCGCCGCCGCCAGCAACTCGGCCGCCGCCACGCGCTCGCCGCGCGCGGCGGCCACCGTCGCGCCCGCCACGGCGACGGCGGCGAGCATCGGCATGTCCTTGGTGCCGGCGCCCGCCGCGTAGGCAGCGGCGAAGTGGCGGTCGGCGGCTTCGAAGTCGCCGCGCTCGGCCGCGACCGACGCGCTGATGGAGTGCAGGAGCGCGTGCCCGTGCTGCGCCTGCGGCATCGTCAGCGGCGCCCGGCCGAGCCGCTCCAGCGCGTCCTCGAGCACCGCGGCCGCCGCGTCGATGTCACCCGCCAGCCACTCGATCCGCGCCTCCATGGACTGGATGAACGCCAGGTCGTCGCGGCCGACGTCCCGCCGCTCGCGGGCGCGCGTGATGTGGAAGCGCGCGCCGTCAAGGTCGCCGCGACGGGTGCGGATGTCGGCGATCCGGATGTCCAGCATGCCCGTGATGGCGTCCGGGCTGAGCGCCGAGAGCGCTTCGCGCACCTCCTCGAGGACCGCCTCGGCGCCCTCGAGGTCGGCGATCAGGATCAAGCGGCCGGACTCGAAGAACAGCGCCATGCCGAGCGCCCAGCGGTCGCCGAGCGCCTCCAGCTGCTCACGCGCCGCGGTCAGCTGCTCGCCCATCAGCGCGATGTCGCCCTCGTTCTCGGCCCGGACCGAGAGGAACAGCCGCACGGTCGCCCGCACCCACGGGTCGGGATGCGCGAGGGCCGCCGCCTCACAGGCGCGCTCCTCGGGCGCGGCGAACATCTCGAGCATCACCTTGGCGAGCGCGACGAGCGGCCGCCGCCGATCGTCGAGCGGCAGCGCCCGCTCGTGCAGCGCCTTCAGGGTCGCCTCGGCCCCCGGTTGGTCGGGGTGATCCTCGAGCGCGGCGATGGCGAGCATCCCTTCGAGGATCGCCCGGTCCTCGGGATCGGCGTCACCGGGCACCGCGGCCGCGAAGCGCGTCCACGTCAGCGCCTCCTGCTGGCTGCCGGACAGCACCCACACCCACAGCAGATCGACGGCCAGCGCGACCGCGGCGCGCGCGTCGGGCAGCTCGCCGAAGTGCCGGAGCGCCGTGAGCACGTGCTCGCGCTCAGCATCCACGAGCGCGAACCAGCGCGCCTGCTCGGGCCCGCGCAGTCGCGGCTCGGCCTCCGCCACCAGCTTGGCGAAGTAGCGCGCGTGCGCGCCGCGCGTCGATTCCAGCTCGCCCGCCGCCTCGAGCTTCTCGAGCCCGTACTCGCGGATCGTCTCCAGCATCCGGTAGCGCGTGGGCTCGGAGTCGGGCACGACCTGAACCAGGGACCGCTCGGCCAGCGCGGCCAGCCCGTCGAACGCGTCCGCGCCGTAGACCGCGCTCGCCGAGGCGACCGTCGCGCCCGCGGTGAACAGTGCGATCCGGCGCGCGAGCACCCGCTCGGGGTCGTCGAGCAGCTCCCAGCTCCAGTCGACCACCGCGCGCAGCGTGCGGTGACGCGGAAGGGCGGTGCGCGAGCCACCCGTGAGCACGCGGAAGCGATCGTCCAGCCGCTCCGCCAGCTCGCCGGCGGTCAAGGTCCGCAGCCGCGCCGCGGCCAGCTCGAGCGCGAGCGGCAGCCCGTCGAGCCGGCGGCAGATCTCGCGGCCCGCCTCATCGATCACGTAGCCGGGCCGCGCGGCGGCCGCGCGGTCGGCGAACAGCGTGACCGCGGGCGACTCGGCCAATGGCGGCACCGGCACCAGCGCCTCGCCGTCGATCGCCAGCGCCTCGCGGCTCGTGGCCACCACCTTCAGCCGCGGGCAGCTCGCCAGCAGCCGGTCGGCGAGGTCGGCCGCGCCCGCGATCACGTGCTCGCAGTTGTCGAGCACGACGATCGTCTCGCGCTCGGCGAGCACGTCGAGCAGGCGCGGCAGCGAGTCCCGTGGCGCCATGCCCGGCAGGACCGCCTCGCGCAGCCCGAGCGCGCCGACGACCGCGCCCACGATCTCGGACTCGTCGGTGATCGGCGCGAGCTCGACCATCCAGACGCCGTCGGCGACGTCGTCGACGTGGCGCGCGACCGCCTCGCGCGCGAGGCGCGTCTTGCCCGCCCCGCCCGGGCCGAGCAGGGTGATCAGCCGCGCACGGTCGAGCAGCTCATCGATCCGCTCGAGCTCGGCCTCGCGCCCTACGAAGCTCGTCACGGGCGCGGGCAGGTTGGTCCGCCGCGTCTTGCGCTCCCCCTGCACCACGGCCAGGTGCGCCTGCTGGAGCTCCGGCGACGGCGCGACGCCGAGCTCGTCGTCCAGCCGCCGGCGCGTGCGCTCGTAGACGGCGAGCGCGTCGGCCTGGCGCCCGGCCGCGAACAGCGCGCCGATCAGCCGCGCCGCGAGCCGCTCGTGCAGCGGGTGCTCGGCGTGCAGCGCCTCCAGCGTCGGCAGGTCGCCCGTCGCGATCAGCGCCGCGACGCGCTGCTCCTCCAGCCGCTCGGCGGCCAGCTGCGCGAAGCGGTACCCGCGCAGGTCCGCGAGGGCGGGCCCGCGCCACAGCTCGAGCGCGCCTTCGCGCTCGAACTCCTGCACGTCGGTCTGCGCCTCCAGCCGGTACCCGCCCGGCGCGGGCGCCACGAGCGCCGCGTCGCCGAGCGCCCGCCGCAGCCGCGAGACGAGCGACTGCAGCGCGTGCACGTGATCGGCGGGCAACTCGTCCTCCCACACCGCCTCCACGAGCGCGCCGGTGGTCACGGGCCGCCCCGCGTCGAGGGCGAGGCGCGCGAGCAGCGCGCGCAGCCGCCCGCCGCCGACCGCGACCGCTTCACCCTCGTGCTCGATCTCGAGCGGTCCGAGCAGCCCTACGCGCATGGCCCGTACTGTCGCAGGAGGCGAACCGCCGGGTCGTGGCGGATCGCCGCCACTCAGTCGGCTGGCTGGCTCCACGGACCGCGGGGCCGCCGTTCGGGAGGCTTCCGGACGTCAAGCAACCCCCTCCCCGGAGCCTCCCAATGAACCCGCGTCGCCCCCTCACCGCTCTGCTCGTGTCCGCCCTGATCGCCGGCGGCACCCTGTTCGTCGTCGACAAGCGCAACGACGAGGCCGAGCGCACCGTCAACGACATCCAGCAGCGCGCGCTCGAGTACCAGCGCGACGTCACCAAGGCCATGACCGAGAACGTGCCCCCGGCCGACGCCGACGCCGCGCAGGCCCAGCGCGAGGCCGCCGAGATCGCCGCAGAGGCGCAGGCCGACGCCGACGAACTGATCGAGGAGACCAACGAGGCGATCGAGGACGCGATCGACTGATCACTCGGGAGACGGGACGACGACCGCGACCGGCGCGCCCGGCCGGCCGCCCGCCGTGTTGCGGTAGGCCGGGACGCCCACGCACGTGAACAGCGTCGCCGCGAGCGGCGCGCCGATCGTCGCCTCGAACTCGCCGTCCAGGAACGTCATGCCGCTCGCGCCGAGCCCGTGCGCGTACGCCGCCAGGTGCAGCCGGCCCTCGACGATCCCCGCCTCCAGCTGCGCTTCGCGGTAGCCGCGGTCGTCGAGCGCGGCCAGGTCCATGGCACCCATGACCACGAACGCCGCCGTGCGGCCGAGCGGCTGGTCCCAGCACAGGCGGTAGAGCTCGTCGCGCAGGTTCCCGGTGCGCAGCGGCTCGGGCCAGCGGTAGAGGCCCGGCGCGACGTCGTCCACGCCGTGGACGGCGACGAAGTGCGGGTGGCGGACCCCGTCGAGCGCGCCCAGGAGCGTCTCGAAGACGGTGCGCGGGATCGTCGCCGTCTCGTCCATCAGCCGCGTCGACCCGCGCTTGAGGATCACGTCGTCCGCCACCGGTTCCGCGCGCAGCGGCCAGGGCTCGCCCAGCGCGTCCGTGTCGCCCGCCCGCTGGGCGGCGGTGATCAGCGGGAGCTCGAGCGGCGCGGCGTCCACGGCCCCGGTGGCCGCCTCCCCGCCCGGCTCGATCGCGGGCTCGCCGTCGTCGAGCGCGACGACCGCGAGCGGGAACTCGTGCACGCCGTCCGCGCCCACCAACCGCGTGACCGGCTCGTCGGGGAAGCGCGTGAACAGCCGCGCCCCCGGCGCGAGCGCGAGCACGTGCGACAGCATCGTGCCGGCGTCCCAGTAGAGGTGGCGGAAGCCGCGCTCGGCGTAGCGCCAGGCGGTGCGCCACGGGACGCCGGTGACGATCAGCGTCGTCGCCTCGCCGCCCGCCGGCGGCGCGATACGCACGAGCGCGTGCTGCTCGGGGTCGTACCAGTGCACGCCGTCGAGCGCGGACACGTAGAGCTCGAGCGGGAAGCGGCCGCCCGCCGAGCCCGCCGCCCGGAACAAGACGTTCGGCCGGCCGGGCCGCTGCGTCGTACGCACGACGCCGGAGGACAGGTAGAGCACGCGGCCGAGGCCTTCCAGCTCGCGCGGCAGCGGGACGCGCGGGAGGTCGTACCGCTTGTACGGATACGGCCAGCGCGCGAAGTCGTTGGTGACCAGGTCCTGCAGGACGAGCGGGTGGTCGGCGGGTGTGGCCGGGAAGTCGTCGCCGGCCTTGTAGGCGCTCAGCGCGTGATAGAGCCGTGCGGCGTCCCCTGTCATGCGGGAATAGTGGCGCACCGCGTAACGTCCTGCCGGACATGAGCACACGCGTAACGGACCTGCTGTTCGGAGCCGGGCTCAAGCACGAGCCCGTCGCGAAGCGTGTGCGCGCGGACGGCGTCGTCGACACCACGCGCGCCGTGCTGGTGTGGGAGCCGCGCCGCGTCACGCCGCTGTACGCCGTCCCGGCCGAGGACCTCATCGTGCCCGTGGCGCCGGGCGGCGAGACGCTGCCCGCGCCCGACGGCGTCCTGCATCCGGGCATCCCGTTCGCCGCGCACACGGCGCCGGGCGAGCCGCTCACCGTGGGCGAGCACGCGGGCGCCGGCTTCCGGCTCGCCGACCCCGACCTCGACGGCTACGTCCTGCTCGACTTCCACCCGTTCGAGTGGCTGGAGGAGGACGAGCCGATCCGCGGCCACCCGCGCGACCCGTTCTCGCGCATCGACGTGCGGGTCACGTCGCGGCTGGTGCGCATCGAGCGCGACGGCCGGCTGCTGGCTGAGTCCACGCGCGCGCGGCTGCTGTTCGAGACCGGCATCCACACGCGCTTCTACCTCCCGCGCGAGGACGTGCTCGTGCCGCTGGAGCCGAGCGACACGCGTTCCTACTGCCCGTACAAGGGCGAGGCGAGCTACTGGTCGGCGGGCGGACACCGGGACATCGCCTGGAGCTACGAGGACCCGCTGCCGGACCTCAGGCAGATCACGGGGCTGGTCGCGTTCTGGGACGAGCGCGTGGACGTGGTGTTCGACGGGCAGCGCCGCGGCCGGGCGCAGGGCGAGATCGCCGACGCGATGCGCGACGAGTTCGGCGCCTAGAAGGTCTAGAGCAGCTTCGCCCGCAGCGACGCGGCGAGGCTCTCGGCCTGCTCGGGGGTGAGCAGGGCGGACAGCTCGAGCGTCACGACGCCGTGGCCCGCCGCCCACAGCTCCATCGCCAGGGCCTCGCCGTCACCCTCCGGGCCGAGGTGGCGCTGCGCGCCCTCCGCGAGCATCGCGAACGTGCCCGCGCACTCGGCGGCGTCCTGCTCGTCGAGCGGCGCCTCCATGAACATCACGCGGTACAGGTCGGGCTGCTCGCGCGCGAACGCGGCGTAGGCGCGGCACAGCGGCTCGATCTCCGTTCCGGCGGCGGTGAGCGCCTCGGCGAGCGCGGCGTAGCCGGTGCGGCGCACCTCGCGCTTGAGTTCGTCCATCCCGCCGAAGTGCGTGTAGACGGCCATCGTCGACGTGCCCGCGTCGCTCGTCACCCGGCGCAGGGTGAGCGCGTTCGAGCCGTCCTGCGCGAGCAGCCGCGCGGCGGTCGCGATCAGGACGGAACGGACGGCGGGGTCGGCCTTGCGAGGGGACACGACGCGAAGCATAGCAATGCTATATCGTTGCTATGAAATGAGCGTAGAACTCATCAACCCTCCCGGGCGCCCCGTGTCGCCCTTCTACCACCACGTCAGCGTCGCCTCCGGCACGCGCACGATCCACGTCGCCGGCCAGACGGGCTCCGACGAGAACGCGCAGCTCGTGCCCGGCGGGCTCGCCGCGCAGGCGGAGCGGGCGTTGCGCAACGTCGTGATCGCGCTCGAGGGAGCCGGCTTCGGCCCCGAGCATCTCGCCGCGCTGACGATCTACGTCGCGGGCTGGCGGCCCGAGCTGCTCGAGGAGCTGGGCGCCGGGCTCGCGGCCGCGGGTGACCTCCCGCGCGTGCCGGCGACGCTGATCGGCGTGGACGCGCTGTTCGAGCCGGATCACCTGGTGGAGATCCAGGCCGTCGCGGTCGCCTGAGCGACACCCGAGTGCGCCGTGAGCAGGGCTGGTCCGTACCCCATGCATGCGAATTCTGCTCACGGGAGCGAGCTCCGGGGTCGGCCTGGCCACGGTCGAGCGGCTGGCCCGCTCCGGGGCTTCGCTCGCCCTCGTCGCCCGCGGTGAGGTAGCGCTCGAGGAGGCCGCGGAGCGCGCGCGCCGGCTCGGCGCCGTCGCGCACGCGCTGCCCGCCGACCTGTCCGACCGCCAGGCCGCGGACGCCGTCGTCGCCGAGGCGATCGATCGCCTCGGCGGCCTCGACGTGGTCATCTCCAACGCCGGCGCGGTCGTCTTCGGCCACTTCCTCGAGGTCGACCCCGACGACTTCGACCGCACGGTCGACGTCACGTTCGGCGGCGCCGTCAACCTCGTCCGTGCCGCCCTGCCCGAGCTGCGCGCCACGTGCGGGACGATCGTCGCCGTCTCGTCGATGATGGCGCGCCTCCCGCTGCCCGCGTTCTCCAGCTACACCGCGTCCAAGCACGCCCTGCGCGGCTTCCTCAACACGCTCGCCGTGGAGGAGCGCGAGCAGCAGACGGGCGTCCGGATCACGATGGTCGACCCGGGCCCGCTGGACACGCCGATCTACGGCCGCGCGACGAGCGCGACCGGGCGCAGCCCCGCGCGGCTGTTCGACGCCTACCACCCGGACGAGATCGCCAAGGCCGTGGAGCGCGCGCTCGCGCACCCGGGCCGCCGCGAGCGCGTCGTCGGCGGCGAGTCCAAGCTGATGACCGCGCTGTACGAGACCGTGCGCCCGGCCGGAGAGCTCGCGCTCGTGTTCGTCGACCGCTGGTACCGGATCGGTGGCGAGCCCGCCGACAGGCCGGGCAGCCTCTACACGGGCAACGACCGCGCGCGGATCGGCGACGGCCATCCGGCGCGCCGCAGCGGCGACGTGATCGCGTTCACGAAGAACATGCTGCGCGCCGGCAAGCGCGCGGTGTCGCTCGGGCCGGCACTCCTGCGTCCGGTGCCCGAAGAGCGCCGATGAGTCTGCGGCGCACCCCCGAGTCCTGCGGGACGGTGCCCGTTGGCCTCGCGCCGATGGCAGTTCCTTCTCGGACTGGCCGCGCGACCAGGAGCGCACGGTCCGCCGCCGCAGCCGCCGCGAATCGGGTAGATCCCGTGCATGCCCCCGCTCGTGCACCTGCTCGGCACCGGCCGCGCCGTTGACAACCGGCCCGGCGGCGTGCGCGCCGTCAAGCGCCGGCTCGCCCGTCCGGTCACCAACCGCGTGGTGAACCCGCTCGTGCGCCCGCTGGTGGAGCGCGGGCTGCTCGATCCCGGCTGGGCGCTGCTCGAGACGCGCGGGCGGCGCTCCGGCAAGCCGCGCGTGGTGCCGGTCGGCAACGGCCTGCGCGACGGCGTGTTCTGGATCATCACCGAGCACGGCTACCACGCCGACTATGTCCGCAACATCCTGGCTGAGCCGCGCGTGCGCGTGAAGGTGGGCGGGCGCTGGCGCGACGGGCGCGCGCTCGTCCTGCCCGAGGAGGACCCCTACGCGCGGATGCGTGCGCTCAAGCGGCCGATCAACGACTCGCTGCTCCTGACCGTCGGCACCGAGCAACTGGTCGTGCGCGTGGACCTCGACGACTAGAACTCGTCGGTCCGGTTGCCGTCATACTGGTGCGGGTGCCTCGTCGTCTCGCCGTGCCCGCGATCGCGCTCGCGCTCGCGCTCTTCGGCGGCGGAACCGCGCGGGCCCAGGACCGCACCGACGTCTTCGCCGCGAGCCTCAAGCAGTCGCCGGTGTTCGTCAGCGACTCCGTCACGCGCCGGGTGAGCGACGCGGACCGGGCGGCGCTCCTGCGCGAGGTCGAACGGATGCCGTTCCCGACCTACGTGGTCGTTGCCCCGTACCTCAGCGAGTCGCTGACCGGTAGCGAGCAGCTCGCGCTGCTGCGCGACCAGCTCGGCGAGGACGGGCTGTACGTCTACAGCGACGACCGGGGCAACACGCTCGAGCTGGCCGCGTTCGGCGTGCAGCTGCCGATCAGCGACCACGACATCACGATGGCGGCCTACTGGGACCACGACCGCGACGATCCGGCGCTCGAGAAGCTGCGGTACGCGCTCGCGCTCGCGCGGGGGGAGCCGCGGATGCCGAAGTCCCAGCGGGCGCGGATCTCGCCGTCGGAGGGCGGGCCGATGCCGACCTTCGGCGAGGCCGAGGAGGAGGACGAGGAGGACTCCAGCCTCGCGCTGCCCGCGCTGGGCGTGTTCCTGCTCGGCGGCGCGCTCTCGGTGACCGGGCTCGAGCGGTTGCGCCGGCGCCGCAAGCAGCGCCCAGGGCTGCGCGCGAACGCGCACCCGGAGATCAACACGCGCGAGCGGGCGCTCAATCAGCACGCACGGCTGGCGCGGGAGATCGCGCGCCGGCGCGATCCCTCCGAGCGTGCGCTGGAGCTGGAGGCCGCGGCCTCGATGGCGCTCGACCGGCGCTCGCCGATCGACGACCTCGGCGCGCTCGTGCTCGCTCAGCGCGGGCGCGAGGCGCTCAAGGGCGCCGAGCGTCAGCGGTGCTTCTTCGACCCGCGTCACAAGGGCCGGGCGACGCCGACGCGTTGGCAGTCCTCGCGCGCGACGATCGACGTGCCCGCGTGCAGCCGGTGCGCGGCCGACATCGCCAAGGGCGAGGTGCCCGAGTCGGTCTGGGACGGCGAGCGCCCGTACTGGAAGCGCGACACCGTGTGGGCGCGCACGGGCTTCGGTGCGCTGCGGGAGGACATGCGCCGCGCGCTGGCGGAGGACCGATCGTGAAGGTGGCGGTGGGGATGCTGCTCGCGATGCTGGTGCTGGCCGCGCCGGCGCGCGCCGAGGACCGCCTGGACCGCGCTGCCGAAGGGCTGAACGCGTCCCCGCTCTACGTGCACCCCGAGGTGGGGTTCCTGCTCAGCGAGCGCGACCGGGAGCTGATCGTCAGCCATCTGCGCGCGGCGAACGTGCCGTTCGACGTCAAGGTCGTCGCGATGCCGTTGCTGGAGGCCGACGAGAGCGGCGGCGAGCCCGACCGCCTGCTGTGGGCGATCGACGACCGGCTGTTCAAGGCGCCGCGCCTGCTGATCGCGGTCGACCAGCGCGGCAACTTCACGCTGGTCAAAGCGCGGCTGGAGCGCGACATCGATGTCCCGTTCGAGATCGAGTACGGGCCGTCGGGCGAGGCGTCGCTGACGACGATCGTCCCGCGCCTGCGCGCCGTGTTCCAGCTCGCGGCCCGCGCCGACGACGGCTTCTCCTACCAGCGCGACCGTCCCACCGAACCGCTCGACCCGTTGCCCGAGGACCGGCCCGATGACTACTACGAGTCCGACGACGACGCCCCGGCGTGGGCGACCCTGGTCGGTGCCGGCTTCGGTGGCCTGTTCGCGGGCCTCGTGGGCTGGTGCCTGTTCGTCTTCCTGCGGTGGTTGACCGTTGGCTAGGTTCCTCGCACTCGTGGTCGCGCTCGTCGCGCTGCTCCCGGCCGGCGCGAGCGCCCAGGACGTCGGCGCCGCCGCCGCGGGCCTGGCTCGCAGCCCGCTGTACGTGGACCCGTCGCTGCGCTCGGCGATCACCGAGCAGGAGCGCACCCAGCTGGAGTCCCGGCTGGCCGAGCAGCGCCCGCCGGTGCTCGTCGCGCTCGTCCCGGTCGTGCCGGGGGACGCGGTGAACGGCAAGCCGCGCGCGCTGCTCACCGTGCTGCGCCGGCGCACGGGCCAGCGGGACGCGATCCTCGTGACGGTCAAGGACGGCTCGCTCACCGCCGACCTGCCCGACGACGAGGACGAGCAGCTGTACGCGGCGTCGAGCTACACGAACCTCGTCGAGCACGACTACGGCGAGCGGATCGCGACGACCCTGAACCGCTACCTCGACGCGCTCGCCGATCCGGACATCGTCGCCAAGGCCGAGCAGGCCCGCGAGGACCTCGACGACCGGCTGGACGACACCCCGTCGCGCCCGTCCGTCCCGGCGGCGGGTGCCGCCGGCGCGGACGGCGGCTTCCCGACCGCGCTCGTCGTGGTGATCGGCGTTGCGCTGCTGTCCGCGGCCTCGCTGCTGGTGGTGCGCGGCCGCCGCGGCGCCCGCCCGGCGCCCGACGGCCCGCTCTTCCTCCCGGACCACGTCTTCGAGGCGGCCCACGGCTCCCGCCGCCGCGAGCTGCGGCGCACCGTCGAGAACGAGCTCGTCGAGCTGGTCGGCGAGCTCGACGCCCAGCCCGTCCCGGACCTCCCCGCCGCGCAGGAGCACTACCAGCGCGCGCTCGACGCCCGCGACGCCGCCCGCCGCATCACCGAGGACCCGGACGCCTCCGACGCGGACCTGGTCGGCGCGCTCGTACTCGAGGACGTCGCCCGCCAGGCGCTCGCCGACGCGCTCGGCCGCGGGACGAAGGTGCGCGCGCTGTGCGCGTTGAACCCGCTGCACGGGCGCAGCGCGGGCAGCGGGCGCTGGGGCTCGAGCCCGAAGCTGCCGCTGTGCCAGGCATGTCTGGCCGACGTGCGCGCGAAGCGCGCGCCGGAGGTGCTCGACGACGGTGGGCGGCCGTACCTGGAGCGGGACACGGTGTGGGCGCGGACGGCGTTCGGGGCGCTCGTCTCGAACCTGCCGGCCGAGGTCGTGCGGGATCGGGTAGAGCGCTGACGGCGTAGCGCGGGCCCATTCGCCCGGGGTCGTCGACGTTTGTTTCGTTATCCGAAACTTCCGTCGACCACCGTTCACGCGCTCACGAGCCGCAGCCGCGCCTCAGCCGCCCCCACCACCACACGCTGGCCCCACGTGACCGCGAGGTGGTCGTCCTCGATGCCGTCTCCGAACACGACGCCGTCGATCTCGCTCGTCACGCACAACTCGCGCCCGGGCCCCAGCAGCCCGGCCGTCAGCGACGCTCCCGTCGACGGGCTCGCCCACGCCTCGCGCACGAACCACGCCAACTCGGAGGCCGTCGGCGTTGGGAGCGGGAGCCGTCCCTGGTTGATCGACTGCGCCCACCCGGTCGCGCCCGTCCCGGTCGCGACGATCACGCCCGAGGAGGACTGGCGCTCGCTCACCTCGCCGACGGTCAGCGCGTAGCGGGCGGACTGGTGGGTGCGGTGCCCGACGAAGACCTCGTTCAGCGCCCGCAGCTCCTGGCCGTCGTCCAGCGCGGCCCGGACCATCGTCCGTTCCTGCACGCCGGCCCGGCCCGCGACGAGGTCGGCGCACAGGTCGGCCATCGCCTCCGGGCGGTTGCGCACGAGCACGCCGGCGATCCGCTCCGGCTCCGGGTTCAAGCCGATGACGGGCTGGCCGTCCAGGTACTTGGCGACGTTCGCGACCAGGCCGTCCTGGCCGAGGACGACGACGATGTCGTCGGTGGCGAACAGGAAGCGGTCGAGGTCGGCGCGTTCGACGGTGGCGCTGCGCCAGGACACGGGGATCGCGCCGATCACGCGCGCGCGGGTCTCCTCGTAGCGCAGGTGGCGCTCCTCGACGTCCGCGAGATCCAGGCCGCGCTGGGCGAGGAAGAAGCGCGCCTGCTCGCGCGTGCCGTGACGCGCGAGCAGCTCGCGGAACTCGGTCGGGCGCTCGACCAGGACGCAGCGGGGGAGCAGGGTCATCGGCTTCCCAGCCGCGCCAGCACGGGCGTGAGCATGTCGGGCGTGACGGTGAGGTGCTCGACCTTGCCGAGGTTCTCGGCCAGCTCGCGCAGCGCCAGCGCGAGCAGCACGTCGGCGGGCATCGCGGCGTCGATCCGCGCCCGCTCGGCGTCCACGCGCAGCTGCGCGCTCTGGACCTCGTCGATCGTTGCCGCCTTGCGGGCCGCGGCCAGCGCCTGACGCTCGTCGGCGCCCTGCGCTTCGACCATCGCCGCCGCGGCCTGCTCCTGCGCTCGCTTGCGCGCGTTCGCGCCCTCACGGCCGACGAGCTCCTCCTCGCGGCGGGCGAGCTCGATCCGGTTGTGCAGCTCGTTCTCGGCGATCGCCCGCTCGCTCTCGACCGCGAGCGCGCGGCGCTGGAACGTGGCCTGGTCGGCGCTCTGCTGGATCGCCTCGCGGGTCGGCTGCTGGAGCGCCTTCTCCATCTCGGCGGTCGGCGCGACCGACGCGACGCGCACGGCGACGACCTCGATCCCGAGGTCCGCCAGCGCCGGCTCGGCCGCGAGGCCGGCGGCGATGTGCGCGCGGATCGGCGCGACGCCGTCCGCCAGGATCTGGCGCACGTCGCGCTTGACGAGCTCGTCGATGACGAACTGCTGGGCGAGCTGCATCACGAGGCCGGCGAGCTGCTCGAGCGGCGTCTGCGTCCAGCGCCCGCTCTCGAGGTCGACCGCGAAGTCGATCCGGCGCGCCACGCGCTGCGGGTCCACGACGCGGTAGCCGACGACGCCCTGCACCGTCAACGCCTGGAAGTCGGCGGAGCGTACGTGGAACAGGAACGGGAGCTCGCGGTCGTCGATCGGCACCTCCGCGATCGCGGTGTTGATCGCGCGGAACCAGAACGCCTGACCGGGCCCTTCGGTCCGCAGGCGGCCGTTCTTGTAGGCGAGGACGTGGCTCGTGGGTTCGGCGCGGAGGTGCCGGAGGAAGGGGTAGCGCTTGATCTCAGCCATGATCGTCTTTCTGGTCTGCTTGACCTAAAAGACGGTAGCACCGTTTTGGTCGGTGTGACTCTAACTTCGCGCCCGCCGCGAGGGCGATCGTCGAGCGCGGTCAGCGCCTGCCCGGCTGCCACGCGCGATAGGCCGCGTCCGCGCGGCGCATCGCGTCCAGCGCCGCCGCGCAACTCGCGCACCCCGCGCCGTGATCGGGCGCGGGCAGCACCTCGCTGTCGATCATGCCCGCCAGCCGGGGCAGCTGCGCTCGGCACGGCTCCGGCACCGGCGGGGCTTCGGCCAGCCGCAGCCGTGCAGAGGCGGCCAGCTCGCCCACGTCCGCGCGGGTGATGCCCAGCAGCTCCGCGATGCCGTCATAGCCGAACCCGCTCTCGGCCAGCAGCGCGAGCACCTCGCGCTCGGGTCCGGGCAGGGCGGCGTTGGCGGTGTGCACGGCGGCGATCATCCCACCCTCAAGACGGCGTTCAGGCGCCAACCCTTACGCCTCACCCCAGGGTGCCCTGGGGTCCCTGGGTTCAAAGATGAGGACGGGCGCCTCATGAGCGCGCGGCGCGCCGCCGGGAGTATCTCGCCCCGTGATGACCGATCGCACGGAAGCCCAGCCCCTCACCCACGAGACGCTCGCTCGCCTCTACGCCCTCCACGGCGACCGCGTGTTCGGCTACTGCGTCCGCATGCTCGGCTGCGAGCACGACGCCGCCGACGCGCTGCAGGACACGTTCGCCAACCTCGCCCGCCGGGGCGTGGACCCGCACTGCGACGACGCCCGCTTGCGCTTCTACGTGTTCGCGGCCGCCCGCAACGCGTGCTTCGACCTGCAGCGCCGCCGGCGCGGCGACGCCTCGCTCGACGCGCTGCGTGAGGCCGGGGCGGTGCCGGAGCCGGTCGAGCCGCGCGCGCAGCCCGAGCAGGCCGTGATCGACGCCGCCACCCGCGACGCCGTCTACCGCGCGCTCGCCACGGTGTCCGAGCGCCAGCGCACGGCCTGGGTCCTGCGCGAGATCGGCGACCTGACCTACGACGAGGTCGCGCATCACCTCGGCATGAACGCGAACTCTGTCGCCCAGCTGCTGCACCGCACGCGCCGGACGCTCCGCGGCGCCGTCGCCGCCTAGCCCGCGAGGGCGTCCGGCAGCGCGCGGCGCGAGCGCACACCGAGCTTGCGGTAGACGCTGCCGAGGTGCATCTCGACCGTCTTCTGGGTCACGAACAGCGCCTGGGCGATGTCGCGGTTGGTCATCCCGTCGGCGGCCATCCGGGCGACACGGGCCTCCGCGGGCGTCAGCGCCCCCGCGGCGGCCGGCGCGTCGCGCACCGGCTCGGGCGTCACGCCGGCCCGCGCGGCCAGCGCGGCCGCCCCGCAGCGGATCGCGAGCGCGTGCCCGGCCGTGAGCCGCTTTCGGGCCTGCGCGTCCGCGCCCACGGCCACCAGCAGCAGCCCGTGGTCGATCAACGCGCGCGCGTGCTCGAGCGCGCCGAGCGAGCGTTCCAGCACGGCGACCGCCTCGGCCAGGAGCGCGATGCCCTGCTCGCGCTCGGCCACCAGCCCCGCGGCCCGCAGCGCGATCCCGAGCGCGCGCGGCGCGCCGAACGCCCTCGCCAGGTCCACCTCCTCGAACGCGAGTTCCCGCGCCGCGGCCACGTCGCCCAGCTCGTACGCGACGAGCGCGGCGGTCGAGCGCCAGGGCGTGACCGCCGGGTTGCGGGCACCCCACTCGAGCTCGCGGCGGCCGGTCGCGAGCAGCTCCTGGTAGGCCGCCTCGAGCTCGCCGCGGTGCACGCGCAGGCACGCGTGCGCGTGCATGGCGTGGCTGTACGGGAGCGTATCGGCGGCCGCCTCGCGCACGAAGCGCTCCACCAGCGCCTCCAGCTCGGCGTCCACGGTGCCCTGGTCGAGCGCGGTGTAGACGAGCGTGCCGAGCGCTGCCGACAGGAAGCCCTGGGACCCGTGTACGTCCGCGGCCAACTCCAGCGCCGCCGACGCGTCGGCGAGCGCGTCCGTGAGCCGTCCGCGCCGGTAGGCGACGAGCGAGCGCAGGCTGGACGCCGTCGCGAAGGCGATCCCCGATCCGCGCCGCCGCGCGTCCTCGAGCGCACCCGAGTACAGGCGATCCGCGTCGTCGTAGCGCTCGGCGAACATCAGCGCGATCACGCCGGACACGAACGCGTGTCCGCCCGCGGTGGGGTCGGTTGCCAAGCCATGGGCGAGCCCGCGCGTGGCGAGGTCGGCGACCTCGTCGGCGGGCCGGCCGGCGGCGAACGCGTCGAACGCCATCCCGGTGAGCCGGAAGCGGTCGAAGTCGGTGGCCGGCACCGCCGGCGGCTCGGGCAGCGCCGCCAGCCGCTGCGCGAGCAGCCTGCGTGCCGCGATCGAGATGTACGCGGACCCGAACAGCTCGATCTCGAGCTGCTCGCGCAGCTCCGGATCGTCCAGCCCTTCCAGTGCTTGCTCGACCACCGCCACCGCCCGCACCGACTCGCCCGCGAACTTGAGCACGGGCGCCAGCTCGAGCGCCGCCCGCGCCGCCAGCCGCGCGTCCGACGTCTCCGCGATGACCCGCTCCAGGTGCGCGATCGCCTCCGGGTCGCCGGCGCGCGCCTCCGCCCGGCCGAGCTCGAGCAGCACCTCGCCCCGTGCGGACGGCGGCTCCGCGAGCGCGCGCCGCAGGTGCGTGACCGCGCCGCGCGGGTCGCCCAGCCCGAGCGCGCGCGCCGCTGCCGCCCGCAGCCGCTCCACCGCCCACGGATCGCCGGCGGGCTGCGCGGCGAGCAGCTGCGCGCCGATCGCCTCGTCGGCGTCGCCGGCCGCCTCGAGCACGCGGGCTGCCCGCCAGTGCAGCGCGGAGCGGTCCGCGATGCTCTCGTACACGGCGGCGCGCACGATCGGGTGCACGAACGCCAGGCCTTCGCCCTCGACCACGACCTCCGCGGCGAGCAGCGTGCGCAGCGCCGGCACGGCCTCCTCGCCCAGCTGCGCGAGCTGCGCCGCGGTGCGCAGCGACGCGCCGTCACCGAGCACCGCGAGCGCCCGCGCCAGCGCGCTCGCCGCGGCCGGCATGCGCGCGATCCGCGCCAGCACCACGGTCGCGACGCCCTGCGGGCCGAGCGCCTCCACCCGCTCGGCCGCGGCCGCCGTCGGCTCGATCCCGAGCGCGGTCACCTCCCGCGCCAGCTCGCTCAGCAGCAGCGGGTTGCCCTGCGTCGCGCTGCTGCACGCGCGCACGAACGCCGCGTCCGCCTCGGTCCCGATCCGCGCGGCGAGCAGCCGGCCGACGGCTTCGCTGCTGAGCGGGCGCGGGCGCAGCACCTCAACGGCGGGATCGGCGACGAGCTGGGTGAGCGCGGGCGGCGTCACGTCGCTGATCGGCCGGGTCGCGACGAGCAGCCCGACGGGCGTCCCCTCCACCCGCCGGGCGAGGAAGCCGAGGAACTGCAGCGACGGCTCGTCCGCCCACTGCGCGTCGTCGACGCTGATCACCAGCGGGCCGTCGTCGCACAGGTTCGCGGTCAGCCAGTAGAGGCCGTGCAGCCGCTGGTAGGGGTCGGCGGTCGCCCCCTCGGCCGCGGGCTCGAACATCGGCCCCGCCAGCGCGGCGGCACCCGCGAGCCAGCGCGCGCGCTCCTCGCCCGCGGCCCCGAACAGCAACGGCTCGAACACCTGTCGCACCACCCCGAACGGGAACCCGGACTCGAGCTCGGAGCCGCGCGCGTGCAGCACGCGCAGACCGGCTTCACGCGCGGCCGCCCCGGCGCCCCGCAGCAGGCTCGTCTTGCCCAAGCCGCCCGCCGCCTCGAGGATCACGAGGGCACCGGACCCGCGCGCGACCCGCGCGACGGCCTCCGCGAGCGCTGCCTCCTCCGCACCCCGCTCCAGTAGCACCAGAGTCCGCATTATGATCGCGACGGTGATCGAGCGAGATCAACAGCGCGCGCGCGTCGCCGCCGCGCTCGACCGGGCGCTCGACCGCAACGGCTCGCTGGTGCTGATCGAAGGCCCCGCGGGCATCGGCCGCTCCACCGAGTTGGAGGCCGCCCGCCGCGCCGCTCGCGAGCGCGGGATGACCGTGCTCGCCGCGCGTGCCAGCGAGCTCGAGCAGGCGTTCGCGTTCGGCGTGATCCGCCAGCTGTTCGAACGCGAGCTGCTGAGCGCGTCCGCGGACCGCCGCGCCGCGTTGCTCAGCGACGCCGCCGTGCTCGCCGCGCCCGCGCTCGGCCTCGACGGCAAGGCCCCGGCGGTCGTCGACGCCCCGTTCTCGGTCCTGCACGGCCTGCACTGGCTCGCCGCCGGCTTCGAGCCGGTCCTGCTCGCGGTCGACGACGCGCACCTCGCGGACCCCGCCAGCCTGCGCGCGCTGCTGTACCTCGCCACGCGGCTCGAGGGACAGGCGATCGCGATCGTCGTCACCGTGCGCTCCGGCGAGCGCGCACCGCTGCTGGACGAGCTGACCGTCGCCGCCGACACCGTCGTGCCGCTGCCGCCGCTCTCCACCGAGGGCATCGCGGCGTTCCTCGGCGCGCCCGAGCTCGTCGCCGCCGCCGAGCGCGCCACCGGCGGCATCCCGTTCCTGCTGGAGGAGTTCGCCCGCGCGCCCGCGGAGACCTCGCGCACGCTGATGGCCTCCGTCCTGCTGCGGCTCGCCCGCCTGCCCGCCGCCGCGACGGCCGTGGCCCGCGCCGTGGCCGTGCTCGACGGCCACGCCGAGCTCCGGCACGTCGCCGCGCTGGCCCAGGTCCCGGACGCCCCGGCCGCGGTGGAGGCGCTGGTGGAGGCGGGGTTCCTCAAGCCCGGCCGGCCGCTCGGCTTCGCCCAGACGATGGTGCGCGGCGCCGTCCGCGAGCAGATGACGCACGCCGAGCGGGCCGACCTGCACGCCCGTGCGGCGACGCTGCTGCGCGCGGCGGGTCTGCGCCCCGAGCTCGTCGCGCCGCATCTGCTGGCGACCGAGCCGGCCGGGGACGCCGAGGTCGTGCGCCTGCTGCGCGCCGCCGCCACGCGCGCGCTGCACCAGGGCGCGCCGGAGACCGCGCGCGAGTACCTGCGTCGCGCGTTGCGCGAGCCGCCGGAGCCGGGCACGGTGGGCGAGATCCTGAGCGCGCTCGGCGAGGCGGAGTGGTGCTGCGGCGAGGACCTCGAGGCGGCCACCGAGCACCTGCGCGAGGCGCTCGCGCGCACGCCCGACCCCAAGCGGCGGCCGGCCCGCGCGCTCGCGCTGCACCAGGCGATCTTCGTCTCGGGCCGGCTCGTCGAGGCCTACGAGCTGCTCGAACGCGAGATCGAGCTCGCCCGCGGCGCCGCGGACCCCGAGGACGTATGGCGGATGGAGGCGGCGCTGAGCTCGATCGGCCTGCTCAACCCCGCGACGGTCGGCCGCGCCAACGGCCGCCTGGCCCGCTTCGAGCAGCTCGAGGGCGCGACGCCCGGCGAGGGCCTGCAGCTCGCGAACGTCGCCTGCTGGAAGTGGGCGGCGGGAACCGCGGCCGAGACGGTCGAGCACGGCCGCCGCGCACTGGCCGACGCGCGCGCACAGGCCGCGGACGCGCTCGACTCGATCCCCATCTACGAGGCGCTGTGGGTGCTCACGTACGCCGACGCGCACGAGCTCGCCCTGGAGGTGCTCGAGGACACACTGGCCGACGCGCGCGCCCGTGGCTCCGTGTTCGGCGTCTCCACCTCGTGCGCGCTGCGCGCGCTGATCGCGTGGCAGCGCGGGGACGTCACCGCCGCCGAGCAGGAGGCCCGCACCGCCGCGGTGCTACCGGGCCTGTCCGCGTTCGTGCGCCCGCCGCTGTTCGGCACGCTCGCGCTGGCGCTGGTCGCCCGCGGGGACCTCGAAGGTGCCGAGCGGGCGATCGCCGAGAGCGGCTGCGGCCCTTCGCTGCCCGAGTTCGTGTGCCTGAACCCCGCCTTCTACGCCCGCGGGGTGCTGCGCGCCGCGCAGGGTCGCTACGACGAGGCGCTGGCCGACTTCACCGAGTTCGGCGAGCGCTCCGCCCGCATCCGCCTGCGCAACCCGGGCGACCCGTGGCGGCTGGGCGCGGCCGACTGCCTGCGCCAGCGCGGCGCGCACGCCGAGGCGTCCCGGCTCGTGGACGAGCAGCTGGAGCTCGCGCGCCGTTGGGGTACCGCGTCGGCGCTCGGCGTCGCGCTCCACGCACACGCGCTCGCGCACGGCAGCACGCCGGACGCGCTGCGCGCCGCCGCCGACGTGCTGGCGGACTCGCCCGCGCGGCTCGAGCACGCGCGCTGCCTCGTCGACCTCGGGGGCGCGCTGCGGCGGACGAACCAGCGCGCCGCCGCCCGCGAGCCGCTGCGGGAAGGGCTCGAGCTGGCGCGCCGCTGCGGCGCCGACGCGCTGGTGCGGCGCGCCCACGACGAGCTCGTGGTCGCCGGCGGGCGTCCGCGCCGGCTGATGTTCAGCGGCCCCGAGGCGCTCACGCCGAGCGAGCGGCGCGTCGCCGAGCTGGCGGCGAGCGGGCACAGCAATCGCGAGATCGCGCAGCTGCTGTTCGTGACCACCAAGACGGTCGACAACCACCTCGCCCGCGCCTACTCCAAGCTCGGGATCTCCTCGCGCGGCGAGCTCGCCGGGGCGCTGCAGAGCGCGGTCGAAGAACTCGCGTAAGGCCGCGCGGACCGGGCGCGTCTTAGGGAGCAGCAACAGCCACTCCTCCCCAAAGGCTCTCCCCATGTTCAAGACGCTCCGCCCCTCCCCCGCCATGGTCGTCGCCGTCACCGCGCTCGTCGCGTCGTTCGGCGGCACGTCCTACGCCGCGGCCACGCTGGCCAAGAACAGCGTCAGCTCGACCCAGATCCGCAACAGCGGCGTCAAGTCGGCCGACCTCGCATCGAACGCCGTGACCAGCGCCAAGGTCAAGAACGGCACGCTGCTCGCGGCCGACTTCAAGGCCGGCCAGCTGCCCGCGGGCCCCGCCGGGCCCGCCGGCCCCGAGGGCAAGACCGGCCCCGCCGGCGCGGTCGGCCCGGCCGGCCCCGAGGGCAAGACCGGCCCCGCCGGCCCGCAGGGCCCGATCGGCCCGAGCAACGCGTTCATCGCCGAGAAGGCGACGCACAACGTCGGCATCCCCGCCGCCTCGCACACCGTCCTCACCGAGACGCTGGCGGCCGGCGACTACACGTTCATGGCGTCCGCCGGCATCGAGAACACGAGCGGCTCCGACGGCGAGTTCACGTGCGCGATCCTCGAGCCGGTCGGCGACTTGACCGCCACGCTCGGCGAGGTCGTCGTGTCCCTCGCCGACAACCAGAAGGCGGCCATCAGCGTGGTCGGCGCCACGCACACCGACGGCGCGACGATCGAGCTCAACTGCGACTCCACCGACGGCGGCCAGTTCGCCACCGTCACCGAGCCGCGCCTGATCACCACGCGGGTCGGCAAGGTCGACTAGCGCCCGCCCGCCCGGGCGGTTACGGTCCCGGTGTTCTTCCCATGAACACCGGGATCCAGGTCAACCTGCTCGGGCCACTGGAGGTCGTGGCCGGGGATCGCCGTGTCGAGTTCGAGGGTCCCAAGCAGCGGCGGCTGTTCGTCGCGCTCGCCCTGCGGGCGCCGGAGCCGGTGAACGTCGACGCGCTCGTGGACACCGTCTGGGGCGACCAGCCGCCGGAGGGCCGCGACCAGGCGCTTCAGAAGCAGGTGTCCCGCCTGCGGGCGCGGCTGGGCGAAGCGCTGCCCGTGCGCCGCAAAGGCCCTGGGTACGCGCTCGAGATCGACCGCGACGCGATCGACAGCCGCCGCTTCGAGGCGCTCAGCGGCCAGGGCGAGTTCGCCGCGGGGCTGGCGTTGTGGCGCGGCGACGCGCTCGCCGACCATCGCTTCGACGACTTCGCGCAGGGCGAGATCGAGCGGCTCGAGGAGCTCCGGCTCGAGGCCACCGAGGAGCACCTGGCGGCCGAGCTCGAGCGCGGGCAGGCCGGTGAGAAGGTGGCCGAGCTACGCGCACTCGTGGCCGAGCACCCGCTGCGCGAGCGGCTGCGCGGGCGGTTGATGCTCGCGCTCTACCGCACGGGCCGCCAGGCCGAGGCACTCGAGGTCATGCGCGAGGGCCGGCGGCGGCTCGTCGACGAGCTGGGCCTGGAGCCCGGGCCCGAGCTGCGCCGGCTGGAGGCGATGATCCTCGCCCACGACCCCGGGCTCGACGCCGAGACGCCGGCCAACGTGCTCGCCGCCCCGCTGCCCGCGCCGGCCAACGCGACGATCGGGCGCGAGGGCGAGCTGGCGGAGATCGCCGCGCTCCTCACCGGGCCGAATGTTCGCCTGCTGACACTCGTCGGCGCCGGCGGCGTCGGAAAGACGCGGCTCGCGGTCGAAGCCGCGCGGGCCGTCAGCGGGCGCTTCCCGGGCGGCATCGGCTACGTCGATCTCGCGGGCGTCGACGCACGCCTCGTCCCCGCCGTCGCGGGCGCGCTCGGGCTGGCGGCCGAGACGCCGGCCGAGCTCGGCGACGAGCTCGCCCGCACGACCTCCGGCGCGAAGACGCTGCTCGTGCTCGACGGCTTCGAGCACTTCCTGCGCGACGCCGGGCAGGTCGCGCCGCTGCTCACCATCGTCGGCCACCTCACCGTGCTGGTCACGAGCCGCGCGCCGCTGCGGTTGACCGTCGAGCATGCCTACCGCGTCGAGCCGCTCGCGGTCTCCAACGCCGCCGCGCTGTTCAAGGCGCGCGTGGCCGCCTCCCGCCGCGGCTGGTCCGTGGACCACGACGAGGCGGTCGTGACCCGGATCTGCGAGCGCCTCGACGGGCTCCCGCTCGCGATCGAGCTCGCCGCCGACCGCGCGCGGCTGCTGTCACTGCCCGCGCTGCTGGAGCGGCTCGAGCACCGGCTCGAGCTGCTGAGCTGCGGTCCGCGCGACCTGCCCGACCGGCAGCGCTCCCTGCGCGCGACGCTCGAGTGGTCCTGGGAGGTGCTCGATCCCCCGCACCGCACGCTGCTTTCGCAGCTGAGCGTGTTCGAGGGCGGCGCGTCGCTGGAGGCGGTGCTCGCCGTCTGCGACGCGGGCGCGCCCGCCGAGGCGTTGCTGGCGGGCATCATGGACCGCACGTCGCTCGTGATCGTCGACGCCGGCGAGGACGCGCAGCCGCGGATCGCGATGCTCGACTCCGTGCGCGAGTTCGCCGCCTCGCAGGCGGAAGACCTCGAGCCGCTGGTGCGCCGCCACGCGACCTTCTTCCTCACCTACGCCGAACGCGCGGCGCTGGAGGCGGCGCGCACCGACCGGCGCGTGTGGCTGGCCCGCCTCGCGCGCGAGCGCGGGAACCTGCGGCTCGCGTTCGAGCGCTCGCTGCGGGCCGGCGCGTCCGAGTACGCGCTGCGGATCGCGATCGCGTTCGCCCGGACGCTGCCGTGGGACGCGCACGCGCACGAGGTCCGCACCTGGCTCAAGCAGGCGCTCGCGGCCTACGACCCCGGGCCGAGCGTGCGACGCGCGGCCGCGCTGTACTGGGACGGGCAGCTCGCGATCTCCCAGGGACGGTTCGCCGAGGCCGAGGCGCCGCTCGAGCAGGCGCTCACCGTCGCCCAGGACCTCGGCGACGCGGCCCTGGTCGCGCGCGTGCTGACCGCGCTCGGGCGCCGCGCCGCGCTCACGCGCTCCCCCGCGGCGGCCCGGCTGTGCGACACGGCGGTCGCGATCGCGCGCGGCCTGCGCGACCCGGGCCTGCTCGCCGACGCGCTGCTGGCGCTGGCGGGCGCGTGCGAGCGCGCCGAGGACTGGGAGCGCGCGATCGCCATGGCCGACGAGGCGTACACGCTCTACCGCCGGGTGCGCGACCTGTACGGCGTCGCGACCGCGCTCGGCGAGCAGGGCTTCTACGACCTCGTGCACGGGCGGATGGAGCGCGCGGAGCAGCGGCTGGGCGAGGCTGTCGAGCTGCGCCGCCGGCTCGGCGACGACCGCTGCCTGGTGGAGCCGCTGCTCGACAACGCCTGGCTGGACCTCGTCCGCGGCAGCGGCGAGGCGGCCCGGCGCGGCTTCGAGGACTGCCTCGCGCTGGCTCGCCACGTCGGCGACCAGTTCAACGCCGCCGAGGCGCTGGCCGGGCTCTCCGCCCAGGCGGCGCTGGATGGCCGGCACATCGACGCCGCGCGGCTGGCCGGCACGTCCGCCGAGCTGCACGAGAAGATCGGCGCGCCGGCGTGGGCCTCAGTGGCCGCGATCCACGAGCGGGCCTTGTCGAACGCGCGCCTCGCGCTCGGTGAAGCGGCGTACAGCGCGCTCGAGGCCGAGGGCCGCCGCGTGCGGCCGAGCCACGCGACCGGGCGCTTCCGGCGCGTGGCGACGACGGTAGAACTCGCGCGTTAGCGGCGCCGGGCGCTGCGCCTGCGGTACCAGTCGTACGCCTTCTTGGCGGCGAAGAGCTTCATCAACTTGTTCATGGCTCATGCGCTACCCATCTGCTCGGCCCGGGATGCGAACGCCAGCTGCCACGCGAGCCCGACGAGGATGAAGCCGCGCTGGCCGATGCCGGGTGCATCCAGGCGCAACGCGATCAGCGCGGGGACGATCGCCACCAACGCGACGCCGAGCGCCAGCACCGTCAGCCGGTAGCGCGTGTTCGCGATCAAACGCAGCGACGTCAACGCGGCGAGCAGCAACCCGGCGAGGATGCCGAGCGTGCCGAGGTCGTGCAGGCGTCCGCCGAGCGTGCGCTGCACGTCAGACGGCAGCTGCCCGCCCACGGTCTCGGTCGTCCACACCGCCGCGACGAGCAGCCCGGCGGTCGCGGCCACGAGCATGAGGACGACGAGCCCGCGCGCGATCGGGCGCCAGGGCACGCGCGCGGCGAGCAGCGCGCAGGCCGCGGTGGCCGCCGCCCACGCCAGGAACGCCACCGTCTGGACCGGCCGCGTCCAGCCGACCGCGTACTCGCTGACGAAGTGCTCGCCCGGCGGGAGGTCGGTGCGCAGCAGGTGCTCGAGCGCGACGAGGCCCACGAACGCCGCGATGCCACCGAGCACGATCCGCCGCATCTGCGCCCTGTACCCGGCCGCGGCGAGGGCGCGCGCGACCTGGCACCGCGCCGGTCACGCCGCTGGGCAACATCCGGTGATGAGCGCGACTGACCAGTTCATCGACGCCCTCGGGCGCCTTGAGAGCGAGCGCGACCTTGAGCCGCTCGTCGAGTTGTTCGCCGACGACTGCACGCTGCAGAACGTCACGGTCGGCGAGGACCACCACGGCAAGGACGGCGCCCGCGGCTTCTGGCAGGACGACCGCAAGCTCTTCGACGAGGTGCGATCCGAGTTCCGCAACGTGATCGTCGACGGCGACCGCGCGGCGCTGGAGTGGACGCGGCACGGCACGGCCCGCGACGGCGGCTCGGTCGAGTACGCCGGCGTCTCCGTGATGGAGTTCGGCGACGGCGGCATCGCGCGCTTCATGGCCTACTTCCATCCGCGCGAGCTCGGCCGGCAGACCACGCAATAGCCACGGCAACCGCGGCGGCCCCTGACCAGGGGGCCGCCGCGGTCTACCCCCTTGCTACGGGTTCGTGGTCGACAGCGTGAACGTCAGCGTCTTGGAGTAGGTGCCCGTGCGAAGCGGGTCCTTGTCGCCGATGTCCTGTTTGAACGTGACCGTCACCCGGTCGTTGGAGACGGGTGCGTTCCAGGTCGACTTGGAGAAGGCGACCTGCAGCGGCTTCGCCAGCGTGAACGCGCCGTTGGTCATGTGCCCGGGGTCGGACACCGACAGCGTCGCGTCACCCGCCGTCGAGATCACGTCGGCCGTGGTGCTCGCCTCGTAGGTCCTGGTGACACCCGGGATGAACGGCTCGAACGACGCCGGCGCGCCGAGCGACAGCGAGAGCGTCGGCGGCACGGTGCCGGTGGCGGTGCCCGGCGCCTCGACCTTCTGGACCGTGACGCCGTTGCCCTCGAAGTGCACCCAGTTGAGCAGGAACAGGCTGCCGCCCGTCGCGCCGCCTGCGACCTCGCGGAACACGAGGAACAGCTCGTGCTTGCCCGCCAGGGAGATCGGGAACTTCTCGCTCTTCCACGCGTTGGTCGCACCCGTCGAGGTCAGGTTCATCGTGGTCACGAGCGGGCCTGTCTGCGAGCCCGTGCGGACCTCGATCGCCGCAAGCGGTGAGTTGACCGTCCGCCCGGCCGCGGCGTCCGTGTAGCGGACCGTCAGGCCGTCGATCTGGTGCAGGTTGAACGGGCCGTTCAACCGGACCCAGTCGTTGTTGGAGATGTTGCTGCGGTGCGTGCCGACTGGCACGTCCGCGGTGGCCGGGAACTGGGCCTGGTTCTGATTCGACGTGCCGGACTGCGACGTGGCCAGCTCGACCTCCTGGCGCCGCTGGCGGAGCTGCACCTGGCTGGTCGTCTTGAGCGCCGGCACGTCGCCCGCGGCGCCCGTGTCGACGTACTCGGCGCTGATGACGGCGAACACGTTGCCGCCGTGCGACGCCTCGTCCACGCCCGTCTGCAGGAGCCCGGTGCAGCCTGAGACGCTCTGCAGCTCGTGGCCGTGCTGGTCATGGCCGAGGACGTACTTGACCTGCACCCTGCTGCAGTCGATCGTCGGGTCCTCGGGATCGGTGACCGTGACCTTGAACGCCAGCTCGTCGCCGAAGGAGAACACGCCGCCGTCGAGCGGCGCCTCGATCGTGATCGTCGGCGCCGTGTTGCCGCTCGTGATGAGCGTGCTCGTCGACGCCCGCTCGCCCGTGGAGTCGATCACCGTCAGCACGGCGGTGAAGCGGCCGCGCTGCGTGTAGGTGTGCGTCGGGTTGGCCTCGGTCGAGATCGGCGAGCCGTCACCGAAGTCCCACTCGTAGCGGATCGAGTCCAACGGGTCGGGATCCATCGAACCGGCGCTGGAGAAGTTGACCGTCAGCGGCGATGCGCCGTCGGTCTTGTCCGCCGTGAGCACGGCCTTGGGCGTCTTGCTGCCCTTGCTGTACTCCCACTTGTACATGCCGGCTTGCGGACTGATGACGTTGAACCCGTTGCCGTAGGTCAGCAGGTAGAACGCCCCGTCGGCCCCGAACTGCATGTCCATCGGGTTGTCGCACTCGAACATCGGCGGGTTCGCCAGGTTGACGGGACCGCAGTCCAGGAAGCCGTTGATCTTGACGATCCGCCCCTGCTCGTCCAGGCGCATCTCACGCAGGGTGTCCTGCGTCCACTCGCCGAAGACGACCGCGTCGTTGTAGTACGGCGGGAACTTCTTCGGGTTCGGGTTGGCCGCGTCGTACTTGTACTTCGTCATGCCGTGCGGGCCGACGCCGCCGCTGTAGAGCTCGGGGAACAGCCGCGGGCACTCGGTGGCCGAACCGGGGGCGGGGGTGCCCGCCGTCGGCGCGTAGTTGGCCTGGCACGGCGTGCCGAGGCCGACCAGACGGGGATTGGCCCCGCTGAGGTTCGGGTTGTCCTGGTAGGAGTACCAGATGTCCGGGTTGGTCACCGGCGGCACCTCGGTGAGGCCGGGCTCGACCGTCGGGCCGCCTTCGAGGTTCCAGAGCGAGTCGTTGCGCTGCGTCGGCCCGTCGCACTCGTGCAGCTTGGGCGGGTTGTGCAGCGGCGTGCCCGCGTTGGAGGTGTTCGGCGCGAACTCGTGGAAGTTCCACTCGTAGTACGCGAGGTCGCGCTTGTAGCACGTCGGCCAGCCGTAGTTGGACGGCTTGCGGACGATCTCGAAGCGGCCGACGCCGCCCGGACCGCGGCCGCGCGCCGGCGAGCTCGCGTCCGGCGAGTAGTCGCTGACATACGCGACGTCGTTCTCGTCCACCTGGATGCGGAACGGGTTGCGGAAGCCCATCGCGTAGACCTCGGGCCGCGTCTTGGCCTGCGGCGCGCCCGCGACCAGCGGGTACAGGTTGCCGGCCGGGATCGTGTAGGCGCCGGCGCCGCTGCCGGTGAAGTCGGCCTTGTTGGCGTCGGCGGCGGCGAAGTCGTCCTTGACCTTGATGCGCAGGATCTTGCCGCGCAGGTCGTTGGTGTTGAGCGAGCTGCGGCGGGCGTCGCCGGTGAGGCGCTGGTACCAGCCGCCCTCCTGCGCGGTCGTCGTCGCCACGGTGCCGCCGGTGAGCGCGGCGCCGTCGGCGGTGATCTGCGTCTGGTTGGCCTGCTGCTTGCCGCGGCGGAAGAACACGTTGACGTTGCCGGTCTGCACGGGGCCGCCGCTGGTCTGGATCTCGTTCTCCTCGATGTTGGAGAGCGCCTCCAGGGCGGCGTCGACCTGTGCGGCGGTCGCGTTGAAGGCGAGCGGCGCGGTCGTTTGGCCCTCGTAGGTCAGCGTGAACGTGCCGGCCGTCGCGCCGGTAACGCGCACAGTCTGCTGCTCGTCGGTCTTCTGCGAGTTGAACGGGCCCCAGCCGTTGGCGTTGATACCGCCGGCCGGCGTGTCGTCGCCCGTGACCATCCACAGGTTGCCGTGCTTGTCGAAGTCGATGTCACCCGCGACGTGGCAGCACTCCTGCCGGTTCATCGGGACGCGCAGGATCTGCTGTTCGGTGGTCAGGTCCAGGCGCGGATCGGTGGTCGCGGTGCCTTCGACGAACTTGAAGCGGCTGAGCTGGTGGTAGCCGACGTAGGGGTCCCACGCGGTCTTCGAGGGCGCCGAGTTCGGCGGCGCCGTGTTGGGCGTGGTCTGCGTGACGACCTGACCTGTGGACAGCTTGACGTCCGTGACCGTCTGCGGGGAGTAGAAGAGGTAGACCCACTTGTTGGTGGCGAAGTTCGCGTCCACGGCGGGGCCGTAGAGGCCGTCCTCGCCCGCGGAGTAGATGCGCTGCGTCGAGGGCAGGCGCGGGTTCGCGAAGTCGGCGATCACCGTGGTCCGGCCCGTCTTGGCGTCGTGCAGGCGCAGCGAGCCGAGGCGGTCGGTCTGCAGGACGCGGCCGTCGGGCAGCTGGTCGAAGCCGATCGGCTCCTGCAGGTTCGGCGGCGAGCCGATCTTCGTCTGCTGGTAGTTCTTCCAGACGGTGGCGCCGCAGTCGCTGTACGTCGGGTCGCTGTTGCCCGTCGCCCACTTGATCGCGCCCTTCAGGTGCGTCGTGAGGTTCGCGTCGAACGCCGCGGCCGTGTTGCCGAGCGCGGTGTAGAACGAGCGGCCACCCAGGTAGTCCTTGCAGAAGGAGATCGGGTGGTCGGCGCCCATGGTGCCGCCGGCGATGCCGTCCAGGGTCTGGCCCTGGGGCTGCGGGCCGAACGGGTCCTCGACGACCGACGCGAGGACGTGCGCGTTGCCGCGGATCCGCCGCGCGGGATCGTTGGTGATGAAGTTGTACCAGTGGTCGGTGCGGTCGCTGACCAGCGGGAGGTCCTTGCTCGCGTCGTGCACGCGGTCGAAGACCTTCACCGAGCCGCTCTGGAGCTCGGTGCGGCTCGTCGAGCGGGTGCCGAGCACGTCGGTCAGGAACGACCACGACGCGTCGGTCTCGATCGCCGAGCCGATGCCGACGAAGCCGCCACCCTTCTTGAAGTACGCCTCGAAGTTGGCCTTCTGGGCGTCGGTCAACGGGCTCGTCTGGCCCGTGTTCAGGAACACCACCGCGCGATAGGTGTCCAGCTTCTCCGGCGTGAGCTCAGCTCCGACGGCGCTCGGCGCGGGCGCCGTCACGGTGAACGTGTCGCCCGCCGCGGCCGCGTTGATCGCAGCCAGGCCGGCCGTCGTGACCTCGTCGCTGGTGCTCGTGACCACGAGCACGTTCGGCGGCGCAGCGGCCTGCGCCTCGACCTTGGCCGACGCTGCATCCGGCAGCGCGAAAGCAAGGCCCAGCAGCGCCAGGCTTGCGATTCTCCTCCGCATCCCTCTCCCCCTCACAGGGGCGCCACCCGAGGGCGCCCTTGTTTGTTGTATGAGAAGCCGAACCTATCCGGGCGCGGTGGTTGTGTCAATGTCTGACAAACAGACGATGTCCTACGGGGCGGCTGAGAGGGCGAGCAACTCGCGGACCTCGAGCGCCGTCGCATTGGCGCCGAACATCGGGCGCCCCGGCCCGAGGTTGGCGCCGTCCGCGAGCGTGCCCGCGACGACGGGATCGAAGCCGAGCTGATCGACCAGCGCGGCGACGGCGGCGACGTCCTCAGCGTCGTCGCCGGCGATCGCGATCGCCTTGCGTCCCGGCGCGCCCGGGGGCCGCGCGCCCTCCTCGAGGTCGTGGTAGCCCATGTGGTTGAAGCCCTTGACCACCCGCGACTCGCGCAGGAAGGCCTGCACCGTCTCGCTGGAGGAGGTCCGCGGGTCCGTGAGGTCGTCGCGCACGCCGTCGACCTCCTCCCAGTAGTTCATCGCGTCGATCACGAGCTTGCCGGCGAACGCGTCGGCGGGCAGCGTCCGGAACTTGCCGAGTGGGAGCGCGAGGATCACGACGTCCGCCTCGGCGGCGGCGTCGCGCGCGGTGGTGGCGACCGCGCCCGGCGTCAGCACCTCGACGATCAGCGCGATCCGGTCGGGATCGCCCGAGCTCGCGATCAGCACCCGGTGGCCCGCCGCGACGGCGAGGCGGGCCAGCACCGTGCCGAGCTTGCCGGCGCCGATGATGCCGATCGTCATCGCGCCGCCACCGGGAGCAGCTCGCGCACCATCGGGATGACCTCCGAGCCGTAGAGCTCGACCGCACGCATACGGGCGCTCGCGGGCTGCGCGCCGACGGTGTAGATCAGGTCGAAGCGGCCGACGTCGAGGGCGCTGATCGCCTTCGCGATCTTGCGCGCCACGGTCTCGGGCGAGCCGACGTACAGCGAGCCGTGCGCGACCTCCTCGTCGAACTCGTGGCGGCGCAGCGGCGGCCAGCCGCGCGTGGCCCCGATCCGGTCGCGCTGGATCTTGTAGTGCGGATAGAAGAGGTCGATCGCTTCCTTGTCGGTGTCGGCGATGAAGCCGGGCGAATGCATGCCGACCGGGTGCGCCGTCGTGCCGAACTGCTCCGTGGCGCGGCGGTACAGGTCGACGTAGGGCGCGAAGCGCTCCGGCGAGCCGCCGATGATCGCGAGCATGAGCGGGAGGTCGTAGTGCGCCGCGCGGATGACCGACTGCGGCGAGCCGCCGACGCCGACCCACGTATCCAGGCGCCCGGACTCGGTCTTCGGGAACACGTCGGCGTTCACCAGCGGCGCGCGCGTCGTGCCCTCCCACGTGACCGGCCGCTCGCTCAGCAGCTGCACGAACAGGGCGATCTTCTCCTCGAAGAGCGTGTCATAGTCGGCCAGGTCGTAGCCGAACAGCGGGAACGACTCGGTGAACGAGCCGCGCCCGAGGATCACCTGCGCGCGCCCGTTGGAGACCGCGTCGACCGTCGCGAAGCGCTGGAACACCCGCACCGGGTCGTCGGAGCTGAGCACGGTGACGCCGGACGCCAGCTTGATGTTCTCGGTCCGCGCCGCGATCGCGGCGAGGACGGTCTCGGGCGTGGAGATCGAGTATTCGGGGCGGTGGTGCTCGCCCAGCGCGATCACGTCGATGCCGAGCTTGTCGGCCAGGACCGCCTCGTCGACGACCTGGCGGATCGCCGCCGCGTGTGTGACCAGGGTGCCGGAGTCGTCCTCCGGGACATCACCGAAGTTGTCGAGGCCGAAGACGATGTCAGTCATGGGAGAGCCGCCGTTCCGAAGGTGGTTGCTACGACAAGTATAGGCGGAGATAGTTGCGTGCACAACCTCGCCCGACGGGGGACACTTCTCACATGAGCGTCGACAGGGGAACTCGCGGCACACGCCGACGTGGTCTGCCCTGACCGCGCTCGCCGGGCGCATCCCGGCAGCCTCGCTGGTCCTGCTCGGGATCTTGAGCGTGCAGGTCGGCTCCGCGCTGGCCAAGCAGCTCTTCGACGAGGTCGGCAGCTTCGGCACCGTGGCGCTGCGGTTGTGCTTCGCGGCCGCGGTGCTGCTCGCGCTGTGGCGGCCCTCGCTGCGGATCGAGCGGCGCGCGTGGACCGTCGTGCTCACGTACGGGCTCGTCCTCGGCCTGATGAACCTGTGCTTCTACCTGTCGCTGGACCGGCTGCCGCTGGGCATCGCCGTCACGATCGAGTTCCTCGGGCCGCTGGCGGTGGCGCTGGCCGGCTCGCGGCGCTGGCTGGACGGCGTGTGGGTGCTGCTCGCGGGCGGCGGGGTCGTGCTGCTGATGGAGGGCCGCGGAGCGCTCGACACCGTGGGGGTGCTGCTCGCGCTCGCCGCGGGCGCGTTCTGGGGGCTGTACATCGTGGTCGGCGCAGCCCTGGGGCGTCACACCACGGAGGGCAACGGCCTGGCGCTCGGGATGGTCGTCGCCGCGGCGGTGGCCGTGCCGGTCGGCGTCGCCGACAGCGGGACGGCGCTCCTGGAGCCGTGGGTGCTGGCGGCCGGGCTCGGTGTCGCGCTGCTGTCCTCGGTGATCCCGTACACGCTGGACCTGGAGGCGCTGCGCCGCATGCCGCCGCGCGTATTCGGGATCCTGATGAGCCTCGAGCCGGCGGCGGCCGCACTGATCGGGCTGGCGCTGCTCGGCGAGACGCTGAGCTGGTCGCAGTGGGTGGCGGTGCTGTGCGTGGTCGCCGCGTCGGCGGGCGCTACGCGCGGCGCGTGACCGTTTCGGTGCCCTCGTCGAAGCGCCAGCGGTCGGCGGTGAGGTGAACGCCGCCGATCCAGCGGTCGATGCCGTTGAGGGCGACGTGATCCGCGCGACCTTCGAGGACGTCGCGACCAAGGTCGGTCAGCTCGAGGCCGTCGAGGAGCGGGTGCGGACCGGCGGCGAGCCGGTCGAGGCGGTCGAAGGCCCAGGTGTCGCCCATGAACGGGCGCGGCTCGCGCGCGGCGGCGCGCAGGAACGCGTCGCCGCGGGTGCGGGCTCCCGCCGCGACGGCGGCGAGCAGGCGCCGTTCGCTGAGTGAGAGCCCGTCGCGGGTCGACGGGTACTCGCGGCCAAGGCGGTCGAAGGCTTCGGCGAGGAAGCGCAGCTCGGGGTGGTGGTGGGTGGCGATGGCGGCGAGGCCGGTCGGTTCGGGGGCGCGGAACGCGGCCCAGGCGCGGGTGGCGTGCTCGAGCGCGGCGTCGGTGAGCGGGAGGCGCGGGAGGGTGCTGAGCTGAGCGGCGGTGAGCTCTCCCAGGCCGCCGAAGTGCGCGATGCCCGGGAACTCGCCGATGCAGACCAGCGCGATCCGGTCCGCCGGGACGCGTCGTGCGTGGAGGCGCGCGAGGATCTCGATCAGCTGCAGTTGGTCGTAGAGGTCGGCCTCGAACCACAGCACGAACTCGTCGAGCTCGTCCAGCGTGCGATCGCGCCCGGCCAGTTCCTCCTCCTCGATCCCGAGGAAGTGGGCGCGGGCGCGCCGCAGGTCCTGCTCGGGCACCGGGCCTTCGTGCAGGGCGTCGCGCCACGGGAGGATGTGCGGCGCGAGGCCCGTCGCGCGCAGCTCGGGCACCGTGGAGTCGCCGTTGGTGACGTGCAGCGCCATCGCGAGGAAGGCTACGCCGGGACCAGGCGCGGCACCGCGCGCACGTACGCGACCATGCCGAGCACCTCGACGAGCGTCTGCGTGACGATCACCGCGGCCGTGAGCGCGTACTCGTCTCCCAGGGCGAGCGCGAGCGGCAGCACCACGAGGGAGTTGCGGGTCGCGCCCGTGAACACGAGCGCGCGGGCGGCGTCGGGCTCGAGGCGCCACGCACGGGCGAGGACCCAGCCGATGAGGCCCATGACCACGAGGAACGCGACGTAGAGCCAGATCACGCCGGCGATCTCGCCGATGTCGTCGCGCACGCGCGGGAACTGCGAGGCGACGACCACGAGCAGCGTGAGCGCCATCAGCGCGACGGGGAGCCGGTCGACGGTGGCCTTCAGCCGGGCGGCGGCGTGTGCCCGGTCGGTCAGGGCCTCGGTCGCCCACGCGAGCGCGAGCGGCAGCGCGATCAGGAGCGCGAACGCCTCCAGGAACGGCCCGGGCTCGACGATGTCCGCCAGCTCGGAGCCGAGGAACAGCCACAGGTAGGCGGGCAGCAGCGCCATCTGCGCGAGCATCAGCAGCGGCGCGGCTGCCAGCAGCCGCCGGTCGCTCCCGCCGGCCAGGCGCGTGAACACGATCACGTAGTCGATGCACGGGGTCAGCAGCACCATCAGCACGCCCAGCTCCACCGCCGTGTTTCCCGGGGCGAGCTGCGCGAGCGCGAACGCGACCGGCGGGACGACCACGAAGTTGAGCGTCAGCGCGGCGAGCAGGAACCGGCGGTCGGCGAAGGCCGCGCGCAGGGCGGTGAACGGGACCTGCAGGAAGGTCGCGTACAGCAGCGCGCCCAGCACCGGGTAGATCAGCGCCTCGAACACGCCGTCGGCGCCGGGCGCGAGGAGCCCGATCAGCGCGCCCGCGAGCAGCGCGCCGAGATAGAGGGCGACCTGGTGGCGCTCGACGGCGGTCACGCGAACAGCATGCGACACGGCGCAGACGCGGTGCCCCGCACGTCTCGTTCCGTAGTCTCGGCGCTACGCCCTTCCGACCTCTGAGACCATGACCAACCTCGCCCTCGCCGGCGCGACCGGCTGGACCGGCCGCGCCATCGCCCTCGGCGCCCTCGCCGCGCCCGACGTGAACCTCAAGACCGCGATCGCCCGCAGCAGCGCCGGCCGGGACCTGGGCGCCGCCTTGGGTGTCGACGACCTCGGCGTCCCGGTGTTCGCCACCGTCGAGGAGGCCCTCGACGGCGTCGACGTGCTCGTCGAGTTCACCTCGCACGCGGCCGCCAAGGCGGTCGCGCTGGCCGCGATCGAGCGCGGCGTCGCGGTCGTGATCGGCTCCAGCGGCCTGACCGCCGCGGACTTCGCCGAGATCGACGCCGCCGCCCGGACCGCCGGCGTCGGCGCGGTCGCGTCCGGCAACTTCAGCCTCACCGCGGCGATGATGCTCGCGGGCGCCGAGCTCGCCGCCCGCCACCTCACCCACTGGGAGATCATCGACTACGCCAAGTCGACCAAGCCCGACGCGCCCAGCGGCACGAGCTTCGAGCTCGCCGAACGCCTCGCCGAGGTCGGCGCGCCGCAGGTCGACCTCCCGGTCGACCAGGTCGCCGGGCACCCGTCCGCGCGCGGCGCGACGATCGCGGGCAGCCAGATCCACTCCGTCCGCCTGCCCAGCTTCATCGTCTCGACCGAGATCGTCTTCGGCGGCGAGGACGAGCGCCTGAGCATCCGCCACGACGCCGGCGGCACCGCCCAGCCCTACGTCAACGGCGTGCTGCTCGCCGTCCGCCGCGCCCGCGGCCACGTGGGCCTGATCCGTGGGCTGGACCGCCTGCTCCTCAACGACGAGGGCGCCCGAGAGGATTCGACCCTCTGAGCCCTCGGTTCGTATCCCCCGGCCGGCGGGGAAAGACGACCGACGTACGGCACGAAGCGCCCGGCGCGAGCGCGACCTCAGGCATCGAAGGCGCCGCCATTCGCATATCCATACGAATGTAGGTAGGGTCGTCGGCATGGCCGGCGACGACTCCTGCGATCTCCTCTGTCTCGATCTCCCGAAGGCGGAGGCGCTGCGCCAGGCGCTGCCCTCGCCGGAGGAGCTGGAGGCCGGCGCCGCACCGTTCAAGGCGCTCACCGACGCGACGCGGCTGTCTGTGTTGCTGTCGCTCGCAGACGGCGGCTCATGCTGCGTGTGCGACCTCTCGTGGGTGGTGGGCCGCGAGGAGAAGCTCGTCTCGCACCATCTTCGACAGCTGAAGAGCCTGGGCGCCGCTCGCTCGCGTCGCGACGGGCGGATGGTCATGTACGAGCTGACCGAGCTCGGGCTCGCCCTGGCGGCGGCGTACCGGGAACTCGACCGCGTGAGCGCATGAAGCCGATCGAGCTGCCGATGGCGCCCGTCCTCGCCGAGCCGGAGCCGGCTTCGGTGGGGACGCGGCGGTTCCGGGTCGAGGGCATGGATTGCGGGGCGTGCGCGAAGACCGTCGAGCAGGCCGTCGCGGCGCTCGACGGCGTGAGCGCCGCGCAGGTGTCCTTCGGCAACGGCTCCCTGGCGGTTGCCGGCGATGCGCCCGACGCGGCCATCACCGGGGCCGTCGCCCGCGCCGGGTATCGCGCGCATCCGGCCGCGCGTGCGGTCCAGGCGGACGGCGGACCGTTCTGGCGCCGTGACGCCCGCGCGCTCTCGACCACCGCGGCTCTGACGCTGCTCGTCGTGGCGGTGATCGCCTCGCTGCTCTCGGCCCCACGCGCCGTCGCCGAGCCGCTGTACCTGGGCTCGATGGCGGTCGGCGGCTGGCCCATCGCCCGCGCCGCGGCCTTGGCTCTCCGACGGCGCCGGCTCGACATGAACGTGTTGATGGCACTGGCGGCGCTCGGCGCGGTGGGCATCGGCGAGTACGCCGAGGGCGCGTGGGTGCTCGTGCTGTTCGCCGTGGGCACCGGGCTGGAGGCGATGGTGCTCGACCGCAGCCGACGCACGGTGGCTTCGCTGCTCGACCTCGCGCCCGCGCGGGCGCGCGTGGTCGCCGGGGGCGAGGAGCGGCTGGTGGACGTCGGTACGGTGGACGTCGGGGCGGAGATCCGCATCCGCCCCGGCGAGCGCATCCCGCTGGACGCCGAAGTCGTCTCGGGCGCCTCCAGCGTCGACCAGGCGCTGCTGACCGGCGAGTCCGTGCCCGTCGACAAGGTCCCGGGCGACGAGCTGTTCGCCGGGACGTTGAACACCACCGGCGTGCTGGTCGCGCGGACGCTGCGGCCGGCGGCGGCGTCGACCTTGTCCCGCGTCGCGTCGCTCGTGGAAGCGGCGCAGGGCAGCCGAGCGCCGGCCGAGCGCTTCATCGATCGCTTCGCCGGCGTCTACACCCCGATCGTCTTCGTGGCCGCGCTGGCGCTGGCCACCGTGCCGGTCGCGTTCGGCGGCGATGCGGGGACGTGGGTCTACCGGGCGCTCGCGCTGCTGATCGTCGCGTGCCCGTGCTCGCTCGTGATCTCCGTCCCCGTCGCCGTGGTGTCGGCCGTGGGCGGCGCCGCGCGCCGGGGCATTCTCATCAAGAGCGGCCAGGCGCTCGAGGACCTCGGCCGTGTGCGTGTCGTCGCGCTCGACAAGACCGGAACGCTCACACTCGGGCTTCCCCAGCTGCAGCGGGTGGTCGCCGACGACGAATGGGCTGCCCTGGCGCTCGTCGCCGCGGTCGAGGCCGGCTCGGAGCACCCGTTTGCCGCCGCGCTGCGTCGCGCCGCACGGGAGCGCGGGGTGCGCGTGCCGAGCGCCGAGGCCTTCGAGGCCCTGCCCGGACGCGGAGCACGCGCCGTCGTCAGCGGGCGGGAGCTCTGGGCCGGGGGGCCTCGCCTGATGCAGGAACGGCTCGGCTCGCCCCCGCCGGAGCTCGCTGCGCTGCACGAGGCCGGTCAGACGGTCATCGGACTCGGCGAGGGCGACCGGCTGCTCGCGCTCTTCGCGCTCGCCGACCAACCGCGCGCTCAGGCGGCCGGCCTCGCCGACCGGCTGCGTGCGGCCGGAGTGCAGCGGGTCGTGATGCTCACCGGCGACAGCGAACCCGTCGCTCGGGCGGTGTCCGCGACCGCCGGCATCGCGGAGATCCGCGCGGGCCTCCTGCCCGCCGAGAAGCTGGACCACGTCGTCGCGCTCGAACGGGAGACCGGCGCGGTCGCCATGGTCGGCGACGGCGTCAACGACGCTCCGGCGCTCGCGGCCGCCCGCGTCGGTATCGCGATGGGGGCGGCCGGCTCCGACGTCGCGATCCAGAGCGCCGACGTCGCGCTCATGTCCGACCGCCTCGACGGCCTTCCGGAAGCGCTCCGCCAGGCTCGTCGCGCGCTCGCGATCATGCGCGCCAACGTCGTCGCGTCCCTGGCGATCAAGGCGGTGTTCGTCCTGCTCGCGCCGTTCGGGGCGGTGACCCTGGTGGTCGCGGTGGCGGCCGACATGGGCATGTCGCTGCTCGTGACCTTCAACGCCATGCGACTCCTGCGGCCGCCGTCTTAGCCGAAGCGTCGGCGAAGAACTGCTCGATCACGGGGCGCGCACCGACCGGGCCGGAGATGTCGAGGATCAGCGAGTCGTCGTGGCGGCGGAGCTCGAACGTGAGGAACGCGCAGCAGCGCGACTCCGCGGCCACCAGCTCGCGGGTGCGCCGCTCGATCTCCGGCGTGTCGCGCAGCCGGACGCGCAACCCGGTCTCGGTGCTCGTGCGCTCGAGCACGCCGTCGGTCGCAAGGGCGGCGATCAGGCCCACACGGGCGGTGAACCCGTCCGGAGACAGCGTGCAAGCGATGGGGATCTCGGCGGTCATACGACTACCGTGAACCTTGAACCCGACTTCAAGTCAAGGCCCCGATGACAGACGCTCCCTCGATGACCATCGGCCAGGTCGCTCAGCGTGCCGGCCTCAACGCGTCGCGCATCCGGTTCTACGAGCGCACCGGCGTCCTCCCCCAACCGGACCGCGTCAGCGGCCAGCGCCGCTACAGCCCCGACGTCCTCCACCGGCTCTCGATCATCGATGTCGCTCAACGCGCCGGCCTCACCCTGGACGAGATCGCGCCCCTCACCGGCCCCGGCAACCGCACCGCCGACGCCAGCACGCACATCCGTGCGCTCGCCGACGCCAAGCTGCCGCAGATCGAAGCGCTGATCGTGCGAGCCCATGCCGTCAAGCAGTGGCTCGAGGTCGCGCAGCATTGCGACTGCCGAAGCGTCGACGTCTGCGGACTCTTCGTCGACCCGACCCTCCTGCCACCCGTCGCGGACATCGACCTGGACGTGCGCCAGGTTCGCAGACGCGCTTGACTTGAACCCGAGTTCAACGTGCAGGGTCCCGGTCGAACGCTGCCTCGACCAGGAGAAGACCTGCCGATGTGGCTCCCGATCAAGTCCGATCAAACCTCGTCCGCGGCCGCGACGGGCATGCGGTCCATCCTCGGGATGGGCGCGGTGATGCTGCTCGCGTGCCTCGCAGGCCCCGTGCTGGCGGGCGCGGCCGGCGCCCTTGGCGCCGGAGTCCTCGTCGGCGCCGGCGGCGCGGTGTCCGCGGTGGCGCTGTGCCTCATCGCTCCCGCAGCGATGGTGGCGTGGCGGCGCCGGTCAAACTTCCCGATGAGCGTGACGCGCCAACGGACCGATCGGCCTAAGGGTCTGCGCCCGTTGCCGAGGACCGTCGACGGGCCCGAGAACGAGAAAACCCCGCGAGTGGCGGGGTCTTCTGCTCAGCGCGCCCGAGAGGATTCGAACCTCTGACCTTCGGTTCCGTAGGCTGAAAACCGGTTCATTGAGGGCGCTCATTTGGCTCTACGCCGCGGTAAGCGTGGGTCGGATGGGTGCCCGAAATGGGGCCTCTCGTGGAAGTGGGCACGTTGTGGGCACGACGCGCGGCCGGTGACGACCGCCGTTCGCGGCCTACCCTGACGGCCTAGCCGATCTCGCGGTAAGGGGTGGAAACCGGTCCCCGTGAGGGGAGAAGGCGAGGAAGTAGACCCGGTCTGCCCGCCAGCTCAGCTCAGCTCAGCGCCGCCCTTGGTGCGGCAGTCCTGGCGGAGCCTCCTTGACCCGCGCATCAGCGGAGTCGGCCGGTGGGGTCAAGCGGAGCCCGACAGGGCCGAGCGCAGCGAGCTGCGCAGCAGTCCACTTGACGCCGCCGGACGGCGGAGCTAGCCGTAAACGAGTCGACCCGGGTTTACGTTCGCGGATAGCATCGCGATGTGTCCTGGACGATGACGGGCGGCAAGTGGTTCTGGGTGTACGCGGCGCTGATCGTCGGGCTGTGGGGCGTCGCTGTGGCCGTGGGCGTGCCGTGGTACGTAGGGCTGTTGTGGGCGGCGTTCCAGGTGGAGGTCGTCTTCCGCTTGATCGAATGGACACGGAATCGGCGCGCCCAGTCGAGCGCGAACCCCTAAGGCGCGCGCCGGTGTTGGCCGGCGAGCACGGCGAGCGAAGCGAGCCGCGCGCAGCCGGCCGGCGGCCGAAGGCCGCCCTTGACGTCGTGGAGGAGGTCATCACGGGCGACAAGGGGACATATCTCGCGACCGGTAGGCCTCAGTTGATCGCGTCCGACTCGTTGCGTACGGTGTCACAGAATCTATTGGTCGAGGCTCTCCCAGGTGATCATGGGTTACGTCGTCTTATGCAGTGGCGGTATTGATTCGGCGACGCTCACGGCGCTCGCGGTTACGGAGGACCAAGAGGTTGAGCTCTGCTTCGTGGACTATGGCCAGCCAGCGCGTGAGGCGGAGCGCGAAGCAGTGCGATCACTTGGCCACCACTTCGCCGCTCCCGTCCAAGAACTTCAGGTGCAAGGTCTCGTGATCAGCGCGGGAGAGATCCCGATGCGGAACGCGCTGCTCGTGACCTGCGCCGCGGCCCTACGACCGGATGCGGCACTAGTCGGTCTGGGGATCCATGCCGGGACCGGCTATCGCGATTGCTCGCCGGATTTCGTCGATCTGCTGCAGCGCACACTCGATTTTCACCGTGACGGTGCGATGCAGCTCGTGACGCCTTTCCTGAACTGGAGCAAAGGCGATATCCACGCGCTCGCGTTACGCCTCGATGTTCCGCTTTCGGTGACGCATAGCTGTGAAGCGTCGGACGATGCGTGCGGCGCCTGCTCGTCTTGTGCAGATCGGGAGGCCCTGGGTGTCGGCTGAGATCAGGTCATTGCGGTTGGTGTCGGGGGACCAGATCGCGACCCCGCTTCTCGTTCCGTCGTTCTCATCGCGTGGATTCGGAGCGATCCGTGAACCGGGCGAGCCGGAACGGTCGGAGGTTTCCAGCGCACTCGAGTTCTTCGCAGATCGCCTGACCGAGAGCTTCCTGGTGTCGGCGTACGATCTGCACCACGGCTTGCTCGCCGCCGCCGACAGCCTGGAAGACGAAGACTGGAGCGCAAGTCTCCTATCGCGTCCCGAAGTTCTGATCATCGACAGTGGCGGCTATGAGGTGCGTCCAAAGGTCGACAGCGGCGAGCTGCTTCAAGATCTACGTGAGCCGTTGCCGTGGACCGAAGCGGATTACGGGGTCCTGCTAGATCGCCTGCCCGCCGCTGCGGTCAACTGTGCTGCAGTCGCTTGGGATCGTCCCGGCGAGAGCTACGCGGCGCAGCTGCGGTCCGCGCAGGAGTTTCTTGCTGGTCGTCGCGCTCTAACTCCAATCGTGCTCCTCAAACCGTGCCGTGGCTCGATCCACGACCTGGAAGAGCTCGAAGCGTGCGCGTCGAAGCTCGCGTTCTTCGGAGTCATAGGCATCACAGAGCACGAGCTCGGCGCGACATTACTCGACCGCATAGTCGGTGTCATGCGCCTGCGCTCGATACTGGATCGGGCGAGACTGAGCACGCCGATCCATATTTTCGGGGCACTCGATCCCCTGTTCGTGCCGCTCTACTTCGCTGCCGGCGCGGACATCTTCGACGGATTGACGTGGTTGCGGTACGCGTACTGGCACGGACTCGCAGTGCATCGCGAGCAAGCGCCCTTGTTGCAGAGCTTGATCGAACAGCGAGACGACGTTCGCCGGTTCGCCGCGCTGGCATCGAACTTGACATTTCTCGGTCAGCTGCAGTCGCGGCTGCGCCGATTCGTAGCCGAGTCGTACGACTGGACGATCTTCAACGATCCCATGGTGGGCCGGCCCGGCGAGCACCTCGGTGACGTCCTACAGAGCGCGTACCTTTCTGCGATGGCAAGGAGAACCTGAATGGGCGGGAGCGGTGGCGGGGGGCTCCATAGCAGTCGAAGTGCCGATGAGCTCCGAGCCGAGGTTCAGAAGGAACTAGAACAGGCTCGCCTCGAGAGCGATGTCAACGCCCTGCTCAACGAGCAGCTTGCGCTCATCAACAACCGCGACACGGAACTCGTCAACGAGCGGCTCGACGAGATCACGAACGCTCTCGGAGACCGCATAGCTGGAATTGATCGCTTGCTCTATGGCGGCTCGGTCGCCAAGCACACCTACGTCGACGGTCTCTCCGATGTCGATTCCCTCGTCGTCTTGAAGCATGAGGCGCTTGACGGGGATACGCCGAGCGCGCTTCGTTCCGCGATGGAGCGCGCCCTTCGTCAGGGCCTTGACATGGGCCGGGTCGCTTCGATCGATGCGGGTTTTGCAGTCACGGTCACGTATAAGGACGGCAACCAGATTCAGCTGCTCCCGGCGGTTGAGCGAGGCGGCAACATTGCAATTTCCGACAAGGCGGGCACGGGGTGGTCGTTCATCCGGCCACGCGCATTCGAGGAGCGCTTGACGCACACCAACCGTGAACAAGGGGGACGCGTTGTACCGACGATCAAGCTTGCTAAGGCGGTCGTGGACGCGTCGCTCGGAGAACGCGACCGTCCTGGTGGCTACCACATGGAAGCGCTCGCGGTCGATGCCTTTCGTGGCTACCAGGGTCCCCGCAACGCCAAAGCGATGCTCGGGCACTTCTTTAGTCACGCCGCCGAGAGGATCAAACGGCCGATCGCCGACGTGACGGGTCAATCGACGCGTATCGATGAGACCTTCGGGGCTGAGAACTCGCCACATCGACAGCGGGTCGCCACCGCGCTCCGTCGGATCGCTTCGCGAATGCAGAATGCGAGGAGCGCCGAGGAGTGGCGGCGGTTGCTCGAATAAGATGACTCAGAAGGAGTACAACCGCTGCCGTCGAGTAATCGGCTGGATGCTCACGGCGCATGCGACGCTGCGCGATCGATACTTGCGGCGAGCGCGTCTTCTCGTGCTGGGCGTGATGGCGTTCTCGATCACGAGCCTCGTGCTCGCGTTGGCCAACGACGACCAGCAGATCTCGATCCTCGGACTCGAGGGACGACTGCAGAGTTTCCTTGCGGCGCTTGCGGGCGTGACCTTCTTCGTCTCCGTTGTTGATCTCGTTGTCGGCTGGCCGACACAAGCAGCGGCGCATGCCGAAGCCGCGAAGCAGCTTGGAGAACTCAACTTGGTTTTCGCGCGCGCCGAGGTCGAGAATGAACGATGGTCAGTTCCGGACAAAGATCTTGCTGTCGAATACGCGCGGGTCATGGGGGCGATCGCGCCGATCCCGGACATGAAGGCCGCATCGCTGAAGGCCCGTCACAACCGGAAGCGCGAGGTTTTCACCCTCGCGGACCAACGCCCCGGGTCACCGACCTGGTGGCTTCGATGCACCGTGCTCTGGCGAAGCATGTTCGGATCACAGAAGAGCAGAAAGGCGGCCAAGATCACGGCTCCGCCGGAAGCGGACCCCGTGACTCCGGATCTCCCCAGAGAACAGGGGCTCGCCGACACGGATCGTCCGAGATCGTGAGGCGGCGCCGCTACATGGTCAAGTCGATCTTCCCGACTCTTCAAGGCGAGGGTTACAACACCGGGCGTCCGGCGGTCTTCTGCCGCTTCTCCGGCTGCAACCTGTGGAATGGGCGTGAGAGCGGCCGGTCGAACGCGATCTGTGGCTTCTGCGACACCGACTTCGTTGGGACAGACGGCGAGGGAGGCGGCCGATTCGAATCTCCGGCGACGCTGGCGGCGGCGATTCATGCGTGCTGGTCGTTTAGCAGCCCCGCGTTTGTCGTCTTCACCGGCGGAGAGCCGACACTGCAGTTGGACGCGGCACTAATCGGAGCAGTACGCGAGAACGGTGCAGTATTGGCGATCGAGACTAATGGAACCAATCCTGTCCCAGAGGGCGTCGACTGGATTTGCGTGAGTCCCAAATCCGGAGCTCCGTTGCGTCAACGTAGCGGTGACGAGATCAAGATCGCCTGGCCGCAGTCGGGCCTGGACCTCGCGGAACTCGAGCGTTTGGAGTTCTCACACCGGTTCTTGCAGCCGATTGATGGCCCTGACGTGGACCACAACACCGCCGTGACGATCGCCACGTGCCGCGACCGACCGGCCTGGCAGCTAAGCCGCCAGTGGCACAAGGTGCTTGGTATCCCGTGAGCTTCGAGATTACGCGCGCATTTCGGTTCGAGGCGGCGCATTTGCTTCCCAAGGCCCCACATGGCCATAAATGCCGGCGACTGCACGGTCATTCTTTCGTCGTAGAACTCACCGTGGCCGGCGACCTGTCGTCTGAGGGATGGGTTTGCGACTTCGCAGATCTCGCCAGCGCATGGGCCCCGCTGCACGATCAACTCGATCACCACTACCTCAACGAGGTGGCGGGCCTCGAGAATCCCACGTCCGAGCTTCTCGCCGCATGGATCTGGACCCAGATCGAGAGCACTTTGCCGGGTTTGGTTGCCGTACGAGTCGCGGAAACGTGCACTGCATCGTGCATCTATCGCGGCCCACGCGATCCTGGTGGCGGGTCGAGTTGACGCGTCATCCGCCTCGGTGTACGGAGGAGATCCGGGCGCGGTTCGAGAAACCAAGAACGATGCACGTAGACCCCGCCCGTGTGGCAGAACTCTCCGAACCGTGGTGGTCCCCGGTGTGGGAGCGTCACAAGGTCAAGTACGCCGTCACCGCACCGTCTGTCCCAGCGGACGAGAGAGACCTTCGCCGTGAGTTGGTCTTCTGCCTGCTGGGCGGGCATGGCGTCACGTATGAGCTAGGGCGGTCCGCTACGAGAGTGGTGATGGCTCTGGACCCGTTTCACGACCTGTGGTCGCACGATCAGCTCCGCCAGCGACTCGAGCACGAACTGAGGAAGCCGCAGTTCGAGCCGGCGTGCGCCGATGGTGCCTGGCGCCGGTATCGATTCCCGGCTCGCAAGGCGCGGCTGGTGAGCGACGCTGTCGTGTGGGTCAGAGACCGTGGCGGCCTACGCTCGGGTCTCGCTGCGCAGCAGAGCGAAGATGAGCGGCGGCAGTGGCTATGCGATTGCCCCGGCGTCGGTCTAAAAACCGCAAGTTGGCTGCTGCGCAATTGCGGCTGGGCCGAGCGACTCGCGATTCTCGATGTGCACGTATTGCGCGCGCTGGCCGAAGCCGGTGTTAGCGAGAAGCGACCGTCAAGCGCGCGCGACTATCTCGAGATAGAGCGAGCGTACCTCCAGTGGGCGGAACAACTCGATGCCTCACCGGCCGAGCTCGACCTTTTCCTGTGGGATGTGCAGCGGGCGCGCTGACTCGAATCGCGTGAGCGGCCTATCGAAGGGCATCTAGCAGCGTGCCGAGGTCTTCCACTACGCCGTCCGCGCCTGCGTCGACAAGACGCGCGTACTTTCCGATCTTGTTGGCATAGCCGATCGCGTTGACGCAGGACTCCTTGGCGGCCACGATGTCGCTTGGAGAATCTCCGACGAGCACTGTGTCAGGGCCGGCAGCACCGAGAGCGTCGACCGCTCGCTCGACCAGATGCGGATTGGGCTTGAGAAGCGACGGATCGGAAGAGGTACGACCAACGACCGCGTCGAGCGTGAGGCGATGAAGGCAAGCGAAAGCCACGACGGCGGCCTCCGAGTTGTTGCTCACGATTGCCACGGCTTTTCCGGTCTTACGCCAAGCTGTGATGAGGTCGGCGGCGTGTGGCGTGCGCATTGCTGTAGGGACCGCGGCGACTTCAGCCTCACGTAGTCGACGTTCTGTGCGGTCCGCAGCCGCGAAGTTGATCGAGTGCGCGAAGCGCAGCACCTCAAACGGGTCCAATGTCGCCTTGATTCGCTCCGGAATGCTGACGCCCTCGGTACGAAGTGCGCCCAGAAGATCGTTGGCTACTCGGGAAGCCGGAGTGCCCGCGAAGATGGAGCAAACCGGCCCGTCGAAGTCGAGCAGCAGGAAGCGCGCCCGTTGTAACAGCAGGGCCGTCTCGGCGGTTGGAGGGGCTTTCATCGGATGAGCGACTGCGCCACGGTGGTCCAGATCGTCTCGAACCACGCCTGGATCTGCTCGACGTACTGCGAGCCGGTCGACGTGTCGTCGTCACTGGCTGCGTGGTGGAAGAGCGTGGCGTCCTTGCCCATGAGGTCGTAGATGTCGTGAGGCTCGGCGTGGAGCTGAACCTGGCGGCGGACGACGGGATAGAAGCCGAGGAACAGCTCTTCGCGGTTGAGGATGAAGGCCTTGAAGAGGGGCGAGAGCTGGTGCACGCGAACCTCGACGGTGCCGTTGCCGACGAGGCCGAGTTCGTCGAGCTCGTGCACGGCGTCGGTGATCGCCTCGTTGTGGCGCTGCGTCATTGCGCGCGAGCGTTCGCGGAAGGCGGGGTCGTCGGCGAGGTCGTCGGCGCGGCACGGCAATGCGGCGGGCTTGGTGCTGTCCGGGACCAGGATGCGGATTGCGATCGACTCGGGAGCGGCCGCACCGGCCCGGATCTTGTCGAGCGGTTCCTGCACGGCTCCAAGCAGGGTCTCGGCGGTAAAGCCGAAGAAGTCGATCGTGACGTTCGGGCGCTGGAACGCTCGCTCAACGACGGGGCGCAGGCCAACCGGGCGGGCGGTGCGCTCGCGCACGAAGACCCCGCTGCCCTGGCGTGAGACGACGAGGCCCTCGTCGCGCAGGATGCGGATCGCCTGCTGGACCGTCATGCGCGCGACGCCGTAGCGGGTCGCGAGCTGACTGCCGGACGGCAGCTGGTCTCCCGGCTGCAGGGTCTTGGTGAGGATCGCAGCGCGAAGGGCGCCGGCCACTTGGATGTAAGGCGGACGCGGATCGTCGGGATCGAGAGCGCTCACACGGCGAAGTCTACTTGCGGACTAGGCGACCTGACTTGGTTGACATGGCTAGCCATGCTGTCTATGTTGTTCAAGTCGAGTGATCGTCCCGTATGGGCGACGTGAAGGAGGTTCGAGCAGATGCGTCTGCCGATCGACACGAGCCGTCTGCAGTTCCTCGTGGTCAGCGCCGCGGAGCCGCTGAAGAAGTTCGAGGACGGCAAGCCGCGTGAGGCCTGGGCGCCTCGCACCGATGAGAACGGGGAGTTGCTCTGGCGTGTCCAGGTCGTCGCGTTCGGCGACAACGAGGCGGAGATCATCCGCGTGACCCTCCCCGGTGACCCCGGCGTCGGTCAGGGCGTGATGGTGCGCATCGAGGGCATGACCGCGCAGGCATGGGAGATGGACGGGCGCTCGGGCATGGCGTTTCGCGCCACGGCGATCCGTTCGACGAACGCTCGGGCCGGCGGGGAGAAGGCGGCGGCGTGATGACCGGCGAGCTGTCCCGTGTGCGAACGCCGCGACGGGCTACGGAAGGCGACGTGTGGCTGCGGCTACTGGGCGGTCTGGTCGGAGCGCTGTGGCGATCACGGCTGGAACTGACGCTCGTCGGCGCGATCGTCGTCGTGCAGCGCGTGCTTGCCGGGCTCGTGGGTGCCGCGGCCGCGTGGGGCCTCGTTCTCGGCCTGGTGGCTGTCGTGCTCGCAGTTCCGAGGGCACGCGGCTGGCTGCGGACGGCGCTGCGGGCGGCTCGGGTCCGGCGCAAGTGGTGGGCGGCCTGGACGGACTGCGGTCTCCCCCGTGTACGCGCGGGGCGAGTGACGTCGATCCCGGCCGGAGAGCTGGTGCGGGTGCGCGCGTCGCGTGGCTCGTCGCTGGGGCATGTCGAGCACCGAGCGGAGGAGCTGGCCGTGTGCCTGCAGGTGCGCGAGGTCCGCGTGACTCGCGATCGGGAGAACGCGGCCACGGGCACGGTGACGCTCGTTCGGCGTGACCCGCTCGCGGGTGTGGCGTCGGTCCGCTGGCCTCAGCGCGACGCGGCCGAACTGTCGCTGTGGGAGCCGATCCCGATGGGCGTCAACGAGCTGGGTGCGACGGTCTCGGTGGCGCTGCCCGAGCGCAACGTGCTGCTTGGCGGTGAGCCAGGGGCGGGCAAGAGTGCGGCGCTCTCGCTGCTCGTGGCGACCGCGGCGCTCGATCCGAGCACGCGCGTGTGGCTGCTCGACGGCAAGCTCGTGGAGCTGTCGGTGTGGGCTCCGTGTGCGCAGCGGCTCGCGGGCCCGGACATCGATGAGGCGATCGAGCTGTTGCGTGAGCTGCGTGGCGAGATGGAGCAGCGGTACCGCGAGCTGCTCCTGCGCGGTCAGCGGAAGGTCGCGCGGGAGGACGGGCTGCCGCTGAACCTGGTGGCGTGCGACGAGCTGGCGTTCTACCTCGGGCACGAGGACCGCAGGAAGCAGAAGGAGTTCGCGGAGCTGCTGCGCGATCTCGTCGCCAGGGGCCGCGCGGCCGGCGTGATCGTCTGCGCCGCCACGCAGAAGCCCGCGGCGGACGTAGTCCCGAGCGCGCTCCGCGATCTTTTCGGGTTCCGGCTCGCGCTGCGCTGCAACACGCCACAGGCGTCGGACACGATCCTGGGGCAGGGCTGGGCGTCGCTCGGGCACGACGCGGCGACGATCGCGCCCGTTCAGCGTGGCGTGGGGCTGCTGCTCGCCGAGGACGGCCTGCCGGTCCGGATGCGCGGGTTCCACCTGGACGACGCCGACGCGGACGAGCTGGCGGCACGCGCAGCGGCGCTGCGGGCTGACGTATGGCTCTCGAACGGGGAGACGCGGTCATGAGCGCGCGCCGGAAGGTGACCGACGAGGTGCTCGCGGAGCGGACGCGGACCGGCGACGAGCTGGCGTTCCGCGTTCTGGTGACTCGCTACGAGCCGTTGCTGCGGTCGGTGTGCTGGTCTCCCCCGCTCGGCCTGGACGCCGACGATCTCCGTCAGGAAGCGCTTGTCGGGTTACTGGAGGCCTGCCGCGTGGAGACGGCGTGCTCGTTCGCGGCGATCGCCGCGAGAACGGTCCGCTGGCGCGTGCTCAATGCGCGGGAGCGGACCCGGCAGGCCGGCGCGCGTGTGCTCAACGACGCCGTCTGGCTCGACGGAGGCAACGACGAGATGCCCGCCGTCGAGGGAACAGACCCCGCGGTGGCCGTCCTGGTGCGCGAGCAGCTGCGCATGTTCGTGCGCCAGCTGCCCGAGGCCGTCGAGCTGGCCTGCCAACCGGACGTCTCGCAGGTGCACCCACCGGTCGTGATCGCTCGGGCGCTGCGCGTGATCCGCAAGGGCGGGACCGTCGCGACCGCCGCGGCGGCAGTCGGGGTAAACGAGGGCGCGGTCTACGGCTGGGTGAACCGACTCCCCGCGGCGCGTGAGGCTCGGCGAAGTCTGCGTCGTCGCGGCACGGGCCGGCATCAGGCGCACTCGACCACGACGGGCGGGCAGGCCGCGTGACCGTCGCGCCGTCTCCGGTGCATGTCGAGCTGGCCGAGCGCGCGGCTCGCCCGGACTTTGAGACGCTGCAGAAGCAGCTGCGCTCGTCCGGGTACTGCGCTCGGCCGGTCCGGCTCAAGGGGCACGTCGAGACGTGCGGCGCGGACGGGCGCTGGCGCTCTACCTGGTCGACGCTCACGCAGCCGGACGGCGTGCTCCGCAAGGCCTGCGGCAACCGGCGCGAGGCGATCTGCCCTGCGTGCGCGGAGCGCTACCGCCAGGACGCCTACCACCTGATCGCGGCAGGGCTGCGGGGCGGCAAAGGCGTGCCGGACACGGTGACCGAGCACCCGATGATCTTCGCGACGCTGACGGCGCCGACGTTCGGGGCGGTGCACTCGCGCGCGACCGGTCCTGACGGGCAGCCGCGCCGCTGTCGTCCTCGGCGTGACGCGCCGGTCTGCCCGCACGGGAACTCGCTCAGCTGCACGCGCCTCCATCGCGAGGGCGACCCGTGCCTGGGCGAGCCGCTGTGCCGCGAGTGCTTCGACTACGACAGCGCGCTGGTCTGGAACAACCTCCTGGGCGAGCTGTGGCGGCGCACGACGATCTACCTGCCGCGCGCCCTGGCGCGGCTCGTCGGCCTCACGCAGAAGCAACTTCGCGCCCGCGTGCGCGTCGCCTACGTCAAGGTCGCCGAGTACCAGCAGCGCGGGCTCGTGCACCTGCACCTGGTGATCCGGCTCGATCGCGCGATGCCCAAGTACCGGGCCGGCGACGTGCGCCCGCCCGGTTTGCGGTTCACCGTCGAGCTGCTCGAGGACGCGCTGCGCAACGCCGCGGCCACGGTGACCGTCCCTGTGCCGCAGGAGATCGGCGGCGGCTACGCGACGTGGGGCGCGCAGCTCGATGTCCAGCACATCGGCACCGGCCGCGCGCTCGAACCCGGCCACTGCGCGGGCTACCTCGCCAAGTACGCGACCAAGGCGACCGAGCAGGCCGGCGGCGTGCTCCACCGCGTAACCGAACACGAGGTCAACCAGCTCCCGGTGCGCGAGCACGTCAAGCACTATCTGCGCCACGCGTTCGCGCTCGACGCGCAGCTCGACAACCGCAAGCTCGCGCGCAACGCACACGCCTTCGGCTACCGCGGCCACTGCCTGACCAAGTCGCGCCGCTACTCCACGACGTTCAAGCAGCTCCGCGCCGATCGCGAGGCGCACGTCCTGGAGCAGATCCTTGCGCGCTCGCGCGACGAATCACAACGTGCGATCGCCACGGCGGCGCCCGAGCAGCGGCGTGGGCGCTTCGAGTTCGTCGGCCAGGGCCACCGAACCGACGTCGAGGCCCTTCTTGCCGAGCAAGGCCGCGCCAGAGAGCGCGAAATGCGCCGGATCGCCCGCGAAGAGCTGTGCGACCAACCACCACCCCGAAGGGAGCCGACATGCCTGACCCGGCCGAGTTCGAGCCGTTCCTGACCGCCCGCGAGGTCGCCGAGCGACTCCGCATCGCTCCGACCACGGTGCTCCGCTACTACGACGAGGGCGTGTTGCCGGGCCGGCGGCTGCGCAAGGGTCCGCGGCGCCCCGTCCGCTTTCGCTGGAGCGAGGTCGAGGCGGCGCTGATCGAGGAGAACCGGCCGTGAGCAACAGCCGCGGCCAGGCGCGCACGGGCGAGATCAAGCGCACGGCCGGCGGCTGGGCGATCCGGTACCGCGACGGGCAGGGCGTACGCCGTCAGAAAGGCGGCTTCAGGACCAAGGCCGAGGCGAAGACCGTCCTGGACGAGGAGCTGCGCAAGGCGCGCCTCGGCCCGCTGTACCGGCCGGACGTGACGCTCAAGGAGCTGGTCGACGCGTTCCTCGACCAGTACCAGGGCGCGCCGTCGAGCAAGGATCGGCTCGATCAGTACCTCGGCAAGGCGACGGCGAAGTTCGGCGATCGTCCCGTTAGCGAGATCAACGTGCTGGACCTCTCGCGCTGGCGGGCGAGCCTGCCCGAGACGATGCGCCACGGCGCGGTCCGTTCGCTGCGGCAGGCGCTGGGCGCGGCGCACAAGTGGCAGTGGATCGAGCGCAACGTCGCGCTGGACGTGCCGAACCCGATGCACGCGCGGCAGGAGTTCGTCCCGTTCGACACCTGGGAGGAGGTGGAGGCCGTCGCGCACGAGCTCGGTCCGTTCGGGCCGCTGATGATCTTCAGCATCGGCACGGGCGTGCGGCCGGAGGAGGCGTTCGGCGCCGAGTGGGTCGACGTCGACCTAGAGGCCGGCGTCTTCACCGTGCGGCGTTCGTTCGCCAAGGGCCGGCTCAAGCCGTACGCCAAGACCGCGCGCTCACGGCGGCGCATCCCGCTGCGCGCGAAGGTGATCGACGCGCTGGAGAGCCTCCACCCGCGCGAGGGCATCCTGTTCCCGGCGTCCGGGGGCGGCCGGATCAACATCGACAACTGGCGGCGGCGCGAGTGGACGCCGGCGCTCATCGCCGCCGGTATCGAGCACCGCCGCATCTACGACATGCGCCACACGTTCGCGACGTGGAGCCTGGCGGCCGGGATGAGCATCTTCACCCTCGCTCGCCGGATGGGCACGAGCGTGCAGATGATCGATCAGACCTACGGCCATCTCGCGCGCGACGCCGAGGATCAGGACCGCGGCCTGCTCGACCGCTACGACGGCGCCGAGAACGCCCGTGGGCACGTTGTGGGCACGATTGCGGACGCAACCAAGATCGATGCTGATCCCGAGAACGACGAAGGCCCCGCAAATGCGAGGCCTTCTGTTCAGCGCGCCCGAGAGGATTCGAACCTCTGACCTTCGGTTCCGTAGACCGACGCTCTATCCAGCTGAGCTACGGGCGCTGGTCGCGCTGCGGCGAGCCAGTTTAGCGCCCGCTTCGCGGACGACCGGGTCCGGGGCGTCGGAGAACTTCCCGTAGCGGCCGAGAAGGCGCCCAACCCGCGCTTGGAGCGGCAGGACGAATCGGCGCACGAGCGGCGGGATCGCGGTCATCGCGAACTCACTCCGGTAGCGGGTGAGCAGGTACGCGGCGTCGAACGCCCCCGGCCGGCCGCCACGACTCTCGGCGATCGACGCGTAGACCGCGGACAGGAAGTATTCGAGGTTGTGCGCCGGGAACACCTCGCCGACGAGGTGGAGCGGCTCGTCGCCCGCGTTCCAGAAGCGGTGCTCGACGCCGGGCTTGAAGGTCGCCATCTCACCCATGCCGTAGAAGCGGTCGGCCTGACCCGGGATCGAGACGCCCATGCGACCGGACTCGACGCGCATGCGCTCGGTCTGGAGCCAGTGGACGTGCATGGGCGGGCCGGCGCCCGGCTCAACGGTCGATTCCACGAGCAGGTGGTCCCCGTCCAGACCGACGAAGGTCAGCCGTTCGCCGTGGCCGTTGTCGATCGTCTTCGGATATCCCATGAGCGCCGTCCTTTTCGCTACCGGTAGTTTCGATACGGACGGTAGCGGTGATCGGCATTAGGGTGCAAGGGGTGCCAGCCGAACCAAGACGGGGGCGCCCGCTCGACCCCGCCATCGACGAGGCGATCGTCCGGGCGGCGGTGGCGATCTTTCTCGAGGGCGGCCTGCAGCGGATGACGGTGCCGGGCGTCGCGACCGCGGCGGGGGTGGCGAAGACGACGGTCTATCGGCGCTATCCCTCGCCCGCGCAGCTGGCGCTGGCCGCGATCGCGCGCCTGAACGCCGACGCGGCCGACCCCGACACCGGCTCGGCGCGGACGGACCTGATCGCCACGCTGGAGGCGGTCCGTCAGCGCGTCGACCCGACCGTTACCGCGACGGTGCTGGTGGAGGCGCAGACACACCCGGAGATCCTCGAGGTGGCGCGGCGGAACATGATCCGGCCCGCGGTGGAGCGGTTCCGGCGCGCGATCCGCAAAGGCGTCGAGACCGGCGAACTCAGACCCGACCTCGACGTCGAACTCGCCGCGGACGCGGTGTTCGGCTCGTTCTTCACCCGCTTCTACGAGCACGGACGCCCAGGGCCGGAGTGGCCGGAGCAGGTCGTGGACCAGCTGTATCCCGCGTGGAAGCGCGCCTAGAACGCAAACGCCCCGCAACCGAGCGGGGCGTCTGAAACAGCGGACAGGGCGGGATTCGAACCCGCGATGGAGCTTTATTACCCCATACTCGCTTAGCAGGCGAGCGCCTTCAGCCTCTCGGCCACCTGTCCCGGTCCGCGGGAGTGTAGAGAGCCGCGCGTCAACTCGCGCGGTTGCGTCGCCCGCGGGGGAGCGTGTCCAGCTCCTCGAGCGACATGCCGGCGCCCGTGGCGACGCACGCCAGCGGGTCGTCGGCGACCCGCACGGGCATGCCCGTCTCGCGCGCGACGCGGTCCTCGAAGCCGCGCAGCAGCGACCCGCCGCCCGCCAGCAGCACGCCCTCGGTGGTGATGTCGGCGGCGAGCTCGGGCGGCGTCTCCTCCAACGTCGCGTGGATCGCCGCCATGATCTCGGCCAGCGGCGAAGCGATCGCCTGGCGGACCTCCTCCGACGTCAAGACGATCTCGCGCGGCAATCCGGACGCCAGGTCGCGCCCCCGGATCGACGTCTTGATCTCCTCGCGCAGCGGGATCGCGGACCCGGCGGCGAGCTTGATCGCCTCGGCGCTCTGCGACCCGATCGCCATCCGGTGCTCGAGCCGGATGTGGTTGGTGATCGCGTCGTCGAGGTCGTACCCGCCGACCCGCAGCGACTTGGCGACCACGAGCCCGCCGAGCGAGATGATCGCCACCTCGGAGGTACCACCGCCGATGTCGACCACCATCCGGCCCTTGGGCTCGGCGATGTCCACGCCGGCGCCGATCGCGGCGGCCAGCGACTCCTCGATCAGGTGCACCTCGCGCGCGCCGGCGCTCAAAGTCGCCTCCTCGACCGCCCGCCGCTCGACCTCGGTGATGCCGGAGGGAGCGCAGATGACCATCCGCGGCCGGGCGAAGCGCGACTGCAAGACCTTGCCCACGAACTGGCGGAGCATCGCCTCGGTGACCTCGAAGTCGGCGATCACGCCGTGCCGCAGCGGCCGGTCGGCGGAGATCGTCGCGGGCGTGCGGCCGATCATCCGCTGGGCGTCCGCGCCGACCGCGTGCACCTCACCCGTGCGCTGGTCGATCGCGACCACGGACGGCTCTGACAGGACGATCCCGCGCCCGCGGACGTACACGACCGTGTTGGCCGTGCCAAGGTCGACCGCAACGTCGCCACCCGACCGCAGGCGGCCGACATGACGTCGTCGGCCGGAGCCGCCGAAGAGCCGGAGGGACATTCGGCCGCCCACTCAAGCACACGCGGCGGCGATGCCCCTCGAAACAGGGGCGTACCCTACGAACCTCCGGAGGGGTGGCAGAGTGGTCGATCGCACCGGTCTTGAAAACCGGAGTCCGTGTAAGCGGACCGTGGGTTCGAATCCCACCCCCTCCGCTCCGCCCTTGCCCGATCGGCAAGATCCCTTGGCCGGCGGCCCGCGTGCAACGACCCTTGCGCCGCATGGCCACCGACTGGACCAAGACGAGCTTCCACCGCCTCAAGGACAAGAGCCCGAGCGACGCGCCGATGCAGTGGAAGATGGCGCGCGACGCCCTCGGCACGCGCGAGCTGGGCGTGAGCCGGTTCACGTATGAGCCCGCCGCCCGGATGCCGTTCGGTCACCGGCACCGTGAGCAGGAGGAGGTCTACGTGGTCGTCGGCGGCGCGGGTCACGCCAAGCTCGACGACGAGATCGTCGAGCTGGCGACCTGGGACGTGCTGCGCGTGAGCCCGCACGTGTGGCGCTCGTTCGCCGCCGGCCCCGAGGGTCTCGACCTGCTGTGCGTCGGCGGCCGGCGGCCGGCGGGTGGCGACACCGAACGCGCACCCGGTTTCTGGGCCGATTGACACAGCGATCCTTGAGCGCTTAGGTTCGAGCCGCAGAGCAGAGGTGCACCGTGTCGGACGTTCGTCACGCTCACGCGACGGCTGACCCCGAGCCGCAGCGACTGGATCGCCGACGCCCACCGCATCCGGGCGGCGCTCGCCTGGCTGAGCCTCAGCCGTGGACGTGGAGGCGCTGCCCCTGGGGCCCGAAGATGCCGATCAGCTCGACGGGCCCGTCCACGGCGCCGAACCAGTGCGGCGTCCAGGTGGAGAACTCGACCGCCTCGCCCGGCTCGATCACGAAGTCCTTCTCGCCGAGCACGAGCCGGAGCCGCCCGGACAGCACGTAGATCCAGTCGTGCCCCTCGTGCACGGGCAGCTCGTCGGGCGGCTCGGCACCGTCGAACGGCACCAGCAGCTTGAACGCCTGCAGCCCGCCGGCGCCGCCGCGGCTCGTGAGCGGCCACGCCGTCATCGCGCCCATCTTCAGCGGCTTGGCCCGCACGCGCGGGTCGGGCGGCGGCGCGCTGCCCAGCAGGTCGTCGGCCTTGACGCCCAGCGCCGCGGCCAGCCCGGGCAGATGGTCCAGCGCCAGCCGACGCTTGCCGGACTCCAGACGACTCAAGGTCGACACGTCGATGTTCGCCCGCTCGGCCACCTGTTGCAACGTCAGCCCCTGCTCACCGCGCAGCTCGCGCAGCCGCCGCCGGACCCGCGCGTCCACCGCTTCGTTTGCCGTCATGGCAAACGATCTTGACACATCTCTCGCCTCGCACCACCCTGAACCGCAATGACTTGGGATTGCATCGTCGTCGGCGGCGGGGCCGCGGGACTGAGCGCCGCGCTCGTCCTGGGCCGGGCGCGCCGGCGCACACTGATCATCGACAAGGGCGAGCCGAGCAACCGCTTCGCCCACGGCATCGGCGGCCTGCTCGGCCAGGACGGGCGCGCGCCGCAAGACTTCTACGCGGACGGCCGCGCGGAGCTCGCGAAGTATCCGACCGTGGAGTACCGGCGCGGCGAGGTGACGGACGGCGAGCCCGGCTTCACGCTCACGCTCGCGGACGGAACCAGCGAAGCCACGACGAGCATCATCCTCGCCACCGGCATGGACTACGTCTATCCGGACGTGCCGGGGCTGCAGGAGCGCTGGGGCCGCACCGCCTTCCACTGCCCGTTCTGCCACGGCTGGGAGGTGCGCGACCGCCCGCTGTTCGTGCTCGACCCGTCCGAGCACGGCCCGATGCGCGCGCAGCTGCTGAGCGCCTGGAGCGACGACGTCACGCTCCTCGACGCCCCGCCGCAGGAGCTGCGCGACGACGAGATCGTCCTGGCCGACGGCACCACGCGCCCGTGCGGCGGCTTGCTCGTCGGCGTCCAGCTCGCCCAGCGCGACGGGCTCGCGGCCAAGCTCGGCGTCACCGCCCAGGAGCCCAACCCGATGTTCAAGGACGGCCTGGTCATCGACGAGCGCCACGCCACGAACGTCCCCGGCGTGTTCGCCGCGGGCGACCTCACCGGGAAGCCGCCGTCGGTCGCGGCCGCCGTCGCCTCAGGCTCGATGGCGGCGGCGATGGCGGTGCATGCGCTGGTACTGCCGCACTAGCGCGATCAGGACGACGACCGCCGCGCCCGCCCACCCGAACGCGAGCACCAGCGCTCCCGCCCCGAGCACCGGCGCCGCGATCGCCGCGGGCTGCCGGGGGCGGCGGGCGATCACGAACCGCTGCCCGTCCAGCACGAAGGAGGAGCCGGGTCCGCCGCGGAACACCACCCGCGGCGGCCGGCTCACGTGCCGGTCGCGCAACGCCGCGTAGGCGAGGTTGACCGCCTTCATGCGCTCCTCGTCGGGCGTCGCGCCCACCTCGGAGTACTGCTTAACGAGGCGGTTGCGCACGACCCGCAGGTCGCCGTCGAACGACGGGTCGATGCCGAGCGCCTCGTAGGGGTCCACTACCCCCTTTTCTGCGCGGCCTCCGGCGATGCCTCCCAGAAGTCGTCGATCTTCGTCGCGTCGCCGCGCCCGAGCTGCTTGGAGATCGCCCACAGCTCGACCGGCTCGTCGCCCTCGTTGCGGTGCGAGCGCGCGGTCTTCGGCGCGACGCGTACCACCGAGGGCGCGGACACGCGATGCACATCGTCACCCGCACGGAACGTCAAGGTCCCGCGCGCGACGATGTACAGCTCCTCGATCTCCTGGTGGAAGTGCCCCGTGCCCTGCTCGAAGTCCGAGTGCGGCGGGACGCGGATCAGCGTCACGGCCACCTGCTCGGCGTCCAGCGCGTCCGTCAACGGCCGGAACTCGCCCGGGACGTCGGTGCCGGCGTACACGTCCTGCGCGTCGTCGGCACCGACGATCGAGTAGCCGTCGCTCACGCGGCGATCTCCGCCCGCTTGGCCTCGATCCGGGCCAGCAGGTTCTCCATCGGGGTCACGAACGCGTCGATGCCGTCGCGCAGGAGCTTGTCGGTGACGTCCTCGAGGTCGATGCCCGCGTCGGCCAGCGCGGCGAGGTCCGCGCTCGGGTCCTCGGCACCGGTCGCGCCCGCCACGCCACCTTCGGCGCGCGCGGCCTCGAGCGTCGCCATCGGCATCGTGTTCACCGTGTTGGGAGCGACGAGGCCCCACACGTACAGCGTCGCCGGATAGGCGGGGTTCTTCACGCCGGTGGAGGCCCACAGCGGGCGCTGGACCGGCGCGCCGGCCTCGCGCAGCGCCGCGAAGCGCTCGCCCTCGAAGATGCGCTGGTAGGCGGCGTACGCCGCCCGCGCGTTGGCCAGCCCGGCGCGGCCCTGCAGCTCGGAGTTGCCGGCCGCCTCGAGGCGCTTGTCGACCTCGGTGTCCACGCGCGAGACGAAGAACGACGCGACGGAGTGGCGGTCCAGCGCAAGCCCTTCCGCCTGGCGCCGCTCGAGGCCCTTGATGTAGGCCTCCATGACCGCCTCGTAGGCCTCCACCGCGAACAGCAGCGTCACGTTGACGTTCAGGCCGTCGTAGATCGCCTGCTCGATCGCCGGGATCCCCGCCTCGGTGGCCGGGATCTTGATCATCAGGTTCGGGCGGTCGACCGCCTGCCAGTACTCCCGGGCCTGCGTGATCGTGCGCTCGGTGTCGTGCGCGAGGTCGGGGTCGACCTCCCAGGACACGTAGCCGTCGAAGCCGTCGGTGCGGTCATAGACGGGCCGCAGGACGTCACAGGCCGCCTGCACATCCTGCAACGCCAGCGCCCGGTAGGTCTCGCCGGCGCTCTTGCCCTCCGTGACCAGACGCTGGATGTCCTCGTCGTAGTCGGCGTGGCCGATCGACTTCTCGAAGATCGCGGGGTTGGAGGTCACGCCCTGCAGCGAGTCCTGCTCGACCATCCGCGCCAGCTCGCCGGTCTCGATCAGCCCGCGCGAGAGCTGGTCGAGCCAGATCGACGTGCCCGCCGCCGTCAGGGCGGCGAGACGCTCGTTCACTGCGGTTGCGCTCATGCCCCCTACGATGCCACGCCGGATGCTCGCCCGTCTTGTGCTCGCGCTCGCGCTCCTGGCGCTCGCCGTCCCGGCCCCCGCGCATGCGCAGCGCCCGAACATCGTCTTCGTCCTCGCCGACGACCTTTCCATGGACCTGGTCCAGTACATGCCGCGCGTGCAGGCGATGATGGCCGAGGGCGCGAGCTTCGAGCGCTTCGTCGCCACCAACTCGCTGTGCTGCCCGTCCCGGGCCTCGATCCTCACCGGCCGCTACTCGCACAGCACCGGCATCTTCCGCAACCAGCCGCCCGACGGCGGCTTCGAGGTCTTCACCCGCATGGAGGAGCGCAGCACGTTCGCGACCTCCCTGCAGGACGCGGGCTACCGCACGGCGATGATGGGCAAGTACCTCAACGGCTACCGGCCCGGCTCGCGGTTCGTCCCGCCGGGCTGGACGGAGTGGGTCGTCGCGGGTGAGGCGTACGAGAGCTTCAACTACAACCTGCTCGTCAAGGGCCTGGGCCCGCTGCCGCCGCAGACCGTCCGGCACGGCCGCCGGGCGAGCGACTACCTGACGGACGTGATCGCCCGCCGCGGCCGGCAGTTCATCGCCGAGTCGGTGCGCTCCGGCCGCCCGTTCCTGCTCAAGCTCGCGCCCTACATGCCGCACGCGCCGTTCACCCCGGCGCCGCGCGACCGCGACCGCTTCCCGGGCGTGAAGGCCCCACGCGGCCCGCTGTTCGACGCCGCGCCGCTGCCGGGCGCGCCGGACTGGCTGCCGCGCGACCCGCTCACCCCGGACGAGATCGCCCGCATCGACCGCGACTACCGCAAGCGCGTGCAGTCCGTGCAGGCGATCGACCGCATGCTCGGCGACCTGCGCGCGCAGCTGGTCGAGCTCGGGGTGGACGAGAACACGTACGTCGTCTTCGCCTCCGACAACGGCTTCCACATGGGCGAGCGGCGGCTGACGGCGGGCAAGCAGGGACCGTGGGACCACGACATCCGCGTGCCGCTGGTGGTCGTCGGGCCCGGCGTGACCGGTGGGCGGGTGATCGACAAGCTCGCCGCCAACGTCGACCTGCGGCCCACGTTCGAGGACCTCGCGGGCGTGCGCTCGCCCGCGCACGTCGAGGGCCGAAGCCTCGCGCCGCTGCTGCTGCAGGAGCCCGTGCTGAGCTGGCGGGACGCGACGCTGGTCGAGCACCACGGCCCGCCGCACGACGCGTCCGATCCCGACGCGCAGGACCGCCTCGCGGGCAAGCCGCCGAGCTACGCGGCGTTGCGCTTCGACGCGGCGCTGTACGTGCAGTACGACAACCCCAAGCGGGCGCCCGAGTACTACGAGCACGGGACCGATCCCCACGAGCAGCACAACCTGTGGCCGACGCTCCCCGAGGAGCAGCGTGAGCGCCTGGCGCGGCGGCTGGCGCAGCTGCGCGACTGCGGCGGGCCCGACTGCCGCATCCTGGATCAGGGTCCGTAGTCTCCGCTCCATGCGGGCGATCCAGATCGTCGAGCTCGGCGGCCCCGAGTCGCTGCAGCTCGCGGACATCGACGAGCCGGCGGGCGACGGCGTCGTGATCGACGTCCGCGCGTGCGGCGTCTCCTTCCCGGAGGTGCTGCAGTCGCGCGGGCAGTACCAGCTCAAGCCGGACCTGCCGTTCGTGCCGGGGAGCGAGGTCGCGGGCGTCGTACGCGCGGACGCGCACGGCTTCGCGGCGGGCGAGCGGGTGGCGGCGCTCAGCTGGCTCGGCGGGTTCGCGGAGACGGTCGTCGCGCAGCCGCAGATGACGTTCCGGCTGCCGGACGCGCTGAACTTCGCGCAGGGCGCCGGGCTGATCCTCAACTACCACACGGCGCACTTCTCGCTCGTGGACCGCGGGCGGCTGCGCGCGGGCGAGACGGTGCTCGTGCACGGCGCGGCAGGCGGCGTCGGGACGGCGTCGATCCAGGTGGCGAAGGGGTTGGGCGCCCGCGTGCTGGCCGTGGTGTCCAGCGACGCGAAGGCGGAGGTCGCGCGCACGGCCGGAGCGGACGAGGTGCTGCGCTCGGACGGTGCGTGGAAGGACGAGGCGAAGGCGCTCGGCGGCGTCGACCTCGTGCTCGACCCGGTCGGCGGCGACCGCTTCACCGACAGCCTGCGCACGCTGAACCCGGACGGGCGGCTGATCGTCGTCGGCTTCACGGGCGGCGCGATCCCCGAGGTGAAGGTCAACCGGCTGCTGCTGAACAACATCAGCGTCGTCGGCGCGGGCTGGGGCGCCTACATCTCCCAGCGCCCGGAGACGCTCGCGGAGACGGCGCGTGCGCTCGACGCGCTGATCGAGTCCGGCCACGTGCGCCCGCTCATCGGCGCCCGCTTCCCGCTTGCGGAGGCGAGCCGGGCGCTGCAGCTCATCGACGGCCGCGGCGCGACCGGTAAGGTGGTGCTGGAGCCATGAGCTCAACCGTCCACATCCCGTTCGAGGACGCCGGCCCGGCGGTGAAGGACGTGATGATGCTCGAGCCGCGGTCCGTCGGCCCGGACACGCCGATCGCGCAGATCCGCGAGACGTTCGACAGCCCGTCGGTGAAGTTGATGCTCGTCACCGACGGGGAGCGCTTCCTGGGCACCGTCACGCGCGACGATCTGCCCGCGGACGACGACGGCCCGATCGGCCCGCACGTGCGCGCCGACACGCCGTCGCTGAAGCCCGACGACCCGGTGGACAAGGCCCTCGAGCTCTTCAACGAGCGCGAGATGAGCCGCATCCCCGTCGTCACCGACGGGGACCGGCTCGAAGGCCTCGTGTGCCTGAACAAGAGCCACGAGGCCTTCTGCATCTACCCCCGCTGAAGTGACGCGTTCAGGGCGTCGTCGAACGTCCCGAAGATGAACTCAGCGGCGGCGCGCTCCTGCGGGAGGATCGTGTCCGCGACCATGGCGGTGTCGCCGTCCCCGGCCAGCCGGGCGGTGCGCGTGAGGTGCTCGTAGGCCCCGATCTCGAGGTGCTCGACGGCGTAGGCGAACATCGCGAGCTTGACCGGCGTGTCCGGGTTCGCGGCCCAGAACCCGCCCCAGTTGATGCCGCCGAGCTTGAGCGCGGCGTCCTTGAGCCGGCTCGGCGAGCTGTCGAGCTCACCCAGGCGGCGCTCGAGGAGCTCGCTGTGGCCCTGCGTCTCGGCGTGGTGGTTCTCCAGGACCGCCGCCAGCGACGTCCCCGCCGCGAGCTTCGGGCCGCGGTCGAGCAGGGCGTTGGACTGCGCCTCCAGCGCGTGCGCGTCGGCGAGGTAGTCGGTGATGTGCTCGCCGGCCTCACGGTCGCGCAGCGAGGCCGCGACGGTCCTGTCCCAGGACTCGCCGATGCGGATCGCCATCGCCTCCTCCTCGGCGCGGATCGTCCGCGCCACGGCCGCCGTCTCCTCGTCACCGGCGCGCTGCGCGACCCGCTCGAGCAGGTCGTAGGCGGCGAGCTCCATGTGCTCGTAGGAGTAGGCGTGGGTGGCGAGCTTGCCCGGCGTGTCGGGATTGAGCTGCGCGAACAGCACGAAGCCCTTGCCGCTGACGCGGCCGAGCAGGTCCTCCAGCTGGGACGGCGACGCGTCGTACGCGGCGAGGCGCTCGCGGATCAGCTCCTCGTGGCGCTCGGTCTCGGTGCAGTGCACTTCGAAGGCCGCGGCCACGTCGCGGTCGCCCGCGAGCTCCGGCGCCTTGCGCATCTGCGCCAGCGCCTGCACCTCCATGGCGTGGCAATCGGTGAGGTACTTGATGAGCTGCTCTTCGATCGGGCGCATGTCAATCGGCCTGCGGCGGCTCGTTCTCGGGCAACCCGGGCAGCGGCGCGTCGTCCTCGTCCATGTCGGCGGGCGGGCCCATCGGCTGGTCGTTCGTCTCGGGCGAGCCGTCCTCGGCGGGCGGCGGATCGTCGGGGATGTCGGGGTCCTCAGGCGTGATCGGGGTCTCGCTCATGCAGCGGGCCTACCCCGGCGGGCGAGCCGGCGCACAGCGAGCGGTGCGAGGACGACCGACACGATCACGCGCAGGCTCTGCACGGCGATGATGAACGTGATGTTCCCGCCCGAGCTGAACGCGACGGCGAGCACGGCGTAGATGCCGCCGGGGGTGGTGGCGAGGAAGGCGTCGCGCAGGCTGATGCCGGTCAGCAGGTGCAGGACGACGGCCAGCCCGAAGCAGGCGATCAGCAGCACGAAGACGCCGACGAGCACCGGCCCGAGCAGCCGCCCCATCTGGCGCACCGTGTCCGTCGTGAACCGCAGGCCGACCTGGAGGCCGATCAACGCGAACGCGAGCTCGCGCACGACGGGCGGGACGACGAAGTCCACGCCCGCGAGCGTCAGCGCGCCCGCGACGACCATCGGTCCCATCAGCGTGCCGGCGGGCACGCCGAGCCGCCGCGCGGCGAGCGCCGCCGTGGGCGCGACCGCGGCGGTGACGAGCCAGTCGGTGGGGCTCGCGAGGATGGCCTCGCTCGGTCCTCCGCCGCCGTCGCCACCACCCCACGCGGCCGCCAGCAAGGGTGTCAGCAGGACGGTGACGAGCACGCGCAGGTACTGCATGAACGCGACCAGCCGGTCGTCGGCGCCGAGCTCGTCGGACATGCCGACGATCCCGGAGGCGCCGCCCGCGATCATGCCGAGCTGAGCGGTCGGGCGGTCGAGCTCGGTCCGGCGCTCGAGCACGAGCCCGACGAGCATGCTGGCCACGAGCGTGCCCGCGCTCACGAGCGCCACCGGCAGCCACTCGCCGCCCACGGCCTGCAGCGCGTCCGGCTCCAGGTAGGCGCCCAGCGTGACGCCGAGCAACGCCTGCGCGGAGACGAAGCTGCCGCGCGGGAAGGTCACCTTCCCGGGCCGCGCGAGCGCGACGGCGAGCCCGACGAGCAGCGCGGCGAACAGCGTGGCCGAGCTGAGCCCGGCGAGGTCGAGCGCGAACGCGACCACCGCCGTGAGGGCGCCGAGCACGAGCAACGACGCCGCCATTCGCATCGCGTCAAACGCTAGCGTTCCGCCGATGCTCGTCTCCGAGGCCGTCGGCCGCACTGTTCACGCCCTCGGCGGCGAGGTCGTCTTCGGGCTGATGGGGAGCGGCAACCTCGCGGTGACGAACGCGATCGTGGCCGCCGGCGGGCGGTTCTTCTCCTCGCGCCACGAGACCGGTGCGGTGTGCATGGCGGACGGATACGCGCGGGTGAGCGGGCGCCTCGGGGTCGCGTCCGTGCACCAGGGGCCGGGCCTGACGAACGCGATCACCGGGCTCGCCGAGGCCGCGAAGAGCCGCACACCGGTGCTGCTCCTCGCCGCGGACACGCCGTCCGCCCAGCTGCGGTCGAACTTCCGGATCGACCAGGACGCGCTGGTCGCCTCCGTGGGCGCCGTGCCCGAGCGCGTGCACACGCCGCAGACCGCGGTCGCCGACACCGCCCGCGCCGTGCGCCGTGCCGTCCGGGAGCGCCGCACCGTCGTCCTCAACCTCCCGCTGGACGTGCAGGCGGCCGAGATCGACCTCGTGCCGCCGCCGCCCGCGCCGGAGCTCGCGTCGGTCGCACCCACCGACCTCGCCGCCGTCATCGAGGCGCTCAACGGAGCCCAGCGGCCCGCGATCATCGCCGGCCGCGGCGCGGTGCTCTCCGGCGCCGGGCCGGCGCTGCGCGCACTCGGCGAGCGGCTCGGCGCCGTGCTGGCCACGTCCGCGGTCGCCAACGGCCTGTTCACCGGCGACCCGCTCGACCTCGGCATCTCCGGCGGGTTCTCGACCCCGCTCGCGCAGCGCGAGCTGGCGGCCGCCGACGTCGTGATCGCGTTCGGCGCCGCGCTGAACGTGTGGACGACGCGGCACGGCAAGCTCGTCAACGGCACGGTGATCCAGGTCGATCGCGACGTGGAGGCGATCGGCGCGCACCGCCCGGTGGACCTCGGCGTCGTCGGCGACGCCCGCGCCGTCGCCGAAGCGCTGCTCCCCCACGTGACCGGACGCGGTCGCGAGCCGCTCCCCGAAGCGCGCCGCTGGCGGGACGAGCCCTACGAGGAGAGCCGCGACGCGCTGGACCCGCGGACGCTCACCATCGCGCTCGACGAGATCCTGCCGGCCGAGCGCACCGTGGTCGTGGACAGCGGCGCGTTCATGGGCTACCCCGCGATGTACCTGGGCGTCCCGGACGCGCACGGGTTCGTGTTCCCGCAGGCCTTCCAGTGCGTCGGCCTGGCGCTGGGCAACGCGATCGGCGCGGCCGTCGCGCGGCCGGACCGCATGACGGTGTGCGCCGTCGGCGACGGCGGGTTGCAGATGTCGCTGCCCGAGCTCGACACGCTCGGCCGGCTGGGCCTCGACATGGTCGTGATCGTCTACAACGACGACGCCTACGGCGCCGAGGTGCACCACTTCCGCCCGCTGGGCGTCCCGGTCGAGCTCGCCCAGTTCCCGCCGGTGGACTTCGCCGCGCTCGCCGAGGCGAGCATGTGCCAGGGCCTGACCGTACGCACCGAGGACGACCTCGAAGGCGTCAAGGCTTGGCTGCACGACCGCGACCGCCCGCTCGTCGTGGACGCCAAAGTCGATCCCAACATCTGTGCCGAATGGCTTGAGGAGGCATTTCGTGGCCACTGAAGAACTCGCCGCCGCGCTGGCGAGCGGCGCGACCCGCGTCGTCGATCTCACGCAGCCGTTGAGCGAGAGCACGCCCGTGCTGCAGCTCCCGCCGCCGTTCGCGAACACGCCCGGGCTGAGCCGCGAGACGATCAGCGAGTACGACGACGCCGGCCCCGCGTGGGCGTGGAAGACGCTCACCGTCGGCGAGCACGTCGGCACGCACTTCGACGCGCCGATCCACTGGGTCACGGGTCGCGACCTCGAGGACGTCGCGAGCGCACCTCCCGAGAAGCTCGTCGCGCCCTGCGCGGTGATCGACAAGTCCGCCGAGGCGAGCAGCGACCCCAACTACCTGCTCACGGTCGAGGACATCCAGGCGTGGGAGAACGAGCATGGCGCGCTGCCCGACGGCGGCTGGCTGTTCCTGCGCACGGGCTGGGATGCCCGCGCGCACGACCAGGCCGCGTTCCTCAACGGCGGCGAGACGCCCGGCCCGGACGTCGACGCCGCGCGCTACCTCGCCGAGCGGGCGCCGATCGTCGGCTTCGGCTGCGAGACCGTCGGCACCGACGCGGGCCTCGCCCACTCCTTCGACCCGGCGTTTCCCGTCCACCACCTGCTGCTCGGCGCCGGCAAGTACGGGCTCACCCAGCTCGCGAACCTGGCCGAGCTGCCGCCGCAGGGGGCGATCGCGGTGATCGCGCCCCTCAAGCTCGTCGGCGGCACCGGGTCGCCGACCCGCGTCTTCGCCCTCGCCTAACCCAGCAGCCGTGCGCGCAGCGGAGCGGGGTCGAAGCCCTGCTCCGCGAGCCAGCCCGCCGCGCCGCCGTGGTGCTCGTCGAGCGCGGCGAGGACCGACTCCATCACGTCGGCGCGCGGGGCGCGGGACGCGTCGGTGTAGGGCTCGAGGTCGGCGCGGTAGGTCTCGGAGGCGCGCAGGCGGGCCATGATCGGCGTGATGCGCTCAGCGGTGGCGACGTAGTCGGCGACGATCGCGTCCCGCTCGACGCCGACGGCGGACAGGGCGAGCGCGACGATCATGCCCGTGCGGTCCTTGCCCGCCGCGCAGTGCACCAGCACGGCGCCCGGCCCTTCGGCGATGTCGTTCAGCGCGGCGAGCACGGAGTCCGGCCGGTGGTCGAGGTAGCGCAGGTAGTAGTTCACGAACGGCAGCTCGTCGTCGGCGCCGAACACCACCTTGCCGCGCTCGGGCTGGTCGAAGTAGAGGTCGCGGTGCCGGATCTCCACGCGGCCGTCGGCCACGAGCGGGCCCGGGCCCTCGCGGTCGATCTCGTACGCCGTGCGCAGGTCGACGACGACGCCGACGCCGAGCTCGTCGACGAGCCGGACGATGTCCGCGGCGCTCAGGCCCTGCAGGTTGTCGCTGCGGATGAGCACGCCCGAGGCGGTGACGCCGCCGCCCTCGACGGGCAGCCCGCCGACGTCGCGGACGTTCGCCGCGCCCTCGAGGTCAACCCAGGCGCGCAGGGGCGCCCCAATCCTGCAGCACCTGCGGGATCTCGACCCCGCCGTCCTCGGTCTGGTGGTTCTCCATCAGCGCGATCAGCGCGCGGCTGACGGCCACCGCGGTCCCGTTGAGCGTGTGCACGTGGGCGGGCTTGCCGCCGCCGGGCCGGTAACGGATGTCCAGCCGGCGCGCCTGGAAGTCGGTCGTGTTCGAGGTCGAGGTCACCTCGCGGAACTTCTGCTGCGACGGCAGCCAGGCCTCGATGTCGTACTTCTTGGCGGCCGAGCTCCCGAGGTCGTCGACGGCGATGTTGACGACGCGGTACGGGATCTGCAGGCCCTGCCAGATCTCCTCCTCGATCGCGAGCAGGCGGTCGTGCTCCGCGGCGGAGTCCTGCGGCTCCACGAACGAGAACATCTCGACCTTGTCGAACTGGTGCACGCGGAAGATGCCGCGCGTGTCCTTGCCGGCGGCGCCCGCCTCGCGCCGGAAGCAGGGCGAGAAGCCCGCGTAGCGGCGCGGGACCTCGTCCATGATCTGGCCCGCGTGCAGCGACGCGAGCGCCACTTCCGACGTGCCCGACAGGTACAGCGGATCGTCGGCCAGGCGGTAGATCTGCTGCTCGGTGTCCGGCAGGAAGCCCGTGCCGAACAGCGCGTCCTCCTTGACCAGCACCGGCGGGATCACGGGCTCGAAGCCGTGCCCGCGCAGCTTCTCCAGCGTCCAGCGCACGAGCGCCAGCTCGAGGAACACGAGGTCGCCCTTCAGGTACGCGAACCGCGAGCCGGACGTCTTGGAGCCCGCCTCCATGTCGATCATGGCGCCGGCCAGCTCGAGGTGGTCCTTGCCGGACTCGGCGCGCTCGCCCCATTCGCGCAGTGCGGTGTCCTCGTCGGCCGCGGACGGGTCGGTGAGGTTCGGGAGCGAGGTGGCGAGCTGGTTGAGCTCCTCCTCGAGCCGGTCCTTCTCGGGCTCGAGCTCCTTCACCCTGGCGCTGACGGCCTGCATGGCCGCGATCGCCTCGGACGCGTCGGCGCCGGTGCGCTTGGCGTCGCCGATCGCCTTCGCGCCGGCGTTGCGCTCGGCCTGCGCGGCCTCCAGCTCCGGCCGGATGGCGTTCAGGCGCTCCCGGGCGGCCAAGGCGGCGCGCAGGCGGTCGTCGGAACCGTCCTTGCGGCGGGCGAGCGCGGCAATCGCCGGCTCGGGATCACGGCTGATCGCCCGCAGGTCCAGCATCGCCAGGTTCTACTCGGTGGCGGGGCAGTCCTGGCCGGAGCCGCCGCCGACGACCTCCGGCTTGGAATACTTCTCGAGGAACTCGGCGACCATCCGCGCATCCTCGCCGGTGATGATGTTCTGCGGCATCGGGCCGGACGAGAAGCCGCCGTTGCGGATTGCGTACAAGGCGCAGTTCACCGACACGTGGCGCTGGTCGAAGTTCGGCCCGTCCTTGTACTCACGGGTCCGGATGTTCGTCGTGGAGCCCTGCGTCCCCGCCACGCTGAGGGTGTGGCAGCCCGAGCAGTTCTCCTTGAAGATGTCCGCGGCCGCCGACTGATCGGAGGGAACGCTGATCCCCTCCTGGCCGCAAGCGGAGACACCGCCGGCGGTCGCGGCGAGAACGGTGGCGAGCAGCAGGGCGCGGCGGAACCTCTTCATCGGGTGCGACAGCATAGGGGAGAGATGCGTCTGCGGACTCTTACCCCACTCGTGCTCGTCGCGATCGCGCTCACCCTCGCCGGCTGCGGCGACGGCGGCGAGCCCGTCCGCGAGCGCGGCACGAGCTTCACCGTCGCGGTCGACGACTACCTGGTCCGCCCGCAGCAGCTGCGCGTCCCGAAAGGGAAGCGTCTCACCATGACCGTCATCAACCGCGGCCGCCTGGGACATTCGCTGCGAATCCGCGGCGCGAGCAGAAACATCCTCGCGTTCGACTTCACCCGGCCGGGCGCGTCGGAGACCCGCACCTTCAAGCCGGGGCCAGGCACCTACACGATCTACTGCGTGCTGGCCAACCACGAGGAGCTCGGCTTGAACGGGTCGCTGAAGGTCGGATGAAGGTCGTCGAGCCCCAGCGCTTCCGCGACGTGATGGGCCACTTCGCCACGGGCGTCACCGTGGTGACGGCGACCGGCCCCGACGGCCCGGTCGGCATGACGGCCAACGCCGTCTGCTCGCTCTCGCTGGACCCGCTGCTCGCGCTCGTGTGCTTCGACAACGGCGCGCGGACGCTGCGCGTGGTGCGCGAGCAGCGCCGTTTCGGCATCAACGTGCTGGCCGCCGGCCAGCAGGAGCTCGCCCGCCTGTTCGCCTCCAAGGTCGAGGAGTCCGAGAAGTTCGCGGGCGTGCAACACACCGTGCACGAGGGCATCCCGGTCATCGAGGGGACGCTCGCCTGGGTCGGATGCACGCTCGAGCAGCTGATTCCGGGCGGCGACCACACGATCGGGCTCGGCGCCGTGATCGCCGCCGAGAAGGCCGCCGAGCGCGACCCGCTGATCTGGTACCGGGGCGAGTACCGATGAGGGACATCCACGTCTGGGTCGGTGGCGCCACGGTGGGCGCGAACGCGATCGCGTGCGTGATCGGCGCGATCGCCTGGGCGTTCTGGGCCAACCCGAAGGCGTTCTGGTGGACGCTGCGCGCAGGCCAGGCGCTCGTGATCGTCTCCGCCGTGATCGGCTCCGTGCTCCTGCTCGAGGGCCGCGACCTCCCGCGGTTGCACCTCGTCTACGCGCTCACCCCGGTCGCCGTGAGCTTCCTCGCCGAGCAGCTGCGGATCGTGACCACCCCGACGTTCCTCGAGCAACGCGGGCTGGAAAGCGGCAAAGACGTGGCGAAGCTCCCGCAGATCGAGCAGCAGGCGCTCGTCAGCGCGATCCTCCGGCGCGAGCTGGCGATCATGGCCACGTCAGCCGGCGTCGTGGCCACGCTGGTGGCACGAGCGCAGCTCTGGTTCTGAGCCGGCCGGCGCCAGATTCGCCGTCGTATAGCTGACCGCTCAACGGGTTTGAGCGCGCTGACCCCCGCGACCCACCACGCACGCCACGGCCACACCCGTTAGATTTGGCTCTATTCCGACCATTCCGGTAGGTCTTTAGGTGCGCTTTGTAACTAAGTAACACCGGCGCACAAGGTGCTACAAATCCAAGACGTGATCCGCGCGTACCTGCCGGCGATCGTCTTCGTGGTCCTTGGCATCGGCCTGGGCGCTGTCTTCGCGTCGCTGAACAGCGTGCTCGGCCCCAAGCCGAAGCACGCGCGCCGGGCCACTGCCGAGCCCTATGAGAGCGGGCTGCCCTCCGAGGTCAAGAAGACGATGCGCTTCGGCATCTCCTTCTACCTCGTCGCGATGCTCTTCATCCTGTTCGACATCGAGACGATCTTCCTGTTCCCGGTGGCGATGCAGCTGAAGGCCTTCGGGACGTTCGCCCTGATCGAGATCTCGGTCTTCATCGTCCTGCTGTTCGTCGCCTTCATCTACGTGTGGCGCAGAGGTGCTCTGGAATGGAAATAGTTCGCCAGCAGCTGGGTAGCGGCGACAAGGGCGAGTTCCGCTCGCGCCAGCTCTCTGCCCGCCGCATGCTCAACAACGAGCTCGAAGGCCAGGAGCTCCAGGACTACGTCGAGGAGCGGCTGCTCACGACGACGCTCGAGAAGGCCGGCAACTGGGCCCGCGGCAACGCGTTCATGCCCGCCACGTTCGGCCTCGCGTGCTGCGCGATCGAGATGATGGCCATGGTCAGCCCGCGCTACGACGTCGCGCGCTTCGGCTTCGAGGCCTTCCGCGCCTCCCCGCGCCAGGCCGACCTGATGATCATCTCGGGCCGGGTCTCGATCAAGATGGCGCCGGTCGTGCGCCGTGTGTACGACCAGATGCTCGAGCCCAAGTGGGCGATCGCGATGGGCGCGTGCAGCTCGTCGACGGGCGTCTTCAACAACTACGCGATCGTGCCGGCCGACAAGTTCCTGCCGGTGGACCTCCACATCCCGGGCTGCCCGCCCCGGCCGGAGTCGCTGATGTACGGGATCCTCAAGCTCCGCAACATGATCCTGGCCAAGCCCGACCAGGGCTGGCGCACCCGCTACGGCGGCAAGGGCACCGAGGAGTTCGACCCGGAGGAGATCGCGGTCGACCCCAACGCGGTCAACGTCGCGGGCGCCCTCGGCAGGACGGGCACCAGTGCCTGACGCCACCGGCCTGGAGCTGATCGCCCAGGAACTGCGCGAGCGCGACGCGGACTCGGTGCTGGACACCAACCACTTCCGCGACAAGGCCGCGATCACCGTCACCGCGGGCTCGATCCGCGAGACGCTGGAGTGGCTGCGCACGAAGGGCTTCAACTTCCTCGCGTCCGTGCACGGCGTGGACTACTTCCCCGAGGAGCCGCGGCTCGGCGTCCACTACGAGATGCTGGACATGCACGAGGTGGACCGCCTCACCGTCAAGGTGCGCGTCCCGCTCGACGAGCCGCACGTCCCCTCCGTCACCGACGCGTGGCCGACCGCGAACCATCAGGAGCGCGAGGTCTACGACATGTTCGGCGTGATCTTCGACGACCATCCGGACCTGCGCCGCATCCTGATGCCCGAGGACTACGAGGGCTTCCCCCAGCGCCGCGACTTCCCGATGGGCGGCGAGGCGATCCTCTTCACCCACAACGAGCCGCGTCTTCCCGGGTGGTGGCAGTAGTGAGCGACGTCACGCAGCAGCGCTCCGGCGCACAGTCCGCGATCCCCGGTGCGACCTACCGGGAGATGGAGCAGTCCTACGACGTCTCCTACGTCGAGCATCCCGAGCACGAGGAGCTGCTGACCCTCAACTTCGGGCCGCACCACCCCGCCACGCACGGCGTGCTGCGCCTGATCTCGACGCTCGAGGGCGAGATCGTCCGGGACATCAAGCCGGTCATCGGCTACGTCCACACGGGCATCGAGAAGAACTGCGAGGACAAGGCGTACTGGAAGGTCATCCCGCTCGTCGAGCGGATGGACTACCTGTCGTACTACTTCAACGCGATGGCCTACTGCGGCGCCGTGGAGACGCTGCTGGACATCGACGTCCCGCCGCGCGCGCAGTACCTGCGCGTCGCGCACCTCGAGCTCAACCGGATCGCGTCCCACCTGCTGTGGCTCGCCACCGGCGGCCTGGACCTCGGCGCGATGTCCGTCTTCTTCTACGGCTGGCGCGACCGCGACACCATCCTCGACCTGTTCGAGATGTCGTCGGGCCAGCGCATGCACCCGCGCTACTTCCAGGTCGGCGGCGTCGCCGAGGACATCCCGCCCGGCTGGGTCCGCAACGTCAAGAAGTTCACGTCGATCTTCCCGAAGCGCCTGGACCAGTACGCCGAGCTGATCGACAACAACCAGCTGCTGCTCTCGCGCCTGCGCGGCACCAACATCGTCGACAAGGACACGCTGCTGCAGTACGGCGTGACGGGTCCGCTGCTGCGCGCCGCCGGCAACCCGTGGGACCTGCGCAAGGCGCACCCCTACTCGAGCTACGACCACTTCGACTTCAAGATCCCGATCGGCACGGTCGGCGACAACTACGACCGCTACCGCATCCGCATGGCCGAGATGCGCGAGTCGGTCCGGATCATCGACCAGGCCGTCGACGGGCTCCCCGAGGGCGACTACATCACCAGCGACCGCAAGTACGCGCTGCCGCCGCGGCACGAGCTGGCGACGTCGATGGAGGCCCTGATCCACCACTTCAAGCTGGTGACCGAGGGCTTCCGCGTCCCGCCGGGCGAGGCCTACTACCCGATCGAGTCCCCGCGCGGCGAGCTCGGCTGCTTCGTGCGCTCCGACGGCTCCTCCAAGCCGGCACGCGTGCACATGCGCGACCCCTCGTTCGTGAACCTGCAGGCGTTCAAGCCGATGGTCGAAGGCACCTACGTCGCCGACCTGATCGCCTGCCTGGCGATGCTGGACCCGATCCTCGGAGGCATCGATCGCTGATGGCCATCGATCCGAGCAAGATCAAGCGCTACTCGCACGGCTCGCGCGTCCCGGGCTGGGACGAGGCCGCGGACCTGAGCAAGGACCCGTCGGTCGTCCCCGATCCCGCGACCACGTACGTCCCGGACCACGTGCGCGAGGCGATCGAGACGCTCATGGCCAAGTACCCGGACGTGCGCAGCGCCGCCATCCCGGCGATGTTCATCGTCCAGCGCGAGCACGGCTGGCTGTCGCCCACGGCGATGGAGCAGGCCGCGTGCGTGCTGCGCCTGACGCCCGCCTACATGGTCAGCGTCGCGTCCTTCTACGACATGTTCGAGCTCACCCCCAAGGGCAAGCACGACGTGTACGTCTGCACCAACATCTCGTGCTCGCTGCTGGGCGCCGACGGCGTCTACGCGCGGATGAAGGACGAGATGGAGGGCGACCCGGACTTCAACGTGCGCGCGTTCGAGTGCCTGGGCGCGTGCGACATCGCGCCGATGGCGTCCGTCGACGGGGTCTACGTGGGCCCGCTGACCGAGGACGACTGCGCGCAGATCAAGGCAGACATCAAGGAAGGCCGCGAAGTCCTTCCGGACAAGCAGTTGGCCAAGCGCAAGGCCGCCTCCAAGCACTGGAACCGATAAATGCCCGCGAACATCGACACGATCCTCTTCAAGGACATCGACGAGCCCGGCCTCAACACCCGTGAGGTCTACGAGCGCCGCGGTGGCTACGAGATGCTGCGCAAGGCCCTGAAGATGGAGCCCAGCGCCGTCCTGGACGAGATGCTCGCGTCGGGCGTGCGTGGCCGCGGCGGCGCCGGCTTCGCGATGGGCCGCAAGATGTCCTTCATCCCCAAGGGGACGATGGACAAGTACCTCGTCTGCAACGCCGACGAGTCCGAGCCCGGGACCTTCAAGGACCGCGAGCTGATGCAGAAGAACCCGCATCTGCTCATCGAGGGCATCATCATCGGCGCTTACTGCATCGGCGCCTCGAAGTCCTTCATCTTCATCCGCGGCGAGTACGACTACGTCGCGGACATCCTCGACGCGGCGGTGGCCGAGGCCCGCGCGGCCGGCTACCTGGGCGAGAACATCCTGGGCTCCGATCACACGATCGACCTGGTCGTGCACCGCGGCGCCGGCGCCTACATCTGCGGCGAGGAGACCGCGCTGCTCGACTCGCTCGAGGGCAAGCGCGGCAACCCGCGCCTGAAGCCCCCGTTCCCGGCCGTCCAGGGCCTCTACCAGGGCCCGACGCTGATCAACAACGTCGAGACGCTGATGAACGTCCCGGTGATCCTGAACATGGGCGGCGCCGAGTACGCGAAGATCGGCACCGAGACCTCCACGGGCACGAAGATGATCTCGATCTCCGGGCAGATCAAGTACCCGGGCAACTACGAGATCGAGCTCGGGATGAAGACCCGGGACATCCTCTTCGACCTCGGCGGCGGCCCGCTCGAGGGCCGCACGTTCAAGGCGTGGTTCCCGGGCGGCTCGTCCTCCCCGGTGATGCCGCTCACCGAGGAAGTGCTCGAGATGCCGTACGACTTCGACTCGATCGCCAAGGCCGGCTCGATGCTCGGCTCGGGCGCGATCATCGTCTTCGACGACTCCACCTCGATCGTTGACGTCTGTTACAAGACGGCGCACTTCTACCGCCACGAGTCCTGCGGCAAGTGCTCGCCCTGCCGCGAGGGCTGCAACTGGACGGAGAAGATGCTCGTCCGGATCAAGAACGGCGACGCGACCCCGATGGACCTCGACATCATCGAGTCCGTCTGCAACCAGATCATGGGCAACTGCCTGTGCGTGCTCGGCGACGCCATGGCGATGCCGGTCTCGTCGATGATCAAGCACTTCCGGCCGGAGTTCGAGGCCTACATCGAGGCCAAGCGCGAGGAGGCGGGCTTCGGCGTCGCCATCCCGCAGACCAACCGCGGCGCGCACGCCGGCCCCGGCCCGCTCCTGCAACCCGCCCAGGCGGCATAGATGCCTCGCCCCGTAGTCAAAGAGATCACCTTCACCCTCGACGGGCGCGAGATCACCGCGCCCGAGGGGATGATCCTGGTGGACGCCGCCGGCAAGTACGGCGACACCGAGATCCCCGTCTTCTGTTACGAGCCCAAGCTCGGCCAGCCCGTCGGCGCGTGCCGCATGTGCCTGGTCGAGATCGAGGGCATCCCGAAGCTCCAGACGGGCTGCTCCACCCCGATCCGTGACGGCATGGTCGTCCACACGCAGACGCAGCGCGTGCACGACGCGCAGCGCGCGGTGGTCGAGTTCCTGCTGATCAACCACCCGCTCGACTGCCCCGTCTGCGACAAGGGCGGCGAGTGCCCCCTGCAGGACATCACCTACGGGTGGGGTCCCGGGACGTCCCGCTTCATCGAGCCCAAGCGCCACTTCAAGAAGCCGCTCGAGCTCAGCCCGCTGATCGCGATCGACCGCGAGCGCTGCATCCTCTGCTACCGCTGCGTGCGCTACTCGCAGGAGGTCGCCGAGGACTACCAGCTCGTGCTCCAGCAGCGCGGCGCCGCGTCCTACGTCTCGACGTTCGACGGGCACCCGTACGTCGCGCCGTTCTCCGGCAACATCATCGAGCTGTGCCCGGTGGGCGCGCTCACGTCACGGGCCTACCGCTTCCGCGCGCGCCCGTGGGACATCGAGGGCGCCGGCACCGTGTGCGCGGGCTGCACCGCCCAGTGCAACGTCGAGCTGACCGTCCGCGACGAGCGCGTGTTGCGCGTGCTCAGCCGCGACCACTCCGAGGTCGACGACGGCTGGCTGTGCGACAAGGGCCGCTTCAGCTACCAGGCCGTGCACGCCGAGGAGCGCATCACGCAGCCGCTCGTGCGCGAGGGCGCCGAGCTGCATCCCGCTTCGTGGGAGAAGGCGATCGAGGCCGCCGCGGCCGCGCTCAAGAAGGCGGGCGACCGTGCCGCCGCGCTCGCGGGCGGCACGACGACCAACGAAGAGGCGTTCCTGCTCTCCGGCCTGCTGCGCGACAAGCTCGGCTCCAGCCATCTGGCCACCGGAGTCGGCGGCGAGCAGCCGCTGGACGTCGTGCGCGCGCTCGCCGACCCGAAGCTGCAGGCGACCGTGCCGGACCTCGAGTTCGCGCACACCGTCCTGCTCGTCGACTGCGATCCGATCGACGAGGCGCCCGTGTGGGACCTGCGCATCCGCAAGGGAGTGCGCCGCCACGGCACCAAGCTCGTCGTCGCGTCCGCGCGGCCGACCGCGCTCGATCAGAACGCCGCCGCCACGCTGCGCTTCGCGCCGGGTGGCGCCGAGGGCTTCCTCGTCGCGCTCGACGCGGCCCTCAGCGGCGACGCCGGCAACCTCGGCGGCGCGGCCTCCGCGGCCGGCACGAACGCGACCGCGATCCAGGAGTTCGCCGACGCGCTGCGCGCCGGCGGCGAGGAGGTCGTGATCGTGTACGGCGACCGCGCGCTCCGTGGCTCCGCCGGCCGGGCGCTGCTGAACATCGCCTCCCGCCTGAACCTCGCGAACGTCGCCAACGCGGGCCTGCTCGAGCTGCCCTCGACGCCGAACGGCCGCGGCCTGCGCGAGGTCGGCTTCGCCGCCGGTCACGGCCCGGGCTTCTCCACGATCTCCGCACCCGGCCACGGCGCCGAGGCGATCGCCTCCGGCCTCGCTTCCGGCGACCTGCACACGGTCTGGCTGCACCACGTCGACCCGCTGCGCAACTACCCGAACCGCCCCGCGTGGGAGAAGGCCCTGGGCACGGCCCAGACCGTGATCGCGGTCGAGTCCCAGCTGACGGACACGGTGCGCGAGTACGCGGACGTCGTCTTCCCAGCCGAGGCCTACCCCGAGAAGGAAGGCACGATCACGCATCCGGACGGGCGCGTGCAGCGCCTGCGCCAGGCGATCGGCCACCCGCGCGCCGCGAGCGACGTGCCCGGCTCGGGCGTGCGCGCCCTGTGGCAGGTCATCTCGGACGTCGCGCGTGAGCTGGGCCACAGCGCCGGCACCGCGATCGCGGGCGCCGTCGTGTCCAAGCGCGTGTTCGAAGCCGTGCCGTTCTACAACGGCATGACGCTCGACGGCATCGGCGGCCGCGGCCTGCGCTGGCAGGAGCACGCGACGTTCGAGGTCGAGCAGTCGGACCCGTTCGTGCTGGCGGTCCCCGCGTCCCTGCCGGCCAAGGGCGAGAGCGAGCTGCGGCTCGGCACCTTCCGCCCGCTGTGGGCGCACAAGGACGTCGACCTGTCGCCCGCGCTGCAGTTCATCCGCGCCAAGCAGGTCGTCGAGCTGTCCAAGGCCGACGCCGACGCGCGCGGCATCGGCGAGGGCGACCGCGTCGAGATCGGCAACGGGACCCGCATCCCGGGCACCGCGCGCATCCGCGCCGCGATCCCGGCCGGCAGCGTGTTCGTCGCCGAGGGCATCGCCGAGCACAACGCGAACGTGCTCACGCACGGCATCGTCGAGGTGCACCGCGTCGGCCCGGGCTCGACGGACGCGACGTCGATCCCGATCCAGTCGACCCCCGCTGTCGAGGGCCGGGCCGAGATGCCGCCCTCCGCCGGCCTGCCGATTCCGCCCCGGGAAGTCACATGAGCGCGCCTCTCTACGCCGAGATCGGCTACTTCGAGCCGTGGTGGATGCAGATCGCCAAGGCACTGGCGATCTTCCTCGTCGTCTTCAACATGGTGCCGATGGCGCTGCTGGCCGACCGCAAGCTGCTCGGCCGCTTCCAGCACCGCTACGGCCCGACGCGCGTCGGCCCGTTCGGCCTGCTGCAGGCCGTGGCGGACATCGGCAAGCTGCTGTTCAAGCAGCAGTTCGTCCCGCGCGACTCGCGCAAGTGGCTGTTCATCGCGGCGCCGATCATCTCGATGGTCACCGCGGCGGCGACGCTCGCGATCATCCCGTTCTCGGACACCGTCGACATCTTCGGCGTCAAGACCGGCCTCTACGGGGTCGACCCGTCGATCGGCATCCTCTTCGCCTTCGCCTTCGGCGGCATCGCCTTCTACGGCCTGATGCTCGGCGGCTGGTCGTCGAACTCGAAGTACTCGTTCCTCGGCTCGATGCGCGCCGCCGCCCAGCTGATCTCCTACGAGATCGCCCAGGGCCTCTCGATCATCGGCGTGATCATGATGGTCGGCTCGCTGTCACTGGTGGACATCGTCACGTGGCAGGAGCAGAACGTCTGGCTGTTCATCCCGCAGTTCGTCGGCTGGCTCGTGTTCCTGGTCGCCGGCTTCGCCGAGACCAACCGCCCGCCGTTCGATCTCGCCGAGGGTGAGGCCGAGCTCGTCGGCGGTTACTTCACCGAGTACAGCGGCGGCCGCTTCGCGGCGTTCTTCGCCGCCGAGTACCTGAACATGGTCGTCGTCTCGCTGCTGTTCACGACGATCTTCTTCGGCGGCTGGGACGTGCCGTTCTGGGATCAGCCCAATTGGATCGAGCCGATCGTCGTGCTCGCGAAGATGTGGGTCTTCATCTTCTTCTTCATCTGGGTGCGCGCGACGCTCCCCCGCCTGCGCTACGACCAGCTGATGTCGTTCGGCTGGAAGATCCTGCTGCCGCTCGCGACGCTCAATGCCCTTGTCACTGCAGTTCTCGTGGTGGTGCTCGACTGATGCCCTATGACCCCGGCGACGACGTCGTCGTCATCCATCAGCCCCGTGAGGGCGCGGCCAGCGGGACCTTCCGCGCATTCGCCGCGACCCTGAAGGGCTTGAAGATGACCTTCTCCCGCGCGGTGGAAGGTACGACGACGATCGGCTATCCCGAGGAGAAGACGCCGGTGTACCCGCGCTTCCGCGGCCGGCACAAGCTCCACCGTTTCGAGGACACGGGCCTCGAGAAGTGCGTCGGCTGCTCGCTGTGCGCGGCGGCCTGCCCCGCGGACTGCATCCGCGTCGTGGCGGCCGAGAACACGCCGGAGAACCGCGTCAGCGCCGGTGAGCGCTACGCCGCCGTCTACGAGATCAACCTCTCGCGCTGCATCTTCTGCGGCTACTGCGAGATCGCGTGCCCGTTCGACGCGATCACGCTCGGCCACGACTACGAGATGGCGGACTACAACCGGTCCGACCTGATCTTCACCAAGGAGATGCTGCTCGCCGAGCCGCTCGAGCGCACTCCCTTGCGGACACCAGATGAGTAAGGCGATGCAGCCCCTCCACCCCACCCCGATCATCCGACCTTACGCGGCGGGCTAAGCGTGGCTGAGTTCTTCTTCTTCCTCGCTGCCATCGGCGCCGTGGGCGGCGCCGCGGGCACGGTGATGCTGCGCGACGCCTTCTACAGCGTGCTCGCGCTCGTCACCCACCTGATCTTCCTGGCGATGCTGTTCCTGCTGCTGCGCGCGGAGTTCGTCGCGGCCGCGCAGGTGATCGTCTACGCGGGCGCCGTGATGGTGCTCTACGTCTTCGTCGTCGGCTACGTCGGCGGCTTGGAGGCCGGTCTTGCCGGCCGCTCGGGTCCGGCCCTGCGGGTCATCTCCGTGCTGTTCGCCGCCGCGCTGTTCGTCGAGCTGACGATCGCGCTGGTCGGCACGGGCCTGGAGGCCATCAACACCGAGGGCGCGGGCTATCGCGCGCCGTTCGGTGAGCCCTCCGAGGTCGGCCGCCTGTTCCTGACCGACTACCTGGTGGCCTTCGAGGTCGCGTCGCTGCTGCTGCTGGTCGCGGCCGTCGGCGCCGTGATCCTCGCGCGCCGGCGCTCCGGGCTCGGCGACGCGAACGAGATCTCCGTCACCGACTTCCTCAAGCGCGACGAGCTGACCAAGGGCCAGGGCGAGACGGGCGAGATGATCGAAGCCGGCGGGCCCCGGGGCATCTGATGGATCTGATCTGGTACCTGATCGTCTCGGCGCTGATCTTCTGCATCGGCGCCGGAGGCGTCCTCACCCGCCGCAACCCGCTCGTGGTCCTGCTGTGCCTGGAGCTGATGCTGAACGCCGCGAACCTGGCGCTGGTCGCCTTCGCGCGCGCGCACGGGGACATGGGCGGGCAGATCTTCGCGCTGATGGTCATGGTCGTCGCGGCCTGCGAGGTCGCCGTCGGCCTCGGCCTGGTCGTCGCGATCTACCGGCGCCGCCTGCCGATCGACGTGGATGAGCTGCGGGAGCTTCAAGGATGAGCGTGACAACCCTCGGATGGCTCGTCCTCCTGACGCCCCTCGCGGGCTCGGTGCTGATCGGCCTCACCTTCAAGGCGCTGCCCCAGCGCGTGCACGGCGCACTCGGGACCGCGGCCATCGGCCTCGCCTTCGTCTTCGCCGTGCTGATGTTCTTCGGCCTGCAGGACCGCGGTGAGGAGGAGCGCCAGCTCGTCTCCGTCGCCTGGGACTACGCGAACACGGTGGGCGTGGACGCCCAGCTCGCGATCCTGATCGACCCGCTGTCGGTCCTGATGTGCCTGGTGGTGACGGGCGTCTCGACGCTGATCCACCTCTACTCGTTCTCGTACATGGGCGGCGACCGCGGCTACACGCGCTTCTTCGCCTACCTGAACTTCTTCGTGTTCAGCATGCTGTTGCTGGTCCTGGCGGCGAACTTCTTCCTGCTGATCGTGGGTTGGGCGTTCGTCGGCGCGGCCTCGTACATGCTGATCTCGTTCTGGTACCGGCGCACGACCGCGACGGCCGCCGGCATCAAGGCGTTCGTGATCAACGTGGCCGGCGACGTCGGCCTCGTGCTCGGCGCCTACTTCATCTTCCAGGGCACCAACTCGCTGGACTTCCTGACGAGCTTCGAGCGCGTCGGCGAGGCGTTCACCGAGAACCAGACCGAGCTCGTCGCGGGCTGCATCCTGCTGCTGGTCGGCGCGTTCGCCAAGTCCGCGCAGGTGCCGTTCCACACCTGGCTCCCGGACGCCATGGAGGGCCCGACGCCGGTCTCCTCCCTGATCCACGCGGCGACCATGGTCACCGCGGGCGTCTACCTGATCGCCCGCCTGCACCCGCTGTTCGAGCACGCGCCGGACGCCGCGATGGTCGGCTCGATCATCGGCTGCGCGACGCTGCTGATCGCGGCCACGATCGGCCTGGTCGTGACCGACCTCAAGCGCGTCATCGCCTACTCGACGATGTCGCAGATCGGCTACATGATCATGGCCGTGTCCTCCGCGGTCTACGCGGCGGGCATGTTCCACCTGATGACGCACGCCTTCTTCAAGGCGCTGCTCTTCATGGCGGCCGGCTCGGTGATCTCCGCGATGGGCGGCAACCAGGACCTGGACCGCATGAGCGGCTTCCGCAAGGTGATGCCGTTCACGTTCGCGTGCATGGTCATCGGCGGCCTCGCGCTGTCGGGCATCCCGCCGTTCTCGGGCTTCTTCTCCAAGGACGAGATCCTGGCCTACATGATCGACCGCGGCGGGGTCTACCTCGTGATGGCGATCCTCGGCTACGTCGGCGCGCTGATGACGGCCTTCTACACGTTCCGGATGATCTTCCGCGCGTTCTTCGGGAAGATGTCGCCGGAGGCCGAGGAGCTCTCGCACGGCCACCTCTACCACGCGCCCGAGCCGACCAACCCGGCCAACGGCGAGGTCGAGGACACCGAGGTCGGCTTCCCCGGCCCGGAGCACCACATCGCCGAGCGCGCGGGCGGCATGAAGATCGCCATGGGCGGCCTGGCCGTGCTCGCGATCGTCGGCGGCTTCGTGCAGATCCCGGGCGTGACGTCCGCGCTCCACGACTTCCTGCACCCGACGTTCCATGACTCGGAGCTGTTCGAGGAGATCCACCCGTCGCACACGGCCGAGTGGATCGGGCTGGCGATCGGCGCGCTGATCGGCGCCGCCGGCATCTTCGCCGCCTGGACCATCTACGGCAAGGGCGGCAACGCGGCGAGCTTCCAGGCCCGCTTGAAGCCGGTCCACACGTTCTTCGTCAACAAGTGGTTCTTCGACGAGGCCATCGACTTCCTGATCGTCCGCCCCGCCGCCTGGATGGGCCGGTTCGCGAACTCGACGTTCGAGCGGCTGTTCGTCAACGGAGCGCTGGTCGGCGGCTCGTCGGGCGCGATCCGCGCGCTGTCGGCCGCGGTGCGCAGCATCCAGTCCGGTTACCTGCGCTACTACGCCGCGCTGCTGCTGATCGGGTTCAGCGGCCTGGGCGCCTACTTCCTGATCTCCGCATGACCATCCACCTGAGCATCCTCGTCTTCTTCCCCGCGCTGATGGGGCTCGTGTCGGCGTTCTCGCCGCGGAGCCTCGCGCCGAAGATCCTGCTGGTCGGGACGCTGATCCCGCTGGCGTACACGATCTACATGATCACGGACTTCGACGCCGGCGCCGGGCTGCAGTACGTCACCGACGACGCCTGGATCACCGAGCTGGGCATCCGCTACAAGCTCGGCATCGACGGCCTGAACCTGTGGCTGATCGCGCTGACCTGCGTCGTCGCGTTCGCCTCCGCCGTCTGGCTGTCGGTCCGGACGCCCGAGCGCGCCGGGCTCTTCTGCTTCCACTTCGCGCTCGGCCAGACGGCCGTGCTCGGCGCGTTCGTGGCGCAGGACCTCGCGCTCTTCGTCCTGTTCTTCGACCTGATGCTGGTGCCTTTCTACTTCATCGTCGGCCAGTGGGGTTCGGGCGACCGTGCCGCGGCGGCGCTGAAGATGGTCATCTACACGCTCGTCGGCTCGCTGCTGATGCTCGCCGCGGCGGTCGCCACGGCGGTGCTGTCGAACCCGGGCGGCGAGCTGTCGTTCGTGCTCACCGACCTGCAGGCCAACCTGCTGTCGGAGTCCCAGCAGAAGTGGCTGTTCGTGGCCTTCGCGCTCGCGTTCCTGATCAAGATGCCGGCGTTCCCGTTCCAGGGCTGGATGCCGGACGCGTACCGCTCGATGCCGCTGCCGGCGCTGGCGTTCTTCTCCGGCGTGGTGTCCAAGGTCGCGGCCTACGGCTTCCTGAAGCTCGTGCTGCCGCTGTTCCCGGCGGCGACCAACGACTGGAACGTGATCCTGCTGATCCTGGCCGTGATCTCGATCCTGTACGGCTCGATCCAGGCCTTCACGCAGACCAACGCGCGCCTGATCCTCGGCTACTCGTCGATCGCCCAGCTCGGGTTCATCACGCTCGGCATCTTCGCCATCGACGCGTCCGGCCAGGGCGCTCAGGGCGCGCTGCTGCAGTCGATCAACCACGGGCTGGTGGTCGCGCCGCTGTTCTTCGTCGTGGCGCTGCTCGCCGAGCGCGCCGAGGGCTCGGAGGACATCCGCGACTACGGCGGGATCGCGTTCCGTGCACCGGTCTTGGCGGCGTTGTTCCTGATCGTGGCGCTGGCGACGCTCGCGATGCCGGGGTCCGCGAACTTCGCGGGCGAGTTCCTGATCCTGCTCGGCGCCTTCTCGTCGGTGCAGGCGCTCGCCTTCCTGGCCTCGATCGGCGTGATCCTGGCCTCGGTCTACGCGCTGCGCATGTACATCCGCTCGATGCACAACCGGGTCGGCCCGAAGGTGACCTCGTTCGAGATGACGCTGCGCGACGGCCTGGTGCTCGTGCCGCTGGTGCTCGCGATCATCGCCTTCGCGCTGTACCCGCAGCTCGCGCTGGACGCGGGTGAGGCGACGGTTCGTTCGACGGTGGAAGCGGTGTTGCGATGACCGGCTTGCTGGCCCAGGCGACCACGAAGGGTCCGCCGATCAACTGGGAGGCGCTGTCTCCCTTCATCGCGCTCGTCGCGGGCGGCTGCATCGTGCTCCTGGTGGGGCTCGCGCGCAGCGCGTTCATCCGCCGCCAGGTCGTTCCGGTGTTGACCCTGCTGACGCTCGGCGCCACCGCCGGCCTCGGCGTCTGGCAGTGGGACATCAACGAGGGGATCGTCGCCAACGCGATGGTCGTCGACAATTTGACGCTCGCGCTGACCATGATCTTCGTCGCGGGCGGGATCGCGGCCGTGTTCCTGAGCTGGCGCTCGATCGCCTCCGCCGAGGCGGGCGAGGGCGAGTACTACGCGCTGATGCTGATGTCGATCCTCGGCATGCTCGTGCTGGTGGCGGCGAACGACCTGGTCGTGCTGTTCATCGGCTTCGAGCTGCTGTCGATCCCGCTGTACGTGCTGTGCGCGACGCACATGCGGCGCGAGCAGTCGCTCGAGTCGGGCCTGAAGTACCTGATCATCGGCTCGGTCGGCTCCGCGACGCTGCTGTACGGCCTGGCGATGCTCTACGGCGCCGCCGGCGGCACCAACTACGGCGACATCGCCGCGGTCGCGGCCGAGATGGCCGACGACACGCTGTTCATGGTCGGCATCGGCCTGGTGCTCGCGGGCCTGGCGTTCAAGGCCTCGGTCGCGCCGTTCCACCAGTGGACGCCGGACGTCTACGAGGGCGCGCCGACCCCGGTCACCGGCTTCATGGCCGTCGCCACCAAGGCCGCGGCCTTCGGCGTGATCATCCGCCTGTTCGTCGGGCCGCTGATCGACGCGACGACCACGTGGGCTCCCGCGTTTGCGACCTTGGCCGTGATCACGATCATCGTCGGCAACGTCGGCGCGCTCGGCCAGTCGTCGCTGAAGCGCATGCTGGCCTACTCGTCGGTCGCGCAGGCGGGCTACATGATCGCGGGCGTCGTGGTCACGACCCAGCTCGGCATCGCCGCCACCGTCTTCTACCTGGCGATCTACGTCGTCATGAACCTCGCCGCGTTCGCGGTCATCACCGCGCGCGAGCGGGAGACCGGGCTCGGCGACGACATCTCCTCGCTGTACGGGTTGGGCCGCGACCGCCCCTTCCTGGCGTGGCCGATGACGATCGCCATGCTCGCGCTCGCGGGCTTCCCGGTGACGGCGGGCTTCTTCGGCAAGATCTACCTGATCAACGCGGCCGTCAACAACGGCTACGGCTGGCTCGGCGTCGTGATCGTGGTCGGCTCGGCGATCTCGCTGGCGTACTACCTGCGCGTGGTCGCCGCCGTGTGGATGCGCGAGGCACCCGCGGCCTCCACGTCGCTCTCCGCCGTGCCGATCATGGCCGGCGGGTCGCCCGAGGGGGACGAGGCCGCGTACGCCGCGGGCCGCGAGCCCGGTGCCGACGTCGGCCGTGTCGTGTCCGAGGACTTCGGCGAGCCCTCGATCATCACGAGCGGGCCGCGGATCTCCCAGCCCGAGGTCATCTTCGTCGCGGTCTTCTGCGCGCTCGTCACGATCGCGTTCGGCGTCTACCCCGAGCCGCTGATGGACGTCGCCCGCGACGCGGGCGAGGCGCTCCAGTCGCTGCGGTGAGTTCGCGCCGAAACACCCTCGCTTCGTGAAATCTTCGCCCCCGGCTGATCCCCGGGGGCGAACTTCTTCCGGGGCCGCCTCTATCGGTCGTGCGCTCCACCGCCGGCCAGGCCACCATCGAGTACGTCGCCGCGATCGCCCTCATCGCGGCGCTGCTCGTCGTCGCCGCGCCGGCGGTGGGCGCGCCGTCCGTCGCCGCGGCCGTCGTCGCGCAGATGGAGCGCGCGCTCTGCATCGCGGGGCTGGACATCTGCGACGCGCGGATGGCCCGCGACGCGGGGCTCGCCCCGTGCCCGCTCAAGACGGACGTCACGGGGCACGAGGCGACGGGGACCGCGTTCAGCATCGAGCTCGGGCACCGGCTCACGCTGACCGTCACGCCGAACTCCGACGGCACGGTGACCGTGGTGCGGTCCGCCAGCGGCACCGCCGGAGGCTCCGGCGGCGTGGGGTACGACGTCGCGGTGGGCCCTGTCGCGTTCCAGCTCGGCGGCAACGCCGGCTTGACCGCCCGCGTCCAGGCCGCGCGGGCGTGGGTGTTCCCGGACCAGGCGGCCGCGGACGAGTTCCTCCGCCACGCCGTGGTCAACGGCTTCCGGTGGGAGCGCTTTCCTCCCGCGTGGAACTCGATCGAGGGCGGCGAGGAGGTCAGCGCCGCGCTCGGCCTCGCGTTCGGCGGCAAGGAACAGGCCGACCTGATCGGCGTCGCCGCGTCGGGCCAGGCCGCGCTCGGAGCGCGGATCGCGCCTGGCCGGGTGGTCACGGTCTACGGCCGCGTGGCCACCGACGGCCCGGAGCTGCAGCTGCCGCTCACCCCGTCCACGGGGTTGGGCAAGCACGAGTGGCTCGCCGAGGTGACGTTCGGGCCGGACGGCCCGCGCGAGCTCGCGTTCCGGCACGCCGCGGCGTCCGAGCTGGACAGCCGCGTCACGGAGACCGTGTCGCGGCTCGACCTGCGCGACCCGGCGAACCGGGCGGTCGCCGCTCCGCTGCTGGCCATGAAGTGGCCGTGGCGCGATCGCGCGGCGCTCGCGGCGGCGGCCGAGCGGATCTCCACGCACGGCACGATCGAACGCACCGTCTCTTCGGTCGAGGACGACACGCGCGGCATCTCCGGGTCGGTCAAGGGCGGCTGGAAGTTCGGCGGCAGCGTCAAGCGCATCAAGGTCCACCGCTCGTTGGTCTCGGCCTCCGCGCGGGCGGGCGGGTTCGAGCGACAGCGCTACGACTGCGTCAAGTGATGCGCGACGTCCCAGGTCCACAGCTCGACGACGTTGCCGTCGGGGTCGTCGACGTAGGCCGCCCTCGAATGCGGCCGCGTACCGAACTCGTGCTCGAGGACGTCGAGGCCCTGTTGGCGCAGGTGCGCTACGGCGTCCTCGTAGTCGTCGGCTGCGATGTGCATGGCGAAGTGGACATGGATGCCGCCGCGGCCCTTCGCCAGGCCGACCTGCGGGCGCCAGAGGCCGATCCGGGTGCGGTCGCCGGCCATCACCCAGATCGCCTCGCGGTCCGGCCAGCGGTCCACCACCGGCAGGCCGAGGATGCCGTTGTAGAAGGCCTCGGCGGCCTCGAGATCGACCACCTCGAGCACGAGCTCGCTAACACCGGTAACTGGGATGCCCATCGGTCCGATTCTGCCGTGTTGCCCGCTAGTGTCGAAGCCGTGGAGTCCTTCACCGCTGACGAACGCGCGCGCCTCGCCCCGTACTTCTCGAACGTCGACGGGCCGGTGTTCGCGCTCGTCGATCTGCCGGAGACCGTGAAGGCGGCCATGTTCGCCCGCTACTCGCGCTATCCGGGGACGCTGCGGCGGCTGTTCCTGGACGAGTTCGCGGACACGTTGCCGGCGGGCCGCGGTGGCGGCGAGGACGTCGAGGGCGCGCGGGCGGCGGAGCTGTTCGAGCGGATCTTCGTCGGCTACGGGGACGACTCGGTCGCGCAGCTGGGCGGGGCGCACCTGGCGGTCGAGTGGTGCTCGAACGTGCTCACCAAGGTGCTGCAACGGCCGCGGATCGCGGGCTACCTGGAGCAGTCCACGCGCTACATCGCCTACGACGCGCCGATGCCCGGCGGCGGCTACCGCTACTACCGCGAAGCGTCGCTGGGGGCGGAGTACGCGGCGTCGATGGACTTCCTGTTCGACGCCTACGCCGAGGCGCTGCCGCGCGTGAGCGCGTGGGTGGACGAGTCCTACCCGACGTCGTCCGGGGAGTCCGAGGCCGCGCGCCGGCGGGCCGTGAAGGCCAAGGCGCTCGATCTGCTGCGCGGGCTGCTGCCCGCGGCGTCACTGTCGCACATGGGCATCTATGCCAGCGGCCAGATGTACGAGCAGCTGATCCTGCACCTGCTCGCGCATCCGTTGCCGGAGGCGCGGCTGTGCGGGCAGCGGATGCTGGAGGCCGTCAAGTCGGTCATCCCGAGCTTCGTCTCGCGCGTGGAGCGCGAGGGCCGCGGGGACGTGTGGGTCGACTACCTCAGTGGCCGGCGCACCGCCGAGCGCACGTGGGTGCAGCGGCTCGGTCTGGACCGTGACGAGGCGGCCGAGGAGCGCTCGTCCGTGCGGCTCGTGCACGTGGACGGCACCGAGGACCAGCTGCTCGCCGCGCTGCTGTTCGAGGCCGCCGGCGTCCCGGAGGAGCGCACGCTCGCCGCCGTCGCGGACCTGGACAGCGAGGCGCGCGCGGCGATGCTCAGCGACCTCGTCGGCGAGCGCGCGAACCGCCGTCACCGCCCGGGCCGCGGGTTCGAGGCGCTACGCTACCGCTTCGAGATCGTCTCCGACTACGGCGCGTTCCGCGACCTCCAGCGCCACCGCATGCTCACCGTGCAGTGGCAGGGCCTCACGCCGGACCTCGGCGCCGAGGTGCCCGAGGAGGTCGTCGCCGCCGGGTGCGGAGACCTGTACGAGCGCGCGCTGGACCGCTCCCGCGCCGAGTACGCGCGCCTGCACGAGGCCGGCCTCACGGACGCGGCGCCGTACGCGCTCTGCCTCGGCTACCGCATCCGCTACGTGCTGGACCTCAATGCCCGCGAGGCGATGCACCTGTGCGAGCTGCGCAGCGCCCGCGAGGGCCACTCGAGCTACCGCGCCGTCGCCCAGGCGATGCACACCGCGATCGCCGACGTCCACCCCGCCGTGGCCGCCACGATGAAGCACGTCGACCATTCGACCGAGCCCCGCCTCGAGCGCATCCTGGCGGAGATCCGCGGCGAGTCCCGCCGCGCGCAGCTCACGGCGTGAGCGCGGCCGAAGAGGTCCTGGCCGCCGCGGCGCGGCGGTCCGAGGCGCTCGTGGCGCGCGACCCGGTCGTCCTGCGCGAGCTGCACCACCCCGATCTGCGCTGGACGACGCACCGCGGCGACGTGCGCGACCGCACCGCGTACATCGCCGGCAACACGGAGGGCGACCTCGTGTGGCGGGCGCAGCACCTGCTCGAGGTCGAGGTGCTCGTGCACGGCGACACCGCGGTGCTCGTCGGCGTCGTCCACGACGAGTTCGAGCGCGCGGGCGAGCCGGGCACGCTGGACATGCCGCTCACGCTGACCTGGGTGCGCGAGGAGGGGACGTGGCGCGTGCTCGCGGCGCACGCTGGGCCGCCGCGGTCCTAGCGCTGGCCGGCGCGGGCTGCGCCGACGTCTCCGTCACCACCGAGCCCGACCGCACCGAGCGCCGGGGCCGTGTGACGCGCGTCGTCGACGGAGACACGGTCAAGCTCGGCGGCGAGACGGTCCGGCTGCTCGGCATCGACACGCCCGAGAGCCGCCGGCCGCAGACGCCCGTCGAGTGCGGCTCCAAGAAGGCGGCCACGGCCCTTCGCCGGCTCGTGGAGGGCCGCACGGTCACGCTCGTGCGCGACCCGACCCAGGACGCCACCGACCGGTTCGGCCGTACGCTCGCCTATGTGAGCGTCGCCGGGAAGGACGCCGGCGAGGCGATGGTCGCGTCCGGCTGGGCGAAGCCGTACGTGTACGGGGACGTCGAGTTCGCGCGGGCGGGTCGATACCGCTCGGCGGCGGCCGACGCGCGGGCGCGGGGCGCGGGCGTGTACGGCGCGTGCAACGGCGACTTCCACCGCGCCGCCTAGTCGCCGAGCGGTCGGTTGGTCAACCTCTGGTTGACCAATTGAGCACTCGATGCCGGTTCAGGCGCGCACGGAGGCGTCGACCTCCAGGGTGCGCGACCGCGGCGAGGACCAGCCGCGCTCGACGCGCGGCGGCATCGCCCACAGCGCGCGCAGCCGGCCGCCGAAGCCCAGGCCCTGCGCCAGAGCGCGCCGCAGCGCGCGGCGCCCCGACCGCGAGGGCCGTTCCGGAACCGGCGCGTAGCGCCCCGAAGCGAGCGCCCGCAGGTATGAAGCCACCTCCGGCGAGGACGATCCCAGCCGGCGCTCGAGCTCGCGCAACGTGGTACCCGTGGACACGGGCCGGCCGACGCGGCGCAACGCGTCCTCGACCTCGGCGATCGCGCGGTCCATCGGGGTCGCCCCGCGCGGGCGGCGGATGAACAGGACCACGGCCAGCACGAGGGCGATCGCCGCGATCACGAGGCCGACCCACAGCAGCCAGCGCCAGCTGCCGCCCTCGTCGTCCGCGGCGGTGGTGTCGCCCGTGCCCGTCTGGAGGTCCGGGCGCACCGCCTGCGGGTTCGTCCCGTCGGCGCCCGGGGCGGTGCTGTTGCCACCGCTGTCGGGCGTCGCCTGCGCCGCGGCCGGCGGGGCCGTGATCGAGCCGGCGACGCGCGAGCGGGCGGGCGTCGCGGCCGGCGTCGGATCGACCGTCACCCAGCCGATCTCGTCGAACCAGACCTCGACCCACGCGTGGGCGTCGGTGTCGCGGACGATCCACGCCTGCTTGGACTCCGAGTAGCCGCCCGGCGAGAAGCCCGTCGCGACGCGCGCGGCGATCCCGCCCATGCGCAACATCAGCGCCATCGCGCCCGCGTAGTGCTGGCAGTAGCCGAGGAACGACTCGTTGATGAAGTAGTCCAGCGGCTCCTTCCCCGGCGGCGTGGTCGGCGGGCGCTCCTCGTAGCGGAACTCGGGCTGGTGCAGGTAGGCGTCGACGGCGCGGATGAAGTCCAGCGACGTGTCGGACTCGGACTTGAGCCGCTGCACGAGCTGCCACGTGCGCTCGTACCTCGAGCGCTCCATGACCTCGTCGATCGAGCGCTCGATCCGTCCCCCGCGCCGCGGGTAGGTCGCGTAGGAGGGCTCCATCGAGCCGAACGGCGCGAAGTACACGCGCGCCTCGCCGATCCTGCCGCCGAACGCGCCTTCCTGCACGATCTCCTGCCCGGTCTGCAACGGCACCGTGATGGTGCGCGAGCCGTCCTGGCGCTCGGCCCGGCCGGTCGTCGCCTCCTCGAGCCGGTCCCCGACCGGGTTGGGCACGTACACGCGTGCGCGGTAGGAGTCGTTGCGGCGCAACCCGTTCGGCGCGTCCCAGGTGCCGGGCGAGAAGCCAGGCCGAACCAGGTCAGAGTTGTCGCTGACCTCCGTGATCGTGCCCGCGCCGATCACGTCCGTCGTCTGCACGCGCTTGACCGACACCTCGATCTCGCTCGACCACGCCGGGCGGTCATCCCACTCCTCGGGCACGTCGGCTTCCCACGGCTCGTCGAAGAACGCGGTGTCCTGCACGTCCTCGCGCACCTGCCAGGCGTCGCCGTTGAAGGTGTCCAGGTTGCGGGCCTTCCAGTACAGCGGGTCACCGGAGACGATCCGCATCACCTCAGTGCCTTCGCGCGGCCACGTGATCGGCCCGTAGCTCTGGGCCCACGAGAAGCGCACGGGATCGGCGGGCCCGAGGCTCTCGGCGAAGGCGCGGTAGTCGAACCACGGCTGGCCGCGGTCGGCCGTCGCGGCCACCGGCAGCGCGCCCACGAGTGCGAGCAGGAGCAGCCCCGCCACGCCCAGGCCCGGCCGCAGCGGCAGCCGCTCCAGCCACAAGAAGCACACGGCGAGGGCGGCGATGATCAGCCCCAGCAGCACCGGGCGGGTGCCGCCGATCGAGATGATCGGCGACGCGACCACGACGATCATCACGGCCAGCGCGACGAACGGATAGCCGCGCTCGGGCACCTTCAGCGGCACGCGCTCGCTCGAGCGCATCGCCACACGGGGCCAGAACGTGAGCAGTCCCGCGAGGATCAGCAGCTGCGCGCCGAGCAGCTCGAGCACGATCCGCGGCCACGGGTCGGCGCTCGCGTACGGCAGCCGCACGGTGCCGAGCGCCTGCAGCCCGCTGGCGAGGCCCGAGACCAGCTCGTCCCAGTGGCGCGGACGCAGCAGGCGCAGCTCCGGACCGGCCAACAGGTAGCCGGCGAACAGCGCCGCGAGCACGATGAAGAGCAGCGCAGCCGCGCGCGTGCGCGGCCCGAGGCGCCAGTGCCGGCGCGGCGGCGCGCTCACCAGCAGCACGGCCAGCGCCGCCCCGACGGCCGCGAGCACCCACAGCAGCACGCGCCCCGTGGACAGGCCCTGCACGAGGCGCTGCCACTCCAGCGCGCCGACCGTGCTCAGCGCCGCCAGCCCGAAGAGCCGCGCGCCCCACTGCGGCAACAGCACGCGGTTGGCCGGGCGCGACCGGTCGCGCCGCCCTGCAACGACCGCCGTGGCCACGGGCTAGGCGTTCCCCTCCAGCTCGCGCTGGCGCAGCTCGATGCGCCGGATCTTGCCGGTCAGGGTCTTCGGGAGGTCGTCGACGAACTCGATCCTCCGAGGGTACGCGTAGGCGGACAGGCGATTACGCACATGAGCCTGGATCTCGGCCACGAGCTCGTCGGAGCCGTCGTGCCCCTCGGCCAGCACGATGAACGCCTTGACCACGCTGCCCCGCCGCTCGTCGGGCGAGGCGACGGCCGCCGCCTCCTTCACCGCGGGGTGCTCCAAGCAGGCGCTTTCGACCTCGAACGGGCCGATCCGATACCCGGCCGCGATGATCACGTCGTCCGCGCGGCCCTCGTACCAGACGTAGCCGTCCTCGTCGAAGCGGGCGGCGTCCTTGGTGTGGAACCACTCGCCGCCGAACGTCTCGCGCGCGGCCTCCTCGTTGCGCCAGTAGCCGAGCGGATAGTGCGGATTCGAGCGCGCGCGCAGGCAGATCTCGCCGCGCTCGCCCTGCGGCACCGGGTGCTCGTCCTGGTCGAGGATCTGCACGTCCCAGCCGGGCATCGGCTTGCCCATCGAGCCCTCGCGCACCTCCATGAACGGGAAGTTGGCGCACAGGGGGTAGGACTCGGTGAGCCCGTAATAGTCGAGCACGGTCACCCCGTACTGCTCGCGGAACCAGCGGATGGCCTCGGGGTTGAGCGGCTCGCCGGCGCTGCACACGATCCGGAACTTCTGCGGATACCGGGTCCCGGCGTCGCCGATCGACATCATCGAGCGCATCGCGGTCGGCGTCGTGAAGACGTTCGAGACCTCGTGGCGGGAGAGGAAGTCGAGCTGCTTGTGCGGATCGAAGCCGCCCTCGCGCTGGTAGACGAGTTGCACCGCGCCGAGCCGCCACGGCCCGAGCAGCGGCGCGATGCCCGCCGCCCACGCCCACTCCCCCATGCCGTGAAAGCGCTCGCCGTCCTGCACGTCGTGGCAGTAGATGAACTCCTCGTGCGCGAGCAGGTACCGGTGCGCGTGGATGATGCCCTTGGCCAGCCCCGTCGTGCCGCTCGTGTAGTAGAGCTGCGCCGGATCGTCGGCCAGCGTGTCCTCGGGCTCGAACTCCGGCTCGCCGCCGGCGAACACCGCATCGTCCAGCACCAGCACGTGCTCGACGAGCGCCGGGTCGACGCGGTCCTTGTTCGCCTCGTTGGTGACGAGGACCTTGGCCTGGGAGTCGCTGACGCGGTGGCGGATCCCGTCATCCCCGTAGAGCACCGACATCGACAGCAGGATCGCGCCGCACTTCCACGTGCCGAAGAACGCCGCCGCGGTCTCGGGCGTCGGCGGCAGCAGCATCGCCACGCGGTCGCCCTTCTGCACCCCGTGCGCCCGCAGCACGTGCGCGAACCGGTTGGAGCGCTCCTGCAGCTCGCCCCAGAGCACCTCGCGGACCGTCCCGTCGAAGTGCTCGTGGATCATCGCCGGCTTGTCGGCCGGGTGCTTGTCGCACACGTCCTGCGCGATGTTGTACCGCTCCGGCACGTGCCACGCGTGGCTCGCGACAGCTTCCTCGTAGGACTGCGGCGACACGGCTCCTCCCTCGGTCTCGCGACGGCCAGAAAGAGGATAGGCGCCGACCGTGGGGCCGGCGCCTTCCGCTCAGAGCACCTGGGGATAGGCCTTGAGCTTGAGCGTCAGCGTGATCGAGTCGTCGCCGTCCATGTAGTTCTTGGCGTAGAGCGTGACGGTGTGGCTGTCGTAGGCGTCGAACCAGATCGAATAGGGCAGCTGGATGTAGTCCTTCATGATCGGCGCGGCGCAGTTCTGGCCCTCATAGAGCTCGAGCCGCAGCTTCTTGAGCCGGATCTGGTGGTCCGCCGCCGCGGTGACGGTCGAGTAGACGGCGCCGCGGACCTCGTCGCCCGTGCAACGGGAGAAGGACTGCAGCTTGTAGGTCGGGAGGGAGCCGACGGGTCCGAACACGGTGCCGTAGAGGTCGTGGATCTGGACCTCGTCGGCGCCCCACTCGTCGTCGACGATCTTCATCGACGAGCCGGGCATGGCGACGAGCTTGAGGGTCTCACCATCGCTCCAGTACGGGAACTGCCACGGGGTCTGCGCGTTCGCGGACGAGGAGAGACCGGCGAACGCGGTGATGGTCAGCGCGACGAGCAGCAATCGGGAGAGGGTCGTGCTCATGCCGGCGATGCTCGCGGCCGTCGTCGGCGCCGGCATCAGGCACCTCACTGATCCGTGCCCTTGTCCCCGGGCGCCGACCGCGCGACGAACTCAGAAGTCCGCGCGCTGCGGCACGCCGGCCCCGTCGAGCCAGTAGCGGGTGGTGAGGTCGGTCGCGGGCTCGGCGCCTTCCAGCGTCCGCCGCCGGCCGTCGGAGACGGAGAACACGCCGCCAGGGTGCAGCAGATGGCGCGGCGTCAGCGCGGTCACCTCCGGCGAGTCCGAGACCCGGCGCTGCTTCGTGCCGCGGCACGCCCACGTCGCCCCGGCCGCGCGGCTCACCACCAGGTTGCCGTCGCGCAGGATCAGCCGTGCGCCGCGCCGCGGCGCGCAGCGCCCGACCGTGCGGGCGAGCGGACGTGGCCGCGGCGGATCGCCCGCGGGCAGCGTGAAGACCCGCGTGCGCGCCACCGTCGTCCCCTCCGTCCAGTACAGCCGCGCTCCGGCTCCCGCGGGGTGCGAGGCCGGCTCCGCACTCAGCCGCTCGACGGGTCGCCGGTCGCTGAAGTGCGCGGTGACGCCCTCGTCGGAGGCGAAGACCAGCATGCCCGGCAACGCGACCACGTCCGCCTCCTCGTTGCCGACCGTGACCGAGTCACCGGTCCGCAGGTCGGTCAGCGTGTCCTCGCGCACGTCGGGCGACTCGGCGAACGACGCGTGCATCGTCGTCCACAGCCAGCGCCGCCCGACGATCCCGCTGACGTAGGAGGACTCGTCGGTGCCCATACCGTCGTTGACACGCACCCCGACCTGCCGCTCACGCCGCGTGGCGCGATGGCAGGCGAGGAGCTTGGAGCCGCGCGCGTAGACCTGGACCTCGGGCGTCTCGTACTCGGCCCGCGCGGGCTTGACGCCACAGGCGGCGTCGGCCCGCGTGGGGACGAGCAGGACGAACGCGATCAGGACCCACGGAGCGCGGCGCATCGCGCGCCGCATGCTCTCAGACCCCGACGCCCTTGAGCGCCTCGAACGTGATCCAGGCGCCGGCCCAGTCGCCGCCCTCGTCCGTGTTGTCGACGTGCAGGTACTTGGTCGCCATGTCGCCCGGCTGCATGTTGAACGTGATCGGCGCGCTGACGCCGTCGAGGTCGTCGCTGTTGCAGCTCGCGCCCTCATACATCACCAGCTGGGCGGTGACCTTCATGGTGCGGTCGTTGACCCAGGTCTGGCCGGTCACGACGACGTGCACCCGCACCTCGTCGCCGGCGCAGTAGGCCGGGGACGCCTTGAAGCTCAGGCTCGTCGGCGAGAGCTTGCCGAACACCCGACCGTCGAACTTGTACTGCTTGTACTCATGGTTGCCGCTGCCCTCGTGGTCGGTGATGCCGATGTGGCCGAGGTACGCGCGGACCTTGGCGTGCTCGTTGCCCCACGACGCGGCCGAGGCGGACGTCGTGAGCCCCGCGAAGGCGGCGACGGTCAGGGCGGTCAGGAGCAGCCGGGAAAGTGTCGTTCTCATGGGACGCATGCTCGTGGCCCGCGATGCGCGGCGCATCGGTGATCGCCCCCTGATCTTTGCGGGTGTGGGCTCCCGCACGGGTCGGGTGCGGATAGCTTTCGTCCGTGGACGTTCTCCTGGGCGTGCTGCTGGGCGTCGTGCTCAGCGCCTCGGTGTTCGCGGTCAGCCGGCTGCTCGCGCCGCGACGGGTGCTGGCGCCGGGCGAGGAGGGCGTGCGCGCGGCGCTGCACGCCGCGGCGGCGACCCTCCCACACCTGCGCAAAGGGCTCACGCGCGAGTCGGCCGGCAAGGCGATCGGCCACCTGCACGCGCTCACCCAGGCCGCAGGCGTGCTGATCGACGACGGCGAGACCGTCCTCGCGGCCGACGGCCTCCCGGCGGAAACGCGACATGTGTCGCTAAAGAGGGACTGTCCCTCTTTAGGAAACGCGCTCGATTGGCTGCCGGACTCGAGCCGGGTGGAGGTGCACAGCGGGCCGGCGCCGTTCGGGAACACGGTGGTCGCGCCGCTGATGGTCGGCGGCGAGCGGATCGGCCGGCTGGCGGCGTTCTACGGGCCGGAGCGGCGGCTGCGGCCGGAGGACACGCGGGTGGTGAGCGAGGTCGCGGCACTCGTGTCCGCGCAGGTCGAGCTGTCCGTGCTGGCCGAGCAGGAGGAGCGGCTCGCGCAGGCCGAGCTGCGGGCGCTGCGCGCGCAGATCTCGCCGCACTTCATCTACAACGCGCTCGCGGCCGTGGCGAACAGCATCCACACCAAGCCGGAGGAGGCGCGCGAGCTGCTGACCGAGTTCGCGGAGTTCACGCGCTACGCGTTCCGCGGCAACCGCTCCTACGTGACGCTGGCCGACGAGCTGCACTACGTCGAGAAGTACCTGCGGCTCGAGCAGGCGCGCTTCGGCGACCGGCTGGACGTGCGCGTGTCGGTCGCGCCCGAGGTGCTCACCGCGGTCGTGCCCGTGCTGAGCATGCAGCCCTTGGTGGAGAACGCGGTCCGGCACGGCGTGGAGAAGGCGGTCGGACCGTGCCGCGTGGAGATCCTCGGCGCGGACCTCGACACCGACGTGGAGCTGACCGTCCGCGACGGCGGCGCCGGCATGGACGCCGAGGCGGCGGACGCCGCGCTGCACGGCCGCGCGGGCGGGATCGGGCTCGCGAACGTGCACGCGCGGCTGCAGTCGACGTTCGGGCCCGAGTACGGTCTGGAGGTGGAGTCGACGCCCGGACAGGGGACCGTCGTGAAGATGCTCGTGCCGAAGTTCCGCGCCGGGGTGCGCGCGGCGTGACGGCGCGCGGCGAAGCCGCGGGGCCGCCGGAGGCGGGCGGCCCGTGAAGATCCTGGCCGTCGACGACGAGCGGCCCGCGCTCGACGACCTCGCCCGCGTCCTGCGCGCGCAGCCGTCGGTCTCCGAGGTGGACACGGCCGAGTCCGGTGAGGAGGCGCTGCACGCGCTCGCCGGCGGCGAGCACTACGACGCCGTCTTCCTCGACGTGCGCATGCCGGGACTCGACGGCGTCGAGCTCGCCCGCGTGCTGCGGCGCTTCGCGGCGCCGCCGGCGCTGATCTTCGTCTCGGCGTACGAGTCCGCTGCGGTCGAGGCGTTCGAGCTGCGCGCGCTCGACTACCTGCTCAAGCCGGTGTCCAAGGCGCGCGTGGCCGAGGCGCTCGGGCGGATCGAGGCGAAGCCGGAGGACACGACGCAGACGCTCGCGGTCGACGCGCCCGGCGGCGGCACACGCCTCGTCCAGCGCGCGGACATCCTCTACCTGCAGGCCCACGGGGACTACGTGCGCGTCGTCACCGCCGACGCCCGCCACCTCGTCCGCGGCACGCTGAACGAGATCGAGCGTCGCTGGGCGCCGCACGGCTTTCACCGCGTGCACCGGCGCTACCTCGTCAACCTCTCGCGCGTGACCGAGGTCCGGCCGCAGCTCAACGGCACCGCCGTGCTGATCCTGGCCGACGGCGGCGAGCTCCCGATCGCCCGCCGCGAGGTGGCCGAGCTGCGCCGGCGGTTGCGCTCGTGAGCGTGCCGTCAGGGAATCCCTCGGAACGGGTGGTCCTGTGAGCCGGCTCCCCTCCGAAGACCTCTCCGAGGCGACCGCCCACGCCGCGGTCTATCTGCGCCGCCTGCGCCGCGAGCAGCTGCGGCTCGCGCTTCTGAGCCTCGTCGCGTTCGGCGGTGCGATCGGCGCGCTGCCGCTGATCCTCTACCTGCTGCCCGGCCTGCACGACACCCAGGTGCTCGGCGTCCCGGTGCCGATCTGGCTCGTGGTCGTCCCGCCGTTCCCACTGTTCTTCTTCATCGGCTGGCTCGAACAGCGTCGCGCCGACGGGCTCGACGAAGCGTTCCGCGACCTCGTCGAATGACGCTCTCGATCATCGCCGTGATCGCGGTGACGGGCGCAGCGCTCGGCATCGGCACCTACGGCGTCAAGCTCGCCCGCACCACGTCGGACCTGTTCGTCGCGTCGCGCGCCGTCTCGCCGTGGTGGAACGCGGCCGCGATTTCCGGCGAGTACCTGAGCGCGGCGAGCTTCCTGGGCGTCTCCGGGCTGATGCTGAAGTTCGGAGCCAGCGCGTTGTGGCTCCCGGTCGGCTTCACCGCGGGCTACCTGACGCTGCTGCTGTTCGTGGCCGCGCCGCTGCGGCGGTTCGGCTCCTACACGATCCCCGACTTCGCCGAGGCCCGCCTGCCCGCGCCGTACATGCGCCTGCTCGCCGCCGGCATCGTGCTGCTGATCAGCGGCTGCTACCTGGTGCCGCAGCTCAAGGGCGCGGGGGTGACGCTGCGCGCCATCACCGACGCGCCGTACTGGGTCGGCGTCGCGCTCGTGAGCCTGATCGTCGCGCTCAACGTCAGCCTCGGCGGCATGCGCGGCGTCACCTACGTGCAGGCCTTCCAGTACTGGGTGAAGGTGTTCGCGATCGCGTTCCCGGCGCTGCTGCTGCTGATCCACCTCGGCGGCCTCCCCGCTCGCGCGGCGCTGTTCGGCGAGGAGATCCCCCGCGCGGACCGCGCCATGGTGATCGAGCTCGACGCGCCGCGGCCCGTCACGTTCCCCGACACCGGCGAGACGCGGGTCGTGAGCCGTGTGGAGCTGGCGCGCGGCGACGCGTTCCCCGTGGCCGAGGGCATCGACGCCCAGACCGGCGACGAGTGGTCGCGCCCCGTCGCGGAGTCCGGCCGCGGCTCGCCGATCCTCATCTACAGCCTGCTGCTCGCCACCTTCCTGGGCACGATGGGGCTACCGCACATCCTCGTCCGCTTCTACACCAACCCGGACGGGAGCGCCGCGCGCCGGACCACGGTGCGCGTGCTCGGCCTGCTCGGCGTCTTCTACCTGTTCCCCGCCGTCTACGGCCTGCTCGGCCGCGCGTTCACGCCCGAGCTCTACGTCACCGGCGACACCGACTCCGTGGTCCTGCGCGTCCCGGCCGCCGCGTGGCCCGGCCCGATGGGCGACATCCTGGCCGCGATCGTCGCCGCCGGCGCATTCGCGGCGTTCATGAGCACCGCCTCCGGCCTGCTGGTGAGCATCGCCGGCACGGTCTCCCACGACGTCGTGCCCGGGAAGGCGCGCAAGCGACGCACGCGCTTTCGCATCGTCAGCGTGGTCGGCATGCTGCCGCCCGCGCTGCTCGCGCTCGCCACGCCGAACGTGGACATCAGCGTGCTCGTCGGCTGGGCCTTCGCGCTCGCGGCGAGCACGTTCTGCCCGCTGCTGCTGCTCGGCGTCTGGTGGCCGCGCCTGACGGCGTCCGGCGCCGCGGCGGGCATGCTCGCCGGCGCGACGGTCGCGACCGGCATGATCGCCGCAGGGCTGATCGGCGACGTGTCGCAGGAAACGGCCGCGGGCGCCATCCTCACCCAGCCCGCGGCCGTCTCCGTGCCGATCGCGTTCGCGGCGATGATCGTGATCTCGCTGCGCAGGCCGCCCCAGAACGTGAGCGCCGTGATGGCGGCGCTGCACGTTCCGGAGCCGGTGTCCCCCTGACCCTATGCCTGTTAGGCGACCTTCTCCAAGGCTCGCTCGGAGCCCAGGCCCGTCTCCGCGCGCACGAACAGCTCGTCGTAGCTGCTGTGCTCGGACGGCTTGCCGCTGCTGAGGATCGTGCCGAGGAAGCAGCCGAGGAACCCGAGCGGGATCGAGATGATGCCCGGGTTGTTGAGCGTCCAGCCGATCGGCGAGCCCGTGACGGTGTCCGCGCCGGGCCACACCTTGGGGCTCACGATGACGAGGAAGATCGAGCTGACCACGCCCGTCACCACGCCCACGATCGCGCCCGTCGTGTTGAAGCGCCGCCAGCTCAGCGCGAGCAGCAGCGCCGGGAAGTTCGCGCTCGCGGCCACCGCGAACGCCAGACCCACCATGAACGAGACGTTCAGGCCGGAGCCGCCGATGACGGCGATGATGATCGCGATCACGCCGATGGCGAACGCGGCGATCCGCGCCACGAGCACCTCTTCGTGCTCGGAGTCCTTGCCCTTGCGGACGATCGAGGACCAGATGTCGTGGCTGAACGCCGCCGAGGCGCTGAGCACGAGGCCCGCGACCACCGCGAGGATCGTCGCGAACGCGACGCCGGCGATGAACGCGAGGAACAGTGAGCCGCCGAACGTGCCCTCGCCGCCGCCGAGGAACTCGGCCAGGATCGGGGCCGCGAGGTTGCCGCCGGTGCCCGCGGCCTCCACGCCGCCCTCGCCCAGGAAGGCGCGCGCGCCGAAGCCGATGAACGTCGTCAGCAGGTAGAAGAAGCCGATGATGAACATCGCCCAGACCACGGACGAGCGCGCGGCCTTGGCGTTGGGCACGGTGAAGAACCGCATCAGGATGTGCGGCAGGCCGGCGGTGCCGAGCACGAGCGCGAGGCCCAGGGACACGGTGTCCAGCGGCTTCGGCAGGTAGGTGCCGGGCGCCAGCGAGAAGGTCGAGTCCGGCCCCTTGTTCGCGTCCGCGCGGTTGAACAGCTCCACCGGGTTGAAGCCGACCTTCGCGAGCACGAACACCGACATCATGAAGATGCCCGCCATCAGCAGGACGGCCTTGACGATCTGCACCCACGTGGTGGCGACCATGCCGCCGAAGATCACGTAGCAGAGCATGAAGACGCCGGTCAGGATCACCGCGAGCGAGAAGTTGATGCCGACGAGCTTCTCGATCAGCACGCCCGCGCCGACCATCTGCGCGATCAGGTAGAAGGTGACGACCGCGAACGTGCCGAGCGCGGCGGCGGCGCGCGCCGGGGTCTCGTTCAGGCGGAACGACAGCACGTCGGCGATCGTGTACTTGCCCGCGTTGCGCATCCGCTCGGCCAGCAGGAACATGACCGTGAGGAACGCGACGAGGAAGCCGATCGAGTACAGGAACCCGTCGAAGCCGTACAGGAAGATCAGGCCGGCGATGCCCAGGAACGACGCGGCCGACAGGTAGTCGCCCGAGATCGCGAGCCCGTTCTGGCGGCCGGTGATCTGCCGGCCGGCAGCGTAGAAGCCGACCGCGCTGGACGCCTTCTTGGACGCCCAGAACGTGATGCCGAGCGTGATGGCGAGGATGATCGCCGCCATCACCAGCGCTTCGACGTTGACCTCAGCGAAGAGGGACACCATCAGGCCTTCACCCCGGTTCCCTCGTCCTTACGCACGAAGCGCGCGTCCTCGGCCTCCGCGGCCGCCTCGACGACCTTGTCCGCGAGCGGGTCGAACTCGTTCTCGGACTTGCGCAGGTACCAGATGCCCAGCACGAAGACCATCAGGAACTGGGTCAGCGCGAGGCAGTAGCCGACGGTCAGCCCCTGGTAGACCGACTCGCCCATGAAGTCGCTCGCGTACCCCGCGAGCAGGATGAAGCCCATGTAGTACGCGAGGAAGAAGATCGTCGCGGGTACGACGAAGCTCTTCCGGCGCTTGACGAGCTCTCTGAACTCGTCCGAGCGCTCGATGCGTTCCCAGTCCGGCATCGCGTCTCTCTCCTCCTTGCAGCGATTTGGAGGAGCCTTGCGCGACCGCGCAAGTATCGAAACGCGCAATCGACGGACGGTGGTTGTGGCGCGACGAACGGTCGCGCCACCACGACGGACGGATTCCCCCTACGCGGGCACCGCCCGCAGCCGGAACAGCGTGTGCCCACCGTCGGCGGCGTCCTCGTGGTCGTTGATCGCGTTCAGGTACACGCCGATCGTCTGGCCCATCTTGATGTTGAACGTGTACAGCTCGGACTGGCCGTCGAAGTCGGTCGTCGCGCAGCTCGCCCCCTCGTACAGGTCGATGTGGGCGGTGACCGTCGCCTCGGTGGACGTCTTCCAGCGATACCCGGTGATGATGAGCTCGGCGCGCACTTCACCGCCGTAGCAGCGCGAGTACTTGTAGTTGAAGGTGCTGTTGCCGGACCCGAGGACGCCGACGGTGATGCCGCCGAGGCTCCACGTCTTGGATTCCTTGCTCCAGACGTCCTCGTCGGTGACCGAGAACCAGCCACCGCCGTCGATGACGAGCCCCATCGGGGCGTTGGCGGCCGAGGCGGTGCCCGCCCCGGCCAGGGTGAGGATCAGCGCAGCCAGCAGGCTGAGGAAGAGTCGGTTCATGGCGCCATCATCGGCGCCGCCGGGCGCCGTGACATCGGCACCCGGCCCCGAACCTATCCCTGAAGTTCTCGGGTGCGGGTGCCCGCACCTAGCCTTCGCCGGAGGCGTCGCGCTCCTTGATCTTGCCCTCCAGCTGCGCCATCACGTCCGGGTCGCGCAGCGTCGTGACGTCGCCGAGCTCGCGGCCCTCGGCGATGTCGCGCAGCAGGCGGCGCATGATCTTGCCCGAGCGGGTCTTGGGAAGGTCGCCGGCCCAGATGATGCGCTTGGGGCGGGCGAACTTGCCGATGCGGGCGGCGACGCGCTCGCGGATCTCGCCGATCAGCGCGTCGTCGCCGTCGTCGTCGGCGCCCTCGAGCGTCACGAACGCCGTGATGGCCTGGCCGGTGTCCTCGTCGGCCTGGCCGATGACGGCGGCCTCGGCGACCTTCGGGTGCGAGACGATCGCGGACTCGACCTCGGCGGTGGAGAGCCGGTGGCCGCTCACGTTCACGACGTCGTCGATGCGCCCGATGATCCAGAAGTAGCCGTCTTCGTCCTTGCGGGCGGCGTCGCCGACGAGGTACGTATCCTTCCCGAACTTCGAGAAGTACGTCTCGACGAAGCGGTCGTCCTCCTTGTAGAGGGTCCGCAGCATCGAAGGCCAGGGCCGCTTGAGGATCAGGTAGCCCTGCCCCTCGTCGACGTCCTTGCCCTCCTCGTCGACGACCGCGGCCTCGATGCCGGGCAGCGGGCGGCCGGCCGAGCCGGGCTTGGTGTCCAGCAGGCCCGGCAGCGTGGTGATCATGATCGAGCCCGTCTCGGTCTGCCACCAGGTGTCGACGATCGGCGCCTTGCCGCCGCCGATCACCTTCCAGTACCAGAGCCAGGCCTTGGGGTTGATCGGCTCGCCCACGGTGCCGAGCAGGCGCAGGCTCGAGAGGTCGTGCTTCTCAGGGTGCTCGGCGCCCCACTTCATGCACGCGCGGATCGCGGTCGGCGCGCAGTACATGATCGTCACCTTGTAGCGCTCGACGATCTCCCACCAGATGTCCTTGGCGGGGTAGTCCGGCGCGCCCTCCCACATCACCGACGTCGCGCCGTTGGCCAGCGGTCCGTAGATGATGTAGCTGTGGCCGGTGACCCAGCCGACGTCGGCTGCGCACCAGTAGATGTCCTCGTCCGGCTTGAGGTCGAAGACGGCCTTGTGCGTGTAGGCGACGCCGGTGAGGTAGCCGCCCGTCGTGTGCAGGATGCCCTTCGGCTTGGCGGTCGAGCCGGACGTGTAGAGGATGTAGAGCGGGTCCTCGGCGTCCATCGGCTCCGGCGTGTGCTCGGCCGCGGCGTTCTCGAGGAGCTGCGCGTAGGAGTGGTCGCGCCCGTCCTTCATCGGCGCGCCGTTGCCCGTCTTCTCGACGACGACGATCCGGTCCACGAGGTCGCCGATGACCTCATCGACCGTCTCCTTGATCGGCGCGGTCTTGCCCTTGCGGCGCGCGCCGTCGACCGTGATCAGCGTCTTGGCCTCGGAGAACTCGATCCGCTCCTTGACCGACTCGGCGCTGAAGCCGCCGAAGACCACGTTGTGGATCGCGCCGATGCGCGCGCACGCGAGCATCGCGACCGCGACCTCGGGGATCATCGGCAGATAGATCGCGACCACGTCGCCCTTCGCGACGCCCAGGTCGGTCAGCGCGTTGGCGAACTTCTGGACGTCCCGGTGCAGGTCGGCGTAGGTGATGTCGACCTCTTCGCCCTCCTCACCGCGCCAGTGGTAGGCGACGCGGTTGCCGTGGCCGGCCTCGACGTGGCGGTCGACGCAGTTGTAGGCGACGTTGAGCTTGCCGCCCACGAACCACTTCGCGAACGGCGGGTTCGACCAGTCCAGCACCTGGTCCCACTTGGTGTCCCAGTGCAGCGCCCCGGCGCGCTCGGCCCAGAACGCCTCGTAGTCCTCGGCCTGGTCGTAGATCGCAGCGTCGGAGACGACGGCCTGCTCCTTGAAGCCGTCCGGTGGCGAGAACGTCTCCTGGTCCAGCAGCTCCTCGAGTTGGTCCTCGAGCGTCGCCATGCGATCTCCTCCCCTGGTGTGTCTTAGGAACGCTTCTTTCGCTTGCTGCGGCCCGCGCTGGGCGCCTTGGGCGCCTGCGCCGGAGCCGGCTGCGGCGCCGCATGGCCGAGCCGCTCGGCGCGGGCCTGCGCGAGCTCGGCCGCGGTCGGCCACGGCTCCGCCTTACCCGTTCTCCACGCGGGCGGATCTCCTCCCGGCCAGCGGCCGAGGAACAACACGCCGAGACCGGCGACCCAGAAGACCTGCACGACCGGCAGCGGATAGATGACGAACATCGCGCCGGCGACGATCCCGAGGTAGCCGAAGAGCTTGGTGAGCAGCCCGACGCGCATCGCGTTGAGCGAGATGATCACGAGCCCGACGGCCAGCAGCAGCGAGCCGATGCTGAACATGATCTGGCCGAACTGCTGGAAGCTGTTCTGCGGCCGGGTCGCCTCCTCGACCGTGCGCGTGCCGTCCATGAACTCGTTGGTGAGCACGACGACCGAGCCCTGCACGATCAGCGTCCCGAGGCCGAGGACGACGCCGCCGATGATCGGGACGTAGACGAGGAAGCGCTTGAACTCGGCTGCCCGGCCGCGCACGGCGACGCCGAGGAAGCCGGCGACCCAGGCCATGCCGATGAAGCCGACGAGCCCGCCGATGCCGATGCCGAGCACGAGCAGCTGGTTGTCCTGCAGGTACTGGAACTCGGCGACCCGCAGTGACTCGAGCTCGGCGACCCGGCCGGGCTGCGCGCCGCGCACGATCGCGTCCAGGCCGCTGATGCGCGGCCCGTCGGCGCGCAGCACCTCACCCGAGATGAAGTAGACGAGCAGGCCGAGCGTTCCGAGCAGCGCCGCGATGGCGGCACGCGTACGGTGGCGCCTCTCCCACGAGAGCGTCTTTTCAGGATCCAGCGTTGCGGCGGCCACGTCCGCTGACACTCTAGTCGCGCATGCTCGGGGGAAGCCCGACTCGGCGCGCCGGCTCCGGGCCGAGTTGATCGCGGCCGGCGATCCGGGACGCCTTGTCACCCGCGTACAGGACGACGTTGAGCGCGGGCGCCGCGAGCTTGATCAGCGCCTCGATGCGGCGGGTGTTGCGGAGCTGTGCCGCGCTTCTGTAGGCCACGATCGCGCAAGGGTACACTCGCCGCCGATGCTGGTCGGCGAGGTGATGACGGAGTCGGTGGTGACGGCGAACCCTGACGCGCCCGTGCGCGAGATCGCGGAGCTCATGCGCGAGCGCAACGTGGGCTCCGTCGTGCTCGTGCGCGACGGCGGCGCGCCCGTCGGGTTCATCACGGACCGCGACATCGCGCTGTCGGTCGTGGCCGAGGGCCGCACGGGAGAGGACCGCGCGGCCGAGCACGCCTCCTCGCCCGTGATCAAGGCCGAGCCCGACATGGAGGTCGAGGAGGCCAGCCAGCGGATGATCCGCCACGCCGTGCGGCGGCTCGTCGTGGTCAGCGGCGGCTCCGTGGTCGGCGTCGTCACGCTCGACGACCTGTCCTCGCGCGGGCTGGAGCCGGAGCTGTCGGCGCGCGTCACACGAGCTGCGCTGCCCGAGTATCTGTTCCACGCTCGCGGCGGCTGACGACCGCCTCCGCGAACGCGCGGATCACCGGGTGCGCGCGGCTGCCGTCGCCCGCGAGCTCCGGCTGGAAGAGGGTGCCCAGGAAGAACGGGCGGCCCGGGAGCTCCAGCGCGCGCGGCGCGCCGTCCTCGTCGTGGGCCCCGAACACGACGCCGGCGGACTCGAGCCGCGTGACGAACTCGGGCGCGATCCCGTACGAGCAGTGGTAGCGCTCCAGGCGCTGGTCGACGCCCGCGATCTTCGCGATCAGCGTGCCGGGCGTGTAGCGGATCACCCCCTCGTGGCCGACGAGCGAGCACTCCAGCGGCACGATGACGTCGGTGCCGGTCGAGCCGTACTCGGCGTGGTTGGCCTCGGGGAGGTTCGCCAGCTCACGGGCGAGGTGGATGATCGCGTGCTGGAAGCCGCCGCACGTGCCCAGGAACGGGATCCCATTCGCGCGCGCGGTGCCGACGGCGTCGATGACCTTCTCGCGGTCGGTGTAGGGGCTGCCGGGCACGACCCAGATGCCGTCGAAGCGGTCCAGGTCCTCGGCCTCGGTGGACGGAATCCAATACGGGTCGAGCACGATCCCGTCGCGACGGCGGAGCGTGTCGATCAGCAGCGGGATTCGTCCGTGGGCGCGAACGGTGGGCGAGCGGTCTCCGACGAGGGCGATGGTGGCGGCGGGCATGCGGTGCATCGTCGCGTCTGGTCGAGTTCACGTCCAACGATGATTCCTGCGAGTACGATCAGCTTCGCTTATGGACCCGCGGTTCTTGAGGACGTTCGTGCGCGTCGTGCGGCTCGGCTCGTTCAGCGCCGCGGCGGCCGAGCTCGGCTACACGCAGTCCGCCGTCTCCCAGCACATCGCGGTGCTCGAGGGCGACGTCGGCGTGCCGCTGCTCACGCGCCGGCCGGTCGGCGTGACCGAGGCGGGCGCGCGGCTGCTCGAGCACGCGGAGCCGATCCTGCTGCGGCTAGACGCGGCCCGCGCGGACGTCGCGCGCGTGGCGAGCGGGCCGCCGTCGCGGCTGCGGATCGGCGCGACGCCCCTGGCCGCGACCTTCGCCGCAGAGCTCGTCGCGCCCGCGCTGGCCGTGACCGTCCGCGTGGGCGCGCGGGACGAGATCGCCCGCGCGGTGGCCGTCGGCGAGCTCGACGCGGGCGTCGTCGACGGGGTCGCCGCGCCCAACGACCCGCTGCGCCTCCCGGAGACGGGCGCCCGCGTGGCACGGGTCAAAGAGGAACCGCTGGCCGTCGCCGCGCCACTCAACCACCCGCTGGCGGCCCTCAGCGAGTCGCCACGCGGTTCCAGCCGGGCGCGCGCGACCCCCGTCCTCGCGGAACATCCCCCTTTTTCGGCGAAGCCGGTTCCGCGAGACGGGGGTCGCGCGCGGCCGGCCACCACGGCGCCCCGCCAAACCGGACGCGGCGTCCGCCTCGAGGACCTCGTCGACGCCCGCTGGATCGACGCGCCGGCGATCTGCGCGCCGCTCGCCGACCTCGCCTCGCTCGCGCGCACCGAGGGCTTCCGCCCCGCGCTGCACTACGACGGCGCCGATCTCGCCGGCCTGCTCGCGCTCGTCGCGGCCGGACACGGCCTCGCGCTGCTCCCCACCCGGGCGCTGCACGGCGTGGCCGCGCTGCCGGTCATCGCGCCCGCCCTGACGCATCGCACCGAGTGGTTGACCGACACCTACGGGTAACCCGAACCTAAAGAGGGGTGCCTGCCTGCCTGGGAAACGGACCGCCTCGGCGCGACCATTCCGTGTATGGCCGCGACCACCGCCGAGCGCCCGCCGATCGGGCGCGTCTCCCCTCGGCAGATCGTCGTGCTCGTCCTCGCGAGCGCGCTGATGGTCGTCGGCCTCGTGGTGATCGCTCCCGCGCTGGCCGATCTCCCCGATGTCTGGTCCAAGCTCTCCACCGGACATCTCGGCTGGCTCACGTTCGCGCTGATCCTGGAGGCGCTGTCCTTCGTCGGCTACGCGATCCTGTTCCGCGCGGTCTCGATCGACCGCGACGGCAACGGCACACGGATCGGGTTCCGCGCGAGCACCGAGATCGCCCTCGCCGGCCACGCCGCGACGCGCCTGTTCGCGTCCGCGGGCGCCGGCGGCATCGCGCTCACGGCCTGGGCGCTGCGGAAGTCGGGCATGGAAGCCCGGGACGTCGCCGCCCGCATGACCACGTTCATGGTGCTGCTGTACATGGTCTACATGGGCGCGCTGCTGTTCGGCGGGCTCGGCATGTACGTCGGCCTGATTCCCGGAGGCGGCTCGTTCTCGCTGACGATCGTCCCCGCGATCTTCGGCGGCGCGGTGATCGCGTTGGTCGCGAGCGCGCAGCTCGTCCAGCCGGGCGAGAGCCGTCTGCGGCGCTGGCTGGCGCCGGTCGGCCAGGGCGTGCGCGACGCGCGCCGCCTGATCGCGTCCGGCAACGCCGGCCTGCTCGGCTCGCTGATGAAGTGGGGCTTCGACATCGCCTGCCTGTGGGCGTGCTTTGAGGCCTTCGGCGCCTCCCCCGCGTTCGGCGCGCTCGTGCTGGGCTACTTCATCGGCATGCTCGCCAACACGCTCCCGCTGCCGGGCGGCGTCGGCGGCGTGGACGGCGGCATGATCGGCGCCTTCATCGCGTTCGGGGTGGACCCGGGCACCGCGATCGTCGCCGTGCTCGCGTACCGCTTCTTCTCCTTCTGGCTGCCGATCGCGCCGGGCGCGGTCGCCTTCGCGACCCTGCGCCGCACGGTCGCCCGTTGGGAGGCCGAGGACGCCGGCGAGCGGGAGCCGGAGCGCCGCAAGCGCGAGCGCGCGCACCGCGGCGCGCTCTGCCACCAGTACAGTTGAGCCATGGAAGGCTTTGGCGGGTTCTTCAACGACCCAGACTTTCAGCGTCGAATGCAGGAGATGGCCGAGCAGATGCAGTCGGCTCAGACGCTGGCGTGGGCGGACAACGCGATCAAGCTCGCGGTCGACATGACCGTCGCAGCCATCAACCGCGTCAACATCCAGGGCACCACCGAGCAACAGGCTCAGCAGATCCGGTCGGTGATGGCGACCGTCTTCCCCGAGGCGGTCACGCTCGTGCGCGAAGCCCGTCAGGGTTTGCAATAGGGTTTCGCGGGCGCGCGGAGGTGAGCGCGCCCGGCTCGCGGGAAGGGCCTGAGGCCCATCGCTCGACGGATCACCGTGCACGTTCGCGATCGACTCGTGGCGCGCGGCGCTGCACGATGCGGGGATGTGGGGCCGCGGCAGCACGGTACGGCTGCTGCTCGCGCGCGGCGCGGACTCGCACGCCGGCTCCATCCACGGCCCGCCGCTCGGCTGGACGGCGTGGGGCTCGCGGGAGCTCCGCGGCGCCCCTGAGAGGCTCGACGGCTACCTGGAGGCGACAACCGCACTACTCGAGGCGGGGGCCCGCGTTACAGACGCCATGATCGAGCTGGCGGCCGACGAGGTCGCTGTGCGGCTGGAGGAGGCCGCCCGATGAAGGTCTGGGTCGTCGCGCTCGCGGCGCTTGCGGTGCTGGCCGCGTTCACCCCGCCGGCGGGCGCGGCGCCGAGCTGCTTCGGCGCCGCGGCGCGCGACCCGATGCTGCCGTGCGTGAACCCGTCGCTGCGCCTGAAGGTCACCCCGCACCCGCGCAACGCGCCGCTCGTGCGCGGCGCGCCGTGCACCAAGCTCGTGCCGGAGGGGCTCGTCGTGCCGTGCGAGTTCGGCGTGCTGAGCCCGAACGCCCGCGCCCACTTCGCGCTGTTCGGCGACAGCCACGCCGCGCACTGGCGCCCGACGCTCGCGGAACTCGCACGCGGGCTGCAGTGGCACGGCTACCAGCTCTCGCGCAACAGCTGCTCGCTGACGACGGTGCCGCTCGCGCAGCCCGAGCCGTTCTTCTCCGAGTGCGCGGCGTGGAAGCAGCAGGTCGTGGAGTGGCTGGACCGGCACCCCGAGGTCACGACGGTCTTCCTGGCGACCAAGACGCCCGGCCCGCGGGACTACGCGCCGGGGCCGATGCCGGCGTTCGAGGCGCAGGTCGCCGGGCACGTGCGGGCCTGGTCGTGGCTGCCGGCGTCCGTCACGCGCGTGTTCGTGATCCGCGACAACCCGTCCGCGCAGGTGAGCACGATGCGCTGCGTGCAGCGGGCGCTCAACCGCCGCCGCACGCCCGGCACCCACTGCGCGATCCCGCGCGCGACGGCGCTGCCGCCGGACCCCGTCGAGGTCGCGATCACGCAGGCGGACCCGTCGCGGTTCCGGCTCGTGGACCTCACCCCGCACTTCTGCGATGAGCGCAACTGCTATCCGGTCGTGGGTGGCGTCCTGGTACACAAGGATCTCAACCACCTCACGCGGCACTTCGCGGAGACGCTCGGGCCGTTCCTGCTGCGTGCGGTCGTCGGCTTCGCTTAGCGTGGTGGCGCTCGCGCTCGCGTTCGCCGGCTGCGGTGAGCAGCCCGCGCCGCCGCGCGCGACCCCGGCCCCGACCGCCGAGGGCTGCGCCGGCGCCGCGGCGCTCGCCAACGGCTGCCCCGAGCCCGACACCGTCGAGCGCAGCGGCGCCCGCGGCGCGCCGTGCGAGCGCGCGCAGCCGCTCGGCCTGGTCGAGCCGTGCGCCTTCGGCCGCGGGGACGAGACGTTCGCGCTGGTCGGTGACAGCCACGCGAACGCGCTGCGCTCGGCGTTCGCGGTCGCGGCCGAGCGGCTCGGCCGGCGCGGCTACGCGATCACCCGCAACGGCTGTCCGTTCGTCGCAGACGGCCGCCCGCTGCCGGAGCCGGCGTTCTCGGAATGCGCGACCTGGAAGCAGCAGGTGCCGCAGTGGCTCGCAGCCCACCCCGAGGTCAGGACCGTGTTCATCATCGGCTTGCCCCGCAACGCCGCCTCGCAGGACCCGGCGAACTGGCTCGCCGCCTGGGACCGCCTCCCGCCCACGGTGAAGCTCGTCGTGCTCCGCGACACGCCCGAGTTGCGCGAGGACACGCTGGCGTGCGTGAACGCCGCCACGGAGAAGCCGGGGTCGAGCTGCGCCGTCCCCCGCGACACCGCCCTGGCGCCCGACCCGGCGGTGGCCGCGGCCGGGCAGCGCCAAGCGCCCGTGATCGACCTGAGCCGTTACTTCTGCGACCAGCACCGGTGCTTTCCTGTCATCGGCGGTGTTCTTGCCTATCACGACCTCACGCACGTCACCCCGACGTTCGCCGCGACCCTGGGACCCTTCCTCACAGATGAACTTCAAGCGCTCGATTAGCCTCCTCATCGCGTTCTTCGCGCTGTGCGCGCCCGCGCACGCCTCGCGCACGATGGACATCGGCCTGCAGGACGACTTCGTCTTCCTCGGCGACAGCAGCGCCACCTTCACCCGCGAGGCGGCGATGGTGCGCGCCAAGGAGCTCGGCGTGACCAAGCTCCGCGCGAACATGATCTGGTCGCGCGTGCTCGCCAGCGGCCAGGCCAACCAGCGCTCCAAGCCTTCGCGCGTGCGCTACGAGCTCGGCGACTTCGACTTCCTGGTCGCGCTGGCCAAGCAGCACGACATGCGGCTGGAGTTCACGCTCACCGGTCCGGCGCCGCGTTGGGCGACGGCGGACCGCCGCGGGCCGTCCACGCGCGGGCCGTCGGCGAAGGAGTACGCGCGCTTTGCCTCCTTCGTCGCGCAGCGCTACCGCGGTGACGTCGAGCGCTACAGCATCTGGAACGAGCCGAACTGGCACTCGTGGCTGAGCCCGGCGCGGACGGCCGCCAAGCAGTACCGGGCGCTGTACCGCGGCGCCTACTCGGCGATCAAGCGCGCCGACTCGCGCGCGCAGGTCTCGTTCGGCGAGCTCGCCCCGCAGGCCCGACCGGGGGCGGCGTACGCGCCGCTGCGGTTCATGCGCGACGTGCTGTGCGTCGACACCCGCTGGCGCAAGCGCTCGGGCTGCGGGACCGTGCGCGCGGACGCCGTCTCGCTGCACCCGTACGACTACCGGCACTCGCCCACGTACAAGAAGATCCCGGCCGACGACGTCACGATCGGCACCGTCAGCCGGCTCACGAACGCGCTCACGCGCCTGCGCCGGGCCAAGGCGCTGTCGACCTCCAAGGGCCGCGAGCCCGCCGTGCACCTGACCGAGTTCGCCTACTTCGCGTCCGGCTCGCTCGCGTTCCCGCGCTCGACCCGCGCCCGCTACATCACGCAGGCCTTCGAGCTCGCGCGCAAGAACCCGAAGGTCTCCGAGCTCCTCTACTTCGGGCTGCTGCAGAACCCCGAGGTGCAGTGGAACACCGGGCTGCTGCGCCCCGACGGCTCGCCGGACGCCTCCTTCACCTCGCTGAAGGCGTGGGTGGAGCGGCAGCGCCGGGCCGGACTGCTCCGGCCCGGTGCCTGAGTCAGCTCACGGCTTGGCGGCCGACATCGCGTAGCCGACGCAGTCGGTGTGGCGCGGCTCACGCTCCCCGCGCGGGAGCTTGTAGCCGCGCTGCGCCATCACGGCGCGCAGCCGGTCCGGATAGTTGGTGATGATCCCGTCGACACCGGCGTCCATCAGCGACGCCATCGTCGCGGGATCGTCGACCGTCCACGGCACGACGGGCAGGCCGACGCGGTGCGCCTCGCGCACCAGCGCCGGCGTCGTGTACGGCACGTAGTTCGGGTCGCCGACCTTGCCGTTCTGCGGGTTGCCGTGCACGGGCGAGAGCGCGTCGGCGCCGAAGGAGTGCGCGGCGCGCACGTAGGAGCCGCCGAAGTCGTCGACGTCGATCCCGCCCAGCCACGGCGACGCGCCCGGCTGGCCGACCTGCAGGAAGTCGCCGTTGGTGAGCGCGACGATCGGCAGGCGCGGCATCACCTGCCGCCAGCGCATCAGGCTGCCCCAGTCGAAGCTCTGGATCGTGACGCGGTCCTGGACGCGCGCGCGGCGGATCTCCTGCGCCGTGATCTGGACGAACTCCTCGCGCGGCGCGGTCTCGTGCGGCGCGCCGGCCTCGACCTTGGTCTCGATGTTCATCCACGTGCGGTCGCCGCGCATGCACTCGGTGAGCGCGAACACCTGCCGCAGCAGCGGCATCTTGACGCCGCGGATGACCTCCTGCAGCGGGTAGTCGGCGAGCGGCTGGCCGCAGTCCAACGTCCACACCTGGGCGAGCGTGAGGTCCTTGATGAACTTGCCCACATACGGGAACTCCGGGTCACCCGCCGTGACCGGCGTGGTGTCCTTGCATTTCTGGGCGGACACGCGGCGGTCGTGCGTGACGACGGCGTACTTGTCCTGCGTGATCTGGACGTCGAGCTCGAGCGTGGTGACCCCGAGCTCCAGCGCCTTGCGGAAGCCCTGCAGCGTGCTCTCGGTCGTGAGCCCGAGCCCGCCGCGGTGGGCCTCGAGGTCGAACTGGCGCGGTCCGCCGTCGGCCGGCAACGGCCGGTCCCTCGCCTCGGCCGGGACCGCGGTGCAGAGCAACCCGCCCAACATCAGGGCGGCGATACGTGCGCGCATGCGCTTCCTCCTGAATTCAGAGGCCCTTCCCGCAGGGCCAGTGACCGCGGCGACGCTAGGCGAGCGGCGCGGGTATCCCGTGAAGATTCAGCGCCAGCGGTGCGCTTCGAAGCGCGCCGCGACCTCCTCCCGCGGTGGCGGGTGCGCGAGCACGTGCTGCACGCGCACGAGCGCCGCCGCGCCGAACAGCGCCGGCAGGCCGAGCTGGAAGACGCGGTAGCCGACAACCGCCGCCGTGGCCAGTGGGAGCGCCGTGCCGTAGGCGACGAAGGCGCCGATCAGGCCACCCTCGGTGCCGCCGACGCCGCCGGGCGTGGGGATCAGCGCGCCGGCGTGGCCGAGCGCGTAGGCCAGGACGAACACGCCGAGGTCCGGCGCGCCGCCGCCGAAGGCATGAAACATGCAGGCGAGGCTCGCGACGTCGAACGCGAAGTAGGTGATCGAGCCGACGATCAGCAGCGGGTCACCGTGCAGGACGAGCTGAAGCGACGTGCGCACCCCGTCGCGCACGAAGCCCCAGACGCGCCACACCAGGTGCCGCACGCGCCCGCTCTCCGGCTCCTGCGGCGGATCGCTGCGGCCGAACAGCACCACCAGCGCGAACAGCGCCCCGATCGCCGCGGCCGGGCCGAGCGTCCAGATCAGCGCGACTTCGCCGGGCAGCAGACCGATCGCCGTCAGCGTGCCGGCGACGATGATCGCCGCGAAGCTCACCGCGCTGGTGACCAGGAACAGCGCGGCGTGGCGCTGGGCGGCGAGGTCGGCGGGCACGCCGAGCCGCGTCAGCACGTACGCGCCGTAGGCCGGCCCGCCCGCGCCGCCGGCGGGCAGCAGGACGTTCGCGCCCTGCTCGGCCAGGCCGAGGACGAGCGCGCGCCGCCACGGCATGACGCGGTCGAAGGCCGACCACAGCGCGCGCACGAACCCCAGCATCGAGCCGATCCGGAACACGGCCGCGGCAACGATCCAGCCCGGCTCGGCCTGCGAGAACTCGGTGCGGACCTCGTCGATCCCGGGCAGCTCGGCGAGCGCCACGATCGCGAGCACGGCCACCACGGCGAAGAACAGCGCGCGCTTGCCGACGGCGCGGAAATCGATGCCTGCCTCGTGCGCTCTCGCCATACCGAAGGCGTAGGTTGGCAGCGAACCGATATCTGACTAAAGTCAGAGACCATGGAACCGGTCGCGCAGGTCCGCTCCTTCAACCGCACCGTGACTGAACGCGTCGGCGCGCTGATGGACTCCTACCTGGACCTCGGGCGCCCGCTCGGGGCCAACCGCGTGCTGTGGGAGGTGGGCGCCGTGACCGACGTGCGCGAGCTGCGCGCGCGGCTGGACCTGGACTCGGGCTACCTGAGCCGGCTGCTGCGCACGCTCGAGGCCGAGGGCCTGGTGACCGTGCGCGCCGGGGCCGACGACCGGCGCCGGCGCACGATCACGCTGACCGCCGCCGGCCGGGCCGAGCGCGCGCGGCTGGACGAGCGCAGCGACGACCTCGCCCGCTCCCTGCTGGAGCCGCTCAACGAGCGGGGACGCACGCAGCTGGTCGAGGCGATGCGCACGGTCGAGCGCCTCCTGACGTCGGGGATCGTCGAGCTGGCGGCCGAGGACCCAGCCGGCGACGGGGCGCGCGCGTGCCTGCAGCGGTACTTCGCGGAGATCGACGAGCGCTTCGAGGCGGGCTTCAGCGAGGACGTCGCGCTGCCGTTCGACTCGGGCGTGTTCGTGGTCGCACGGCTGCGCGGCGAGCCGATCGGCTGCGGCGCGCTCAAGACGGCCGACCCGCCGGAGATCAAGCGGATGTGGGTGGCGCCCGAGGCGCGCGGGCTGGGCGTCGGCCGGCGCATCCTGGCCGAGCTCGAGCGCCACGCGGTGCTGGAGGGCGCGACGGCGATCCGGCTCGAGACCAACCGCGCGCTGACCGAGGCGCAGGCGCTGTACCGCTCCTCCGGCTATGTCGAGGTCGAGGCCTTCAACGCCGAGCCGTACGCCGACTACTGGTTCACGAAGACTTTGACGCCGGGCACCGCGACGAATCCGAGCCTCCCGTAGGCGCCGCGTCGCCGCCCGGGCGCGAGGTGCGCGAGCGTCCGCACGCATCCTCTTGCGCCACCACACAGGGTCGCGCACCAGCGTTTCAGATTCGACCACCGGGGCGACACCTGCACGCGATGCCCGTCGCGTTCTTCGGTCTTCTGCTCGCCTGGGTCGCGGTGTTCGCGCCGTGGGCAGAGTGGGACACGCCCGCGCTGTGGGACCCGCGCGTGGAGGACGGCTTCTCGTTCCCGTACCTGCTCGTCGTGATCCTGGCCACCGCTCTCGTCCGTTGCCGGCCGGCCCGCTGCGTCGCGGGTGTGACGCTGATCGCGCTCGCCGCGCGCGCGGGTCTCCACCTGGCCCTCACCGGCGGCCCGTGGGTCGAGACCGCCCCGGACGCGGGGCTCGTCCTTGCCGCCGCCGGCGGAGCGGCGCTCGTGGTGAGCGGGTTCTCGACGATGTGGCTGGCGGTCGCGCTCGGGCCGCTGACGGCCGTCCTGCTGTGGCCGAGCGATCCGGTGCCCAAGGGCAAGCTGGATGTCATCGCCACCGACGGCGCCGAGGCGATCTGGTTCGACGGCGGCGACACCTACTTCAGCCAGCGCGGGTTCGTGCAGGTGATCACGCGCGGCACGGAGCTTCCCGCCGTCGCGCGCGAGGACCTCGAGCTGGTCGCGGCCTCCGGCGGCGCGCTCTTCGGTCTCTCCGAGCGCGACGGCACGGTCGTGCGCTTCGGTGCCGGAGATCGACCGCAACCGCTCGGTCAGCGCGCGTCCAGACTGGCCCCGGCGCCCGGCGGCGGGGTCGACCTGCTCACCGAGGAAGGGCTGCTGCGCTGGCGTGACGGATCGCTGCGGCCCGTGGTCCCGGGCATACGCGCGCGCGACTTCGCCGTCGGCCCGGACGGCGCCGTGTACTTCGCCCGCGAGGGCCGGGTGGTGCGCGTCGATCCGGCCGCGCGGTCCGAGACAGTCGTCGCCGACCTCGACGCGACGCGCGTGGCCGTCGGCCCCGACGGCACGGTCTACGTCAGTGACCGTGTGCTCCCGCGCATCGTCGCCCTCCGCGACGGACGGCGCTTCGTCGTGGCGGGAACGGGTGTGCGCGGCACCCATCGGGGCGACGGGCGCGCCGTGAGCGCGCGGCTCGGCTTCGTGCGGTCGCTGGCCGTCGACGCGGACGGGGACCTCTACATCGGCGAGACGGACCGCCTTCTGCGCGTCGGTGGGCCGCTGCTCGGCGGCCGCGCCGGCGCCGGCGACCCGCCGCCGCAGCCCGCGTGCGACGCGCTCGGCCGCTTCGCCCGCGCCACGCTGACGGGCCGCGACGTCGGCGCCGCCGCCGCGCGCGTGCGGGCGACGATCCCCGGCGAGTTCGAGGACCCGGCGCGCTCGGTCGAGCGGTTCTGGGAGCAGGGACCGCCGGGCGGCCGGATCGGGACGTTCGCCGAGGAGCGTTGCGGGTTCGTCGGTGGCTACGCCGTGACCGACGACGAGGCGCGCGCGTTCTGCTCCCAGGCGGCCGGCGGGCTCCCGCCGGCGCCCCGTTCGCTCGGCGTCGTCACGCGCGAGGCCGCGACGCGCTTCGCCTTCCGCGCCTGTCTGATCCGGCTCCCCGAGGCCCGGTAAACTCCCCAAAACCAGACCCCCTTTTAGGAGGAGACACGATGGGCCTCACCATTGGCGATACGGCTCCAGACTTCGAAGCGGAGACCACCGAGGGCACGATCAAGTTCCACGAGTGGCTCGGTGACTCGTGGGGGGTGCTCTTCTCGCACCCGCGGGCGTTCACCCCGGTGTGCACGACCGAGCTTGGCTACATGGCGTCGATCAAGCCGGAGTTCGACAAGCGCGGCGTGAAGATCATCGGCATCTCCGTCGATCCCGCCGAGAACAACGTCGGCTGGTCGAAGGACATCGAGGAGACGCAGGGCACCGCGCCGAACTACCCCATCATCGGCGACAAGGACTTCCAGGTCGCCAAGGCCTACGGGATGCTCCCGGCCGAGGTCGAAGGTGAGGCCACCGAGCGCACGCCGGCGCAGAACCAGACGGTGCGCAACGTGTTCGTGATCGGCCCGGACAAGAAGATCAAGCTGCTGCTCGTGTATCCGATGACGACCGGCCGCAACTTCGACGAGGTCCTGCGCGTGATCGACTCGCTGCAGCTGACCGCCACCCACGCCGTCGCCACGCCCGCCCAGTGGCAGCCGGGCGAGGACGTCATCATCGCCGGCTCGGTCTCCAACGAGCAGGCCAAGGAGAAGTACCCGGACGGCTGGGAAGAGCCCAAGCCGTACATCCGGATCGTGCCGCAGCCCGCCTAACCGAGGCTGCGCCAGAGGTGCACGACGGCGTACGCGCGGAACGGTCGCCAGCGTTCCGCGTCCACCGCGCCGTCGTGCAGCGCGTGGCGCACCCCGAGGTCGGTTCCGAGCCACGCGTCGCGGTCCTTGAGGGCCCGCATGTTCACGTAGGTCTGCGTCCACGCGCCGACGCCGCGCAGCTCGATCAGCCGGTCCAGCGGTTGCCCGGCCAGTGAGCGCAGCGTGTCGCGCCGGGTGACGGGCATCGCGAACGCGCTGTCGGGCGCTTCGGCGATCGCCTCCAGCGTGGGGAACCGGTGCGTGACGGCCCCCGAGGGCGCGGCGAGCGGCTCTCCCACCGCCTCCACCAACCGTCCCGCGTGGGTGGCCGCGGCCTGGATCGAGATCTGCTGGCCGAGCACGGCCCGCACCGCGATCTCCTCGCCGCTGACGCAGCCTGGCACGCGCGTGCCCGCGTCGTAGCCAGGCAGGTCGATGCGGGCGGCGATCTCGGCCGCGGGCGCGTCGAGATCGAGCAGTCCCGACACGTCGTGCGTGGCCTCGAACCCCTCGGGATGCGGGTGCAGCTCGACGACCTCGCCGCTGGGCAGGCTGCGCCGGTACACGCCGTCCACATACTCCTCCACGCCCGGCACCATGCGGCGGACGAGGAAGTCGAGCAGCGCCGCGCCGTCGTAGGGCTGCTCGGCGGCGCGCAGGATCACGTGGCGGGTTCGGCGGCCTTCTCCGCCTCCCGCTGCGAGCGGCCCGCCGCGATGACCTCCTTGAAGGACTTGAAGCGGAAGATCCGCACGACGGCGAACAGCCCGATCAGGAACGTCAGCGCCGCGATCGCGATCTGCTGGCCGACCGAGTACGCGGCGACGGTCGCGCCCGAGCCGAAGACCGTGACCAACAACGCCTGCTGCACGCCCGCGCCGCCGGGCGTGAACGGCACCAATGCGGCGATCGCGTTCACACCGAGCACGAGCAGCACGTTGCTCACCGACCCGCCGACGTTGAACGCCTCCAGCAGGCACCAGAAGGCCGCGAACCGGCACAGCCAGCCCGCGAACTGCACCAGCCACACCTCGCGGAAGTAGCGCTTGCGGTCGAACACGATCGTCAGGCCCTGGCGCACGCGTTCCCAAAAACGCCGCACGCGCGCCGACAGCAGCGCGAAGCCGACCATCACGCCGATGCCCAGCACGGTCAGCAGGAACAGCGTGAAGCGCGGGTTGGAGGCGAAGAAGGCGAGGTCGAAGGCCGGCAGCGCGGAGAAGTCCGGCGGCTTGGGGAACACGCCCTGGCTGAACGCGTACGCGAGCACGGGCACCGCGATCGTGAGGTCGAAGATGAACTCGATCGCGAACGCGGCGCCGACCGCCGGGTAGCTGGCCGTCGGCACCGAGGACCTGGTGAGGAACAGCCGGATCACGTCGCCGCCGCGCGCCGGGATGACCGAGTTGAAGCCGTAGCCTGCGAAGTACGCGCCCCACACGCGCCTGAACTCGATCTTGACGTCGGGATAGGCGGCACGCAGGATGTGGAACGACGCGCGTGCCCGCAGCGTGAGGTAGGTCGTGAAGAAGACCAGCGCGAGGAACAGCGGGATCCACTGGACGGCGGCGAAGTTCTCGAAGAACGAGCCGACGGCGTCGAAGAACGACGAGAAGGAATCTCCGATGCTGGCGTAGGTCACTGCCCTCTAGCGTGCCACGCGCAGCGGTGCGATGAAGAGCGCGGCCGTGGCGGCGAGGATTCCGGCGCCGAGGAAGCCGAGCCGCGGGTCGGCGTGATAGAGCGGCAGCCACATCAGCGGAGCGACCGCGTTGCCGGCGAACTTGAACGCGCTCACGACCGACGTCCCGCCCGCCCGATTGCCCGGCACGGCCTCCACCGCGAGCACGTTGATCCCCGCCCACACCAGCGCGGAGCCGAGCCCGACCGCGAACCAGATCGCGCCCAGCGCGAGCGGCGAGGGCGCGATCCCCATCGTCACCACGAGCGCGGAGCTGATCGCGATCCCCACGAGCGAGACCGGGACGCGGCCAAAGCGGTCGACGGCGTCGCCCGCCGCCCGGCCGAGCAGCATGCCCGCGACCCCGAATCCGGCGAGCAGCACGCCGCGCATGATCGAGCCGACGCTGAACGCGTCCGCGGCCTCGACGGCCACGAGGAAGCCGATCCCCGTGACGCCCGCGTAGGCCGTGAACGCGGCGCCGCTGAGCAGCCCGACGCGGCGTGTCAAGACGGCGCGCAGGCGCGGGGCCTCGTCGCGCTTCTCCGGGTCCGCCGGCGGCATCAGCGCCAGGGCGACCGCGACCGCCGACTGCACCAGGAACACGAGCCGCCAGTCGAACGCGCCCAGCAGCCCGCCGCCGAGCGGCGCGAGCGCGACCGCCGCCGTCTGCACGGCGGCGAACGTCCCCACGGCGCGCCCGAGCTGGCGCGCGGAGACGAGGTCGGCGAGCCCGGCCAGCAGGAGCGGCGTGAGGAACGCGTTCGCGCAGCCCTGCAGCGCGCGGATCACGAGGAAGCCGCCGAGGCTCGGCACGAACGCGGCCGCGAGCGACAGCAGCGCGTAGGCGAAGTACGCCGTGCGCACCACGCGTCGCCGTCCCAGCCGCTCGCCGATCGTTCCGGACACCAGCTGCAGCACGGCGAACGGGATCAGGTACGCCGGGATCGTCGCGGCGACGCCGGCGGTCGTCGCGTCGAACGCGTCGCGCAGCTGGGGCACGAGCACGGCGACCACACCCCCGCCGAACGGGCCGAGGAAGCCACCGATGTAGAACGGGAGCGTCCGCACGCGTCGATCCCTACCCTGCCACGCTCGTGTTCCGGCGTAAGGCCACAGCTCCCGACGGGTCCCGGTGGACGCTCGGCCGCCGCTGGCTGCCGCGCCGCAAGCGCATGGAGGGCGTCGACACGGGTTCCTTCGAGTTCCCGGACCTCGGCTCCGCCGACGACATCCTCGGCGCGATCCTGCTCGTCGTGTTCGGCGCGATCGCGATCCTGTTCCTCATCGTCACGCTCTTCAACGTGGTCGTGCTCGCCATCGAGCTCACGATCCTGATCCTCGGCCTGATCCTCGGGCTCTTCGCCCGCGTGGTGCTGCGCAAGCCGTGGACGGTGTTCGCCAAGTCGGGGCCGTGGCTGGAGGAGCGCCAGGTGGTCGGCTGGCGCGCGAGCCGGCGCCTGCTCGACGAGCTCGCGGGCGAGATCGAGTCAGGCCGGCTTCAGCTCGCGCTGGACGACCGGCGACGACTGGATGATTGACGTCGTCGTCTGGCCGTAGGGCGTGAAGCGGTCGATGACCTCCTCGAGGTGCTCGACCGACGCCACGTGGACCTTCATGTAGAAGCAGTCCTCGCCGGTCACCCGGTGGCACTCGGCGACCTCCGGCGTGGCCTGGGCGACCTCGGCAACCTTCGGGATCTGGCGCGGGGCGGGGCGCATGCGGATGATCGCGGCGAGCGTGAAGCCGAACGCGCGCGGGTCGACCGCGGTCCGGTAGCCGGTGATGGTGCCGTCGCGCTCGAGCCGGGCGAGTCGCTCGGCGACGGCCGGGGCGGAGAGGCCGACGCGGCGGCCGAGCTCGGCCTGACTGAGGCGTGCGTCGCGCTGGAGCTCTTCGAGCAATCGAAGGTTCGTCGCGTCGAGTGCCCCGTTGTCCGAAGGCATGCAGTGGAGAATAGCTTCGATCGGCCATTCCGTCGGCGCGTTGCGCCGACGATCCTGTGTGGCGCTCATGGCCGCTCGCCTCCCGTTCGTCGTCAGCGCGATCTTCCACTACCTCGGCCCGGCGTTCGCCGTGCTGCTGTTCGTGCGCGTCGACGTGCTCGGCGTGGCGTGGATGCGGATCGCGGCCGCGGCGGTGGTGTTCGCGCTCTGGCGCCGGCCGTGGCGCCTGCTGCGCAACCGCGACGTGATCCTCTGGGGCGCGGTCCTGGCCGCGATGAACTGCTGCTTTTACCTCGCGATCGACCGGCTGCCGCTGGCGACCGTCGCGGCGATCGAGTTCCTGCCCGTGATCGCGCTCGCCGCGCTCGGGATGCGCACCAAGCGCAACTACGCGGCGCTGGCGCTCGCGGTCCCCGGTGTGTACCTGCTCACCGGCGTGCACTTGGAGGGCGAGCCGCTCGGCGTCGCGCTCGCGCTGGCCAACGCCGGGCTGTTCGCGGCCTACATCGTGCTGGCGCACCGGGTGGCGTCGACCGGCGCGGGCGTGGACGGCCTGGCGGCGTCCATGCTGGTCGCACTGGTGTTCGTCACGCCGATGGCGGGCTGGGCCGCGATCCCCGCGCTCGGTGACCCGATCGCGATCCTGGCCGGCATCGGCGTCGGGATCTCCTCCTCGGTGATCCCGTACGTCGCCGACCAGATCGCGATGAAGCGGCTCTCCCGCGCCGGCTACGCGCTGATGGTGTCGCTGCTGCCCGCGACGGCGACGGTCATCGGCCTGCTCGTGCTCGCGCAGGTGCCGTCACTGCGGGACGCGCTCGGGATCGCGCTCGTCATCGCGGGGGTGGCGCTCCATCGCGAGCCCACACCTCCGCCAGCCGCACCACCACCGCCGCGGCCGCGGCCATCTCCTGCAGCGACGCCCATTCCCGCGGCGAGTGGTAGTCGTGGCCACCCGTGAACAGGTTCGGCGTCGGCAGGCCCATCGCGCTCAGCCGTGAGCCGTCCGTGCCGCCGCGGATCGGGGTGCGGATGAGCTGGATGCCCTCGGCGCGGATCGCCTCCTCGGCGGCGGTCACGGCCTGCGGGAAGGCGTCGATGTAGCGGCGCATGTTCGGGTACTGCGCCGTCACCGCGACGTCGAGCCGCGCGCCCGGGTGACGGGCGACGATTTCCTCCGCGGTGGAGCGCAGCCGCGCCGTGTGCGCGTGGAGCTGGTCGTCGTCGAAGTCGCGCACGATCGCGCGGACCTCCATGCGCCCGGAGCCCCCGGCGAGCTCGTAGACGTGGATGAAGCCGTCGCGGCCGTCCGTGCGCTCGGGCGTGAGCTCGGGCGGCAGCGCCGCGACGACCTCGGCCGCGATCCGGGTCGCGTTGACCAGCACGTCCTTCGCCCAGCCCGGGTGCGCGTCCACGCCGTCGATCGTGAGGACGACCTCCTCGGCGCTGAACGTCTCGTCCTGCAGCTCGCCGAGGTCGGAGCCGTCGAGCGTATAGGCGCAGACGGCGCCGAAGCGCTCGACGTCGAACAGCGTCGCGCCCTCGCCGATCTCCTCGTCGGGCGTGAAGCAGATCCGCAGCGTCGGGCGCGGGAGCTCGGGATGCGCGGCGAGGTGCGCGACCGCCGCCATGGTCTCCGCGACGCCGGCCTTGTCGTCGGCGCCCAGCAACGTGTCGCCGGACGAGGTGACGATGTCGCCGGCGGACGCCTCCACGACGATCCCGTGGCGCGGCAGCTCGATCGGGCCGCCCGGGTGATCGCGGTGCACGAGCGGCTCGACCCCGGCGCCGGGCGCGTCCGGGCTGGTGTCCACGTGCGCGATCAGGCCGATCACCGGCCCGGTGCCCGCGAGGGTCGCGGTCACATAGCCGTTGCCGTCGAGCGCGGCGTCGTCGAGCCCGATCGCCTGCAGCTCGTCGACGAGCAGCCGCGCGAGGTCGAGCTGGCCGGGCGTGCTCGGGGACCGGGTGCGCTCGCGCGCAGACTGGGTGTCGATGCGGACGTAGCGGAGGAAGCGCTCGAGCAGGCCGGGGGCGAGCGCCTCGGCCAGGGGCGAAGTGAACGTCACCCGTCAGATCATGGCTCAGCGACCCGCTCGATGCGGGTCCAGCCCTTCCAGCCCCGCTCCTGCAGGATCTCCCGCAGCCGCTCGGCCATCGGCGCGGCCTCGGCCGCGGCCTCGTCCAGCAGGTCCACGAACGGGTCGTCGAGACCGTCGTCGGCGTCGACCTCGCCGGCCTCCAGCGCGCGGCGCATCTGGCGCTCCATGATGTCGGCGATCTCGACCACTCGCGGGTCGTCGACGTCCCAATCGAGCGCCTGCCCGAGCAGGCGGTAGAGCCGCACCATGTCGGGATCGTCCAGCTCGGAGTGCTTGTGCGCGATCACCTCGTCGATCTGCTGCGGCCACTGGGCCGCGAGCACGATCCAGGTGTCGCGCTCGAGCTCGACGTACCGCTCGTCGACGCCGAGCGCGCGCACCCGCTCCAGGTAGCCGACGACGCTCTGCGGCAGCGCGAGATGCTCGCCCGCCGCGAGGCCCGCGATCCTCCGGCGGTTCTCCTGCAGGCGCCGGATCTCGGCCCGCAGGTGCCGGTCGACCTCCTCGACGCCGCGTGCGAACTCGTCCGGCCCCGCGTCGAGCAGCTCCTGGACCCGGGCCAGCGGCACGCCGGCGTCGGCGAGCGTGCGGATCCGGATCAGCCGCACGACCGCCGCGGCGTCGTAGATCCGGTAGCCGGAAGGCCCGCGCTCGGGCTCGGGCAGCAGCCCGATCTGGTGGTAGTGGCGCACGGCTCGCACCGTCACCCCGGCGTGCGCCGCCAGCCGGCTGATCGTGAGCATCGCTCAGGCGAGCTTACGCCGGTAGATGAGGACGGCGAGCCCGAAGGCCACCACGAGCAGCCCGGCGCACCACGCGAGCGCGACCCAGACGTCGCCGCCCACCGGCTGCCCGGCGAACAGGTCGCGGATCGTGTTCACGATCGAGGTCGCGGGCTGGTGCTCGGCGAACGCGCGCACGGCGGCCGGCATCGTGTCCGTGGGCGCGAACGCGGAGCTGACGAACGGCAGGAAGATGAGCGGGTAGGCGAACGCGCTCGCGCCGTCCACGGACTTGGCGGTGAGCCCGGGGATCACGGCGAGCCAGGTCAGGGCGAGGGTGAACAGCAGCAGGATGCCGGCGACCGCCAGCCACGCGGCCACGCCCGCGTCCGAGCGAAAGCCCATGAGCAGCGCGACGAGCACCACGACGACGAGCGAGAGCACGTTGGCGACCAGCGAGGTGAGCACGTGCGCCCAGAGCACGCCCGAGCGGGCGATCGGCATCGACTGGAAGCGCTCGAACAGGCCGCCCGTCATGTCCGCGAACAGCCGCACGGCGGTGTACGAGATGCCGGACGCGATCGTGATCAGCAGGACGCCGGGCAGCATGTAGTCCACGTACGAGACCGAGCCGGTGTCGATCGCGCCGCCGAACACGTACACGAACATCACCATGATCGCGATCGGCGTGATGACGGTGGTGAGGATCGTGTCCAGGCTGCGGGTGATGTGGCGCAGGGAGCGTCCGGTGAGAACGGCCGTGTCGGCGAACCAGTGCGTGGTCATCGCGCCGCGCCCACGATCGCGAGGAAGACGTCCTCGAGCGTCGGCTGCTTCTCGACGTACTCGACCTCGGCCGGCGGGAGCAGCTGCCTGAGCTCGGCCAGCGTGCCGTTGACGACGATCCGGCCGTCGTGGAGGATCGCGATCCGGTCGGCGAGCTGCTCGGCCTCGTCCAGGTACTGCGTGGTGAGCAGCACCGTCGTCCCGCGCTCGGCGAGCGCCTTCACGGCCTGCCAGACCTCCAGGCGCCCCTGCGGGTCCAGCCCGGTCGTGGGCTCGTCAAGGAAGATGATCGGCGGGTCGCCGATCAGGCTCATCGCGATGTCCAGGCGGCGGCGCATCCCGCCCGAGTAGGTCGCCACCCGGCGCGCGCCGGCCCGGGTCAGCCCGAAGCGCTCGAGCAGCTCGTCGGCGATCCGGCCCGGCTCGCGCAGGTGCCGCAGCCGGGCCATCAGCACGAGGTGCTCGCGCCCGGTGAGGATCTCGTCGACGGCGGCGAACTGGCCCGTGAGGCTGATCGACTTGCGTACGTCCGCGGCCTGCGCCGCGACGTCGAACCCGTTGACGCGCACGGCGCCCTCGTCCGCCTTGAGCAGCGTGGACAGGATCTTCACGATCGTCGTCTTGCCCGCCCCATTGGAGCCGAGCAGGGCGAAGACGCTGCCGCGCGCCACCTCGAGGTCGACGCCGCGGAGCACGTCCAGCTCGGCGAACGCCTTCCGGAGCCCGTGTACTTGAATGGCCGGCATGCAAGCGAGTGTCGGGGTTGACGCTGCGTCAAGGTCAAGGGGTCGATGATCGAGGCCATCCGTGCCGGGCTCGCCGCGCGCGCCGACCCGGCGAAAGCGCCGGACATGCAGCGCTACATGAAGTCGCAGCTGCCCTTCTACGGCGTGCAGAAGGCCGGGCGCGTGCAGCTGGCGCGCGAGGTGTTCGAGCCGCTCGAACGCGACGAGTGGGAGCGCGTGGTGCGCACGCTGTGGGACGAGGCGCGCTTCCGGGAGGAGCGCTACATGGCGCTCGCGGTGCTCAAGGACCGCCGCTACCGCGCCCACCGGGACATGGCCGCGCTGCCGCTGTACGAGAAGCTGATCGTCACGGGCGCGTGGTGGGATCTCGTGGACGAGGTCGCCACGGGCCCGCTCGGCGCGCTGCTGCCGGACGTCGCGCCGGTGCTGCGCGCATGGGCGGTCGACGAGGACCTGTGGAAGCGGCGCGCCGCGATCATCGCCCAGGTCACCCGCAAGCGCGAGACGGACTTCGAGCTGCTGCAGGCGTGCATCGAGCCCAACCGCGGCGACCGCGAGTTCTTCATCCGCAAGGCGATCGGCTGGGGGCTGCGCTCCTACGCCTGGATCGACCCCGAGGCGGTCGTGGCGTACTGCGAAACGCACGAGCTGGCACCATTGAGCCGGCGCGAGGCTTTGAAGAACGTGCGCACATGATCAGCGTCCACACCCCCAACTTCGTCATCGGGCTGGTCAGCGGCATCATGGCCGCGACCCTGATCCCACTCGGCGTCACGTTCCTGATCGTGTTCGGGATGCTGGGGCTGCCGTTCCTGATCGTCGGCGTGATCGAGGCGATCGTCGCGCTGGTGGTGTTCTACGGCGGCCGCAGGCGCGCCGCGCGCGAGGAGGCCGCGCGCATCTCGCACGGCACGGCCCAGGTCGTCGCCGCCGAGCACAGCTGGGACACCGAGGTCGGCGCGCGCCACCCCGTCAAGCTCACGGTCGCGCTGGGCGGCGGCGAGCACACCCGCGCGCTGCTCGTGCCTTCCCATGTCGACTGGCAGCCGGGCCAGACGATCGACGTGCGTTACGCGCCGGACGACCCGGCGAACTTCGTGCCGGCGGCCTAGGACGAGCCGCCGCCGTCGCTGCCTCCACCGCCGTCCGAGGAGCTGCCGGAGTCGTGGTTGTCGCTGCGACCGAAGAACGGCACCGACAGCTCGCCGCAGTGACCGCTCATCTGCGTGGGTAGGTTCAGAAGCCTATGCCCAAGAGCTTGCAGATTCCTGAGATCGACCTCGCCGACGGCGTCCGCATCCCGCAGTTCGGTCTCGGCGTGTTCCAGGTCCCGCCGGACCAGACCGCCGAGAACGTCGCCCACGCGCTCGAGGTCGGATACCGCCACATCGACACGGCTCGCATCTACCAGAACGAGGCGCAGGTCGGCCAGGCCGTGCGCGCGTCTGGAATCAGCCGCGAGGAGCTGTTCATCACCACCAAGCTGTGGAACAGCGACCAGGCGAACCCGATCGACACGCTCAAGGGCAGCCTCGAGCTGCTCGCGACCGACTACGTCGACCTCTACCTGATCCACTGGCCCGCGCCCGGCCGCGACACCTATGTGCAGGCGTGGAAAGGGCTCGTGGAGGCCCAGAAGCAGGGCCTGGTGCGCTCGATCGGCGTCTCGAACTTCCAGCCCGAGCACCTGCGCGCGATCATCGACGCGACCGGCGTCACGCCGTCCGTCAACCAGATCGAGCTGCACCCGTACCTGACGCAGCCCGGGCTGCGCCGCGAGCACGCGGACCGCGGCATCGTCACCGAGGCCTGGAGCCCGCTCGCGCAGGGCATGGTGCTCGACGACCCGGTGATCACGGAGATCGCCGCCGCCCACGACCGCACGCCGGCCCAGGTCGTGCTGCGCTGGCACGTCGACATCGGCAACGTCGTGTTCCCGAAGTCGATGACGCCCTCGCGCATCGAGGAGAACATCGACATCTTCGACTTCGAGCTGTCGGCGGAGGAGGTCGAGCGCATCGAGGGTCTGGACCGCGGCCATCGCACCGGCCCAGACCCCGACACGTTCAACGGCTGAGGACCGGCACACTCGATCACGCACGATTCTGGCGGCCGCCGATCACCGCCTGGACCCACCCGGCGACCGGTCATGGGCCACCAGCCCACTTCCGGTCACCGTGCGGCCCCAGCCGGCGCCGGCGACCACCAGCGATCGCACGTGCTCGAGCGCACCGGTCTAGCGGCCGACCATCCCGTTGCGGGCCACGGCGCGCACGGTCGCCTTGGCCCGCAGCCCCCGCGGGAGCTTCACGGTCAGCGCGGAGCGGCCGTCGACGCGGCGCACCAGCCGGCGGCCGTCGCTGAGCTCGAGCGTGACGATGTGCGCCGGCGCGGCGTCCTTGCGCCAGCTCACGCGCACCCGGCCGCCGTGGCGCGCGGTCTTGACCGCGTGCACCCGGCCGGGCTTCTTCGCCGCCGGCGCCTGGTAGGTCGCGATCGCCGCCTGGGTGGACGGCAGGCCGTCCTGCTCGACGACGGCGACGATGTGACGCCGCTCGCCGCGGCCGTCGGCGGGGTCGAACGCGATGGTGCCGCGCCGGCCCTTGGCCTTGCCGAGGATCGCGCCCGCGGTCGCGCCGCGCTCGGCGAACGTCACCTTCGCGTCCCCGTCGACGCGGTAGGAGAGCACGCGCCGGCCGCCGCGGCGCTCGACCTTCGCCGTCACCTTCGGCGCCCGTCGGCCCTGCGCGCTGCGGATCTCGGTGATCGCGGAGGAGCCGGGCTCCGGGACCACGCGCCACTCGCCCGCGGACGGCTTGCCGACCAGGATCTGCGTCGACCTGGAGGCCGGGTCCTTGATCACGAAGAACGGGTTGCGCTGCGTCACGCCGGTGCCGGCGGGCGTGGTGAACCGCTCCCCCTTGGGGCCGATGAGCGTGACGGTCGGCGGCGCGTCCGCGCCGGTGATGGCGATCGCCGCGCCCGGGAGGCCGGAGGGCAGCGTCACGCTCTGCGGAGCACGGCTCGCCCGCGCCGCGGTCACGCGCGTCTTGTACGGGCCGAGCTCGCAGCCGCTGAGGTAGATGGTCGGCGAGTCGCCCCACCGGTAGCCGAGCCCTGGGTTCCAGGTCGTCACGCCCAGGTCGATCGAGAGGCACACGCCCACACCGGCGTTGGACACCACCGCGCGTGCCTTCGCGGCGCACCAGTCGAGCAGGCAGGCCTCCACGCTGCCGGAGGCGTTGAACTGCGTCCCGCGCATCTCGAGCCCGAGCCGCCCGTGGATCATGGCCACGCCCGGCCACGGCCACTTCACGCTCCCGCCCGCCTTGATGTAACCGTTGCCGTGCATCTCCAGCTCGGCCTCCGCCCAGCGGATGCCGACGATGTCGATCTCGCCGAAGGCCCGGAAGCGCATCGGCAGATCGTCGTAGAGCGCGATGCCAAGACCCGCGTCGAGCGAGAGCGCGGACGTGCCGAGGACGGTCGGACCGGCCACGAGGCCGACCTCACCGCACAGCGCGAACGTCGGGACGCCGTAGTCGATCGTGGCCGGCGGCTCCGGCATCCCGGGGAAGGAGTGATCGAGCCCCGGCAGGCCGGTCGACGGGCTCGGCTTGACGCCGATGTTCGGCACGCACTCGCTCTCCTGGGGCGTGATCTCGACCCGGAACTTGATCCGCTTGAGGAAGACCGGGCCGATGATGTTGAAGCCCTGGCCGTTGAACGTCATCTCGCCGTCGGCGTAGTCGAAGTCGCCGTGGCGGATGCCGGCGCTGCCCCGCACGCGGGCGTCGACGGGCGGCGGGAGCGTGGCGTCGGCCTTGATCTCCCAGGAGCCCTGGCCGTCGTAGTCCAGCACGAGCTTGTGCAGCTGGATCGGCCCGAGCACGGCGTTCTCGACCTCGAAGTGGAAGCCCTCGTCGGCGGCCGCCAGCGGGCGGATGCCGCCGGCGGTCACGCGCACCGGCTTGTCGGAGGTCGGCGCGCCGAACTGCTGCGGCATGCGGACCATGAACGCGAACCGGGTGCCGCCGGCGATCAGCTGGGGCGACTCGGTCAGCGAGACGATCGGCAGCCCGCCGAGCTTGCTGTCCGCGGGCGGCTGGATGCCCTCGAAGCGCCCGTTCACGACCTTCCAGGAGATGCGGCCGCTGTCGACGGTGATGGTCTCGCCGGCCTTGGTGAACGTTGCGGTGCCGTCCAGCGTGCCCGCGCTGATCTTGCCCGACTTGGGGACGTTGACGAGCACGTCCTCCCCCCTGGCGGGCGTGATGGTGACGCCGTTGACCCTGACCGGCCGCGTAGAGCGCCAGTACTCGCCGCCGTCGTCGATCCAGCCGGGCGCCTTGCGGGGCAGCAGACACTCGCCCGTCGCGAGGAAGGCGCCGTGCTGAACGGTCTCGACGCAGCCGATCGGCTTGCTCGGGAGCGGTGGCGCGGGCGTCGGCGTGGGGTTCGCGAGCGCCGGTGTGGGCTGCGGGGAGGGAGTGGGCGTCGGGCTGCTCGTGGGCGCGGCGACGGTGAACGTCTTGGTCGCGACCGCGGTGCGCGGCGTCGGGCCGCTGATGCGCGCCTGCAGGCGAACGGTGTGCGTGCCCGCGTCGAACGCGCGGGTCGCGGCCGGCTTGCGACCGTCGTCGAACTCGCCGTCGTTGTCGAGGTCCCAGTCGGTGGCGATCGGGTCGCCACCCGGCGCGAGGCTCGTGCTCGTGAAGGTCACGGGCTCCCCGGGCGCCGGCGCGGCCGGCGCGTACGTGAAGTCCGCCGTCAACGGCGGCGGGGCGGCACGCGCCAGCGGGGCGAGGACGAGCGTGGTCAGGGTGAGGATGAGCAGGTTGGGGAGGAATCGCATGCCGAGCACGGTCCCGCGCCGTGACCCGCAGGCCATCCAGGGTGACCCTGATCCGGGACCCGCAACTCAGGGTGGGGGATCAGGGTCGTGCCCGATGGCACGGACCCGGAGCGCCTCGACGATGCTTGCCATGACCCTCCCCATCCTCACCGGCACCGCCGTCCGCGGCTTCGTCGGCGCCCTCGTGGCCGGCATCCTCGCTTCCACCTTCGTGCCGCTCGGCGTGACGTTCACGATCGTCGGGCCGGCCACGCTCGGCATCGCACTGCTCGCGCTCGGCCTGGGCTTCGCGGCGACCGCCCCGGTGCTCGCGCTGCTCGGCCGGCGCAGAGACGCGCGCGAGCGCGACGCCCGCACGGAGCGCACGACGGCGATCGTGCTCGAGGCGACGCTCGACCAGCACTCGCGCGTCGGCGTCCGCCACCCGCTGCGCCTGGCCGTCAACATCGCCGGGGCCCGCGCGGCCCGGACGCTCTTCGTCCCGTCGTGGATCGGCTATACGCCCGGGACCGCGATCCAGGTCGCCTTCGCGCCCAACAACCCCGACAACTTCCTGCCCCTGGAATGATTCCCGGCGTTGCTGCTGGGTCGGGACACGGAGCTGGCCAAGATCGCGGAGGCCCTGGACGGGCTGGACGCCGGACGCAGCGGCCTGCTGCTGGTCTCGGGGGAGCCCGGCATCGGCAAGTCCGCCCTGCTCGGCGCGCTCGCCGAGCAGGCCGCCGCGCGCGGGTTCCGCGTGTTGTCCGGGCACGCGACCGAATTCGAGCGCCTGCTTCCGTTCGGCGTGCTGGTCGACGCGCTCGACCCGTACCTCGACGAGCTCGAGGACGGCAAGCTGGCCCGCATGGGCGTCAGCCGCACCGAGGAGCTCGCGACGGTGTTCCCCGCGCTGGAAGGCCCGCGTGACGCCGTCCCCGAGGCGTACCGGCTGCACCGGGCGCTGCGCGAGCTGCTCGACGGCATCGCCGGTCCGCGGCCGCTGGTCCTGGTGCTCGACGATCTGCAGTGGGCGGATGACGGCGCGCGGGAGGCGCTCGCCGCCCTCGCGCGCCGGCCGCCGTCCGGCCGCGTGCTGATCGCCGGCGCGCACCGGCCGGACCCGGCGCTCGACGACCTCGACCGCTACGGCCACCCGCGCCTGCGGCTCGGCCCGCTGGGCGACGGCGACGCCCGGCGGCTGGTCGAGGAGCGCGTCAGCGGCGCGGCGTTGCGCACGGTCCTCGACCAGGCGGGCGGCAACCCGTTCTACCTCGAGCAGCTGGCCCGCTCGCCCGCGCGCGGGCCGCTGCCGTCGGCGATCGCGAGCTCGATCCGGGCCGAGATCGAGCAGCTCTCGCCCGCCGCCCAGGCGCTGCTGCGAGGCGCGGCGGTGGCGGGGGAGCCCGCGGATCTGCGGCTCGCGAGCGTGGCCGCCGAGCTCGACGAGGCCACCGCTCACGCCGCGGTCGACGAGGCCCGGCGCGCGGAGCTGCTGCGCCCCGTCGACGGCGCCGCCGCGTTCACGTTCCGCCATCCGATCGTGCGCCGGGCGGCGTACGAGTCGGCCGGGCCCGGCTGGCGGATCAACGCGCACGGACGGCTGCGAGAGGCACTGCTCGAGCTCGGCGCCGACGTCACCGTCGTCGCCCAGCACGTCCGCCACGGCGCCGGGCTCGGTGACGAGCAGGGGATCTTGATCCTGATGGCCGCGGCCGAGCGGGTGATCGAGCGCGCGCCGGGGGACGCTGCCGCGTGGCTGGAGGCCGCGCTGCGCCTGCTGCCGATGCAGGTGGGCGAGCGCTACGCGGCGCTGCAGGCCCGGCGCGGCACGGCGCTCCTGCTCGCGGGCGAGCTCACCGCCGCGCGCGAGGCGCTGCTGGCTGCCGGCAGCGACACCGCGGAGAAGTGCTGGCGGCTGGCAGAGGTCGAGCGCTGGCTCGGGCTCGAGCAGGAGGCGGTGCGCCACCTGGCCCGCGCGCGGGAGCTCGCCACCGACGATCCGCGCGTGCGGGTCAAGTGCGAGATCGAGCTGGTCCTCGTTCACGAGTGGAACCTGCGCTACGACGACGCCCGGGAAGCGGCGCAGGCCGCGGCCGCGGCGGCCGCCGACAGCGGCGATCCCGTCCTGGTGGCCGAGGTCGAGGGCGTGATCGCCACCACGCTCGTGCAGACGGACCCGCGCGCGGCGGCCGGGCCGTACGCGCACGCGGCGACGGTGGTCGCGGGCTACGACGACCACGACTTTCCCGCCCACCCGATGAGCCTCTGGGACCTGGGCTGGGCGGCGACGCACCTGGAGCGCTACGACGAGGCGATCGCGCACTTCGACCGCGGGCTGCGGATCGCGCGTGACCGCCGTGCGCACGGCAACGTGGCCATGTTCCTGATCGACCGGACCGAGCCGCGCTTCCGCGCCGGGCGGCTCACCGAGGCCGTCGAGCTCGCCGAGGAGGCGGTCGAGGCCGCGCGCGTGACGCCGAGCGCCCGCTACGAGTGGTGGGCGCTGGCCCGGCTCGGTCTCCTGCTCGGCCGCAGCGGCGATGCCGCCCGAGCCGCCGAGGTGATGCGCGACTGCGAGCGCGTCGCCGCTTCCTTGCCGGAGAGCCCGCTGGTGGACCTGTGGACGGCCTACGGCGCGGTGACGGCGGCGGTTGCGGTCGGCGACCTGGACGTGGCCGAGCGGCGGCTGGTCGCCGCGGCCGGGGCCGAGCTCGAGCACATGGCGCCGATCGATCGCTCGCGGCCGCGGCTCGTGCTGCTGGAAGCGGCGCTCGCGCGCGGTGACGGGGCGGCGGCCGAGCGCCTGGCCGACGACGCGGACGCGTGGGCGCTGCACTCCGGGCTCTCGACGCCGTCGGCGTGGGCACTCGCCGGTCGGGCGCACCTGGCGCTGGCGCGCGGCGAGTACGCGCGCGCGGCGGACGCGGCCGGGGCCGCGGTGGAGGCCTACGAGCGCGCGGGGGCGCAGCTGGAGGCCGAGCGGATGCGGGTGGTGCACGGCCGCGCGCTGGCCGAGTCCGGGGACCGCTCCGGCGCGCTGGACGCGTTCGAGCGCGCCGAGCGGCACCTCCACCGGATCGGCGCCGACTTCGACCGCGGCGCGGCCGTGCGCGAGCTGCGCAAGCTCGGGCGCCGCGCACCGCGGCGCGATGCGCCGCCGGCGGGCGGCAACCGGCTGTCAGGGCTGAGCGCGCGCGAGTCGGAGGTCGCCGCGCTCGTCGCCGAGGGCGCCACGAACCAGGCCATCGCCGACGCGCTCTTCCTCAGCGTCAAGACCGTCGAGAGCCACCTGCGCAACATCTTCGCCAAGCTCGGCGTCTCCAACCGCGAGGCGCTCGCGGCTGCGGTCCAGCAGGAGGGCTAGCGCCGCCGAGTCGCGGCTGCCGGGCGGCGCGCTGTAGACCACGACCCGCAGGTCGGAGCCGTGCACCTGCAGGACGTCGCAGTCGAGCGTGAGCCGGCCGGCCTCGGGGTGGTCGATCGTCTTGGTCGCGGACGAGTGCACGGCCACCGGGCTCTGCTTCCACAGCGCCTCGAATCGTGGGCTCTCCGCGCGCAGCTCGTCCACCAGCGCGTGCAACCGCTCGTCGGCTGGGTGGCGGATGATCGCGGCGTGCAGGTCGGCGACGATCGACGCGCTCATCTCGTCCTCCTGCTCGGGCGTGCGCTCGATGTAGAGCGATTCGCCCAGGAAGTGGTTGCGGGCGATGTTGCCCGAGCGCAGCCCGGTGATCGCCTCGCCGAGCGGGTTGGACGCCACGAGCTCCCACGAGAGGTCGTAGACGAGCACAGGCAGGTCGTGGAAGCGCTCGAGCAGCCGCTGCACGGCGGGCGTGATCTCGTTGCTGAAGCGCTCTCCGCACGGCGGCGCGTGGCCGGCCAGCAGGTACAGCGTGTCCGTCTCGTCGGCGCTGAGCTCCAGCGCGCGGGCGAGCGCCGCGCACACGAGCGGGGAGGGGTGCGTGGCGTGGCCCTGCTCCAGGCGCGTGAGGTAGCCGACGGAGACGTCCGCGCGCGCGGCGATCTCTTCCCGGCGCAGGCCGGGCGCGCGGCGCCGGCCCGGCTGCTCGGGGACGAGCCGGTCGCGCCAGGTGCGCAGGTTGGCGGCGAGGTCGTTCACGCCCTTCAAGGTATCCCTGTCAGAGGCATGGTCTTTGCGGCCTGGCGCGCCAAGCTGGTTCCCATGTCAACGATCTTGATCACCGGGGCCAACCGCAGCCTCGGTTATGAAGCCGCCCGCCGCCTGATCGAGGCGGGTCACGACGTCTGGGTGGCGGCGCGCGACGAGGCGCGGGGCCGCAAGGCCGCGGAGGAGCTCGGCGCGCGTTTCGTGCAGCTCGACGTCACCTCCGACGCGTCCGTGGCCGCCGCCGTGGAGACGGTCTCGGAGACCGGGCTGGACGTGCTGGTCAACAACGCCGGCATCCCCGGCGAGTTCGTCCCGGTTCCCGAGGTGACGGTCGCCCACCTCGAGCCCGTGTTCGAGGTCAACGTCTACGGACCGGTGCGCGTGCTGCAGGCCTTCCGGCCGCTGCTCGAGCAGTCCTCGAACCCCGTCGTCGTCAACGTCTCGAGCGGCATGGGCTCGATCGGGGTGTGCGGCGACCCGGACCGCATCGAGTCGACCCTGCACAACCTCACCTACGGGCCGTCGAAGACGGCGCTGAACATGCTCACGGTCCAGTGGGCCAAGGCGTACCCGGGCTTCCGGGTCAACGTCGTCGACCCGGGCTACACGGCGACCGACTTCAACCACCACAGCGGCCCGCAGACCGTGCAGGAGGGCACCGACGCGATCGTCGAGTACGCGCAGATCGGTCCGGACGGGCCGACCGGCGGCTACTTCGACCGCCACGGCGTGCTGCCCTGGTGAACCCGCTCGCCCGGTGCGATCGCGGCGCGTTGCACGAACTCGGCCAGCAGCGCGGCGGCGGCCAGCTCGACGGCGAGCAGGCTGAGTAGGACGACCAGCTGCGTGGAGGCGGCTTCGGCGGGGCGCGCGCCGCCGAGCAGCAGGCCGACGAACGCGCCCGGCAGCGTGACCAGGCCGACGCTGCGCGTCTGGTCGATCGCCGGCGTCAGGCCGGTGTGGATGGCGCGCCTGATCGACGGGCGCAGCGCCTCGCGGGCGCTGTCGCCCAGGCAGAGCCGCGCCTCGATCTCCGCGTGGTCCGCGTCCAAGGCCTCGATCAAGCGGCGGCCGGTGAGGCTGGTGGCCGCCATCGCGCCGCCGATCAGGATCCCGGCGGTGGGAACGGCAGCGCGCGGCGTGACGTCGAACGCGCCGACCGCCAGCAGGAACCCGGTCGCGGTGAGCGCGGGCGCGGCGATCGCGCCGAACGCGTAGACGCGGGCGCGCGGGACACCGCCGATTCGGCGCCCGGCCGTGAACGCGGCCGTGACGAGCATCACGGCCACGAAGGCGAACGCGAGCGCGGGGACCTCGAAGATCGCGACGATCACCGCGCCCACCGCCGTGAGCTGGATCACCGCTCTCGCGGCCGCGATCGCGAGCTCCTTCGAGAGGCCGAGCCCGAGCCGCGACGCGAGGACGACGGCGACCGCCGCGAGGACGATCCCGGCGCCAGCCTGAATCAGCACCTCGCTCATTGGGAAAGAGCGCCTTCCGCGCGGTGGCCGGACGGCAGGAGCGGCGTGGTGCACGGCTGGCCCCGGCGCCAGGCGGTCACTCGGCGCCCAGTCGCTGCTCGCGGTCGGCCCACTGCTGCACGACGGCGCGGTCGTGCGAGGTCACGCACACGGCCAGGCCGTCGGCGGCCAGCTCGCGCACGTGGCGCCCGATCGCCTCGGCCAGCGGCGCGTCCAGGCCGGAGGTGGGCTCGTCGAGCAGCAGCACCTCGGGCTTGCGGGTCAGGGCCCGCGCGATCGCGACCCGCGCCTGCTCGCCGCCGGAGAGCTCGCTCGCGTCGCGGTCGGCGAAGCGCTCGTGCAGGCCCGCGGCCTCGAGCGCGGCGCGCGGGTCGGGCGGCGCCTGGAGCCCGTAGGCGAGGTTGTCGGCGACCGAGCCCGGCAGCATCACGGGCCGCTGCGCGACGAGCCCGACGCGGCGGCGGAGCACGCGTGGGTCGAGCGACGTGACGTCCACGCCGTCCAGCGTCACGACCCCGCCGTCAAGCGCGACGAGCCGTACGATCGCGCGCAGCAGCGTCGACTTGCCTTCCCCGCTCGGCGCCGTGAGCGCAACGACCTCCCCAGGCGCGACGGCCAGCGAGACGCCCCGCAGCACCTCTCTCACGCGTACGTTTTCGCACCGCAGCCCGTCGCTCACCACAGGAGCTTCGCAACTTGCCCCGTCGGAGTCCGTCCTTGCTGCATGCACCGGATGCCCTTCGTCGTGGCCGCAGTCTGCGTGCTCCTGGGTGGCTGCGGGGAAACGGCGGCGCAGCCCGCCCCGGTGCCCGCGACCGAGCGGCCGCTCCTCGGCGCGCCCGACCTCGCCGGCCCAACCCACCGCGGCGTGTTCCTCGAGGACCCGAAGGGGCAGGTGGAGCGGATCGCGGCGGGCGGCCACTTCGTCGCCTGGTCGATCCGCACCCCGGCCGACAAGCGCCACGGTGGCTACGACGACGTGGAGCCGAAGACGCTGCCGCGAGCCTCGAAGGTCGTTGTCGCCGACGAGCGCACCGGCACGACGCTGAGCGTGGACCTCGGCCGGCGCTGGGTGTCGACCCTGCGCATGATCCGCGGCGCCGGCGGCCCGGCCGAACCCCAGCTCGCGATCGAGAGCTGCCGTACCCTCGAGCCGTCGAGCTGCACCGCCGAGCTGCTGACGCTCACGCCCGAGCCGCCGCTTCGGGTCACGGCGCGCACCCGCGGGGCCGCCGCCGAAGCGGCGGTCGACGGCCGCCTCGACAGCGGCCGGGTGCTCGGCGTCGCCTCCCGCGGCAAGTGCTCGGCGCGTCTGACCGTGCGCGAAGTCGACGGGCGCACGCGCACGCTGCCCGCGCTGCCGGCGCGCGACCCCCAGTACCGGCGCTGCCGGGGCCTCAACGGCTGGATGATCCACGGCCGCTACGCGTTCGCCTCCGTGCGGCGGGAGGATCCGCGGCACAACCTCGAAGCCGACTTCTTCTACGCCCTCGACCTGAGCGCCGCCGCGCCGCGCTGGGCCGAGGTCGCCCGCCCGTACAACGGCACCGACGGCGGGGCCGCGCTGGACATCGGTCCGGGCCTGACCGACGGCGCGCTGTACTGGGAGACCTACGACAGCGTCGAGGAGAGGATCTACTCGCTCACCCAGGTCGCCCTGCCGCGCGACATCGAGACCGAGGCGACCGCCGCCACACCCAACCAGAGCGAGCCGATCGCGCCGGACAAGGGCGGCGCCTGCGACATCGCCGCGACCGACGCCGCGCTCTACGAGCTCGCCAACCCGCGCTGCGCGCTCGACTACGGCGAGGGCTCGCGCGGCGAGATCCGGCGCCTGGTGAACCCCGAGTTCCGGCCTCAGGAGGGCTGAAGCTCCCCGATCGCCTTCAGGACCTCGTCGTCGTGCGTCTTCGGCGACACCTTCGGGATGACGTGCACGATCGTGCCGTCGGCGTCGATGATGAACGTCGCGCGGTTGGCGCCCATGTAGGTCTTGCCGTACATGGACTTCTCGCCCCAGACGCCGTAGGCCTCGCACACCGTGTGGTCCTCGTCGGCCAGCAGGGTGAAGTTCAGCGCCTGCTTGTCGTGGAACTTCTTGACGGCCTTGACCGGGTCGGGCGAGACGCCGAGCACGCGCACGCCCGCGGCCGTGTAGTCCGGCAGGTGGTCGCGGATGCCGCACGCCTGCGTCGTGCAGCCGGGCGTATCGGCCTTCGGATAGAAATACAGCACGACCGTGGTGCCGGCCAGAGCCGACAATGTGACGTCTTCGCCGTCCTGGTCGGGCAGGGTGAAGTCAGGGGCCTTCGCGCCAGTCTCGAGCATGGAGCGGAGGCTATGACATGAGCGCGCGCGTGGCGGTCGTCGGCGTCGGCGCGATCGGGGGCGTCGTCGCGGCCGAGCTGCTCGCCGCGGGCGCGCAGGTGACGCTCTGTGCCCGCACGCCGCTCGACCGGCTCGTGGTCGAGCGGGAAGAGCACCCGCGCGATCTCGGCGTGAGCGCGCTCACGGATCCCACGCAGGCGGAGCCGACCGAGTTCGCGGTCGTGGCCCTGAAGGCGCAGGACAGCGCGCACGCGGCGCCGTGGCTCGCCCGCCTCGCGGTGCCGGAGACGACCATCGTGGTGATCCAGAACGGCGTCGAGCACGACGAGCGCCTCGCCCCGCACGCGGTCGTCCCGGCGATCATCAACACCGCCGTGGAGCGCGTCGCGCCCGGCCGGCTCAAGCACGGCGCCGGCGACACGCTCACGCTCGCGGACCGCCCGGGCGCGCGCGCCTTCGCCGCGCTGCTGGACGGCAGCGTCATCAAGGCCGTCCTCGAGCCCGACTTCACGACCGCCGCCTGGCGCAAGCTGTTCAGCAACCTCGCCGGCAATCCGCTCACGGCCATCACCGGCCGCCGCAGCGAGGTGCTGCAGGTGCCCGAGGCGCGCGAGCTCGCGCTGCGCGTGCTCGAGGAGGCGCTGCCGGTCGCGCGCGCCGAGGGCGCCCGGCTCACCGACGAGGACCCGCGACGCACCGTGGAGATGCTGACCGCGCTCCCGCCCGACGTCGGCTCCTCGATGCTCTACGACCGCCTCAACGGCCGCCCGCTGGAGATCGACCCGCTCGTGGGCGCAGTCGTACGCGCGGGGCGCCGGCACGCACTGCCGACACCCCGCGCGGAGACGCTCTACGCGCTGCTCAGCGCGCTCTAGGAGGCCGCCAGGTCGTAGCGATCGAGGTGCATGACCTTCGACCAGGCGACCGCGAAGTCGTGCACGAACTTCTCGCGCGCGTCGTCGGACGCGTAGACCTCGGCCACCGCGCGCAGCTCGGAGTTGGAGCCGAACACGAGGTCGGCGCGCGAGCCCGTCCACAGCAGGTCGCCGTTGGCCGCGCGGGCCTCGAACTGGTCGCCCGAGGCGTGCCACTCGGTGCCCAGGTCGAGCAGGTTCACGAAGAAGTCGTTCGTGAGCACGCCCGGCTTGTCGGTGAGCACGCCCAGCGACGAGCCGTCCCAGTTGGCGCCGAGGACGCGCAGGCCGCCGATCAGGACGGTCAGCTCGGGCGCGCTCAGCGTGAGCAGGTTCGCGCGGTCGATCAGCAGGTGCTCCTCCGGCAGGCGGTGGACGCCCGGGCGCAGGTAGTTGCGGAAGCCGTCCGCGGTCGGCTCCAGCGGCGCGAAGGAGTCGGCGTCCGTCCACTCCTCGGTCGCGTCGCCGCGGCCGCCGATGAACGGCACCGAGACCTGCACGCCGGCGTCGGCCGCGGCCTTCTCGACCGCCGCGGTGCCGCCGAGCACGATCAGGTCGGCCAGCGAGACGTCCTTGCCGAAACCGGCCTGGATCTCCTCGAGCTTGCCGAGCACCTTGCTCAGCTGCGCCGGGTTGTTGACCTCCCACGAGCGCTGCGGCTCCAGGCGGATACGGGCGCCGTTCGCGCCGCCGCGCTTGTCCGAGCCGCGGAACGTCGAGGCCGACGCCCAGGCCACGGAGACGAGCTCGCTCACGGACAGGCCGGAGCCGAGGATCTGCTCCTTGAGCGTCGCGACGTCCGCGTCGGTGAGCTGCGGGCCGGCGGGCACCGGGTCCTGCCAGATCAGCGTCTCCTGCGGGACCTCAGGGCCGAGGTAGCGGTGGATCGGGCCCATGTCGCGGTGCGTGAGCTTGAACCAGGCACGCGCGAAGGCCTCGCGGAATTCCTCCGGGTTCTCGTGGAAGCGGCGCGAGATCTTCTCGTAGGCCGGGTCCATACGCAGCGCGAGGTCGGTCGTGAGCATCGTCGGCAGGCGCTGCTCGCCGTCCGCGTTCGGCGCCGGGACCGAGATCGGGCTGACGCCGCCGACCGGCTGCCACTGGTGGGCACCCGCGGGGCTCTTGGTCAGCTCCCACTCGTGCCCGAAGAGGTTGTCGAAGAAGCCGTTGCCCCACTGCGTCGGGGTGGCCGTCCACGTGACCTCGAGTCCGGACGTGATCGTGTCCTCGAGCTTGCCCTTGCCGTAGGACTGCTTCCAGCCGAGGCCCATCTGCTCGATCGAGGCGCCCTCGGGCTCCGGGCCGACGTACTGATCCGGATCGGCGGCGCCGTGCGTCTTACCGAACGTGTGGCCGCCGGCGATCAGCGCGACGGTCTCCTCGTCGTTCATCGCCATGCGGCCGAACGTCTCGCGGATGTCGCGCGCGGCGGCGAGCGGGTCCGGGTTGCCGTTCGGGCCCTCCGGGTTGACGTAGATCAGGCCCATCTGGACGGCGCCCAGCGGCTTCTCCAGCTCGCGGTCGCCCGTGTAGCGGTCGTCGCCGAGCCACTCGGTCTCCGGGCCCCAGTACACGTCGGCGTCCGGCTCCCACACGTCGGGGCGCCCGCCGGCGAAGCCGAACGTCTTGAAGCCCATCGTCTCCAGCGCGACGTTGCCGGTGAGGATCATCAGGTCGGCCCAGGAGATGGCCTGGCCGTACTTCTTCTTGACCGGCCACAGCAGGCGGCGGGCCTTGTCCAGGTTGCCGTTGTCGGGCCACGAGTTCAGCGGGGCGAAGCGCTGCTGGCCCGCGCCGCCACCACCGCGGCCGTCCTCGATCCGGTAGGTGCCGGCGCTGTGCCACGCCATGCGGATCATCAGCGGGCCGTAATGACCGAAGTCGGCGGGCCACCAGTCCTGCGAGGTCGTCAGCACCTCGGCGATGTCGGCCTTGACGGCGTCCAGGTCGAGCGCCTTGAAGGCCTCGGCGTAGTCGAACTCGTCGCCGAGCGGGTTCGAGACCGCCGGGTTCTTGGCCAGGATCTTCAGGTTCAGGCGCTCGGGCCACCACTCGGCGTTGGCGTCGCGCTGGGTCGGGTGCGGCAGGCGATCGTGCGCGACGGGGCAGCTGCCCTTCGCGTCGATCGGCTCGTTCATGTCGCCGACGACGGCGTTGGGATGCTCTTGATCAGCCAAGGGGGACCTCTTCCTCTTCGGGCTTGCAGGTGGGGCACACGCCCCAGTAGACGACCTCGGCCTCGTCGATGACGAAGCCGTGAGCCTCGGACGGCTCCAGGCACGGCGCCGCGCCGACGGCGCAATCGACGTCGGCGATGACGCCACAGGATCGGCACACCACGTGGTGGTGGTTGTCACCGACCCGTGACTCGTAGCGGGCGACGGAGCCGGGTGGCGTGATGCGGCGCACCAGGCGCGCCTGCGTCAGCGCGTTGAGCACGTCATAGACGGCCTGTTGCGACACGTCGCCGAGCGCTTCGCGGACCAGGCCGAGGATCGAGCTCGTGTCGGCGTGCGGGTGCGTGTGGACCGCTTCCAGCACGGCTACGCGCGGGCGCGTGACGCGCAACGAGGCGCCACGCAGCAACTGCTCCAACTCGGGGACGGCCGGCATCGGCCGCGCAGTGTAAACCCTAGATTGGAGTGATTCCAGATTAAGCGGTGATGCGCCGGCGCTTGAGCGCCCAGGCGATCAGCGCGAGCACCAGGATCCCGCACAGGACCACGACCACGGTGGCGACCGGCCCGATGTAGTCGGCGACGCGCTCGTAGTTGCTGCCGAGCGCCCAGCCGGCGCCGATCAGCGTGGTGTTCCAGAGCGCGGAGCCGGCGGTCGTCAGCAGCACGAACTGCGTCAGCGGCATCTCCGACAAGCCGGCGGGGATCGAGATCAGGCTGCGCACGCCGGGCACGAGGCGCCCGAAGAACACGAACCACGGGCCGCGCTTGTCGAACCAGGCGTCGGCCTGGTCGAGGTCCTCCTCGCGCACGCGCGCGACCCTTCCGAGCTTGAGGACGAGCGCGCGGCCGCCGTAGCGGGCGATGCCGTAGAGGATCAGCGCGCCCACGACCGACCCGATCGTCGCCGCGATGATCGCGAGCACGAAGTTCATCGACCCCTCGCCCACGAAGTAGCCCGCGACGGGGAGGATGATCTCCGAGGGGATCGGCGGAAACAGATTCTCCGCCAGGATGAGGCCGGTCAGGGCCGGGTAGCCGCCGGTGTCGACCGCGTCACGCGCCCACTCGCCGAGCGCCGCCATAAGCATCAGCATTCGCGCACTGAGGGTACCCGGCGCGTCGCCGCGCGGATCTGAAGTACCCTCGCCGCGTGCTCAGGATGTGGCTGGTGGCGCTGGCGATCTTCGCCGCGCTGGGCGGAACGGCGTCCGCCGACGTGTTCGACGACAACCCGGCCGCCGTGTCGTTCGGCCCCGGCGACGTCCAGCTGTTCGCGCGCGGGCCGGATGGGCGCATCCTGCACCGCAGCCTCTCCGGCGGCACGTGGAGCAACTGGACGGCGGTCGACGGGCTCGACGCCGGTTCCGGCCCCGCCGCCGTCGTGTTCGGCGAGACCCTGTACCTGTTCGCCCGCCGCGAGTCGGACGGCGCGCTGTGGCAAAACACGCTCGTGAACGGCGCGTGGTTGGGCTGGGTGCCGCTCGGCGGCGGACTCGCGTCCGCTCCGGCCGCCGGCGTGCGCCGCGGCAACGCGATCGTCGACGTGTTCGTGCGCGGCCTCAACAACGCGATCTTCCACCGCGCGCTCGTGCCCGGGACGGGCTGGTCCGCGTGGCAGTCGCTCAACGGCAACGCCACGTCCGCGCCGGCGGCGGTCGGCTTCTTCAGCGGCGGGACGATCGACGTCTTCATGCGGGACGCCTCCGGCGCCGTGGCTTGGCGCTGGGCCTCGGGAAGCACCTGGACGCCGGCCGCGGAGTGGGCGCCCAAGGGCGGCCCGATCCAGGGCGCGCCCGCGACCGTCACCCCGGCCGTCAACGTCCTCAACCTCTACGCGCGCGGCGCCGACGACGGGCTCTGGCATCACCGCCACGTCAACGAGTCGACGACGTGGAACCGGGTCGATTCGACGCGGCTGAACTCCTCGCCGGCCGGCGTGTCGGACGCGCAAGGTCGTGAGTACCTGTTCGCGCGCATCGGCGGCGAGCTTCACTGGCGTGAGGTCACCGCCGCCGAGACCGCCACGCCGAACTGGGGTGCCTGGAGTTCGCTCGGCCCCGTCGCGCTGCCGCCCGCTCCACCGCCGCCGGCGCCGCCCGCACCCCCCGCTCCGCCCGCGCCGCTGACCACGCTCAACCCGCGGCTGACCTGGACCTACAAGGCTTCACGCACGTCGACCCGGCTCGGCTCGCTCACGCTCAGCCGGATCGCGGCGGGCGCGACCGTCAAGGTCACCTGCTCGAAGGGCTGCTCGGCCAAGCGCTGGACGACCACGCCGAAGAAGTCGACGCTCTCGCTCAAGCGCTTCACGCGCCGCTCGATCCGTGTCGGGCGGACGATCCGCGTCGAGGTGACCGCGCCGGGCAGGATCGGCAGCGTCAAGACGCTGAAGATGCGCCGCAAGCGCGGCCCTTCGCTGACGTCCCGGTGCCTGCCGCCGGGCGCCACGAGCCCGCAGCGCTGCGCTCCGTAGCCCGCGCCCGTGGGTCGGATGATCGGGGCGGGGCGGAGGGGATGCTGCCTACTTCAACAAACGCGACAGGCGGCGGTCCTTGAGGATCCGGCCCTCGGTCTGGCAGTGCGGGCAGTAGCTCATGACGTAGTCCTCGTAGAAGACCGCCTCGAGCACCGTCTCGCAGCGCGGGCACGGCTCGCCCTGGTGCGCGTGGACCCTGGTCGGCTTCGGGAACTTCTCCGGCAGCGGGAGCGCGACCTTCTCCTCGTAGACGTCCAGGACGCGCTGCAGCTCGCCGACCATCGCCTTGCGCAGCGCCTTCGCCTCGGCGGCGGAGAGGTCGTCCCCCCGCTTGAACGGCGAGAGCTTGGCCTGATGCAGGATCTCATCGACCCACGTGCGCCCGATTCCTGCGATCACCTGCTGGTCGCGCAGCAGCGAGTGCAGCGGCCGCGGGACGCTGAGGAGCTCGCTCAGGTCGGCGGGCGGGTCCGGCCACGCCTCGGGGCCCAGCGACTTGAGCGCGGGCTCGGCTTCCAGCCCATCCAGCGTCAGCAGCTTCACCCAGGCGGCCTGCTTGGTGCCGAACTCGCGCAGGCGCAGCTCGCGGTCGCCGGGCAACCGAACGAGTACGCGTGAGGTCTTGTCGCGCAGCGAGCCGCGCTTGTCGTAGAGCATCAGCCGGCCGGCGCTCATCAGGTGCACCAGCAGCGTGAGCGGGCCGTGCGAGTCCGTGTCGACCTCGAGCGCCAGCAGCTTGCCGCGCCGGCGCACACCGGTGAAGCGGGCCCCGTCCAGCGCGCTCAGCGGCGGGTCGAACGTCTTGAGGACGTTGAGCCCCGGCGTGAGCACGGACTCGATCGTCTCCCCGGGAAGGGCCTCGGCCAGCCGGCGAGCGGTGATCTCCATCTCGGGCAGCTCAGGCACGGCGTCCACGTTAGCCTGAACGCGATGGATGCGTGGATCGAGCGGGCGGCGGCGGACATCGCGCGCCGGGCGCCGCGGGAGCTCGAGGCGCTGGTCGCCGTCTCCTCACCGTCGGGCGACGTGCACGGGGCGAACGAGTGCGCGTCGCTGTGCGCGGCGCTCGCTCCCGACGAGGCGAAGGTCGAGCGCGTGCCGTGCTCGAGCCCGAGCCACGCCGAGGATCTCGTGATCCGCCTTCCCGGCACAGGCACGCGCCGGGTCCTGCTCGTCGGCCACAACGACACGGTCGTGTCCCACGCCGAGCACAAGCCGCTGGCGCGCGTCGGCGAGCAGCTCGTCGGCTCCGGCGCCGTCGACATGAAGGGCGGGAACGTGCTCGCGCTCGGCGCGCTGCGCGCCTTCGCGGCCCGGCCCGAGCTGTACGCCGAGCTCGCGCTGTTGCTCGTGTGCGACGAGGAGTGGCGGACCGCCGACTTCAGCCACGTGCCGCGCTTCGCCGGCTTCGACGCGTGCCTGTGCTTCGAGGCGGGCGAGCTGCGTGACGGCGCCGAGGGCGTCGTCGTGCGCCGCAAGGCCGCGGGCACGATCCACGTCACCGCGCACGGGCGCAGCGCGCACTCGGGCTCGGCGCCGGACCGCGGCGCCAACGCGCTGCTAGCGCTGGCCGTGGCCGCGCAGGCCGTCGCTTCGCGTCATGCGCCCGCCGGCCCTTCGCACCTGACCGCCGTGCCGACGATCCTGCGCTCCGGCGAAGCGTTCAACGTCGTCCCCGGCCACGGCGAGCTGTTCTGCGACGTCCGTGCGGACGAGCTCGACGCGATCGAGGACGTCCTCACCCACATCCCGGCCGAGCACGAGGGCGTGCGGCTGGAGGCGGAGCTGATCCGCCGCTGGCCGGGCATGCAGGCCGAGGCGGCCACCGAGCCGCTGCTGAAGCGCGCGACCGCCCTGCTCGGCCGCCGGATCGCGCCCGCGGCCCGTGGCGGCGCGTCCGACGCGAGCCACTTCGCGGCGTCCATCCCGCTCACCGTCGACGGGCTCGGGCCGCGCGGCGGCAAGGCGCACAACCCGGACGAGTTCGTGCTGGAGGCCTCGTTGCGGCCCCGGGCCGAGGTGGCGCTGGCGCTTATCGCGGCGGCGTTGGGGTGCGCTGGAGCATCGACGGTGTGACTGATGTGGTGCAGCCGTGGATGTCTCGAGCCGCACGCGAGCGCAGGCGGGCGCCAGCCCGTCGAGCATCGTGGGTGGCGCGAGGCGCCGCGGATGTGCCGCAGCAGGCGCGCCGGAATGCTTCAGCGTGCCCCTAGCGCCGCAGCAATAGCTTCGAGCTCCTTCGGGCGCAGCAGGACGAGCAGCTGGCCGGCGGTGCGCTTGGCCTCCAGCGCGACGACGCCGCCCTTCTTGAAGTCCACGCGAGCGCCCGTGAAGTCGTAGACGACCTGCGAGAACGACGGCTCGTGACCGACCACCAGCACGTTGCCCTCGTGGGCGTCGAGCAGCGCGAGCGCGTCGACGCGGCTGAAGCCGTTCGCGAGTGCGTCCTCGCGCACCGGGTCCACGTTCAGCGCCGCGCACGCCAGCGCGGCGGTCTGCCACGCGCGCACCTTGGGGCTCGCGTAACAGGCGTCGAACTCGGCTCCAAGCGCGGCGAGCGCGCGGCCCGCGGCTTCTGACTGGCCGCGACCGCGCGGCGTGAGCTCGCGGTCGTGGTCGGGTTTCGAGTCGTGCGGCACGGCCTCCCCGTGCCGCAGCATCCACAGCTGCGCCGCCATCGCGGCCCAAGAGTACTCAGGCTGCGGCGTAGAGCGCGGCCGGCTCCTCGTAACGCCAGTGGCTGCGCGCCCGGTACGGGTCGTCCGCCGCGTGGCGGCCGTCCGTCAGCTCGGGCGAGTCCTCGATCTGCCACGCCGCGAACGGCGTGCGCAGCGAGAACCCGTCGATCCAGAGGTCGTCGACGGCCAGCATGCGCTTGCCACCGAACGCCCCGTCCAGCCGGACCACGACCATCTCGACGTCACCGCCGTCGAACGGGTAGGTGTCCACGACCTGCCCGACCGGGACCCCGGCCCCGTCACTGACCTGCTGACCCAGCACGCTCCATCGGCTCCAACGCTTCCTCATGGTTTGAGGTATCGGGTCGACCCGGCGCGCGCCGTACCGGGTCGGGACCCTAATAGCTGCGAACCGAAGGACCGGTGTAGGTCGTCCCGCTCGGGGACGTCCACTTCACGCGGTAGTGCTGGCCCTTCTTGCGGGGCGTCTTGAGCGCGTACACGCCGGACGCCGTCGTGTCGATCGTCTTGAGCACCCGCCAGGTCTTGTAACCCGTGATCCGGCGCTCGATCGTCACCTTGCTCACCGCCCGCTGCGGGCGCACGAGCCCCCACAGCACGTCCTGGTTGCCGTACGCCTCGACCGCGAGCGGCAGCCGGAAGCCGTTGAACGCGGGCTTCTCCTTGCCGTCGGCGCTCTTGAGCCCGCTCTCGAACCCGCCGTAGCGGTAGCCGCTCGAGCGCGGCGGGTCGTCGCTCATCAGGTACTGGGAGAACGCGGCGACCCGCGGGTTCACGTAGGCGATGTGCTCGGAGACGGCGAGGTACGCGGCCTGGCGCTCGAGCGAGACGCCGCTGATCTTGTCCGGCTCGGTCTGGATGCCGAACTCGGTCAGGTGGATCGGCAGGTGCTTGGGGAGCGCGCCCGCGCGCGCGGCCTTGTCCAGCGCGGTCACCAGCCGCGGCAGCACGCCGATCGTCACGTCGTCGGCGTTCTGGGGCACCCAGCGCGGCCCCGCGCTCGTCGTGTACGCGTGGTGCGCGTAGCCGCCCGGCTCGAGCTTCCCGCACGACTTGGACTTGCGGTACTTGGAGTCCAGGCACAGCATCCCGCGCAGGAACGCGAGCGGCGCGACGATGTTCGAGTTCCCGCGCGGCGACGTCTCGGCGATCAGCAGCGTGTCCTTCGCGTTGGCCGGCGTCGAGCGCAGCCCCCTCTCCGCCGCCTGGTAGAGCTTGCGGTAGAGCTTCGGCGAGTAGGCCTTGCCGCTCTTGAACTGCGGGCGCAGGAACTGCGGCTGGTTCGGCTCGTTCCAGACCGACCACAGGTTGACGGCGTCGCCGTAGCGGCGGCCGATCGCGGTCGCGAAGGCCCCGAACTCCGCCGGCAGCGGATCGGTGTAGTTGTCGCGCTTGCCCTTGGTCGCCCACCTCGGGACGGGTCCGGTGAGCGTGAGCGTGACATCGATCTTGCGCTCGCGCGCGGCCGCGACCAGGCCGTCGAGGTTGTCCCACTTGTTCGCCGGATAGCTGTCGGGGTTGCTCGCGTCGAAGCCGGCGGGCTTGGTCTTGCTGTCGGGCTCGGGCGCGATGTCGCGCCAGTACACGAGCTGGCGCACGCGCTTGACGCCGAACTGGCTGATCTGATCGAGCGTGGTGGCGCGCGTAGAGCCCGAGAGCAGCTCGCGCGGCGCCTCGAAGGTCGTGACCTGGCGCGAGGAGGCGCCGGCGGGCGGAGCCCACGCGCACAGCGCGATGAGCGGGAACGTCAGGAGAAGTCGTCGCATCAGGGGTGGGGGAGCGCCGACGCAGAGGGAGGAGCGGTCGGCTCTGGTACTTCCAACCCGCTGTATGTGAGCGGGTTGCGGTTTACGCTGCATAAGCGTGACCGCGATCGTTGCTACCCCGGAAGAGGCGAGCGCACTCGATCAACCACCGCTGCTGGTGCTGCGGCCGCTCGAGCGCTTCCTGGACGAACACGGGCTGGGAACGGGAGAGATCACGGCTCAGCCGGTCGGAGACGGGCACTCCAACGTGACGTACCTGGTCGCCCGGCGTGGCGGAGTTTGGGTGCTGCGGCGCCCGCCGCGCCCGCCGCTCCCGCCTTCCGCGCACGACGTCCTGCGCGAGGCACGGCTGTTGCGCGCGCTCGAGCCCACGGCGGTGCGGGTGCCGAAGGTCGTCGCCACCTGCGACGACGAGGCGGTGATCGGCGCGCCGTTCTACGTGATGGAACGCGTGCACGGAACCGTGATCAACGCCACACTCCCCGACGGCGCCACACCGGCCGGCGTGGCGGCCGAGCTCGTGGACGCGCTCGTCGAGGTCCACGCCACGGACTGGCAGGCGTGCGGCCTGGAGGGCTTCGGCAAGCCGACGGGCTACCTGCAACGCCAGGTGCGCCGCTTCACGGGGCTGTGGGAGCACAACGCGACGCGCGAGATCGCGGCGCTGGACGAGGTCACGGCCTGGCTGGGCGAGCAGCTCCCCGAATCCGGGCCCGCGACGATCGTCCACGGCGACTACCGGCTCGGGAACGTGATGTTCACCGGCGGGCGCCTGAGCGCGATCTTCGACTGGGAGCTGGCGACGATCGGCGACCCCCTGGCCGACGTGGGCTACCTGCTCGCGACCTGGGCGCAAGAGGGGGATCCGCAGAGCACGATCGCCTCCCTGACCACCGTCACACGGACCCCCGGCTTCCCCACCCGAGACGCCCTCGTGGCCCGCTACGAGGAGCGCTCCGGGCGGTCGATGCGGGACCTGCGCTGGTACACCACGCTGGCCCTCTGGAAGTCGGCGATCTTCCTGGAAGGAAGCTATAAACGGCGACTCGCCGGCACCACCGAGGACGCGTTCTTCGACCGCCTGAAGGAGGGCGTGCCGGAGATCGCCGAGCGGGCGCGCAGTACCGCCCTGGGCTGAACCGCTACCTCCGTCCAGTGGACGCATGTTCGTCTTTCACTGGAGCGTCCGCGGTGGAACGCTTGACCTCCCGTCAAGGATGGCGGGGGAAGCATTTCGGACAAGGGCAAGGTCGCTCATTCTCCAGGGAACGGGACAGGTGGCGGTGCGCCGTGCGGCGGATCGCTTGGAGGCGACGGCGGCGCGCTCGGGATACCGGCGCCGTCGTCACCTCGATACGTCGCTCCACGCGGAGGCGCTGGTCGCCGCCGCGGCCGAGCGCGCCCGCGCCGGCGAGGATGACGCGCTGCGCCTGCTGTACCTGCTGTACGCGGACAACGTGTTCGGGTACGTCCTCGCGATCGTGCGCGACGAGCACGACGCCGAGGACCTGACGAGCGAGGTCTTCGCACGCCTCCCGCGGGCGCTTTCCCATTACCGGGCGGGCGCCACCCCCTTCGCGGCCTGGCTGTTGCGAGTCGCACGGAACGCTGCGCTCGATCACCTTCGAGCGCAGCGTTCAGTGCCACTGGCCGAGGTGCACGCGACCGGCGCGACGGCCGAGCTGCACGCGACCGAGCGGCTCGACGCGCTCAAGAGCGCGCTGGCCGCGCTGCCCGAGGATCAGCGGCAGGTGATGCTGCTGCGGCTGATCGCCGGCCTCACGCCGGGCGAGGTGGCCGAGCGGCTGGGCCGCTCCATCGACGCCGTCCACGCGCTCCAGCACCGCGCCCGCCGGCGCCTGCGTGACGAGCTCACGCAGTCCGGCTGGGCCCCGACCTCAAACGCGGCGTGAGCCGCGGCCGAAGAAGAGCTTGAGGCCCCGCGTGATCAGCCCGGTGACCCGCGCGTTGTAGGGGAAGAAGTGGAGCTCCCGTTTCAGCGGCAGGCGGTACGTCATCACGGCCTGCTGCCGTGTGTACTTGCGCAGGCCCGCCGGGCCGTGGCGCACGCCCAGGCCCGACGCTTTCCAGCCCCCCATCGGCAGTTCGAGGGCGAGGTAGTTGACCGCGGCGTCGTTGACGCAGACGGCGCCCGCTTCGATCCGGCGGGCGAGCCGCTCGCCTTTGGCGACGTCCTTGGTGAAGACCGCTGCGCCCAGCCCGTAGGGCGAGTCGTTGGCCTGGCGCACCGCCTCGTCGGCGTCCTGGACGCGCATGATGGGCAGCGTCGGGCCGAACGTCTCCTCGCGCATCGCCGTCATCGAGTGGTCGGCGTCCGCGATGATCGTGGGCTGGAAGAACCGGCCCGCGCCGGCGCGGCGATGCCCGCCGGTGAGCACGCGCGCGCCCGCGTCCCGGGCCTGCTGGACGTGCTGCTCGACGATCTCGAGCTGCGGTGGGAACGTCATCGCGCCCACGTCGACCGAGCCCGGACCGTCGGGTGGGCCCTGACGCAGAGCCTTGGTCTTCTCCGTCACCTTGGCCACGAACTGGTCGTAGACGGGAGCCTCCACGTAGACGCGCTCGATCGAGATGCACGTCTGGCCGCCGTTCTGCATCGAGTAGTAGACCGCGGCGTTGGCGGCGCGGTCCAGGTCCGCGTCGGCAAGGACGATCATGGGGTCCTTGCCGCCGAGCTCGAGCGAGACGGGCGTGAGGGTCTGGGCGGCGCGCTCCATGACCTTTCGCCCGGTGCGCGTGGAGCCCGTGAACATCACCATGTCGACGTGGTCGATCAGGACGGCCCCGGTCTCACCGGTGCCGACCGCGACCTGGAAGACCCCCTCAGGAAGGCCACATTCATGCAGTCCACGTTCGAACAAGAGGGACGTCAGCGGCGTCACCTCGGATGGCTTGACGACGACGGCGTTCCCCGCGGCGAGCGCTGGGATGGCGTCCCCGACGCTGTTGACGAGCGGGTAGTTCCAGGGGCCGATCACGCCGACGACGCCGACAGGGCGGTAGCGGACGACCATCCGGCGCCCCAGGACGAGCGGGTTCGTCGTGCGGACTCGTTCATCCGCAAGCCATTTCGGCGCTTTGGCCGGCCAAAAGCCGAGGGCGTTGACGCCGTAGGCGATCTCCACGAGCAGGGCGTCCTCGCGCGCCTTGCCCGTCTCGGCCACGATCGTGTCCGCGACCTCGTCCGCGTGCTGGAGCAGCCACTGCTGCGCCCGCTTTAGGATCTGGCCGCGGCCCGCATAGCCCAGCGCCTCCCAGGCGGGCTGGGCCTGGCGCGCGCGCTCGACGACCGCCGCGACGTCCTCCGGCGGCGTGACCGGCACCTCACGAATGGTGGCGCCGGTCGCCGGGTTCTCGACAGGGATGGTCGCCATGGGCTGAGCCTAGCTCAGCCGCGGACCTGCACCGTGAAGCTCTGCCGGATCATCGGCTCGACATACGGGCGCCTGTGGGCGTTCCTCACAGGACCGCCCACGTGCGTCACCCGCGAGCTACTCGGTGATCGTCAGCTTCTCGATGCGGGCGTCCTCGCGCGGCTTGTCGCCGGGACCCGTCGGCAGGTTCTCGAGCTTGTCGACGACGTCCATGCCGTCCGTCACCTGGCCGAAGTTGGTGTGCTTGCCGTCGAGCCACGGGGTGGCGTCGAGCGTGACGATGAAGAACTGCGAGCCATTGGTGTTCGGGCCGGCGTTGGCCATCGCCAGCGAGCCGCGGACCAGCTTGTGCTGGTTGATCTCGTCCTCGAACGTGTAGCCCGGACCACCGGTGCCGGTGCCCTGCGGGCAGCCGCCCTGGATCATGAAGTCCTTGATGATCCGGTGGAACGAGAGGCCGTCGTAGAAGCCCTTGTTCGCGAGGTCCTTGAAGTTCTGGACCGTCTTCGGAGCATCGGCGTCGAACAGCTCGATCGTGATGTCGCCGTGATTGGTCGACATGGTCGCCACGGACATGGCGGGCCTCCCTAGTTTCGGATTGGCTCCAGCGCGACCTGGTGGCCACGCACGGAGACGACCTCCGGCGCGGAGCCGGCGGGCACTTCGACGAGCGCGAAGCGCTCGAGAATGCGGACGTTGCGGATCGCCTCGCCGTCCAGGCCGCTTGCGGTCAGGCCGGCGATCAGGTCGGCGGCCTCGATGCCCTCGTGGCGGCCGGCGGTCGCGATCAGCTTCGTATAGACGGCGCCGTTCGGGGCGGCCTCGGCGTCGCGCGGCTTCTGGTGGCGGCGCGGGCGCGGCTCGGAGGCGGGCGTCGGCGCGACGCGCGCGCCCTCGGTCCACGGCGCGATCTTCGTCGACGCATGGTTCTCGATCGCCTCGAGGTCGCGCTTCTGGCGCGGCTCGATGAACGTGATCGCGCGGCCGGAGCGGCCGACGCGGCCCGTGCGGCCGATGCGGTGCACGTAGACGTCGGGGGAGGTCGGCACGTCGTAGTTGACGACGTGCGTGACCGTGGAGATGTCCAGGCCGCGGGCGGCGACGTCCGTGGCGACCAGGATCGGCACGCGGCCGCTCTTGAACGCGATCATCACGCCGTCGCGCGAGCCCTGGCTCATGTCGCCGTGCAGCGCGCGCACGTTCATCCCGCGGTTCTTGAGCGTCTGGAAGAGCTGCTCGGTGCGGATCTTGGTGCGCGCGAAGACGATCGCCTGGTCGGGACGCTCGGCCTCGAGCACGCGGGCGAGCGCGTCCGTCTTCTCCTTCGGCTGCGTCTCGAGGTAGAACTGCTCGACCGTGTCGATGGTCAGCGTCGCGGCCTTGACCTTGACGGTGACCGGGTCGTACAGGTGACGCTCGGCCAGGCTGCGGATCTCGTTCGGCATCGTCGCGCTGAAGAGCGCGGTCTGGCGGCTGCCGGGGGCGAGGCTGAGGATCTTCTCGACGTCCTCGAGGAAGCCGAGGTCGAGCATCTCGTCGGCCTCGTCGAGCACGATGTAGCGCGCGGAGTGCAGCACGAGCGAGTGGCGGCTGATGAGGTCCAGCACGCGGCCGACCGTGCCGACCACGACCTGCCCGCCGGCGCGCAACTGCGCCTGCTGGGTGCGGATCGGCGCGCCGCCGAAGACGGCGACGGGGTCGATGCCCTTCTTGGCGCCGTAGGTCCGCAGCGCCTGGGTGACCTGGATGCACAGCTCACGCGTCGGCGTGAGGACGATGGCCTGGACCTCGTCCTCGGACGGGTCCACGAACTCCATCAGCGGCAGCCCGAACGCGGCGGTCTTGCCCGTGCCGGTCTGCGCCTGACCGATCATGTCCCGCCCTTCGAGGAGCGGGGGGATCGCCTGCTCCTGGATCGGGCTGGGAGATTCGTACCCGATCTCTTGGAGGGCCTGCAGGATCGGCTCGGACAGCCCGAGCTCGGCAAAAGTCGTCATTTTCGCTCCAGCAGGCTAGCGGCTACCCTCACGCGCCTTATGTCGCTCACCGTAGTCGGATCCATTGCCTTTGACGCCGTCGAGACCGAGTCGGGCAAGCGCGACCGCCTGCTGGGCGGCGCCGCCGTGCACTTCTCGCTCGCGTCCTCGTTCCTCGCCGAGACCCGCGTCGTCGGGCCCGTCGGCGACGACTTCAGCGAAGAGGAGTACGCCGTGCTGCGCAACCGCGGCGTGGTGACGGACGACATCGAGCACGTGCCGGGCGGCAAGACGTTCTTCTGGGCGGGCCGCTACGAGCGCGACGTCAACATCCGCCACACGCTCCAGACGGACCTGAACGTCTTCGAGTCCTTCGAGCCGAAGCTCTCGCAGGCCTCCAAGGACGCCGACGTCCTGTTCCTGGCCAACATCCAGCCGGACCTGCAGCGGGCCGTGCGCGAGCAGTGCACCGGCGCGCGCTTCGTCGCGCTGGACACGATGAACCTCTGGATCGACATCGCGCGCGAGTCGCTCGTGAAGACGATCGCGGGCGTCGACTGCCTGATCGTCAACGACGGCGAGGCCAAGCAGCTCACCGACGAGCCGAACCTGGTCCGCGCGGCCCGGAAGATCATGGAGATGGGCCCGCGCGTGGTCGTGGTCAAGTTCGGCGAGTACGGCGCGAACATGTACACCAAGGACGGCGTCTTCGGCATCCCCGCGTATCCGACGGCGGACGTCGTGGATCCGACCGGCGCGGGCGACACCTTCGCCGGCGGCTTCGTCGGCTACGTGGCCGCGCACGCCGACGAGGAGATCACGGACGAGCTGCTGCGCCGCGCGATGGCCTACGGCACGGCGCTGGCCTCCTTCAACGTCGAGGCCTTCGGCACCGAGCGCATGCAGACGCTCACGGCCGAGGAGGTCAACGAGCGCGTCGCCGAGCTCCAGCGGGTGACGGTGTTCGACGCCTCGCCCGTGCCGCTGCGCGGGTAGCGCTGCGCCATATCTGACGCGCCCGCTTCCCCGGCGGGCGCATCGGCGTACCATCCACGGGCGAATGGGCTGGGCGATGCTTTACCTGTTCGTCTTCCTCAAGCTGCCGATCGCGGCCGCTTGTTACATCGTCTGGTGGGCGGTCAAGCAGACGACGGACACGGACGACGTCACCAACGACGGCGGGACCCCCGTCCCGCGGCGTCCGCACCCGCATCGTCCGCGCCGGCCGCGGCCCCCGCGCCGCGGCGGACCGGCCTGCGGCGCCCGCCTCACGTCGCCGCCGCGCGTGCGGTCGGTCACCGCGTTCGGGCGCGCCCGAACGCCACATCACTAGTCTTCCCCGCCGTGACCGCGTCCGTCCTCTCCGACGGCACGATCCGCCGTCTCGTCGATGACGGCCAGATCGTCATCAAGCCGTGGAACCCGTCGCTCGTGCAGCCGGCGTCCGTCGATCTGCGCCTGGGCGACTCCTTCCGGGTCTTCAGCAACCACAAGGTCGCGACGATCGACCTGCGTGAGGGCCCCGCCGCGAACCTGACCGAGGAGGTCGTGGTCACGCCGGACGAGGGGTTCGTCATCCACCCCGGCGAGTTCTGCCTCGGGCGCACCGAGGAGTGGGTTGAGCTGCCCGACGACGTGGTCGCGCGGATCGAGGGCAAGTCCTCGCTCGGGCGGCTCGGGCTGATCGTCCACGCCACGGCCGGGTTCATCGACCCGGGCTGGAAGGGCACGCTCACGCTCGAGCTCAACAACCTCACGCGCGTCCCGATCAAGCTCTATCCCGGGTTGCTCATCGCGCAGCTGTCGTTCATGGCTCTGGACAAGCCCGCGGAGGTCCCGTACGGGTCCCCCCAACTGGGCTCGCACTACCAGGGCCAGGAGGCGGCGACCGAGAGCCGCTACATGCGGTAGCTTCCCGCTCGATGCTCGCCACCGTGCTGTTCGCTGCCGAGGTCGCGGAGGAGGAAGTCTCCAAGGCGCCGTTCTACATCTCCGCGGGCGTGCTGGTGACGTTCGCGGTCCTGCTGTCGGTCGTGGGCATCGCCCGCCACGCGACGTTCCCGCCCTCGAAGGTCGTCGGCAACGGGCTCATCCTGCTGACCGTGATCCTCGTCGCGGTCACGGCATACACGTCCGTCATCACGGGGTAACCGACCCCAAGAGTCGGCGCCCGCCACAATGGGGGTCAGAGACTTAACCCTCCCCTCGAAGAGGAGCCTCATGGGAACCGAGGAGCAGACTGAAACCGGTGGTGTGGCGACGGCGTCGGACACGCTGACGATCACGGACAACCGTACGGGCAAGACCTACGAGGTCCCGGTCGAGGATGGAACCATCCGCGCGACCGCCTTACGGAACATCAAGGTCAACGAGAGCGACTTCGGGGTCATGTCCTACGACCCCGCGTTCATGAACACCGCGTCGTGTCGCAGCGCGATCACGTATCTGGACGGCGAGGCCGGCGTCCTGGAGTACCGCGGATATCCGATCGAGCAGCTGGCCGAGCACTCCACGTATCTGGAAGTCGCTTATCTGCTCGTGCACGGCGAGCTGCCCAACCAGAAGCAGCTCGACGAGTGGACGCACCGCATCACGACGCACACGTTCGTCCACGAGAACGTACGCAGCTTCATGCAGGGCTTCCGCTACGACGCGCACCCGATGGGGATGCTGCTGGCGTCGGTCGGCGCGCTCTCGACGTTCTATCCCGACGCCAACCAGATCAAGGATGAGGAGACGCGCTACCTCCAGATCATCCGCCTGATCGCGAAGATGCCGACGCTCGCGGCGTTCGCCTACCGCCACAACATGGGCCAGCCCTACGTCTATCCGGACAACGAGCTGCGCTACCCCGGCAACTTCCTCTCGATGCTGTTCAAGATGACCGAGCTCAAGTACGAGCCCGATCCCCGGCTCGAGCGGGCGCTGGACATCCTCTTCATCCTGCACGCCGACCACGAGCAGAACTGCTCCACGAGCGCGGTGCGCGCCGTCGGCTCCTCGCAGGTCGACCCGTACTCCGCGGTGGCCGCGGGCGTGGCCGCGCTGTACGGCCCGCTGCACGGCGGCGCCAACGAGCAGGTCCTGCGCATGCTGCGCCGGATCGAGAAGAAGGAGAACATCGCCGACTTCATGCAGGGCGTCAAGGACGGCAAGGAGCGCCTGATGGGCTTCGGCCACCGGGTCTACAAGAACTACGACCCGCGCGCGAAGATCATCAAGAAGGCCTGCGACGACGTCTTCGAGGTCACCGGCGTGAACCCGCTGCTGGAGATCGCCATCGAGCTCGAGAAGATCGCGCTCGAGGACGAGTACTTCGTCAAGCGCAAGCTGTACCCGAACGTCGACTTCTACTCCGGCCTCATCTACGAGGCGCTGCACATGCCCGTCGGCATGTTCACCGTCCTGTTCGCGATCCCGCGCACGAGCGGCTGGATCGCGCAGTGGCTGGAGATGATCGACGACTCCGAGCAGAAGATCGCCCGTCCGCGGCAGATCTACACGGGCGAGCGCGGCCGGGATTACAAGCCGGTCTCAGAGCGTTAAGCCCTAAGACGGCGGCTACCCCCACTTGACGGGGAGGGGAGCTGAGTTGTTTGATGCAACTCATGCTCCTCACCCTCCCCGCGCTGACGGTCCTCATCCGGCCGATCACGCCTGAGGACAAGCCGCTGCTCTCCGCCGGTCTCCGGATGCTGTCCCCGGAGACCGCCATGCGGCGCTTCCTCTCCCCCAAGGTCTCCTTCAGCGCGGCCGAGCTGCGCTACCTGACCGAGGTCGACCAGGTCGACCACGTCGCCCTGGTCGCCGTCGACGCGCTGCACGGCGGGCTGGTCGCGGTCGCGCGCAGCGTGCGCGTCTCCGAGGACACCGCCGAGCTGGCGATCGTGGTCGGTGACCCATGGCAGCGCATGGGCCTGGGCCGCCGGATGATCGAGCTGCTCGCCGAGCGCGCGAACGTGGACAAGTTCTCGGGCACCATGCTCGCCACCAACCGCGGCGCGGTGAAGCTCCTGCGCGGCTTCGGCACCCACGTCGACCGCGACGTGATCGAGGGCGGTGTGCGCGAGATCGTCGTCCAGCTGCCCTCAAGGGCGATGGCGGGTGCGCCGATGGTCTGACGGTGAGGTCTGTCTCAGCGCTGCTCGTCGACGTCCCAGCGAGTCACGCGGCGCAGATCGCCCGCGTGCTGCCGGAGCTGCGCACGGTGCCGGTGACGGGCGAGGAGGCGCTGAGCGCCGCGCTCGCGCGGCGCGGCTGGGACGCCGTGCTGCACGGCGGCGACGCGCCGCACGCCAAGGCGCTCGCGCTCGTCCGGCTCGTCGACCCGCACCTGCCGTTCATCGTCGTCTCGCCGCTGCAGCGTGCCCACGGTGTGCCGAGCGTGTCGTCGCTCACCCAGCTCGGACCGGTGCTGACGCGCGAGCTCGAGGGCGCGCGCATGCGCCGCCGCGTCGGCGGCGCCCACCGCCTGCTCGCGGCGCAGCAGGCGATCGCCGACCACCTGGCGGCCGGCCTGGAGCCCGTGACGCTCTGTGAGCGCGTCCTGACGACGCTCGGTGAGGCGCTCGGCTGGGCCGCCGGCGCCGTCTGGCGTCCCGACGAGGACATGCTGCGGTGCGTCGTCGCGTGGCACGCGGCCGACTCGCGCACCGCCGTCGCCGCGTTGGTCGACGGCGTTCGCGGCGAGACCTACGCCGCCGGCCAGAGCCTCCCGGGCCGCGTGTGGGCGTTCCGCCGCCCGATCTGGGCCGCGGGTTCGGACGCCGCGCTGCGCGCCGGGCTGGTGACCGCGGCCGCGTTCCCGATCACCGACGGAGACGAGTGCGTCGGCGTGATCGAGCTGTTCGCGACGGACGCGCGCGAGCCGAGCGGGGAGGCGGCGGCGATGTTCGCGACGATCGGCGGGCAGCTCGGCGCGTATCTGACCCGGCGGCGCCGGCGCGCGTTCGACGCGGCGGGCGCGCTGATCGTGGCGGTGGACGCGGCGGGGTGCGTGGAGATGGCCAACGGCACGGCGTGCGCGATGCTCGGGCGCAGCGAGGCCGAGCTGCTGGGCCGGCCGTTGCCCTCGATCGCGGGGGTCAGCTGGCGGTGGTCGGAAAGCCGTGACGCCGACGGCCGACGGCTGGGCGCGGTCGGCTGGGGCGAGCGTGCACGGCTCGTCGCCGCCAGCGCCTGGTGACGGCGTGTGACCTCACGACTACGCTTGAAGACATGCACCGCCTCGCGCTGGCCGTGATCGCCGCGCTCGCCTTCGCGGCCTGCGGCTCGGACGAACCCACCACCCCCGCGACCGGAGGTGGCAGCGACGAGCTCGCCAGCCTCGTCGTGACCGTCGATTCCGACGGCGACGGCGCGGAGGCCCCGAAGGAGCTCGAGGTCAGCTGCAAGCAGCCGACGGACAGCGACGCCTGCGGCGCCGCCGCCGGGATCTCCGCCGCGGACCTGAGACCGACCGCGGACGACGTCGCGTGCACGCAGCAGTTCGGCGGCCCGGAGACGGCGACGATCAAGGGCGCGATCCGGGGCGAGCCCGTCGATGCGAGCTTCGCGCGCTCGGACGGGTGCGAGATCTCGCGCTGGGAGAAGGTCGCCCCGCTGCTCGACCAGGTGAAGTGAGCTACCGGGTCACGGTCCGGCGTGGTCCGAAGGTCAGCCACCAGGACTACGAGACGCTCAATCAGGCGCTCGCGGCGATCGAGCGCGAGGCGCGCGGCGACCGCCGGCCCGTGAACGCGCTCGGGCGCACGTACGAGCCGGGCCAGCTGGTGGCCGCGCGGATCGAGCTCAAGGGCGCGAAGCACCCCGCGGGCGTGGACGTGCGCGGGGACGGGTCGCTCGTGGCCTGGACCGGCCGGCTGCGGCGCAAGGCGCTCGAGGGCGAAGACGCCCTGCAGGCGCTCCGTCAGAGCGTCAGCGTCGACCCGTAGCGCTTCAGCCAGGCCGAGTGCTCGCGCCAGCGCGGCGAGCGGGAGGCCAGCAGCGCCCAGAAGCGCGGCGAGTGGTCCATGACCTCGAGGTGGGCGACCTCGTGCTCGACGACGTAGTCGAGGATCTCCGGCGGCGCCAGCAGCAGGCGCCAGTTGAACGACATCGCGCCCGAGCTCGAGCAGGACGCCCAGCGCGTCTTCTGCCCGCGGATCGTGAGCCCGTTGTAGCGCGAGCCCGCCCGCGCGCAAGCGGCGTCCAGCCGCGGGATCACCTCGACGCGGGCGCGGCGCCGGTACCAGCGCTCGAGCGCCTCGCGCGCGTCTTCCCCCTCCGGGATCAGCAGCCGGTCGCCGACCCGGCGGACCTGGGTGCGCCCGCGCTCGGGGACGAGCGTCAACGTCTCCCCGAGGTAGGGCACGGTGCCGGGCGCGCGGCCGACCTCGCGCGCCGCGGCGGCGACCGCCTGGCGGCGGCGCGCGATCCACGGGGCGAGCTCGCGGACGGCCTGCTCGGCGTGCCGCTCGGGTGAGCGCGCCGGAAGCACGACCTCGATCTCGCCGTTGTTGTCCACGCTGACCCGGATCCGGCGGGCTCGCTGGGAGCGGCGGATGCGATAGGGCTGCGCGGACACGGCGGCGAAGAGCCTAGAGCGCCTGGCGGCGTACCCTCCCAGGCGCTGATGGCGCAATCCCGCGTTCCTCTCCCGCCCGGTGTGCGCGAGCCGTTCACGGTCTACGTGAATGGGGTGCGTCAGGAGCTGGGGCGGGATTACCGGGTCTCGGAAGGCCGGCTGGTGTTCGAGAAGGAGCTGGTCAAGGAGGCGCGGCTCGGCTTCTGGCGGTGGTTCTTAGGCGCATGGGGTATCGGTACCTATGGGCGCAACGACCAGGTGGATGTCGCGTGGGACGTGGATGGTCAACCGCGTGTCGCGCACGCCCTCGACATCGAACCCAGCGCACCGAAAACCGGCCCCTAGAAGGTGGCTCTCATGCTGCCTGCAGGAGCCGCCGATGACTCCCCCGGATGGCCCGCTTCGACAAGCCCGACACTCGCGTACACGACGCTCTGAAGCGCATCGGCCCGCTGCCGGTGCTCGGCGGGACCGTGGCCCGCATCCGCACGCTGGCCAACGACCCGCACGGCACGACCAGCGACCTCGTGCAGGTGATCGAGTCCGATGAGGCGTTCAGCGCGAACCTGCTCCGGTACGCGAACTCGGCCGCCTACATGCGCGCCATCCGCGCGCGCACGATCCGCCAGGCCGTGACGCTGCTCGGGCGCCGCGCGCTCGTGCGAATCGCCCTCGAGGCCGAGACCTACCGCTTCCTGGAGCGCTTCCCCGGCGGCGCGCACCTCAGCCGCGGCCAGTTGCACGTGCACGCCGTCACCGTCGCGGCCTACTCAGCCACCACGGCCGACCTGCGCGGCGCGCACACCGACACCGCACACCTCGCCGGCCTGCTGCACGACGTCGGCAAGCTGCTGATGCCCGCGGCGTTCGGTGTCCAGCCGCTCGAGGACATCGCCGCCGAGGCGCCGTTCGGCGTTCCCCGCGCGGAGCTCGAGCGCAGGATCCTCGGCCTCGACCACGCGCAGGCGGGCTCGCTGCTCGTCGGCCTGAGCGAGCCCGACGATGACGTCACCCGCGCGATCGCCTACCACCACGGCGGCCCGACCGGGCTCGCGGTCCCGTCCGACGAGACCGCGTGCGTGATCGTCGGCGACGTGCTCGCGCACATGGTCACCGGGGGCGAGCCCGACCGCGAGCTGCTCGCGATCGCGCTCGATCGCCTCGGCGCCACAGCGGACCTCCTCGACGAGGTGGCCGAGAAGGCCGGCGTCGCCGCCACCGGCGCGTCGGGCGACCTCGCCGAGGCCGTCGGCCGGCTCGAGGCCGTCGCGCACACCGACGACCTCACGGGCCTCCACAACCGCCGCTCCTGGATCGAGACGGTCCGCCGCGACCTCGCCACCGGCACCGAGGGCGCGCTGCTGATCTGCGACGTCGACGGCTTCAAGCACGTCAACGACACCCACGGCCACCGCGCCGGCGACCTCGTCCTGACCGAGGTGGCGCGCGTGCTCGCCCGCCACGGGGTCGCGGGCCGGCTCGGCGGCGACGAGTTCGGCGTCTGGGTGCGTGCGGGCGAGGTCGCGGGCCGCCAGGCGGCGGACGCGATCATGCAGGATGTCGCCAACACGCTCCCGGTCGAGCTGGTAACGGGCGAGAACCCGCTCGGGATCACGGTCGGGCTCGCCTCGGCCCCGCAAGGCGGCGCTGAGGTGATGGAGCTGATCGAGGCCGCGGACCGCGAGCTCTACGCCGCCAAGCCCGGCGGCCGCCGCTCTACGCGCTGACCGGGCGCCGCCACGGCGCCAGGCAGCGCAGCGCGCTGAGGATCGCGCGCGTGGAGGGCGAGCGGTTGAGCGTGTAGAAGTGGATGCCGGGCGCGCCGTTGGCCAGCAGGTCGGCGCACTGCATCGTCGCGTAGGCCACGCCGAAGTCCGCCGCCGCCTCCGGCTGGTCCGTGCGCAGCTCGAGCTCGCGCAGCAGGCCGGGCGGGATCGACGCGCCGCACATCTCCGTGAAGCGCTTGACCTGGCTGACGTTCGTGATCGGCATGATGCCCGGGATGATCGGGACGTCGATGCCGGCGTCGCGCGCGCGGGCCACGAAGTCGTAGTAGAGCTGGTTGTCGAAGAACAGCTGCGTGATCAAGAAGCGCGCGCCCGCTTCGACCTTCTCCCGCGTGTAGCGCAAGTCGGACTCGGCCGACTCCGCCGCCAGGTGGACCTCCGGGAAGCAGGCCGCGCCGACCGCGAAGTCGTAGTCCGCGCGGATCAGCTCGATCAGCTCGCGCGAGTAGTTCAGGCCGCCCTCGGCCGCGACCCAGTTCTTGGCGTCCACGCCCGCCGGCGGGTCGCCGCGCAGCGCGAGCACGTTCTCGATCCCGGCCTCGCGCATGCGGTCGAGCGTCGCGCGCAGCTCGTCCACGTGCGCGCCGACGCACGTGAAGTGCGCCATCGCCTCCAGGCCGTGGTCGGCCTTGATGCGCGAGACGATGTCGATCGTCTTGCCCTTCTGCGCCGGCGTGCCGCCCGCGCCGTAGGTGACCGAGACGAACGTCGGATCGAGCCGGGCGAGCTCGGCGAGCGCGGCGTTCAGGTTCGCCTCGCCGTCCTCGGTCTTGGGCGGGAAGAACTCGAACGAGAAGGCCGGTTCGGTCCCGCTCGCGATCCGTTCGTCGATGCGCATCGGGCCGAGTCTACGAGGCGAGCTCCCAGTGCTGCACGGGATCTGCACCATCGTTGAGGACCTCCCCCAAGCGCTGGAGGTGCACCAACCAGGCGCGCGTCATCGTCATCAGCCAGCTCGCCATCAGCTCGTTGAACGCCTCGCCGTAGACCGTGCGCGCGACCTCGTAGGCGCTCTTCGGGCCGTCCGCGAGCGCGGCGCGGGTCGCGTCCACGCGCCGGCGGACCTCGGCGCGGTTGGCGTCGATATGGGCCTGGATGTCCGTGAACGGGCGGGCGTGGCCGGCGAGGGCGAGCCGCGCGTCCAGGCGCTCGACGACGGTCAGCGACTCGAGGAACTCCCCCACCGGATCGGGCGTGTAGCCGACGTCGAAGTACTGCGACACGCGGCCGAGCAGATGATCGCCCGTGATCAGCAGGCGCTGCTCGGGCTGATGCAGGCACACGTGCGAAGGCGCGTGGCCGGGCGTCTCGATCACGTTCCAGGTGCCGGCGTCGGTGTCGACCGTCACGCCGGGAACGAGGTCCTTGTCGGCGTACAGCTCGCCCGCCTGGCCCGTGCCCATCCCGCGGCGCGCCTCGGCCCAGCGCCGCAGCGGCCCCTCCGGGACGCCCGACAGCAGCGCGATCTCGATCGTCTTGTCCAGGTCGTCGGGCGCGTGCAACCGCCACTTCGGGTGCATCCACACCTCGCAGCGGGCGCGCCGGGCGAGCGGCGGCGCCTGGCCGCAGTGGTCGATGTGGGCGTGCGTGATGACGATCAGGTCGATGTCGCGCACGCTGTGGCCGGTGCGGTCGAGCGCCTGCTCGAGGTGGCCCATCGTGCCGCGGTCGTGCAGGCCGGTGTCCACGAGCACGAGGCCGCGGCCGGCCTTCAAGGCCCAGGCGTTGACGTGGGGGACGCCAGGGAGGTCGAGCGGGAGCCGCAGCCGCCAGACGCCCGGCAGCACGCGTTCCCCCCGGCCCACCTCACGCGGTCGAGTCGGCTTGCGCACCGCAGAGACGCTACCGTCGAGGCGATGGCGAAGAAGGCCCGCCTGAAGGCGCCCGAGTTCTCCTACAGCGACGCGAACGGCTCCGCCCTGGTGCTGCGCGGGTCGATGACGCCCGCCACGCGGCTGCAGTACGCGGAGGTCGTCAGCGGGAACATCCTCAGCCAGGAGGACGCCTGGCACCGCTCCGTCGAGTTCCTGTTCGAGCGCCTCGTCGTGCGCTGGGAGATCGCCGGCACGCCCCCGATCACCAAGCAGAAGGAGCTGCTGGCCCGCTACCGCTTCGCCTCCCAGGACGAGCGCGTGTGGATCCGCGGCGTGCTGCGCGAGCACCTGGCCGAGCACTTCCCGGAGATGCAGGCACCATGAACCACGTCGACGGCTTCGCCCGCCTGCTGACCGACTACTGCCTCGAGGTACAGCCCGGGCAGCAGATCCTGGTCCAGTCCTCGACGCTCGCCGCGCCGCTGCTGCTGGCGCTCCAGCGGGAGATCCTCGAGCGGGACGCGTGGCCACTGATCCGGGCGTCGCTGCCCGGCGCGGACGAGGTGTTCTGGAATGCCGCACGCGACCTGCACCTCGACGGCTTCCCGACCGCCGAGCTGGCCGAGGCCGAGGAGATCGACGCGTCGCTGCGCATCCAGGCCACCGACAACGCGAACGCGCTGGCGGGCGTCGACCCGGCGCGCCTGTCCCGCGCGGCGCGCTCGCGGGCGCCCCTGCGCGAGGTCGCGCTGGCCCGCCGCTGGGCGATCACGCTGTGGCCGACGGCCGCCGCCGCGCAGCAGGCCGGCATGGGCACGCGCGAGTTCGAGGACTTCGTCACCCGCGCGCTGTTCCTGGACCATGACGATCCGCCCGCGGCCTGGGGCGAGCTGCGCGCGTTCCAGGCGGCGTTGATCGAGCGGCTCACGCCCAAGCGCGAGATCCACATCCAGGCCGAGGGCACCAACCTGCGCCTGACCGTGGACGGGCGCACCTGGATCAACTCCGACGGCAAGCGCAACATGCCCTCGGGCGAGGTCTTCACGGGGCCGCACGAGACGTCCGCCGAGGGCGTGATCCGGTTCACGATCCCGACCTCCCCGCGCGGCGTGGTCGTCGAGGACGTGACGCTGGAGTTCCACGCGGGCCGGGTCGTGCGCGCCCACGCCGAGCGCGGCAACGACTACCTGCAGGCGACGCTGGCGACCGACGAGGGCGCGCGCTACCTGGGCGAGCTCGGCATCGGCACCAACTTCGGCATCGACCGCCCGATCGGCGCGATCCTGTTCGACGAGAAGATCGGCGGCACCGTGCACCTCGCGCTCGGCCGCTCCTATCCCGAGACGGGCGGCACCAACGACTCGGTCGTCCACTGGGACCTGATCTGCGACCTGCGCGAGGGCGGAACGCTGAGCGCCGACGGCGAGACGATCCTCGCCGACGGCGCGTTCACCTAGCTGTCCTGCCTCTAGAGGTTGTGAACGCGGCTGATAGGCGGTCGGTTGCCGATCGCTGAGTGCGGTCGCCGG
>NZ_QPKJ02000050.1 GCF_003344625.1 Solirubrobacter deserti | reverse complement strand
GGATTATTTTGTGAAAGAATTTTTGGGCCTATAAAAAGTGGGATTTGTGCTTGTGGAAATTATCGAGTAATTGGAAATGACAAAGAAGACCCGAAATTTTGTGAACAATGCGGAGTCGAATTTGTTGATTCTCGGATACGAAGATATCAAATGGGCTACATCAAACTGGCATGCCCAGTAACCCATGTGTGGTATTTGAAACGTCTTCCTAGTTATATCGCAAATCTTTTAGATAAGCCGCTTAAAGAATTAGAAGGACTAGTATACTGCGATGTGTGATTTGATAAAAATTATGTTAGAAATGCAGAATGAGAAACTGTCATCCCCTTCAATTGAATTAGGATGCCCCCGATTTGACATGTCTCTTGGTAGAAGTAACATGAAACTCAGAATTATGGGTGTGTTCAATACTCCCAAGTAAAAAGGGGAAATTGGTCTATGGTCAATTAAGTAACAAATAAATCGTTTTGTTTATAGTTATACCTCGTGAAAAAAAAAAGACTTATTTTTTGATGTTATGTGGAATTAACCGTTCCTTTTCGTGTAGAAATAAATGAAATTATGTTTATGTCCAAATAAGCAAATATGTCATGGTTCCCGGGGTCTATCCATCGCATATAGGCTTTAAGGACGTCGTGACATAACCATCGAGGCGAAGTAGGGACCTAAACGATTGAATGGAAGAATACATAGACAAGTAAACCCCTTCTGAATTCTACGACATTTCTTTAACTTTAATTAAGTTAAGTAAGGGGATTCATCATTCGAAGGGAAGTAGACTACTCAAGAATTTCCCATTTCATTTATTTTATGCAATAATTACTAATTGAATAAAGATTGAATAAAGAAAAGAATTCAGAAAATCTACTAAAAAAATAAAAAAGAAGAGAAGAATGAATCAATGAAATCTTGCTTAATCTTCTTTAGGAACTTGAGTAAGGAGTAGATCTTTTTGGGGTTTTAGTGGAACCCCCCCCCCTTTTTTTTATCTTTATTTGGTGTAACTACTTGAGCCGGATGAAAGGAAACTTTCACGTCCGATTTTGAAAGGGGGAGATCCTATAGGATCCTATCCAAATTTTTCTTTTGCTAGGCCCATAGCTAAAAAACCTACTTTCTTACGATTACGAGGTTCATTCGAATATGAAATCCAATCCTGGAAATATAGCATCCCCCTTTTTTTTACTACCCAAGGCTTCGATGCATTTCGAAATCGAGAAATTTCTACTGGAGCGGGTACTATCCGAGAACAATTAGCCAATTTGGATTTTGGAATTATTATAGATTATTCGTTGGTAGAATGGAAAGAATTAGGAGAAGAAGGGCCCACGGGTAATGAATGGGAAGATCGAAAAGTTGGAAGAAGAAAGGATTTTTTGGTTAGACGCATGGAATTAGCTAAGCATTTTGTTCGAACAAATATAGAACCAGAATGGATGGTTTTATGTCTATTACCAGTTCTTCCCCCCGAGTTGAGACCAATCATTCAGATAGATGGGGGTAAACTAATGAGTTCGGATATTAATGAACTCTATAGAAGAGTTATCTATCGGAACAATACTCTTATCGATTTATTAACAACAAGTAGATCTACGCCAAGGGAATTAGTAATGTGTCAGGAGAAATTGGTACAAGAAGCTGTGGATACACTTCTTGATAATGGAATCCGCGGACAACCAATGAGAGACGGTCATAATAAGGTTTACAAGTCGTTTTCAGATGTAATTGAAGGCAAAGAGGGAAGATTTCGTGAGACTCTACTTGGCAAACGGGTTGATTATTCGGGGCGTTCTGTCATTGTCGTAGGTCCTTCACTTTCATTACATCGCTGTGGATTGCCGCGCGAAATAGCAATAGAACTTTTCCAGACATTTGTAATTCGTGGTTTAATTAGACAAC
>NZ_QPKJ02000049.1 GCF_003344625.1 Solirubrobacter deserti | reverse complement strand
TCTACTCCTTGCTTTGTGAACCTTCCTTTTATAGGCGAAATGAACCACCCCTTCTGTGAGATTTTTTTCTCTCGCTTATCTCTTCATGCTTTCACACTTAGCCTCCTCCATAATCATCCACTATAAGAATAAAAAATATATATATGTGTAAAAGCATGTAAGAAAGTCATGATTTCATGACTTCTTACATACAAAAACTATATTATATACATATATTATAATATATAAAATCTATTAGATATCTTACATACATATATTATATTATATAAATATATTATATTATATCTTACATATAATGTGAAGAGTAAGTCAAGAGTGTCCTGCGGACACTCTTGACAAGCTTGTAATATTATATTATTATATTATTATTTTAATGTAATTAATTAATTAATTAAAAAAAATTTTTTTTTTTTTTTTAGATTAACAACAACTGAATTCAAATCTGGTATACACACAAATATTACAAGACTTTCCCACAGCTTTAAATCTTGAATTTCAAAACCAGTATTTTGAAGCTTAGAAACTCCAAATCTTCTCGAACCTTTTGAGACTTCAAAGATGTTGCACACTTTCTCAGCCTATGGATGAACACGTTGGAACACGTTGGCTCAATCTTTTCATTCCAAAGAATATTCTTTGGAATACGGATCGCTTGATTTCACATCAATTTTTACCTGCAGTGCAAAACAACAGCAAAACAATTACGCGCACCTGTTCCACACAACTTTAATAAAAACAAGCTAAAATGCTACTCTTATGCAATATTAACTATAATTATAAAATAACTGAAAATCACTAAAACAACCTAATTAACCTAATTATCATGTCTTTAGGGCTTTAACAAAGCTTACTTTGGGGTTTAAATTTTGAAAATTTGAGCATTTATCACACCCCCCAACTTAAACTTTGCTAGTCCTCGAGTAAAGTAAAATAAAGATAAAGAACGAAATTAAAATGCCACTTTCGCAGGGAATCGCGATTGCATTTAGCATATGCAATAAGCCTTTAAACCCCTAGGTTACCCCTAGTGGACGAGTTGTAGTCTCGTGAGGGTTTGCAGAAATGATACCCACAAACATGTAGAAGATTTCTTATGCATATCAAAAGTATTTCTCATTTTATGACATTTTAATAAAGGCAAAGTCGTGAGTTTTCCTCACTTTAACAAGAAAATAAGTCAGAGTTTGAAATACTATCAAAAAGATAACTCAATCATGATACTCAAAATTCAGAGTGTGTGTGTGAATTAGCCAACAAAATATATCTTCAATTGTAAAGCTTACACCACTCGAATTTCTATCAGAATTATAGTTTTGACTTCAAATCTCACCAGGATAATCCACTCATGAATAATTCGTTCAGGGTTAGGTGAAATTATATGTACTCTCATTATGCGAGGAGAATTTATGTATATCAAATGCAAAGTATGTCTCGCATATTAATTTTGAAAAAACGCTGATAAGAACAAAAGATGAGTCTCATGATAGGAATGTTAAATAATGAGAAAAAAAAATATGCCATAAAAATATGTTCAAATCATTTTCGATTTCCAATTCATACCAATTTTCAAGATCAGGTAGGACTTTATGGGCTTAAAATTGCTTTTGGTTCAAAGATGGAAAACAAACAGATATGTGATGGTTTAAAACTTAGTTGAGGTTATCTACCCAACCATCACATAAACATATTCCTATATAATTGAAGAACTAAAATAACCCAAACACAAAAACAACACCCAACTCATCGTATAGAAAACACTGTACCAAGTTTTTTTAGCAGACTTCAAATTTTTTTTTTTTTTTTAAATTGAAATCATCAAGGGTCTATCTACTTATTTTTATTATTATTATTTTTTTTTTTATTTTTTTTTTTTAACAAAGGCACTCGAACTCCTTTGTCCCCTTATATTCAGATT
>NZ_QPKJ02000047.1 GCF_003344625.1 Solirubrobacter deserti | reverse complement strand
GCTGCTGCTCGCGTCGGACTACGAAGGCTCCTTGCTCGAGATCACGCCTCGTGGACGGGCGAGTTCGTCGAGAAGCGCTCTTTTGGTGCCGCCGCTCTACGCGCCCGGCACCCGGGGTATGTGCGCTGCATGCGAGAGCAGGCGAGTCGCGGTGGCGGCTTGAACCGGTTCCTGCAGGCCACTGGACTGAAGCGCCCACCATGCGGCGGGCCACGTTGATCGTTCTCTGGCGCGCGCGGTACGGGAGATACACAAGCCGCCGGCTCGATGAGGACGTCGATGGTCGTCGCGCGCATCCGGATCCTCGAGGACGCACTGCGCCGCGGCACCAGGTAGGACGCAGTTCGTTCGAAGGACGCTTCTTCGGCGTGTGCGCGGAACCGCTCGGCGGACGTCCGATTGCGTGGGTCGAACTCTGTCGCTGAACTTCGGTCACGTTTTCGCGCGTCGCGCGAGGAGTTGGGTGTGAGGGATTTTCAGAACGCGACCGACGACGAGTTGCTTAAGGCAACGCCCCGCCACCCGCGGGCGTTCGACGAGTTCTATGTCCGGCACGAGGCCGTGGTGCTCGTTTATTTCCGCCGCCGCACGGAGTCGGCCGACGTCGCGCTCGACCTCGCCGCGGAGACCTTCGTGCGCGCGCTCGGGTCGGTCCGGCGATACAAGCCGGGTCGCGAGCCCGCGATCGCGTGGGTGCTGGGGATCGCCCGCCATGTCCTGCTTGACTCGCTCCGGCGAGGCCGGGTCGCTGACAAGGCGCGGGCTCGGATGCACGTGGCGCTCGTCGCGGTGGATGATGAGGAGCTTGAGCGCATCGACGCGCTCGGCCGCTCGTCGTCGCTGAGTCTGCTCGCGAAGCTGCCGTCCGACCAAGCCGCCGCGGTCCGTGCGCGGGTGTTCGAGGAGCTTCCGTACGAAGCGATCGGCACGCGCCTTAAGTGCTCGCCGCTGGTCGCGCGCAAGCGTGTCAGTCGCGGGCTTGCCACGCTGCGCACCCTCGTCTTGGAGGAATCAGAATGACGTACGCGCCAAGCCTCCGAGAGAGCCTGCAGGAGGCGGCCGAGCACCGCTACGGGCGCCGCCGCCGAGCGCAGCGGTGGTCGGCGATGGTGCTGGTGCCGGCGTTCGTGGCCGCAGCGGCCGCTGCCGTCCTGGTCGCGCCGGATCCCGAGCGCGAACGGACGCCCGAACCGGCTGGGAACGCGCACACAATTAAGGTCACGCCGTTACCGCCTCGGCCGCGGGCCGAGTTCCTGGTCGTCAATCCCGTGCCGCTCTCGCGTGCGGCCGGCCTCGCCGCGCAGGCCAAGGCAGTGAACACGAGCGCGAGCCAGAAGCGCCTCGTACGCGCCTACGCCGTGCCGGGGATCGACGGCGCCGGCGTTCTCCTGACGCGAACGAAGACCGACGTCTGCGTGAGCGCAATCCATCCTGCGGCCGGGGACTTCCCGGGCGAGTGGGCGTCGGCGTGCAACCTCAGCGGCCGCGAACACGGCGTTGGCCTCGTCGTCGGGGACACGTTCGTGGGCGTCGTCGGGAACGACGGCGTTCAACCGACCTACAAGGCCCCGAACGAACCCGCGATCCGACTACGACCAAACCGAGACGGCGTGGTCGTCATCCAAGGAGCGGCCGACGGCGCGCGCATCCGCTATTCCCACGCGTCTCCCGAGACGGTCAAGATCCCACGGTACGCGCGCTACCAGTGCTCCGACGGGACATCGCGTGACATGCGGATCAACAACGGGCCGATCACCTGGGACCCCTGCGAGGACTGATCACTCCCTGGTTCAACGCTACGACGACGGAGCGGGGCACGGCAACCGCTCCCTCGTGCGCGACAGCACCTCGCCGCGCCTCACCGCGGATAGCGGATTCGTCGAAAAGCACCACTTTGGCTTGCTGCCGACCGGTAGCCTCTCGCGTCCATGAGGACTGAGCCGCTGAA
>NZ_QPKJ02000027.1 GCF_003344625.1 Solirubrobacter deserti | reverse complement strand
ATAAAATTGGCATATGGCATGTGGTGGAAATTCTATATCCTTGATATAAATATGGATATGTGTAACACCCCACACAGGGCACACCCTGTGCGGATGTGCTACAGCGAAAACGAAATTTCCAGCGCTTATCTTTTTAATTATCTCATTAAAAATTTATCTCGTTTAAAACAATTTTTCAAAATACGCGTGCGGAAGACTTTAAATAATTTTTCATCATCTCAAAAATTTAAAGATAGCGCGGAGTACTAGTTTGTATCATGAGTACAGTCCCGTAATGTACTCAAATTGCAGAAACATCCATTTAGTATTACTGAGTAAGATAGCATCACGTGATAACACATAGCAGAAAAATAAATAACACCAGATATAACGTGGTTGGGCTATTTGCTTAGTCCACGGGCGAGTCAGCCACTTTTTTATAGCTTTTACTATTTCTCGCCATTTTATTAATATTGAGGATTGTATTACATGAATACAATATTTACATTTCTCAAAATAATCACCTCCTTCAATACAAACATAGCTGTCATTATTATCAGCTAAATATCACATCTTCACAGCATCACATCTGTAATTATTTATAATTATTACAGAATATATAATCATCAATTTTCACAATAAATAATCTCACACATCATGCATGCTTTATGCATATGACAGATATATTATGCAATGCTCATGCAGTCATACCTGCCATTTCCACTGTTTTGCCTTTTTCTGCAAAACAATAAACTCATCACATCATAACAGATGGCCACCTCATTTTAGGGTGTCACAACCATCCGCGGATAGCTACCCCCTTGGGTACCCACTACCCTTACCACAACAGCATTCCTTCGCCCCCAGTTGCTAGGGAATGAATATCACCCAAGTCACCACCATGACTGTCACACACTGACTTGCTGTTTTTAGCAAAGGGTGATATATTAGTGCACTAACTGTTTCCAGGATCTTTTGTCCATCGGTGGTCACCACATCTCATTTCCACAGTTACATATATAATCAACAGTGCATTTTATGCAATATGTAACCATGTCTCATGCCAAATGCAATAACTCAATGCATTATATATATATGGCATAAATCTCACATCATCATTTCATGTATGATTATTTTATACATACATTTCCACATATATCCACAATTTTATTAAGGATATAATATCACCACATTTTCATATCCATATTTATATCAAGGATAGAAAATTACCACCACATGCCATATGCAATTTCTTATGCTCAATAATTATGGCAATCATCACATGCATATATTTTATGCATAACTATTCATCTCATGCATATATTTTCTCATGCATATTAATTAATCACATGCATACATTTTTATGCATTTATATACACAAATATCACATATCCACATGCATATATTTTTATACATAATTATTAATCACATACATATAATTTATGTACAATAATTCATCACAAACACATATTTTATTATACATAATTTTATGTATAATAATTCATCACATATACCTCAATTTTATTATGCATATATTTTATGTATAATAATTCCTCACATATAATAATTTTCTTATGCATATATTTTATGCATAATAATTCATCACATTATTCATCTCCATTAATTAATCACATTATGCATTTATTTTCTTATGCATATAATATTCTCCATAATTAATTTATCACATAAATTATTCTCCACAAATAATTAATCACATAAATTTATTTATGTACAATTATTTTTCCACATGCATAATAATTATTAACATACTCCAATTATTTATGTTATTCAAAAATAATAGTATGTTATGAATTTCATAATTTCATATGCACATATATTTTTATGCACTATAATTAACATGCTTCAATTATTTATGTTATTCAAAAATAATAGCATATTATAAATTTCATAAATTTCACAAAATACCATTAACATCCATATATATATATATATATATATATATATATATATATATATGTGTGTGTGTGTGTGTGTGTGTGTGTGTGTGTGTGTGTGTGTGTGTGTGTGAGATAGTGGGAAAAGATGGGATAAGTGATGGTAGGTGCAAACTACCATCACTTATGTCATCATTATCTAAACATATAATATATATATATATTTACATAAAATCTTTGAGAAAGTGGGAAAAGATGGAAGAGATGAGAGGGAGAGGAGGAGAGAAAGTCTTTGATTTGTGATGGAGATAAGATAAAGGAAAGAAAGATAAGAAAGAAAAAGGAAGATTCATTGCCTATAAAAGGGGAAGCTCACCAAGCATCAAAGAGGAGGAGAGCAAGTCATTAGTGCATCCATAGTTCAAGGTGTGAAGTTCAAAGTTGAAAGCAAAGAGTTCAGAGTTAGTAGTTTAGCAATTAGTTTTATTTTCAGTTTTTTTTTTCTTTGTTATTCAGAAGTACAAATAGTGAAGCAGTTATTTTTCTTTGTTAGTTGAGTGTTGAGTTTTATCAGAAATATTCGTAGATTTTTATGCCACGTGCATCTAAGTCTTGACTATTTTCTGTTTCCATATATTGTACCACTTTTCAGTTCAGTCAGTTTAATTTCAGAAAGTGAATTTATTTTTCCAGTTGTTATTCTCAGTTTCTATTTTTAATTTCAGTATTTTCCAAATTACACAATTTCACACACGATGCAATTGTCCCTCTTTCCACTTGGAGAGAAGAGGTTTTTATTTTTATTTTAAGTTTTAATTATTACTTTTAATTACGCAATTTCCATTTCAGTAGAATATCCCCTCTTTTTCCACTTGGAATTATGTGGAGGAATTTTTAGTAATTTTTGCTTTCAATTATGCAATTTTACATTTCAGTAGAATATCCCCTCTTTTTCCACTTGGAACTATGAGGAGGACTTTTTAGTAATTTTTGCTTTAAATTCTGTACTTTAAATTTCAGTAGGATGGTCCCTCTGTCCACTTGGAACGAGGTTGATTTTTATTAATTTTTGCATTAAATTTCAGTACTTTTAATTCCAGTAAAATATTCCCTCTTTTTCCACTTGGAATTACGAGGTGGATTTTTCTTTATTTATAATTATGCAATTTCAATTCCTGTCCTTTTAATTTTTGCAATTTAATTTAAGCTCATTTTCTGTTATTTCTAACCTTATATATTCAGTTTATTTTCTTGCAGTGATTCTTAAGTATTACGCTGTACTTGGCAGTTTGACTTGCAATTACTGTTTAAAAAAAATCAATCAATCAAATTTACCCAATGGGATAAAGTCTTTTTCACCAAAAGTGAATTGACTTAACCAATTTTCATTACTAGTCTCTGTGGATCGACACCCGTGCTTACCATTCTCTTCGGATTGAGGTTAAACATAGGGTAAATTATAAATGAATTAATTTTGAGCGTAAATACGGAATTTAACCTCCCGTATTTCCAGCGATCACCTTCCCACGTCGTAACTGTTAGATATGTGCCCTGAAACCCATTAGTAGGTTGTACTTAGGGAACTTTATTTCATTTATATAATTGTATGAACTTCATTCATATATAAAATGGCTATTATATTATCATGTAAACTTGTGTTATTTATAACTGTTCATGATAATGTCCTTGAATAGTATGATAGAGAATTGTATCTCAAGTGTTGAGATAGAGAGACATACGATTCTCAAGTACATCTATTCTAGATAAGTTCCTGATCATAGGTTTATAAATCTGGGCGATTATAAACCGTTAAGATTAGCTCAGGTTATACTAGCTCCATGGGAGGATGGTGAGTCTCGAGCCATCTGTGTAGGGACACTATAGTAAACCTGGGGGTGCTTGTTAGAGAACAAGTACACTGAACGTGACCAATATGGGTACAGCTTATGGGATTCTATTTGTATGTCAAAAGCTGCTCATGTGTATAGTCACAATTTGTAATCCTTAGACTTGAGACACCACTGGTTATCTTATACATAAGTTGCTAGGGTTTGATAGTATCTCGTACACCCTTAATCACAAGGATGTAATCGGTACTCATTGGCACTAGTGGGTTATGTATGAAGGTAGGTGTGTGTGCGATAGAGGATCACCACCCTTAATAAGAAAAGGGCGAATGTCTTAGTTAATTTACAAATATAATCTCAGTGAAGTCTTTGGCCAAAGCAGAAGGATACCAAGAAAAGAGTTTCTAGGGTATGCCTAATTGAGATTATTATTTGGTGAATTTATAACACATGACTGAGTTAGGGTTTGACATGAATCCATGCCCAGTCAACTCAGTTGAGACATTGATTGGTGAAGGATTATCTATTACACGAAGGGTTCATTTTATGCAGGCATATTCACCCACACCTAGGGTACGTCATGATATGTTGCTAGACGTCACTCATGACTAGTGAAGGCCTAATGATAAGAGTTATCATTGAGGGCAAAATT
>NZ_QPKJ02000439.1 GCF_003344625.1 Solirubrobacter deserti | reverse complement strand
AACTGGAACTCTGACTCCGGGCATCCGAGAGACCGGCTGTTCCGCCAAGGAAAGCGTCGCAGCGTCACATATCAAGTCTTCAGGCCAGAAATTCATGGACACTGGGATTTGCAGCGAAACGGCGAAGGCCACTGGGAAGCAGTGCAGCTTCCAGGGAGCGAAATCGTCTTGGCCGAGAGCGAGGCCTTGGGCCATGCATTTGAACACCTACCGCCTCTTGACTCGGATTATGACGCACGCGTGTGGACCCTTACAGCAGTGGCCCAGCGGCGGGGCCAATCCACTTTCAGGAATCAGCTACTTGAGGCATACGATCTACGCTGCGCCATCACTGGAAGCAACGCGGTAGCAGTGCTAGAGGCTGCTCACATTTGCCCTTACAGAGGAGATCATACGAACCGGGTAGACAACGGACTGCTTTTACGCGCAGACATCCACACGCTGTTTGATCTTGGACTTATTTGGGTCACCCCAGAGCACCACATTACAGTTGCCCCTTC
>NZ_QPKJ02000437.1 GCF_003344625.1 Solirubrobacter deserti | reverse complement strand
CAAGGCCTCGACTCTAGGCTTCCAAGGTAGGTTGCCTAAGACAGGGGTGGATTCAAGAACTTGGTTAACCTCTAGAATAGACTGGTCAATGTCAAAATCCTGAAAATTAAAATGTGCCAGACATGACTCTAAAGGGTCCTCAGATAGGATAAACGGCAAAGCCTCCTCAACCGCATGATCTATATCATCCACAAAAGAACATTCCTCAAAGTGATGAGGTTGTGACATCGCATGGTATACTTGAAGCTTAGCCTTCATATTACCAAAAGAGACTTCCATAATACCCGACCGACAATGTAAGACTGCATTAGCAGTCACAAGAAGAGGTCTACCTATAATGACTGGAATCTGAGGTCTAGTGGTGTTCACGGGCTCCATGTCAAGAACGATAAAATCAGCCGGAAAGACAAAAGACTCGATCTTAACTAAGACATCCTGCAAGACACCTCTAGGGACCTTGGTGGACCTATCGGCAAACTGTAACACGGTGGGTGTAGGCTTGA
>NZ_QPKJ02000436.1 GCF_003344625.1 Solirubrobacter deserti | reverse complement strand
CTCCCGAACCCTCTTCCTTCTGGAGATTGCCCTTCTCCAGATGCTCTCCCTCCTCTCTTATCCCCACATATAAAAAAAAAAAAAAAAGACAAAGAACCTTATCATTGGCCACTAGCCTCTTGCTTTTGTCTAATGATAGGAATAGCATATTTGCCTTTGATTACCATCCACATGCACCAACATCATATAGTGGATTTAGATATTATGTAGATATAAAGCTACCCCATACCTAACGACAAATTATATGACAATTGGATCAAAGACTGCCCTAGCCTTTAATTAATTTATTATTATCTTTCAAATTTTGATTTTGATTTTCTTGTTTTTCGAAGATCTTTATGATTGTGATATATAGTCAAAATTAGCTAATTATTATGAGTAGGCTAGAGTTTTATAAAGTGTACGTGCAAATAGTTCTAAGAAAAAAAATAATAATAATAACAAATACAAATTTGCTATTACAAATTTTTGGGGTCTCACATACCAAAACTTGTAACACCCCA
>NZ_QPKJ02000435.1 GCF_003344625.1 Solirubrobacter deserti | reverse complement strand
GCGCCGAGATCAAGGCGCGAGAGAATTTTCATTGGAAGAGCGCCTATGGCGAGGCGGCTTGGGATAAGGAAAAGGTTCGCCTCGATCGCATCAAGGCAGTGATCGAGAGCTTTGATTCACGCCTCAGTGTCCGGGTGACTGGGTTCGGGGCAAATACCAGCGAGTTCATCGCGCATCACCCGGAAGAGCCTGGTAAGCCAGACTTGGAGGTTGGCGTTAAGGACGAGAATCGGTTATTGGCTGTTGTCGAGGTGACAGGCACTGAGCGATTCCGTGGCGACAACCCTCCTACTTACTGGGTTCGCCCGGACAAGCTAGCCTACGCAAAGAGCCACCCGGACCAAGATGTGTGGATCGTTCTTCACTACGCCGAACCAACAGAGTTGATCGTTGTGATCAAGCCTGACAGCGCCAAGAAATATCCGGTGGAAAATATTACAATTCGCGAATCAATCGAGCGCTACGTGATCTTCTCAGACAATGATCCGGAGTGTGTGGCGCTT
>NZ_QPKJ02000434.1 GCF_003344625.1 Solirubrobacter deserti | reverse complement strand
GGTTATGGGGCTAGGTTTCACTAGATTACGATAAGATTGGCCATATGGGATTATAGGTCAAAGTATGACTAGTTTTCACCTCTTAAGCTAGGTTTCACCATTTTGATCTACACTTGAGTGTATAGGATTGGACATGAACGTGGTGGATAAGCCAAGAGTGATCTAAAGCTTGACACATGGAGGGTTGGGGTGTGAAATACCGAAAATACCCCTTAGAATTTAAGTTATACCTTTCCTTAGTCATTAAGTATTGATTTTGGACCAAATCTGGTCATTTCTTTTCTCTTTCTCTCCAGCCACGACTTGAAACCCTCCAGCCACTTTCTAAGCTTCTCTCAACTTCCCTTAGCCATATCCAAGAGTTTCCAAGTGGTAGAACTCAATTTGGAGCTCTAGAAAGCAAGATAAGTCCAAACTAGTCAAGGTGAGTCTACTAGTTCTTCTTCTTTAGTGTTGTTTTCTAATTGAAATTCTCCACTTGCTGCAACTTAAGTATGAGTTTTT
>NZ_QPKJ02000433.1 GCF_003344625.1 Solirubrobacter deserti | reverse complement strand
TCCAACCTTTACAAAACTCAACCACAACCCATCAAACAAATCCATCAAAATAAGTCCCAACCAAGCTCGATCTACCAATATAACAAAAAATGAACCACCAAAAACAAAGATTCCTCAAGTTTCAAAACTTAAAAACCCATAAACTTTACAAAACCCATTTTCAAACTACAAAAACTCAAATACAACACAAATCCATCTTCACAAACTCAGATCCAACCATATTCAGCCTTCCAAGCACCTCAACTCAACCCAAAACCAAAACCACAACTCCATCCAACCAAAAATCCGAAAATACCCAAATAAAATGGAAGAAACTATGTCAAACGAACTCAAAAGCTTACCTTCTCCGGCGACGGCGACTTTCCGGCGACCTCCTGCGTGCTCTACCTTCTTTCCCTCTCTCTCTCGGTCTCCCTCTCACTCTCACGGCTGCCTTGAGAAATGAAAATGAGAAAAGAAAGGGTTTTAACCCCTTTTATAGACCCAATGGCAAAACCGTAAATA
>NZ_QPKJ02000026.1 GCF_003344625.1 Solirubrobacter deserti | reverse complement strand
AGCCAAGCTCTCGCTCAGGTGGACCACTTTTCAACCGGCCAAACCGGCCCAATCTTCAACCGGCCTTGACAGGTTCTGTGGGGTTCAGCCAAGGGCTTGGGCGCTGCGCTGGCGGAGCCGACGATCAGGCGACAGCTTTCCTGATCACCGTGTCGGCGTCCGGTGTCAGTCCGGCGTGCCAGATGCGATGCGGCACGCGCGAGCAGTTGCGCCGTGCAGACCTCGCCACAGAAGAGCTCGACGTCCTACGCAAGACGTACAAGCAGTATCTACGAGGTGAGCTCGATCGCGACGCCGCACAGACCGTTATCGATGATGCGTCGCGCGGCCGTGGTTGCATCTGGCCTGGGTCCCCCGCGACAGCTGCCCGAGGCGGGCAGCTGGCCGGACATGGACTGGGATCCGCGCGAAGCGATCGGTCGCGTGCAGTGCTCGGTACTTGCCTTCGGGTCCTCGGCGGACAAGGTGGATGCCGCTCGAACCAGCATCGCCCGCTCGCGGCCAGCCGGACCGCTTAGAACTGTCCGCTTGCCCGATATGACGCACCAATCGTCGCCGGGCGTGCTGTACGAACACGAGCTGTGCCGGTTCCTCGATGCCCTCGGGCCGCACATCACACCAGTGACGACCCGGCGATCAGGACAGGCAACGCACCGCGTCGCTCCCGTTGCCTGAACGCAGCCGGGGCGAAGTCGCCGCAAGGGCTGAGCCGGCCAGAGGCACGGAATCGTCGAGGAAGACCATTCCGCGGAGCGATCTGAACGCATCGCTGCGGAGGACTACAGGTCGTTCCAGCTGACGGCGAGCTCGGCCGGCGGAACGCCGCACTCGCGGATACGCGCGAAGCCAGGCATCTCGAGTGCCTGGTCAAAGAACGCCTCTAGGCCGATCTCAAAGGAGTCCAGATCGGCTTCGCCCAGGGAGCGAATCTCGTCCGTGGGGGGAAATCTGAAGGTGCAATGGACTTGTCGGAGCACCGGCTGGCCCGGCGCAGGTACCGCGAATTGCCGAGTCATGTCGAGCTCGAAGAATTCGTGCTCGCCGGTGAACGTCCAATCGAAGACGCCGTACTGGGCGAAGAGCCCGTCGTCATAGTCGCCCGGCGTCTCCGCCGGTACGTCAGCGGCCGGCTCGAACGCGAACCGACGCATCGCATCCCATGCTCGGTTCACATCGTCCAGCGTGGGGCGGTGGATGTCGACGCCCGCCTCGACCAGCAACGCCATGAGCCGATCACGCGCGTCGCTGCTCAGCGCCGGCGCGGAGGGTACTGAGGACACGGCGACCGCGTAGCGAGATCGCGCGTGGGCAGCGCTGCCAGAAGCAACGCCTTCGTCGAGAAGGATCCGTTCAGGGCGCGTCTCGGCGCGAGGCACTATGGCCGGACGACCGATTGGCGAACGGCGCAGGATCGGTACGCTTGCGCCGTGTTCATCGCGATTGCTCTGGGTCTCGCTGCGGCGGCCGTGATCTTTCACACGGTCAGGAGCGTCCGCGCCCGCGAGTACGGCGAGTTACGGCGCTACCTGGCGTTCGTGACGGTCCTTTTCGGCGGCTTCGGGCTGGTGATGATCGTGCCGTTCGAATGGGCCGGCTTGGTGTTTGTGGCCATGGTCTTGTACTTCGTCACCGACCTCGCGCTCCGGGTCCGGCGCGAGACAGCGGCGCGGTAGCTCACTCCCGCTGGGGAGCCGCCCAGGCTGACCTCCGCGTGCGACCTATGGCGGCCTCGACGGCGACGTCGTGAAGCGCCAATTCGTCGAGAAGCGCTATGACGCGCGGACGAAGCGGGGGCTCCGTAGAGGCGCGCTGGTCCTGCCAGGTCTCGGCGATCATGAGGACACGCGCGCCGGCCGTTCGATAAGTGCGTGCTGCGTCGTAGACGGCGCGCATGGTCGTTGCGTAGCCTGCGGGACATGCTCGACCTGGTGTACCTGCTTGCGCTGCTGTCCCTGATCCTCGTCGGCGTGGTCCCGGGTGAACGCCGGCGCGTGCGGCTCTTGGGCGTCGGGCTCGCCGTTGCGGTCCTAGGACTGGCCTTCTGGAGATCAGCCCTAGACGGCAAGTGGTGGATGCCGCTGCTGGGCGTGTTGGCTGTGGCCGCGTGGGTCTTGGTCGAGCGCTGGCGTGATCGCCGCGTTCGCAGCGACGCCGCCTAGCGGTTTCGTCGCAAACCATCACAATGGCCGCGTGCGTCCGCTCCTGCTTCTCGACGTGGACGGCGTCGTGTGCCCCCTGGGGGACGCCGCGCCCGATCAGGTCCCGATCGCGAGCACCCACGTAAGCCTTTCGCATCATCGCCTACTGCCGGGCTGGCTCGCCGAACTAGCCAAGGTCTTCGAGCTCGTATGGGCGACCACATGGGAACACGACGCCAACGAGCTCCTGGCACCGTTGCTCGGCCTGCCGGACCTTCCCGTCATCCAGTTCGCAGGTACGGTCGTCGGCCCCGGCGAAACCGTCAAGCTGCCAGCCATCAGACGGTTCGTCGATGACCGCGCCTTCGCGTGGGTCGATGACCGACTCGGGGTCGATGCAACGGCCTGGGGCGCGCACCGGCTCGCCCCGACGTTACTGCGCGACATAGACCCCGCGTCGGGCCTGACGCGATGCGACATCGACGGATTGCTGGCGTTCGCCACCAACCCGCAGCGCTGAGCCGTGTTGCTCACGATCGGGCCAGCGAAGGGATCCCTTCGTCGACAAGCGCCACTTTCGGTCCTCGTCCATCGCGATTTCGACCGGCCACAACAGATGCCGGCGCGCACGCTCGCCCAGGGAAGGGCGCCGTCGGCTCGCCCGGTCACGCTCGCCCGTACGCAACCTTGGTTCCGTCGAGCCGTTCTGGACGCATGCGGATCCTTGCGGGAGTGGCTCTGGCGCTGCTGTTCGCCGCGCCGGCTCAGGCGTGCACGAAGCTGCCGGCCAGATCGGCCACGAAGGTGCCGGTCAGGACCGTCGACGTCGATCGCACCAAGACGACGACGATCGGTATCTGCGGTCATACGCTGGCTCGCGCGACGCTCACTGGCAGCGGCACGCGCCGCCAGAGTGGCGCTCGGATCGGTGAGGCGAGCGCGGCTGGCGGCCGCGTCAGGCTTCATCACCCGACGCGGGCCCGCGCGGGACGAAGCGGGGCGCGGGCTACGGCGGCCTGATCGAGCTGGCCTTCTTCGCCCCGCTGTTCGGCGCGGTGATCGGCGGAGCGGCCGGCGCGACTCACGGCGCGCTCGCCGACCATGGCCTCGACGCCGCGTTCATGCGCGACCTCGGGAACGAGCTCAGGCCCGGCTCGGCGGCGCTGATCCTGCTCGTCCGCGGCGGCACGCTCGACAAGGTGCTCGCGCGGATCGAGGACGAAGGTCGCGTGCTGCGCACCTCGCTCGACGCGGAGACCGAGCGCCGGCTGAGCGAGGCGCTGGCCGGCGCCGGGTGACGCGCGCCGGCCGTGCGGCCCTACGCTTCGGCGGAGGATGCGACGGCTCGCGCTGATCTCCCTCGCGCTCCTCACGGGGTGCGGGCTGCAGACCGACCCCACCCCGACGCCGTCCCCGCCGCCGGCGGGGACGCCGGCGCCGCTCGCGACGCGGACCGAGCCCGCGCTGACGCTGACGAGCACCGATGGCGTGCGGTTCGTGCCCGGGGCACGCCGGCGCGGGCGGGGCGACCTGTCGCCGGCGCCGTGGTACCGGATCGGGTTCCGCGATGGGCGGGTGACGTTGCGGCTGGCGGGGGACGGCCCGTGGGAGCAGGCGCCGTGCACGGTCGACCACGTCGAGGTGGGCCCGGCCGACGGGGAGCTGCGGCGCGTGACCGTGTGGGGGTCCTGGCCCGATGGCCGCTGCCCGGACCGAACGCAGGAGATCGTGCTCGACGTGCCAGGCTGGACCCGTACGACGGTCGCGGCGCCCGACGAGCTGGACGTGCCCGATCCGAGCCGGACGGGCTCGCAGCGGGTGGGCGGGATCAGCGGTTCCGCCGTATTGCAGCCCGACCATCGCTCGATCGTCCTCCGCTATTCGCACAGCAGTTGCCACACGCTGGCCGCGGCCACGGCGGCGGTGGACGGACGGCGGGTGCGGGTGACGGTGACCGTCGGGACCGAGCCCGATCGCACCGTGTGCGCCAGCGGGAGCGCCGAGGGTCACACGCTGGTCCGCCTGCCCGCCGCGGCGCCGCGCGCAACCGTCACGGTCGCCGACTGTCGCAGCGATCGACGTCGCTGCTCCTTCTAAACCTGAATCTCACCATTCAGGTTCATCTCGCAACCCGACCCTGCCTTGAATGCTGAAGTCCCTTGACGCCGTTCATGAGAGCTAGTTGAGTGCCTACGGACAGACGAGCCCGCATGGGAGCACGGATACCCGCTTGTGCTCGCGGTAGCCCACGTCGGAGATAGGCCCAAGCGTCGAAAAGCACCACTTTGGCTTGCTGCCGACCGGTAGCCTCTCGCGTCCATGAGGACTGAGCCGCTGAA
>NZ_QPKJ02000004.1 GCF_003344625.1 Solirubrobacter deserti | reverse complement strand
GTCATGTGCGGATACAGCGCGTAGTTCTGAAAGACCATCGCGATGTCGCGATCCCGCGGCGCCAACTCGTTCACGCGCGTGCCGCCGATGATCAGGTCGCCGTCCGTGATCTCCTCCAGGCCGGCGACCATACGCAACGCGGTCGACTTCCCGCACCCGGACGGGCCGACGAGGATCATGAACTCCCCGTCGCCGATCTCGAGGTTCATGTCCTTGACGGCCTCGAAGCCGTCGGGGTAGCGCTTCCAGACGTTCTCGAAGCGGATCTCGGCCATGACTAGTCGCGTGCGCCGGGGTGCCCGTCGCCGGGCCAAGGTGCGAGCACGAGCAGCAAGCGCGCGTCCGTGTTGGCCTTGACGGCGTGCCGCTCGTGCGGGTCGAACACCGCCGCGAGCCCGGGACCGCCCGTCTCGCCGGCCAGGTCCACCTCGCCGTCGATGACGACCACATACGCGCGCTCGTGGACCTCGTGCTCCTGGAGCTCTTCGCCTGCAGGCAGGTTGATCAGGATCGACCGCGCCTCGCCTCGCGCCGAGTGCAGGATCTTCGGCTGATGCGGCTGAACTTCGAGCGTCTTCAGGTCCCAGTGCTCCATGCGGCGGAGCCTACCCCGATGCTCAGGCTTCAGCAGCGTCGCGCAGGCGGTTGATCGCCTGGCGGATGATGCGGCTGACATGCATCTGGGACACGCCGACGCGCGCGCCGATCTCGGCCTGCGTGAGATCCTCGGCGAAGCGCAGGCGCAGGATCTCGCGCTCGCGATCGTTGAGCACGCGCATCAGGCGCTCGATCGTGGCCGAGTCCTCGGCGAGGCTGAAGCCCTGATCCTCGATGCCGAACGAGACGCCCAGGCCGTCGCCCTCCTCGTCGTCCTCGCGCGGGCGGTCCAGGCTCACCGCGCGGTAGGCCGCGGCGGCCTCGCGCGCTTCGAGCACCTGCTCGACCGTGCTGCCCGTGCGCTGGGCGATCTCGGCGGGCGTCGCGGCGCGGCCCAGCTCGCGCGCGAGCTCCTCCCCCACCGGCTCGAGCTTGACCGCGAGCTCCTGCAGGTCGCGCGGGACGCGGACCGACCAGCCCTTGTCGCGGAAGTGGCGCTTGAGCTCGCCGAGGATGGTCGGGACGGCGAAGCTGGAGAACGCCGTCTCGCGGGACGGGTCGAAGCGGTCGATCGCCTTCAACAGGCCCAGGCTGGCGACCTGGATCAGGTCGTCGAGCGGCTCACCGCCGCGCTGATAGCGGCGTGCCAGCTGACGGGCGAGCGGCAGGAAGCGGTCCACGAGCTGCGCGCGCGCCTGCTGGTCGCCGTTGTGCGCGCGCTCGAGCAGCGCGCGGTCGGCACGCGTTCGCGCCGCGCGAGTTTCGCCATCGGCTGAGTATGCTCGCGGTGCGTTCGCGCCCGCGGAGACTGCGTCGTCGAGTTGTCCCAAAGCCGTTCAGTAGCGGAGGTTCGCGCCGGGGTGCTGGGGCACGAGAGTCCATCCGGCGGGGGTCACGGCCGGGCGGAAAAGTGTAGAAGACCGTTAGCAACATGACCACTACGAGCGAACGCAACCTCCGGATCCTTCTCGCGAACGAACGCAAGGAGGATCTGCGCGCGCTCGGCGACGTCCTCGACCATCTCGGGCACGAGGTGACGCCGTTCGCCGTCTCCGTCGCCGAGGCCACCGAGCTGATCGCGCGCGAGGATCCCGACTTGGCGTTCGTGGTGCTCGACGGCGACGACGAGCACGGGCTGGCGCTGATCGCGGAGACCGTGTCGTATGCGTCGGGGCCCGTGCTGGTGAGCGTGCGCAAGGCTGAGTCGCCCGAGACGATCGCCCGCGCGGCCGACATGGGCATCATGGGGTACGTCGACTCGTGGGCGCCGGACGACCTCCAGGGCGCGATCGACGTAGCGGTGCGGCGCCATCGCGAGGAGCAGCGCCTCAGCGAGAAGGTGGCGCAGTTGGAGTCGGCGCTGGACCGCCGCGTGATCATCGAGCGGGCCAAAGGGATCCTGATGGAGCGCCACCGGGTCGGCGAGCGCGCCGCCTTCGAGCTGCTGCGCGACCACGCGCGGTCGAGCGGGCGACGCGTCTTCGACGTCGCCCAGACCGTGTTGGACGGGCACGCGCTGCTTCCGCCTAACTGAGCATTTGCGACAGCGCGTCAACCAGCGATGACGCGCCGGCGATGTGCCAGCGGGCGTCCCGCTGGGTGACGAGCGTCTTCCCGCCCGCTTCGGTGACCAGCAGCTCGCCCGGCAGCCAGTCCCACGGGTCGGTCTCCGGCTGGACCCAGGCGTCGAGCCGCCCGGCCGCGACCCAGGCCAGCTCGAGCGAGCCCGGGCCGGCGTGGCGGAGCAGGCCGGTGCGGTCGAGGATCGCGTGGCCGTTGGCGCGCACGCCGGGCAGCACGAGGCGGTCCTGGCGCAGGAACAGCGCGACGTGGGCCTCGTCGAGCGCGCGGCCGGTGCGGACCTGGAGCGGCTGGCCGTTGCACGTGGCTCCCTCCCCGCGAGCGGCGGCGTAGAGCTCGCCCAGCGGGTCGTGCACGGCGGCCGCGAGCGGGCCGTGCTCGTCGGCGAGCGCGACCGCGCTGCACCAGCCGCCCGGGAGGCGGTTGGCGAACGCGACGGTGCCGTCGATGCCGTCGATGTACCAGCGCCGGCTGGTGCTGCCGTCGTCGCTGGTGCCCTCCTCCCCGACGATCGCGTCGTCGGGGCGGGCTGTGCGGATGACCGTCGCGGCGGCGTGCTCGGCCTGGGCGTCGGCGTCGGTGACCAGGTCGGCGGCGACGCTCTTCGCCCGCGCCCGCAGGGGCGCGCCGCGAGCGGCCTCGGCCGCGTGGGTCGCCGCCTGCACGGCGGCAACCGCTACTGACAGGTCGGATTGGTGTGTCGGTTGCGCGGGAATAGGAGGGCTACGTTCAATTCGTTGGGAAGGGGAACGACGTGATTGGCATTCTGATCGCTGTCCTGCTGGCCGCTCTTGTCTACGCGCTGTGCGTGGCTCTGGGCTTGCCGTCCATCGTGGCCATCGTCGCCGCGATCCTGGTCCTGCTCGCGGGCATCCCGTCCGGCGGTTACGGCCTCGGCAGCCGCTTCGGAGGAAGGCGGGGCGTCTGAGCCCATCGGACAACGACCGGGGGGCTGCCGCCCCCCGGACCCCCCGCTCTTCAGCGGCCGTCACCGACGGCCGCTCCGCCGGTCCTCCGCTCGAGGGCGGTGACTTCAAGCGCGCCTTCGCGCGCTTCCGCAAGGACGAGATCACCGACAACGCGGCGGCGCTGACGTACTACTCGCTGCTGTCGCTGTTTCCCGCGCTGTTGTTCTGCGCCGCGCTGCTCGGCGTCTTCGGCCAGCAGGGCCTGATCACCGACGCCGCCGACTATCTCCAGGAGGCGGGCGCACCCGCGAACACCGTCGACGCGGTCACGGGCGCGCTCGAAGCCGCCCAGGAGCAGCGCGGTACCGCGATCGTGGCCCTGATCATCGGCCTCGCCACCGCGCTCAACGGCGCGTCCGGCGCGTTCGGCGCCGCGGGACGCGCGCTGAACAAGATCTTCCGCGTCCAAGAGGGGCGCGGCTTCGTCAAGCACAAGGCGCTGGACCTGATGTGGACGCTCGTCGTGATGGCGCTGGTGCTCGTCACGTTCGTGCTGATCTTCCTCGGCGGCGGGGTCGCCACCGACGTGTTCGACACGATCGGGCTCGGCGAGAGCGCGGCGATGGTGTGGCGGATCGCGCGCTGGCCCGCGGCCCTGGCGGTGGCGATGCTCGTGTACGCGGTCGTCTACTACGCGGCGCCCAACGTCGAGGTGCGCCAGTTCAAGTGGATCACGCCCGGCGCGGTCACCGGCGTCACCCTGTGGATCCTCGCGTCCGGGCTGTTCTTCCTCTACGTCTCGAACTTCTCCTCCTACAGCGCCACCTACGGCGCCTTCGCCGGTGCGGTGATCCTGCTCGTGTGGCTGTGGGTCACGAACATCGCGCTGCTGTTCGGCGCCGAGCTCAACGCGGTTGTGGGGCTGCGACGGGCGAAGTACCTGCCGGAGGCGTACGACGGACCGGTGCTCCCGGCCAAGGAGCCGGCGGAGGCCTGAGCGTGAGGTCCGGGGTGTAGCTGCACAGCTTGGTGCGGCCCGGGCAGGTGCCGCACAGCTCGCGGTGTGGGAACGGCGTGACCGGATACTCGTGCGTGAGGATGCCACGCGCGAGCTCGTTGATGCGCGCGACGACGTCCGGCGCGTCCTGGGCGGTGAACGTCGTCGTGAGCGGCTCGTCCGGGCGCTCAAGCAGGCAGTACGCGACCTCGACGCGCTGGGCCCCCGCCCTCAGCGCGGCGAGCGCGTACACGAGGCGCTGGGTCTCGTAGTTGCGGGCGATGTAGTCCTGCGGTGTGTCCTCTTCGGGGACGTGGTCGGTTTTGTAGTCGACGACCAGGTGCGTGCCATCGGGCTCGATCGCCAGCACGTCGACGAAGCCGCGCACGAGCGGGCCCGAGCCGTCGGGGTCCATGGCGAAGTGGAAACCCGCCTCGCGCGTGACGCGGGTCGCGTTCGTGAGGCGCTGGCAGAGCGGCGAGCGGGCGAAGGCGTGCACGAAGTCCTGGATTTCGCCCACTTCCTCGTCGCTGAGCTCGATGTCCCTCGCGAGCGCGCGGACCGCTTCCTCCGAAGGCGCCTTGGGGTCGTCGAAGTCGAGATCCTCGAGCGCGGCGTGCACGAGGCTGCCGCGGGTGAGCGGGTCGATGCCGGCGGGCAGCTCCTCGTGGGGCTGGTCGAGCGGCGGGGGCGGCTCGACGCTGGGGAGGTTCAGGACGCGCTTGAGGTAGAAGCGGTACCCGCACTTCGCGTAGTCGCTGAGCTGGCTGTAGGAGAGGCGCTGCGGCGCGGGGCGGCCGCGCTGGAAGGTGGGCGTGACCTTCGCGGGGACGCTCGGCAGCGCGGTCGGCTGGGCGTGCTGCTGGGTGCGGGGGCGTGACTCGAGCGCTTCCGGCGGGAGCGTCTCGGGCGTGATCGTGCGCGTCTTGAGGCGGGCGGGGCGGCCTTCCCAGGTGCGTTCGAGGATGTCCGGGAGCTGGAGGGTCGGCGTGAGCGCGCGGACGATCCAGTCGATCGGCGGGCCGCCGTTGCGCGGCGCGGGCCACTTCGCGGTGTCGGTGCCGCCGCTCAGGATGAGCAGCTCGCGGGCGCGGGTCATCGCGACGTAGAAGAGCCGGCGCTCCTCCTCGGCATCGGCTTCGGCGTCCTGGGCGGCGAGCTGCTCCCAGGCCTGGGTCGGAATCGTGTCGCCGCCCCCGAGCGGCGCGAGCCGCAGGCCGGCGGTGTGATCGGCGCCGACGAGCAGCTGGGGGCGGCGCCCACCGGACTGGCGGCCGAGGTCGACCACCGCCACGACGGGGAACTCGAGGCCCTTCGCGCGGTGGATCGTCATCAGGCGGATGGCGTCCAGGCCCTCGGACTCGAGCGCCGCCTCGCCCTCGCGCGCCTCGGCGAGGTCGCGCTGCTGGGCGTCGGCGAGGAAGCCGCGCAGGTCGCGGCCCTCCGCGCGCTCGTACTCGCCCGCGAGCCGCATGAGCTTGCGCAGGTTCGCGAGCCGGCGGTCCCCGCCGGGGCGGGCGAGCGTGGCGAGGTCGTAGCCGGTCGCGACGATCGCCCGCTCGAGCAGGACCTCGAGCGGCGCGCGCTCGGCGTGCTCGCGCTCGGACGCGATCAGCCGCGCGAGCTCTGCGAGCCGCGCCCCGCCCGGCACGGCCGCCCACGCTCCTTCTCCACGCTGGAGCGCGGCCCACATCGAGCCGCGGGCGCGGCCGTCCTCGGCCAGCAGCACCAGCGCGTCCGAGTCGGCGTCGCAGAACGGCGAGCTGAGCACCGTGAGCAGCGCTTCTTCGTCGTGCGGGTTCGCGAGCACGCGCAGCCAGGCGAGGCCGTCGCGGACCTGCTCCTGGGACCAGTAGCCGCGGCCGCCGACGACGTAGGTCGGCAGGCCCTGTTCCTCCAACGCCTCCTCGAGCAGTCTGAGCGACGAAGTCGCGCGGACGAGGACGACGATGTCGCCGGCGCGGCGGCCGCCCTCGACCTCGGTGCGCAGACGGTGCGCGATCGCGCGGGCCTCGGCGCGGCGCCACGGCTGGTCGCCGCCGCCCGCGAGGCCGAGGCGCGGTTCCAGCTCGTCCCAGCCGTTCGTGTCCGTGATCAGCAGCTCGACGGGCGGGTCCGTCGGCGGATCCAGGCTGAACAGGCGCAGGGCGCCGTCGTCGTCCATCGGCGCCGGCTCCTTGCGACCGGCCCGCAGCGGCGCGAAGCGCTCGCCGAACTCGGGCGCGAACGCCGTGTTCAGCACGTCCAGCAGCTCCTCCTTGGAGCGGAAGTTCACGTTCAGGCGCCGCACGACGCCCTGGGCGCGGCGGCGGAAGATGCCGACGTCCGCGTGTCGGAAGCGGTAGATCGACTGGAACTCGTCCCCGACCGCGAACAGGTTGTCGCGCTCGAGGTGCTCGAGGATCTCGAGCTGGACCGCGTTCGTGTCCTGGAACTCGTCGATCATGATCAGCCGGAAGCGCTCCGCCCAGCGCTCCCGCGTCGGCGCGTCCTCGAGCAGGTCGCGGGCGCGCAGCTCGAGGTCCTCGAAGTCGACCGCGGCGCGTTCGAGCTTGGCCTGCTCGAACGTGCGGCCGTAGCGGTCGAGCAGGCTGTCGATCAGCGTGAGCGCGGTGTGCGCGTGGTACTCGGCGCAGGCGCCGCGGTACTCGGCCCAGACCTCCCGATAGGCCTCGCAGGCGTCCGACTGGAGGGCGCGGGCGCCGCCCTTGAGCTCGGCCACGTTGAGCTCGCCCGGCCACGGCACGTCCTCGAGCCGGGCGAGGCGCGCGCACTCCGCCAGCGCGGTTCTCCCGGCCGCGACGCGCACGCCGTCGCCGGCGCGGGCGAGCTCGCGCAGCGCCACTTCCCCCGCCGCGGCCAGCGCGGACGCGTCCGGCGCCGTGGTGCGGGGCGGGATCTGCACGCGCGGACGGGCGTGGCCGCGGGCGCGCAGGGTCGAGTAGGTGCCCCGGATGAGGTCGCGCAGGTTGGGGCCGTAGGAGGCGGCGAGGTCGATGGCGGCGGCGCCGTGGATGCGGCCCCAGACTTCGAGGGCGTCGTCGTAGGCGGCGTTCGCGAGGCGCTCGGCGGCGGTCTCCTCCATCACTTCGAAGCGCGGGTCCAAGCCGGCCGCGAGCGGTTGGGAGCGCAGCAGACGCGCGCAGAAGCCGTGGATGGTGCCGATCCAGGCGCCGTCGACGGCGCGGGCGCTGTCGGCTTCGCCGAGCTCGGTGAGGCGGCGGCGCAGGCGCTCGGCGAGCTCGCCCGCGGCCTTCTCGGTGAAGGTGAGCGCGAGGATCGCGTTGACGGGGACGCCGTCGACCTGGATCGCGGCGGCGATCCGCTCGACCATCACGGCGGTCTTGCCCGAGCCCGCGTTGGCGGCGAGCAGGGACGAGCCCGTGCGGGCCTCGATCGCCGCGAGCTGCTCGTGGGTGAAGTTCGGGCGCGGGCTCATAGCGCTCGGCAGATTCCGGGGTGGGCGCAGCCGCCCTGGTACCCGCAGCGGTCGGGGCAGGGCTTGATGCGGGCGGCGCGCAGATCGGCGGCGGCCTGGGCGGCGATCGCGCGCGACTCCTCCAGGCGCTCCTCCAGCGTCTGCTGGTCGCTCACGTCGCCGTTGACGTAGCGGCCGGGGACGTCGTCGCGGACGATCCCGCGCGGGCGCTGGTCCGCGGTGCCGATCGGCTGGTAGAGCGCGCCGACGACCTTGACGTTGAGCTGCTCGCGCACGGCGAGCGCGTACAGCGCGGCCTGGATCTTGCCGTCCTCGGCCCACTTGGCGCCGGGGTGCACGGTCTTGCCCTTGTAGTCGCGGATGATCGCCTTGCTGCCGCTCGTGTCGACGCGGTCCACGCGGCCGGACACGGCGACGCCGTCGAGCATGTAGGCGTCGAAGCTCCACTCGAGCTGGACGGGCTCGTAGCCGGCGCCGGTCGCGCACTCGTGCCGGATGTAGCGCTCGAGGTCCACTTGGAGCGCGCGCGCGGCGGCGCGGGCCGGCAGCGTGCGGGCGGCGGCGATCAGCTCGGTGATCGCGGTGTGCAGCTCGGTGAGGGCTTCCTCCTCGGTGTCGGGCGTGAGGCGGGCGGAGCCGGTGCGCGTGAGCAGGCCGCGCAGCGTGCGCTCCAGCACCGCGTGGCCGAGCGAGCCACGGCGCATCGCCTCCGGGTCCGGATCCACGGGCGCGGGCTTGAGGACGTGCTCGACGAGCCACTTCACCGGGCAGCCCGCGAACGTCTCCAGCCCGCGCGCGGACTCGCGATCGCGGCTCGCGAGCAGTTGCCGGACGGGCTCGGACGTGGGCGCCTGGAGCGGCGGCGGCGCCTCGCCGGGCGTGCGCGCGGCCTGGGCGCGGCGCAGCTCGTGCGGCGTCGGCGCCTCCCCGGGCGGCCACGTGACCTCGGCCAGCAGCCGCCGGCCCCGGCCTTCCCACAGCTCGTCGGTGAAGAGCGCGCGGACGTCGTCGATGAACGGCGACGGCTGCTGCGGCCCGCCCTCCTCGTCGGAGGTCCGGAACGACAGGAACAGCGCCTCCTCCGGGCGGGACACGCACGCGTAGAACAAGGACCGCTCGCGAGACAGCGTGTCCTCGTGGCGCGGCAGCACGAGCCCCGAGGCCATCGCGAGCTGCGCCCGGTCGGAGTCGTCCAGGAACGGCTCGGGCTGCGGCCGCTGCGGCAGCTCGCCCTCCTGGAGCCCGCACACGAACACCGCCCGGAACCGCCGCGCGCGGATGTTCAGCGGGTCCGCGAGCAGCACGCCCGGCGCGCCCTCGGCCGCCTCGCTGTCGCGCACCTCGATCGCGGTGAGCGCCCCCACGACGTCCTCGACCAGCGCCGGATCGATCGCCGCGAGCTTCGTCAGCTCGCGCGCGGCGGACTTCAGCGCCCGCGCGGCCCGGGCGTCCGCCTCCGCCTCCGGCTCGAGCACGTCCGCGCGCCGCGTGTGCGGCGCCGTCCAGATCGCCTCGGCCTCGTCCACGAGCAGCTGCAACGTCGCCTCGACCGACTCAGCCGAAGCGAGCGCGTCGAGCTCCTCGAGATCCGGCCCACCGAGCCGCGCCCACAACCGCCGCGCCTCGTTCGCGCTGCGCGCCTCGGCCCGCCGCACGGCGACCTCGAGCCGGTCGGCAAGGTCCGCGGTGGCGCCCGCGCTCGGCGGCTCGACGGCTGCCTCGGGCGCCGAGATCGCGAGGGCGACCGTGGGCGGCTTCGGCTCGGGGGCGGCCGGCGAGAGCGGCGCGGCCTCGGGGGCGGGCGGCGCGGGATCGCCGGGCAGCGCCCAGAACAGGTCGAGCGGAGGCGCGACGTCCTCAGGCCCCGAGCCGGCCGGCTGCGGCGCGACCTCGTCCGGCTCGGGCGCGACCGCCTCGCGCGGCGGCGCTTCGTCGTACTCTTCGGGCGGCGGCGGCTCGTCGCCGCCCGGCGGCGGCTCGAAGAGCTCGAGCGGCGGGCGCTCGAAGTCGTCGTACGGGTCCGCGTCGGCCGACGCCGGCACGGCGAACTCGTCGGAATGGGGCGGCGCGGCGAACTCGTCGGGCGCGGCGGCATCGCCGGGCCCGTGCGGGGCGGCGGCGAACTCGTCGGACGCGCGCGGCGGCGCGGGGGCGAACTCGTCGGACGCGAGCGGCGACGCGGCGGCGAGACCGCCGGGCGTGCGCGTCGGGGCGGCGTCGCCGGGCGCGTGCGGCGCGGCCTCGCGACGCGGCGTCGCGAACTCCGGGTGCGGCCACGGCGCGCTCGTTCCAGCCGGGGCGAGCTTGCCCGGCGTGCGCAGCCAGGTCACGACGTCCTGGGCGGTCCCGCCCGGACGGGAGGCGCGGGCGAAGGCGAGGACGCCCGCGCCGAGGCGGGTCTCGGCGAACGGGACACGGCGTTCGTGGGCGATCGGGATGCCGTAGGTGTCGAACACCTGGGCGAAGAGCTCGCTCGCCGGGCGGCCACGGACGAGGACCGCGATGTCCTCGGGGGCCATGCCGTCGCGCAGCAGCTCGAGCACGGAGGCGCCGACGAGCTCGGCTTCGGCGCGTTCGCCGCCCGCCTCCAGCAAGCGAACGGCGCCGTTGGGCGCGACGCGCCGCGGGCTCGGCTCGAAGAGGCCGCGCTCGAGGTGGTGCAGGGCCGCGCGGGCGCTCTGGGCGTAGTGCTCGGAGCGGGGCTGCAGCGCGATCACCTCGCGGGCGAACGGCTTGAGCAGCTCGACGGTCGTCGCGCTGCCGGCCAGCGCCGCGCGGCCGGGCTCGTAGGTCACCGCGATGGTCAGCTCGGTGTCGGTGTGGCGGACGAGCGTCTCGACGAAGTCGAGCTGGGTCGGGAGCAGCTCGTCGAAGCCGTACAGGAACAGCGGCCGGCCGTCCCAGGCCTCGCGGGCGCTGTTGAGCGCGAGGTGGTTGAGCCCGTCGACGTCGACGGTCTCCAACGCCTCGAGCCGCGCGTGGTAAGCCGAGTACAGCGCGGCCAGCTCGCCCGCGTGGGCCGGCGCCCCGCCCGCGTCCCGCCACGCGCGCACAGCGGCGCCGAACCGCGCCGGCGTCGCCAGCGAGCGCTGCAGCTCCGCGAACAGGTCCCCGAGCGCCTCGGCGAAGCCCGGCCCGCGCGAGGAGGCGCTCAACGCGCGCAGCTCGACGTCCGCCACCGCGGCCCGGACGACCTGCGCGCGCGCCAGCCGACCCAGCGGGCGGGTTCGAATCCCCGCGGCGCGCGCGAGGTCGCGCAGCAGGTACGGGAACGTCGTGACCTCGGCCCCGAAGACCAACCCGGCGCCGGCGAGCTCGCGGGCGTAGTGCACCGAGTCGGCGGACGTCGGCACCACCAGCACGGGGTCGTGCGGGAGCGCCGCGCGCAGGCGCTCGAGGACGGCGCCCGCCTTGGCGGCGTTGGCCGGGCCGGTGATCAGCGTGAGAGGCACGATTCGGCCCCATAGGGTCGCGCGTGGACCGGACGATCCGACGGCCGGCGCGCCGCATGCCCCGCTGAATGCGCCATCAAACTGACTCTGGACGGATGTACGACAGCCAGGGACGTTAAGAGTTGCGACCCTGGCACTCCGCAGTCCGCTTCAACCCCCTGTTCCGGAGGCAGTGATGCCGACCCTGCACCTCCCCGCCGCTCACACTGACACGGATGTCGCCCTCGCCACCGAGGTGGCGCACGTGGTCGGCAGCCACGAGCTCTACGTGGCGTGGACCCACGGCGAGGGGCCAGGGCTTCCGCCGGAGGTCGAGACCTTCACGGCGCAGGAGGAACCGCGCCACGGCGCGATCACCCCGTTCGGCGAGCTGCTCGTCGCGATGGCGCAGGGGATCTCCGCGCTGTGGAACGCGTTCGTGCACCCGACCGCCGCACGCGCGGAGCTCGAGGCGCCGCGCGAGGAGCGCCGCCGCGCGCCGCAGCGACCGGCGCCCGAAGAGCCGTACGCCTAGAGGGAGGGCTCCGCGAACGCTCGATTGGTCAACCCACGGTTGACCGATCGAGCACTCGCGCAGGGGACTACGCCGCTTCGGCCGGTGAAGACGCGGCGGGAGCGTCCGCGGTGGCCGCGGCGGGCTCCTCGCCCTCGGGCGGCTTGGCGCCCTCGCGGGCCCAGGGCTCGTCGAACTCGACGCGCCACTTGCCCTCTTCGGTCTGCATCAGCGCCAGCTTCGCCCGGAAGGAACGGCCGGAGCGGCCCTTGAAGCCGGTGACGGGCTTCTCGGTCCGGCCCTTGGCGATCAGCTCGCGCGCGACGGCCGGGGCCAGCGTCTTGCCGGCCTTGTTCTTCCAGATCACGAACCCGCAGCCCGCGTCCTCGCGCGACCAGCACGAGAAGCCCTTGCGGTTCTCGACGATGTCGTGGCCGCAGACCGGGCAGGGCCCGAGGTTCGCCCGCGGGATCTTGATGTCCTTGAGCTTCTCGTCGAGCTCGTGCACGGTCGAGTTGGCGAACTCGGCGATGTCGGCCATGAACTTCGACCGCGCCTCGTTGCCCTCCTCGATCTTCGACAGCCGGTGCTCCCACTCGCCGGTCAGCGACGGCGACGTCAGCGAGTGCTCGCCGAGCAGCCGGATCACGCCCAGGCCCTTCTCGGTGCACACCAGCGAGCGGCCGTCGCGCTCGACGTACCCGACGTCGATCAGCCGCTCGATGATCGCGGCGCGCGTGGCGGGCGTGCCGATGCCCGAGTCCTTCATGGCCTCGCGCAGCTCCTCGTCGTCGACGAGCTTGCCCGCGGTCTCCATCGCGCCGAGCAGCGACGCGTCGGAGTAGCGCCGTGGCGGCTGGGTGATCTTCTCCTCGGAGCCGACCTCGCGGACGTCGGCCTGCTCGCCCTGCACCAGCTTCGGGAGCTGCTGGTCCGGCGCCTCGTCGTCGTCGCCGGCCCGCTCCTCCAGGCCCTCGCCGTACACGCCGCGCCAGCCCGGCTCGAGCAGCACGCGGCCGCGCGTGCGGAAGACGTGCTCGGCGACGACCGTCTCCAGCCGCGTGTTCTCGAACACCGCGTCGGGATGGAAGACGGCCAAGAAGCGCCGCGCGACCATGTCGTACACGCGCCGGTCGTCATCCGAGAGCTTGTCGAGCTTGTGCTCGGAGTTGGTCGGGATGATCGCGTGGTGGTCGGTGACCTTCGCGTCGTTGATCACGCGACCCAGCGGCAGCACGTCGAGCCCGGTGACGTAGGCCGAGGCGCGCGCGTACTCGCGCTGCGTCCCCAGCATCCCCGCGATCGGCTTGATCTCGGGGATCATGTCCGTCGGCAAGAAGCGCGAGTTGGTACGCGGATACGTGAGGACCTTGTGCTCCTCGTAGCAGCGCTGCGCCGCGGCCAGCGTCCGGCGGGCGGAGAACCCGAAGCGCGTGTTGGCCTCGCGCTGCAGCGACGTCAGGTCGTACAGCAGCGGCGGCTTCTCGCTGCGCTTGGTCTTCTCGAGCTTGGTGATCTCGCCGCGGCCACCCTGGACGGCGGCCACGATCGCCTCCGCCTCGGCAGCGGTCTTCAGCCGCGGCTGCGAGCCCGCGTGGTATCGGCCGGAGTAGCGCCGCGGATCGTCGACGGTCTCGAAGGTCGCGTCGACGAGCCAGTAGGGCTCGGGGACGAACGCGCGGATCTCCTCCTCGCGCCGCGCGATCAGCGCCAGGGTCGGCGTCTGCACGCGCCCCAACGACACGGCGCCGTCGAAGGACGACCGCAGCCGGATCGTCGCCGCGCGCGTGGCGTTCATGCCCACGATCCAGTCGGCCTCCGAGCGCGACCGCGCCGCCTGCTCGAGCAGATCGAACTCGGACGCCGGCCGCAGCGCCGCGAACGCGTCCTTGATCGCCTTCGCCGTCATCGACGACAGCCACAGCCGCCGGACCGGCTTCTTCGCGCCCGCCTTCTCGAATGTCCAGGCGAAGATCAGCTCGCCCTCGCGCCCGGCGTCGCAGGCGTTCACGACGTCGGACACGTCTTCGCGCTTGAGCATCCGCGTGATGACCGTCATCTGCTTGCGCGAGCGCTCGTCACGCACGACGAGCTTGAAGCGGTCCGGCACGATCGGCAGATCGGCCATGCGCCATTTCTTGTACTTGGCGTCGTACTCGTCGGGCTCGGCGAGCTGCACGAGGTGCCCGACGGCCCACGTGATGACGTGCGTCTCGGACTCGAGGTAGCCCTCGTGCTTCTGGAAGGCGCCGGGCAGCGCCCGGGTCAGGTCGCGTCCGACGGACGGCTTCTCGGCGATGACGAGGGTCTTGCTCACTGGGCGGGTGAGACTAGCGCTACCCGGTGCACGGACCCGTGGACACCCCGTTCGACACCCGCGCGCGTTCCAAGGCGGCACGCGCGATTGCGTTGGGAACACCGAACCCGCCGCGCGGCCCGGAAGTTGTCGCCGCGAAGACCGTCGTGACCACCTGGCCGTCCTTGTCGACCATCGGGCCACCCGAGTTGCCGGACCGCACCGCGCCGCGCAGCGACGTGATCGAGCGTCGCACCGGACCCTGCCCGTAGGCGTCCTGGGTGATCACCTCGCGCGTCTGCCCCACGCGCCCCGCGCGCACGTCGTACGGGCCGTTGCCGGGGAAGCCGAGGATCGCGGCGGACGTGCCCGAGCGCGGATTCGAGGCCAGGGTGAGCGCCGGCGCGTCGAGCCCGTTCACGCGCAGGATCGCGAGGTCGTTCCTGGGATCGAACGAGACCGCGACCGCGTCCAGCCCGGGCTCGCGGCCCCGCACGAACACGCGCGTGTCCTCCTGGCCCGCGATCACGTGCGCGTTGGTCACGACCAGCCCGTCGCCCGCGACCCAGCCCGAGCCCTCGACCCCCAGCCCGCACGCGTTGCCGAGGATCTTCACCACCGACGCGGCGGCCGCACGGACGCCCTCAGCGCGCGCGATCCCCGCCGTGGGCGCCGGCACGCGCGCCTCCGGGCCGTCGATGCGCGGGAACGGATCCAGCCGCGCGAGCGTGTCCAGCAGCCCCGAGGACGGCGGCATCACGGTGTTGATGGCCTGCAGGATCGTGGAGCGCTGGACCTCGCGCCGGGCGTCGCCGCCGTTGGCGAGCGCGAGCGCGCCGAGAACCCAGACGATCCCGATCCCGACGCACGCGGTCAGGACCGAGCCCAGGAAGCCGTCGAGGGCGGTGGCGGCGGGCGATCGCACCCGCCCGCGCAATCGCGCCCCCAAGCCCTCGAAGCCGATCGCGAACACCATGCCCGCGATCAACGCGCCCACCAGGGCGAACGCGGGCGACCACGGCGAGCGCCGACCCTCTTCGAGCACGAGCGGCCCGATCCGGGTTCCGAGCCAGGCGCCGACCGCGAACCCGAGCAGGGCGAGCGCCCCGGCGACGAATCCCTGCGCCCAGCCGAAGAGGCCCAGCAGCACGATGACGCCCACGATCAGCCAGTCGATGCCGGTCACTCCCTCCGAGCGTACTGACGAACACCTACAGTCCACTTGGATGGCCCGTAGGCACGTGATCGCCAGCCCGAAGCGCTTTGCTCCGCTCGCCGCCGCGGCTGTGATCGCGCTCGTCGGCGGCGTCGCCGTCGGCGCGAGCTACGAGCCGCCCGAGAAGCGGACCGTCACGGCCTTCACGCAGGCGTGGGAGCGCGGCGACCACCGCGCCATGTACGCGCTGCTCTCCGACGACGCCCGCAAGCGCACCACCTACGAGCGGCTCCAGCGCACCTACCGCCGGGCAGCCGACACGCTGACGCTCACCCGCGTCCGCGCCGGCGCGGTCGAGCAGACCAACCGCGTCGCGATCACGCTGGACACGAAGGTCTTCGGTGCGCTGCGGGGCGTCCTCGTGGTCCCCATCGGCGAGCGTGAGGGCCAGGACCCGGGCGTCGACTGGCGCGCGGAGCTCGTCTACCCCGGCCTGCACGCGGGCGAGACGCTCAAGCGCGAGACCTCGCTGCCCGAGCGCGCGTCGATCCTCGCCCGCGACGGCAAGCCGCTCGCCGAGGGCCCGGACCGTCTGTCGGAGCTCGGCCCGCTCGCCTCCGAGATCGCCGGTCGCGTCGGCCCCGCGCCGGAGGAACGCAAGCGGGAGCTGGCCGCGCGCGGCCTGCCGAAGGACGCGCAGGTCGGCCTGACCGGGCTCGAGCGCGAGTTCGACGAGCGCCTGGCCGGCACGCCCGGCGGCGTGCTCTACGCGGGCGGCCGCGTGCTCGCCCGCAAGGCCGCGATCCGCGGCGCCGACGTGCGGTCCTCGATCGACCCGGAGCTCCAGCGCGCCGCGATCGAAGCGCTCGCGGGCCGGCTGGGCGGGATCGCCGCCGTCGCGCCCAAGACGGGCGAGGTGCTGGCACTGGCCGGCATCGCGCAGTCCACGCCGCAGCCGCCCGGCAGCGTGTTCAAGATCATCACGCTCGCCGGCGCGCTCCAGCACAAGGCCGTCAAGCGCTCGGACACGTTCGAGGTCACCGACCGCGCGACGATCGAGGGCGTCGACATCCAGAACGCCAACGGCGAGTTCTGCGGCGGCACGCTGCGCAACTCCTTCGCGCACTCCTGCAACAGCGTCTTCGCGCCAATGGGGGCGAAGCTGGGCGCGCAGAAGCTCGTCGAGACGGCCGAGGCCTTCGGTTTCAACCAGCCGCCCGGGCTCGCCGGCGCGGCGCGCTCGACGATCCCGCTGCCGGACGAGATCGGCGACGACCTCGCGATCGGCTCATCCGCGATCGGCCAGGGCAAGGTGCTCGCGACGCCGCTGCAGATGGCGCTGGTGGGCGCGACGATCGCGGCCGGCGGCGTCAAGCCCAAGCCGACCCTGCTGCGCGGCGACGACGCGCAGGGCACGCGCGTGCTGCCCAAGGGCGTCGCCAGCACGGTCAAGAGCTACATGCGCAGCGTCGTCACCGACGGCACCGGCACCGCGGCCGGGCTCGACGGCGTGAAGGTCTCGGGCAAGACGGGCACGGCGGAGCTGCGCACGACCGTCAAGGAGGAGCCGCCGCCCGAGGACGTGGACCCGAACGCGCCGCCGGTCGAGGACGACACGACCGACACCAACGCCTGGTTCGTGGCCTTCGCGCCCTACAGCGACCCGGAGATCGCGCTGGCGGTGCTGTTCGTGGCACAGGGCACCGGGGGCGACACCGCCGCCCCCGCCGCGCGCGTCGTGCTCGACGCGGCGTTCTAGAGATCGAGGCTGATCTCGGACGGCTCGGAGCCGGGCTGCTCGATGTGCAGCACGAGCGGCCGGTTCTGGAGCGAGTCGTTCGAGAGCCGGAACAGGATCAGCGAGCCCTGGATCGGGCCGGACGATGCGGCGGTGTCCGGCAGCGGGTACACCTGGTCGGCGCCGAGCGGGCCGGGGTTGTACGCGAACGCGCTGTCCGGGAGCTCCACGGGCTCGAAGCGGTCCTCATCGGTGTCCAGGATGAAGATGTCCTCGGCCGGCTGCAGCGTCTCGTTGGTGTAGTTCTTGACGCGCATCCAGACGCCGAACCAGGTCTCGTCGGACGTGAGCGGCGGCGTCCCGGACGGCAGCCCGGCCAGGTACTCGCGGTCCTCGCGATCCGACGGGTTCAGGAAGCGGGACATCTGGACCTGGTAGACGAGGTTGCCCACGTCCACGTACTCACCCTCGGTCTCGGCCTCGTGGTTGTACGCGTGCGCACCGCACCCGGAGAGCGCCAGGGCGGCGAAGGCGAAGATGATCAGAAGACGGCGCATGGCGAGCGGTGGACCTTACAACCCGCCGACCGTCACGCGTGCTCCGCGGTCCATGTCCTCCTCGAGGATGGACTGCATGCGGCTCAGCGCCTTGCGCAGCTGGCGCTTGTACCAGCCGCGGCGGCCGGTGACGGCCTCGATGAACTTGTCCGTCGGCAGCGCGGACTTGGACTCCGTGGTGACTTCCACGCGCGTGGAGCTACCCGACGGGGCGAGCGTCCATGTGGTCCACGTCTCGTTGCGGTTGAACTTCCCACCGCGTCCGGCGGCCACGATCCGGTAGGGCGGCTGGACCTCGATGAACGTCATGTCGCCCCAGGAGAAGCGGTCCAGCGGCGCATCGAGCTTGAAGCGGGCCCCGGCGCCACGGCCGTAGGACTCGACCCGCGTCAGCCGCCACTGCTTCATGAAGTGGTCGGTGAACTCGGGGTGGTTGGCGATGTCCGCGAGGTACTCGAAGACCTCTTCGCGGGGGCGGTCGATGACGACGTGGGCGGTGATGGGGTCCATCGCCCGCCCAGTTTACGCAGCGAAACGGCGCCTCACGGTGTGGTCGCGCTCGATCGAATGCACGATCTCCTCGCGGCCGGGCGCCTCGCCGCGGCGCAGCGGCCGGCAGAGCTCGCACACCATGCGCTCGCCGTACATGTAGACGGTCTCGCCCAGCAGCGGGGTGCGGTGGCAGTGCTCGCACCCGCGGCGGCCCGTCGCGAGCGCCCGCATCGACGCGCGCACGAAGGACAGCTCGGGGGGACCGAAGGGCTTGAGGGCCGTCAGACGGGACATGCCGCGGCTTTCGCTGGGCCCGCCTCGGGACCTGCTTGCTGCAAGGGGTTATGCTTCCGACCGGAGGGGTCGGTCGGACCCAGGGAGGAAATGTTGATGGACCCAAGATTCGACGACACCACGAGCACCGGCACCCTTGCGGGGTTCGGTCCTCCGACGGAACGCTTCGAGACGTCACGCCGCGAGCCGCCCACATGGCTCCAGGAGGCGCGTTCCGGCCTGTCCGGGCCCGGGCGCTACGTCGCCTACGAGCAGGACGGCGAGGTGAAGGTCGTCCCGGTCAGCCGCGAGTGGACGCGGATCGGCCGCTCGCTGGCCGCGGACATCCGCTTCGACGACGCGACCGTCTCGCGCCGCCACGCCCTGATCGCCGTCGAGGAGCACGGCGTCCGCGTGCTCGACGACCGCTCGCTGAACGGCATCCAGGTCAACGGCCGGCGGGTGGAGTGGAGTCCGCTGGCTGACGGCGACGAGATCCTGATCGGCCGCCACACGGTCTATTTCATGGACACGACGAAGGTCACGAGCCCCGCCGAACCGGCCGCCGTCCACGAATAGGTGGCCGCCGACACCATCGCTGTCCTCTCGCTGAAGGGCGGCACGGGCAAGACGACGACGGTCCGCACCCTCGCCGACGCGTTCGGACGCGCCGGCCTGAGCGTGCTGACCGTCGACCTGGACCCGCAGGGCAACCTCTCGGACTACTTCGACGTCCCCCGCGAAGCCACGCCGACCGTCGCGGAGGTTCTCGCGGGCGACGCGAAGGCCAAGGAGGCGGTCCACGAGCCGGGCATCATCCCCTCCTCGCTCCACCTCGCCGAGGTCGAGCGGGCGCTGAGCGGGAAGATGGGTCGCGAGGTCGTGCTCAAGAAGGCGCTCAAGGACGCGCGCAAGGGTTACGACGTGATCCTCGTCGACTGCCCGCCGGCGCTCGGCCTGCTGACCATCAACGGGCTCGTCGCCGCCGATCACGCGCTGATCTCCTCCGAGGCGCAGTACTTCGCGCTGCAAGGCGTGAACGGAGCGATGGAGCTGATCGAGCAGGTGCGGGAGTACTACAACGACGAGCTCGAGCTACTGGGCGTGCTGCTCAACATCGCGGACATGCGCACCACGCACTCGCGCGACGCGTACACGCAGCTGCAGGAGGTGTTCGGCGAGAAGGTGTTCCAGACCGTCATCCGGCCGTCGATCGCGTACGCCGAATCCGCGGAGAAAGCGCTTTCCATCCTCGACTACCGACCGGACCTCGGCGACGACTATGTCCGGCTCGCCGACGAGGTTCTGTCTCGTATCGGGCGCGGTTAAGCCCTAGACTGACGCGTCGGCATGGGGATCCGAGTGTTCCACTGCGATGACTCCGAGGCGTTCACCCGCCTCGTGGCGTTCTGGCTCTCCGATTACGAGGACATCGAGCACGCCGGCCAGGCCCACACCGGCGAGGGCGCTTTGAAGGCGCTGCCCGAGGCGCGCGCCGACGTGGTGCTGCTGGACACGCTCGGCAAGCCGGGTGACGACGCCCTGCTCAACGACGTGCGCGCCGTGGCGCCCACGGCGAAGGTGATCGTGTACTCGGGCTATGTCCGGTTGATGCAGGAGGGCGCGCTCGGCGACGGCGCCGACGCCTACCTCGAGAAGAGCGACGACGATGGGCCGCTGATCGCGGCGATCCGCGCCGTCGTGGCCTAGCGCCGCCGTGCCGTTCATCCACCAAGCGGTGCGGTACGCCGGCACGGGCGGGCTGCTCGACGGCGTCCTCCCGCACATCCGTGAGGGTGTGCAACGGGGTGAGCCGGTGCGCGTGGCCGCGCGCGAGCAGACGCTGGCGCCGCTGCGCGAGGCGCTCGGCGACACGCCGGTCGAGCTCGTCGAGGTCGACCACAACCCGGCGCGCATCATCCCGTTCTGGCGCGAGTTCGTGGAGTCCCACCGTGGGCCGGTGCGCGGCGTCGGCGAGCCGATCTGGCCCGGCCGGAACGCCGCCGAGCTGGTCGAGTGCCAGCTGCACGAGTCGCTGCTCAACCTCGCCTTCGAGGAGGACTTCAACCTCCTGTGCCCGTACGACGCCGAGGCGCTGGACGAGGGGGTCCTGCACGAGGCGTGCTGCAGCCACCCGATCGTCGACGGCGCGCCGAGCCCGCACTACCGGGCCGAGCCGCTGCCGCTCGCGCCGCTGCCGCCCCCGCCGTCGGGCGCGCGCGTGCTCGGGTTCGAGATCGAGACCCTGTCGGAGGTGCGCCAGCTCGTGCGCGACGCGGGCGGTGACCCCGACTTTGTGCTCGCCGTCGACGAACTCGCGATCAACAGCGTCCAGCACGGCGGCGGCCGCGGGATCGTGCGGCTGTGGAAGGAGGACGACGCGCTCGTGTGCGACGTCCGCGACCAGGGCATCATCCGCGACCCGCTCGCCGGCCGGCTGCGGCCCGAGGTCGACGCGTTCGGCGGCCGCGGCCTGTGGATCGCCAACGCGGTCTGCAAGCTCGTGCAGATCAGGCCGGGGCTCGTCAGGGTTAGAAGCGGGCCTCTGCTCCCTGCCCGGTAAAGGGTACGCGCAGCACTTGAGCCCAGCCGTCGGCGTGCTCGTGCAGGCGCTGCGCGACCGCGCCCGAGCTCTCCATGTCGCACCACACGAGCACGGTCGGGCCGGCGCCGGAGATCGTCGCGCCGAGGGCACCCAGGTCGCGCGCCTGCTGGACGAGCTCCCACGAGCGCGGGTACAGGTGCGCGCGCCGCGGCTGGTGGAGCCGGTCGCCGAGCCCGCGGCTGACGAGCGCCAGGTCGCCGCGGGCGAGCCCGAGCACGAGCAGGGACGCGTGCGCGACGTTGAACACCGCGTCGCTCATGGGAATCCGCGACGGGAGCGCCTCGCGGGCCTTGGAGGTGCGCACGGCCTGACTGGGGACGACGAGCAGGCACTCGAGGCCGGACGGCGGCTCGAAGCGCTCGGCGTGCCCGTCCACGCACAGCACGAACCCGCCCAGCAGCGCGGCCGCGACGTTGTCCGGGTGCCCCTCGATCTCGGTCGCCTGCGCGAGCACGTCGGCGCCGAGCTCGAAGATCGAGTCCGCGGCCACCAGCCCGGCCACGATCGCCGCCGCGCTGGTGCCCAGGCCGCCCGAGAGCGGGATGTCGGACCGGATCGTGAACTCGAAGTCGTCCGGCGGCGCGAGCGCGGCGAACCCGCGCACGATCAGGTTGCGCTTGTCGCGCGCGATCCGCAGGTCGGTGTGGACCGCGAAGCGCCCCGTCTCCACCACGTCGACCTCGAGGTGCAGGTCGAGCGCGGCGCCCATCACGTCGAACCCCGGCCCGAGGTTGGCCGAGGACGCGGGAACGCGGACGGTCCTGCGTCTATTCACCGAGGGTCCCGTTGAGGAATACCGGCACACCGCCCGCGGCACATCCGCGGCGCCTCGCGCCACCCACTCGGCTCACGTGGCAGAGCCACGCATCGCTCTCGCGTGCGGCCCGAGGCATCCACGGCTGCACCACGTGAGGTGCACCGCCCATTCCTCAACGAACCCCCAGGACGGCCTTCTCGACCGCCGCCATCTCCGGCTCGCACGGGACGACGGCGCCCGCCTGCGACAGCGCGGTCTGCGGGTCCTTGAGGCCGTTGCCGGTGAGCACGCAGACGACGCGCTCGGCGCCTTCGACGCCGTGGTTGAGCAGGCCCGCGACCGAAGCGGCCGAGGCGGGCTCGCAGAACACGCCCTCGTGGGCGGCCAGGAAGCGGTAGGCGTCGAGGATCTGCTCGTCGCTGACCGCGGCGACGCGGCCGTGCGAGGTGGTGAACGCGTCCATCGCCTCCTCCCAGCGGGCCGGGTTGCCGATCCGGATCGCGCTCGCGACGGTCTCCGGGTTCTCGACCGGCGCGCCGTGCACGAGCGGCGCGGCGCCCTCGGCCTGGAAGCCGAACATGCGCGGCGCGGCGCCCATCTCCTTGAAGCCCTTCCAGTAGGCGGTGACGTTACCCGCGTTGCCGACCGGGATGCAGAGCGCGTCGAGCTCGCCGAGCGAATCCAGCAGCTCGAAGGCCGCGGTCTTCTGGCCTTCCAGCCGGAACGGGTTGACCGAGTTCACGAGCCCGATCGGGTGGCGCTGGCAGAGCTCGCGCACGAGCTTGAGCGCCTCGTCGAAGTTCCCGCGCAGCGCGACCACGCGCGCGCCGTGCATGAGCGCCTGGGCGAGCTTGCCCGTGGCGATCTTGCCGTCGGGGACGATCACGGCGCCCTTGATCTGCGCGCGGGCGGCGTAGGCGGCCAGCGACGCCGCGGTGTTGCCGGTGGAGGCGCAGATGACCGCCTCGGCGCCGTTGCGGACGGCGTCGCTCACCGCGCACGTCATCCCGCGGTCCTTGAACGAGCCGGTCGGGTTCGCGCCCTCGATCTTCAGCCACACCTCGGCGCCGACGCGCTCGGACAGGCGCTCGGCGAGCACCAGCGGCGTCGAGCCCTCCTCGAGCGAGATGACCGGGTCGCCCGGGGCGAACGGGAGCCGGTCGGCGTATCGCGTCATCAGGCCCATCAGTCGGTGAACTCCTCGTCGAGGACGCGGATCGCGCGCGGCTCCGCATGGACGAACGGCATCCGCGCGAGCAGCTGGACGGCGCCGTAGAAGCGCGACTCGAGCAGCGGGTGGATGACCATGACCAGCCGCGCGCGCCCGGCCGGGATGCCGCGCTGGACGACGGACTTGATCGACGCGCCCTGCATGCCGAGGATCTCGGCCACCTGGGCGAGCACGCCGGGCTCGTCGTCGACCTCCATCGCGAGGTAGAAGGCGGACTTGACGTCGGCCACGACCGGCAGCGACTGCGTGGTCTCCGGCGTGGAGGCGGGCGGGATCATCGCGCTGATCACGTCGCCCAGGACGGCGCTCGCGGTCTGCGGGCCGCCGGCGCCCGGCCCGGACAGCGTGATCTCGGTGATCGCGTCCGACTCGACCGTGACGGCGTTGAACGACCCGTTCACGGACGCGAGCGGGTGCCCCGGGTACAGGAACGCGGGATGGACGCGGACGCTGATGCCGCCGTTCACGCGCTCGGCCGTGCCGATCAGCTTCAGCGCGAGCCCGAAGTCGCGCGCGTAGGCCATGTCCTCGCCCGTGATGTGCTCGATGCCCTCGTAGATGACTTGGTCGAGCGTGACCGGGGTGCTGAACGCGAGCCGGGCGAGGATCGCCATCTTGGCCGCGGCGTCCTCCCCGCTGACGTCGCCGGCCGGGTCGGCCTCGGCGTACCCGAGCTCCTGCGCACGGGCCAGCGCGGCCTCGTAGGACGTCCCGCCACGGGCCATCTCGGTGAGGATGAAGTTCGTGGTGCCGTTGACGATGCCGTGGATGCGGTCCACGTGCGCGGCCGCGAGCGACTCCTGCAGCACGCGGATGACCGGCACCACGCCGGCCACGGCGCCCTCGAAGCGCAGCTGCACGTTGTGCTCGCGGGCCGTGCTCCACAGCTCCTCGCCGTGGCTGGCCAGCAGCAGCTTATTGGCGGAGACGACGTGCTTGCCGGCGCGCATCGCGCGCAGTACGTAGTCTCGCGCGGGCTCGATCCCGCCGATCAGCTCCACGATCAGGTCCGAGTCGGCCAGGATCGCGTCGAAGTCACCGCGCGAACGCGTGAGGACGCCCGACACCTCCGGGCGCACCCCCGTCACGTGCGCGATCTGCTCCGCGCGCTCGGACAGCAGCTGCTCGAACGCGGCACCGACCGTGCCGTGCCCCAGCAGCCCGACCCTATACGTCTCGGCCATGCAGGTCCTCGAAGGTCTCGCGGCGCACGACCAGGCGGGCGTCGCCGTCTTTGCAGAACACGACCGGCGGCCGCGGGACGCCGTTGTAGTTGTTGGCCATCGCGTACACGTAGGCGCCGGTGACGGGCGTGACGAGCACGTCGCCGGGCTTGGGCTCGTGCAGCGCGATCTCGCGGATCAGCACGTCGCCGGACTCGCAGTGCTTGCCGACGACGGTGCACGGCGTGCCGGTGGCGCCGACGCGGTCCACCAGATCCGCCTGGTAGGGCGCGTCGTAGAGCATCGGGCGCAGGTTGTCGCTCATGCCGCCGTCGACGCCGACGAAGCGCACGTTGCCGTCCGGCAGGTCCACGTCCTTGACCGACTCGACCGTGTACAGCGTCACGCCCGAGCTCGCGGTCAGCGAGCGTCCGGGCTCGATCGACAGCCGCTTGCCCTCGCCCAGCAGCTCGGTGGCGGACGCGATCATGGCCGAGACGTACTCGGCGACCGAAGGCGGGCGGCGGTCGGGCGTGTAGGCCACGGCGAGGCCGCCGCCGAGGTCGTACGCGGGGAAGTCGCCGAGGGTGGCGATCGCCTCCACGGCCAGGCGCCACGGCTCGAGGTCGAACAGCTGGGAGCCGATGTGCATGTGCAGGCCGTGCAGGTCGGCCCAGGCGGCGTTCTGCAGCCGCTCGATGGCGCGCGGCGCCTGCGCGAGGGAGAAGCCGAACTTCGAGCCCGCGTGGCCCGTGAGGATCGCGGCGTGGGTGTCGGCGACGACGCCGGGCGTGACGCGGATGAGCACGCCGGCGGGCTTGCCGAGCGCGTCCAGCTTGTCGATGTCGTCGAAGTTGTCGACCACGATGCGCGCGCCGACGTCGGCCGCGGCCTCCAGCTCGCGCGCGGACTTCGCGTTGCCGTGCAGCAGGATGCGGTCGCCCTGGAAGCCGGCCTTGCGCGCGAGCGCCAACTCTCCCCCGGACGCGACGTCGACGCTCAGGCCCTCCTCCTCGAAGACCCGCAGCACGGCGGTGCACGGAAAGGCCTTGGAGGCGAAGATCACCTCGCCGTCGCCCATGGCCGCGCGGAACTCGCGGGCACGGCCGCGCAGGTCGTCCTCGGCGATCGCGTACAGCGGGGTGCCGAACTCGCGCGCGAGCTCGGCGGCGTCGCAGCCGCCGATGGTCAATCGGCCGTCATCGACGGCGGAGGCTTGCGGGTACAGGTGGCTGGCCGTGGTTGGCACGGCGGACCATGCTAGGCAGTGCGCGTTGCGGGTGCGCTCACGCGGTCACGCCGGAGCCACACGAGCAGCAGCGCGCCGGCGATCATGAACCCGACCGAGACCCACTGCGCCTGGGTCAGTCCGAGCGCGATCGGCTCGTTGCGGCGCAGGAACTCGACCAGGAAGCGCTCGACGCCCACGCCGACCAGGTAGATGCCGCTCAGCACGCCCGGGCGGAAGCGGTCGCGCAGGCGCCACAGCACGATCGCGAACGCGCCCATGGCCAGCGTCTCGTAGATCGGCGTCGGGTGCACGGGCGTGTCGATCGGCACCGTGCCGTCGGGATAGGACATCGCCCACGGGCCGTCCCAGTCCTTGCCGTAGTCGCCGTCGCCGGCGAACTGGCAGCCGATCCGCCCGATCGCGTACGCCGCGGCCAGCGACGGGACGACGGCGTCGGCGAGCTTGAGATCCAGCGCGCCGCGGTAGCTCGTCCACGCGATCACCGCGAGCGCGCCGCCGATCAGGCCGCCGTAGAAGGTGAGGCCGGTGCCGCTGAACAGCGGGCCGCCGTTCTCGGCCAGGTACCAGAGCTTCGCGCCGACGATCCCGCCGACGAGCGCGGCGAACACCATCTCGTACGCGAGATCGGCGGGCCGCCCGAGCTCCTGCAGCCGGCGCGCGACCATCCAGCCCGCGACCAGGAAGGCGATGCCGAGGAAGAGCCCGAACAGCTGGATGTCCAGGCCGAAGAGATCGAGGGTCGGGTACACGCGCGCACCAACGTAGCCGATCGCCCGGAAACCGCGTGTGACCGGGCTAAATCTTGATAAGCCCAGGTCTCATCCTGCGAAAATGAGAGGCCAGATGCCCAGACCCACATCATTCGGCAAGGACACTGGCCTCCAGATCCGGATGGCCACCACGATGCTCCTGCTCGGCGCCGTGTATGTCGCGCTGGGCGCGGTGCTGTTCCTGTTCCTCGAGAGCGCGATCTTGATGATCGTGATCCTGGGCGGCCTGGCGGCGCTGCAGTTCTTCACCTCCGACAAGCTCGCGCTGGCCGCCATGGGCGCCCGCGTCGTGTCTCCGCAGGAGGCGCCGCAGCTGCACGCGATGATCGAGCGCCTGTGCGTGCAGGCCGACCTACCCAAGCCGAAGGTGGCCGTGGCCAACATGGCGATGCCGAACGCGTTCGCGCTCGGCCGCTCGCCCAAGAACGCGACCGTGTGCGCCACCACGGGCATCATGGAGCTGCTGACGCCGGCCGAGCTCGAGGGCGTCATGGCGCACGAGCTCTCGCACATCGCCAACCGCGACGTGATGATCATGACCGTCGCCTCGTTCTTCGCGACGATCGCGGCCTACATCGTCCAGTTCGGCTTCTTCTTCGGCGGCGGCTCCAGCGACGACGACGACAGCCCCAGCTTCCTGGTGCTGTTCCTGGCCTCGCTGGTCGTGTACTTCATCTCGTTCCTGCTCATCCAGGCACTGTCCCGGTACCGCGAGTTCGCGGCCGACCGCGGCGCGGCGCTGATCACGGGCCGGCCAAGCGCGCTCTCGAGCGCCCTGTACAAGATCTCCAGCGGCATGGCCCAGATCCCCAAGCAGGACCTGCGCTCGACAAGCGAGATGAACGCGTTCTTCATCTTCCCGACGAGCATCGGCGGCCTGTTCGCCACGCACCCGCCGATGGAGAAGCGCATCGAGGCGCTGTCCCGGCTCGAGGCGCAGCTGCAGGGCACCCGCGCGTAAGCTTCACCGCATGGGCTTCTTCGACATCCTCCGCGGGAAGCGGGAACTCAAGCAACCCGCGGCGGATCGTCTGTTCGCCATGTCCACGGCGTACATCAAGCTCGAGATGGAGCTCGAGCTGACGACCACCGGCAAGGCCGCCATCGTCTTCCAGCCGCTCGCGACCGCCGACTTCGAAGGCATCGTGAAGGACATGGAGGAGGTCGTGAACGCGACCGGCGAGGAGACGGGCACCACCGTCTCCTCCGACGACGACGAGTTCGGCTACCGCTGGATGATCCTCAACGATCCCGACATGGAGGACCTCGTCGTCGGGATCAACGCCGTCTCGACGGCGATCCAGGGCGGCGGCTACGGCGACCGTGTGCTGTGCGCGGTGTTCGCGCTCAAGGACACGCGCGACCGGCCCGTGTACTGGATCTACAACTACAAGCGCGGCGCCTTCTACCCGTTCGTGCCGTCCGGTGGCGCCCAGCAGCGCGACAACGAGCGCGAGCTGCGCCTGAAGGCCCAGATCGGCGCTGACCTGCCGATCGAGGCCGAGCTCGAGCGCTGGTTCCCCCTCTGGGGCATCCCGATCTAAGCCAGCAGTAACTTCGTCACGCGTTCGCTCTCGTCGCGCAGATTCCTGGCCTGATCGAGGTCGCCGTTGCGTTGTGCCAGCGCCGACATGAAGCGAAGGAGCCCGACCAGCGCCGGCCCGCCCACCAGCGGCCGGACAGCGGCTTCCTCGCGCAGCAGGTCCACTGCCTGGGCGCCGACTTCTAGCGCCCGACTGTCGTCCCCTACGCGCGCGTATCCCGCCGCCAGGTTACGGAGCGCGCTGGGCAGGTTTAGGACCGCGTCCTCGTGGCCTTGTTCGGCGACACGCCGCCACAATGCCACAGCTTCAGCGTTGGCGGCAAGTCCGCCAGTCTCATCTCCAAGTCGCCAGAGGTCGACCGCGAGATTGTTGGTAGCCATCGCCAGTTCAGCAAGTGAGTCGCCATCGCGCGTCGCCTCCCGCAGCAGCTGAACTGATTCTTGTGCGTCGCGCACTGCGGCCTGGGGGTCAGAGCCACCCAGTGCCGTCGCCCGTGCGCGCAGTGAAAGCGCGAGCCCTGTGAGGGCGCGTGCGCGATCCTGCTCCGCGAGCCTCCGCCAAATCGCCACTGCCTCGCTGGCCGCGATCACCGCGGCATCCGCATCGTCGGCCTCGGAGAAGAAGCCGGTCAGCTGCATGAGCCCGGTGGCCAGCTCCATCGTCGCCTCGAACGAGTCGTCCTCGTTCAGGGCTCGCAGGACTTCGACGGCTTCGCGCTGCGTCTGGGCCGCCGCTCGAACGTCCCCGGAGTTTGACTCGTCAACGGCCAGGTTGTGCAGTGCGCGCGCGAGCTCGGCTCGTTCGCCCGGATCCGTCTCCGCGAGCGTGCGCAGCAACGCCACGGCCTCGAGGCTGGCCGCTCGCGCCGCGGCGTGATCGCCCATCGCGGTCAGGTGGTAGCCGAGGGTGTTCAACGCGACCGGCAGCAGTCGCGACGCTGCCTCGGGGTCGGCCAGCGCCGCCTCCCGGAGCAGAGCAACGGATTCGCGTGCAGCCTCCACGGCCACGGCCGGGCCTCGTGTGTGTTGCCAGTGCTCCGACAGGCTGGTCAAAGAGATCGCGAGCTCGGTCAGATGAGAGCCGGGGTTCGCGGCGACCATGTCTCGCCACAGATGATTGGCTTCTTCCGCCGCTTCAGCGGCCGCCTCCATGTGCCCCATGGCAGCGTGGGCGACGGCGATTGCGTCCATCGCGGTCGCGAGGCCGACCGGCTCAGCGGCAGGATTAGCTGCGCGCTGTGACCGATAGAGCGCCACGGCCTCGCTGAGCGCTTCGACGACCCTCGCGGGTTCTCGCTCGACGTGCAGATGGGCAGCGAGCCGAAGCAGCGCATCGGCGAGCGCCGGGGCGTCGCCATCGTCCTCCTCCGCCAAGGCGCGCCATAGCGTGAGGCTTTCGCGGCTGACTGCAATCGAGTCCTCACGGCGCCCGAGCGCGTTGTAGACGACGGCGAGATTGCCGAGGGAGATCGCGAGCTCGCGCCGCCCACGCGCTGGATCTCGCTCCGCGGCTCCGCGCCACAGGCTCACGGCTTCTTCGGCCGCTTCGACAGCGGCTCGGTGCCGGCCGAGCGCCTGGCGCACGATAGCGAGGCTATTGAGCGCCGACCCGAGCGGTAGGTTCGGACCTTCGTCAGTCGGCAGATCCCGCCAGATCTGGACGGCCTCCTCGGTTACTTCGTGCGCACGCTCGTGTTCGCCGACGTCGCTGAACCCTCTGCCGAGATTCATGAGCGCCACGGCCAGATCGCCGCGGAGGGTCGGGTCCTGTCGCGCCATGGCCCGGAGCCGTTCCACCCTGCGGGCGAGATCGCTGTCCCGGCGATCCTCCGCTTCCGGCTCCCGGGTGAGCCGATCGCCACGCCCCACGGAGACCTCGGCCTGGCGCGCGAAGAAGCGCGCCACGTGCTCATACTCCTCCGGATCCGACGAACTGCCGAGTGCGCTGGACGCAACCTCTTGCACGACGCCCCCGAGCAGGACCTCTGCAAGCCGCAGGTAGTCGACGTGCAGGGCCGTCATGTCCAGGACCTTCGAGCGTGCGAGAAGCAAGACGTCCCCGGCCACGAGCCGCGGCTCGCTGTGCAGCAGGTGCACCCGGTCGACCGTCAGCGTCATCCGCAGAGGTTCGGCCGGCTCGCAGAGGAACTCGCGAACGCGCGCCACCTGCGCCCTCTCCGTGTCCGTCATCTCGTACGCGCTGACGTCGGGGGTCCGTGCCGCCACACGGCTCAGCACGACGTGCAGACCGAGCGAGTCGCCACCGCTCATCGACGTCAGCGGCGTCAGCGACCGCATGACGGAGCGTGTTCCCTCCAGTTGCTCAGGCGTGTCCAGCGACAGTGCGACCACATGGTCCGCGAGTACTCGCGTCGAGACGCGGTTCGTACTGCTGATACCGGTGCGCGCATCGATTAGCAGGAGGTCGGGCTCGATGTCCTCAGTGATCTGGCGCTTGAGCTCGACGAAGGCGTCCACACCGACTCCGGTGGCGATGCGTTCGTCCAACTTCAGATAGGCGAGCTGCTGAAAGTAATTCACCGACGGCGCGCGGCCGGCCGTGATCAGCCGGATCCACCCCCCGTGCACGAACGGGTCGGTCACGGGCACATCGATCAGGAAGTCGCTGAGCGTCGCCGGCGGCTCCCCGGTCGCGAAGTAGTCGCGCAGCCATCCGACCAGGCCGTCCGAGTGCGTCGGCGGTCTCTCAAACAGCTTGTATCCGAGTCCTGGCGCTTCAAGGTCCGCATCGACTACCACCACCCGCCGACCCATCCGTGCCGCGAGCGAGGCGATGTTGGCCAGCAGCAGCGTGCGGCCCGTTCCTCCCTTGTACGAGTAGAACGTAATCGTCTCCATGACGGTCAGGAGACGAGCAGCATGCGCTGCCGGGCCTCAGCTTTCTGCGCGTCGGCCGGAGGCGCGACGGCAGGCGTCAGCAACGGCGCGTTGTCGAGCTGTTCGAGAAAATCGAGGATCGCGGTGTAGACCTCGTCGTCCGCCTTCGCCGCCGGGGCTCGTAGCAGGCTATGGGCGACGCGCCGAGGACGCAACACATCGCCTTGGACGTGCATCCGGGCCGCGTGACGCAGGACCCGGCGCAGGTCTTCCGCGTCGAACTCCTCGAGCTCGTCGCGCTGCGGCAACTCCAGTGTGGTCGCCAGCTCCTGGCGGGCCCGATCCACGTCCGCCCAGCTGTCGCACACGCGGTCGATCCGCTCGAACCCGTGCTCCGCAACCGCGCGCCGGAGCACGACCGTGTCGATTCGCTCCGGTCCAGGAACACCTGGCGGGGTGATGAGCCACAGCACTCCGTGGTCGTCGCGCGCGATGTAGGTCTCCCCCGAAGGGGGCATCGCCACCAACGTGAAGCCCTCTCCAACGGGCTCGGCGACCGAACTCACGCCACCGCCTCCACCGGCACACCGTGCAGCCGCCGCCACCGCTGCAGCGCGTGGAACGCCGACAGCTCCCAGGTCTCCGTCTCCGTCAGGGCCTCACCCGCCAGCTTCCGGAACTCGAGCGCCTCAAGACGCTCGAGATACGTCCCCCGGCAGCGGGTGGCGGTGAGTTGGCCGAGCTCCGGCCCTGGCGCGATGACCACTTCGATGAAGCGATCCTTCGAGCACACGATCTCGCTCCAGCGGTGCCGGTGCGCTCCAAGTACTCCGGGTGCAAGTTCGAGGATCGCGACGGCGGCGCGCTGCTCCCACGGCCCGATCTCCCGGTCGATCCGATCGCGGTCGACCACGCCGGCGAGCGACACGTACCGTTCAGCGGTGTTTCCCGGGAAGACGCCGATCGCGGTGGGGTTGCAGCGCATCGGATCCGCGACGGTCAGGCAGAACGGCCCGTACTTCTCGTCCGGCCCCAGGCCGCCGCAGTTCATCGCGCCGTAGATCAGCTTGCGCCCGTCCACCCACAGCGCCTCGAATCGAACGCGCCTGGTGAACCACTCCGCCTGCGATGCGCGGAAGGCGCGCAGTCCCGCGGCTCGGTCCCCGCCGGCCTTGTGCGTCGCGAGCGAGCGCGCGTCGATCACGCGTTGATACTCGTCGAAGACCGCGACCTTGTAGGCGCTGATGTTCGTCGACAACACCGCGCTGTCCACGAACTGCCGAAAGCTGGCGAGCGTTCCACTGCGATCATGGCGAACCGCGCCGGCCGCGCTTCGCGAGAGCCGTGCGCAATTCCTTTTCGCAGCACTCAAGAGACTTTTCGGCATACGCGCGAAGGCTAACCGATCCTCAGCTTCGCGCAACGAGCATGAGCCGGGTGCCCACGGACAGCGGCTCGTACTCGAAGCCGCCCCAGCACTTCACCTCGGCGAAGCCCGCGGCTCTGGCGAGCGCGACGAGTTCGGTCGCGGCGTACACGCGCGCTGACCAGGTGCGGGATTCGCGCGTGCCGTCCGGCTCGACGAGCGTCTGCGTGGTCTGCGCCACACCCTCGGCTGGATCGAACGTGCGCTGCTCGAGCAGCACGCGGCCCTCGCCCATCAGCCGCCAGCCGTTGTCGCTCCACGTGCGGACCATGTGGTCGCGGTGCATCGTCTCCAGCACGAGCTTGCCGCCGGGCCGCAGCACGCGCCGGATCTCCGCCAGCACCTTCGCGTCCTCCTCGTCGCCCAGGTAGCCGAGCGAGGTGAACAAGTTCAACGCGGCGTCGAAGCTCGCGTCGCCGAACGGCAGCTCGCGGTAGTCGGCCTGGGAGAACTTCGGCCAGCGCTCACCGGCCGCGCGCCGGCGCGCCTCGTCCAGCAGCGCGCCCGAGCGGTCCACGCCGGTCACGCGGTAGCCCGCGCGGGCGAGCGGGACGCAGTGGCGGCCGAACCCGCACGGCACGTCGAGCAGCTCACCGCCTTCGGGGCAGCCGCTCAGGCGCGCCGCCGCGAGTGCCTGCGCCTCGGCCGCGGCGTCGCGCTCCTCGCTCGCGTAGGCCCGCAGGTAGAAGTCGCTGAAGAACGCGTCCCAGACGTCGGTGGTGCTCGTCCCGCGGCTCACTGCCGCAGCAGGCTAACCGCCGTAGTCCACGACTGCGTCGCCGGAGTTCGTCTCCGCGCGCAGGAAGCGGGTGGAGCGGTCGTCCTGGAGGACGCCGACGTCGGTCCCGCCGCTGCCGGACTCGACGCCCACGTTGTAGCCCTCGCGGCCGGGCGGGACGAGGATGCGAACGTCGCCGGACCCGGTCAGCGCCTCGGCCGCCTGGGGCGCGACCGCGAAGCGCAGGTCCACGTCGCCGGACCCGGTCTCGGCCTTCGCCATCCGCGAGCGCAGCCCGCGCGCGATCGTGTCTCCCGAGCCGCTCTCGAGCGCGATGTCGCCGGCCGCCCCGTCGACGACGACGTCGCCCGAGCCGGTCTTGAAATCGCCGCCGCCCGGGAGGTCGCGCACGACGATGTCGCCCGAGCCGGAGTCGACCCGGACGTCGGTGGACGCGGGCACGTGGACGACGACGTCCGAGCTGCACTCGCCGAAGCCCCAGACCGGGCAGTTGGCCGCGACCAGCACGCGGCCGCCGTCGATCTCGATCGACGGCGCGGGCGTGTGCAGGGTGCCCTCGGCGCGCGCGTCGATGCGCACCCGCTCGTCCACTGACCGCAGGACCGTCACGTCGCCAGTCGGGCTCTCCACGAGCAGCTCCTCGAAGCGCCCGGAGAGGACGCGCTGCGTGCTGCTCTCGGTCTCACCGACGCTCCAGGCCGCGACCTGCACGGCGGAGATGATCGTGAACAGGAAGGCGAGCCCGCCTCCGACGAGCAGGGCGAGGCGGCGATCGTTGCGGCGGGTCATGGCGTTTTAGTGGTCCGTCCCGTGCTCGAGGTAGCGCAGCACCGCCAGGACGCGGCGGTGCGCCTGGTCGGCCGGCGGCAGGCCGAGCTTGTTGAAGATGTTCGTGACGTGCTTCTCGACGGCGCCCTCGGTGACGACGAGCGCCTCGGCGATCAGGCCGTTCGTGCGGCCCTCGGCCATCAGGCCCAGCACCTCGCGCTCCCGCGGGGAGAGCTGCTCGAGCGGGTCCTGCTTGCCCGAGCGCACGAGCAGCTGGGTGACGACCTCGGGGTCCAGCGCGGCGCCGCCCATCGCGACGCGGCGCAGCGCCTCCAGGAACTCGCGCACGTCGGCGACGCGGTCCTTGAGCAGGTAGCCGATCCCGCGCGAGTCGCCGGCGATCAGATCGACGGCGTAGCGCTCCTCCACGTACTGGGAGAGCATCAGGATCGCGACGTCCGGCCACTGCTGGCGGATGACGAGCGCGGCCTTGACGCCCTCGTCGCTGAAGGTCGGAGGCATGCGTACGTCGACGACGCACACGTCCGGCTGGTGGCGCTCGACGGTGCGCAGCAGCGACTCGCCGTTGTCGACGCAGTCGACGACCTCGAAGCCGCCTTCCTCGAGCAGGCGCACGAGGCCCTCGCGCAGCAGCACCGCGTCCTCGGCGATCACCGCTCGCATGGCAACTCCACGCGCAGGTTGGTTCCGTGTCCAAGTGGGCTCACGACGTGCATCTCACCATCCACGGCCCGCACGCGGTCGCGCAGCCCCACGAGGCCGTTGCCGTTGAGCTCGGCGCCGCCGATCCCGTTGTCGAGCACCTCGACCACGAGCCGGTCGCCCTGCAGCTCGGCGGTGAGCCACGCGCGGGACGCCTCGGCGTGCTTGGCGACGTTGGTCAGGGCCTCGGCGACGAAGAAGTACGCGATCGCCTCCGTGCCGGGCGAGCAGCGGCGCGGCAGGTCGACGTCGACCGCGACCGGCACCGGGCAGCGGGCCGCGAGGGCGGAGACGGCCGCGTCCAGTCCGCGGTCGGTCAGCACGGCGGGATGGATGCCGCGCGCGAGGTTGCGCAGCTCCACCAGTGCCTCCTTGGCCTCGCCGTGCGCCTCGGCCACGAGCCGCTGCGTGTGCACGGGGTCGTCCGTCGCACGGGCCCGGCCGAGCGTCATCGCGAGCGCGACGAGCCGCTGCTGCGCGCCGTCGTGCAGGTCACGCTCGATCCGGCGCCGCTCGGCGTCGGCGGCGGCGACCATGCCGGCGCGGGTCTCCTCCAGCGTGTCCACGCGGGCCGACAGACGCTCGCGCTCGCCCGGCTCCAGCAGCAGCCGGGCCATCGCGAGCTGTACGGCCGCGACCCCGCGTGAGAGCCACGGCGCGGCGCCCAGCGCGGCGATGCCGAGCAGCACGTGCAGGAAGAGCGCCGGGATGTAGCTGAAGCCGAAGATGTCGTCGCCCGGCGTCGCCCAGCCCCACAGCGGGTAGCTGAGCAGGCCGATCGCGGCGCCCCAGGCGCCGAACACGAGCGTGCCGCCGAGCCAGCCGACGAACGGCAGCGCGATCAGCGCGTACACCATCTCCAGCCAGGAGCCGCGAGAGCTCATCCAGGAGACCGCCCTGACCGGCACCGACCCTTCGCGGGGGAACGCACGGGTGGGGAACTCGACGCCGAGCAGGGCGGCCGCGCGGCGCCGCTCCAGGCGCGCGAGCAGGTGGGCGTAGGCGAACGCGCCCGCGATCAGCGGCGCGCCGGCCAGGGCCAGCAGCAGAAGGGGGACGCCGGCCGCGAGGGTCGGCACGAGGATCAGGAACGAGATGAACCCGATCGCCGCGCTCAGGGCGACGTAGGTGCTCGTCTCGATCATGCGGCGCACGTTCATCGTGGTGAACCGTATGCGCCGAGCGGGGTGGCTTCCAGACCGGCCACCCCGCTTCTTTCGCCTCCGGTTAGCCGGAGGTGGCCTCCCTAGTCCGGGATCAGGCCCTCGCCGCTGAACTGCTCGCCGGCCTCGGCGAACGTCAGGTCCGGCGGCGGGAGGATGATGTCCGACTCCTCGAGCACGTCGTCGGCGACGGGCTTGCCGTCGGAGCGGATGAGCTCGATCAGCGACTGGAACACTTCCTGGAAGCGCTCCTCGTCGCCGGCCTCGACGATCGAGACGAGCTCGTTGTCGAGCTCGTTGAGGCGGTCGACGTCCTCGTCGGGCAGCTCGTACTGCCCCTCCGTCGCGATACGGACGATCACGCGGGCTTCTCCTCGGACTTGGCCGGAGCCTCTTCGCCGGCGCCGAGCGCCTGCTGGGGGGTGCTGCCCTGCCCGAGCTCCGCGCGCAGGCGGGCGAGGTCGTCGTCGACCGCGGACTGCGAGCTGAGCTCGTGCAGCTGGCGGTCGAGGTCGTCCTGGCCGGCCGTGAGGCTCAGCTGGTCGTCGAACGCGCCGGCGGCCTCGAGCTCGTCCATCGCGTTCGCCCGAGCGCGCATGTTCTCGGTCTTGTCGACGGCACGCTGCATCGCCATGCCGACGTCGGCCATCTCCTCGCCCACGCCGGACGCGGCCTCGGAGATCTTCACGGAGGCCTCGGCGGCGGAGTACTGCGCCTTGATGACCTCCTTCTTGGTGCGGAACTGGTCGATCTTCGCGCGGAGCTTCTGCTCCTTGTCGACCAGCTGCTGCTGCTGGTTCTCGAGCTCCTGGACCTGCGTGTCCAGGCCCTGCAGCTCACCCTGGGCGAACTGCTTGCGCTCGAGCGCGACGCGCGCGAGGTCTTCCCGGTTCTGGGCAAGCGCCTGGCGCGCCTGCGTGTCCAGCTTCACGACCTGCTGCTCGAGCTTCTGCTGCTGGAGCTGCAGGCGCTTCTTGGAGGTGACGACGTCGGCAATGCCCTTTTTGACGTTCTGCAACAGCTCCATCTGCTTCTGGTAGCTGTATTCGAGCGTCTCGCCCGGATCCTCGGCTTTGTCGAGCATCCGGTTGATCTTGGACTTGATTACCGTGGAGAACCGCCCGGACATGCCGGCCACGGCACCTCCCTTCCCTGTGTGGTCGGACTTGGTAAGTCCGACCAAGCGTACCCGTCGCGGCTAGAAGCCGACAGGATGGCGCTTCGTGTACCCGCGGGAGGGGCGCTTCCAGGGCCGCCAGCGCGGGCCCTTCTCCATCGCTTTCTTGTGCTGGGCGGCGAGTTTGCGGTCGGCGCCGCGCGGTGAGGAGCCGATGCTCGTATCCAGGCGCAGGCCCGCGATGACGGCGTAGGCGTGGCCCGGGTTGGCGTAGACGGTGATCCACTGACCCTCGCCCGGCTCGCCCCAGCTCATGAAGTTGCCGGAGGGCAGCGGAGCCTCGAGGCCGAGGTCGGCGTGGGCGAGCAGCGCGTACGAGACGGTGCCCGAGCAGTCGTAGCCCTTGTCCTCGACCTTGGCGTGGCCGCCGCCGTAGATGTACGGCTTGTTCTGGATCCGGTTGGCGGCGAAGATCGCCTGCTGGACCTGCGGCGGCGCGTCGGCCGGAGCGGCGGCGCTGCCGTCCGGCAGCAGCTGCGCGACGGCGCCCGGGACGACCATGTCCGCGGGGGCGGGCGGCGGGGTCGGGACCGGGGTGGGCGCCTGGTAGACGGCGCCGCCCGATTTGTCGGGGGCCGGCGCCTGCGCCGCGGCAGCGACGGGAAGCACCAGCAATAGCAATGTCGAGATCGCAGCCGCGATCGCCCGCAGGGCAAACAAATGTTCCTCTTTCGTCGGCCTACGGGGTTAGCTGACGGGCTGACGCTGAAAGAGCCTGCGTCTCGCGTTTGCACGCGACTCGCCCCAACTGCAAGTGGGTCCCCCGTCCTCCGGCGACCAACCGGAGGTTCGGCTTAGCGCGGCAAGTTATACAAAGCCGCGGTCACTGTCCAGTTACAAATGCCCCATCTGGGGGGCGTCTTGGATCCTAGATCGGCCGGCCGGGCCCGGTTCTTGAGCAGTTGGCGCGCGGGCGCTGGGCGCGGGTCGCGTTCGACACGGTTACCATCGATCAACGTGCGCCTTGCCTTCGCCGCGCTTCTGACGCTGCTCGTCGTCGCCGTCGGCTGCGGTGGGTCCGGCAACGACGACCCGCCCGCACAGGGCACGCCGCCGTCCACCCCGCCCGTCACGGGCCAGTCCGGTGGCGAGGTGCCCGCGACGGGGCCGCCGCTCGGCTTCCCGGTGTTCGCGACCAAGAACACGACGCGCGTCGCCGGCGGGGACGCGGTCGCCGACGCGGCGGGCGTCGCCCTGGCGACGTATCCCGCGCGGACGCCCGAGTCGCGGCCCACCGCAGTCGTGCTCGCCGAGGTGCGCGCGTGGCAGACCGGGATCGCCGCGTCCGTGCTGGCCGCCAAGCCGATCCGCGCGCCGATCCTGTTCGCCGACGGCGACACGATCCCGGACGCGACGAAGGCCGCCCTCGACGCTCTGCAGCCGACGGGATCCAAGGAGGCGGGCGGCGCGCAGGTCATCCGCGTCGGGACCAAGGCACCCGTCGAGGGCTACAAGACCACGGACATCCCGGCGGCCGCCTCGCCCGCCGCGCTGGCCGCGGCCGTGGACCGGCTCCAGACCTCAGCCGTGGGTTCGGCGTCGAACGCGGTCGTGGTCGTCTCCTCCGAGCATCCGCAGTACGCGATGCCGGTCGCGGGCTGGGCCGCCAACTCGGGGACGCCGGTGCTGTGGGTGACGCCGCAGGGCGTCCCGCCGGAGACCGAGGCGGCGATCAAGACGCACCGCGGCGCCGCCATCTACGTCGTCGGCCCCGAGGCCGCGGTGCCCGAGCCGGTGTTCGACGCGCTCGCCAAGCTCGGGACCGTCAAGCGGGTGACGGGGACCGACCCGGTCAGCACGGCCATCACGTTCGCCCGCTACCAGGACGGGGCGTTCGGCTGGGCGGTCGTCGACCCCGGGCACGGGATCGTGGTCGCGAACGCGCGCCGGCCTCAGGACGCGGCCGCGGCCGCGCCGCTGAGCGCGCACGGCAAGTACGGGCCGCTGCTGTTGCTCGGCGAGGACGCGGGCACGCTTCCTCCGGCGCTGCAGGACTACCTGCTCGACATCCAGCCCGGCTACGACGAGGCGACCCCCGCCGTGCGCGGCGTCTACAACCACGGCTGGATCATCGGTGACGAGAGCGCGCTGGCGGCGGCCGTCCAGGCTCGCATAGATACCCTGCTTGAGATCCAGCCCGTCGAATCCGGAGCCGAGTAGACAGCACCATGGCCGAAGCCGAGCAGCCCGAACGCCTCCGGCGCGACCGCGAGGTCACCGTCGACGACATCCGTCAGCTCGTCGCGTCCGCCACGCCGCACTTCTCGTACCAGATCCGCAACCGCATCCGCAAGCTCGTCGCGGGTCTGCCGACCGACCACCCGGTCCGCGTGTACGCCGAGGCCGAGATCGGCAAGCTCGAGCGCCTCGGCTTCACGGGCGAGGTCCGCGGCACGCCCAATGAGGACGGCATCGGCCCGCTGGCCTCGGTCAGCGACCACGAGCAGCCTCGCTACCTGCCCGGAGCGACGAAGGGTTGACCGAGCTGCTCGTCCTGGCGCTCCGCGCGACCTCCGGTCGCCACGCGGAAGCCGCTCGGGACGTGCTGCTCACCGTGATCTTCCTGCAGGTGCTGGCGGCCTCGGACCATGCCGGGCCGCCGCACGTCTCGTCGCGCGCGCCGCGGCGGATGTTCGCGCCCCGGCCGCGGATGTCGGCGCGGTCGTCGCTGACGGGCCGCCGCCCGCGCGGCTGAACCCGTCCACCACTGCGTCTAGCGTCAAGCCTCAGATGGACGGCATCCCCGGCTCGACCCTCACCGGCCCGTTCCCCGTCGGCCAGTACGCCGCGGCGCTCAAGGACCGTCTGCGCGGCTTCACGCGCGTGCAGGTGTTCGGTGAGGTGTTCGGGTTCAAGGCGGGCCGGGCCAAGGTGTGGTTCGAGCTGCGGGACGCGAGCGGCGCGCTGCCGTGCTCGATGTGGCGCGAGGACTTCGACCAGCTCAAGGTCGGGCCGCTGACGGACGGGGCGCAGGTCGTGGTGGCGGGCGGGTGCGACTACTACCCGGGCTCGCGGACCGCTTCGCCGCAGTTCTCGTTCCAGGTGACCCGGTTGCGCGTCGCGGGCGAGGGGGACCTGCTCGCGCAGCTCGACCAGCTGCGCAAGCGGCTGCACGCCGAAGGGCTGTTCGCGCCGCAGAAGGACCTTGCGCGCCCGCGCCTGCCGAAGTGCATCGGGGTCGTGACGGGCGAGTCCGGCAAGGCGCGCGACGACGTGCTCGCCGGGCTGCGCCGCCGCGGCTGGGCGGGCCGGGTCGTGTGGGGGTTCGCCCCCGTGCAGGACCGGCACGCCGCGCCCGCGATCACGCGCAAGCTGCAGGACCTGGCGGCGTGCGAGGAGGTCGAGGTGATCGTCGTCGCGCGCGGCGGCGGGTCGCTCGCGGATCTGTTCGCGTTCTGCGACGAGACCCTGTGCCGGACGGTCGCGCTGCTGCGCGTGCCGGTGATCTCGAGCGTCGGCCACCACACGGACCGGACGCTGCTCGACGACGTCGCGGCGGTCGCCTGCTCGACGCCGACGCACGCCGCCGAGACCGCCGTGCCGATCGACTGCACCGCCGCCCGCGCCGCGCTCGGCCAGACCGCCGCGCGCCTGCACCGCCAGGGCCGCCGCGCGGTGATCGAGCGCGCCCGCGCGCTGTCGCGCCTCTCGCGCGCACCGGGCCACCACGTCGCGCGCCACCGCACCCGCCTGCATCAGCAGCTGCGCGAGCTGCGGGCCGCGACCCGCCGCGCGATCGCGACCGGCGAGCGCACCAACGCGGCCCGCGGCGCCGCTCTGTCGCGCAAGGCCTCCGCGGCTGCGTTCGGCGTCGAGCGCGCCGGCCGCCGCGCCCGCGCGGACGCCGCGACGCTCGACCGCACCTCGGCCGCCGCGCTCGAACGCCGCCGCCGCGACCTGGACCGCATCCTCGCGACGCTCGCCGCCCACGACCCGCAGCGCACGCTCGAACGCGGCTACGCCCTGCTCGAGGACGAGTCCGGAGAGCCGATCACCAGCGCCGCCGCCGCCCGCGAGCAGGCCGCGCTGACGATCCGCCTCCACGACGGCCGCGTCCAGGCCCGCCCGGAGAGCGACGCGCCGGCGGGTGACGAGCCGGCGGCGCCGGCCGGCGACGGCGCGGCAAGGACCGGCGAACTCGCGCAAGCGGGCGGCGAAGGCGCGGCGTGGGCCCGGGACGAGCCGGCAAGCGACGACGGCACGGCAGCCGGCAGCAACCGCCCGGCGGCCGGCGCCGACGCGCCGCCCCGCGCGGTCACGGCGCGGCGCGGGACCGGGCCCGCCACCGCGGCTGGACGCGCCGCACAGGACGAGGCGCGGTTGTTCTAGGCGGCGGCCGGCTCGGCCGTCATGTCGACGACGAGCTCTTCGACGCCGGTCGAGCCGACGACGCGGACCGTCGGGGAGTCCGGGTCCTCGAGGGAGACGTGGGAGACGACACCGGCGCGGCCGTCGGGCAGGACGATCTCGTGACCGACCGGGTACGGCATGACGACGGCGCGGAAGTGGGCGACGACGCTCGGGCAGAACTGCGTCCCCGAACCCTCGCGGATCACCCGCACGCCGACGTGCGGGGGCGCGGCGGGCTTGTAGACGCGCTCGCTGGTGACGGCGTCGTAGACGTCGGCGATGGCCGCGATGCGCGGGAACTCCTGGACCTGCGCGCCGAAGATGCCGTCCGGGTAGCCGGAGCCGTCGATGCGCTCGTGGTGGTCGCGGACGACGCTCAACGACAGCGGCGACAGGTCGGCCGGGCGCAGCAGCTCGACGCCGGTCGCCGTGTGCGTCCTCATGATGTCCATCTCGGCGTCGGTCAACCGGCCGGGCTTGTTGAGGATCTCGGGCGGGACGGCGAGCTTGCCGACGTCGTGCACCAGCAGGCCGACGCCCAGCTTGCGCAGGCGTTCCTCGAGCCGGTCGTAGCGGCGGCGGCCGCGGAAGTCGGTCCAGCCGTCGGTCTGCCACGCGCGGCGCGCGATCAGCAGCCCGAGCAGCGTGACCTGGACGCTGTGCTTGTGCGTGTAGTCGTCGAAGGCGTTCAGGTCGTCCAGCGCGAGCGCGGCCTCGGGGCAGTCCAGCAGGTCGTTGACCATCGAGTCGGCGACCTCGCCGAGCGACTCGACGACCTCTCGCGGCATCCCCGAGCCGGACCGCAAGGCCGTGTTGGCGGCGCTCAACGCACCCGCGGTGGCCTTGTGGACCTTCGCGCGCGTCTCGGGCGTCAGCGGCTCGGCGATGTCGATGTCGGCGCCCAGCTCGTCCTCGATCCACACGCTCCCGACGCCGGCCTTGGGCAGCAGGTCGGCGTAGCGCGAGGACAGCGTCACCCCCGCCCGCAGCAGGGGCGCGGTGCCGGGCGGCCCGGCGATGACGTCGCGGGCGAGCTCGACACCGTCGCGGATCTTGCGTGAGGGGATCAACCGCACGACCCGGTTGATCGACCGATCAAGTCCGGTCTTGATCGCACAACTCCTCCCACGAACAGCGAGCACGGTCGACAACGCCCGCCGGTCGCGCCGGTAGCCTGGCTGGTCATGGCCGCCGAGGACACGCTGACCTACGAGACCGCGAGCACCCGCCTGGAGGCGATCATCGCCCGCTTGGACTCGGGCGAGGCGGGGCTGCGCGAGACGCTGGATCTGTGCCGCGAAGGGCGCGGGCTCGTCGAGTTCTGCGCCGCCGAGCTCGACGCCGTAGGCCAGGGCCTCGAGGAGCTGCGCCTCGACGAGCTCGTCGCCCGCCTGGAAGCCGCCTAGCCGACCTTCACGATCGTCCGGCCCTGGAGCTCGCCCTTCAGGACGGCGTCGAGGGCCGTCTCGAGCTCGTCCAAGGCGATCTCGCGGGTGATCGTGTCGTCCAGGTGCGGCGGGCGCAGGTCCGTGGCCAGCCGCGCCCACGTCTCCCGGCGCGCCTCGATCGGGGTCTGCACGGAGTCGACGCCGAGCAGCGAGACGCCGCGCAGGATGAACGGCAGCACGGTCGTGTCAAGCTTGATGCCGCCCGTGTTGCCGCACGCGGTCACGGCCGCGCCGTACTGGAGCGAGCGCACGACGCCCGCCAGGGTCGCGCCCCCGACGCAGTCCACCGCGCCCGCCCAGCGCGACTTCTCCATCGGCCGTGACGCGTCGCCGGCGGCCTCCTCGCGCGAGATCACCTCCGCGGCGCCCAGGGACCGCAGCCAGTCCGGGTCCTTGCCCGAGGACGCCACGACCTCGTAGCCGCGCGCGGCGAGGATGTCGACCGCCGTGGAGCCGACGCCGCCGCTCGCACCCGTCACGAGCACGGGGCCGTCCCCCGGCTTCAGGCCCGCAGCCTCGAGCGCGATCACGCAGCGTGCGGCGGTGTAGCCGGCCGTGCCCAGCGCCATCGCCTGGCGCGCGCTCAGACCTTCTGGCAGCGGCACGAGCCACTGCGACGGCACCCGCGCCTGCTCGGCGTACCCGCCGTGGTGGGAGACGCCGAGGTCGTAGCCGTGCGCGAGCACCGCCCGGCCGTCCGCGGTCACGCCCGCGAGATCGATCCCCGGCACCAGCGGCGAGATGCGCGCCACCTGGCCCTTGGCGATCGTCGCCAGCCCGTCCTTGTAGTTCACGCTCGAGTACTCGACGTCGACGACCACGTCGCCTTCGCCGTCGAGCTCGAAGTCCTCGCGCAGGCCGCGCGTGACTCCGTCTTCCGTCTTCTCCGCAACGAATGCCCGCATCACGCGAGCAGGTTACGCCTGTGTGCCGCCGCCCTCGTCAGCGCCCACCAGGCCGGAGCGGACGGCCAGCAGCGCGACCTCGGCCCGGCGCTCCAGGCGGGGCATGTCCTCGAGCCCGAACAGGCGCGCCAGCAGGTCGAGCTCCTGGGTGACGACCTCGACCTCGATCCCGGTCTGCTCGGCCACTTCGAGGTCCGAGTTGGGGTTGAAGCCGTCGCCGTCGGCGAACAGCGGCCGGCAGAGCGCGCGCAGGATGCGCTGCTGCTGCTCGGAGAAGCGCGGCGTGGAGGACAGCTCGGCCTCGACCATCGTCGGACCGGGGCCGCCGATGCCGGGCTGGTGGAAGCCCATGATCGTGCGCCCGATCTTCACCAGGTCGCCGTCGGCGAGCCGGCGCCGGCCCGCGAGCCGCAGGCCGTTGACCCACGTGCCGTTCTGGGACCAGCCGTCGTCGACGATCGTCCACTCGCCCGCGCGATACGCGAGCTCGGCGTGCAGACGCGACGCCTCCGGGTCCCACGGCAGCGAGATGTCGGCCTCGTAGCGGCGCCCGACCGTGATCGAGTCCGAGGAGGCCTCAAGGTTGAAGATCCGCTGCCGGCCGTCACCATCGCGGAAGACCAGGAACGGCACCCCGCGTTCCACCGCAGCCTGACGCTGCTCTCGCTCTTCAGGTGTCTTGCTTCCGAGCGTCAAGGGCTCCATCTGTGCGCCTGACCCTACGCCGTACCGCCCCGTCCGGCAAGTGCGTGCGGTCTGTCACACGACGGGACCGAGACGGAAGTTACGTTTCGCACTTACTGGCGGAGCGACCTTCCAAGGGAGTGCCATGTCGGAGCGCCTGGCCATCGCGGGAACCGGAGCCATCGCATGCGGCCTGGCGGCCGTCGCCGCCACGCGGGGCGAGGTAACCGTGCTCGCGCGCTCCGAGGCGTCCTGCGACGAGGCGAGCGCCAAGGTCGGAGCGCTGTGCGACAAGCTCGGCTTGAGCGTGAACGGCAACGTGCGCGTGAGCCGCGACCCGGACGTCCTGCGCGACGCGACGTTCGTCGTGGAGGCGATCGTCGAGGACCCCGAGACCAAGGCCGCGTTCTGGCGGGACCTCAACGGCCACGTGCCGGCCGAAGCGGTCCTGGCCACCACGACCTCGAGCCTCCCCGTGAGCGACCTCGCGCGCGCAAGCGGGCACCCGGAGCGCTTCGTCGGCCTGCACGTGTTCAATCCCGTGCCCAGGATGGACCTGGTCGAGCTCGCGTTCCCCGAGGAGGCGAGCGACGCCACCCGCCGGCGCGCCCGCGCGCTGTGCGAGGCGTTGGGCAAGACGGCGGTCGAGGTTCCGGACACGCCCGGCTTCGTGGTCAACCGCCTGCTGTTCCCACTGCTGTTCGAGGCCGTCCGCCTGATGGAGCGCACCGGCCTGCAAGCGGAGGCGATCGACACCTGCATGCGGCTCGGCGCCGGCCACCCGATGGGCCCGCTCGCCCTGCTGGACCTCGTCGGCCTCGACGTCAGCGCCGCGATCGGCCGCACCATCGACGTCGAGATCCCCGCCACCGTGGACCGCCTGATCGCCGAGGGTCGGCTCGGACGCAAAGCGGGTCACGGATTCCACACGTATTGATTTACATCGGGGGAATGTTTAGCTAGGATTGAGATCGCGTTGGGAGCATCAGCTTCGCGACGATCTTCTCATCGCACCCCTCCTCCAGAACCACTTCCCGGCCGCCTCGCTCCCCTGAGGCGGCCGGAGGTGTTTAAGGGGTGAGTTCGAAGTCGGGACATCCCTCCGCCCCACCCCGATCATCCGACCCTCCAAGAGGTGCAGGGCCCTTAAACACGTCGCGCCCGGGTCTCGCTCCCCTGAGCCCGGGCGCTGCGTGCTTACTCGGTCGATCCTCCCCAGGATCTCCCTCTCTCTCCTCCTCAACCGCCGGAGCGGCAAGTTGGCTGGCGGCAAGGTAGCGCGTTAAGCGCGAAAGTGCAATTCGTCACGCAGTTTCATTTCAGGACTGGACGTTCGGCTCGGCCTTCGGAACGGACCGATTGCGGATGCGAACGGCCTCGATCCGGTTCTCGCGGACGCTCTCCACGCGGATGGAATAGCCGTTGTGCACGACCGTGTCGCCCCGCTTGGGAAGCCGCCCCAGCTCGCCGAAGACGAAGCCGCCGACGCTGTTGTAGGCGTCGGAGTCCACCGGCAGCTCGAGGCCGTAGTCGATCAGGTCGGTGATGGCGACGTGGCCGCGCACGAACCAGTCGCCGTTCGCGAGCCTGCGAACTTCGCCGCCCTGAGGGTCGGTTTCGTCGTCGATCTCGCCGACGACCTCCTCGATGATGTCCTCGACCGTGACGATCCCCGCGGTCCGTCCGTACTCGTCGATCACGACGGCCAACGAGGACCGCGCGCGTTGCAGGTCGGCCAGCAGGTCGTCGAGCGGCTTGGTCTCCGGGACGATCGGGATCTCGCGCACGAGTCCCTCGACCTTCGCCTCCGGGCCCTCGGTGAGCAGCAGCTGCGCGAGCTGGTTGGAGTGCACGATGCCCTTGACGCGGTCGCGGTTCTCGTCCTCGGTCACGACCAGCCGCGTGTGCCCGCTCGACACGCACCGCCGCAGCGCGGTCTCGACGTCCTCGGACGTGTCCACCGTGATCACGGCCGGCGCCGGCGTCATCACCTGGCGCGCCTGCTGCTCGTGCAGGTGGAAGACGCCCGTGAGCATCCCCGCCTCGCCGGGATCGAGCTTGCCGCCCGTCACGGACTCCTGGATCAGCACCCGCAGCTCCTCCGGCGACTCGCCCTCGTCCAGCTGTCCCGCCGTCTTGACGCCGACGAGGCGCAGGATGCCGTTGGAGGTCGCGTTCAGCGCGCTGATGAAGGGCGAGAAGACCCGGGTGAAGATCAGCAGCGGCCGCGCGCACCAGCGGGCGACGACCTCGGCCTTCTGGATCGCGTAGATCTTCGGGACCTGCTCGCCGAGCGTGATGTGGAACGAGGTCGTGATCAGGTACGCGAGCCCGACCGAGATCACCGTCGAGAGCCAGTGTGGGACCTCCTCGCCCACGATGTCCTCGATCAGCTGGCCGATCGCCGGCTCGCCCAGGAAGCCGAGCCCGAGCGACGTCAGCGTGATGCCGACCTGCGCCGCGCTGAGGTAGCGCGAGAGGTCGTCCATCATGTTCACCGCGGTCGCGGCACCGCGCTTGCCCTCGTCCGCGTCGGTCTGCAGGTGGGCCTTGCGCGAGCGCACCAAGGCGAACTCGGCGGCCACGAAGAACGCGTTCAGCAGGATGAGGACGAAGACCGCCAGCAGCAGCAGGGCGATCATGCGTCCCTCCGACTTCGAGGGGTCTCGTCGTCAGGCATCAAGGGGCGACGGGGCGAATGCTACCCGAGCGCGTCGATCCGCTTCGCCATCGCGTGATCGTTGTCGGTCAGCGCGCCTTCGGAGTGGGTGGTGAGCGTCAGGCGCACCTTGTTCCATTCGTGGACGAGGATGTCGGGATGGTGGTTGGCCTCCTCGGCGGCGTCGGCGACCCGGTTGACGAACGCCATCGCGGCCTTGAAGTCCTCGAACGCATAGTCGCGGACGAGCGACTCGCCGTCCTGGCGCCATACTGCGTCTGAGGCCATGCGCATCGTCTCCCTCGTCCCCTCGGCCACCGAGACGCTCTTCGCCCTGGGACTCGGGGAGGAGGTCACCGCCGTGACGCACGAATGCGACCATCCGGCGGACGCGCTGAATCTACCCAAGGTCACGCGGGACGTAATCGGTCAGGGCCTCTCGCCCGCCGAGATCGACCGTGCCGTCCGCGAGCTCACCGAGCAGGGCCGCTCGATCTACGAGCTCGACGAGCCGACGCTCACGCGCCTGAAGCCGGACCTGATCGTCACGCAGGCCCTGTGCAGCGTCTGCGCCGTGTCCGTGGACGACGTGCGCGCGATCGCCGCCCGGATGGACCCGGTGCCGGAGATCGTCAGCCTGGACCCGCACACGCTCGGCGAGGTGCTCGGCGACGTCCGCACGCTCGCCCAGGCCACCGACCGCAAGGACGCGGGCGTGGACCTCGTCAACGACGCCGCGGCCCGCATCGACCGCGTCAAGCTGGCGGTGCGCGGTGCCGAGCCGATCCGGGTCGCGATGCTCGAGTGGCTCGATCCTGTCTTTGTGGGCGGCCACTGGGTCCCGCAGCTGATCGAGTACGCGGGCGGTGTCGACCTGCTCGGCCTCCCGGGCGAGCCGTCCGAGCAGCGCACGTGGGAGGAGGTCGCCGCGGCGGCGCCGCAGGTCGTGGTGGTGGCCCCGTGCGGCTACGACGTCGAGCGCGGCGTGCAGGAGGCGCGGCAGTACCGCGCCCAGCTCGACGCGCTCGGCGCCGACCGGATCGTGGTCGCCGACGCCTCCGCCTGGTTCTCACGCCCCGGCCCGCGGCTCGTGGACGGCCTGGAGTGGCTCGGCCACGCGCTGCACCCGGACCGGGTCCCGCCGCCCCTGGGCGGCGTCAGAGCACTGGATTAGACGCGAGCGCCACCGAGGCCGCGATCGCCACCGCGCCGGCCGCGACGCTGAACCCGACGGCGAGCGGCAGCGAGTTGCGCCGCCGCCGCGACAGCTCCTCGATCACGAACGTGGTGAGCAGGCCGCCCACGAGCCCGCCGAGGTGGCCGCCGATCGAGATGTTCGGAATCAGGAACGTGATGCCGAGGTTGAGCGCGAGGATCGGCAGCAGGCCGGAGTCCATCAGCGGGATGTTGCGGTTGCGGGCCATCACGATCGCCGCGCCGAGCAGGCCGTAGACGGCGCCGGACGCGCCGAGCGTCGAGGCATCCCAGGACAGCAGCATCACGCCCACCGACCCGGCCAGCAGGGACACGAGGTAGATCGCGACGAAGCGCGCGTGCCCGAGCGCCGGCTCGATCATCCGGCCGAGCCAGAACAACGCCAGCCCGTTCATCAACAGGTGGAAGATGCTCGTGTGCAAGAAGCCCGACGTGAGCAGCCGCCAGTAGTCGCCGTCGGCCACGCCCGGCCCCCACAGCACCATCTCGTTGACGGCGTTCTGGCTGCTGGACGCGCCGAGGAAGATGGCGACGTTGATGCCGAGCAGGATGTAGGTGGCGATCGGATCGACCGCCATCGAGCGCAGGTTGCGCACCTGCGTCTTCTGCTGCGAGCACTCGGGGCAGCGCATGCCGACCGGGGTCGGGGTCATGCAGTCGGGGCAGATCGGGCGCCCGCAGTTCGAGCACGAGACGCCCGTCTCACGGTCAGGGTGGCGGTAACAGGTGGCCATCGTTGACGGCGAAGCTAGCACCGCTTTCTTTAGATTTTCATAGCGACCGCTGGTAGACCGCGAACGCGCGCGTCGCGAACCAGGCGGAGAGGACGGTGAGTGCCGCCAGCAGGCCGATCCTGAGCGGTTCCGGGTCGCGTGCGGCGACCGCAGCCCAGTCGACCGGGTTGAACCTGGCGACGGTCTCGATCCAGCCCGGCGCGAGGCTGAGCTGCATCAGCGCGCTCGAGAGAAACGTCAGCGGGAGCAGCAGCAGCGACACCGCGCCGATCAGCGACTCCCGCTGGCGCGTGAGCACGCCCAGCCCGTTGGAGAGCGAGGCGAAGCTCGCCGCCAGCAGCGCGGCCACCAGCAGCAGCGCGCCGGCGTGCGCGACCTCGGCGCCCATCAGCAGCGCCAGGCCGATGATCAGCAGCGTCTGCAGCAGCACGGACACCACGCACTGCGCGACGCTGCCGACGTTGAACGCGCCGCGCCAGGCGGGGGTGACGAGCATCCGGTCCATCACGCCGCTGTTGATGTCCTCGATGAAGCCCATGCCGGTCCAGCCGGCGCTGGAGACCGCGAGCATGACCACGATCCCGGGCGTCAGGTAGTCGAGGTAGTCGCCGCTGCCGCCGAAGCCCGGGATCTGCGTGACGGCCTTGAACAGCGCGCCGAACAGCAGCAGCCAGATCAGCGGCTGGACGATCGTGATCAGCAGGAACGCGGGCTGCCGGGCGAGGACGCGGAAGTAGCGCAGCGAGACCTGCCAGCTCTGCCGGATCTCCGTCATGCCGCCACCGCCCGTCCGGCGTGCCGCAGATAGACGTCGTTGAGCGACGGCGGCGTGTCGCTCTCGGTGGCCGCCTGCATCTCGGCCTTGAGCTCGTCGCGCGTACCGCGCGCGACGATCCGCCCCTGATCGACGATCGCCAGCTGCGAGGCCAGCCGGTCGGCCTCCTCGAGGTAGTGCGTGGTGAGCAGGATCGTCATCCGCTCCTCCCCCGCCAGCCGCTCGATCTCGGCCCACATGGCGGTGCGGGCCTCCGGGTCCAGCCCGGTCGTCGGCTCGTCCAGGAAGAGCACGCGCGGGGTGTGGATGAGTCCGATGGCGACGTCGAGCCGGCGCATCATGCCGCCTGAGTACGTCTTGGCCTGCCGGTCGGCCGCGTCGGCGAGGCCGAAGCGCTCGAGCAGCTCCTCCACGCGCCGGCGGTCGCGCAGGCCGTAGAGCTCGGCCTGCAGGACCAGGTTCTCGCGCCCGGTGGCGTCGGGGTCGGTGCCGTGCTTCTGGCCGACGACGCCGATCGCCCGGCGCACGCCGACCGGGTCCTTCAGCGCGTCGATCCCCGCCACGCGCACCGTGCCGGCGTCGGGCCGGGTGAGCGTCGTGAGGATGCGAACCGTCGTCGACTTGCCGGCCCCGTTGGGACCCAGCAGGCCGAACACGGTCCCGGCCTCGACGTGGAGGTCGACCCCGTCGAGGGCCTGCACCTCCCCGTAGCGCTTGACGAGGCCCCCGGCCTCGATCGCGTTCTCGAACACTGTACGAGTCATCTCGAACAGTGTTCTAGCCGAGTACGCTGGCTACGTCAAATGGCCCTGACCCGGGAGAAGATCGTCGACGCCGCGCTGGTCCTGCTCGAACGCGAAGGACTGCAGGGGATCTCCATGCGCAAGCTCGCCCAGGAGCTCGACGCCGGCGCGGCGACGCTCTACTGGCACGTCGGCGACAAGGAGCGGCTGCTCGGCCTCATGCTCGACCGGATCGTCGGCGAGTCCAAGGTCGTCGACCCCGATCCCGAGAACTGGCAGGAGCAGGTCAAGCAGCTCGGCCGCAACGCCCGCGAGCTGCTAAAGAGCCGCCGCGGCGCCGCGCAGCTCTCGATGGGCCGCATTCCGACCGGCCCGAACTCGATGCCGGTCCTGGAGCGCTACCTGGCCGTGCTCCACGCCGCCGCGCTGCCGGCGCAGGTGATCGCCTACGCGGCGGACATGTTCAGCCTCTACGTGGGCGCGTTCGCCTACGAGGAGTCGCTGGAGCAGCCCGTCGACAGCGAGCAGCTGGGCGCGTACTTCAGCTCGTTGCCGCCCGACGAGTTCCCGATCACGACCAGCCTCGCCGCCGAGCTCGTGGCCGGGGACGCCGACGAGCGCTTCGAGTGGGCGCTCGAGCTGCTCGTGCGCGGGCTGGAGTCGCTACGACGCGAGGCTGGCGACGAGCACGGGCTGTGAGGTCGGCGTCGTCGAGCCGCCCAGCGGCTCCTGATTGACGAGCACCGTCGCGACGCCCTCCATGTCGCCGGTCACCGACGCCGTCGCCGAGCCGTCGCGGCGCGGCGTGAACAGCGCCGACGTCGGCTCCGGGGCCCGGCCCGGACGCTGGATCCAGACCATGTAGACCTTGCCCGCCTCGGGCATCGGCAGCTTGTTGGCGACGATGATCGCGCCGTCCTCGGTGACGTCGAGCTCGGCGGACGCCTGCGGGAGCGTCGAGTCCATGTCGTAGCGGCGGCCGTCCGAGCCGCCGCCGAACAGGACTCCGCCCGCCACCACGCCGGCCAACAGGGCCGCGCACGCGAGCGCGACGGCCGGCATCGGCACCCGCCAGCTCCAGCGCCGGCGCGGGCGCTCCCGCTCGGGGCCGGGCGTGTCGCGGGCCCCCGCCAGCAGCTCCGCCTCGCGCTCGACCTCGGCCATGATCCGCGCCTTCAGCGCGGGCGGCGGCAGCACCGGTGGCCCCGACAGCGGCAGCGCCTGCGCCGCCACGCGCAGCTCCTCGGCCTCGGCGCGACAGGCCGCGCACGTGGCCAGGTGCTCCTCGAAGGCCGCGCGCTCGTCGTCCGGCAACGCGCCGAGCACGTACGCGCCCGTGGCGTCCTCCCAGCGCTCGTGATCGCCGTTCATGTCTCCACCGCCCCGTGCGAGAGTGCCTCGCGCATCTTCTTCAGACCGAGCCGCATCCGGCCCTTGACCGTGCCGACCGGCGAGTCCAGCAGCTCGGAGATCTCGACGTGCGTGTAGCCGCCGAAGTACGCCAGCTCGATGACCTTGAGCTGGTCGGACGGCAGGACGTCCATCGCGTTGCGGACGATCGCCGCCTCGTCCCGGCGCGCCACGTCGTCCTCGACCTTGTCCGGGGCCTCCAGCCGCTCCGCCGCCGTCTCGTCGTCCGAGCGCCGCTTGGCGTGCACGGCGTTGCGGCGCAGCGCGTCGATCGCGCGGTGATGGACGATCCCGAGGATCCACGAGCGCACCGAGCCCCGCACGCGGTCGTAATGCGCGCCCGAGCGCCACAGGTTCAGGAACGCCTCCTGCGTGACGTCCTCGGCCACCGCCCGCGCGCCGACCATCCGGTAGGCGAGTGAGTAGGCGGCTCCGGAGTGGCGTTCATAGAGGGCTTCGAACGCCCGCGCGTCACCCCGCGCCATCAGCGGGATGAGGTCTTCGTCGGCGAGCGCGCGAACGTCCATCACCACCATCTGCGCGCGAGCCGCCGTTTCGGATCAGCGTCGGTCGGGCGTGAGCTCGTCGAAGACCTTCAGCGCCTCGCGACCCGCGTCGCGGAGCGTACGCGCCACGAGGTCGCGCGCGCCGCGCGCGGCGGCCCGGCGCTTGTGGCGCTTGCGCTGGGTGCGCAGCAGGACGAGCCCGACCGCCGCACCACCACCGACCACGACCGCGGCCGCCGGCCCGACCGCCGCGCGCGGCCAGTTGCGCGGGTCCTTGATCGCCTCCAGCTCCCACGCGTCCAGCTCGTCGGCGGCGAGCTCGACGATCGAGTCGAGCGTCGTCTCCAGGCGCGCCTGCAGATGGATCGGCGGGTCGACGGGCGCGAGCGCGTCGCGCAGGCGGGCTTCGATGTCGGGGAAGGGGGTGCTCACGTCAATTCGGAGTGTCGCCGTTGGCGTCGGCCTGGACGATGTCCTCGAGCTGCCGGATGGCACGATGGATCAACACCTTGGTCGCGCCGTCGGTGCGGTCGAGCGCCCGCGCGATCTCGCGGTTGTCCATCCCGAGCGCGAAGCGCATGATCAGCGCCTCGCGCCGGTCGTCCGGCAGCTGCTGGACGCCGCGCAGGATGCGCGCCAGGTCGTCGCGGTCCTGCACCAGGCCCTCGGTCGTGTGCGGGGTGCTGATCGCGCCCGCGTCGTCGATGTTGGTCTGGGGCCGCCGGGAGCGGTCCCGGTAGTAGTTGGCCGCCAGGTTGTGGGCGATGCGGATCAGCCACGGCCGCAGCGGCCGGCCCTTGGACTCCTGCTGGGCGCGCGCGAAGTGCCGGTAGGCCTGCAGGAACGTCTGCTCGGTCAGGTCCTCCGCGTCGTGGTGATTGCCCACGCGGTAGTACGCGTACGAGTACACGTCTTTCAGGTGCGCTTTGTAGAGCTCGCTGAAGTCGGCGTCGAGCTTGGCCTTGTCCGGTGCTGTGGCCATCCGGCTTGGACACTACGCCGCCTTCGCGCTCTGCGCCTTCTTCGCCTTCTTGGGAGCGGTCAGCGAGGCCTGCCAGCGGTCGGGCTCCACGTTGCCCTCGATCATGCCCGCGAGCGAGCGCAGCGCGGGCGCGTCGACGCCCGCCTCCTTGAGCCGGGCGGCGAGCAGCGGCACCGTGTTCACGGCCTCGGCGGTCTGCCCGAGCGTCGCGTCGATCTCGGCCGCCGGGACGCCCTGGGCGAGCAGCTCGCCGGCGCGGCGGTTGCGGGAGCCCTCGGCGAGCACGGTGGCGACCAGGTCGCCCGTGCCGGCGAGCCCGGCGAACGTGCTCGGGTGCGCGCCGGACGCGCGCGCGAACGCGTCGATCTCGGCGAACACCTTGCCCGCGGCGGAGCCGGCGGCGTTCGGCGTCGGCGCCGCGGCCGCGGCCAGCGCGGCGGCGTTCTTCGCGCAGCCCGCGAGCTCGACGCCGATCACGTCCGTGGTCTGCGTGACCTGCAGGCCGGCCGCGAACAGCGCGTCCGAGACCTGGCGGCTGAAGCTCGCGTCGTGCGCGGCGAGCACGAGGCTGGCGCCGCCGGCCAGCGCGTCGGCCGCGTGGCCCGGGCCGCCGAGGACGCCGACCGCCCACGAAGGCGTGCGCTCGGCGACGTAGCTGGAGGGCAGCGTGCCGAGCGGCGGGACCAGGCCCTTGCTCAGGACCAGCACGCCCGCGCGCGGCGCGAGCTTGGGCGCGTGCGCGGCGACCGCCTGCGGCAGCTCGGCGGCGGGGACGGCGAACGCGACGAGGTCATGGCGCCCCAGCTCGAGGTCGGCGGCGCGCGTGGCGGTGATGCGCGCGGCGAGCTCGACGCCCGGGAGGTAGTTGGGGTTCTCGCGCGTGGCGTTGATGAGGTCGGCCTGGGCCTGCGTGCGGCAGCCGAGGTCGACGTCGATGCCCGCGCGGGCGAGCATGACCGCCATCGCGGTGCCCCAGGCGCCGCCGCCGATGACCGCGGCGCGCCGCAGCGGCGGCAGCCCGCCGAGCCACTCCCACTGCAGCATCACGTTGGGCCAGATGCGGTCGGTGACGGCCGCCGCGAGCGGACCGGTGGCAACCTCGACCTGTGGGAAGTTCAGCGGTGCGCCGATCCGCACCCGGACCTTGTGCGGGCGTACGCGGAAGCCCTTGCGGATCGCCTCGGTGCCCTTGATCGCGACGGGGACGACGGTCGCGCCGGTCTCCAGCGCGAGCCGGCCGACGCCGCGCTTGGGCTTGCCCAGCGCGCCGGGGCGGATGCGCGTGCCCTCGGGGAAGATCAGCACCGGGTCGCCGCGGCGCAGGATCGCCTTGGCGGTCTCGATCATGTCGGCGTCGGCTTCACCGCGCTTGACGGGGAACGCACCGAGGCTGGACAGAAACCAGCCGAGCGCCTTGTTGGTGAACAGCTCCTGCTTGGCCACGTAGTAGACGGGGCGGCGGCTGCACAGGCCGACGATGAACGGGTCGATGAACGAGCGGTGGTTGGAGACGAAGATCACCGGGCCCTCGGCCGGGATGTGCTCGCGCCCGATCCGGCTCAACCGCCAGTAGATGTGCGCGAACGGCTGCAGCCAGGCGCGCATCAGCCAGTAGACGATGGGGTTGACGCCCTTGGTGCGGGCGCGGGCGTGCAAGCGTGTGTGATCCGTGGCCATGGGTTGGTTGCCGACCTCCTCGCCGCTTTCGTACACCGCGTGGCCCGCGCGCGTTACAGTCGGAGCCATGGCCGTCGACCGCACCCGCACTCTCCGAGGCGCTCTCGCCGGCGCCGCCGCCGCGGCCGTCTGGGCCGCCCAGCAGCCGCTCGACCAGCGCGTGTTCGACTGCAAGTACGACGACGTCGAGCTGCTCGGGCGCTTCGTCACCAGCGGCCGCGCGGCGTACCCGATCGGGCTCGCGATGCACCTCGCCAACGGCGCGCTGTTCGGCGCCGCCTACGCGAACGCGGCGCGCGGGCTGCCGGTGCCCGGGCCGCTCCGTGGGCCGCTGGCGGGCCTGGCCGAGCACCTGGCGACCTGGCCGGGCACGGCCGCGCTGAACCGCGTGCACCCGGCCGGCGAGGAGTTCCCGCAGCTGTGGGGCTCCGGCCGCGCCTTCGCCCAGGCCACGTGGCGGCACCTGCTGTTCGGCGCCGTGCTGGGCGAGCTCGAGCGGCGCCTGAACCCGCCCGAGGGCGAGCCGCAGCCGATCGACCCGGCCGCCGCGGCGTCCAACGGCCACGGCTCGGCCGAGTACGTCGTCTCGCTCAACTAGTGCAAGGCGAGCAGCCCTTCCGCCGCACCCCGATCGCGTCTTGACCCTCGGCGGGACCGCGTGAGCCGCGTGTTCATCACGGGCGCGTCCGGGTTCGCCGGCGCGTACCTCGTCGCCGCGTGCGAGGCCGCCGGCGACACGGTCCTCCCCGCCCCGCGCTCCGCGCAGGCGAACCTCGCCGACCCGGCGGTCGCGCGGCGGCTGGTCGCCGAGGCGCGGCCCGACGTCGTCTACCACCTCGCCGCCCGCGCCCACGTGGGCGAGTCGTGGGCGGACCCGCTCGGCACGCTGGCCGACAACGTCGCGATCACCGCCAACCTGATGGAAGCCGTCCGGCACGAGGCGCCCGAAGCGGTCGTGGTCTCGGTGGGGTCGGGCGAGGAGTACGGGCCGCCCGAGACCGTGCCGACCACCGAGGACGCGCCGCTACGGCCCCAGAACCCCTACGCCGTCTCCAAGGCGAGCTCCGGCCTGGTCGCGCGCTTCTACGCCGACGCGCACGGCCTGCGCGTGATCCACGCGCGCGCCTTCAACCACTCCGGCCCCGGCCAGAAGACGCTCTACGCGATCGCGAACTTCGCCATGCAGATCGCGAAGGGCCTGGATGCGGGCGAGCCGTCGATCACGGTCGGCACCGGCAACCTGGACACCCGCCGGGACTACACCGACGTACGCGACATCGTCCGCGCCTACCGGTTGCTGGCCGAGCGCGGTGAGCCGGGCGTGTTCAACGTCTGCTCGGGCGTCAGCCGGAGCGCACGCGAGCTGATCGCGGCGCTGAGCGAGATCGCCGGCGTGCCGGTCGCGCCCGAGGTCGACCCGGCGAAGCTGCGCGCGCACGAGGTGATGGAGATCCGCGGCTCCCACGAGCGCCTGCGCGCCGCCACCGGCTGGGCGCCCGAGATCCCGCTCGAGCAGACCCTGCGCGACACGCTCGCGTCGTTCCGGGCCTAGGAGGGCAGGCGGTCCAGTGCCGCCCCGAACTGCTGGGCGAGGACGCGGGCGCGGTCGACCTCGCGGGCCGTGAACGCCTGCCGGCGCACGCGGTAGATCTCCAGCAGCCCGACCGGCTGGTCGCTGCAGATGACGGGGACGAGCAGGACCGTGCCCAGGCCCAGCTCGGCCAGCTCGGCCAGCTCGGCCGGGTCGCCCGCCTCGTCGCCGACGACCACCTGGCCGGGGATCCGGTGCTCGAGCACGTAGCGGGTCGAGGGGAAGTCGTCGAGCGACCAGCGCTCGCCGACCTCGACGCGGTTCTTGGACACCAGCTCGATCTCGTCACCCTCGACGAGCAGCAGCGCGAGCTCGTCCGCGCCGAGCAGCGCCGCGGCGCGCACATTGGCCTCGCCGAGGTCGTGGACGGTCTCGGCCGCCGAGAGCTCGTCCGACAGCTCCGCGAGGCCGCGGGTGAAGGCGCCGGCGCCGCGTGGGTTCCCGGAGATCCGCAGCCCGCTGCGGATCTCGGACTCGGCCGCCGCCGTCGCCGCCGCGTCGGGCTGCGGCCACGCCGGCGCGGGGCGGCACAGGCCGTAGCCCTGCGCGTAGGTGACGTCCAGCGCGACCAGCGCGCGCAGGTCGTCGAGGTCCTCGACGCCCTCGGCGCAGATCGCCGCGCCCGTGGAGGACGCGAACCCGATCAGCGCCTCCAGCAGCGCCTGACGCGAGCCGTCGGCGTGCGCGCCGTGCACCAGGGTGCGGTCGAGCTTGAGGATCTCGGGCGCGATCCGGATCATCTGCTGCAGGCCCGCGTAGCCCGCACCGGCGTCGTCGAGCGCGATCCGGGCGCCGCGGGCGCGCAGGTCGGCCAGCGCCGCGTCCAACTCCCCCGCGGCCCCGAACACCTCGTGTTCGGTCAGCTCCACCACGATGCCCGTGAGGGTGGCCGGCAGGATGTCCTGGACCGGCGCGGAGAGCAGCGCGCGCGGTGACACGTTGAGCGCCAGGAACGCGCCGTCGGGGCGGTCCGGGAGCGCGAGCGCGGCGCGCATGGCCAGCGCCTCGAGCTCGTCCCCGAGGCCGACGCGGTGGGCCTGCGCGAACCACTCGTCCGGGCCGCGGCGCGGCTCGACGTTGATCCGCGTGAGCGCCTCGTAGCCGCCGGCGCGGCCCGTCGCGAGCTCGACCACCGGCTGGACCACGATCTCGATCGCCTCGACGCCCCGCTCGAGCAGCTCCGCGATCTCGTTGCGCTGCTCGGCCTCGGGCCGGATCGCGCCGCGCTTGTAGCGGACGGTCTTCCCGCGCCCCGACCGCTTCGCCCAGTACAGCGCCGCGTCCGCGTTCTCCAGCAGCACGGGGGCCTCGGCCCCGTCGGCGGGAGCGGCGGCCACACCCGCGGACGCCGCCACCGGCCGGCCACGCACGGTCAGCTCGGCGAGCGCCGCCCGCGCGCGCTCGGCGCAGTCCTCGGCGGCCTCGACGTCGGCGCCCGGCAGGATCAGCGCGAACTCCTCGCCACCCATCCGTCCGACGACGTCGTCGGTGCGCACGACCGACCGCAGCCGCTCGGCGCAGGCCTTGAGCACCCGGTCGCCCTCCGCGTGCCCGAGCGTGTCGTTGATGACCTTGAAGTGGTCGAGATCGAGCAGGACGACCGCCACGGGGTCGCCGAAGTTCAGCGCCGCCTTCAGGCGCTCATGGCAGGCCCGGTGGTTGAGCAGCCCGGTCAGCCCGTCCCGCTGCACCTGGTCGCGCAGCGTCTCGCGCTGGCGCGCCGAGTCGTAGGCGAGCGCGGCCATCGTCGCGAAGCGCTCGACCAGCTCGACCTCGGCCGCGCTGAAGGAGCCGCTGCCCAAGGCGCGGTAGACGTTCAGCGCCCCGACCACGCGCTCGCGCGCGAGCAGCGGCACGCAGACGAATGCCTCCGGCTCGTCGTCCGTGCCGCCTACCACGCTGCACAGTGGCTCGTGCCCGGAGTTCGGCACGTTGCGCGTGCGCCGGTGCTCCACCACCCAGCCGGTCACCCCGGTCCCGAGCGGGATCGGGTCCGCGAGCGCCTCGTCGACCCAGTTGCCGACCGCGAACACCGGCCGCAGCACGCCGAGCGCCTCGTCGACCTCGTAGACCGTCAGGTCGTCGTAGCGCAGCAGCGCCTGCAGATGGTGCGCGATCCGCCCCAGCGTCCCGTCCAGCGAATCCGCCGCCAGGATGCCGGAGGCCGCGTCGACCAGCGCCTCGAGCGCTGCTCCACGTTCGGTCTCGAGGGCGGCGGGCATGGTCACGAACCGTTAATCGGCCGGATCCGGGTCCGCCTTGACGGCCCTACACTGCTGTCCCCCGCCGGAGTAGCTCAGCTGGCCAGAGCAACCGCCTTGTAAGCGGTAGGTCACGGGTTCGAATCCCGTCTCCGGCTTTTGCAGATTTGGCTCTGTAGCTCGAATGTAGCGCCTTCCGTATCCAGTTCCCTGGACGGCGAGCAGGGGTAAATCGGCTCTTGGTGACAATTGGGTGACAATACGGCCCGGGAAATGGGGCCCGGTGCCACTGCGACTCGAACGTGCGCACGATCGCGTTCTCGGCGGCGTTCCCACTCGACTCGAGCAGTCAGGTACGGCTCGAACAGGTCGACCATGCCTTCGAGGTGTTCGACAACCCCGACAGCTACCGCTCGTCGTATCCCGACATCGACGGGGTCCCGCTGTTTCTGCCGCTGACGACGGCGGTGGAGCTGCATGGCTTGGCAAGTGACGACGAAGAGCGCCTGGCCACCCTCGTAGGGACGCGTAGAACCTGCAGTTGGTACTTTCACGGCGCCGCGATCGTCCACGCGCTCGATCTGGCAGTCGGAAGCGTGTGGTTCGCGGACCAGTTCGCCGACGAGATCACCGTGAGCGACTTCGGCGATTTCGACACCGTCGTGCGTCGGGAAGGTCTTTGGCAAGCGGCGTCTGGTCGGAGCGTGGACGCGGTCAAGGCGTGGCTCGATCAGCTTCCATGATCCACGACCGGGCAGCCTCTGCAGCCTCCCGTGCGCCGCGCGTCGCGGTCCGCCGACCGTGGCATTGGCGTGCGCAGGGCAATCGGCGCGATCTGGCCAGGAACTTGTCACAGCGCCGGTGCGCGGCCAGAACCGCCAGCGACGTCGGCGAGTAGGAGCAGCCCGACGATGCCCCGCAAGGTCGCCTCGCAGGCCGAGCTCACGGCGTTGATTGCTGCTGGCGAAGGGCTGATCTACAACGCCGACGGCAAGAAGCTGCACGCCATCACCTGCGAGTGGGTGCGCGGCATGAGCCTGGGGACCACGAAGTACTACCTCGACACCGCCGAGGCACCCGCGTTCACCGCCGCCCGCGGCGCGCGGCCCTGCCCCGCGTGCCTTCCGCGCGGAACGTCTGCGGCGTCAACGCTCGTGACGCCGACGACGCCACCCAGCGCCACGGCGACCCCTGGCCCCGAGACGATCGCGGACGCGACAGGCGAGGACGAGCACTGCGAGTTCGTCATCCGCGACCGTCAGATGACGGCGTGGACCGCTGAGCATGTACCGCTGTCGCCGAGGACGCCCACTGCCCGGCGAGTCCGCGCCGCGGTGGATCGAGCGCTGCCCGGTCTGGCCGCGGCCGACGGCGAGGTCCTGCACGCGACCTTCGCCGGCGCGAAGCCGATCCAGCCCGGCCGACGCGTCAGCGACGCCGACGTCGAGAACCTTTTGCTCTACAACTTCGCCGCCCGCAGCTTCGACAACGCCACCGCGCACGGACTGCGTATCGAGCACGATCCCGCCCCTCCACCGCCGACGCCCTCCGGACACCGCTACCCGATCGCGCTGCGCTACCGGCTCGCCCCCGCCACCGAGCCCTGGACCTACTGGACGCCCGTGCGCGAACTCGCCGGCTGGGAACCGGTCAGCCTCGGTGCGTTCGCGGGCGAGAAGCGCCTGGTCCAGGTGTGGTGGGCGCTGCGGCGCCAGGCCCGCCTCATACAGATCGGAAGCCCGCGCACAAAGGGAGAGACCTACGCAGTCATCGCTCGGATCCACCCGCCCACACACCACGGCGGGCGATGGGTCGCCAACCGCGTGAAGAGCGTCCTCGACGGAATCGTCTGTGGCTTCCAAGCCCAGCGCGACCGCACCACGGTGGCGCAATACGCCCGGAGGATCAACGCTGACCTGCAGGTCGGCGTCGACGCCATCACGACCGCGCTGCTCGACGACGAGCATGCCGTCATCGGCGCCGTCGACCGACTGCTCTGCCTGCACGGTCCGCGAGGCGTCAGGTGGCTACCGGCCGACCATGAACTCGTCGTCGCCGACGTGCGGCCGGCGCCATCGCTCGGCGACCACTGGGCACTATCGGGGGAGATCCACACCGTCACTCCCCGCCCGCAGGCATGAGCGAACGCGCGGCCGCGATCGGCGTGGACGGCTGCCGCGCCGGCTGGGTCGCCGCCATCGCCTACACCGACGGCCACGACCCGGCGCCGTCCGCCCCCGTCGCCCGCACCGAACTCCGCCTGTACACGAACGCCGAGGGCGGGCTTCGGCATCTCGTCGAAGAATGCGAAGCCGCCGGCGCGGGTGCCGGCACCCCGAAGGCCGCGCCGGTGATCCTGGCGGTCGATGTGCCCATGGGTCTCCCACGACGAGCGGGGTTACGAACCTGCGATCACGCGGCGCGCGCGACCCTCGGGCAGCGCTGGCCGTGCGTGTTCCCCGCGCCCGACCGTGAGCTGCTCGGCCTCAGCTTCGAGCAGGCCCGCGACGTGGTGACCGCTCGGCGTGCCGCGGAGCCAACCGCCGGCGCGCATCCGATCATGACCCGTCAGGCGATGGCGATCGCGCCCAAGATCGCCGAGGCCGACGCGCTGCTGACCGCGGCGCCGGACCGACAGCGCTGGCTTGTCGAAGTCCATCCGGAGCTGTCGTTTCGAGCGCTGGCGCTCGAACTCGGTCACCCGAGCGCAACCAGCGGTCTGCCGCGCAAGAAGCGCAGCGCAGGCCGGGCACTGCGGCGCGAGCTCATCGCCGCCGTGTTCGACGACGCCCTCACCCAGGCCGACGCCGCACCATGGACCGGAACGGTCGTCGGACGCGACGACATCCTCGACGCCTACGCCGGGCTGTGGTCAGCGTTGCGCTACCGGCACGCCAACGGTGTGGCGGGGGAGAAGCTGGTAATCCTCGGCGATGGCACCCCCGCCGCGCACAAACTGCTCGCACAGATGATCGTCTGACCCCCTCTCCGTTGTGCCCACCAACGGGGCCTGACGTGCGCGCAGCGGCCGGCGGAGCCCTGAGGCAGCCCAGCGAGCCCGCCGCTCGCGGCTGCCCAATGGACCACAGGTGAGCTGCCGACCACACGGGGCGAGTCGGGCCCTAGGCTCATGCCGTGCAAACGCCCCACCGCCTGCCCGATCTATCGGATCTTCCGCAGACCAACCTCATGGCCTTGGCCTTGGCGCAGAAGTGGGAGGCCGATCGGTACGCCGACCCAACGAACCTGCAGCTCGTCACCGTGGCGCGACAGCTCGACAAGGCCGTCCGCGACTACGAGTGGGCGCGCACGTCCTTCGACCAGCACGACGCGATGTGGGACGGGGTCGGGCCCGCCATCCGCCCGCGCAACCGCGGCATCACGGTGCCCCTGTTCCAGGCCATCGGACACTGCGAAGACCTCGTGGCCGCGCTCGACAGAATCCTTCGCATCCTCCGCGGTCTGCGCGCGTCCCCGGAGCTTGCGGCAATCGCCGATCTCCCGCTGCCATCAGCCGAGGCAGCGGCGACCGTTCGCCAGGTACGAAACCGGATCGCGCATGGCGACGAAGACATCGCCGACGGCAAGGCCGGCGTGGTCGCCACGCTCCGCCCCGACCCGGACGGCATGCAGATCGGGGATCACCGACTCAGCTTCGATGAGCTGGCGCAGTGGCTCCGGATGCTCTCGGCCTACGTGAATGCCGCGATCCCGTGACGCCCGCCGGCGAGCCGCCGGCGGGGTTGCCGGAATCTGCTGTTATCGCGCGCGCCGGCCGGCGGTCGCGCCGCGACCGACGTCGGGGCGGGCGCTGCCGTTCCTGCCTCGACCGAACCGTGCCTGGGCCGTCGGACCGGTCGCGAGCATCACTCCTCGTCGGGCTCATCTCGCAGATCCTCCAGAGCGTCGCCTGGTCCGGTGCGGGCGGCGGGACGGACACGCGAGCACCTACTCGGCCGGGAAGCGGGCGCTGACCCCGAGCACGTCCGCGACTGCGCGCGTGGCCGACTGCTCGGTCTGGTCGCCGTCAGCCGACACCGAGATGCGGCGCCACGGGAAGAAGTCCTCGGGAACCGGGTGATCCGCGTTCGGGTTCGTCCACAGCGTCGGCTCGACGTCCGCGACGGCAGTCGGGCTCAGGTTCGTCGCCGTGATGATCCCCGACAGGCGGCGGGACCGGTCAGGGGCGCCGTGTCCCCACACGCCTCCCGGCCCCACAAGCGCGTCCATGATGTCGGTGTCGGTGACGAAGTCTCCCGCGCAGAGGACGGCGATGACGTACGGCAGGTCGTCGAGCTCGTAGCGGTGCTTGAGCTTGCGGTGCAGCGCGGCGGCGAGGAGGACATCGTCGTTGAGCGTCCGCGGGCCGTCGAACTCGATGCGACGCTCGCCTTCGATCACGTGGCGGTAGTTGTCGGGCCCTTCGACAATGGACCCGATCACACCGAGGTCGGGGCGTCCGCGAAGATCAGGCTGCCATCCGGTGGCGACGAGGTCGACCGTCCAGCCATCGACCTCGATGCGACGGGCGGCCGCCTCCCCGTCTGCCGCGACACGCGCGATCTCCTCATCTGGGTCCATGGTCCGCAGCCACCCGTCGATCCGGCGGATCAGCCGCTTCCCGGGCGTGTCAGGTCCGACGGCGCGCACGTTGACGTGGAGGAGGAAGTCGCGCACGGTGATGCGCTCGATCGCGTCGTAGAGCTGTTGGAGCCGTGGTCGAGCGGTCGGGTCCACCACGTCGTCGCCGAGCGCGACGGTGACCTCCACGAAGCAGCGGGCGTCGGCGCGTCGCAGGAGAAGATCGGGCCGCATGTGGCCTGGGTCCTCGCGGCCGATGTCGCAGTCGACCTCGTCATAGCCGCCGCGGAGCGCCAGCTCGTGCTGGTAGAGCTCGTGGAAGGCGCCGAGGTGGTCGTCGCACCGCTCGCTCGTGAAGCGTGGCCGGATCGACTTCTGAGCGTCGGCGTGCAGCCCGTCGAACCACCGATCCATCAGTGCCCGGACGGGCACCACCCACGGCTCCGGCCGACGGTCCAGGCGGGCGTAATCCGACATCTTCGCCGGCAAGCCCGCGCCCCGGACTCGAACCCCGGATTGGAAGAGCGACGCGGTGGGTGTAGCGGCCGACGACGGCATGTCCCAAGGGTAGGCCGCGGTCCGGTCGGCGCGGTGGCGCCTTAGCGCGTTCGCCCGAATAGCGGTACACCGCGGCATCGCGCGTCGCCCCGTGCGTCCCCAGGCGATCAGGCGTGACGGGCTGCCCGCCTAGTCCGGAGGGGTCAGCCAGTGCTTGGTCCAGATCGAGTAGTTCCACTCGTCGAGGACCTTCAGGAGCGTGTGCCCGAAGGTGTCCTCGTGGACCGACGTCGTGCACTGCTCGATCGCGTACTGCATGAAGAGCAGGTAGTACTCCGGCGGCGCCCCGTCGTCGCGCCACTTCCACCCGATGTACGCGATTGCGATTCTGCGGTCCCACATCGGGAAGAACCGCGGATGCAGCACGGACAGCGCCTTGGCGGCGCCGACCTGCCCGACGACCGCCTTGAACGCCGCGTAAATCTCCTTGACCGTGTCGTGCTCGTCGTCTGCCAGTGTCGCGATGTGCCGGTTGGTGAACCCCGTGCGCGCGGCGGCGGTGTCTTCGAGGACGCACATGATGTCCGTCGGCGTGGTCTTCGGGCCCTTCGGCGACCAGATGCGCAGCAGGGCGTGGATCGCTTCGCCGGCTGTGAACGTGTCGCCCGCCAGCAGTTCGCGGGTCAGCCGGTGCGCGTACTCGGTCGGCTCCTTCTCCGTGTAGACCCCGTGCGCGTGATGCAGCTCGTCGGCGGTCGGGTGGTGAAGGGGGAGCGCTTTGGGCAACCGGGGCAACGTCGTCGGCTACGCGGGCCGCGGGCCGGAGTAGTGGACCTTCGGGGCGACCGGCGCGGGGACCGATTCAGAGTCGGCCTGCACCTTCGCGTGGAGGCCGGCGACGACGCTGGTGGTCGTCCCGAAGATCTTCTGGGCGGCCCAACCGTACGTGCGCAGGTTGATCGCGTCGACCGTCGCGGTGTCGGCGGATGCGACGGCGTAGCGGCTGCCGCCTGGGGTCAGTTTGAGGCAGGCGCCGGGCGCGAGCGGGACCGTCGTCTCCGCGGTCGCCGAGCTCGCCCACATGTTGCCGCGCGTCGCCGGAAGGTTGGGGTCCCACATCGCCATGCCCCGGTCGTTCTCGATGAACTCCTCGTCGGTCGTCAGCACCGTCCAGTCGAGCGCCGCGACGGTCAGTGCGATCTGGCTGACGTTGAGCGACAGGGATTGGAACGCCGCCTCGGGCGTCGTCTGCACCGGTCCGTCGGGGTCGGGCATCTTCTTCTTCTGCGCCTCGGCGAACGAGCGGATCTCCTTGTCGCCGGCGGTGGGGTTGATCGTCCGCCGGTACGCAGCGGCGACCGCCTCGAAGTCGTCGAGCTTCGCGCGGCGCGAGCGCAGGAACTCCCGAGCGGCGAACTCGGCCAGGCGGCGATGGTCGGCGAGGCCGGGAGGCGTGCGCCCCTGCTGGAGAGCAAGGAAGAACGCGATCGTCCACCGGTCCTCGTCGGCGATCGACTGGGGCGCCGTCCCGAGGCGCTTGATCGGGTCCGCGGCATGCCCCTCGATGATGGACATGAACGTCTCGATCTTGCGGTCGAGCACGCCGTCGTCGTCGTGCAACGAGTAGAGCTCGCCCACGAACGCGACGTTGTCCGGCTTCGTCGTCTCCGTGCGGCCGGTGGCGACGGTCAGGACGGCGAGCCTGCCCTCCCGCTTCTGCGGCGTCGCCCACCGGGCGAGCAGGAAGCTCGGGACGTAGTGGTGGCGTTGCGCCTTGGTCTGGGACAGCGGCGTGCCCGACTCGACGAGTTTGCGGAGGTGACGGACGAAGGCGGGCTCGGGGGACTGGTTGGCCACGTCGCAGAGCGTAGGACGGACGCGACCGAGCTGGGCGGTTCAGGCGGCGGCGGTCGCCACGACGGGCTCGGGCGCGTGCCCGGTCACCGCCTCGAAGATGGCCATGTCGCGAAGATCGCGCACGAGCTTGCGCACCCATGCATCGGTGTAGAGGTAGTCGCGGTGCGGCTCGTCGTAGACGCAGTAGCGCGTCTCGGTCACCGCTGGCCGGGCGGTGCCGGATGGCGGCCGTACCCTAAAGTGCCGCCATGCCGGCGTGTGGTGGCGGTGGGTCGTGAAGACCATCCCGAGCTCGGCCTGTACAAGAGCTGCGACGTCACTGGCCTTGTGCTTTCCCTTGTTCTGGACGGCACCTCCTTATTGCGCACGATCGTCTGCACCGTGTCGCGCGCCCCGCGCTGCGCATCGGTCATCTCGTCCTCGCGCAGGAAGCGCATGACGACGTCGCTCTCCGCCTTCGGGCCAGTCTGCGGGAGCAGGTAGACGCGGAAGTCGTAGCGCCAGTCGCCCTGCACGGCCTCCGGTAGCGCCGCGTCGTGCTCGCGGATGAACGACGTCACCCGCTTTGGCAACTTGCGGTGCGTCGCCTTGAGCGTCGCGACGGCGTCGGGGGTCAGGCTCGACATGAACACCGGGAAGCGCAGGCTGTCGGCCAGCCCCTCCTCGCCTCCGAACCAGTCCACGAGCGACTCCTCGAAGTTCAGGACGAGCGCCTGGCTCTTGCCCGCGATCGCCGTCGCGAGTTGCTCCTCGTAGCGGTGCTCGATCTTGTTGCGCAGCTTGATGAAGAACTGGACGTTGCAGCGGACGGGGTTGGCCGGGTCCGGGAACGCCTCGCGGATGCACCGCGCGAGCTCCCACACCTTGATCTCGCTGTCGACGCGCTCGAAGTGGCCGTTGGGCTTGCGATAGCGGATGTCGACGCCGTCGCGCGCGAAGCGCGCGTGGAGCATGTGCAGCCACGACAGGTGCATGTGGACCACGAAGCCCTCCAGGCTCCGTTCTGCTGCCGTCCGGTTGTAGAGGTCGACGGCCAAGAGGGCCTCCCGGCGACCGGCCTGCTGAGTGTGCCACCACTTCGAGCGAGCAGGCATGTGCGGAGAGTAGATATCGCTCCGGCGGCCTACGCCCGCGTAGATAGCTGAGAACGCCGCGCTGCAGGGGGGTGAACCGGTTGCGGGTGCCACCGTACGCCGAGAGTCGCCGGGCGCAGTCAGGCCGTCGACGGTGCATCGCCACGCCTTCCGGAACGTTGGACGACGAGTGATCACGACATGGCGCTCGGCGGCCTGATCGCCGCGGCCGCCGTGCTCGTCGCACGTGCCGTCGCCAACTCGTCGGTGGTCCCGCGTGTTGCTCGGGGGTCACCGACGTCCAACTGGGGCGTGGAGAACCCCACAAGTTGCAAGCCCGTCGCGCCTGGCGCGACGTTGGGTGCAGTTCGCCGCCCGGTTGAACCCCACGTGGGTCTTCCGGATAAGGACCGCCCGGAACGGCCGGTATCGCCGGAATATCCCGGATAGGCAGATCCCGCTGTTGTAGATTCGCTGCTAGGGCGTCGATTACGAACCTGGAACCGAGCCCCAAAGGCTGATCGCGGCGGTCGACCGCGCCGGGACCTCAGGTCAGTAGGCAGATCACCGGCGTGCGCCGTTCATCGCTCGCCGTCCATAAGGTCACGGAGGGCGCCGTCGACCGCGTCAGGCTGCTCCGTCGTCCGCCGCCGCCGGCGAGTGCGGCCGTTCAGCAGTTCGCCGATGTCGTCGAGATCGCCGCCGAGTACCTGCTCGAGGGTCTCGACGGCGTCACCGCTCATGTCCAGGACCTGCTGGTAGACGCTGAGCGTGAGCTTGGCGTCGGTGTGGCCGAGCAGGTACATCGCGCGACGCGGGGCGACGCCGCACTCGGCGAGGATCGACGCGAACGTGCGCCGCAGCGTATGCGGCGTGACCTTGGGCATCGGCGTCTGCCGGCGCGCGCGCAGCAACTCTGTAGCCAGCGCGACCGTCGGCGCGAGCACGTGATGGGCGACATTGCCCGGTGTCTGCGGCGTGCCCTTGCGGGTCGAGAACGCGGCGGTGCGCAGCCCGGACGATCTCGTCTCGCGCGCGCCCGCGCTCGCGCGAGAGTCGAGGAGGATGTCGCGCAGCGCGGGGACCATCGGGATGATCCGCTCGCCCGCGAACGTCTTCGTCTGTGGGCCGGTCTCATCCTCGTCTCGCGGCGGGATCAGGATCCGGCCGCCGGCGAGATCGAGGCGGTCCTCGGGCAGCCCGCACAGCTCGGAGATGCGCGGGCCGGCGAGCACGAGCGCGCCGACGATCGCGCGCCGCTGGCGACGGTGACCGGTGCGCGGGTCGTTCCACACCTGTCCGCGACGGACTTTGCCGATCAGGACATCAGAGACGCCGAGCTCGCGTGCGAGCTTGACGGCGCTCTTGTCGGACTGGCGGATGTAGTCGACCTTGTCCCAGTCGAGCACGCCGCCTCGGCCGTCGAGCTGGTGGGCCGCTTCGAGCAGCGCGGCGATGTGGTGCGGCTCGAGGAACGACCTCGCGGCCGGCGGGGCCTTCAAGTAGACGTCGCGTTCGGCGGCGGGGTTGCGAAGGACGTGCTTGGGATAGCGCCGACGGGCGTCCTTAAGCACCATGCGCACGGCCGCGATCGCCTTGTTGATCGACCCGTTCGACAGCGGCCGCCGGCGGCGCTCGTAGGTTCGCCCGTCGGGCATCGTGACCGTCTGCATCAGCGGGTGCCCCGCGGCCGCCGCATCGCGGATCGCGTCACGTTCGGCGAGCATGGCCTGCACGAAGTCCTCGATCACGACCTCGTCGATGCGGTCGACGCTGCGCGGGCCGAAGTGGTCCATGCCCGTGCTCAGCCGCCACAACAGATCGCTGTGGGTCTTGGCCCCGACGCGGCGGCGCTTGCGCTCCAGCCACTCAGACGCGAACACCTGGAAGTTCGGCGGCTCGCCAGGCGTGGCGGCGGTCGGCTCGTGGTCGGGCGGTGCCCACTCGCCGCGCTCGATCATCCGCGCGATGTGCTCACGCTCCGCCTGGACACGATCCTCCGTCCAGCCCTCCCACGACCCGCCAAGCGGGACGAACACGCGCTCGCCCTGGAAGGTCACGCGCAGCGCGAAGCTCGTTCCGCGGCCCGTGGGCTTGCGGATGACGGTGCCGACGGCGGGCCTGGCCACGTTATGGAGACTAGCTCCGGGCGCGATCGCGGTCACCGGGGAACCAACCCGTTGGTGGAGCGGCTCGCGGAAACAGCGGGAGTCTCTCGGTGAGCCATTGTCTGGAGCCGCCCTCACCGACCTGACCTCCCCCGGATCAGCGGCACGTTCGTCGGACCGGAAGCGCTGCGCGGGCGTGCAGGTCGAACGTGAGCCGGCGGAACCCTTTCGGCCTCCGCGGCCGACCCGGCGTCCGCAAGCGTCGCGCGGACCTGCTCAAGATCGAAGCGGAGCCGCGCCCTCGGGCCGTCGCCGAGCCGGACGGCGCCGAGCTGGGCGGCGCGCGCGTAGACCCAGTCACGTTCGACGCCGAGCGTGCATGCCAGCGTGGCGGCGTCGACGTAGCGCCCGGGAGCGACGCCTTGCCGGAGCAGCAGTTCGACCACACGCGCAGCGACCGCTTCGATGTCGTCGGCGTCGAGACTCATGACGGTCAGCGGCTTCGGCGCTTCACCTCTCCGGCGGCCGGCGAGCGGCGATCGAGTCCGGAGTCCGCGTGCCTCGGAAGCCGCGTGTGGAGCTGAGATCGTGCGCGCGCTCTGAGCCCCTCCGGCGCAGCCGAAGCGGCCCCCCGCGACAAGCGAAACGGTTCGTCGTCACGGCCGGGGCAAGGAGTTCGGTGCTCGCTTCAACGGTCTTGCGCATCTCGTTCCGCGGCGCCGCCGTACCTAGTGCTAACGGTCCGCATGCCCGCAAATTCCGGATGCGACCGGACGTGCCTGCCCTACCAAACCTCAGTCTTGCCGGTGCGTCGCCGCAGTCGGCTTGCCCCGGCGCTGCAGATGCCGCTCGCCGATGCGACCACTGGCCGGGCTCGATGTTGAGTCCCCCAAATGCCCGGAAGCGGTGACCGTGTGACCGTTGTTGTCGACGATCGCACATCCCATGGGAATGACGCCCCGGGGCCAGCGCAAGCCGTCGCTTATCATCCCAGCCTTACCGTGCCGGTGTTGCGACGCTCACTGGTCGACCTCGTCACTCCCAACCGAGGGCCCGCGGCGCGCGTAGACTCGCAATCGTGCATGAGCCGGTCATAAGTGAGGTAGTGGAATCCGCACGCTCGCCCTCGGCGAGCACGGCTCGCGTGGGGTCGTGGTCCGATGGTCGGACGGGAACGTCACGGAAGCTCTGCGCTACTACGAGGACGAGATGCTCGTCAGCGAGGGCGATCTCGTCGGACTAACTCAAGAGCAGGTCCGCAGTCTGCGGCATCGCCGCGACGTCGGGTACCTGCAGCGCGACGACAGCGCGCCGGACGACGTAGGACCGTTCTGGGACGCGTAGCCGGTCACTGCAGCAGGTCGAGAGGCAGATCCGCGATATCACGTAGGCGGTCGGCGCGGATGAGCAACTCGAGCTGACGCTGGACTTCGGGCGGAGATACCCGGCGGACCGCACGCTCGAGCAGCGGAAGGCTGAGGTGGTATACGCAGTCGATCTCTCCGGTGCCCTTGCCGAGGCTTTCCAGCCGCCCGGGCCAAACCTCGGCGGTTGCGACAACCATTCGCGGCATCGGCCCACGCCGTTGCCGAGCCAGCTGCAGCGCCTCGGTGCGGACGTTCTGCCCCCGATCGTTGCGTAGCGTGAACTTGCAGCTGACGTTGGCATGGCACAACGGGACCTCGCCCGGCGCCGCGGTGAGCGGCGAGCGCAACGACTTGAGCTCATCCGCGGTGACCAGGCGATCTCCACCTCTGCGCTTGGCCGTGAGCTGGCCGTGGTCCTTGGGCGGTATGAGGACGAGCAGATCGGCGTCAACGAGGTACTCGCCGTGCAGGAGAACCTCAAGTTGCTCACGTTCCTCCGCTGCCAGCGCCTCGCGTTCGGCGACCTTTGACTTAGGCGATCGAGGCTTCGACGGCACCGGGTCGACCTTCATGCGCGTTGCATCGCGGTCGAGCCGTTCCAGCAGTCTGAGATGCGCATACTGCCGGCCCGCATAGATCTTGCCGCGCTGGAACTCCCAGTTCTCGCGGCGGATGGCGAGAGCCTCGGGCGAGCACAAGCACGAGCGCAGGAACGTCTCGATCGCCTCGGCGAACCCAGCACCGATCGCATTCGCCTCCCCCGTCGTGGGGTTGGCGAGCGAGCGAGCCGGAGATCGGGACGCCGAGAGCAGATTGAGGAACTCCTCGCCGATTGCGTGCGACGTGCCGTCGGAGACTGATGGCAACCCGGTACTTCGGTAGCCCAGTAGCTCCCGCGCGACGAGATCCGTGATCAGCTGTTCTTTGGCATCGAAGATCACGGACATCGCTATCGCTGTTCCACGACGCCGGGTGAGATCCTGCGGGCGTCAGGACTGAGAAAGTCCGCGGATGTCACGCTACGCCGTCGCGATCATCGCGGCATCGCGATAGCCGGCGAGCTGATCGCGGAATGACGCGACGGCCTCCGCCCGGAGTGCCGGCAGCCCCTCCGTGTACCGGGTGCAGATCAGCTTCTTGCTGAGGCCACCACCGGCCAGCACCGCATCACATCCATCTACGAACTTCGACAGGTACGTAATACGCCGCTTGAAGAAGTCAGCGTGCGGCTCGAAGAAGACAAGCTGGTCGAGCGGCAGAACCGGGCCGGCGCCCGGTACGTCAAGTTCATCCCATGCGCGCCGGGCGAACGAGGCCACCTCGGGGCGGACCGGCTGATGGCGGAAGAGTTCAAGGCTGGTTCGCTGGAGTAGCGCCTGTACGGGCGAGGCTTGGCGATCTGTGAGCGGGGCAAGCCATGTCGGCAGCCATACGAGGTTCGGCATGAACGAGTACAGCCACGGGTCCTCGCCTGCGACGCGGCCACCAGGCAGATCCCGCCAGATATGGCATGCGGTGAACCCGCGCCACGGCTTCTGGCCGGTAAAAGGATGCCCCGCCGGCCCTCGCATGACGACGGGAAGCGGGAGCTTCTTGATGATCGAGTTGTCGTCGCGGAGGAAGCCGTCATCGCGCGGCGCTCCCCACGCCTCAGGCCCTTGGTCATACCGGCATGACCGGTCTCGGACGCACCACGGCGTCATCACGGGCAGCTGGGCGTAGGCGGCCGGAGACCACCACACTCCGAGCCGCAGGATCAGGTGCGTGGCCAACTCGATCCCGGTACCGGTCTGAGCGCCCGCCAGATACCGGTACAGCTGCGCTGTGCGGGGCGCTTGTAGCGCCGTGCGGTCGCCGCTCAGGCGATCGAGCTCGGCGATCAGCTCAACCTTCGCATCGACGCCCTTCATGCCATCCACCCGCAGGACGGGAAGAAGCCAAGGTCAGGGTTGCTGGGAGTCCCGACGACGAGCCCGCGGTCAAGGAAGCGGTTGAATTCCTCGCACGCCGTCTCGGGCACGAGCGCGCAACTGTGACACGCGGCGAGGTTGCAGGAGTCGGGGCCTTGCCCGGCTGAGGTCCCGATCTCCATACAGACCGGGTCCGATGCACACCAAGTGGCTCCGCGGAGAGCGGCGTCAAGGACGTTCTCGAGGTACCCCGGCTTGCCCATACGCACGAGACCGCCCATCGTCCCTTCAGCATCGCCCGCGGCGGTGTAGATCAGGACGGCGGCGTCAGGGCGATCGGCGGCAGACGATACGTAGAGACGCTCCTTCAATGCGGCTGAGCTGTATCCGCACTCGAACGTCAGCTGGTTCATGAGAAGGTGCGCCAGCGTGTGGACGAGTACGAAGCGCGGAGTCAGGTCGCGGTCGCGGAGATTGCGCTTCGCCTGGGCCGTGGCGTAGAACTTGACGAGTTTGCCGACGTGGTCGCGCACGTCTGGTTGCGCTTCCCATTTCTTAAGCCTCGTCTCGCTGAGGCGTAGGAACAGGCCTTCGCCGAACACGCAGTAGCCGGGAAGCCAGCGCTCCTGGTAGACAGGCGGGGCCTTCCAAAGCTGCGCGAGCCGGTGTTCCCTGTCAGGCGGCTGCTCGGGGAAGATCCGGCTGAACCCGGCCAGCACACGGGTTTCGCGTAGCCGCTCGACGAGGTTGAGCGAGCTGAACGCATCGGGTATCACGTCGGCGTACTCGTCGGCCTCTCCGCGCCGGACTGTCAGTTCCGGCGTGTCGATTGAGTCACTGAGCACGGCTGCCTCAGCTCTACGGAACTGCTCCTCGCTTTCTTCGTCGTCGCCGTCGTCTTGGGGCACGTCGCGGGCTCCAAGCTCAACGTCGAGAGCCGCTCGAGCGGCCGCCTCGACTTCGGCGTCCGAGTACTTCCGGAGCATCCGCTCATAGCCGCCCGCCCGGTACCGCTTGGCGTCCGGGGCTCGGTCGCTGTCGTGATCTGTGACGATCCTCGTGATCAGGTCCGGTGTCTCGAGGATGAGCGCGACGAGTTCCTCAGCGGCGCTCGACGCAGAGGTCGCAGGCAGGTAGATGGCACTCCGTATGACGCCGAAGTAGACGTTCGAGGCCGACCGGAGGCTGCCGCGCAGCGGCCGGTTGCATGAGTGAGGCTTAGAGCTTCCATGCTGTGGCGTTACGCCGTTGCAGTTGTAGACGGTTCCCGGCTCGAGGTTGCGGGCCAGGAACGACGAGTTCCCTTCGGCTTGGGTGATGCTGCCGAGGTTGCGCTTCTCGCCGCACGAGCACGTGACGCGCTGGTTGGCCAGCGTGGCGCCGCCCGTCGAGAACAACTTCATGGTCCCGCTGCAGCGTGGCGCCGCGCTCCGGTGAACCCACTCGCGCCACGGGAAGTCCTGCAGGTGGCCCGCGTCGCACATGGCGACGAATGGGACCTGGGCGAGGAACCGTTTGCGGCCCTCGGCCTCGCACGCCGTGCACTTCTGCCGCCCAGTCGCTTCGAGGCGAACCTCGCGAAGCGTCTTACACCATGGGCAGAAGTGCCACTGCGGGAAACGCAGGAACGGGACCGTTAGCTCGACGTTGGGTACGACCTGGCCGCGCCGGCGGCGGCGATAGTCCGGCGGCAGGCGGAAATGGCCGACGCCGAGCCGCCGCTGCAGGCGCCACTCCTCGATCCGGAACTCGGCGTCGTCTGCTGCGGTGCCGTTTTCGTCTTGCCCGAACCAGTGATCCAAGCCCGCGGCGATCATGGAGGTGCCGTCAGGCGCGACGAGCATGGCGCCAGGGCCGAACGGGCTGATCATGTGTGCGCGGCGTACGGGTGCGCGTGACATCAGGCCCGGTCCCTCTCGTATTCCGCGGCCAGCAGGTAGGCCTGCGTGACCTCCGCTCGGCATTCGGCATCTACGTTGCGAAGCGACGTCGGGACAGCCCACGACAGCAGTTGCTCCTCACGGCTGGCGTAGCTGCCCGCGTACCGCAGTAGCGCGTAGTCCTCTGAGTCGTTGTCGGCAAGCCAGTCCGAGTAGCCCCACTTGCGCCACTGCTCAGCGCGCTTGGCGAAAACAGCCGCAAGCTGCTCCGATTCGTCCGGGTCTACGTGGTCGACGCGGTCCTGCAGGAGTTGCCGCGCGGCTTCGAGCAGGTCGTCGGGAACTGGCCGGGGGCCCGTGCCGTCGTGCGCGAGCTGCCGGACATAAGCAACGATCACGGCGTGCAGCGCCCGGTCGAGCACCGGTGGCGCGAACGGCGTCACACTGGTTGGCTCGACTTGGGCATACAGCCGCTCGTGGTACGAGCGGAACTTCTCGAAATGAGACCTGTCGCGGGGTTTGGAAGCGCTGTAAATCGTCGCGACAAGCCCAGGGCGCTCCCACCAGCTGCGACCCACGCGGCCGGTGGCCTGGATGTATTGCGCGGTTGTTTTCGGCTGGCCCACGACCGACATCAGCGACAGGCGGTCGATGTCGACGCCAACCTCCACGATGTTGGAGGCGAGGCAGACATCCACGGCGCGGTTCGCTTCCTCCGTGTAGCGCACCTCGAGCTCTTCAATCGCGGCAGGCACCTCGTCGTTGCGGAGGCGGCCGGTCAGCTCCGTGTCGCGCCAGATGCGCCGGACCTCCGCGGAGTCGAGGCCGAGCCGTTTGGCAACAACGCGGAAATAGTCCGGTATGTCCGACTGCAGCAGCGAGACCGACGTCCCGAGCTCACGTAGCGAGTTGAAGAACACGAGCAGGGTCCACCAGGGATCCCGGACGTCAGCCTCGAGCATGTAGGCAGCCTGCAGCAGGGTGGTGAATGTGCGGACCTGCGCAGTCTGCACGGAGCCAAGGCCAGCCCCGTGGATGCCCACGTATACGCGGCCACGTTCTAGCTTCCCCTCCTCGTCGCGCGCGTAGCTCGCGAAGTACGAGTCGCCGGCATCCAGACCACGAGGCGGAAACAGGGCGACTTCGTCTCGCGCGTACAGGTCGCAGACCTGCTTCTCATACCGGCGGATCGTGGCAGTTGAGCCGACGATCTTCGGCGCTACCGGCTCATCGCTCCGGCGGTCTGTTGCGAGCTCCTGGATCACCGTTTCGTACAAGCCGACCATCGAGCCAAGCGGGCCGGAGATCAGGTGCAGCTCGTCTTGGACGATCAGGTTCGGTGGGCTTACTTCGCGGTCGCCGCCGGCGATCAATCCGAACAGGCGCCGTGCCTCCGGACGGAACGCCAGCATGGCGAACTTATCGACCGTGCCGATGACGAGCGAGGGTCTACGCTCGTACACGTCTTCGTCGATGACATAGACGGGCAGGCCCTTGTGGAACTCGCACGTCCCGTCCGGGCATCTCAGGCCGACGGACTCCTCGCGTTCAACGTATCCGGCGATTTTCGGCTCCGTCCTAACCGGGCGACCTTCCTTCGACGCCTTGATCGGGCCCATCTGCGCGGCGCACCAGGGGCAGCGGAGCAGGATGAATGGGTTCTCCCCAGTGCCGTCGCGATTGAGCTTGCGTAGCGCGGCAACTGCGTCGCGGCGCGAATTGGGTGTGACGGACGCGCCGAGCCATACTCCGATCGAGATCTCGTGGCTGCCCAGCGACTCGGCGCGCTGCTTGCGGACGTGCTCCATCGCGCAAATCAGGGCCGAAGCTCGTTGGAACTGCTGCGCCGTGAGCAGGCGCAGCGTGTAACGCATCAGGACGTCCACGCCCGTGTCGTTTCCGTCCCGGAGCCGGCGGTAGAAAATCGAGAATGCGGTGAGCGCGAGGTACGCCTCGGTCTTGCCTCCACCCGTCGGGAAGAAGATGAGCTCGACGACCCCTCGGTCTGGGGCCGTTCCCTGCGCGGTCGAGCGGAGGCAAGCGAGGACGAACGCGATCTGGAAAGGACGCCAGGTTCCGCGCCCTTCGGTCCGCGGCGTGAAGCCGCCTTCGATCCGTATCCGCTTGGCCTTGCGGTCGTAGATCGTCTCCCGTAGTGCATGACCGCTGCGCTGTTGTTGCAGCAGCATGGCCCAGTTCGCGAGGCGAAACGCTTCTGCCGCCAGCGGGTCCGTGCCCGAGACGAGGAAGTCGATGCCGTCCTTCATCCGGTCGCACGCCTCACGGCACAGTCGCATGTGCTCCACGGCTGCGTCCCGGTGCTCAGAGACGTCGTCGATGCGAGCCTCTTGCGTCTCGATCCAAGCCGTGTAGCCGGCCACGATGTCCCGGAGGGATTTCACCCCGTCGTCGTCAGCGACGATCCCCGCGAGCGGCGCCATAGGAACCGCGATTGTGTTTCCCTCGTCGTCTCTGATCTCCGGCGTCGTGCTCGGGAGTTCCACCTCGGGCAGCGCGGCCGTCAGCACTTCCGTGGCCCGGTGGCTTCCCTCCGGCGCCGTCCAATCAGCAGAGCAGCCATGCCCGATGGCGAAGGCCGGCACATCCCGGTACAGCAGAGCGAGGGAGGCCAGCTCAGGGTCGTCACCGACTCGCTGGCGCTCTTCGTACGGGCAGAAGATGGCCGCGCCGCCGGCCTTGCAGGCGAGCTGGACCTGGAAGATCGACGCACTGTCGGGCGCTTTCGCGCTTGAGCGGTTGACGGCGCTGACCGTAAGCAGGTACCGGTCATCACCGAGCGGCCTGGTGAAAGCCGCGAGGTCAAGAGCGATCCCCTCAGGGAGGTCATCGTTCTGCACGTCAGCCGGGACCATCCCGCGGCCTGCGGCGAGCGACGCGCGCGGAAAGCGCGCCGAGATCGTGAAGGGCTCGCGCAGCCACCAGGTCCAGCGAGCGCCTGTCGAGCGGATGGCGATGTCCTTGCTGCGATAGCGAGCACCGGACAACACGACCTCGAGGTGATCCGCGTCCGAGAGATCGCATACGAAACTCAGCCCAAGGCTGCTCGGGCGGAAGCCGTTGGCGGTCGTCAACGGCAGATCGTCGTCGGCGGCTTCCCGGGCGATCGCCCGCCGAGCTGTGAGCCGATCCGTGTCGTCGTCCCGGTCTTTATCGGCGATCGCCTCGGTTTCGGCGACATCGAGCGCGTCCTCTTCGGCGCCGCTGGCCGCGGTGGCGTCGAGCGTGTCGTCCTCAGCGGGGCTCTTGCCGGGATCGGCTTCGAGTTCCAATCCGATCGGGTACAGGACGCCCACCCCGTAGCGCTTGCCGGGCCGATCCCCGGTCAGGATCTCTTCCCCTGTTCCGGCCTGCCGGTATGGACCTGACGCGGCCTGCGGCGTGTCGAACACGAGCTCACCCGCGCAGTTGATCTCCTTACCGGCCGGTGAGGGCCCTACGAGCTCGGCACGCAAAGCGGCGAGCAGGCGTTCCCTCGCCCCGATGAAGTCAGGCATGAGGCTCCTCCGCATTGAAGCGGTCCATGAGGTCTAGGATCTCGTCGCGGAGTACGGCGTCCGCGAAGACGTGAAGCTGCTCGGTCGGCCTCGTCGTCGCGGTGTAGAACAGCGACCGCGCACGGTCGCCGTGGACTTCAGTGATGTCCGTGACGAGGACAATCGGCGCTTCAAGCCCTTTGAAGGCTTGAACCGTCGCGTAGCCGATGAGATTACGGCCCCGATCCTGCCCGTAGGGCTGAAGGCGGTCCTTCCAAGGGGAGGGCAGGCGTTTCGCGACGCAGTCGCGGACAGGAGAGAGAAGCACGATGTCGCGGCCCTCGGCGCCCGCAGCGTAGAGCTCTGCCAGGACCGCCTGCACTTCCTGCGCCTCGTCGTCGGCGCCGGTGAAGTAGCGAACCCGGGGCGCGGGCCCACCATCAGGACGGCGAACTGCCGCATAGGCGGGAGTCAGCTCGGACAGCATCGTCACCCAGCGAGCGATGCGCGGCGTATTCCGGCAGTTTGCTCGCAGCGCGTAGACGGGGATGGAACTCCGTGCAGCAAGGAACTCGTCGAGACTCACATTCGCCGCGTCGAAGAGCGCCTGCCGCTCGAAGTCGCCGAAGAATGTCCAGCGCCCCGACGACAATCCGCCGGCGAGTCGCAAGTCCAGGAAGTCGAGGTACGTATCACGCAACAAGTCCTGGGCTTCATCGACCACCAGCCGGTCGTATGTCCCGCCGCCGTCTTGCTCGAGGAGCGCAGACACCGCGAGGTCGGGGAGCTCATCCCGGAACCACGCCTCGGTGGCCGCCTGAGGTTGGACGGCTCCGGCCGCGCGAAGCATGTGGGTGTGCAACGTTCCTGCAGTGACTCCGGTCAGCTCCTTCGCCTGCTCGGAGATCCAAGCCCCGAGAAGGCGGTTGAAGCAAACCAGCAAGACGCGTTCGCCCTCCGCGGAGGCGCGGCGCGCGGCTTCAAGCGCGAGTAGCGTCTTGCCAGTCCCCGCAGGCCCTTCGAACACGACGCGGGGGTTGCGGCTCATTCCGTCGAGGGCGGCGTATTGCTCCTCCGTGTAGGAGAGGAGCTCCGCCGCGGCTTCGTCCCGGCGACGAGCGGCCGGCTGGGCCACTTCGAACGCGGGGCGCAGTGCCGCCACGATAACGTCACACTCGCGCCGGCTCGGGACGCCTTCGATGGCCTTGTGCGGCAGACAGGCGCGCGCTTTAGCGAGCACCCGCGTCACAAGCTCCCCAATGGACGCACGCCGCAAGTCGCGGTTGTCGATGACCTCCCATTCGTTCCACTCGACAGCGGGTTCGCGGAAATCGACGTGCGTGAACGCGACCGCTGCCCAGGCGATGACCGCATCGGCTTCAGCGCGGCGCCGCTCTCTGAGCACGCGGAGCAGCGAGTACATGTTGTCCTCGGCCTGCTTGAAGGGACTCCGCGTCGTGAGGGGGTCGTTCCCTAGGCGCCAACGGCCGTCCGCTTCCCTTGACACTCGCCGGTGAGCTTTTACCTCGAGGCACAGCATCCCGAGGCCCGGCGCGATCACCACGAAGTCCGCTTCTCCACGCATCTGGCTGATGTGCCGCGGCAGATTGAACGAGTGCAGGACGGTCCATCCTTCCGTGGCTGGGTCGTCACGGAAGCGCCGGAAGAGCTCTTGCTCGCCCGGGCTCGCGGTATCCGGGCCGATAGCAGCAGGGATCATCCGAGCCACAGGTCACCTTCGATCTCGAAGACCCTGCGGAGCCGGCTTCGTGGGACGGCGGCGAGGTCCGGAGCGCGACCGGTGATGCGGGCCACGCGAAGAGTTCCTTCCCCGTCAATCTCCTCAACCTCATAGTCGTCCCAGCCGTTTTGCAAGAGAGTGGTGAGGTTTGCCTCTTGTAGTTCTGCGAGGAGCAGCCGCCGGATTTCGTTCCCGGCCTTGGTATGGGCCTTCGCGATCTTGCCCATGGCGTCCCACAACGCCTCCGCGTTCGCCTCTCCGACAAGAGAGCAGATCGCGGCGAAGTCGCTGTAATCCCGCGTCTTGATGCTCGTCGGGTCAGCCCACCGCCGGACGTTGGCCTCAGAGGCGATAGTGCTGCCGAGGCGCCGGAGCTTCCTCGCGACCAGCGCAACGCCAGCCTCATTAAGCTCAGCGTTGAGGGCACCCTTGAGCCGCTGCTGAAGCCGCCGGAGATGCGCGGCTTCTGTCCCGAGGAGCCTGTCCGCATAGTTGCGGACGTAGTTCTCATCACCCTCTGTCCGCACTACCAAGAAGTCGCCGGGAACGAGCTCTGACACCAGGGACTGGTGGACGAGGAGCTCCTCGTCGACCTCCGCTACGTTCGCTCGCGCGCCGTCCCGGCTTTCGAAATAGACGCCCTGCCCGGACGCCAGCACGAACAAGGCTGCTTCGACTGGTTCCCCCCAGCCTTCAACATCGCTGTGCCGGGCCGCTCGGGTCACCGCACTCCACTCGATGCGAGGAACGACATCAGCGGCGTCGACCAACGACCGCCCGGGTCGAGGCTCCCGCGCCGGAGCCTCCTCTAGTGCCTGGCGGACTCGCTTCTCGCTGCCGTCCACAAGATCAAGCTCGGGACCGCGGTCGCGAAGCCACCCGAAACGCACGAAGACAAACCGCTCCGCGCGCGGAGCTCGTAGTACCCGGCTGGGGAACCACGCTGAGGGTCCGACGGCCACAACGTCGCTCGCAGTCGTGCGGCTCAGCTCCGCCGCGGTCAACACGGGCGTTCCCGGAAAAGCTTCACCGACGGCGCCGGCGTGACGGCCATCGACGAGCAAGATCGCGGCACCCTCCCGGCGCCAGATCTGGCCGGAAACGGCGTCGCCGAGCGGGTCGTCCCCGCAGGCCCACAGGTGCTCAAGCGTGTCGGCGACGGTAAGCGCGAGCTGCGAGTGATCGGGCGCGACCTCGGGTGCACGGCGCAGGCGCGGCAGGACGGCGTCCGCCACGGCCTGGACGTCAATCGCGCGGGAGTTCACCGGCAGCGGAACCGTAGCCAATCGCCAGCGCAGCGCGCGCAGCGGACGGGCGATGCTCGCCCAGTATCCCTCAGACGCTTCGTCTCCGACGGAGCGGAGCAGCAACTGGATCTGAGACGAGAACTCTTCGATGGTCGGGTTCTCGATGATCGCCTGGCGCCCTGTCCATGTCCTTGCGAGCTTGTGCAACCCGTCTGCGGTGAAGAGAGTCACGCCACCTCCGCAAATGCCACGAACTCGATGCCGTCCGGGACCACGAGACGCCAAGCGAGTTCTGTGTCCGGCTGGGCGTAGGCCATGTCCTGTGCGAGTTCGGCGCAAGCGTCTTCCGCGCTAATCGTCGAGCGGTCGAGCACGACGAGCTTGTGAGCTGTAGGCCAGAGGTGCCTGTAGCGGAGGAAAGCGCGACCGCCGTCCAGAACGGCGAGTTTCGGGGCGAGCTCTCGGTGAGCCGGCGTCGGCTCCACCGACGACGGGACCGCGACGGCGCGATAGAAGCGGTGGGCGTCCCGGAACTGCTGGACGCGTGCGATGTTCTGCAAGACCCCTGATCGAGCCTCTTCAGGTCCGCCACTTGGCAGCAACGGCTCATCGCAGAACTCTGTCTCCACAGCGGCCAGCGTGCTGACAAGCACGACATCGCAGCGCTTGGTGGTCGCGAACGTGAGCGCTGCGGAGTCGCCGACCAGAGCCCGGAGCAGCGGCGACGTCCGCACCGTTCGTGCCTGAAGCGTCTCGCCGGCTTCATCTTCACCGGCTAGGCGGACCTTCAGAGCATGTGAAACATGGAGCTTCCGGGTCTCGTTCCTCCGCAACTGGAAGGAGATGAGTTCCTGCCCGTCGATAGGCGACGGTTCGAAGCCGCACCAACGCCCGTCATACACCTTGTCCTTCGGGCCGAAGTACTTGATTGGCGTCTTGGGCGGCGTGTTGCGCAGCACCTCAACGTGGGCCGCGAGATCGTCAGGCGCCATCGGACTGAGCTCATCGCAGCGCTGTACAGCCGCTGCAACCGCGAACACCGCGGCAAAGTCCCGGGTCGGCACTGACACGACCGCCGTCGTCGGTCGACCCGCCGGCACCCCGGCCAGGCCCCGGCCCAGGTGCGCCATGAAGGCGGCCCAGTCTGGGATCCGAGTGCGGCGTGCGTGACCGTCGCCGTCCTTGGCGCCCAGGAACCACAGATCTGAGACTTTCGGTGAAGACCGGCCAACCACTTGCACGAAGTCGAGGAAGGTATGCCGGACCTGACAGCTACGTCAACCTCCTACGGCGATACGGACGAACGTTCGACATCGACGGCGATCCGCTCGAGGCAGCAGCGCGTGGAGCACCGCTCGACAAAGGTGGAGGTCGACCAGTGCCCCGACGCTGTGGGGCTACGCAGCGCGGCGACCTGGACGCTCATCGGCGTCTCTCAGGACTGCCGCGATCTCCCGTGCAACTGCCTCAGCGACAGGGGGCGGGAACGCGTTGCCGATCTGTCGATACTGAGCGGTCTTGCGGCCGGCGAACGCCCAGTCGTCGTCGAACCCCTGAATTCGGGCCGCCATGCGGACGGTGAGGCGAGGCATTTCACTGAACCCAGGCATTGGAGCGGAGTCCGCGATTCCTCGGCCGTCGACGCCCATCGCTGCCCACTCACGCCTCGCTCTCGTCGGTCCGAGGTCCGGGCCGCCATGTTTCTTCGACCCGCCAACGAGCGTCGGCGCGATGCGGCTTGCGTTGGTGCGCCAGGCATCGGCCCCTTCCCAGCCGTTCGCCGCCATCAGGTCGTGCAAGCAGTCGCCGACAGTCGGGGGCCTGACGACCGACGGCGCTGGCCACTGAAAGTTCCAGGCAAGATCAGGCGGGAGCGCTACCAGGATCGTCCTCGGACGCAGCTGGGGGACACCATAGTCAGCAGCCTGCAACAGCCGCCATGCGGGTTCGTAACCCATGCGCCGCAGCTGGTCGTCGATAGCCGCGCGGTAGGCGGTGAACTTCGGATCGAGGAGCCCCCGGACGTTCTCGAGCAGCACCGCCCGCGGCCAGCACTCGCCGACAAGCCGCAGAGCTTCGGGAAACAGGTTGCGTTCGTCGTCGGCTCCGAGTTGCTTTCCGGCCGCACTGAACGGCGGGCACGGAACACCGCCGGCCAAGAGATCGACCTTCCCTTCCCACTCCAACGCCGAGAAGCCGCGCACATCGCCCGGCGTGCCGCCGACCGGTACCGCCTCGCCTACCCGAGGCCCGATGACCTTCCACCTCGGCCGGTTGATGCGCAGAGTCTCGGCGGCGTGTGCGTCGATCTCCACAAGCACTTGATGCTCGAATCCAGCCCGCTCGACCCCGAGCGCCTGGCCTCCGGCCCCAGCGCAGATCTCGATCGAAGTTAGTTGAGTCATGGCCTTCATAGGGCTCCGCGGCGCGAATTCGCCCCCTACACCGGACGACCGCTCCCCGTTCGCGCGGCAATGCCCGCGTGGCTCTTGGGGCGCGCGAGGAATCGAGACGCCGGGAGCCGGCTCAGCCACGGGTAGGCTCGAGAAGTGCCAGTTCCTGTCCCCCCGCCCCCTGGACCGTCCGCGCGAAGCGCGAACATGCGGGCCAACAGGCGCCGCGACACGAGCCCCGAGCTCGCTGTCCGCCGGATGTTGCATCGCCAGGGATTTCGCTACCGCGTCGACTATCCGATCAAGGTCCCCGCACGAAGGTCAATCCGCTCAGACATCGTCTTTACAGGCGCCCGAATCTGTATTCGGATCCAGGGATGCTGGTGGCACGGATGCCCTGACTGCTCCAAGAAGCGCAAGCCACCCTCGGCGGGATACTGGAGTGCGAAGATTGCCCGCAACGCGGAACGTGACGCGGAGCAGCTCGCGGCCCTTAGAGCCGCCGGGTGGACCGTCCTGACCTACTGGGAGCATGAGGATCCGGCGGCCGTAGTCGCTGACATCCAGGTTCATTTGGCCGAAGCGCGTCAACGAGTCGTGTGAACAAGCCGATGACCACTCCCGCCCCATTCATCCTCACGCCGCGATGACGGGATGGTCGAGCTGCGTGCGTTCAGCGACGATTCGGACGATCCGATCGTTCTGCCCTTGGACGCGGTTGACGGCCACGCCTTCGGCGTCGCCGTAGCCGATGTCCTATCCGCGCTCGACGCGGGGACCATCCGTTGCCTCGCACGCAACTCGTGATCTCTGGCCGAACCGTCGTGATCAGCGGCACTGAGGACGGGGGACTGAGCTCGAGATCGAGCGCCCGCGGGCGTGAGAACACACGGTCGCGTCCGAGGCGCGTCCTATCTTCTCGGCGTGGATTCGCCAGCTCAACTGACCTCGGTGGAGATCTGCGCTGGAGCCGGTGGCCAAGCGCACGGACTCGAGAACGCGGGGTTCAAGCATCTCGCGCTCGTCGAGAACGACCGCTGGTGCTGCGAGACGCTTCGCGCCCGCCGGCCGTGGCGCGACCAGGTCCGGGAACTCAGCGTCAAGGAGTGGAAAGCCACGACGTTCAAGGGCCAGGTCGATCTGTTCGCTGGCGGTGTCCCTTGTCCCCCGTTCTCACGTGCCGGACGCCGGCTCGGGGCAGACGATGAGCGTGACCTGTTCCCCACCGCGATCGAGCTCATCAGCGAGTGCGAGCCGCGAGCTGTGATGCTGGAGAATGTGCGCGGGCTTCTCGCGACCGACTTCGACGACTACCGTCGTGACGTCATCGAAGGCCCTCTCAAGGAGATGGGCTACGTCCCGCGATGGAAGCTGCTCGAAGCGCGGGACTACGGAGTGCCGCAGTTGCGCCCCCGGGTTCTCCTCGTGGCCCTAAAGGAAGACGCCGATGAGCACTTCGCGTGGCCCGATCAGGATCCGGACGCGACGAGTTCCGTGGGTGAGGTCCTCCGCCGCGAGATGGGCCGCGGCGGTTGGAAGGGCGCAACGGAGTGGGCGCAACGAGCCAAGGGCATCGCTCCCACGCTCGTAGGCGGCTCCAAGAAGCACGGCGGGCCGGATCTCGGCCCCACACAGGCAAAGAAACAGTGGGCGGCGATGGGAGTCAACGGGCATCTGGTGGCTACCGAGCCGCCCGGGCCGGACTTCCCTCTCGACGGGAATCCCGTGCTCACCGTGCGCATGACGGCGATGCTGCAAGGGTTCCCGCGCGACTGGCCGTTTCAGGGAAGCAAGACCGCGGCGTACCGCCAGGTCGGCAACGCGTTCCCGCCCCCCGTCGCCGAAGCTGTCGGCAGGAAGATCCGCGCCGCGCTGATCGCCTCAGCACCAGCGGCTCTCCCGGCGGTTCTGCCGACGCGCGTCGAGCGCGGGCACGGGCGCGCAGCGGCGTAGGTTCCTGGCTTCGGCCGGGACATAGGACATAGGCATCGCGCGGCGAAGCCCGCGTGATGCCTCGTACTCCCGCTAGCGGGAAGCTCATTCCGCGCACGAAGCGACTGCGCGCCGAACCCCGGCGCGTTCCCGGGTCTGATCCGCCCGCACGCGGCGATGATTCAGAGCTCGACCGCGTGGCGGACTACATCCGTTCCGCCGACCCTGATGGCGAGAGGGTCGGCGAGGTTCTTCGCGACACCTACGACCAGCTTCTTGACGGTCAGAACACGGGTCGCTGGGATTGGCTCACGCTGCGGAAGACCGAGAAGACCCACATGGGGACTTTGGTCGAGATCAACCTGCACCGCGAGTTCGACTTCGACGACGGCGACAAGATGGACTACCGGATCGCCGGCATCGACGTCGACTGCAAGTTTTCCCAGGCCATCGGGGGCTGGGAGATGCCGCCGGAGTCTCTTGGGCACCTGTGTCTCGTCGTCTGGGCCAGCGACGATCTCGCCCGCTGGGAGGCAGGACTGATCCGGGTACGCGAACACCTCCTTCGGCCAGGCGGCAATCGCGACGCCAAGCGCCGGCTCACCGACGAGGGTGAGAGCCGCATCCTATGGCTCTACGACAAGCCTGCCCTCCCCGAGAACCTGCTCCTACACCTCGGCGAGGAAGCCCGTGAGCGGATCTTCACCGCAAGTAGTGGCCAGCGGCGCATCAACGAGCTCTTCAGGTCCGTTACCGGCAGGATCATCCGCCGGGCAGTCATCCTGACCGTCGCGATGCAAGACGACAGCTTGAAGCGTGCGCGGGACGCCCGGCTACCGAAGCATCTCGGCAGCGAGGGATACCTGGTTCTCGGTCATCAAGAACAGGACCCGCTCGTGGCCGCAGCCCTAGACCTTCCAGTACCTCGAAAGGGCGAGTTCATCAGCATCCGGGTCACTCCGCATCACGGAGAACCGTGTGCCGGCGTCGCCGAGATCAATGGAACCTTGTGGCGGGTCGCTGATCCGCACGATCCCCCCGGCGTTGCCCCGCAGCTCAGCCGTGTCTCTCGCCGGACCGCTGGCTAGAGTGCGGCAAAGTCGTGACTCCGCGCGTGCGTCCCGGATGCACGGCTTGCGTGACCCGCCGCGCCGCGATGACGGTCTTGGAGCAGGTTGGCGCCGCTGAAGTCGTCAAGCGACGAGTGGTTCCCTGAGCTTGGCACGCGCTCGCTGAAGCGCGTTGTTGACGGCGCGTACCCCGACGTGGAGCTCGTCCGCGATCTCGCGATAGGAGCAGTCCTCGGCAGCAAGCGCGAGTGACCGGCGCTCGAGTGGGGATAGCGCTGCTCCACGTCGAACAACGAGATGGAGTTGCTCCCGTGCCAGCGTCTTGGCGACCGGATCGTGATCAGGCGCCCCCGCCCACGACGTGACGCGACCACTCCGACGGTTCTTTCCGACGACCAAGCTCAGACCGCCGTGGTCCTCCAAGAACCCACCGGACCCGGCGTCCATCGACGTCGCCGAGGTCAAGATCCGATGCTTGTTGGCGCGCGCCGCGTCCACCACCATCCGCGCCTCGCGGGTCGCGCACAGCCAGGCGAAGCTGCTGAACGGCACACGACGGTTGGAATCCCATCGGCGTGTCGCGTCGATGATCGCCATACGCGCCTCTTGGGCCAGGTCCTCAGACTCGGCTCCAGGGACGAAGTACCGATGCGCGATCCTGCGCACCATGGGTTCGTACAGCTTGAGCAGCTGGTGCTGCGCGTGCGTGTCACCAGCCCCAGCGGCGGCGATGAGGCGTCGCTCGAACCCCGAGGTCGGGAGCGGTTGGGTGCGGACATCATGGGCCATGCCTTCCGACCGTAAGCTCGGGTTTTGACGATCTCGGGGGTCACCGGACGGCGGCGGCCGAGCGACGCCGAGACCTCGTGCCGGGCACGATCCGGGAGTTCGCAGCTCTCGTCTGTAGCCAGCTGCCGACCCGCCGGGTTCCCCGGTCCGAGGGCTGAACTGCAACGAGATTGCACATTCTTTGCGACGCCTCTGCACCTTCAGCACGTTTGCTGCGGCTGAGCACCGCTGGGACGCCCACAACGGAGCTACGGTCGCCTCACCCCCTCGCTACACCGATGAACGCCGACCAACATCTCGAGCTCCTGATCCTGGGGATCGCCGTCGCGACCCTCGCGCTGATCGTGCTCGCGGCAGCGGTCGCCGCGCACCGTCGCTCCGGCCGTCCCCGACCGACGATTGCCGCGGCACCCGTGTCCCGGTCTGCACCGGGGCGCGGCCGTGAACTCGGCTCCATCGAGCACTTTGCGAGGATGCTCGATCGAAGCCGGCGACTCGTCGCCGCGGAGCAACGAGTCGGACAGGAACTGGGCACGCTCCGCGGTGCCGGTTGGATGGTGGAGCGCAACGTCATCACCGGCGCGCATCGAGTGCCCTTCATCCTCCTTGGACCTGGCGGGCTGTTCGTCGTCTGCGCGACCGACGGCGCGTGGACCATGCATGACCTCGAGGCGCTCACCGCCGCCGGTGACGAGCTGCGCGCCGTCTGGCCTCACTACCACGGCCCCGTCGTCGCGACGATCTGCCTTGCGTTCGACGACGCCGAGCCGCGTTCATGGCACTCGCCGGCCGTTGCCGGCGGCTGGGTGGTCGGCATCGGGCAGCTCGCGACGTGGCTCCACGCGCGCGCCACCGACACCGGGATCTCGCCTGCGGACATCGCGACCCTGCACGCTGCTTCGGGCCCACACTGGCAGCGGAAGTCGGTGCCTCGTCTCCCTCTCGTCCGGAACATCGGCTGAGCGCCGCGATGTCAGCGCGCAAACGTCGTCGGCAGCCTCGATCACGCGGTCTATCAACGGCAATGGTGCAGCGTTCAGTGATTCCTCGCGTCCTGCCCGGATCAGTGGCAAGATGCCGAGGCGGGAGGACGATGGTGGTCTTGACGTATCGCAGGCGATGCAATTCGGCGCGGAGGTCGTTCGCGACTGCCGCCTAGGGTGTAGATGGCCGCGATCACACCGCCCACCGAGCTGGAGCGCCTCGCGCACGAGCGAGACGCACTCGTGTCGTGGCTCGCGCGCGAGTTCCCCCGCACCCTCTCCATAGAGGACGTCGAGGACATCGTGTCCGAGGCTCTCCCCACACTGGCTAGCGATCCGTCGCTGCCTCCTGGCGGGCGCCGACGGCGCGTCTACGTTCGCCGTGCGCTCGAGCGGGACGCCATTGACGAACTCCGTCGCCGGCACGGACGGGCGCTTCGTGACGGCCCTCGGCTGCAAGTCCCGCTCGAGCGCGCGGCCGCAGTCGCCGACCCCACCGCGGCGCCGGAGCACGACCTGGAGAATCAACAGGCCGCCGACGAGGGACGCGCGGTCGTCGGACGCACCATGGCCCGGCTCCGGCCCGACGACGCGGAGGTGCTCCGCCTCAAGTATCTGGAAGGGCGGACCCCTGACGAGATCGCCGCCGAGCTCCGGATCACGCGAACGCAGTACGAGCGACGACTCGCGCGCGCTGGCGCGAACGGCGTCGATGCGCTCTCCAGCGCTGAGGGCAGCTCCGTGTGCAAGCCGGTGCGACAGTTGCTCCGCGCCGATCGGCACCCCTCGCACGACGAGATCGAGCGGCTCGACGTGCATCTACTGGACTGCCTCCATTGCCGAGCGTTCGCGTTGCGCGCCAAGGGCCTCCTCGAAGCCGCGACCCTTCCCCTGATAGGCGTGCTGGAGCGAACGGCCGCGCGCGTGGGCTCGATCTTCGGCCGTGGTGGCGAGCCAGCCATGCAGGACGCGCGCGACGTGGCGATTGCAGGAGGCTCGGCCGTCGGCGCTGGCACCGCGGTCACCGTCGGCCTCGGAACGAAGATCGCGGTCAGCTGCGCGGGTGTCGCGATCGCCGCGGTCTGCGCCGGGCCGCTCGTCAGCGAGTTCGCTCCGAAGCCCGCGCCGGCGGAGCAGCGAGCGAGCGAGCAGCGCGCGTCCAAGGAGAAAACGCCTCAAGCGACGCCAGCGGCGTCTCGCGCCACACCGGTACCGACCGTGACGGTGAGTGGGCCGGCATCGACTCCCACGCCGTCGCCGACGGCCAAGCCCAAGCAGCGTGCGAAGAAGGCCAAGCCCACGGCGAAGGAGCGACGCCGCCGCGCGAGGATCGCCGCCGCGAAGGAGTTCGGCCCCGAGTCGGCGACGCCGGACGTCTCAACCAGTGCCAAGGCGTCCGCGGCGAGCGTGACCACGACATCAAGCGCGCCGCCGCCTCCACCGCCCCCGAAGCCCACAGCCGCCCCGAAGGGCCCAGCGAGTTCTTCCTTCGGCGGAGAGTTCCGCCCATGAGATCCGCGGCGCGTGGCGGATGTCGTTCGCCGCGCTCGACGGTGAGTTGCTCGCCGCTGCCGCGGACGGGCAGACGCGTCGCCGGCTGTACCTGACGTGCCGCCTGCACGTGACGCTGCCCGAGCAGGTGAACGGGCCGCCGGTCGAGGCCGTCTACGAGGACGTCGGCGAGTGCGAGGCCGGGTCGCTCGCCGGGCTGAAGGCGCTGTACTCGGACGCGCGCAAGCGGGCCGCCGTGGCCGCCGGCATCGGCGCCTACCTGTACACGGCGCTGGCCGCCGTCGTGCTGCCGCTCGGGCCCGGGCCGCGCCAGGTCGAGTGCGTGCGCCGCAGCGGCAAGAGCGACCTGCTGCTGCTCTCGGCCGAGACCGAGCGCTGGCTGCGCAACGGCTACCGCACGCGCATGGCCTCCGAGACCGTGATGGCGGACCTGGGGCGGGTCCTCTCGCACGGCGAGCCCGACGACGAGATGGGCCAGGGCGAGAGCACCGACGCCGCCGCGCACGGCACGGTTGAGGGGACCCCGACCCCGGCCGCGAGCAACGGGCACGGCGACCTCGTGACCGTCGACTTCGGCGGCCTCGGCCCGACGCCGCCGCCCGCAGCATGAGCACCGCGCGGGCGCACCTGCGTGCGCTCGCCGCGGCCGCCGGCTACGACCGCGAGACGCTGGAGCTGATCGTCGACGCCGCGTTGCCCAAGTACATCCCGGGCGAGCGGCTCGACGACACGCTGATCGGACACGTCGCCACCGCGGTCGAGGTGCTCGCGCAATGCGGCTACACCGCCGACGAGCTCGCGGAGATCATCGTCTCCTACCGGCTGCGCTTCCGCGACGGCCGCTGGCGCGGGCGGTTCTGGCACTACCAGCTGCGCGCGGCCACGTTGCGCTTCAACCAGCCGCGCGTCTACGGCCTCTCGCCGTGCGAGTCCGACCCCGCACGGCTCGCCGACTTCTCCTGACCTCTCGAAAGGAGCCACGCCCGTGTCCGCTCTCGCGGCACCGACACCGGCTGCCCGGCCGCCGACCGGCGCCGAGCTCGCCGCGCGCATCCAGATCCCGCGCCGGCTTCCCGTCCGCTACGACGGCCAGCGCCTGCAGCACCTGTCGCACTCGTCCTACACCAAGTTCCTGCTGTGCCCGGACGACTGGCGACGCCAGTACCTCAAAGGCGACCGGCCACCGCCGAGCGGGCACATGTTCCTCGGCGCCCGCGTCGACGACGCCCTCTCCACCTACTACCGCCACCAGCTCGAGCACGGCGAGCGGCTCACGCTCGACCAAGTCCACGACGCCTACCGCGATCACTGGACCCGCGAGCTCGCCGAGGAAGCCGCCAAGCAGGGCGTGCGGTTCGACCTCGAGCTCGACGAAGCCCGCGCGTTCACGCTCGGGCTCGAAGCGATCGCGCTCACCATGCGCGAACTCGTCCCGCGCCTCGGCCGGCCGGTCGCCATCCAGCGCGAACTCTCCTACACGCTCGCGCCCGGGCTCGAGTGGACCATCCAAGGCTTCCTGGACCTGGAGACGCTGCGCGCCGACGACGACAGGCCCGACGTCGTGCCGGCGATCGTCGACTACAAGGTCAAGAACACGCTGCACTCGCAGGCCAAGGCCGACCAGGACCCGCAGGCCGGCCTGTACCTCGCCGGGCGCTGGCTGAGCGGGCAGCCTGCCGAGCACTTCTGCTTCGCGCAGATCGGCAAGCCCGGCAAGCGCCGCAAGACGATGAACACCAGCCTCGTCGTCACCCGCCGCACGCCCGCGCAGCTGCGGACGACGCTGGTGCGGATCGCGCAGGCCGCGAGCCAGATCAGCGCGCTCTACGAGCGCTACGGACCCGACGATCCGTGGGGCTTCGCCGACCCCAGCGGCTGGAAGTGCTCCGCCCGCTACTGCGGCCACTACACCCGCTGCCCCGGAGGCGGCGGCATCTGAACCAACCCCAGGCGGTGTGGCCCCTCAGCCACACCGCCTGCACCCACAGAAAGGAGTGGCACCGTGTCCACCCTCACCAACCCCTGGGCGCACGCCAGCCCAACCGAACGCGACGGCCTCACCGAACGCGCGCTCGAGACCGACGCCGGCCGCCAGCTCGCTCACCGGCTCGGCGACAGCCTCGCCGGGCTCCGCGCGGACGCCCTGCTCGAGCTCGCCGCCAACCGACCGATCGATCCCAACGACGGGCGGGCCTGGATCGATCGCGACGCCCACGCGGCCGCCGTCCTGCGCCGGCACGGCCACGCCGATGTCAGCACGGCCCGACTGCAACTGCACGCGATCCGGCAGCTCATCGACGGCCAAGCCGTGCAGGACCGAGCCGCCGACACGCCCGGCGAGCACCCGCAGGTGCTGCTGATCGACCTCGACGACCCGGACGTGTGGGTCTCGCTCGCCGATCAGCGGCGCGCAGTCGCCCGACGACTCGGGCTGAACGGCGCCGTCGCCGATCAGCTCTCGCGCTGGGCGCTGGCCCACCTCGAGCAGTTCGACGCGCGAGACCTGCGCAGCTGGCGCATCGCCTCACCGACCTGGCTCGATCTCGCCGACCAGCACCTTCCCGCGGTCGCCGGCGTCGACCGGCCCGTGGGCGTGTTCCTCGCCCCCGCGCCCAGCGGCAGCTGGGAACTGACCCCAACCTTCTCACTGGACGCGCTCCGCTCGCTCGCCGCGTTCGGCGCCAGCATCGACCGCGACCTGCGCGCCGCCGCGCTGGGCACCGACGCGATCCCCGCGCTGCTCGAGGATTGGAACGGGCGCACGCTGCACGCTGGACCGCGCGAGAACGCCGACTCGGCCAAGACGCTCGTGGACGCCCTCGCACGTGAGCTCGACGAGCGCGTCGGCGCGTGCGTGCCGGAGGAGCCGCTCGATCGCTGGGGGCGCGTGCTCGTTCGCCGCGCAAGCCACACCAGCGCCGACGGCGGGGAACGCAGCGAGCTGCGACTGCGCGTGGTCACGTTCCCGAGCCGCCGGCTCCCACGCCGGCGAGTCGGGTCGGCGCCGTTGGAGGAGTACAAGGCCACGCACAGCGCGGCGATGGAGCTCGGCGAAGCCGTCCAGACGGCGATCGAACACGGGCTCCCGCTACTGCTGTCCTCCGAGGCGTCCGGCGAGCTCAAGGACAGCGTCCGGGTCGGGCGCATGAAGGGCCGCCCCGGGCTGCTGGCCATCACCACCGCCGACGGCCCGACCGCCACTACCCGACGCGTCGTGGCCGGGCAGGTGTTGCCCGAACTGCGTGCGCTCAAGTGCTCTGGCGCGGCGGTCACGCTCGACGCCGGCGCCCGCCAGCTCGCGCGCATGGTCAGCGCCCGGCCCCTGGCCGACGATCCGGTGCTGCTCGGCCGCCAACGCGAGCTGGCTGCCTTGAAGGTCGTCGGGTCCGGCGTCGACGCTTCCCAGACCGGTACCGGTAAGACCATCACCAGCGGCCGCGCGCTCGCCCATCGCGCCGCCACCACGCCTCGTTTCCGCGGCATGATCGTCGCCGAAGGCCGCCTGCTCGCCCAGTGGCGAGACGAGCTGCTCGCGGGCGCGCCGGCCCGCGGGCTCGCGCCGCTCTCACCGAACCTCGACGTGCTGATCGTCGCCGACCACGGACCAATCTCCGGACGGCTGCGACGCTTCGACCGCGACCTCGGCGACCACCCCGGCGTCGTGCTGGTGGCCAACGGCGTGCTCGACCGCCACCCCAGCGAGCTCGCCACGCTCGAATGGCACCTGCTGATCGCCGACGAGGCACTGCGCTACGCCAATCCCGCCACCGACGCCCACCAGGCCCTCGCGCAGCTGCGGATGACCTCGGTCGCCGACTGCTGGCTGCTCACCGCCACCCCGCGCGGCAAAGACGCAGAGCAGCTCGACGTGCTCGTCGGGCTCGCGCTCGGCGACGAGGCGATGATCCGCGAGCGCCTGAACACCCGCGAAGCCGGCGACCTGCTCGACGAGCTCAACGCCCACCGCCTGCGCGTGAACTACGGCCCGCACCTCGTGCGCGTCACCCGCCAGGACATGCAGGCCTGGATGCCCGACGTCCGCCCCGCGCAGCCGCTGGCTCTGGAAGCCGACGCCGCGCTTGTCGAGCTGCTGGAAGCGATCCGCCACGGCGGACGCGAGGCCTACCGCCGCCTGCTCGATCTGCTGCGAGAGCTACGGGAGCTCGAGCCGGGCAGCCCGATCTACAAGCAGGCGCTCGCGGAGATCGCCCGCGTCCAAGGTGTCGTGCTCGGCAACGTCGGCGTCTACGTCGACGCCTCCGTCGACCCCGAGACGCTGACGCACTCCAAGGCCGCGCTCGCCCAAGCGCTCTGCCGCCAAGGGCTCGTGGCCGAGGCCATGCGCGGCGGCGGCGATGGACTGCCGCTACTGCGCGGCGTGACCGCCCAGACCCTCGCCGGGATCGCCGGCGAAGAGCAAGTGCTCGTGTTCGCCGAACGCGTCCGCTGCCTGCGCCAACTCGCCGCGACACTGCGCGACCGGCATGGTGTCGAGGCGCACGTCGCCGACGGCTCACTCACCGGCCGCGACTTCGAGACGCTCAAGCACCGCTTCACCGCGGGCGAGTTCCCGATCCTGTGCCTCTCCCGCGTCGGCCAGGAAGGCCACAACCTCCAGAACGCCTCCGTGCTCTGCCACCTCGACCTGCCCTGGCTCCCATCCGGCCTCGAGCAACGCGTCGGCCGCGCCGCCCGCCCCGGCGCCGTCCGCGGCTGGGTCCAGACATACATCCCCTACATCCGCGACGCCGGCATCGCCCACATCGTCTCGATCCTCTCCCCACGCGGCGGCGAACACCACCAAGTCTGGACTCCTACGAAGGCGTCGCCGCCGTGGACTCCACGATCGCCACCCAACTTGGCCAGATCACCGGTCAAATCGCCGAGCGCAAGGACGCCACTGGCTACGCCGGCACGGCGGCGAAGCTTCGCGTGGCCGCCAGTGTCTTCGGCATCGAACCGGTCGATTCGTCCCGCAGTTAGCTGCGCGCGCACTCCGCTTCGTTGCTTCTCCGCTTCGCGGCCGCGCGACGCACATCGAACGTCGCGTCGAACGTATCGACATTGACCACATCAATCGTGTAGCGAGTCTGCGCTGCTCGAACGACGAAGACATCGCCAGCGGCTACGACCGTCCACTCAGTGCAGTCGACGCCGGAGGCTCGCACCACGAGCCGAGTGATGAAGTCCTGCAGACCGCCGTCCAGCTCATCGTATTCGGTGGCGCGCACAGTTATCCGCAGGCGTCCACCGAACACGGACGCGCGTGTTCCCTGCGGGACCTTGACCCGGACGTTGGCGTTCATCGTCGGCGTCGGGGAGACCGCTGGAGTTGACGAGGACATTGGAGTTGCGGTTAGTGCGGGTTCGTCCGTCGAGCTCGGCGTCTGCGTGACGGACGGTGACGCGGTCGCGTTCCGCCTCGCGGCGTTCGTGGCGTTTGGCTCTGATCCGGCACCGGTCGCCAGTGCGACGAGGAACACGAGCCCGGCAGATACGGCGACGACAGCACTGACAACGAGGCGCCGGTCGCGATGCGCCACTTCGACTTGGCGATAGCGCGTGTACGCGTACGCGGCTGAAAGCACCAGCACGGCAGCAGGAGCGCCCTTGGCAACTGGAGCGCTGACGAGGATCGCAACCGCGCCAGCAAGCGAACCCAAGGCGGTCAAGAACTCGGCGTTCGTATTGGACTGAGTGTTCAACACGAACAAGCGTATGAGCCCGCGAGCCGCACTGCACCCGGTTCGTGAAGCCGCGAACTATCGGGGCTGACGTTCCCAAACGACCCAGCTGCCCGTCGCGCCATCGAGAACCTCACCTTCCTTCGAAAGGAGCTCGCGCATGAGCGCGATCACCGCTGCCCTGCGGCAGCTCGACGACGTCGCCGCCGAAGGCGACCTCGTTCCCAACCCCCTCGTGTCCCACACGCTCGAGCTGGAGACGCCGAGCGATCCGATCGTCCTTCCCGGCGGCAAGCGCATCTACCCGCCGACGCTGCACGGCGAGCGCGTCGACGCGCTCGCCCTGGCGCTGCTCGACATGGACGACCCATCCGCATCGAACTTCCTGCGGTTGATCGGACCGCCCGGGGCCGGCAAGAGCCAGATCGCCCGGGCGATCGCCTACCGCCTCTGGGCCGAGCGCGGCCGAGCGGTCGAGGACCGCCGCGGCGCGCCGTTCTACGGCTTCGTGGAGATGCAGCCCGGGCCGTCCTCGGACGAGTTCTTCTTTCGTCACGAGTGGGTGCCTGTCGCCGGCTCGGGCGGCCAGGTCTCGCTGGTGGACTCGGCATTCGTGCAGGCAATGCGCGAGGGCTGGGTGGTGATGATCGACGAGGTCAACACCGCCCGCGACGTCTGCCTGCTCTCGATCAACGCGACGCTCGACGGACGCCTTGCCCTCTACCTGTCGGCCACAGGAGAGACCGTCATCGCGCAGCCCGGGTTCGCCGTCATCCTGGCTTACAACCCCGGGCTGGTCGGCGCGACGGACATCCCGGATGCGTGGCACTCGCGCTTCCCAGCGACGCTCGAAGTGACCAGCCACTGGGCGGCACTGGCTGAGCTCGGCGCGCCCGCGGCGCTGGTTCGCGAGGCGGCCACGCTCGATCGCCAGCGGATCGCCGGCGAGGACGGGCTGACGTGGACGCCGCAGTTCCGCGACATCGAATCGCTGTGGCGGATGAGCGAACGCGTCGGCGAGCGCGCCGCGCTGGCGTTCTTCGCCTCGAACCTGCATGAGCAGGTCCAGGCGGGCAAGCTGCAGGACGTCGAGGCGGCGGCCACGTGCCGGATGCTCGACCAAGCCGGCTACGGCAAGTACCGGGTGCGGCCCAGCGGCGGAGTGCCGAACCTGCACGGGTACGCGCGGGCGGTGACCGGCTGATGGCCTCCACCACCCGCACCGGGCCGGCGCCGTTCGCGCAACAGCTGCACCGCGCCGCCGCCCAACGCGGCCGGCTCGACCCGCTCTATCAGGACCTGTCCGAGCAGCTGACCCGGATCCTGCAGCGCCTGTACCCGGTGTGGGCACTGATCGGCCCGGGGCTCTCCGACCCCGGGCACATCGAGCTGCACTCGCGCTGGATCTATCTCGACGCCGACGAGCTGCTCGGCACCCGCGAGCAGCTGATGGCCGGGACGATCCCGCGCCGCCGCGTGCTCGGCACGTTCGGCGTCGCGTTGCACGAGACGTTCCACGGCAAGCACACCAAGCGCTGGGCGATGGAGTACGACCTCCAGCTCGCACGCTCCGACGACCCCGCCGAGCGACAGCTCGCCGAGGATCGCCGGCTGCTGGAGGAGCCACGGATGGAGGCCCACGGCTGCCGCGACTTCCCGCCAGACTCGATCCGGGGACGTTTCACTCGCCATGCCCTGCAGACGGCGGTCACCGACACGCTCGTGCCGCGCTTCGCCGCCGAGTTGCTCGACCGGGGCGACGAGCCGGTCACGCGCGAGCTCGCCGGCCGCGCCGCCGTCTACCTGCGCGCCCGCACGCTGTACGGCGCCGCCGCCCCGGCCGCCCTGGGCTGGCTGGAGCCGATCTGGGCGAGCGTGCTCGGTCCGGACGACGTGGCGGCGCTGGACGCGTCGTTCGCGGGGCTGATCTGGATCGCCGACGGCGACTTGGACGGCCTTGACGACGCCGCCCGCGCCTACCGGGAGATCATCGGCTCACCCGACGAGGTCCATGCCGATGCAGGGACCGCGGGTGCGCCCACCGTCGGCACGCTGGCCGAGGCGCTCGAGCAGGCCGAGGCGGTCGCGCGGTCCGGGCAGCTCGTGCAGCTCGAGCACGACGTCGACCTGCAGGCGCTGCTCGAGGACGTCGCGCGCGCCGGCGAGAGCGACGCGCCCGGGCCCGGCGCCGGCACGGGCGCGCCGAGCGGGCGGATGCCGGACCGCAGGGTCGATCGGCCGCCGTTCGGCGACGAGATCGCCCAGGCCCGCCGCTACGCGACGCGGATGCGGCAGGCGATGACGCTCGGCACGCGCACGATCGACAAGCGCACGCCCGGCGGGCGCTTCGACGGCCGCGCCTACGCGCGCGGCCAGGCCCAGCGCACGCACGGACGACCGGTCAGCACGCACCCGTGGCAGATCACCCGCCAGATCACAGCGCCGATCCAGGAGCCCCACGTCGCGCTGGTGATAGACACCTCCGGCTCGATGGCCGGCTACGAGTACGCGCTCGGCCCGATCGCCTGGATCCTCACCGACGGGCTGCGCCAGATCGGCGGACGCTGCGCGATCGCCCTCTTCGGCTCGGGCGCCGAGCTGCTCAGCGACGGCAGCGAACGGCTGCGGCTGGTGCCAGGTATCCGCACCGGCGGCGGCACCGCGTTCGCCGGCGACGCGCTCGTCGCCGCCTCCGACCGTCTGGACATGACCAACCCACGCCGCCCGCGCTTTGCCTACGTGCTCAGCGACGGCGGCTGGTACGACACCCCCGCCGGCGTCGAACGCATCCACTGGCTCGCCGACCATGGCGTCCCCACCATCCACATCGCCATCGGCATCGCCCCGCTCTCGGTCGAAGCCGACCGCATCGTGGTCATCGACGACCCCGCCGACGCGCTCGACCAGGTCGCCGCCGACACCGTCGCCGCCCTACGCGGCAGGCACACGCCCCGGCGCCCCTGATCTCCCCGGGCCCCGTCCGCCGCCTCCTCACCTTCCGAAAGGACACCTCATGCCTGACCTGCAGGCGCCGCCGACCGCGGCGCCGTCGCTGTTTGACGTCACCACCACCGCGCCCGCCGACCTGGCCGGCACGCTTGTGCGCGTCCCGCTCGACGAGATCGAGCTCGCCCCCAACGCCCGCCACGACATCGCCGCCGACGGCATCCAGCGGCTCGCGCACATGCTGATGTCGATGGGCCAGCTGGTCCCGTGCATCGGCCACCGCCCCGCCGGCCAGCCGGTCGTCCTCTACGCCGGCCAACGCCGCCTGCTCGCCGCCCGCGCCAGCCACCAGCTCGCCACCGACGGCTCCCAGCCCGTCCAAAGCCTGATCGTCCTGCTGCTCGACCACGCCCCCACCCCGGACGAGATCCGCCGCATCCAAGCCCAGGAGAACCAACGCGAAGACCTCACCCTCACCGACCAACAGGCCCAGTTCGCCGACTGCTGGGCCGCCCGCGCCGGCCTGCCCGAGAGCGACCGGATCGCCGCCGTGTGCGCCGACCTGGGCATCGGCGCGGTCAAGGCCCACAACCTGCGCCGCCAGCTCACGCTCCCGGAACCGATCCGCACCCGCGTCGCCGACCGCCCCGCCGAACGCCAGCTCTCGGTCACGCTCGCCAACCGGCTCGCCGACATGCACGAGATCGCCCCCGAGCTCACGCACGCCGTCGCCGACCGCATCACCACGCCTGACCTGCAGGAAGCCGCCCTGCGCGACCTCGGCGCCTTCGTGCACCGCACCCTCGTCGAAGACGAGACCACCTATGCCGTCCGCATCGACGACGGCGCCCTGCTCGACGCCCACACCCAGCTCACGCTCGCCCGCCAGCACCTCACCGCCAGCGCGCGACACACCGCCGGCACCGTCCTGGGCTGCGACGTCGACCAGCTCGACACCGAACTCGACACGCTGCAGGCCACGGCCCAGCGCACCCGGGCTGCGCTGCGCGTGGACAGCACGCTGCGCGAGCGCGCCCGCACCGGCCGCTACGCCTACGTCCACGACCGCGGCCCCGACTTCGCCGCCGGCATCTGGGTCATCGACCCCGCCTTCATGCTCGACGCCCTCAACCACGCGATCACCGACACCGACGACACCCAACCGGCCACCGACCCGGCGTACTTCGCCGGCGCGCACCTGGACGCCCCGGACCTGCGCGACGCGCTCGCCGACGAGAAAGCCCGCCGCCACGACCAACGCCAACGCCACGCCGACGCCGTCCGCACCAACCTCGGCCTCGGCCACGACCTGCGCGCCGGCCTCATCGACCCCACCCCCACCCAACTCGACGCCCTCCGCGCCATCGTCTGCCGACTGCTCGCCCGCCAGTACCGCGACGTGCTCGCCTACGGCGCCGGCTGGACCGACCCCGACCGCCAACGACCCGTCGGCGAAAGCGGCCGCCACGAACCCATGCCCGTCGACGCGATCATCGACGCCGAACTCCAACGCGCGCTCGCCGAACCGGACCCGCTGCGCGGCATCGCCGCGCTGGTCGCCCGCTTCGCCGCCGCCTTCGTCCTGGACCCCGACGGCATCACCCGCACCAAGACCCTCGGCCATGAACGCATGAGCCGCAAGCTCGACGAAGCCCTCCCCGGCGGCGAGGACCCGCTCCGCGACGCCCTCTGGAGCTTCCTACGCCCGATGCTCTCCCCACGCCTCGCCGACCTGCACCGCGACACCTTCATCACCGACCCCACCGACCGCAGCACCGTCGACCTCGACGCTCACCGCGCCGACACCAACCTGGACGACCTCGACCTCGACGAACCGTCCGCACCCTGACCAAACACGCGCAGCCCGTGCGACCCGCCCATCCGTGGCGGGCCGCACCGGTGCGCCCTTCTTTGGGCCTGTCGCGTTGTCCGACCTGCCGTCGCACGATCCCACCGGGAGAATGTGCACGATGGACGGCAAGATGCCACACCTCTGGCCGCCGGGAACGCTGGAGCGCATCAACGACGTCACACACTTCGTCGCCGGCCACCTCGTGACCCAACAGCAAATCGATCTCCTCGAGGACCGCGACCTCGCACAGTGGATCGCGCTCATCAGCGGGCACGTCGGGCGCGCCGCCGAGCTCGTCGCCCGCGCCCCTGACGACACGGACACCCTCCGCGGCGCCGTCGTCTGGCTCGCCTGCGCCAGCGCCGACACCATCCGCGCCAAAGCCGCCTTCGACGCCACCGACCCGACCACCGAACTCAACGAGCTCGGAGCCCAGATCGCCGGCGTGCTGATGATGGAACGCCCGCGCCGCCCGACCAACCAAGTGCTGACCGTCGTGCACGGCCTGGGCACCCTCATCGACTACGCACAGCCGCTGCTCCACGCCCCCGGCGAAGGCGGAGCCACCCCCTTCACCCGCGGCGTGGTCGCCGTGATCAAGGCCGAGAACCCGGAGCTCGGGACTCGACCGGCCGGCGAGGACGAGGACGACTTCGACCCAGTCGAAGAAGTCAGCCACGAGCTGCACAGCCTCGCGGGCACCGCCGGCACCGCCGCCACGGTCCTGCACCCCGGCGGCCCCGTCGGGATGCCGGAAGCCTTCGACGAATAGGCGGCCAGCGCGCGGCTCAGAAGTTCCCGGGCATGCGCTCGCGCACCACCGACCACTTCACCCGCCGCCGCAACGTCCTCCTCGCCCAACACCACCGCGACCAGGGCTGGAGCACCGCCCAGATCGCCCACCTGCTCAACCGCGCCCCCGCGACCATCCGCGGCTACCTCCACGACCCCACCGGCACCAAAGCGCAGGCACGCAAGGCCAGCTACGCCGGCAACTGCGAACGCTGCGGCGCACCGACCTCCGGCGCCGACGGCAAACGCCGAGGAGCCCAGCACTGCCAGCGCTGCAAGCCGCAGTCGCGCCCGCGCTGGACCCGCGAGACCGTCCGCGGCGCCCACCGCTTCTGGCGCGAACGCTTCGGCTTCACCGCCTCCTCCGTCGACTGGTCCGGCACCCACGCCCGCCGCCGCGGCGGCGACGCCCTCACCCGCTACCAGTCCGCCCACTGGCCCTCCCAATCGGTCATCCGCCGCCTCTACGGCACCCCAGCCGCGGCACTCGCCGACGCCTTCCCCGACGAACGTTCCCGCGCGTGAGCGGGCTCGTCGCCTCGGGCTCGCGCACCGCCGGTGCCGCGACCGCACTGGCCGTCACCGCCGTGCTCGGTCTGGCCGCGATGACGAGCCTGATGCCCGGCCTGCTCCACGAGGATTGCGCGGACTCGAGCGCCGTGCCCTCCAAGCACGCCTCGTCGACGATCCCATCGGACTACCTCGAGCTCTACCGGCAGGCCGGCGCCGCGTACAGGGTCCCGTGGACGGTGCTCGCCGCGATCGGCGCCATCGAGTCCGATCACGGCCGTTCCAGCGCACCGGGCGTGCGCTCGGGCGTGAACGCGTTCGGCTGCTGCGCCGGGCCGATGCAGTTCAACCTGACCAACGGTCCGCCCTCCACCTGGCAGACGTATCGCGTCGACGGCGACCACGACGGCGGCTTCAGCCCGTACGACCCGGCTGACGCGATCCACTCCGCTGGGCGTTACCTGCGCATGCTGCTCGACGGCGCCCGTGGCGACCTGGCCCGCGCCGTGTACGGCTACAACCACTCCCACGCTTACGTCACCGACGTCCTGCAGCGCGTCCGCCAGTACGCGGACACGCCGGACGATGCCCTCGCAGCCGTCCCCCCGGTTGGATGCGCCGGCGGCGACGGGGACACCCCGGCGAATCTGCGGGAAGCCGTCCGCGTGCGGTCGCCGCGGGCGTACGCGATGCTGCCCGCGTGGGCAATGGCCGGTGGCCGCGCCGCCCAACCGATCGACGCGCGCCTGCTCGACAACGCCCTCTGGCTGCTGCGCACCTACCGGCTGCGCGTGACGGCCGCGCGCGAAGGCGGCCATCGAACCCACGGTGACGGCACGGCTTTAGACTTGGTGCCTGCCGAACCCGTCGACCAGGAAGCTTGGGATAACTCCGTCGGCGCACTGGCCCGCGACCTCGGGTGGACGCCTGCCTGCGGAGCCACTGGCACAAGCCCGATCTGCCCGCTCGTCCCGGCGATGCAGTTTGTCGGCTACGACAGCTACCCCGGCCATGGCTCGCCGAAGACCTGCCACGCACCAGCATGCGCCGCGCACCTGCACCTCTCGTGGGCGTCCCCGTGTTACGGCACCAGCGCACCGGCCGCCCCTTGCGCGTGGGTAAACGCCTTCGGCCGACGCCGAGACCGAGGGTGACGCCGAGCCTTGTGTCGGCGTCGGACAGAGGTCGCGGGAGCCGTGGCACCCAGAGGGTGCAATCTGTATGCCGCTAGCGAGTCGGTAGGCGTCGTTGCCCGACACTTGCGCCACCGCCGTCTAGCGGCACGTGAAAGACGACATAGGGAGCTGAGTCGCTCGTGCTGCTCCGCCTCGCATTGATCTACGCGATCAAGACGGCGAGGTAGAAGCAGCACTCGGCGCAAGGCCTGAGGTCCTCGCCGACTGTTGCGTCAAGGCGCACGACCGTCGCGTGGGAGGCGCTCGGACACGCGGCGGTCGCATAGGAGACCGCGATCGCGTATACAACGCACTCGGCATTTGACGTCGGCGGGCCCGCCTGCTTTGCGCGCTCGTGACGACTGCGCCAGTAGGAGAGTTGCCATTGATTCGGGGCATCGCAGTAGGTGAGGTCGGCCTCGACCTATTCTTTGAGGAGCTTCAATGAAGATCTCCGTTGTATACGCGTCCGAGACGGTCGTGGAATCTCAGATGGAGTCGTGTGGCGGCGAGAACTGCGGGAACTGCGAGCCGTCGTGCGAGAACTGCTGCGAAACCGTGGTCGAGGCTGGCGCCGGGTCCGTGCCGCGGCCGTTGCAGGATCCCAGCGATCTCGTCGCCGTCTTCTAGCGGGAGTTCGATCCCCGACTGGCCGCTACTGGTGTGCGGCTGGACGGCCTCAGCCGCATCCATAGTCGTCGAGAACTCGCTGAATGGCTGTCGGGTCGAGATCGAGGGCTCGGCTGATGAGCTCGCAGCGGTGTCGGGCGCGCTCGCTCGCTGCGGTGGGGACCGCAGGCGCACGCAGGTCATCGACCCGATCGAGCCCGACTTCGTGCGGCCCGTCGCCGAGGTGCTTGCGCGACTGACCGACGAGGGTTTCATCGTCGATGCGCGACGTCAGCCGCGCGCGCTGCTCGAGCAACTGCAGCGCGGAGGCGCGGTCGACGTCGAGGAGCTGCTCGACATCGAACGAAGCCCGCGCTGGCGCGACCCACGGGCCGGGCAGGCTGACCGGTTCTTCGTCGCGCGGGCACCGCTCGGTCGCCGCGACGACGAGCGCGCCAGTTCGCTGCCGGTGCGGCACGTCGAGGGCGCGGCGCGCGCCGTCGAGGCGCAGGAGGTCGCGACGCTGCTGGCCTACGGCTATCGGACCGCGGGTCGTTGGAAACCCGTCGCCTCCGCCGGGCGTCTATGGCCTCTGGTCCTGCACGCGTTGGTGGCTCGCGGCGAGGGCTTCGCACTGAGCTGGTTCGACGGCGACCATCACCGCCTCATTGAAGTTGGGACGGCGGAGGACGCAACCGTGGAGCAGCTGTTCTGGCAGGCGGAGATCGCCGCGGACACCGTCGAGCGCCGGCGGGCCGTCGTGGTGATCTCGGCCGACCTCTCACGGGTCGCGCGCAAGTACGGAAACCGCGGCGGCCTGTTCGTGATTCTTGAGGCCGGGGCTCTCCTGCAGCAGATCGCGCTGAGCGCTGGTGAGCACGGACTCGCCGTCCGAACCGTCAGCGGCTTCAGTGTCGCGGACGTCCGCGCGCTGGTCGATCCGTCGCTGGACCCGCTCGCTTTGGTCGTTGTGGAGGGGCGTTAGGTGACCGACGCCTTGACCGCGGCGGCGGGCGTGCTCGTCGCCGAAACCGCCGACGACGAACTGGTCGTCGTGCTGTCGTCGGTTTGGAAGGACGTCGTCGTCACGGCGAAGTCGCTGGAAGATCTCCTGGCCGAAGGCCTGCTCACTCGCGCTGTCGACCCGGGGCGCGATCACCTACGCGGTTGGGCGGCCGGCTGGCCTGACGAGCGAGAGGACACGCTGCTCGTGGCCCTTGAGAGCGCACTGTTTCTGCCCGCCGCGCTCAGCCGCCAGGAACGCCGGATCGCCTGCGCTCGCTTCATCGGCTCGTGCCCTCCCCCGCTGGCGAAGGTTCTCCGGGACGTCCTCCGTGGAATGACCCGGCTGCTCGCCCTCACGCCATCTCACGATTTCAGCCCGTCGCCGCCGGCCGACGCCCGCGATCCGCACCTCTTAGGGCCCGGTGGGAGTTGGCAGCGGATCGCGCTCGACGCGCCGACCGGCCCGCTCGCGCCGGCGCGCTGGGTACGGTCGCGCCTCGTGGCGGGACAGCACATCGCCATTGCCGAGGTCCTGCCCTCCTTGGGTGCGCTCGACGCGCCTACGATGACCGGCACCGGCATCCGTGCCGACGAGGAGTCGGCGAAGCTGGTGGCGATCGCGGAAGCACACGAGCGGCACGCCGCGGGATCGATCGACAGTGGGTCACTGGTCGTCGCTGCACTCTCGGACCGCGACGACGCCGTCGCGCCCGACCGTTTCGTCGCCTTTGCGGACTGGCAACTCGATAAGCACCGCGATCTCGCTCCCTTCTCGCCGGACGAGCGTCGACTCTGGGTGCGCTGTCAAGCCGCGGACGGCAGCTCGAAGCTCGTCCTCGCCGACCTCATCTTCTATCCGTTCGGCACCGGGGAAGCGCAGCGACACGTCGGCGCGACCTCGTCCGGGGTCGCGGCCCACCGCACGCCTCAGGCCGCTCGAGCCGCGGCGTGGGAGGAGCTGCTGGAGCGCGACGCGTTCATGCGCCATTGGCTGGCGCGGACGCCCGGAAGGCGGCTCGCCGGCGTACCGCGCTCGGCGGAGCTGGATGGCATGAGCGAAGACCTCCGGTCAGCCGGCTGGACCGTCCACATGGTGCAACTCGGGACGACGCCCTCGGTGGCGGCCTTCTGCGCCGTGGCGGAGCGCGACGGGAACCTTGTACTGGGCGCATCGGTGGGTGACCCGGCGCAAGCGTGCTGCGCCGCGCTCCGGGAGTCGTGGGCGGGCGTGCGACTTCCGCGAGAGCGCGAGGTGGTGCCGGAGCCCGACGAGGTCCGCAGCCCGAGTGATCATCGCCGCCTCTATCGCTGGGGAAACTACGCCGCTGAGGCACGCTTCTTGTGGGAGACCGACGAAACCGTGGAGGTTGACGGCATCGCGCCCGTCAAGATCGCACCCGACGACGCGCTCTTCTACGACTGGCCAGTCGCGCTGACCCGGCCGTTCGCGGTTTCGCGCGCGCTGTCCCCACAGGTCGTGCCGATCACGTTCGGGTTCGAACGCGAACCGCTCGGGCGCGCGGACGTTCGCGCGATGCTGCTCGAGCGCGAGTGCGACGGCGTCGGCATGATGCCTCATCCGTTCCCATGACGATGGACACGCCACTTCCCGTGCTCCGTGGTGAGCGAATCGCGCTCCGCGTGTTCTGCCTCCGCGACGCCGGGTTCCTGCTCGCGGCCGCCAATGACGCCGACTATCAGCGTGCAGCGTTCGCCTCTGCGGTCGTGCCACTGGCACCGGCCGAGATCGAGCGGCGACTGCGGGAGGGCCACCGGTCGCCCCTGACCGGCGCGTACGGCGGCTTCGAACTCGCGGTCACACCCGTGAACGACCCTCCGAGCCCGATCGGCGTCGCCGGCCTCTACCGGGTCGACCGCGACAACGGCAACGCGGAGATCGGCGCAAGCATCATCGCTCCGGAGCAGCGCGGACAGGGCCTCGGCTTCGAGACGCACGTGCTGCTGATCGACTACGCGTTCGAGCACCTGGGACTCCACCGCGTCTACGCCCACGTCAAGTCGAGCAATGCGCCGGCGCTGGCCCTGTGTGACCGGCTGGGCTTCCGGGTCGAGGGCACGTTGCGACAGCATCGCCGGCTGGCCGACGGCTGGCTCGATCTCCGAGTCTTCGGTGTCCTGCGCGACGAATGGCGACCCCGCACATGCCCTACGGGCGACGGCGGGCCTTGCGTGGGTTGAGGACGACGATCCGCAGCGGCGCGATACGCGCCCGGTCGCTCGCCGAGAGGCCGCGTATCCAGCGCGACAAGCGTGCGTTGATGGCGTTCTCGGACACGCCTTCCTCGCGCGCGATCCCGGCCGGCGACAGTCCGTCGACTCGCCGCCGGACCGCGCGCGCAGTGGCCGAGCGATCGCCGTCCAACATCGCGGCGACGGCGACGCGGGCTGCGCCGACCGCCTGAGCCGCCTGCTGGGCCGACCACTCGCGGTGCAGCCGCTCGGCGGCGTAGCGGTTGGCCTCGACGCGCTCGTCCGCCTCGCTCATCATCGTCTCGAACGCATCGCGGTGCTCGGCGCCGCGGATGGGTGGCGTGTCGGGGTCGTCGAGGCTCGCCGTGCGCGCGCGGCGGGCGCCGAAGCGCACGCCTACGCCCTGTGCGCGGCCCATGTAGGCCGCCAGGTTGGCGTACAGGCGCCCGGGTGATCGGCCGGCTCCGTGCTCGCGCACGAGGCTCTCGACGAGGCGCTCCGTGAGTCGGCGGACGTACTCGTCCTCAAGCCGTTCCACCTCGAGCCGCTCGAGTCCGTGGTCGCGACCGTGGCTGCGCGCGATCTGCGCGAGCATCGGCACCCCCGTCGCGAGCACCCACTCGCGATCGTCCAACTCAGGCGCGTACACCGCGCTCACCCGCGGCGCCGCGGGCGGCGGCGACGGTTCTCGCGAGTCAGGACCGTCGCGACGACGCCCTCGATGACCACCAGAGCCACCCCGGGCTGCTCGTGCCAGAGCACGTAGCGGGTCCCAGGCCGCGCCCGGTTGGAGCTCCAGCGCGGTCGCTCGCCCGTGATGCGACCCATCCGGGCGAACTCCTCGATCGCGGCGTTCGCGGCCGCGCGGTCCGCCGCCCCGATCCGCTCGCGCCAGCGGTCGACCACGTGCGCGCTCACGCGCAGCCCGTCGCGCGAGGCGGCGGTCCGCGGCAGCGCCGCGGCGGGCACCCCGGCGACCCGCGCCCGCTCGAGCTCCGCTAGGCGCTCCATGCCCCGGTCGGCCGCGCGGCGGCGGTTGAGCTGGCGCTGGAGCGCGGCGAGCGCCGCGACGTCCGCGCCGGAGTGCTCGGCGGCGCGCATGTGGCGGTGCGCCTCGGCGAGGCGGCCCTGGAAGACCGCGTCCTGCGCGAGCTCGAGGGCCCGGCGGGCGGTGCGAGTGGTGGCGTGCATACAGACGCCACGGGCGCCGGTCGCGGTTTACGACCGGCGGTCTGGTGAGTCGTGGCTCGCCGTCACCTGAGGGCGCCTCAGGTGGCTACGATTTTCGTGACCCAGGCCAGTAGATTTACGCAGCGATGGCGACGCTCCACGAGCTTCGATGCGTGCTGTGGGCGGACCCGACCGACCTCTGGATGGACGTCGAGCTGAGGACTCAGCGCTCCGACGGCGGCCTCGAGGTCGAGCCGCTGGCGCTCGGCGCGAGCGTGTGGCAACGCGACGAGAACGGCCCGTTCGCCACGCCCGCCTGGCAGTGGTTCACCGGTCGTGGCGAGCCCGGCTGGGAGAACGACCCACGGCGGCTGCCGGACGACGGCGTCGCCGCGGTCTGGGGCGACCACGTCGCCCGGTGTCTCGAGAACGCCGTCGGGGCAGCAGTGCTCGACGGGCTCGTCCGCTCGCCGCTGCGCGTCGTGTTCCGGGCGCTCGACACGCAGTGCGCGCGGCTCCCGTTCGAGACGTTGATCTGGCCGCGTGCCCAGCGCGACGTGCCGCTCGTCACCAACCCGGACCGCGCCGTCTCGATCCTCCGGCTCAGCGACCGGCTCCCCACGCGCCCGGCACCGCCGCTCGGAGGCCGCGACCCCGGCACCTTCACGCCGCTCGTGCTCGCCGCTCCCGGCCCCGGCCGCGACTACGCCCTCGGCGATCCGCTCGCCGACGCAATCGGGAAGATCCGCCCGACGCGGGCGATCCACTTCGAGGGCTTCGCGGGCGTGCGCGAGCTCGCCGCCGCCGAGCTCGTGGTGATCGGCGCCCACGGCACGGCGGCCAAGGGCGTCGAGGTCGGCGACCGTCGCCTTTCGGGCGAGGAGCTGCAGGCGGGCCTCGGCGGCCGTGCAGGGGCGGTGATCCTCGCCATCTGCGCCTCGGCCGTGGGCGCGATCGCGTCCGCCTCGGTGACGCTGGAGGTCGCCCGCGCCGGGCACGGGATCGTGGTCGGCTTTCAGGGCGACAAGGCGATGGAGGATCACGTCGTGCCGTTCGTGCGCGCCATCGCGGACGAGCTCGCGCCCGCGCTGGAGGCCGAGCAGGCCAACGCCCGCGTCGATTTCGCGCCGTGGGAGCGCGGGCTGCGCGCCGCGCGTCAGGCCAGAGGCGCGGCGGGCACCGCAGCGGTGGTCTACGTCCACCCCGAGCACCTGCTCACCGGCCGCCCCGCGATCCTGGCCGAGGTCCGCGGCGCCGCTGCCCGCGCAGGCGAGCGCATCACCGCGACGCTGTTCTACGTCCCGGGGCAGGTCGTCGTCTTCGAGCGCGACGGGGCGTTCTTCCGGGTGCCCTTGCCGGTTGACGTCGGGGACGCGCTGACGGTCGCGATCGAGGCTGAGCCACCGCCGCACGTCAGCTCCGACCCGCGCCGCGTCAGCCCGGACGATCTCGCGGAGATCGCGAACGCCTTCGGCCTCGACGTCCGGCAGCGGCTCCGCGTGACCGTCCAGCGCAGCGACTTCTCACACGACGGCAGAAACAACGTACACACGTGGGCCGCGCGCTCGGCGGGGGTGAGCGCGGTGGTCCGCGCGCTCGCCGCGTTGCACTCGCTAGAGCGCGCGCCGGCCGCCGCCAAGCGCTTCCTCGAGCGGGTCGTGAGCGAGGACTGGGGCGCGCCCGACCGCTTGGCGCGGGTCGTCGCCGTGGCCTCCGGCGAGGCCGTGCGACGGCTGGAGAACACGTGGCCGGCGCTGGACGTGATCGGCGCCGGACACGTGGAGGATCACGAGCACCCGCTGGACCCGGAGCTCGCGAGCGATCCGCCGCGCGCGGCCGGGTTCGACCCCGCGACGCTGGAGGCAAGCTTCCGCGACGCCGCGAGCGTACACGCGTTGATCAGCGCGCAGCTCGTCGCCACCCGCGACCACGCCACGACCCCCCACAACGTCCGTCCGGCGAGCCGAGAAGGCCCGGGGCGCGTGACCATCCCGAGCGTCGCGGTCGCGCGGATCGCCGATCGGCCCGCTGACGGCTACGTTCGCGTCGCCGGACGGTCGCGTACGCGCTCGAGGACGCCCGACGACCTCGTGTGCTAGGTCAACTCCGAAAGTGGGACAGGCTCGCCGTCGCGAATGACCTCGAGTTGCCCCTCGGCGGTCACGTGCCGCACCGTGACGTCGTCGAAGACGAGCTTCGCCGGCGCGGCCGCGGTGCCCACGAGGTGACTGAAGCGGCCGCCGGCGAAGTGCCACGTGCCGCCCGAGACGGCGGTCAGGAACAGGCCGGTCGTGCCCTGCAGGTCCGTGAAGGTCACGCCCGTCTCGTCCCAGGTCTCGCAGCGCACGAACGTCAAGAGGTCCAGCTTGTCGCCGGAGGCCGCCTCCGGCGCGAACTCGACGTCCGCCAGCGTGCAGCCGAGGAACACGGCGCCGGTGAATCGGCAGTCCTCGAAGCGCACCCGGACCAGGTCACAGGCAACGAACGCCGCGCCGGTGAAATCCGCGCGGCGGACCACCAGATCGCGCAGCTCCAGCCGCTCGTCGTCGCCGGCCGGGCCGATGTAGTTGGACTGCCAGCGCAGCTCGTCCAGCACGGCCGTCTTGCGGCCGTCGACCTCCTCGACCACCACCGCGTCCCACAGGTCCTGCGGCTCCTCGAAGGTCTCGGGGCTGAGGCTGTGCAGGATCGCGCCGCCGGGCTCGGCGACGATGCGGTTGACCGTCGACACCGGGCGCTCGGCGTACTCCTGCGCCCAGCGTGTGAGGGCCGGCCCGATGCCGTCGTGGACGAGCTCGTAGATCGACTCGCCTTTGACGGCGTCGAAGACGCGCAACAGGTTCGCCTCGTCGGAGCGGAGCGCCTCGAGGACCGCGTCGAGGGCGTCCAGCATCTCGCGCAGCAGCCGCGGGCGATCCCAGTCCGCGCCCACGCCGGCGCCCGCCAGGCGCCGCGTGCGCTGGGCGAGGTCCGTCAGGTCGTCGGCGCTCGAGAGCTCCGCGACAGCCCGGGCGCCACTCTGCGTGAGCTCGGCACCGAGGGCCAGCGGGATGAGGGAGCTGCGCGCCTGCGGCACCTTGTAGCCGCCGGAGGAGAGCGCGGGGGCGATCCGCGAGAGCATCAGGCGCGGTCCGTTGCGCCACGTCAGCGGCGTGGGCGTGCCGTCGCGCGTGACGGTGGGATCGGCGGTGAGCGCTGCCACCGTGTCGTCCACGTAGGCGACGACCGCGTCGCCAATCAGGTGCCGTCCGAGTGCCTCCTCGTCGGACGCGTCAAAGCCGCGATACGCGGCGCGAGCGGCGACGAACCGCTCGAGGTCCTGAGCGGAGATGTGCTTGGAGACACCGTGACGGGCGCCCCAGTCGCGCAGCGACCACAGCAGCGCCTGCAGATGGAGGAGCCCGACGCCCCCGGCGAGCCCGGCGCCCGTCGAGCGTGACATCAGCGCGGATTCGTGCGCGGTCGTCCACCAGCCGACGATCCGCTCGACCTCGGCCTGCCCGATCGAGCCGTCCACGGCTTCTACGGGTACGGTGACGATCCGCCCCAGGGTCTTGGCGCCGGTGATCTCCTTGAGCTTCATCGGCCAGGTGTGGACGTCGCGGACCTCGACGGGGTCGAGGAGCTCGGCGTACTCGGAGCGCGCGATCACGATCTGCGGCACCCGGGAGTCCCGGGCTGTCGTCCCGGCCAGCCGCAGCAGGGCGGCTCCGACGGCCTCCTGATAGCGCAGCAGCTCCTCCATCTGGTCGAGGATCACGGCCATCTCGCCGCCGCCCGAGACCTCTTCGAGGATCTCCGTGAGCCGCCGACCGTCGTTGACGTCCGCACCGATGACGAGCAGGTACAGCGCGCGCGCGATCTCGTCCGGGGTGTCGAGCTCACGCACGCGCGGGTTGGCCAGCAGGCGTGTCCAGCGCTGGATGATCGGCACGTGGTAGCCGGCGTCCATGAGCGCCTGGCGGCCGCCGGCGGTGATGAACGACGTCTTGCCGACGCCGCTGCGCGCGGTGATCCGGATCACGTCCCACGTCTCGCAGCGGTCGACGAGCTCGCGCAGGTCAGCGGCGCGCCCCAGCAGCTCGTCGCCCTCGCGCAGCGGCCGCGGGCCGCGCCAGTCGATCTCGCCGATGCTCACGCCGCGTCTTCCAACCGCTCGCGGTGGCTCTTGAGGCGCTCCCTGACGTTGGCGAGATACTTCTTCACGGCGGGATGGCCGTCGCGGATGGCGGTGGTGCGATCGACGAGCAGCGGAAGCTCGCCGAGGTCCTCTTCGTAGCCGCGGATCCTCAGCACGTCGAGCAGCGGCCTCTCCGGCCAGCCGAAGCGGCGGTCGATGGCGAAGTGCTCCGTCCGGCCGCGACCCTTGCTCTTGCTGCGCCGGAAGTGCGAGCGCGCGTTGTAGATGAGCCGCAGCCGCGGCAGCCAGTGCGGGAAGGAGTCGCCGAGCACGATCCAGCTGCGCGTCCGCCACTGGATCTCGTTGATGAGATCGGCCGCGAGCCCGTGCTGTCCCTCCGTGAAGGAGATGATCGCCTGCAACGAGTCGTACTCGGTGAAGATCGTCGCGATCTTCACCGTCTCCTCCTCCGTGAGCGCGACGCCGTCGGGCCGCTCGTCGAGCTGCACGAGCGGCGAGCCGTTGAGCTTGACCACGATCGGGCCCGCGACCGGATCGCCTTCGGCGTCGCGCGACGGGACGTCGCCGTACAGCGCCCAGGACTCGGGTTGCGTGAGCGCCTCCTCGGTCACGTCGGCGTCCGTGCGCTCGATCGTCGTGAACAGCCAGTCCAGCACGCGCGCCGTGCCTTCGCAGCGCCACACCGGTACCACCAGGTGAACCTTCTGGTCCTCCGCCGACATCTCGAGCAGCGTCCGCTCGAAGCTGAGATCGAAGTCCGAGCTGAGGACGACCGAGCGTCTCCCCTCCGGCTTGAAGGCTTGGAGCACGCAGGCCGCGAGCATCTGCAGCAGTTGATCCCGCGGCAGTGGCGGGGCGTCGGCCGGCCGCGGGCCGGAGTCATACGTCCGGAGCAGGCGGCCGATCTCACGATTGAGGTCGTCGGCGTCCACGGCGCGCACTTCGCCCGCGCCCGGGCGCCGGAACACCGTGTCGTCCGCATCGGCCTTGAGGTTCACGTAGAACGCCACCTCGGCCTGCGACGGCGGCACGCGCGAATCGGTGACCATGAGGTGCCAGAAGAGGTCGGCCAACCACTCGATCAGCGCGCCGTCGAGCGGCAGATCGCGCTTGAAGCGGGTGGTTTCCAGCGTCTTGAGCCGGACCTGGACCGCTTCGATCTTGAGCACGCTCAACGCGGTCGTGAGCTTCGCGGTCCGCGCGACCGCTTTGAAGTTCCCCATGTGCAGCGCCAGGTCGTGGCCCTCGAGGTCCGGGCTCTGCGACCAGTGGTGGAGATACGTGGCGGTCCTGAGCGCGCTCTCCAGGTGGCGGCCGGCGCGCCCGCGCGCGACGTCCGCTTCCGCGGCGTCCGCGGCGGGAGCCCCCTCGGGCGCCTGGTCGCTGCTGCGCGTCTCGCCGGGGTGGCTGACCGTGAGCCAGTTGGTGACGGGTGACTCGCCGGTGGCGATCACGTTGCCGAGGCAGCGCGTGCTCTCATAGAGGACGCCGAGCAGCGAAGCCGCGAGGTGCGTGCGCGGGCCGTCGAGCGACTTCCAGGTCTCCGGCAGCCTGGTCGCCTGGAGCGCTTCGATCGGCACCCGGCCGCGCTCGCGGGTCTCCGCGCTGGCCTTGGACGCCAGCAGGTTCTCCAGGAAGCCGCGCGCCTGGTTGACGAACAGGTCCGGAGCGACCTCGTCGCTCCCCGGCGCGAACCCCCGGTCGACGCCGATCCGCGCCCACACGAGCCCGAGGCGCCGGACGACTTCCTGCCACGCCGGACCGGCGTCGAAGCCGACGCGGTGGCACCCCGGGCCCAGCACCAGCACCGGGGTCTCCGTCGCGAGCGTCAGCTGCAGCTCGCCGCACTGTTCTTCAGAGAGCTTCATTGCTCAGTTGCACCTGTCCTTGGTCCAGGGCCTCAACATACCGCAACGTCCCAGGGAAACGTCAGGGTGTTGTGCTGACACGGGACGCACGTGGGGGCGAGCAGGACGCCGTGGCGGCGCGCGCTCTCGCGCGCTCCGGCGAGCACGGCCTTCAGCGCTTCGGCGGACACCGGCGCCGCGCCCTCGAGCGCCGTCCCGCGAGCCGGCCGGAACGGGCTGATCGCGGGGCTGCAGCCGAGCGAGGCGAGCCACTCGACGCCCGCCAGCGTGTTCTCGACGGGCTCGAGCCCAGGGATGATCAGCGATCGGACGCGCCCGTTGCCCCAGCCCAGGCGCTCCACCGCCCGCGCGATCATCGGGCCGAGGTGGGGGCGGGCGAACTTGTGCTTGAGCGGCAACTGGCGCGCAGCGTGCGCCTCGGAGAAGACCTCGACGTTGAGCGCGAAGCCGTGCACGCCGGCGTCCACCATCCGATCGACGAACGCGGGACCGTCGGGACGCGCGCTCATCATGACGTCGACCTCGAAGTCGTGGCCCGCGACGCGCTGGACGTGCTCGACGACGGCGCGGCAGACGGCCTCGAAGCCGTCCTGGTGACGCTGTCCGCGCGCGGGTGAGCCGCCGCTGATGAGCAGGTGCCGAGGCGGCAGCGCGTCGTCACGCAGGGCCACGTCGATGCCCGCGAGGATCTGCTCGGCCTCGCGCGGCTGGTAGCGCAGCGGCGCGAGGTCGCAGAACGCGCAGTCGTAGACGCAGCCGACGAGCGGGGAGACGCGGATGCGGTCGGCGTGCGACATCGTGGTCTCGGCGACGAGCCGGCCGCGGGGGTCGCGCGCGGACAGGTAGCCCGGCAGCGGCAGCACGGTCACGACCTCGACCGTGAGCTCGCCGAGGCGCAGCACGAGCGCGCCGTCCGCGCCGTGGACGAGCTCGAGCGGGCTGGCGGCGCAGAACGGCTCGTCGAACGGCGCGTTGACGTAGACGTCCTCTCCGAGCAGCAGCGTGATCCCGCCCGTCGTGGCGTACTCGTGCACCGTGAGGTGCTGCGTGCCGCCGAGTTGCTCCAGCACGGCCGGAGCGATCCGGACGCCAGACGCGAGCGCGGCGATCTTCACCTCCTCGAGGGCGAGGCGCGACAGCGTGGCAGTGCTCACGCGAGCAGCCTGTCCAGCGCTTCCAGCTCCACGAGCCGCGACTGCGCCAGCGCGAGCTTGTCCCGCTGGGTCTCGGCGTCGAGCGCGTGGAACCGGGCGCGCTCGAGGTCGCGGACGAGCGCGCGCTGCAACTCCGCACGCTCCTGGGCGCACCGCACCGTGAGCTGCATCGCGACGCTGTCGAGCTCGCGCGCGACACGTGCGGCCGGCGCCTCGCCCGCCGCCAGCCGCCGGCGCACCCCGTCGAGCAGCAGGCCGCCCGGCTCGTCCTCGGCCACGATCAGCAACGCGGCCGCCGCGCGCAGCAGGGTGCGCTCGGCAGGGGCGCCGAGCACCTCGCCGATCAGCTCCAGCGCCTCGGCGGTCGCGACGCGTCGGCCGGGCCGGGCGAGCAGCGCGCCGGCGGCCAGGGCGCGCGCGTCGAGGCGCAGCTCGCGTCCGGCCGTGACGACGACGTGGCCGACGGCGGGCAAGCTGGCGCGCAGCTTCCCGTCGGGCGAGCGAGTCATGGGCGCCGAAGCGACGATCCGGGCGTCCGCGAGCACGTGCGCCCACAGCGCGCGCGGCCCCGGCAGCAGCGCGCGCAGCTCAAGCGCGGCGCGTGTCCCGTCGAGGTCGTCGCGCTCGGCGGCCGCGAGCGCGTCGGCGACGGTCGGGAGCAGCGCGAGCTCGACCCCGGTCACCCCGGCCCGGGTCAGGTCGAGCGTGGGGCGGGCGCTCGGTTCGACCAGCCCCGACTCCAGCGCGGCGCGCGTGAGCACGCCGCGCGCCGGCTCGGGGGCGTAGTCGCCCGCCAGCGCGACCGCCGTGCGCTCGCGCGCCAGGCCGGCGCGGCTCCAGCCCTCGAGCCACTCGTCGAGCGCGTCGGCTTCCGGCAGGCCGGCGAACCAGGTGCGCAGCGTGTCGACCGCGTCCTCGATCAGGCCCAGGATGCCGGCGCCGCGGGTCAGCACGCCTTCGGGCAAGGCCCGCAGGCGCTCCAGCGCCGCTCCAGCGCGGAGCTCGGCGAGCCTGACCACGTCATCGGGGTCCCGCGCTTCGCGCTGCAGGCCGCGCGCCTCGACCAGCTCGATCGCCGCGAGCGCGCTGTCGAGCACCCACAGACCTTCCGGATGGGCGGCGTGACGGGCCTCGGCGACCGCGAGAGCGGTGTCCTCGGCTTCGAACGGATCCGGGAAGCTCGACGCGTCCGCGCGCGCCGGGGGCGCGGCCTGCAGGAGCGATACGACGGGGTCGGCCGCGCCGAAGAGCGCGGGATCGACGCCCAGGGCCTCCGCCACCGCGTCCTCGACGCCCGCGGCGAGCGCGTCCTCGTCCTCGTCCGGCCCGACGCCGAGGGCTTCCGCGACGTCGGCCAGGGTCGGGTCCGCCCCGCCCGCGCGCACGTTGCGCATCGCGAGGGCGAACGCGGGTCCGAGCAGCACGGCGAGCGCGTCCACGGCCTGGGGAACGCCGTCCGCGAGGTCGCGCCGGATCGCCGGCCAGCGCGCCGCGGCGGCCCGAGCGTCCGTGCTGAGCGCCTCGCGGCGCCGGATCAGCTCGAGCGCGCCCGCGCCGACACCGGCGTCCGCGAGCCGCGCCGGGCCCACGAAGCCGCGCCGCAGCTCGCGCGCCAGGTCGAGCTCCGGCGCGGCTCCGGGCAGCCGCGCCGCGAGCGCGCCGAGCGCGTCGAGATCGCCCGTCGCGCCCACGCGGCGGCCGAGAATCGTGACCAGCGCGGACTCGCGCGTCCGCTCCAGCACGCTCTGCACGGCCGCCCGGCGCACCGCGCCGTCGCTGACCGTGCGGACCTCGTGTACGCGGCCGTGCAGGCGCAGGCACGCGGCGACGGCGACCCGTTCCAGCCCGCCGGGCTCTCCGGGCACGAGCACGGTGACGCCGTCGCCCGCGAAGACGTGGCCCGCCAGCACGCCGCGGACGGTGGCCGGGGCACTGGAGGCGAGGGTCAGCGAGATCGCGCTCTCCGGCACGCCCCGGCCACCCTCACCGAGCACGAGCACGTCGTGGCCGGGCGCGAGCTCCGAGAGCAGCGGCCCCGCATCTCCCGGCCCGACGACGAGCGCGTGCTCCTCGCCGCCGTGGTCCGGCTCGAACTCGGGCGCGGCGAGCCGCTCGCGCGCGAGCTCGATCAGCCGCGCGGCGACGTCTTCCCCTGGCTCGTCCGGCGTCGCGGCGACGAGCTGCGCCAAGGCCGCGGCGCGTGCCTGGTCACCCGTCCGCTCGGCGGCGCGCAGCGCGTGCCGGGCGACCGCGCCAGGCGGCGGCGCGCTCTCGCCGAGCTCCGGAGCCGGCACGCGCCGGAACCGGCGAGCCAGCTCGATCTGCTCCAGCGGCGCACCGAGCGCGACCGCCAGCCCGTCGCCCGCGTCGAACGCGGTCTCGGCGACGGCGGCGAGCAGCCGCTCGGCGGCGATCAGGCGCTCGGACGCGAGCAGGTCGTCGACCGCCGCGAGCGCCGCGCTGAACGGCGCGTCGGTGCGCAGCCGGGCGGGCTCCGTGTCGCCCGCGGCGATCGCTTCGCCTTCGCGCAGCACGACGCGCGCGACGCCCCGCAGCCGCAGCGCGCTGACCGCCAGCTCGGCCGCGAGCGTCAGCGGCTCGCCGGCCAGGCCCTCGACGAAGACGGGGCGTCGCGCGCCGTCCAGCAGCGTCGCGAGCCCGAGCGTGGCCGCGATCCCGGCCACGTCGGCACCGAGGTCCCGGGCCTCGTCGACCTCGACGACCGTCACCGGCACGCCGACGTCCGGACGACCTCCAGGCGGCGCGATCAAGATCACGCGCGCCCGGCGAGACGCGTCCGCGAGCAGCGGCGCGAGGCTCGTCTCGGACTCGGCGGGAACGATCGCGAGATCCCACATCGGGGTCATCCTACGCGGGGACGCCGACGGGGCGCGCGCTTATGCTGCCGCTGTCATGCCGAGCCGCCGCGGAATCACCGAGCAGGTCTACGGCTGGCTCGTGGCGGCCAACGCGCTGTCGAAGTTCCGCGATCTGCGCGAGTGGGACGACACGCTGGTCGACCACGGGAACCGCAAGGCCGGCAACCACCTCGCCGCGGGGCGCTGGACGCTCGAGGACGTCGTCCGCGACCGGGTGGCGCGCGTGCTGATCCAGGGCGCCAAGTGGCGTGAGGAGATGGACCACCGCCGCGAAGCGCTCGCCTCCGCGGGCGAGTTCTCCGACGACCCGCGCAAGGTGCTGTGGCAGTACGCCGGCGTGTTCGACCCCTCGTACGGCCTGCGGGCGCACGCCGCGATGGCGAGCCGCAACATCGCCATGGACGTGTTCCGCCTGGCGTCCTACCGGAACTGGCGCCGGACGCGCTCCTACGACCCCGCCCGCCACGGCGAGGCGCCCGACGACGACGAGGTACTGGAGCCGATCGATCCGGCCGACGTCGACGCGCTGTGCGAGCGGGTGACGCCGGTCCAGGCGGCGCTCGTCCGCGTGCGCTACGCCCACCCCACCTGGCTGTGGCCCCAGGTCAGAGAGGAGCTCGAGGCCCAGGGGTTCACCTGCAACGACCCGTCGAAGGTCCTCGACCGGCTGGCGGACGATCATCCCGTCGCCGAGCTGCTGCAGGGCACGAAGAAGACGCCGCGCGACGCGGCGCGGATCGCCGACGCGAAGGCCTACGTGGCGGCGGCCAAGGAGCGGCTGGCGACGCTCGCCCGCGAGGCGCCGCTGAGCTGGTTCGCGCTCGTCGCCCTCGCCCGCGGACTCGGCGACGAGGAGGCGAGCCAGACGTTGCTCGACGACCACGAGCTCTCCGTCCGTAAGCAGGACCTCGTCGAGCTGCGCAAGGCGGTGCTTGCCCAGCTGGCCGCCGAGGAGCGCCGGGCCCTGTTGCTGATCGCGCGTGAGGAGGACCTCGATGAGATGGAAGAGCACCTCGAACGGGCACGCGAGGCCGGCGTGATGTGACGTCGGTCAGTCGTGGAGGACGACGCGGTCCTCGCCGAGCCGCTTCGGGAACGACTCGGCCTCGGTGTAGCCCAGGGCGAGCACGCCCACGAGGTCGCCCGCCAGCCCGAGCCGCTCGCGGATCATCTCCTCGGCGATCAGCACGTCGCCCATGAACACGCCGGCGAGCCCCAGGGCACTCGCCGCGAGCCACATGTTCTGGATCGTCGCACCGAGGCCCACCATCTCGAGGCTGTAGCCGATCAGCGCGTTCTCGCGGACGCCGTCGGCGGCGCTGGCGACGACCCGGCGGCCGTCGCTGAAGCGGCCGCGGTTCTCGACGAACAGCCCTAGCGAGACGCCGCGCAGGACCTGGGCGGACTCCGAGACGCTTGACTCGTAGTCGCGCGGCAGGCCGGTCGCCGGGTCGATCGGGACGTAGGTCTCGGCGCCGCGCGCGCTGTCCACCGCGTCGGCGATCTCGCCCAGCGTGGCTCGGCTCGTGACGACGTGGATTCGCCACGGCTGGGCGTTCTTGGAGGAGGGCGCGGCGAGCGCGCACGCGATGATCGTGTCGATCGTGTCCTTGGGCACTGGCCGTGCCTGGAAGCCGTCACGGCGGCTGCGCCGGTTGAGGATCAGGTCGACCACCCGGCGATCGTAGCTCGTTGCGCTCTAGGATCTCGCGACCTTGACCAAGAGAGCGATCGATGCGATTCGCGGCGCGCTGGCAGAGCGCCGGCTGGTGTGGTTCGGGATCCGCGGGGAGGACGGCGAGGCGCTCCTGCAGATCCCGGAGCTCGAGGCCAGCTACTCGATCATCGCGCCGCTGCGCAGCGGCCGGCTGCGGGAGGAGTCAAACGTCGCGCTCGAGCAGATCAGCCGCCGCCGGCCCGACCTGGACCGCTACGACATCGACCTGGACCCGCACCCGTCGGCGAGGGAGTTCAGCGCGCGCCTGATGCGCGAGGTCAGCGGCCGCTGCGTGATGATGACCTACCGGCCCTCGCGGCTGATCTCGGAGCTGGCGTTCTCGATGTCAGACACGATGACGCTCGCCGGGCTGTTCAAGGACCGCCAGCAGGCCTTCGAGTACAAGCCGTGGGTGGAGACCGCGCTGGCCGCGCGCGGCATCCTGGGTCTGGACTGGCGCTACGTCGCCGACCAGCACCTCGGACGCGCACAGCGCATGGTGGCCGGCGGGCGCCCCCACATCCTGCGCGCGAGCCGCACCTCCGGCGGCGTGGGCATCGCGCTGGCCGAGACCGAGGCCGACGTCGAGCGGCTGTGGCGTCAAGACCCCGACAGCTTCGTCGCCGTCGCGCCGTTCCTGGACCCGACCGTGCCGATCAACTTCTCCGGCGTCGTGTTCGACGACGGCAGCGTCCGGCTGCACCCGGCGTCGGTCCAGCTGATCGGGATCCCCTCCTGCACGCAGCGGCGATTCGGGTACTGCGGCAACGACTTCTCGGCGATCAAGACGCTGGGTGACGACGTCCTCGCCCAGGTCGACGCGATGGGTCGCGCGATCGGCGAGTGGCTGCACGAGGAGCGCTACCGCGGCGTGTTCGGCGTCGACGCGCTGGTGGACGGCGGCGCCGTGCGCTTCGTCGAGATCAACGCGCGCTTCCAGGGCTCCTCCGCCCCGTCGGCGGAGATCGCGCACGCGCTCGACGTCCCGGACCTGTTCCTCGACCATCTGAACGCGGCGCTCGGCGGCCAGCCCACGGACTCTGGCCAAACGATCGCCGAGTGGACGGCCAGCCAGCCGGACCTCGCCCACGTCGTGCTGCACAACACGACCGGCGCCGACCTCGTGCGCGACCCCGACGTCCCGCTCTCGCCGCGCTCGCGCGGCGTGCGGCTCGCCCAGCTGCCCGAGGCCGGGGTGCCGCTCGCAGATGGCGCGGCGATCTGCCGCGTGACGCTCGACCGCTCGGTCACCGAGAGCGGCTTCGCGCTCGACGAGCCCGCCGAGCGCCTCGTCGCCGACCTGCGGCGCGCCTTCGTCTCAGCCTGACAGCACGGCGTCGAGGACCGCCATCCGCGCGTAGAGCCCGAGCGCGCTCTGCTCAAAGTACGCGGCCTGCGGAAGCGCGTCGACGGCGGGATCGATCTCGTCCACGCGCGGCAGCGGGCACAGCACCGTGGCGTGCGCGACCTCGGGCGTGATCCGGTAGCGCGCCTGCTGCTCGCGGCTGAGGACCCCCGTGCGCGTCTCGGCGGGGAGCCCGGCGACGTAGATGACGTCGACGTCGTCCACGCGCAGCTCCGTGGTCGCCTCGAGCCGCACCTCGCCCGCGTAGGCCGCGGGCAGCTCGAGGCCCGCCGGGGCGATCGCGCGCACGAACACGTCCTCGAAGGCGGCGAGCGCGAGTACCAGCGAGTGCGCGGAGCGCATCGCGTGCAGGTCGCCGACGACCGCGACGCGCAGTCCGTCCAGCCGGCCGGTCAGCGTCTGGAGCGCGAACAGGTCGACGACCGCCTGCGTCGGGTGCTCGTCATCGCCGTTGCCGCAGTTGATCACCGGCGCGGCGCTGACGGCCGCCGCACGGCGCGACGCGGAGGCTTCCGGGTGGCGCAGGCAGAGCGCGTCGCACCACGGTCCGATGCTGCGCACCGCGTCCTCCAGCCGCTCGGGCGCCCACATCGCGGGCCCCTGGCGCTCCGCGTGGACCGTCGTCGTGCGCGCCCCGAGCCGCGCGGCGGCGACGTCGAACCCCACCCGCGTGCGCAGCGAGTCCGCGTAAAAGGCGAGCGCGACGACCGCGTCCGGGTGCCGCCGGCCCATGCCGGCGCGGTAGCCGGCCGCGGCGGCGAGCAGCGCCTCCAGTCGCTCTCGCCCGAGCTCGCCCGCGCTCAGGAGACCGGGCACGGGCGCGCCGTCAGGTCGTCCTGCGCGCCCGCGTAGAACTCGCTGCCGTCCGGCAGCGTCGCGGTGTTGTGGTGGCACGCTACGCAGCGCGGGCCGGGCAGCACGCCGGTGCCCGCCTGCTCGCAGATCTCGATCGAGCGCGCGAGCACCTCCACGATCTCCTCGAAGCTCGCCGGCGGCGCGTCCGCCAGCGGCGTCAGGTGGTGCGGGCGGAAGGGGCTCAGCACGGGGATGCAGCCGCGCTGGGCGAGGTCGCGCACCCCGCGCAACGTGCTTTCGAGCGGCTCGATCGCCGCGCCGAAAACCACGAGCGACTGCACGAACCCGACGTCGAACGCCTCGACGGCGCGCTCGATGTAGTTGAGCGTGTGCTCCCGGCCGACCTTGGCCTTCGCGGGCGCGAGCACCTTCGTGCGCTCGGGGTCTGAGACCTCGAGGTTGACGGAGAGCATGTTGATCCCCATCCGACGCAGCTTCTCGGCGTGCGCCAGGTCGCGGCGCGGCGGGAGCATGACGTCGACGGGCAGCGGCGAGTGCTCAGCCAGGTAGGCGAAGACGTCGTCGATCCACGCCTCGTCGTCCTGAGCGGGGCGGCCGGGGCGCGCCGGCACCGGAGCGCGGGGCGTCCCGCCGCTGACGAGCACGTGGCGGGCCGGCGCCTGCGGGTCGTCCTGGGCGGCGAGGATGACGTTGAGCAGGTTCTCGGGGTGCTTCTTGCGATAGCCCCACTCGTAGGGCAGGTCGCAGAACTTGCACTTCCACGCGCAGCCGCCGATCGGCGACACCCGGCAGCGGTCGGTGTGCGTCACGCCGTAGTTGGTGTACGGCTGGACCGTGCCGTCGTAGCCGTCCGTCTGCGTGCGCGTGTGAAACGACGGCACCGGGACGACCTCGACCGGGACGACCTCACCGTCGGCGACGATCACGAAGCCCTCGTCGTAGCGCAGTTGCGGCAGCGCTTCGCCGGCGCTCAGCGGCGCGTTGACGTACAGCTCGCCGGGCAGCGCGACCGAAATGCCGCTGGTCGTCGCGTACTCCGCCAGCGTCAGCGGCCCTTCGAACCGCTCGTGCCACGCCGCCGCGGCGTCCTCGCCGAGGCGCACGCCGTCGGCCAGCAGACGGAGCTTGAGCAGTTCAAGCGCGGTGAACGTCATCAGTCTGGCGGACAGCGTACTGTCGCCGGCGCGGGGGTCAGACGGACGCGCACGGGGGCTCCGCCGCGGCGGTGGACCACGGCTTGCCCGGGCCGCAGCGGGCCACCGAGGAACGAGCGCGGGAGCGCGGGCTCGCCACCCGAGACGGCGACGATTGTGCCCAGCTGCGACCGCCGCCGGCGCGACAGGCGCCGGGCGGCGAGCGTCACCGGCACATCCTCGGCGCGCGCGGCGGCGAGCAGCTTGGCGAGCGCATCGTTGGCAAGCCGGTCCCCGGCCTCGATCAGCAGTGTCGCGCCAGGCCGGATCCGGCAGTGGGCGGCGCTCTTGAGCTTGATCACCTGGGCGCGCAGCGGCTCCGGCAGCCACGCGGCGCGCTCTCCCGAGAGGTCGAGCACGACGATCCGTCGGCCGTGGCGCGCGTCCTCGATCGCCGTGCGCACGAGCGCGGCCCGGCGCGCGCCCGGCTCGCCCACCACCGCCGTCGGTTGCCGGCGCTCGGCGTCGGTGAGCGCGAACGGCGCCCCGGCCAGCGTGCGGCCGAGCCCGGCGCCGCCCCGCCTGCGGGTGAGCGCCGCGGCCGGGAGCGGGAGCGAGACCAGCTGCGCGGCGTCGATCGTCTCCACGAGCTCCTCGAGCGCCGGCGGCAGCGCGCCGCCGACCACGCGCGGACGCCGCCACGCGCTCGCGGGCGCGTCGCACAGCGCGGCGGCGTGCGCGAGCGCGGCGGGCGCAAGCCGGTCGGCGGCCAGCAGGCGCACGCGGCAGCGCAGACCGCGCTCGTCGCCGGCGGGCGGCTCGAGCTCGATCGCCAGCGCCGCGCGCTCGCAGCTCTCCGCGAGCGCGCCGACGGCCCCCGCGAGCGAGGCGCGCATGGCCGGCGAGAGCGGCTCGATCGGGCCAGGCGTGAGCTCGGCGGCGTCGAGCGCCTTGAACGCCAGGCCTTCCCGGCTCAGCGCCGACTCGCCGCGCAGCAGCCGCCAGCGCGCGTCGGCCAGCACGGGACGCACGAGCTGCGCGACGTCGCGCTCGAGCTCGAGCCGGTCGACGATCACACCGAGCCCGTCCGCGGTGACGATCACGCAGTCGGCGACCAGTGCGTCGCGCGCGGGGACGACGATCCGCCGCTCGACGCGCAGCGGCGCGCCGGGCCACGCGGCGAGACCGCGTCCGAGCGCGAGCCAGCGTTCGGGGTCGAGGTGGTCGCCATCGTCGCCGAGCACGCGCCAGGCGAGCACGAGCCGGGAATCAACTGTCTGCATGGGCTCTGGTCCTTGACGGAGGCACCGGTGTGACATGTCGCAAGTCGCGCGCGGCCCACGTGGAGTGGGCATGACCGCCACCGCCAGCCTCACCCCCGAAGTCCTCGCGCGGCGCGAGCTCGCCCACGCGCAGGCCCTGATCGCGCTCGGCGACGCCGAGCCGACCGGCCGCCTGGCCTCGATCCTGGCCGCCGACGTCGCCTACCTGCTCGAGCGCGCGTCACACCTGCGCGAGCAGGACTGATCAAGCGCAGATGACCAGTTCCTTCCGCACCCGCGCGGCCGTCGCCTTGGCGGCGGCCGCCGCGGCCGGCGCCCTGATGAACACGTTCGCGCCGGACCCGAGCGACTACGACTCGCCCGCCGGCCGGGCGGCGCACCACGAGGAGATGTACGGCGACCACCGCGAGCGTGAGCTCGAGGAGCGTCGCCTGCAGGGGGAGCGCCAGGCCGAGTCGGAACGCCGCCGGCGCATGATCCCCGGCGTCCACGCCACTCCTGACCCGCGGCGCGCCGCGCGCGCGCTGCTGCGGCGGCCGTGAGCCTGCTGTTCGGCTCGCCCCAGGTGGGCGACCACGTGCGCGCCCGGCGCGCGATCGCGTCGGGCTGGATGGACGCGCTGACCGGCGCGACCTCCGTGCCGAAGGGGAGCACGGGGATCGTGCGCGAAGTTCGCAACGGCTGGTTCTCGTCCTCGCTCGTGGTCGAGTTCGACGGCGGCTGGACGACCCGCACGATCCGTGACGTGCGCCCCTCCGACGTCAGCCGCACGTGGATGTCCGGCGAGCGGGCCTGGCAGCGCCGGCGCGACGTCGGCGTCGGCGTGCGCATCGGACTCTTCCTCGTGTTCGGCCTGCCGGCGCTCGTCTCGCTCGCGCTCTACTTCCTCGGCGGGGGCACGCTCGCGGCACTGATCCCGGCGCTGCTCGAGGAGGGCGTGAGGTTCGCGCTGCAGGTCGCGTCGGTGATCGGACCGCTCGGCGTGCTGCTCGTTGTCGGGGGGCTCTACCTGCGCTCCAAGCGCCGCTGAGCCGCCGTGTCGTAAGCCGGGGCGGGCGCCCGTGGAGCGTGCATGACGACCTCCACGATCACCCGCCAGGTCCCCCGCTACACCCGCGAGGAGCTCGACCAGCGTTTCGGCGCGTCGCTCGCCGCGACGCTGAACTCCGCGCAGGTGCGCGGGCGCGACCGCTTCGCCACGCCGTCGGTCCTGACCGGCGCCGCCCGCGTCGAGGACATCTACGCCTCAGACGTCTCCATCTCGGCCGCCAAGCAGAAGCTCTAGGCTGGCCGCGATGCGCCTCGGAACCCCCTCCTCGCACGACGGCGCGTTCGGCGCCGCCGAGAACCTGATCGCGGAGCTGCACGGCGCCGACCGAGCCGTGATGTCGGTGACCGGCAGCTCCGGGTCAAACCAGGCCGTGCTGCTGATGCTCTCGCGCCTGGCGCCGGACGCCACCGTGCTCGTCGCGCGCAACGCCCACCACTCGACGATTCACGCGTTGATGGCGTTCGGCGTCGGGTTCGAGTTCCTTCCCGCCGGCTACGACACGACCTTCGGGGCGCTGCTGCCGCCGTCGCCGCAGGAGGTCGCACGGGCGCTCGAGCGCCGGCCGGACGCCCGCGCGGTGCTGCTGACGAGCCCGACCTACGAAGGGCTGGCCGCGCGCGTCGGCGAGATCGCCGAGGTCGTCCGCGCCGGCGATCCCGACCGGCTGCTGGTGGTCGACGAGGCGTGGGGCGCGCACCTCGCGTTCCACGAGCAGCTGCCGACGCCGGCCGTCCAACAGGGCGCCGACATCGTCATCCAGTCCACGCACAAGCAGGGCGGGAGCCTGCAACAGACCGGGATCATCCTGTGGCGCGAGACGCGCGTGGACAGCGCGCTGATGGCCGAGGCGCACGAGCACTGGCAGACGACGAGCCCGAGCTTTCACCTGCTCGCCTCGATCGACGCCGCGCACCGCGAGCTGGCCGTCGACGGGCGTGACCTGATCGCCGCCTCGATCGAGCGCACCGACCGCCTGAACACGCTCGTCGCCGAGCGCCTGCCGGGGCTCGAGCGCTTCGTCACGCCCGAGCGGCTGGAAGCGCTGAGCGACCGCGTCGACGGTTTCGACCGTACCAAGACGACGTTCGCGCTGACCGCCTACGGACGCCGCGGACACGAGCTCTCTGACCGGCTGATCGACGCGCACGGCGTGACGCTCGAGACGGCGGGCCTGAACACGATCATGTTCCTCTTCCCCTTCCAGCTGCCCGAGCGAGCCGAGGAGCGCGCCGTGGACGCGCTGGTCGCGGAGCTCGAGGGCGAGCTGGCCGAGCCCGGGACACCTCCGCGGCTGCCGTCGGACCCGTTCGCCACGCTCAGCTCGGCGCCGGACAGCGACCCGTCGGCCGCCTCGCGGGCGGCCTACCGCGACGGCGTGACGCTTGACGTGACGGAGGCGATCGGCCGCATCAGCGCCGCGGCGGTCGAGGCCATCCCGCCCGGCATCCCCGTGCTCCTGCCCGGCTTCCGAGTGACGCGGGAGGCGGTGGAGTACCTGCGCGAGGTGCGCTCCTGCGGGGGCAAGGTCACCGGGGTCGATCCCGGCGTCACCCAGCTGCGCGTGTTGCCGTAGTCACACCGGCGGCGGCGGAGGTGGTTGGCGTGTGTGTCAGACGCCACCCCCGATGCCTTCGCCCCCGCCGCCGAGCACGCGCACCTGCGCGCGTACGCCCAGGAGCGCGGCCGCGCGGACGCCGTACGCCACCAGGACGACCTGCTCCGTCGTCGCCTGCCGTTCGCCGACGAGATCCGCGCGCTCGCCCAGCGGCGCATGGGCCTGCTCGCCGCCCGCAGGGCAGAGCTGATCACCGAGGCCGAGGCGCACGCCGAGGCCGCGGAGCACCGCCACCGGCTCGCGCTCACCGAGCGCGACGCCGCGCGCCACGCACTCGACGCGGAGGGCGTGCCGAGCACGGAGCGCGACCTGCCGCCGCTCGAGCGCGCCGCGCTGGCCCGCGCGCTCGCGCTCGGGATCGCCGTCGCCGGGCTGGCCGGTGCGGCCGTGCTCGTGCTGGCGCTGCGCTCCGACGCGCCGGCGCTGTGGACGGCGCTGGCCGCGCTGACCGCGCTCACGCCCTGCGCGGCGCTGATCGTGGTGGCGGCGCGCGAGCGCTCGCCGGCGCCCGAGGCGGCGCGGCTGACTGCGCTGCGGCGCTCCGCCGTCCGCTCTCACCGCGAGGCGAGCGAGGCGTCCGCGGAGGCGCTCGAGGCGCGCGAGCGCGTCCACACCATCGCCACCCGCGCGGCGGAGCTCGCCACGGCCGAGCGCGCGCTTGCCGGTGAGCTGCTCGCCGCCTACGTCTCCGCCGCGTTCGCGGCGCTCGCGCCGGGCGCGCTCGCCGACAGCGCGGACTTCGGCGCGCAGCCGGACGTCGTGCCGCCCCGGCCGGAGTGGGTCACGTGACCCGCCATCACGGGATCGACGAACCCGGCACGGTCTACGTCGCGCGCCTGCAGCGCTCGACCGCCGTCCTCGGCCCGGGGGACCGCGCCGCGGTCTGGGTGCAGGGCTGCGAACTGCGCTGTCACGGCTGTCTCGCCGCCGAGACGCACCCGCGGGGCGGCACGCCGTACGCGGTCGAAGCGCTGGTCGACTGGCTGGTGGCCGCCGGAGGCGACGGCGTGACGTTCTCCGGCGGCGAGCCGATGCTGCAGGCCGCCGCGCTCACACGCGTGGTCGACCTGCTGCGAACGCGCCGGCCCGGCCTGTCGGTGATGGTCTACACGGGCTACCGCCTCGAGTGGCTGCGGCGGTCCGGAGCGCCCGCGCAGCGCGCCCTGCTCGAGCGCGCCGACCTGCTGGTGGACGGGCCCTACGTCGAGCGCCGGCACGCGCCCCTGCGCTGGCGCGGGTCGCGCAACCAGCGCCTGATCGACCTCAGCGGCCTCCACGCGGGCCAGCTCACGCCCGACGTGTCCGCCGGCCTCGAGCTCGAGCTCGACGAGCAGCTCGGGCTGCTGGTCACGGGCGTGCCGCCGCTGCCGCACCTGCGCGACTGGCTGGCGGGCGTCACATCCGCGGACGAGACGGCGGCCAGCGGGTCATGAGTGGAGTCACCATCCCGCTCCGGGTCATCGCCGGAGCCGCCACCGCGGCGGAGCTCGCCGCCGCCCGCGACCGCTTCCTCGCCGGTCGCCGCGTTCGCGTCCAGACCGCCTGCGCCGCCCGCTCGGCGAGCACCGCGATGGAGCGGCTCGCCGCCCGTCGCGAAGCGGTCGGACGCTGCGCTCCGCCCCGCCTGCGCGCCGCGGCCGACGCCGCGCTGGCGCGCGCCGTGTCGGCGCCGACGCGCGTTGCGACCCGCGACGCGCTCGCGGCCGTCGAGGCGCTCGAGCAGGCGGAGGAGCGCGCCGCGCTCGCCCGCGCCGAGCAGGAGCTCGTGCTCGCGCGGCTGGTGAACGCGCTGCCCGAGGGCATGGTCCCGGGCACGCAGGCCCGGCGGACCGCGGACGGGACGCTGTCAGTGCGCACGAGCTATGCCGGCGGGCAGGTGGACATCAACCTCGCCGCGGACGGCCGCGCGCTCGCGCTCGACATGGCCGCCTCCGGCGTCCACGAGCTGCAGACCTCGGCGGGCGCGCTCGTGGGCTGCGAGGCCGAGCTCGCGCTCAGCCGCCGGATGGCCGAGACGTGGCGACGTGCGGGGATCGACGTCGCGGTGGCCGAGCCCGAGGCGCCGGCGGGCCGGGCGGCGCACGCCGCGGGTCGCGGCGCCGGGCGATGACGGCCCTGACCTCACCCCATCTGACCGCGGTCGCCGCGGCCGTGGCGGACGGCGCGCACGTGGTCCTGCGCGGCCACGTCGGCGACGAGGCGCTGCTCGACGGGCGCGTCTTGGACGAGCGCCACGCCTTGCGCGAGGAGCTGCGCACCGGCGCAGGCGCGGAGCTCGTCCTGAGCGCCGACGCCGCGGACGGCCTGACGCCGATCGATCCGCGCGACCGCGCGGAGGCCGAGCGGCTGCTCGCGGCCGCGCCAGTCGCTCGCGACGCACTCGGAGCGTCGGCCGCCCCGCGGCTCGGCGCGGCGTCGCCGCTGGACATCATGCGCGCGATCCGCGCGCTCGTCGCCCAGCGCGGGCGCTGCTGCGCGATCCTGCTCGAGGACTGCGACCTGCTCTTCGACGCGTCCACGGACACGGGCCGGCGCGCGCTGGGGATCCTGCGCGCCGCGGTGCGCGAGGCGGAGTGCGTCGCGCGCGACGGCTTCGTCGCGCCGCGCAACGCGGTGATCGTGTGCGCGCCGGCGGGCGTGCCGTTCATCGAGGGCATGCCGGGCGTGCGCACGGTCCACGCGTCGCCGCCCCAGCGTGACGAGCGCGGCGCGGTCCTGCGACTGCTCGGCGGCGGCTTCCACGGCGCGGCCGCGCTCGCCGGCGACGAGCGCGACGCCGCGCTGCAGACGCTGGCGGACGGTCTCCCGGGCCGCGCCGTGCGCGACCTCGAGCAGGCGCGGCGGGCCTCCTGCCACCTGGCGACCGAGCTTGGGCGGCCAGGCGCGCTGCTCAGCGGCTTGGCGCGCCGGCACGCGCAGGGGACGCCGTTCGAGGCGCTCGCTCTGGACGACCTCGGCGAGCGCCTGCGGCGTGACGTGATCGGCCAGCCGACCGCGATCGACGGGCTGCTCGAGCGGCTGGCCGACGCGCGCTGGCCCGACCCGCAGCGCCCCGCCGGCGAGCGGCTCGGGCCTCCGCGGCTCGTCGCCCTGATGCCGGGGCCGCCCGGCGTGGGCAAGACCGAGACCGCGCGGACGCTCCAGCGCGCGCTGTCGGGCAACGCCGACGACCTGCTGCGCGTCGACTGCTCCGAGCTGCGCAACCCGCACGACGTCGCGCGCCTGACGGGCGCGCCGCCCGGCTTCGTCGGCTACGAGGCGGGCGGCGCGATCACCGACGCGCTCGCCGAGCGCCCGGCGCGCGTGGTGCTGCTCGACGAGATCGACAAGGCGCACCCGGACGTGCTCGCGCTGCTGCTGGCGGTGATCGAGGAGGGCCGGCTGACCGACGGCCGCAACCGCACGGCGAGCTTCGCCCACGCTGCCGTGCTGCTCACCTGCAACCTCGGCGACGGCGAGATCGCGCGCCTGGTGGCGCGTCCCGAAGGCCCGCCCGACACGGCCGAGCTGCTCGCCGAGACGCGCGCGATCGCGCAGCGCGCGCTGTGCGAGAACCCGGACCTGCAGCGCGTCGGGCGCCCGCTGTGGAGCCGCATCGCGGGCGACGTGCTGCCCTACGACATCCTGCGCCGCGCGAGCCTGCCTGGGCTGGCCGCGCGCCAGGCGCATCACATCGAGACGAACTTCGCTGACGACCACGGTGTGAACGTCTCGATCGATCACGCGTCGCTCGCGTCCGCCCTGGACGCCCAGCTCGACGCCGACGGCCGCTGGGACGGCCGTGAGATGGTCCGCCTGACGCGCCGGCTGCTGGTCCGGCCGCTGCGCTCCGCGCTCATCCACGGAGCCCGCGGGCCCGTGCGCGCGGGCTTGGCGCCCGACGGCACGCTGCGGATCGAGGAGCGCTCGTGAGCGCGCCGCCACAGGTCGTGCCGGGCACCCGCCCGATCGTGGGCGAGGACTTCGTGCCGAGCCTCCCGCGCCACCGCGAGGACCCCGCGGCGGCCGAGCGCGGCTACAGCGCGGCGGCGCGCGCGGCACGGGTGGACGCCGTCGCGCGCGACCTCGCCGCCGCCACCCAGCGCGGCCTGGTCGGGCCCGGCCCGGTCACGACGGCGCTGACGGACGAGATCTCGCAGCTGACCCGCTCGGGCGTCGCGCTCGAGTTGCGCGCGCACGTACCCGAGCGGGCGGCCGCCGTGGCCGGCGTGGCGGGGGCGCAGGAGGCCGTGGAGCTGGCCGAGCAGGCGGAGCGGCGCGCCGTGGCCGAGCGCGAGCGCCTGCGCGTGGAGGAGCCGGACGAGCCGGCCACCGGCACGCGCCTCACGCACCCGCTCGTGGCGCTGCTGATGTTCCCGATCCTGTTCTTCCTCGAGGTGCAGCTCTCGGCGCCCGCCGTGCGCCCGGCGCTGGAGACGGACACGCGCACCGCCGTGCAGGTGACCGCCGCGCTCGCTCTGTTGCTGACCGCGGGCGCGGAGCTCGGGGGCCTCGGGCTCGGCAGCCTCGTGACCCACCACCGGCGGCTCGCGCGGTTGACCCTCGTCGTGCTGGCGCTGGCGACGATCGGGTGCGTCGGCTGGGCGGTCGTCGCCCTCGCGACCGGGCGCGAGGACAACCTCGCCTACCGCGACCAGCTGCGCAGCCAGGCGAGCGCGGGGCAGACGACGGGCCGCGGATTCGGTGCCGCGGCGCCCCAGGGTGACGCTCGTCCGAGCGCCGAGGCGGCGCAGGACGGTCCGAACCTCGCCTTCGTCGTCCCGATCACGCTCGCCGCGCTGCTGGCCGCGATGACGCTGTCGATGCGCGCGACGGTCGCGCACCCGCACCGCGGGTGGCGCAAGCGTGACGCGGCCGCCGAGACGCGCCGGCGCGAGGCGGTCGAGAAGGTCGCCGCCCAGCGCGTGCGGCTCACGGAGGCTTCGCGCCGGCTCGACGCGTCCGACCTGCACGTCGGCGCGTTCAGCGAGCGCGAGGCGGCCGCCGCGGCCGAGCTGACGGCGCGGCTGCGGATCGAGTACGAGCGCGCCTGCCACGCGCGCGGCGTGCGAGCGCTCGAGCTCGCGCTCCCCGAGCCGCCCTCCGCGCAGGAGATCGCGCTCGCGCTGCTGGACCCGCAGCGTGCGATCAGCACGCAGCCCGTCGTCGTCCCGACGGTCGTCGGCGGCAACCCGCCGGCGCCCGCTCCGGAGCCGGAGCCCGTCACACCGGACGTGCCGTTCGTGACCGTCGAAGAACCGGCGCCGGAACCGGCGCCCGATCCCATCCCTCCCAGGAACTCTCCGGCCGGCTGGAGCTGGCTGGATCAGGAGCCCGTATGACCCCCACCCGCAGGACCCTCGCACTGTCTCTCCTGTGCACCGCGCTCGCCGCCGCCGGCTGTGGCGACGACGACGGACCGCAGCAGCTGGCCTCGGGCTGCGCGCTCGCCGACGTCTCCGGCTCCACGCGCACCGCGCGCTCGGAGTACGCCGGCGCGTTCGCCTCCTTCGCGCGCCACATCGGCGAGCGCGGCTCCGGTCGGCTGTGCCTGATCATCGCCGCCGGCGACCCGATCGCCGAAAGCGCTCCGCTGTTCGCGCCCGTCGGGCCCAGCGAGGAGCACCGCGACAGCCCCGACTACGCGCCGGGCGAGATCACCGAGAACGTCAACGTCGCGCGGACGGACTTCGAGTCGATGATGACCGACCCGCCGGTCTCAGCCCGCGGCTCCGCGCTCGTCGAGGCCGCGGTGGTCGCCGCGGACGTGCTCGCGCCCGGCGACCGGCTGACGATCCTCTCGGACGGGATTCAGACGAGCGAGACCGTCGGCGACTTCCACGACGTCGACCTCTCCGAAGCGGGCATCACGGCGTTGCTCGACCGCCTCGAGCAGGCGGGGCTGCTGGCCGACCTGCAAAATGTAACGGTCGAGATGCCGCTGCTGCTCTACCACCCCGGCGGGCTCAACATGAGCGCTGAGCGCCAGGCCGCGATCCGGCGCTTCTGGCAGCGCTGGGCCGAGCGCGCGGGCGCGCGGCTCGACCTCAGCCCGCAGCCTCAGAGGATCTCGTAGGGCGCGAGGTCGCGGCCGCGGTGGCGCATGACTTCGGCATTGTGCGCGGCGTCGCGCGCGATGTCGGGCTGGCCCGCCGCTGCCGCCCGCTCGGCGAGATCGGCGGTCGCGGTGGCGAACGGCTCGGTCTGCGCGCCGTCGGCCAGCGCTTGGAGGTAGCCGACGACCTCGAGCCCCGCCTGCACCTTGATGGTGCCGCGCTCATCGCCCTTCGTCTCGGCCAGCGCGCGTTCGTAGCTGGCACGCGCCTCGTCGAGCCGACCGGCGACGGTCAGCATGAAGCCGGACTTCTCGGGCAGGACGCGTGCGACCAGTGCGGGCGTGGGGCCGAAGTCGAAGCGCCGCTCGCCCGCGGTGAAGTGCCGAAGCTCTCGCAGCATCTGCAGTGCCTCCTCCGACATCTGCATGCGGTCCAGCGTGCGGCCCCGGACGTAGTCGTCGTTGACCACGCTGAGCTGGCGAAACGCGTCGCTCATGATCATCATCGCGACGCCCTCGAGCCAACCGACGGACCCGAACCGGGCGAGCGCCCGCGCCCGCCAAAGCCCGACCTGCGCGCCGACCGGAGCCGCCGCGAGCATCGCCAGCCGGCAGCTCTCCGCGTCGTGCCCGTTCGGCTCGCGCGCCTCGATCGACTCGAGCTGGGCGTGCATCAGCTCGAGCAGTGCTTCCTGGTCGTCGCGGAACAGCTCAGCGGCCTTGGCGTAGAGCTCCGCAGCAGTCAGATTCTCGGCCACGTACTCGCATTGTCGCACCTGACAGGTGCCGGCGGTCCATGACGGCTCGTCCGGGCTATGTCATCGGTGAACCCGTTCCGCGAGCGGGGCCAGAGAACCCGAGGAACGGCGTCAGATCGTGATCTGAGTAGAACCGGTTACCGCATTCGCTGATCAACGGACCTGCGGGGTTGGCAAAGGCGCTGCCGTTGAACGTCTTTGGGACGAATCCCGTGAAAACTCGGCTCACGCAGTCAACGAAACCGCCGGCGACCGGCCGATGGTCCGTGCCGCCACATTGAGGACACATGGCTGTGTTCACATACGAGATCATTGCGGATTGGACTCCCCGACTCCAGACGATACGGAGCCGGCGACATCACCACGCGCACCGCGCGTACTCAAAGTAAGTCGATTGGCCGGCACACGGCCGGTCTGCCCGCTGATCCCGGCGATGCAATTCGTCGGCTGCGAGGGCTTCCCCGGCCTTGGTTCCCCACGGACCTGCCACGCCCCCGCCTGCGCCGCGCACCTGCACATCTCGTGGACTTCCCCGTGCTACGGCACCGGGACGCCGTCAGTGCCGTGCGAGTGGGTCACGGCATTCACCACGCGCCGCACCGGCAGCGCCAGCCAACAGTCGTTCGGCGCAGCGCGGTCGTCCACCTGCGATGGGACGACTTGGCTCCACCGAGCACACCGGGATTACTACGCGGTCGCCGCGTCCTCCTCGCACGCGGCCGACCTCGGCCGCCGTTCGGTGACAATTGGGTGACAGAAACCCCACCGATTCGGCGAAATCGGCGGGTACGACAACCTCCGCGGAACGCCGTGAAAGCGCCGTTTTTCCAGGCGTTAACTGTGTTTGCGAACGGCAGGCACTTGCGCCTTGTAAGCGGTGGGTCGTCGGTTCGAATCCGATCTCCGGCTTGTGCAGACGACGAGCGCCGATCGCGTACGTGCCTGGTGAACCGGTTCGCCCGGACGGTGCCGCGGAGCTCGCCCGCATCGCGCAGGTGGCCGGCGGCCAGCCGTACGTCGCCTGGCGCGACGCCGACGGCGTCCTGCGGATCCACGCCCTGACACCGCGCGCGCCGGCCACGGTCGGACGGGTCGACGGCACGGTCTCGTTCCCGGCGCACCGGAAGGTCTCGCGCGAGCACGCGGAGATCACGCTGCGCACGTACGGCGACCCGCCCGCGGTCTGCGTGTACCTGCTGGACACCGCGTCCAAGCACGGCACCGAGCACCGGTCCGTGCGGCTGCGCCAGGGCGTCGCGGTCGAAACCGGATCGTGGATGCTCGCCCCGCGGATGCCCGCGCGGCCGGCGCAGCTGGACGCCGGCGAGCATGACGTGCGCCTCGCGGGCGAGCGCTTCCTCCTGGTCGGCGGCGTCCCGCTCGACGAGGGGCGCACGTCGGACCGCGACGAGCTGCCGCAGCCCACCGCTCGCCAGCGGGAGGTGCTGGTGGAGCTGTGCCGGCCGTTCTTCGCCGCCCCGGGCGAGCTCGTGGCGACGCCGAGCAACGCGCAGATCGCGGCCCGGCTGCAGCCGCCGATCGGCCCGGAACGCGTGAGCGACCTGCTCAGCGACCTCTACCGGCTCTACGACCTGCGCGGGACCAAGGAGCAGAACCGCCTCCAGCTCGTCGCGCTCGCGCAGCGGCACCTGCTCGACGCCGGCGACTACGGCTAGCGCGTCAGCCGCGGCGGGGTGAGGTCCGCGAACGCGTAGGCCACCACCGGGGACAGCTCGTGCGCGGTGGCGCCGGTTCCGGAGAGATGCGCGAAGCGCACGTGCGGCCAGGCCGCGGCGCGGTCGTCGAGGGACAGCGCCGGGCGCAGCAGTGCGGGCGTGCGGCGTGCGTGCGACACGCTGGCGCGCAGGAAGCGCAGGCCGTGGTCGCGTAGGTCGTGGGGCAGCCAGTCCAGCGCGGGAACGGGGAGCGGCGCGAGCTCGCGCGCGATCGCGTGCGCGAACCGGGCCAGCGCGGGCGGCGCCTCAGCGAACCGCTCGCTGAGCAGCGTCGCCTCGGCCTGCGGGCCGCCGAGGATCACGAGAATCGGCCGCCCATGCTCGATGCGGGCCCGGACGTCCTCGGCCTCCCGCGCGTCCGGCCACAGGTCCAGGGGCTCCGGGGTGCGGTGACGGATCCGGCGCGGGCCCTCGAAGACGATCAGCGCGTCGCCGCACTCGATCGCGGCCGGCAGGCTCATGCTGGCCGAAGCTAGGCCAAGCCCCGCCGCGCGTCATCGCAGGAACTGCATATCTGTCCGCGGGAGCCATATAGGTCAGGCCGGACCGGAGCGGTGGACGAGCGCGGCGGCCTGGCCGCGCGTGCTGACGTCGAGCTTGCCGAGGATCTTCGAGACGTGCAGCGCGGCCGTGCCCTCGGTGATGTGCAGCGCCGCGCCGATCTGCCGGTTGGTGCGACCTTCGGCGACGAGCCTGAGCACCTCCAGCTCGCGCGGCGTCAGCCGCTCCTCGGGGCCGGCGGACTCGAGCTGGCCGACGACGGCGCGGCGCAGGCGCTTGCGGGTGGCGAGGCTCTCGGCCCACGCCTTGAGCGGGAGCGCGCCGAGCGCGTTGGCGACGTCGAGCGCCTTCGAGAGCGCGTGCGCCGCCTCCTCGCGCTCACGGTCGGCGAGCCGGGCCTCGGCCTCCCGCACGCGGGCGTACGCGGCCCGGTAGGGGTGGACGAGCCGGTCCCAGTGGCCGGCGACCCCGGCCCACTCATCGGCGAACGAGGCGCCGCGCGCACGGGCGGACTCCGCACGCGCGCCCGCCAGATGCGCGAGGGCGATCGGCGGCGACGCTTCATCGAGGAACGCCGCCAGCCAGGCGGTGAGGCGCTCGGCCTCGTCCGGCGCGCCCGCGTCCGCCGCCGCGCGCACCGCCGTGCTCACCAGCGCCGGCGTGTAGAGCCGCTCCTCGCGCCCGCGCACGCGCTCGAGCTCGGCCACGGCGGTCGCCAGTGCCTGGTCGGGCTCGCCCGCCGTCAGCTGCAGCTCGACCACGCACGCCGCCACGTAGGCCGTCCACTCCGTCGCCGAGGACTCACGCAACTGCCCGCTCGCCTCGTCGAGCCAGGCCCGCGCCCGCTCGAACTCGCCGCGCCCCGCCGCGAGCTGGCCGGAGACGGTCAGGCGCAGCAACGTCTCGGTCCAGGTCAGCGACGCGCCCTCGAGCCGGTCGATCCGTGCCTGCGCCGCGTCCCAGTGGCCGAGCTCGAACTCGTCCTCGGCGGCGTTGAGTGCGAAGTAGCGGCCGTAGGAGGCTTCGACGCCGAGCCGTCGCGACGCGTCGATCCCGGCGGCCATGACCTCCAAGGCGCCGGGGAGGTCGCCCCGCAGCCGGCGGATCTCACCGAGGTGGACGTAGGCGCCGGTGACATCCTCGGGCCGCCCGAGCGCCTCGCCGATGCGCCGCGCGATGCCGAGGTGTTGCTCGGCCGCCTCGAAGTCACCGAGGTAGGCGAGCACGAGCCCGAGCACCGAGCGCGCGAAGCCCTCCTCGGCGTCGGCGCCCGCCCGCTGCGCGATCGCGAGCGCGCGTTCGGCCCGCTCGCGCGCCTCGTCCCAGCGCACGTTCAGCGTCAGCGTGAGGCTCTCGTTGCTGAGCAGGCGGGCGCGCTCGGCGCTGGCGCTGTCGTCGAGGCGTTCCAGCGCCTCGCTGTAGATGGTCAGCGACTTGTCGAGGTGATGGTCTTGGAAGCGGCCGAGCCGCTCGAAGAACGCCGCGGCCCGGTGCGGGTCCGGGTTCTCACCGAGCGTCGCCAGCCCGAGCTCGCACCACTGGATCGGCAGCTCGTCCGCGCCCGCCCGGTAGGCCGCGTCGGCGGCGTCGAGCAGGATCGCGGCGTGGTCGAGCTCAGGCGCGCCGGGCGCGCTCCAGAGGGAGACGGCGGCCGTGTAGTGCTCGACCGCCTCGCTGTAGGCATAGACGCCGCTGGCGGCCCGCGCCGCTTCCAGCGACGCCTCGAGCGCCGCCGCGCTATCGCCGGCCGCCCGCCATTGAACCGCCAGCTCGGCGGCGTCGGTGAGGTCCCGGCGCTCGCGCAGCGCGCCCGCCACGGCGCGGTGCAGGCGCTGGCGCTCCCCCGGCAGCAGCGCCTCGTAGACCGCTTCGCGTGTGAGCGCGTGGCGGAACGTCAGCATCGCGCCGCCGGCCTCGACGACGTGGGAGTCGACCGCGCTGCGCAGCCGCCGGGACAGCTCGGGCTCGGCCACGGCGGCCGCGCGCGCCAGCAGGTCGTGCTCGACCGCGCGCCCGAAGGCGGCGAGCACCTGCACGACGTGCTGGGTCTCGGGGCTGAGCGCGCGGACGCGCTCGAGCAGCGTGGCGGCGTGCCCGGGCGCCAGGGGCGCCTCGGCCGTGCCGCCGTGGGCGATCAGCTCCTCGACGTAGAACGGGTTGCCCTGCGTGCGCGCGGCGATGCGGCGGGTGACGGCCACGTCGGGGGCACGCAGCAGGATCGCCTCGATCTGCTGGCTGACCTGGGCCTCGTCGAGTGGGCCGAGGGCGATCGCCTCGACGGCGGCGCAGCGCTCGAGCTGGTCGACGTAGCGCTCGAGCGCCTGCAGGTCGCGGCCGTCGTGCAGACGGTGCGTGGCGACGAGCAGGACCCGTTCGCGGCGCGCGTTGCGGGCTACGAAAGACAGGAAGTCCAGCGTGGAGGGGTCGGCCCAGTGGATGTCCTCGATGACCAGGACGACCGGCGTCTCTTCGGCCAGCCGCGCGAGCAGCTCCAGCAGGTACTCGTACTGGCGGCCCTGGGCGCCGCGCGAGCTGTCACGACCGGCCACTGCGTGGCCACCGAGTGCAGGAAGCAGGGACGCCAGCTCGGCGACCAGCGCCTCGGGCAGCCCGTCGGCCGCGGCGGCGAGCCGATCGCCGGGCACGTCGCGCAGCGCGGCGACCAAAGGCCCGTAGGGCGCCTCTTCGCCGGCGATCGGGAAGCAGCTGCCGCGCAGCGTCAGCGCGCCGGGCGTCTGAAGCTCCCGCACCAGGCGCGACTTGCCGATGCCCGCGTCGCCCTTGATCAGCGCCAGGGTGAACTCGCCCGCGGCCGCGCGGTCATAGAGCCGGCCCAGCCGGTCGAGCTGGGCCTCGCGGCCGATCAGGCGCGGGCTCGAGATCCGCTCGGGCACACCCGCACCCTATAGCGCACCGCGCCGACATGACACCCCTCCCTTCACGGTGGTCGCCCCTCCGTAACCGTAATAGTCACTTACCTGAGTCAGTGATGGCGGCTGACGGAAACCGACTGAGAGTTGTGAGTGTAAGTCAACTCATTCACAGGGGAGGACTCTGTGTCACGTTCCACCAAGTCCCTGCTCACCCTCCTGACGGCCGTGACGCTGGCCGGCGCGGCCGCGCCGGCCTTCGCCGACGAGGATCCGCCCCCGCCGCCGACGCCGCTGTGCTACGCCGCCGACGGGACGCCGATCTTCGATCCCGTCGTCTGCGACGCCCAGCGCCAGGCGTCCGGGCACTAGAAGCGCTGCACCGCGCCCTGGCCATTCGGCCGGGGCGCGCTTGCTTTGCGGCGCGTTTGCGCTGTAGGTTCCCTGCGCAATGTGCGCGGTCGCGGCTGAGAACGACCTTCCCTCCCGGTTCTCGCCGGGCGACGTCGTCGACGGCTACCGGATCGAGGCGCGCCTCGGCGGCGGCGGGTTCGGCGAGGTCTTCCTGGCCGCCGAGCGGTCACCGAAGCGCAAGGTCGCACGGAAGTTCATCCGGCCGGAGCTCGCCCTGGCGCCGGACCTGATGCGCCGGTTCGAGCGCGAGGTGGACGCCATGGCGTCCGTCGAGCACCCGAACGTCGTGCCCATCTACGCGCGCGGCGAGCACCAGGGCCGGCGCTACTTCTCGATGCGCTACGTGCCGGGCGGCTCGCTGGACCGCTTCCTCAGCGAGCGGCGACCCGCGTTCGAGGACGTCCTGGAGCTGCTGGCCGGCGTGGCCGAAGGCCTCGACTGCTGCCACGCCCGGGGTGTCGTCCATCGCGACCTCAAGCCGGCGAACATCCTCATCGACGCCGAGCACGGGCGCGGGCTGCTGACCGACTTCGGGATCGCGCTCGCGGACGACGTCTCGACCGTGACCGGCACGGGCCGGGTACCCGGCACGCCCGCGTACATGGCACCGGAGACCCTCATGTACGGGGCGGCGACCGCCGCCAGCGACCGCTGGGCGCTGGCCGCGATCGCCTATCGCGCGGCGACCGGCACGCTGCCGCGTGGGCTCACGCAGCCGGCGGACGCCGAGCCGGTGGCGCCTTCACGGCGCAACCAGCGCCTGAACCCCGCCGTGGACCGCGTGCTCCTGCGTGCGCTCTCGCTCGACCCCGCGAAGCGTCACGGCGACGCCCGCACGCTCGTCGCCGACCTCCACGACGCACTCGAGCGACCGCACCAGGCGATCCCGCGGACGGCCGGCGTCACGCGCGAGCCGCGGGCACGGCGACGCGGACTGACCCCGAAGCGCATGTGGAGCGTCGCCGGCACGGCGATCGTGCTCACGCCGGCGCTCGTGTACGGGGTGGCCTCGCTGGCCTCGCCGGACTGCCACCCCAGCTACGCGGGCGCGTGCCTGAGAGCCGACTCCTCCGACTACGACTGCCGTCGAGGGGACGGCAACGGCCCTGATTACATCGGCCGCACCGTCCGCGTGGTGGGACCTGACGTGTACGAGCTCGACCGCGACCGCGACGGCTACGGCTGCTGACTCTGACACCTATCTACCTGAGTGACTGACTCTATATAGATGCCGATATTGACGTGCATCGGCTCGCGGTTCGAGACTTCGCGAGTAGCCGATGCACATCAAGTCCATCTCCGTACGCAACTTCCGCCTGCTCGCCTGCGCCGATGTCTCACTCGTGGCGAGCAGCGGGCTCAGCGACGAGGACGCGCAGGTCACGACGGTGATCGTCGGGCCCGACAACTGCGGCAAGACGTCGTTCATGGACCTCTTCCGGCGCTTTCAGTCGCCGTCGCGCTTTGAGCTCGAGGACTTCTCGCGCTGCGCGCAGCGCGCGTTCCTCGACGCGCACCGGGCCCACCTGGAGGACCCTGAGGATCAGGGGCGGGTCCGGGCGGCGCTGCCCTTCATCGAGCTGCGGATCGTCGTGGCCGACGGGACCGCTCAAGACGCCGTCCTGCGCGCGAGATTCGAGCTGGCCGCGGGCAAGCTCGAGGCGCTGTTCGGCGGCCTGGAGCCGGTCGCGGACGATGACGGGGCGAAGGCGACCTTCCTCGCCGAGCTCCGGCCGCGGGTCGGCGCGGCGTTCGAGCGAACGCTGCAGGTGAACGCGCGCCGGGTGGAGTGGGCGGCCCTCGAGCGGCAGCTCGCGCTCCACTTCATCGGCGCGCGGGAGCAGCTGAGCGACCTTCCGCAGCGGTTCCACGCCCGCGCCGGCGTCCATCTCGCGTTCGTGGAGCACCCCGAGGCGCACCTGTGCCCGCCGGCGCAGGAGGTGTTCATCCACGAGCTCAACCGCGTCAGCCAGATGCCCCCGCGCCCGGTGCAGTTCGTGGTGACCACGCGCTCCCCGCGCATCGCCAACCACGCGCCGCTCACTGCGATCCGCTCCTTCCGCGCAGCGGGACGCACGCGCTCAGCCACGGTCAAGGACCTCGGCGCCACCGTCGAAGGGCTCGACCGCGAGTTCGTCCACCGCTACCTGAAGCTGACGGGCAGCGAGCTGTTGTTCGCCGATCACGCGATCCTCGTCGACGGCACGACCGAGCGGCTGCTGCTGCCCGCGATGATCCGGCGCGAAGGGCTCTCCGGTCGCCACGGCGTGCTCCTGGAGGTCGGCGCGGCCCACGCGCAGCGATTCTTCGGACTGCTGGACTTCCTCGAGCTGCCGACCCTGGTCGTCACGGACATCGACGCGCTCGACGACCACCACGAGCGGGTGCCCGTCGCCGCCGCGACGCGAACGGCGAACGCCGCCGTCACCGATTGGTTCGCCGACACGGAGATCAGCCCGGGCGAGCTGCTCTCGCTGCGGAGCAGGCACAAGCTCGCCGGCGCCCGTCGACTCGCCTACCCGGTTCCGGAACGCGACGGGGACGAGTGCGGGCGCACCTTCGAGGAAGCGTTCATCCTCGCGAACCCCGAGCTGTTCGAGACCGAGCTCGGCGGCACCGACGACCTGGCGCTGCGGGCCGCCGCCGCCGCCCGCACGTGGACGAAGTCGGCCTTCGCGCTCTTCTACGCGATCGAGTGCCCGCAGTGGCGCGTGCCCCGCTACCTGAGCGAAGGGCTCCAGTGGCTGCGCCGGCAACAGCCGCCGGCCGAGCCGCCCGGGTCCTACCTGCGCGTGAAGGTCAGGTGCGTCACGCCGCTCGGCGAGGAGACGGACTCGATCGCGTAGTCGCGCTCGAGCCCTTCCTGTCCGTCCCACAGGCGCTCGCCGCGCCCGAGCAGGATCGGGACGACCGCGACGTGCATGTGGTCGATCAGCCGCTCGGCGAGAAAGCTGCGGATCGTCTTCGCGCCGCCGCCGATCCGGATGTGCTGGCCGCCCGCGGCCGCACGGGCCTCTTCAAGCGCCTCGGCCGGGGAGGTGTCGCGGAAGTGGAAGGTCGTGCCGCCCTCCATCTCGATCGACGGACGGGTGTGGTGGGTCAGGACGAAGGTCGGCGTGTGGAAGGGCGGGTTCGGGCCCCACCAGCCCTTCCAGTCCGGGTCGTTCTCCCAGCCGGGATAGCCGAACTTGCCGGCGCCCATGATCTCGGCGCCGATGCCCATGTCGTGGCGCTGGACGAAGGCGTCGTCGACGCCGCCGCTGCCGCCCTCCTTCCAGCCGCGGGTGACGAAGATCCATTCGTGCAGGCGTTCGCCGGCGTGGCCGAACGGCTCCTCGCGGCTCAGGCCCTCACCGGTGCCGAAGCCGTCGAGCGAGACCGAGAAGAAGTGGACATACACGGAGGACATCGGGGCGGCTCGCTTTCAGTCGTAGTAGCGGCGGGCGCTGGAGCCGACGCGGGTGACGTCGGTGCCATAGACGTGGATCGAGATCGCGGTCGTGTCGGCGGTGTTGTGCACGCGGTGGATGTCGCCGGGCGGGGCGAAGCCGCTGACGTCGCCGACGTGGTTGTCGCTCTCGCCGAGCAGCTCGAGCTCGGCGCTGTAGAGCTCCTCGTGCTCGACGCCCTGGATGACGGCGAACGCGCACCAGGTGATGTGGTCGTGGATGCGCGTGAGCTGGCCGGGGCGCCAGACGAGCGCGACGACCGAGAACGAGCCGTCGGGCTCCACGTGCAGCGTGTGGCCGGTGTAGTCGTCCGGGGAGCCGAGGCGCTGCTCGGGAGTGAGGACGTCCGGCGTCAGCAGGTTGCGGCGCAGCTCGTCGGCGACGAGCAGCGCGGTCTCGGTCCAGTCGGCGTGGCGCTCGACGACGCTGCGGATGCCGGCGACGAGCGGGGCCAGCTGACCGGCGGGGCGGATCTGCGTGGCGGGCATGTCGTGGAGCTTCGTCGCGCCGCCCGGATACGTCCAATGCCAACTTTCGTGCCCATTCATAGATAGGGTTGATGAATGCTGGACGTCAACCGGCTGCGCGTCATCGACGCGGTCGCGCGCCACGGGTCGGTCACCGCGGCGGCGAAGGAGCTGCACTACTCGCAGCCGTCCGTCACCCACCACCTCACCCGGCTGGAGGCCGAGACCGGCGCGCAGCTGCTGCAGCGGGTCGGCCGCGGGATCCGGCTCACCCCGGCGGGACAGCTGCTGGCCGACCGCGCGGCCGAGATCCTCGGGCGCATCGACGCCGCCGGCGCGGAGCTGTCCGCCCACGTCGGCCTCACCGCCGGACGCGTGCGCCTCGCCGGCTTCGCCTCCGCGATCGGGTCGCTCGTCCCGCTCGCGGTGGCGACGCTCGCCGCCAAGCACCCCGGCCTGCAGCTCAACCTCCTCGACACCCACCCGCCCGAGGCGATCGAGCTCCTGCGCACCGGCAAGATCGAAGTCGCGATCGTCTTCCGCTACGACGAGACCGAGCCCGAACCGGCCGGCATCCGCCTGCACCACCTGCTCGACGACCCGACCTACGTGCTTTCCCGCCGGCCCGAGCCCGACCTGGCCGCCCTGCGCGACGCGACCTGGGTCGGCGGCTGCGACCGCTGCCGCAGCCACCTGCTGACGATCTGCGCCGACGCCGGCTTCGACCCCCGGATCGGCTTCAGCTCCGACGACATGGTCGTGATGCAGGCCCTCGTGACCGCGGGCCTGGGCATCGCGATCCAGTCCGGCCTGGCGCTGCGCGCGCACCACGTCGACGGCGTCGTCGCGACCGAGCTGCCCGGCTGGGAGCGCCACATCTACGCCGCCACCTACGGCGAGCCGCCCGACCCGCCCGCCACCGCCGCCCTGCTGGCGGCGCTCGCCGACGCCGCGACGGCCGCGGTCAGCGGCGGCGCAGCGAAGCGCGGCGCGCCACCGGCAGCACGCACCACAGCGTGACGAGCGCCAGGGCGGTGACGGTCGCGATCCGCAGCGGCACGGCGGCGCCGCCGGACGCGAACAGCGTGCCGAGATCGGTGTGACGCTGAAAACACGATCCCCGTTTCCGGTCTCATGAACCGCGCACGGCCCGCCGGCGGCGGGCACGGTCCCCGCGCGGGCCCGCCATGCGCAGCAGCAGCTCCCGCGTCGGCACTTCCTCGGCTCCCAGCGCCACGGCCCGTTCACGCATCCACGGCGTCAGGTCGTAGTGGTCGCCCTGGAAGCGGCTGCGCGGGATACCGAGCGACGCCGCGAACGCGTGCAGCTCCTCGAAGGAGCCGTCGACGGCCATGTGGCACCAGTCCTTGACGGTGAAGGGCACGTAGGCGTAGTGATTCAAGGGGTCGACCAGGACCGGCATCCGGGTAACAGGCTGGCATGAGCACCGAGGGCCACAGCGTGGCGATCGTCGAGGACCATGGCGCGCTGCGCATCTTCCTGCGTGACGTGTTGCAGCAGCGCGGCTGGAACGTGACCGGCGTCGCGGGAACGGCGGAGAGCGGGGCGGAGCTGGTGCTCGCGACGGCGCCGGACGTCGCCGTCGTGGACCTGCATCTCGCGTCCGAGGGCGGCGGCGAAGGGCTGATCCGGCGGCTGGCAGAGGCCGAGGCCCAGACGAAGGTGGTCGTGTTCACGGCCACGACGGACCCGACCGAGCTCAAAGGCGTGCTCGAGGCGGGCGCGGACGGGATCGTGCTCAAGGAGGGCGGCCTGCCCGAGCTGATCGACGGGCTCGACGCCGTCACGCGCGGCGAGCGCTACGTGAGCCCGAGCCTCGGTTAGGCGACGATCGAGTCGTCCGGCAGCGGCTCGTTCTCATCGACGATGAGGATGAGCCGCGAGATGTGATCGTCGGCGTCGATCAGGAAGGCGAACGTCGCCCGCGTGCCGACGTCGTTGCACTCGGCGCCGGGCCGGCTGACGAACTCGAAGTCGGCGACGAGCATCTGGTTGACGGTGCGCTCGACGCCGCTGATCAGCTTGGCGCCACACGGGAAGCTGTCGTTGAGCTTGACGACGTCACCCGTGGTCAGCAGCTCCGGCTCGGGCGCGAGGTTGACCGCCTCGCTCGGGACGCTGAAGTACTTCGCGGCCGCCTTGACGTCCCCGTGCTGGAGCTCGGCCGACCAGCCGCGGATGACCCGCCGCTCGGCGTCCGTGACCGGCGCGCGCTGCGGCTCCGGCGCGGCGCCCTTCGGCGTCGTGAGCGAGAACCGATCGGGCTCGCCAGACCCGCCGCACGCGGAGATCGTGAGCCCGAGCGCGATCAGCACTCCCAGAGTCCGGCGCCGGAGAGTCATGCGGTCAAGCATTCCACGGCGGCACGCAGGTCAACCCGGTTAGGTCGGATGATCGGGGTGGGGTGGAGGGGATGCTCGCCTTTACCTTCAGTTTCTCGGCAATGGGCGACCGAGGGCGAGCGGCGGGATCGAGCGGCCGATCAGGCCGGTCACCGCGATCAGCGTCAGCACGTACGGCAGTGCCTGGAAGAGCACCGCGCCGGACGGCGAGAACACCGGCAGCCGCTGCGCCAGCGCGCTGCCGAACCCGAACAGCAACGTCGCCGCCAACGCGAGCCCGGGGCGCCAGCGGCCGAAGATCAGCGCCGCCAGCGCGATGAACCCGCGGCCCGCGGTCATGTTCTGCGTGAACGTGTGCAGGAAGCCGATCGACAGGAACGCGCCGCCCATCGCCGCCAACCCGCCTGAAGCCATCACGGCCAGGTAGCGCGTGCGGACGACGTTCAGGCCGGCCGTCTCGGCCGCGAGCGGGTTCTCGCCCGCGGACCGCAGCCGCAGGCCCCACGACGTCCGGAACATGAACACCCAGGTCATCAGCACCGCGGCCAGCGCGAGCCACACGAGCAGGTTGAGGTCCCCGAAGATGTCGCCGAGCAGCGGCAGCCAGTCGATCGGCAGCGAGACGTTGGGCACCGACGGCAGGTCGTCGGGCGTGCCGAGGTCCCCGTAGACCTCCACGAACAGGTAGCCGGTGACGCCCACCGCCAGCAGGTTCAGCGCCGTGCCGGAGACGATCTGGTCGGCCCGGAAGGACACCGCGAACAGCGCGTGGATCGCCCCGAACACGGCGCCCGCCGCGATCGCGATCACGATGCCGAGCAGCCACGAGCTCGTGACGTCCGCACCCCACGCTCCGAAGAACGCGCCCATCAGCATCATGCCTTCCAGGCCGATGTTGATCACGCCCGCGCGCTCGGAGAAGAGCCCGCCGACGGCGCCGAAGATCAGCGGCGTCGCGTAGCGCAGCGTCGCGGCCCCGAGCGCGCCCCAGACGACGACCCGCTCGAGGTTCGCCACCCCGGACTGGGTGGCCGCGTAGCCGCCGACGAGCCCGATCATGCCGGCGATGATGCCGCCCCAGCCGAGCCGCTTCTCGCCGGCGGTGATCGCGTACGAGCCGGCCGCCATCGCCGCCACCGCGATCACGATCACGACGATCGGCGAGCGCACCGTCAGCGGCGGCACCGCGACGAAGAACGCCAAGAACCCGAGGACGACGGCACCCCATCCGATCCGTTTCGCGGTCATTTCCGGCGCCGCCTCCGCAGCAGATACACGACCAGCACGTCAGTCGAGATCAGTAGCACGACAAGTCCCTGGATCATGTAGGTGAGGTTCGTGGCCAGCTGGGGCTCGAAGACCGTCGGGTCGAGGTTGCGCACGGACGTGCCGGTCAGCAGCCCGGCGAACAGCAGCGCGCCCAGCAGCGTCCCGATCGCCGTGTTGCGCCCGAGCAGCGCGACCGCGATGCCGAAGAACGCCAGCGTGTGCGTCTGGATGTCGTTGGTGGCGATCCGGAACTGCCAGCCCAGCAGGTCCAGCGCCCCGCCGAGCCCCGCGAAGGCGCCGCAGATCGCCATCACCATCACGTAGTTGCGCCGCACGTTGATGCCGGAGGCCTCGGCGGCGTCCGGGTTGAAGCCCACCGCCCGCACCTCGTAGCCGAGCGTCGTGCGGTTGAGCAACACCCAGAAGACGACGAGCGCGGCGAGCGCGATGAAGATGCCGATGTGCAGGCCCTGCAGCTGCGGGTCGCCCCAGAACACCGGCAGCTTCGCGCCCTCGACGATGTCGTTGGACACCGGCACGTCGACCTGGTCCGGGTTGTCGTTCTGCAGCGGGCTGCCGAGGTTGAAGATCCACACGCCCGTCCAGATCGCGATCCAGTTGAGCATGATCGTCGAGATCACCTCGTTGGTGCCGGCGAGCGCCTTCAGCAGGCCCGCGATGCCCGCCCACACGGCGCCGGCGAGCACGCCCGCGAGCATCGCCACCAGCACGTGCAGCAGCGCCGGCATCCCGTCGAACGAGGAGCCGACCCAGACGGCGAAGATCGATCCGAGGATGTACTGGCCCTGGCCGCCGATGTTGAACAGGCCGCAGCGGAACGCGAACGCCACCGCCAGGCCCGTGAGGATCAGCGGCGTCGTCAGGATCAGCGTCTGCTGCAGGTTCAGGGCCGCGATGATCCGGTCGTCCTCCGACAGCCACGGGAAGAACCAGTTGAAGCCGGAGCCCTTGAAGATCGCCTGGTAGGTCTCGATCGGGTTGTGGCCGGTCGCCAGCACGACGAGGCCGCCGGCGAGGAACGCGACGAGGATCGTGATCAGCGGGGCGAGGATGCCGCCGCCGCGGAAGAACGTCGCCATCCGCGAGGCGACGGTGATGTTGGGCGGGAGCTCGGAGTCAGGCGGCGCGCTCATCGCGGCCTCCGCCCGTCATGTACACCCCGAAGTCCTCCTCCGAGGACTCGGGCGGAAGCTCGGCGACGATCCGGCCCTCATAGATGACGAGCACGCGGTCGCTCAAAGACCTGATCTCTTCGAGCTCCAAAGACACGAGCAGCACGCCCTTGCCGGCGTCGCGCTCCTCGACCAGCCGCCGGTGCACGAACTCGATCGCGCCGACGTCCAGCCCGCGCGTGGGCTGGGCGGCGATGATCACCTTCGGATCGGCGGTGAGCTCACGCGCGATCACGACCTTCTGCTGGTTGCCGCCCGACAGCGAGCCCGCGCGCGTCTCGGGGTCGCCGCCGCGCACGTCGAACTCCTTGAGCAGCGTGCGCGCCCGGGCGACCATCTTCGACGGCGAGAGGAAGCCGCGCGAGGAGAACGCGGGCGTCTTGTACTCGCGCAGGCACAGGTTCTCGGCGAGGTCGAACTCGAGCACGAGCCCGCGCCGGTGCCGGTCCTCGGCGATGTGCGACACGCCGGCGTTGAGCGTCTCCCGCGGCCCGGCGTGCGTGACGTCCACGCCCGCCGCGGTGATGGTCCCCGCGGTCGGCGCGCGCAGGCCCATGATGGTCTCGATCAGCTCGGACTGCCCGTTGGCGTCCACGCCGGCCAGCCCGACAATCTCGCCCGCGCGCACACGCAACGTCACGTCGTTGACGGCCGGCAGCCCGCGGTCGTCGACCGCCGAGACGCCTTCGAGCTCGAGCAGCGGCTCCCCGAGCTTCTGCTCGGTCTTCTCCACGCGCAGCAGCACGTCGCGCCCGACCATCAGCCCCGCCAGCGAGCGCTCCGTCGCGCCCTCGGTGGAGACGGTGTCGACTTTCTCGCCGCGGCGCAGGACCGTCACGCGGTCGGCGATGTCCAGCACCTCGTTGAGCTTGTGCGAGATGAAGACGACGGACGTGCCGGCGGCCGTGAGCGTGCGCAGCACCTTGAACAGGTCCTGCGCCTCCTGGGCGGTGAGCACGGCGGTCGGCTCGTCCAGCACGAGCACCTTGGCGCCGCGGAACAGCGCGCGCAGGATCTCCACACGCTGCTGGGTGCCGACCCCGATGTCCTCGACCTTCGCGTCCGGGTCCACGGCCAGGCCGTACTCGGACGAGAGCTCGCGCACGCGGCGGGTGGCGGTCTTGTAGTCCAGCAGCGGACCGGACCGCGGCTCGGCGCCGAGCACGAGGTTCTCGGCCACGGTCATCACCGGCACGAGCATGAAGTGCTGGTGGACCATGCCGATGCCGAGCCCGATGGCCCGGCGCGGGGAGTCGATCGTGACCGGCTGCCCGTCCAGCAGGATCTGTCCTTCGTCGGGCTGATGGAGCCCGTACAACACGTTCATCAGGGTCGACTTGCCCGCGCCGTTCTCCCCGAGCAGCGCGTGGATCTCACCACGCCGCAGCTCGAAGTCCACCGCGTTGTTCGCGACGAGGGTCCCGAACCGCTTGGTGATGCCGCGGAGTTCCAGCGCGGGCGCGTCAGCCACTGCTTACTGAACGGTGTTGGGGATGTCGGTGAGCTCGCCGGAGGCGATCTTGTCCTGCTCGGCCTTGATCTGATCGGCGTACTTGGCGCCGACCTCGTTGGTCTCGCCGATGCCGACGCCGCCGGACTTGACGTCGAAGAGGCGGTTGTCGCCGCCCTTGAACGAGCCGTCCTGCACGGCCTTGATCTCGTCGTAGACCGCGACGTCGACCTTCTTGAGCGCCGAGGTCATGATCTGGTCGCCCAGGTAGGCCTGGTCGGCGTCCACGCCGATGCCCTGCACGCCCTTCTCCTTCGCGGCGTCCAGCGCGCCGAGGCCGCAGCCACCGGCGACCTGGAAGACGACCTTCGCGCCCTGCGCGATGTGATCGAGCGCGAGCTCCTTGCACGGCGCCGGATCGTCGAACTTCTGCGAGTAGCCGTTGACGACCTTCGCCTCCGGGTTGGCCGCCTGCACGCCCGCCTGGTAGCCGGCGATGTACGCGTCCACGGGCGGGATCTTCTGGCCGCCGACCGAGCTCGCCGTGCCGCCGCCCTCGTCCTTGAGGTAGAGGCCCGCCATGTAGCCGACGAGGTAACCCGCCTCGTTCTCCTTGAACAGCGCGCCGGAGACGTTGGTGGGCTTGGCCTTCATCGTCGTGGCGTCCACGTCGATGATCGCGAAGTTCGTGTTCGGGAACTTCGGCGCGACGGTGTTCATCGCGTCGGCCATCAGGAAGCCGACCCCGATGACCAGGTCGTACTGCTGCTGCGCGAGGGTCGAGAGGTTCGGCACGTAGTCCGAGTTGGCCTTCGAGATCAGCACCCGGGTCTCGACGCCCAGCTCGGCCTTGGCCCGCTCGAGGCCCTCGTTGGCCAGCTGGTTGAACGAACGGTCGTTCAGACCGCCGATGTCGGTGACGAGGCCCACCTTGATGGCCTCCTTCGCCGGCGTCTCTTCGGCGGTCTTGTTCCCGCCGGTGGCCGGTTCTTCTTCCTCCGAGCCGCACGCGGCAACGAACAAAGAACACACCATGGCCAGCAAGGCGATGAGATGAAGTGGTCGGCGCATCGGCCGGAACTCCTTTGGAAATTGAAGCGACCCGCCGCGACCCTATTGGCCGGGGCGGTCGTCTGAGGCAGTAATTCGATTGAGCAGAGTGGCCTTGGCCGCATCGTCCGCGAAGGACGCCCGGACCGCCGTGCGCGTGATCGACTGCAGCTCACCCTCCTCGAAGCCGAAGCGCTCTCGCGCGACGGCATACTCGCCGCCGATGCTACAGCCGAAATAGGGAGGGTCGTCAGAACCCAACGTGAGGTTCACACCCGCTTCATGGAGTTTGCGGAGTGGATGTTCCTCGTAGGAATCGAAGACTCTTGTCGCGATGTTCGACGTCGGGCACGCCTCGAGCACGATGCCCCGCTCGACGATCTCCGCGACGAGTGCAGGGTCTTCGATCGCCCGCACCCCGTGCGAGATCCGCGTGATTGGGAGCGTGAGCGCCTCCCGGACCGACTCGGCGCCCGCGTGCTCGCCCGCGTGGACGGTGCAACCCAGTCCTGACGCGGCAGCGATCTCGTACGCCTCCCGGAACTGCGCGGGCGGATAGCCCGCCTCGTCGCCGGCGAGGTTGAAGCCGACGACGTACGGATGCCGCTCTTCGGCGTGGTCGCGGGCGATCTGGACCGCCCGCTCGACCCCGAAGTTGCGGATCGCGACGACGAGCATGCGGGCCTCGATCCCGGTGTCGGCGCGTGCGTCGTCGATGCCCTGCGCGATCGCCTCATAGTGCGCCTCGTCACTCAAGCCCACGGCGGCGGCGTGGTCGGGCGAGACGATCAGCTCATGGTAGATCGAGCCCTCCGCGGCGCAGGCGACCAGGTACTCGTAGGTGATGTCGCGGTAGTCCTGCTGCGTGCGGATGACGCTCGCGGCGAGGTCGTACGTGCGCAGGAAGTCGAGGAAGTCGACCCATTTGAACTTCTCGGGCGTCTCGAACACGCCGTCCGGGACGCTCAGCCCGTTGCGGTCCGCGAGCTTTTGGATCAGCGCGGGCGGGGCGGTGCCCTCGAGGTGCGCGTGCAGCTCCGCGAGCTTCACACGCGCCCCAGCAGGACGGGCCGCTCGGCGGGCGGCTCGGAGCCGATCGTCACCGCCGAGAGCAACGCCGTGGCCGCCTCGGCCGCGCTGCCGTCGCCGCGCGCGTGGACGATCGCCAGCGGCCGGTCCGGGCCGACCTCGGCCCCGATGGGTGCGATGCGCGAGAGTCCCACCCCGTAGTCGATCTGGTCGTCCTCGCGCCGGCGGTTCCCGCCGAGGCCGGTGACCACGAGGCCCACGGCGCGCGCGTTGACGGCGGTCACGAAGCCCGGGCGCTCGGGCGCCACGGGCCGGGTCACCGACGCCTCCGGCAGCGTCGGCTGCTCGACGAAGTCGGCCGGCCCGCCGAGCGCAGCCACCATGGCACCGAAGCGCTCCGCGGCGGCGCCGCTGCTCAGCGTCTCCTCGACCTGGGAACGGGCGGAGTCCTCGTCGGTGGCGAGCCGGGACTGGACGAGCGCGGCGGCCGCCAGCGCCACGGTGACCTCGTGCAGCCGTGCCTCTCGCGCGGCACCCGTGAGGTAGTCGACGGCCTCGCGGACCTCGAGCGCGTTGCCCGCCGTCGTGCCGAGCACCTCGTTCATGTCCGTGATCAGCGCCACCGTGCTCACGCCGGCGCCGTTGGCGACCTCCACGAGCGCGTCCGCGAGCGCGAAGGCGTCGTCGCGCTCGGCCATGAACGCGCCGCTGCCGGTCTTGACGTCCAGCACGAGGCTGTCCAGGCCCTCGGCCAGCTTCTTGGAGAGGATCGAAGCGACGATCAGCGGGATCGACTCCACCGTGCCGGTGGCGTCGCGGGTCGCGTACAGGCGCTTGTCGGCGGGCGCGAGGTCGGCGGTCTGGCCCACGATCGCGCACCCCACGTCACCCACGACGCGCCGGATCACCTCGGTCGCGGGCGTGCTCACGTAGCCCGGGATGGCGTCGAGCTTGTCCAGCGTCCCGCCCGTGTGCCCGAGCCCGCGGCCGCTGATCATCGGCACGGCCGCCCCGCACGCGGCGAGGATCGGCGCGAGCATCAGCGACACCTTGTCGCCGACGCCGCCCGTCGAGTGCTTGTCCAGCACCGGCTTGCCGAGGTCCCAGCGCATCACGCTGCCGGAGTCCCGCATGGCGGTGGTCAGATGGAGCCGCTCGTCGGGGTCCAGGCCCCGTGTGAAGAACGCCATCGCGAGCGCCCCGACCTGGGCGTCGCTGAGGCCTCCGTCGGTGATGCCACCCACGAGGAAGCCGATCTCCTCCGGGCTCAAGGTCCCCCCGTCGCGCTTCTTGCGAAGCACCTCAGCCGCGAGCATAGTCCTCCGCGAATCGTTGAACGAGCCGCACGAGGTCGCGCGCCGCCACGTCGGCGTTGCGCAGCGTCTGCTCGTGCGAGAGCTCCTCGCCGCCCATGCCCTCGGCGAGGTTCGTGATCGCCGAGACCGCGACGGTGCGCAGCCCGGCGTGGCGAGCCAGGATCACCTCGGGAACCGTAGACATTCCGACCGCGTCCGCACCGAGGGTGCGGAACGCGCGGATCTCGGCCGGGGTCTCGAACGTCGGGCCGGCGGTGGCGAGATAGACGCCCTCGGCGAGGTCGATGTCCAAGGCTCGCGCCGCTGCGTGGAGCGTGGCTCGCAGCTCGGGGTCGTACGCGTCCCGCATGCTCAAGAAGCGCGGGCCGATCGCGTCGTCGTTCGGGCCGGTGAGCGGGTTCACGCCGAGCAGGTTGATGTGGTCGGAGATCGCCATCAGGCGGCCGGGGCCGACTTCGGCGTTCAGCGAGCCGGCGGCGTTGGTGACCAGCAGCGCCTCGGCCCCCTGGGCCTTCAGCCACCGGATCGGCACGGTCATCCCGCGCGCGTCGCCGGTCTCGTAGACGTGCTTGCGGCCCTGGAAGACCGCGACCGGGAGGCCGGAGAGCGTGCCGAGGTGCAACGTCCCGCCGTGGCCGGCGACGCTCGGCTGCGGGAAGCCCTCGAGCTCGGCGTAGGGGATGCGCTCGGCGTCGGTGAGCGCGTCCGCGAGCCCGCCGAGGCCGGAGCCGAGGATGATGCCGAGCTTCATAGAAACTCCGGTCCGAACGAGCGCGGGAGCAGCGCGTCGAGGGTCGTGGTCTGACGGGCGCCGTTGCGGGCGCACAGGTGGATCTCCGCGCCGGGCGCGATGAACTCGCGCAGCCGCTGGCGGCAGCCGCCGCACGGGACGCAGAAGTCGTCGGAGTCGGCGATCACGGCCACCTCGGTGATGCGCGTGCGGCCGGCGGCGACCATCGCGCCGATCGCCGACGCCTCGGCGCACTGACCCTGCGGGTAGGCGGCGTTCTCGACGTTCGCGCCGACGTGGATGGAGCCGTCCTCGGCGCGGATCGCGGCGCCGACCTTGTAGTTGGAATACGGCGCGTGGGCGCGCTCCATCACGGCGCGGGCGGCGTCGACGAGGGCGGCGGAGCCGACCACCTGGTCGGAGTAGGAGTTGCGCAGGATGCGCTCCGGCGCGATTTCCAGCGCTTCGGTGAGGCGGGTGACGCGTTCGAGCTCGAGCGCGAGGTCCGAGCCGGCGGTCGCGACGCCCTCCAGCTCGATGAAGTTGCCCAGGCCGGTGACGACGTCGAGGTGGATGCGCACGGACTGCCACAGCAGCAGGTGGCGTTCCTTCTCGACCACCGTGAGCACGCCGAGCGTGGACTCGAGGCTGGCCTTCAGCGTCGCGGCGTCGTCGATCGGGGTGAGGCGGTACTGGGACTCGCGCGCCTCGTCGGCGTCCACGCGGTCGTACTGGATCAGCGTCGCGCCGCCCGGCTCCTCCTCGCGCAGCTTCAGGCGCCCCGTATGCACCCGGAAGTATGTGTCGCGCTGGCGGATCAGGCCCTTGTCGTGCGCGCCGAGGCCCTTGACGACGGCCAGCGAACGCTCCGGGTCCGGGTCCGACGCCTTGAGCTCGATGTTGCGCCGCGGCGCTGCCACACGCCCGACACTAGTAGGTTCCGGGGGATGGAAGGGGTCACGGTCGTCGATCACGTGCTGCTGCGGCGGCTTCTCTCGATCCTGCGCGACAAGGACACGCCGCACCGCGTGTTCCGCGAGACCATGACCGACGCGGCGCTGATCCTCGGCTACGAGGCGATGCGCGGGCTGCGCGGCGCCGACGTCGAGATCGAGACGCCGCTGGAGCGCACGCCCGGCATCACGCTCGCGGACGAGGTGTTCGTGATCGCGATCCTACGCGCGGGCCTGGGCCTGGTGGACGGCTTCCTGCGTCTGGTCCCGGAAGCGCGGGTCGGTCATCTCGGCATGTACCGCGACGAAGAGGCCCTGCGACCCGTCGGGTACTACGAGAACATCCCGTCCGGCGTCGAGGACGCCGAGGTCTTCGTCGTGGACCCGATGCTCGCCACGGGCGGCAGCGGCGTCCAGGCCATCGCCCGCATGAAGCGTGCGGGCGCACGCCGCATCCACTTCGTGTGCCTCGTAGCGGCTCCCGAGGGCGTCGCGGCGCTGCGAGAAGCGCATCCGGACGTGTCGATCGTCACCGCCGCGCTGGACCGCGAGCTGGACGAGACGGGCTACATCCGGCCCGGGCTGGGCGACGCGGGCGACCGCATCTTCGGTACTGATAGGTAGTCGCCCACTACCCTGGGCTGCCGCTATGCGCCGACATCTACTTGCCATGCCCGCAGTGGCCCTCGCGCTCGCCTTCGCGGCGTGCGGCGACGATGAGCCCGAAGAGACCGCCGCCACGCCCACGGCCACCGAGGCCGCGACCGAGGCGCCGACCGAGGCCCCCACGGAGACGCCGGCCGCCGAGGGCGGCTCCAGCTCCGGCGGTGGTGAGGTCGAGGTCACCGGTGACGTCGGCGAGAAGCCCGAGATCAAGACGCCGGGCGGCGAAGGCCCGACCGAGCTCGTCAGCGAGGACCTCGAGGAGGGCAAGGGCACGGCGGCCAAGGCCGGCGACACCGTCCAGGTCCAGTACTCGGGTGTGCTCTACAGCGACGGCACGCCGTTCGACAACTCCTTCGACCGTGGCGAGCCGTTCGAGTTCCAGCTCGGCGCCGGCATGGTCATCCCGGGCTGGGACCAGGGCGTCGAGGGCATGAAGGAGGGCGGCCGTCGCGTGCTGACGATCCCGTCCGACCTCGCCTACGGCGACGCCGGCGCGCCCCCGACGATCCCGCCGGGCGCGACGCTCGTGTTCGTCGTCGATCTCGAGAAGATCAACCCTTAGCCGCTGGGTCCTCGCCCACGGCGAGGACGCTGGCGATCAGCGTGGACAGCAGGAGGCCGTGCAAGGTCTCCCTGTCCACGTCGCCGTGATTGACCCAGTCCAGGCACGCGCCGTCCAGGAAGCCGAGCCAGCCGCGGATCGCGGTTCTGAGGAGCGGCTTCGGAGGGCCTTCGGGGCTCAGGCCCTGCAGGATGCGGTGGGCCGTCTCCGTGCGCACCCGGTCCAGCAGCGCTCGGACCTCCGGCGCCGCCCCCGCGTTGCGGATCATCTTGTCGTAGGAGGACTTGTTCTCCTCGATCCACTTCAGGTACTCGTCCAGGCTCGCCGCGAGCTGCTCGAACGGCGGTAGCTCCGGGTTCGGCACCGTGCGGCGCTGCAGCTCGTTCGCCTTCTCCTCGAGCGTGGCGACGAAGTACGCCTCCTTGCTCGGGAAGTAGTGGTACAGCAGCGCCTTGCTGATGCCCGCCTCCTTGGCGATCTTGGCCATCGACAGTTCGTCGTAGCCGTGGCGCGTGAACAGGTCCGCGCCGAGCTCGAGCAGTCGGCGCCGCCGCTCATCCACGGCGAGCCGCTGATACGCGGGACCTTCGGACATCTTCAGGTCAGCGTACCTGACCGTTGGTCGATAGCGCTGTAACCGCTCGTGCCGAGCCTCGTATATGCGGTTATCGACCGATGGTCAACAAAGGGAGCCGCTGCGATGGTCGAGGACCGCATATCCGCCCTGGAAGAGCACGCCGCCGCGCTCGAAGCACGAGTGCGCGAGCTGGAGGGCCAACGCGAACCGCGCTGGGTCGCGCCGCCGACGTGGACGCCCCCGCGTGGAGGGTTCGGCCCTTCTGCGGTGCCAAACCCTCCAACCCCGATCCGTCCGCCCGTCGCGGCCCCGGCCGCCCGGCCCAAGCGCGATCTCGAGGACGTGCTGGGCGGGTCCGTGCTGGCCTGGCTGGGCGGGATCGCCGTGTTGGCGGGGCTCGCGTTCCTGCTCACGATCGCGATCTCCCGCGGCTGGCTCGGCGAGGGCGCCCGCACCGTCCTCGCCGGCCTGCTTTCCACCGGCCTCCTCGGGGCGGGCATCTGGCTGCGCGAGCACAAGGACCGCACCGAGGCCGCGCTGGCGGCGGCCGGGGTCGGCATCGCCGGGCTCTTCGGCACGCTCGTGATGGCGGGTGCCGTGTACGAGCTGATCCCGGTCGAGATCGCGCAGACGCTGGCGTTCGGTGTCGGCGCGACCGCCACCACGCTCGGCGTGCGCTGGAAGGCCACGCCGATCGGCTGGCTCGGCCTGCTCGGCGCGCTGTGGTCGCCGGCGGCGCTCGGCGCACTCGACGACGGCGGCATCCTGTTCCTCGCGATCGCGTACGCGGCCGGCGTCCGGCTCGTGGTCTGGCAGCGCTGGACCCTGCTCGGCTGGGCGGCCTTCGCGACGGTGACGCTGCAGTGGTGGGCGTGGTTGTGGATCGAGTCGCCGTCGCACGGCTCGACCGCGTTCGTGCTCGCGACGTTCGGCGCGCTGAGCGTCGCGCTGGCGCTGGGCCTCGACGCTCGTGTGAAGGACATCCGCGCGCAGCCCGCCGCGCTGCTCGTGCTCAACGCGGCGCTGCTCGCGCTCGGCCTCGCCGACGCCGACTGGTGGTTCGTCGCGCTCGCCGCCGCGCACGCCGTCGTCGGTCTCGTCGCGCTGCGCATCCCGCGCGTCTCGCGGGCGACTGCCCTCGTCGCGCTCGGCATCGGCGTCGGCCTCGCGGACCTCGCGCTGGTCGAGCTCACCGACGGTCTCCCGGTCATCCTCGGCTGGGCCGGACCGATCCTCGCCTTCGCCGCGCTCCTCGGCGCCCGCCGCCGCCCCGCCGCGGCCGAGGCCTTGATCGCCTCGTTCCGGGGTGCCGCCACGCCCGCGGCCGACGAACCGGCCGGCGAGCCCGCGGACACCGCCGCAGACACGGCCGGCACCGCCGCAAGCACGGGCGGCACCGCCGCGGGCGCGGCCGCCGGCGCCACGCGCGGCCTCGCGCCACGCCACGCCCTCGTCGCCCGCGCCTGCGACGCCCTCTTCGGCCGGCCTCACGACGCGGACTGGTACTTCGCCGCCCTTGGGCTCGTCGCGCAGCTCGTCCTCGCGCTCGGGCACCTGCTCGCCACCGAGGCGCCGCTCGAGGCGCTCGCGGGCGGCGCGCCGACCAGCGAGGCGCTCGTCGCCGTCGGCACCATCGGCGCGATCGCGTTCCTGGCGGCGCGGCTGTCCGGCGTGATCGTGCTCGATGTGCTCGCGCTCACAGCGCTGGCGCAGTTCACCGGGCTGGTGCTCGAAGGGTTGCCGCTGACGCTCGCGCTCGCCGTCCAGGCCGCGCTGGTCGCCCTGCTCGACAAGCGCGCCTCGCTGGCGTTCGCCGCGCTCGCCGCCGGCCACGCACTCGTCGTGCTCGCGCCGCCCACGGCGCTCATCGACGGCCTCGAGCACCCGTTTCAGGCGGCCGCCGCGCTCGCCGCCGTCACCGCCGCACTGTCCGCCACCCGCGAGGGCCGGCGGGCGATCCCGCTCGCGCTGCTCTACCTGGCCAGCGTCGAGGTCGTCACGCTCGGCGGCGCGCACCACACGGGCCAGACGCTGCTCAGCGTGCTGTGGGCGCTCACCGGCGTCGGCGCGCTGATCTTCGGCCTCGTCTCCGACGACCGCACCACGCGGCTCGCCGGCCTCGGCCTGATCGCGCTGACGGCGGCGAAGGTGTTCACCTACGACCTGTCCGAGCTCGACAGCCTCGCGCGGGTGGCGAGCTTCATCGTCTTCGGCCTGTTGCTGCTGCTGGGCGCCTTCGCCTGGCAGCGGGTCCGGCCGAGGTCCCTACTCTGAGTCGGAGTGTCCCAGCGCGAACCACGCCATCCGACCTCAGACGACGAAGAGCTGCTCGAGGCCGAGACCCTCGCGATCCTCTCCGAGTACACCGACGCGCAGCGCGTCCTGCGCATCCAGGACGAGCTTCGCGAGGGCTTCCGGCAGCTCAACCACGTCGGCAAGGCGGTGTCGATCTTCGGCTCCGCCCGCACGCCGCGCGACCACCCGCGCTACGACCAGGCCCGCCAGCTCGCCCGCCACCTGGGCGAGCAGGGCTGGGCGATCATCACCGGCGGCGGCCCCGGCATCATGGAGGCCGCCAACCGCGGCGCGCGTGACGTCGGCGCGACGAGCATTGGCCTCGGCATCGAGCTTCCGCACGAGCAGTCGCTCAACGAATACTGCGACATCGGCATCAACTTCCATTACTTCTTCACGCGGAAGGTGATGTTCGTCCGCTACGCGAGCGGCTTCGTGGTCTTCCCCGGCGGCTTCGGGACGCTCGACGAGCTGTTCGAGGCGGCGACCCTGCGCCAGACCCAGAAGATCCGCTACTTCCCGATCGTGCTGTTCGACAGCGGCTACTGGGCCGGGATGCTCGACTGGCTCAAGAACTCGATGCTCGCCGACGGCTACATCAACCCGGAGGACGTCGAGGCGCTGGTCGTGACCGACGACCCGAACGACTGTCACGGCGCGCTGGACGCGGTCGAGCACCGCCGACCGCGCCAGCACCGCAAGGCCGCTTAGGCCGCAATCCAGTCGCCTTCGCGGCGACCGAGCACCACTCGCTCCGGCTGGCCGCCCACACGGGCGGTGAAGACCGCTTGGTCCTGGTCGGTGCCGGGCTTGTCGATGACTTCGACGAGCGTCAGCTCCTCCGGCTCGGTCCCGAAGCGCTCGGCGACCAGTTGTCGCGCAGCGGCTTCCAGGACCGAGCGATCCCAGCCACGGTCGTTCGCCGCGGCCGCGGCGAGATCGTGATCCACCTGCGCGAGCGCACGCTCGAACGCGGGGCGGGTGCTGGCGAGCTGGCGGTTGCGGGCGATGATCCCGCCCACGACCAGCACGGCAAGGACGACCAGGACGATGATGAGCCAGAGCATGAGAGCAGTATGAGTGCCTCTAGTTCAGAACGGCCCGCGAGTTCAGGTGCGCGCCGACCTTGCGCTTGACGCGCTGGAGGGCGTTGTCGACCGTCTTGCAGTCGCAGCCGATCTTCTCGCCGATGTCCGTGTAGGAGTGGCCGTCGAGGTAGAGCGAGAGCACGCGCGACTCGAGCTCGGACAGCACCGTCGACAGGCACGCCACGAGCGAGCGCAGCTCCTCGGAGGAGATCACCTGGTTGACGGGGTCGTGGACCGTCGAGCCCGGGAGCATCTCGTCGAGGCTCGGCTCGTTGTCGGAAGCGCCCGCCGGCGTCGAGCTGAACGACACGTAGCCGTTCAGCGGCGTGTGCTTGTTGCGGGTCGCCGTCTTCACGGCCGTGATGATCTGGCGCGTGATGCACAGCTCCGCGAAGTTGCGGAACGAGGACTCGCGGTCCGGGCGGAAATCGCGGATCGCCTTGTACAGGCCGACCAGGCCTTCCTGAATCAGGTCCTCGGAGTCCCCGCCGACGAGGAAGTACGACGACGCCTTCAGCCGCACGAACGACGCGTAGCGCCGGACGAGCCGGTCGTAGGCGTCTGGAGATCCCTGGCGGGCCAGGGCGAGGAGGTAAGCATCATCAAGCTGGAGTTGAGCTTGAGACTTGGTGGGAGCAATTCGAGCCACGAGCGCAGGGTCCTTTCCGGGCCATCTCTGGCCCGAACGCTTGTGGCGCACACCTCCCGCGGCGCCAGGGATAGACGGCAAGGTCTCGGGCCATCGCTAACCCTTGACCTCACCTTGAAGTGACCTCAGGGTGGCAGGCTTATGTCGATGCGTCAAGTCGGAACTGCAAGATGCGGTACAGCAGCACCGCGGCAGTCGCCGAGACGTTCAGAGACTCGACCTGTCCGAGCAGCGGGAGCGACACCAGGTCGTCGCACATCGAGGCCACCCGAGGCCTGAGCCCTTTGCCTTCAGCCCCCAGCACGGCGACGACGCCGCCGCCATAGTCGGGCTGGTCGTACGACGTCTTCGAGCCGGCCGCCGCGCCGTAGACCCAGCAGCCCTTCTCCTTGGCTTCGGCCAGGAAGTCGGCCAGATTGCGCACGCGCGCGATCTTCAGGTGCTCGACCGCTCCCGCGGACGCCTTGCACACCGCCGGCGTGACCTCGGCGGAGCGCCGCTCGGGGATGATCAGCCCGGTCGCGCCCACGCCCTCGGCCGTCCGCGCGATCGCCCCGAGGTTCTGGGGGTCGGTCACCTCGTCGAGCGCGACGAGGAACGGAGCCTCGACCGCGAGCAGCTCGGCCTCGTCGACGTAGGGGTAAGGGTCAACCAGAGCTGCAACCCCTTGATGGGCGTCCGTCTCGGCGCGCTCGGCGATCTCCTCGGCCGAGACGACGGTGACGTTCCCTTCCCATGAGCCGCGCTCGGTCGCCCAGATGCGGTGGACCTTGCGCCGCCCGCGCAGCGCCTCCTCGACCGGGTGGACGCCGTAGATGACCATCTTGCGCGACGTGACCGCGCCCTCAGGCACGTCCGGGGAGAACGCGCCGGGGTCGCGCGCGAAGTCGTCGCCGGGCCGGCCGCCGCCGCGAGCGGGACCGTCGCCGCCGAACGCCGGGCCGGCGCCGCCCGGCCGCGCGGGACCGCCGCGCCCAGGGCTGCCGGATCGGCCGCCGCCCGCGCCACCGCGGCCCGAGCCACCGCCGGCCCCACCGAAGCCACCGCGCCCGGCCCCGCCGTATCCGCCGCTCGCGCCGCCGGACCGACCGCCGTAGCCGCCGCCCGACCGGCCACCGCCGCCCGCGCCGCCGTAGCCACCGCCCGACCGGCCACCGCCGCCCGCGCCGCCGTAGCCACCGCCCGACCGGCCGCCACCACCCAGGCCGCGGCCACTCGCGCCGCCCGACCGGCCACCACCGCCGCCACTCGAGCCGCCGTAGCCGCCGCCCGACCGGCCGCCGCCGCCACTGGAGCCGCCACGGCCCGCGCCGCCGTGACCGCCCGCCCGACCGCCGCCCTCACCGCGGCCGGAACCGCCGTAGCCGCCGCCGGACCCGGAGCCGCCTCGACCCGAGCCGCCGTAGCCGCCGGACCGGCCGCCGCCGCCCGCGCCGCCCGGCCGGCCACCGCCCCCACTCGAGCCGCCGGACCCGGAGCCGCCTCGACCCGAGCCGCCGGATCGACCGCCGCCGCTCGAGCCGGAGCCGCCGCGACCGCTGCCCCCGCGACCCGCGCCGCCGCGCCCGCCGGCGCCGCCGCCCGAGCGACCGCCACCGCCGCCTCGTCCGGCGCCGCCTCCCCCGCCGCGCCGCGGCGCGGGGCTCATGACGCCGGGACGAGCTCGGGCCCGTCCGGTCCGTCGCGCACGACCCAACCCATCGCGAGCAGCTCGTCGCGCAGGCGGTCGGCCTCAGCCCAGTCCTTCGCCGCGCGCGCGGCCTCACGCGCCTCGGCCAGTTCCGTCGCCTCCGCGGGCGGGCCCTCATCGGCGGCCATCAGTCCTTCCAGGCCGAGCACGTCGAGCATCTCGCGCAGGTCGTCGCTGCCGACCGTCTCCTCCGACCGGTTCGCGTCACGGATCCAGCCGTAGAGCGAAGCCAGCGCCTCGGCGGTGTTGAAGTCTGACCGCAGCGCGTCGAAGAACGCGTCGCGGTGCGGTCGCAGCGCGTCCGGCGACGGCCCGGGCACGAGCCGGCGCGCCGCGTCGCGGATGCGCTCCGCCGAGCGCCGCGCGTCCTCGAGCCGCTCGTCCGAGAACGCCAGCGGCTGCCGGTAGTGGCCGGAGCTGAAGAACAGGATCAGCACGTCGCCGCCGACGGCGTCGAGCACCTCGTGCAGCCCGCGGATGTTGCCCACGGACTTGGACATCTTCTCGGCCTCACCCGAGGCCGACGCCAGCTCGAGCATCCCGTTGTGCATCCAGATTTTCGCCAGCGGCCGGCCGCGCGCGGCGAACGTCTGCGCCGCCTCGTTCTCGTGGTGCGGGAACACGAGGTCGACGCCGCCGCCGTGGATGTCGAACTCCACGCCCAGCAGCGCCTCGGCCATCGCCGAGCACTCGATGTGCCAGCCCGGCCGCCCGCGGCCCCAGGGCGCATCCCAGGACGTGTCCTCGCCTTCCTTCCACGCCTTCCAGAGCGCGAAGTCCAGCGGGTCCTCCTTCAGATCCGCGCCCTCGACGCCCTCGCCCTGGTCCATCTGCTCCAAGTCGCGCCGGGACAGCTCGCCGTACCCGTCGACGGTTCGAACCCGGAAGTACACGTCCCCGCTCGCGACGTACGCGGCGTCGGTGTCCAGCAGCCGCTGGATCAGCTCGATGATGTGCGGGACGTATTCGGTCGCGTGCGGCTCGGCGTCGGGCCGCCCCAGGCCGATCCGGTCGGTGTCCTCCCGGTAGGCCTTCGCCATCTGCTGGGCCAGCTCGTCCGACGGCACCCCGGCGGCCGTGGCCGCCGTGTAGATCTTGTCGTTGATGTCGGTGACGTTGCCGACGAGCGTCACCCCGTAACCCTCGTGCTCGAGGAAGCGCTTGAGCTGGGAGAAGACGACGAACGGCCGCGCGTTGCCGACGTGCACACGCGCGTACACCGTCGGGCCGCAGGCGTAGATCCCCACGCGCGCGGGGTCGCGCGGCTCGAACGGCTGCAACGAGCGGGTGCGGGTGTCGTAGAGCGTGACGTCGGGCACGCACCGGAGCCTAGCCGCCCGCGCGCCGCAAGGATCGCGCCGCACGCGCGTTGGAAGCCTGCACCATGAAGAAACTCCTGGTCGCCCTCGCCGGGCTTGCCGTGCTCACGCCATCCGCACACGCGCAGACGCGGGACATCCTCACGGTCGGCAACAACTGGGACGGCACCGCCAGCATCGTCGACCCGCACCGCTACACCGTCCTCAAGCGCATCGACATCGTGCCCGACCGCAACCAGCGGATGGCCGAGATCAGCCGCAACCCCGCCGCACTCGCCTACTTCCTCGCCATCCGCCAGCTGATCGGCGAAGGCCACGACCAGCTCGTCGACGACGCCTTCACCTCCCCCGACGGCCGACTGCTGTTCGTCTCGCGGCCGAGCTTCGCGGACGTCGTCGCGTTCCAGCTGTCCACCGGGGAGATCGCCTGGCGCACGAAGGTCGAGGGCAACCGCTCCGACCACATGGCGCTCTCACCCGACGGCACGCGCCTGCTGGTGAGCGCCTCGACCGCCCGCAAGGTCCACGTGCTGGACACCGCCACGGGCGCGATCACCGGCAGCTTCGAGTCCGGCGACCAGCCGCACGAGTCCAACTTCAGCGCCGACGGCAAGCGCATCTACCACGCCTCGATCGGCACCGTGTTCACGCCCCTCGACGACCCGCGGCTGGACTTCACCAAGGGCGACCGCTGGTTCGAGATCGTGGACGCGAGCACGCTGCAGGTGCTCAAGCGGCTCAACATGGGCCAGAAGCTGGCTGAGGCCGGCTACCCGAACATGAGCGCCGCCGTCCGGCCGATGGCGCTCGCCCCGGACGAGCAGACCGTGTACTTCCAGATCTCGTTCCTGCACGGGTTCGTCGAGTACGACCTGGTCCACGACCGCGTGCTGCGCGTCGCCAACCTGCCCAAGCGCACGACCGCGCGCCGCGAGCAGTACACGCTCGACTCCGCGCACCACGGCCTGACCATGGATCCGGCGGGCGAGAAGCTGTGCATCGCGGGGACGATGGACAACTACGCCGCGATCGTCTCTCGCACCACGCTCACGCCGACGCTCGTCGAAGGGCTGGAGAAGCCGTACTGGACGACCAACGACGTCAGCGGCGAGCACTGCTTCGTGAGCATCTCCGGCGAGGACGCCGTCGCCGTCGTCAGCTACGCGACCGGCGAGGAGGTCGCGCGGATTCCCGTCGGCGACCATCCGCAGCGGATGCGCCTGGGCAAGATCCAGAAGGCCTACCTGCGCTGAAGCAGGCCTTCGATGAAGAGGCTGAGGCGGCGGATGCTCTCGGACCAGAGACGGCTCATGAGGGGACTGAGGCGACGAGGATATTGCCCGCGCAGTCGCGGAAGTGCAGCGACGTCGCGGTCGCTCCCCACGTCTCTACCCCGTGGCGCTCGAGCGATTCGAGGATGCCCGTGAGGTCGTCGGTGAACAGCACGAGCAGCGGCCGGTCGTGCTCGGCGGCCCCGGGCATCAGCCAGATGCCCGTCTGGGGCTGGCCGGGCACGCCCATGTGAAGGTAGCGGAAGCCCTCGTCGTCGGAGTCGTGCAGCACCTCGAACCCGAGCACGTCGCGGTAGAACGCGAGCGCCTCGTCCTGGTCGGACACGCCGACCACCATCCGCCCGATTCCCCGGAACATGCGGGGAAGCTACACCACCGCGATGTCCTGCTCGCCCGCCCACCCTGCCACGTCGCGTCCTTCGAGGGCCGCGGCGAGCATGTCGGGGAACTGGTCGGGTGTGCAGGCGAACACGGGCGCGCCGAGCGCGGCGAAGGCCGCCGCGTGCTCATGGTGGTAGAAGGGCGCGCCATCGTCGGCCAGCGCGAGCAGGACGATCAGCTTCACGCCGGAGCGGATCAGCGAGGCGGCGCGCCGGAGCATGGACTCCGGGTCGCCGCCCTCGTAGAGGTCGGTCACGAGCACCATCACGGTCTTGCCGGGGTGGCTGACGAGCGTCTGGCAGTACCCGAGCGCCTGGTCGATGTCCGTGCCGCCGCCGAGCTGGATGCCGAACAGCAGCTCGACCGGGTCGTGCAGCTCCTCGGTGAGGTCCACGACGCTCGTGTCGAACGCGATCACCTTGGTGTCCAGGGTCGGGATCGAGGCCAACGCCGCGCTCAGCACGCCCGCGTGGATGACGCTCGCGCCCATGCTCCCGCTCTGGTCGAGCGCGAGGATCAGGTTCGCGGCCAGCGAGCGGCGCCGGCGCGCGTGGCCCACGAGGCGCTCCGGAATCACCGTCCGATGCTCGGGCTGGTAGTGCTTGAGGTTGGCCCGGATCGTCCGGTCCCAGTCGATCTCGGACGGCTTGGGGCGCGACGTGCGCGCGGAGCGGTCGATCGCGCCGCGGGCGGCGCTGCGCGTGCGGTCGGCGAGCCGGCGCTCGATGTCGTCCACCACCTCGCGCACGATCCGCCGCGCCACCGTCCGGCTGGACTCCGGCAGCGCGTCCTTGAGGCTCATCAGCGTCGCGGCGAGGTGCACGTCGGGCGTGACGTTGTCGAGCACCTCGGGCTCGAGCAGGAGCCGGTGCAGGCCGAGCCGGTCGATCGCGTCCTGCTGGACCACCCGTACGACCGCGGACGGGAAGTGGCTGCGGATCTCGCCCAGCCAGCGCGCGACGTTCGGCGCGCTCCCCCCGAGCCCGCCGCGCCGGTCGCCGTAGACGGCGTCGAGCGCGCCGTCCATGCCACGGTCGGTGCCGCCGAGCCGCACGTCCGTGCCGTCGGCCTCCCCGCCGCCGAGCACCAGCCGCCATCGCCGCATGCGCTCGTGCCCAGTGTTGAGTTCAGATGAAGGGGACTGTCCCTCTTTAGGTTCCTCGCTCACGCCAACAACCTCGCAACCGTTGCCAAAGCCGGGCCTGCGCGCTCGAGATCGATGTTGAGCTCAGATGAAGGGGACTGTCCCTCTTTAGGTTTGCGCAGGCGCTCGCCGAGGCGGCGGCGCTCGCCCGCGGGCAGCACGGAGAACGCGCGACGCAGCAGCGGCAGCACGGTCGTGAACGCCTCGGGCTCCACCCGGTCCATCCACTCGTCGAGGATCTGCAGCAGCTCCGGGTCGTGGACGAGCACGAGCCCGCTCGTCCCGATGAACCCCTCGATCCAGGAGGCGCCACGCTCGGGCTCCTCCCCCGGAGAGAGAGCGCGCGACATGGCGCCGGCCACCTCGGGCGACCCGAGCTCGCCCGCATCGTGCAGGAGCCGGGTGGCGCGGCCGGCGAGCGTGCCCGGCAGCCGGTCGCCGTCGGCCACTCGCCGCAGCGCCTCCCGCCACGCGCGCGTCAGCGCCTCGTCCTGCAACAGCGCAAGCGCGCTGTTGACGCCGTCGACGAGCTCGGCCAGCTTCGCGCCCGCCTCCTCGTCGGCACCGACGCCCGCGCCGGGAAGCCCGACCGCCGTCCGCAGCACGATGCCGCGCAGCACGCCCGCGACCGCGCTGGTGTCGCTCCCGCGCACGTCGCCGTAGCGGAGGATCTGGGCGAGCGGCGGGACGGCGGCCATCAGGTCGGCGGTGTCGCGGTCGAGCGCGGCGAGGTCGGCGAGCGCGCCCAGCACGGCTTCCAGGGCGTCCGGGAGGTCGGCGAGCAGGACGGCGTCGGCGAGCACCGCGAGCTTGGCGATGCTGTCCTGCTCTTTCGCCATCGCCTTCGCCCGCGCGGCGGCGGCCGCGTGCACCGTCGTGCCCCAACGGCCCGCGTGGATGAGATCGAGCGCCAGCTGGGGGTGCCATTCGAGCCGGAAGGCCTCCTTGAAGGTGCCCTGGCCGCGCGTCTCGGTCGGCTCGCCCCAGCGCACCTCGAGCACGTTCAGGCGGTGCAGGAGGCGGCTGCGCTCGCGGTCGATCTCGCGCCGCAGGTCCAGCGTGATCTCCTTCGGCTCCGGGGCGGGCTTGAGCCGCAGCCGGCGCTGGAGCTTGGTCACGTCCTGCTGGAGCGGGACCATCGGCGTCTCCTCCGGCACCTCGCCCAGCCGCTCGCCGACCACCAGCTGCGCCCGCACGATCTTCAGTGGCAGCTCGGAGCCGAAGCACAGCACCGCGCGGGTGGCGTCGAGCAGCTCGTCGAGGCCCGCGAGCGGGCGGTCGCGGATGCCGGCCAGCGCGGCGGCCAGCCGGGTCGCGTCGACGACCTGCGCCGCGCTCGCATCCAGGCCTTCCTCGCGCAGCAGCCGGGCCGCCCGCGCGAGCCAGCGCGCGACGGGTTCCTCGGCGCTGTCGAACAGCTGGTCGTACCAGGCGGGCGAGTCGACGCCCGCGCCGTAGCCGGACTCGCGCGCCAGCAGCCCGTACGTCCACGGCACCCAGGTGGTGGCGACCTTGATCTTCGCCATGCCCTTCAGCGTCCGCGCGTCCGGCGCCGCGGGGCCGGGCTCGACCAGCGCGGGCGCGTGCCAGGCGCCGCAGACGACCGCGACGTTGCTCGCCTCCTTGTTGGCCTTGCGAATCTGCTGGCGCATGTACGCCTCGCGCTGCTCCTCGCGCGGGTCGTCGTCCGGGAAGGCCTCGCGCAGCGCCTCCATCGCCTCGGTCACCGCTTCGAACGCGCCCAGACCCTCGCGCGCGGACTCGACGACGTCCTCCCACCAACGCTCGGCGTCCCCGTGCCCGGCGACCTCGGCCAGCGCACCCAACGGGTCCTCGCGCACCTTCCCCCGGCGTCCCCGCTTCTGCACGAGTGAGTTCGCCGCCGGGAGGTCGCAGAAGCGCACCGGGATGTCGTGCTCGTGGGCGTACAGGATCGCCCGCCACTCCGGCGAGAAGCGCGCGAACGGCCAGAACGCGGCGCGGCCCGGCTCGTCGGGCGCGTAGGCGAGCAGCGCGACGGGCGGCGCCATCTCCTCGTGGGCGGCCAGCGCGAGCAGCGAGTCGGCGTCGGGCGGGCCCTCGATCAGGATCGTGTCCGGCTGCAGCTGCGCCAGCGCGCGTTCGAGCGTGCGGGCCGAGCCGGGTCCGTGGTGGCGGATCCCGAAGACCGTGTGGCTCACAGCGCCCGGCAGGCCCGGTACAGCGCGCCCCAGCCGTCGCGCTCGCGCACGACCGCCTCGAGGTACTCCTGCCAGACGACCTTGTCCGCCACCGGGTCCTGCACGACGGCGCCGGTGAGCCCGCCCGCGACGTCCTCGGCGGAGAGCTCGCCGTCGCCGAAGTGGGTGGCGAGCGCGAGCCCGTTCGTGACCACGGAGATCGCCTCGGCGGTGCTGAGCGTGCCCGAGGGCGACTTGAGCTTGGTGCGCCCGTCCTCGGTCACGCCCGATCGCAGCTCGCGGAAGATCGTCACCACGCGGCGGATCTCCTCCAGCGCGGAGGTCGCGGGCGGCAGCTCGAGCGCCTGCCCGACGCTGTCCAGCCTCAGGCGGACGATCTCCACCTCCTCGTCGGCCGAGTCCGGCAGCGGCAGCACGACCGTGTTGAAGCGCCGCCGCATCGCGCTGGAGAGCTCGTTGACGCCGCGGTCGCGGTCATTGGCGGTGGCGATCACGTTGAAGCCCTGCACGGCCTGGACCTCGTCGTCGAGCTCGGGGATCGGCAGCGACTTCTCGGACAGGATCGTGATCAGCGCGTCCTGGACGTCGGACGGGATGCGCGTGAGCTCCTCCACGCGCGCGAGCTTGCCGTCGTTCATCGCGCGGAACACCGGGCCGGGCACGAGCGCGTCGCGCGTCGGGCCCTCGGCGAGCAGCCGCGCGTAGTTCCAGCCGTAGCGCAGGGCCTCCTCGGGCGTGCCCGCCGTGCCCTGCACGATCAGGGTGCTGTCGCCGGAGATCGCGGCCGCCAGGTGCTCGGAGAGCCACGTCTTGGCGGTGCCGGGAACGCCCAGCAGAAGCAGCGCGCGGTCGGTGGCGAGCGTCGCCACGGCGAGCTCGATCAGGCGGCGCCGGCCGACGTACTTGGGCGTGATCGTGACGCCGTCGGCCTCGCCGCCCATCACGTAGGTCGTGACCGCCCACGGCGACAGCCGCCACCGCGGTGGCCTGGGGCGGTCGTCGGCCCGCTCGAGCGCGGCGAGCTCCTCCGCGAACAGCTGCTCGGCGTGCGGGCGCAGAAGTTCCGTCATGCGAACTCCGAGAGCATGGCAGCCCGCGTGTCGAGGAGGTCGCAGAGCCGCGTGATGTCGCGCCCGCCGAGGTCGCGCAGCGGTTCGATGTCCGTGCGCGGGTCCAGCCGCCGCCCGACGAACGCCACGTCGACATCGCGCCCGCCGGCCTCGCGCCGCCGCTTGACGGACGCGACGACGGCGTTCGACAGCTCCGGTCCCCACGTCCACTCGAGCGGCTCGGCGGCGAGCAGGGGATCGTCCGCCGCGGCCGCGCGCGCCTCGGCCTCCTCGCGGGGCAGCAGTTCGAGCAGCCCGAGCGCGCGTCCCCACTCGACGTCCCGCTGACGCAGCGCCGCCAGCATCCAGCCCTCGTGGACGGCGGCCGCGAGATCGTCCTTGACGGGCAGGCCGACCATCGCGATGTCCCAGGTGGAGAGCGGGGCCGCAGCCAGGAGCTCGGTCAGCCGCTCGGAGCGACGCCCGCGCGCCTCGGGCAGCGTGGCCACGATCTCGCCGTCCTCCACGCGCAGCAGCGGCAGCGCCTCGGCCGCCGCCCGCGCGGCGAACGCCGAGCGGGGCAGGCGCGTGAGCAACGCCGCCGCGACGTCCCGGACCGGTTTGCGACGATCGCTGAGCGCCAGCTCGAGCAGCGACTCGTCGGCGTCCGACAGCCCGACCTCGAGCTCCTGAAGAAACGCCTGACGGTCCTCCCACGTCTCCTCCGCCCACGTCGACGCGAGCAGCTCGCGCGCGGCGTCCGGGTCCTGCCGGCGATACCGGCGCAGCAGGTCGACCCGGTCCTCCGCGTGGGCCCAGTCGGCCTCGTCGACGGGCAGCACATAGGCCCAGCGCGGCTCGCGCGCGGCGAGCCAGCGCCCGAGCGGCCCGGCCGCCGCGGCCGCGGCGGCGTACCGCTCCGGCCGATCCTCGGCCCAGTCGAGCAGCGCGGGCACGAGCTCGGGCGGCGGCCGCACCCCGTGCTCTTGCGCCAGCGCGAGCCAGTCCTCGACAAGCCAGCGCACCTCGAGCAGCCCATCCAGCCGCCCCGCCGCCGGCCCGGAGCACAGCGGCCGCGGATCGGGCTCGGCCGGCTCGACGACACGCGGAGCGCCCGCCCGCGCACCGGCCCGCCGCGCCACCGTCCACGCCGCCGCCGACGCCAACAAGCGGTCCTCGACGCCACGCCCGTCCAGGGCCGCGCCGAGCTCGCCCGGCGCCCCGGGCGGCGCGTCCGCGTCCACGGGCCGCCGGTCCGTGCCGATCAACGCCACGGCCACGAGCTCGTCCCAGCTCACGCCGTGCCCCGAGCGAACGCCGCCACGGCCCGACCCCTCGCCGGGCACGCAACGCCGCGAGCCGTCGCCGGGCCCGGCCGACGTCCAGCCGCGACGGCCCGAGCCCTCGCCGGGCCCGGCCGACGTCCAGCCGCGACGGCCCGAGCCCTCGCCGTGCCCCGCCCACGCTCAGCCGCGGACGCGCGACCCCCGGCCGCGCGAAACATCCCCCTCTTCGGGCGAAGCCCGGTTTCGCGCGCCGGGGGTCGCGCGGCCGCGGCCACCAGGCGGTCGGCGCTCATTCGCTCGCCGCCGGTCGCGCCGCCGCATCCACCACGCGGCCGGCGCTCATTCCGCGCGCCGCCAGCGTCGCCCCCGCGGCCACCACGCGGCCGGCACTCGAACGAGCCGTGCCGGCCCCGGCGACGCCGCGCGCCCTCACAGCGCCACCGTGCGCTCGCCGTCCCCGACCGCGAGCGGGTTCAGCGCCTCGCCGTTCCACATCCCGAACACGGACACCGGCCGCCCGCCGCTCAACGCCAGCAGCCGCCACCGCGCGCGCATCGGTCCGCGCAGCGGCAGCGACCCGTCCTCCGCGCTCACCACATCAACGTCCGCGACCGCACGCGCCAGCGCGATCGGGTGCTCGTCGAGCCACGGGTTTGCCGCGACCGCCCCCGCGCACGCGCCCAACGCCGCCTCGACGCCGCCCACGCCGAAGAACCCCGGCGCGTCGCGCAGCCGGCCCGGCTCCTCCAGCAGCGCACGCAGCGGCGTCGCGCCCGGGTAGAACGCCAGCGCGGCTTCGAAGCTTCGCCCCGCCGGCGGCCGCGGCGCCAAGGACCCGCCGGTGGGCGCGAAGTCCAGGATCAACGCCGCGCGCTCGTGGTCGTGCCCCCACAGCCACGTCCGCTGGACGCGCAGGCGCTCCTGCTCGATCACGACGCGCGCCAGCACCGACCACTCGTCCTGCACGCGCGGCCCGCTCAGCACCTCCTCCCGCGACGCGTTCCAGCCCAGCAGCGTGCGGACCTCGTCGCGCAGCGGCCCCTCGGTCTCGCGCGCGTAGGCCTCGCACAGCAGGTGCAGCATCGCCATGCCCGACAGCAGCCGCTCGGGCCAGTCGTCGGGCCGCATCGCCGCGACGTTCCCGAGCGAGCGCAACCGCGACGCCGCGCCCGGCGCCTGCGCGTCCACCATCCGCGCCGCGAACGCGTCCCACTCGTCCCAGCCGCGCAGCCGCGGCGCGCCGAGCCCGCCGCGCACCGCGTCGCGCAGCCACAACCGCAGGTCCTCGACGCCGCCCGCGACCCGCGCCTCGCGCTCGGCGGCGCGCCGCGCAGCCGCCTCGGGGTCGCGGATCGGCTCGCCCGGCTCCCGCGGCACGCGCCGCGCACGACCGTCGAGCCACTCCGTGACCCGGGCCGGCGGCGAGCCCTCCGCCACCGCACCGTCCGCGCGCAGCAGCAGCAACGCCAGCGCGTGCTTGCAGGGGATCTTCCGGCTCGGGCAGGAGCACCTGTACGCCGGCCCGTCCAGGTCGACCGCCACCTCGTACGGCCGCGCGCCGCTCCCGCGGCAGGACCCCCAGACCGCGCGCGCGTTGAAGCCCGTCTCGCTCCACGGCGCCGGCCGCGCGAGCTTGCGCGCCGCCGCGACCGAAGCCGCGTCCGGCGCGAGCGCTTCAACGGCGGCCGCGTCCAAGCTCAGTCCCCGGTCGGCTGCACCCCGGCGGGCTCGACCATGACGATCACGGTCCGACCCTCCGGCGCGCGCGTGCGGTGCACGACTCCACGCGGCACCGTGTAGCCCTGGTGCGGCTCGAGCGTCACCGTGTCGGCGCCCTCGATATCGATCAGCAGCTTCCCCTCGAGCACGAGGAAGAACTCGTCCTCGACCTCGTGCTTGTGCCAGTGGAAGTCGCCGTCGAGCACGCCGAGGCGCACGACGCTGTCATTGACGGTCGTGAGCGTCTGGTTGAACCAGGGCTCGTGCGCCGCGGCCTCGGCCGCGACGTCGATGAACGTCGACTGCCCGAACTTGTCGTCGAGATGGATGTCGTAGCTCATGACTGGAACCGTGCCATATCGGCGGCACGGGCGAACAGCTCCGCCGCCCCGGGCGTGAGCGCGCCGCCGTAGGCCCAGCCCAGCTCGACCTCGTCGCCCAGCTGCATCTCCAGCACGAAGCCGTACGCGCCGACCGAGAACTCGCCGAAGCGCTCGGCCGCCTCGTCGACCCAGTGGTCCAGGTGCGCGCGCATCCCGTCCAACGGATCGCCGGCCTCGTCCTCGTCGTAGCCTTCGACGAACACGACCGGCGCGTCGAGCAACCCGGCGAGCACCGCCTGCACCGCTTCGTTCTCCTGCCCGCGCGCCGGCAGCGAGTCGAACGTCTGCAGCCACTCGATCCCGAGCACCTCGTCGCCGAACGCTGCCACCGCCTCGGCGACGCTCGAGGCCTGCGTGCCCGCATAGACGAACGCGCCCGGCATGTGCAGCAGCGCGACGTAGAGCTCAGGCACGGTCCAGCGTCGCGACGGCCAACGCCGCCACGCCCTCCTCGCGCCCGACGAACCCCATCCGCTCGCCGGTCGTCGCCTTCACGTGCACGTCCGCGCCGACCGCCTCGCTCAGCACGGCCATGATCGCGGACCGGTGCGGCGCGAGCTTCGGCCGCTCCATCATCACGGTCGCGTCCACGAACTCGACGCGCCAGCCCTCCGCGCGCACCCGCGCGACCGCCTCGCGCAGCAGCGCGATCGAGTCGGCGTCCTTGAACGCCGAGTCCGTGTCTGGGAAGTGCTGGCCGATGTCGCCCAGCGCCGCCGCGCCCAGGATCGCGTCCGTCACCGCGTGCGCGAGCACGTCCGCGTCGGAGTGGCCCTCGAGCCCGCGATCGTGCGGGATCTCGACGCCGCCCAGCACCAGCCGCCGCCCCTCGGCGAAGCGGTGGGAGTCGATCCCGAGCCCCGACCTCACCCCAGCGGCTCCAGCCGGCGCTGGCGCTTCTCGAACACCGCGAGCTCCTTCACACCGACGTCCTGCAGCAGCTCGACCGCCTGTTCGTAGCCGTACGCGAGGTGGTCGGGAATGTGCGCGTCCGAGGACAGCGCGATCGGCACGCCGGCGTCGACCGCCATCTCCAGGTACGCGCGCGCCGGGTACATCTCGCCCACCGGCTTGCGCAGCCCGGCGGTGGACAGCTCCATCGCCACGTTGCCCTCGAGCATCGCCTCGACGGCCGGCTCGTAGAAGAACCGCAGGTCCTTCTCCGGCACCGGCCGGGCCTTGCCCCAGATCTTCACGAGGTCGGGGTGGGAGATGATGTCGTAGAGCCCGCACCGGGCGGACTCGGCGAGCGCCTCGAAGTACTTCGCCCACACGCGCTCCGCCGACATCTCCTGGCGCCAGATGTCGGTCTCGTCGTCGAAGTCCACGGCGAAGTCGCCGAGGAAGTGCACCGAGCCGACCACGTAGTCCCACTCGTGCGCTTCGAGCAGGTTGGCCATCCGGTCCTCGCGGCCCTTGATGTAGTCGGCCTCGATGCCGAGCTTGAGGTCGGTCTCCTCGCGCACGAAGCCGACATAGGCGTCCAGGTCGTCGACCGCGCTCTGGCGCCAGAACGGGTGCTGCCACACGTCGAGCGCGGCGGAGAAGCGGTGGACGTGCTCGGAGACGCCGAGCTCCTCGACGCCGCGCGAGGCGGCTACCTCGCGATAGTGCTCGGCGTTGGCGGCGGTGAAGTATCGGGTGGCCGTCGAGTCGTTGCCGTCCGGCCGCAGGTGCACGTGGTAGTCGGTGAGCATTCGTGCGATTCAGGATCGCACGCGCTCTCCGAGCAGCAGCTCGGCGACGCGCAGGTCGTGCGGCGTCGTCACCTTGAAGTTCGCGGGTGAGGACTCCACCACGCGCACGGTCCCGCCGCCGCGCTCGACGAGCCAGGCGTCGTCCGTGGCGCGCGCGAGGATCGCGGCATCCACGCTCAGCGCCGCTTCCAGCGCGCCGCGCCGGAAGGCCTGCGGCGTCTGCACCGCCCACAGGCGCGATCGGTCGTGGGTCGCCACGACCACATCGCCGTCGGCCTCCTTGATCGTGTCCGTCACGCGTGCGGCGGCGATCGCGCAGTCCGCGTCGTCGAGCGCGTCCACCACGCGGGTGAACAGCGACGGCTCGACCAGCGGCCGCGCCGCGTCGTGCACCACGACGGGGTGGGTGGGGGCCGAGTACACGGCGCTCAGCGCCGCGCGCACGGACTCCGAGCGGGTCGCGCCGCCGCGCACGCCGACGCACCCCTCTGGCGCGGAGGCGCCCTCAGGCAGGGCGACCACGATCTCGGAGATCCCGGCCGCGCGCAGCGCGGCCACGGACCACTCGATCATCGGCCGCCCGGCGACCGGGACGAACGCCTTCGGAATCGAGGCGCCAAGCCGCGAGCCAGAGCCCGCGGCCACCAGGAGCGCGACGGACCTGTTACTCAGCGGACGCCGCGGACGCGGCGGCGAGCTCGTCAGCCGTGCGGAGGAGAATCTCGTCGAGGTAGGCCTCGGCCTCGTCCTCGGTCTTCTCGAGCGCGTACATCATCTCCGACGCCAGGATCTTCTTGGCGCGGGTGTACATCTGCTTCTCGCCCGTCGACAGGCCCTTGTCCTGCTCGCGGACGGCAAGATTGCGAACGACCTCGGCGAGCTCGTAGATGTCGCCGGTCTTGATCTTGTCCCGGTTGTGCTTGAAGCGCCGGTTCCAGTTCTTCGGCATCTCCGACACGTCGGCGGCAAGAACGCCGAGGACCGCCTTGACGGTCTCCTCGTCGATCACCCGGCGCAGGCCCGCCTTGCCGGCGTTCGCGCACGGCACCATGACCGTCATGTCGTTGTGGAGGATCTTGATCGTGAGGTACTCGCGCACCTCGCCGAGGATGTTCTTCTCCTCCTTCTTGACTACCTGGCCGGCCCCATGATGCGGGTAGACCACGTTGTCGCCGATCTCGAACTCGATGTTGACGATCTCACGCTCGATCTCGAGATCCTCGAGGTCAATAGCCATGTCGGGAATTGGGGGTTCCTCCTTTAAGCGGGGTCCGGCTGCCGGACCTTCCTGCTGGGTCAGGTTTGCAAGTAGCGGTCCACGAGGTTGATCTCCTGCAGGCGGCGAAGGCCCTCGCGGATGTCCTTCGCCCGGATTTCACCAACGCCCTCCACCGACTCCAGCTCTGGATCGGTGGCGGCCAAGATCTCGTCCAGCCCGCGGAACTCGCGGACGATGTTCTGCACCACCAGCTTCGGGAGCCGCGGGATGCGGCCGAGGATGCGGTAGCCGCGGGGCGAGACGGGATAGTCCAGCGTGTTGACCTTGCGGTCATAGCCGAGCAGCTCGGCGAGGCGACCGAAGTCGAGCAGGTCCTGATGCGGCAGGCGCGAGATGCCGTCGAGCGCCATCGCGAACGCGTCCTCGACGGGATCGGCCAGATAGTCGTGCAGCAGCGCGGCCTTGTCGCCCGCGACGCCGACCATCGTCTCCTCGAGCTGCATCTCGATCAGGCGGCCCTCGGTGCCGAGCTCGACGATGTAGCGCTCGATCTCCACCGCCATGCGCGTCACCAGCTCGGCGCGCTGCAGGACGGTGAGGACGTCGTGGAGCGTGACCCCGCCTTCGAACTCCAGCGCCGTGAGGCGCGTGGAGACCTGATCCAGGCGGGAGCGATACTTGTCCAGCGTGGCCAGGGCCTGGTTGGCCTTGGCGAGCACCGCGGGGATCTCCTCGAGGATGTACTTCGCGCCATCGACGTACAGCGAGACGACGTCGCGGCGCTGCGAGACGGCGATCACCAGCGCGTCGGTCTGCTTGGAGATGCGCTCGGCCGTGCGGTGGCGCGTGCCGGTCTCCGACGTGAGGATCGTCGGGTCGGGCATCAGCTGCACGTTGCACCACGCGATCTTGGTCGCGTTGGCGTTGAGCGCGATCGCGCCGTCCATCTTCGCGAGCTGGTAGACGAGCGCAGGCGTGTAGTCGATATCCAGCCGGATACCGCCTGAGAACAAGAACGCCAGCTCGTCGGGATCGCCGATGACGATCAGACCGCCGGTGCGCGCGTGGACGATGTTGTCGATTCCCTCGCGTACCGCGGTCCCCGGTGCGACCATCTCGAGGGCCTTCACCAACCGGGGCTCTTGCCGCGCTTCGAGCTCATTGAGCTCTTCCCCTGATCGCGGCTGCATCACGATGTAATTCTAGCAGCTACTTAAGCGCTATTTAGCCCCGATTTTTCCCGTTCCAGAGCCAAATCGGGGGGCTTGACGAAAGTGAATCAGGCTGCTACACGGGCGAGCGGAGCGCCGAGTGCGGCCCGCACCGCAGCGCGCAGAGTGGGTGTCTCCGGACCGGGTGACAGTACCGGTGACAGGCCGAACTTCGCCGCCTCCGCGCGGCGCCGGTCGTCGTGCGCGACGGACCGCAGCTCGCCGGTGAGGCCGATCTCGCCGAAGCACGCGATCGGCGTGCTCTCACCCATCGTGACGCCGCGCACAGCGCTCGCGACGGCCAGCGCGACCGCGAGGTCCGCACCCGGCTCGTCGATCCGGACGCCGCCCGCGACGTTGACGAACACGTCGGCGCTTCCGGCCCCGATCCCGGCGTGCCGGGCCAGCACGGCCAGCACGAGCGCGAGCCGGTTGCGATCGATCCCGTTGACCACCCGCCGGGGCGGCACGAGCTCGGAGGGCGAGACGAGCGCCTGCACCTCGACCAGCAGCGGCCGCGAGCCCTCCATCGCCGCCAGCACGACGCTCCCGGGCGCGCGCGTCGCCTCGCCGACGAAGCGCGCGGACGCGTCCTGCACTTCCACCAGGCCGCCCGACTTCATCTCGAACACGCCGACGTCGTTCGTGGAGCCGAACCGGTTCTTGAGCGCCCGCAGCGTGCGGTACGTCCGTTCGCGCTCGCCCTCGAACTGCAGCACGCAGTCCACGAGGTGCTCGAGCACACGCGGCCCGGCCAGCGCGCCCTCCTTCGTCACGTGGCCCACGAGCAGCACGGCGATGTTGCGCTGCTTGGCCACGCGCGTGATCCGGTCCGCGACCTCGCGCACCTGGCCGACACTGCCCGCCGCACCCGTGAGGTCGGACGCGTGCAGCGTCTGCACCGAGTCCACCACGCACACGTCCGGCGCCTCGGCCTCCATCGTCGCCAGCACCGTGTCCAGGTCGGTCTCGGCCAGCACGGGCACCTGCAAAGCGGCGCCGGGCAGCCGCTCGGCGCGCAGCCGGATCTGCGCCGCGGATTCCTCCCCGGAGACGTAGAGCGTCTTGCGCCCCGCGCCCTCGAGGTTGCCGAGCGCCATGTTCGTGAGCGTCGACTTGCCGATTCCGGGCGACCCGCCGAGCAGGACGAGGCTGCCGGGCACCAGCCCTCCCCCGAGCACGCGGTCCAACTCGCCGATGCCCGTGTGCAGGCGCGCGTGGCGCTCCGCGGCGACCTCGGCGAGCCGGGTCGGCCTCGTCGCCGCCGCGCGCGGCGCTCCGCCGCCGCCCTTCCTCGCGGCCGCGCCGCGGTTCTCCTCGACCAGCGTGTTCCACGCGTTGCAGCCGGGGCACTGCCCCATCCAGCGCGGCGTCTCGGCGGCGCAGGCGGAGCAGACGAAGACGGTGGTCGCGCGGGGCATGTCGAAGAACCTAGGCCCCGAGGCGGACGGTTTCGCCCCCTAGGCCGGTTTGGCCGCCGGCACCAAGGACCGCGCCCGCTCGGCCAACACGACCATCCCCAACGCGTCCGCGACCAGGATCGCGTCCGCGAGCATCTCCGACGCGCGCTCGACGTCCCCCTGAGCCAGGAGCATCTCCGCCCACGCCACCTGCGTGCGCGCCTGGAAGGGCCGCGCGCCCATCGCCACGTGCATCTCCTGCGCTGCGGCGAAGTGTGACTCGGCCAGCTCGTATCGCCCCTGCGCCGCGGCCAGCAGCCCCAGCAACCACGAGGCCGACCCATTGAAGGTGGCGTTGCGGCCCACGACCACGTTGCGGCCCGCGTACGGCTCGAGCATCGCGTACAGCTGGCCCGCGCGCGCGGCGTCGCCCAGCGCGCCGCACACCTCGGCGAGCACGGTCACCGCGACGAGCCAGTTGGCGTCGCGCGGGATGTCGAACCCGCTGGCGGCCATCACCTCGAACTCCGCGCGCGCCTCGTCCGGCCGGCCCAGCTCGATCAGCAGCAGCGCCAGGGCCGAGCGCCACGCGGGGATCGCCGGGTAGAGCTCGATGAAGTTGCGCACGGCGCCCTCGACCTCGGCGAGCCGGCCCTGCTCGCGGCGGACCGAGTACATGCACTGCGCGTAGTAGTGCAGGGCGTTCTCGGCCTGGCCGCGCTGGCCGATCGCCAGCGTCTCCTGGGCGAGCTGCTCGGCCTCGTCGAAGCGGCCGTCCAGCAACGCGCGGGTGGCGCGGAACAGGCCCGCCCACCACAGCCAGATCGGCCGGTGCAGGGCGTCGGCCAACTTCGACACCGCCGCGATCTGGATGTCGACGCCGTCGATGTCGCCGAGCTCCATCAGGTCGATGATCGTCCAGGCGGCGCCCTGGAGCTCGAGCTCCGGGTCGCCGGTCTGCTCGGCCACGCCGCGCAGCTCCGCGGCCACCGCGAGCCGCTCCTCGGTGTTCTCGGGCCGCCACAGCGCGTAGTGGCGCGCGTCCAGGCAGGCGGCGAGCGTCCGGGGATCGCCGAGCCGGCGCGCGATCCGCAGCGCCTCGTCCGAGAGCGACAGCCGCAGCTCCGGCTCGCCCGCGTAGTAGAGCTCGAGCGACATGCGGGCGAGCAGCCGCGCGCGCAGCGGGGAGTCGTCCTCGGGCAGCTCGGTCATCGCCTCGTCCAGCAGCGCGACGCGCTCGGGGTCCGAGCGCGAAAGCGCCGACCACGGGCCGGCCTGCCCCAGCACGCCGCGCGTGAGCAGCACCGGGTCGTGCAGCCCGCGCGCGACGCGGATCGCGGCGGCGAAGCTCTCGCGCGCCTCGCTCTCCATCCCCGCGCGCTCCTCCGACGCGCCGAGCGCCAGCAGCAGCTCCGCGCGCACGTGGTCGTCGACCGCGCCCGAGAGCTCCCGCGCGCGCAGCGCCGCCCGGTAGTGCTGCGCGGCCTCCTCCCAGGCCAGCAGCCGGTCCGCCCGCCGCGCCGCGGCCAGCGCGAAGTCGATCGCCCGATCCGGACGCTCCACCGGCGCGGCCTGCGCGAAGTGGTGGGCGAGCATCGCCAGGTGCGGGTCCAGGTCGCCACCACGCAGGGACACGAGCGTCTCGCCCACCCGCCCGTGCAGCCGCGCGCGCCGCAGCTGGGAGATCGAGTCGTAGAGCGTCGCCCGGACCAGGCCGTGCGTGAAGCCGTAGCGGCCCACGTGCCCGATCTCCCGCAGCACGCGCGCCTCGACGGCCTCCTCCAAGGCCTCCACCAGGTCGTCGTCGGGCCGGTCGACGACCGTCGCGAGCACGTCGTAGTCGAACTCGCGCCCGATGACCGAGGCCACGAGCAGCACGGCGTGCGTCGGTTCGCTCAGCCGGCGCAGCCGCCGGGAGGTGACCTCGCGCACGCCGTCCGGCACGCCCGCCTCCTCCAGCGTCACCTCCTCGCTCAACGCGCCCGCGGTCTCGCGGACGTGGCGCACGACCTCCTCGATGAAGAACGGGTTGCCCTCGGTCTCGCCCGCGAGCGCGTGCACGAACGACTCCGAAGCCGGCGCGTGCGCGAGCTCGGCCACCAGCTCACCCACCTCGAGCTCCGCGAGCCCGCCGAGCTCCAGGCGCCGCAGCGTGCCCTCGCGCCGCAGGTCGCCGATCAGCTCGTGCAGCGGATGGCGGTCGGAGATCTCGCTCTCGCGGTAGGTGCCGAGGAACAGCACGCGCCGCGGCGCGGGCGAGCGCACCAGGTGCCGCAGCAGCTGGAGCGTCGGCCGGTCCGCCCACTGGAGGTCGTCGAACACGAGCACGACCGGCGCCTCGGACCCGATCTCGCCCAACAGCGCGGCGACGGCGTCGAAGAACCGGAAACGCTGCGCGTCGGCCTCGGCCCCGCTCACGCCGCTGCCGCCCACGTGATCGGCGGGCGGCGGGCCGAACTCCGGCAGCAGGATCGCCAACTCGGCCGCGCGCGGGCCGAGTCGGTCGCGCAGCGCGTCCAGCGGCGCGCCCGCCGACCAGCCGCGCAGCATCTCGACCACGGGCTGGTACGGCGTCAGGGTCTCCTCGTCGAAGCGCCCGTAGAGCACGGCGGCGCCGTCCTCGTGCGCGGTGCGAGCAAGTTCCGCCGCGAGCCGCGTCTTCCCGATCCCGGCGTCGCCGGCCAGCAGCACGAGCGCCCGCTGCCCGTCGGCGCCCTCACGCCAGCAGCGCTCCAGGAAGGCGAGCTCGACGCGGCGGCCGATCAGCGCGTGCCGGTCCACCGCCGCCGCGAGCGGCGCGGGCCAGGGCGCGGGCTCGAGCGCGACGGGGGAGGCGACGACCGGCGCCGGACCGCGGTAGGTGGGAGGCGGCTCGCCGCGCAGCACGCGCTCGAAGACCGTCATCGCGGCCGGCCCGGGCGTCGTGCCGAGCTCCTCGCGCAGCAGCGACCGCAGCTCCTCGAACGCCCGCAGCGCCTCCGCCGGGTTGCCCGCGGCCTCGTGGACCTCCATCAGCAGCCGGTGCGCGGACTCGCGGAACGGCGCCGCCGCGATCGCCGCCCGCGCCGCCTGCTCGGCCGAGCCCAGCTCACGCCCGCCCGCCCGCAGCCCGGCCTCGGCCAGCGTCTCCAGGCCGCGCAGGCGCAGCGTCTCCAGCTCGCGCCGCTGTTCGGCCGCCCAGCCGCCCTCGGCGTCGGGCAGGAACGTCTGCAGGTCGGTGAGCAGCGCGTCGCGCGCCCGTACCGCCGCCAACGCGTGGTCGCCGGCCTCCATCGCCGCCTCGGCCTCGGCGATCGCGATCCGCGAGCTCTCGATGTCCACGCTGACCGAGCCCTCAAGCCGCAGGCGCAGCTCGCCGCGGCCCGTCAGCACGCCTTCACCCAGCGCGCGGCGCAGCTTCGACAACAGCGCGCTGAGCGCCGAGTCGGCGGCGGCGGGCGGCCCTTCGGGCCACAGGGCGTCGATCAGCTCGTCGCGCGGGCAGCCGCGGCTACGGTTGAGGACCAGGTACGCGAACAGCAGACGCCCCTGGCGCCCTGGGAGCCCTGCGTCGAGTCGACGCCCATTCGCCTCGACGAGAACGGGCCCGCACAAGCGGATGTCCCAGCCTTCGACCACCGTGTGAGCGGCAAGCTATCGGCTCGCCAAGGTTTCTCCAAGGTTTAAGCAACGCGAGAAGCGCATCATTCGCTCAGCGGCCGACGGACTGACCCCCCGGGAGCCGCGGCGACATGGACGTCGAACTGACATAGGCGGGGAGCTGACTTTGGCTCGGCAGCTCTCTCGCCATGCACAAGGGATCGTTTGACCCACGATTCCCTCCTCCATACGGCACCGGCACAACCCTCCAGCCGGCGCCTCGAGGCGGACGCCGATTGACCCCCGGCCTACCGCTTCTCAGCATCACGAACGGCCCGCCTTCCCCGGCGGGCCGTTCGTCGTTTGCGAACCTTCGGGTTGGGCTCGGGGTTTCCGGGAATGGTCAACCGATCGATCCTCACCAAGGGGGCAAGTCCATGAAGATCTCTCGACCTTCACCGTCGATGGTGGTGGCGAGCATCGCCCTGTTCGTGTCGCTGGGCGGCACGAGCATCGCGGCGGTCAACTACGCAGCGCGGGCCGGGTCCGTCGACGGCAAGAGCGCGGTCTATGCCGGCGCGAGCCTCTCGGACGCCCGTGGGAAGCTCGTGGCCACCAACAGCGGCGGCACGGACGCGGGCCGCATCCCCGGCAAGTTCGTCGCCGACGTGGCGCGCACGCAGTCCTTCAGCAAGGGCTATGAGGTCGCCGACAACGCTCCTGGCGCGCCGCAGCTGATCCAGTCGATCCGCGGCCTTGGCACCCTCACCGCCACCTGCAACGACCAGAACGCGGCGCCCGGCAACGAGGACCCGATCTCGGTCATCACGTTCAACAACACGTCCGGCCAGACGATCAACATCGCACGCCGGGTCGGCAACGGCGACGGCGCGCTCACGCTCGCGGCCAACCAGACGGCGACGTCGCTGAGCGTCGGCGGCTCGAACACGTTCGTGTTCCACATCGAGTTCGCCGGCCAGAACGCGATCATCCAGGGCGGCGTGCGCCAGGACGGCCGCGGCACACCCGCGGCCGTGTGTGGCGTCTTCGGTGTGGTGATGCAGATCCTGCCTTGAGCAGGGAGGTCTCGGGGGGACGGCAGTCCCCCCGGTCTATCTCCGGCCTCCACCGAACGAGATCACCTGCTGGATCCCGCTCGGCCGGTTCGTGTAGCGGATGGTGGTCGGCAGCAGGCCGGGCCGGAACGCGATCCGCTCCGCGTTCGCGTCCGCGCGCAGCGCGTCCGGGTCGCCCGGCACCGCGTCCAGTGCCTTCCATACCGCGGCGGCGCACCGGGCGGCGTCGCCGCCGCCGCAGTAGCGCTCCTTGAACGGGCTCTTCCACCGGGTCCCGGTCAGCCGGCCGAGGTCCTTCTCGAGGTACCAGAAGCCACCGCCGGTGAAGCCGCTGGCCGGGCCGGAGTTGGTCCCGACGAAGTCCTGGAGGCCCTTGACCGGCATCGCTGCCGCCCACAGCCGCGGGTAGAACGCGTCCCAGATCGCGGGGCCAGGGCCGGCGTCCATCACGCCGTCGGGCTCGCGATCCAGGCGCGAGGAGCCCGCGGCGCGCCAGGCGACGAGCAGCTCCAGCATCCGCGACGCGCGGGGCGTGGCGCCCGCGGGGTGCGCGCGCAACAGCTTCTCGATCACCGGCGTGAGCGCGACGCTGCGCAGGTCCTGCGTGGCGGCCGCGTTCATCGCGCCCGTCACCGACGCGAGGTCGTGCACGCCGCGCCGCGCGAGCCCTTCGTCGAGCATCCGCACGCGCTGGGTCGCGCCGTAGCTCCAGTTGTCGTCCGCGGCGCCCCAGCCCGGTGCGGGACGGTTGTTCCAGTTCACGAGCGCCCCGGAAGGCGGGTTGGCCTGGTACGGGCGCCGCGACTGCGCCAAGAAGCCGCGCCACTCGTACTCGCCGGTGCCCTTCACCGGCAGCCGCGGGTCGACGGACCTGGGCCGCACCGGCAGCCGGCCCGCCGAGTACATGGCGATGTCCTGGTCGTCGGCGTAGCCGACGTTGAACGTGAACGGCGAGCTCGCCATCGCCGCCCGGAACGTCCCCTTCGAGCGCACCTTCCCGGTCGTGAGGTCGCGGAAGCCGAGCTGCCACAGGATGTCCTGCCCGAAGCTGGCCCGCTTGCGCGAGATCGCGACTGTGCGGCCGTTGACCTTCGCGTACCCGGTCACCGGCCCGTGGACGGTCGTGCGGTAGGCGATCCGGCCGAAGCCGGTGACCGTCCCCGCGTCCACGCGGCCCATCGTGCGGCAGCGACCCTTGTAGCGGTACTTGGTGCGCGAGCCGCCGCACAGCGTCTCCACGTAGGTGTCGACCACGTCCGAGCCGGCGCTGGTGAGCGACCACGCGTAGTCCTGCCCGCGTCCGATCAGGATGTTGCCGGCGAAGCCCGGAGCGGTCGCGCCGCGCGCCTGCCCGCCGGGCCAGCTGATGTCGGCCTCGAGCGTGAGACCGGGGTACGTGTAGCCGATCTGCGGGCCGGCGACGAACAGCGGGTGCCCGGTGGCCGACCGCCGCCCGGAGACCAGCAGGAAGTTGCTCGCCCACTGGGGCACGTTGGCCGCGCTCGCGAGCCCCCGCGGGCCGGTCGGCTTGAACGAGCCCGCGTCGAGGACGACGTTGCCGGGGCCGTCGAGGTTCTCGGTCCCGTAGCGGAACGTGCGGGTCATCGTCGTCGGCGCGTCGCGGTCGTCGAAGGAGGTGAAGTCCTCGAACATCCGGTTGCCGCGCGCGGTGCCGTACTCGCGGCGCAGCGCGGAGAGGAACTGCGAGCGCCGCGCCTCGTCGCCGCCGCCCTCGCCGAAGATCTCGCCGATCACGGCGTTGGCGGCGAACACGTCCGCGCGCCGCCACGGCCTCGCTGTGCTGCCTTCCGCGCGCAGGCGCGCGTTGATGCCCTGCAGGTAGACGTCGACGTCGTGCAGCACCGCCCGGCCCGCCGCACCGGCCTCCCGCAGCGCCCGCAGGCCGTTGCGCTCGATGATGCGGTCGACCTCGGGCGTCGGCTTGTACTGGCGCAGGTTGATCACCAGGCCGAACGCATAGACGTTGGGTGCGTCGAGCGCCGCGAGCTTGGCGGCGTCGCGCGCCTGCGCGAGCAGCAGCCCACGGTCCTGCTGGAGCAGCCAGCCCATCGCCCATGTGACGTCGTCGCGCGAGCGGCCCGTGATGTGCGGGACGTTGAAGCGGTCGCGCACGACCGTCACGCCGGCGCGCGGCAGTGGTTCCGGCCGCGCCGGCCCGTCCGGCCCAACGCCGAACCCCGCGGACTTGAACTTCGTCATCAGGTCGTCATTGGTGACCTGATCGAAGAGCGGCGTCAGCGCGTCGTACATCAGCGCCTGCTCCTCCGCCCCGGGCGGCGGTGGCGCCGACCCGTACTGACCCGAGGCAATGATGTTGCGCGCGACGGCGGCGTAGTCGTCGGCGGCTGCTGGTGCGGCCGCCAGGGCGAACGTCACCGCCGCGAGAGCGACGGTCCTGGACATGGTGCGGCACGCTATACCGCGATGCTCGTCGAACTCGCCGCTTCCGCGGCGCTCCTCGCCTCTCCGAACGTGGAGGCCGCCCGCGACTACGCGGCGTCCCGGCCCGGCACCGTCGCGTTCGCCGTGCGCACGCCCACGACGTTCGAGGGCGTCGAGGCGGACCGCGTCTTCCCGAGCGCGAGCGTCCTGAAGGCGATGCTGCTCGTCGCCTACACCCGCTCGGCGCGCGACCGGCCGCTACGCGCCGACGAGAAGCGGCTGCTCGACCCGATGGTCCGCCGCTCCCACAACGCCGCGACGAACGTCATCTTCAGCCGCGTCGGCACGGGCGGCCTCGCCCGCCTGGCCAAGACCGCCGGCATGGCTCGCTTCACCCCGGTCAGCCCGATCTGGGGCAATTCCCGGATCACCGCGCGCGACCAGACGCGCTTCTTCCTGCGCATCGACGCGCTGCTCCCGGCCCGCCACCGCGCCTACGGGCTCAGGCTCCTGCGCACGGTCGTCCCGAGCCAGCGCTGGGGCGTCGGCCGGCTCGCGCTGCCCGACTGGCGCGTCTACTTCAAGGGCGGCTGGGGGTCGGGCACCGGCGCCGTCGACCACCAGGTGGCGCTGCTCGTCCGCGGCGAGGAGCGGATCGCGATCGCGGTCCTCACCGCGGACAACGGCTCCCACGCCGCGGGCAAGCAGACGCTCGAAGGCGTGTTCAGGCGCCTTCTTCCTTAAGGCTCCTCATCGAGCTTGGCGAGGTTCTCGGCCGCGAGCTCGTCGCCGCGCGCGGCGGCCCGCTGCAGCAGCTCGCGCGCCTCATCGAGCCGCCCCAGGTCGCGCAGCAGCACCGCGAGGTTGTTCTCCGCGTCCAGGTCGCCGGCCGCGAGCGCCTGGCGGTAGAGCGCCTCGGCCTCCTCCTCGCCGTCCTCGTACTCACTGAGCAGGTTGGCGAGGTCGATCATGGCCGACACCGACCCACGCTCGACGGCGGCCCGGAGCACCTCCTCGGCCTCGTCGTCGCGCTCCTGCTCGACCAGCAGCGTGCCGAGCACGACGGCGCCGTCGTCCTCGCCCTGCTCGATCGCCTGGCGCAGCAGCGTCTCGGCTTCCTCCTCGTTGCCGTCGAGGTCCTCGATGTAGAGGATCGCGAGCTCGACGAGCGCCTCCGGCTCCTCCTCGGCCGCGACCCGCAGCTCCTTGGCCGCCTCCTCGAAGCGCTCCTGCTCGCGCAGCAGCATGCCGAGGTTGAGGTTGCCGATCCGCTGGCCCGCGGCCGCGGCGGCGCGGAACTCGGCCTCGGCCTCCTCCGGGCGCTCGAGGTCCCACAGCGCGTTGCCGAGCGGGACGTGCCCGTCGGGATCGCCGCTCGCGATCACCTCGCGCAGCAGCGGCTCGGCCTCCGCGGCCCGGTTGAGCTGCACCAGCAGGTCGCCGAGGTAGTACCCGGCGTCCTCCTCGCCCTCTTCGAGCGCACGGCGGTAGGCCGCCTCGGCGGCCTGCTCGTCACCGGCGAGATGCGCCTCGTTCCCGCGGGCGAGCCATTCAGTGAGATCCGAATCCACACCCACAACATAAGAGAGGGCGCCACTTGGGCGCCCTCTCGTGAAGCGGGGGGACTCGGGGGACGGCAGCCCCCCGATGGTTCTTACTCGGTGTCGCTCGGTGGGACCGGCGGCGTGTCCAACGCGCCGGTGTCGTCGACCGCCTCGGGCTCGTCGCCCTCCTTGCGGCCGCCCACGCCGACCGGGGCCGGCTGCTCGACGGGCTTGACGATGTTGAGGGTGACCTCTTCGTCGGAGCCCTCGGGCGCCTTATCGACCATCACGGTGCCACCCGGCACGAGCTCGGAGCGCAGCACGAAGTCCGCGAGCGGATCCTCGATGTAGCGCTGGATCGCCCGGCGCAGCGGACGGGCACCCATGGCCGGGTCCCAGCCCTTCTCGACCAGGTAGTCCTCGGCCTCCTCGGTGAGCTCGAGCTGCAGCTCCCGCTCGGCCAGAGACGTCCGGATGCGACGCAGCAGCAGCTCGACGATCGACTTGATCTCTTCCTTGGTGAGCTTGTGGAAGACGATCACGTCGTCGATGCGGTTGAGGAACTCAGGCCGGAAGACCTTCTTGAGCTCGCCCATGATGCGGCCCTTCATGTCGTCGTACGAGATACCGGTCTCGTCGTCCGACACGGCGAAGCCGAGCGGCGTGTTGCGCGCGATCTCGCCCGCCCCGATGTTCGAGGTCATGATCACGATCGCGTGGCGGAAGTCCACCGTGCGGCCCTGCGAGTCGGTCAGGCGACCGTCCTCGAGGATCTGCAGGAGGATGTTGAAGACGTCCGGGTGGGCCTTCTCGATCTCGTCCAGCAGCAGCACGCTGTACGGCTTGCGGCGGACCGCCTCCGTCAGCTGGCCGCCCTCGTCGTAGCCGACGTAGCCCGGAGGCGAGCCGACCAGACGGGAGACCGCGTGCTTCTCCATGTACTCGGACATGTCGATGCGGACCATCGCGTCCTCGTCACCGAACAGGAACTCCGCGAGCGTGCGCGCCAGCTCCGTCTTGCCCACGCCCGACGGGCCCAGGAAGATGAACGAGCCGGTCGGCCGCTTCGGGTCCTTGAGGCCGGCACGCGAGCGGCGGATCGCCTTCGCGACGACCTCGATCGCCTGGTGCTGACCGATGACGCGCTTATGGAGCTCTTCCTCCATGCGCATCAGCTTCTGCGTCTCGGCCTCGGTGAGCTTGAAGACCGGGATGCCCGTCCACATCGAGACGATGTCGGCGATCTCTTCCTCGCCGATCGACGGACGCTCCCCACCTTCGCCGGACTCCCAGGCGTCCTCGAGGTCGCGCTTCTTGTTCGTGAGCTGACGCTCGCGATCGCGAAGGTGCGCGGCCTTCTCGAACTCCTGGTTCTCGATCGCGGCCTCCTTGTCGCGCCGCGTCGTCTCGATCTCCTCCTCGAGCTCCCGGTACACGGGCGGGGAGGACATCGACTTGATGCGCATGCGCGAGGCGGCCTCGTCGATGAGGTCGATCGCCTTGTCCGGCAGGAAGCGGTCGGAGATGTACCGGTCGGCCAGCTCCGCCGACGCCTCGAGGGCCTCGTCGGTGATGTTGACCTTGTGGTGCGCCTCGTAGCGGTCGCGCAGGCCCTTGAGGATCTGCACGCACTCCTCGAGCGACGGCTGGTCGACGGTGATCTTCTGGAAGCGACGCTCCAGCGCCGAGTCCCGCTCCAGGTACTTGCGGTACTCGTCCAGCGTCGTCGCGCCCACCGTCTGCAGCTCGCCACGGGCGAGGGCCGGCTTGAGGATCGAGGCGGCGTCGATCGCGCCCTCCGCGGCACCTGCGCCGACGAGGTTGTGGAGCTCGTCGATGAACAGGATGATGTCGCCGCGCTGGGTGATCTCCTTCATCACCTTCTTGAGGCGCTCCTCGAACTCGCCGCGATACTTGGAGCCCGCGACCAGGGCGGCAAGGTCGAGCGTGTAGATCTGCTTGTTCTTGAGCAGCTCCGGCACGTCGCCGTTCGTGATCCGCTGGGCCAGGCCCTCGACCACGGCGGTCTTGCCGACGCCCGGCTCACCGACGAGCACGGGGTTGTTCTTGGTGCGCCGCGAGAGGATCTGCATGATCCGCTCGATCTCCGTCTCACGCCCGACGACGGGGTCCAGCTTGCCGTCGGCCGCCAGCTTGGTCAGATTGCGACCGAACTGGTCCAGCAGCTTCGAGGACTTCTTGCCCTCGGCCGTCTGACCGCCGGCACCCGCCTGCTGCTGGCCCTGGCCACCGCCCGAAGGACGGCGCCCACCCGGGCCCGACAGCATCCTGATGACCTCGTTGCGGATCTTCTCCGAATCCGCGTCGAAGTCGAGCAGGATGCGCGCGGCGACGCCCTCGTTCTCGCGGACGAGGCCGAGCAGGATGTGCTCGGTGCCGATGTAGTTGTGGCCGAGGCTCAGCGCCTCGCGGAGAGCCAGCTCCAGCACCTTCTTCGCGCGCGGCGTAAAGGGGATCTGGCCAGAGGTCACTTCTTCGCCGGAACCGACGATGCGGACAACCTGGGCGCGAACGCGCTCCACGGTGATGTCCAGGGACTCGAGAACGCGCGCGGCGAGGCCCTCCTCCTCTCGGAGGAGACCAAGGAGGATGTGTTCGGTCCCGATGTAGTTGTGCTTGAGCGTCCGCGCCTCCTCCTGGGCGAGGACGACCACCTGACGTGCTCGCTCTGTGAATCGCTCGAACATGGGTTGGGGAGCTTCCTTCCTACTAGTGCTCGCCTAGCGCTCGGTCGTTCTGGTGGTCTCGAAAATGGTTTGTGGGAGGGCAGTGACGGAAGGCCCGGAAGACGAAAATACCCCGGCTCTCATCCGGGTATGCGGCGGTCACGCCGGTCCGGATCAGGGCTCGGGGCACGTCTTTGGCCATACCCCAGTCTACCAACGGGGAGAGGCCGTGATCTCTGCTGGACGAACGGTCGAAACCGCGGCTACTTCAGGGCGGGGAAGAGGACCACTTCCCTGATGGTCCGCTGACCGGTGAGGAGCATGGTCAGACGGTCGATGCCGATGCCGATCCCGCCGGTCGGCGGCATGCCGTGTTCCAGGGAGAAGATGTAGTCGGTGTCGAACGGCGGAGCGCTCTCGTCACCCGCCGCGGCGTGCCGGACCTGCTCCTCGAATCGGGCTCGCTGATCGTCCGGATCGTTGAGCTCGGAGAAGGCGTTGGCGAACTCCATGCCGTCCGCAAAGGCCTCGAACCGCTCGACCAGGCCGTCGTGCTCCCGGTGTCTTTTCGCGAACGGTGAGAGCTCGACCGGGTAGTCGTGCAGCATCGTCGGCTCGATCAGGGTCGGCTCGACGTGCTTGGACACCAGGTAGTCCACGAGCGCCGCCCAGTTGGGCTCGTCCGGGACCTCCATGCCGGCCTCGCGCATCGCGCCCTGAAGGGACTCCAGGCTGCGGTTGGCGAGCACGTCGATGCCGGTTCGGGAGTGCACCGAGCCGGCCAGCGTCTCGCGCTTCCAGGGCTGTGCGAACTTCTCGGAGCCGACCGCCTCGCCGACCGCACGCACCAGCCGCTCCGCCCGCTCGGCGACGACCTCCCAGTCCGCGTACGCCTCGTACCACTCGAGCATCGTGAACTCGGGGTTGTGCTTCGGGCTCAGGCCCTCGTTGCGGAAGTCCTTGCCGAGCTCGTAGACGCGCTCGAGCCCGCCCACGATCAGGCGCTTGAGGTAGAGCTCGGTCGCGATGCGCAGGTACATCGTCTTCTCGAGCGCGTTGAAGTGCGTCGTGAACGGCCGCGCGAGCGCGCCGCCGTAGATCGGCTGCAGGACCGGCGTCTCGACCTCGATGAAGCCCTCGTCGTCGAGAAAGCGGCGGATCGCGGACACGATCTTGGCGCGCGTGACGAAGACCTCGCGCGTCTCCGGATTGGACATCAGATCCAGCTCCCGGTGGCGGAAGCGCGTCTCGGTGTCCGTGAGCCCGTGGTGCTTCTCGGGCGGCGGGCGCAGCGACTTGGCCAGCAGCGTCCAGCCGGAGAGCAGGACCGACAGCTCGCCGCGGCGGGTCTTGAAGATCGTGCCGTCGGCGCCGATCAGGTCGCCGAGATCCATCGTGAGCAGGCGCTCGAACGCTTCGTCGCCGAGCACATCGCGGCGCGCCTGCAGCTGGATGCGGCCCGTGCGGTCGTCCAGATCCAGGAACGCCATCTTGCCCTGGCCGCGGCGCGCGTGCAGGCGCCCGGCGACGCGGACGCGCACGTCGGTCTCCTCGCCGTCGGCGAGGCCCTCGTGCGGCGCCTTGGCCTCGGCGATCGGCGTGACGCCCGCGAAGGCGTGCGGGAACGGCTCGATGCCCGCCTCGCGCAGGCTCTCGAGCTTGCGGCGGCGGACAGCGAGGAGCTCGGAAGTCTCCTCTTCCGACACCGTTACGCGACTTCGATCTTGTCGACCTTGAGCTCGCGCTGCTTGCCCGAGGGCAGGACGACCTTGACGCTGTCGCCCTTCTTGCGGCCGATCAGCGCCTTGCCCACCGGCGACTCGTTGGAGAGCTTGTTCTCCGACGGGTTCGCCTCGGTGGAGCCGACGATCGTGTAGGCGGCGGACTTGCCCTTGTCGTCGGTGACGTGCACCTGCGAGCCGACCCGGACGACATCGGCGTCCAGCTCGGAAGCATCGATCACGGACGCCGAGCGCAGCTTGTCCTCGAGGCTCGCGATGCGGGACTCCAGCATCGCCTGCTCGTTCTTGGCGTCGTCGTACTCCGAGTTCTCGGAGATGTCGCCGAACTCACGCGCTTCCTTGATGCGCTCGGCCACCTCGCGACGCTTCGTCGTAGAGAGGTGCTCGATCTCCTTCTTGAGGTTCTCGAGGCCTTCTGGGGTGAGGATGACGTCCTTCTGCATGCTGCGTCAGTCCTTCTGCGGGGCTGAAGATGGAAACGGCCCGCTCGTCAGGCGGACCGGTGACTCCACACCTATACGGCCGTGGAGGGCGCGCAGGATAGCAACAGCACCGAGCGCTGTTGCTCAAGGGTGTCTGCGCGCTGGAGCGCGTCCTGGACCGACTTGGGCGCCCCGAGCCGCTCGATGTACCACGGGTGGAACTTCTTCAGGTAGCGGGCGGCTCGCTCCGGCCCGAGGTGTTCCTCGGCCCGGTCGATCACCCAGTGCCACTCGGCCAGGATCTCGTCCGGCGTCGGATCCTCCGTGCGCTCGCCGAGCACCTGCGCGAACAGCCACGGGTTGCCGAGCGCGCCACGGGCGAGCATGACCGCGGCGCAGCCGGTGTGCTCGAACACCCAGCGGATGTGCTCCGCGCCCTCCATCCCGCCGGAGACGATCACGGGGACGGGGAGCTCCTCGACGAGCTGCTTGGCCAGGTCGTAGTCCGGCGTGCCCTTGTGGCGCACCGCCGCGGAGCGCGGGTGGAAGGTGATGCCGGCGACGCCGGCCTCGTCGACGAGCCTGCGAGCCAGCTCGAGGCCCTCGACACCGCCCTTCTTGACCGACGCGCGCAGCTTGACGGTGACCGGCAGGCCGGAGCCCTCGCGCGCGGCCTTGGCGATCGCGACCGCGGAGTCCGGGTCGTTGATCATGGCCGCGCCCGCGCCCGTCTTCATCACCTTCGGCACGGGGCAGCCCATGTTCAGGTCGAGGATGTCCGCGCCGACACGGGCGACCTCGGCCGCGGCCGAGCGCATGACGTCCGGGTCGTGACCGAACAGCTGGATCGCCAGCGGGCCCTCGTCCGGGTGGACGCGCAGCAGCTCCTTGTGGGTCTTCTCGTTCCCGTAGTGGATCGCGAAGGAGGAGACCATCTCCGAGACGGCGAGGCCGGCGCCGAAGCGCTTGGCCTGGAGGCGCACGAACCAGTTGCCGATCCCGGCGAGGGGGGCGAGCATCACCCGGTTGGTGATGGTGACGTCGCCGATCTGCCAGGGGTCGGTCAAAGAGCGCACGTGGTCAAGGGTACGAGCGTTCGTGAACGGCGAGCACACCGGCTGGCGCGGCGCCTGCGCTCGGGGCGTGATCGTTTATCGGCGGGCCGCAAGGGGGTGGTCGACGAAACTCGCGCATAGCGATACTTTCGTCGACCACCCCCTTTGCGCCCGGGACTAGGCGTGGTCGGTCTTGGTCGGTTCGCGCAGGAAGTCGGCCAGTTCGGTGAAGCCCGACCGGCGCGCCGCCGCTTCCGGCGTGAGGTCGTCCCAGCCGACCCACTGCGGGTCCGCTCCCCGCGCGAGCAGCAGCTCGGCGTTCTCGCGCGAGCCGCCGTGGGCTGCGGCCCACAGACCCTGGGTGGCGTCGCCCTCGCCGAGCGGGAGGCCCAGCGCGCACGCGGCCAGGAACGACGGAGTCGCGCCTCGCTCGACCAGGCGGCGGGCCGCGCGCCACTGGCCAAAGGCCCACGCGTCGTCCAAAGGTGTTCCACCGCCGATCACGCCGCCGCGGGCGTCGATGTCCGCGCCCGCGTCCAACAAGGCGTCGACCATCAAGACGTCGTCGTTGCTCGCGGCCCAGTGCAGCGGCGTCTCGTCGTGCTCAGGCCCACCGAACCGAGCGTTCACATCGGCGCCTGCCTCCACCAGCAGCGCCAGGAGCTCCACGGCTCGGTCTCGGTGCCCCGGCCAGTCGACCAGTGAGTGCAGGAGCGTCCGCGCGCCGTCCGGACGCGCGGTCGCCAACGACGGATCAGCCGCGAGCGCCGCGCGGAGGTCCTCAACCGAGGCTAGGAATTGCGCTCCCAAATGATCCTCAGCCCCGTCAGCGTCAACAGCTCGTCCGCGATGTCGATCGTCGTGCAGTGGGGGACGACCGCGCCCGCCAGGCCGCCGGTGGCCAGCGTCTGGAACTCGCCGAGCTCGTCGTGCAGGCGCGAGATGATCCCGTCCACCATCCCGGCGAACCCGTACAAGACGCCCGCGCGGATCGCGTCCACGGTGGACTTGCCGATCAGCGCGCGCGGCGGCGTCAGGTCGATGGCCGGCAACGCCGCGGCCCGCGCGCTCAAGGCTTCGAGCGAGATCTCGACGCCCGGGAAGATCACGCCGCCCAGGTACTCGCCGCCCGCGCTCACGACGTCGTGCGTCACGGCGGTGCCGAAGTCGACGATGACGCACGCGCCGCCCACGCGCTCGTAGCCGGCGACCGCGTTGACGAGCCGGTCCGGCCCGATCTCGCGCGGGTTGTCGTAGCGGATCGGCATGCCGGTGCGCAGGCCCGGGCCGACCAGCAGCATCTCGTGCCCGAGGTAGCGCTCGGCCATCCCGGTCCACTGGGGACGCAGGGACGGCACGGTGGAAGACACGATCGAGGCGTCGACGTCCGCGAACGTCAGGCCGCGCAGGCCCAGCAGCGCGCGCAGCACGGCGCCGAGCTCGTCCGAGGTGGAGGTGCGGACGGTCGCGAAGCGCCAGTCGTGCACGAGCTCGCCCGCGTCGTAGACGCCGAGGTGGGTCTGCGTGTTCCCCACGTCGACGACCAGCAGCCTCACGGCCCGACCTCCAGCGGCGGGCCGGCGACCACCACGTCCTGGCCGTCGATGCGTGCCAAGGCGTCCGCAGCGGGCCCGCGCCCCGGGACCATCAGCCCCGGCGCGAGCTCGAGCAGCGGCACGAGCACGAACCGCCGGGAAGTGACCTCGCGATGCGGCAGGACGAGGCGCTCGGAGGAATACTCGAGCTCACCCAGCAGCAGCAGGTCGACGTCGATCGGCCGCGGGCCGTGCTTGACGTAGCCGTCCTCGCCGGCCAGGGTGCGGCCGAACGCGCGCTCGACGGCCTTGCACGCGTCCAGCAGCTGCTCCGGCCCGAGCGCGGTCTCCACGCGCAGCACGGCGTTGAAGAACGCGCGCTGATCCAGGACCTCGCCGACGGGCTCGGTCTCGTACACCGACGAGGACGCCAGCACCACCACGTCGTGCGCCCACAGGCACTCCACGGTGGCCTGCAGGTTCACCCGCCGGTCGCCGACGTTGGAGCCCAGTCCGAGGTACGCGATCTCGTTCACGCCGGCAAGAGTCTGGCGATCCGGCGCGGAACCCACCAGTTCCAATCGCCCAACATGCGCATCAACGCCGGAACGAGCAGCGCGCGGACGATCGTCGCGTCGATCAGCACGGCGACCGCGACGCCGAACCCGAGCTGCTTGATGAAGATCACCGACGCCGTCACGAAGCACCCCAGCGCGACCACCATCAGCGCCGCGGCGAACGTGACGATCCGCCCCGTCCGCTGCAGCCCCAGCGCCACGGCCTCCTCGTTGGAGAGCCCGGAGTCGTGCAGCTCCTTGATGCGCCCGAGCAGGAAGACGCCGTAGTCCGTGGACAAGCCGAACGCGACCGCGAACAGCAGCACGGGCTGGCTGGACTCGATCGCCCCCTGCGAGTCGAACCGGAACAGCCAGTCGAGGTGGCCGTCCTGGAAGACGAGCACCATCAGCCCGAACGCCGCGCTCAGCGTGAGCAGGTTCATCACGAGCGCCTTGATGGGCAGCACGACCGACCGCAGCATCACGAACAGGATGATCAGGGTGGTCGCGCACAGGATCGCCAGCGCGAGCGGCAGGTGGTCGCGCAAGGAGGCCTGCTGGTCGACGAACCCCGCGGTCTGTCCGCCCACCCAGAACTCGAACGGCGCGTCCACCGCGCGCACGTCGGCCACGAAGTCCTTCGCCGCCTCCCCCAGCGGCTGACCGGGCGCGATCAGGTCGATCCGCCCCTCACCCACCCGCGGCGGCGCGACCGGCGCCGGCAGTCGCGCCGCGAACGCGCGCAGCTCCGCGGCCGGCGTCCCCGGCGGCACCGCGACGTACACCGGCGACGTCTCGCTCGGCGGGAACTTCTGCTTGATCGCGTCGTCGACGACCCGCGCGCTCTGCTCCTTCGGCAGCACCGAAGCGTCCACGCCGGTGAACTCGATCCGCAGAAACGGCAGCCCCATCGCGACGAGCAGCACGCCCGCGGCGACCGAGTACGGCACCGGCCGGCGCATCACCCGCCGGGAGTGCCGGTACCAGAAGCCCGACCGCTCGCCGGCCGCCTCGCGCGCGATGGCGTCCTTCCAGCGTCGCGGCCCGCCCGCGTTCACGCGCTCGCCCAGCGCGCCCAGCAAGGCCGGCAGCAGCGTCAAGGAGACGCCCGCGGCGATCAGCGCGCACAACGCACCGCCGATGCCCATCGAGTACAGGAACCGCTGGCGGAACACGATCAGCGCAGCCAGCGCGCACGCCACGGTCACGGCGCTGAAGAACACGACGTGCCCCGCCGTGCGCAGCGTCACGCGCAGGGCCTCCTCGCGCGACCGGCCCGCGGCCAGCTCCTCCCGGAAGCGCGAGACCATGAACAGCGAGTAGTCGATCGCCAGCCCGAGCCCGAGTCCGTTGATCAGGTTCAGGGCGTAGACCGACATCGGGTTCACGTGCGCGTTGATCAGCCGGATCGCGAGAAAGCTGAGCAGGATCGTCGCGCCACCCACGGCCAGCGGCAGCAGCGCGCTCACCGCGCTCCGGAACACGAGCAGCGAGAGCAGGAACAGCAGCGGGAAGGCGATGATCTCCGCGCGCAGGATGTCCGCCGACACCTGGTCGCCCACCTGCGGCGCCGCGATCGCGCCGCCGCCGAGCGTCACCCATGGGAACGCGCGCATCCGGTCCTCGATCGCCTCCGTCGCGCCGCGCGGGTCCTCCTTGTAGGTGGCGAGCAGGTAGGTGGAGCGCCCGTCGCGGGAGACGAGCCGTTCGTCTCCGCCCGGCTCGTAGGCCGTGACCGCCGCCACGCCGGGGTGCCGCAGTTCCCGCGCGACCGCGCGGATGCGCGCCTGTCCCGCGGCGCTCGAGGCCGGAGCGTCGAGCCGGACCAGCGCGACCAGCTGCGGCGCCGCGTACGTCCCCGTCGCCGCCACGACGGCGTCCCGCGCGACCACCGCCTCCGCCGACGGGTCGTCGAAGTCGTTCTCGTTGCCGAGCTCGCCGAAGACGGGCAGCGCGAACACCGCCGCGACCAGCACCATGATCAGCGAGCCGAGCAGGATCGGCTTGCGCCGGCGGAAGATCACCACTCGAAGTCGAGCATCGCGACGACGTTGAGCAGCATGCCCTCCCCGAAGAAGTTCCACGTCTCGACGGGGGCTACGCCCGCGAGGTCGGCGACCGTCTGGCGCAGGTGCTCGAACTTCCGCCGTACGTACGCGCGGATCTCCGGGTCCGCGACCGCGTAGGCGCGCATCTGGAAGAGCAAGGCGTGCCGGTCGGGTAACAGCTCCTGACCGTACGCGAGCCCCATCGTCGCGAACCGCTCCTCCGGCGTGTCGCCGGCGGCCGCGGCGGTGAACACGCCCTCGACCCGCGCGAAGCACTGGTCCACGCACGCCTCATAGAGCCCGCGCTTGGTCTTGAAGAGGCGGAACAGGTACGGCTGGGACACCTCGGCCTCGCGCGCGATGGCCTCGGTCGAGGTGCCGTCGTACCCGCCCTCGGCGAAGTGGCGGAACGCGATGCCGACAACCTCGGCACGCCGCTCCTCAGCTGACATCCGGGCCATGCGCCCTAGATGTTAGTGACCACTAACGTTCTTCCCGCCAGACTTCGACCGACACCTCTTCGACCGGCAGCGGGATCGGCGGCTCGGGCTTGGAGGCCTTCACCGTCACGCTCTCGGCGCCGAACTGGGAGGCGAGCCGGTCGGCGATCACCGCGCACAGCCGCTCCAGCGTCCGGTAGGACTGCTGCTGGGCGATCAGCGCGATCACCTGGCAGACCTCTCCGTAATCGATCGTGTCCTCGACGCGGTCCGTGATCAGCGCGTCGGGCTCGCCCGCGTCGAAGCGCACGTCCAGCAGGATCCGCTGGCCGACCTTGCGCTCCTCGGCGGTGACGCCGTGGTGGGTGTAGAGCGAGAGCCCGGTGATCTCGATCGTGACGCCGACCTCGAGGCCTTCCTCGTCGTCGTCCTCGTCTAGATCGTCGTCTTCGTACTCGTCTTCGGGCTCGTCGGCCATGCGGCGAAAGTAGCACTCGCGACCTTCAGCGCGTCTGCGACCGCCGCGACGTCGTGCACGCGGAACACGCGCGCGCCGCGCTCCAGCGCGATCACGCAGGTCGCGACCGTGCCGTGCACGCGCTCGGTCACGTCCCGCCCGGTGAGCCGCCCGATGAACGTCTTGCGCGAGGTCCCGATCACGAGCGGGCGCCCGAGCTCGGCCAGCTCGTCCAGCCGCGCGAGCAGCTCCAGGTTGTGCTCGAGCGTCTTGCCGAAGCCGATCCCGGGGTCGAGCTGGATCCGCTCCTCGGGCACGCCCGCAGCCACCGCCGCCTCCATGCGCTCGACCAGGAACGCCTTGACCTCCGAGACGACGTCGTCGTAGCGCGGGTTCTTCTGCATGGTCCGCGGCTCGCCGAGCATGTGCATCAGGCAGCAGTCGAGCCCGCGGTCCGCGACGAAGCCGGCCAGCTCGGGATCGTGCCGGAACGCGCTGACGTCGTTGACGTAGCTCGCGCCCGCGTCCACGGCCGCGCGCGCCACGTCCAGCTTCATCGTGTCGATCGAGACCTGCGCGACCCCGCTCAGCCCTTCCACCACCGGCACCACGCGAGCAAGCTCCTCCCCCGCGGGGACCGGGTCCGCGCCGGGCCGCGTGGACTCACCGCCCACGTCGAGGATCGTGGCCCCCTCGGCGGCGAGCCGGCGACCGTGCGCGACCGCCTGCGCCGCGTCGTCGAACTGCCCGCCGTCCGAGAACGAGTCGGGCGTGACGTTGACGACGCCCATGATCGAGAACTCCACGCGCTTAAACGCTACCGGCCACCCAATGGGTGGCCGGAGCGGGTCTTGCGGGTTTCGGGGAGCGGCTACCAGACGGAGGAGGAGGTTCCGGTAGCCGGGTTGGAGGAGGAGGGGAGTTCCCGAACCACGGGGACCGCATAGGTGTGGGGAGTCAGGCTGCGGGAGGTTCGGGGGAGGAGGAGGGTCATGAGTGTGAGGAGTGAGGAGGGGTGCTGCTTGATACGTAGTCTCCGCTCCTGGGCCCCTCCGTGTGAGGGTGTTGCCTGGCGTCCCGCGGTGCGGCTCTCCGCACCCGGTGGGTACGGCCCGCGTGCCGGCGGTCCGTGACGGGCGTGACCGTGCGCCGCGGCGGCGCGGTGCTGAGCGCGATGCCCGCGATGATCACCGCGCCGCCCAGCAGCTGCACCGGGCCGAACGGGTCACCGAATGCGAGCGCCCCCGCGGCGGCGCCGACGAGCGGCTCCAGGTTCAGGAAGGCGCCCGCGAGCTCCGGCGACACCCGCGACTGCCCGTAGGCGAACAGGGCGAACGGGAGCAGCGTGCCCGCGAGGATGAGCGCGACCAGCGCGACCACCGGCGTGAGCGTCGCCGGCGCGGCCGGGATGCCCTCCAGCGCCGCGTTCGGGATCGCGATCAGCGCGCCCGCGACCATCTGCACGGCGGTCACGGCCATGGGGTTCTGCCCACGCAGCAGCCGCGGCTGGACGACGACGAAGGTGGCGCTGAGCGTCACGGACGCGAACACGAGCGCGTCCCCGCCCAGCGTGGATCCGCCCCCACCGCCTCCCGCGACGATCCCGACGCCCGTGAGCGCGAGCGCGAAGCCCACCCACGCGGCCGGACCCGTCGAGCCCTTGCCGGTCGCCGCCGCGATCAGCGCGACCAGCGCCGGCACGGCGCCGACGATCAGCGCCGCGTGGCTCACGCTCGTCGCGTGGATGCCGGCGTTCTGCAGCAGGATGACGATGCCGTAGCCGACGGCGCCCGCGAACAGGATCTGGGGCGTGACGGCCCGGCGCAGGTCCTTGCGCGCGACGACCGCGAGCAGCGGCGCGGCCAGCGCGAACCGCACAACCGTCAACCAGCCACCCGGAAGCCACTCGAGGGCGAGCTTGGACAGCGGAACGGTGAGCCCCCACAGGAGCCCGGCGGCGATGAGCGCGAAAAGCGCGGAATGACGGCGGACCAGCTTCATGACAAGCCGATTATCGGCGCCAAGCGCTTGCGACTTGTGTGGATCACTTGGATACCCGCTTAGACGAAATATCCTTTGGTGACATGGCGGTCCAACTTGACGAAATCGACGTCCGACTGCTCAGGGAGCTGGAGGCGGACGCCGACCGGCCCAACGTGGAGCTGGCGCGCATCGTCGGGCTCTCGCCCGCGGCGACGCTCAACCGCGTGCGGCGGCTGAAGGAGTCGGGCGTGATCCGCAAGATCGCGGCGCGGCTGGATTCGGCCGCGGCCGGGTTCACGCTGCAGGTCTACGTGATGGTCACGCTCGCCCGTCACGACGAAGCGGCCGAGAACCGCTTCAACCGCGAAGTGGCAGCGATCGACAACATCATCGCTGCGGACGGGGTGGCCGGCGAGACGGACGCGCTGCTGATGATCGCCGCGCGCGACGTCGCCGAGCTCCAGGTCGTGCTCTCCCGGCTGTCCACGCGCGCAGGCGCGCAGCGGCTGATCACGCTGCTGCGACTCGGCGAGATCAAGCCTTCATCGCCGCTGCCGCTGCGTGCTACATCCGTCCAATCGCGTCGAGCGTCGTAGCGCCGCCGCCGATCTTCAGGGCATGGAGATCCAAGCCAGCGCCGCTCTCATGATCCAGGCCAACAGCCTGGACGCGGTCCGCCAGACGATGGCGTCCGCCCAGGCGCAGCAGGCCCACGCCACGACGCCGGCGCAGCACGCGGACGTCGTCCTCCAGCTGTCTGCCGCCGCGCAGCAGCTGCTGGTCAAGTAGCGCTAGCCACACCTGGCGAGTGGGGTCGCTCCGCGTGAAGACGCGGGGTCGCCCCCTGCCGTATCACGGGGCCGGGCGCGATGCTCTATCCCACGATGACCGCTTACGACCTCCACAACCAGCTGCTCGAGCTTCGCGCCGAGCGCGCGCTCGCCGAGGAGACCGGCGTGGCGCACATCGCTTCCTACATGGCCGACCTGGAAGCCGACATCGCCCGCTCGCACGCGGCGTTCGTCGGCGCCGCCGTCACCGAGATCGCCACCTTCCGCGGTGAACTCAGTGGCCGCAACTGGGGTTAGAACAAGAAAGGGCCGCTAGCAGCGGCCCTTTCAGTGCTAGGCGAGATCCGGTTTCTCCGGATGCGCGCGGTATTCCGCGGCGCCGCCGGCCAGGCCGGGGCGCAGCCCCGGGCGCTTGGCCTGCTCACGGTCACGCGTGACCGTGCCGGGGATCTCGGGACGCTCCGGGCCGGCCGGAAGCTCCTCGGCCTCCTCGCCCCAGACCTCGAGCTCGGTCGCGCCTTCCAGCAGCGCCTGGAACTCGTGCGACTCGATCGTCTCGCGCTTGAGCAGCAGCTCGGAGATCGACTCCAGGTGCTCGCGATGCTGCTCGAGGATGTTGCGCGCGACCTGGTGCGCGGACTCCACGATGCGGCGGATCTCGTCGTCGATCTCGCGCGCGATCTCGTCCGAGTAGTCCGGCTCGGAGTTGAACTCGCGACCCAGGAACGGCTGACCGTGGTCGTGACCGAACACGCGCGGGCCGAGCTTCTCGCTCATGCCGAAGCGCATGACCATCTGCTTGGCCGTCGCGGTGACCTTCTCGAGGTCGTTGGACGCGCCGGTCGTGATCTCCTGGAAGATGATCTCCTCCGCGGCGCGCCCGCCGAGCGTCATCGCCATCGTGTCCAGCAGCTCGGCGCGTGTCGTGAGGAACTTGTCCTCGCTCGGCATGCTGATCGTGTAGCCCAGCGCCTGGCCGCGGCCGATGATCGAGATCTTGTGGACCGGGTCGGAGTGCTCGAGGAAGTGGCCGACGATCGCGTGGCCCATCTCGTGGTACGCGGTGACCAGGCGCTCCTTCTCGCCCATGACCCGGGTCTTCTTCTCCGGGCCGGCGACCACGCGCATGATGCCCTCTTCGAGCTCGGTCTGCGTGATCTCCTTCTTGCCCGTGCGGGCGGCGAGGAGGGCGGCCTCGTTGACGAGGTTCGCCAGGTCGGCGCCGGTGAAGCCCGGCGTCTGGCCCGCGAGCGTGTCCACGTCGATGTTCTTGGCCAGCGGCTTGCCGCGCGTGTGAACCTCGAGGATCTTCGCGCGGCCCTTGCGGTCCGGGCGGTCCACGGTGATCTGACGGTCGAAGCGGCCGGGGCGCAGCAGCGCGGGGTCAAGGATGTCGGGCCGGTTGGTGGCCGCGATCATGATGATGTTGTCCTTGGCCTCGAAGCCGTCCATCTCCACCAGGAGCTGGTTGAGCGTCTGCTCGCGCTCGTCGTGGCCGCCGCCCATGCCGGCGCCGCGGTGACGGCCGACGGCGTCGATCTCGTCCATGAAGATGATGCAGGGCGAGTTCTGCTTGGCCTGCTCGAAGAGGTCGCGGACGCGGCTGGCGCCGACGCCGACGAACATCTCGACGAAGTCCGAGCCGGAGATCGAGAAGAACGGCACGCCCGCCTCACCCGCGACGGCCCGCGCGAGCAGCGTCTTGCCGGTGCCCGGAGGCCCGTAGAGCAGCACGCCCTTCGGGATGCGCGCGCCGAGCGCCTGGAACTTCTTCGGGTTCTCGAGGAACTCCTTGATCTCGTGCAGCTCCTCGACGGCCTCGTCCGCACCGGCCACGTCGCGGAACGTGATCTTCGGCGAGTCCACGCTCATGCGCTTGGCGCGCGACTTGCCGAACGACATGACCTTCGACCCACCGCCCTGGACCTGGTTCATCAGGAAGATCCAGAAGCCGATGAAGATGAGGATCGGGAAGACGTACGTGAGCAGCGACAGCAGCACGTTCGAACGGGCCGGCTTGATGTCGAAGTCGGCGATGTTGCCGTCCGCCTTCGCCCTCGAGAGCCGGGCGATCAGCTCGTCGCCGTTCTCGGGGACGTAGCCCGTCGTGTACTTCTTCGGGTCGGCGCCCTTGAGGGTCACCTCCGCCGAGTAGTCCTTCGTACGCAGCGTGACGGTCTGGATCGCGCCGGAGTCGATCTGCGTGATGAACTCGCTGTACGGCGTCTTGGGCGCCTCGTTGCCGCTCTGGATGAGCTTGGAGGCGAAGAAGGCCAACACGATCACGATCAAGATCGGGAAGGCCGCGCTCTTGAAGAAACGACTCATGAATGAGCGCGCATCCAGCGCGCGGGGGTGGCACGGCGAGTCAAGGGAATCAAGGCTACCAGGGGAATCGCGGGTCCTAAGGGGGTTGGCGCAGTGTGGTGCGCCTTCCTATGGCGCGGCTAATCGAACGTTCAGCTAGTCGTCGGTGAGGGTCAGCGTGGCCACGTACGGCAGACCCCGGTAGCGCTCGGCATAGTCCAACCCGTAGCCGATGGCGAATTTGTCGGGGATCTCGAATCCGGTGTAACGGACCGGGAGGTCCACGGTGCGGCGGCTCGGCTTGGTCAGCAGCGCGCACACCTCCAGGCTCGCCGGCCCGCGCGCCTCGAGCGTGCGCAGCAGGTACTGGAGTGTCAGACCGCTGTCCACAATGTCCTCGACGACCAGGACGTGACGCCCCTCGAGCGGCGCGTCGAGGTCCTTGAGGATCCGGACCACGCCGCTGGACTCGGTCGACGACCCGTACGACGAGACCGCCATGAAGTCGATCTCGCACGTCACGTCCAGGTGGCGCATGAGGTCGGCCAGAAACAGCACGGCGCCCTTGAGGACGCCGACGAGGAGCAGGCTCTTGCCTTCGTAGTCGCGGGTGATCTGCTCACCCATCTCCTTGATCTTGTGCTGGAGGTCGTCCGCCTGGACGAGGATCTCGCCGATCTCTTCGCTCATCGGCCGCGGAGTCTAGGCACCACGTGAGTCGCACGCGCGGCCCGTCGCCGCGCGCACGGAATCGTTCACCCGTCGCGACGCCCGGAACCCATGCGATGTCCCCGTCGGAGACCACCACGGGCAGCCGGTGGCGCTCCTCCCGCGGGATCTTTCGATCGGTGAACAGGTCCTGCAGGGACTTGGAGCCGCCAAGGCCGAGCGGCCGCATCCGGTCGCCGGGCCGCCACGGGCGCACCTCCAGGTCGGCGGCGAGCGCCGCCGCGTCGAGCGTCCCGTCCGCGATCGCGAACGCGCCCACCTCGCAGGAGACCTCGCCCTCGCCCCACGCCACCCGCCCGGGCACTCCGAGCCGCACGGAGGGGGCCACCGCGCCCTCGCGGCGTGCGACCCGCGCGCGGCCGTACTCCACGGTCACGCGGAGCCCGCCGGGCAGGTCGACGTGCCCCGTCCCTCCTCGCGCGGCGAGCGCCAGGATCGCGTCAATGTGCTCGGCGACCGGGGCGGGCTCGGCGATCCGCTGGACCGTCAGCCGCGCCAGCGCGGGCGGGAGCGTCGTCAGGTCGGCGTCCACGTCGATCAGCGCGTCCAGCACTGCCGCCTCGTCGCGCAGCTGCGCGAGCGTGCGCGCGACGTTCGCCTCCGCGGCCGGGTGCAGCGCGAGCACCTCGCGGAGCCGACCGCGCGCCGACGCCGCGTTGCTCGCGTCCTCGCGCCACGGGAGCCCCCGCACCTCGCAGTACGCGGTCGTCTCCGCGCGCGTGAGCTCCAGCAACGGCCGGATCACGCGACCCGCGCGCGCCGGCATCCCGAGCAGCGCCCGCCGGCCCGGCGAAGCGACGAGCCGGTAGAGCACGGTCTCGGCCTGGTCGGTCGCGGTGTGCCCGACGGCGATCGCCCCCTCCAGCCGCTCGGCCGCCGCGTAGCGCACCTCGCGCGCCCACGCCTGGACGTTGCCCTCCGGGTCGCCCGCGCGCACGACCTCGAGCGGCACGCCGAGGCGCGAGCACAGCGCGCGGCAGTGGGCCTCGTCAGCGCCGGCCGCTTCCCTCAACCCGTAGTTGACGTGCAGCGCCACCACCGGCCCGGCCAGCCGCACCGCGAGGTCGAGCAGGCAGACCGAGTCGCGCCCGCCCGAGAGCAGCACCACCACCGGCCCGGCCAGCAACCCGCCCGCCGCGACCCGTGCCGCGACGTCGGTCATCGCTGCGCCGCCAGGAACAGCTCGGTCGCCTCGTCGAACCCCTTGAGCTTGACCTCGCCGATCGGCTGGAACACCAGGTGACGCCCGGCGGCCGAGCGCACCTCGCGCGTGACCAGGACCTCGCCGCCGGTCGCGCGCGCCGCCACTCGGGAGGCGAGGTTCACGGCCCGCCCGTAGTAGTCGCCGTCGCGGTAGAGCACCGACCCGGCGTGCAGGCCGATCCGTGGCAGCGGCCGCTCGGTCTGCATCGTCTGGAACCCGACGGCCCAGTCGGCCAGCGCGCCCAGGTCGGTGCCGACGACCATCACCTCGTCGCCGATCGTCTTAATCACGCGCGCGTCGTCGGGGAGCGTCTCGGTCACGAGCTCGACGAAGCGCTCGACGACCTCCAGCGCCTCCTCCTCGCCCACCTCCTCGGTCAGCCGCGTGTAGCCGGCCAGGTCGGCGAACGCGATCGCCACTCGCATGCGTCCCAGCGCCGCCTCGTCCGCGACCACCTCGAGGTGCCCGACGACGTCCTGCTCGATGAAGTGGTGCAGCAGCCGCGTGTGGACGGACTCCATGATCGGCCCCGCCAGCGGCAGCAGCTCGCTCGCGAGGTCCGACAGCTCCTCCGCCATGTCGAGCACGGGCGCTCCGTCGCGGATCATCGGCTCGTGCACGTACAGGTGCACGAGCTTGACCTCGGCGTCGGCGATCTGGGCGAGCGCCTGCCCGTACACGCGCACGATCTGCAGGAAGGCGACCAGCGGGAGCCCGGCGTCCAGCACCGCGCCGAAGCGCCGCAGCAGCTCGACGTCGTCCTCGCTGAGCGCGGCCAGCGACGCGGCCGGGAACCCCGCCGCGGCCCAGATGCGGCGGATCAGCTCGGCCTCCATCCCGGTCTCGTCGACCGCCTGCTCGAGCGTCCGCGCCGCGCCGCCGCGGTCCGGGAACAGGTGCTCGAGGTACCCGTAGGCGAGCCGGCCGGTCTTGGCCGCAGTGCGCACCTGCTCGAGCGAGTGCCCGCGCGAGCGCATGCGCGCGACGATCCGCGCCTGGGCAAGCGCCGCCGGTGTCCACCGCCCGTCGCGCAGCGGCACGATCCCCTCCGCCACCCAGCGGCGCAGGGTGGCGGGCGAGACGGAGAGCGCGCGGGCGACGTCGGTCAGCGAGTCCGCCATGGCGCGCCCCAAGCTAGACGAGCAGGTGCGGCTTCTCCCGCTCGAGGTACTGCCGGTACTGCTCGTAGATCGGCTTCGTGATCGGGATCAGCGCGAGGGCGGCCTTCATGTCGCCGCCGGTCTTGATCCGCCGCCGCGCGACGGCCATCGGGACGTTCTCCTTGCCCTGGAAGTAGCGGTTGGCGACCTCCGACGACATCGTCATCTGGACCTTGGACTTCCAGTCGACGTCGTCGGACCACTCCCAGTGGAGGTTGCCCTCCTCGTCCTGGCCCGCCGCGCGGATGTTGACCACCACGTCGAAGTCGCTGAACTCGAAGCGCTGTGGCGTGTCGGCGTCACGCAGCTTGGGCCCCATCTCCGAGTCCGCGTCCATCATCGAGAAGACGGCGTCGATGACCTCACGCAGCTCCTTCGCGGATTCGAACGAGGCGCCCATCGCTACGGCGTCGGCTTCGGCTTCGGGGCCTCGGCCGCCGGCTTCGCGGACTCCGCCGCCGGCTTGGTCACGGCGGGCTTCGGCGCCGCCGGGTTCTTGGCCGCGGCCTTCTTCGCCACCGCGGACGGCTTCCTCGCGGCCGACTTCTTCGCCGCCGCCGGCTTGTTGGCGATCGCGGGCTTGGGCGCCGGCGGCTTCTTGGCCGCACCCGGCTTGCGCGCCGCGACCTTCTTGGCCGCGACGGTGGGCGTCGCCGCCGGGGCCTTCGCGACCGGCTTCTTGGCCGCCGAGCGCTTGCGCGCCGCCGGCTTCTTCACCGCGGGCGCGGGCGCAGCGGGCTCGGCCGCCGCGGGCTTGGCGCCGCCCGGCTTGAGCTCGAGCGAAGCGACACGCGCCGCCAGGCCCTCGACCTCGCTGCGCAGGCGCTTGACCTCGTCGAGGACACGCATGTCCTCGAGCGTGTGCCGCAAGCGCCCGGCCGCCGCGGCGATCTCGTCGACGATCTCGCGCGTGCGCTCGCGTGTGGCGGAGGCGCCTTCGGCGGACGCGCGCAGGGTGCCCTCCACCGCGGCACGCAGAGCAGCGACGGGATCGTCGGCGCCCTTGTCGTCCTTCTTCTTCTTCTTGTCCTTGTCCTTCTTGGCCATGACGAGCGAACCTTATTAGGACTTCTTCTTCGCTGCCGCGCGCTTGCGCGCGGGTCTCGGGGCCGGGGTCTCGTCGACGGCCAGCCGCTCCTGCTCGCGCGGCACGGGCGGCGGCACCGCGTCAATCGCGTCTGACACGTGCGAGACGTCGTGCGTGAGCTTGGCCAACTGGCCCTCGAGCGCGGCCAGGCGGTCCACGAGCGCGGCGTCGGAGCCCAACTTGGCGCTGAGCCGGTCGACGCCTTCCTGCAGGCGATCGATCGCCTCCTCGATGCCCTCCAGCCGGTTGCTGACCGTGCGCAGCCGGCGCGTGAGCCGGTCGATGTCCGCCGCGGACGGCAGGTTGAGCGCGCCCATGGCGGCTTCCTGGGCCTGCACCGCCTTCTCGCGCGCGGTGAACGCGCGGCCGATCGCGGAGTTGATCAGCGGGTTCTCGAGCAGGTCGGAGGCGAGCTTGCCCAGCGCCTCCTCGCCCTGCTTGGACAGCCGGTCGCGGAGGCCGGCGCCCTCATCGTCTGCCATCGCGTACACAACTCCTTATCGAACCTGTATGTAGCGGACGGTAGCTTAGGCGCCGAGGAACGAGGTAGCTCGACCTCGACTGCAGGTTGAGCTGTACGAAAGACCAAATTCAACTGCGGCGCGTGAACGTCAGAGCCGTCACGATGTGACGTTCACAAGTGTTGCAGTCACACTGATGCTGTCGCTAGCTTGCCCAACAACTCGGGAGGGCCAACCTCCCGAAGCCGGTTCATGACCTCACGCCGACCGATCGCCATCGCGCTCGCCGCGTCCGCTTTCTATGCGGGCATCTTCGTGACGAACGCGAACGCCCAGACGCACTACGTGCGCGTGACCCTGACGAACGGTCAGCAGCTCACGATCACGGTGGACATCCCGCCGGGCACGCCGCTCGACCAGCTGCAGATCCCGGGCCTGCCGGCCCCGATCGCCTCGATCGTGGATCTCGGGTCGACCGACAGCACGCCGACGCCGACCGCCACGGCGTCCCCGACCGTCCAGCCGACGGCGACCGCGACGCCCACCCCGACCCCGAGCGCCACGCCGGGCTCCAAGAAGGGCAAGACCGAGTCCAAGAAGGACTCCAAGGACAAGCCCGCCGAGGACCCGGTCACCGAGGACACGCAGCAGGCCGCCGAGGAGCAGGAGAACGCCAACAAGGCCTCGGGCGACGCCAACACCGAGTCGCTGACGGGCAAGGTCGCGACGCCGACCCCCACGCCGACACCCGTCCCGGACTCGCAGGTCGACCCGCCCTCGCAGGACGATCCGACGTTCTCGCTGGCCGAGCCCGGCCCCGCGAAGGCCGGCGTCCCGAACTTCTTCATCGACCGGTTCAAGATCCCGCCGTTCCTGTTGCCGATCTACCAGGCGGCGGGCACCGAGTACGGCATCCGCTGGGAGATCCTGGCCGCGATCAACGAGATCGAGACCAACTACGGCCGGCTCAACAACGTCACCTCGAGCGCCGGCGCGCAGGGCTGGATGCAGTTCATGCCCGCGACGTGGAAGGCCTACGGCGTGGACGGCAACAAGGACGGCCTCGCCGACCCGTACAACCCGGTCGACGCGATCTTCTCCGCTGCGCGCTACCTGAAGGCCGCCGGTGCCGACAAGGACCTGCGCGCCGCGATCTGGGCCTACAACCACGCCGACTGGTACGTGGACTCGGTGATCATGCGCGCCCAGGTGATCGGCGGCATGCCGACGAGCCTGGTGTCGTCGCTGACCGGCCTCACCGAGGGCCGCTTCCCGGTCGCCGCCAAGGCCACCTACGCCGACGAGGTGTCCACGCGCGACCTGAGCGGCAAGCGTAAGAAGGCCAAGAACCTGACGGTCGAGGGCGACGCCAACCGCACCGGCGTGTCGGTCTACGCGGACGCGGGTGCGCCCGTGATCGCGGTCAGCGACGTGAAGGTGACCAAGATCGGCGTCAGCGAGCGCCTCGGCCGCTTCATCCGCGTGCAGGACGCGTACGGCAACACGTACACCTACGGCCGCCTCGCGAAGATCTCGCAGCAGTACGCCGCGCCCAAGCCGCAGAAGGTCGACCCGGCCGAGGTCAAGCGCATGGTCGCCGAGGCGCCCAAGGACAAGAAGCCGACGCGCGCCGCGTCCAGCACCGACCGTCCCGCGCCCAAGTCGACCACGGTCGAGGCGACGCCGGACGCCACGCCGGCGACGACCGCGGCCGCGGCCGCGGCCGGCGTGCCGGTCAAGCAGCGCCTGTTCGCGAACCCGAAGCGCGCCAACGCGGCCGCCGCCGGCGGCGCCCAGCAGGAGTTCCTGCGCACGGGCCGCGTCGACGGCGCGCTCACCCCCGGCCTGGCGCTCGGCCTCGCGCGCGACCAGATCGTCATCAAGAAGCTGCGCGAGGGCTCGCAGGTCCCGGCCGGCACGGTGCTCGGCCGCATCGGCACCGCGTCCTCGAAGAAGCACCCGCACGTGCGCTTCGAGGTCCGCCCCGCCGGCTCCGGCGCCCCGCGCATCGACCCGAAGCCGATCCTCGACGGTTGGAAGCTGCTCGAGTCGACCGCGATCTACCGCGCGCAGGGCGCGAACCCGTTCGTCGCCGCCGACGCCGCCGCGACCGTCGGCCAGATCCTGCTGATGGACAAGGACACGCTGATCCAGCGCGTCCTGAACAACCCGCGCATCGAGATCTACGGCTGCGGCCGGCAGGACATCCAGGCCGGCCAGATCGACCGCCGCGTGCTCGCGATGCTCGAGTTCCTGGTCGCCAACGGCTTCAACCCGACGATCTCGTCCCTGCAGTGCGGCCACTCCTACCTGACCGCGTCGGGCAACGTCTCCCAGCACTCGGTCGGCAGCGCGGTGGACATCGCGGCCGTCAACGGCGAGATCATCTCGCCCTCCACGCAGGGCAAGGGCTCGATCACCGAGCAGGTCATCCAGTCGCTGCTCACGCTGCAGGGCAACATGAAGCCCGACCAGATCATCTCGCTGATGAAGTTCAAGGGCGCGGACAACACGCTGGCGATGGGCGATCACGACGATCACATCCACGTCGGCTTCAAGCCGCAGTACGGCGAGAACGCCGAGGCGTCCGAGCAGCTGTCCGCGGTCCTCAAGCCCGATCAGTGGGACCGCCTGATCCAGCGTCTGGGCGAGATCGACAACCCGATCGTCCCGCTGAACCCGTCGAAGTCCGCGCTGCGCGTCACCGACCCGACCGGCACCGACTGACGTCCGAGCAGCGCTTCCGCTTCGTCCAATGGGAGCTTCCGGGCCGGCTCGGCCCGCCGCCCGGCCGCTACGTCGTCCGCCGCTACGCCGGGGACGACGCGCAGTCGGTCGTGGTGATCGGAGAGGGCGTCGCCCCGCGCCGCGTCCGGCGCCGTGAGCCGCGCGACACCGTCCCGGTGACGCGCATCACGATCATCGACGCGGAGCCGCTCACCGACGACGCGACCGCCGGCGAGTGGTTGCGTACCGCCGACGTCACGCCCGGCTTCACCGCCGTTCTCGACCGCCTCGTGGCGGCGTTCCGCGTCGCGTCCGCGGACCCGCTGCTCGCCGATGTGGACGTCGCCCGCGCGTGGCGGACGCGCATCGGCTACGGCAGCGGCGAGCAGGTGGCCGAGGGCGAGTGGACCGAGGCGCGTGAGCTCCCGCCGCTGACCGTCTCGCCTCAGGAGCGCCGCGCCGAGCAGCGCCGGACCGACCGCCTGGTCGCGCTGCTGTCGGCCCGTGACGCGATCCTGGCGAGCGAGGAGCTGACGTTGCGCGCCCGGCTCGACCTCGACCGCTCGCGCGCTCGCGAGGCGGCGATCCAGCTGGAGGCCGCGCTCGCCACCGCCCGCGCCGAGCTCGCGGCCTGGGGGTCCTTCGGCGACCTTGCTCAGCGTCTAGTTGAGCTTGAGGGTTGCGCCGACATAGTCGCCGCAGCGGCGGCTGCGGCGCGGGAGGGCCGGCTCGAGCCCGAGACGCTCCCAGCGCTGACGCGCGCGCTCGAGACGCTTGAAGCGGCGCTGCGGGCCCGCGCGATCTACTCAGCCGAGGGCCGCGAGGACGGCGTCTAGCTCCTCGACGACGTCGCCGGAGAGCTTGACGGCGGCGTGGGCGTCGTACGGCGTCGGGCCCATGGTCACGAGCGCCAGCTGGCCGCCGTTGAGCAGCGTGTCCTGCGGCAGCCCGGCCACCGGGTGGACCTCCAGCGACGAACCGATGGCGAGCATCAGGCCGGCGGTCGCGGCGAGCGCGGTCGCGCGGTTGATCGCGTCCTCGGGCAGCAGCTCGCCGAACAGCACGACGTCGGGCTTCAGCGGCGCGCCGCAGTCGCAACGCGGGACGCCGTCGGCCTCCTCGCCGAGCCGCCGGCGCGTCTCCTGGAGCGGGTAGGAGGCGCCGCAGCGCAGGCAGGAGGCGGTGCGGATGGAGCCGTGGACCTCGATCGGGTCCTCGGTGCCCGCGCGGGCGTGGAGGCCGTCGATGTTCTGCGTGATCACGCCGGTCACCAGCCCGCGCCGCTCGAGCTCGACGATCGCGCGGTGGGCGCCGTTGGGCGCCTTGCCTTCGAGGGCCGCGAAGCGCTGACCGTAGAAGGACCAGAACCGTGCAGGATCGCGGCGCCAGACGGAGATGTGCGCGACCTCCATCGGGTCGACGTTCTCCCAGATGCCGGTCATCGGCGTCCGGAAGTCCGGGATGCCGGACGGCACGGAGACGCCGGCGCCCGTGAGCACGACGACCGGGCCGCTGGTCCGAATCAGCTCCGCCAGGCGCTCGGCGCCGGTCACCGGCCCTTGAACTCCGGCGCGCGCTTCTCGATGAAGGCGCGGATGCCCTCTTCCCCGTCCTCGGACGTGAACGCGTCGAGGAAGCCGGCGACCTCCACCGCGAGGCCCTCGTCGAGGTCCGCCTGCCCGCTCACGCGCTTGATTTGCTCGAGCGCGATCGGCGCCTGCCCGGCGGCCTTGCGCCCGTAGGCGAGCGCCGCGTCGAACAGGTCCTGGTCGTCGACGACCCGATTGACGAGCCCGCACTCGTACGCCTCGGTGGCGGAGATCGGCTCGCCGAGCAGGTTCATCTCCAGCGCCTTCGCGGCGCCGACGAGCCTTGGCAGCCGCTGGGTGCCGCCGAAGCCGGGGATGATGCCGAGGTTGATCTCGGGCTGGCCGAACGAAGCGGAGCCCGCGGCGAGCCGGAGGTCGCACGCCATCGCGATCTCGCAGCCGCCGCCGAACGCGAGCCCGTTGATGGCCGCGATCGTCACGATCGGCGAGCGCTCCCACTCGCGCGCCAGCGCGTGGATGTCCTCCAGGTGCGCGCGCCCGGACTCGGCGTCCCACTCGGTGAACGCCTTGATGTCGGCGCCCGCGCAGAACAGCGCCGGGTTGGCCGACGCGAGCACCATCGCCCGCGCGCGGCCCTGTAACTCCTCCCACGCCCGCCGCAGCCCTGCGATGACGGCCGGCGAGAGCGAGTTCGCCGGCGGGTTCTGCAGCCACACGACCGCGACCCGGCCGCGCAGGTCGAGCTTGACGGCCGCGTCCTCGTAGCCCGGCTCCGGCTGCGGGTACGGGTAGAAGCCCTGCCCGGCCTGCACGCCCGTGCGCCCCGAGGCGACGAGCCGGCGCAGCGTGACCGGCGGGTCGCCGACGCGCGCCAGGACGGCTCCAAGCCCTTCGCGGTCGGCCGCGGCGAACGGGCCCGGCTTCATCCCCGCGCCGAGCGCGAGCGCCAGGTCGATCTCGCGCAGGCCGGCGACCCCGTCCTCGAGCACCAGGCACGCCTCGACGAGCGGATCGTCCGCGGCGGTCACGCGCTGCACGATGAACCCGGGCGCGTCGGCGCAGCGCACGGCGCTCTTGCGGAGCGCCTGGGCGAAGGTCAGCGCGCACTGGACGGTCTCCGCGGAGGTGTCGTCGCCCTCGACGACCTCGACCAGCCGCGTTCCCGCGATCCAGTGGAAGCCGACGACCTTGTCCGGCCGCAGCGTGATCTCGCCGATCTCGGTGATCGACAGCGAGGACGTGGCCGTCGCCAGCACCGAGTGCCCGGGCGTCGCGGCGTCCAGCGCGGCGAACACCTCGTGGGCCGCGTCCAGGTCGCCGCCCGTGGCCTCGATCGCGAAGTCGACGTCGCCCAGCCCGTCGAAGCCGTCGGTGTGCACGACCTCGACCCCGGCGGCACGGATCGCGCCCGCGATCTCCTCGCCCAGCTCGCCGGTCCCCACCACCGCCGCTTTGAAGACGAACATGGCCTCGACCCTAGCGCTCGGCCGCCAGCTCGTAGGAGAAGCGCTGAAGCGTCCGCTGCAGCGATTCTCCGCGCTTGCGCCGCCACCACCAGCGCTGCCCGGGCGGCATCTTCTCCTTCGGCTCGGCCTCGACCTCGACCGTGATCCGCGTGCGCACGCCGTCGGTCTCGAAGCGCACGCGCTGCGTGGCGGTCGTGCGCTCGTCCTCGACCATCAACGTGAGCCCGTCGCCAGCGGTGTAGCGCAACACCCGCTCGGATACGAGCGCCCGCCCCGTCACGCGCGAGGAGTACACGCGCCGCGCGCCCTCCAGCGGCCACTCGCCCTCGAGCTTTTCCAGGTGCGTGAACCCGTCGATCCACGACGCCCAGCGCGACCGGTCGTGCCACAGCTGCTCGGCCTCCACGCCGGGCGCCTCCACGACGAACTGGGCGCGCACCGGCTTCATGGCTGACAGGATGACGCGGATGACCCTGACCGTCCTGGGCGAAGCGAGCGGCGAGCTCGAGCCGGACCGCGTGCTGTGGACGCTGACCGTGCACGCCGTCGACCGCGACGCGCGCAACGCGTTCGGCCGCTGCGCCGACCGGCTGGCCGCGCTCACCGCCGCTCTCGACACGGCGGACGTCGCGACCGGTGCCGTGGAGGTCGGCGAGGAATACGACGACCGTTCCGGCAAGATGACCGGCCGCCGCGCGGCCAGCGGGTCCGTGAGCGCGATCGCGCCGATCGCGGACGCCGGCGCGCTGGCCACGGCCGCCCTCCAGGCCGGCGCGGACGAGCTGGCGGGTCCGGCGCTGCTCTATCCGGAGGCCGGGCCGTTGATGGAGACGCTGTTGGCCGAAGCCGTCGTCGCGGCGCGCCGCGCGGCCGAGCGGACGGCGGAGGCGGCCGAGCGCCGGCTCGGCCGGGCGCTGACGATCGAGGACCGCCGCGTCCCCGATCCCGACCTGCGCCAGCGCTTCACCCTGGCCTCGCGGCGCGCGGGACGCCACCACGAGGACATGCCCGTGCTCACACGACCGCAGCGACTGACCGCCGCGGTCGTGGCCTGAGTTCGAGCTACTGGACTAGACCGCGGTCGGCTCTTCGATGCGGCGCGGGAGCAGCGTCTCGCGCGCGATCACCAGGCGCTGGATCTGCGACGTGCCTTCGTAGAGCTGCATGATCTTCGCGTCGCGCATCAGCTTCTCGACCGGGTAGTCCTTGATGAAGCCGTAGCCGCCGTACACCTGGACGGCGTCCGTGGTGACCTCCATCGCGGAGTCGGCCGCGAAGCGCTTGGCGTGCGAGGACTCGAGCGTGTTGCGGCGACCCTGGTCGAGCAGGACGGCCGAGTGCCAGGCGGCGAGACGCGACAGGTGCACCTTGGTCGCCATGTCGGCGATCATGAACTGGATGCCCTGGTGCATCGCGATCGGCACGCCGAACTGGACGCGCTCCTTGGAGTAGTTGGTCGCGAACTCGAACGCGGCGCGGGAGATGCCGGTGGCCATCGCCGCCACGCCGGGGCGTGTGCGGTCGAGGGTCATCATCGCGAGCTTGAAGCCCTTGTTCTCCTCGCCGATCAGGTGATCGAGCGGGATCTCGGTGTCGTTGAAGGTGATGGTCGCGGTGTCGGACGCCCGCTGGCCCATCTTGTCTTCCTTCTTGTCCACCGTGACCGTGTCGTCCTTGGGGACGATGAACGCCGAGATGCCGCGGTGGCCCTTCTCCTTGTCCGTCTTGGCGTAGACGGTGAAGAACGACGCGTGGCTGCCGTTGGTGATGAAGCACTTGGAGCCGTTGATCACCCACTTGTCGCCCTTGCGCGTGGCGGTCGTGCGCATGCCCGACACGTCTGAGCCGGCGTCCGGCTCGGTGAGGCAGAACGAGGCGAACAGCGGCTCCTCGGTCAGCATGCCGAAGTACTTCTGCTTGAGCGCCTCGGACCCGCCGAGGGCGAGCGGCGCCGTCGCCAGGCCGTTGGCCCCGATCGACGTGCCGATGCCCGAGCAGCCCCAGCACAGTTCCTCCTCGATCAGACAACCCTCGAGGTAGGAGACGCCAGGTCCGCCGTACTCCTCGGGGACATGGGAGTTCATCAGGCCGAGCTCCCAGGCCTTCTCGAGGATCGCGGCCGGCCACGTGCCGTCCTTGTCGAACTCCCAGGCGACCGGGCGGATCTCTTTCTCCGCGAAGTCGTGGGCCATCTCGCGGAGAGCGATCTGCTCGTCGGTCAGCGTGAAATCGACCATCGGAACTCCTTGCCAAGCGTCCAGATTGACTGGTCAGTCAACACGGGATTAGGTTAGCCGGTCTGGAGGCGATTGGCACAATCGACCTTCGTGCAGGATCTGCTGCCGATCGTGACCGTGGCCGTCGTCCTCCTCGCCGGGGTGGTCGCCGTCGCGCTGGCGTTCACCGCGCGCGGCACCTACGACCAGATCGGACGCTCGGACATCACGTTCGACCACGAGGCGGAGCGGTCGACGAACGACCTACGCGCCGAAGTCCGGGCTTTCGTGGAAGCCGCCAACGAGCGCCGGATCGCGCGCGGCCAGCCGCCGCTGGACGTCGAGGCCGAGGTCGAGCTGCGCCTAGATCGCCGAGACGGGTAGCCTCCCGCGCATGCCAGCCCTGCGCCGCTTCGACGTGGATGAGCTCCTCACCCGCCCGGGGACCTACTTCAACCCGGAGACCGAGATCGTCCTGATCGTGGACGACTCGGCTCATGTCGACCTCGAGCTGCTCGAGGAAGAAGAGGACGGCGCCGAGTGGATTCTCCTCGGTGACGACCCGGCCATCGATGAACACAAGCGCGACGAGATCGTCGAGGCGTTCGAGACCCGTCGCGCCCGATCCTCCGCCCGCGAGGATCCGGACGAGGACGAGGTCGACGAGGAAGACGACCTCGAGCCCGATCCGGACGACGACGAGTACTAGACGGCGACGGCCGGGACCATCGGAGCCCGGTCGCTCGCGACCGCAGCGGCCTTGAAGCCGTTGACGGTCAGGTAGATCGCCAGGAAGCCCTCCCACACGATCTCGGGCGCGGCCGCGATCGACGGCATGCTGTCGAACACGCCGACGACGGTCGCCGCGGCCGCGAGCGTGAGGACGGGGCCGCCGAAGATGCCGACCAGCGCCATCTGCCGCGGCACGAGGCCGGAGCGATAGAGCAGGACTCCGAGCAGCAGGCCGTTGCCGAGGCCGACGACGAAGTTCGGGCCGAGCAGGAACGTCCAGTCCTTGATCGCGACCAGCGCGTCGGCGACCGCGCCGTCCCCGCGCGCGTCGGTCATCGCGAGCAGCGCGAGCAGCCCGACCGCGATGAACGTGCACTCGACCACGCGCGCCGCGACGTAGCTCAGCGCCAGCGCCTCCTGCCGGCGGCGCAGCAGCGGGAACAGCGCCAGCGCGGTGCCGAGGTTGGCCGCGATCAGCAGCACCTCGATCACGGCGCCGAACGCGAGGCGGGTGTCCGACACCCCGCGCGGGTCGTCCGTGTAGAGCACGACGGCGGCGATCCCGGTGACGAACGTGAGGGCGAAGAGCACCCCGACGAGGCGCCCGGTGGATTTCGGAGAGGTCATGGCGGCTCCTGACTTACGCTGTATGCTTACGGCGTAAGGTACGCTTACGCCGTAAGGTTGTCAAGCGATGAGACGTGCGCCACTCACCCGCGAGCGCGTGCTAGCCGCCGCGCTCGAGCTCGCCGACGCCGGCGGGCTCGAGTCACTGTCGATGCGCAAGGTCGCGACCGCGCTGGGCGTGGAGGCGATGTCGCTCTACAACCACGTCGCGAACAAGGAGGACCTGGTCGACGGGCTCGTGGACCTGGTGTTCGCGGAGATCGACCTCCCGGTGCCGGGCGCGCCCGACTGGAAGGGCGAGATGCGCCGGCGGGCGGTGTCGGTGCGCGAGGTGCTCAACCGCCACCGCTGGGCGGTCGGGCTGATGGAGTCACGGATGCGGCCCGGGCCGGCGAACCTGCGCAGCCACAACGCGGTCATGGGGTGCCTGCGCGAGGCCGGCTTCGCGTTCCGCGCGGCCGTGCACGCCTCCTCGCTGCTGGACGCCTACATCTACGGCTTCGCGCTGCAGGAGGCAAGCCTGCCGTTCGACACCGCGCAGGATCATGCGGAGGTCGTCGAGGCCAAGCAGGCGGCGGTCCCGGACCTGACGCCGTTCCCGTACCTGGTCGAGGTCTTCACCGAGATGGCGCGCGCCGGCTACGACTACGCGACCGAGTTCGCCTTCGGGCTGGACCTGATCCTGGGCGCGCTCGAACGCGCTCAGACGAAGTAGAAGACGATGCCGAGCACGACGTAGACGGCGAGCAGCTGCACGCCCTCGAACCACGTCGACTCGCCGTCCTGGGAGACGTGGGACGCGATCAGCACCGCGAGCAGCACGGCCCCGATCTCGATCGAGCTGAACTCCATCGCGAGCGGGAACGGCCCGATCAGGAAGCTGACGAGCACCAGCACCGGCATCACGAACAGCGCGATCTGTGCGCTGGACCCGATCGCGATCGAGATCGCGATGTCCATCTTGTTGCGCGCCGCGAAGTACACGGCCACCCAGTGCTCGGCCGCGTTGCCCACCACGGCGACGATGATCAGCGACACGAAGAACGGCGACAGCCCGATCCCCTCCGACGCTTCCTCGATCGACCCCACGAGGATCTCCGACATGAGGCCCACGGCGACACCCGCGCCCGCCAGCATCAGCACGGAGCGCCGGACGCTCCACGCGCCCTCCGGCGCCTCCTCCTCGGTGTCGGGATTGAACACGTCGTGGTGCGTGCGCAGCGAGAACCACAGCCCCGCGAAGTAGGAGAGCAGCAGCACGATCGCGACCGCGAACGACATGTGCTCGACGCTCGCCGGGAAGTTCGTCGCCTCCTCGCCCAGCGCCGGCAGCTCGTCGCCGCGCGCGAGCAGGAACATCGCGGGCAGCACCATCGCCACCACCGCCAGCAGCAACATCGACGCCTGCGCCGAAGCCGCCTCGGCCACGAACCGGTTGCGCTCCCGCCCCCACCCGCCGATCAGGAACGCCGCGCCCATCACCAGCAGCAGGTTGCCGAGGATCGAGCCGACGATCGACGCCTTCACCACCTCGTGCAGCCCTGCGTTGAGCGCGAACAGCGCGATGATCAGCTCCGGCGCGTTGCCGAACGTGACGTTCAGCAGCCCGCCGATGCCCGGCCCGGCCCGGTGCGAGAGCTCCTCGGTGGCGCGCCCCATGAGCGCCGCGGTGGGCACGACGCCCAGCGCGGACGCGAAGAACACGAGGATCGCGTCGGCTTCGAGCAGGTCCAGGACGACCGCGATCGCGATGAACGGGACCAGCAGATACGGCCACCCGGAGCCGCTGAACAGGAACCGCCGCAGGTTGAAGGGCTCCGCCGTCGCGCTCATTGGAGCGGCAGCTTAGGAGTCTTGTGCCAGATGAGACTTGGGTGAGAGATCGTCTGACCACGAGCGCCGTGAACGACGACGGGCAAGGTGGGGGTGGAGGACGAAACTCTCGCTATGCGCGACTAGCGTCGACCACCCCGGCGCGCACGGCCTGGCCAGCCCAGGAGCGCGCCGTCAGACGGTGTGCTCGCCGTTCCCGCGGCTAGCGGGTCTGGAACTGCTGCAGCAGCTCGTTGAACGGCCGTGCGCCGGCCGGGGCCTCGATGTCCTGGTCCTCGCCGACCTTCGTCAGGGTGAGGTCCAGCAGCGCGTTGCCGGACTGCGCGCCCTCGGCGACGGTGCCGTCGACGACAAGGCGGCGGAGCATCTGGTCGTCCGCACCGGTGTAGATCGAGACCGTCAGATCCTTGACGTGGTCGGCCGCGTCGGCGGGGATCTGCTTCGGCGCGCCGCTCATGCCCGGGACCTGCATGGTCCCCAGCTGGCCGGCGAGCAGGTTGATGTCGGTGATGACGCGCTTGACGTCGGCCTGGCCGGTGAGCTTGATCGTCTCGGTGCCCGCGACGTTCGCCGTGCCGGCGTTGGTCGGGTTCGGGACCCAGCGCTTGAGGTCGATGCCGACGAGCGGGCCGCCCTTGGCCAAAGCCTGCTCGATCCCGGCGGTGACCTGGCCGGCCAGCAGGGACGGGACCTCGTAGGTGGTGCCGTCGAGCGTCGCGAACGCGCTCTCGCCCGTGTAGACGACGCCGGCGGACTCGGTACGGCCCTCAGCGGTCATGTCCGCGGACAGCGCGAAGCGCGGCGCCTCGCCCTTCTCGCCGACCTCGAACGGGCCGCGCAGCTTGACGGTGGACTGCTCGGCGCCCGCCGTGGCCTGCACCGAGGCGTCGAGGGTGGCGGAACGCAGCTGCGCGAAGTTGTCGACCGTCGCGCTCAGCAGCTGACGCGCATCGGACGTTGCACTCGCACGCTCAGATCCATCAGAACCGCAACCCACGAGGACCAGAGCGGTTGCAAGCAGAACACCGAGGAAACGCATGCGACGAAGTTACCACTGGAGATTCCGCGTGAGACGCCCACTTTGTTCAGTTTTTGTGCCGATTCTGTGCAGCCTCTTCGCGCTGGCGGCGCCGGCCGCGCACGCGCAGAAGAAGCCGACCGTCACGCAGGAGCTCGAGCGTCTACAGGCCGAAGGCGTCGATCCGGCGGCGATCGGCACCTACCGCGCCACCTACACCGACGCTCGCGCGCGCGTGAAGCGGCTGACCGGCGCGCGCAAGGTCGAGCTCGGCGGCGTCGTCACCGACCTGGAGGGGATGGCGGCGCGGCGCCAGCTCACGGCTTCAAGGCTCCCGAGCCTCTTCCTCACGCTCCAGCGCAACGTGGAGTGGTGGACGACGCAGCGCCTCCTCTCAAGCGGTGAGCGCGTCGGCTTCGGCGGCTCCGAGCTCGTCTTCCAGCACTATCCCGGCCACGGCATCCAGATCCAGTGGCTCGGCACGTTCGGCAAGCTCAACGGCTACTGGAGCGGCGGCAAGCGCTTCGACGCCCGCGCCTCCTCCCTCCTCGACGAGATCAAGGGCCTGGCGGCCGAGCGCGCGGGCGGGCTCGCGTGGGAGTACCTGTTCCCGTTCGACGGCCAGCAGCCGCCGTGGGTCTCCTCCCTCGCCCAGGGCACCGGCCTGCAGGCCATGGCCCGCTCCGCGACGCGCCTGAACCGCCAGGCCGACGTCTTCCCGGTCGCGCTCGCCGGCCTCGGCATCTTCAAGACCGAGCCGCCCGCCGGGGTGCGGATCCCCTCCGGCACCGGGGCGCACTACCTGCAGTACTCCGGCCTGCCGAAGTTCAAGGTCGCCAACGGCTTCATCCAGTCGCTCAACGGCCTGTTCGACCTCGCCCAGCTGACCGGCGACCCGACCGCCCAGTCCCTGTTCGAGGACGGCGACCGCGCCGGCCGCGCCGAGATCGCCACGTTCGACACCGGCGCCTGGAGCCTCTACAGCCGCGGCGCGCCCGTCACCAAGGAGTCCGACCTCGGCTACCACAAGCTTCTGCGCGACTTCCTGACGCAGCTGTGCAAGCGCACGACCGCGGTCGAGTACTGCGCCGCCGAGCAGCACTTCAGCGAGTACCTGGCCACGCCGCCCACGCTCCAGTCGCTGACGAGCACCATCACCGCCCGCAAGGCCGGCAACGTGCGCTTCAAGTTGGACAAGATCTCGCGCGTCACGCTCCGGATCACCAAGGGCGGCAAGCAGATCGCCGTGCTCAGCCCGGGCGTCCTGTACCGCGGGACCAAGTCCGTGCGCTGGACCGCCCCGAAGGAGTCGGGCGACTACGACGTGACCATCAGCGCCACCGACCTCAACAACAACGCCGCCACCACGACCGGAGTGATCACCGTCAAGAAGCGGGGCTAGAGAATCCGCGAAGCGATTCCAAAGCGACCATCGCCACGGGCGCAGCCGGTCGGCATGCTCGCCGTAGAGTAGACGTCCGGATGCGGCCGCGGACAATCCTCTACACAGGCAAGGGCGGGGTGGGCAAGACCTCGGTCGCGGCCGCCACCGCCCGCCGGTGCGCGGCCGCGGGCGCCCGGACGCTCGTCGTCTCCACCGACCCCGCCCACTCGCTCGCGGACGTCCTGGACGCGCCCGTCGAGCGCCGGCCCACCGCGGTCGCGCCGCACCTGCACGCCCAGCAGGTGCAGGCCCAGGACGAGATGGAGGCGCACTGGAGCGCCGTCAGCGACTGGTTCGGCACGCTGCTGATGGAGCGTGGGACCGACCGGATCGCCGCCGAGGAGCTGACCGTCCCGCCCGGCGGCGACGAGCTGTTCAGCCTGCTCGTGCTCAAGGGGCACGTCGAGTCCGGCGAGTACGACGTGATCGTCGTCGACTGCGCGCCCACCGGCGAGACGCTGCGCCTGCTGAGCTTCCCGGACGCCGCCCGCTGGTGGCTGGACAAGGTGCTCGGCAAGGAGCAGACGATGCTCAACGCCGCCCGCCCGCTCGCGCGCATGTTCCTGGACGTCCAGCTGCCCGACGAGAAGGTCATCGCCGAGGTCCAGCGGCTGGTCGGCAATCTCGTCGCGATGCACGAGCTGCTGCGGGACACCACGCGCGTGTCCATGCGGCTGGTGATGACGCCGGACCGCATGGTCGTCGCCGAGGCCATGCGCACCTTCACCTACCTGAACCTGTACGGGTACCTGACGGACGCCGTGATCGTCAACCGCGTCTTCCCGGACGAGCTGGCCGAGGGCTACTTCGGCGCCTGGCACGCCGCCCAGCGCGATCAGCTGGAGCGTGTCGGCGCGGGCTTCTCCCCCGTCCCGGTGCTGCACGCGCCGTACTTCGCGCACGAGGTGATCGGCACCGCCCGCCTCGACGAGCTCGCCGATGCGCTCTTCACCCAGCACGAGCCCGCCGCCGTCCTGCACGATCGCCTCGCGCAGCGGCTGTCGGTCAACAACGGCCACGCGACGCTCGAGCTGGATCTCCCGTTCGCGACCAAGGGCGACATCCAGCTCAAGAAGATCGGGCTGGAGCTGATCGTCCGCGTGGACGCGCACAAGCGCACGATCGTCCTCCCGGGCGCGCTCGCGGGGTACAAGCCGACGAGTGCCACACTCGAAGAAGGCGCGTTGACCGTCCAATTCGAAGGCAACGCAGCCCCTCCACCCCACCCCGATCATCCGACCTCCAGTTATGTCTGAGCGCGAGGCCTACGAAGCCGCCGAGCGGCTCGTGCGCGAGGCGCACGCCAAGGCCGAGGAGGCCGCGCGCGCCGCTGCCGCCGCCGCGCCGGCGAACGGCTGGGCCGCGACCGCCGCCACCAACACGCCGGACTTCACCGCGCTGTTCGCGCTGCTGGACGCCGCCAAGGGCACGCTGCCACCGGAGCTGCTGCGCCAGGTCGCGGACGCGCTGCGCGAGCTGCTGATCGCGCTGCGCGCCGTGCTCGACCACTCGATCGAGAAGCTCGAACGGCCCGTGCCCGAGCCACGCGACGTGGAGGACATCCCGATCACATGAGCCCGCGCCGGGAGGAGTTCCGCCTGCCGAAGGAGCTGCAGCTCGCCGCCGCCGCGGCGGGCCTGCTGGTCCTGAGCTTCATCCTGCCCTGGTACCAGAAGTCGGTCGCGGAGAACAGCCAGTTCGTGCAGAGCAACGTGTCCGCGCTCGGGGCGTTCACGTTCGTGGAGGCCGCGATCCTGCTCGTCGCCGTCGCGATCGGCTTCCTCGTCTACGCGCGCCTGCGCAAGCGCGGCTTCCACCTGCCGGGCGGTGACGGCGTCGCGATCGTCCTCGCCGGCGGCTGGGCCATGCTCCTGCTCGTCTACCGCCTGTTCGACAAGCCGGACATCGAGGGCGTGGGTGCGACGATGGGCATCCAGTGGGGCATCTTCGGGGCGATGGCCGCCGCCGGCCTGCTGATCGCCGCCGGCCTGCGCGTGAAGGCGATCGACGCGCCCGAGCCGCCGAACCCGGCGGCCGACGACGCCGGCTGGGTCGCACCTCCGCGCCGCGAGCGTCCGCGCACGCCGGACCGCAAGCCGCGTGACGCGACCGCCGTCACCGAGTTCCTGCGCGACCGTCCCTCGTGGGAGGGCGACATCGGCGACGCGCCGACCACCCGCCTCGGCGACGAGCGCACCACCCGCCTGGACGACGCGCCGACCACGCGCCTGCCCGAGGATCCCTCCGAAGCGCCGACACGCCGCGAACGCCGCCCGGAGGTCACCGAACGTCTCTGGGAGGACGAAACCGAACATTAGGGCTTCAAACCTCACGCCGATCTGCCGATGAGGGGAGCGAGATGAACCTTTCCGCCACCCTGTACCAGATCGACGAGCGTGGGCTCGAGCTGCGCCGCACCTACATGGGCATGACCGCCGCCGAGCTCGAGTTGCTCTCCGGGATGCAGGCGTGGGCGGCCCGCAACGCCGACGCCATCGGCGCCAAGCTCGCCGAGCACACCTTCGGCCACAGCTCCTCCGGCCAGTTCCTGACCGACTACGCCAACGGCAAGGGCATGCGCGTGTCCGACCTCCAGCGCGGCTGGGGCGCGGCGCAGGCCGGCCACTTCAAGGCCATCTTCAGCGAGGCGGGCAAGCCGGGCGGCTTCGGCGTCGCCTACTTCGAAGGTCTGCTGGGCGTCGGTGCGCTGCACAGCCGCATCAACCTGCCGCTGAAGTGGTTCCTCGGCACCTACCCCGTGTTCGTGGACCTTGTCCACGAGGCGATGCTGGCCGACGTGCCCGAGCCCGCGCGCGTGAGCAAGAAGAGCTTCGGCCGCAGCTCGGAAAGCGTCGACTACAAGGTCATCGCCGACATCGAGCGCGCCGTCAGCCGGGTCTTCAACTACGACTCGCAGGCGATCGTCGAGTCCTTTTACTACGACACGTTCACCGCGATGGGCGTGAACCTCAAGACGATGGGCGAGGCGGGCCCGGGGCGCGACATCTCCGACCTGTTCGCCCACGTGCGCAACACCATGCACGACACCCTCAAGAGCTTCAACGACTCCACGTTCGTCGTGCAGGAGATGTGCTCGGGCATGGACCGCTCGCTGGGCGAGACGGGCCAGGCCGTCAACGAGCTCGCGCTGAGTGCGCAGCGGGTCGCCGAGGGCGCGGCGCGCCAGGCCGACATCGCCCAGCAGGGTCGCCAGGCCGTCGACGAGGCCTCCGCGGCCGCGACCGGCGCCACCGATCTCTCGCGCAACGGCATCGACGCCGCGATGGAGGCGACCGCCTCCCTCAACGACGCGCGTGGCCGCATCGAGGAGGCCGCGACGGCGATCACCGCGCTCGCCGGTCGCTCCGAGCAGGTCGGCGGGATCGTCGAGGCCATCCAGGAGATCGCGCGCCAGACGAACCTGCTCGCGCTGAACGCCGCGATCGAGGCCGCCCGCGCGGGTGAGACCGGCAAGGGCTTCGCCGTGGTGGCCGACGAGGTGCGTCAGCTCGCCGAGCGCGCCGCCCAGTCCGCGGCCAACGCGGGTGGGATCATCGCCGGGATCCAGGCCGAGACCAACGACGCCGTGGAGCTCGTCCGCGACGCCGCCAACCGCACGCACGCGGGCACCGAGGCCTCGGACCGCGCCCGCACGGCGCTGGAGGAGATCGACGGCGCCGTCGGCCGCATCACGCTCGGCCTCGGTGGCATGAGCCAGTTCACGACCGACATCGCCGCCTACGCCGAGGAGACCGCTGCGTCGGCCGAGCAGATGTCGGCGACGACGCAGCAGACCAACGCGGCGACGCAGGAGATCGTCTCCTCCGTGGCGCAGCTCTCGAGCCAGTCCGAGGCGCTGTCCGAGCTCACGAAGCAGCTAGAGCTGGCCTAGCGGCCGGCTTGGCCTCGCCGGCGAGCTCGGCGAGGATGCCCGCAAGCGCGAGGGCCTGATCGGGATCGGCCAGGCCTCCCTCGTGGAAGGCGTCGTCGGCGAAGCCGATGGGCAGCTCACGGTCCAGCACGCGGGCGCCGATCGCGGTCAGTACCTTGCGCGCCTCGGCCTGCGCCCAGACGGCGCCGAACAGGCCGGTCGAGGTACCGACCACCGCAGCGGGCTTGTTGCGCAGCGGCGACTCGGCCAGGGGCCGGGACAGCCAGTCGAGCGCGTTCTTGAGCTGGCCCGGGATCGAGTGGTTGTACTCGGGCGTGGCGACGAGCACGGCGTCCGACTCGGCGATCGCGTCGAAGAGCGCCTGAACGGCGTCCGGGCGCGTGTGCTCGTCGTCCTCGTCGAAGGGCGGGATGGCCTTGAGGCCGTCGAAGATGGTCAGGTCGGCCTCCGGCGGCAGCAGGTCGCCTGCCGCCCGGAGGAGCTTGGCGTTGTGGGAGCCGGCGCGAAGGCTGCCGGAGAGACCGAGGACCTTCATGGCTTCCTTACGCGCGTGCGAGCTCGAGGGTGGCCACCAGCTTGACCTCGTTGGCGAGCGCGAAGCCGCCCTTGGGCAGCGGCGCGTTCCAGTTGAGGCCGTACTCGGTGCGGTCGACGATCGCCTCGAGCTCGACGCCGATCTTCTCGAGGTCGTCGAAGGTGACGGCCGGCTCGGTGATCGTGCCGCGCGCCTCGATCGGGCGGGTGACGCCCTTGATGGTGAGCTCGCCGTCGACGATCAGCTCGCCGTTCTCGGCCCGGACGAGCGTGGAGTCGAACGTGATGTCCGGCGTGCGCTCGGTGTCGAAGAACTCGGGGCTCTGCAGGTGGGCGGCGAGGTTGGGGTCCTTGACGACGATCGAGCTCGCGGCGACGCGGCCGGTCAGTCGCAGCGTGCCGTCCTCGGCCGCCGTGAGCGTGGCGTCGTAGTCCTCGAACCGGCCGCGGAAGGTCGAGACGATCATGTGCTTGACGGCGAAGCCGACGTTCGAGTGGACCGGATCCACGGTCCAGGTCGAGTTGGTGGGGACGGGATTCGTGGCGATGGCGGTCATGGTGTTCCTCTCGAAGTGGACCGTGGTCCGTTTCTGTTGGAGGGAGCGTAGCACAGGAAGTGGACCGTGGTCCAGTTATCATGTTGAGGCGTGACCGCCCTCCCCGTCCTGAACGCCGAGCCGCCCGAGCGGGCGGACGCCGCGCGCAACCGCCAGCGCGTGCTGGAGGCGGCCGAGCGGTTGTTCGAGGAGGACCCGGACGGCGTGACGATGGAGGCCGTCGCAGCCGCGGCGGGCGTCGGCAAGGGCACGGTCTTCCGCCGCTTCGGCGACCGCGCAGGGCTCGCGCGCGCGGTGATCTCCCCCTATGAGGCCGAGATGCAGGAGCAGATGATCCGCGGCGCGCCGCCGCTGGGCCCGGGCGCCCCCGCGCGTCAGCGGCTGATCGCGTTCGGGATCGCCTATCTGCGCTTCCTCGAGCGCCACTCCGCGCTCGTGCGCCACGCCGAGGGCACGGAGAGCGTGCGGCTGATCAGCACGGTCTACACGCTCTACCGCACGCACCTCACGCTGCTGCTCCGCGAGGCCGACTGCGGCGACTCCGCGCCCTACCTCGCCGACGTGCTGATGGCTCCGCTCGCCGCGACGACGTTCATCTACCACCGCCACGTCCGTGGGCTGTCGCTGGACGCCCTGATCACCGCGTATGAGGACCTCATCGCGCGCCTCATAGACTGAGTTCGGTGATCGTTCCCGGCTCCGTCGACGACGTCTCGGGCGGCCTGCAGGCCGCCGGGTACCTCCCGGGCGAGTCCACGGCGCTGGTGGCCTACCTCGCCGCGCGGCTCGGCAAGCCCGTGCTCGTGGAAGGGCCAGCGGGCGTCGGCAAGACCGAGCTGGCCAAGAAGCTCGCCGAGTACCTCGGCCGCAACCTGGTCCGCCTACAGTGCTACGAGGGCCTGGACGAGGCCAAGGCGCTGTACGAGTGGAACTACCGCAAGCAGCTGCTGCGGATCCAGGCCGAAGCGGAGGGCACGGGCTGGCAGGCCGTGCAGGACGACATCTTCGGCGAGGAGTTCCTGCTCACTCGCCCGCTGCTGCAGGCGATCTCCTCCGAGGAGCCGGTCGTGCTGCTGATCGACGAGATCGACAAGACCGACCAGGAGTTCGAGGCGATGCTGCTCGAGCTGCTGAGCGACTTCCAGATCACGATCCCGGAGCTGGGGCGCGTCGAGGCGCGCACGATGCCGGTCGTGCTGCTCACCTCCAACAACTCGCGAGAGCTGACCGAGGCTTTGAAGCGCCGCTGCCTGTACCTGTGGCTCGACTACCCGGACGCCGAGCGCGAGCTGGAGATCGTCCGGATGCACGCGCCGGAGCTGCCGGAGACGGTCGCGCGGCGGCTGGTCGAGGTCGTCGGGATGGTGCGCGAGCTCGACCTCAAGAAGCCGCCGTCGATCGCGGAGTCGATCGACTGGGCGCGCGCGCTGCTGCTGCTCGGCGCCGAGGACATCGACCAGCAGATGTTCCGCGAGACGATGTCGATCATCGTCAAGCACCGCACGGACCTCGACACCGTCGCGGAGCGGGTCGGCGTCCGGCTGGCGGCGTAGATGAGCCTGCCGCGGCATCTCGTCGGCTTCGGCGACGAGCTGCGCCGCGAGGGCGTGGCGATCGGGACGTCGGAATTGAACGACGCGTTCGCCGCGCTCGGCGAGGTCGGCTGGACCTCCCCTGGCCCGTTCCGCGAGGCGCTGGCCGCGACGCTGGCCAAGTCGCCGGACGACCGGCGCGTGTTCGAGCTCGTGTTCGAGCGCTACTTCTTCCGCGCGACCGAGGGCGCCGCGCTGCAGGCCGGCATCCGCGAGGCGGACGCGCCGGGCGGCGGCCTGTCGGAGGAAGGGGCCGAGCGCATCGACTATGAGGCCCTGCGCGAGCAGATCATGGAGGCGATTCGGGCCGGCGACGAGGCGGCGCTGCGCGACCTGGCGCGGCTGGCGATCGCGGCCTTCGGCCGTCAGGGGCAGGGCTCGGGCGTACTCGGCGTCGACGTCCAGCGGATCCGGCGCGCGCTTGGCCTGAAATCGGAGCCGGGGCAGCTCGCCAAGGGCGAGGGCGCTTCGGTCGAGTTCCCGCTCACGCGCGAGCAGATCCGGCGCTTCGAGACGCTGCTGCGGCGCGAGCTCGAGCGTGCGCAGATCGAGCGCACGCAGACGCTCCCGGCGGCGCGGCCGCTGAACGAGCTCGACCGCGCGTTGCCGAGTGGGCCCGCGCAGGACCTCGCGGCCGTGCACCGGGTCGTCATGCAGCTCAAGCGTCGGCTCGCGACGCAGGGTCATCAGGCGCGCGGGAACAAGCGGCACGCGCACGTGGACGTGCGCCGGACCATGCGCGCCTCGCTGGAGACGGGCGGCGTGCCGGTCGTGTTGAAGTACAAGCCCAAGCGCCCGCGCCGGCCCGAGCTGTACGTGCTCTGCGACGTGTCGACTTCGGTGACGAGCGCGAGCGTGTTCTTCCTGAGCGTGCTGCACGCCCTGCACGACTCGTTCCGGCGCATGCGCTCGTTCGTGTTCGTCGAGCGCATCTCGGAGGTGACGGACGTGTTCGCCACCGAGCGCTCCTTCAAGGCCGTGAGCGACGCGATCTCCAAGGACGCCGGCGTGGCCGACGTGTCCGGCTACACCGACTACGGCCGCGTGTGGCGCGAGTTCCTCGAGCAGGTCGAGGACGACCTGCACCCGCGCGCGACGGTGATCGTGCTCGGCGACGCGCGCACCAACGGCCGCGACCCGCGCGCGGACATCTTCGCCCGGGTGGCCGAGCGCGCCGGCCGCACGTTCTGGCTGAACCCGGAGCCGCGCCTGTACTGGAACTACGGCGACTCGGTGATCTCCGCCTACGAGCCCTACTGCGAAGCGCACGAGTGCTGGACCACGAAGCAGCTCGAGGACTTCGTCAAGGCGCTCACGCGCCCGATGCATGCGTGAGGTGGTGATCTTCGACCTCGACGGCGTGCTGGTCGAGTCCGCGCCCGTCGTCGAGGCCTCATGGCGCCGGTGGGCCGGTGAGCGGAACGTCGACTGGGGCGCGCTGCGGCCGGTCCTGCACGGGCGCCCGGGGCGCGAGCTCGTCGCCGAGTTCGCGCCCGCGCTGGACGTCGAGGCCGAGGTCGCGACCATCACGGCCTACGAGATGGCCGAGGAGGGCGCACTGCGGGCGATCCCGGGCGCGCGCGAGTGCATCGAGGCCGCGCCGCGGTGGGCGATCGCGACGTCCGGCGGGCGAGAGCTCGCGCTCGGGCGGCTGCGCGCGGTCGGCCATCCGATCCCCGAGGTGCTGATCTCCGCCGACGACATCACCCGCGGCAAGCCGGACCCGGAGCCGTACCTGAAGGCCGCGGCGGCGATGAACGCCGAGTCGGACACGTGCCTCGTGATCGAGGACGCGCCCGCGGGCATCGCGGCGGCGCGGGCCGCCGGGATGCGCGTGGTCGCCGTCACGACGTCGCACGCGCCCGAGGACCTGTCGGCGGCGGACGCCGTCTACGGCTCGATGGACGAGGTCAGACGCGCCGAGCTCGGTACGCGTGCACCGGCGCCGAGAAGCCCTTGAGGCGCTTGCGGCCCGCGTCGGAGAACTCGAAGCCGTCGTTGACGGAGTCGCGGATCTCGGCGGAGACCAGCACCGTGGACGGGCGCGCCTTGGCGGTCAGGCGGCTCGCCAGGTTCACCGGCGTGCCGAACCAGTCGCCCCAGCGGTGCACGGCCTGGCCGCAGGCGACGCCGGCGCGCAGCGGCGGGTAGTTCTCGTCGCGCTCGGCGATCTCCACGAGCCGGAGTGTGCTCTCGAGCATCGGCTCCGGCTCGGGCGCGACGAGCATGACCGCGTCGCCGATCAGCTTCACGAGCTTGACGGACGGTTCGAGCGCCTCGCCCGCCAGGTGTGAGAGCCGCCCCGCGACGCTGCCCAGCTCCTCGACCGGCAGCTGCTCGCCGAGCTCGGTGAAGCCGACCAGGTCGGCGAAGGCGACGACGGCCTGCTGGGTGTCGTCCAGCCGGCCGGAGCGGCGCTGCTCCTGCGTGAGCGCGTCGGAGCGCAGCACCTGCTGCAGGTGGAGCGCGAAGACGTGCTCCAGCCACGGGCCGGCGAGCGGCATCAGCTGCTCGGCGACGACCCGGTAGCGGTGCGCGAGCTCGTACTCGTCCAGCCCCGGCTCCAGGAACGTGCGGGCGACCAGCGCGCGGGTGGACTCGGCGTAGCGCGCCATGCCCTGGCCGAGCACGCGCGCGACCTCGAGGGCGTCCTCGTCGGCGAAGCCAGCTTGCCGGTGTGCCGTGCCCAGGCGCGCGGCCTCCAGGTCCTTCTCGCCGTACACGCGCTCGTCATCGCCGGGGGTCGGGAGGCCCAGTGCCCGCCGGCTGGCGGTGAACATCTCCAGCTCGATTCCGGCCTGCTCGGCGATCTCGCGCGCGGTGTAACGCGCCTCCGAGCTCAGCGCCCGCGCGACGGGCGCGAGCACGAGCTTGTCCTCGGCCACGACGCGCCGCAGCTCCTCGACGTCCATCCCCTGCTCGTGCAGCTCGTCGAGCAGGCGCCGGCGCGCCTCACGCGCGCGGTCGTCCTCGAGCCCTTCGCAGAGTCCTTCGGCGTCCCAGTCCACGGACCGGGACGGTATCTCTCATGCGCGGTTGATGACGCTGGATGGTCCGAGCTCGCGGACCTGCGTGCCGTCCTCGGTGAGCACGACGCGCGACCAGGCGCGCACGTCGAGCCGCTCGCCGGAGTCCTTCGCGCGACCGCGCGAGTGGTCGCGCACGTAGAGCACGCGCGGCGCGGCCGGGTCGGACACGACGGTCTCGATCTCGGCGTGCAGGTCCTCGTAGGCGCCGGCCATCAGCTCGTTCGTGCGGCGCAGCGCGTCGAGGCCGGCACGGCCGCCGTTGGGGCCGATGAGGACGAAGTCGTCGGCGAGCATCGGGCGCGTCTGCTCCCACTCGCGCGTGGTGTAGAGCCGGTGCACGAGCGGGCACTCGACCTCCACCGCGGTCGCGGGCGGCAGCGCGACCACGGTCTCCATCCAGTCGAACGCTTCTCGGAGCCGGTCGGGGAGCATCGGCGCCACGGTAGGCTATGCGGGCGTTTTTCGTCAAACAGGGGGGCTGGGAGGATCGCCCGGCTGAGATAGCGCCCCGCACCGGCGCTGACCCTTAGAACCTGGTCGGGGTAATGCCCGCGGAGGGAGCGGATGCAGACTGAAGTCGAGGCTCCGTCGACGGAGCCTCTTCGTGTTCAAGCCGGGGTGACCGTGTCCGGTGTGCGCAAGGCGTACGGGGACGTCGTCGCGCTCGACGGCGTGGACCTGCGGGCGGCGGCGGGTGAGGTCGTCGCGGTGGTCGGGCCGAGCGGGTGCGGGAAGTCCACGCTGCTGTCGATCGTCTGCGGGCTGGACGCGGCGGACGCGGGAACCGTGGATGCTCCGGAAGCCTCGCTGATGCCGCAGCGCGACGGGCTGCTGCCGTGGCTGAGCGCGCTCGACAACGCGGCGCTCGCGCTGCGGGTGGGTGGCGCGTCGAAGGCGGCCGCGCGGGCCGCGGCGCACTCGCACTTCGTGCGCTTCGGGCTCGAGGGGTTCGAGAAGACGCGACCGGCGGCCTTGAGTGGCGGCATGCGCCAGCGCGTCGCGTTCCTGCGCACGCTGCTCGCTGGACGGCCGCTGCTGTGCCTTGATGAGCCGTTCGGGGCGCTCGACGCGCTGACCCGCGCGCAGGCGCAGACGTGGTTGGCCGAGGCGCTCGCGCGGGACCCGCGCACGGTGCTGCTGGTCACGCACGACGTGGAAGAGGCGGTGCTGCTCGCCGACCGCATCGTGCTGCTCTCGCCGCGGCCGGCGCGGGTGGTGTCCGTGCTCGAGGTCGCGCTGCCGCGGCCGCGGGTACGCACGGACGCCGCCGTGGTGCAGCTGCGCGAGCGGGCGCTTACCGCGCTGGGGCTGCAGCCGTGATCGCGCCGCTGATCGTGCTCGCGCTGCTGTGCGGCGCGTGGGAGCTGATCGTGCGCGCGGGCGTCGTGAACGAGCTGCTGCTGCCCGCGCCGAGTGATGTCGCCCGCACACTGTGGGAGGACCGATCGATTCTCGGGCCCGACCTGGCCGTGACGAGCTACGAGGTGGTGCTCGGGCTCGCCGCCGCGCTGGTGGTCGGGGTCGCGCTCGCGGTCGCGATGCACCTCGTGCCCGCGGTCGAGGACGCGCTGCGCCCGCTCGTGGTCGGCTCGCAGGCCGTGCCGATCCCCGTGCTCGCGCCGCTGGTGGTGCTGCTGCTCGGGTTCGGGCTGGCGCCGAAGATCCTGATCGTCGCGCTCGTGTGCTTTTTCCCGATCGTGGTCAACGTGGCCGACGGGTTGCGCGACACCGACCCGGACGCGCGCCGCGTGCTCGCGTCGCTGCACGCCTCGCGCTGGCAGCGGCTGCGCTTGTTGGAGGCGCCGTCCGCGCTGCCGTCCGGGTTCACGGGCTTGAAGATCGCCGCCGCGGTCGCGGTGATCGGCGCGGTGCTGGCGGAGTGGGCCGGCTCGACCTCCGGGCTCGGCCACCTCGTCGTCACCGCCAACGCACAGCTGGAAAGCGCGCGGGCGTTCGCCGCCACCGCGCTGCTCATCTTCGAAGCCGTCGTCCTGTACGCGCTGTTCAGCGCGCTGGAGCGGCGGGTTGTCTCCTGGTCGCCAAGGACGGTCTCATGAAGCGTTTGTTGTTGCTCGCGGTGGTCGCGGGGGTGCTCGCGGGGTGCGGCGAGAAGTCCGAGCCGACGGGGAACGAGGCCCCACCGCTCGAGCCCTTCACGGTGATGCTCGACTACGTGCCCAACGCCGACCACGCCGGGCTGTACGCGGCGCTGGAGGCCGGGCTCTACGAGCAGGCCGGGCTGGACGTCAAGCTGCAGCCGCCGCCGGACCCGGCCGCGCCGCTGCGGCTGCTCGCCGCGGGGCGCGCGGACGTCGCGATCTCCTACCAGCCCGAGCTGCTGCTCGCGCGCGACCAGGGCGAGGAGAACATCGTGTCGGTCGGCGCGCTCGTCCAGAAGCCGCTCACTTCGCTGATGGCGCTGCCGAGCGGCGGCGTGCGGACGCCCAAGGACCTGTCGGGCAAGCGCGTTGCGACGGCCGGCATCCCCTACCAGGACGCCTACCTGAAGACGATCCTGAAGGCGGCGGGCGTGGAGGCGAACGCGGTCCAGACGATCAACGTCGGCTTCAACCTCACGCAGGCGATGCTCTCCAAGCGCGCCGACGCGTCACTGGGCTCGTTCTGGAACGTCGAGGGCGTCGACCTGCAGCGCCGCGACCAGAAGCCGGTGATCCTGCGCATGGAGGAGATCGGCGTGCCGACCTACAACGAGCTGATCTTCGTCGCCCGCCGGCAGGACCTGGACGCGGCGGGCGCCTCGCGACTGCGGCGCTTCTTGTCGACGACCGCCGCGGGCCATCGCCTGCTGCGCAAGACCCCGCAGGCGGGCGTGGACGCGCTGGTGAAGGCCGACAAGGGCCTGGAGCCCGAGCTGCTCGAAGCGCAGATCAAGGCCACGCTGCCCGTGTTCTTCCCGACGGTCCCGGCGCGCGAGGACCGCGCCGCGCCGTCCCTGGCGCCCCAGCGCACCGGGGATCTGCCGTGGGGCTGGCAGGAGCCGGTCGAGTGGGCCGCCTACGAGCGCTGGATGCGCGCGGAGAACCTGCTCACGCGGCCGCCCTCCGAGGCGAGCCCGGTGACCAACGAGTTCCTGCCGGGCGAGGGGCTTGGGCAGGGATCGCGCGGCTGAGGTAGAGCGCCGCCATCCCCGCGTACGGCGCATAGGGCGCGAAGAACCCGCGCACCTCGTCCTCATCGGCGACGGCGCGCGGGTTGCCCGTCGCGAGTCGCCCGACCAGCTTCAGGTAGCCCAGGTCGCCGGCGGGCACCACGTCCAGCCGCCCGAGCCCGTACAGCGCGAGCATCTCGATCGTCCACGTCCCGATCTCGGGGATCGCGAGTAACCGGGCGAAGTCGCGCCCGTGGGACGGGTTTTCCACCGTGGCGGTCGAAAACCCAGCCCGCACGAGCGCGGCCCGTCCCGCCGCCACCTCGCGGGCGGCGCGGCGCAGTGCCATCGTGCGTTTCGGCGCCAGGCCGCAGGCGTCGATCTCGGCGGGCGCGAGCGCGGCCACGGTCGCGGCGTCCGGCGCGTCCCGCAACGCGCCGTGGCGCGGGCCGTGCGCGGCGATCAGGCGGCGCTGGATCGCCTTCGCGCGCACGAGCTCGATCAGCTGCTCGGTGATCGCCCAGGCGAGCGCCTCGAACGGGGTCGGGTTGCGGCGCACACGCAGCCACGGGCGGGCGCGGATCGCGCGGCCGAGCAGCGGGTCGTCGCGGAACCGCGCGTGGAAGCCGGCGAGGTCGTCGTCGATGCCGGTGGCGAAGCGCATCCGCGCGATCCCCTCCCGCGCGGCCTCCTCGGTGGCGGCGCGCGCCGCGAACACGGTGCCGGAGACGGCCACGACGACCGGCGCGCCGTCCACGTGCAGCAGCCGCACGAGCCCGTTGCCGTGCCGGCGCGTGAGCCCGTCCAGTGTCGGCGGCGCGAGCCGGAACGCCGGCCAGCGCGGCTCGACCATCTCGCGCACGAGCACCGGCAGGGCCGCGGGAGCGGCCGTCACGCGGCGCGGCGCGAGCCGCCGTCCCGGGTCACGCCCGTGATGGGCGCCCGCCGGCGCGAACACGTCAGCGCCGCCCTCGGCGCGCGCCCGCTCCGCACGGGCTCGCCGCGCCGCCGCACGGGCTCACCGCGCCGCCGCACGGGCTCACCGCGCCGCCGCACGGGCTCACCGCGCCGCCGCACGGGCTCACCGCGCCGCCGCACGGGCTCACCGCGCCGCCGCACGGGCTCACCGCGCCGCCGCACGGGCTCACCGCGCCGCCGCACGGGCTCGCCGCGCCGCCGCGACGGCTCTCCACGCGCGTCCACGGCGACCGGCCGCGGCGCATGGCTAGCTGCGCTTGAGCAGGTGGACGTCGATCAAGAACGAGTTCGAGCCGACGATCTCGCCCAGGGGGCCGGCCTTCTTGCGCTTCTTGGCGGCCTTCTTGGTGCGGTGGCGCTTGACGACCGCGACGGTGCAGGCGCCGGCGACGAAGCCGGTGGCGGCGAGGGCCGCGGCCTGGACGCCCGGGACCGACAGCGCGCCGCCGGCCGGTGACTCTTCGAGCACGTCGGCGCGCTCGGTGACGACGGGCAGGCCGTCGACGACCTCGCCCTCCGTGACTTCTCCGTCTTCGTCAACCACGAAGCACAGACACTACCGCCCGCGGCGGACGTGCATGGTGCCGAACACGCGATCCCAGTACGGGGCGCTGATGCCGAAGCCGCGCTCGTCGTCCTGGAAGTGGTGGCGCATGTGCAGCTCTCGCAGCCACTTTCCCAGCCGGGTGCGCGGGGTGTGGTGGTGCAAGGCGTAGTGGATCATGTCGTAAGCGAGATAACCGCCCAGGAAGCCGGCCCCGAAGGCGAACGCGCGGTCCGCGCCCAGCACGAGCCAGAACAGCGCGTAGAAGATCAGCGCCAGCGGCACGGAGGCGCCGGGCGGCATCACGAGCCGGAGCGGGTCGTTCGGATGGTCGTGGTGGACGCCGTGGACCATCCAGTGCAGCCGCGCGCCGATGCCCTCCTCGGGCTCGAAGTGGAAGATCACGCGGTGAATCCAGTACTCGGCGAGCGTCCAGAAGAAGTAGCCGCCAACCGCCCACGCGAACGCCTCGAACACGCCCATCCGGTCCACGCCGAACGCGAACAGCACCGCGATCGCGGGCGCGAAGATCACGACCGGCACGAAGTGATGAACCCGGGTGAACTTGTCCAGCAGACCCGACTTGAACATCGGCGGGGACGCCTTCAGGAAGTCCGTACGGTCCATGCAGAAACCTTACAAAACCCGTTCGTAGACCCGAAAACGCCGCACGACGCGGCCGCCCATCGCCTCCATGGCGCGGTTCATGTTCTTGTTGGACTCCAGGATCCAGCCCATCTCGCCCCACTTCTGCGGCGTGCGCGAGGCGGTGTCGAAGTGCTCGACGTACAGCGCCGCCGCCACGCCCGTGTGCTGGTAGGCGTGCTTGACGCCGAGGAACCCGACTCGAACCCGGTCGATGATCCACTTCTTGCGCAGGTAGTGCAGCCAGCCGAACGGCAACACCCGCCCCTGCATCTTCACCAGCACCTGGTTGATGTCGGGAACCGTGATCGCGACCGCGGCGGTCTCTCCCGACTCCGTCTCGGCGACCATGTACCAGTTGCGGTCGAAGACGAGCTGCATCTCCTGTGCGTACACGTCCAGGTCGCGCTTGCCATACGGCACGAAGCCCCAGTTCTCGCTCCAGGCCTCGTTGTAGACCTCGGCGAAGCGGTCCAGGTCCCGCCGCAGCGAGCGCCGTGACATGCGCCGGATCGTGATGCCGTGCCGCGGCTGCACCCGCTCGGCCAGCTTGAAGACGACCGGCAGGATCTTCGACCGGTCCGAGATCACCAGCTCGTACATGAGCAGGTCGACGGCCTTCTCGAGCCCGGCCTCCTCGCAGCGCGCCGCGTAGTACGGCGGGTGCCACGGCTGGCGCACGAACGGCATCCGCTCGAAGCCCTCGAGCATCACGCCGACCTCGTCGTTCATCGTGAAGTCCATCGGCCCGACCATCCGCGAGCGCCCCTGCGCGCGCAGCCACGACGCGGCCGCCTCCAGCAACCCGGGCACGATGTCCGGCGCGTCCTCGAGCTCGAGGAAGCCGAACATGCCGGTCCCGGGCTCGTCGTAGTGCTCGTCGTACTGCGCGCTGATCCGGCCCACCACGCGGCCGTCGCGCCAGGCGAGGAACAGCTGGGCGTCGCCGTGCGAGAACAGCGGGTTCTGCGAGCGCATCAGGAACAGGTGGCGCTCGAGACGGAGCGGGGGCACCCAAACCGCAGAGGTAGAGTGCAGCCGGTACGGGAGTTCGACGAATTCCCGGCGGTCTCGCCAGGACGAGACCGGACGGACGACCACGCTCACTGGAGGCGGACCCTAGCAATGCCGACAGCCATCGACGTCTTCGCGAAGGTCCGAGGACACGAGCGCGCCGAGCAGCTGCGCGCCGCACGCGAAGCCGATCTGCTGCCGTACTTCCGCCGCCTCGAAGGCCCCGCCGGGCCGGTCGTGGAGATGGAGGGCGCCGAGCGGATCATGCTCGGCTCCAACAACTACCTCGGGCTGACCGCGGACCCGCGCGTGCAGCAGGCCGCCCGCGACGCGCTCGACAAGTACGGCACCGGCCTGACGGGCAGCCGCCTGCTCAACGGCACGCTCGACCTGCACCTGGAGCTCGAGGCCGAGCTCGCGGAGTGGATGGGCACCGAGGAGGCGATCGTCTTCTCCACGGGCCACCAGGCCAACGTCGGCACGCTCGGGACGCTCCTCAGCCCCGGCGACACCGTCATCGTCGACTCCGCCGACCACGCCTCGATCCTCGACGGCTGCCTGATCTCCAAGGCCAAGCTGCGCCCGTTCAAGCACAACCGCCTGGACCGGCTGGAGAAGATGCTCGCGCGGGCCGTGGACGACGGCGGCGGCGTCCTGGTGGTGGTCGACGGCGTCTTCTCGATGGAGGGCGACATCGCGCCGCTGCCGCGGATCGTCGAGCTGTGCAAGGCCTACGGCGCGCGGCTGATGGTCGACGAGGCGCACGGCGCGGGCGTGCTCGGCGCGCGCGGGGCGGGCGCGTCCGAGCTGCTCGGGGTGGAAGCCGACGTGGACCTGCGCATGGGCACGTTCAGCAAGTCCCTCGCGTCCTGCGGCGGCTTCATCGCCGGCTCGCACGAGGTGATCGACTTCCTGCGCATCTCCAGCCGCGCGTTCCTGTTCACGGCCTCCAACGTGCCGGCCGCCGTGGGCGCCGCGCTGGCCGCGCTGCGCATCCTGCGCTCCGACGAGGGGCCCGAGCTGCTGCAGCGCGTGCTGGACAACGGCAACTACCTGTCAAGCGGCCTTGACGCGCTGGGCTTCCGGGTCGTGCGGGGCGAGCCGGCGGTCACGCCGATCGTCCCCGTGCTGGTCGAGGACGACTGGAAGGCCGTGCTGCTCTGGCGCGCGCTCTACGACGCCGGCGTGTACGTCAACGTCGCCATCCATCCCGCTGTCCAGCCGGGCGGCGCGCTGCTGCGGACGAGCGTGATGGCCACCCATGACCGGGCCGTCCTGGATCGGGCGCTCGACGTATTCCGAAACGTCAAGCAGCAATTCGAATCCGAGCACGGCCCGCTGCCCGGGCCGGGCGCATAGCAGATTCACCGGTCGGTTACATGGCGATAAAAAAGCATGCTCTTTGCGGGTCCGGAGGGTGGTTGAGCGTTGCCGGATCGGGCGCAGGCGGGCTAGCCTCCTCACTCGGTTGAGCGCGAGAGCGCAGGGCTCCGATGTCGGGACACGCCGGGGCCAGAGAGGTCTGAGCGACGCTGTCGGGCGTTGGCAGACTGGTCTGCGTGCGCGATCGACCGACTGCACGTAAAACGATTTGATGGAAGGAAGCGGGGAGGTTCGATGGGAACATCTGCGATAGCCCCTGCGCCACCACAGCACATGCGGGCGCTGGAACAGGCGAACCGCGTACGGCTGGCGCGCGCCGAGCTCAAGCGCCAGGTGGCGGAGGGTGAGGCGACGGTGGCGGGGATCGTGCTCCAGTGCCCCTGGGAGGCCGAGAGCATGACGATCGCGGACCTGCTGATGAGCCAGCATCGTTGGGGCCGGTCGCGTTGCCGCCGGTTCCTGATGTCGATCTCGATGCTGGAGACCAAGACGATCGGGTCCATGACCGAGCGCCAGCGCAAGGAGCTGGCCGAACGCCTGTCCGAGGGTTACAACGGCGCTGTAGCGGCGTAGCTGGAAGCGGCGTCGGCGAGTGCGCCCGCTATGCGGGCGGCCCGCCGGCGCCGAAGCCGGGCCCACGGGTGGCGATCTCGACGACGTGGCCGTCGGGATCGCGGATGTAGATCGAGCGGAACGAGCCACGATCGAGCACGTCGGTGCACTCGACGCCGCGTTCGCGCAGATAGTCGCGCCACGCCTCCTGCTCTTCCGAGCTCTCGACCCGCAGCGCGAAGTGATGCGTGGAGCCGATGCCCACCACGCCCTGCGGCAGGCTCGCGTACTCCATGAACGTCAGGTAGCTGCCGTCGCCGGCGTCGAACCAGACGTGGCGCGCCTCCGGGTCGTCGTCGGAGGGAGCGTCGTGCACGATCGGCAGGCCGAGCGTGTCGCGATAGAACGCGATGGTGCGCTCGAGGTCACTGCTGATGGCGGTGAGGTGGTGCAACCCACGCAGCCGCATGCGCTTGTCGTCCGACACAGGGGCGCAAGGATAGGTGCTGGCTAGGCCGGAACGCCGGTCTTGCGGCGCCAGAGGCGCTTGAGCGCGAGGAACGCGAGCGCGAACACGGCCAGCATCAGCGGCACGACGGCCACCAGCCACAGGCCCGCGAACGCGCTGAGGGCGGCGGTCGCGACCGCCGGGAACGCGGCCAGCACGAGCGTGTGCGAGCGGTAGCCGGCGAAGTGCTCGCGCATCGAGGTGTCCAGCCCGCCGAGCGAGCCCAGGACCAAACCGAGCGTGAGCAGGATGCGCCCGCCCTGGTCCTCGGTGCGGAAGAGGCCGAGCACGATGCAGACGATCCCGGCCAGCACACACAGCTCCACGAGCGGGAACGGATGCCACGGCGCGTTCAGGCGTTGTGGGCGCTCGTCGATCCGGCGCGGCGGACGCGGGGGGACCTGCGGTGCGGTGGACTTCACGCGGCGCCGGCGCTTGCTCTTGTTGTGGCGGCTCACGCGGCTGAGAATCGTAGAGTCCGCGAAGCGACTCCGCAGCGACCATCGCTACGGGCGGAGCGCGTCGGCATGCTCGCCCGTATCCTCGTGGGCGTGGCGCGCAACGATCCGACGGACACGGGGGGCCTGTTCATCGGACGCCGCCCGGGCACCGGGCCGGTCCATTACCGCGGCGTGCCGGAGCGCGGATCGTCCGCCCGCCAGCGCGCGGACGGGCTGCTCGCGCTGCTCGTGCTGGCGGCCGAGACGCTGCTCTGCCTGTCGGTGTGGGGCCCGCAGCCGCTGGCGTGGCTGTGGATCGCCTCACAGGTCGACTACCTGGCGGACTCGAACTTCCTCGGGATCATCGTCGCCTTCTTCGGCATCCTGGCGTCGCTGTTCGTCACGCTGGCCGTCGCGAGCCGGATGGACCGCGTGTGGCGGCTGCTGCGCCGCGCCGCCGGCCACGACCAGCGCGAAGGTGTGCTGGCGCGCATCTTCGGCGCGTCGGCCGTGATCGCGCTGGTGCTGTTCGGGATCTGGTTCCTCGTGATCGAGGGTCCCGCGCCCTCGCTTGCGCCTCGCTGATGCGGCGCCTGCTGCGCTACTACCGCCAGTTCGACGAGCTTTCGCCGGAAGAGGTGAGCGCCGAGCTGCGCGCGCGCCGTGACGCGGAGCGGGCCTTGGTGGCCGAGCCGCCGCTGGACCTGTCGGGCTCGGCGTGGCACGGGCCGCCGCACCCGGAGCTCGTGAACGCGGCGACGTTCGCGCTGCGCCGGGCGGTCAATGACTACGCCGACGTGGCGCCCTTGCGCGACGCGATCGCGCGGCTGCACGACATCGATCCGGGCCGGGTCGTGGTGGGCCATGGCGCCGGCGAGCTCCTGCGCGCGGCGCTCCGGAACACCACCGGTAAGGAGGTGGCGGTCGTCTGGCCGGGCTGGCAGCGACTGCCCGCGCTGGTCGAAGCGGCGGGCGCGACGCCCGTGCCCGTGGCGGGGATCGCCCCGGAACGCACGACGGTGCTGACCACGCCCGCCGACCCGAGCGGCGCGGTGACGTCGTTCGCTGGCGGCGACGACTGGCTGATCGTCGACGAGGCGCTCGCGGACTTCGCCGAGGACGCGCCGATCGTCGACCACCCGCGCGTGATCCAGGTGCGGTCGTTCTCGAAGGGCCACGCGATGGCGGGGTTCCGCGTGGGGTACGCGGTGCTGGGAACCGGCGTCGAGCTGCCGCTGGCGCCGGCCGGCGGCGTGGGCGCCGCGGCCGTGGCCGGCGCGCTGTGGGCGGTGGAGCACGGAGCGGCGAGCGTCGCGCGGCGGCGCGAGCAGGTGGCGAGGGAGCGCGCGCGGCTAGCAGCGGCGTTGGGCGACCGCGTGACGCCGGGCGTCGGCCCGTACGTGTGGCTCCGCGCAGACGCGGCGCAGCTCGCGGCAGCCGGCGTCTACGTGGCGCCCGGGTCCGCGTGGGGCTCGTCGGAGCACGTGCGGGTCACCCTCCGCGACGCCGCAGCGACGGACCGGCTGCTCGCAGCGCTCGAGTGATCGATTGGTCAACCGCTGGTTGACCAATCGATCACTCGATGAGGTCCGCGGCGATCCAGACCGCTTCCTCCACGACGCCGGCGGCCACACCCGGGACGACGACGCCGAAGAGCGTGACGCGCGACGAAGAGGGCCGCGGCGGCGTGGTGAACAGCGGCACGCGGAGACCGGCGCCGACGAGCTCACCGCCCTCGATGCGCAGTTGATCCGCGTCGGTGACCCAGACGCCCACGCCGGTCTCGACCGTGGCGATCAGCAGCGCGTCCGGCAGCAGCCCGCGCGAGCGGTAGCCGCCCCGCACGAGCCGGTCGCGCAACACGGCTTCGGCCGGGGTGGGCGCGTCGATGCCGAGCCGCCGCATCGCGATCGCGTACGGGTCAGGGGCGATGCGCGGAATGCGATCCGCGAGCCCGCGCAGCCGGGCGCGCACGTCCGCCGGCGAGCGGCGAGCACTCACCGACACCCTGCGGCACACGAGCGACAGCTCACTCAATCCGGCGCACCCACTCCTCGACCTGCGCCTCGGTCTGCGAGCCCACGGTCGACCCCACGACGCGCCCGCCGGCCGCGACGTAGGTGATGGTCGGGCACACGACGACCGCGTACTCGTTCGCGACCGCCCCGTCGTTGTCGTAGCCGACCGGCAGGTTCGACTTCAATCCGCGCGCCTCCGCGGCGTTCGCGCGCACGGCGATCACGCGGAACCGTAGGCCCCGATGCCGGGCGGCGACGCGTTCGAGCACCGGCAGCTGCGCGCGGCAGCGGTCGACGGGGTGAAACACGAACGCGAGCACGAACGGGCCAGCCTCGCGGAGCTCGCACACGTTGAGGATCTCCGGGCCCCGCACCGCGCACGCCGGCCGCGCGCCGGCCGCGCCCTGGCCCTCGCCGGTGGCGACGTTGGCGTCGCAGCGGCCGCGGCACGGCGAGGTCGACAACGGCATCGCGAACGGCGGCAGCTCGTCGCCGGCCTCGAGCCCGCGCGAGCCCTCGGACTCGGTGACGATCGTGTTGAACGTGATGAACATGAGCAGCGCGCCCACGAAGATCACGATCAGGACGCCGGGGCGCTTCACGCCGCGACGGCCCGGCGCCGGCGGCGGCGCACGCGGCGGCGCGGCAGCAGCTCGCCGCGCTCGGCCAGCACCAGCACCGCCGGGAGCACCGCCAGCACGCCCACCAGCGACACCGCGAGGTTGAGCACCGTCACGAGCCCGAAGTCCCGCAGCATGGCCACATCCGAGGCGATCAGCACGGCAAAGCCCGCGATCGCGGTCACGCCCGACGCGAGCACCGCCGCGCCCGTCACCCGGTAGGTCCGCCGCAGCGCCTCCGCCGGGTCCAAGCCCGCGCGCCGCTCATCCACGTACCGGGCCGAGAGCAGCACCGAGAACTCCGTCGAGATCGCGATCACGAGTGCGCTCAACGCCGCCGACAGCGGATTCAGCGGCACGCCGGCCACGAACAGCACCAGCGCCGACCACCCCGTGGCCAGCGCGATCGGCACGAGCGGCACCCACGCCCGGGCCCACGAGCGGTACACCGCGAAGAGCGCCAAAGCGACCGCCAGCAACCCCGCGACGACGAGCAGCAGCCTCCGCAGCGGATCGCTCATCGCGTGGTTGGCGTCCGCCGCCAGCACCGGCAGCCCGGCCAGCGTCGCGCGCACACCTTCGGGCGGGTCGAGCCGTGAGCGCATCCCCTCGATCACCTCGCGCTGCCCCTCCAGCGACTGCAGCCGCAGCCCGAAGGCCAGCACCGCCGTCTTGCGGTCGGCCGAGATCGCCGCCTGCGACAGGTACGGCGGCACGGCGTCCAGCAACGCGCGCACCTGCTCGCGCGTCGCCGACAGCTCCGGCGTCCGGAACAGGTCCGGGAGCGACAGCGCCGGGCACAGCGCGGCGCCGGCACAGCCCTGCTCGGCGCTGTAGCCGTTGCGCAGCAGGATCTCGTTCTGGTAGTCGCGCATCCAGCGCACCACGGCGGGATCGGTGAGGTCCTCGCCCTCTACGAGGACGTCGATCTCCCCCGCCGTGCCCGTCGAACGCTGCAGCGCATCCAGGTCCTGGACGGCCGCGAGCGACTGCGGCACGAGCTTCTGCAGCTCGGACTCGATCGCGATCCGCGAGTCCAGCACCCACCCGCCGACGGCCAGCAGCACCGCCGCGACCAGCACCGCGCGCGCGTTGGCCACGACCCACCGCAACGGCCGCTCCACGCGCAGCCGTGGGAGCCGGACCACGTTGACGAGCTCGCCGGCGCCGCGCAGCGCCCGCGCGAACCCGCCCCGCGCCGGTGGCCGCCGCAGCACCGCGGCGCCCGCCGTGAACGTCAACGCCAGCGCCACACCGACGCCGACGACGAGCAGCGCCCCGAACCCGCGCACCATCGGCACGGGCGAGAGCAGCAGGATCAGGAAGCCGACCGCGGTCGCCAGGGCGGCGGTGCTGATCACCCGCCGCGAGTTCCCCGCCTGGAACTGGATCGCGTAGTCGACCGCCAACCCCAGCAGGACCGGCAGCACCGCGATCGACGCCATCGTCAGCGGCAGTCCGAGCAGCGCGAGGGCGCCGAACACGATCGAGACCGTCCCCAGCGCGACCATCAGCGGCAGCAGCCGCAGCCGCGCGCGGAACAGCAACGCGAGCACCAGCGCCATCACCGCCACACCCACCAGCAACAGCCGCAGTGTCGAGCCCGCGAGTACGCCCGTGAGCTCGTCCGCGAGCACGGGCACGCCCGTCACCACGTAGTTCCCGCCGCTCTCCAGCTTCCACTCCGGCATGGCGACCGCGTCCCGCACCAGCGCCACGGCCTCCGCGCGCTCCTCCTCGCTCAGGCCGGCGTTGAGCCGCACCGAGATCAGCGCCGACTCCGGCGAAGGGAACAGGTACGCGAAGCGCGCTTTCGGCGTGCGCTCCCCGCGCGAGGGGTCGAATACCAGCTGGTAGACGAAGTCGGGGTCGTTGAGCTTCGGCGCGCCCGTCAGGTTGAGCCCGTACTTGGCGTTCATCGCCAGCAACTCGGACGCGAACTGCGCGTAGACGAGCTTCTCCGCCTCCTGGCCGAGCCGCCGCGCCTCGGCTGCGGACTTCCCGTCGGCTCGCGCCAGCTTCGAAGCCGCCTCCCGCGCCCGGTCGGCCTGCGCCGCCCGCTCGCGCGTGCGCCCCTGCAGCTGCGCGGTGAGCTCGTTGACCGACGAGTTGATGAACGTCCCCGGCCCGTACACGACGTGCACGCGATCGGCGGCCGCGATCTTGTCGCATGGCGAGCCCGCCCCGCCCGGCGGCGTCGCGCCCGCGGGCAGGTTCCCGGACAGACAGCCCTCGAGCCCCAGCAGCCGGTTGAGGTCGGACGTGAGCACCATCCGCGGCAGATCGCCGCGCACGAGCACGTACACGGCGTCGTCGCCGAAGCGCTCGCGCGCCTTCTCGGTCGCCTGCCCGGACTCGTTGCCGCCGCCGACCAGCGAGCCCGTCGACGCGCTCACATCCAGCCGCGTGGCCAGCGCCGCACCCGCAACGACGAGCACGAGAGCAACGACGATCGCGCGCATCGAGCTACCCGTCGTCGCGCGCGTTCACGTGCGGGTACTGCGTGCGCTCGCCGCCGAACTCGAACGGCCCCTGCTTGCGGCACGGCGGCGCCACCAGGCCGGCGTTGCCCACCCCGCCGAACGCGAACTGCTGGATGCGGTCGAGCAGCTCGGTCGGGATCAGCGTCGCCGCCTGCTCGGGCGTGAGCGGGATCTGCGGGATCGGCGGCAGGTTGATGGGCGGCAGCGGCAGCCCCGGGATCACCGGCTGGACGGTCGGGACCGGCGACGGCACGGGCGCGATCACGTCGTTGACCAGGTCGATCGGCAGGTTGGTCAGGGACGGGATCTGCGTCCCCGACGAGCACTGGCGGTCCTCGTACACCGCCAGCCCGGAGTTGATCTGGTCGAAGTGCCCCGGCAACGTGTACGGGTTCGGCCGGTTGGTCGGCAGCCGGCGCGGATACACCGCCAGGTTCTCCGGGTTCAGCGGGTTGCTGGTGCGCAGGTAGTGCAGGCCGGTGCGCGCGTCGCGCGCCTGCGTGGCCGAGCCCGCGTTGGCGAAGAACGACGTCAGCTCGCGCTTGTAGAGCCCGATGAAGTCGACCGCGGGCGTGAGCTGAGCGGTCGCGGGCACGAGCTGGCCGAGCGTGGGCCGCGTGTCCACGAGCACCTGCTCGGCGGCCGGGAAGCCCTCCTTGGAGGCCTCGATCAGCGGGTCCAGCTGCTCGAGCAGGTTCTTGAGGTCCGGCGCGACGTCCTGCAGGTCGCGCAGCGTCGGCGACAGCTCGCGCGCCGCGGGCCGCAGCTGCGTGACGAGCGGGTCGGTCTCGCGCTGGAACTCGTCCAGGCGCTCGAACGTCTGCCGCGACTCGTCCTCGAACGTCGGCAGCGCGCGGAACGCGGCCTGCAGGTCCTCGTCGCGCGCGGCCGTCGCCGCGAACACGCTGTTGGAGTTCTCGATCAGCGACCGCAGCTGCGTGTCGCGCTCGTTGAGCGCGCCGAACACGACGCCCGTGTTGGCCACCAGCTGGGAGAGCGCCTCCTCCTGGCGGTTGAGCACGTCGACGATCGTCGCCGTGTCGTCGGCGAACGGCGCCAGGTTTCCCAACGCGTCATTCAAGTCGCGCCCGCGGCCATCGCCGATGGCCTGAGCTTGAGTTTGCATCCAATCCTGGAAGTTCGCGCGCGTCTCCGGATCGAAGGAACGCAGGATCTCGTCCAGCTCGACGGTCTCGGACACCTGCGTGGACGCCAGCGCCCCGCCCTCGGCGATCGGCTCCGCGTCATTGCGCCCCGGCGTGAGCTCCACGTAGGTCTCGCCCAGCAGCGTCTTCTGGCGCAGGATCGCGCGCGCGTCCGACGGCAGCGGCGCGTAGCGCGACTGCAGCTGGATCTCGACGTCGGAGGCGCCCGTGCGCTTGTTGGGCGTGATTTTCTTGACCTTGCCGACGGGCACGCCGCTGATGCGCACGTCGGCCTCGGTGGCGAGCTGGCCGACCTCGGCGAACTGCGTGTGGAAGCGGTAGCCCTTCGGCTTCAGGGGCACCGGCCCGCCGAACGCGAGCCACAGAAACAGCAGCAGCCCAAAGCACGTCAGCGCGAACAGCACCATCGCCGCGATCTTGCCGAAGGAAGGAACGTCCTTGACCACCGCGGTCAGCCTCCCGTCGCGGGAGCGCCGCCGCCCGCGGCGGGCCCCTGGGTCGAGGTCGGGCAGATCGTCTGCTGCGCGGGCGCGTTGAGCAGCTCGACCAGCGTGCCGAGCTGCGGGTTGGCCTGCGCGACCGCGTCCAGCAGCTGCGCGGAGTTGCAGGAGAGCAGGAACAGGCCGCGCCGGATCGGGCCGTGCGAGTCGGCCGTGGAGAACAGCGAGTTGCCGGCGTGGTTGACCCACGCCTGCCAGAACAGCATGCCCTCCTCCGCCTGGCCGGGCGGGTTGTAGGCGGCCGCGTTGAGCAGCTGGTTGAGGACGCCCACCGAGGCCGTGAGGTCGGGCGTCGCCTCCGCCAGGTCGCGCATCGCCGGGCGCAGCTCCTGCACCGTCGGCAGCGCGGCGCGCGTGAACGGGCGGATCTCGTCGCGGATGACCGGCGTCGACTCGCGCAGGAACGGGCGCGTCTTGCGCAGTGAAGGCCCGAGCGCGCGCGCCGCCGGACGCAGGTCCTCGAGCGTCGGCCCGAGCACGTCGGCGAGCGTCTCGACCTTGCCGAGCGTCGTCTGCGTCGTCTGCAGCGTGCCCGGCAGGCGCTGGAGGATGGCCTGCAGCGACGCGTCCTGCTGGGCCAGCGTGTCGAACACGGCGTTGGAGTTCTGCACGAAATTGGCGAGCTGGGTGTCGCGCTGGCCGAGCTCCTCGGTCAGCAGCGAGAAGTTGTGCACGACGCGCCGCAGGTGGTCGCGCCGTTCGGCCAGGCCCTCGTTGATCTCGCGCGCGTACTTGGCGGTCGGCTCCAGCCGGCGGATCGCCTGCGCGAGCTGCTGGCCCTTGCGCTCGGACCCGAGGCCCTCCGCGCCGTCGTTGAGCAGCAGCAGCAGGTAGTCGCGGGTGTCCGCGTCCAGCGCCGCGAGGATCTCGTCGAGGTTGACGTCCGGCAGCGTCTGCGAGATCGGGATCACGCCGCCCTCCTGCAGGCGGCCGGCCTCGGGGGTGCCCGGCGTGAGCTCGGCCACCATGTCCTTCAGGCCCGTCTTCGGCCGCAGCAGGATCGACGCGTCGCGGTAGATCCGGTCGTGCTTGCGCTGGATCTTCATGCCGATGATGGCCTTGCCGTCGCGCAGCTTGACCGACGAGATCTCGCCCACCTCGACGCCTGCGACGTTGACCGTCTGGCCCTGGCCCGGCGTGACCGCCTGCGCCGTCGTCATCTCGGCCTCGATCTCGAAGTAGTCCTTGCCCAGGACCGGCACGCCCGGCGGCAGCGCGAGCCGCTGCTTGTCGAGGATGTAGACCGAGACCACGAACGCGACGACGAGCAGGCCGAGGATCGCCAGGAAGTCCGGCAGGTGCTTGCGGATCGCCGTCACTTGCCCGCTCCGAACGGGTTGAGCTTGCGGCGGATGACCTTCAGCTCGGTGGCCTTGCGCAGCTTGTCCTGCTTGGTCCTGGCGGCCGCCGCCGTCGGCCCGCCGCCCGGCGCCGTCTTGCCCGCCAGCGGGCCGTTGACGTTCGGCAGCGTCTGCGTGTGGCACGGCACGTCGTCGCGGTAGGTCGGCTTCTTGGGCGGCATCGCCGGCCGGTTGCCGAGCGGCGCCTCGATGAAGTTGCCGAACAGCTCGCCGAGGCTCGTCGAGTTCGGCCCCAGCGACAGCGTCTGCGAGCCGCCGCCGGTCTGGAAGCGCACGTACATGCCGTTGCCGTCGAAGTTCTGGCCCTCGCCCGCGATGCCGACCAGCGCGTAGAAGAACTCCTTGTAGTTCTCCTCGCCGTTGGTGAACTCGTCCTGGACGACCAGGTCCCCGGCGGGCAGCACGACGTCGCGCACGCACCTGGACAGCAGGTCGACCTGCGGGAGCAGCTCGGTGGCCCGGTCGATCAGCCGCGCCAGGTCGACGGTGGCCGGCGAGAGCTCCGCGGCCAGGCCGCCCAGCTCCTCGGGCTGCACGAGCGCCCGGGTCTGCTCGATCCACGGGAACGCGGCCTCGATCGTCGCCGGCGTCTCGCGCACGCCCGGACGGATCTCGGTCGCGAACGCGCGCGTGGGCGGGAACGCCGCGTTCAACGCGTCGAACGCGCTGTTGGCCGCGGCCAGCGTCGGCGGCAGCTCGCGGATGGAGGCGCGCAGGTTCGCGGACTCGCCCGCGAGCGCGGCGGTGGTCGTGTTCAGGTTGGTGATCAGGTCCTGCAGCGACTGCTCGTAGCGGCTCAGCTCCTCCGCCGTGCGGGCGGTGCCGCGGATGAGGCGGTTGATGTCCCGCGTCGGCTGGGTGCCCATCAGCGCCTCGAGCACCTGGGCCGTGGAGCGCTCCGCGGCCGGGATGTCGTCCAGCGCGTCGTTGAAGGACTCGGCCGCCGTCTCGCCCTGCGCGAGCTCGTGCGAGTCCGCGTCCTGCTCCTCCGTCGGCTCCGACGTGAGCGTCGTGTTCAGGCCCTTGAGCAGCTTCGTCAGGTCCTCGCGCGAGTCAGCCTGCAGCGACGTGAGGATCTCGTCCAGCTGCACCGGCGAGGCCGTCTGCGTGACCGCGATCATGTCCCCCGACTCCAGCTGCGGGGAGCCCGGCGTGCCCGGCTTGAGGTCCACGAAGAAGTTGCCCTCGAGGAAGATGCGCGGGCGGATCTTGGCCGTCGCGTTCTCGTGCAGCGGCAGCGCGCTGTCCTTGAGCTCCATGACGAGCATCGCGTCGTTGGAGCCCTCGACCGGCTCGACCGCCTTGACCTTGCCGACCTCCACGCCCGCGATGCGCACGGGCGAGTTGGGCCGGATCGAGTTCGCCGACTGGAACTGCGCGCGCAGCTCGAAGCCGGACTTCAGCGGGATGTCCTTGGTGAAGCCGAAGTACATGATCACCGCGATCACGGCCACGGCCAGCAGGCCGATGAACGCGTTCGAGCGGCGCGGGCCGTGGCGACGCGTGCGGGCCATCAGCGCGCGTCCCCCTGGCGGGCGTAGCCCTCGGTGCGCGCCTGCTGCGTGCCGGGGACGTTGCCGGTGACCGTGCGGCCCGCGAGGTAGGGCTCGTTGCCGGACTCGCACTCACGGGGCTGGCCGGGCGACGCGGTGTTCGGGTACGGGTTGGTGTGCAGGTGGTTGTCGACCGTCGGGCCGTTGGCCGGGCCGGAGGACGGGCCGCCCTCGTTGTTCGGGCCCTGCGGCATCGCGACGATGCTGAACCGCTGCCAGGTGCCGTTGCGGTCGCCCTCGCTCAGCAGCGACGAGATGTTGCGGAAGAAGAGCGTGATGTAGTTGCAGACCGTCTGGGCGGGCGCAAGGAAGGCGAGCGTCGGGTCGGCGGATTTCACGAGCGCGTTGGTGGACTGGATGCCGCGCGGGACGAGCGGGTCGTTGGCGAACGTCCGCACCTCCTCCAGCAGCGACTCCAGGCGCCGGTTGAGCGCCGGCGTGCGCGGCAGCACGTCGATCCCGGCGCCGAGCGCGTCCGACAGCGCGGGCGCCGCCGTGCGCAGCGCGCGCACGCCGGGCCCCAGCTCGCGCATGAGGCCCTCGGTGTTGGCCAGGAACGGGCGCTGGTTCGGCAGCGACTCGATGCCGGCGTCCAGCGCGGGCTTGCCGCCCGAGATCGAGTCCTGGATGTAGGGCCGCGCGACCTCGTTGAGCGCCGCCATCGTCGTGTTCAGGTTGCGGAACAGCGTCGCCTGCGTCTCCGCGGCGGGCGCGACGATCGCCGCCGTCTCGCCCGCCTCCACGACGAAGCCCTCGAGGTTCGTGCGCGGGTCGGCGAGGTTCTGCATCACGGGCACGACGTCGCGCAGCAGCGGCCGGAACGCGCCGATCGCGGTGTTGATCGACTCGCCGCGGCCCGCGAACGCGGTCCCGAAGCCCTCGAGGTTGGCCTGCGAGGCGGCGCGCGTGTCCTCGTCGAACATGTTCAAGAACTCGTCGAGCTCGACGGGCGTCTCGGCGCGAGCGAGCGGGATCGTGTCCCCGTCGTCGAAGCTCGCGCGCGCGGACCCGCGCGTGATCTCCACGTACTTGAGGCCGAGCGCCGAGCGCGGGCGCACGAGCAGCGTGGAGTCCTCGGGCAGCGGGCCGGCGTCCTTGTCGAGCGTCATCGTCACCACCGCGATGACCTGGCCGTTGTCGAGCTGGCGCGGCTTGATGGCGGTGACCGCGCCGATGCGCGTGCCGCCCACCTTGACGTCGTTGCCGACCGTCAGCTGCGCCGCGCTGGGCAGCTCCGCGTCGACCCGGTAGGTCGGGACGAACGGCAGGCCCTTGTTGGCGTTGTAGGACAGGAAGACGGCGACGAGGATCACCAGCACCGTGGCGGCGCCGATCAACACCGGGTTCCCGGCGATCCCTCCTCGCGAGGATCTCATCCGCCCTCCTCCCCGAACAGGAAGTCGAGCAGCCCTTCGCCCGGGTCGGGTGTGGCCGTCGGGGCGGGCGCGGTCGGGGTGGGCGGCGCGGCGGTGGGCGCGGGCGTCTCGGCGGCGGGCGGCGCCGTCGTGGGCGCGGAGGACGGCGCGGGCGCCGGAGCCTGCTCCACGGGCGAAGCGGACGGCGGCGCGGTGGCGGTCGCCGTCGCCGTCGGGGCCGCGCCACGGATGCGCGGCGCCGCGCCGGCGGGCGCCTCGGCCTTCCCGCCCGGCTTCTTCGCCGTCAGCGTCCGGTCGATCTTCGCCTTCTCCTGCTCGACCTGCTGGCCGAGGGCGCGCGCGATCGCGATCGCGGTCGCACGCAGCACCGGGTCCTCGCCGACGCCGTCGACGGCGCTGGACGCCCTGGCCGTGGCCGCGCTCGCGCCGGCGGCCGGCGGGTAGTTCGCCGTGCAGCCCGCGACCGGCCGGACGGCGTAGGTCGTGCACTGGTTCACGAGCAGCCCGGCGCGCAGGTAGTGCCCCGTCGCGTCGTAGCCGTTGATCGCGGCGACCTGGAAGAAGATGTAGTCCATCAGGCGCTGGATGCCGTCCGTGTCCCGGAAGGACTCGAGCACGCCGCGCAGGTTCGTGCCGACGGGGCGGATGTCGTTGGCCAGCGAGCGCAGGTCGGCGATCACGGGGCGCGCCTCGGTGAGGGCGGGCGTGCCGGTCTGCGCCGCCTCGCCGAGCGAGTCGATCGCCGGGATCGCGGCTTCGGAGAACGGGCCGAGCCGGCGCACCACGTTGTTGATGTCGTCCGCGCGGGCGCCCAGGTCGGTCAGCAGCGGCGTGGACTCATCCGCGAGCGAGCCGAGGCGCTCCATCGTCGGGTCGAACTCGTCCAGGAACTCCGGCAGCGTCTCGATGTCGGCCGCCAGGTCCTCGCGCCGCTCGGCCGTGGCCTCGGCGACGCGGCTGGAGTTGCGGATCGCGCTCGCCACCTGCCGGCGGTCGCGCGCGAGCGGGGCGAGCACCGTGTCGGAGTTGACCGCGAGCTGCTCGAGCACCGTGTTCTGGCGGGCGAGGATCTCCAGCACGCGGTCGGTCTCGCGCAGCGCCGGGTTCGCGCGCCGGATCACGTCGTTGAGGTCGCGGCCGCGGCCGGCGAGGCCGGTGCCGAGCTCGTTGAGGATCAGCGACAGCCGCTCGCGCTCGGGCTCGCGCATCGTGTTGCCGATCAGGTCGATGTCCACGGACTGCGACGTGTTCTCCACCGGCACCAGGCGCTGGCCCTCACCTGGGCCGGACTCGATGAGGTCGAGGTCGGGCGGCGGCTCGGCGTTGGCCGAGCGCACCTGCGTCGGCTTGCACTCCACGAAGCGCTCGCCGATCAGGTTCTGCGGGCGCACGATGCAGCTCGCGTCGCGCTTCCAGTTCCTGTAGCCGGGCTCGGTGATCTCGAGCACGACCGCGGCCTTGAAGTCCTCCGTGACGTCGATCGACGCGATCTTGCCGACGCGGACGCCCGCGATCTTGACGTCCTCGCCCGGGATCACGAAGCCGGCGTTGTCGAAGATCGCGCGCACGCGGTACGCGCCGTCGTCCTCGCGGTTCCCGAAGATGAGGAAGGCGCCGACGGCGATGACGGCGACGATCGCGAGGCCTGCGAGGAACCGGATCATGGGCCCGCCAGCACCTGCGTCGGGTCGCAGTCCAGGTTGCCGCCGGAGTCGCGGTAGGGCGCGGAGCCGTCGGCCGCGGGCTGGCTCGCGGAGCCGGGGCAGCGGCGCAGCATGCCGGTCTGCAGGCCGGCCAGGCGCTGCGCGACGGGCAGCGGCACCAGCTGCGGCGGGCCGACCGGCAGGTCGTGCACCTGGAAGGCGTTGAAGATCGGCTGGATGCGCGCGTAGTGGCCGTTGGCGTCGTAGTTGGCGGCGCCGACGCCGAAGTCGCGGAACCAGCCGACGAGCTCCGGGATGTAGGGCCGGATGAACTCGAGCACGGGCTGGCTGCGCTGCAGCGCGCCCGTGGAGTTGCGCATCGCCGGGCTCGCGACGCGCTGGAAGCCGGGCAGCTTCTGCGTGGCCTCGACCAGGTCGTTGTCGGCCCCGGGCCGGCGGACGAGCGTCGAGAGGTTCGCGATCGTCGGCTTGGAGTCGCGCACCAGCGGGCGCAGCTCGCGCAGGAAGGGCGCCAGGTCCTCGGTCGCGGGCTTGGACTCGGCCACCAGCGGGTCCAGGTCATCCAGCGTCGAGCGCAGGTTCACGAGCGTCGAGTTGCCGCGGCGCAGCGTGGTCGGCAGCAGCGACAGCGCCTGCTGGAGCGCCGCGTTCTCGCTCGCGATCGCGCCCGTGGTCGCGTTGGCGTTGCCCACGAGCGCGCTCAGGTCTTCGCGCTTCTCTGCGATCGCCGTGACCGTACGCGAGGAGGAGACGATGAAGTCCGTCAGCGCGTCCTCGTCGCGCGTGGCCTCGTTGACGAGCCGGCGCGCGCTGGACAGCATCGGGTTGAAGTACTTCGTGGCCTCGGCCGCCTGCTCGCCCTTGCCGTCGAGCTGGGTCCGGAAGCCGGCGATGATGCCCTGCAGGTCCTTGCGGGCGTCCGGGGTGAGCGTATTGAACAGCGCGTCGAGATCGACGGCCGTGGTCGTCTGCGAGGTGTCGATCGTGGCGCCCTCGCCGAGCGTCTTGCTCGCGTCCGGGCCGGGCGAGATCGCGACGTAGCGGTTCGCGATGCCCGACAGCGACGTGAGGCGGATCACCGCCTCGGTGCCTTCGCGCAGCGGCGCGTACGGCTCCTCCACCAGCACCTTGACCGCGGCCTGGTTGTCGTCGGTGAGCCGGATGTCGCGGATGGTGCCGACGGCGCGGCCGCCGATCTGCACGTTGTCGCCGACCACGAGCTGGCCGGCGTTCTCGAAGATGAGCGTGTACTCGTGGCCGCTCGCCCGCAGGACGAACAGGTACACCGCCAGCGCCACCAGAGCGGCGACGCCGAGTGCGACTGCGGCACGAGCCAACGCCAACGGTTACTCCATGCCCAGGGGGCCCTGGGAGGCCCCGGACAGGAACTGGCGCACGAACTGGTTCTCGGAGTCGAAGAGCTCCTCCGCCGGGCCGGACTCGACGATCCGTCCCTTCCACAGCACGGCGATGTACTCGGCCACGCGCTTGGCGCTCATGATGTCGTGCGTGATCACGACATAGGCGCCGCCGTTCTCCTCGTGGATCTCCTGGATGAGCTCGCACAGCAGCGCGGTGCGGACCGGGTCCAGGCCGGAGTCGGGCTCGTCGAAGAGCACGATGTCCGGGTCCAGCACGAGCGCTCGCGCGAACCCGGCGCGCTTGCGCATCCCGCCCGAGAGCTCGTTGGGCATCTTGTCGCTCGAGCCTTCGAGGCCGACCTCGCGCAGGCGCCGGTTGACGATGTCCTCGATCTCGTCCTCGCCCTTGTCGGTGTGCTGGCGCAGCGGGAACGCGACGTTGTCCCACAGGTTCATCGAGCCGAACAGCGCACCGTCCTGGAACAGCACGCCGAACTTCTTGCGCATCTCGAACAGCTCTTCGTCGCGCATGTTCGGGACCGACTCGCCGTGCACCAGCACGTCGCCCTCGTCGGGATACAGCAGCCCGACCATGTGCTTGATGCAGACCGACTTCCCGGTCCCCGACGGCCCGAGGATCATCGAGATCTTGTCGTTCGGGATGCCCATGTTCAGGCCGCGCAGGATCTTGTTGCGGCCGAACGCCTTGTGGACCTCGACGAACTCGACGGCGTCCTCCACCCCGGAGGGACGCTTCTTGCCCGTGTGCCACTTGTACTCGTCGTCTTCGCGCGGCTGAGTCATGTCACCCCCCGATCGGTGCGCGTGGGTTCGCACCCCAGAAGACCTGGGTGCCGAGCATGCCGATCAGGTGGACCAGCACGATGTTGAGGACCATCGATTTCGCGGTGGCGGTGCCGACGCCCACCGGCCCGCCGCTCGCCGTGTAGCCGTAGTAACAGCCGACGAGCACGATCGCGGTGGCCATGACCATCGCCTTGATGAGGCTGAATAAGAGGTCCGGTGGGTTCTGGAACATCCAGAAGATGAGGCTGTAGCCGCCGCTGGAGACCTCGCCGATCTGCTCGACCACCGCCAGGTAGGAGGCGAGGAAGCCGGCGCCGATCCCGGCCAGGTAGACGAACGGGAGCACGAGCCAGCTCGCCAGCAGGCGCGTCGCGCACAGGAACGTGATCGAGGAGATGCCCATCACCTCGAGCGCGTCGATCTCGTCGGAGATGCGCATGGAGCCGAGCTCGGCGACGATGCCGGTGCCGACCTTCGCGGCCATCATGTAGCCGAAGGCGTACGGGATCAGCTCGCGCAGGTCGCACCAGGCCGCGAACACGCCGGCATACGCGGGCGCGCCGGTGGCGCGGTTGAAGTACGCGGCCTCGATGCCGCACTGGAGGCCGATGATGAACGTCAGGCCCCAGATGACGAGCGTGCTGGAGAGGATCAGCACGCCGGCCTGGCGCAGCGCCTCGCCGAAGTAGCGGAAGACCTTCAGGCCGTAGACCTCGCCCATCACGCGCCCGCAGAAGCGGACGATCTCGCCGAAGGACGCGAGCCACTCGCGCGGTATCGCGAACCAGCTCATTTGATGTTGAGGATCTCCGGATGCGTCGCCAGCAGCGTCTGCGTGAAGACGTAGTTGAACGCGAAGACACCGAGCGTGGAGATGACGACGGCCTGGTTGACCGCGCGGCCGACCCCCGCAGCGCCGCCGGAGGCCGTCATGCCCTTGTAACAGCAGACGACGGCGATGATCGCGCCGAACATCGTGCACTTCAGGACGCTGCCCCAGAGGTCCGGGATGCTCGCGTTGGTCAGCAGGTTGGCGAAGAACGGGCCCATCGGCTGCTGGTTGACGCCGTTGGCGACCAGGCCGCCGAAGATGCCGAACAGCACGGCGAACACGTCGAACATGCCCGTGACGAGCATCAGGGCCAAGAACCGCGGCACGACGAGGTTCTTCACCGGGTCGACGCCGAGCACCTGCAACGCGTCGAGCTCCTCGCGGATCTTGCGTGCGCCGAGGTCGGCGGTGATGGCGGTGCCCGCCACGCCGGCGAGGACGATCGCCGTCACGAACGGGGCGAACTCGCGGATGGAGGCGAGCACGAAGAAGCCGCCGAGGCGGTCGTTGGCGCCGAACAGCGTGAGGAAGTTCGAGGCCTGCAGGCCCGGTGCGGCGTAGCCGAACGCGATCGTGGACACCATCAGCGGGAACCAGCACAGGCGCAGCGCGAACAGGAACTGCTGGACGAACTCCCCGCCATAGGGGTACGGCGGCCTGAGGGCAGACACGATCGTCTTCCCCGTCAGGATCATCATGTCGCCGACTTCCTCCAGCAGGTTCTTCGCTGGGAGGAAGAGGCGATCAGCCGCACCTCGTACCAAAGCTCTCCTCTTTCTGACGCCGCGTTACGGCGCTAAGCCCGGAAGGTTATGGCACCGATCTCGGACGCGAGCCAGCAACACCACGTCGATGCGCCGACCTCGCTCCAGATTGCGGGCGATCATCACGCCCTCCTCCCGGAATCCGAGCGCTTGCGCGAGCGCGCGAGCGGGCGCGTTGTCAGGGGTGGTCGTGATCTCGAGGCGGTCGAGGTCCAGCGTCTCGAACGCCCAGTCGACCAGCAGCGAGACCGCGGGCTTGGCGAGGTGGCGGCCACGCGCCTCGGGGATCAGCCAGTAGCCGATCTCGCCGCGCTTGTGGCGCCAGGAGAGCGTGTGCAGCATCACGTGGCCCAGGAACGGGCGCTTGGTCTCGTCGGTCACGGCCAGGCCGAGGAACTCCCCGCGGGCCCGCAACCCCGGTTGACGCGCGATGAAGCGACGCACCGCGGTCTCCGTCGGGTCCTCGTCGGCGCCGATGTTGACGCCGAGCTGCGGGTCCTGCCGGAAGGCGGCGGCGAAGGCGTGCGCGTCGCGGGCGCGCAGGCGGCGCAGCGCGACCCCGTCGCGCTCGAGACCGTCCGGGACCGGGAGGCTGTTCGCGGCCACCGATGTATCTTCACGCACGTGCGCCGGGTCGTCCTTCTCGCCGTCCTCGCCCTCGCGGGCTGCGGTGAGGCGCGCCAGGACGCGGACGAGCCGTCGGGCGAGTTCAAGGTCGAGGTCGTCGAAGCCTCGTTCCCGGAGACCCAGCACGTCGCCGAGCGGGCCGAGCTGAAGGTCACCGTGCGCAACGGGGAGAGCGAGGAGCGGCTGCGCAACGTGGCCGTGACCGTCGAGACCAAGCCGCGCGGTGAAGACGCCGCGCTCGCGTTCGGCCGCAACGTGCGCGGCGCCGGGCTCTCGAGCGCCGGCCGGCCGATCTGGGTGCTCGACGAGGGCCCGGCCGGCAGCGACACCTCCTCGGTGAACACGTGGTCGGCCGGCGAGCTGTTCCCGGGCCAGGAGAAGGAGCTGGTCTGGAAGGTCGTGCCGGCCAAGGCCGGCACGTACGAGATCTCCTACCGCGTCTCGCCCGGGCTCGCGGGCAAGGCGCGGCCCGCCGCCGGCCGGACCAGCGGCACCTTCACGGTCGTGATCGAGGACGAGCCGGTCCCCGCGCGCGTGAACGACGACGGCGAGGTCGAGCGCGGCGGCGAACCGCCGGGCGGTGAGCTCTAGATCTGCGTGACGTTGACGGCCTTGGGGCCCTTGGGCCCGGGCTCGGAGTCGTAGGTCACCCGCGCGCCCTCGCGCAGCGTGCGAAATCCGTCCGCGTTGATACCCGAGTGATGGACGAAGTGGTCGGCGCCGGAATCATCGGGCGTGATGAATCCGAAGCCCTTGTCGTCGTTGAACCACTTCACGGTGCCGGTAGGCAAGGCTGCGTCTCCGTCGTGCTGGTTGGCGGGCGCGTGAAAGTACCATGATTGGACCGGTTAACGTCGGTTTACACCCTCGCAGCTCACCAATCGGTCACGTCGGTCCGCTCGCACCGTGTCGCGGCCCGATCCGCAGTTGACCTCGTCGCGCGTCCCGTCGCGCACGTCGATCGTGTCGCTCCCCGGCCCGGACTCGATGTCGTCGCGCCCGGAGCCCCCGTCGATCCGGTCCTTGCCGCCCCCGGATTCGATCTGGTCGTTGCCGGAGCCGCCGCTTATCCGGTCGTTGCCGGACTCCGTCGCGATCAGGTCGTTCCCCGCCCCGCCCTCGATCCGGTCCGACCCCGCTCCGGTGGCGATCCAGTCGTCCCCGGCACCCGCGTCGATCCGGTCGAGCCCGGTCCCGCCGTCGATCTCGTCGTCATCGTCGCCGGCGTCGACCTCGTCGTTGCCGGCGTCCGCCGACAGCGAGTCCACGCCGGCCTCGCCCAGCAGCTGGTCGTTCCCGCGCCCCGCGATCAGCGTGTCGTCCCCGTCACCGCCGCGCAGCGTGTCGTCCCCGCCCGTCCGGTCGTCGTCGTCGGTGCACACGTCCGGCCGCTCCGTCCCCGGCGGGCACACGCCGTCCCCGTGCAGCACGTCCCGCCCGGGCCCGCCGTCGATCCGGTCGTCGTCCCCCAGCCCGAAGACCACGTCGTCCCCGCCCTTGGCGAGCACCTGATCCGCCCCGGGCGTGCCCTGCAGGAAGTCGGTGAGGTCCGTGCCCTCGATCGTCGCAGCGCTCAGCGCGAGTGTGGCGGCCGCGGCCGCGATCCATCCGTTCACGTGCTCTATTGAACCCGCGACAGGGCCCGGCGATGCGGGGGTGCGTCGAGAAACCGTCCTGTGAGGACGCGTTCTCGACGCACCCCCAGCCGTCAGCGGTGCAGGCGCGGAGCGATGATGCGATAGGCCTTCAGGCCGAGGCCCAGCCGCTCGCGATCCTCGCTCAGCAACGGGTCCAAGCCCGTCAGCTCCTTCACCCGCTCCAGCCGGTACGCGACCGTATGCCGGTGCGCGTAGATCGCCGAAGCGGTCGCGTTCATGTTGCAGTTGCGTTCCAGGTAGGCGCTCAGGGTGCCGACCAGGTCCGTCGAGTACTGCGCGTCGTAGGCGACCAACGGCGCCACGGTGTCCTCGTAGAAGGACCGCACCTCCTCGGGGTGCGAGGCCAGCACGCGGAACAGCAGCCGGTAGGTGCCCGTGCCGATGTCCTCGTCGATCGGGACGTCGCTGCGGCGCAGCACGTCTAGCACGAGCTCGGCCTCCTGGATCGCGCGGCCCAGGTCGGCGACGTCCGCGTAGAACGAGGACACGCCCACGGTCCCGTGGCGCTGCAGCCGCGCCGCCAGCCGGCGCGCCGCGGCCAAGGTGGCGCTCGCGTCCGCCCCGCCGACGGCCGGCAGCAGCGCGTAGACGCGGCCGGACCCGCCGCCGCCGTCCATGTGCTGGGCCAGCGCGCCGGGGTGCTCGCCCGCGATCGTCGCCACGACGTGCCGGGGACGGTCAGACGACAGCTCCGCGCACAGCGCCACCGCGCCGCGACTCAAGTCGCAGCCCAGCCGCGCCGCCCGCCGCAGCACCTCGTCGGCCTCCAGGTCATCGCGCCCGCGCAGCTCCTCCAGGAAGGAGCCGCGCAGGTTCTGCTCGACCTCCAGCCGGGCCTCCTCGACCGCGACCTCGGTCAGGCACGCCACGGCCGCGACGTGCAGGAACTCCAGCGCCTCGGGGGCGGGGTCCTCCTCGCCGAGCAGCAGCACCGCGCCGAGCTGCTCGTCGCCGGAAGCGATCGGCACCTCGGCCAAGATTCCCGGCGGGACCGCCGCCGCGCGGTTGCGTGCCCGCTCGCTCACGTACCGTCGCAGCGCGGGCAGCTCGGCCACCGGGCCGGACGCGGCCGCCGCGCCCAGGCGGGGCACCACGATCGCCACCACTCCGCCGGTCTCGCCGGCCGCGAGCGTCGCGACCCCCTCCAGGCCGTCGCCGCTGAGCACCGCGTCGACCATGCGCAGGTGGATCGCGCGGACCCGCTCCATCACGGTGGCTCCGCGGTCGTCGCGGGGGGCCTCCATCGCCACGTTCAATACGCCTCCTTCGTACGCGGGGCGGCTGTGGTGAGCCGCCCCGCGCATCCGCCGTCTGACTAGGTCAGACCCGCTAGGTCGCCGCCTGCGCGACGCCCGGGTGGGCCTGCAGGGTCTCTTCGCCGGACTCGCCCGTGCGAATCCGGTAGGCCTCCTCGACGGGCAGGACGAACACCTTGCCGTCGCCGATCGAGCCGGTGCGGGCGTGCTTGAGGATGGCCTCGACCACCGTCTGCACGTCACCGCTGGCCACGACGCACTCGAGCTTGACCTTCGGCCGCAGCCAGTTGGTCAGCTCGGCGCCGCGGTAGCGCTCCGTGATGCCCTTCTGCCGTCCGGAGCCCTTGACCTCCGAGATCGACAGGGACGGGAACCCCAGTTCCAGGAGCTCCATCCGGATCGGCTCGAATGCCTCGTGCCGAATGAACGCCTCGATCTTTTTCACGCCGGAACCTCCCGAGTCGTGGCCTTCGGAGTCGCGCTACCGACCGGCGCGTTCGCCGGGGAGTAGCCCACGAGCTCCGGGGCCGGAATGAACTGCTCGGGATACCCGTACATGCCGTGCTCGGAAATGTCCAGACCGGCTTCCTCTTCCTCGGCCGACACGCGGAGGCCGTAGGTCTTCTTGATCAGCCAGAAGGTGACGAAGGACGCGCTGAACACGAACACGAACGCGACGATCACACCGACCGCCTGGTTGCCGAGCTGGCCGAGGCCGCCGCCGTAGAACAGGCCCGGCTCGCCGACCGCGTTCTTGGCGGCGAGGCGATCGGACGTGAACAGGCCGCACGCGAGCGTGCCCCAGATGCCGGCCAGGCCGTGCGCGGAGAGCGCGCCGACCGGGTCGTCGAGGACCTTGTCGATCGCGAGGATGCCGAAGACGACGACCACACCGGCGACCAGGCCGATGATCGGCGCCGCCCACAGCTCCACGTAGCCCGACGGGGCGGTGATGGCGACCAGGCCGGCGATCGCGCCGTTGCCCGCCATGCCGATGTCGATCTTGCGGACCTTGAGCCACATCACCGCGACCGCGGCGAGCACGCCGCCGGCGGCGCCGAGGTTGGTGACCGCGGCGATCTCCGGGAAGCGGCCGTCGAGCGCGCCGAGCGTCGAGCCGGGGTTGAAGCCGAACCAGCCGAGCCACAGGATCAGGACGCCGAGGCCGAACAGCGGCATGCTGTGGCCCGGGATGGCGCGCGGCTTGCCGTCGTTGCCGTACTTGCCGCGGCGGGCGCCGAGCAGCAGGAGCACGGCGAGCGCGCCGGAGGCGCCGATCAGATGGACCACCGTGGAGCCGGCGAAGTCCTGGACCGAGAACTGCTCGGCGACCCAGCCGCCGCCCCAGATCCAGTGCGCGCCGATCGGGTAGATGATCGCCGAGAAGACGATCGCGTAGATCACGTACACGCCGAACTTGACGCGCTCGAGCGTGGTGCCCCAGACGATCGCCAGCGACACGGCGCAGAACACGAACTGGAAGAAGAACAGCGCCTCGACGGTGATCGTGCCGTCCGGCAGGCTGATGAGCGGGAAGTCGGCGGTGGGATTGTCACCGGCCAGGAAGAAGCCGCTCGTGCCGATCAGAGATCCGCCGTCACCGAACGCGAAGGCGAAACCAACCGCCCAGAAGCAGATCGCCGCGATCGAGAAGTTGACCAGGATCTTCGCGATGATCGTGCCGGCGTTCTTGCCGCGCGAGAAGCCGATCTCCAGGAAGGCGAAGCCCGCCTGCATGAACATCACGAGGACGGCCGCGACCATCACCCAGATCGAGTTGATTCCGACCTCGACGGGCAGCTGGCCCTCATCAGCCATCCGCAGGGTCGCCGGGTCCGCCATCGCTACCGCGGGCACGGCCAGTAGTGCGAGCAGCCCGGCCCCCATACCGGTCGCCCAACGGGTCCTACGCATCGTTCCTCCTCTGTGAAACAGCATCGAGGAGCAGTCTCCGTTGCGAGGGTCAGCGCATCATTGTCCCCGTGTCGAAGATTCGCTAGGCGCAGTTCTCCCTGCGGTCGATCCCGCTTGTGCGACCAGTACAGCGACGTCGTCGCGCACCGCGCCGCCGCCCGCCTGAGCCGCCGCAGCCAGGCAGTTGAGCGCCGTTTCCCGCGCGTGTGAGGCGCGCGCGGCGCGCAGCAGATCGCCCACGTCCTCGGTGGACAGCGTGCGCGCCGGAGCACCCGCTTCGGTCAACCCGTCCGTGTAGAGCAGCAGCGTGTCCCCGGGGGCCAACCGCGTCTCGACGTCGTGCACGCGCGGGTCCTCGAGCACGCCCAGCAGCGTGCCCGTGCACTCCAGCGCGCGCAGGTTCCCGTCCGGGTCCAGCAGCACCGGGGGCGGATGCCCGCCGCACGCGAGCGTGACCGCGAAGCCGTCCCCGTGCGCGATCAACCGCGCGAAGACCGCGGTCAGGAACTGCCCCGGCCGCCCCTCCGCCAGCACGGCGCGGTTGAGCGCGCGCAGGACGTGGCTCGGCGCCGCGCCCTCGACCGCCGCCGCGCGCACGGTGTGACGGGCGAGCGCCGTCAGCGCGGCGGCGTCGACACCCTTGCCGCACACATCGCCGATCGCGATCCCCCACACGTCCGGCGCGATCGTGAACGCGTCGTAGAAGTCGCCGCCGACGTCGAGCCCGATGGTGCCCGCGTTGAGCTCCGCCGCGAGGTCCAGTCCTGGGATGCTCGGAAGGCCGCGAGGCAGCAGCGAGGCCTGCAGCGTCTGCGCGACGTCGCGCTCGCGCTCGTAGAGCTGCGCGCGGGCGAGGGCGATGGCGCACTGGGTCGCGAGCGCGGCGAGCAGGTCGTGCTCGCCCGCTTCGAGCGTGCGCGGGCGGGTGAAGTCGATCAGCAGCACGCCGAGCGGGTCGCCCGCGGTCACCAACGGGAACGCGACGAGCGCCGGCACGTCCGCGAGCTCCGGGAAGCGCTCGGCCATCTCCTCCGGCGTGCGCACGTGCACGGGACGCCCGGTGCGCACGGACTCGGCGGTCGGCCGGCGCGCGCCGAGCGCGACCTGCGCGAGCCGGCCGTGCTTGGAGGCGTTGAGCCCGTCGATCGCGGCCAGCTCCAGCCACTCGCCGCGCACGAGCAGCAGCGCGGCGCCGTCGCTGTCGAACGCCGCCCGGGCCTCCGCGACCGCCGTCTCGGCCACGTCGGTGACCGTGACGGCCGCGGCGAGCGTCGCGGTCGCGTGCTGGAGTCGCTGGCGCGCGTCCTCGGCCTGCCGGCGCGCCTCGACGTCGGACACCGCGGCGCCGACCGCCACCGGCTCCTCGCCACCCGCGAGGACCGGGAAGTAGCTGGCCTCGAAGCGGTGGCCGTCGACCGCGATCTCGATGTCGAGCACGGGCTGCCCGGTCGCGAGCACCCGCTCGAGCGCCGCGACCGCGTCAGGGTGCTGAACGCGCCTGCCGATGTGGTCGGCCGCCGCGCGCCCGTTCATCCGCGCGAGCGCGTCGTTGACCCGCAGGTAGCGCAGGTCGCGGTCCACGAACGCGAGCCCGAGCGGCGCCTCGCCGAAGACGGCATCGAGCTCGGCCAGGTACCGCTCGCCGATCCGCCGCAGCTCGGCCTCGGAAGCCGCCAGGTTCGTGGCAGTGGCGTTGAACGCCTGCGCGAGCTCGATCGTCTCCGGCGGGCCCGACTCGGGCAGGCGGGCGCCGTAGCGGCGGGCGCCGAGCTCGCGTGCGAACGTCTGCAGGCGGCCGACCGGGATCACGACGCTCCGCACGGCGCCGTAGGAGATGAGCGCGATCAGCGCGAGCAGGACGGCCAGGCCGCCGCTGGCGGTGACGATCGCCTGCCGGCGCAGGTCCGCGGTCACCTCGCGGCGCCGCATCAGCTCGCGGCGCTCGTAGCGGTCGAGCTGGATCAGCGTGAGGCGCAGCTCGTCGAAGTCGAGCCGCTCGTCCAGGGCGGTCTCGCGCGAGCGGTCCATGCGCGCGACGATGCTGTCGAGCGAGGCCGTGTACGTCTCGGCCTGGCGGCGCAGGAGGTCGATCCGGGGCCGCTGCTCGGTGTCGTCGCGCACGGCGGCGAGCGCCTCGATCTGGTACGGCAGCTCGCGGCGCGCGAGGTCGAACGGCGTGCGCAGCGACTCGTCGCCGGTGAGCAGGTAGCCGCGCACGCCGCGCTGCATGTCGCGCGTGAGCCGCTGCGCGCTGGCGATCGCGTTCCGGGCGTCGGTCACCTCACGCGCCGGCCCGGCCGCGCGCTGCTGCTCGTGCAGCGCGTTGAGCAGCAGCGCGAACGTGATCGCGGACACGACCGCGATCAGGCCACCGGCGGCCAGCACGCGTACACGGAGGCCCCAGGGTCGGCGCACGAAGGGGCACTCTATGGCGTGCGGCGAAGTGGGCGCACTCCGATTTGGACACGTGGACAAAGAGCCCAGGCCGCGGTCCGCCTAGGTTAAGGGCCGCTGTCTCGAGATCCTGAGGAGGACCACGCCCGAATGCCGACCCGTACCCGCACGCCGAATGTCACCGCCGCCCAGTGGAGCCCGAACGGCGGCGCCCTTGGCCAGGCGGACCTGACGCAGGCCAGCGCCAACCGCTTCGGCGACAACGTCTTCTCGATCGCCGTCCAGCGCCAGCGCCTGCCCAAGGCGGTCTTCCGGCAGCTCGAGGCGACGGTCGCCAAGGGCCAGCCGCTCGAGCCGGCGCTCGCCGACGCGGTCGCCTCGGCGATGCGCGAGTGGGCGATGGAGCGCGGCGCGACGCACTACACGCACTGGTTCCAGCCGCTGACCGGATCCACCGCCGAGAAGCACGACTCGTTCTACGGCCCGACCGGCGACGGCACCGCGATCGCCGAGTTCTCCGGCAAGGAGCTCATCCAGGGCGAGCCCGACGCGTCCTCCTTCCCGTCCGGCGGCATCCGCTCGACGTTCGAGGCCCGCGGCTACACGGCCTGGGACCCGTCTTCGCCCGCGTTCATCCTCGAGAACCCGAACGGCGCGCTGCTCTGCATCCCGACCGCCTTCACCTCCTGGAGCGGCGAGGCGCTCGACAACAAGATCCCGCTGCTGCGCTCGATGGACGCGCTGTCGCGCAGCGCCGTCCGCGCGCTCTCGCTGCTCGGCGAGACCGCCCAGCACGTGTTCACCACGGTCGGCGCCGAGCAGGAGTACTTCCTGATCGACGAGCAGTACTACTTCGAGCGCCCCGACCTGCTGACGACCGGTCGCACCCTGTTCGGCGCCAAGCCGCCCAAGGGCCAGGAGCTCGACGACCACTACTTCGGCTCGATCCCGGAGCGCGTGCTCGCCTACATGCTCGAGGTCGAGCGTGAGCTGGCCAAGCTCGGCGTGCCGATCAAGACCCGCCACAACGAGGTCGCCCCGGGCCAGTACGAGGTCGCCCCGATCTTCGAGAACTCGAACATCGGCGCCGACCACCAGCAGATCACCATGCAGGTGCTGCAGAACATCGCGCGCCGCTACGGCCTGGTCTGCCTGCTGCACGAGAAGCCGTTCGCCGGCGTCAACGGCTCGGGCAAGCACAACAACTGGTCGATGGGCACCGACACGGGAATCAACCTGCTCGATCCGGGCGACACGCCGCACGAGAACCTGCTGTTCCTGTTCTTCTGCAGCGCCGTGCTGAAGGCCGTCAACGCGCACCAGGAGCTTCTGCGCGCGTCGGTCGCCAACGCCGGCCAGGACCACCGCCTGGGCGCGAACGAGGCCCCGCCCGCGATCATCTCGATCTTCCTCGGCGCCGAGCTCGAGAAGGCCTTCACCGCGATCGAGACCGGCAGCGGCGACGCCGCCACCCCGGCCGCGTTCCTGGAGATGGGCGCCTCGGTGCTTCCGCGCTTGCCGCTGCACGGCGGCGACCGCAACCGCACCTCGCCCTTCGCCTTCACCGGCAACAAGTTCGAGTTCCGCGCGCTCGGCTCGTCCATGTCGCTCGGCATGCCGAACACGATCCTCAACACGATCACCGCCCAGGCCATCGATCAGCTGAGCGACGTGCTCGAGTCCGCGACCAACGGCGGCACCTCGATCGAGGAGGCCGTGCTGGAGATCGTCAAGTCCACCTGGGCCGACAACAAGCGGATCGTCTTCTCCGGCGACGGCTACTCCGACGAGTGGCACGCCGAGGCCGAGTCGCGCGGCCTGGCCAACCTGCGCCAGTCCCCCGACGCCCTCCCGTGGCTCGTCAAGGAGCAGACGGTCGAGGTCTTCTCCAAGTACAACGTGCTGTCCGAGCGCGAGCTCGAGGCCCGCTACGAGGTCGCCGTCGAGCAGTACGTGACGACGATCAACATCGAGGGCGAGACCGCCGCCGCGATCGCCCGCACGATGCTCCTGCCCGCCGCCGTCCGCTGGCTCGGCACGCTGCAGCAGGTCGGCGTGGCGAAGCTCACCGAGGAGACCGGCCCGCTCGTCGACGAGTTCGTGGAGGCGATCCTCGTGCTCGAGGCCGCGAACCGCGACCACCCCGAGGGCGTCGACGCGCTCGAGGAGGCCAAGTACGTCCAGGGCACGGTCATCCCGGCGATGAACGGCGTCCGCGAGATCGCCGACAAGCTCGAGAAGATCGTGCCGGACGACCTCTGGCCGCTCCCGAAGTACTCGGAGATCCTCTTCATCAAGTAGGAGCGCCCGTTTCCAGGCCGCCGCGTGCGGGCACGCGGCGGCCATGGACACCTGGGAGCTCACCGACGAGGAGATGAACTCCGTGCTCGCCGAGTGCATGGAGCGCACGTTCGACTACTTCGTCGGCAAGGTCGCCGACTGGGGCCAGGTGTGGGTGCTGGCGAAGCCTCCGCACGAGCTCGCCATGATCGAGAGCGACCGGCCCGCGCTCGCCGTGTGGCCGCATCAACGCTACGCCGAGGCGTGCCGGGTGCGCAACTGGGCCGACTACGAGCCGCACTTCGTCGAGCTCGACAACTTCCTCGAGGCGACGCTGCCGGAGGCCGAGGAGCAGGGGCACATCATCGCGATCCTGCATTCGGCCGAGACGCAGCGGCACGTGACCGTCCCGCCGGACGAGCTCCGGCAGGTGCTCGAGCAGCACTGAACGCTGTGGACGTCGGGCTAGGTGCGGTCCCGGTCGGAGAGGACGGACGCGATGTCGCGCTTGAACGCCATCAGGCGCAGCATGTCCAGCCGGTCGGCATCCTCGGCGGCGCGCTTCTCGTCGTTGGTCTCTCCGCGTTTCTCGCGCTTGGCCGGACCCGTGACCGGGTCGGTGTTGCGGACCGGCACGGCCTGCAGCCCGAGGCGGGTGGCGGCGGCCATGTCGCGCGCGGTGAGCTCGTTCACCGGCGGCGGCGTCGGCGGCGTGTAGCGGGCCGGCGCGAGGCTCGCGCCGTTCACGTTGAGAGCCATCACGCACTGCATCGGAGCGCGGTGTCGTCGCGCTGAGACAACCGGTGACTGAGTCGACGCATGTGCGGGGATGACGGCTCGCGGTGAGCGCACGGCGGATCCTCGACAAGAGCCTGTTCGCGCTCAAGCGCGCGTGCCTGGAGTTCGTGGACGACCGCGGGCACCGCGACGCCGCCCAGATCGCGTTCTTCGCGACGCTGTCGTTCGTGCCGCTCGCGATGCTGCTCGTCGGCGGGTTCGGGCTGTTCTTCGACGATGAGGAGATCCGCGAGCGGGTCGTGCGCGTGATCTTCGACAACGTGCCGCTCTCGCAGGAGTCCGACCGGGGACGGCTGGAGCGCACGGTCGACGACGCGCTGGACAACACGGGCCAGCTCGGGCCCATCAGCATCGTGCTGCTGATCGTGGCCGCGAGCGGCGTGATGGGCGCGCTGCGGCACGCGATCAACGAGGCGTGGGACATCCACACGCGCCCGCCGATCGTCCGCCGCAAGCTGCTGGACCTCTCGCTCGTGCTCGGCTCGGCCGCGTTCGTGGTCTTCTGCCTGAGCATCAGCGCCACGCGCGAGACCGCCGACGACCTCGAGGACACGGGCTGGATCCTCGACCTGGTCGGCGACGCGCTGCCGTTCATATTCAGCGTGCTCGTCGTGCTGTTCCTGTACCGCGTGCTGCCGAGCCCGCGACCGAAGACGCGCGAGATCTGGCCCGGGGCCGTCGTCGCCGCGCTGCTGATCAGTCTCACCCGCGGCGCGCTGGAGCTCTACTTCGAGCACCTGGCCGACTTCGGCGCGCTGTACGGGTCGCTCGGCGCGCTGATGGCGCTGCTGATCTTCATCTACGCGGTGTCGCTGATCCTCGTCTTCGGCGCCGAGTACGCGTCGGAGTGGTCGCGGGTCCCTAAGCCCCCAGCTGACGACGATCGCTGACGCCGAGCTTCTGCATCGCACGGTACAGGTGCGTCTCGACCGTGCGGATCGAGAGCACGAGCCGGTCGGCGATCTCCGCGTTGGACATCCCGCGCCCCGCCAGCGTGGTCATCTGCAGTTCCCGCGGCGTCAAGCCCGAGGGCGTGTCGTCGAGACCCGCGATCACGATCGGCGGCGCGCCGTGGCCGTCGGGCTGAAGCTCGCGGCAGCGGGCGGCGGCGCGACGGGCGGAGTCGTGCCGGCCGGCAGCGACGTGCGCGTCGGCGGCGTGCCCGGCGCACTCGGCCGCATAGCGCAGTGCGCCGAGCGCCGCGAGCCGCTCGGCCGCGTCCAGCAGCGCGGCCCCGTCGCGCCGGGCGAGCGCGGCCGCGTGCGCGGCGTACCCCTCGGTGAGCGGCGCGTCGCAGCGCTCGGACAGCGCGACCAGTGCCAGGCACGGTTCGCGTCCGTGCGTGCCGAGCCGTAACGCCTCGTAGGCGAGCCGGCAGGCGTACACCGGCATCCACTCCAGCTCCGCGGCCTGCTCGAGCAGATGCCGCTGGGCGCGCAGTGCATCCCCGCGCGCCACGAGCGCCCAGGCCTGGCCCAGCGCGAGATACGGGCGCAGCGGATCGGTCAGCGGCAGCGCGTCGGCGGCAACCTCCAGCCGCAGCGCCGCGTCCGCCGCCGCCTCGACCGCCCCCGTACCGAGCGCGACCGCGATCTGGAACGCACGCACCGCCAGGATGCTCCCGAACGGGTCCTGGCGCTCGAAGTGGGTCGCCGCCTCCGCCAGCCAGCGGCGGGCGTCGGCGAACCGCCCGCCCATCAGCGCCAGCTCGCCCGCGGCGACAGCGCACATCCCTGCCGCCGCATGGTCGTTGGCGGCCACGGCGAGCGTGAACTGCTCCTCCGCCGTCAGCACCGTGGTCGCGAGCGAGATCCCTGAGACCGTGCCGGCGATCACCCACGTCGCGAGCGCGAGCGTGTCGTACTCGTCGCGCAGCGGCAGCTCCGGCCGCAGCGGCTCGATCAGCGCCTGCGCCTCCCGTACCCGGCCCGCGTACAGGTAGTCGGCGGCGAGCGTGCGCTCGACCCAGTTGCGGGCGGCGACCGTGAGCGTCGGCAGCCCGCGGATCTCCTCCGCGAGCGCGGACACCGTCCCCGGGCGGCTCGCGAGCGCCATGAACTGCAGCCGCAGCGGCTCGATCCGGGCTTCCCACGTGGTCGCCGCCCACCAGCCGCGCGCCCGCTCGATCAGCGCGACCGCGTCCGCCGCCCGGTCAAGGTTCCAGAACAGCACCGACGCGCGCTGCTGCACGTAGTCGTAGGCGACGTCCTCGGAGTCCAGCTCGCCCTCGAGGCCCGCGAGCACGGCCTCGGCCTCCGCGTAGCGCTTCTGGAACGCGTGGGCCCGCGCGAGAATGAGCCCGGCCGCGCTGCCCGCGCCTCCGTCACGCGCCCGCTGCGCAAGCTCCGCGGCCAGCGCGGGATCGGCCGAGCGACTTGCGGCGCGCGCGGCCACGAGCGCGAGCTCCGGCTCCACCTCGGCGCCCGCGTCGAGCTGCCAGCGCGCGACCCGCAGCGCATCGTCGGCCGTCCGGGTCGCGCGCCCGGCCACCGCCGCGGCCAGCCGCAGCCGCAGCGAGCGCGCGAGCGTGACCGGCAGCGCCGCACGCAGCATCTCGCCGTAGAGCGGATGCGCCAGCCAGAACTCGCGCGCCGACGCCGTCACCAGCCCCTGCGTCTCGAGCGCGATCAGCGCCTCCGGGTCCACCAGGCGCATCACCTCGGCCAGCCCGAGCGGCTCGCCGAGGGCGAGCAGCTCCATCGCGAGCCGCTGCTCACGGTCCAGCCCGTTCAGGCGCTCGGACACGAGCTCGAGCAGGGGCTGGCTCGGCACCGGCCGCTGCGCGAGCGTCCACAGGCCGTCGGCGAACGTGAACGCGCCCTCCTCCAGCCACCCCGAGACGATCTGGTGCAGGTAGAGCGGGTTGCCGCGGCTGCGCGCCCACGCCCAGCCGAGCGTGCGCCGCTCGACCGGGCCCCCGAGCGCCGCCTCGACGAGCCGCTCGGTCGCCTCTTCGGTCAGCGGCTCGAGGTCCAGCCGCAGCGCCGCCCCGTCCTTCCAGAGCGCGGTGACCGCGTCCGGGACGGGCTCGCCGGTGCGCACGGTCGTGATGACGAACGCCGTGGTGGTGAGCTGCAGGTTCAGCAGCAGCGCGGCCGAGGCGGGGTCCAGCAGGTGCGCGTCGTCGACGCCGAGGACGAGCGGCCGCCCCGCACTGTGAGCGCGCAGGGCTTCGGTCGCACCGCGCAGCAGCGCGAGCCGGTCGTCGGACCGCACCTCGGACGGGAGGACGGGGGCGAACGCGCCGAGCGGCAGCGTGGCGGCGCTGCGGGTCGCCTGCACCCAGATCGTCAGCGCGCCGTCCAGGTCGGCCGCCGCCAGCGCCTCGCGGGCGAGCCGAGACTTGCCCACGCCGGCGCCCGCGTGCACCGTCACCCCCCGCGCGCGCTCGAGCGTGCGCGCCCGGGCGATGTGCTCGAGCTCGGCCTCGCGGGCCACGAACGGCCAGCTCTGAGGCGGAGCGGTGGAGTCCGGCATGCCGCGACCCTAACGGTGCCGGTACCGTTGCGAAAGAGGTGCCCCACCGGTTGTCATCCACGCAATGGCCGCTTGTGGGCCGGACGGGCGAGCTTAACCGGTTGAACCGGCTGCGCGGCGCCGCGCCGGGGGTGGTGGTGAGCGGCGAAGCGGGCATCGGCAAGTCGCGGCTGGCGCGCGAGGCGCTGGCCGCCGCCGCGGCGGCCGGCGCGCACGTGGAGTGGGTGCAGGCGACGCGCAGCGCAGCCGCGGTGCCGCTCGGCGCGCTCACGGGCCTGCTGGGTGCGGAGACCCGGTCGACGAGCCCGCTGGACGTGATGCGCTCGACCGCCGACGGCCTGCGCGAGCGCGCAGGCGACCGGCCGATCGTGCTCGGGGTCGACGATGCCCAGCTGCTCGACCCCGCGTCCGCCGCGCTCGTGCTCCAGCTGGTCACCACCCGGACCGTGTTCGTGCTGGCGACGCTGCGCTCGGGCGAGCCGGTTCCGGACGCGATCGCGGCGCTGTGGAAGGACGCGGGGGCGCACCGCGTGGAGCTCGGCACGCTGGACGAGGCCGAGACCGGCGCACTGATCGAGGCCGTGCTCGACGGGCCGGTCGAGCAGGCCGCCAAGCGCTGGCTGTTCGAGAGCAGCCACGGCAACGTGCTCTACATCCGCGAGCTGCTCGTCGGCGCGCTCGAGGGGGGCGCGCTGGCGGCGCGCGACGGACTCTGGCGGCTCCCTGAGCACCCGCCGCTCAGCCGCTCGCTGACCGAGCTCGTCAACGACCGCATCGCGGGCCTCGGCGACGACGCGCTGCGCGCGTTGCAGACGCTCGCGCTCGGCGAGCCGCTGGCGCTCGCCGACATGATCGAGATCGCCGGGGAAGCCGCGCTGATCGAGGCTGAGCGCGACGGGCTGGTCGTGATCGCGGACGCCGACGGTGACCCGGTCCGGCTCGCGCACCCGCTCTACGGCGAGGTGATCCGCGCGACGCTGCCGCATCTGCGCGGCCACGAGCTGCGCGTGCGGCTGGCCGGCACGCTGCGGGCGCGCGCCCCGCTGCGCGGCCGCGACGCGCTCAAGCTCGCGCGCTGGCTGTTGGACGCCGGCGAGCCCGTCGAGCCGGAGCTGCTGACGGACGCGGCGCGCGCGGCCAACGCGGCCGGCGACCCCGCGTTCGCGGTCCGGCTGGCGGAGCTGGCGCTCTCCGCGGGCGCCTCCCCCCGCGCCGCGCTCGCGCTCGCGCGAGCTCACATCGACGCCCGCCGCTTCGCGTCCGCCGAGGCCGTGCTCGCGCCGCTCGAAGGCCGGCTCTCCGACCAGGACGAGACCCTCGAGTACCTCCAGCAGCGCGTGATCGTGCTGTTCTGGGGGCTGCAGCGCCACGACGAGCTCCCCGCCTTGCTCGAACGCGCCGAGACCTGGTGGCCCGAGCCGGAATGGCGGCGCCGGCTGGTGTTCGTGCGCATGCACGTGAACGCGCTGGACGGCGACTACGCCCGCATGGCCGAGGCGTCGGCGGCCGCGCTGGAGGACCCCGAGCTCGACGAGGCCACGCGCCGCCAGATCGCGCCGTTCCACGGTCGCGACCTCCTGTACTCCGGCCGCACGCGCGCGGCCTACGCGTGGGCGCGCCGCCGGCGGCCGCGGCTGCCGCTGCGCGACTTCAGCGACGAGGTCGCGTTCGCGGTCTGGGTCTCATCGGCGGTGCAGTGCGGCTATCAGTGGGATGAGCTCTCCGCGGAGCTGCCGGACGCGCTGGTCGAGGCCGTACGAGCGGACGACCACGCCGGGGCCGGGCTGGCCGCGTTCGGCTTGGGCACGATCGCGCTGGCCGCCGGCCGGTTCGTCGACGCCGGGCGCTGGCTGACCGAGTCCGAGCTCCACCTCGGCCGCCACGATGCCGTCGACATGCTGCCCATCGCGCTGGTGATGCGCGTGAAGGCCGAGGCCGGCGCCGGGGACGTGGACACGGCGCGTCTCGCGCTCGAGCGCTTGCGCGTGACATTCGAGAGCCGCGCCGGGCTCGCGCGCGACGCCCCGTTCTTCGCCTGCGCGCAGGCCGCGATCGCCGACGCCGAAGGCGATCGGGAAGACGCCCGCACGCTGCTCGCCGAAGCCGCCGGCGCGGTGGCGCACGTGCCGCTGTGGGCGGCCCAGTTCACGCACGACGCGCTGCTCGTGGGCGCCGACGCCGCGCCCGCGGCCGCCACGCTCGAGGCCCTGCGCGAGCACTGCGACGCGCCGCTCGTGGAGGGATACGCCGCACACGCCCGCGGCCGCGCCGACGACGACCCGGAACGGCTGCTCGCCGCTGTCGACTGCTTTGAAGGGGTCGGCGCGCAGCGCGCCGCGATGCTCGCGTGCGTGGACGCCGGCCGCGCCCTGCTGCGCGTGGGCGCGGTGGACGGGGCGCGACGGGCCGCCGCCCGTGCGGCCACCCTCCACGCTCCGGGCCACGGCACCGAGCCGCCACGGCTGGAAGGGCTCGGCGACGTGGCCCTCACACCGCGCGAGCACCAGCTCGTCGAGCTCGCGGCGGAGGGCCTGACCAGCAAGGAGATCGCCGAGCGCCTGGTGCTGTCGGTGCGGACCGTCGAATCGCACCTGTACCGGGCGATGACCAAGCTCGGCGTCAACGACCGTCGCGAGCTCAGCCGGCTGCGCCCCTGATCAGTACACGAAGATGTGATCGAGCTGGGAAGGCCGCGATTGCTGGCCTTGGCGCGGTTCTTGTCGCCCACCGGCCCGGTCCAGACGTCGTTACTGAACGATTGTCGGAAACGCGAAAAGAGGGCTCAAGCTCCGACGCCGAGCGTCCGATGAAGTGAGTGAGCCCGACAACAACCCCCCTCTCATCGGGCTCACCCTCCCCTCAATAACCCCGGCACGGCCCCGCCTTCTCCCGAGCGGGGCCGGTCGCCGTTAATCGCCGTTTACGAGCCCGCGCTGTGCCGCCCAGTGGGAGACCTCGTGGCGCGAGGAGAGCTGCAGCTTGCGCAGGACGTTGCCCACGTGGGTCTCGACGGTGCGGTCGCTGATGCCGAGCCGCTGCGCGATCCGCTTGTACGCGTACCCGCGCGCGAGGTGATGCAGGACCTCGCGCTCGCGCGGCGTGAGTGACTCCAGCTCGTTCTTCTCCGGCGCCGGCGCGGAGAACGCCTGCAGCACGAACGCCGCCAGCCGCGGCGAGAAGCACGCCTCGCCCGCCGCGACGGTGCTGATCGCGTCCAGCAGCTCGCTCGTGTCGATCGTCTTGGTGACGTAGCCGAGCGCCCCCGCGCGGATCATCGGCACGACGTCCTCGGCGGCGTCCGACACGCTCAACGCGAGCACCTTGGGCGTACCCTCGCGCGGCAGCGCCTCGAGCACCGACACGCCGCCGCCCTCGGGCAGGTGGACGTCGAGTAGGACGACGTCCGGCTGCGTCTCGGCGATCACGGCCAGGGCCCGCGCGGGCGTCGCGGCCTCGCCCACGACCTCGTGGTGCGGCGCGAGCTCCGCGCGCACGCCCGCGCGGAACAGGTGATGGTCGTCGACGACGACGATCCTCATCCCGTCACCCCGATCCGCAGCGCGACCTCGGTGCCTTCCGGCGAGGAGTCGATCTCCGCGCTCCCGCCGACGGCCCGCATCCGCCCGATGATCGAGTCGCGCACGCCGCGCCGCTCGGTCGGGACGGTCGCGAGCTCGAATCCAGGGCCTTCGTCGCGCACGAACACCTCCGCGCCGTCGGGCGAGACCTGGGCGAACACGAAGATCGGCGAGCCGGCATGCCGCGCGGCGTTGCGCAGCGCCTCGCGCGCCGCGGCGGCCAGCGCCTCCGTCTCGCGGTCCAGCGGCCGCTCGCCCAGGATCGTCAACTCCACGGTCGCATCATGGTCGTCCTCGACCTCGGCGACCGCCTTGCGCAGCGCGGCGCCGAGTGTCTCGGTGCCGAGCTCGACCTCGCCGGCCATCCACGCGCGCAGCTCGTGCTCCTGCCGGCGCGCGAGCCGCTGCACGGCGGCGGGATCGTGCGCCTGGCGCTGGACCAGCGCGAGGGTCTGGAGGACGGAGTCGTGCAGGTGGGCGGCGACGCGGCGGCGCTCGTCCTCGCGCGCGGTGGTCAGACGCGCGCGGTCCGAGCGGGCCAGCCCCGCGATGAGGAGGGGCACGGCGATGAGGGCCGCCGCGCCGCCGCCCAGCACGAGCAGCAGGGCCAGGGACAAGAGCCCGCTGCTGCTCGCACCGATGTACGCCAGGCCGAGGAACGCAGCCAGGGCCACCAGTGCAAGTCCGCCGAGCGCGCGCCAAGGGGCGGGCATCGGCACGTCGTTGGTTCCCGTGAGCCGCTGCCACGGGGTCAGGCCGCGCTGCGCGAGCCCGAAGCGCGCGCGCAGGTCATCGGCGATCAGGATCAACCCGCCGAGCGCCGCCAACGCGATGATCGCCAGCGGCGTCAGGGCCATCAGGGCGTCGGGCAGCGCCCACAGGACGCGCCCGTCGGCGAAGTACCCGAAGAAGATCAGCAGCGCGAACGGCGCCCCGGCCACGAGCGCGCCGACGAGCAGCGCCGGGTGCCGGCGCACGCCGGCGAGCGCCCGCGGGGCGAGGACGAACAAGCCGAGCACCGTGCCCGCGCCGAGCAGCGCGAGCGGCAGCGTGTCGCCCGCGTCGCCCAGTGCGACCGCGAGCGCGGCGACGAGCAGGGCGCCCGCGAGCGCGGTGATGCGACCGGCGGGATCGGCGATGACGCTCATCGGGACTTCCGCTTCTTCGGCTTGCGTTTGGCCCGCGGTTCCGCGACCGGCGCCTCCGCGCACGGGCCGGACATGAGGCGCTCGATCCGCGCCTGGTCCGCCACCTGTTCCGTGCGCCGCGAAGTCCACTCGTCGATCACCCGCCGCGCCCCCTCGTCCGACAGTCCCGTCGTGTCCGGCCGCTCCTCCGGGTAGACCTCGTAACCCGGCCAATCCGGGTACGAGCGCGGGGACACGCTGTTCGGATAGTCGCGCACGATGAGCTCGCCGCCCATGGTCGAGTAGTCGATGACGAGCGTGGGCCCCACCCGCGGCGTCGCCCGGCCGTTGCGGTGCGCGGCCTCCAGGTCCGACCGTGCGCCGTACTGGCCGAACACGATCGGGGTCGGCGAGGCCAGGTTGCCCTCGCCGAGCAGGACGGCGCCCGCCCGCAGCGCGAGCGGCGGGTTGCGCTGCTGGACCTCGACGTGCACGCACCGGTCATGCGGAAGCGCGACGAGCGTGCGCCGTAGACCTGCTTCGACCCGCATCTCGACGCGCCCGCTCGCGGGGAACGTGGTCCGGCGCAGGTCGAGCGTAAGCAGGCCGAGACCGCTCTTGTAGGTGCCGAGCTCGGCGGAGGTCCGCGGCTCCACGGTGACCGAATCCGCGCTCGGGTCCACTTCGACGCCACCGATCGCGAGCGCCGCGCTGGGCAGCACGAGCGCGCCGATCGGCAGCAACGCCCACGCGGGTCCGAGCCTGCTCCATCCCGCCAGCACGCCGACGAGGATCGCGCCCGCGAGCGCGACGATCACCCAGCCGAAGCCGAAGATCGTGGCGGCCGTGCCGAGCCCGGCGAGCGTCGCGAGGGCGATCAGCGCGCCGCCCGCCTGGGCCAGCAGCACGATGCCGCGCTGGCCGGGCGTGACGCCGTCCTCGCTCTCCCCGGGCAGGATGAGCCACGCGGCGATGTACACCATCACGCCCAGGCCGAACATGAGGCCCGCGACGGCGAAGCCGAGGCGCACGCGCGCGACCGGAACCGTCCAGCGCGCCGCGAGGCCCGAGCAGACGCCGCCGAGCCAGCGGCCGCGGCGGTGACGCACGAGCGGTGTGGGAAGTGCTTCATCCATCGCTGAGCATTGTGTGCCGCGGTCGGAGCGAGCGCCAGTCGTGATCGCCCGGAGAGTACGTCCGGGATTTCCCGGATAGCGTGCGAGGCATGGAGCGTGTGCTCATCACGGGCGCGGCGGGCGCCATCGGGACCGTGCTGCGGCCGGCGTTGCGGGAAGGGCTGCGGGAGCTGCGGCTCACCGACGTGGTGGAGATCGACGACCTCGCCGGCAACGAGACGTTCGTGCGGGCCGACCTGACCGACTTCGAGGCGGTCCAGCGGGCGGTCGAAGGCGTGACCGCCGTCGTCCACCTCGGCGCCGTTCCGAACGAGGCGCCGTTCGACGTCATCGCGGGTCCGAACCTCCACGGCGCCTATCACGTCTTCGAGGCCGCGCGACGCGCCGACGTCGACCGGATCGTCTACGCGTCCTCGAACCACGCGACCGGCATGTACCCGGTCGGTGAGCCGCTCGACGGAACCGTCGCCCCCTGGCCCGATGGCCTCTACGGCGCGTCCAAGGTGTTCGGGGAAGCGCTCGCGCGCATGTACGTGACCCGCTTCGGCATGCGGGCCGTATGCCTGCGCATCGGGTCCTTCAAGGCACAGCCGCAGGAGGAGCGCGAGTTGTCGACGTGGCTCTCGCACGCGGACGGCATCCGGTTGTTCCAGGCGGCGCTCACCGCCGACGTCGAGTTCGCGATCGTCTACGGCGCCTCCGCCAACACGCGCCGCTGGTGGCCGGCCGACACGGAGATCGGGTTCGTCCCGCAGGACGACGCGGAGACGTTCGCGCCGCTGCCGCCGAGCCGCTTCACCCGCCAGGGCGGCCCGAACACCGAGCGCGACCACGGCGGCTGGGCGACGTGATCGCCGGCGACGAGCTGCGCGCGCGCTTCGACGCGCCGGACGCGCTCGGGATCGGCATCGAGGAGGAGCTGTTCCTGCTCGATCCCGAGACGCTCGATCTCCTGCCTCGCGCGCGGGAGCTCGTCGAGAGCCTGGACGGCGACGCGCGCTTCAAGCTCGAGCTGCCCGCCGCGCAACTGGAGATCATCACGCCGCCGCTGCCGGACGTCACCTCCGCCGTGGACGCGCTCGCCGCCGCCCGCGCCGACCTCGCGCGCGCCGCGGAGCCGTTCGGGCGGCTGATGACGGCCGGCGTGCATCCCACGACCGCCGAGTACGGCGTCGTCACCGACGACGCGCGCTACCGCCGCACGCTCGACGAGTACGGCGACCGCGCGCGCCGCCAGCTCGTCTGCGGCCTGCACCTGCACGTCTCGCTCGGCGGCGCGGACCGCACGCTCGCCGTCTACAACGCGCTGCGCTCGTACCTGCCCGAGCTGTCCGCGCTGGCCGCCAACGCCCCGTTCCACGTGGGCCGCGACACCGGCCTCGCCTCCGTGCGGCCGTCGATCGCCGTCTACCTGCAGCGCCAGGGCGTCCCGCCCGCGATCCCGAGCTGGGACTGGTTCGCGGACGCGCTGCGCTGGGGCCAGGCCTCGGACACGATCCCGGACGCGCGCCGCTGGTGGTTCGAGCTGCGCCTGCACGCGACCTACGGCACGCTGGAGCTGCGCGCTCCCGACGCCCAGTCGAGCATCACGGACGTGCACGGCGTGGCCGCCTTCGCCCACGACCTCATGCACGCGCTGGCCGCGCGCTTCGACGCGGGCGAGCCGCTGCCCGTGCACGACTCGTGGCGGATCGACGAGAACCGCTGGGCCGCGATGCGCGACGGCGTGGACGCCACGTTCGCCGACCTCGAGACCGGCGAGCGCGTCCCGGTGCGCGAGCTCATCCGCTCCCGCCTTCCCGAGCTGCACCCCGCGACCGAGGCCCTGCTAGAGGCCAACGGCGCCATCCGCACCCGGGCCGTGGGCGTGGAGGACGCCGCCGCCTACCTCGCGGACGCGTACACCAGCGCCGCGATCTCGGACGCGTCGAGCGGGCGCGCGCAGCCGTAGCCCGTCGACCGTCACCGCCTTCGACGCGGCCGGGCCGTGCGAACCCGCGCACACGGCCCGGCCACAACTTGGGTCAGTCGCGGGACTTGCGATGGTCGCCGAACCAGTCGTTCACGCGCCGCCACGCCTCCTCGGCGGCGGCGGCGTTGAAGCGGCCGGTCGGCGGGAACCCGCCGGTGTCGTTGAAGAACGCGTGCGCGGCCTCGGTGAACGTAAGGATCTCGTAGTCCACGCGCGCGGCCTCGAGCGCGGCCTGGGCCGCGTCGCGCGTCGCGTTCACGCGTTCGTCGTTGCCCGCGTACACGCCGAGCACGTCGGCCCGGATGCCGCGCAGGTCGCCGCCGGTCGGGAACGGGCCGTAGAACGGCGCGGCCGCGGCCAGGCGCGTCTCCTTGGCCGCCAGCAGCCGCCAGACCATGCCGCCGCCGAAGCAGAAGCCGATGGCGTTGAGCGGCGTGTGGCGCCCGAGGCGCTTGCCGAGCTCGCTGATCGCGGCCTTCATATCGTTGTCGAAGCGCGCCGGGTTCGCCTGCGACACCGCGGCCAGCGCGGCCATGCGCGCCGCGTCGTCGGCCAGCGCGGCGGTCCCGCCTTCATGCGAGAGCAGGTCGAGCGCGAGCGCCGCGAAGCCGTTGGCGGCGAAGCGCCCGGCCACGTTGCGGATGTGGTCGGTCAGGCCGCGGTTCTCGTGGATCACGAGCACGCCGCCCTTGATCCGCGTGCCCGGTGCCGGCGCCGCCCACGCCGCCTGCAGCACCACGCCGTTCGGTCCCGGGAACGTGATCGGCGTCGTGGCCGCCGGCGCCCAGTCCGTCTTGCGGCGGTCAGGCCGGCCGTGCCCACCACCGTGGCCGTGATCGCCGCCGCTCGTGTTCTTGCCGCGCTCGCGCGCCTCGACCTCGGCCGCGATCATCGCCGTCGCCGCCGTGGCCGTGACGCCCATCAGCCCGAGCCGCCGCAGCGCCTCGCGACGGGTGATGATCCCGTCGACGTGGTCCTCGGCGATCTCTTCCGCGAGATACCGCTCAAGATCCGTCATCCGACCCTCCCACAGAACGTTTGACCAACCTCACGTGAGGTTGCCAGATGGGATACGCATGAGGACCTGCGGCGGCGCGCCGGTTGGCGCGCCGCCGCGCATGTCACGACTTCTTGACGACCAGCGCGCCCGTGGCCGCCTTGCCCACGCGCACGGTGAACTGCTTGGCCGCCTTGCCCGACGTCACGTTGACCACGAGCTTGTGCGAGCGGCGCAGCTTCTTCGCCGCCTTGAACTTGACCTTCACCGACCCGGTGCCCGAGCGGGTGACGGTGCGCTTGGTGTTCTGCACGCGCACCGCGCCCTTGAGCCTGGCCCCGGTCGTCGGCGGGACGGCCGTGATCGAGCAGGTGATCGAGCGCCCGTCGGCGGAGAGGTCACAGGTGACGCGCACGTTCGGCGTGTCGCCCTTGTCGCCCTTGGGCCCTTGCGGACCCGCGGGCCCCACGGGGCCGGGAGGACCGGGCGGGCCGGCGACGACCGTCGGCGTGGGCTCCGGCGTCGGGATCGGCGGCGTCGTCGGGCCGGGGCCGCCGCACGGCCCGGCGGCGCTCCAGTCGAGGTCGATGCCCGCGCAGCCGCCCGCGGCCTTCTGCGTCTGCACCATCTCGGCGACGTCGGCGAGCAGCTCGCGCGGCTCGTAGACGACACCGTTGCGGATCGTGTAGCGGATGCCTCCGACGCGCTCGATCTTGCCGGTCGCGTCGTTGAGGCGGGAGGTGCCGGTGCCGTAGAGCGTCTTGAAGTTCGCGAGCGGGTTCTCCGGCGCGATGATCAGGTCGGCGATCTGGCCGACGCGGACCATGCCGAACTCGGGGTCGGTGATCCCCTTCGGCTCCATCAGCGTGCGCGCGGCCTGGCGCGTGTAGGCGTTGATCGCCTCGTGCGCGGTGAAGCCCGCCTCCTGCATGAGCTCGAGCTCGCGGATCGCGGCGAAGCCGTACAGCGAGTAGATGAAGCCCGCGTCGGTGCCGGCGGCGACGCGCCCGCCGATCGACTTGTAGTCGTTGACGAGCTGCATGTAGCGATGGATGAAGCGCTTCCAGCTCACCTCGTCCGCGGTCGTCCAGTCGTAGTAGAAGGAGCCGTGGTTCTCGCGGTTGGGCTCCCAGAACTTCCAGATCGACGGCATCGCGTACGTGCGGTGCCACTCCTGCGTGCGCGCGCGCATGAGATCACGTCCGGCCTCGTACACGCTCATGGTCGGACCGAAGGTCACGTTGTTGGCCTTCTGCTCGCGCAGGTAGGCCCACCACTCGGGCGAGCCCGGCTCGAACGTGTAGTCGATCACCTTCGCCACGTGGCGCCAGCGCGACTGCTCGTCGGCGTAGTTGTAGTCGTCCGGGAACGGGTGCACGCGGCCGCTCTTGAGGATCGACTCGAAGTGCCCGTAGAAGTGCGTGACGGTGCCGAGCCCCATGCGCCCGGTCTCGACCGCGTTGACCTCCGGATAGACCGGCGGCGAGTGGTGCATCGTCGTGCCGAGGCCCAGCTTCTTCGCCTCGTCGATCATCGCGGCCAGGATTCGCTTGTCCTGGTCGACGCCGGTGCCGGCGAACTTGACGCCGTCGATGCCGTTGACGGACGCCCAGCGCACCCACTCGCGCGCCTTCTCGGGGGTGTTGGGCGAGCCGTTGGGCCACGCGGCGCCCGGGCGCTGGTAGTTGATGATGCGCGGCGCGACGATCGTGTTCGCCTCGGACGCGGCCTTGTCGCGCACCGCGGCGGCGTTGCCGGTGAGCTGGACGCCGCGCACCGTGGTCACACCGTGCGCGAGCCACAGCTTGTAGGCGTAGGTGAGCGGCGTGCCGCCCTGCTCGGCGTGCACGTGCTCGTCGACGAGGCCCGGCATCACCCACATGCCGGTCGCGTCGATCTCGTGGTCGAAGTCGCGCGGCGGCCGGTTGGGCTGCATCGGCAGCCCGGGCGTCCCGGCCGAGCGGATCTCGGTGATCCGGTTGCCCTGGATGACGATGTCACGCGGCCCCTGCACGGTCCCGCCCGACCCGTCGATGACGTTCACACCGCGGATCACGAGCTTGGTGAACGGGCCCTTGCCCTCGTCCGGCCCGCGCGGCGGCGTGGTGCTCTGCGCGCCCGCCGCGACCGGCAGCGCGCACGAAACAGCGACGGCGGCGACGAGCGCGCGCCCTCGGTATCCCATGGTTCCCCCCTTGTTGGTCCCCTTGGCGACTGTGTATCAGATGAGACCTAGGCGGCGTAGTCGTCCAACCTTGCCAAACTTGTGTCAAGGTTCGCTAGCCTGTTGCGGCAATGCGCGATTTCCTTGCCGCCACTCGTGACCGCGTCATCGTCTTCGATGGCGGTATGGGCGCGACGCTCGAGCAGTTCGACCTCTCGCTCGAGCACGACTACAAGCTCCCCGGGCGCTGCCACGAGGCGCTGATCCTCAACCGGCCGGACGTCATCGAGGGCGTGCACGCGTCGATGGTCGAGGCGGGCGCGGAGGTCGTGGAGACCGACACCTTCCAGGCGTCGCGGCTCAAGCTCGAGGAGTGGGGCCTGGCGGAGTACACGACCGAGATCAACGTCAAGGCGGCGCAGATCGCGCGCAAGGCCGTCGGCGAGGACCGCTTCGTGGCCGGCTCGATCGGCCCGACGGGGTTCCTCCCCGCGTCCGAGGAGCCGAGCCTCGGCCAGATCCGTTTCCGCGAGCTGGTCGCGATCTTCCGCGAGCAGGCCGCCGGCCTGCTGCAGGGCGGCGTGGATCTGCTGATCGTCGAGACCGCGCAGGACATCCTCGAGGTCAAGGCCTCGATCTTCGGCATCCGCGAGGCGTTCAAGGACGCCGGCCGCAAGGTGCCGATCCAGGCGTCGGTGTCACTGCTGCCCAACGGCGGCAAGATGCTGCTGGGCACGGACGTCAACGCCGCGCTCACGACGCTGGAGGCCCTGAAGGTCGACGTCATCGGCCTCAACTGCTCCACCGGCCCCGAGGACATGCGCGACGCGATCCGCTTCCTCGGCGAGCACTCCCCCGTCCCGGTGCACTGCATCCCGAACGCCGGCATCCCGCACCAGGGCCCGGACGGCGAGACCGTCTTCCCGGAGCAGCCCGGCCCGCTGGCCGAGAGCCTGGGCGAGTTCGTCGAGCGCTACGGCGTGAGCATCGTCGGCGGCTGCTGCGGCACCACGCCCGAGCACATCCGCGCGATCGCCGAGCGCTGCGCGTCGCACCCGATCAGCGAGCGCCCCTCCCCGCGCACGCCGCACGTGTCCTCGATGATCGCCGCCGCGCCGCTCGTGCAGGAGCCGGCCCCGACGATCGTCGGCGAGCGCGTGAACTCGCAGGGCTCGCGCAAGGCCAAGGAGCTGCTGCTCGCCGACGACTACGACGGCCTGCTGCAGGTCGCCGAGGACCAGGTCGAGGGCGGCGCGCACGTGCTCGACCTGTGCGTGGCGCTCACCGAGCGCACCGACGAGGACGAGCAGATGCGGCTCGTGGCCAAGAAGGTGTCGCTCACGCAGCCCGCGCCGATCCAGGTGGACTCGACCGAGCCCGAGGTCATCGCCACCGCGCTGGACCAGATCCCGGGCCGCGCGATCGTCAACTCGGTCAACCTCGAGGCCGGCGAGGACAAGCTCAACACGGTCGTCCCGATCGCGATGGAGCACGGCGCGGCGCTGATCGCGCTCACCATCGACGAGGTCGGCATGGCCAAGACGCGCGAGCGCAAGCTCGAGATCGCGCGCCGCATCACCGACCTGGTCTGCAACCAGCACGGGATGGACCCCGAGCTGCTGATCTTCGACGCGCTCACGTTCACGCTCACCACGGGTGACGAGGAGTGGAAGCCGTCCGCGGTCGAGACGATCGAGGGCATCCGGCTCATCAAGCAGGAGCTGCCGGGCGTCAAGACGTCGCTGGGCGTCTCGAACGTGTCGTTCGGCATCGGGCTCGCCGCCCGCTCGGTGCTCAACAGCGTGTTCCTGTCGCACTGCGTGGAAGCCGGGCTCGACCTGGCGATGGTCAACCCGAACCACATCACGCCCTACAGCGAGATCCCGGACGTCGAGCGCGAGCTGGCCGACGACCTCGTCTTCAACCGCCGTGAGGACGCGCTCGAGCGCTTCATCGCGCACTTCGAGTCCAAGGGCCCGGAGGCCGAGGCCGACAAGGCCGATCCGACCGCCGAGATGGAGCCGGAGGCGGCGCTGCACTGGCACATCCTGCGGCGCAAGAAGGAAGGCGTCGAGGCGCAGATCGACAAGTCCGTCGAGAAGATCGGCGCCGTCCCGACGCTCAACGACGTGCTGCTGCCGGCCATGAAGGAGGTCGGCGACAAGTTCGGGGCGGGCGAGCTGATCCTGCCGTTCGTGCTCCAGAGCGCCGAGGTGATGAAGCGCGCCGTCGCGCAGCTCGAGCAGTACCTCGACAAGCTCGAGGGCTACACGAAGGGCACGGTCGTGCTCGCGACCGTGTTCGGCGACGTGCACGACATCGGCAAGTCGCTGGTGAACACGATCCTCACCAACAACGGCTACACGGTCATCGACCTCGGCAAGCAGGTGCCGATCCAGACGATCCTGGACGCGGCCAAGGAGCACGACGCGACCGCCATCGGGCTGAGCGCGCTGCTGGTGTCCACGTCCAAGCAGATGCCGCTGGCCGTGCAGGAGCTGCACTCACAGGGGCTCGAGTACCCGGTCCTGCTCGGCGGCGCCGCGATCAACCGCAAGTTCGCGCTGCGCGCGCTGTACCCGAACGGCAAGGAGGACGACACGGTCTACGGCCCGGGCGTCTTCTACTGCCAGGACGCGTTCGAGGGCCTGGCGGTCATGGACCGCCTGATCGAAGGCGACAAGCGCGAGGCGCTCGTGCAGGAGGTCCTCGCCGCCGGCGCCAAGCTGCGCGAGACGGGCGAGGAAGAAGAGGTCCTGGACACCAGCGACGACTCCGTCCGCTCGGCCGTCCGCACCGACGTCCCGGTCCCGACGCCGCCGTTCTGGGGCGTGCGCGAGATCGAGGTCGACATGGAGGAGCTCTACACCCAGCTCGACACGCACGTGCTGTTCAAGCTCCACTGGGGCGGGCGCGGCGTGAAGGGCGAGGAGTGGAAGAAGCTCCTCAACGAGGACTTCCGCCCGCGCCTGGAACGCATGTGGGCGAGCGCCGACTACCTGCACCCGCGCGCGCTGCTCGGCTACTTCCCGTGCTACTCCGAGGGCAATGACATCGTCGTCCTGGACCCGTCCGATCGCGAGACGGTGCTCACCCGCTTCACCTGCCCGCGACAGCCCAAGAACGACCGCCTGTGCCTGGCCGACTTCTACCGGCCCAAGGACAGCGGCGAGCTGGACGTGGTGGCCGTGCAGGCCGTGACGGTCGGCGACGAGGTCACCGAGCTGATGGCCAAGCTCGAGGCCGAGGGCGAGTTCGCCGAGCAGCTGTTCGTCCACGGCCTCGGCGTCCAGACGGCCGAGGGCCTGGCCGAGTGGCTGCACTGGCGCGTGCGCAACGACCTCAGCATCCCGGTCACCCAGGGCCGCCGCTACTCGTGGGGCTACCCGGCCGTGCCGGACCAGTCCGAGCACCTCAAGGTCGAGCAGCTGCTGGGCCTGGAGCAGATCGGCATGACGATCTCCGACGGCTACGCGCCGATCCCGGAGCAGTCGACGCTCGCGATCGTCGCCCACCACCCGCAGGCGACCTACTACGGCATGCGCAACGGCCGCCTGCTCGTGGACGGCTCGCCCGACGACGTCATCCGCGGCACCCCGCGCGACCCCTCCACGTTCGCGGACAGCGAGGCCCTGACGAGCTGAGCGCGCCGGTCGCGGGCTAGATCAGCGGCTCACGGTTGTCGCGCCGGGCGATCCGGCGCAGCGTGCCCGTGAACTGCCGCCACGCGACGCGCACGCCGGCGCGGCGCAGCGTCGACAGCGGCCGGTAGCCCGTCGCCACCAGCCGCTTCTGCCGCGTGAGCCGCAGCGCGAGCAGCTGGACCGGGCCGCCGAGCTTGCGGTCCGGGTGGTTGGCGTGCATCGGGTCCAGCTCGGCCATGGTCATGGGCGCCAGCTCGAGGTAGCCGGCCGCGACCGCGGCGTGAAGGAGCCGCTGCCCGCGTTCGGTCCGCGCGACCGCGATGTTGCGCCCGGGAGCCTCGTCGTAGCACGGCTTGCCGTCCTTGAGGATCCACCCGTCCGGGACCGAGAGGTCGGCCACCTCGCCGACGGCGTCCGGGCAGATCTTGCAGCGGAACTGCATGTCGTAGCTGTAGGGCTTGCCCGTCCAGCCGCCGAGGTAGGTCATGTCCTTGCGCACGCCGTCGCGGGTCTGCACGCTGAGCGCACCTGGCCAGCCTTCGCCGCGATAGCGGAAGACGCCGATCTCGGACTCCTCGAGGTCGTGGTAGCGGATGATCGCGCGGGGGATGTGCGCGCCGTGCACGCCGCCGCAGAAGATCGTGAGCAGGTACTTGACCTGCGCGTCCACGCGCGGGTCGACCTTCGCCAGCCGCCGCACCGCGGAGATGTCGCACGGCTTGGCGATGACGGCGAACACGACGCCCTCGTCGAGCAGCCGGCGCACGTGCACGAGCGGCGCGGACGGCCCATAGCGCGACTGCGCGCCGGAGACCACCTCCTGCTCGCTGCGCGACACGACGCCCTCCGTCAGCCACGCGCGATCGCCACGGGCGCGCACGTGCAGCACCGCCTCCACCTCGCCGCTGGCCAGCAGGTAGCGGCCCAGCGTCGACAGCGTCCCGCCCGCCGCGGCCTTCAAGCGGACGGCGGGGTCGGTCGCCCACGAGCGGTGCAGCTCGCGCACCGGACCCCACACCGGGTGCACCTGGACCCCGCGCGGGCGCCCCGGGCCGTCGACCCGCACGCCCGGGCAGCTCGCCAGCGCCCGCCGCTCCACGGCCGGATCGAGCGGCTCCGGCACGTACGGCCGCGAGTGCCCGAGCAGCGAGAGGCCCATGCGCACGTGCTCGCGCCCGGCGACGCTCTCGCACAGGCCGCAGCCTGTGCACAGGCCGCTCGCCACGACCTCCTCGATGGTCTCCGGCACGCTCATAGGTCCAGCACCAGCCGCTCCGACCGCGCCCGCGAGCAGCAGATCATCATGACGTCGTTCGCCTCCCGCTCCTCGGATGAGAGGAAGGAGTCGCGGTGGTCCGGGACCCCCTCCAGCACGACCGTCTCGCACGTGCCGCACGTGCCTTCGCGACACGACGTGGCGACCTCAATCCCGGCGGACTCGACGGCCTGGGCGATCGACTGGTCCGCGCGGACCAGCACCGTGATGCCGGTGTACTCGCACTCGACCTCGAACGCCGTGCGGGCGCCGTCCAGCGCGCCCGGCCGCGGCCGGAAGCGCTCGACGTGCAACGCGCCCGCAGGCCACGCCGCACACCGCTCCTCCACGGCCGCGATCAACACCTCGGGCCCACAGCAGTAGACCGCGACGCCGTCGCGCGGCGCGCCCAGCAGCCCGTCGAGGTCGATCAGCCCATGCACGTCCTGCGGCCACAGCTTCACGCGCGGCCCGTACGCCGCGAGCTCGGCCGTGAACGCCATCGACGCCGCCGTGCGCCCGCCGTACACGAGCTGCCACTCGGCGCCGCGCGCGTCCGCGGCCGCGATCATCGGGAGCAGCGGCGTGATCCCGATCCCGCCGGCGACGAACACGTACGCGTCCGCCGCCACCAGCGGGAAGTTGTTGCGCGGCCCCTGCACGACGACTGAGTCGCCCGCGCTCAGCTGCTCGTGGATGAACGCCGAGCCGCCGCGGCTCTCGGGCTCGCGCAACACCCCCACACGCCAGCCGTCGTGGTCGGCGGGATCGCCGCAGAGCGAGTACTGACGCTCGATGCCGTTCGCTAGCCGCAGGTCCACGTGCGCGCCGGGCGCCCAGCGGGGCAGTCGCTCCCCGCTGGACGCCACGAACCGCAGGGACACGACGCCGTCCGCTTCCTCTTTCACCTCGGCCACCGTCAACGACAGCACCGGCGGTGCCTGCACGACGTCCATCAGAGGCGGTACCAATCCCGTGCGGTCTCGGCCATCAGCTTCGGCCGCATCGACTCGGGGACGGCCGCCAGCAACGCCGTGATGTCGTCGTCGTGCATGTGCGGGTAGTCGGTCGCGAACATCAGGATGTCGTCCGAGCGCAGCCATTCGACGGCCTTCGCCAGCAGCTCGGGCGGGCCGGCGTCCGTCGGCGCGACCGAGAAGCGGAAGTGCTCGCGGATCAGGTCCAGCGGCGCGCGGTCCAGCCACGGCACCTCGCGTCGCAGGCCCTTCCACTCCTTGTTCATGCGCCAGCCCCAGGACGGCACCCACAGGAAGCCGCCTTCGAGCACGCTGACCCGCAGCTCGGGGTGCAGCTGGAGCACGCCCTCGGAGATGATCGACGTGACCTGTGGCGCGAACGCCTGCCACTCGGCCGCGTACTCCTCGACGAACCATGAGCCATAGCCCGTCGTGGACGGCGCACCCTCGGTCGTGCCCCCGTAGTGCAGGCCGGCCACCAGGTCGTGCTCGACCATCGCCGCGAACACCGGATGGAACACGCGCTGGCCCCACAGCTGGTCGTTGCGCGCCGGCAGCAGCACCTGCACGAACTGCGGGTGCGAGCCGACGCGGCGGATCTCCTCGACCATCGCGACCGGGTCCCGCGCGGGCACCACGAGCGAGGCGACGAGCCGCGGATCGCGGTCCAGCCACTCGCTGCGCACCCAGTCGTTGACCGCCCGGGCGAGCGCGGACGCCCAGTCGGGGTGGCGCAGGCTGTCGATGCCGTAGTAGCAGTTGAGCACGGCGTAGTCGGGCTTCCACGGGTCCAGCACGTGCTCGCGCAGCAGCTCCACGCGCGAGGCCGCCGCCTCTTCGGCCGGGCGCCACTCGGGCCGGCAGGCACGGTTGGACTTGGGCGGATAGTGCGCGGCCGCGCCGCTCGGCCCCTTCCACCCGCGCTCCTCGCACCAGTCGATCCAGAGCTGGTCCATGTACGGGTACAGGGCCTGCAGCGACGGCACGTTGGCGTGCACGTCGACGTCGATCACCGCGCCGTCCCAGACCGCGTCGCGACTGGTGTTCTCGAGCAGCGCCGTGGTCATGACACGGCCTCCGCGCGCGGGCGGCGCGCCGGCCGGGCCGGGCGCAGGTTGACGACGAGGTACTCGTCCTCGACCGTGATCGGGATCGTCTCGGCCTGGTAGGGGCCGGGCGCGAGCCCGTTCTCGTGCAGCAGCGCCGACGGGTTGGCTGCGGCGTACTGGGCAGGCGTCAGCGCCGTCGATCCGCTCTCGATCTCCCCGGCCACGACGTCGCCGCCCTCGACCTGCACGTTGTAGGCCCGCAGGCGCGTGCCGCGCGGATCGAAGTACGACTGCCCGCTGCGGATGTCGAACTCCCAGCCGTGCCACGGGCACATGATCAGCTTGCTGGACGGGTCGTAGTCGTACTCACCGGGCGCGCTGGACGACAGCCGCCCGACGATGTTGCCCTTGCACATCTGCGCGCCCTTGTGCGGGCAGCGGTTCAGCAAGCCGAAGAACTCGCCGCCGACGTTGAAGATGCCGATCGAGCGCCCGCCGACCTCGACGATGACGCGCCCCCCGTCGGGGACGTCCGCGACGCGCGCGACGACGTGCTTGTCCACGCGGCGCGAAGCGCCGCCGGGCTCTGAAGGATTCGTCGACGGAACGCTCATGCGGGAACGGCCTCCGCCCGGGCCGCAGCCGCCTCCCGGCCCTCCGCCAGCTTCGCGGCCGCGCCGACCACGACCAGCAGCCCTTCCATCGCGACCGAGACCATGTCCATCCCGAAGTCGACGGCGCGCGCGATGTCGCCCGGGCCGAGGGCGAGCATGCCCGCCTTCTTGCCCGCCGCGTGCGCGGCCTCGACGACGCGCCGGTGGCGGTCGGCGGTGACCGGGTCGGTGTAGTCGATGACGGGCTCGCCGCCGTAGGACACCGACAGATCGCCCGGACCCATGAACAGCACGTCCAGGCCAGGCGTGGCCGCGATCGCGTCGAGGTTGTCCATCGCCTCGACCGTCTCGATCTGCGCGAGCGTCACGAGCTCTTGGTTGGCGGACCGGAAGTACTCGAGCATTCCCTCCGCCGGCCGGTAGGCGCCGACGCTGCGATAGCCGAGCGGCGGATAGCGGCACGCGCCGACGAAGGCTTCGGCCTCCGCGGCCGTCGAGACCATCGGGCACATGATCCCGTCCGCGCCCGCGTCGAGGATCTTCTGGATCATCAAGGGCTCGTTGCCGATCACGCGCACGATTGCGGTCGTGCCCGTGCCGGTCAGGGCCATCAGGCAGCCGGCGACGTCCCGGAAGTCCGCCATCGTGTGCTGCGTGTCGATCACGACGGACTCGAAGCCGAGCCGTCCGACGGCTTCCGCGGCCGTCATCGACGACCCGCTCAGCCAGCAATCGATGGCGATCTCCCCAGCGTCCCACTGCTGCCGGAGCTTGTTTCTGGGCAATTCGGAACCTCCGCTCTCCTCGGGTGCCTCGCACCCAACGGTCGCTCACCGCCCGTAGCGCCGCATCGGCAGATCAGCCGAACATTCACAGTTGAGCCTTGGCAGATCACACAGTGCCTCCTCGGCGCGGCTGACTTACATTCGCGACCAATCCGGCCTGGGAATCCGGTCAAAGGAGGAGAGAGATGAACTACCACTTCCGCCGTGGGGCGCTGGCCTTGTGTGCCACGACCGCCATGGGTCTCGGACTGGTCGCGTGTGGCAGCGACGAGGGGGGTGGCGGCGCCGCGAACGCGGGGCTGACCAAGGACCCGGTCAAGTTGTGGGTGATCGGGGACGAGACGTCGCAGACGGGCCTGTCCTACTCCGGCATCCCGGCCGCCATCAAGGCGGCTGCGGAGCGCGTGAACAAGGAGGGCGGGATCGAGGGGCATCCGGTCGAGATCAAGACCTGCGATCTGCAGAACCTGCCCGACCAGGCGTCGCGCTGCGCGCGTGACGCGCTCAACGACAAGGCCTCGGCCGCGCTCGTGCAGGCCAGCTTCGGCACAGCCAAGATCCCGCCGGTCTTCGAGCAGGGCAAGACCGCGTACCTGCCGGCGTTCGCGTTCGACCCGGCCGACCTGCACTCGGACGTCGCGTTCCCGATGGCCGCAGGCGTGCTGACCCAGATCGCCGGCTCCTACATCGCGGGCCTGAACTGCCAGAACCCGGTGTTGATCAGCGTGCAGACGCCGCAGCTCGACTACGTCAAAGAGCTCTCGGCGATGGGCTTCGCGGCCGCGGGCAAGCCGCCGGCGAAGATCGTCGCCGCGCCGCTGGGCGCCACCGACTGGGCGCCGACGGCCGCGCAGGCGGTGTCCTCCAAGCCCGACTGCATCGTCCCGTACCTCAGCGAGACACTGATGACGGCGTTCTATCCGGCGCTGCAGCAGACGGGCTGGAAGAACGACTCCAACAAGCTCGCCGGCTACCAGGGCGGCGTGTACACGCAGAAGATCCTGGAGAAGTTCCCGGACCTGCTCGAGGGGATGGTCGCGGTCGACATGTCGTACCCGTTCAACGACCCCAAGTGGAACAAGTTCAACGAGACGATGGACCCGATCAACAAGGAGAAGCTGACGAACTTCACGTCGAGCTTCACCAAGGGCTCCTACCTGAACTTCCTCGCGTTCGTCGACGTGGCGCGCCGCGTCGCCAAGTCCGGCCAGCCGGTCAACAACGAGTCGGTGCTGGCGATGTTCAACAAGACCTCCGACGTGCAGACCGACGGCCTGCTCGCCCCGGTCGACACGAGCACGCCGTGGAGCGTCGAGGACTTCCCGCGCATGTTCAACCGCAGCCTCGTCTTCGAGACCTTCAAGGACGGCAAGCTGACCGCCCTCGAGAACGGCAAGTTCAACGACCTGAGCGACAAGATCGCGCAGGCGAGCGCCCAGTAGGGGGGCCCCGGCATGGAAGAAGTCATCCGTTTCGCGCTGCTGGGCCTCGGGCTCGGCGCGCTCTACTCCCTCGCCGCGCAGGGCCTGGTCCTGATCTACCGCGGGTCGGGCGTCCTGAACTTCGCCCACGGCGCCATCGGCATGGTCGCCGCGTTCATCTCGTGGGACATCTGGGTCGAGCAGGGCCTGCCGTGGGCGCTCGGCCTGGTCGTCGGCGTCGCCGTCTCGGCCGGCATCGGCGCGCTCACGCACCTGTTCGTGATGCGGCCGCTGCGGCGCGCGTCGTCGCTGGCCCGGATCGTCGCGACGCTGGGCGTGCTGATCCTGCTGCAGGGTCTCGTCGTCCTGCGCTACGGCCCGGACATCATCACCATCTCCAGCGCGCTGCCGACGGACCTGATCCGCCTCGGCGGCGACATCACCATCACCGCCGACCGCGTGATCCTCGTGACCGTGGCGGGCGCGCTCACCGCCGCGCTGTGGTGGGTCTACAAGTACACGTCGTTCGGCCTCGGCACCGCGGCCGTCGCGGAGAACCAGCGGGTCGCGGCGTCGCTGGGCTGGTCGCCGGACCGGATCGCGACGATCAACTGGGCGCTCGGCTCCGGCCTCGCCGGCCTGGCCGCGATCCTGATCGCGCCGATCGTCCAGCTGCAGGCGGCGACGATGACCAACCTCGTCATCGCCGCGCTGGCGGCCGCGCTGGTCGCGAGCTTCCGCTCGTTCCCGATCGTGTTCGTCGCGGCGATCGTGATCGGCATCGCGCAGACCGAGGTCACGCGATACGTCGCCACGCCCGGCATCGGCCAGTCCGTGCCGTTCGCGGTGATCGTCGCCGTGATGGTCCTGCGCGGCAAGGCGCTGCCGACGCGCGACTTCTTCCTGCAGCGCCTGCCGGGCGTGGGCACCGGCCGGATCCGGCCCGGGCTCGTCGTGGCCGGCGTGGCGGCCGCGGCGGCGCTGATCGCGGTCGTCCCGCCGACCTGGCAGGAGTCGTTCGCGATCACGTTCGGGATGGCGCTCGTGCTGCTCTCGATCGTGGTGCTGACGGGCTACGCGGGCCAGATCTCGCTCGCCCAGTACGCGGTCGCGGGCCTGGGCGTGTGGATCGTGGCGCGCCTGGACGCGACCCAGGACGTGCCGTTCGTGCTCGCCTGCCTGATCGGACTCGCGCTCGCGTTCCCGATCGGCATGCTGCTCGCGCTGCCGGCGGTGCGCGCCCGCGGGCTCAACCTCGCCGTCGCCACCCTGGGCCTGGGCGCGGCGATCGAGTTGATCGTGTTCAACAACGGCACGCTGTCGGGTGGCCTGCTCGGCACCGACGTCCACGAGCCGAAGATCCTCGGGTTCTCGATCGAGCCGATCATGCACCCGACGCGCTACGCGCTGTTCTGCCTGGCGCTGTTCACGGTCGCCGCGCTCGCGGTGGCCAACGTGCGGCGCGGGCGCTCGGGCCGGCGCATGCTGGCCGTGCGCACCAACGAGCGGGCCGCGGCGGCGCTGGGCATCAGCGTCTCGGAGACCAAGACGTTCGCGTTCGGCTTCTCGGCCGCGGTGGCCACGCTCGGCGGCATCGCGATCGCCTACCGGTCGGACGTCGTGATCTTCTCCGAGTTCACGAACTTCACGTCGATCAACGCGGTCGCGTGGACGGTGATCGGCGGCATCGGCTACGTGTTCGGCCCGATCATCGGCGCGACGCTCGCGCCGAGCGCGCTCGGCACCCAGATCGGCAACAGCCTGTTCGGCAACGTCACCGAGTACATCATCCCGATCGGCGGCCTGATCCTGATCCTGCTGTTGATGCAGAACGAGGACGGCGCGGCCAAGCAGAACATCCTCCAGTTCCGGGCCATCGCGAAGAAGCTGCGTCGCAAGGCCGAGAAGCCGGCGGCCGCGACCGCGCTGGACAAGCCGACGCGGATCGAGAAGGTGGCGTCCAAGACGCTCACCGTGGAGGGCGTCACCGTGCGCTTCGGCGGCGTGGTGGCGCTGAGCGACCTGTCACTCACGGTCCCACCGGGCAAGATCGTCGGGCTGATCGGGCCCAACGGCGCCGGCAAGACGACCGCCATCGACGCCATCACCGGGTTCGTGGAGCCGGCCACCGGCCACCTGGACCTCGACGGCGTCGACATCACCGGGCTGCACGCCGCACAACGCGCGCGGGTCGGCGTCAGCCGCTCGTTCCAGTCGCTGGAGCTGTTCGAGGACATGACCGTGCTGGACAACCTGCGCACGGCCTCGGACCCGCGCGACCGGCTGTCCTACGTGCGCGACATGGTATATCCGCTCACGCCGCCGCTGCCGGCCGCGGTGGTGACGGCCGTGCACGAGTTCCAGCTCGAGGGCGACCTGGACCGGCTCGTGTCCGATCTGCCCTATGGCCGCCGGCGGCTGGTCGCGATCGCGCGGGCGGTGGCCACGCAGCCGAGCGTGCTGCTGCTGGACGAGCCGGCGGCCGGCCTGGGCGAGCGTGAGTCGCGCGAGCTGGCGCGGCTGGTGCGGCGGCTGGCCGACGAGTGGGGCATCGGGGTGCTGCTGGTCGAGCACGACATGAACTTCGTCATGGCGGTGTGCGACGAGATCGTGGTGCTCGACTTCGGCCGCACGATCGCGCAGGGCACGCCCGAGGTCGTCCGCGCCGACCCCGCGACGATCAAGGCCTATCTCGGCTCCGACGAGGTCATCGAGTCCGAGCCCACCCGTGTGAAGGAGACGTTGTGAGCTACGCCATCGAGGCCGCCGGCCTGTGCGTCGGCTACCACGCGGGCCAACCCGTGGTCAATGACGTCGATCTGTGCGTCGAGCCCGGTGAGATCGTCGCGCTGCTCGGACCCAACGGCGCGGGCAAGACGACGACCATGCTCGCGCTCGCCGGCGAGCTTCCGCTGCTCGGCGGCGAGGTTCGCCTGCACGGCGAGGCGACGCGCGCGCCGCTGCACGCCCGCGCGCGGGACGGGCTCGCGTTCGTGACCGAGGAACGGTCGGTGTTCATGGGCCTGACGACCGCCGAGAACCTGCGCGTCGGCCGCTGTGACGAGCAGCGGGCGCTGAACCTGTTCCCGGAGCTGCAGAGCCGCATCGACGTGCGGGGCGGCCTGCTCTCGGGCGGGGAGCAGCAGATGCTCACGCTCGCCCGCGCGCTCTCGCGCTCCCCGCGCGTGCTGCTCGCGGACGAGCTCTCGCTCGGCCTGGCGCCGAAGGTCGTCACGCGCCTGCTCGAGGCGGTGCGCGCCGCGGCGCGGGAGAACGGCACGGCGGTGCTGCTGGTCGAGCAGCACGTGCGCAAGGTGCTCAAGTACGCCGACCGCGTCTACGTGATGCGGCGCGGCGAGATCGTCCTGTCAGGCCACGCCGCGGAGATGCGCGAGCGCATCGACGAGATCGAGGAGTCCTACCTCAGCGGCGGGGTCGCGGAGACGATCGCGTGAGCCCGCGGGGCGACGTGCCGGCCGGGCGCTCCTCCTTCCCGGCCGGCACGTTCGCCCCACGATGACGCGCCGGCGCCTGCTGGCCGCGCTGGCCGCCGCCGGAGCCGGCTACGCGCTGATGCAGTCGTTCCTGGCCCCGGCGCTTCCCGACCTTCAGCGCGCGTTCGCGATCACCCCGGCGACCGCGAGCTGGGTGATGACGGGCTACCTGCTCAGCGCCTCGGTGCTGACGCCCGTGATCGGCCGGCTCGGCGACCTCTACGGCAAGCACCGCGTGCTGCTCGCGGTGCTGCTGGTGCTGTGCGCCGGCACGTTGCTCGGCGCGCTCGCGAGCTCGATCGAGGTGCTCGTCGCCGCGCGGCTCGTGCAGGGCGCGGGCGGTGGCGTGTTCCCGCTCGCCTTCGCGATCGTGCGTGACGAGCTCGAGCCGCGCGCGGTGCCGGGCGCGCTCGGGTTCCTCTCGGGGATCCTGAGCGCCGGCGCCGGCGCCGGCATCGTCCTCGCGGGCCCGGTCGTCGAGCACCTGTCCTACCACTGGCTGTTCTGGCTTCCGCTGGCGGGCATCGCGCTGGCGACGGTCGCCGTCTGGCGCACGGTGCCGGCCTCCCCCGTGCGGGCGAGCGGCGGGCGCATCCACTGGACGGGCATGGCGCTGATGGCCGCCGGGCTGTCGGCGGCGCTGCTCGCCCTGACCTGGGGCGATGCGGTGCTCGGCGCCGCCGGTCTGGCGCTGCTCCCGGCGTGGGTGTGGGCGGAGCGGCGGGCGCCCGTTCCGCTCGTGGACATGCGCGTGCTGGCGCGGCGCACGGTCTGGACGACGAACCTGACCACGCTGCTGTTGGGTGCGGGGCTGTTCGCGTTCGGGCTGCTGATCCCGCAGCTCGCGCCGCTGCTCGGCACCGACGTGACCGGCGCGGGGCTGCTGCTGCTCCCGTCGACGGTGACGCTGCTCGCGTTCAGCTCGGCGGCGGGGCGCCTGGAGGCACGCTTCGGCTCGCGCGCGTGCCTGACGGCCGGCGCGCTGTGCTCGTGCCTGTCGTTCGTCCTGTGCGCGGTCGCGTACCGCAGCGTGGCCGGCGTGGCGGTCGCCTCGGCGGTGATGGGCGCCGGCATCGGGCTCTCCTACGCCGCGATGGTCAACCTCGTGATGGGCGCCGTCGACCTGACGCAGAGCGGCGTGGCCACCGGCGTCAACCAGATCATGCGGACGATCGGCGGCAGCGTCGGCGCGACGCTGAGCGCGACGATCGTCGTCGCGCACGGGTTCGCCCCCGCCTTCTGGGTGATCGCGGGGCTGCTCGCCGCGGCGGTCGCGGCGAGCGCCCTCGTCCCTCGCTACGCGGCGGCGGCGACCGCGGGCTGCTCGGGCGTCCAGCCCGTGCCCTCGATCAGGTCGATGCCGTAGAGCGCAGCGGCGTTCTCGCCCAGGATCCGGCCCATGCGCTCGCCGCTCACGGCCTTCGGGAACGCCGACGGCGGGTCATAGTCCCAGTGCGGATAGTCCGACGAGTACATGAGCTTGTCCGCCATCCCGGAGACCTCGAAGAGCTCGAGCACGTCGTCGATGTGGCGCGGATCCTCGGGCTCCTCGATCGGCTGCGTCGAGTACCAGACGTGGTCGCGGATGTACTCGGACGGCAGGCGCTGCAGGTGCGGCACCTCGCTCTTCATGACGCGGTAGGCATGGTCCATGCGCCAGGCGAGCGGGATCGCCCATGACCACGACAGCTCGATCATCGCGACCTTGAGCTTCGGGAACCGGTCGAAGACGCCTTCGAAGACGAAGCTCGACAACAGCGGGAAGTTGAACGCCGCCCAGTCGCAGTGCTCCTCGAAGTAGAAGTTGCAGCTGCCGGAGGAGGTGAGCTTGCGGCTGGCGAGCACGTGGAAGCCGATCGGCAGCCCGTAGTGCTCGGCGGCCTCGTAGATCGGCCAGTACGACGGATGCCCGGGCGGACGCGCGTTGTCGGGCGCGAACATGACCTGCTTCCAGCGATCGTTGTACTCGCCCATGTCCTCCTTGCAGCGGCGGATCTCCTCCACCGCGAGGTGCGGCAGCTCGTACGGCGTGTTGATCGAGCCGTACCAGCGTGGGTCCGAGGCCAGCCACTCGTCGCGCCGATGGTCGTTGACGGCCGAGCAGAACGCGGCCGCGAGCTCCGCGGGCTGGTGCTTGCCGCCATTGAGGAAGATCGGCGCGATGTCGTTGAGCATCGCGCCGCTCATGTCGAACTGGTCGAGCAGCTGCGCGCGCGCGAACTCCGGGTTCGAGCCGGGCGCGCCGCCCGCGGGCGGGGTGGCGTCCCATCGGCTCGCGAACTCGCGGTGGCGCGGGCGCTCACCGCCGGTCATGAAGTTGCGCATGATGCCGATCTCGCCGACGTAGTCGCGCCAGCGTTGGGGCAGGTACGCCATCACGCCGGGCACCGCCGGGTTCATGGCGGGGTGGACGTCGGTGTCGACGATCGGGTATTTGACGACGGTCAAGGGTCTCTCCTCAGACGGCGAGCGGGGTGAGCGCGGGCTCGGGACGGTGGACGAGCGAAGCGTCGATCTGGGCGATCGAGGTGACGCCGCAGAAGGCCATTGCGCGGTGGATCTCGTTGCGCAGCAGCTCGAGGGCGCGGTCCACCCCGGGTTCGCCGCCGGCCGCGAGCGCGAACATGTAGGGGCGGCCCGTGAGCACGGCGCGGGCGCCGAGCGCGAGCGCCTTCACGACGTCGGTGCCGCGCCGGACGCCTCCGTCGAGAAGGACCTCGGCGCGCCCGTCGGCGGCCTCGACGATCTCCGGCAGCACCTGCAGCGTGGGCGGCACGCCGTCCAGGTTGCGGCCGCCGTGGTTGGAGACCACGATCCCGTCGACGCCGAGCGCGAGCAGCTCCGGCACCTCCTCGCCGCGCAGCACGCCCTTGATCACCAGCGGCCCCTTCCAGCGCTCGCGCAGCCACGCGACGTCGGTGCGCGTGACCGACTTCATGTGCATGATCGCGTCGGCGAAGTTGTCGTAGGCCTTCTTGGCCTGCGTGAGGCTGAAGTTCGACGAGCCGGAGTTGCCCATCAGAAAGTCCCGGGCCCACAGCGGGCGGGAGACGCCGGCCGCGATCAGCCGCGGCGTGATCTGCAGCGGCAGCTCGATCCGGTTGCGCAGGTCCAGCTCGCGGTAGGGCTTGATCGGCGTGTCGACCGTGACCACCAGGGTGCGGTAGCCCGCGGCCTCGACGCGGTCCAGCAGCGCCTCGTTCATGCCCTGGTCGGGCATCATGTACAGCTGGTACCAGAGGGAGCCGATCGCGACCTTGGCGATGTCCTCGGGCTTCTCGCTCGCGCCGCCCGCGATCGTGTAGATCGTGCCCGCCCGGCCCGCCGCCCGAGCGACCGCCAGCTCGGCCTGCGGGTGGCACATGCGCGCGAAGCTACACGGGTCCAGCAGCAGCGGCATCGAGACGTCCTCCCCGAGCACGGTCGTGCGCAGGTCGACGCGGCTGACGTCCTCGAGCGGGCGCGGCCGCAGCCACAGGGTCTCGAACGCGGCGCGGTTGCCGCGCAGGGTGACGTCGTCCCCCGACCCTCCGTCGATGACGTCGAACACCGCCTTCGGCAATCGCCGGCGGGCGATGCGTCGCAGATCCTCCACGTTGTTGGCCCGGTTCACGGCTCTCCTCATGCCGCGGAACGCTCGCGCGCGCGTGGCCCCGTGGCTACGGCGGCGGAGCCGAAGTTCGCGGCGCGGATTTGTGGGCGGCTACAAAGCGTGCGGACGGCGCTGGCAGGCGAGCGCCCACCACACCTCGACCAGCGTCTGCGTGTCGCGCAGCGAGCGGCCCGTCACGGTCTCGAACCGCGCCAGCCGGTAGCGCACCGTGTTGGTGTGCACGTAGAGCTCCTTGGCCGTGCGTTCCAGCGCGCTGTTGTTGTCCATGTAGCGCTCGACCGTCTCCAGCACGGCGGTGCCGGAGGCCCCGAGCTCCTCGAACGGCTTCAGGTAGCGGGCGACCATCAGCTCCGCGAGGTCACGGTCGGCGACGACGGCCGCGTGCAGGCCGAGGTCGTCGATGCCGACGATCCCCTCCCGCCCGATCGCGTGCGCCGTCTCCAGCGCTCGGGTCGCGAGCCGGAACACGGACGCGAGCTCCTCCATGTGCACGGCGTGGGAGATGCCGATCGGCATCGGCGCCGGAGCGTCCGGGAGCTTGGTCGCGAACCCGCACAGGTCGCCGTCGATGATCGCCATCAACCCGGCACGGCGGCCCGCCGACGGCGCGACGTGCAGGTACCGCTCGACCGCGCGCACGTCGGTCGCGACGGTCAGCCGCGCGCGGAAGGCGTGGTAGTTGGCGTCGGGGTCCAGGCCGTACGCCTCGGCGCCGTCGCCGATCTCCGACTGGGCCGCGCCGCTGAGCAGGATGTGCTTGACGTAGTTGTCCTGGCGTTCCTGCTGGCGGCGCTGCATCTCGAGCTCAGCGTCGCGATGACCCGCGGCGAGCGCGGCCGAGCCCCAGGCCGACCACGCCTGGTAGAGCTGGAAGAGCTCGAGCAGCAGGCTGTCGCGCCAGGGCGACTCAGGCGCCAGCTCGGCCGCGATCTCCATGAAGATCAACTGGTTCTGAACGGCGGTCTGCAGCATCTCGGCGACATTGACGCCCGAGCGTGCGCGGGACTCGCCCGTCACGCGCAGCGGGGTGTCGTCGTCGTCCTCGTCCGGCACGCGGTGCTCGAGCATCCCAACCATCGACACGCTCATGTTGCGCAGCCAGCCCTGGCGGACGAGCTCGGGGTCCACGTTGCGGTACGACGGCAACGTGAAGACACGCTCGGCCATCCGTTCCGCGATCGGGCCCTTGCCGTCGGTGATCCCGGATTCGCGGAGCACGCGCACGAGCTCATCCCACGCCTGTTCGCGGCTCTGCTCCACGCGTTCTTCTGTGACCGACCGCGTCACGCGCTCTCCCCGGCGCACCATACCCGGTTGCGACGACGGCGACCCGGTTGGGTCGCCGTCGGCTCCGGGCGGCCGCAAGCGCCCGGGCGACCGGTGGCGCATCGGCTAGAAGCCCAGCGGGCACTCCTGCGTCCAGGTCCCGCCGCCCTGCAGATGGGCGGTGAGCCGGAGGCTGCCGGAGACGAAGTCCCCGTCGGTAGACGGCGAGGATCGCGTGGCCGACGGGCGACGGGACCAGCGTGCGGACGTCGGTGGGTGCACGAGGAACGCGAGCACGGCCCGCAGGTGGCGCCGGTAGAAGACGGCGAACGCCTGCGGGTCGGTCGCGGTCGCGGCCAGCAGCGCTTCATCGGTGCGAGCATCCTCAGGACCCACGCTCTATGTATCGCGTGGGCCCTGAAGTTGTGACTCAGGCGGTCGGCGAGGTGCGATCGACGAGCGTGTCGCTGTCGCGGCGGCTCGCGCTGCGCGACACGAGCCCGGCGACCAGGCCGACCAGCGCGAGGCCGACGTGCAGCACGTTGTCGGCGCTGTTGATCGGGATCAGCCCGAGGACGTCATCGCCGTCGATCAGGCCGATCACGGCGACGAGCGCGTAGGTGGCCCCGAACGCGATCGCCACCGCCTTGGCGGTGTCGCGCCGCGGCGACGCCACCAGCAGCAGCGCACCGGACGCCAGGTGGATGAGGTTGTGCACCCCGTTGACCTCGAACCCGAGCAGCGAGCCGCCGTCGATGCCGTCGCCGAACTCGAAGCTCGCGTCGGCGATGAAGCCGGCGAGGCCGGCCAGCGCGAGTGCTGCGCCGGCGAGCAGGCAATACCACTGCGCCGGGGTGCGGGCGCGATCGAAGTCCGTGGCGGGACCGTGCATGTGGGACATGGCCCGACGCTCCCCCTCCCGGCGTCCGGCGACGCGGGCTACGTCATCGTGCATGCCGTGACGCAGGCGCTCCCACCGATCGTCGCCCCGAACCTGAAGGTCCTCTTCGTCGGCATCAACCCCGGCCTGCGCTCGGCCCAGACCGGACACAACTTCGCGCGGCCCGGCAACCGGTTCTGGCCCGCGCTGCACGCGTCGGGATTCACGCCGCGCCTGCTCGCCCCCGAGGAGGACGTCACGCTGCCCGAGTACGGCCTGGGCATCACGAACATCGCGCCCCGGCCGACCCGCGCGGCGTCGGAGCTCAGCGCGGACGAGCTGCGCGCGGGCGCGGCGGAGCTCGAGCGGCTCGTCGCCGAGCTCCGGCCGCGCCTGGTCGCCATCGTCGGCGTCACCGCCTACCGGACCGCCTTCGGGCGCCGCCGGGCCGCGCTCGGCCTGCAGGCCGAGACCATCGGCGGCCGCCCGGTCTGGATCCTCCCGAACACGAGCGGGCTCAACGCCCACCACACGCCCGCGGACTTCGCGCGCCGGTTCGCCGAGGCCCGCGCTTATGCTGAGGCCCTGTGAAACGCGTCGCCGCCGTGCTGCTCGCGCTCGCCTTCACCGGCTGCGGTGAGGAGGATGCCGTGCGCGCGACGCTCGACGCGGACGCACGGGCGGCCGAGCGCCGCGACTGGGACGCGATGTGCGCGTTGCGCACGGGCGCCGCGCAACGCGGGTTCTGCCCCGAGGAAGACGCGGACATGGACGTCACGCTCGGCAACGAGCCGGTCGCGGTCTTCTACGTCCACGAGGGCCACGTGACCGACATCGACGTGGATGGCGACCGCGCCACGGTGCGTTACGACAGCGACTCGGTCACGCGGCTGCGCAGGGTCGACGACCGCTGGCTCATCGACTCGGAGGGCTGACGTACTGCGCGGCGATCTCCTCGGAGGTCACCGGGATCACCTGCACGACGTCGACGGCCGTGCCGTCCGGGTCGGCCGTGATGAAGTGCCGCTGGCCCCAGTTCTCGCTGCGCAGCGTGAGCTCCATCGGCAGCGCCATCGCCTGCGCACGCTCGTGCACGGCGTCGACGTCCTCCACCTCGACGGTCACGAGCAGGCCGGCGGTGCGAGCGCCGCGGAAGCGCTCCGGCACGGAGTCGTGGTCGCGGGCGACGAAGCCCATCTGGCCCGTCAGCTGCACGAACCAGTCGGCCTCGAACACGGGCTCCAGGTCCAGCAGCTGCGCGTAGAAGCGCGCGAGCACGGCGGGACGATCGGTCATCAGGACCGGGTACAGCGCGGTGACGGACATCGTCAGCCTCCTATTCGTAGGGCAACAGCACTTCGGTGACGGCCGCTTCCGGCGACGCCGCCTCGAGGTAGCGCTCACGGACCCAGGCGCCCGGCCGGCGGCCGCGCTCCTCGGCGTGCGCGAGCAGCGCGAAGTAGGCGAGCGGCAGCTCGGCGTAGCGCCCGCGGTGGGTCGCGACCGCCACGCGTGCCGCCGGCAGCTCCATTCCGGGTCCCGGCACACCGACCATGAACTCGACCTCGCCTTCGAGGTCGAGCGGGTACAGGCCGGTCACGGGACCGTCGGGCAGCTCGCCGATCAGCGTCGCCGCGGCGCCGTCCAGCTCGGCCGCGTCGCAGCGGCCGCGCAGCACCGTGAGCGACAGCGCCGGCTCGTCGCGCTCGACCACGGCGTACGGGATCAGCTCGTCGGACCCGATCAGCCGGTCCAGCGCCCGCAGCGCCTGCTGCGCCCGCTCGAGCTCCGCCTCCACCCGCGCCCGCTGGCGCTCCAGCAGCGGCGCGACCTCGTCGGCCACCAGCAGCGCGTGGATCTCCGGCAGCGGCACGTCCAGCGAGCGCAGCAGCCCGATCGTGATCGCGCTGCGTACCTGCCCGCGGTGGTAGTAGCGGTAGCCGCTGTCGGGGTCGACGTAGGCGGGCGCGAGCAGGCCGAGCTCGTCGTAGTCGCGCAGCTGGCGCGGGCTCAGCCGCACCCGCCGCGCGAACGCGCCGATCAGGTCGCTTGGTCTGGCCACAATGGGATTGTCATGTCTCCCCCGAGGGCAAGGTCAAGTCGCGTGCACCGCCTTGCGGTCCTCGCCGTCGTCCTTGCCGGCTGCGGCGCGCCGGAGCAGCAGCACGTCCAACAGGCCCTGCGCGACTACGACCGCGCGTGGGAGCAGCTGAACTACGACGCCGCGTGCGCGCGCATGACCGAGGCGTTGCGCCGCGCCTACGCCGGCGATGCGCGTGACTGCGCCGAGGGCATCCGCACCCTGGCAAGCCACGCCGAGGAGACCATCGAGCCGAGCGACGGCGAGCCCCTCGGCGAGGCGATCCTCGTCTCACTCGATGCTGAGACGGTCGCGAACGAGGAGATCCGCATCCAGGGCGACACCGCGACCGTCTACACCGACCACGGCTGGACGCAGCAGCTGCGCAAGGTCGGCGGCCGCTGGCTGATTGACGGTTAGGCCTCGGCGGGCTCTGGCGCTTTCGGCGCCGACAGCCGCACGGGCGCGCTGTGCAGGGCGCGCAGGCGCACCTCGCGCCAGCTCAGCCCTTCCTTGACCAGCGCCGGACCGCCCATGACGACCGCGCACGCGACCTCGACCGCCTGCAGGATGATCCCGTAGCCGAGCGCCTGCGCGGGCGCGACGCCGTACGCGCCGACCAGCACCGCCATGCATGCGGCCTGGAAGACGCCCACGTTGGAGGGCGTGACCGGCAGCACGGCGGTGACGTTGACGGCGAACAGGATCGCGGCCGCGGCGCCGAGGTCGGCCTTGTGCTCGAGCCCGAGGGCCACCAGCAGCACGTAGCACGCCACCCACTGCAGCGCCCACGCGCCGAGCTGCATCGTGATCGCCACGAACCCCTCGCGCGGGCGCCGGAACACGACCAGGCCCGAGCGCACGCGCGCGATGGCCTGGCGGCCCTGCCGCACCCAGCGCGACCTCGTGGGCCGGCCTGAGCGCACGAGCGCCGGCGCGACCAGCACGAGCGCCAGCAACCCGATCGGCGCGAGCGCGTACCAGACCAGCGCCTGCTGGCGGCCCGCGAAGAGCCCGATGGTGATGAACATCACCGCGCCGAGGATCACCAGCGCGAGCACGTTGATCAGCGTCTGGGACACGATCGTGCCCAGCACCACGGGCAACCGGTCCCGCGCGCGCCCCAATCGCCGCGCCACGATCAACGCGCGTGACGGCTCGCCCAGCCGGGCGGGCAGCGTCGCGCTCATCAGCACGCCGATCGTCGTGCCCTGCACGGCGTCGGCCAGCTTCGGGCGGGCGCCGGGCAGCGCCGCCTTCAAGATCGCGTGCCAGCTCACCGCGCGGGCGAGCATCGACAGGCACATCAGGGCGAGCCCGAACAGCACCCACGGCGGGCTCGAGCGCACGAGCGCGTCGCCGATCCGCGCCGGGCCGATGTGATCGACCGCGAGCACCGCGCCGACCACCGTCATCAGCCCGGCCAGCCCGATCGCCCCGCGCCGGACCAGCGCGCCGCGCCGCCGCTCGGGCACCGGCTCCAGCGACGGCAGCCGCTGGGCGCCCACGCGCGGCAGGCCGTCGCGCGGCACCGCGCCGAGCTTGACGGCCACGCGCTGGGTCGCGGTGGACGGCTCCGGCACCGCGCGCGCGTCCTCGTAGGCGGTGACGACCTGCTCGGCCACGCGCGGCCACGCGTAGCGCTCGGCGCTCACGGCGGCGCCCTGCGCCATCCGCTGCACGCGGCCCGGGTCCAGCGCCAGGTCCCGCAGCGTCTCGGCCAGCGCGGTCGCGTTCCCGCGCGGGACCAGCACGCCGTCCGTGCCGGCGGTGACGACGTCGCGGTAGCCCGCGATGTCGGAGGCGACGACCGGCGTGCCCGCCGCGAACGCCTCCGTCAGCACCATCCCGAACGATTCGCCGCCGAGCGACGGCGCGCACAGCACGTCGGCGTCGCGCAGCACGGCGGCCTTCACCGCGTCGTCGACGCGGCCGAGCGCGGTCACGCCCTCGCCCTCGACGAGCAGCGGCGCCAACTCCGCCTGCGTCAGGCCGATGACGGTGAGCTCGGCCGGAACCTGCCCGCGCAGCGCCTCGAACGCGCGCAGGAGCACCGGCAGGCCCTTGCGCCCGACGGCCTGGCCGACGAAGACGATCCGCAGCGGCTCGCCGGCGGCGCGCTCACGCGGCGCGGGCACGCCGCCCTCCGGCAGCGCGACGCCGTTCGGGACGATCCGGTAGCGACCGCCGTAGAAACGGCGCCCCGTCCACGCCGCCGCCTCGCTGACGGCGATCTGGACGTTGAGCCGGTTGAGCTTGCGCCGCGCGCCGATCAGCGCCGCGACCTTGTGCGGCGGCACGGACTCCGAGTAGCAGTGGAACGTGCCGACGAGCGGCGCTTCGACGCTCGTGAGCGCGTCCCAGGCGACCACGGGGGCCACGGGCTCGTGCAGGTGGACGACGTCGAAGCCGCCCGCGCGCAGCTCGCGGCGCAGGGTCGAGACGGCCGACGGGAACGGCGAGAGGTTCGAGACGGCGCCGTTGGACGGCCAGCCGATCGTCGGGCCCAGCGGCGTCAGCCACTCCGGCACCTCGCGGTCCTGCGGGCGCGCACCGCGGTGCAGCGCCGCCGTCAGGCGCCGATCAGGGTCGAAGGGCGCGAACACGCGAACGTCATGACCAGCACGGTCCAGCTCGGCTCTCAGCGCTTCGATGTGGCGGGTCACCCCGCCGGGATATGTCCAGGAGTACGGGGAGACCAGCGCGACCCGCATTCCGCGATCCTATGTGTTCGCGCGTGAATCCAGGGTGCGGCTAACCGCTCTTCACCTATCCTGCAGACCACAGAGATGCCCGAGCGCCAGTTCGTCAAGTACACGTTCCTCAAGGTCGATCCCGCCTGGCGGCGCCTGGACGCGGAGGAGCGAGCCACCCACAAACGCGAGTTCATGGCCGCGTGCGAGGACTTCGCGTCCGAGCGCCTGCTGCGCGCGTTCTCGACCGTCGGCACGCGCGGGGACGCGGACCTGCTGCTGCTCACGCAGGCCACCAACCTCGAGCGCATCCACGAGTTCCACGTCGTGCTCGCCCAGTCCGGGCTGATGAGCTGGGCCACGACGCCCTACAGCTTCCTGGCCATGACCAAGCCGAGCGAGTACTCCGACGAGTCCCGCCTGGAGGTCCGCGAGGCGCACTCGAAGTACCTGTTCGTCTACCCCTTCGTCAAGACGCGCGAGTGGTACGGGCTGGACCCGAAGGAGCGCTGGCGGATCATGCAGGAGCACATCCGCGTGGGCCGCGAGTACCCGAGCATCGACCTCAACACGTCGTACTCCTTCGGGCTGGACGACCAGGAGTTCGTGGTCGCCTTCGAGGGTGACGAGCCCGCCGTATTCCTGGACCTCGTGCAGCGCCTGCGCACCACCGAGGCTTCCGCCTTCACCAAGCGCGACACGCCGACGTTCACGTGCGTGGCGATGTCCGTCGAGCGCGCGCTGAACGCGCTCGACGGCGCCACCGCCACCGTCACGGCGTAGCGAGCTCGGGCGTTTTCTCGCGGTCCCGGTCGCGGTCGAAGCGGCCGGTCGGCTCCGAGACGTCCTCGCCGCGCATCGCGGCCTCGACCTCGCGGTCGATCATCGTCGGATCGTGCAGGACCTTGTCGAAGTGCTCGACGTCGAGCTCGTTCTGCCACTTGGCGATGACCATCACCGCGACCGTGTTGCCGATCGCGTTGGTGAGGGCGCGGCCCTCGGACATGATGCGGTCGATGCCGACGACGAGCGCGATGCCGACCGCAATCGCCTCGGCGCTGAAGAACGTGCCGCCGAACGCGGTCAGCGAGGCGGTCAGCGTGACCAGGCCCGCGCCCGTGATGCCCGCGGCGCCCTTGGAGGTCAGGATCATCAGGCCGGCGAGCGCGATCTGCTCGCCGATCGCCATGTCCTGGCCGGTGGCCTGCACGATGAACAGCGCGCCGAGCGTGAGGTAGATGCAGGTGCCGTCGAGGTTGAAGGAGTAGCCGGTCGGCAGGACCATGCCGCTGACTTGCTTGGAGGCGCCCGCCGCCTGGGTCTTGGCCAGCAGGCGCGGGAGCACGGTCTCCGAGCTGGAGGTGCCGACGATGATCAGCAGCTCGTCGCGGATCAGCCGCACCAGGCGGAAGATCGAGAAGCCCGCGGCGCGCGAGACGGCGCCCAGCACCACGAACACGAAGAACGCGCAGGTGCCCCAGAACACGGCCATCAGCGCGGCGAGGTTGGAAAGGGACTCGGCGCCGAACACGGCGACCGTGTAGGCCATGCCGCCGAACGCGCCCAGCGGCGCGACCCACATGATCAGCCGGATCACGCCGAAGACGATTTTCGACAGCGTCTCGAAGACGCTGATGATCGGCTTGCGCGTGGCGTCGGGGAGCATCGAGATGGCCGCGGCGACGAGGATCGCGAGCACCAGCACGCGCAGGATCTCGTTCTCCACGAACGGGGAGACGAAGCTCGTCGGCAGCAGGTCGTCGGTGATGAAGCCGACCAGGCCGCCCTCCTCGGACGCGCCGGCCTCGTCAATCGACTCCTGGGCGCTCTGCCGCGCGGACTCGCTCGGCTCGCCCTCGAAGCCCGCGCCGGGCTTGAACACGTTCGCCGCCAGCAGGCCGAGGCTGAGCGCGATGACGGTCATGCCGAAGAAGTAGGCCAGCGCCCGCAGCGCGAGCCCGCCCGCGCGCGCGAGGTTGCCGAGCGAGGCGATGCCGATCACGACCGTGAGGAAGATCACCGGGCCCGTGACGGCCTTGATCAGCTGGATGAAGGCGTCGGCGAGCCATTTCGAGCTCTCCGCCGGCCCTGGCGCCACCAGCCCGAACACGATGCCGAGGGCGATCGCGATGATCACCCAGAACCACAGCTGCTTGTAGAGGCCTCTCTCCTTCATGGCCCGGTAGGTACCCGCTCATTGAACTTTCAGCGCGTACCGCCGATGTACCCGGGGGATGAGTACGACTATGACCTCCACGCACGTCGAGCGGTACCGGCTCGTCACCCGCTCGGACTTCGACGGGCTCGTGTGCGCCGCACTGCTCAAGCACCTCGGCATCCTCGACGACATTCTCTTCGTCCATCCGAAGGACGTGCAGGACGGGAAGGTCGACATCGGCCCGAACGACATCACGACGAACGTGCCGTACAACCCGAACGCGGCGATCTCGTTCGACCATCACCACTCCGAGGCCGTCCGCGTCGGCGAGGACAAGCCGAACCACGTGATCGTCCCGGACGCCGACTCCGCGGCCCGCGTGGTGTACGACTACTACGGTGGCGCCGAGGTCTTCCCCGGCATCGAGGAGCTCATGGATGCGGTCGACAAGGGCGACGCCGCCCAGTTCGACCTCGACGAGATCCTGCATCCCACCGGCTGGGTCATGCTCAACTTCCTGATGGACCCGCGCACCGGCCTCGGCCGCTTCCGCGAGTTCGAGATCTCCAACTACCAGCTGATGATGCAGCTGATCGACGTCATCGTCGCGATGTCGATCGAGGAGGTCTTCGAGAACCCGCACGTCGCCGAGCGCGTCGCGCTCTACAACGCCCACGCCGAGCAGGCGGAGGAGCAGATCAAGCGCTGCGCCACCGTGCACGGCAACCTGGTCGTGCTCGACCTCCGCGACGAGGAGATCATCCACCCGACCAACCGCTTCATGCTCTACGCGCTGTTCCCCCAGTGCAACATCTCCATCCATGTGCTGTGGGGCCTCAGGCAGCAGAACACGGTGTTCGCGACGGGCAAGTCGATCATCGACCGCAGCTCCAAGACGAACGTCGGCGAGCTGATGCTCAGCTACGGCGGCGGCGGCCACGAGGCGGCCGGCACCTGCCAGGTCGAGAACGAGGACGCCGAGCGCGTCCTCGGCGAGCTGATCGCGAAGATCAACGCCGACGGTTGAGCGCGAGCCGCTCGCGGGCCTCGGCGGGCGTCGCTGGTTGCAGCGACAGCTCGCCGAGGATGCGCGTGATCTTGGCCACCTGCTCGGCGTTGCTGCTCGCCAGCCGGCCCTTCTCGAGGTAGACGCTGTCCTCGAGGCCGACGCGCACGTTCCCGCCGAGGATCGCGCTCATCGTCGCCAGCGGCATCTGGTGGCGGCCGGCGCCGAGCACGGACAGCACGTAATCGTCCCCGAGCAGCTTGTCGGCCAGCGCCTTGAAGTGCAGGAGGTTCTCCGGGTGCGGTCCTTGCCCACCGAGGATGCCGAAGATCGCCTGGACGAAGAACGGCGGCTCTACGACGCCCCTGTCGGCGAAGTGGGCGAGGTTGTACAGGTGGCCGACGTCGTAGCACTCGAACTCGAAGCGCGTGCCCGCTGAGCCCAGTTCGCCGACGATCTGCTCGATGTCCGCGAACGTGTTGCGGAAGATGTAGTCGCGGGTCATCTCCAGGTACTCGGGCTCCCACGGGTGCTGGAACGTGTCGATGCGGTCGAGCATCCCGAAGATGCCGAAGTTCATCGAGCCCATGTTCAGCGAGCACAGCTCGGGCTGGAAGCGGCGCGCCGCCGCGAGCCGCTCGTCGAGCGACATGCCGTGCCCGCCGCCGGTGGTGATGTTGATCACGGCGTCGGTGCGCTCGGCGATGTGCGGGACGAAGCGCTCGAACACCTCCGGGTCGGCGGTCGGCTGACCCGTCTCGGGGTCGCGCGCGTGCAGGTGCAGGATCGCCGCGCCCGCCTCGGCCGCGCCGATCGCCTGCTCGGCGATCTGCTCCGGCGTGACCGGCAGGTGTGGCGAGAGCGACGGCACGTGGATCGCACCGGTCACCGCGCAGCTGACGATCACGGACACGCGCGGGAGGCTACGCTCCCGCGGCCATGGACGCCGCCGACGCCCACCTCGCCCAGGACCCGGTGATGGCGGACCTCATCGAGCGCTTCGGCGGCCCGCTGGGCCCCGACGAGGGCGAGCCCCGCACCGACCTATACGGCGCCCTGCTGCGCTCGATCACGGGCCAGCAGCTGTCCGTGAAGGCCGCGGCGGCGATCTACGGCCGCCTGATCGCGCGCTTCGGTGACCGCGCGCCCACGCCCGAGGAGCTCCTCGCCGACGACCCCGAAGAGCTGCGCGCCGCGGCCGGCCTGTCCCGCGCCAAGACCGCCTCGCTGCGCTCCCTCGCCGAGCACGTCATCGACGGCCGCCTCCAGCTCGACCAGCTCGACGCGCTGCCCGACGAGGAGGTCATCCGCGAGCTCGTGGCGGTCAAGGGCATCGGCGAATGGACCGCGCACATGTACCTGATGTTCACGCTGCGTCGTCCGGACGTCCTGCCCACCGGCGACCAGGGCATCAAGAACGCCGTGATGACCGCCTACGGCCTCGACGCGGTCCCCACCCCGGACGCGCTGACCGAGCTCGCCGAGCCGTGGCGCCCGCACCGCACGCGGGCGTGCCTCTACCTCTGGCGCTCGCTCGACAACGAGCCCGCCTAGCGCAGCCGCGCTTCCTCGAGGTCGAGGTCGCGCTCGATCACGCGCTGGGTCTCCTGCGAGATGCGGCCCTCGTTGCGCAAGGTCAGCACGGCGGAGCGCTCGGAGCGGATCAGGTCGCGGCGCACGTTGGAGTAGCGCATGCGCGCGTCGTCGGCGAGGTCGGGCGCCTTCTCGCCGCCGAGCACGGCCACGCACTGCTGGAAGCGGGCGCGGTAGAGCTCGCGCAGGCGGCGCAGCGGCTCCTCGGCGATGCGGTCGTCGTCCTCGAGCTCGTCGAGGCGGTCGAGCGCGGTCTGGGCGGCTTCCAGGCGGGCGATCGCCTCCTCCGGGGACCACTCGCGCTCGCTCGGGATGCGCAGCGCGCGGACAACCATGGGCAGCGAGAGGCCCTGGCCGACCAGCGTCACCAGGATCACGACGAAGGTGAGGAAGACGACCTCGTCGCGGCCCGGGATGTCGGTCGCGATCGAGAGCGCGGCGGCGAGCGAGATCGCGCCGCGCATGCCGCACCAGCCCACCACCACGCGCTCGCGCAGCCCGAGGCCGGGCGCCACCGGGAGCAGCGCGAACACCATCCGCACGACGATCGTCAGCAGCGCCAGCGCGACGCCGATCGCCACCAGCGTGCCCACCTGCCCGCGGATGCTCTCCACGGCCTCCTCGAGCTGAAGCCCGAGCAGGACGAACAGCATCGCTTCCAGCCCGAACACGAGGATGCGCCAGAACGCGTTCGCGGTCAGGCGCGTGTCGGCGTCGAAGTACGTCGACTGCTTCCAGCCCGCGACGACGCCGCACGTGGCCGCGGCGAGGATGCCGGACGCGTGGACCTCCTCGGCCGCGATGTAGCTCGCGTACGCGGCGAGGATCGTCAGCAGCACCGAGATCGTCACGTCGGGCTGGCGGCGGATCGCCCGCAGCGCGCCCAGCGCCACCGCGAGGCCGATCGCCGCGCCGCCGATCGCCGCGATCAGGAACTCGACCGTCGCATCCAGCAGCGAGAACGTGCCTGCGGTGGCCGCGCCGAGCGCCACGCGAAACCCGGTCAGGCCCGTGGCGTCGTTGATCAGCGACTCGCCCTCCACGAGCCGCCGCACGCGCTCGGGCACGTGGACGGTGGAGAACGTCGCAACGGCCGCGACCGCGTCGGTCGGCGCGACCACGGCCCCGAGCATGAACGCGGCCGGCCAGCTCAACCCGTCGACGAGCCAGTGTGCGGCGACCGCGACGACGCTCGTCGTCACCAGCACGAGCAGCAGCGCGAGCAGTCCGAGCGCCCGGCCCTCCGCGCGCAGCTCCTGCGGCGAGGAGTTCCAGCCGGCGCTCATCAGCAGCGGCGGGATGAACACCAGCAGCACGACGTGCGGGTCCATGTTCACGCGCGGCATGCCCGGCACGAACGCGAGCGCGAGCCCGCCCAGCACCAGGACGATGGGGTACGGGATGCGCAGCCGGTCGGCCGCACGCACGAGCAGCACGGCAGCGAACAGGAGCGCGAACAACAGCTCGAGTTCGCCCACGGAGGCGGAAAGTCTAGGATCGAAACCGACGATGCCCCTGCAGCCGCCCCTGGATGAACACGACCACGTCGCCGGCCCGTTCGACGCGCCGCTCGAGCTCGTCATGTACGGCGACTTCCAATGCCCGTACTGCGCGGCTTCCCAGTCGATCGTCCGGCGCGTGCGCGAGCGGCTCGACGGGCGCCTGCGGTTCGTCTTCCGCCACCTGCCGCTGACCGAGGTCCACCCGGACGCCGAGCGCGCCGCCGAGGCGGCCGAGGCCGCCTCGCTGCAGGGCTCGTTCTGGGAGATGCACGACGCGCTCTACGCCAACGGCGGCCGCTTCTCGGACGCGGACCTGCTCGCGCTCGCCGACCGGATCGGGCTGGACCCCGACCGCTTCCGCGCCGACCTGGCGTCCGGTGCGCCCGCCGCCCGCGTGGCGCGCGACGCGGACGCCGCGCGCGCGAACGGCATCGCCTCCACGCCGGCGTTCTTCGTCAACGGCGTCCACCACACCGAAGCGTTCGACGCCCGTTCGTTGGTCGACGCACTCACGTCCGTTCGACCCGCCGCCGACTAACCTAGGCCCGCTCATGCCTCGGTTCGTCGTGCTGCTCGCTGCTGTCCTGGCCGTCTTCGCCGCCGCGTGCGGTGGCGCGGGCGACAACGACGCGCCGAAGGACCCGGTCGAGAACGTGCCCCAGGAGGCGGGCGTGCGCGAGCGCGTGAAGGTCGCCGTCAACCCGGACGAGGCCGAGTTCCCCGCGCCCGCGGGCAAGACGCTCGAGCAGCTCGCGAACGAGATGACCGCCGGCCCGGACTTCGCGCTCGCCACCTCGATCTTCACCACGGGGGGCGACAGCCGGATGGCGTTCGGCGTGATCGGCCAGGACGGCCTCCCCGTCTACGGCCCGACCGCCGTCTACATCGCGCCGACGCCGGACTCGCCCGCCGAGGGCCCGTTCGTCGCGCCCGCCGACGTGCTGCTGACCGACGCGCGCTACCGCTCCAAGCAGGCCGCCACCGAGGACAGCCCGTTCGCCGCGATCTACGCCGCGCAGGTCCGCTTCCCGAAGCGCGGCCAGTACTCGGTGCTGTCGGCGACCAAGGGCGCGGACGGCAAGTTCGTCGGCGCCACGAGCCAGATCCAGGTGTCCAGCAAGGGCGCCGACCCGATCCCCGCCGTCGGCGAGGAGGCGCCCAAGGTCACCACGGACACGCTGGAGACCACCAAGGGCGACGAGGCGCTGCTGGACACGCGCGAGCCGCCCAGCGACATGCACGAGGACTTCGCGCAGGTGGTGGGCAAGAAGCCGGTCGCGCTGCTGTTCGCGACGCCGCAGCTGTGCGCCTCGCAGGTGTGCGGCCCGGTCGCGGACATCGCGCTGCAGATCAAGGCCAAGTACGGCGACCGGATGAGCTTCATCCACCAGGAGGTCTACGTCGACAACGACGTGAGCAAGGGGCTGCGCGAGCCGCTGCGCCAGTTCAACCTCCCGTCGGAGCCGTGGCTGTTCGTCGTCGACAAGCGCGGGAAGATCACGTCCCGCCTCGAGGGCTCGATCGGCGTCCAGCAGTTCGAGGACGCGGTGAAGACCGGGCTGTGAGAAAGCTCGCCCCGGCGGCGCTCGGCGCCGCCCTGCTCGTCCTCCTTCCCGCTGCAGCCGAGGCGCACGGCCTCGTCCAGCGCCCACCGCTGCCGATCCCGCAGTGGCTGTTCGCGTGGGCCGCCGCGGCGGTGCTGGTGATCTCGTTCTTCGCGCTCGCGGTGCTGTGGCCGACGCCGCGGCTCGAGCAGGACAACTGGCGCCCGCTGCCGTTCGGCAAGGGCTGGGGCAGCCTGCCGCTGCAGATCCTGTGGGGCGCGCTCGGCATCTTCCTGCTCGCCGTGACGGTCCTCGCCGGCTACATCGCGGAAGGGCTCGCGCTCAACCACTTCTCGTCGACGTTCATCCTGATCACGTTCTGGGTCGGGCTCGTGTTCATCTCGATCCTGTTCGGCGACGTGTTCCGCGCGCTCAGCCCGTGGCGGGCGCTCGGGCGGCTGCTGCCGTCGCTGAACCGGCCGTATCCGGAGAAGCTCGGGCGCTGGCCGGCCGCGATCTTGTTGTTCGCGTTCGTCTGGATCGAGCTCGTCGGCAAGTGGGGTGAGACGAACCCGTCGCTGCTGGTCACCGCCGCGCTCGGCTACACGGTGCTGACGCTGGCCGCGCAGTGCTACTTCGGCGTGGAGACGTGGACGCGCAACGGCGAGGCGTTCGCGGTCTACTTCGGCCTGTTCGCGCGCATGTCGGTGTTCGAGACGCGTGGCGGCACGCTCGGCCTGCGGCGCCCGCTCGGCGGGCTGCCGCGGCTGGACGACGTGGCGGGGACCGTCGCGTTCGTGATGGTGATGATCGGCACGGTCACGTTCGACGGGCTCAGCCAGGGCCAGCTGTGGCGGGACCTGCAGACCGGCGTGGTGGACTCGCTCGACGGCGTCGGCATCGGCGTGCTGACCGCGACCCGGATCGCCGGCACGCTCGGGATGCTGCTCGGCGTGCTGATCGTGTGGGGCTTCTACCGGCTCGGCATCGAGGGCGCCCGCTCGGTGGGCGGGAATCTCAGCCTGCACAAGCTCGAGTACGGCTTCGTGCATTCGCTGGTGCCGATCGCCGCCGTCTACGTCGCCGCGCACTACCTGACGCTGATCTTCTACGAGGGCCAGGCCATCAGCTACCTGGCCAGCGACCCGTTCGAGCAGGGCTGGAACCTGTTCGGCACCGTCGACAACGGCATCGACTACACCGTCTTCCCGCAGGAGAACACGTGGTACGTGCAGGTCGCGGTGGTCGTGATCGGCCACGTCGCGGCGCTCGCGCTCGCGCACGACCGCGCGCTCACGCTGTACGGCGAAGCGAAGCTCGCGGTGCGCTCGCAGTACTGGATGCTCGGCGTGATGGTCGGCTTCACGTCGCTCGCCCTGTGGCTGCTGGCCCAGGGCGCTTCCTGAACGGCGCCAGGCGCCGTTCAGGTTCGGCTGCGTTCCGTTTCCTAAAGAGGGACTGTCCCTCTTTAGGAAACGCGGCAAGGTCGCGGCAAGCGGGCGGCAAGCGCCGCTCCGCACCATGGCGGGCATGCTCCGCTCCCTCTTCTCCGGCCTCGCCGCCGCCTTCCTCGTGTTGGCGTGCGCGTCGAGCGCCTCGGCCGATTCCATCGCCTACATCAAGGACGGCAACGTCTGGCTGACCACGCCCGACGGCGCCCGCCAGTACCAGGTCACCTCGACCGGCGGCTACTCCGACGTCACGCAGGCCGACGACGGCGCGATCGTCGCGCTCAACGGCGTGCGCCTGCACAAGCTCTCGCGTGAAGGCGCCGTGCTGGCCGACTTCGCCACGCCGGTGTCAGACACCCGCCCGGCCGGCTCCAAGCAGTTCTGGGGCCCGTACGACCCCGCGATCTCCCCGGACGGCACGAAGGTCGCCTACACCTACTACTGGCTCTCCCAGACCACGACGCCGAACTGCTACCCGCCCAAGTGCCTGGTCGCGCTCAACGAGGGTGGCACGGGCTACACGTGGTCGGACCGGATGACGGACTGGAAGACCGGCGACGCGATCGGCTACCACTCCGGCTGGCGCCACCCGTCGTGGGTCGACAACGACATGACCCTGCTCGCCAACCCGACCAAGCTCCCGAACCACGACCTGCTGCTGGACCGCATCTCCGACGGCGGCAACGGCAAGGGCAACATGGTGATGGCGTGGTTCAGCGACATCGTCAACAACCCGCACATGAGCGGGGCCGAGATCACGCGCGACAAGCGCAAGCTCGCCGCCCAGACGGGTGAGAACGACTCGACGCTGACGGTGTACATGGTCCGCGGCTTCCCGAGCGCGTGGAAGGACGGCAACCCGATCGGCTCCGACGTGGTCCGCTGCTACCGCTACGAGGGCCCGGAGGGCGGCGCCTACGGGCAGCCGACCTGGTCGCCGGACGGCAGCCGCATGGCGTTCAACGACGGCGCCGGCTTGAAGATCGCGAACGTCCCGAACTTCGCCAACGAGTGCACCACCGACGGCGCCACGCCGCAGCCGGCCGTGCTCGTCGCCGGCGCGACCGAGCCCGACTGGGGTCCCGCCGACGTTCCCGCGCCGCGGCCGGTCACGCCGACGCAGCCGGCCCCGCCGGCTCAGCCCGCCCAGCCGACCCAGCCGACCGAGCCCGCCAAGGTCTCGCTGCCGGCCAAGGTCGCGGGCACGCCGACGCGCAAGTCGGGCGTCACGCTCGAGGTCAAGGTCACCGGCAAGGGCAAGCTCTCCGCGGTCGCGACGCTGCGCGGCAAGATCGTCGGCAAGGCCTCCCAGACGGTGAAGAAGGCCGGCACGGCCAAGCTCAAGCTGAAGGTGTCCAAGAAGGGCAAGCTGTCCGTGAAGGTCACGTTCAAGCCGGTCTCCGGCGCCCCCGTCACCAAGACGATGAAGGTAAACGTCCGCTAAGCACCCCCTAAAGAGGGACTGTCCCTCTTTAGGTTGCGCAGGCGGAGGCGGGCGGCGGCGCGGTCGCCGCTCGTCCCCCGCCCCACGCGGTCCACTCCGCCAGGGCGGGGCGCCGCTCGGTCATGTCGGTGGAGAACAGGCCGACCGGGAACTTGTCGTCCTCGCGGACCGTGTACTGGAAGGCGACGGTCACGCGCGGATCCTCGTACCAGCGCACGAGCCGCTCGTGCAGGTCCCGGCAGCCCGCGGCGGCCGGGTTCTCCACCGCCGAGTACTCCTCCGGGGCCGGCCCGACGCCCGTCTCGGTGATCCAGAGCGTGTGCGGCTCCGGGCAGTCGTGAGCGGCGAGCGCGGTCGCCGCCTGCTCGACCGGGTCGTCGCCGCCGATGTAGGCGTGCTGCGTGTAGACGGGCGACGCGCACACCAGATCCCGCGGCAGCCCTTCGATGAACTGGCCCACGCTGGTCACGAGCTTGGTGTCCTCGAGCAGGCCCGCGGTCTCGCCGATCAGCAGTTGCTGCTCGCCCGGCGCCTCATCCAGCGCGCTCTGCAGCGTGCGTGCCAGCTCGGCGTAGACGGCGGGCGCGAGGCTCGGCGAGGCCGGGTCGCACTCCGCGCGCTGCGGCGAGACGAACGGCGGCAGGTTCGGTTCGTTCCACGGGCTCCAGAAGCGCAGCGTCGCGCCCTCCTCCTCGGCCACGCGGAGCACGTCGAGGATCAGCTGCCGATAGGCGGGCAGCGTCTCGGGGCGCGGCGCGCGGGCCCGCGGCGTCGCCTTCGCGCGCTCGCAGCCGGACGGCGGCTGCGCGGCCCACTCCGGCGTGCCGGTCATCACCACGAGCGTCTGCCAGCCGCCCTCGCGCTGGCGCGACGCGAGCGCCCGCAGCTGCTGGCGCACGCCCGCCCAGCCCAGGCACGGCTGCACCTCCCGCATGCACCCGGTCTCGGGCTTCTCCAGGTCGGCGGGCTGCTCGGCCGAGAAGAACTGCAGGTGGTGCCAGTCGATCACGAGCCGGAAGAACTCGGGCTTGAGCGCGCCGATCGCCTGCCGGACCGACTCCCACGGCTCCGGCACCGCCGGCTCGGCGGCGACGAGGTTCGGGTTGAACTCGGTGATGCCGACGGCGAGGCCGCGCCCGGCGGCGGGGATCGGGGACGGCGTCGGCGCGGGCGAAGCGCTGGGGCTCGCGGTGGGCGTCGGCGTGGCCTGCACCCGCGGCTCGGGCTTCTCGCGCGCCGAGGCCACCACGACGACCACGAACACGGCGACCGCGAGGGCGAGGAGAAGCGCGGGTCGCCGCATCCCCTTCGAGGCTACCTACGGGATGTACGGCGGCGCCACGCCCCAGCCCCAGCGCGGGACGGGCGCGTGCTCGGCCACGTCCGCGCCCGGCTGCGAGTTCTGCAGCGCCAGGCGCGTGCCCCACTCCGCGTATCCCATGATCGCGGCCCGGAACTCCGGATCGTCGGGCAGCGCCGCCAGGTCCGCCGCGTGCGAGAGCAGCGTCACGAAGTTCAGCCGCTGCTCGGCCGTGATCCCGAGCCCGATGTGGTGGCCGAGCATGTGCTCGTAGCCACCGTGGTGCGCCGTGTATTCCGCCGGCCCGCCCATCACCTCGCACCACCACGTGACGACATGCTCGCGGTGCGCCTCGCTCACGGCGCCGCCGAACAGCTCGGCCAGATCCTCGTCGTCCTCGACGAGGTCGTAGAACGCGTTCAGCCAGCGCGCGAACGCGTCGCGCCCGCCGGCCCACTCATAGATCGTCGGCGTCTCGCTCACACCGCGGACGCTAGTAGATCGAGCTTCCCGCCCCGAGTTGCGCGTTCTCCGGATAGGGGACGAAGTCGTCGACGAACCCCGGCAGGGCGCGCACCCGCTCCAGCCATGCCTCCACGTTGGCCGGCACCTCGACCGGTGCCACGCTCGTGTACGCGAACACCGACAGGTCGGCGATGCTCGCCGCCTCGCCCACGAGCCAGTCGCGGGCGGCGAGGTGCGCGTCGAGCACCTCGAGCGCGCCGCGCCCGGTGGCGAGCCGCCGGGCGACCTGCGCCTCGGTCGCGCGTCCGGTCGCCAGCAGGAACCGCGGCCCGCCGAGCCCGCCCATCACGCGCTCCTGCTCGAACGCGAGCCACTGTGCCACCCACCCGCGCTCCAGCCGTCCGTCCGGCAGCCACACCGTCCCCTCCGCCAGGTACCAGAGGATCGCGTTGGACTGCGTGATCCGCTCGCCGCCGTCGAGCTCGAGCACGGGGGTCTCGCGCACGGGGTTGATCATCGCGTACTCGCAGGTGAGCGTGTCCCCGGCGAAGATGTCGACCGGGACCCGCTCGTACTCGACGCCCAGCATCCCGAGCAGGAGCCGGACCTTGAAGCAGTTCCCGGAGGCCGCGTAGTCGTAGAGGCGCATACGCCTCCAACGCGACGCCTCAGAACAACGTGAGCGTGTCCCGGTCCCCGAACAGACGCGGGACGTTGGTGCTGTAGACCCCGCCGTCCCGGCGCGCGAACCAGCGAGTCCCGTCGGCGAGCAGCGCCGCGACGACGCGGACGTTCCCGTCGTCGAAGACGCCGACGGTCCCGGGCGGCGGCAACGCGTCCGGGGTGGCCAGCGTGACCAGGTCGCCGCCGAGGATCTGCTGCAGCTCCGCGAACGGCACCTCGTCCTCGAAGAAGAGCCCTCCGATCTCGAACGTCCGCTTGATCTCGTCGACGATCGCCCGGCCGCGATCGCTCAGGGCGACGACGAACCGCACGCACTCACGGTCCCGGACGGTCCGTGGGTTGATACAGCCGCCGTCCGACGCGCGCGCCGCGGTCGCGACGAAACACACGTCGGCTCCAGGCGTCACCGCGATCGTGACTCGAGAGCGTTTGCGCGGCAGCTCGTTGTGCCCACCGCTCGAGGTTCCTCGCCGCCGCTCGGCGATGCAGCCCGACGAGTACGGGCCGCCGCGCAGTGACCGGTAGAGCTTCGCCGCCCGTGGTCCGAAGCGGACGGTCACCGCGTGCCTGCTCGGCGTCCCGACGTGGACGTCGTCGGACGCGTCCACATAGGGAATGAGCTCGTCCCCGATCGCGGCGTGGGCGGACGGCACGAGCACGAACGTGAGCAGGCACGCGAGAACGGCACAGCGGAGCATGCGGGCCATTGAAGCCGCGCACGCTCGCTCATCAATGGGACGTTCGGCTAGAACAACGTGAGGTCCGCGATGTCCACGAACGCCTCGACGTTGGTGGAGAAGACGCCGCCGTCCACTCGGGCGAAGCGCCGCACGCCCGCGGAATCCAGCACCGCGACGGCGCGCGAGCCGCCCTGGAGCCACACGCCGACCTGCCCGGCAGCCGGGGCGGCGTCGGGCGAGGGCAGCGCGACCACCTCCGGGCCGATGTCGAACGGGTCCGCGGCGGCGAGCACGAGCGAGAGCTCGACGGTGCGCGAGAAGTCCGCGACGTACGCGCGGGCCGCGTCCGACCGCGCGAGGATCACGCGCAGGCACTGCTCGCCCGTCCGGTCCAGCGGCAGGCACGCCCGCTCGGCGGTCCGGCGCGGCGTGGCGAGCGCGCACACCTCGCCGTTGCGCGGCAGCACGATCCGGCGGTTGCGCGGCTTCAGCGGCCGGGTGGTGCCGCCGAGGTCGATGTCCTGGCCGGGACGGTCTGGCAGCGCACGGTCACCCGGCGGCCCGCGAGCGTGCGCCGGTACAGCGCCGCCGCCTTGGCGTCGAAGCGCACCTCGTCCCGGCCCGCGCGAACCCCGTCGGCCGCGTCGTAGAACGGGACGTATCGGTCAGCGAGCGCGGCGTGCGCCGCGGCGGGACCGGTGAGCAGGACGAGGACGGCGGGTACCAGCGAACGAAGCATGCCCGCTCTGGTACCCGTGAGCGGTCGCGCCACGCACCGCGCGGCGCGCCATTAAGGGAATCGTCAGACCGCGGAGACTTCCTCTTCCTCCGCCACGCGGAAGGAAGAGCCGCAGCCGCAGGCCGCGATCACGTTCGGGTTGTCGACCTTGAAGCCGGCGCCCTGCATGGACTCGACGTAGTCGACGACCGCGCCCTTGACGTACGGGAGCGACGGGCCGTCGACGAGGATCCGCAGGCCGTGGTCGGTGAAGACCTCGTCACCCGGGCGCTCCTGGTCGAACGCGAGCGCATACTGGAAGCCGGAGCACCCGCCACCGCGGACGCCCACGCGCAGGCCCGACGTCTGCACGTCGGTGCTCTGGGACGCCAGGAACTCCTGAACCTTCTCGGCGCCCTTTTCGGTGAAGGTGATCACTTTGTCAGTACTCCCGTGCGGGTTTCCCAGCCAATACTTCCCGAAGTGTAGCGACCGCTACCCTCTCGGGTGAATGCCCTCCACGGACGACCTCAAGCAGCGCATCGAGGCCGCGATCCCGGGGTCGACGGCCGAGGTGACGGACCTCACGGGCACGGAGGACCACTTCCGCGCCATCGTCATCGCGCCGGAGTTCGCCGGGATGAGCCGCATCGAGCAGCATCGCCGCGTGTATGCGGTGTTCGGCGCCGACATCGGCGGTCCGATCCACGCCCTATCCCTCGTCACGAAGGCGGAAGCATGAGCGCCACCGAAAACCCCATCCGCGACGAGATCTCCAAGGCGATCTCCGAGCACGAAGTGATCCTCTTCATGAAGGGCCGCCCGGAGCAGCCGATGTGCGGCTTCAGCGCCCGCACGGTCGCGGCCCTGGACGCGCTCGGCGCCTCCTACGCGGCCGTGGACATCCTCCCGGATCCGCGCATCCGCCAGGAGCTCTCCGCCATCTCCAACTGGCCGACGATCCCCCAGCTGTTCGTCAACGGCGAGCTGATCGGCGGCTGCGACATCGTCACGGAGATGTACGAGTCGGGCGAGCTGCGCGAGACCCTTGGCCTGGAGCCCAAGCCGGACGCGCCGGCCGAGGCCCCCGCGGCCGCGGAGCCGGGCGCCCCGCCCCTCCAGATCAAGAACGACCTCGTCTAGCGCCTTTCTGGCGACCGCGGCCGCGAGCTTCGCGGCCGCGGGCCCGCTCACCACGGGAACGGAGGGCCGCGCGCAGGCCAACCGCTTCGCCGAGACGCGCGCGGGCACGGTGGCGTATGCCGTCGCCGGCGCCGATGGTCGCATCCGCGGCCACGACCTCGACGTGCAGTTCCGCAGCGCGAGCATGACCAAGGCGATGTTGCTCGTCGCCGTCCTGCGGGCCGCCGCCGACCGCCCGCTCGCCCCGCACGAGGACGAGCGGCTGCGTCCGATGATCGTGCGCTCGTCCAACAAGGCCGCGCGCGAGGTCTACAAGACGTACGGGGACGCGTCGCTCAACGCCGTGGCCCGCGCGGCCCGGATGACGCACTTCCAGCCCGTCGGCGCGCTCTTCGAGGCCCGCATCACGGCCGCCGATCAGGCCCGGTTCTTCCTGCGGCTCGACCGGCTCCTGCCCGCGCGCCACCGCGCCTACGCGCGCGAGCTGCTGGCCGGCGTCACGCGCGGCCAGCGCTGGGGCATCGCGCCCGTCGCCGAGCGGCGCGGCTTCACGGTCCTCTTCAAGGGCGGGTGGCGCAAGGGCCTCACCCACCAGGCCGCGCTACTGGAGCGGGACGGACGACGGGTCGCGCTCGCGGTCCTGACCAGCGACGAACCGTCGGTCGCGTACGGGGCGGCCACCCTCGCCGGCGTCGCCGCGCGTGTGCTGCACGCGTGACTTGACGAAGTAGGCGGCGAGCACGACGCCGACGCTCAGCAGCCCGAGCCACAGCTGCGAGCGCACGTCCTCCACGAACGCCATCGAGGCGATCACGACGCCGATGGCCGCGATCGCGAAGTACGTCAGGTACGGGTACGCCCACATGCGGATCTTCAGCGCCTCCGGGTCCTCGCGCTCGAGCCGGCGCCGCAGCACGAGCTGCGAGCACGCGATCAGCAGGTAGACGAACAGCGCGACCGCGCCGCTGGTGTTGAGCAGGAACAGGAACACCTTGTCGGGCGAGATCACGTTCGCGATCACCGACAGGAAGCCGATCGAGCTGGCGATGATGATCGCCCGCGCGGGCACGCCGCGCCCGTTCAAGGCGACCATCCACTGCGGCGCGTCGCCTTCACGGGCGAGCGAGAAGTTCATGCGCGAAGCAACGTAGAGCCCGCTGTTGAGACACGAGAGCACCGCGGTGAGGACGATCACGTTCATCACCTGCGCCGCGGCCGGGATGCCGATCTCGTCCAGCGTGGCCGCGAACGGGGACTTGCCGAGCTCGGCCGAGTTCCACGGCAGGATCGCGACGATCAGGAACACCGCCAGCACGTAGAACACGAGCACGCGCGTGATCACGGAGTTGGTCGCTTGCGCACGGACTCGCCCGGCTCGTCGGACTCCGCCGCCGCGATCGTGGCGATCTCCGCGCCGACGAAGGCGAAGATCACGATCACGATGCCGGACAGGATCGTCACGCCGCCCTCGGGGACGAAGCCGCCCTCGTTGGTGAGCGGCGCCACCCCACCGCCGAAGATCACGTAGCCGAGCGCGACCGCGATGAAGGCCACGATCGCCGCCACCTTGATCGACGCGAACCAGAACTCGAACTCGCCGAAGGAGCGCACCGAGATCAGGTTCGTGGCCGTGAGCAGGATCATCAGCACGAGACTGGACGCCCAGATCGGCACGCCGGGCAGCCACTCCTCGATGATCGCCGCGCCCGCCGCCGCCTCGACGGCCAGCACGATCACCCAGAAGTACCAGTACAGCCAGCCGACGGTGAAGCGCGCCCACGGCCCGAGCGCCTCGCCCGCGTAGCTGGCGAACGAGCCGGTGCGCGGGCGGGCCACCGCCATCTCCCCGAGCATGCGCATCACGAGGATCACGAGCAGGCCTGCGGCAAGATAGGAGAGCACCGCAGCCGGCCCGGTCTGGTTGATCACGGCGCCCGAGCCCACGAACAGCCCGGCGCCGATGACCCCGCCGAGCGAGATCATCGTCACGTGGCGGCGCTTGAGGCCGCTCTGCAGACCCCCTGAATCCATGAACGCCCAGTACCCGCGCATCGCCGTCATCCATCACCTGCAACAGCCCTTTTTCGGGAACGCCGCCGCGCCGCTCGGTGCGGTGGAGGAGCACTTCGGCGGCGTGCTGCCGGACCTGGCCGGGCTCGACGGGCTCGTGTCGTTCGGCGGCGAGCAGGCCGCATGGGACCCGGCACTGGCGCCCGAGGTCGAGCTGATCGCGGAGGCGGTCACGCGCAGGATCCCGTTCCTGGGCGTCTGCCTCGGCGCGCAGCTGCTGGCGCGCGCGACCGGCGGGGAGAACCTGCGGCTGGAGCGGCGGCTGCTGACGTGGCATCCGCTGACGGTGATCGCGGAGGATCCGGTCCTGGGCGCGATCCCGCCCGGCGCGCACGCGCTGCACTGGAACCAGGACGGCTTCGAGCCGCCGCCCGGCGCCGTCGAGGTCTACGCGCGGCCGGACGGCGGGCGCGCGGAGGGCTTCCGCGTGGGCGGCTCCGCGTGGGGCGTCCAGTTCCACCCGGAGGTGGACGAGGTGACGCTGGACGGTTGGTACGCCGGCTGGCCGGAGGCGGTGGGCGAGGCCGGCACCACGGTGGCGGACGCCCGCGCCGCGGACGCCCGCCACCTGGCCGGTCAGGCGGCGCTCTCGACCGCGATCTTCGGCGCCTTCACGCGCGTCGTGCGCGAGAACGCGCGCTCGGCCCACGCCTGATCGCCCATCCGCGCGACCTTCACGCCGATCGAGCCGAGGATCGCGAGCAGCAGCGAGGCGCCCGCGACGGCCGGCACCAGCCCGGTGCCGGAGACGAACGGCAGCAGCCAGGCGACCGCGATCCCGACGGTCATCCAGGCCTGCGCGACGCCGGCGCGCCACGCGGCGACCGTCAGCAGGACGAGCCCGATCAGCATCGGGAACACGGCGGACAGGCCCATGACGGCGGCGGCCCAGCCCTCCTGCGCGGCGTCGGCGATCGCGACCGACTCGGCGCGCGGCAGCGCCTCGGCCAGGGCCAGGTCGTAGAAGTCGGTCACGAGCAGGCCGGGGAGCGTGGCGAGGCCGAGGACGGCGAGCAGGCCGCCGGTGTGCGCGAGCCTGGGTGAGGCGCGGCGGGCGAGGTGCATGAGCCCGAGCGCGGCCGGGAGCAGCAGGACGTAGCCGAAGTGCAGGAGCGTCGCGGAGAGCTCGGCCTGGCCCGGGTGGGCGGCCAGCGCGTCGTGGTAGGAGGCGGTCGTGGCCTCCTCCTCCCAGGGCGTCGCGATCATGCCCGCGAGCACGATCAGCGGCCCGGCGATCAGGGCGAACGCGGCGACGAGACGGGAGAAGCGGCGGGGGTCGGAGAGCATGCCGACGAAGCTACGCCGGGATCCGTGAGCGGTCTTCCCCCGGGGCGGCGATTCGCGGTCACCCGCGCGGCGGACCCGTGGATCATCCGCGCGGACGACGATGGGCGCCTCGCCCGCCGGTAGCGTGCGCGCCATCGTGCGTCGCGTCCAGCTCATCGACCTGGCCATCGGGGTCGCCATCCTCGCGCTCGGCGTGCTGGAGGCGCTGGCCCGCGACCACACGGGCCGCTGGCTCGCCGCGGCGGTCGTCAACGGCGCGGCGGTCGCGTTCCGGCGCCGGTCGCCGCTGCTCGCCCTGACCGCCATCGTGCTCGGTCAGGTGATGGCGCACGACGCCACCTATGACACCGATCCGCTCTCCCCGTTCCTGGCCGAGCTGCTGCTGCTGTTCACCGTCGGGTACCAGCTCGAGCTGCGGACCGCCGCCATCGGTCTCGGGATCGGCGTCGCGTACGTGTGGCTCGACTTCGCCTCCGGGCGCGAGATGGAGCTCGCGCAGGCCGGCGCGCAGTGCGGCTTCTACGTGCTCGCGTGGACGCTCGGGCGGCTGCTGCACGGGCATGAGACCCGCCGCGCGGAGGCCGAGCAGCACGCACAGACCGCGGTCGCGGACGAGCGGGCGCGGATCGCGCGCGAGCTGCACGACGCTGTCGCTCACAGCGTCTCGGTGATGGTGCTCCAGGCGGGCGCGGTGCGACGGCTGCTGGGGGACGACCCGGCGCGCGAACGCGAGCGCGAGGCACTGGCGGGCGTCGAGGAGACGGGGCGCCAGGCCGTCGTCGAGCTGCACCGCATGCTCGGGATCCTGCGCAAGCGCGACGACGGCGCCGAGCTCGCGCCGCAACCGAGCCTCGCCCGTGTCGAGGCGCTCGTCGAGCAGGTGCGCGAAGCCGGGCTGAACGCGACGCTGAACATCGAGGGCGACCCCGCGACGCTCGCCCCCGGCCTGGACATGTCCGCCTACCGGATCGTGCAGGAGGCGCTCACGAACGCGCTGCGGTACGCGCCGGGCGCCCGCGTCGACGTGCGCGTCCGCTACGGGCGCGACCTGCAGCTGGAGGTGCGCGACGACGGCCCGGGGCACGCGCCGTCGGCGGGCTCGGGGCATGGCATCGTCGGGATGCGCGAGCGCGCCGCGCTGTTCGGCGGCGAGCTCGAGGCCGGGCCGCTGCCGGGCGGCGCGGGCTTCCGCGTGCACGCGAGGCTGCCGGCATGACGGTGCGGGTGGTGGTCGCCGACGACCAGGTGCTCGTGCGCGCCGGGCTGAAGATGGTGCTCGACGCCGAGCCGGACATCGAGGTCGTGGGCGAGGCGGGTGACGGCGAGGAGGTGCTGCGCGTCGCCCGCAACGTCAAGCCGGACGTGGTGCTGATGGACATCCGCATGCCGGTGCTCGACGGGCTCGAGGCCTCGCGTCGCCTGCTGGCCACGGACGCGCCGCCGAAGGTGCTCGTGCTCACCACCTTCGACGAGGAGGAGTACCTCTACGAGGCACTGAGGGCCGGGACGTCCGGCTTCCTGCTGAAGGTCTCCCCGCCCGAGCAGCTGATCGCCGCGGTCCACACCGTCGCGGCGGGCAACGCGCTGATCGACCCCGCCGTGACCCGTCGGGTGATCGCCGCCTTCGGCCGCCGCGCCGCCGTCAGGCCGCCGCCGCGCGAGCTCTCGGAGCTGACCGGGCGCGAGCACGAGATCCTGACGCTGCTCGCGCGCGGGCTCAGCAACCAGGAGATCGCGGCCGAGCTGATCATCGGCGACGCGACGGTCAAGACCCATGTCGCGCGCGTGCTGATGAAGCTCGGCCTGCGCGATCGCGTCCAGGCCGTCGTGTTCGCCTACGAGCACGGCATCGTCGAGCCGGGTCAGGCGTAGGCGGGCTCGGGCTTCGGCTTGGCCCGGACGAACGCGCGCTCGGACCATGCCTGGTCGTCCATCCGCGCCACCTTGAGTCCGATCCAACCGAGCCCGATCGTGAGCAGGATCGCGCCCGCGACCGAGAACGCGAGCCCGATCGGCCCGGCCATCGGCGCGAGCCACCCGAGCGCGACCAGCAGTGCGGTCCAGCCCGGCGCGGCGCCCGCGCGCCACGCCGCGACCGCCAGCACGATCATGCCGATGATCGTCGGGAACGCGGCCGTGAGGCCGAGCACCGCGGCCGCCCAGCTCTCCTGCGTGGCGTCGGAGATCGGCACGGACTGCGCGCGCGGCAGCGCCTCGGCGAGCGCGAGGTCGTAGAAGTCCGTGACCAGCAGGCCGGGCAGCGTCGCGAGGCCGAAGATCGCGAGCAGCCCGCCGACGTGCGCGAGCTTGGGCATCGCGCCGCGCGCCAGGTGCATCAGCCCGAGTGACGCCGGCAGCAGCGCCAGGAAGCCGAAGTGCAACAGCATCGCGGCGATCTCGGCCTGGTCAGGATGGCCGGCGAGCGCGTCGTGGTAGGCGGCGGTGGTGTTCTCGTCCTCCCACGGCGTCGCCGCCATGCCGGCGAGGACGAGCAGCGGCGCGGCGATCAGCGAGAACGCGGCGACCAGACGGGAGAAGCGGCGGGGATCGGACAGCATGGGCCGACGCTACGGCCGCTTCCCGGGCGCGGTCATCACCCACGCGGTGCGACCTGGTCAACCTAAAGAGGGACAGTCCCTCTTTAGGAAACACGGCGGCGCAGCAAGGGATTTGGCGGTCCGTCGGCGTGGCGAACCTAAAGGGGGACAGTCCCTCTTTAGGAAACTTGCCTTGCTGGCAAGTGCACTTGGCGAACCCGCGGCGGCCGCCTATCGTGGCCGGCCGTGCCTGCTCCTGACGCCATCGCCTATGTCCGTGCCGCCCTGCCGCCCGCGCCCGCCCGAGTCCTCGAGATCGGCGCCGGGGACGGCGCGCTCGCGCAGGTGCTGCGCGGTGCCGGGTACGACGTGACCGCGATCGACCCGGTCGGCGAGGGCGACGTACTGCCGGTCCCGCTGCTCGAGCTCGCGCCGTCGGAGCCGTTCGACGCCGCCGTGGCGATGACGTCGCTGCATCACGTCGAGCCGCTCGAGGCTTCGCTGTGCCACCTCGCCGAGCGGCTGCTGCGCCCCGGTGCGCGGCTGGTGGTCGACGAGTACGACGTCGCCGCCCTCGACGAGCGGGCCGCCCGATGGTGGCTGGACAAGGTGGGCAAGCAGGACGAGGACCCAGCGCACTTCGTCGCCCACATGCGCGACCACATCGCCTCGGTACCGCGCCTGCGGGAGGCGCTCGCGGTGCACTTCGACGTCTCCGAGCCCGTGCCCGGCGCCTACCTGTACCGCCACAAGCTCGGGCTGGAGCACCGCGCCGAGGAGGAGAGGCTGATCGCCGCGGGCGAGATCCCCGCGACGGGCAGCCGCTTCATCGCGATCCGGCGGTGATCAACGCTTGGCGAGCCGGCGCGCGCCGGTGCCCGCCGGCGTGTAGTCCATCGAGTAGTGCTCGTAGGTCGCGGCCTCGTCGTCGAGCGTGAGCTCTTTGTCGGTGTCGAAGCTCGGCGCCTTCTTGAAGACGGCCTTGCGCCGGTCCACGCGCACGTAGTCGCGCCCGACGGTCGCGCGCACCAGCGGCACGAGCGTCACCGACTTGGAGACCAGGCCGGTCTTGACCGCGAGGAAGGCGGGCTCGTCGGTCTCGCCGTCGTAGTAGACCTCGTCGAGCTTGCCCAGCTTCTCGCCGTTGGGGTCGACGACCTCCTGACCGCGCCAGTCCGCGATGTTCTCCACTGCGATCATGCCCGCTGCTCTACCCCACGCCGCGGCTCACAAGTCGCGGCGGCGGAAGGCGGCGAGCGCGCCGAATGCGATCGCGCCGAGATAGAGCGCGGTGAACGGCCAGAGGAACCAGCCGAACTCCTGCGCGCCGCCGAACGGGCCGAGGTCGATCGCGAAGCGCGAGAAGCCGAACGTGTCGGCCGTGATCTGGCTCAGCGCGTTCTGGTAGTGCGCCTCGAACGGCAGGATCCAGGACGTCACCTGCGACACGTCCTGCAGCGTCTCCGAGCTCAGCGCCTCCCCGATCTGGCCCAGCAGCCCGGCCGTGAGCCCGGCGCCGAAGAGCATGAAGATCGCGATCCCGTTCGCGGTGCTCGACAGCAACACCGACCCGCCGAGCGCGAGGGCGGCCAGCACCGCGACGGCGACCGCCATCTGGAACGCCGGAACGAACAGCCGGTCCGGCCACCAGTCGATGAACAGGTTCGTGATCACGACCGAAGCCAGGAACACGAACACCGTGTAGGTCACGCACACGCCCGCGGTGGCCGCGAAGCGCCCGAGCAGGAACGTCCCGCGCCCGAGCGGGCGCACGATCAACGGCTGCAGCAGCCCGCGCTCGGCGTCGCCGCGCACGGCGTTCAGCGTCAGGAAGACGGCGAGGATCGCGCCGAGGAACAGCGTCGCGAACATCGAGAGGCCGAGCAGCGTCGCGCCCGCGACCACGTCGCCGTCCACGCCCGACTGGAAGTCGCCGAACTCGGTCACCTCGCGCGAGACGCGCCACACGCCGAGCCCGTACAGCCCGAGGAAGGCGACGGTGAGCAGCGCCACGACCACGAACACGCGCCGGCGCACCGACTCGCGCAGGGCGACGCCAGCGACGATCCCGGCGCCCCTCATCGCCCGCCCACCAGCTCGAGGTACACGTCCTCCAGCGACGAGCGCAGCACGCGGATCTCGTACACGTCCTCGCCCTCGGCGACCAGCTCGCGCACGATCCGGGGCAGCTCCTCACGCGTGGCCTGCGCGAAGTGGCGCACGCCGCGGCCGGTGGTGACCTCCACGCCGCCCGCACGCGAGAGCTCCTCCGGTGCGCCCGCCGCGACCACCTCGCCGCGCGCGATCATCACCACGCGATCGCACACCAGCTCCACCTCGGACAGCAGGTGCGAGTTGAGCAGCACCGCGACGCCGCGCGAGCGCAGCGTCTCCAGCAGCTCGCGCACCGTGCGCCGGCCCGCCGGGTCGAGCGCGCTGGTCGGCTCGTCGAGCATCAGCAGCTTCGGCTCACCGAGCATCGCCTGTGCGATCCCGAGCCGCTGCTGCATGCCCTTCGACATCTGCCCCACGCGCCGGTCCGGCACCTCGCCGAGCCCGACGAGCTCGAGCAGCTCCCGCCGCTCGGCCGCGCCGCCGCGCGACTCGACGAGCTTCTGGTGCAGCTGCAGCAGCTCATCCGCGGCCAGCCAGTCGGGGAAGCGGAACAGCTCGGCGAGGTAGCCGAGCGAGCGGTTGGCTGGGAGCGAGCCGGCGGGCGCGCCCGCCACGGCCGCGCTCCCGCTCGTCTGCTGGACCAGGCCGCAGGCGATCTTGACGAGGGTGGACTTGCCGGCGCCGTTCGGCCCCAGCAGGCCGACCAGCTCCCCTTCGCCGACCGTCAGGTCGACGCCTTTGAGCGCCTCGTTCGCGCCGTAGCGCTTGCGGAGGTCTTCGACAGCGAGTGCGTCAGGCACGCCGGCCATCCTGCCCGATTCTCAGCCCGACCCGCCGTTCTGCACGGAATCTTCAACTCCGCCGGTGGTGCACGTGTTCACGTACACGACGGTCGCGTCCTCGTCGTCGGTGAGCTCGTTGAGCACCTGCTCGGGCAGCGCGACCGTGCTGTCCTCGCACACCCGTCCCTCGCGCGGGAGGTCCGCCTTCACGGGGAAGACGATCAGCGCCCCGACCGCGAGGGCGACGGCGATGATCGGCCACGGCGGCTTCGGCGGGCGGCCCGTCAACCCCCGTCCGGCGATCAGCGGCGCGAGCAGCAGCGCGGCGATCGCCATCGCGAGCATGAAGATCGCGGGCAGCACGAAGAAGAAGAACTGCGCCTCTTCCACGGCCACGGCGCTGCCGACCCCCAGCGCGGCGGCCAAGATGAGCAACATCCAGCCGACGCGCATCTGGCTACGAGCCTAGCTCCGCGATCCGACGGCTCAGGAACTCCCGCTCGACCTCGCTGTCGCACAGCCCGAGCGCGGCGCCGTAGGCCGCTTGGGCCTCACCCAGCCGGTCGAGGCGGCGGAGCAGGTCGGCGCGCGCGGCGTGAAAGAGGTGGTAGCCGTCGAGGTCGCCGATCGCGTCCATCGCGTCCAGGCCCGCTTCCGGCCCGTCGCGCTCGGCGATGGCCACAGCGCGGTTGAGCGCCACGACCGGCGTCGGCGACACGGCCCACAGCTGGTCGTAGAGCCAGACGATCCGCGTCCAGTCCGAACCGCGCGCGTGCTCGACCGCGATCGACGCCTGGATGAGGTAGACGCCGAGCCGGCCGAGCTGCCACCCGCGCGCCACGAACCGCTGTCCTTCGGCGATCTGCTCGCGGTCCCAGAGGCTGCGGTCCTGGTCGCGCAGCAGCACCAGCCGGCCGTCCGCGTCCACCCGCGCGGCGCGGCGCGAGTCCTGCAGCAGCATCAGCGCGAGCAGGCCGACCGCCTCACCCTCGTCGGGCATCAGCTGGACGAGCAGGCGCGCGAGCCGGATCGCCTCGGCCGTGAACTCGCTGCGCACGGGCGGGCCGTAGCCCGCGTTGAAGATCAGGTACAGCGTCGTGAGGACGCTGCGCAGGCGCTCGGGCAGGTCGGCGTCGCGCGGGATCTCGTACTTGATGCCCGACGACGCGATCTTGCGCTTGGCGCGGGAGATGCGCTGCGCCATCGCCGGCTCGGCGACCAGGAACGCGCGCGCGACCTCGGCCGTGCTCAGCCCGCCGAGCGTGCGCAGCGTGAGCCCGACGCGCGCCTCGGGGGCGAGTGCGGGATGGCAGACGGTGAACATGAGCCGCAGCCGGTCGTCGACGATCGGGCTCACGGGCTCGTCGGCGTCCGGCTCGGGCGCCTCCTCGCCGACCGTGCGCAGCTCGGCCTCGAGCGCCTTGCGCCGCCCGATCCAACGCTTCTCGGACCGGATGCGATCGAGCGCGCGGTTGCGCGCGGCGGTGACGATCCACGCCGCCGGATTGTCCGGCAGCCCGTCGCGCGGCCAGCGTTCGAGCGCGACCAGGAACGCGTCCTGCACGGCCTCCTCGGCGCGGTCGAGGTCGCCGAGGACGCGCGTGAGCACGGCGACCGCCTGCCCCGACTCGCGCCGGAACAGGCGGTCGACCAGAACCGCTTGTGGCCCGGCGCTCAGCCCTCGTACCCGTCGTAGTCCATGACCGGGCGCACCTCGACCGCGCCGAACTTGGCCTCGGGGATCTGCGCCGCCCACGTCAGGGCCTCGTCGAGGTCCTTGCACTCGAGCAGGTAGTAGCCGCCGAGTTGCTCCTTGGTCTCGGCGTAGGGACCGTCGGTGAGCATGCGCTCCCCGTCGCGCACGCGCACGGTGGTGGCCGCCGCGGTGGGCTCCAGGCCCTCGCCGCCGAGCAGCACGCCCGCCTCGCCGGCCGCCCCGGCGAACGCCCCGTGCGCCTCGAAGGACGCGGCGATCTGCTCCTGCGTCGCGTCGGCGTAGATGGATTCGTCGTTGTAGATGATCGCGAGGAACTTCATGGGTGGTGCCCTCCAGTTGGGTCGCTTGTCGACCCTACGACGTCCGGGATCCTCGTGCTTGACATTCGTGGCGCGCAAACGCTCGTCCGGTCGTCGCGTTAGGGTTCCTCCGGCGATGTCCAGGATCGCGGTAGTCACCGACACCACGCAGTACCTCCCCTCCGACGTGATCGCGCGGCACGGGATCCACCTGGTGTCCCTGTACGTCAACTGGGACGGCAGGACCGATCGCGAGATCGACCTCCCCGACTACGACGCCTACTACGACTTCCTGCGCAGCGCGGGTGATCTGCCGACCACCTCGCAACCTTCGCTCGGCGACTTCCTCGAGGTCTACGAGCCACTGGTCGAGGCCGGCGACGAGGTGCTCTCCGTCCACCTCAGCGGCGGCATCTCCGGCACCGTGCGCGCCGCCGAGCAGGCCCGCGAGCTGCTGATCGAACGCGGGATGCCCGCCGAGCAGATGGTCGTGGTGGACTCGCAGACCGGGAGCGCCGGCCACGGCTTCATGGCGGTCGCGGCGGCCAACGCCGTCGAGCGCGGGGCCGACCTGCAAGGCGCCGTCGAAGCGGCGAACAAGCTTCGTGAGGACCTGCAGATCCTCGTGATGGTGGACACGCTCGAGTACCTGCGCCGCGGCGGGCGCATCGGCGCGGCCGCCGCCTGGATCGGCGCGACACTCAAGGTCAAGCCGATTCTCACGATCGAGGGCGAGATGAAGCCGGTGGAGCGCGTGCGCACCGCCGGCCGCGCCTTCGAGCGCCTGGTCGCCCACCTCGAGCAGCGCCACGAGAACGGCTGCGACGCGTTCGCGATCCAGCACATCCAGGCACCCGCGGAAGCGGAGCGCCTCGCCGAGCGCGGGCGCGAGATCTTCGGGCGCGACCCCGAGATGGTCTCGGAGATCGGCCCCGTGATCGGCACGCACACCGGCCCGGGCATCCTCGGCGTCGCCGGGCTGCGCACGGAACTCCTGGGCCCGATGTAGCCCCGCGCCGCTCCTGCCGGGTGCGCGCGACCACGCCCTTGGAGGATTCGCACCGCGGATCGAGAAAGCCGTGCGCGGTGGGCGTCCCCCTCGATCCCCCAGACCGCAAGGAACCGCCGCTGGTCCGGGTGGTCCCTCACCTGTCGGCGCAGATCGTCCTGCGGACGCTGTTCATCGTCGTCTTCTTCGCGCTCGCCCTGTGGCTCGTGTACCTGCTGCGCAAGCCGATCAGCTGGGTGCTGATCGCCATCTTCCTCGCGGTGGCGCTGAGCGGCCCCGTGAACTGGCTCGACCAGTGGATGAAACGCGGGTTCGCGATCACGATCGTGTACCTGGCGCTGCTCCTGATACCGATCGGCATCGGCGCGTTGATCGTGCCGCCGCTGGTCACGCAGACCAACAACCTCATCCAGAACCTCCCGCAATACGCGCAGGACGTCCAGAACTACGTCGAGAAGAACGAGCGGCTGCGCAGCCTCGAGGCCGACTACAACATCACGGGCCAGCTACAGGAGCAGGCGGAAACGCTGCCAGGCCGGATCGGGGACGCCGCGAACGTGCTCGGCGACATCGGTCTTGGGGTCGTCAACTCGTTGTTCGCGCTGTTCACGATCCTCGTGCTGACCGCGTTCCTGCTCGGCAGCGGGCACAAATGGGTGCAGCGCGCGATCGACCTCAGACCGCCGCGGCACGCCGCGCGCATCCGCTCGGCCACCAACCACATGGGCAAGGCGGTGGGCGGCTACGTCGGCGGCGTGCTCGCGCAGGCCACGGTCGCGGCCGTCAGCGCCTACATCGTCCTGATCATCCTCGACGTCCCGTTCGCAGCGGCGCTGGCGATCATCATCTTCTTCGCCGACCTCGTCCCGCTGATCGGGGCGACGATCGGCGCGGTGCTCGTGGGCGTCGTCACCGTGTTCGCGGACTTCCCGACGGCGACGATCGTGTGGGCGATCTACTCGATCATCTACCAGCAGGTCGAGAACACGCTGATCCAGCCGCAGATCCAGAAGCGCGCGGTCAACGTGCACCCGTTCATCGTGCTCGTCGCCGTGCTGTTCGGCTCCACGCTCTTAGGCGTCCTGGGCGCGCTGGTCGCGATCCCGGTCGCCGCCTCCGTGCAGATCGGCATCCGCGAGTGGTGGGAGTACCGCAGCGACCAGGCGCGAGCGGAGCTCACCGCCGGCGCGGTCCCGCCCGAAGACGTTCCCCCGCCGGCGGGCGGCTCAGTAGTGACGCCGTGAAGAACGCCGGCCTGTGAGCAGGCCGGTCATCGCGGCGATGCCGCCGCCGAGCACGAAGCCCGCGACCGCCGCGCCGATGATTACCTCGCGCTTGTGCGCGGCCAGCTGCGAGCGCCAGTCGGTGGCCTTGGTGATCTCGCCGCGGAGGTTCTCGACGGCGAGGCCGAGCTCGGCGCGGTTGGCCTCGATCGAGCGCCGGATCTCCTCCGGCGTGCGCTGGGCGCTCATCGCTTGGCCTCCACCTTGCCCGGCGTGGTCGGCGCCACGACGCCCTCGGGCGTGGCCGGGTGGGGGTTCTGCAGCGTCGCCTTGATCAGCTGGGCCTCCTCGATCGCCATCTGCGGGGTGGGCGGCGTGCCCTTCTTGAAGAAGCGCGCGGCCATGAAGCCGGCGATGCCGCCGAAGAGGAACAGCACGCCCGCGAGGATCAGGTAGCCGAGCCACGGGTTGGACCCGAGCACGTCCGCGATCAGCAGCGCGAGGAAGTGCAGGAAGTAGATCAGGCCGGCGAGCACGAAGATGCCGGCGGCGGCGCCGACGGCGATGCCCTTGACCAGGCCGGAGACCTTCTCGGTCACCTCGGCCTTGGCCAGCGCGATCTCCTCGCGGACCAGCAGCTGCGCCTTCTCGGTGACCTCGGTGATCGCCTTCGCGAGCTCGGACGTCTGATGATCGGGCATCTAGTCGACCAGCCTCTTGAAGATGCGGGCCGCCAGGAACGCACCCGCGAAGACGAGCCCCGCGACCACCTCCGGGCGGTCCAGCGGGCCTGGCTCGCCTCCGGCGCGCGGCGCCTCCACCGGCGGGCGGTAGGCACCGGCGGCCGACGCGGCCGCGGCCGGGTCGGTCTCCGAGCCCAGGCCCGGGCTCATCACGCTCGCGCCGCTCACGGCCGCCGGCGGCTCCTTGCCGGGCGTCGAGCCCTTGACGGCGAGGCGCTCCGCGTTCCCGGCCTGCTCGCGCGCGCGGCGCGCCTCGGCTTCGGCGCGTTCGGCCTCCTGGCGCGCGCGCCGCTGCTTGCGGGTCTGCTTCTCCTCTTCGCGACGAGCGGACTCGGCCTGCTCCTGGGCCTTGGCCGTCTCTTCTTCGGCGCGGCGCGCGTCCGTCTCACGCAGCTCGGCGCGCAGTTCGGCGCCGCGGGCCTCGGCCTTGGTGCGCTCGGCCTGGGCCTGCGCCTCACGGGCGGCGGCGGCCTCCTCGGCCTCCTTGGCCGTGGAGCCGGCGGAGACGCTGCCGGCCTGGGCGGGCACTCCCGGCTCTTCGATGTCCGGCGGGGCGTCCCACTCCTGGGTGCGCTGGGGGTCGTCCTTACTCACTCCGGCGGATCTTCCCCAAAGATGCGGCGGAAAACCACAGCGGCCAGCCGCGTCGTCACGATCGAGGCCAGGGCCCCGGTGCCGGCGAGCAGGCCAGACCAGGCCAGGCGCTTGACGAGATCGTTGTCCATAGCGGCGGAGTCTATGCGGCCAGGCCGCCGCAGATGGTCTGCACGATGTGGACCTTCGCGTCCTCGTACTCGGCCTCGCTCTCGTCGAGCAGCCCGAAGATCCATCCCGTCAACACCTGCTCGATCGCCCCGTAGAAGGACATGACGGCGAACTCGGCCGGGATCTCGGCCCGGAACTCACCGCGTTCCTGCGCCTTCTCGACCACGCCGCGGATGAGCGCGTAGGCCTCGCCGATCTTGCCGATGTGTACGGCGCCGAACGAGTTCGCGGCGCGCGTGACCTCGACGATGATCACCTTCATCAGGTCGGGATCGTGACGGTAGGAGTCGATGATGAAGCCCGCGATCTGGTGCAGCTTCTGCTCGGCGGGGAGGTCGGTCGCGTCCGTGTGGCGGATCGCCTCCAGCAGGACCTCCCAGCGCTCGAGGAAGAGCGTGTCGAGCACCTGGTCCTTGGACTTGAAGTAGTGGTAGACGAGCCCGTAGGCCACGCCCGCCTCGTCGGCGATGTCTGACACGCGGCACTTGTGGAACCCCTCGCGCGCGAACACGCGCACGGCGGCGTCGAGGATGAGGCGCCGCTTGTCGACCGGCGCGGCCTTCGTCACGCCGTGACCTCGTCGGGCCACGCGTACGCCTGGGGGCGCCGGTTGGCCAGCGACGGCAGCGTCCGGCGGATCTCGGCCTGGCGCTCGAGGTCGAGGTCGGCGACCACGAACGTCTCCGTGTCCGGTGCGGTCGCGAGCACGACGCCCCACGGGTCGACGATCATCGAGCGCCCGCCGGAGCGGATGCCCGGCGCGTGCTCGCCGACCTGGTTGGCCGCGACCACGAACGCCTGGCCCTCGATCGCGCGGGCGCGCAGCAGGATCTCCCAGTGGTCGCGCGTGGTCGCGAACGTGAACGCGGCCGGCACGGCGATGATCTGCGCGCCTTTGACCGCGAGGATGCGGTACAGCTCGGGGAAGCGGACGTCGTAACAGATCGAGAGGCCGAGCGTGGGCCCCGCCGCCGTGTCCGACGTGACGATCTCCTCGCCGGGCGCCTCGTGCGCGGACTCCTGGTAGACACGCCCGCCGACCTCCACGTCGAACATGTGGATCTTGCGGTAGGTCGCGTGGACCTCGCCGTCCGGGCCGACGTGCAACGAGGTGTTGCTGTGCCGCGGCTCGCCCTGCTCGGTGAACGAGCCCGCCACGAGGTCGATGCCCAGCTCGCGCGCCGTGGCCTTCGCCCACTGCGCGACGGCACCGTCGAGCGGCTCGGCGGCCGCGATCGTCTGCTCCGGCGTGCCCAGCGCGGGCCACTTCTCGGGCAGTACGACGAGCTCCGCCCCCGCCTTCGCGGCGGCGCGCGTGAGACGGTCGGCGGTCTCGAGGTTGCGGTCGCGGTCGGGGGTCGACTGCAGCTGGACGGCGGCGGCGCGCAAGGCAATGTCTCCTTCGGTTGACTAACCAGTCAATCCGGTGCCGGAGCATATCGTGTGGACGCCATGCCGCTCCGCAAGTCCTGGCGCTGGATCGGCGCCTTCGCGCCCGACATGATGCTGTGCGTCGCGCAGGCCCGCGTGGGCCTCGTGCGCCGCTCGTGGTGGGCCGTCTGGGACGGGAAGACGCTGCACGAGGGCACGCGCGCGCCGTTCGCGTTGCAGCTCGACGAGGGCGAGCCGATCGAGGCCGAGACGGGACCGACCTGGACGCGCAAGACGCCGCTGCGCGTGCGCGGGACGGTGCTCGGCCGCGAGCTCGACGCGCCGGGCCTGCTCGACGAGTCCCACGGCCGCCACCCGCGCCGCACGTCGTGGCTGTGGTCGGCGGGCGCGGGCGTGACGACCGGCGGCGATGCCGTGGTCTGGAACCTCGTCGAGGGCATGCATCCCGGCGAGAACACCGTGTGGGTGAACGGCACGCCGCACCGCGTGGACCCGCCGCGGTTCGACGGCATCGAAGGGGTGGCCGACCTGCGCTTCACCGCGCTCGCCACGCGCGCCGCGAAGGAGAACTACCTCGTCCTGGCCTCCGACTACGAGCAGCCGTTCGGGACGTTCACGGGGTCGCTGCCGATCGCCGGCGAGCTCGCGCAGGGCTTCGGCGTGATGGAGCGCCACGAGGCGCTCTGGTGACCCGGCCGCGTGGTGGCCGGCCGCGCGCCGGCACCACACCGCCGGTGTACGCGTGATCGCGGCTGCCGCGGCGCTCGTCGCCGCCATCGCCGCCGCGATCGGGCGGCGCGCGCCCGAGGCGCTCGTGGCGCTCGTGGGCGCGGCGCTGCTGCTCGTCTTCGGCGTGCTCGAGCCGGACGCGGCGCTCGACGAGGCGGAGTCGCTGGCGTCGACGCTGATCGTGCTGGCTTCGCTGCTCGTGCTCGGCGACGGGTGCGAGCGGGCGGGGTTGTTCGACGCGCTGGCGGCCCGGATGGCGGCGCGCGCCCGTGGGTCCGGCCCGCGGCTGCTCGGCTACGTGTTCGGGGCTGCGGTCGCGGTGACCGCCGTGCTCGGCCTCGACGCGACCGTCGTCCTGCTCACGCCCGCCGCGTTCGCCGCGGCGGCGAAGGCGCGGCTCGCCGGGCGCCCGCACGTGTACGCGTGCTCACACCTGGCCAACAGCGCTTCGACGCTGCTGCCCGTCTCCAACCTCACGAACCTGCTCGCGTTCAGCGCCACCGGGCTCTCGTTCGCGGGCTTCGCGGCGCACATGGCGCTGCCCACGGCGGTCGCGATCGCGATCGAGTGGATCGTCATCCGGCGCGTGTTCCGCACGGCGCTCGCGGCGCCCGGCACGACGCCCGACGCCGCCCCGCCGCCGCTCCCGCGCCGCCCGCTGGTCATCCTCGCGCTCACGCTGGCCGGCTTCGTCGTCGCCGAGCCGCTGCACCTGGACCCCGCGTGGCCCGCGGCGCTCGGCGCCCTGGCGATGGTGCCGCGGATCAGGGCGATCGACTTCCCGCTGCTGGCGTTCGTGCTCGGCCTGAGCCTGATCGTGCGCGCGCTCGCCGACGCGGGCCTCGCCGACATCGCCGCGGACGTCCTTCCGAGCGGGACCGGACTGCTCGCGCTGCTGGGCGCGACGTTCCTCGCCGCCGCGCTGGCGAACACGCTCAACAACGTCCCGGCGCTGCTCGTCCTGCTCCCCGCGGCGGCCGCCGCCGGGCCGCACATCGTGCTCGCGGTGCTGATCGGCGTCAACGCCGGCCCCAACCTGACCTACACCGGCTCACTGGCCACGCTGCTGTGGCGCCGCGTCCTGCACCAGCAGGGCGAGCAGGTCAGCCACCGCGAGTTCCATCTGCTGGGCGTGCTGTCCGTTCCGCCGATCCTCGTCCTCGGCACCGTCGCGCTGTGGCTGACGGTGTGAGCGTCACACACACGGGCACGGACAACCGGTAGCTTCGCGAGTGCGATGACGCTCCCGCCTGGCCCGCCGCGCCCCCACCTCGCGCAGACCGTCGGCTGGCTCACGCGCCCCGGCCCGTACTCGCGCCGCCTGCGCGAGCGCTACGGCGACGTCTTCACCATCCACGTCGAGCAGCGCGCCCCTTGGGTCATGCTCGGCCATCCCGATCACGTCAAGCAGGTCTTCACCGGCGACCCGAACGTGCTGCACGCGGGTGAGGGCAACAACATCCTCAAGCCGCTGCTCGGCGCGCGCAGCGTCCTGCTGCTGGACGGCTCCGAGCACATGCAGCACCGCAAGGCGCTGCTGCCGCCCTTCCACGGCGAGCGCATGCAGGCCTACGGCGACATGATCCGCGCCATCGCGAATGAGGAGGTCGCGGGCTGGCCGGTCGGGACGCCGCTCGCCACCCGCCTGCGCACGCAGGAGCTCACGCTCGAGATCATCATGCGCGCCGTCTTCGGCTCACGGGACCAGCGCCTGCGCGACGCGCTGCACGGCCTGCTCGAGTTCGTCGGCCGGACCAGCGTGCTCGTGCTGTCGGTGCTCGGCGGCAAGCGCGCGAACACGGCCGTCTTCGACCGCGTCCGCGTGCCGATCGACGCCCTGCTCGGCGAGCTGATCACGGCCCGCCGCGCCGACCCGGATCTCTCCGAGCACGCCGACATCCTCTCGATGCTGCTGGCCGGCACCGACATGGACGACGCGACACTCAAGGACGAGCTCCTCACGCTGCTCGTGGCCGGGCACGAGACCACGGCCACGGCGCTGGCGTGGGCGCTCGAGCGGCTCGCCCGCCACCCGGGCGCCTGGGCGCGGCTGCGCGAGGGCGACGACGACTACGTCGACGCCGTGTGCAAGGAGACGCTGCGGCTGCGCCCCGTGCTCCCGGGCGTGATCCGCCTGCTCAAGGCGCCGTACGAGATCGCCGGCTACACGTTGCCCGCGGGCGTCGCGGTCGTGCCGTCGATCCACCTCATCCACACCCGCGCGGACATCTACCCGGACCCGCTCGCATTCCGCCCGGAGCGCTTCCTGGAGAAGCCGCCCGGCACCTACACGTGGATCCCGTTCGGCGGCGGCGTGCGCCGCTGCCTGGGCGCGAGTTTCGCGCTGTTCGAGATGCGCTGGGTGCTGCGCGCGATCGCCGACGCCGTGGTGGAGCTGCAGCCGGGCACGACCTCCGCCGAGGACACCAAGCACCGCTCGATCACGCTCGCCCCGAAGGCCGACGGCCGCGTCATCGTGGCGCGACGAGCAGCGCCTGCGCGCCGCGGGCAACCGGTCCCGTCCGGTCGCTGAGCACGGACGAGGCCAGCCCGGCGCCGCCTTCGGCGATCTGCGTCGCCGCGTCCAGCAGGACCCACTCGCCCACCGGCTCGCGCACGAAGTGCACCGTGAGCTCGGTGTTGATGAACAGGTAGCGCGCCCAGTCGAGCACGTTGGACGCGCCGTTCCCGCTGTCGGCCACGACCGTCACGCGCTGGCGCGGCGACGGCTCCTCGCCTTCGATGAGCGGGATCTTCATGCGCGTCCAGACCGTCGCCGGCCCGCGGTCCAGCCACCCGCCGCGGGCCCACCGCCACTCGACCGCGTGCGCGTAGCCGAACGTCTCGCCCAGCGCGGCCGGCGGCACGTGCTCTTGCTCGGGCAGGTCGACGGGAGCCTCCTCGACGGTGCCCGCGGGAGCCGGCCGCACCCGCCAGGCCCGTGCGCGCAGCACCTCGCGGCCGTCCACGGCGATCGACCCCGCGAGCAGCTCGACCGACCGCCCCGGCCGCTCGACCTCGACGCGCACGTCCATCTCCCCGATCGCCACCGGCCCGAGGATCTCGATCGTGATCCGCGCGATCACGAGCTCGGACGCCAGCCGCTCGAACGCCCGCAGCATCAGCGCCGAAGGCGGTCCGGCGTGCTGGTGCGCCGGGTCCCACGGCCCGGAGGTCCGCTTCGTCGCCCGGAAGCGCCCTTCGCCCAGGTCCACGTAGAAGCTCACGCGAGCCCCAGCATCGCCCGCGCCTCGGAGACCGTCGCCAGCCGCCGCCCCGAGTCGACCGCCATCCGCGCCGCCCGCGCGACCAGCTCACCGTTGGACCGGGCCATCGCCCCGTCCGGGAGGTAGAAGTTGTCCTCGAGCCCGACGCGGATGTTCCCGCCGAGCGACAGGGCCGCGGCCAGCAGCCCCCACTGCGCGCGCGAGATGCCGATCACGCCCCATTGGTGCGGCACGTCCGGCACCTGCTCGGCCATGTGCGCGACGTTGCGCGCCGTCGGCCGGATCCCGCCCGTCACGCCCATCACGAACGACACCTGCAGCGGCGGCTTCAGGACACCCATGTCGAGCAACGGATCGAGCGACGCCACATGGCCCGAGTCGAAGCACTCGTGCTCGGGCCGGATGCCGCTTTCGACCATCGTCGCCAGCAGCGCGCCGATCGTGTCGAACGAGTTCTCGAACACGGCCTTGAACACGAAGTCCTTCCGCCGCGCCGAGTACTTGGCGTAGTTCATCGAGCCCATGTTCAGCGCGCCGACGTCCGGCCGCAGCTCCTTCAGGTACGCCTGCCGCACCTCGATCGGCACGCCCAACGCGCCGGTCGAGTAGTTGATGATGAGCGCGTCGCCGACCTCGCCCCGGATCGCGTCCGTGATCGCGCGGAAGTCCTCGATCGCGTGCGACGGCGTCCCGTCCGGCCGGCGCGCGTGCAGGTGCACCATCACGCCGCCCTCGTCCACCACGCGCCGCGCCTCGGCCGCGTACTCGGCCGGCGTGTACGGGATCGCCGGGCACTGCTCACGCGAAGCCAGCGCCCCCGAGACGGCGCACGTCAAGATCACGGGGTCGCTCACCCCGGTACCTCTATCGGAACGAGCCGTTGCGCGCGCCCTTGTTCACGTACATCGCGCGGTCGGCGTGCGCGAGCAGGTCAGCGGCGCCCGCCGCGTCGCCCGGGAACTGCGCGATGCCGACCGCGGCCCGCAGCTCCATGTGATCGAACGGCGCGGCCAGCGCTTCGCGCACCCGCTGGACGGAGTGCATCACCGCGCGCGCGGGGTCGTCGAGGTCGGTCAGCACGACCACGAACTCGTCGCCGCCCAGCCGGGCGACGAGGTCGCGCTCGCGCACGCAGCGCCGCAGCCGCAGCGCCACCTCGCGCAGCGCCGTGTCGCCGGCCGCGTGCCCGTGGGTGTCGTTGATGGCCTTGAAGCCGTCGAGGTCGAGCATGATCACGCCGACCGCCCGGCCGCGCGCCTCGGCGCGCCGCAGCGCCGCCTCCAGCGTCCGCTCCAGCGCGCGCCGGTTCGCGAGCCCGGTCAGCGCGTCGGTGTCGGCCTCGTGGCGCGTGCGCCGGTCCTGCTCCACCCGCGCGGTCACGTCGTCGTAGGAGGCGACCGCGCCGTACTGCCGGCCGTGCCCGTCGAACAGCGGGTTCGCGTGCACCTCGACCCATAGCAACGAGCCGTCGCGGCGCACGCAGCGCATCACCTGGCCCGTCACCTCCTCACCCTTCAGTGCGCGCAGCAAAGGCAGCCGGTCCTCGCCCAGCAGGTGCCCGCGATCGTCGAGCAGGTCGACCGGGATGCCGCTCAGCACGCTCCCCGACAGCTCGCTCACGGCCACGCCGAAGACGTCCGCGGCGGCCTCGTTGGCCACCACGACGCAGCCGTCCATGTCGACGACGATGACGCCCTCCTGCAGGCCGGCGAGGATCTCGCGGTTGAGCTCCTCGGACGCGCGCAACGAGCGCTCGTGCGCCTTGTGCGAGGTGATGTCGGCGAACGCGGCCAGCACGGACCGCGCGCCGAGCGGCGTCAGCTGCACGCGCCACCACGCGTCTCCGGCCGCCCACTCCAGCAGCGCCGGCTCCTGTGCGCGGCAGGCGGCGGCGAGCGCTTCCGGATCGTCGGGCAACGCGATGCGGCGGCGTGCTTCGGCGTTGGCCCACGAGCGGGTGAGCGCGCCGTCGGCGAGGGCCCACACCTGCAGCGCGACGGGCACGGCATCGAGCACATGTCGGTCAGTCACGCGCGATCCACTTACCCACTCAGACCGGCACTACACCATGTTTGCGGTATGGGCGCTCCAGTTTCTTGTTTTTAGCGAGCTGGAGCGCGCGGATGATGGTCGGCCGGGTCTCGCGCGGATCGATGACGTCGTCGATCATCGCGTTGCCCGCGGCGACGTAGACGTCGATCAGCCCGCGGTAGGTCTCGATCATCTCGGCCTTGTTGGGCGCGTCGCGGAACAGAATCTCCGCCGCGCCCTCGGCGCCCATCACGGAGATCTCGGCCGACGGCCACGCGACGATCAGGTCGGGCTCGTACGCGCGCCCGTTCATCACGTAGTAACCGGCGCCGTAGGCCTTGCGCAGCACGACCGTGACCTTCGGGACGGTGGCGCTCGAGACCGCGTGCAGCATCTTCGCGCCGTGCCGGATGATCCCCGCCTGCTCGACCTTGGTGCCGACCATGAAGCCCGGCACGTCGACCAGGAACACGAGCGGGATGCCGAACGCGTCGCACAGGTTCACGAAGCGCGCGGCCTTGTCGGCGGAGTCGTTGTCGAGGATGCCGCCGAGGTGGCGCGGCTGGGAGGCGACGATCCCGACCGGCTGCCCGCCCATGCGCGCCAGGCAGGTGATGATCGTCCTCGCCCACTTGGGCTTGAGGTCGAAGTAGGACCCGTCGTCGACGATGGTCTTGATCACGTCGTACATGTCGTACGGCTTGCGGTTGGACTCGGGGAGCACGTCCAGCAGCGGCTCCTGGTCGAGCTCGGCGCCCGGCTCGCGCACTGGTGGCGCCTGCTCGCAGTGCGACGGGAAGAACGACAGGTACTCCTTGATGCGCGCGATGCACTCGGCGTCGTCGGCCACCTCGAGGTCGCCGACGCCCGACTTGCGGCAGTGCACGCGCGCCCCGCCGAGCTCCTCCGGCGTGACCTCCTCGCCGATCGCCGCGCGCACGAGGTGCGGGCCCGCCAGCGCCATCGACCCCTGCCCGCTCACCATCGGGACGAAGTCCGCCAGGCCCGGGATGTAGGCCGTGCCCGCCGCGCACGGGCCCATCACCGCGGCCACCTGCGGCACGACGCCGCTCATGATCGACTCCTCGCGGAACAGGTGGCCCGTGCCGGCGAACAGGGCACCGACCGCCTCCTGCACGCGCGCGCCGGCGGAGTCGAGCAGCCACACGATCGGGATCCGCTTGGTCAGCGCCAGCTCACGGATCCGCGTCACCTTGAGCTCGCCGGTCATGCCCATCGACCCGGCCATCACGGTGAAGTCGTAGGCGACGATCGCGACCGGGCGCCCGTCCACGTGCCCCCAGCCCGTGACGACGCCGTCCGCAGGCGCCTCGCGCCCGTCCATCGCGCGCTGGGAGAAGTGCGGGCGCGCGTGCACGCCCAGCTCCGTGAAGTCGTCGGTGAGCAGCGCGATCCGCTCGCGCGCGGTCAGCTTGCCCGCCGCGTGCTGGCGCGCGATCTTCTCCTCGCCTCCGCCCAACCGGGCGGCGGCTCTGCGTTCCTCGAGTTCAGCGGCCAGCGGTCGCAACATGCCGGCTCACAGGACAGCCCGCTCCGAGGGATTCCCTGACGGCACGGAGCCTGCCAGCCGCGTGTCGGCGAGGCGCAGGACGGCCGCGACGCTGGGCGCCTCGCGGGGCAGCTGGACGGTGACCGAGCGGCAACGCACGCCGCTCGCGCGATCGGCGACGGCGGCCGCGGCCATGCGGACGACGTCCTCGGAGCCCGCGTCCATCAGCGCGCACAGCTGGACGCCGCCGAGCCGGTACACGTGGCCGTGGCCGACGAGCAGGCTCTCCAGGCGCGCGCCGAGCCGGGCCAGCAGCGCGTCCCCGGCGACATGCCCGTGGCGGTCGTTGTAGCCGCGCATCCCGTGCAGGTCGAAGAGCGCGAACGAGGCCGGGTGGCCGTCCGCGAGCAGCTGGCCGAGATCGTCGAAGAGCGCGCGCCGGTTGCCGAGCCGCGTGAGCGTGTCGTGCGTGGCCGCGAAGTGCAGCTCGGCCGCCGCCGCCGCGACGGCCCGGTTGGCCCGGCGCAGCTCGACCTCGGCCATCGCCGCGCCCGCGAGGTCCTCCAGCACGCCGTTGTCGCGGCCGGTCCACTGGCGCGGCTCGTGGTCGATCGCGCACAACGCGCCGATCCGCTCGCCGGACGAGGTCGTCAGCGGCATGCCGAGGTAGGCGACGACGCCAAGCTCCTCGACGGCGGGGTTATCACGGACCTTCGGGTGCACGCGCGCGTCCACGACCTCGAGCGGCGCGCCGGACTCCACGACGTGCTTGCAGAACGAGTGCGAGAGCGGGGTCTCGCGCACGTGGCCCACGCCGACCGAGCTCTTGAACACCTGGCGGTCGTCGCTGACGAGCGTGAACAGCGCGACGGGGACCTGCAGGACCTCGGCGACCAGCCGCGTCACGCGGTCGAACGCGGCCACCGACGAGCCGTCGAGCAGGCCCGTCTCGGCCAGCGCCGCCAGGCGCCGCGGGTCCCCGACGCCGGTCACCTAGAGCACCGCTCGCACGATCGACTCGACCAGCTCCACGTTCGCGGGCTCGGGATACTCGAAGGCGGTCACCTCGAGCCCGATCACCTCGCACTCACGCTTGACCTCGGCCAGCAGCGTCCGCAGCCCGGTGTCGCTCAGGCCGCCCGGCACGGCGAACTGCGACGGCAGGATGTCGGGGTCGAGCACGTCGAGGTCCAGGTGGACGTAGACCTTCTGGCCGGCCAGGCGCTGCGCCACCTCGGACGGCCGGACGTTCTTGACGCCGGTCGTGTCCACGAGCACCCGCTCGCCGGCGTCGAGGTCGCGCACGCCGGACATCAGCACGCGGCCCGGGTCGATCGACGGCTCAAAGCCCGCGTCCCACACGCCGCAGGACGCCGCCAGGCACATGCCGCCGAGGAAGCCGGACGGCGTCGTGTCCGGCGTGTTGTAGTCACCGTGGGCGTCGAGCCACAGGACGCGCGCGTCCGGCTCATGGCGGGTGATGGCCTGGAAGGTCGTCATGCAGATCGAGCAGTCCGACGTCGTCAGGACCGGGAACGCGCCCGCCACCAGCATGTCCTCCACCTGACCTCCCGCCTCGAGCAGGCAGCCGTGCGAGTCGCGCAGGTCGTCGTCCCAGTTGGCGATCCGCGCTTCGCCGAAGGTGCCGACCAGGCGCGCGTCCGGGTCCAGAGCGAGCGCGAGCGCCTCCGCCCCGCGCGACGCGCCGGGCGTGCGGTCGGACGTGCGGCAGCGCAGCGCGGTGACGCTCAGTGGCCGGTCCACACCGGCTCCCGCTTCTCCATGAACGCCTTCACGCCCTCCTGGATGTCGTCGGTCGAGAACGCCAAGCTGAGCTGCGCCTGCAGGTACTCGAGCGCGTCGGCGAACGGCATGTCCTGCTGGCGGTACATCGCGTCCTTGCCCATGCGCATCAGCAGCGGCGACTTGGCCGCGAGGGCGCTCGCCCAGCCGGCGACGGCGGCTTCGAACTCCGCGTCCGGCACGACCTTGTTGACGATCCCGATCCGCTCGGCCTCGGCGGCGCTGATCTGCTCGCCGAGCAGCAGCAACTCGTTCGTCTTCTTACGCCCGACGTTCCGGTAGATCAGCGCCATGATCATGAACGGGAACACGCCGACGTTGATCTCGGGCGTCCCGAAGCGCGCGGACTGCTTCGCGACGATCAGGTCACAGGCGAGCGCGAGCCCGAGCGCGCCGGCGAGCACGTGGCCGTTCGCGGCGCACAGCGTCGGCTTGCCCAGGGCGCCGATGGCCTGGAAGAGCTGGACGAACTTCGCGGTCGCGAAGTGCTTGCCGATGAGCGGCACATCGGCCGCAAAGCCCTTCAGATCGCCGCCCGCGCTGAAGACCTTCTCGTGCGTGGAGGTGAGCACGACGGCGCGCACGACTGCGTCTTCGCGCGCCTGCGCGAACGCCGCCAGCAGGTCGTCGAGCAACTCGTCCGAGAGCGCGTTGCGTGCCTCCGGACGGTCCATGGCGATGGTCGCGACGTGATCCTGGACGTCGTATCGCAAAGTGGTGAGACCCATCTGCTGCCGAGCCTATCCGCACTCCGTAGTCTCCCGCTATGGCCGCCGCGAATGTCCTGAAACCGGATCACGCCGCGCCGCGGCGTCACTTCATCTTCAACGACGAGCACGAGGCGCTGCGCGAGTCGCTCCACAGCTACGTGATGAAGGAGCTCGCGCCGCACGCCGAGGAGTGGGAACAGACGACCTTCCCGAGCTCGGTGTTCCCGCGCATGGGCGAGCTCGGGTTCCTCGGGCTCTCGATGCCCGAGGAGTACGGCGGCCAGGGCGGCGACTACTTCTTCAATCTCGTCCTGGCCGAGGAACTCTCGCACTCGGGCAGCGGCGGGCTGGCGATGGGTGTCGCCGTGCACACCGACATGGCCACGCCGCCGATCCTGCAGTTCGGCACCGAACAGCAGAAGCAGGACTACCTCGTGCCCGCGATCGCCGGCCAGAAGATCGCCTGTCTGGGCATCACCGAGCCCGACGCCGGCTCCGACGTGTCCGGCATCCGGACGCGCGCCGTGCGCGACGGCGACGAATGGGTCATCAACGGCTCCAAGACCTACATCACGAACGGTCACCGCGCCGACTTCATCGTGCTCGTGACCAAGACCGACCCGGACGCCGGCTACGACGGCTTCACGCTGTTCATCGTCGACATGGACGCGCCCGGCGTGATCCGCGAGAAGAAGCTCGAGAAGCTCGGGATGCACGCGAGCGACACCGCGCTGCTCGCCTTCAACGACGTCCGCGTGCCCGACACCGCGGTCCTCGGCGAGCTCGGCAAAGGCTTCTACCACATCATGTGGGAGCTCCAGGGCGAGCGGCTGATCGGCGCCGCGGGCTGCGTCGCCGGCGCCCAGCGAGCGTTCGACCGCACGCTCGCCTACGCGCTGGAGCGCAAGGCGTTCGGGCGCGAGATCGGCCACTTCCAGGTGATCCGCCACAAGTTCGCGGCGATGGCGACCAAGATCGAACGCTCGCGCCAGCTCGTGTACTCGACCGCCTGGCGCTTCGCCAACGGCGAGTACCCCGTGCGCGAGATCTCCATGGCCAAGCTCGACGCCTCCCAGATGTGCTGCGAGGTCGCCGACGAGTGCCTGCAGATCCACGGCGGCGCCGGATACATGCGCGAATACCAGATCGAGCGCGCGTGGCGTGACCTGCGCCTGAACCGGATCGGCGCCGGCACGGACGAGATCATGCTCGACGTCGTTGGCCGTTCGTACGGTTTATAGGCCGCACCGCTTCCTGTAGCTTCGCGCAATGCGGAGGGTCTACCTCGGCGCCATGGTCGGCGCCATGGTCTCGCTCGGTTCCGCGCAGCCCGCACTGGCTGCCGACCCCGTCGAGCCATACAACCAATACATCGTCACCGGGACGGACGCCGAGCTCAAGGCGCTCGGCCCCCTCGGGCATGACCTGACGGAGGGTGCGCAAGCGCCCGGCCGGACCGGCATCGTCGCGACGCCGTCGGAGGCGGATGCGCTCGAGGCCAAGGGCTTCGACATCACGCCGCTCGGCGGCGAGAACAAGCGGCGCTACGCCGCGCGTGCGGCCGACGGCCCGCTCGCGGACCCGACGTGGGGCTATGACGTGTTCCGCCCGCTCAACCTCAAGCCGGCGCCGTGCCCGACGACGTGCGCGGGTGCGGTCGACGCACAGGGCCAGCCCGTCAACCTGCGCACGTTCTACGACACGCTGGCCGCCGCCCACCCGACGCTGGTCAAGCGCGTCGTGTACGGCAAGTCGCTGCTCGGCCAGGACCTGATCGCCTACAAGCTCACGACCGATGCGAACACCACCGCGGACGGCGCCAAGCCCGGCGTCATGTATCACGGCGCGCAGCACGCGCGTGAGTGGATCTCAGCCGAGGTCGTGCGCCGCGGCTACCAGTACTTCCTCGAGCACTCTGGCGACGCCGCGTCCGGCGTTCCGGAGGTTCTCGCCTCCACCGAGGTGTGGTTCATCCCGGTCGTGAACCCGGACGGCTACGACTACACGTTCCAGAACCGCGGCACGCGGCTGTGGCGCAAGACCCTGCGCGACAACAACAACGACGGCGTGCTGACGAACGCCGACGGCGTGGACACCAACCGCAACTTCTCGGAGAAGTGGCGCTACGACAACGAAGGCTCGAGCAGCGCGCTGACGGCCGCGAGCTACCGCGGCACCGAGCCCGAGTCCGAGTCCGAGGTCAAGGCCTTCCACGAGCTGATGGCGCGCATCAAGCCCGAGTTCTACATCGACTACCACTCGTACGCGAACCTCGTGCTGTACCCCCTCGGCTGGCAGGTCGAGACCTACAGCGGCGACAACCCGCTGATGGAGTCGCTGGCCGGCACCGACCGCAATCCGGCGGTCCCGACGTACGACCCGGACGTCGGCGGTGAGCTCTACATCACCAACGGCGAGGTCACCGACACGATGTACATGCAGCACGGCATCCTGGGCTACACGATCGAGCTCGACGGCGGCTCCGGCGCGCCCGTCGGCGGCACGCAGGTTCCCGGCAGCGACCCGCCCGGCGGCTTCGTGTTCCAGGACCGCGAGGCCGACGTCGAGAACGTCTGGCTCAAGAACAAGAACTTCATGCTCGACCTGGCCAAGTCGGCGCGAACGCCCGACCAGCCGTCGTCGCACATCGGCGCCAAGGCCCCGGACTTCGTCACGGACGCGTTCCCGACGTCGTACGGCGCCGGCTCGCAGCGGGTCGAGGTCAACGCGCGCCGCGCGCTCGGCGCGGTGACGGTCAAGTGGCAGGTCAACGGCGGTGCCGTGCAGAGCGGCGCCACCTCGGAGTTCGACGGCGGCGAGCGCTACGGCGAGTCCGGCGTCTACTACCACCACGTGCGCGGGTCCGTGACGGGCTTCAAGGCGGGCGACAGCGTCAAGGTGTGGTTCGAAGCCGGCGGGAAGAGCTCGGAGCCGTTCACCTTCGCGGCGTCATCGCTCGGCCGCGGGAGCCAGGTCCTGGTGCTGAGCGCGGAGGACTACAGCGGCGTGTCGCCGAACGCGGCGCCCGGTACCGGTCCGACGTACCTCGCGACGTATCTGGAGGCGCTCGCCGACGCCGGCATCCCGGCTGACGTCTACGACATCGACGCGTCCACCCGCAACCACGCGGACCTGCACGGCGTGCTCAGCCACTACAAGGCCGTCCTCTGGTACACGGGCCAGGACGACTTCGTGCGCGATCCCGGCCAGACCGTCGGTGTCGCGAAGCTGTTCGACGACCAGCTGATCGCCGTCCGGGACTACATCAACGAGGGCGGCAAGGTGCTCGTCACCGGCCAGCGCGCGCTCCAGGGCGCGTGGCAGGAGTACTCCTACAACCCGCTGGGGCGCGTCCCGCCGCTGCCGCAGTGCCCCGCCAATTCGACCGAGAACGACCCCGTCGGCCAGGTGGAGAACTGCGTGTATGTCAAGAACGACTTCATGCAGTACTGGATGGGCGCCAACCAGCGTGCGAGCGTGTCGAACCCGGCCACCCGCACGATCACCGGCCTCGCGCCATTCACGGCCTCGTTCGGCCTGACCGACCAGTCCTACCTGCCGGGCTTCACCCCGACCTCGTCGGCGCTGCCGCCCGCGCAGTTCCCGTCGTTCGCGTCCTCGAAGGGCACGCACGCGATCTCGGGTGCGACGACGTTCGCCGGCGTCTCGACCGACGACACGCTGCTGTGGGGCTTCGGCCTCGAGAACGTCGCCGACCGCGCGAAGCGCAAGTCGCTCGTGTTCGAGGCGATGAAGCACCTCGGCGTGAACCCGTACACGTCCACGACGGCGCCCGTCGGCGGGTCCGTCGCGCCGACGCTGTCGCTCACGCTGACCCCGGCGACGCCGCTTGGCCCGTTCGTGCCGGGCGTCGAGCAGGACTACACGGCGACCTCGAAGGCCGGCGTGGTCTCGTCGGCGGGTGACGCGACGCTGACGGTGGCCTCGCCCGGCCATCTGACCAACGGCGCGTTCTCGCTCGCCGAGCCGCTGCGCGTGGAGCTCTCGAAGTCCGCGTGGACCGGCCCGGTGTCCAACGAGAACGTCGACGTCGCCTACAAGCAGCTGATCAAGCGGACCGATCCGCTGCGCACGGGCACGTACAGCAAGACGCTGACGTTCACGCTCTCGACCACGAACCCGTAGTTCCGATAGTCGGGGGTCCGCGTATCTCGCCGACCCCCGATATCGTCCGGGCCATGGGAGTCCTGGACGACAAGGTGGCGATCGTGACCGGCTCGGCACGCGGCATCGGCCGCGCGACGGCCGAGCTGCTCGCCGAGCACGGCGCCAAGCTGATCATCAACGACCTCGACGCCGACCTCGCCGAGCAGGCGGCGTCCGAGATCGCGGGCGAGACGGCGGTCTATGGCGGTGACCTGACCAAGGCGGGCTCGCCGGAGGCGCTGGTGCAGACGGCGATCGACGCCTTCGGCCGGATCGACATCATCGTCAACAACGCGGGCTACACGATCGACGCGCCGGTGCACAAGCTGTCCGACGACGCGTTCCAGCGCATGCTCGACATCCACACGGTCGTCCCGTTCCGCGTGGTCCGCGCGGCCGCGCCACACCTGCGCGAGCCCGCCAAGGCCGAGCGCGCGCAGGGCGTGGAGGTCTTCCGCAAGATCGTCAACGTGTCTTCGATCAGCGGCACGATGGGCAACGCCGGCCAGGCCAACTACTCGGCGGGCAAGTCCGCCGTCGTCGGCTTGACCAAGACGCTGGCCAAGGAGTGGGGCCAGTTCAAGATCAACGTCAACGCGGTCGCGTTCGGGTGGATCGAGACGCGCCTGACCGCCACCAAGGACGCCGAGAACACGATGGAGATCGACGGCGAGACCGTGCAGCTCGGCATCCCCGAGCAGATGCGTTCGATGGCGCCGGCGCTGATCCCGATCGGCCGACCGGGCACGCCGGAGGAGGCCGCCGGCGGCGTGTTCTTCCTCTGCTCGCCGTGGTCGAACTTCGTCCACGGCCAGGTGCTCAACGTCACCGGCGGCCAGTTCACGGGGATGACGTCATGAAGCTGGTCAAGCCCTCCGGGGAGGAGCGCGACGTCCCGCGCGGGGTGGTGGGCGGAACCGAGATCTCCCAGGCCACGACGGGTGCGCACAACCTCTACATGGGCATCTTCCGCGTGCCCGCCGGCGCGCGCGGCCGTCCGCACTACCACGACAATTGCGAGAGCGCGCTCTACATGCTCTCCGGCTCGATCGAGATCCGCTTCGGCGACCAGCTCGAACAGGCGCTGATCGTCGAGGCCGGCGACATGCTCTACGTGCCTCCGCGCGAGACGCACACGGTGACGAACACGTCGGATTCCGAGCCGGCCGAGTACGTCGTCGCGCGTGACTCGCCGACCGAGGACTCCGTCGAGGTGCCATGGGCGGATCAGCCGACGTAGTAAGTCGCCACTAACTTGGCGCACCGACGCTCTTGACGCGGAGTGGAAGTGAGTCTTCACTTACTTCCATGTCGCGTTCAGCTTGGACCTTCGCGATCGTCTCGGTCGCCCTCTTCATGGTCGTGCTCGACAACCTCGTCGTCACGACCGCGCTCCCGTCCATCCGCACGGACCTCGGCGGCAGCCTGGAGGACCTGCAGTGGACGGTCAACGCCTACACCCTCTCGTTCGCCGTGCTGCTGCTCACGGGCGCAGCGCTCGGCGACCGCTTCGGCCGCCGGCGCGTGTTTGTCGGCGGGCTCGTTCTGTTCACGGTGGCCAGCGCGCTCGCCGCCCTCGCTCCTTCGACCGGCGCGCTGATCGCCGCGCGGGCGCTGCAGGGCGTCGGCGCGGCGATCGTCACGCCGCTCACGCTCACGCTGCTCTCCGAAGCGTTCCCGCCCGGCAAGCGCGGGCTCGTGATCGGGCTCTGGTCGGGCATCTCCGGCCTCGGCGTTGCGCTCGGGCCGCTGATCGGCGGCGCCGTCGTGGACGGCATCTCGTGGCAGTGGATCTTCTGGATCAACGTGCCGATCGGCCTGGCGCTGCTGCCGCTGGCCGTGACGCGGCTGGAGGAGTCCTTCGGGCCCGCGAACCGGCTCGACCTGCCCGGGCTGGTGCTCGCCGGACTCGGCCTGTTCGGCGTCGTGTTCGGGATCGTGCGCGGGGAGACGCTCGGGTGGACGTCGGGCACCGTGCTCGCCTCGCTCGCGAGCGGCGCGCTGCTGCTGGCCGCGTTCGTCGCCTGGGAGCGGCGGTCGCCGGCGCCGATGCTGCCGCTGCGGTTCTTCCGCTCGCGCGCGTTCGCCGCCTCCAACGGCGTGTCGCTGGCGATGTACTTCGGCGTCTTCGGGTCGATCTTCCTGCTCGCCCAGTTCTTCCAGGTGGTGCAGGGCCTGTCGCCGCTGGAGGCCGGCCTGCGCACGCTGCCGTGGACGGCGATGCCGATGATCGTCGCGCCGATCGCCGGCCTGCTCAGCGACCGCATCGGCTCGCGCCCGCTGATGTTCGCCGGGCTCGCGCTGCAGGCGGTCGCGATCGCGTGGATCGCTTCGGTCTCGTCGCCCACGACAGCCTACGCGTCGCTCGTCCCGCCGTTCATCCTCGCCGGCACGGGTATGGCGCTCGTGTTCGCGCCGACCGCCAATGCGGTGCTCGCGGCCGTGCGGCCGGAGGAGGCGGGGCAGGCGAGCGGGGCGACCAACGCGATCCGCGAGGTGGGCGGCGCGCTGGGCGTGGCGGTGCTCGCGTCCGTGTTCGCCGCGACCGGTTCCTACGCGTCCCCGCAGGCGTACGTCGACGGGATGACGTCCGCCGCGTGGGTCGGCGCCGCGGTGCTGGCCGCGGGTGCGCTGATCGCGCTGCTGGTGCCCGGAAAGCCGCGGCCGACGACGGCTCAGGTCGCCGAGCCGGGCTTGGTCGCGACCTCGTAGAGCGCGCGCACCTCGGCGAAGATGGCGTCGGCGGTGGCCTGCTCCTGGTCACGCGTCGGCGCCTCGACGCGCTCGAACGCGAACGGCTCGCCGTAGAACACGCGCACCTTCGGGAACTGGCCGCGCTTCCAGTTGCGCACGTGGCTGGAGCCGACGATCGCGACGGGCACCACCGGCGCGCCGCTCAGCAGCGCCAGGCGCCCGATCCCGCGCTTGGCCTTCTTGGCGGGCTCCCCTGTGCGCGAGCGGCCGCCCTCGGCGTACATCGCCATCGTGTTCCCCCGCTCGAGGACGGTGGTCGCGGTGATGAATGCGTCCTCGTCGGCGAAGCCGCGCCGCACGGGGAAGACGCCGCCGTGCGTGTAGACGAACTGCATCGGCGGCTTGAACAGCTGCGACTTGGCCATGAAGTGGACCTTGCGCCGCAGCGCCACGCCGAGAAAGAAGTGGTCCAGGAACGAGAAGTGGTTGGGCGCCAGGATCACGGGGCCGACGGCCGGCACGCGCTCCGGGTGCGTGTGGCTCACGCGGAAGAACACCCACCCGATCAGCGTCATCAGGATGCGCACGACCTCGTACATGAAGTCGGGTTGCCGGGTCCGCGTGCGCTCGTGGAAGCGGTCGAAGTGCTCCTTCGGCCGCGGATCCTTGTACTGCGTCTCCTTGATCTCCACGAGCTCGGGCTGGCTCATGGACGCAGAGTATGGCGGTCCGGTCGCAGCGGGCGGGGCCGTCCAGGTGCCCCGCCCGCCGCTTCCTTCGCCGGTTCGCCGTGCGCCGCGGGAGGAGAGATCGCGACGAACAGCAAGGACCATGGTGCCGGGGAGGGGTCCTGCTCCCCATCGACCGCGCGTCCGGAATCGGTGCGATCACAATCGACACGGTGTCTATATCGTGCGGCCCGTGACGCGCATCGAGGCGAACATCACGGGCACCGTGTGGAAGATCGAGGTCGCGGTCGGCGATGCCGTGTCCGAGGGCGACGCGGTCGTGATCCTCGAGTCGATGAAGATGGAGATGCCCGTCGAGGCCGAGGACGACGGCACCGTCGCGGAGATCCTGGTCAGCGAGGGCCAGTCCGTCCAGGAGGGCGACCCGCTGGTGGTCCTCGAGTAGTGGGCGAGCTGCACTTCGACTTCCCGGCCGACGGCGTCGTCCGGGTCACGCTCGACAACGTCGCCAAGCGCAACGCGCTCGACGTCTCGATCCTCGAGGGCCTGGCGCGGGAGCTGCCGCAGGTCGACGCGCGCTGCGTGATCGTGACCGGCGCCGGTGACGCCTTCTCGGCCGGCTACGACCTCGGCGGGTTGACGCCGGAGGGCTTGGCGGACGTGCTGATCCACCCGTTCGAGGCGGCGATGGCGGCCCTGGACGCGGTGCCCGTGCCGATCGTGGCCGCGCTCGGCGGGCACGCGTTCGGCGGCGGGTTGGAGCTCGCGGTGGCCTGCGACCTGCGCGTGTGCGCGCCGGGCGCGCGGCTCGGGATGCCGCCGGCGCGGCTCGGCGTGGTCTACTCGCACACGGGGCTGCGGCGGTTCGTGGACGCGATCGGCTCCGCCCGCACGCGCGAGCTGTTCCTCACGGCGCGGCCGGTCAGCGCGGACGAGGCCCTGGCCTGGGGCCTGGTGAACGAGGTCGTCGACGACGTGGACGCCCGCTCGGTCGAGCTGGCGAGCGAGATCGCGGCGTTGTCGTCGGTGTCCGTGCGTGGGAACAAGCGCGTGCTGCAGGCGCTGATCCCGCCGCTCGATCCGGTGCTGGTCGAGGAGCTCGACGCGCTGCGGCGTGATGCGTTCACGTCGGCGGAGTTCGCCGAGGGCGTGCGCAGTTTTGTAGAGAAACGCCCACCGCGCTGGCCTGGTCGCTAAGTCGTCCGGCTGAGGCCGTAGCTTCCGCGCAACGTCACTCGACCGAGGATCGTGGATGCTGGATCTCGAGGACCGCCTGGACGAGCTCAACCAGCTCGGCCTGCACCAGCGCATGCGGATGGTCTCCGGACCACAGGGGCCGCGCGTGGTGCTCGACGGGCGGCCGGTGCTGTTGCTGTGCTCGGGCAACGCGCTCGGGTTGGCCGACCATCCGAAGGTCCGGCAAGCGGCCGCCGACGCGGCCATGCGGTGGGGTGTCGGCGCGGGCGCGGCGCGCGTCTCGTGCGGCACGATGACGCTGCACCGGCGCCTGGAGGAGCGGCTCGCCGCGTTCACCGGCCAGCGCGCGGCGCTGCTGTTCGGGTCCGGCGCGCTCGCGAACATGGGCGTGATCGCCGCGCTCGCTCGCCGCGGGGAGGTCGTGCTGCACGACGAGCTCGCGCACTCCTCGATCGTCGACGGCTGCCGGCTGTCCGGCGCCGAGGTGGTCCCTTACCGTCACGCGGACGCCGACCACCTCGCGTGGGCGCTGCGCCAGTGCGACGGCCGCGCCACCCTGATCGCCACCGACGGCATGTTCGGCATGGACGGCGACGTCGCGCCGCTGCGCGAGATCGTCGAGCTCGCGCACCGCTACGACGTGCGCGTGCTGGTGGACGAGGCACACGCGTTGGGCGCGCTGGGGCCCGACGGCCGCGGCGCCGTCGCCGAGGCCGGGCTCGAGGGCGAGGTCGACGTCATCACCGGCACGCTGGCCAAGGCCCTCGGCTCCTACGGCGGCTTCGTCGCGTGCGACCACGTGACCGCGCGCTTCCTCGTGCACTCCGCGCGCACGCTGCTGCACTCCACGGCGCTGCCGCCGGTGGCCGCGGCGGCCGCGATGGCGGCGCTGGACCTGCTGGAGGCGCAGCCCCGGCGCGTGGCGAAGCTGCGCGCGAACGCGGAGACGCTTCGCGACGGCCTCGCGCGCGAGGGCTTCGACGTCAGCGGCGCCGCGGCCCACGTGATCCCGCTCGTGGTCGGCGACGCCGAGCGCGCGGCGCGGATGGTCGACTTCGCGCTGGAGATGGGCGTCTTCGCCGAGGCCGTCCGCCCGCCGGCGGTGTTCGAGGGTACGGCGCGGGTCCGGGTGTCCGTGATGGCCTCGCACCAGCGGGACGAGCTGCGCGACGCGGCCACCGTGCTCGGCCGCGCCGCGCTGCGCGCAGGGTTCCGGCCGGGAGCCGGGGTGCCCGTGGCGGCGGTTCAGCTGGCCGCCTAGAAGGTCGCTGAAGAACGGGCGATGTGCCGGTGTTCCACAGGGGCCGCTTAGAGGGGGACGGCCCGGAAGGTGACCTTGGCGGCGGCGTGGTCGGCGTCGCCCTCGTCGTTGTTGTCCGCCCGGAGCTGCACCGTCCGTGCCTCACCCGGCTTGAGCGTGAACGTGACGAACGGGGACTGGCCGTCGTGGTCGGTGGTCGAGCAGCTCGCGCCTTCGTAGAGGTCGATGTGCGCGGTGATCGTGGCGGCGTTCGTATTGCTCCAGCGGTGCGCGTCGACGATCAGCTCGCCGCGGACCTCGTTGCCCCAGCAGCGTGCGTGCTTGTGGTTGAAGACGGCGTTGCCGGCGCCGAGCGTGCCGAACACGAGCCCGCTCAGGCTGAACGTCTTGTACTCCCACATCGTGGCCTCCCAGGCCACGTTCTCGTCGTCGTGGATCTTCATCGTCGAGCCACCGTCGGCGACGATCATCATCGGCGTGTTGGCGGAGGCGGTGCCGGCCATCGTGAACGCGATGGCCGCGGACGCCAGCATCAGGGCAGCGATTCGGGGGAGGATCTTCATGGCCGCATCTTCGGCCCCGCCCAGGCCCGCCTGCGTCGGGGAACTTCCCCGATCTTTGGCCCTGTGCGGTCCGCCACACCCCTATGGGTGTGGCGCCCCGGCCCGCGTGTCCAGCGGTTCCGGCGAGATTTTGGCCGACGGTCCACATGGCGGCCGCCTGCGGACGCCTTCAATGTCCTCATGGCCGTAGCTGAGCTCCATGTCGTCCCGCACACCACCACGGGCGGGTGGACCGTCGGTCGCGCGTGGTTCGCCACCCTCTCCGAGGCCGAACAGGCCGCCCGCCGCCAGGCCAAGGCCGAGCAGGCGGCGATCTTCCTGCACGACCGCTACCACCGGGTGCGCGCGCTGGTTCAGCGGTAGCGCAGCACGGCTTCGACCACGAGCGCCGCGTTGTCGGGAGCGCGGCGCCCGTCCGGGAGGGTGGTGACGTCCTCCAACCCGACGCGGATGTCGTGCCCGCGCGGGACGGCCGCGTCGAGGACCGCCCAGGTCGCCGGGCCGACGCCGTGGTGCAGGCGCCGCACGGTGCTGCCGCCCTCGTCGAGCGCGAGGTCGATCTCGTCGGCGATCGCGACCGCCTCGGCGGAGCTCTCGGTGCGCGGCTCGACCAGGATGCGGCGCACGTCCAGCCCGCTGGCGAGCAGGCGCTCGGCGTCGGCCGCGGTCCAGACGCCGGCCTCGATCCCGATGCCGTGCCCGGTGAGCACGCCGGCCAGCTCGTGCCAGCCCTCCTCGCTCAGGTTCAGCGAGACGAGGTCCGGGACGTCGGTCCAGCCGCGCACGGCGCGCAGGCGGGCGTCGACGTCGCCGGCGGTGATCCACAGGCCGGTCGAGAGCGAGATCTCCACGCCGCAGGTGCGCAGCTCGCGCACGGCGGCGGCGATGTGCGCGCCATCCAGCGTCTCGTGTCCGTCGCCGTCGCGCGGGTGCGCGTGGATCGACTGCGCGCCCGCCGCGACGCACGCCCGCGCTTCCGCGCCCAGCTCCTGGGGCGAGCGCGGGACGCCGGACGTCCGGTCCCCGTTCAGGCAGGCTTGGAGGACCATGCCTTCGGCGCGCAGGTGAGGGCGAGCAGGCCCGCCGCGATGATGAACGTCCAGGTGGTGCCGACCAGCGGGATCAGCGCCAGCGCGGCGGCGAAGTTGCCGACGAGCCCGCCCGCGGTCGACAGCGCGTACAGGCGGCCGGTCGCGTCGCCGGCGCCGTCCAGCGAGTCCACGCGCAGCCGGATCGACCATGGCGTCAACGCGCCGAGCATCACCAGCGGCGGTGCGACCAGGAGCAACTGGACGAGGAACGAGCCGCCGAACTCACCGAGCGAGTCCTCGGTCACCCCGAGCAGCGGGATCGCGACGAGCGGGATCAGCGCCACCATGACCGCGCCCGCGAGCCCGCCGCGCGCCATCGCGCGCGCGGTGGGATGGCGGTCCGCCAGGCGGCCGCCGAGCCAGTAGCCGATCGCCAACGCTGCCAAGGCGATGGCGATGGTATTCGCCCAGACGATCGTCGACGCCCCGAACGCGGGCGCGATCAGCCGCGCCGCGGCGAGCTCGGCCGCCAGCGTCGTGATGCCGGAGACGAACTTGACGAGCTCGACGAACCCCCACGGCGCCGGCGCCCTCCGGACAGCGGCCGCGCTCATCCGTTCTCCTCCGCCGCGTACGAGACGATCGAGGCGTCGATCAGCCACTCGACCGGCGCGCGGTCGTCGGTGAAGACGGACCCGCCGCGCAGCGGCCCTTCGATCCGCGCCGCGCTGTCCTGCGCGAGCTGCGTCAAGTCAGAGGACACCGGCGCGCGCGCGATCGCGCCCGCGCTGAGCGGCACGTCCGACGCCATCACGAGCGAGTTCTGCGACCGGATCGGGTCGCGCACAACGTGCTCGAACACGGCGCCCATCGTCGTGCTCATCGCCTCCTCCAGCGCGGGCGAGTCATTTGGATGGCCGATGTTGACGATCACCGACCCGCCCGGGTTCAAGCGGTCCTGCACGAGCTCGAAGAACTCCTTCGTGGTCAGGTAGAAGGGGATGTAGGGCTGGCGGTAGGCGTCGACGAAGATCGCGTCGTAGCGCTCTTCGGTCTGGCGCAGGAACGGGCGCGCGTCCTGCGTGTGCTCGCGCAGCTGCGGCCTCGCCTCCAAACCGAAGTAGCGGTGGCCGATCTTGAACAGCTCGGGGTCGATGTCGACGGCGTCGATCACCGTCTCCGGGTAGTACCGGGCGTACGCGCGCGGGACGGTGCCGGCCGCCGTGCCGAGCGCCGCGATCCGCGCCGGCGGGCGCCCCGAGCCGGTCGCGAACGGCATCGTCAGAAAGCCGTCCCAGTAGCCGCCGGTCAGCACGGTGCCGGGCCGCGCCAGCGAGTGGATCGCCTGGCCCTCATTGAGCTCGAGCATCCGCGCGCGGTCGCTGTCGCGCTCGACCACCCGCGCGTACTGGTACGGCGTCTCCACCTCGTAGAGCACGCGCGCGTCCGCGGCGGGCTTGGTCGTGCCGGGCGGGATGAGCAGCGCCGCGGCCAGCGCGGCGGGCACGAGCAGCAGCTCGAGATCGAAGAGCGAGACCGCCGCGACCAGCGCGGGCACCAGCGCCAGCACCAGGAACGTGCGCTGGGACCCGATCGCCTCGATCGCCCACAGCGCGACGAAGAACACGCCCAGCAGCGAGCCGACGGTGGAGAGCGCGTACAGGCGCCCGGACACCGCGCCCGCCTCCTCGACCGACGCGAGCTTGAGACGCGTCGCCCACGGCGAGACCGTGCCGAGCAGCAGCAGGGGCACGGCCACCAGCACCAGCGTCCCGAACAGCGAGGCGGCGAACGCGCCCACCGACACCTCGTCGAACGCGTCCACGCTCAGCGACAGGAACGGATGGGCGATGAACGGCACCACCGCGAGCAGCGCCGAGCCCGCCAGCACGCACAGGCACAGCGCCCGCGGGGACGGCCGGCGGTCGGCCAGCGTCCCGCCGAGCTTGTAGCCCGCCGCGAGCGCCAGCAGCACGACCGCGATCGTGTTCGCCCAGATGACCGTCGAGGTCCCGAAGAACGGCGCGAGCAGGCGCGTCGCGGCGATCTCGGCACCCAGGGTGCTGAAACCGACGGAGAAGACCAGCGCCTCGAGCGGCAGCCGCAGGCGCCGCTCAGCGCCTCGGGACTCGAGGGCTGCCACGGAGTTGAGGCTAGCCCTCGAAGGGCGAGAAATCCGCTTTCCTGGCGCCGCAGACCGGGCAATACCAGTCCGTCGGGATGTCCTCGAAGGCGGTGCCCTCGTCGATCCCGCCGTCGGGATCGCCTTCCTCCGGGTCATAGATGAAGCCGCAGGATTCGCAGATCCACTGCCGGTCCGTGTCCGTGCTCATGCGGGCGCATATTAGGCTGGCCTGATGGCGCAAGACGGTCCCGAGCCCGGAACGATCCTCAACGAGACCGGCGTCCCCACCACGCCGCGGCAGGCCGCGACGGTGCTCGTGGTGCGCGGCGGCGCCCAGCGGCTGGAGGTGCTGCTGGCCCAGCGCACGCCCAAGGCGCGCTTCATGGGCGGCGCCTGGGTGTTCCCCGGCGGCGCTGTCGACGCGTCCGAGGACCACCGCGCCGCGGCTCTGCGCGAGGTGCGCGAGGAGGTCGGGATCACGCTGCCCGATCCCGCCGCGCTCGTCCCCTTCGCGCGCTGGATCACGCCCGAGGAGGTGTCGATCCGGTTTGACACCTGGTTCTTCGTCGCGGTCGCCCCGGACGGGGCCGAGGTCGAGATCGACGGGTCAGAGATCGTCGACGCGCGCTGGTTTCAGCCGGACCGCGCGCTCGCGGGCGCGGAGGCCGGCGAGCTGCTGATGGTGTTCCCGACCATCAAGACGCTCGAGCAGGTGGCGCGCTTCGGGTCCGCCGACGCGCTGATCGAATGGGCGTCGACGCACGAGGTGCGGCCGGTCAAGCCGCGCGTCGAGGGTCAGGGCGAGGCTGCCCGGATCGTGCTCGACGACGAGCGCTAACGCTCGCGGTCGCAGAAGTGCGCGAGCTCGCGCACGCCGTTGGCGAGCCCGATCAGCACGAGCGCGGCCGCCGCGAGCACCACCACGGCCGTGATCTCGGCTGCGATCGCGCCACCCAGCAGCGCCGCGGTTATGACGGTGAGGAGCGTGGGCAGCACGTCAAACGTCTCTCACTGGGGTATTCCCATTTGTGGAAGGTCTATGACGTTGGAGGAGAATCATTGGATTGACGCGCCCAGAGCGCGTCAAATTGTCTCGTGCAGCGTTGCGCTGATCGCCGGGACCATGCTCCTGGCGTGGAGCGCGGGCCTGCAGGTTGCCACACGCACCGACACGCTCGCGCCGATGTCGCCCCTCTCCTGCGTCGGCTTCCTCGGCGCCGCGCTCGGCACCTGGGCGATGCCCGACCGGGCCCGCCTGAAGGTCGCCGCCGGAGCCTTCGCGTGCGTGGCCGGAACCGTCGGGCTGCTCGACGCGCTGCTCGCCGATGGCACGTGGGTCAACCGCACGCTGCTCGGCGCCGACGTCCGCATATCGGCGCTCACGGCGGCGGCGCTCGTCCTGCTCGGCGTGGCGATCGCGCTCGACGGACACGGCTGGCCGATCACGCGCCGCCTCGCGATCGCCGCCGGCGCGCTGGGCGGCGCCGCGACGATCGGCTTCCTGCTCGGCGTGCCGCTCTTCTACGGCGTGTCGCGGTCCGTCCAGATGTCCTGGTCCGCGGCGTTGTGCGCGATGCTGATCGCGTTCGGCGTGGTCCTGGCGCACCCGGTCGGCACGCTCTTCGACCGCACGCTCAGCGGGCGCTTCGCGCGCCGGATGGTGCCGCCCGTGCTCGGCATCCCGGTGCTCTCGGGTGCGCTCGCGACGGCCGCGGCCCGGGCGGGATGGTGGGCACCGAGCGTCGCGGCGTGGGTGATGACGCTCGCCGCGGTCGCCGGGCTGGCGTTCGTGGTCAGCAAGGCGGTCGAGCGACTGGCCGAGGACGACCGCCGGCTCACCCAGCTGGCGATCCGCGATCCGCTGACCGGCGCCTACAACCGGCGCCACTTCCTCGCCGAGGCCGAACGCGCCGCGTCGCGGGCGCGGCGGTACGGCGAGTCGGCGGCGATCGCGGTCGTCGACCTGGACCGCTTCAAGGAGATCAACGACCGCTGGGGCCACCAGGCCGGCGACGAGGCGCTGGTGCGCGTGCACCGGGCGCTGCGGACGCGGCTGCGCTCGAGCGACGTCCTGGGCCGGATCGGCGGCGATGAGTTCGCCGCGCTGATCCTCCACGTCAACCCCGGCCAGGCACTGCACGTCGCGGACGAGATGCGCGACGCGGTGGCGCAGGTCGGGCGCGAGATGACCGCCGAGGGGCGCCGCAACCGGCTCGGCGCGAGCATCGGCATGGCGACGCTCGACGGCCACGAGGACGTCGAGGACCTGGTCGACCTCGCCGACCGCCGCATGTACGACGAGAAGCGGCTAGCTCATCAGGTCGAGGGCAGCGCCCACCACTGACTCGGCGTCGATCTCGTGGTGCTCGTAGAGCTCGAGGATGTCGCCGGCCTGGCCGAAGCGCTGCACGCCCAGGCAGGTGATCGGGGAGCCGAGGAAGCTGAGCGTGTGCGGGTGCCCGTCGAGCAGGCTGACGATCGGGACGCCGGGCCGGAACAGGCCGGCGAGCGTGCGCGGCTCGCCGTCGCCGAAGCCGGAGCGCGCCTGGTGGGAGCGGAACAGCAGGTCGGCGCTCGTGATGCAAACGACCTCCGCGTTCCCGAGCTCCTCGGCGGCCTGCAGCGCCTCGGGGACGAGCGCGCCCATGACGGCGATGCTCACCTTGGCGTCCGGGTTGGCGCGCAGCTTGTAGCCGCCCGCGATCGCACCCTCCCGCGTGCCGGTGTGGAGCGCTTGGTCGATCGGACGGGTGGAGAGGCGGAAGTAGGCCGATGAACCGCCGGGCTTGCCGAGCTGCGCGAGCGCGTGCAGGAAGCACCACTCGAAGTCCTGGCCGAACGCCGGCTCGTAGGCGACGCAGCCGGGCTGCTCGATGCCGATGCTCGGTGTGATCACTGACTGGTGCGCGCCGCCCTCCGGCCCGAGCGTGACGCCGGACGGCGTGCCGACGAGGATCGACTGGCCGCCGGAGTAGATCCCGAACGACCACGGCTCCAGCGCGCGGGACACGAACGGGTCGTAGATCGTGCCGACCGGCAGCAGCGGCTGGCCGTCGCGCGACCACGTGGCGCCGAGCTCGCCGAGCAGGCCGACGAGGTTGACCTCGGCGATGCCGAGCTCGATGTGACGGCCGTGGTCGGACTCGCGCCAGCGCACGAGGGTGTCGGTGTCGTCGGCGAACCAGTCGATGCGGTCGCCGACGTTCCAGATGCCGGCCTTGTTGATCCAACCGCCGAGGTTGGTGGAGGTGCCGACGTCGGGGCTCACGGTCACGACCCGCTCGGCGACCGCGGGCGCCTCGCGCGTGAGGTCGACGAAGAAGCGCCCGAACGCCTGCTGCGTCGAGGCCTTGCCGGTGTGCTTGCGGCCGACGTCGCGCGGGACCTCGGGCGCGGGCGCGGTGGGGGTGTCGGTGCGGCGCAGTTTCACGCCGACGGTGCGGCACAGCTCGGCGGCGGCGCCGTCGAGCGGCTTGAACGGGTCGTCGGCGTCCTCCCCGAGCTTGGCCGCCAGCTCACGGTACTGCTCGTGGCTGAGCAGCGCGGAGTGGTTGGCCGGGTGGCCCTCGGTGGGCAGCGACCAGCCCTTGATCGTGTAGGCGAAGACGACGCTCGGGCGGTCCTGGACGGCGTCGGCCTGGCGGTAGCCGTCGATCAGGCTCTGCAGGTCGTGGCCGCCGAGGTCGCGGAAGGTGGCGAGCAGGTCCTCGTCGCTGAGGCCGTCCGTGTCGACCTCGAGGCGGCGCCGCAGCTCGGGCGCGTAGGCGCGCAGCAGGCGCTGGTACTCCTCGTTGGGCATCGCGTCGATGCGGGCGCGGAGCGCGTGGTGCTCGGCCAGCTTGGGCCCGTACTTGACCATCACCGTGTGCCAGCCGGCGGCCTCGAACATCGCGGCGAGCCGGCCGGCGGCGATGTCGGGCACCACGCGGTCCAGCGACTGGCGGTTGAGGTCGACCACCCACATCACCTCGCCCAGCCGCGCGACCATCGGGTCGGCGATCGCCTCCCAGCACGCGCCCTCGTCGAGCTCGGCGTCCCCGATCAGCGCGATCTGGCGGCCGCCGCGCGGGACGTCGAAGTGACCGGCGACGTAGCGGTGCGCGAGCGCGCCCCAGATCGGGGCGGTCGCGCCCAGGCCGACGGACCCGGTCGAGTAGTCGACCGGGTCCGGGTCCTTGGTGCGGCTCGGGTACGACTGCAGGCCGCCGAACTGGCGCAGGGTGGTGAGGTACCGGGAATCCAGCCGGCCGAGCAGGTGGTTGATCGCGTGCAGGACCGGGCTGGCGTGGGGCTTCACACTGACCCGGTCGGGCGCCTCGAGGACCGCGAAGTAGAGCGCGGTCATCAGGCTCACCATGCTCGCGCTGGAGGCCTGATGGCCGCCGACCTTCACGCCCGACGGGTTCGGGCGCACGCGGTTGGCGTGGTGGACGATGCTCGTCGCCAGCCACAGCACCCGCTGCTCGACCCGCTTGAGCGTCTCCAGGTCCGGCTCCACTGCCCGGGAAGTTACAGGGAGGACCTTGTGTTACTGCTGAAGCAGTACTTCACGGTCTGGAACCCGGTGCGCAGCTCGAGCGCCTCGGCCTTCACGTGCTCGGGGTCGCGACCCTCGACCAACACGCCGGCGATCATGTCCGCGATCGCCTGCATCTCCAGCTCGCCCATGCCGAGGCGGGTGACCTCGGTGGTGCCGATCCGCAGGCCGGAAGGGCGGTCCCAGTCCTGCGGCGTGTCGTCGGGCAGCAGGTTCTTGTTGGTGATGATGTTCGCCTTGGCCAGCCGGTGGGCGACCTCGAGGCCACCGCCGAACTCGCGCACGTCGCCGATCACCTGGTGCGTGCGCGTGTAGCCCTTGTGGGCGCCGAGGACGGGCACGCCGCGGGTGTGCAGCGCATGCGCGAGCGCCTGCGCGTTCTTGACGATGTTCGCCATGTACGCGGGCCCGAACGCGAGCAGCTCGGCCGCGGCCGCGGCGAGCGCGGCGACGCGGTTGACCTGGTGGGTCGCGGCGAGCGCGGGGAAGACGGCGTCCAGCAGCGGCCTGGTGAGCTGCGGGTCGTTCCAGACGGCGACGCCCGACTGCGGGCCGCTGAACGTCTTGCCCGCGGAGCCGGTGATGATGTCCGCGCCCTCGCGCAACGGGTCCTGGAACTGGCCGCCGGCGATCAGGCCGAGCTGGTGCGCGCCGTCGAAGAAGACGATGCCGTCCCATTCGCTGACGATGTCCTTGATCTCGCGCACCGGGAGCGGGAACAGCGTCATGGACGCGCCGAGCGCGACGAGCTTCGGGCGGGCCTCGCGGGCGCGCTTCGCGAACGCGTCGAGGTCGACCTCGAGCTCGTGCGCGTCGAACGGGACGTCGACGATGTTCAGGCCGCGGATGCCGGCCGGGCCGTCGTAGCGGTTGGAGCTGTGGCCGCCGACGGGCTGCGGGATCGTCATCACCGTGTCGCCGGGCTGCGTGAGCGCGGCGTACACGGCCATGTTGCCGATCATGCTCGCGACCAGGCGGTGCTCGGCGTAGTTGCTCTTGAACAGGCGCTTGAGCAGCTCGACGCACAGCGCCTCGACCTCGTCGATGTGCTTGGTGCCCGCGAACCAGCGGTTGACCGGCCCGATGTGGCCCTCGGCCGCGCGCTGGCCGATCTCGGCGGAGAGCAGCCGGCGCACGGTCGGGCTGACGAGCGCCTCGGGGGCGAGCAGGTTCACGCACTCGTTGCCGCGCCAGGTCTCGTTGCGCTGGACCGCCTTGAGGACCTCCTGCTGCATCGCCTCCGGATCGGCGGCCGCGTCCAGCAGCGCACGGGCGGCGCCGAGCGTCTCCGCGTCGTGGATGTCGGGCGGGGCGATGGCGGTCATTCGAAGCTCCGGTCGATGAGGGCTCCCAGCGAGAGCCAGTTCTGCTTGACGAGGTCGGGGACGTCCTGCGGCGTGGCCGTGAGGATCTGTGCGTGCTCCCTGGCGGAGGCGCGGCCCTGCAGGGAGCCGAAGCGCAGCCGCTCGAGCCGGCGGATGCGCGGCATCAGCCGGTCCAGCGCGCGCGGGATCTCGGCGTTGGCGGAGGCGGTGACGAAGACGGCGTGGAAGTCGTCGTCGGCCTGCAGCGCGGCGTCCACGTCGCCGTCGCGCAGTGCTTGCGCGAACCGCTCGTTGGCCGCGTGCATCTCCTCCGTGTCGGCGGCGGTCGTCCGGGGCTGCGCGAGCTCGGCCGCGAGCGCGTGCAGCGCGGCCACGACCGGGAACGCGTCCCGCGTCGCGCGGCGGTCCAGTGGCGTCACGCGCGTGAAGCGCTGCGGCGCGGTTTCCACCAGGCCGTCCTGCTCGAGCCGGTTGAGCGCCTCGCGGACGGGCGTGCGGCTCAATCCGAGCCACGCGCACAGCTCGGGGTCGCGCAGCCGTTCGCCGGGCGTCAGGGTGCCGGCGACGATCGCGTCGCGGATCGCGGCGTACGCCTGGTCCTTGAGGAGGTCGCGCTCGACCGGGCCCTGTCCTGCTGGTACTGGCATCTGAAATATCAGTATGCCAGATAGGATGCGCCGATGCGAGGAGTGGACATGCACGTGCACCTGCCGACGGGCGACTGGGTGTGCGGCTGCGTCGGGCACTACGCGGACTCGATCGAGCGCTACTTCGGGTCGCGGCCACAGGCGACCACGCTCGACGAGTTCATCGCCGTGTATGAGCGACTGGACCTCGGCGGCGTGCTGCTCGGGTGGGACGCGCAGGGCCGGACGCTCGACAACGCGCAGATCGCGGAGATCTGCGCGCGGTCGGCCGGGCGCTTCGTGGGCTTCGGCTCGGTCGACCCGAACCGCGAGGACGCGATCGAGCGGCTGTCGCGCTTCCCGGAGCTGGGGCTGCGCGGACTCAAGCTGCACCCGACGCTGCAGGCCTTCGACCCGGGCGACGACCGCTTCCTGCCGTTCTTCGACGCCGCGGCGGAACTCGGCCTGATCCTGCTCACGCACGCGGGGACGAGCGGCCTCGGTGCCGGCGAGCCCGGCGGCCAGGGCCTGCGCATCGACCTCGCGCGGCCGATCCTGCTCGACCGCATCGCCGCCCGGCACCCGGGCACGAAGATCGTGCTCGCGCACGTCGGTTGGCCCTGGCACCTGGAAGCGGTCGCCATGGCGCTGCACAAGTCCAACGTCTACCTCGACATCAGCGGCTGGAAGTACCGCTACCTGCCCGACGAGGTCAAGCGCGAGATGCCGCGCCGCCTGCGCCGCCAGTTCCTGTTCGGCACCGACTATCCGATGTTCGACCCGGAGGTGTGCCTCGCCGAGCTCGACCGGCTCGAGCTTCCCGAGGACGTCGCGCAGGCCGTGCTGCACGACAACGCCGCCGAGCTGCTCGGCCTACCAGATCGGTCGTAGCCGGCCGCCGTAGAGCGCGGCGAGGGCGTCGAGCGCCGCGATCGCCGCGTCCACGTCACCTGCCCGCGCGCGCCACTCGGCGAGCAGCTCGTCGAAGATGTCCGCCGACGCGCGCAGGCAGTCGATCCCGCGGGGCGTGAGCGTGATGAGCCGCCGCCGTCCGTCGCTCGGGTCCGGCCCGCGCGTCACGTAGCCGAGCCGCGCCAGCTCGTCGACCATCTGGCCCGCGGCCTGCTTGGTCACGCCGAGCCGCTGCCCGAGCTCGCTCGCCGTCGTCCCGTCGGCGCCGATCGCCTGGAACGCGTACCCGTGCGCGGGCCGCGCGTCCGGGTGCCCGCGCTCGGCGAGCCGGCGGTGCAGCTCGTCGATCGCCGCGCTTCCGGCCCGCAGGATCGCCTCGATCGCCACCCACCCCGGCACGCTTGACGAATTAGACAAGCCGCTTTACCTTTTGCCTATGATCGACAAGTCACTTGACCATACTTTCGAGACGCCCAACGCGGTCATGCGCACGCTCGCCGCGCCGTCGCTCGGGACGACCGACCTCGCCGTCTGGACCGTCGAGATGCGCGCGGGCCAGGCCGGCCCGCTCCATCGCGCCGAGCACGACCAGGTCTGGGTCGTCCTCGAGGGCCGCCTCACCGTCAACGACACTGACCACGTCGCGGGCGAGACCGTCGTCATCGCCGCGGATGAGGAGCGCCGCATCACCGCGCCGGAGCCGCTCCGCGCGCTCGTCGCGAGCCGCGGCGGGGGCACCGTCACAACCTCCGACGGGACGCGCCCGCTGCCCTGGGCCGCGTGACCCTGTCGTTTCAGCGCGCGGCGAAGGCCGGCTCGAGCGCGCGGCGGCGCGGACGCAGGAGCGCGAGACCGATCGCGGCCGCGATCACCGGGCCGAGCCCGGCCAGGATGAGCGCGGGCTGCGCGCCGAGCACGCCGACGAGCACGCCGCCCGCGCCCAGCGCGCCGAGCTCGGCGGTGTTGCGCGCGGCGTTGTAGGCCGCGAACGCGCGGCCGTGGGCGTCGGCGGGCACGCGGCGCTGGATGAGGGTGCGCAGCAGCACGTTCTTGATGCCGTGCCCGACGCCGCCCACGAAGTAGCCCGCGAACGCCCAGGGCAGGATGGCCCACAGCGCCGAGGCCGCCATGCCGCCGCCCTGCAGCGCGAGCGCCGCCAGCGCCGCGACGGCCAGCGGGGCCGTCACGCGCGGCGCGAACGCGACCGCGCCGAGCACCATCCCGGCCGTCCAGCCCGCGATCACGAGCGAGTAGCCGGCGGGGCCGGCACCGACGACGTCGCGCACGTAGAACACCTCGACCGTCAGCGAAGCGGCGATGAACAGCAGCGCCGCGACCGCCGGCACGAGCGCGGCGCGCAGCACGGCGTCGCCGAGCAGCAGCGGGAGCCCGCCGCCGGCGTCGCGCCGCGCCGCCGCGCTCGGCACCCGCCGCGCCCGCAGCAGCGCGGCCGCTGCCGCGACGACGCCGAAGCTCGCCGCGTTCACGATCAGCCCGAGCCCTGTCCCGCCGGCCGCGATCAACACGCTCGCCAGCAGCGGGCCCGCGGTGAAGCCGACGTAGCGCGCCGTCTCGACCCACCCGTTCGCGCGGGTGAGGTCGCCACCCGCCGCGACGGCCGGCACCAGCGCGGCCTCGGCGGGCCCCGCCACCGCGGCGGTCGCGCCGAGCAGGGCGGTGAGCACGAGAATGGACGCGACGCCGTCCGCGAACACGAGCCCACCCGCGACCGCCACCTGCGCCGACGAGACGAGCAGCAGCACGCGGCGGGTCTCGACGCGGTCCACCAGCCGCCCGGCCCAGCCCGCGAGCACGACGACCGGCACCATCAGCGCCGCGAACAGCCCCGCGACCGCGAAGCCGCTGCCCGTGAGCTCGTGCACGCGCAGGGCGAGCACGACCATCAGGAGCATGTCGCCGGCCGCCGACACGGCGATCGCGGCGCTCAACAGGCGGAGGTCTCGGGTCATCCCCAGGCCAGACGCGCGCGCCACGCGGCATATTCCTTTCATGCAGCTCGTCGAGCTCCCGGGCGACCACTCCGAGGCCGAGCGCGCGCAGCTCGCCGACGGCGAGGAGGACGTCTACGAGCTCGCGGACCTCGTGCTGCCGCCCGGCCGCTCGAAGGACCGGCGGTTCGCGCTGCGCGACGACGACGGCCGGCTCGTCGCCTCGGCCGGCATCCTCACCGCACGCGTCGCCGTGGAACAACGCGCGTTTCCGGTGGTCGGGATCGGCGGCGTGATCGTCACCCGCTCACGCCGCGGGCAGGGCCTGTTCCGGCGGGTGATGGAGCCCGCGCTGGCGGCGGCGCGCCGGGAAGGCCCGGACTTCGCGCTGCTGTTCTGCCTGCGCAAGAACGCGTTCCTGTACGAGAAGCTCGGGTTCGCGACGCTGCCCCACCCGGTCACGTCGACCGGGATCGTGATCCCGCTGGACACGATGTGGCTCGCGCTCAGGCCGGGCGCGCAGTGGCCGCCCGGCCCCGTCACGCTGCTCGGGCCGATGTTCTAATCCCGGGCATGACCGACTTCCATCAGCTCGACGACCTCCCGGTCACCGAGGCGTTCCGCGGCATCCGCCACCGCGCCGTGCACAGCGACCAGGTCACGTTCGCGGTCTTCGAGCTCGACCCGGACACCGAGCTGCCGCGCCACAGCCACCACAACGAGCAGGTCGGCACGGTGATTCGCGGCTCGCTCACGCTCAACGGCACCGAGGTCGGCGTCGGCGGGCTGTGGGTGATCCCCGCCCACGAGGAGCACGGCGGTCGCAGCGGCCCGGACGGCGCAACCGTCGTCGAGGTCTTCGCGCCGCCCCGGGACGACTGGCCGCGCTAACCCCGCAGCGCGGGCAGGACCTCGCGCCCGTAGAGCTCGATCGCCTCCAGCGCGTTCGCGCCCGAGTTGTTCTGCAGCACGATCACGGTCGCGCCGAGCTCCTCGAGCTCCTTGATGCGCTCCACGTGCTCCTTCGGGTCCGACGCGATGATCGCGCTGCGCTTGAACTCCTCGTCGGACATCTGCTCCTCGCCGTGCTCGTACATCTCGCGCGGCTTGTGCCAGTCCTCCTTGAAGTGCTCCTGCGGCTGGGCGCCCTTCCACTTGCGCACGGTCTCGAGCGCGGTGTCGTCATCGGGCGCCCAGGAGAACAGCGCCTGGAAGACGATCTCGCCCGATCCACCGGCCTCGCGCCAGCCGTCGAGCAGGTCCGGCGTCGTCTCCGGGTCCGGCAGCGTCCAGATGCCGTCACCCCACTTCGCCGCCACCTCAGCGGCCTTGGGCCCGAACGCGCTGATCCAGATCGGCACCCGCCGCTCGCTGAGGGTGTGGAGCTTGAGGTCCTGGCAGCGGTAGAACTGCCCGTCCTCGGTGATCGTCTCGCCCTTCCAGAGGCGGTCGATGATCGAGAGCGCCTCGTCCATGCGTGCGACCTGCTCGCCCGGGGACGGCCAGTCGTCACCCACCGGGACCTCGTTCAAGGCCTCACCCGAGCCGATCCCGAGGAACATCCGGCCGGGAAACAGCCGCTCCAGCGTCGCCCACGCCTGGGCGATCAGCGCCGGGTGATAGCGCACGCCCGTCGGGGTCACGCCCGTGCCGAGCGGCAGCTTCGACGTCGAAGCGCCCGCGGCGCCCAGCCACGGCCACGCGTGCCCGGACTGGCCGGGCTCCCACCAGGGCTGCAGATGGTCGGAGGAGGAGATGCCGTCGAACCCGGCCTTCTCGGCGGCGACGGCCTGCTCGATCAGCGCTTCAGGCGGGAACTCCTCTTGAGAGACCCCGAGGAAATAGCGAGCCATGCCCTCGGCACTACCCATTCACGCCGGTGGTAGCGTCCGCCGCCGACCCTTCGAGGAGGACTTCAGTGGCCGCGACGGATACCCGGACCTTCAACAACTTCATCGACGGCGAGTCGGTCGCCGCCGCGAGTGGAGGAACGAGTGACGTCATCAACCCCGCCACGGGTGAGGTGATGGCGCAGGCGCCCGACTCGGGCGCCGAGGACATTCAGCGCGCGGTGACGGCCGCGCGCGCCGCGTTCGACGAGTGGGCGAACGCCACGCCCGCCGACCGGGCGACCGCGTTGCTGAAGATCGCGGACGCGATCGAGGCGCGCGGGGACGAGATCGCCGAGCTGGAGGCCCGCAACGCGGGCAAGCCGCTGCAGGCGGTCAAGGACGACGAGATCCCCGTGATCGCCGACAACCTGCGCTTCTTCGCGGGCGCCGCGCGCAACCTGGAGGGCAAGGCGGCGGGCGAGTACCTGGAGGGCTACACGTCCTGGGTGCGGCGCGAGGCGGTCGGCGTCGTCGGGCAGATCGCGCCCTGGAACTACCCGCTGATGATGGCCGGCTGGAAGATCGGCCCGGCGCTCGCGACCGGCAACACGATCGTGCTCAAGCCGGCGCCGACCACGCCGCTCACGACGCTCCTGCTGGGCGAGATCGCAGCCGAGTTCCTGCCCAAGGGCGTGCTCAACATCGTGGCGGGCGGCAATGAGACCGGCCAGGCGCTCGTCACGCACGACGAGGTCGACATGGTGTCCCTGACGGGCAGCGTGGAGACGGGCAAGTGGATCGCGCGCGCCGCGGCGGACTCGCTCAAGCGGGTGCATCTGGAGCTCGGCGGCAAGGCACCGGTCGTGGTCTTCGACGACGCCGACATGGAGGCCGTGGCCGAGACGATCGCCGGCACCGGCTGGTACAACGCCGGCCAGGACTGCACCGCCGCCACGCGCGTGCTCGCGTCTTCGAAGGTCTACGACGACGTGCTGTCCGGGCTCGCCGGCCAGGCGGGCGAGTACGTCACCGGGGATACGCTGAGCCCCGACACGACGCTCGGCCCGCTCAACTCGGCCCGCCAGCGCGAGCGCGTGGAAGGGTTCTTGCAGCGCAAGCCCGATCACGCCGAGATCGTGACCGGCGGCAAGGAACCCGACCTGCCGGGCTTCTTCCTGGAGCCGACCGTGGTCGGCGGCCTGCGCCAGGACGACGAGATGATCCAGAAGGAGATCTTCGGCCCGGTCATCACGGTGCAGCCGTTCACGAACGAGGAGGAGGCGCTCGCGTGGGCCAACGGCACGCCGTACGGCCTCGCCTCCTCGGTGTGGACGCGGGACATCGGCCGCGCGCTGCGTGTGTCGAAGGCGCTGCGCTTCGGCTGCGTCTGGATCAACGACCACATCCCGCTGGCGAGCGAGATGCCGCACGGCGGCTTCAAGCAGTCCGGCTACGGCAAGGACCTGTCCGCGTACTCGCTCGAGGACTACACGGTCGTCAAGCACGTGATGGCGAACATCACCCGCTAGTCGAAATCCTTGCGCCGCCGCGACTTCTTGATGTCGGAGCGGCGGCGCTTGTCCTCCAGCCGGCGACGCTTGGCGCCCGCGCTCGGCTTGGTCTTGGTCCGCGGGCGCTGCACGTGCAGCGCCTGCTCGATTCTCCGCGCCAGCCGCTCGAGCGCCAGCTCGCGGTTGCGGGCCTGCGAGCGCGCGTCCTGGGCGACCGCCGTCACGCGCGGGCCGAGCTTGGCACTTATCCGCGCTTTGAGAACAGGGTCGAGACTGCCCGACGCGTGAACGTCGAAGATCGCTTCGATCTTGGACTCGGTGACGTTCGCGTGCTGACCTCCGGGACCGGAAGAGCGCGACGCTCGTACCTCGATTTCGGACATCGGCAAGGAAAGTCCGTCACGAATGCGTAGGAAATCGGTCACAGGGGGAGGGGAAAGTGCACCTATAGGGTGGAACTTTTTTTTTTCCCAAGAGTTACAGTCGCCGGGACGGCAGCGTCAGGAGCCCTAATGGAAGCCTCAGCAGTCCACGCCCCAGCCTTACCCCGCCGCGCCCTCGGCGGGTCGCTGCTGCGGTTGCGCTCGGACGAGCAGCTGCTCGCGGCGTTCCGTGGCGGCAACGACGAAGCGTTCCGCGTGCTGCATGATCGCTACCGCCAGCGGCTGTTCGCCTACGTACGCCAGATGCTCTCGGCCGGTTCGCGCCAGGACGCCGAGGACGTGTTGCAGGACGTGTTCGTGCGCGCGTACGGCGCGCTGCGCAACGACAACCGCGAGATGAACGTGCGCGCGTGGCTGTACCGCGTCGCCCACAACCGCTGCATCGACCATCTCCGCCGTCCGATCCCGCCCGCCGCCGAGCTCTTCGAGGTCTCGCGCAAGCCGCTGCACGATCCGGTCGAGGAGGCCCAGCGCCGCGACGACCTCCGCCAGCTCGTGCTGGACGTCGCCGCCCTGCCCGAGCAGCAGCGCTCCGCCCTGCTCATGCGCGAGATAGACGGCATGACCTACGCCGACCTGGCGGTCGCACTGGACGTCACCGTCCCCGCCGTCAAGTCCCTGCTCGTCCGCGCCCGCGTCGGGCTGGTGGAGGCGCAGGAGGCACGCGACGCCGACTGCACCGAGATCCGCGCGGACCTGATGCGCTCCTACGACCGCGGCGTGAAGGCGTCCGGCCGTGCCCGCAAGCACATGAAGACCTGCGAAGCGTGCAGCGAGTACCGCGGCGCGCTGCGCGGCATGAAGCGTTCCTTCGCGGCGCTGACGCCGGTCGGCTTCGCGCCGTTCGCGCTGGCCGCCAAGCTGATCGGGGTCGGCGGCGGTGCCGGTGGCGCCGCAGCCGGCGCCGCCGGTGGCGGGGCCGCCGCGTGCAAGGTCGCCGCGGTCGTGTGCACCGCCGCGATCGCCACGGGCGGCGCGGTCGAGGTCCAGCACAAGATCGTGGAGAAGTCGGCGCCGCCCGCCGCGCAAACCGAGCAAGAGCCCGTGAAGGCGAAGGCCGCCGCCAAGCCGGAGGTCGTCGCGCCCGTCGTGGCCGAGCCGCGCGGTCGCCCGCAGCCGATCACGTCCGCCGCCGCCCCCGTTGCCGCCGCCGCGGCCGCAGAGGGCCAGCGCAACCGCAAGCAGGAGCACGTCGCCGAGCTCAAGGCGTCCGAGAAGGGCGTCCCCGCGCCGCCGGCAGAGACCAAGGCCCCCGCGGTCGAGGACGACATCACGCCCGCCATCGCCGTCGACCCGCAGGCCGAGGCGGGCGGCACCCGCGCTCCGGACGCGCCGCCGGTGGCGACGCCCGCCCCGCCGGTCGAGACGCCCGCGCCGGTCAGCGAGACCGTCACCCCCGCGCCGACGACCGCGCCGGCGACCCCGGCCGCGGAGACCCCCGCGGTCGAGTCGGCACCGCCCGCCCCGCCCGGCACGGGCGGCGCCCCCGCCCCGCCGCCGGCCGGCTGAGCTCGTCGCGCGGCCCCACGCGCACCCCCCCATTCGTCCGACTCAGCCACGCCGCCGTCGGCTCCGCGGGGCGCGGCTCGCTAGGGTCCGCGCCATCGACTATCCGGAGCCCCTCGCACACGAGACGTTGCTGGTCCGGCGCGGACGGCGGTCCGGGCTGTTCACGATGGTCGCCGTGCACAGCACGGCGCGCGGGCCCGCGCTCGGCGGGTGCCGGATGTGGACCTACGACGACTCCCGCGCCGCGATGCGGGACGTGCTGCGGCTCAGCCGCGCGATGACGTTCAAGGCCGCCGTGGCGGGACTCCCGCTCGGGGGCGGCAAGGGCGTGATCATGCTGCGGCCGGACGAACCCGTGCTCTCGCCTGAGCGGCACGAGGCGGCGCTGCTGGACTTCGGCGACACGGTCGAGGCGCTCGGCGGTGACTACCTGACCGCCGAGGACGTGGGGACGTCCGAGGAGGCGATGGACGTCATCGCCACGCGGACCCAGCACGTCACCGGGCTCGCGTCCGGCTCGGGCGACCCGAGCCCGTGGACGGCGCTCGGCTGCGAGGTCTCCCTGCGCACGACGTGCGAGTACGCGTTCGGCACCAGCGACCTGAGCGGCCGCACCGTCGCCGTGATCGGGCTCGGCAGCGTCGGCGGGCGTCTGGCCGAGCTCCTGCACGAGGGCGGCGCGCAGCTGATCGTCGCGGACGTCGACCAGGGCAAGCGCGAGCTCGCCGAGCGCCTGGGCGCGACCTGGACCGATCCGCACAGCGCCTTGACCGCCGAGGTCGACGTGGTCGCCCCGTGCGCGCTCGGCGGCGTGCTCAACGACGACACGGTCCCCGCCCTGCGGTGCAAGGCGATCGCCGGCGCGGCCAACAACCAGCTCGCTTCCGACGAGCTCGATCAGGCGCTCGCCGAGCGCGGCATCCTGTGGGCGCCCGACTTCGTCTGCAACGCGGGCGGCCTGATCAACATCGCGGTCGAGCTCGAGCCGGGCGGCTACGACACCGCCTCGGCGGACACCAACGTCCGCGCCGTCGGCGACACCCTGCGCCAGATCTTCGACTCCGCGACCGCGAGCAACACGACGCCACTGCAGGCCGCGCTGCAGCTGGGCCGCGAGCGGCTCACAGCAGCAGGAGCATGACCGACACGACGATCGTCATCAGGATCGCGACGGCGAACACGCCACCGACCAGGGCGTAGTCTCGGTTCTTCATGCGCTCGGGGGTACCCCGAGACGCCCTTCTTCTCGCAGCTTGCCCAGATGCGCCCGCAGCGTGATCGCGGCGAACGGGCGCACCTCCACGGGCGCGTCGGGCCACGCGGCGTCGAGCAGCGCTTCCGCGTCGTCCGGCGCCACACCGGCCTCCAGCGCCGCCACCAGCTTGCGCTCTCGCTCGGCCCGGTGCGCGAGGTACTCGTCCAGCTTGGCTTGCGGGTCGTCGATCTCGTCCCCGTGCCCCGGATGGATGCGCTCCAGCCCGAGCGCCCGCAGCCGCCGCAACCCGTCCAGGTACTCGCGCAGGCGCCCGCTGACGAACACGCTGCCCTCGCCGAGCACGACGTCGCCCGTGAACGCGTGCCGGCCCGCGACGAAGACGAGGTGGTCGTCGGCATGGCCCGGGATGTGCAGCACGTCGAACGGCCCGATCCGGTCCCCGTCCGCCAGCCCGTCGACCACCGGCACGCCGAGCCGGTCCGCCAGCTCGCCCGCGGCCTCGGAGTGGTCTGCGTGCGAATGGGTGACGAGCACGCCCGCCGGGGCCGCCACGGCCGCCACCACCGCGTCCAGATGCGGTTCGAAGAGCGGCCCGGGGTCGATGACCCATGCCTCTTCGACCACGTAGGTGTTCGTGCCCGAGAGCGTGAGCGGCGACGGGTTGTCGGCGCGAACGCGCGTGATCATCCCAGGAGGATCCGGTAGACCGGCCCGTTCAGCGACACCGCGTAGAGGCGTCCGCCCGCGTCCTCGCCGAACGACGACAGCTGCTCGACCTCGAGCCCGGTGTCCTGCGGCTCGCCGTCGGGAAGCTGGACCGTCCGGAGCACGCCGCGACAGAAGTCGCCGTAGACGTAGCGCCCCACCCAGCGCGGCAGGCCCGTGTCGCGGACGACGTAGCCGCCGGTGATCGAGCAGTTGCCGATGTCGTGGCCCTCGTCGACCGCGGGCGGGATCGCGCCCTCGGCCTGCTCGCCGTCGGTGAACCGGGCGGAGCCCTCGAAGACGCGCCAACCGAAGTTCGCGCCGGACGCCTCTTCGAACGGCACGTACGAGATCTCCTCGACCGCGTTCTGCCCCACGTCCCCGATCGTCAGGTCGCCCGTCGCGCGGTCGAACGAGAAGCGCCACGGGTTGCGCAGGCCGTACGCGAAGATCTCCCCGCGCGCGCCCTCGCGATCCACGAACGGATTGTCTTCGGGGATCGTGTACGGCCGTTCGCCGTGGGGCCGCGGGTCGATGCGCAGGATCTTGCCCAGCAGCGTGTCCAGCGCCTGCCCGTTGCCGATCTCGCCGTGCTGGTCGCCGCTGCCGCCGCCGTCGCCCATGCCGACGTAGAGCCGGTCGTCGGGCCCGAACGTGATCATCCCGCCGTTGTGGTTGACCTCGTCGTCCTCGACGGCGAACAGGACGCGCCCGGAGCGCGGATCGGCGCTGTCGCCGTCCTCGCGCCGGAACTCGGCGAGCGTGTTCGCCCCGTCCTGCGCCGTGTAATAGACGTAGAACAGGCCCGTCCGGTCGTAGTCGGGCGGGAACGCGAGCCCGAGCAAGCCCTGCTCGCCGCCCGCCTCGATCCGGTCGGAGATGTCCAGGAACGGCGATTCGAGCGTCCGCTCGCCGTCGTGGATGCGGATCGCGCCGCCCTGCTCGACCACGAACAGCCGGTCATCGCCAGGCGGCGCGGTCACATACACGGGCGAGTCGAACGCGGCGACCTCCTGCAGCTGGATGCCGGACGGCGCCGGCTCCGGAGGCCGCCGGCGGTCGACTTCCGCCTCGCCGCACGCGGCGAAGACGAGCAGCGCGAGCAGGACGAACCGCTTCATCGGTCGACGAACCGGTAGACCGGCCCGTTCAACGACGCCGCGTACACGCGCCCGGACGCATCCTCGCCGAACGACGACAGCGACTCGACCCGCAGCGCGCGATGGTGGGTCACGCGGACCTTCTTCACGCCGCCGAGCCGCGCCGTCTGGATCACGCCGCGGCAGTAGTCGCCGAACACGTAGCGCCCGCGCCACGACAGCGCGGGATCGCGGATCACGTAGCCGCCCGTGATCGAGCAGTTGCCGGCTTCGTGGGACTGCGTGATGACCGGCCGCACGTGCCCCTTGGCCGACTCGCCGGGCGCGAAGCGCGCGTTGCCCTCGAACGGGCGCCAGCCGAAGTTCGCGCCCTTCCCGCGGCCGCGGCGGACGAAGTTGATCTCCTCCCACTCGCCCTGGCCGACGTCGCCGATCGTCAGGTCGCCGGTCTGCCGGTCGAAGGAGAACCGCCAGGGATTGCGCAGGCCGTACGCGTAGATCTCCGGCCGCCCACCGCGCGTCGGGTCCATCCGCAGCAGCTTGCCGAGCAGCGAGCGCCGGTTCTGGGCGCGGTTGCGCGCGTCGCCCGCGCCGCCGCCGTCGCCGGTGCCGATGTACAGCCGCCCGTCCGGCCCGAACTGCAGCTGGCCGCCGTTGTGGTTGCTCTCGCTGTCGCGCATCAGGAGCACCTGGCGCGCGGTCCGCGGATCGGCGGCGTCGCCGGACCCGCGGAACTCGACCACCTGCTGATCGCCGTCGGCGTCGGTGAAGTAGACGTAGAACAGGCCGGACGTCGCGTAGTCGGGCGCGAACGCCATCGACAGCAGCCCTTGCTCGCCGCCGGAGGTCACCTGGCTCGAGATGTCCAGGAACGGCGCTTGACGGCCGACGATGCGGATGGTCCCGCCCTGCTCGACCACGAACACCCGCGCCGTGTCCCCCGGCGGGGCCGTGACGTACACGGGCGCCTCGAAGTCGCCGACCTTCTCCAGCCGCACCGCGCCCTGCGCAGGGGCGGCCACGGCGCCGAACGCCAGGACCGTCAGCAGCGCGCGCCTCACGCGAGCGCCTGCCGCACGCTCTCGACGATCCCCTGCAGGAAGCGCACGTCCGCCTCGCCGAGGTCCGGCCGGACCTCGTGCGCGAGACAGCACAGCACGTAGGCGCGCGCGTCGGCGGTGGTGAACGGCACGCCGATATAGGCACGGATCTCGCCCACCTGCACGCCCGCGAGCGCCGGCTCGTCCGCGGTGTCGGCCACCACATGGTCGATCTGCCCGCTCAGCAGGCGCTCGCACACCGTGTCCTGAAGCGGGACCGAGCGGCCGACATACGGCCCCGAGCCCGCCTGCCAGCGGATGTGCTCGTGCCCGTCGCGGACCTCGGTCAACAGCGCGGTGTCGGCGCGCAGCTCGCGCATCGCCATCGCGAGCTTCGCCCGGATCTGGTCGTCGGCCGCGCTGCGCGGGCCCGCGGGCGAGGACCGCCGGAGCGCGGTCCCACACGAGGGGCACGACCCTTCGCTCACGACATACGTCCGCGAGCCACAGCTGGAACACGTCAGGTAGGGCATCCGGCTTCCACGAGTCTACGCGTCACACCCGCTATACGGACGTGAACCCCTTACCGTTCCACAAGCCGCACGAACAGCCGGTCGAGCTCTGCGACCGGATCGCTCGTGAGGCCCGTGTGCACCGGCCCGGGCTGGACGATCGTGCTCGCGGGCGCGACGAGCCAGTGGAAGCGCTCGGAGGGCGGCAGCTGCGCGATCGGCCCGCCGTCCGGGTCCCCCGCGGCGATCCGCTCCATCATCGTCAGCGTCTTGGCCACGGCCACCGGCTCGCAGTCGGGGGCCAGCGCCCGCAGCAGCGCCTCGTCGAGCTGCGTCTTGGCACCCAGGAACCGCAGCGGGCGGCAGAACAGCACCACGCCGGCGTTGACCGCCTCGCCGCGCTCCACACGCGGGACGATCCGCAACGCCGCGTACTGGAACGGCTTGCGCTCAGACATCGGCCCACACCCGCGGCGCATCCAGGCGCTGGGTCAGGAACTCGCCGTAGGCGCTGCCGTCAGCCCACTCCTCGGGGACGAGCGAGGCCGCCCGCGCCGGGTCGGCCCTGCCCGCGAGCCGCTCGTCCGCGGCCGCGACGCTCGACGCCGCCGGCAGCAGCACGTGGTCGCGGATCGGCGGGAACGCGCCGCGCGCGCGGCTCAGTGGATCGGGCCCGTGGAACGCGTACAGCGAGGCGCCGTGGTCGATCAGCCACAGGTTCCCGTGCCAGCGCAGCAGGTTCGGGTTGCGCGGCGTGCGGTCCACGTTGGTGATCAGCGCGTCCAGCCAGACGACATCGGCGGCGAGGTCGGCGTCCGGTGGGTCGGTCGGGTCATACGGCAGCGAGCCGGGCAGGAAGTCGACGCCGAGGTTGATGCCGGCTGAGGCCTGGATGAGCTCCTGGATCTCCGGGTCCGGCTCCGCGGCCCCGAGCGCGGGATCGAGCTCGAGCAGCACGAGCTCGGGCACCGGCAGCCCCAGATCGCGCGCGAGCTCGCCGGCCACGATCTCGGCCGCCAGCGCCTTCGGCCCCTGCCCCGCGCCGCGGAACTTGAGCACGTAGAGGCCGTCGTCGTCGGCCTCGACCAGGCCCGGCAGCGACCCTCCCTCGCGCAGCGGGGTGACGTAGCGCGTGGCGGTCACCGTACGCAGCACGCGTGAGATGATGGCGAACTCATGACGCCCCCGGTGCTGTGGACCCCGCCTGACGCTCTCCTGCAGCGCTGCGCGCTCGGCGCCTACCGCCGCGAACGCGGGTTCGAGTCCTATGACGCGCTGTGGCGCTGGTCGGTCACCGAGACCGAGGCGTTCTGGGCCTCGATCTGGGATCGCTACAGCCGCTTCCAGCGCGGCGACACGGTGCTGGCGTCGGCGGACATGCCGGGCGCGCAGTGGTTCCCGGGCACGCTCGTCAACTACGCCGAGCAGGCGTTCGCGGACCGTGAGCCCGACCAGCTCGCGATCATCGCCGGCGGCGAGGACCGCGAGGACGCGCACATCACGTGGGGCGAGCTGCGAGCGCAGACGGCGCGCTTCGCGGCCGGGCTGAAGGCGCTCGGCGTCGGGCGCGGCGATCGCGTCGCGGCCTACCTGCCGAACATCCCGGAGACCGTCGCCGCGTTCCTGGCCGCCGCTTCGCTCGGCGCGGTGTGGTCGAGCTGCTCCCCGGACTTCGGACCGCGCAGCGTCATCGACCGCTTCGCGCAGATCGAGCCCACGGTCCTGCTCGCCGTGCGCCGCTACCGCTACAACGGCCGCGAGTTCGACCGCACGGAGGCGCTCGAGCAGATCACGGCCGCGATGCCGGGCGCGCGCACGGTGATCCTCGACGAGGACGACTTCCCAGCCACCGAAGAGCCGCTCACGTTCGACCGCGTCGCGTTCGACCACCCGCTGTGGGTGCTGTACTCGTCCGGCACCACCGGCCTGCCGAAGGCGATCGTGCAGTCCCAGGGCGGCATCCTGCTCGAGCACCTGAAGGTCCTGCACCTGCACGTGGACGCACAGCCCGGCGACCGGCTCTTCTGGTTCACCACCACCGGCTGGATGATGTGGAACTTCATCGTGAGCGGGCTGCTCACGGAGGCCACGATCCTGCTCTACGACGGCTCGCCCGGCTACCCGTCGCTGGACGCGCTGTGGGACTTCGCCGCCCGCACGCGGATGACGACGTTCGGGACGAGCGCGAGCTACATCGGCGCGTGCATGAAGGGCGGCGTCGAGCCCGCTCAAGGCCGCGACCTGTCCGACCTGCGCGCGGTCGGCTCCACCGGCTCCCCGCTGTCCCCCGACGGCTTCCGCTGGGTCTACGAGCACGTCGGCTCCGACACCTGGCTGTTCAGCACGAGCGGCGGCACCGACCTGTGCACGGCGTTCGTCGGCGGCGTGCCCGAGCTGCCCGTGTACGAGGGCGAGCTGCAGGCGCGTTCGCTCGGCGCCGCCGTGGAGTCCTGGGACCCCGAGGGCAAGCCGCACATCGGGCAGGTGGGCGAGCTCGTGCTGACCAAGCCGATGCCCTCGATGCCGATCTACTTCTGGGGCGACGAGGACGGCTCCAAGTACCGCGACGCGTACTTCGACACCTATCCCGGCGTCTGGCGCCACGGGGATTGGATCGAGATCACCGAGCGCGGCACCGCGATCATCTCCGGCCGCTCCGACGCGACCATAAACCGCGGCGGCATCCGCATGGGCACGGCCGAGATCTACCGCGCCGTGCTCGCCGTGGACGCGGTGACCGATGCGCTCGTGGTCGACGTGCCGGTGGAGGGCGAGGACGCCTGGATGCCGCTGTTCGTGGTGCTGCGTGAGCCGCTGACGGACGAGATCGTCGCGGAGATCCGCAAGCGCGTGCGCGAGGACTGCTCGCCGCGCCACGTGCCGAGCGACGTGATCGAGGTCTCTGAAGTCCCGCGCACGCTCTCGGGCAAGGTGCTCGAGCTGCCCGTCAAGCGCATCCTCATGGGCACGCCGCCCGACCAGGCCGCCTCCCGCGACTCGCTCGCGAACCCGGCGGCGCTCGATCCCTTCGTGGAGCTGGCGGCTAGCCGTACTTCCCAGTGACGCCCGCGTGTGGGACGGTCCGCCGCGATGGTGCAACCGCTCACGAGATCCGGCATCTGGATCCTGTTCGTGCTCGCCGCCGCGAACGGCGTCTGGCTCTACTTCCTCCCCGGCCTGGCGGACACGGACTACGCGTGGTCGATCAAGCCGCCCGTGAACGCCGCCTTCATCGGCGCGGGCTTTCTCGCCGGCACGCTCGCGACCGGGCTCGTGCTCTGGCGCGCGCGGGAGTGGCGCACGTTCTCCACGCTGCCGGTCGCGCTGTGGGTGCTGGCGACGTCGCTCGCGCTGGCGACGTTCATCCACGAGGACCGCTTCTTCTGGGACTACCCGCTGACGTGGGTGTGGACGGGCGTGTACGTGGGCGTGCCGTTCGCGGTGCCGTTCCTGGTCTGGCGCCAGCGCCGCGCCGCCGAGCCCGCGCCGCCGGCCGACCCGCGGCTGAAGCGGCTGCGCGCGATCTCGGCCGTGGTCGGGACGGTGATGCTGATCGGCGCGGCCGCGCTGTACCTGTTCCCCGAGGACCTGCTCGAGCACTGGCCGTGGACGCTCACGCCGCTGCTCGCCCGCGCCGTCGCCGCCTGGTACGCGCTCTTCGGCACGCTGCTGGTGAGCAGCGCGGTCGGCCTGCGGCGGCCGCACGAGGCGTTCATCGGCTACGCGACGATGACGTGCTGGTGCGTGCTGCTGCTCCTGCTGCCGGTGCTGCACCCGGATGACGTGAGCGGCGGCGCCGGCTGGTACGCGGGCATGATCGCGCTGCTCGCGCTGGGGATCTACGGCGTCTTACGCGGTGCCGTTGGCTTCCCGGCGCGCGCGTGAGCGCTTCAGCGCCGCCCGCGCCTGCTCGCCGGTGATCGGCTTGAGCGGGGGCAGCGCGCCCTCCGCGCCCGGAGTACCACCCGAACGGTCCTTGATCCCTTTCAGGGACTTGGGTTCGCGGCGGAAGAAATCGGCCAGGCTCATGGGCGTTTGGCGGTCGCCGGTGCACGGACGACCTCAATGGACAGGATACCGGCCGTGGCAAGCGCCACCAGCGCGCCGACGCCCCACGTCCAGCTGAGCAGGGTCTCCGAGCCACGGAACGCGAGCGTGCCGCCCGCGGCCACCGCGGCGAGCGTCGCCGTGCCCAGCAGCATGCGGTAGCGCGCCAGCACGAGCTGCACCAGCGGATGCTCGCCCGCGCGGAGCACGAGGCTCGAGAACACCGCCGAGACCGACAGCAGCACCGCCACCGCCGGACCGCCGGAGCGCGCGATCCCGTGCAGGTCGGCGAACGCCCACGCCAAGCCGAGCTCCAGCGTGAGCACCCACGCCACGAGCATCGCCGGCACGAGGAACCCGCTGCGCTCGGGGGCGTACTTGACGCGCAGCCCGGGCTCGATCTCGGCCCCGGTGCTCGCCATGTAGTGCAGCCCCGGCCGGTCGGAGTCCCGCGGCCCTTCCAGCAGCAGCTCGCCCGTGCGGTTGTCGACGATGTCCGCGCTGCGCGCGCGCATCCCCTCCGGCACGCTCAGCTCCACGTGGTAGCTCGCCGCCTCGGTGCAGCCCTGCGTGCCGTAGAAGTGCGAGCGGCGGTCCGGCCGCCCGAGCGGCTCGTCGTAGGCGAACTTGACGATGCGCCGCTTGGCGACGGTGTCCAGCACCGCGCACAGCAGGAACTTGCTCGTGAGCACCCGGGCCAGCGCGGCGAACTCCGGCGCCTGCCCGGCCACCGCGTCCACGCGCGCGGTCACGGCCTCGACGTCTTCCGGGCCGGCCGCGAGCACGCGCTCGATCAGGTCGCTCGCGTCGAAGCCCGGCTCGGCGTCCTCGAGCTCGATGTCCAGCATCAGGTACAGCAGCTCGCGCGCGATCAGGCGCACCTCGTCCGAGCGCACGAGCGGCAGCGCGTAGCCGTCCTCGCCGAACAGGTCGAAGTGGACGAGCTTGCGCTTGTCGAGCACCGCGAGCGGCACGACCCACTCGCCGTCGGAGAGCCGCAGCTCGTCGCGGTGCTCGAACGGCACGGTGAAGTCCACCGACACCGAGCGCCGGACCTCCTCGTGCGAGAGCACGGCGATGGTCTCCACGCGGCGGTGCCGCCAGCCCGCCTGCCGCGTCAGCAGCGCCGCGAAGGCGACCGCGATCTCCCCCGCGCGTTCCTCGAGGACCTCACCCGGCCAGGGCTGCACGCAGCGCGTCCTCCAGCGCGTCCAGCTCGCCCTCGTAGCGATCGCCCGCGATGAAGATCGCGGGCGCCCGCCGCGCGCCCGAGTCCACCGCGCTGCGGATGTTGTCCACGATCCGGTCGGCGTGGCGCTCGTCCATCATGTCCTGCATCAGGGTCGTGACGTCCAGCCCGATGTGGCCGGCGTAGTTGATGAGGTCAGGCACGGACAGGGCATCCTGACGCGCGAGCAGGACGTGATGGAACGCCCAGAACGCGTCCTGGGCGCCGGCGCACTCGGCGGCCAGCGCGGCGCCGTTGGCGTTCGGGTGATCCTCGGCCATCGGCAGGTGACGCCAGGCGTAGGTGAAGCCGTCCCAGCGCTCGCGCAGCGCCGTGACCGCCCGGTGGGCGGCGGCGGTCTCGGGATCCTCGTAGTCGCCGAACAGGACGAGCACGGGGCCCGCCTCGCCGACGTGGTGGTCGTAGCTGCGGACGAACGGGGGCTTCAGCATGCGGGGGGTAACCGTACCCGCCGGAGTGGCAGCCCCACTGACCGGGGTCAGCAGCGGCCGTAGGATCGCGAGTCGCCCCGTATGGCCGCCCCCAACCTCGAAGAGAGCTCGCTGCTCACGCGCCTGGCCGCCGGGACCGCCGGCGTCGTCGGCAAGGCGTTCCTGCGCCGGCTGGTGACCGAGCTCGCGGGCGCGCTGGACGCCGAGCTGGCGTTCGTCGCCGAGCTGTGCGGCGACGGTGACGCGTGCACGCTCGCGAGCGCCGGCAAGCCCGGGATCGAGCTGCGCGAGGGGTGCGTGTTCAAGCTCGCGGGCACGCCGTGCGAGCACGCCTACCGGCACGACATTTTCCTCGTGCCCCGCGGCGCCCGGCTGCGCTACCCGGAGGACCGCTTCCTGCGCACCTATCAGCTGGACGGGTACCTGGCGATCGCGTTGCGCGACGCGCGCGGCTGGCCGATCGGCCACATCGGCGTGGTGGTGCGCGCGACGCCGTTCCAGCCGGCACCGAGCGAGCTGCAGGCGCTGCGGATCTTCGCCGCCCGCGCGGCCGCCGAGCTCGAGCGCCGCCGCCAGGAGGCGGCGCTGCTGCGCGCCGCGGACGAGGAGCGCCGGCGGATCGGGCGCGATCTGCACGACGGCGCCCAGCAGCGGCTGGTGGTGCTCGGGCAGGCGCTGGACCTCGCGCTGCGCGAGCTGGAGGCGGATCCCGCGAAGGCCGTCGAGCGCCTGGCGACGGCGCGCGAGCAGGCGTCGATCGCCGGACGCGAGCTGCGCGAGCTCGTCAAGGGCCTGCACCCGGTCGGGCTCGAGCGCGGCCTGCGTCCCGCGCTGACGGCGCTGGCCGTCCAGTCGCCGCTCCCGCTCGTGATCGAGGCGCTGCCCGAGGAGCGGCCGGGAGCGGTGGTCGAAGCCACCGTCTGGTTTCTCGTGTCCGAGGCGCTCACGAACGCGATCAAGCACGCGGCGGCGACTTCGCTGCGCGTGACCGTGCGCGGCGAACGCGACGCGTGGGAGGTGCGCATCGCCGACGACGGCCGCGGCGGCGCGTGTCCCTCGGCCGGCACCGGGCTGCAGGGCCTGCGAGCCCGCGTGGAGTCGCTGGGCGGGACGTTGCGCGTCGACAGCCCGCGAGGCGCGGGCACGACGCTCACGGCCCGTCTGCGCCTGCGGCCCTGATCAGCGGGTCGATCCGGTAGGGGATCTGCCGCGTCATCGAGATCGAGCTCGTCGAGCGCTGGATCGCGCCCGTGTGCAGCATCGCGTTGATGACCTCCTGCAGGTGCGTGTTGTCGCGCGCCACGACGCGGCACAGGATGTCGCTGTTGCCCGTCACGCCGTGCGCCTCGAGCACCTCGGGGACCGCGCGCAGGCCCTCGATCGCCTCGTCGAGCCGGCCCTGGACGATCTCCAGGGCGACGAAGGCGAGCACCGGGTAGCCCATCTCGGCCGGCTCGACGTCCGGACCGAAGCCCGTGATCACGCCGCGCGCGCTGAGCTTCTCCAGCCGCGCCTGCACGGTGCCGCGCGCGACGCCCAGCCGCCGCGCCACCTCCACCAGCCCGATCCGCGGGTGCGCGCGCAGCGTCAGCAGCAGTCGAGAGTCGAGCCCGTCGATCACTTGACTTGAGAGTAGGCGCGATCCGTCGGGTTTGCTCCTATAGTCCGCAACAGGAGAGCGAGATGAGCAGTGTCTACCGCAACATCCTGGTGGCGGTCGATGGCTCGCCGGACGCGGACGCGGCCCTTGCGCACGCGGCGGCGCTGGCGCGCGATCAACACGCCCGGCTGACGCTGCTGACGGCGATCCCGCCGATCCCGGCGACCGCCCTGCTGGCCACGGGCGCCGCGCCGCCGCGCGCCGAGGTGGTCAAGCACTACTCCGAGCTGCTGCGCCACGCGACCGACTCGCTGCCCGGCGACATCAGCGTCACGACGCTGCTCGTCGACGGCCCCGCGGCCAAGGCGCTGATCGAGCGCGCGAAGTCCGGCGCGTTCGACCTGATCGTGATGGGCTCGCACGGGCACGGGCGGCTGCACCAGTCCCTGCTCGGCTGCGTGTCGCAAAAGGTCCTGCACGCGAGCCCGATCCCGGTGCTGCTCACGCGCGCCCCCGTCGAGGAGCCGGCGACCGCGCCGGCGCCCACGATGGAAAGCTCGCTTGACATCTCGCCGATGACAAGCTAGCTTTACATCACCCGACATACCGGAGGCTCCGCGATGAAGCTCCTCGTGCTCAGCGCTCTCGTGCTGGCCCTTCTCGCCGCCCCCGCGCAGGCGTCGCAGACCGGCGTCGTCGTCTCCGACGACGGCCGTATCACCGCCCGTGGCGAGATCCGCCCGGACGATCGCTTCCGCGTGGGCAGCGTCACCAAGACGTTCGTCTCGACCACCATCCTGCAGCTCGAAGCCGAAGGCCGGCTCTCGCTCGACGACCCGGCCGAGCGCTACGTGCCCGGCGTCGGCGCGATCCCGCTGCGCGCGCTGCTCAACCACACCAGCGGGCTCAACAACCACTCGGAGGACCCCCAGGTGTTCGAGGGGTGGCCGCTGCGGCGGTGGGAGCCGCGCCAGCTCGTGGACATCGGACTCGCGATGCCGCGCAAGGCCGGCTTCGCCTACTCGAACACCAACTACGTGATCCTCGGCCTGGTGGTCGAGGCGGTGACGCGGCGCCCGCTGGAGCGCGAGCTCGAGCGCCGCATCATCAAGCCGCTGAAGCTGCGATACACGAGCTACGACGAGGGCCCGCGCGTGCGCGGCGTCGTGCGCGGGACCGCCGCCGGCGAGGACGTGACCGTGCAGGACACCAGCTGGGCCGGCGCCGCCGGCTCGCTCGTGTCGACCGGCCGCGACCTCGCGCGCTTCTACGGCTCGCTCGACCGGCTGCTCACCCGCAAGCAGCTCAAGGCCATGCGCGGCACCGGCGAGTACGGCCTCGGGCTGTTCAGCGTCCAGACGCCGTGCGGCCGCGCCTGGGGGCACAATGGCGCCGTTCCCGGCTATCTCACCCACGCCTTCACCCGCGGCGACCGCACGGTCGTGGTGCTGGTCGACGAGCAGCCCACCGACGAGCGACCCGCCGTGCGCAGACTCACCCGGGCGCTGTGCGCCTGAGATGAGGAACGAGGTGCGAACGCTGCGGACCGCGCGCGGGCTCTCCCAGCAGCAGCTCGCCGAGGCCATGGACGTGTCGCGCCAGACCATCAACTCGATCGAGAAGGAGCGCTACACGCCGTCGTTGCCGCTGGCGATCGCGCTCGCCCGCTACTTCGACACCACCGTGGAAGAGGTGTTCCATGTCGACGAATGAGTTCGTCCGCAGCCGTTGGTTCATGCCGTTGTTCTGCCTGTTCCTGGGTGCCCTGATGTTCGCGGCCTTCGCCATCGGCGACAACGTCGGCCAGGGCGCGATCTCCCTCGCCATCATGGCCGCGCTCGGTGCCGTCTTCCTGCTCGGGCGCCGCAGCGAGACGCTGCGTGGCCTCGGCGGCCCGGGCCGCGACGAGCGCTGGGCGATGATCGACCTGCGCGCGACCGCCGTTGCCGGCACGACGGTGATGATCGCCGTGATCGCCGGCTTCATCGTCGAGGTCGCGCGCGGCGAGGACGGCAGCCCGTACGCGCTGCTCGGCGCGATCGGCGGCGTCACGTACGTGGCGGCCGTCGCGTGGCTGCGTGCCCGCGGATGAAGCGGCCGAGCCGGCGCCGGTGGCCGCGGCTGTTGCCGCCGCTGGCGCTGATGGCGCTGCTGTTCGCGCTCTCGCACCAACCCAGCCTGGGCACCGGGCTGGGTGTCTGGGACCTGGTTCTGCGCAAGGGCGCGCACGTCACGGCGTACGCGCTTCTGTGCCTGCTCTGGTACCGGGCGCTCGAGCCCCGGCGGCTCGTCGCGGCCGTGCTCGTCACGCTCGCCTACGCGGCGACCGACGAGTACCACCAGACGTTCATCGAAGGCCGCAGCGGCACACCGGTGGACTGGCTGATCGACGCTGCCGGCGTCGGCATCGCCGCCGCCCTCATCCTCGTCCACCAACGACGAAGGCCCCGCCGGGGCGGGGCCTTCGTGTGAGTCCTTCTCGGGTCAAAGGACCGTCTTGTATCGGGGCGCCCGGATTTGAACCGGGGACCTCACCGACCCGAACGGTGCGCGCTACCAGGCTGCGCCACGCCCCGAACGGGAAGCAGTCTAGCCGTCAACCGCCGCCGGATGGATTCTTGTTCCCCGTGACAAGCTGGACGGTGGCGATGACCTGGCCGGTCAGCGCGTCGATCTTGTAGAGAACGCCGCCCACGACCTTCTGCACGACCTTGCCCGTGCCGTCGACGAGGCCGTCCACGGCGTCCGTGGTCTTGTCCACCGTCTCGGACACCGGACCGCCGCCCGTGACGCCCTCGACGACCTTGTCGACGGTCTCGGTCGTCTGCTGGGTGGTCTGGTTGAGCCCTTCGGTGACCTGGGAGGTGGTCTGCTCGACCGCGTCGGTCGTCTGGTCGACCGTCTCGTTGACCGCGTCCGTGGTCTGCTTGACCGCGTCCTTGACGGGCGCGGCCGCCTTCTTGGTCTCCTCCGTCACCGGGGACGTCACCGGCTTGCTCGGGGTGGCCGTCGAGGTCGGCGTCGGCTTCGGCTTGCTCGGCTTCTCCTCGCGCCGCTCCTCGGCGGCCGCGACCGGCGTGACCGGAGCGCCGGTGGCGGGAGGCTGCTCGCCGCCGCCGGGGGTGCCGGTCGGACCCGCGCCGTTCGTCTTGGGCGCCGCGCCCGTGGCACCGGCGCCGCGCGCGGCGGCTTTCTCGACGCCGCTGCCGGACTTGCCGCTCTTGCCCGTGGCGGCGCCGCCGCTGGAGCTCCTCGCGGCCGACCGCGCCGCCCGCTCGTCCCGGCCCGCCGGGGTCGGTGACGGGCTCGAGCTCTTGCTCGAAGAGCCTCCGGCGCGCTGCGTCGAGGACTCGGCGACCGCCGGTGGGGGCGCGCTCGTGGTCGCCTCCTTGACGCCGACACCGGCACCGACGCCCGCGACGATCACCGCGGCGCCCGCGGCGGCCTTCCCCCAGCCGCTGTGCAGGTGGTCGGAGAGCATCGGCATGTGCTGCATCAGCGAGGCCGTGCGCCCGCTCGGTGGCGGAGCGGCGGCCTCGGCGCCCTTGCGGAACTTCGCGAAGATCGGGAACGGCAGCAGGCCCGCGACCCTGTTCGCTACGCGCTCGCGCACGGACGGGCGCGCGAACAGCTCGCGGTCCACGCCGGCGGCCAGCGCCTCGCGCCGGCACGGCTGGCAGTGCGAGAGATGGCGGGCGAGCCGGCGCGTGTCACGCGTGCCCAACCGCGACTGCGCGGCGGAGACGATGATGCCCTGGATGCGCTGGCAGCGGGCGCCGGAGACGATGTCGTCGTACTCCTCGGTCAGCCGGCGACGCGCGCGGAACAGGGTGGACTCCACCGCGGGCCGGCTCATGCCCATGCGGCGGCCGATCTCGGCGTAGCTGAGCCCTTCCAGCTCACGCAGGACGAGGATCTCGTGGTGGGTCTCGCTCAGGCCGCCGAACGCGCCGCAGAGGCTGTCGAGGTCCTGCTTGGCCGCGACCGCGGCGTCGGGCGAGGCGCCGGACGCGACGAGCTTGGAGTGGTCGGCCGGGGCGAGGCCGTCGTCGGCGTCGTAGGAGACCTCCTCGGCGCGCTTGGAGCGGCGGAAGGCGTCGATGCAGCCGTTCTTGGCGATCTGGTAGAGCCAGGGCTTGAACGCGAGCGGCTGCTCGGTCTCCCGCATCCGGCGCAGCGCGGAGAGGAACACCTCCTGGGTGACGTCCTCGGCGCGCCCGTGGTCCTTGACCATCCCGAGCACGTACGCGTGGATCCGGCGGTGGTAGCGCTCGTAGAGGACCTCGAACGCCCGGTCGTCCCCTCGCCGCACGCGCGCGACGAGCTTGGCGTCGCCGTCATCCGGGCTTCGTGCACCGTCGATCTGCGACGCCACACCGGCGCCGCTCGTTCCCCTACCCACCGAGGTCCTCCTGCGCGGACTCTGATCTACTCAAAAGACGCACCCTGGCCCCTGTCACCGGGGTGCCGGACGACACGAATGCAGATCGCCCGAAGTCCAGACCCGCAAACCAAATGGCGCAGATTACGGACATCCTTTCGACTCTCGACGAGTTGCTCAAGCCTTCCGAGTTCGACGACCTCGGGCCGAACGGGCTGCAGGTGCCGGGCGCAGAAGAGGTCACGCGCGTGGTGACCGGCGTGAGCGCGCGGCGCGAGCTGCACGAGCGCGCGGTCGAGCTCGGAGCCCAGCTGGTGCTCGTCCACCACGGCCTGTTCTGGAAGTTCCACCCCACCGGCCTGACGCCGCTGGTCGCCGAGCGCCTGCGTCCGCTGCTGGTGCACGACATCAACCTCGTCGCCTACCACCTGCCGCTCGACGCCCACCCCGAGGTGGGCAACAACGCGTTGCTCGCGCGGGCGCTCGGGTGCGTGGAGCGGGCGCCGTTCGGCGACTACAAGGGACGGGCGATCGGGTGCCGTGGACGGTTCCCTGAGCCGCTCACCCGGGACGAGCTGGGCGCGCGTGTGCACGCCGCCACCGGACGCGAGCCGCTGCTTCTCGGAAAAAGCGCTACAGGGATCCGGAGTATTGGGATCGTGTCCGGTTCGGCCGCTGACACCCTGCACGAAGCGGCCGCGCTCGGCCTCGACGCGTTCCTCACCGGGGAGCCGCGCGAGCACATCACCGCCGACGCCGAAGAGCTCGCAATGACGTTCGTAGCGGCGGGTCACTACGCCACCGAGACGTTCGGCGTGCGCGCCCTCGGGGAGCTGCTGGCGGACCGGTTTGGCGTCGATCACGTGTTCGTGGAGCTTTCCAATCCGGTCTGACCGCAGGTTTAGCTGACGTTGAGCAGGTGCAGGTTGTGGACATCCGGTGAAGGCGCTACCGTCCCTTCCACGTGGCAAACCTCACCAGGAGGACTCGTACTGATGGCAATCCATCTCACGCCCACGGAGCTCGCTCGCGAAGCCGGAATGGAACGGCGCGACGTGATCGAGAAGTGCATGGAACTGGGCGTGCCGATCTTCCAGGGAAGGATCGACAAGACCTTGTTCATGGCCACGTTGGAAGAATCGGGATCCAGGCAGGTAGCGACAGCGTGAGCTGCGGCGCCTAGCGCGCCCGCAGCGTAGGATCGCTCCCTCCGCGTCGTCGAGGAGGAGCGAGATGCAGCACACCACGCCGTCCCCGCGAGCCGAGTCTGGCACCGGCTCGCGGACGATCGCCGACATCGTGAGCCTGGCCGCCGAGCGCTACCAAGAGCAGCCGGCGGCCCGCTTCAAGCGCGACGGCGAGTGGACCGACCTCAGCTACACGGAGCTGTCCGAGATCGTCTCGGAGATCGCCCGTGGGCTCATCGACCTCGGCCTGCATCCCGGGGAGCGCGTCGCGCTGCTGTGCACCACCCGTATCGAGTGGACGTTCGCCGACTTCGGCATCACGTCCGCCGGCGGCGTCGTCGTCCCGATCTATCCGACCAACTCGCCCGAGGAGTGCGCGTGGGTGGCGGGCAACTCGGAGTCGCGCTTCGCGATCGCTGAGGACGCGTCGCAGGTCGCCAAGCTCATCGCCGTGCGCGACCAGCTGCCCGGCCTGGAGGCGATCGTCTCGATCGAGCCGGCCGAGGGCGCGATCTCCCTTGACGAGGTCCGCGAGCGCGGCCGCGCGCGCGACGCCGCCGAGGTGGCCGAGCGCATCGCCGCCGTCAAGCCCGAGGACCCGTACACGATCATGTACACGTCGGGCACCACCGGACCGCCGAAGGGTTGCGTGCTCACCCACGGCAACTATCGCTCGGTCACCCGCATGTGCGAGGAGATCGACGTCATCGAGCCGGGCGAGCCCGTCTACCTGTACCTGCCGCTCGCGCACTCCTACGCGCTGCTGATCCAGCTGCTGGGCGTCGACCTCGGCGCGCCGATCATCTTTTGGAGCGGCAGCCGTGAGCAGATCGTGCCGGACCTGATGGCGACCAAGCCCGTCTACCTGCCCAGCGTCCCGCGCATCTTCGAGAAGATCTACACGCTCGTCACGAGCAACAACGACCCGGCCAAGATCGCGGCCGCGACGCAACTCGGCTTGCAGGTGCGCGCGATGATGGCCGCCGGGCAGCCGGTGCCCGAGCAGCTGCAGGCCGCGTTCGACCAGGCCGACGCCGAGCTCTACGCCAACGTCCGCAACATCTTCGGCGGGCGCCTCAAGCAGGCCACGTCCGGCGCCGCCCCGATCGGCAAGGAGATCCTCGAGTTCTTCTACGCCTGCGGCGCGCCCGTGCTGGAGGGCTACGGCATGACCGAGACCTCCACGGTCACGACCACGTCCACGGTCGCGGACTTCAAGCTCGGCACCGTCGGCCGCGCGATCCCGGGCTCCGAGCTCAAGATCGCCGAGGACGGCGAGGTGCTGGTCCGCGGCCCGCACATCTTCCGCGGCTACTACGGCGAGGGCGACACGACCGCGTTCGGCGAGGTCGACGCCGAAGGCTGGCTGCACACCGGCGACCTCGGCGCGCTCGACGACGAGGGCTACCTCACGATCACCGGCCGCAAGAAGGACATCATGATCACCGCGGGCGGCAAGAACCTCACGCCCGCGAACCTCGAGAACGACCTCAAGCGCTCGCGCTGGATCTCGCAGGCGGTCATGCACGCCGACCGCCGTCCGTACCCGGTCGCGCTGATCACGCTCGACCCCGAGGAGATCGTGCACTTCGCCCGCGAGCACGAGCTGCCCGAGGACCTCGCGGCGCTCTCGCGCGAACCCAAGGTGTTCGAGCTCATCCAGGGCGAGGTGGACCGCGTGAACGCGAAGTACGCCCAGGTCGAGCAGATCAAGCGCTTCTTCCTGCTCGACCACGACCTGTCCCAGGAGACCGGCGAGCTGACGCCGACCCTGAAGGTCAAGCGCAACGTCATCAACGACAAGTACGCGAGCGAGTTCGACGCGCTCTACTCGGACTGAAGCAGGCGGTCCATCGCGCCCCCCACCGGGCAGCGGCCGCAGACCCGGCGCTCGCACAGCCGGCACACCCGCTCGAGGTCGGCACGGCCGCCGACCCGAGCGGCGAGCAGCGTCTCCAGCAGCGCGCTGAGCTGGTCCTGCTGCTCGGCGTCGAGCGGTGCGAGCACCGAGTTGACCGCGGCGCGGCGCGCAAGCAGGAGCTCGTCGAAGATCGCCTCGCCCGCGGGTGCGAGGCGCAGCTCGAGCCCACGCCGACCGCCCGGGCCGGAGCGCTCGACCCAGCCGGCCGCCACGAGGCGCTCAACGAGCCGGGTCGCTCCGGGCTGGCTGAGGCCGAGCGGCCCGCGCAGGTACTCCAACGTCAACCCGGGCCGGGCGGCGATCACCACGATCGCCGCGGCGGCCGCGCCCGACTGGCCGACGACGGCGTTCACCGCCTCCTGCTGCGCATGGGCGACCTCGAGCGCGAGCGCTCCGAGCAGGTTTGCCGTCCGGTCCTCCTGAGCATGCATTACTCATGCATACTATCCGTGTGATCGCCCAGAACGTCTGGGCCCGCCACGGCGACTGGGAGGCGCGCCGGACCGCGCTCCGCGACGGCCTGCGCGCGGCCGACCCCGACCTCGTGGTCTTCGTCGAAGCCGCCAAGACCGACGACTACGACCTGGCCGAGGATCTGCTCGGCGCCGGCTACGAGATCGTCTACGAGTCCAGGCGCGACCGCGAGGGGGTCGGGATCGCGCTCGCCAGCCGGTGGCCGATCCAGCGCGTGACCGAGATCGACCTGCGCGTGACCGAGCGGACGGCGCACCTGGACGACGCCACGCTCGCCGCCGAGATCCGCGCCCCGTTCGGGCCCTTGCTGCTTGTGGCCGCGAACCCCAAGTGGGAGATGGGATACGAGCGCGAGCGCGAGCTGCAGGCCCTCGCGGCGGCCCGCTTCGCCGAGCGCCACGCGCACGAGGAGGGTGCTCACGTGATCATCGCCGGTGACTTCGACGCCACGCCGGACGCGGCCAGCATCCGCTTCCTCACGGGCCGCCAGTCGCTGGAGGGCGAGAGCGTCTGCTACCGCGACGCCTGGGCGAGCGCGCATCCCGGCGAGCCTGGGCACACGTTCACGCCCGAGAACCCGCTCGTCCGCTCGGGCGAGACGGCGTGGGACATCCCGCGCCGGATCGACTACGTCTTCGTCCGCTGCGACAACCGCGGTCCGACGCTCGACGTCGCCGCCGCGCAGCGCCTGTTCGATGCGCCGCGCGACGGCGTGTGGGCAAGTGACCACTACGGCGTCATGGCCGACCTGGTGACGCGATGACCACACTGCGCATCCTCGCCACGACCGACCTCGGCACCGCCGTCGTGCCGATGCGCGCGACCTACGGACAGACGGGAACCGTGAGCGGCGTCGCCCGGCTGCTCGAACGCGAGCTCGAGCGCGGGCCGGCGCTGTGGCTCGACGTGGGCGACCTGACGGTCGGCCCGGCGATGGTGCTGCTCGACGAGCGGCCCTGGGACGAGCTGGCCGGCCTGCCGATCGCGTGCTGCGCAGTCGGCAACCACGACTTCGACGACGGGCTCGACGCGCTGCGCGCGGGCGCCGCCCGACTGCGCTACCCGATGCTGTGCGCGAACGTGGACGTCGGCCTGCCGGCCACGGCCCTGATCGACACGCCCGCGGGCGGCGTCGGCGTGATCGGGCTCGCGCACCCGTCGGGCGACGCGTTCACGCACGCGCCGCCCGCGCGCGCGGACTGGCGCGTCGACGAGCTCGCCCGCGCGCTGCGGGCCTACGGCGCGCGCTGGGTCGTGGCGCTGCTCCACGACGGCGTCACGTGGTGGCCGAGCGCCGACTCGATCGCCACCCGCGCCGACCGGCTGGAAGCACTTGTCCGTCCCTGGGCCGCCGCCGTGGACCTGATCATCGGCGGCCACAACTTCGGCGCCTGGACCGGAACCCTCGCGGGCACGCCCGCCGGCGAGGCCCACGTCTACGCCGCCTCCGTGCTCGTGGCCGACCTCGGTCCGGAGGTCGTCGTCCGCGGCGTCGTGCCGACTCCGGCCGTCCGGCCCGCGCGGGTCACACCGGCCGTTGCGGCCTTCGACGCCGCCGCCGCGAACGTCGTCGGCGAATCCGCCGAGCGGTGGATCTCGCGGACGGGCGCGGAGCGCTACCTGCCCGACCGGATCGCGCATGCGTTCCGCGTGACCAGCGGCGCGGATGCCGCATTCGTCCCGCTGGCGCACCACGGCGCCCAGGTGCCGCTCGACGGCGTGATCGCCGAGCTTCCCGCCGGCCCGGTCACCGAGCTCGACCGCGTCCGCCTGTTTCCGGCGGACGACTACGGTCCGCTGGTCGTCGAGCTCCAGGCGGGCGAGTGGGAACGCATCCTGGCCCACCACGCGGCCGCGGCCGACCCCGCGAACACCGCCACCGACGGCGAGTGGTGGAACTGGTGCCGGATGCCGGCGGGCACGAGCACCACCTCGCCGCGCCCCGCCTCGGTCGCGATGGTCGCGGGCAACGTCACGCTGGTCAGCGACTGGCTGGACCGCGAGCTGACCTCCGAGCCCTCGCCCGTCTCCGCCCGCGACGCCTTAGTCGTTGGCTGACTGGCGCAACAGGGCGCCGGTCGTCTGCTCCAGGATTCTCCGCCAGGCGCGGGTCTTCTCGCGCTCGGCGGAGAAGTGGCGGACCACCTTGCGCACGCGCGTGGCCGAGATGTCGATGCCGTGCCGACGGCAGACCTCGCGGATGTCCTCGTAGTCCTTGGCCAGCTTGAGCGTGACCGACTCGAAGCCGTGGCGGGCGACGTCCACGCGCGAGGCGAAGTTGAGGATGTTCGTCTGGAACATCAGCTCATCGTCGGGGTCGGGCTCGATCAGGACGATGTCGACGCCCGGATAGCGAGCCTTCCAGTGCGAGGCCATCTCGTGCAGGCGCTGGTAAGCGAGCAGCTTGAACGTCTGGTAGCCGATCTTCGGGAAGCCCATGTCGCTGACCCGGCGCACGCGGGTGCCGAACAGGGTCGGGATCGACTTCGAGAAGTCGTTGATGAACGGGACGAGCGGGTTGACGACGACGATGAACTTCGCGCCGGCCTCGACCGCGATGTCGAGGTTCGTGGTGGAGACGATGCCGCCGTCGACGAGCTCGCGGTCGCGCACGCGGTAGGGCGCGTAGACCATCGGCAGGGCGGTGCTCGCGCGCACGGCGGCGGAGATCGGGATGTCGTCCCAGCCCTCGGCCCCGAGCACGATCCGCTCGCACGTGTCCAGGTCCGTCGCGGCGAGGTAGAGCTCGCGCTCGAGCAGGCGGAAGTCGTCCGTGCGGCCCTCGACGTTGAGCGTCTCGCGCAGGTACTCCTCCACGCCCTCGCCCGTGTAGATGCCCGACGGCAGGGCATCGCCCAGTGCCAGGATGAGATCGACCGCGCTCAGCGACGTGATCGAGGACGCGACGCTGCGGGCGACGCTGATCGCGTGCAGCGGGAACTTGAGCGCCGTGCGCGCGAACTCGGCCTTGTTCAGGCGCAGGAACATCTCGCGGTCCAGCGGCGGAAGCGAGTACGGCACCTGGTCGTTGACCGTGCGCATCATCTGCTCGGGCGTGACGCCGTTGGCCACCAGGGACGCGATCAGCGCGCCCGCGCTGGTGCCGACGTAGATGTCGAACTGGTTGACCGAGCGGTTCGAGGAGAGCAGGTCCAGCGCCCGCAACGCGCCGATCTGGTAGACGCCGCCGGTGAAGCCGCCGCCGCCGAGGACCAGCGCGGTCCGCGAGGAGCGGCGCTTGCGCCGGGCGGGAGCGTTCATCTCGACGACTTTGCCCACCACGTGCAGTCTACGGCGAGGCTCGCCTGGCGGCTCGCGTCGCTGGAAGTCCTCGCCGTGCGGCTCGGACTCCCGGTCACCAGGAAAACTTTCGTCCTTCCCGCGGGTTTCGTAGGCTCGACATGCGCATGGCACGCCTGATTGTTCTCACCGTCGCGCTCGCGGCGCTGCTCGCCTCCTCCGCCCACGCGGCGGGCCTCCCCGCCACCAAGACCGCGCTCGCGCGCGAGATGGCCCGGGCCGGCGGGTCCAGCGGGGCCTACGTCGTCGACATGAGCACAGGGCAGGAGATCTACGCCCACAAGGCCGACACCGCGCGCATGCCCGCGTCCGTGGAGAAGCTCTACACGGCGGCGACGGCCATGCTGCTCTACGGGCCCGAGGGCACGCTGACGACCTCGGTGCTGGCGTCGGCGCTGCCGGACGAGACGGGAACGGTCACCGGCGACGTCGTCCTGCGCGGCGGCGGCGACCCGACGTTCAACGCCACCGCCACGGCGGCGCTGGCCAAGCGGCTCGCGGACGGCGGGCTCAAGCGCGTCACGGGCCGCGTGATCGGCGACGAGTCGGTGTTCGACGCGTTCCGCGGCCCGCCGTCGTCGAACTTCCAGCTCACGAGCTACGTCGGTCCGCTCAGCGCGCTGTCCTACAACCACGGCCGCACCGGTCAGGCCCGACCGTACTGGCAGTCCAGCCCGGCCAAGTTTGCCGCGAGCGCGTTCGAGAAGGCGCTCGAGCGCCGCGGCGTGAAGATCGCCGGCGCCGCGCGATCCGGCCTCGCGCCGACCGGCATGACGCCCTTCAGCGAGTGGACGTCGCCGCCCGTTGCGACGATCGCGCGTCAGATGAACGTCCCGTCGGACAACTACATCGCCGAGATGCTGATCAAGAGCCTCGGCGCCCAGTTCGGCGGCGAGGGCTCGACCACCGGCGGCGCCGCCGTCATGCGGGACACGCTGCGCCAGTTCGAGATCGCGCCGACGATCGCCGACGGCTCCGGGCTCTCGCGCGCGAACCGCACCACGCCGCGCGAGGTCGTCCGCCTGCTCACGGGCATCGCCGAGACCGAGCACGCGGAGGAGTTCGACGCGTCGCTGGCGGTCATCGGCCGCAACGGCACCGTCTCGAGCCGCCTGCGCGGCACGGCCGCCCAGGACAACTGTCACGCCAAGACCGGCACGCTGCGCGACGTGTCGGCGCTCGCGGGCTACTGCACCACGACGGGCGGCAGCCGCGTCGCGTTCGCGTTCCTGATGAACGGCGTGTACCCGCCCGGCGCCCGCACGCTGCAGGACCGCATGACCACGGCCCTGGCTCGCTACGACGGCTGAGCCTCGATCGTCCGACCTGGTTTCGGGGTAATAGGGCGGAGCCATGCGCCGCTCCTTCGCCCTCGCCCTCGCGCTGCTGTTCGCCCTCCCGGCCGCGGCCCACGCCCGCGACGCAACGATCACGTCCTTCGACGGCACCCAGATCGTCCTGTCCTTCCACCCGTCCCCGGGCGGCGGCAAGGCGCCGACGATCCTCGAGGGTCACGGCTGGGCCGGCTCGCGGGAGACGAACCCGGAAGCGGCCAGCGACGAGGCGCTCGGCAACGTGGGTGTCGGCGCGCTGCGCAAGGCGGGGTTCAACGTGCTCACGTGGGACAGCCGCGGGTTCGGCAGCTCCGGCGGCACGGTCACGGTCGACGCGCCCGACAAGGAGGCGCGGGACGTGATGGCGCTGATCGACTGGCTCGCCCAGCAGCCCGAGGCGCAGCTCGACAAGGCGGGCGACCCGCGGGTGGGGATGACGGGCGTGTCGTACGCGGGCGGCATCGAGCTCACGACCGCCGCGCTGGACAAGCGCATCGACGCGATCGCGCCGATCATCGCCTGGCACAGCCTGACGAGCTCGCTCTACAAGGAGGAGACGGTCAAGGGCGGCTGGGCGACCGGCCTGACCACGGTCGGCATCCCCGGCTCCAAGGGCCGGCTGGACCCGCACATCCTGTCCGCGTTCACGTCCGGCGCGGCCACCGGCAAGCTCTCGGAGGAGGACCGCGCGTGGTTCGCCTCCCGCGGCCCGGGCGACCTCGTCTGGCAGATCAAGGTCCCGACGTTCGTCGTTCAGGGCACCGCGGACACGCTGTTCACGCTCAAGGAGGCGATCACCAACTTCGAGATCGCCCGGATCAGCGGCGTGCCCGCGAAGATGATGTGGTTCTGCGGCGGCCACGGCGTCTGCCTGACGGGCTCGGGGCCGAAGGGCCACGTCGAGGCCGCGGTGGTGGCGTGGCTCAAGCGCTACGTCGCGGGCGACACCTCCGTGGACACGGGTCCGGGCTTCGAGTGGCTGGCCGACGACGCGCAGTGGCGCTCCACCCCGGACTATCCCGTCCCGCCCGGCGCGCCCGTCACCGCCTCCGGCAAGGGCACGCTCGTCCTCAACCCGCTCGACGCCGTCTCCGGCACGATCGCCAGCGCGGGCCGCGCGGTCAACGCCGTCAACGTGCCGGTCACGGCCGAGAGGGCCGCGCAGATCGTCGGCGAGCCGACCCTCACCCTCACCTACTCCGGCACGGGCATCGGCACGCACGTCTTCGCCCAGCTGGTCGACGAGAAGCGCCAGGTCGTCGTCGGAAATCAGGCCACCCCGATTCCCGTCACGCTCGACGGGCAGCCGCACACGATCAGCCGCCCGCTCGAGGCGATCGCCGCCTCGGCGCCCGCCGGCGCGAAGTACACACTGCAGCTGATCGGCGGCACGCAGCTCTACGGCCCGGTCCGGGGCGCGGCGAACATCACCTTCTCGCGGATCGACCTGAGCCTGCCGACCGTCGGCGCGGCCGCGATCTCGGGCGGCGCGAACGTCCTTGCCCCCACGCGCACCTGCCTGTCCAAGCGCAAGTTCAGCCTGCGCGTGCGCGGCGCGAACCCCAGGGTGACCGTGGACGGCAAGCGCGTGAAGGTCCGCAAGGGCCGCGCCACCATCGACCTGCGCGGCAAGCCACGCGGCACGGTGAAGGTCAAGGTCACCGTCAAGCGCAAGGGCAAGACCGTGCGCGAGACGCGGACCTACAAGACTTGCGCGCCTAAGACGAAGCGCTAGAACGCTCGGCGTACCGCTTGCGAGCGCGCTCGATCGACTCGAGCGCCTCCTCGCGCGGGTACCAGCCGTCCACGCGGACGACCTTCCACTCGGGCGTCTTGTAGATCGAGAAGAAGTGCGAGATCTCGTCGCGCAGCGTCATCGGCAGGTCGTCCAGCCGGTCGATGTGCGACCAGTTCGGGTCCGTCAGCGGGACGCAGAGGATCTTGTTGTCCTCCGCGTTCTCGTCGCGCATGCGGAACAGCGCCACGGGCTTGACCTCGATCAGGCAGCCCGGGAACGTCGGCTCCGAGACGACGATCATCGCGTCCAGCGGGTCGCCGTCGCCCGCGAGCGTCTCGCGGAAGAAGCCGTAGTCGGTCGGATAGCCGAGCGACGAGAACAGGAGCCGGTCGAGCTTGATCGCCCCCAGCTCCTCGTCCCATTCGTACTTGTTGGACGACCCCTTGGGGATCTCGACGACGGCGACGAGCGGTGAGTCGGGCACCGCGCGCAATCTAGCGCGCGGTGCCCGCTCCGAGCGTCAGGCCCCGATGACGATGCGGCCTTCGCCGGCGACCGGGTAGTCGGCGTCGTCGACCAGCCCGCCCAGGCCGCCCTGGGCGACCGGGGTCGTGATGAAGTCCAGCAGCGACTTCTGGTACGGGTAGAAGCCCGCCGCGCCCGGGTTGCCGGCGAAGTCGAACTTCAGGCCGCCCCACGGGTAACCGTCACCGCCGGCGGCGGTGAAGTTCGTCGTGGCGATGCTCACGGGCGGCCCGTCAACGACCACGCCGTCCTTGACGATCTCGGTGCCGTCGTCGAGCGTGAGCGTCCGGACGCGCGAACCGGCGGCCTGGCCGGTGCTGACCGTCATCCGGAAGCCGGAGATCTGCGGGAAGCGGCCGTCGGCGGTGGGCAGGCGCGAGACGCCGTGCTCCATCAGCGCCTTGAACGTCGCGCGGGGCACGTCCGGCACGGTCGCGATCACGTTGTCGAACGGCAGCACCTCGTACGTGTTGAGCTCGTTGAGCTTGCCCGGGCCGGCGATCGTCGCGCGGATCCCGCCGCCGTTGGAGAAGGCGACCTGGGCGAGCTTGCGACCGTCCGCGACCGCCGTGCGGTTCGCGGCGAACAGAAAGCCGTCGGCGACGAGGTTGCCGAGGTTGGTCTCCCGGATGCGGATCGGATCCGGGGCCGCACCCTGGAGCTCGACCTCGGTGGTGCCGATCACGTTGGCCTTGAGCACCGCCTTGTAGGCCGTCAGCTTGTCGGTGACGTCGGTCTTCAGGAACGCGTCCTCCGGCGACACGTAATCCGGATCGCTCGCGAGCGCGGAGACACGGATCGGGCCCGAGCGGGTCGTGTCCGTGCTCTTGATCTTGCCCGCCGCGTCGAAGTCGACGGTGAGGCGGCCGACGTACTTGTACTCGCCCTGCGTCGTCACGACCGGGACCGCGGCGCCGTCGGCGTCCTTGGCCGTGGCCGGGTACACGTCGGCGGGCGTCGGACGCACGCCGTTCGTGCCCGGGATCAGCACGTCGGACGGGTTCGCCAGCAGCTCGTCGCCGCCGCCGGAGATGACGATGTCCACGTTGCGCAGCGACGCGATCAGCGTCTTCTCGTAGTTGAGGTTCTGCAGGTGCGAGGACAGGATGATCTTGTTCACGCCCGCGTTGGTCAGGCGCGCGGCCTCTGCGTTGACGATGCCCGCGACGTCGGTGAGGAACTTGACCGTCGGGCCGGGCGAGGAAACGACGGGCGTGTCCGGCGTGGTCACGCCGATGATGCCGATCTTCTGCCCGCCCTTGGTGACGACGGTCGAGTCGGCGATGCGGCCGGCGGTGCGCAGGCGCTGGAGGTCCGGCGCCGCGGCGAAGTCCGTGTTGGCCGTCAGGAACGGCACGCCGGTCAGCTCCGGCGAGTCGATCAGCTGCGCCAGGCGCGTCGGGCCGAAGTCGTACTCGTGGTTGCCGATCGTGATGGCGTCGTAGCCGATGCGGCCGAGCGCGATCGCGTCGTAGAAGGACCCCTGGCCGGCGTCCTTGCGCTCGAAGGACGCGCGCAGGTTCAGGCCGGCAAGGATGTTGTCGCCCGAGGAGACGACGACGGTGCCCTTGTCCTCGTTCTCCGCGGTGCGGTAGGCGTCGGCCTCGCCGCGCAGCCGGTCGAGCACGGTCTTGAAGCGGGTGACGCCGCCGTAGTTGGCGACCGAGTCGCCGACGTTGTACTTGGACTCGCCGTCGTTGTTGTGCAGCAGCGTGAGCCGGAACGAGCGCGGCGCGGGCGCCGGGGTCGGGGCGGCGGGCTGCGGGACGGCCGTCGGCGCGGGCGTCGGCGCCGGGGCGGGCACCGTCACGGTCTTGGTGACCGTCTTGATGTAGAAGACCGTGCGCGTGCCGCCGGAGCAGTACGTCGTGACGACGCGCACGCGGCTGCTCGAGCGGGTCGAGACGCGCTTGCGAATCTTCGTCGCCGACTTGCTGGCGCCGCACTTGCGGCTGATCTTCTTCAGCGCCTTGGGCAACGCGTCGACGGTGTTGACGGTGACCGTGTGCTTCGGTTTCTTCTTGGCCTGAGCGGTGGCCGTGCCGGGCACGACGAGGGCTAGTGCGACAACGCCGAGCGTCGTGACGCGGAACAGGTGAGGCATCCGCGCAGCCTATCCGCTGGAATTCAGTAGCCGTAACAATTCGGTTTCGTCCACCACGGTGACGCCGAGCCGCTCGGCCTTCTCGAGCTTGGAGCCCCCCGGTGAGGCGCCGGCCACCACGTAGCTCGTCTTCTTGGAGACGCTGCCGGTGACCTTGCCGCCGGCGCGCAGGATGTGTTGCGTCGCCTCCTCGCGCGTGAGGTCCGGGAGCGTGCCCGTGAGCACGAACGTCTGCCCCGCCAGCGGCCCCTCACCGGGCGGCGGGCCTTCCTCCTCGAGCTGGAGGACGCCGCGCAGGTCCTCGAACAACGGCCTCAGCTCCTCCAGCTGCGAGTGGATGAGCTCGGCGACGACGGGCCCGATCCCGGGCGTCTCGGCGATCTGCTCCGGCGTCGCGGCCAGCAGCGCGTCCGCCGAGCGGAACTGCTGCGCGAGGCCGCGGCCCGTCACGTAGCCGACGCCCTCGATGCCGACCGCGAACAGCACCGTGCTCAACGGCCGTGCCCGCGACGCCTCCACCGACGCCAGCAGACGGTTGACGCTCACCTCGCCGAAGCCCTCGAGCGCGAGCAGCGCGTCGCGGTCGAGGCGGTAGAAGTCGGCGACGCTCTTGACCAGGCCGAGCCGCTGGAACAGGGCGACCTGCTTCTCGCCCAGCCCGTCGATGTCCATCACGTGCGCGAAAGTGGTCAGCAGCTGCCAGCGGCGCTCCGGACACTCGCGGTTCGGGCAGCGGGTGAAGACACCGCGCTTGACCGTCGGCGTGTCGCAGAACGGGCAGCGCGCGGGCGGCAGCGGCGGGTCCGCGCGGCCGGGCCGCTCGACGGCGTGCGGCGCGGGCGAGATGACCTGCGGGATCACGTCGCCGGCGCGCAGGACGATGACGTCGTCGCCGACCCGGATGTCCTTGCGCGCGAGGTCCTCCTCGTTGTGCATCGTCGCGGCCTTGACCGTGACGCCGCCCACGTGCACCGGCTCGAGCGCCGCGAACGGGTGCAGATCCCCGAACTTGCCCACGTTCCACTTGATGTCGAGCAGGCGCGTGACCGCCGTGGTGGGCGGGAACTTCCACGCGATCGCCCAGCGCGGGTCGCGGCCCACCACGCCGAGCCGCCGCTGCAGCTCGAAGTCGTCGACCTTCACCACGACGCCGTCGATCTCGAAGTCGAGCGCGCCGCGGCGCTCCTGCCAGCGCAGGCACTGCTGGACGACCTCGTCCTCGGTGGCGAGCTTCTTGACGTCGCCGTTGACGCGGAAGCCGTGCTCGCGCAGCCACTCGAGCGCCTGCCAGTGCGACGTGAGCTCCAGGTCGGACACGCCGATCGCGTAGCACCACATCGAGAGCGGGCGCTCGGCGGCGAGGTTCGGGTCCAGCTGGCGGATCGTGCCGGCCGCGCTGTTGCGCGGGTTCATGAACGTGGAGAGGCCCACGCTCGCCCGCCGTTCGTTCAGGGCCGTGAAGTCCGGCAGCGACATGTAGACCTCGCCGCGCACCTCCACGCGCCCCTGGTACGGGATGGTAAGCGGGATCGAGCCGATCGTGCGCAGGTTGTGCGTGACGTCCTCGCCCACCTCGCCGTTGCCGCGGGTGGCGCCGCGCACGAGCGCGCCGCCCTCGTACAGGAGCGAGATCGCGAGCCCGTCGATCTTCGGCTCGGCGACGAACTCGAACGCGGGCGCCTCGATCCCCTCGCGCGCGAGGTGGTTGCGCATGCGCTCCACCCAGGCCCGCAGCTCCGCCTCGCTGCGCGCGTTGGCGAGCGAGAGCATCGGCTGCAGGTGCGTGACCTTGGTGAGCTTGGAGACCGGCTCGCCGCCCACCCGCTGCGTCGGCGAGTCGGGGGTGACCAGGTCCGGGTGCTCGCGTTCGAGCGCGCGCAGCTCGTCCAGCAGCGCGTCGTACTGATCGTCCCCGATCTCCGGGTCGTCGAGGACGTAGTAGCGGTGCCCGTGATAGGCGAGTTGCTCGCGCAGCTCGGCGGCGCGCTCAGCCGGCTTCATCGAGCAGCTGGGCCAGGTCGAACTCGCGCAGGCCCTCGAGTCCATGCTCGGCCGTGAGGTCGAAGTGCAGCGGCGTGACCGCGATGCGGTTCGCGGTCACCGCGGCGAGGTCCGTGCCCGGCTCGTCGTCATGCAGCGGGACGTCCCCGTAGACGCGGTACAGCTTGCGGCCCGTGTCCTCGTCGATCAGGTCCAGGCGGTCCTGGTAGACGCGCTTGCCCAGGCGCGTGACCTCGACGCCCTCGACCACCGGCGGAACGTTGACGTTGAGCAGCGTGCCGGTGGGAAGGGGGACGTCGTCGAGCCGGTCGACGATCCGCGCGACGAACGCGGCCGCCAGCTCGAACTCGAACCGCCGCCCGGCGCGATGGTCGACGTCGCCGGCCTGGGAGAGCTGCGAGACCGCGATCCCCGGGATGCCGAGCACGATGCCCTCGAGCGCGGCGGCGACCGTGCCCGAGTAGGTGATGTCGTCGCCGAGGTTCGCGCCGTGGTTTATGCCGGAGACGATCAGGTCGGGCTCGAAGCCCTCGATCAGCCCGAGCGCTGCAAGCCGCACCGAGTCGACCGGCGTCCCGTCGCACGCGAAGCCGACCGTGCCGTCGTCGAACGGCACCTCCTGCACCCACAGCGGCCGCCGGATCGAGATCGACCGTCCCGTCGCCGACTGGTTCTCGTCGGGCGCGACGACCGCGAGCTCGATTTCGTCGAGCGCGACGAGCGCGCGCCGCAGCGTCTGCAGCCCTTCGGCGTCGATCCCGTCGTCGTTGGTCAACAGCACGCGAAGCACGAGCCGGGAGGATACGACGACTCGGCCTGCGTCCAGGCCATTGAGCGACCGCGCCGGGGCCACTCGGTAAACATTGCAGGGTCGCGGGCGATTACCCGGGATATGGAGGCCATCCGCCGGCTCACCGGCGCAGCCGTTGCCGATGAACGCCCGCTCGCCGGGAGGCTCGTCGGCTGGATGTTCGCGGCCGGCGCGGTGCTGTCCACGCTGCTTCCGTTGCTGCCCGGCGCGGAGGGCGAGGTCCTGACGCCCACGTTCCCGCTCGTGATCATCGGGCTGATCTGGGGCCTGCACGCGGCGCTGCGCAAGGACTGGCGCGCGACGTCCGGCTGGGTCTTCCACGCCGCGACCATCGCCGGCGTGCTGTGCATCGCCGCGGCCGTGCACGACACGGGCGGCGTGAGCTCGCCCGCCCGCTTCCTGCTGCTGCTGGCGATCGTCTACAGCGCCTACTTCTTCCCGGCGCGCGAGGCGTGGCCGTACTTCCCGCTGACGCTGATCATCCACGCGTTGCCGTTTGCCTATGACCCGGACGCGCTCGCCAACTCGCTGCTGGGCGAGCTGCTGATCCTCGTGCCCTGCTACTGGCTGCTGACGTTCCTGCTGATCAGCGGCAAGCGCGGGATGATCGAGCTGCGGGCGCAGGCCGACGCGCAGGCACGCCAGGATCCGCTGACCGGGATCGCGAACCGGCGTGCGCTGGTCGAGGCCATCCAGAGCCAGCACGGGGACGTCGGGCTGCTCGTGCTCGACGTCGATGACTTCAAGCGCATCAACACGCTCTACGGGCATCCCGGCGGCGACCGGGCCCTCGTGTTCGTGGCCGAGGCGCTGCGCGCCTCCTCACGTGCGGTGGACGTGCCGGCGCGGCTGGGCGGCGACGAGTTCGCGCTGCTGGCACCGGGCATCGACGCGGCGGGCATGGCCGCGCTCGCAGAGCGGCTCATGCGGGAGATCCGCTTCGGCGAGCTCGTGCGCATCAGCGCCGGCTGGGTGATCGGGCCGGCGAACCCGGACCAGCTGCTGCTCGAGGCCGACGAGGCGCTGCGGGCGGCCAAGCGCGAGGGCAAGAACCGCGCACTCGCCTACTCGTAGCGGACGCGCTCCAGGTAGAGCCCGTGCGGCGGGGCGGTCTGGCCCGCGGCGGTGCGCGGCGCGCCCTCGAGCAGGGCGGCGAAGTGGTCGCGGCGGCCCTGCGCGATCTCCAGCATCGTGCCCACGAGGATGCGGTTCATGCTGCGCATGAACGCGTCGGCCTCGATGTGGAAGCGCAGGATGTCGCCGTCGCGCTCCCAGTGCGCGGCGAAGACCTCGCGGGTGAAGCGCTGGTGGTAGGTCTCGGTGGGGGTGAAGGCCGTGAAGTCGTGCGTGCCGACGAGGGCGGCCGCGCACTCGTGCAGCGCCCGCTCGTCGAGCGGGTACGGCCACCACAGCGCGCGACCGCGCTCGAACGGGTCGGGCTGCGAGCGCGTGTGGATGCGGTAGATGTAGGCGCGCGCCTTGGCGTCGTGGCGGGCGGAGAAGCCGTCGGGCATCTCCTCGGCCGCGTGGACGGAGATCTCGTCCGGGAGCAGCGCGTTGACGCCGCGCAGGCGCGGGAGCGGGCCGTCGTAGGAGACGACCTGGCCCAGCGCGTGCACGCCCGCGTCCGTCCGGCCGGCGACCGTGAGGGTGACCGGCTGCCTGAGGACCGTCTCGAGCGCCTTAACGACTTCGGCGGCCACGGTCCGCTGGCCGGGCTGCAGTGCCCAACCGGCGAACGGGCCGCCGTCGTAACTCAGAGTGAGCTTGGTGGTCAGCTCTAGACGAGCTCGAGGTACACCATCTCGGTCGCGTCGCTGGAACGCGGGCCGAGCTTGAGGATGCGCGTGTAGCCGCCGGGACGCTCCGTGTAACGCGGAGCGATCTCCTCGAAGAGCTTGTAGATGACGCCCTTGTCGGGGTGCTGCAGGATCGACGTCGCCTGACGGCGAGCGTGGATGTCGCCCTTGCGCGCAAGGGTGATCAGCTTCTCGATCTCGGGCTTGACCGCCTTGGCCTTGGCCTCGGTGGTCTTGATCCGCTCGTGGTCGATGACCTCGATGCAGAGGTTGGCCAGCAGCGCCTTGCGGTGCGCGCTGTCACGCGAGAGCTTGTGGCGGGTCTTCTGATGGCGCATGAGTCTTTAGTCCGTCCGGAGGGTCAGGCCGCGCTGCGACAGGGTCTCGATGACCTCGTCGATCGACTTCTTGCCGAAGTTCGGGATGGCGGCGAGCTCGCCCTCCGACTTCGAAACCAGGTCGCCGACGGTCTGGATGCCGGCGCGCTTGAGGCAGTTGTAGGAGCGGACGCCGAGCTCGAGCTCCTCGATGAGGATGTCGTCCATCGGGCCGCCGCCGCGCTGGCCGCCCGGGGCGAGCGCGTTGCCGCCGGGGCCGCCGCCGTTCTCGAGCGGCAGGTTCGCGTGGCCCTGACGCAGGTCCTCGATGCGGTCCTCGTCGGTGAAGATCGACAGGCTCGAGATCAGGATCTCGGCCGCCTCGCGCAGGGCGGCCTGCGGGTCGATCGAGCCGTCGGTCTCGATGTCCAGCGTGAGCTTGTCGAAGTCCGTGCGCTGGCCGACGCGGGCCTGCTCGACGGAGTAGGCGACGCGGCGGACCGGCGAGAAGATCGAGTCGATCGGGATCACGCCGATCGGCTGATCGGGCGACTTGTTCTCCTCGGCCGGACGGTAGCCGCGGCCACGCCCGATCGTGAGGTAGAGCTCGAGCTTGGTCTTCTTGTCGAGCGTCGCGATGTGCGCGTCCGGGTTGAGGATCTCGACGCCGGAGGGCAGGTCGATGTCACGCGCGGTGATCTCGCCCGGACCGGTCACGACGAGCGGCGCCTCGACTTCGGTCGCGTCCGAGTGCATGCGGCACACGATGCCCTTGAGGTTGAGGACGATGTCCGTCACGTCCTCGGTCACGCCCTTGATGGTCGAGAACTCGTGCGCCACCCCCTCGATCCGGACCGACGTCACGGCAGCACCGGCCAGGCTGGCCAGCAGCACGCGACGCAGGGAGTTCCCGAACGTGTAGCCGAAGCCGCGATCAAGCGGCTCAACCACGAACTGTCCGCGGTTCTCCTCAACCGATTCGGACGTGATCCGGGGGATCTGGAAGTCGAGCATCAAGGTTCCTAACTTCGTTCTCGTGTGGGGAGCATGCCCAGGCAGCGCCGTCTGCGCGCCTCGGGGTGTGGAGAGTCTTGGACTACTTCGAGTAGAGCTCCACGATGAGCTGCTCCTGGACCGGCGCGGCGATCTCCGCGCGCTCGGGATGGCGCAGCACCTTCGCGGTGAGCTGATCGTGGTCGGCCTGCAACCAGGCGGGCACCTGCGCCACGAGCTCGGTCGCGTCGCGGATGGTGTTCTCGGCGTCGGACTGCGCCTTGAACGTGATCACGTCGTTCTCTTCTGCCGCTCGCGGCGGGCCTGCTCGCACTGGAGGGAGGTATGGCGTGCCATTGGAACTCGGGGTTAGACGCGGCGCCGCTTCCGGGGCCGGCAGCCGTTGTGAGCCTGCGGGGTGACGTCCTTGACGCCGGTGACCTCGAGGCCGGCCGCCTGGAGCGAGCGGATCGCGGTCTCGCGGCCCGAGCCCGGGCCCTTCACGAAGACCTCGACCTTCTGCATGCCCTGCTCGATGCCCTTGCGCGCGGCGGCGTCAGCCGTCACCTGCGCGGCGAAGGGGGTCGACTTGCGCGAGCCCTTGAAGCCGGCACCGCCGGCAGACTCCCACGCGATCACGTTGCCTTCGCGGTCGGTCAGCGCGACGATCGTGTTGTTGAACGACGTCTTGATGTGCGCCTGGCCGATCGGGACGTTCTTCTTGACCTTGCGGCGACCACGCTGGGGGCGGCGGGGAGCGGGCATTACTTCTTACCTGCCTTCTTCTTGCCGGCCACCTGCATGCGCTTCGGGCCCTTGCGCGTGCGAGCGTTGGTCTTGGTGTTCTGGCCGCGCACCGGCAGCCCGCGGCGATGGCGCAGACCGCGATAGCAGCCGATCTCCATCAAGCGCTTGATGTTCTGGCTGCGCTCACGGCGAAGGTCGCCCTCGACCACGAAGTCGCGGTCGATGATGTCGCGCAGCTTCGAAACCTCGTCGTCCGTGAGGTCGCGGACCTTGCGGTCCGGCTCGATGCCCAGCTGGGCCAGGATGACGTTGGAGGTCGGACGACCGATCCCGTAGATGTAGGTCAGTCCGATTTCCACGCGCTTGTTGAGCGGGATGTTGATTCCTGCGATGCGTGCCATGTCTCTGAGCCCTTTACCCCTGACGCTGCTTGTGCCGGGGGTTCTGGCAGATCACGAGCACCCGACCGTGGCGGCGGATGATCTTGCACTTTTCACACATCGGCTTGACCGACGGTCGTACCTTCATGATCCCTTTCGGCTGATGATCCAGACGGGGTGGCTCTGGTGGCCGGGCTGGCCACCGCTACCATGCCCCCGGAGCGGTCACACGCAGAAGCCTCCCGGCTCCGAGCGCGACAGAGCAGGATAGCAAAGCATCCGAGACGTCCGACGCACTTGCTAAGGCCCTGCAAACGGCGTATTTTCGCCGTTCCGTCGGGGACGCGCACTCCGTCTCGCGCGCGCGTATGTCACGTTAGCGCACCCGCCACGCCGGTTCGGGCCGCGAGGACCGTGGCTCCAGTGCTGTTCGCGGCACCCCCGGCAAAGCCGAGGTGGGCGACGAAAGTTTCGGATACCGAAACAAACGTCGCACACCCCGCGCGCATGAGCCCAAGCGAGTTGGCCGTGGCGGGTCAAGAAACTCGCTGAGCACGCGGTCTCGAGCCCGAGCGGCGCCCCGGCGAGCTTCTTGACGCGACGCACAGTGTGCTCGCCCCCGACCCGCTCGCGGGTACCGTGCCGCAGGTGCTGATCTCCACAGCCACCGCCGCCACGCTGACCGCGTTCGCTCCCGTCGTCGTCCACGACGCGCAGGAACGTCACCCGCTCACCGGCGTCCACGGCAGCCGACCCGTCCTCTACGCCCGCGCGAGCCCGGCCGACGACGGCGGCACCTGGTTCCAGTACTGGCTCTACTACGACTACCAGGACCAGGATCGGGGCATCGTTCGGACCGGCCGGCACGAAGGCGACTGGGAGCTCGCGCAGTACCGCGTCGACGAGAACGACCGGCTCGTCGAGGCGGTTTACGGCCAGCACTCCGGCGCCGAGCGTTGCCACACAGGCGGCATGCGCTTCTGGGGTGGCGGCCGCCCGATCGTGTACGCCGCGCACGGATCGCATGCTTCGTACTTCGAGCCCGGGACGCGCGACCGGCTGTGGCCGGACCCGAACGATGAGGCCGACGGCCTCGGCGACATCGCGATGCCTGACGTGGTCGAGATCACGCGTACAAGCCCGCCGTGGATGCGGGACCCGCACCCGTGGGGCAGCTCGCGCGCCTCAAAGCTCGTTCCGCCGGAGCAGGACTCCCCGCTGGGACCGGCGTTCCAGCCCACTCGCTGGGACGCGAACGCGTTCGCCGCCGGTGCCCGTGAGTGCCAGGTCGACTGCAACGCGGTCGGGCGCTGCGACGCGCCCGAGAAGGCGATGACCGCCGGCGGACTGTTCGCCTTGGCGGCGCTGGTGCTGCTTACGCTGCGGCGGGCGCGGAGGCGGCGGCCTCCGGGTGGTGCCACGGCGTGAGGATGCGCGGCCCGTCGGCGGTCACGGCGATCGTGAACTCGAAGTGGGCGGCCAGCGAGCCGTCTTGGGAGAAGATCGACCAGCCGTCGTCGCCCATACGGACCATGTGGCGACCGGCGTTGACCATCGGCTCGACGGCGAGCACCATGCCCTCCTCGAGCACGGGGCCCTTGCCGGCGGGGCCGTAGTTCGGGATCTGCGGCTCCTCGTGCATGTCGCGGCCGATGCCGTGGCCGACCAGCGAGCGAACGATCGACAGGCCCTGGGCCTCGACGAACTCCTGGACGGCGTGCGAGACGTCGCCGAGGCGATTGCCGGGGCGGCACTGCTCGACCGCGGCGAACAACGAGCCCTCGGTCACGTCCAGCAGCTTCGCCGCGACCGCGGAGACCTCGCCGACCGGGAAGGTGCGAGCCGCGTCCGCGACCCAGCCGTCCTTGATGACGCCGATGTCCACGCTCAGGATATCCCCGCGCGAGAGCTTGAACTTGCCCGGGATGCCGTGCACGACCATGTCGTTCGGGGACAGGCAGGTGGAGCCCGGGAAGCCGCGATAGCCCTTGAACGCCGGCGTCGCGCCCTGCGACCGGATGTACTTCTCGGCCGCCGCGTCCAGCTCCGCCGTGGTCACGCCCGGGCGGATCTTGCCCGCCAGCAGGTCCATCGTTCGAACCAGGATCTCCCCCGCCGCGGCCATCTGGTCGATCTCGGCGGGGGATTTCTTGATGATCACAGCCGTTCCTCGAGGCGAAGGGTCGCCAAGGTCGCGCGAATGTGGTCGTGGACCTCGGTCTTGTCGCGCGTGCCGTCGAAGCGTCGCAGATATCCGCGCTCTTCGTAGTAGTCCCGGAGTGGTTCGGTCTGCTTGTGGTAGGTGGCGAGCCGCTTCGCGATCGTCTCGGGCTCGTCGTCCTTACGCCGGAACAGCGGCTTGCCGTCCTGGTCGCACACGTCCGGATGCTTGGGCGGGTCGAACTCCACGTGGTAGAGGTGCCCGTTCGAGCACTGACGCCGCCCGCTCAGCCGCGACATCACGACCTCGTCCGGCGCGTCGACCAGCAGCGCGGCCGTCAGCCGGCGGCCCAGCTTCTCGAGTTCCTCGCTCAGCGCGTCGGCCTGGCCGACCGTGCGCGGGAAGCCGTCGAGCAGAAACCCGTCCTCGCCCTCTTCCTCGATCTTCTCGATGATCATCGAGATCACGAGCTCGTCGGGGACGAGGTCGCCGTTGTCCATGAACTCCTGCGCGCGCAGACCGAGCTCGGTCTTGTTCTCCTTGTGCTCGCGCAGCAGGTCGCCCGTGCCGATGTAGGGCAGCCCGAAGTCCTCGCGCAGCCGCGCGGCCTGCGTGCCCTTACCGGCCCCCGGGGGCCCCAGGAGGATGAGGTTGAGCTCCGACATCGGTTACTTGAGGAAGCCTTCGTAATTGCGCATCATCAGCTGCGCTTCGAGCTGCTTCATGGTGTCGAGGGCCACGCCCACGACGATCAGAAGCGACGTTCCGCCGAAGTAGAACGAGGACGGCGCGTTGGTCGTGGCGATGATGATGGTCGGCAGCGCGGCGACCGCGGCCAGATACAGCGCGCCCGGGAACGTCAGCCGCGCGAGGATGCGATCCAGGAACTCGGCCGTCGGGCGGCCCGGACGCACGCCCGGGATGAAGCCGCCGTACTTGCGCAGGTTGTCGGCCTGGTCGACCGGGTTGAACGTGACCGCCGTGTAGAAGTAGGTGAAGAGGATGATCATCACCGTCTCGCCGGCCACGTAGGCCCAACCACCGGGGTTGAAGAAGGTCGCGAGCCCCTCCCAGCCCGGCACGAGCTGGCCGATCGTGGGCGGGAAGGCCATGATCGACGCGGCGAAGATGACCGGGATGACGCCGGCCATGTTCACGCGCAGCGGCAGGTAGGTCTGTCCGCCCGAGCTCATGCGCCGGCCGATCACGCGCTTGGCGTACTGGATCGGGATCCGGCGCTGGCCCTCCTGGATGAACACGACCGCCGCGACGACGCCCAGCGCCAGGAACGGCAGGATGATCTTGAAGACCGGGTCCGGGTTCGTCCACCAGGTGGTCACGCCACCCGGCAGGCCCGCGACGATCGACGCGAAGATCATCAGCGAGATGCCGTTGCCGATACCGCGCTGGGTGATCAGCTCACCCATCCACATGACGAGGATCGAGCCCGCCGTGAGGCACAGCACGACCAGCACGACCGTGCCCGCGTTGAAGGACTCGAACACCGGCGTGCCGCCGGCGGAGCCCTGCGAGCGAAACAGGAACGTGTAGCCGACCGCCTGCGCAGCCGCGAGGCCCACGGTCAGGTAGCGCGTGTACTGAGTGATCCGCGCCTGCCCGACCTCGCCTTCCTTCTGGAGCTTCTCCAGGGACGGCGAGACCACGACCAGCAGCTGCAGGATGATCGACGCCGTGATGTACGGCATGATCCCGAGCGCGAACAACGAGATGCGCGACAGGCCACCACCCGTGAAGGTGTCCAGGAGGTTCAGGACACCCGTGGAGTAGTTGTTCTGGATCTGCTCGACGGCGTCGACATTGACGCTCGGCACAGGGATGAACGACCCGAGCCGGTAGAGCGCCAGGATCGCCGCCGTGAAGAGCAGCTTCTTCCGGATCTCCGCGACGCGGAACGACTGCATGATCGTGGAGATCACGGTGCTTTAGTCCTCGATGAGCTGAACGGTGCCGCCGGCGCCCTCGATGCCCGAGCGCGCGGAAGCCGAGACCTTGTGGACGGTCACCGTGAACTTCTTGGTGAGCTCGCCACGGCCGAGGATCTTGACCGGCACACCCCGCTGCTTGGCGAGGCCCGCGGCCTTGAGCTCCTCGAGCCCGATCGTCGCGCCGTCGTCGAAACGCTTCTCGAGATCGTCGAGATTGACGTGCTGCGTGTGCGTCCGGAACATCTCGAACGGCATCGACATCTTCTTGTTCGGGCCGCGCAGCTTGCGCATCCGCATGTGCAGCGGATTCTGGCCGCCCTCGAAGCGAGCGCGGTCCTTCGCGCCGGCGCGCGAGTTGTAGCCCTTGTGCCCGCGGCCGGACGTCTTGCCGTGGCCGGAGCCATGGCCGCGCCCGACGCGCTTGCGGTCCTTCTTGGAGCCGGGCGCGGGCTTCAGCGAATGGAGCCCGACGGCCTCCGCCGCGAGCTCCTCGTTGACGGCGTCCTGCTCACTCATTACGACTTCTCCTCGACGGTCACGAGGTGGCGCACGGCGTGAACCATGCCGCGCAGCGCCTCGGAATCCGGCTTCTCAACGGACTTGCCAATGCCGCGCAGGCCGATCGAGCGCAGCGTGTCGCGCTGGCGCCCGTTCGTGCCGTTGGCGGACTTCACCTGGGTGATGACGAGCGTGCTCATGCGGACGTGACCTCCTCGGCGGGAGCCTCCGCCGAAGTGTCGTCGGCCGGCGCCGCGACGGACTCGCCATTGGTCGAGGCCACGGGCTTGGAGCTCAGGCCGAGGACCTTGTCCACCGACAGGCCGCGTAGCGCGGCGATCTCTTCCGGCTTGCGCAGGTCCTGCAGACCGGCGATGGTCGCCTTGACCAGGTTGATCGGGTTCTGGGAACCGAGCGACTTGGAGAGGATGTCGTGGATGCCGGCCAGCTCGAGCACCGCGCGCACGCCGCCGCCGGCGATGACGCCGGTACCGGGCGAGGCGGGCTTGAGGAAGACGCGGCCGGAGCCGAAGACGCCGGTCGTCTGATGGGTGATCGTCGAGCCGTGACGCGGAACCTTGAACAGGTTCTTCTTCGCGCGCTCGACGCCCTTCTGGATCGCCAGCGGAACTTCGTTCGCCTTGCCGTAGCCGACACCGACGACGCCGTTCCCGTCGCCGACAACGACCAGCGCGGTGAACGAGAAGCGCCGGCCGCCCTTGACGACCTTGGCGACGCGGTTGATCTCGACGACGCGTTCTTCCAGGTCGAAGCCGGAGGCTGAGGTGGATCGATCGGGGGCTGCCATGGAGTCCTTCGAGGGTAGCGGTCTTAGAAGCTCAGGCCGCCCTCGCGGGCGCCCTCGGCCAGGGCCTTCACACGGCCGTGATACTGGTAGCCACCGCGATCGAACACGGCGGTGTCGATCCCGGCGTCCTTGGCCCGGGACGCGAGCAGCTTGCCCGCCTCCGTGGCCTGCTCCATCGGCTTGAGCGAGCGCAGCGCCTCCTCGGTCCACTGGACCGAGGCGAGCGTGACGCCGGCGTCGTCGTCGATGAGCTGGGCAAAGATGCCGCGGTTGGAGCGGAACACCGAGATGCGCGGGCGCACGGCCGAGCCGTGCACCTTGGCACGGACGCGACGACGGCGCTTGAGGCGCTTCTTGGGGGGAGACAGAACCGTCATGCGCGCTTACCGACCTTCCGGGCCACGTACTCGCCCTGATAGCGGATGCCCTTGCCCTTGTAGGGCTCCGGCGGGCGCTGCTTGCGGATGATCGCCGCGATCTCGCCGACGACCTGCTTGTTGTTCCCCTTGATGATCACGCGCGTCGGCTGGGGCACCTCGAACTCGATGCCCTCCGGCGCCTTGATCGGCACGGGATGCGAGTAACCCAGCGCCAGCTCCAGGTCGCGACCCTTGAGCTGCGCGCGGTAGCCGACGCCCTGAATCTCGAGCGTCTTGGTGAACCCGACGGTCACGCCCTCGACCATGTTCGCGACCAGCGAGCGGGTGAGCCCGTGCAGGGCCCGGTGCTCGGCGCGATCGGTCGGACGGGTCACGATCAGCTGGCCGTCCTCCTGGGTGACCTCGATGGCGCGGTTCTTGCGCTCCTCGAGATTGCCGCGGGGGCCGGAGACGCGCACAACCTCGGGCTCGACCGTGACGGTCACGGTCGAGGGCACGGGGATGGGCTTTCTACCGATGCGGGACATTTGCGGGTTACCAGACCTCGGCGACGACCTCGCCACCGACGCCCGCAGCGCGAGCCTCGTGGCCGGTCATGACGCCGTGCGAGGTGGACAGGATCGTGGTGCCCATGCCGCCGAGCACCTTGGGAATCGACTTCGAATCCACGTAGCGACGCTGGCCGGGACGGGACACCCGGCGCAGGCCGGAGATCACGGACGTCCGGTTCTCAGTGTACTTGAGGCGGACGAGCAGCTTGTCGGCCGCGCTGCCGGGCACGCCGGGGGCCTCGTCGAAGCCCTCGATGTAGCCCTGCTCGGTCAGGATCCGCGCCATCTCGCGCTTGAGCCGGCTGGAGGGGATCTCCACCGTCTCGTGCGCGGCCATGATGCCGTTGCGGATCCGGGTCAGGAAGTCGGCGATGGGGTCGGTCATCGACATGATGCGCCTACCAGCTCGACTTCGTCATGCCGGGGATGTAGCCGTTGTGGGCCAGCTGACGCAGGCACAGACGGCAGATGCCGAACTTGCGGTACACCGCGCGCGGACGCCCGCACCGACGGCAGCGGGACTGCTGACGCGTCTTGTACTTGGGCGTGCGCTGCGAGGCGACGATCTTTGAGGTCTTAGCCATTCGAGAAGTTCTCTCTTGTCTATGCGGCGACGGCTTCGCTGCCCCGGAGGCTCTCGTACTGCTTCGGGCGCCCGTCGCGTGCGAAGGGCAGGCCGAGCGCGTCGAGAAGCGTGAAGGCTTCAGCGTCCGTCTTGGCGGTCGTCGTGATCGCGATGTCCAGGCCCCGGACCTGATCAACGGTGTCGTAGTCGATCTCCGGGAAGATCACGTGCTCCTTGATGCCAGTGTTGTAGTTGCCCCGGCCGTCGAAGGACTTCGGGTTCAGGCCCCGGAAGTCACGCAGGCGGGGGATGGCCACGGAGATCAGGCGGTCGAGGAACTCGTAGGCCTTCTGGTCACGCAGCGTGACGGTCAGGCCGACGGGCATGCCCTCGCGGAGCTTGAAGGCGGCGACGGACTTGCGCGCGCGGCGGATGTTCGGCTGCTGGCCCGCGATGTCGGCGAGCTGCGCCTTGGCCGCCTCGAGCATCTTGGAGTCCTGCTTGGCCTCGCCGACGCCCATGTTGAGCGTCACCTTGACCAGCTTCGGCGCCTGCATGGGCGTCGAGTAGCCGAACTTCTCCACGAGCTGGTCGCGGATCTCGTCGTTGTAACGGTCCTTGAGTCGTGACATCAGTCCAGCTCCGTGCCAGAGCGGCGCGTGACGCGCTTGCGCACGCCGCCCTCGCGGGTGATGCCCACGCGCGTGGGCTTGTGGTCCTTCGGATCCACCAACGCCACGTTGGAGATGTGGATCGGCGCCTCGCGCTCGATGACGCCGACCTCGAGGTTGGGCCGGCCCGGCACCGGGCGCTGGTGGCGCTTGATGATGTTCAGGCCCTCGACGTAGACGCGGTTCTTCGCCGGCTCGACGCGCAGGACCTTGCCGGTCTTGCCCTTGTCCTTGCCGGAGATGACGACCACGTTGTCGTCGGTGCGGATCTTCGCCATGGCTAGAGCACCTCCGGGGCGAGCGAGACGATCTTCATGAACCCGCCGTCGCGCAGCTCGCGCGCCACCGGGCCGAAGATGCGCGTGCCGCGCGGGTTGTTCTGGGCGTCGATGATCACGGCCGCGTTCTCGTCGAACGCGATGTAGGTGCCGTCCTCGCGCCCGAACTCCTTGCGGGTGCGGACGACGACCGCCTTCACGACGTCGCCCTTCTTGACCGTCCCGTTCGGGTTGGCCTGCTTGACCGTGGCCACGATGATGTCCCCCACGCCCGCGTAGCGACGGCGCGAGCCGCCCATGACGCGAATCGTGAGGATCTCGCGCGCGCCCGTGTTGTCGGCGACGCGCAGCCGGGTCTCGTTCTGGATCACTTCGCACGCTCCAGGACCTCGAGCAGCCGCCAGCGCTTGGTGCGCGACATCGGCCGGCACTCCTGGACGCGAACCGTGTCGCCCGCGTGGGCGTCATTGCTCTCGTCGTGGACGTGCAGGGTGATCGAGCTGCGGAGGATCTTGTGGTAGCGCTTGTGGCGGCGCGCGATGTCCACGCGCACGACCACGGTCTTGTCCGGCTTGTCGGACACGACGATGCCCTGGCGCACCTTGGGGCGGCCGGGCCCGTGCTCGGGCGCGTGCTGCTCCTCGACGGCAGGGGCGGCCGCGCGCGCCTCGGCGCGCTTGACCTTCTGCTTGGCGCGGTAGCGACGCCGCTGGGCGGCGTTGCGCTCCTTGTGGGCCTGACGCTCGGCCAGACGCTCCTCGAGCGTGACCGGGCCGCCGGCCGTCTTGGCCTTGGCGGCGCGCTTGGCCGCGTTGCGCTCACGGCGCGTCGCGGCGGGCTCGGCGGGCTTCTCCTCGGAGGCGGGCGCTTCAGCGGTCGCCTCCGTGGAGGTCACCTCCTCCACGTTCTCAGTTGTCTCTTCGGATTCAGCCATCAGCTCTTCTGGTTCGGATCGATGCCGCGCTGGCGCACGACGGTGAGGGCGCGAGCGACGTCGCGCTTGGCGGAGCGCAGCCCCGCCGTGTTCTCGAGCTCGCCCGTGGCGTGCTGCAGGCGCAGGCCGAACAGCTCGCGCCGGGCCGTTGCGAGGTGCTCGCGCAGGCCCTTGTCGTCAAGATCGCGCAGTTCGGACGCCTTCATCACTGACCGTCCTCACGCAGCACGAACTTCGTCTTGACCGGCAGCTTGTGGCCGGCCAGCCGCATGGCCTCGCGAGCGAGGGGCTCCGGCACGCCGGAGAGCTCGAACATCACGCGACCCGGCTTGACGACGGCGACCCAGCCCTCCGGGTTGCCCTTGCCGGAACCCATGCGGGTCTCGGCCGGCTTCTTGGTGTAGGCCTTGTCCGGGAAGACATTGATCCACACCTTGCCGCCACGCTTGATCTTGCGGGTCATCGCGATACGAGCGGCCTCGATCTGACGGTTCGTCAGCCAGCCCGCTTCGACGGCCTTGAGGCCGTACTCACCGAAGTTGACCGTCTGCTGACCGCGCGAGAGGCCGGCCCGGCGCCCACGATGGACCTTGCGGAACTTGACGCGCTTGGGAGAGAGCATCTATCGGCCTCCGCTCCGGTCCGGACCCGAGCCGCCACGGCCACCGCCGCCGCCGCCGAAGCCGCCGCCGCCACGGCCACCGCCGCCGCCGGGACCGCCGCCACGGCCACCGCCGTAGCCGCCGCCTCCGCCGCCGCGGCCACCGCCGCCGCCGAAGCCGCCTCCGCCGCCACGGCCGCCGCCGCCGCCGAAGCCGCCCCCGCCGCCACGGCCACCGCCGCCGCCGGGACCGCCGCCGCGACCGCCCGGGCCACCGCCCTGGCCGCCACGGCCACCGCGGCCACGGCCACCGCCGCCGCCCGCGCCGCGTCCGTCGCCACGCCCACGGCCGTCACGGCCGCGACCGCCACGACGATCGTCGTCGCGATCGGTCTGGCTCTGCGCCGGCTCGTCGAGCGACGTCAGGTCCTGGCCGGCGTAACCGGCGGGCATGATCTCGCCCTTGTTGATCCAGCACTTGACGCCGATGCGGCCGAACGTCGTACGGGCCTCGTAGAAGCCGTAGTCGATGTCGGCGCGCAGCGTGTGCAGCGGCACGCGGCCGTCGGAGTAGGACTCCGAGCGGGCCATTTCCGCGCCGCCCAGGCGGCCGCCGACCTGGATCTTGCAGCCCTTGGCGCCCGAGCGCATGGCGCTCGTGAGGGCGCGCTTCATCGCGCGGCGGAACGCCACGCGGTTCTGCAGCTGCTCGGCGATCGACTGCGCGACGAGCTTCGCGTCGAGCTCGGGGCGCTTGATCTCGAGGATGTTGACCTTGATCGACTTGCCGGTGATCCGGTGCAGGTCGCGCCGCAGCGCGTCCACCTCGGACCCCGACTTGCCGATCACGATGCCCGGGCGGGCCGTGTGGATGTTGACCTCCACCTCGGCCGCGTCCTTGCGGATCGTGATGTCGGAGAGGCCGGCGTGCGCGAGCTTGTTCGTGATGTGATCGCGAATCCGGACATCCTCGATCAGGAAGTCGCTGAACTGGCGCTCAGAGAACCAGTTCGACTTCCAATCGTGGATGTAGCCCACGCGCATGGCCTCGGGATGAACCTTCTGACCCATGGGGGGCTAGGACTCCTTCGGGGTGAGCGTGATGGTCAGGTGCGAGGTGCGCTTGCGGATCCGCGTGGCGCGGCCCATCGCGCGGGGGCGGTAACGCTTGAGCGTCGGCCCCTCGTCGGCGTGCACGGCGAAGATCTTCAGGTCCTCGCCGACGAGCTCGTGGTTGTGCTCCGCGTTCGCCACGGCCGACTCGAGCAGCTTGAGCCAGGGCTTGGCGGCGTCGCGCGTGGCGAAGGCCAGGATGGCCCGCGCCTCGACGACGTCCTTGCCGCGGATGTGATCGCACACGAGCCGCGCCTTGCGGGCGGACGTGCGCACGTACTTGGCCTGCGCGGAGACCTTGAGCCCGACCGGCACGGCCTTGGGCTCTTCGGCCGTCTTGCCGCCGCGACGGCCCCGGACGCGGCGCGCGGACTGCTTGGCCTCGTCGGCGGCAGCCTCGGCCTGGTCGGCAGCCTGCTCGGCCTCGCGGGCCTTGCGCGACTTCTCCCGCTTGGGCTTCTCCGAAGCGGCCTCGGCGGCGGCCTGCGCCGTGTCCGCGGCCTCTTCGGCCTCGGCGGCGGCAGCCACAGCCGTCTCGGTCCCGGCCTCGTCGGCGGCCTCTTCGGCCTCGACGGCCGCGTCGGTCGCGCGGGCGGCGGCCTCGTCGGCGCGCTCCTGCTGGTCCACCGGCTCGTCGGACGTGCCCTCGGCCTGCGGAGTCTCCTCCACGGCGTCGTCAGGCACGTTCTCTTCGACCTGGTCGTTCTTGTTCTCTTCGGGGCTCATCGCACCTTGCCCTTCGCGTCATGGCCGCGGTAGGTCCGCGTCGGCGCGAACTCGCCGAGCTTGTGACCGACCATGGACTCGGAGACGAAGACCGGCACGTGCTTGCGGCCGTCGTGGACGGCGATCGTGTGGCCGACCATCTCCGGGAAGATCGTCGAAGCACGCGACCAGGTCTTGATCATCTGACGGGAGTTCGAGTCGTTCATGGACTCGATGCGCGACATGAGTCGGTCCTCGACCCACGGCCCCTTCTTTGAGGATCGACTCATCGGCTGGACCCCTTCTTGCCACGGCGACGGCCGCGGACGATGTAACGGTCGGACGCCTTGCCCTTCTTGCGGGTGCGGTAGCCGAGCGTCGGCACGCCCCACGGCGTCTTCGGATGGTTGCCCAGCGAGCCACCGCCCTCGCCACCACCGTGCGGGTGGTCGACGGGGTTCATGGCCTTGCCGCGCGTCTGCGGCCGCACGCCGAGGTGGCGCTTGCGGCCGGCCTTGCCGATCGTGACGTTCTGGTGGTCGGAGTTGCCGACCACGCCGACCGTCGCGCGGCAAGCGGAGAGCACCTGGCGCATCTCGCCCGAGGGGAGACGCAGCGTGGCGTAGGCGCCTTCCTTGGCCATCAGCTGGACGCCGACGCCCGCGGAGCGCCCCATCTGGCCGCCACGGCCCGGCTGCAGCTCGACGTTGTGGATGAGCGTGCCGACCGGCATGGCCGACAGCGGCATCGCATTGCCGACCTGGATGTCCGCACCGGCGCCCGAGATCACGTTCATCCCGACCCGCAGGCGGTTCGGGGCGATGATGTAGGCCTTCGTGCCGTCCGTGTAATGGAGCAGCGCGATGTACGCCGAGCGGTTCGGGTCGTACTCGATCGCGGCGACCTTGGCCGGCACGCCGTCCTTGGTCCGCTTGAAGTCGATCTTGCGGTACAGACGCTTGGCGCCACCGCCACGGTGGCGCGCCGTCTTCCGACCGCGCGCGTTGCGCCCGCCGGACTTCTTGAGGCCCTCGGTGAGGGTCTTCTCCGGCTCGGTCTTCGTGACCTCCGCGAAGTCCGGGAACGTGATGAAACGTCGTCCGGGGGAGGTGGGCTTGGGCTTGCGAATCGGCATGGCTTAGAGGTCGGCTTCCAGGCCTTGGAAGATCGGGATGGACTGACCCGGCGCAACCTGGACGACGGCCTTCTTCCAGGCCCGGGTGCGACCGGCGGTGATCCCGCGGCGCTTGGGCTTGGACGGGACCTTGGACGTGCGGACCTCGACGACGTTGACGTCGAAGAGGGCCTCCACGGCCTGCTTGATCTGGGTCTTGTGCGCCTTGTCGTGCACGCGGAACGTGTACTTCTCGGCGGTCGCCAGGACGTAGCTCTTCTCGGAGACGACCGGGCGGATGATCACCTGGGAGTGGTCCATCAGGCCTTCGCCTCCTTGCGGGCGCGCGTGGTGAGCAGGTCGAGCGCGGACTGGCTGATGACCAGCGTCGCGGCGCCGACCAGGTCGGCCACGCCGACGTCGTCGACGTGCAGGACGTTCGTGCGCGCGAGGTTGCGGAAGGACTTCAGCGTCGTGACTTCGCCCTCGCCGATCACGACCAGGACCGAGCCGCCGCGGTGGGCGCTCAGCAGGTCGGCGGCCCGGGCGGTCGACGGCGCGTCGAAGCCGGCCACGTCGACGACGTGGATGGTCCCGCGCTCGGCGTGCACCGACAGCGCGCTGCGCAGCGCGGACTTGCGCGCCTTGCGGTTGACCTTGACGACGTACGAGCGGGGGCTCGGGCCGAACACGGTGCCGCCGCCGGTCCAGATCGGGGAGCGGCTGGTACCCGCACGGGCGCGGCCGGTGCCCTTCTGGCGCCACGGCTTGGCGCCGCCGCCGGAGACCATCCCGCGCGTCTTGGTCGCGTGCGTGCCCTGCCGGCGCGCGGCCAGCTCGGCGATGACGACCTCGTGCACGAGCGGGCCGTTGAACGGCTGCTCGAAGACTTCGGCGTCCAGAGCGACGGCGTTGCCGCCGCCCAGGGTGGGAGCGGAGCTAGGCATCCGTACGGACCTCCACGGTGTCGCCCTTTGAGCCGGGCACGGAGCCGCGGACGAGCATCAGGTTCTGCTCGGGCATCAGCTCGACGATCGTCAGGCCCTTCTGGGTGACGCGCTTGCCGCCCATCTGGCCCGGGCCGCGGATGCCCTTCATCACGCGCGACGGCGTGGCGGAGGCACCGATCGAGCCCGGCGCGCGCTTGTTGTGCGAGCCGTGCGACTTCGGGCCGGAGGAGAAGTTGTGGCGCTTGATCGTGCCCTGGAAGCCCTTGCCCTTGCCGGTGCCGGCGATCTTGACCTTCTGGCCGACCTCGAAGGCCTCCACGGTCACGGTGTCGCCGACGACCAGCTCGCCGGCCTCGTCGCGGAATTCCACGAGCGTGCGGACGGGAGAGGCGTTGACCTTCTTGAGGTAGCCGAGCTTCGGCTTGTTGAGCGCTTTCTCACGCACGGCGCCGAAGCCGAGCTGAACAGCTTCATAGCCGTCGGCGTCCTGGGTGCGGATAGCGGTCACGGGGCAGGGACCAGCCTCGAGCACGGTGACGCGCTCGACACGACCGTCGTCGAGGAATCGCTGGGTCATCCCGAGCTTCTTGGCGAGGATGGCGGGCATGTCAGTTGAAGGCGAGTCGGATCTCGATGTCCACGCCGGCGGGAAGATGGTCGAGGCGCTGAAGCGAGTCGACCGTCTTGGGCGTGGGCTGATGAATGTCGATCAGGCGCTTGTGCGTCCGGATCTCGAAGTGCTCCTGGGAGTCCTTGTCCTTGAAGGGGGACTTCACCACGGCGTACACGTTCTTCTCGGTCGGCAGCGGCACCGGGCCGGAGACAGTGGCGCCAGTCCGCGTCGCGGTCTCGACGATCTCCTTGGCCGCGGTCTCGATGGCCGACGAGTCGTACGCCTTGAGACGAATGCGGATCTTGTTCTGGGCTATGGCCACGTTCTGTCCGGTACTTGAAGTGAAATCTGTGCTGGCTATTTGCGCGCAATGAGGGCGGCCCCCGGGCTACGGGGCCCGCCCTCCAAGGTCGTATCGGTCGACTTCCTTGCGCAGGGCGGGCGCAGGACGCCCGCCCCGTTTACTGCCGTCTTACTGGATGATCTCCGTCACGACGCCGGAGCCCACGGTGCGGCCGCCCTCGCGGATGGCGAAGCGCAGGCCGGCGTCCATGGCGATCGGCTGGATCAGCTCGACCTCCATCGCGATGTTGTCGCCCGGCATGACCATCTCCGTGCCCGCGGGCAGGTTGGCGACGCCGGTGACGTCCGTCGTGCGGAAGTAGAACTGCGGCCGGTACCCGTTGAAGAACGGAGTGTGGCGGCCACCCTCCTCCTTCTTGAGGACGTAGACCTCAGCCTTGAACTTGGTGTGCGGGGTGATGGAGCCCGGCTTGCAGAGCACCTGCCCGCGCTCGATCTCCTCGCGCTTGATGCCGCGCAGGAGGCAGCCGACGTTGTCGCCCGCGCGACCCTCGTCGAGGATCTTGCGGAACATCTCGACGCCCGTGACGACCGTGCTGGACGTCTGGGTGTGGATGCCGACGATCTCGACCGTGTCGCCCGTGTTGACGATGCCCTGCTCGATGCGGCCGGTGGCCACCGTGCCGCGACCCGTGATCGAGAACACGTCCTCGACCGGCATCAGGAACGGCTTGTCGAGCGCGCGCTCGGGCTCCGGGATGTAGGAGTCCAGCTGGTTGCCCAGCTCGATGATCTTGTCGACGTACTCCTGGTCACCCTCGAGCGCCTTCAGCGCCGAGCCGATGACGAACGGGACGTCGTCACCCGGGAAGTCGTACTCGCTCAGCAGCTCGCGCACCTCGACCTCGACGAGCTCGAGGAGCTCCTCGTCGTCGACCATGTCGGCCTTGTTGAGGAACACGATGATGTACGGCACGCCGACCTGACGGGCGAGCAGGATGTGCTCGCGCGTCTGCGGCATCGGGCCGTCAGCCGCCGAGACCACGAGGATCGCGCCGTCCATCTGGGCGGCACCCGTGATCATGTTCTTGACGTAGTCCGCGTGACCGGGGCAGTCGACGTGCGCGTAGTGACGGGCTTCCGTCTCGTACTCGACGTGCGACGTCGCGATCGTGATGCCGCGGGCCTTTTCCTCAGGAGCGTTGTCGATCTCGTCGAAGGAACGCGCCTGACCGCCCCACTTCTCGGACAACACCTTCGTGATGGCCGCAGTCAGGGTCGTCTTGCCATGGTCGATGTGACCGATGGTGCCGACATTGACGTGCGGCTTGTCCCGCGTGAACTTCTCCTTCGCCACTTTCTAATCGCTCCTATCTCGAAACCCGTGTGGAGGCGAACCCATCCAGACTACCGCGTCTACGCGGGGACTGGCTCGCCCGTGCGACCCTCGACCACCTTCTCGGCGATGTTGGGCGGCACTTCCTCGTACTTGTCGAACTGCATGGTGTACGTCGCGCGACCCTGGGACATCGTCCGCACATCGGTGGCGTAACCGAACATCTCGCTCAGCGGCACGTGCGCCGAGACGACCTGGGCGTTGCCACGCGGCTCCATGCCATTGACGCGCCCGCGGCGACGGTTGATGTCGCCGATCACATCGCCCATGTACTCCTCGGGCGTGACCACTTCGACGGAGAAGATCGGCTCCAGCAGCGTGGGCTTGGCCCGGCGGGCCGCCTCCTTGAACGCCAGCGAGCCGGCGATCTTGAACGCGATCTCCGAGGAGTCCGTCTCGTGAAACTTGCCGTCCACGAGCGTGACCCGCACGTCCACCACCGGGTAGCCGGCGCGGACGCCGGTCTCGAGGGCCTCTTCGACGCCCTTCTCGATGGCCGGGATGAACTCGGTCGGAATCGAGCCGCCCTTGATCTTGTTGACGAAGTCGAAGCCCTCGCCCGGCGCCGGCTCGATGTTGATGTACACGATGCCGTACTGGCCCGAGCCACCGGTCTGGCGCACGTGGCGGCCTTCGACCTTCTCGGCGGTGCCGCGCACCGTCTCGCGGTAGGAGACCTGCGGGCGGCCGACGTTGGCCTCGACCTTGTACTCGCGCATCATGCGGTCGACCAGCACCTCGAGGTGCAGCTCGCCCATGCCCGAGATCTCGGTCTGACCGGTCTCCTCGTTCGTCCGGACCTGGAAGGTCGGGTCCTCCTCGGCCAGGCGGCCGAGCGCGACCGACATCTTCTCCTGGTCGGACTTCGTCTTCGGCTCGATCGCGACCGAGATGACCGGGTCGTCGAACGTCATCGCCTCGAGCTTGATCGGCTTGTCCGGCGCCGCGAGCGTGTCGCCCGTGACGACCTGCTTGATGCCGACCGCCGCGGCGATGTCGCCGGCGTAGACCTCGGACACGTCCTCACGGTCGTTGGCGTGCATCATCAGGATGCGGCCGATGCGCTCGGTGCGGCCCGAGTTGACGTTGAGCACGCGCGAGCCCGCCTCGAGCTTGCCCGAGTAGACGCGGAAGTAGGTGAGCTTGCCGACGTACGGGTCGGCCATGATCTTGAACGCCAGCGCCGAGAACGGCTCGCCGTCGTCTGCCTTGCGCTCGGCCTCGACGTCTTCGCCGCCCTTGACCGGCTCCATGCCCTTGACCGCCTCGACGTCCAGCGGGGACGGCAGATAGGCGATCACGGCGTCGAGCAGGGGCTGCACGCCCTTGTTCTTGAAGCTGGAGCCGCAGAGCACCGGGGTGATCTGCGAGGAGAGCGTCGCCTTGCGGATGGCCTCGACCAGACGCGGGGCCGGGATCTCGGCCTCTTCGAGGATCATCTCCACGAGATCGTCGTCGTAGTGCGAGACCTCCTCGAGCAGGTGCTCGCGGGCCTGCGCGGCCTCGTCGGCCAGCTCGCCCGGGATGTCCGTGACCGAGACGTCCTTGCCGAGGTCGTCGTTGTAGATGACGGCCTTCATCTCGACGAGGTCGATGATGCCCTGGAAGTCCCCCTCCGCGCCGATCGGCAGCTGGATCGGGACCGGGTGGGCACCCAGGCGGTCGATCATCGTCTGGACGCCGCGCTCGAAGTCGGCGCCGATGCGGTCCATCTTGTTGATGTAGGCGATGCGCGGGACGGCGTACTTGTCGGCCTGGCGCCAGACCGTCTCGGACTGCGGCTCTACACCCGCAACCGAGTCGAACAGCGCGACAGCACCGTCGAGCACGCGCAGCGAGCGCTCGACCTCGACCGTGAAGTCGACGTGGCCCGGCGTGTCGATGATGTTGATGCGGTGGTCAGCCCACTCGCACGTGGTCGCAGCGGACGTGATCGTGATGCCACGCTCCTGCTCCTGCTCCATCCAGTCCATGGTGGCGGCGCCCTCATGGACCTCACCCAGCTTGTGGGAACGACCGGTGTAGTAGAGGATGCGCTCGGTCGTCGTCGTCTTGCCCGCATCAATGTGGGCCATGATCCCGATGTTTCGGGTCTTTTCGAGCGTGAACTTGCGCGGCATGGAGATCTCTTCTCTGTCTACGGTCTTCCTGCGTAGGGTGCCCCGACAGCGGGCAAAGAAACGGGCCCTTCCGGGCCCGAGTCGATCACATGCTGCGAGGTGGCCCGTGTTCGCAGTGGGCTATGTCTCGCGTGACTCCATGTGAAGGACCGGGGGTTCGTCGCACAGACCAGGTGCCCGCGCAACGGCAGTCGAATATAGCAGGGGGTTGCGGGCGCGACGGGATCGGAGTTTCAGGCGCTAGAACTGGGTTCACATGCGGATTGTGATCGCCGCGCTGCTGGTCTTCGCGGCGCTCTCCCCTTCAGCTTCGGCCGCCCCTGTGCGCGCGCTCGCGGGCGCGGGCGCGGGTCCGGTGATCTCCGGCAACCACGTGCTGTTCGCCGCAGGGGATTCGGTGTTCTCGGAGCCCGTGTGGGGCGGCCCGCGGGTGGCCGTCCCGCCCGCCGGGGTCTTCGCGGAGCTGACGCCGCCGCTCGGTGACGTGTCGCCGTTCGCGGTCGTCGACCCGGTGCAGGCCTCAGACCTCGGGCTGGTGACGCTGGAGAACGGCGGCGTGTGGCTGCGGCGCGACGGGCGGCGGGTGGAGGTGGCGCTGCCGCCGGGTGCGAACCCGGAGGTCGTCGCCGTGGCGGGCACGTTGGGCGTGGCGCCGGTGCCGGAGGGCGCCTTGGTGGTGTTCGACCTGCGCTCGGGCGTCGAGCTGCGCCAGGTGTCCCTGGGCGCCTACGACCCGGTGAACCTGGACGGGCTCTCCCTCTCGCCGGCCGGGGACATCGCCGCGACGGTGCCGGCCGGGGACGGGACCGGCGTGCTCCTGTGGGCAGCGGCGGGCGCCTCGCGCGTGCGCGTGATCGCGTCGGGCGGATCGCGTCTGGGGCGCGTGGCCGTGGCGGGCGGGCGCGTGGCCTACGTGACGGGCGCGGGCTTACGCGAGGGCGTGCGTGCGGTGGTCGTGGACCCCGCGCAGGTGCGCGATCCGCGGGCGGGCGCCGCCCCGCCCCGCGCCGCCGCGGCCGGCGCGGGGGCCGCCTCTCCGGCCGAGCGCGGCGAGGTCCTGCGCGGGCCGCCCGTGTACGACGTGACGTCGCTGTCCTTCGACGGGGCGTGGCTCGCCTTCTCCACGCCGACGTGCCGGTACGTGGCTTCGGGCGGGGCGTTGCGGCTGCCGGGCGGGCCGTGTGCGCGGACCGAGGTCGCGGCCGAGGCCGTGCGCGGCGGAGCGCGGGTGGCGTGCATCAACACCCCCACGCGCGCGTGTCGCGTGCGCGTGGGGGCGCGGACGGTGTCGGTGCGGCGCGGTCAGGCGCGCGTGATCAGCGCGCGTGGTCCGTTGCGGGTTCGGACCGTCGACCCGGACGGGCGAACGGTGCGCGTGCTCTAGGCATCGCCCAGGGGGCGATGCCTTGGCGAGTTCGTCGGAGCGACCCCGAGCTGCGACGCGGCGTGCGAACTCGCGCCGCGCGCCCTCACTCCACGTTCGCCGAGCAGGGCGACCGCGGCGGGCAGGGCGATCCCACGTACGAGGGTCGCGTCGAGCAGGACGCCGATCGCGAGGGCGACGCCCATCATCTTCATCTCGATCAGCGGCAGCGTCGGGAAGATGGCGAAGATCGCGACCATCACGACGGCGGCGCTGGTGATGGCGCCGGCGGTGGCGCTCACGCCCTCGGCGGCCGCCGCTCGCGGGCTGTTGCCGTTCCGGCGCGCCTCGCGGATGCGCTCGAGCACGAGGATCGTGTAGTCCATCGAGAGCCCGAACAGGATCACGAACGTGTTCAGCGGGACCCAGTCGACGATCGCGCCGTGGGAAGTGAAGCCGAGCGCGTCCTCGGCCCACGTGTTCTGGAAGATCGCGGTCAGGACGCCGTAGGCCGCGCCGACGCTCAGCAGGTTGAGACCGACGATCGTGAGCGCGAGCGGGACCGAGCGGAAGCTCGTCAGCAGCAGGATCATCGCCAGGGCGAGCACGAACGCGATCACGAGCGGCGTGGTGGTCTCCAGGCGGTTCTGGAAGTCGAGCTTGTTCGCGGCCTCACCCGTGACGTAGACGTAGTCGGGCAGTTGCTCGCGGAGGCGCTCCACCATGGACTCGTCGCGCAGCGGCACGGTGATCAGCGCCGCGCCGTCGCCGCGCGTGATCTCCGCCTCGTCGCCGACCATCGCTGCGACGCGCTCGGCCTCGGCGGGCTTGGTGACGACGAGGCTCGCGGACTCCGGCGTGCCCGGGAAAGCCTGCTCGACGGCGCGCGCGGCGACCATCGCGGGCTCGTCGGTCGGGAGGCTCGGGACCGTTCCGCTCGTCTTGAGGCCCAGCACGGGTGCGGCCAGCGCGATCAGCAGCGCGGCGGCGATCGCGAGCGACGTGCGCGGGTGGCGCGTGGTGAGGTTCGCGAGCGCGGTCCACGTGCGGCTCGTCCCGCCCGTGCGGGGCATGAACGGTAGGCGGCCCTTGTTGATGCGGTCGCCGAGCAGCGCGAGCACCGCGGGCAGGACCGTCAGGCTGCCCAGGACGGCGATCGCGACCACGAGCATCGTCGCCAGCGCCATGCTCGCGAACAGCGTGATCCCGGTGAGCAGCAGGCCGGCCAGGCCCGCGATGACCGTGACGCCCGAGACGACGATCGCGCGGCCGACCGTGGCGGCCGTGGCGTTCAGCGCGGCGTGCTCGTCGCGGCCCTGCCGGCGCTCCTCCCGCTCGCGGCGGATGTAGAAGAGCGAGTAGTCGACGCCCACCGCCAGGCCGAGCAGGACGACCAGGCTGGAGGTCGCCTCGTCGATCGGCGTGAGCTGGCTGATCAGCGCCATGCCGCCCATCGCGGCGATCACCGACGTGAGCCCGAGCATCAGCGGCACCGCGGCGGCGACGAGCGCGCCGAACGCCAGGAACAGGATGATCAGCGTGACCGGCAGCGAGAACAGCTCCGCGGTGCGCAGGTCGCGCGTGACGACCTCGCCGATCGCCTTGTCGGTCGTCCCCTGGCCGGCCGCCTGCACCGTGACGTCCTTGTGCTCGCGCTCGACGGCGTCGACGGTCTTGATGAGGCCGTCCACATGCTCGGCGGCGTCCTCCGGGTCGCCTCTCAGCGTGATCTGCACGAGCCGCGTGCGGCCCTCGTCGCGTTGCCGATCAGCCTTCACGGCCTTCACGTCTTTGAGTTGCTCGGCCTGTTGAGAGAACTGGGTGGTGGCGGCGGCCGTCTTGGCGGCGTCGTCGGAGCGCAGCAGCACGACCTCCTGAGCCGCGCCCTGCAGGTTCGCCTCGGCGAGGAGCCGGTCGGCCTTGGCGGACTCGCCGACCCCGGCGTCCGCGCCGGTGAGCGACTTGGTCCCGGTCATCGCCCCCGCCGTCACGAAGCCGGCGACGAGGAGCATCCAGAGCAGGACGGTGATCTTGGGTCGCCGCGCCGCGGCCGCGGCGCAGGCCCGCGTGACGCGGGCGAGAAGCTCGGTGGAGTGCATGCCTGGAACATCGCCTTTGCGGAGCGCGAAATCGCTGGGGCGCGAGGGCGTATGTGTATGGCGTACACGTCAGGTCCAGAGGTGGGGATAACCCGAAGGGGTCGTCGACGGAACTCGCGCATAGCGCGACAAGCGTCGACCACCTCGCGCGGTCAGCGGGTGTGCTCGCCGTCCATCAACGCGACGCGCCCCGCCGTGGTGACGTTCAACGCACGCCCGTCATTGCGCCGCCGCACCCAGCCGCGCGAGAGCGCGACGTCCAGCAACGCGGCCCCGAGCGCCCCGGCCACGTGCGGCCGGCGCTCGGTCCAGTCCGCGCAACCGCGCACGAGGGTGCGCCGGCGCGGCAACGCGGCGACCTCGATTCCGAACGCGTCCGCGAGATACGCCTCGTCGCCGACCATGAACGTCCCGTCCGACGCGACAAGGGCACCGCGTGCGACCAACGAGTCCGCCAGCGCGACCCCCACGCGGCCCGCCAGGTGGTCGTAACACGACCGCGCCTCGCGCAGGGCGGCGTGCCCGTTGACCGCGCGCAGGCCGATCGGCCGCGCGGCAGGGCCCGCGAGCCGGGCGAGCGCCTCGAGCGCCTCCGCGACCTCGGGTCGCGCGAGCTCCGCCTCGCGCCGGCGGCCACGCGCACGCACGACGATCAGGCCGGCGGCCTCGAGCTTCGCCAGGTGCCCGCTGAGGGTCGAAGGCGCGACGCCGACCCGCGCGGCGAGCGCGCCCGCCGGCAGCGCAGGCCCGCCCAGGAGCTCCTCGAGGATCCGCGCGCGGGTGCGGTCCGCGAGCAGCGCGGCGACGTCGGCGAGCTCGGACATGCGAGCCAGCGTACGCCCGCGAAGTTTCGGTGCACACCGAAGCGTCCCGCGCATACGGTCCGCGCCATGCTCGACCTCCCCGTCCCCGCTCCCGGCCCGCCGGGCCCGTTCGGCACGATGGCGTGGCTGCGTGCGACCGTCTCCCGGTTCGCGAACGGCGAGCCGCACGCCCGCCGCCGCGGCCTGATCGAGGCACGCCTCGCCGCGCTGGACCCGCACGCGTTGGCGACGGCTGCGACCCGCGCAGCGGCCACGCCGGCCACCATCGCGGCCGCGCCACCGGCCGCCGCCACACCGCCCGCCACCGGGGCCTCTCCGCCGCCCGCCGCGGGCTCGGCGCTCGCCGGCGTGCCGCGCGAGTACCTCCCCGTCGCCGTGCTCGCCCATGCCACCGGCGTCATCGACCCCGTCGCGGCCGTCACGCACACGCGCGCGGTCGCGGCCGCCTACCACCCCGGCACGGACGCGTCCGGCGCCGACGACGCGCTCGATGCCCTGCTCGCGCTCTTCCCGCCCGACGAGCCGGAGGCCCTCGCGCAGCACGTCGCGATCCTGGTCCAGGCCTGCGAGGCGACGGCCGGGCTCATCCGCGGCGACAATCTGCCCGTGAAGACCACGAAGCGCGTGACACCCGACGGCGAGATCGTCCTCGTCGATCTCAGCGGCCGGCCGTTCGGCGAAGGGCCGCGGCGCTGCCCGGGCGAGGCGCACGCGCGAGCGTTCGCGGAGGCGCTGCGATGACGAGCTTCAAGGACCTGCACGTGCCCGGGAACCCGCTGATCCTGCCGAACGCCTGGGACTTCGCGTCGGCGGCGGCGCTCGTCGCGGCCGAGTTCGGAGCGATCGGGACGACGAGCCTCGGCGTCGCGGCCGCCGCGGGCAAGCGCGACGGCGCGTCATCCGCGTGGGAGGAGACGCGCGCGCTCGCGTTCCGCCTCAGCCGCCTGTCCGCGCACATCACCGTCGACCTCGAGCACGGGTTCTCCGACGACCCCGCGGCGGTGGCCGAGCATGCGGCGCAGCTCGACGGGATCGCGGGCGTCAACCTCGAGGACCGCCACGGCGACCGCGAGCACCACGCGCGCGTGATCGCCGCGGTCAAGGGGCGCAACCCGCACCTGTTCGTCAACGCGCGCACGGACACGCACTGGCTGCGCGAGGGCCAGCTCGAGGACGCGCTCGACCGCTGCGCGGCCTACGTCGAGGCGGGCGCGGACGGCGTGTTCGTCCCGGGCCTCCCGCTGGGCGACGTCTCGACCCTCACGGCCGAGATCGACGCGCCCGTCAACGTGCTCTTTCAGCCCCAGCAGACGATCCACGAGCTCGCCGCGCGCGGAGTGGCGCGCATCTCCACCGGCTCGCTGCTGTTCCGCGCGGCGCTGCAGACGGCGGTCGCCGCCGCCGCGGCCATCCGCGCCGGCGACGACCTCGCTCGCGCCGAGCTGCCGAGCTACGCCGCCGTCGACCAGCTCGCCGACCTCTAGAACGAGAACGGCCCGCTGGAAGGCGGGCCGTTCAGAAGCTGCGATGACGCGACCGCGACTACCAGCGGTAGTGCGCGAAGGCCTTGTTGGCCTGCGCCATGCGGAAGATGTCGTCCTTGCGCTTGTAGGCGCCGCCCTGCTGGGACTGCGCGTCGATCAGCTCGTTGGCGAGGCGCTGCGCCATCGACTTCTCGCGGCGGTTGCGCGAGAACTCGACCAGCCAGCGGACGGCCAGCGTGCGGGCGCGGTTAGCGGGAACCTCGACGGGCACCTGGTAGGTGGCGCCACCGACGCGACGGGAGCGGACTTCGAGCACCGGCGTGAGCGCCTTGATCGAGTCCTCCAGAGCCTGGATCGGCTCCTTGCCCGTGCGCTCCGAGAGGATCGCCAGCGCGTCGTACACGATGCGCTCGGCGGTCGACTTCTTGCCGTCCAGCATCACGCGGTTGATGACCTGCTGGACGAGCTTGGAACGGTGGACGGGGTCCGGATCGATGGTCCGGCGCCCGGCGGCGGCGCGGCGAGGCATTACTTGGCTTTCACTCCGTACTGGGAACGGGCCTTCTTGCGGTCAGAGACGCCGGCGGCATCGAGCGTGCCGCGGACGACCTTGTACCGGACGCCCGGAAGGTCCTTGACGCGGCCACCACGGACGAGCACGACGGAGTGCTCCTGCAGGTTGTGGCCCTCGCCGGGGATGTAGACCGTGACTTCCATCGAGTTCGTCAGGCGCACACGAGCCACCTTGCGCAGAGCCGAGTTCGGCTTCTTGGGCGTGGTGGTGTAGACGCGCGTGCAGACCCCGCGACGCTGCGGCGCGGCCACCTTCTTCTTGCGGCCCTTACCGGACTTCAAGCCAGGGGTGGCGAGCTTCTTCGTCTTCGGGTTGCGGCCCTTGCGGACCAGCTGGGACGTCGTCGGCATACGGCGCGCCATGGTAGCAGCGCCTGCTAGCGCGCTGACAGGACCTTCATCGCGGCGTTGTGGCCCGTGATCCCGGAGACGCCGCCGCCGCGCCGCGCGCCCGCGCCGCACAGCAACACGTGGTCCCAGTGCGTCTCTACCCCCCAGGTCCCGACCGCAGACTCGTCCTCGGCGAACGGCCACGCGAGGTCGCGGTGGAAGATGTTGCCGCCCGGCAGGCCCAGCTCGGCCTCGAGCTCGACCGGCGTGCGCGCCTCCAGGCAGGGCTCACCCTGCGGTGTCGAATACAGGCAGTCCTCGATCGGCTCGGCCAGCACGCTGTTCAGGGATGCCAGGGTCGACTCGATCGCCTTCGCCTTGGCCGTCTCGTGGTCGCCCGTGAACAGCCGCGCGGGCATGTGCAGCCCGAAACACGTCAGGGTCTGCGCGCCCGACTCCCGCAGCTCGGGCCCGAGGATCGTCGGGTCCGTCAGCGAATGACAGTAGATCTCGCACGGCGCCAGCGCGGGCACCTCGCCGCGCGAGGCGCTCGCGTACGCCGCCTCCAGCTGCGCCGCGGACTCGTTGACGTGGAAGGTCCCGGCGAACGCCTCGCGCGGATCCAACGACGCGTCCCGCAACCGCGGCAGGCGCTTCAGCAGCATGTTGAGCTTGAGCTGCGCGCCCTCGGGAGCCGGCTCGTCCGGCGCCGGCTCGCCGAGCAGCCGAGCGAGCACCGCGGGCGCGACGTTGGCCAGCACCCAGCGGCCCTGCACGGCTCCGCCCTCGAACCGCACCTCGCCGTCGGGCGCGATCGACGTCACCTCGCACCCCACACGCACCTCGGCCCCCGCCGCCTGAGCGACCGTCGCCAGCTCCTCCGTCAACGCGCCCATGCCGCCGACCGGCACGTCCCAGTCGCCCGTGCCGTTGCCGATCACGTGGTAGACGAAGCAGCGGTTCTGGCGCAGCGACGGCTCGTCCAGCCGCGCGAACGTCCCGATCAACGCGTCCGTCGCGATGATCCCGCGCTCGAACTCGTCCGGGAAGTAGGTCTCCAGCACCTCGCTGAGCGGGCGTTCGAACAACGGCTCCCAGGCATCCCCCACGCGCGCGCGCAGCTCCTCGCGCGCGAGCAGCGGCTCGGTCAGCGTCGGGAAGACGGCTTCGCCCACACGCCCCGTCATCGCAGAGAACGCGTCCCAGTGCGGCCCGGGCGGCTGTCCGGCGTGCACGAGCAGGCCGCTGCCGTCCGGCCGCGGCGTGTACGACGAGACCGAGCGCCGGCGCAGCTCGAGCGTGAGCCCGAGCTGCTCGTGCAACGTCCGCGGCAGCAGCGAGACGAGGTAGGAGTAGCGCGAGAGCCGCGCGTCCACCCCCGGCCACGGGCGCTCGGACACGGCCGCACCGCCGACATGGTCGCGCCGCTCGAGCACGAGCACGGAGCGGCCGGCGCGGGCCAGCAGCGCCGCGGCCACCAGCCCGTTGTGCCCGCCACCGACGATGACGGCGTCGTACACGGCTCTAGAACGCCTGCTCGAGCGGCGTGTAGTCGAGCCCCGTGGCCTCGGCCACCGGCGCGTACGTCACCTTGCCGCCGACCACGTTGACGCCCTTCGCGAGCCCCGGATTCTCGGCCGCGGCCTGCTTGGCTCCCACGTTGGCGACATGCACGATGTAGGGCATCGTCGCGTTGGTCAACGCGCGCGTGGACGTGATCGGCACCGCGCCGGGCATGTTCGCGACGCAGTAGTGCAGCACGCCGTCGACCTCGTACGTGGGATCGCTGTGCGTCGTCGGCCGCGAGGTCTCGAAGCACCCGCCCTGGTCGATCGAGACGTCCACGAGCACGGCGCTGCGCTTCATCAGCGCCAGCTGCTCGCGCCGGATCACGAACGGCGCCTTGGCGCCGTGCACGAGCACCGCGCCGATCACCAGGTCCACCTCGGGCAGGCGCTGCTCGATGTCCAGCGTCGACGCGTAGCACGTGTCCGCGCGCCCGCCGAACGCGATGTCGAGCTCGCGCAGGCGGTCGATGTTGCGATCGTAGACGTAGACCGTGGCCTCCATCCCGAGCGCGATGAAGGCCGCGTTCATCCCGACCACGCCGCCGCCGATGATCATCACCTTGGCCGCCGCCACGCCCGGCACGCCACCGAGCAGGATGCCGCGGCCGCCGAGCGGCTTCTCGAGCATGAACGCGCCCGCCTGCGTGGCGATCTTGCCGGCCACCTCGCTCATCGGGGCCAGCAGCGGCAGCCGCCCGCGTGTGTCCTCGACGGTCTCGTACGCCACGCACGTCGCGCCCGACTCGACCAGGCCGCGCGTGAGCTCGGGATCGGGCGCCAGGTGCAGGTAGGTGAAGAGCGTGTGGCGCGGTTCGAGCATCGCGACCTCGACGGCCTGCGGCTCCTTGACCTTGACGATCATGTCGACCTCGGCGAACACCGCGGCCGCGTCCGGGAGAATCCGCGCGCCCTGCGACGTGTACTCGGCGTCCGTGATCGCCGACCCCTCACCCGCGCCCGCCTGGATGAACACCTCGTGGCCGTTCTCGACTAACTCGCGGACACCGGCGGGCGTGAGTGCAACCCGGTACTCATCGGTCTTGATCTCGGTGGGGACGCCGACCTTCATCGCTAGTTACCTCTCAGGTTGGACGAGTTCGCGCCCGCGCAGCGCGAGCCAGAAGTCGATCCGGTCCCGGGCGGAGTCCAGCGACCTGCCGGTCAGCTCCTCCACGCGTCGGATCCGGTAGCGCAGCGTGTGACGGTGACAGAAGAGCGCTTTGGCCGCGCGCTCCCACTGCCCGTTGCACTCTATGAAGGCCTCCAGCGAGCGCATCAGCTCGCCCCCGTAGGCGCCCTCGGAGTCCTCGATCGGGCCCAGGATCGAGTCGCAGAACAGCCGCAGCGCGTCGTCGTCCTGCAGCGAGAGCAGCAGCTGGAAGGAGCCGAGGTCGCGGTAGGTGGCCAGCCCGGGCTCCGCCCCGCCCCCGTTGGCCGCGAGCGCGCGTGCCTCCAGCGCGCAGCGCGCCTCATGGAACCCGCGCCGCAGCTCCCCCGCCTCCACGCACCGCCCGGCGCCCGCGGGCAGGGCCACGCCCCCCTCACGCTCCACGCGCGCGAGCAGGCGCCGCGCGAGCGCGAACAGGTCCTCGTCAGAGCGCGCCGGCACCAGCGCGCACACGAACGCGTCCGCGCCGGCCACCAGCCCGCCGCCGACCTCGTCGCGCACCGCCACGGTGAGCATCGCTTCCACGCCCGCGCGCACGCCGCGCGCGGGCGCGAGGACGAGCACGCCGGCGCGCCCGCGAAGCCCGAACGGCTGCAGCCGGCGCGCGAGCTCGGCCCCGGCCAGGTCGCCGCTCACGAGCGCGCTCAGCACGTCTCCGGCGAGGCGCCGCTCGGTGTCGTCGATCACGCGCCGGCGCAGCAGCTCGAGCGCGACGAGCGTCACGGCCTGGTGCAGCGTGAGCCGGTCGAGCTCGTTCAAGGGCCCGTGCTCGCGCGCGGCGACCAGCCACGCCTCGGGTGCCCCGTCGCCGCGCGAGACCGGCAGCGCGATCCCGCCGGGAAGCGTCTCGGGCGCGTAGCCGCGCCGCACGCCGCCCTGCAGCCGCGCGCGCAACTCTCCCTGGATCGGCGCCGGGTCCACGCGCCCGCGGGAGGTGAGGAGCTCGCCACGCGCGTCGAGGATCAGCGCCGGCCCGGCGATCATCTTCGCCAGCGCGCCGGCCAGCCCGTCCAGCCCGCGCTCGGACAGCACCACGAGCTCGAGCCGCTCGTGCGCCGAGAGCGCCCGCCGCAGCACCGCGTACTGCTCGTTGACCAGCAGGGACGCCGCGCGCTCGGTGATCGCGATGAACGGCGTCTCGTACGGCACCTCGAAGACCGGGAAGCCGTGCGCGTCCGCGGTCTCGCGCAGCGCCGGCGGAACCCGCTCGTGCGAGAAGCCCGTGCCGAACCCCAGGCCCGTGAGCCCGTGCGCGACGAGCCGCTCGACGTACTCGCGCCCATCCCCCACACCGAGGCCGGTCGTCAGCAGCAGCTCGCCGCCCGAGAGCCAGGGCGTGGGATCGGCGAGCTCGGAGATGTGCACCCAGCGCACCGCGCGGTCGAGCCCGGCCGCGCCGGCCACGACCTGCAGGGCCAGATCCTCCAGCAGCTCCCGGAGCGGCAACACATTGCGAGCTTACGCGCCAACGGGGCGTTGGCGCCCGGAGCGCTACGCGGGCGCGCCGTTGGCGGCCGCGGCGCGGACCGGCGGCGGCGTGAGGAGCGCGGCGGCGATGACCAGGACGAAGGCGAAGGCCTGGACGGCGATGCCGACGGTGTCCTGCGGCATCGGGTCGCCGAAGACGATGATCCCGCCGAGGATGTTGGCCACATTGGCGGCCGTGGAGGTGGCGGCGATGACCGGGACGGCCTCGCCCTCCTGCATGCCGCGGGCGCTCGTGTAGAAGGCGATGACCGAGGACATGACGGCGACGGCGAGCCACGGGGAGGTGATGATGCCCTCGAGGCCGCCGGCGCCGGTGAGGGCCTTGATGGCGATGTTGCCGACGCCGAACAGGATGCCCGCGGCGGCGCCGAGCATGATGCCGTGGTGGTGGTGCGGCACGCCGAGGCGCTTGCCGCCGATCAGGATCGCGCCGATCACGAGCAGGCCGCCCTCGAAGGCGATCATGCCGGCGAGCGAGTACGCCGAGTGCGAGCCGTGCGAGCCGCCGGGAAGCGTGATGACGAGCAGGACGAGGCCGAGGGCGGTCATCGCGACGCCGATCCACTGCTTCATGCCGACCTTGAAGCCGAAGATGCGGTCGGCGAGCACGGCGAGGATGACAACGCCGGTGGACAGGACGGCCTGGACGACGGACAGCGGGGCGATCGTCATCGCGGCCACGTGCAACAGCCACGCGCCGGCGGCGATGCCCATGCCGATCGCGAACCACTTGCACGACCACAACTGCTTGGCCGTGCGGAAGGGGTGCTTGACGTCGACCAGGGGAGCCTCGTTGGCGCCCTTGTGCTTATAGAGAAAGCCCAGCTGCGTAGCGATCGCGCAAGCGAGCGCGAGCAGAATGCCCAGATTCAGCGACACGTGTCCTCGTACGTCGATTGAGTGGAAGTTCCTCGCCCACCGTCCGCAGACGATGTCCCCGGCGCGGTCTCCACCTACATCGGTTCCCCACTCGAGCGCCTTTAGCCCTCAAGCTCGGGCCAGCGTACCGCCTGAACTCAAGATCGGATCAAGAACTTCACGAAACTCCCCGAAATGGGGGTAGGCGTGGGAGCTTCGTTCCGGCGCGGTGACGCGGATGCGGCGCGACGTGTTCTCATTCCGACACGCGGCCGGTCTCCCCCCGAGCGGGGGAAACCGGCCGGAGACGGCCTACGGGATGGCCTCCCCGCAGGTCCAGCCAGCGCACTTCTGGGTCCAGCGGAGCGCACTCGCGCCCACATCGGTCGCGACGCTGCGCCCGGTGGCGAGTCCGCCGGTCGCGTCGATCCGATAGTGGACGCCCAGCCAGATGCGGCTGAGAGCGTTCTCCTCCGCGGCTTCGGTGAAGCTGTCGAAGCTCCGGGTCACGAAGCCCACGGCCGGCGGAGCCAGCGTGGCGTGCGGGTCCTCGGTCGTCAGCGTCAGCGGGAACGGGTTGGTGTAGTCGGTGCCGCTGAACTCGTCCTCGAGCACGCGACTCCAGGCGCCGCCGAACGTCGCGTGGCCCGACACGTAGGCCGGGAAGCAAGGATCGAAGGAGACGCCGTTGCGGTCGTGCGACAGCGGCCGCCAGTTGGTGTCGGCCTGAGTGCCCGCGTTGCCGACCGAGGCGGCGTTGTGGATGGCGGTGCTCGGTCGCCACAGGTCGACGGGCGTCAGGAACTTCAGGTCCCAGGCGGCGATCGCGGCGTCCGCCATCCCGGCCGAGACGAGCGCGAACAGCCGGCGTCGTCGTCGTTTGCGCTGCGTCAATGTCCGGCTCGGCGTCGGCAAGCACGACGAACGGCTCCCAGCCGCACTGGGCGGCGGCCGACGGCGAGCCGGTCGCGCCGTCCTCGAGCTCGGCGAAGAAGGCCGAGTTCATCGTGTCGAAGATCGCCGCGTGCAGCATCGCCGCGGCGCGCGAGATGCGGGTGGGCGGCGTGCCCCCCCCGTCAACGGGGTGTGCGCCCGGATGACGTCGAGCAGCACCTCGTTCCACTAGTAGACCGAGTCCTCGGACGTGACCTGCGCGGCCGTGTACGAGTTCGCGGGACACGCGGTGACCGAGAACTCGACGACGAGCTCCGGCGCCACGCTCGCGCCCGCCTCGGTCGAGTCATAGAAGGTCTCGGTGTCCTCGGTCGGCTCCTGCGTCCAGTTGAGCGGGTCCTCTCCGACGAAGACGCCGTGGTTGGGCTGGTGCCGGCCGCCACGCACTCACCATGGCCTAGACAAGGAAAGCGGCTCAAAGCGCAGCCCGCCCCGGCCCCCGAGGGCCGGGACGGGCTGACCGATGGAGCGATCTACGGGCTCGTCGTGCTCAGCGTGAACGTGAGCGTCTTGCTGTACGTGCCCGTGCGCAGCGGATCGGTGGTCCCGATCGGCTGCTTGAGGGTCAGCGTGACCCGGTCGTTGGAGACCGGCGCGCTGTAGTTCATGAGCGCCCGCGCGCCGGCGCCGAGCGCGCCGCCCGCGGCGGCCGTGCCGCCCATGCTGCTGGCCGAGGCCTGCAGCGGCTGGGCCATCTTGAACGTGCCGTTCATCAGGTGGCCCGGGTTGGCGCCGCCGTCGGAGACGGACAGCGTCGCGTTGCCGGCGGTCGAGATGACGTCGGCGGCGGCGGACGTGGTGTAGTCCCGCGGGACGCCCGGGATGAACGGGTCGAACGGCGTGAACGCGCCGAGCGACAACGCCAGCGTCGCCGGGACGGTGCCGGTGACCGGAGCCTCGGCGTCGTCAGCCGCGACCAGCAACCGCTGGGACTTGACCGCCTCGCGGTTGCCCTTGATGTCGACCGACGTCCACTTGACGGTGTGGGCGCCGAGGCCGAGCGTCAGGACCTCGCCCGGCATGCGCGGGCCCTGGTTGTTGTAGCAACGGGTGCCCGTCGTCGACGTGTTGGCGCAGCTCTCGTCGGCCGGCGTCGTCTTGTTGTCGGGCACGATGACCGGGTCAGAGCCGTCGGTCGTGTAGTAGATGACCGAGGGCTCGGTGAGCCAGTTGAACCGGAAGTTGATCGGCTCGCCGCTCGTCTGCGCGGCCGAGTACTCGATCGTGGTCTGCGGCGGGGTGGCGTCCTCGTGGTACTCGAGGGCGGCCTCGATCATGCCGTAGTTGCCCTCGGCGAACTCCATCGTGGAGTCGTGGCCCTCGTTGACCAGCAACGGGTTCGGCGTGTTCGTGTTCGGGAACACGCAGCGGCCGCTCTCGGCCTGGTTGTTGTCGTTGAAGCCGCCGTGCGTGCCCGGGCCGCCGAAGCAGGGCTGGAAGCCGACCGAGATGCGCGAGATCGCGCCGGTGTCCGACACCGACAGGCGCTCGGCGCCCGCCTCGAACGAGTAGCCGATGATGCCGCGCTTGTAGTACGCCTCGTCGGAGGAATTGCCCGCCGCGGAGTACAACACGTCGGCGATCGGCCCCACGCGCTGCGGGAGGATCGCCGTGTTCCGGGAAGAGCGGATGTGCGACAGGATCGTGTCCGCCACGTCGAAGAAGTAGTTCTCGATGCCGATGTTCGGCGCCGGCAGGGTCTCGCGACCGGCGTCCTTGTAGGCGCCCGGCGCCCACATGAAGTAGCCGCCGTGGGTGTGGATGTTGTTCGCGAACTTGATGCCCTTGAACGTGTCCGCGACCCAGTGCTCGTTCGCGATCTCGGGTTCCGTGCGCGGGATCCCCGAACCGGGCCCCGACTCCAAGCCGGTGAACACGTCGTTCGTGCACAGCGTGCTCGCGCCGTCGAAGCCCTGATACAGGGTGCCGACCGTGTTGTTGCGGTTGAGGTCGACGCCCCACTGGAACCGCGAGCCGGCGCCGCCGCCGTTCTCCGTGGGCGAGCAGTAGTTGGTCAGGTTCTTGCGCTGGCCCGGGTTCTCGTGGAAGGACGCATGGCCGCCGTCGGGGTTGACCGACGGGAGGATGAAGATGTTGAGCTTGTCGACGTACTCCTTGGTGGTGGGGTCCGTCGCGTAGTTGGTGACCAGCCGCTGCGCGGTCTCCACGCACGTGATCGGCGTCACCCACTCACGGGCGTGCTGCTGGCAGTACAGGAAGACGCCGACCGCGTTGTTGGAGCGGTCCTTGCCGATCCGGTAGACCTTCGGCTGGAACGGGCCGCGGGTCACGTGGCGGGCGTCGTTGCGGGTGAGCGTCGGCGGGGTCGCCGTGGCGTTGCCGGTCCAGTAGACCGTGCCGCCGCGGATGCCGTCCATCAGGCGCAGTCGGCTGCTCGCGTACGTCTGCCCTGTGTTGGTCGTGCCCAGCGGGAAGTTGTACGAGCGGTTCGGGGTCGGCACCACGACGCCGTCGCCGGCGTTGCCGGCGAACGTGGACGCCGTCACGAGCGCGTTCGCAGCCGGGCTGGCGTTGATCGCGTCCACGACCTGCTTGGCGGTGGTGATGACCGCGCCGGCCTCGTTCGTGGCCAGGTTGACCGTGATGTCCTTGACCGGGACCTGGATGCGGGTGAACCCGTCGGCCGCGTTCGTGTCGGCCGGGTCGACCTCCTCCCACGTGCCGTCGGTCACGGTGACCGACAGCGGCGCGTTGAGCGTGCCGGCGGGCGGTGCCTTGAGCTCCGCGGTGATGTTGTTGCCGCCCTCATGGCCCATGGCCTTCGAGAACAGCTGGACCGCCCGCGCGCGGGACGCGGCGTTGGCCGCGCTGTTGCCGGTGGACGGGTTCGGGGTCAGGCCGGTGGTAGCGCTCGGGTTGACCGTCGTGCCCTCCAGCATCACGTTCGCCTGGCGCTGGTACCCGTTCGTCTTATGCGGGAGGTTGATGGCCTCCATGATCCCGCTGTTGTCCTGCGCCAGCTGGTCCATGCGGTTGTAGACCTCGGTCGGGTCCATGTACTTCGTGATGAAGTCCTTGTGGAACCCGGCGACGCGCGGCGGCAGCGCCTTGCCCGTCCACTCCGTCGGCGTGGCTGTGTCGAAGGCGCCGTTGGCGTCGGCGACCCGCACCGAGATCTGGCTCGCCTGCAAGCCGGCGTCCGCGCCGCGCAGCGCGACGAGGGCGCGGTGGTACATGTACTGCGCACCCGCGCCCGCGTCGGTGTCGCGGATCTTGTTGCCGCCGATCTCCGCGTCGGGGCCGTCCGGCGTGATGCCGGGCGCGTTCTGGGGACCGGGGTTGGACAGGTTGTAGACCTGCGACGTGCCGTTCGGGCCCGTGTAGGTGAACGACATCGCCGGACCGGTGGTGTCCGTGTGGTCCTTGTTGTGTGCCTCGACGTACAGGAAGCGCCCGGCGTAGTTCGAGAACGTGTAGGAGCGCTGGATGACGACCTTGCCGGGGACGTTGACCGCACCTCTGGACTTGGCGGACTTGCTGAGGCCGTTCTTGGCCACCTCGGCGGCGGCCGCCTCGGCGTCCTTCGTCGCCGCGATCTCGGCCTTGCGCTGTTCGAAGTTCTGCTGGCTCGCGACCACGTCGCCGAGGCGATAGCCCTCGGCTCGCAGGCGCGCTTCGCCCGCGTCGTCCACGTACACCGCGGCCTCGGTGTGGTCGGTCACGTAGCCGACGTCGTAGCCCTTGCTCTCGAGCGCCTCGATCATCGCTTCGGAGTGCTCGACGAGCACCAGTTTCTGCTCCGAGCTCGCGAGCGCGACCGGCGCTCCAAGCCCCAGCACGAGCGATGCGCTGAGCAGCGCTCCTAACCCTCTAACAACCATGTAGATCCTCCTGATCCCTCGTGGTGTCACTCACGTGACAGCCCTCCAGGCGCGATCTGACCAGAATCAGGAAGTGGACGCCTTGGTCCGGGCGTGGAAATGTCTCCACGCCCGGACCAACGGCCAGGTGTCTACGGGTTCGTCGTGGACAGCGTGAACGTCAGCGTCTTGCTGTAGGTCCCGGTCCGCAGCGGGTCGGTGCGACCGATCGTCTGCTTGAACTCGATCGGGACGTCCTCGTTGGACGTCGGGCCCGTCCACGTCTTGACGACGCCGAGGCCCTGCAGCGGCTGCGCCAACGCGAACGCGCCGTTGACGAGCTTGCCGGTGTGGGTCGGGCTCGGGTCCGTGACCGTGAGGGTCGCGTCGCCGGCCGTTGACGTGACCTTGGCGTTGGTCGACGCCGTGTAGGTCATGTCGACACCCGGGACGAACGGCTCGAACGCCGGAGCGGTCCCGAGCGAGAGCGCGAGCGTGGCCGGCACGGTGCCGCTGACGGTGCCCGTCTCCTCGTTGGCGCCCACGAGCACGCGCTTGGTCTGCACCGCGGACTGGTTGCCCTTGATGTCCACGGCGAACCACTTGATCTCGCTCGCGCCGAGCTTGGTGATCTGGAGCACCTCGCCGATCGAGCGCGCGCGCTGGTTGTTGTACTTGGCCGACGCCAGGGTCGGCGTGGAGCCGTCGGTCGTGTAGTAGATGACCGCGGCCTCGTCGTCCCAGTTGAACCGGAAGTTGACGGGGTCGCCACCGGTCTCCGTGGCCGACACCTCGACCGACGTCTTCGGCGGCGTCGTGTCCATCGCGTAGTCGTACGCGGACTCGACCATGCCGTAGTTGCCCGAGGCGAACTCCATGGCCTGGTCGCGGCCCTCGTTGATGAGCTCGGGGAAGTCCTCACAGGTGGCGTAGCCGAAGTACGGGTTGGACCCGCCGTAGGTGCCCGGGCCGGCGAAGCAGGGCTGGAAGCCGGTCGAGACCTGCGCGAGGCCGCCACCGACCGAGACGAAGCGGTCGGCGCCCGTCTCGAACGAGTAGGAGATCACGCCCTTGCGGTACCACTGGTCGTCCGCCGAGTTGCCGGCGGCCGAGTAGAGCACGTCGGCGATCGGGCCCGTGCGCTGCGGGAGGATCACCGTGCCGCGGTGCTCCTTGATGCGAGCCAGGATCTTCTCGCCGGCCTCGAAGAAGTACTTCTCGATGCCGATGTTCGGCGCCGGCGCGGTGGTCCGGTTGCCGTCGTCCTTGTAGGCGCCCGGCGCCCACATGAAGTAGCCGCCGAAGGAGTGGATGTTGTTCGCGAACTTGATGTTCGGGAAGCTGTCCACGACCCACTTCTCGTTCTTGATCTCCGGCTCGGAGTACTCGCCCGGGCCGGGGTACAGATCGCTCGTGCAGACCCCCACGTCGGCGCCGAAGTAGCCGTCGAACGGCGAGTACTCGCCGTTGTTGCGGTTCAGGTCGACGCCCCAGGCGTCGCGCGCGGCCGGGTCGCTGAAGGTGTTGGCCGGGCAGTGGTTGGTCATGTTGCGGCGCTGCGAGTGGAAGTCGTACATCGAGTAGTGGCCGCCATCAGGATTGATGTTCGGCACGATGAAGACCTCGACGTTGTCCATCAGCGTCTTCGTCTGCGGATCGGTCGCGTAGTTCTTGACCAGTCGCTCCGCGGTCTCGACGCAGCTCAGGCCCGTGGTCCACTCGCGGGCGTGCTGCTGGCAGTAGAGGAACACGCCGACCTTGGAGCCGTCCCGCACGGAGCCGATCCGGTACACGCGCTGCTGGAACGGGCCGCGCGTCACGTGGTCGGGAGCGTTGAGGAAGTCGTCAAGGTTGACCTTGGCGCGGGGCTGCACCACGCCGGCGCCGGGGGCGCCGCGATAGGTCGTGGCGCTCACGAGCGCCGACGCCGCCGGAGAGGCGTTGATGGCGGCGACGACCTGCGCGGCCGTGCTGGTGGCCGCGCCCGACGCGTCGGTCGCCAGGTTGACGATGATGTCCTTGCCGGTGACGGCGACGGACAGCGGCGCGTTCTCTGCGCCCAAGTTCTTGATCTCGGCGGTGACGTCGTCGCCGCCCTGGTGGCCCCAGTCCTTGGTGGTGAGTACGACCGCGCCCGCCGCGGCCTCGGCCGCCGAGACCGTGACCGGCTGGACCTTGAACGTGAAGTCACCGAGAGCGCCCTGGTAGCCGGAGACCTCGAATCTGTACGTCCCAGTCGTGGGCAGGTTCAGATGGGTGATGAACTCGGGGCTGGTCCCCGTGTCGATCGGACCGGCGATGACCTGACCCGCCGGATCCTTGAGCGTGAAGATGAAGTCCGTGGTGCCGCCCGGGATGCCGTCCACGGTCGCGAAGATGCGCTGACCGGCGGTCCCGTCGAACGGGATCGAGGCGACCGGCGCGGCGGCCGTGATCTCTCCCGTCGACTCGACGAGCGGCGCGCCGTACTGGGCCGGCGGCGCCGTGCCGATGTCGCCGGTGCCGGACAGGATGGCCTGCGACTTGCGCTGGTAGCCGTTGGTCAGGTGCGGCAGGTTGACCGCCGTGACCAGGTTCGGGAAGTCGGTGGCCAGCTTGTCCAGCTGCGCGCGGTTCTCGGTCGGGTCCTGGTAGCGGTTGAAGAAGCCCTTCTGGTAGCCCGCGACGTGCGGCGGCAGGGTATCGCCCACCCACTCCGTGACCTTGAAGGTGTCGACGGAGCCCGAGCTCGCGGCGACGCGGACGGTCATCTGCGCGGCCGGGATGTTCGCCGCGGCGCCCGTCAGCCGGATCAGCTGGCGGTTGTACATGTACTCGTCGGGCGTCGGCTGGATGTCGATGTTGCGCGGCATCGCCGTCGCGGCGGGGGTGTACACGCCGTCGGGGCCCGCGTACGCCATCTGGAGCGTCGGGCCGGTGAACTGGGTGTTGCTGCCCGCGACGCGCTTGATGGCCTTGTTGTGCGCCTCGACGTACAGGAACGTGCCGGCGTAGTTGGTGAACTTGTCGGCGCGCTGGATGACGGTCTCGCCCGGCAGGGCGACCGCGGACCGGCTCTTCGGCACGCCGTTCTCGGCGTACCCGCGGGCGCGGTTGTCGAGCTCGCGCTGGTAGTCGCGCTCGGCGGCGACGGCCGCGCGGTGCTCCGGGCTCTCGATCGTGCGGCCGATACCGAAGCCGCGCTTCTTGAGCTCCCCGATCTCGGCCGGCGTGGCGTCGATGGCCACGACGATCGAGTCGTCTTCAACCCGCTTGTACTCGGCGAGGTCGAAACCGTCCGCGGCGAGTTCGTTGATGTCCCACTCGCTCTGGAGGTGGACCTCGATCAGCGACGAGTCACCGCCCGGGAGGCCGTCGTGCGCGTACGCGAGACCTCCTCCCGACACCAGTAACGCTGACGCGGCGAGCGCCGCCAGCGACGTTCTCCCAAGCATGGGCAGACCCTCCTGTCAATCCCTCTCGCCCACCCACATCGGTGAGCATCCACGTGGTATCTGACCAGAAACGCGAAGGGTCTGCCAGGGGGTCCGGTCGTGGAGGGATCTCCACGACCGGACCCTTGACTCAGACGACTAGGGCTGCGTCGTCGAGAGCGTGTACGTCAGCGTCTTGCTGTACGCGCCCGTGCGGAGCGGCTCGTCGCGACCGATGGCCTGCGAGAGCGTGACCGTGACGCGGTCGTTGGAGACCGGGGCGTCCCAGGTCTTGATGACGCCGAGACCCTGCAGCGGCTGGGCGAGCGAGAACGCGCCGTTGACCAGATGGCCGGGCTTGTTCGCGCTCTGGTCGGCGACCGTCAGGGTCGCGTTGCCGGCCGTGGAGATCACGGTGGCCGTGGACTCCGCGGTGTAGGTCTGGGCGACGCCCGGGATGAACTGCCCGAACGAGCCGCCGTCGACGTTCAGCGCCAGGGTGGCCGGCACGGAGCCGCCCACGGTGCCGTCTTCCTGGTCGGCGGCGATCAGCAGGCGCTGGCTCTGGACCGGCGACTGGTTGCCCTTGATGTCGACCGCCATCCACTTGACGTCATGGACGCCGAGCGCGGAGATGGTCAGGACCTCGCCGATCCCGCGGGCACGCTGCGCCTCGTACGTGCGCGAGGACAGCGTCGGGGTCGAGCCGTCGGTCGTGTAGTAGATGACGGCCGCCTCGTCGTCCCAGTTGAACCGGAAGTTGATCGGCTCGCCCATCGTCTGCTTGGCCGAGAACTCGATCGACGTCTTGGGCGCCGTCGTGTCCTTGGCGTAGTCGTACGCGGACTCGACCATGCCGAAGTTGCCGGAGGCGAACTCCATGGCCTGGTCGCGGCCCTCGTTGATCATGTTCGAGTTGCAGGTGCCCGTCTGGCCGCCCGTGCCGAGGCCGCTGAAGCACGGCTGGAAGCCCGTCGCCTGCTGGGTCGTGCCCTCCGACGTGGACAGGAAGCGGTCCGCCCCCGTCTCGAACGAGTAGGAGATGATGCCCTTGCGGTACCACTGGTCGTCCGCCGAGTTGCCGGCGGCCGAGTACAACACGTCCGCGATCGGGCCCGTGCGCTCCGGCAGGATCACCGTGTTGCGGTGCTCCTTGATGCGCGCGAGGATCTGCTCCCCGGCCTCGAAGAAGTACTTCTCGATGCCGATGTTCGGCGCCGGCGCCGTCGTGCGGTTGCCGTCGTTCTTGTAGGCGCCCGGCGCCCACATGAAGTAGCCGCCGTAGGAGTGGATGTTGTTCGCGAACTTGATGTTCTCGAACTCGTCGACGACCCACTTCTCGTTCTGGATCTCCGGCTCGGAGTACTCCGAGTTGCCGGAGAAGACGTCGCTGACGCAGCTCGAGTCGGCACCGGCGTAGCCGTCGAGGCGCGAGTACTCGCCGTTGTTGCGGTTCAGGTCCACACCCCACGCGTTACGCGCCAGCGGGTCCTGGAACGTGTTCGGCGCGCAGTGGTTGGACATGTTGCGGCGCTGCGAGTTGAAGTCGTACATCGAGTAGTGCGCGCCGTCGGGGTTGACGTTGGCGAGCACGAAGACCTCGACGTTGTCGAGCAGTTCCTTGGTGCGCGCGTCGAGCCCGTAGTTGCGCACGAGCCGCTCGGCGGTCTCCACGCACGTCAGGCCCGTCGTCCACTCGCGAGCGTGCTGCTGGCAGTAGAGGAAGACGCCGACCTTGGAGCCGTCGCGATGCTTGCCGATGCGGTAGACGCGCTGCTGGAACGGTCCCTTCTGCACGTGCGAGGGCGCGTTCAGGTAGTCACGCAGCGTGAGCGTCTCGCCCGTGCGCGGGATGCCCGCGCCCGCGTTGCCGCGGTAGGTGGAGGCGGTGACGAGCGCGGTCGCGGCGGCGTTGGCGTTGATCGCGTCGACGACGTCCTTGGCCGTGCTGACGACGGCGCCCTGGGCGTTGGTGGCGAGCGAGACCACGATCGCGCGGCCGGCGACGGTGACGCGCAGCGCCTGGTCGGCGGTCGTCGGAGCGGTCAGCCGCGCCGAGATGCCGTTGCCGCCCTGGTGACCCCAGTCCTTGGACGTGAGGATGATCGCCCGGGCGCCCTCCGCCGCGGTCAGGTTGCCCGTCTGGTTGGTGAACGGGACCAGCGGGTTCTGGGTCGTGCCGGCGCCCGCCCAGGCGCCGAGGACCGTCTGGGCCTTGCGCTGGTAGCCGACCGACAGGTGCGGCAGGTTGACCGGGGTGACCAGCTCCGGGAACTCGGCGGCCAGCTGGTCCAGCTGCGCGCGGTTCTCGGTCGGGTCCTGGTAGCGGTTGAAGAAGCCCTGCTGGTAGTTGGCCACGTGCGGCGGCAGCGTCTCGCCGAGCCACTCCGTCACGGGGAACTCGTCCGCCGCGCCGGAGGCGGAGGCCACGCGGACCTTCAGCTGGCCCGCCGGGACCGCGGCCTGCGCGGCCGTGAGGCGGATCAGGTGCCGGTGGTACATGTAGACCGGCGGCGTGACGTCCCCGTCGTTGAAGATGTTCATCGTCACGGCGTCGCCGTAGGTGGCGCCGGCGTCGGTCGAGAACGAGAGCGCCTGCACCGGACCGTCGTTGACGACGACGTTGCGGTTGTTGACCACCGCGCGGCGCGCGGTCGTGGCCTTGTTGTGGGCCTCGACGTACAGGAACGTGCCGGCGTAGTTCGTGAAGCGGTTGGCGCGCTGGATGACGGTTTCACCCGGCAGCGGCACGGCCCGGCGGCCGTCGATCTTGGCGCCGCCCGCGGGCACGCCGTTGCGCGCCAGGTCCTTGGCGACCTGGTCCTGCTCGCGCGTGGCGTCGCGCTCGGCGGCGACGGCCTCGCGGTGCGCGGCGTCCTCGACCGTGCGGCCGATGGTGAAGCCCTTCGCGCGCAGCTCCGAGCGCTCGCCCGGGTCCGCGTCGATGTTGACGACGATCTTGCCGTCGGCCTCGACCCGCTTGTACTCAGCGAGGTCGAACCCCGCGGACACCAGCGCGTCCACGTCCGCCTCGCTGTTGACGTAGACCTCGACGAGCGCGGTGTCCGACGACGGGATCTCGTCGTGTGCGAACGCCAGATTCCCTCCCGACAACAGCAGCGCTGAAGCGGCGACCGCCGCCAGCGACCCTCTCCCGACCATGGGCAGACCCTCCTAGTTACGTCCAAACGACCAAACCCCGCGTCCCAGCGGGGTTCGCTACTTCCTCACGTCGCATTGTGACAATCGGACCGCTCGGTTCACTACAACGATCGGCCAGTGTCGCTTTCAGAACTCATGCGGCTTGACGACGCCGTTGACCAGCGCCGTGGCCGCCAGCCGCGCGCGCTTGCGGTTCTGCGGGAGGTCGTCGAGCCCGAAGCGCTCGAAGATGGTCCGCAGGTGCGCCTTCACGGCGTCGACTGAGAGATGCACCTCGGCCGCGATGTCGCGGTTGGTCGCCGGCGTCGCGTAGGCGGAGTCCTGCAACGGCCGGCACAGCGCCACCAGGACTTTGCGCTGCGTCTCGGTGAGCTGGACGGTGTGCTCGACCGTGATCGCCGCGGTCGAGTCCGAGACGTCCTTGGGCGCCCGGAAGGTGAGCGCGGTCTCCCCGGCCACGATCCGGTCGCCGTCCTTGAGCCGCCGCCGCCCGTTCACGCGCTCGCCGTTGACGTAGGTGCCGTTGCGCGAGAGCCCGTCGTCGCTGACGACCCAGTCCGGGCCGACGGGCTCGAGCTGCGCATGCAGCCGCGAGACCTCGCTGTCCCAGGTGAGCGGGATGTCGCGCTCGGGGCGCCGGCCGATCGTGGTCGTCCCGCTCAGCTGCGCGATCCGCTGCGCGCCGTCACCGTCGCGGAAGAGCACGAACGGCGTGCCCTCGCGCTCGGCGTCCAGGCGTTGCTTGACCTCGGCGGGCGTCGACACCGTGTCAGGGTACGGCCACCCCCAAGGTTCTCCCAACCCGGACCCGGCAGACTCGTCCCGATGAGGGCAGGACTCATCGCGGGCGCGCTGCTGGCGCTCGCCGTGGCGGAGCCGGCGCTGGGACAGGCCGAGGTTCCGTGCACCAACATCGGCGGCGGGAAGTTCGAGTGCAACTGGTACCGCGCCGGCGACGGCTTCAGCGGCGGCGCGATCGTCGCCGTCGGGACCACGACCGTCGGGTACCTCCCGAAGGGTCGCAACTGGATCGTGTGCGAGCAGCAGGGCGGGGACATGCACTCGCCCGAGGGCTACCGCAACCACTGGTTCGGCTGGACGCAGGCCGAGAACGGCAAGTGGGGCTGGGCGAGCGCGCTCGACGCCTCCGGTGGCGACAACTACGGGAGCTTCGGGGGCGGAACCCCGCCCTGCAACGGCGCCCACGGGACGCCTCCGGCCTACACGGGCCTGTGGGGCTCGCCGCCGAACCCGCAGCCGACGCCGGCGCCCAACCCCAGCACGCCGGCCGTCGACGCCGACAAGGACGGCGTGTCGCCGCCGAACGACTGCGACGACACCAACTCGCGCGTGTACCCCGGCGCGACCGACTTCCCGGGCGACGGCATCGACCAGGACTGCGCTGCGGGTGACGTGGCCGGCCGCGTCTCGGCGACGGTCGCCTTCAAGGCGCGCTACGGCGCGAAGTCGTCGAAGCTGACGAGCGTGCGGGTGACCGAGGCCCCCGCCGGGGCAACGGTCCTCGTCAACTGCACCGGCCGTAACAAGGGCTGCCCGCGCCCGCGAACGCTCACCACGTCGGCGAAGGGCAGCGTGTCGCTGACCAAGCTCTTCCGCAAGCGGCTGCGCGTCGGCGCGCGGGTGACGATCGCGGTGACGACCCCGAACGCCGTCGGCAAGGTCCGCGAGCTGCGGGTCGTCCGCAGGGACATCCGGGCGCGCACGCTGTGCCAGCCGCCCGGTGCCGTGGATCCCACCAAGTGCTGAGCTGAGCGCGGGGCCCGCGTCGACCGCGGGCCCCCCGCAACGGCTCAGCTGATGGGCGTGGTGCAGGTCCAGTCCTCGCACTTCTGGCGCCACCGGAGCTTGGTCGCCGTGACCTGGTCGGCGACCGCGCGGCCCGTGCCCAGGCCGTCATCCGCGTCGATGCGGTAGTGCACGCCGAGCCAGATGCGGCTGAGCGCGTTCTCGGTGCCCGCCTCGGCGAAGCTGTCGAACGACCGATGCGTGTGGCTGTTCCACACCGCGTGCGGGTCCTCGCTCGTCAACGTGAGCGGGAAGGGATCGTCGGAGACCGTGTGGCGGAACTCGTTCTCCATGACCCGGGCCCAGGTCCCGCCGAAGGTCGCGTGCCCCGACACCCAGGCCGGGAAGCACGGCTGGAACGGCACGCCGAACCGGTCCGCCGAGAGCGGCTGCCAGTTCGCGTCGGCGCTCGTCGCGCTGTTGCCGTCGCTGCCCGCGCCGTGGATCGCATCCGTCGGCCGCCACAGGTCGACCGCCGTCAGATACTTCTGGTCCCACGCGGCGATCGCCGCGTCGGCGATCGCGATCGACATCTCCGCGAACAGCCGCGACACGCGGATGCCCTGCTGTGACCACCGGTACAGGAACGTGTCCGCGTTGCCAGTCGTCTCGGCCGCCGGCTGCGTCTGCGCCACCTCGTAGGTGTGCTGCAGCACCTGCCCCGGCGGCTTGTACGTGAGGTCGAGGTCGTTGGCCCAGAACCACGCCGCGTTCGTCTCGTCCGTCGTGCGCGTGCTGCCCGTGGCGCGGCCCTTCGCCTTGACCTCGTTGAGTTGTTCCGCGTAGAACGGGCTGCCCAGCAGCGCCGAGTACGTCGTGAGCCCGTACGGCAGCGTCCGCCGGAACTGGCTGCCGCTCGTGAGCGCGAACGGCGTCACGTTCCCCCATCCGGGCGACACGGCCGCGGTGCAGGGCGCCTCCGTCGAGGCCGTCGTGGTCGGCCGCCAAGCGCCGGGCGTCGAGGCGTCCGGCGTGTAGGACATCGATGCGCCGGACCCGTCATTGGCACGCGCGGCGAGCACCTGGGCGGCGACGAACTGGCCGAGCGCCTGCGCCGAGCTCTGGTGGGGCCCACTGCCGTGGATGCTCGTGAAGGACGCGTTGATCTGCGTCGAGCGGTTCGGGAACAGCGCCAGCAGGACATCGCGGGCCGCGAACCCCGCCGCGAGGTCGGCGTTCGTGGTCGCGGGCGTCTCGGCCAGCACCTGGTAGGGCTTCCAGCCGCAGGTCTCGTTCGCGTCCGGGTCACCCGTCGCGAGCGCCTCGAGCTTCGCGAAGAACACCGAGTTCAGCGTGTCGAAGACCGCGATGTGCATCATCGCCGCCGCGCGCGACAACCGGGTCGGCGGGCGAGGGCTCGTGTCGAACCGGAACGCGTCGAGCAGGACGTTGTTCCAGGCGTAGACCGTCGACGCCGACGACGACTGCGCCGCCGCGAACGGGTCCGATGGGCAGGGCAGGTAGTACTCCACCTCCAGGTATGGGCGCAGCGCGGGGACCGAGACGTCCGCGGACGCGAAGTCCCAGCGCATCGTCGCCAGCGTGAAGCCGCCCTCCGGGAACAGCTCGAGGTAGAGATTGCCCGTCGTCGCGGCCCGCGCCGCGCCGGTGACGTCCCAGCGGTGCCACGCGGGCGGAGCGTCGCCGTCGGCGAACGTGACGGTGTCCTGCACGGCGCCGATCTCAGGGCCGACGGCCAGCGGCACCCCGTTCGCATCCGAGGTCGACTTTCCGTGCAAGTGCAGCGTCGCGGACGCGATCTGCGCCCCGCTCGGCAGGCTTGCGTCCACGTCGAACTGCAACCACGCGTTCCAGTTCCAGACCGCGTCGGTTCCCTGCACGCCCACGGTCAACGTGTCACCCGTGCAATCGGTGGCGTCCTGCTTCTCGCTGTAGAAGCAGTCGGCGGCGGGAGCGATGTTGACGACGTCAGCTCGCGCGGGGTGCGCGAGCACCAGCATCACCAGCAAGCCCAGCAGACAGCTCACAGCCCTTCGGGTACGACCGAACACTGTTACCTCCGCTCTGTGGTTGGCCCTTCCCCCGGGTGGGCCCCCGCCGGGTGACGGGACGCTCGTCTGCACGTTCGCGCCTGTCAAGGCCGCAGAGCGCTAAACGGCCGCGGAGCGAAGAATGATTGTCTATCTACTGGTCTTCGCGCGGACCAAACCGCCCGGGCCCTACTCAGCCGAGCGGGCCCGCGCGGAAACCGTTACGGGTTGGTCGTGGACAGGGTGAACGTCAGCGTGCGGCTGTACGTGCCGGTGCGCAACGGATCGGTGTCCTTGATCATCTGCTTGTAGGTGACGCCGACGTCCTCGCTCGAGGTCGGGGCGAGCCAGCTCGTCTTGGCCAGCTCGACGCGCAGCGGCTCGGGCAACGTGAACGCGCCGTTGGCCAGGTGGCCGGGCTCGCTGACCGCCAGCGTGGCGTTGCCCGCGGTGCTGGTGACGGTGGCGGTCGACGTCGCCTCGTAGTCGCGTGCGACGCCGGCCACGAACGGCGGGAAGCTCCCGGCCGTGATTGCGAGCGAGAGCGTCGCCGGCACGGTGCCGCCGACGCTGCCCTGCTCACCGATCTGGACCCGTTGGGTCTGGACCGCGGACTGGTTGCCCTTGATGTCGGTGGCGAACCACTTGATCTCGTGCACGCCGGGTGCGGCGAGCGTGAGCACCTCGCCGAGGCCGCGCGGGCGCTCGGCGTTGTAGGTCGCTGAGGCCAGCGTCGGGGTCGAGCCGTCCGTGGTGTAGCGGATGACGCCCGCCTCGTCGTCCCAGTTGAACTTGAAGTGCACCGGCGCGCCGACGGTCTTGGGCGCGGACACCTCGATCGACGTCCGCGGCGGCGTGGTGTCCATCGCGTAGTCGTAGGCGGCCTCGATCATGCCGAAGTTGCCGGAGGCGAACTCCATCGCCTGCCCGCGGCCCTCGTGGGCGAGCCGCGGGTCCTGACCCGGGCCCGCCTCGCCGAACGGCGGCTGGAAGCCCGTCGGGATCTGCTCCGTGCCCTCGGACGTGGAGATGAACTTGTCGGCGCCGGTCTCGAACCCGTAGCCGATGATGCCCTTGCGGTACCAGTGGTCGTCGGCCGAGGAGCCGGCGCCCGAGTAGATGACGTCCGCGATCGGGCCCGTCCGCGCCGGGGTGATGACCGTGCCGCGGAACTCCTTGATGCGCCCGAGGATCTTCTCGCCGGCCTCGAAGAAGTACTTCTCGACGCCGATGTTGGGCGCCGGCGACGTGGTGCGCTTGCCGTCGTTCATGTAGGCGCCCGGGGACCACATGAAGTAGCCGCCGAACGAGTGCATGTTGGACGCGAACTTGATGTTCGGGTACTGGTCCGCGATCCACATGTCGTTCTTGGTCTCGGGCTCGGACGCCTCGCCCGGCCCGGAGTAGCTGTCGACGGTGCAGTCCGCGGACGCGCCGACCCAGGGCCCGTCCCAGCGCGAGTACTCGGTGTAGTTGCGGTTGAGGTCGACGCCCCACTGGTTGCGGCCGACCGGGTCGTTGAAGGCGCAGTGGTTGACCATGTTGCGCCGCTGGCCGGCGAAGTCGTACATCGAGAGGTGGCCGCCGTCGGGGTTGCCGTTGGCGTGGATGAAGACCTCGACGTTGTCCATCAGCCGCTTGGTCGCCGGGTCGGTCGCGTAGTTGCGGACCAGCCGCTCCGCGGTCTCCACGCAGGTCAGGCCGGTGGTCCACTCGCGCGCGTGCGTCTGGCAGGTGAAGAAGACGCCGACCTTCGAGCCGTCGCGGACGGCGCCGATCCGGTAGACGCGCTGCTGGAACGGGCCGCGCTGCACGTGCGGCGGCGCGTTCAGGTAGTCCTTCATCAGCGTCTTGGCCGTCGGCTGCGCGATGCCCTGCGCGTCGTTGCCGCGGTAGCTCGCCACCGTCACGAGCTCGCTCGCGGGCGCGCTGGCGCGGATCGCGGCGATCACGTCGGCGGTCTTGCTCGCGGGCGCGCCCGCGGCGTCGCCGGCGAGGCCGACGACGATGTCGGCCCCGGTGACCGACACCGTCAGCGGCGCGTTCGGCCCGGCCGGCGTCCGCAGCTCGACCGACACGGTGTTGCCGCCCTCGTGTCCCCACGCCTTGGTGTTGACGACCAGCGCCTGCGTCGCGCGGATGGCCGCGGTCTGCGTCGGGTCGTCGCCGACGTTGCCGAGGCTGCCCTGGTTGCTGGTCTGGTCGGCGTACGGCGTCTTGAGGCCGACGATGCCCATCGCCTTGCGCTGGTAGCCCGGCGACAGGTGCGGCAGATTGACCGCCGTGACCAGGTTCGGGAAGTCCGCGGCGAGCTTGTCGAGCTGCGCGCGGTTCTCCGTCGGGTCCTGGTAGCGATTGAAGAAGCCCTGCTGGTAGCCCGCGGCCATGGGCGGCAGCGTCGCGCCCGGCCACTCGCGGGCCTTGCCGGTGTCCACCGAGCCCGAGCTCGAGGCGACCCGGACCGTGAGCTCGCTGACCGGGATCTTCGCCGCCGCGTCCGTCAACCGCACGAGCAGCCGGTGGAACATGTACGTGTCCGGCGCCGTCTGGATGTCGATGTAGCGGGGGACCTCCGTCGCAGCGCTGTACACGCCGTCCGCGCCGGCGTACGAGAGCGCCAGCGTCGGCCCGGAGAAGCTCGTCGGACCGGTCGACACGGTCGCCTTGTTGTGCGCCTCCACGTACAGGAACGTGCCGGCGTAGTTCGTGAACCGGTCCACGCGCTGGATCACGGTCTCACCGCGCGGCGCGACCGCGGCGCGGCTCTTGGGCACCCCGCGCTCGGCCCACGCCGCGGCCCGCTCGTCCTCGGCGCGCTGCGCGTCGCGCTCCGCGGCGGCGGCGGCGCGCGAGGTGGCGTCCTCGATGGTGTCCCCGATGCGCAGCCCCATCCTGCGCAGCTCGGCGCGCTCGGGCGCGGTCGTGTCGACGGCGATCGTGAGCGTGCCGTCGGCCTCGACGCGCTTGTACTCGGCGACGTCGAAGGTCTCCGCGAGTGCGACGATCGCCGCCTCGTTGGGCACGTGCACCTGCACGAGCGCGGTGCCCCCGTCGGGCAGCTCGTCACTGGCGACCGCGGGCACCGCCGCGATGAGCAGCGCGGCCGCGGCCATGATTGCGATTCTCAACCTTCCCCCTCCGTTGTCGGAGGCGCAATCAGACCACGGGAACCGCCTCCAAGACAAGAAAGGGCCCGCCGAAGCGGGCCCTTCGGGCTAATAGCCCGTGCGAGGTCGGATGATCGGGGTGGGGCGGTGGGGCTGCCCCGACCTCGTTTTCCTAACGGTCGTCGCCGCCGTCCAGGTCGGCGCCGATGTCGTCGAACGAGCCGCCCGCCGGGCCGAAGCCCGCGTTGATCTCGTCCAGCTCGGTCGTGTCGAACGCCGGCCCGAAGCCCTGCAGGCCCTCGCCGTCGTCCAGCCCGAGCTCGGCAGCGAGGTCGTCGCCGTCGAGCAGGCCGACGTCGTCAATGCCGCGGGGCAGCGGCTCCGACGGCTCGATCTCGATCGAGCGGTAGCGCTTGAGGCCCGTCGCCGCCGGGATCAGCTTGCCGATGATCACGTTCTCCTTCAGGCCCGCGAGGCGGTCGATCTTGCCCTCGAGCGCCGCGTCGGTGAGGACCTTCGTCGTCTCCTGGAAGGAAGCGGCCGAGAGGAAGGAGTCGGTGGCCAGGGAGGCCTTGGTGATGCCGAGAATGATCTCGGCGTGCATGGCGGGCTCGCCGCCGGCCGCGATCACCTTGTCGTTGATCTTCTTGAACTCGTGACGGTCCACGAACTGGCCGGGCAGCAGGTCGGTGTCGCCCTTCTGCTCGACGCGGACCTTCTTGAGCATCTGGCGCACGATCAGCTCGATGTGCTTGTCGTGGATGTCCACGCCCTGCGACTTGTAGACCTCCTGGACTTCCTTGACCAGGTAGACCTCGGTCTCGGTGCGGCCGCGGAGCTCGAGCAGCTCGTGCGGGTACAGCGAGCCCTCGTTGAGCTGCGTGCCGGCGCTGATGACCTCGCCCTCGCTCACGTACAGGCGCGTGCGGCGCGGGAACGCGTGGCGGTGCTCCTCACCGGCGTCGTCGGTGATGACGACCGTGCGGGCCTTGTCGGTGTCCTCGACCGCGACGGTGCCGCCGACCTCGGCGATCTTCGCCAGGCCCTTCGGCTTGCGCGCCTCGAACAGCTCCACGACACGCGGGAGGCCGTGCGTGATGTCCGCGCCGGCGACGCCGCCGGTGTGGAAGGTACGCATGGTCAGCTGCGTGCCGGGCTCGCCGATCGACTGGGCCGCGACGATGCCGACCGCGTCGCCGATCATGGCCGTCTTGCCCGTGGCCATCGCGCGGCCGTAGCACTTCTGGCACACGCCGACGGTCGCCTCGCACTTGAGCGTCGAGCGGACCGGGACGGTGCCGCCCGGGCCGTCGCCGTTGCCGGCGATGATCGCGGCGAACTCCGCGCGCCCGATCTCGTCGCCCTTGTTGACCACGATGTCCTTGCCGACCTTGACGTCGGCGGCCGCCACGCGGCCGACGAGCATGTCGTTGGGGTCACCGTCGGGCTTGTAGAGCGGGGAGTCCAGGTACTCCTCGGTCCCGCAGTCCTCGATCCGGATGATCACGTCCTGCGAGACGTCGACCAGACGGCGGGTCAGGTAGCCCGAGTCCGCCGTACGCAGCGCCGTGTCCGCGAGGCCCTTGCGGGCGCCGTGGGTGGAGGTGAAGTACTCGATGACGTCGAGGCCTTCCATGAAGTTCGCCTTCACGGGGCGCTCGATGATCTCGCCCTTCGGGTTGGCCATGAGGCCGCGCATCCCGGCCAGCTGGCGGATCTGCTTGAACGAGCCACGGGCGCCCGAGCTGGCCATCATGTAGATGGAGTTCAGCTGGTCGGTGGTCTCGATGTGGGCGATCATCGCGTCCGCGACCTCGTCCGTGGCCGCGTTCCACTGGTCGGTGACGGCGTTGTGCCGCTCCTCCTGCGTGATCAGACCGTCCTCGTACTGCTCCTGCAGGTCGGAGACCCGCTGCTCGTACTTGGCGAGGATGTCCTGCTTGGACGGCGGCACGACCACGTCGTTCTTGGAGATCGTGATGCCGGCCTGCGTCGCGAAGCGGAAGCCGAGGTCCTTGAACGCGTCCAGGACCTGGGCGATCGCGCCCGCGCCGAACGCCTGCACCAGGTCGTCGACGAACTGCGTGGTGTCGCGCTTGCGCAGCGACTTGTTGATGAAGATGTACTGCGAGCGATCGAAGTCCTCGCCCATCGTCTCTTCGAGGGCGCGCTCGATCTTGTCGTTGAAGATGATGCGCCCGACGGTGGTGAGGGTGTGGGTGCTGTCGGCCCACTCCGGCCGGTACTGCGCCACGTCGTGCAGCTGCACGAGGTTGTGCTCGTACGCCAGCTCCGCCTCCTGCGCGGACCGGAACACGTGCACCTTGGGCTCGTACGTCGCCGGATCGATCTTGATCAGCTCGTCCGTCTCGGGTCCGTACGTGAGGTAGTACGTGCCGAGGATCATGTCCTGCGTCGGCGTCGCCAGCGGCGCGCCGTGCGCGGGGGACAGGATGTTGTTCGCGGAGAGCATCAGCACGCGCGCCTCGGCCTGGGCCTCGGCGGAGAGCGGGAGATGCACGGCCATCTGGTCGCCGTCGAAGTCGGCGTTGAACGCCTGGCAGACGAGCGGGTGGACCTGGATCGCCTTGCCCTCGACCAGCACCGGCTCGAAGGCCTGGATGCCCAGACGGTGCAGCGTGGGGGCGCGGTTCAGGAGCACCGGGTGCTCGTGGATGACCTCTTCGAGGACGTCCCAGACCTCCGGGATCATCGAGTCGACCATCTTCTTGGCCGCCTTGATGTTCTGGACGGCCTTGCGCTCGACGAGGCGGGCCATGATGAACGGCTTGAACAGCTCGAGCGCCATCAGCTTCGGCAGGCCGCACTGGTGCAGGCGCAGCGACGGGCCGGCCACGATGACCGAGCGGCCCGAGTAGTCCACGCGCTTGCCGAGCAGGTTCTGGCGGAAGCGGCCCTGCTTGCCCTTGAGCATGTCGCTCAGGGACTTCAGGGCACGGTTGCCCGGGCCCGTGACGGGCCGGCCGCGGCGGCCGTTGTCGAAGAGCGCGTCGACGGCCTCCTGCAGCATGCGCTTCTCGTTGTTGACGATGATCTCCGGCGCGCCGAGGTCCAGCAGCCGCTTGAGGCGGTTGTTGCGGTTGATGACGCGGCGGTAGAGGTCGTTGAGGTCCGACGTGGCGAAGCGGCCACCGTCGAGCTGGACCATCGGGCGCAGCTCCGGCGGGATGACCGGGACGGCCTCGAGGATCATCATCTCCGGCTTGTTGCCGGAGTGCAGGAAGGCCGAGACGACCTTCAGGCGCTTGACGGCGCGCTGCTGCTTCTGGCCCTTGGCGGTGCGCACCTGGTCCTCGAGCTCGACGCGCTCCTCCTCGAGGTTGACCTGCTCGAGCAGGTCGCGGACCGCCTCGGCGCCCATGCCGCCGCGGAAGTACTCGCCCCAGCCGTAGGGGGAGCCGAAGCGCTCCTTGAGCTCACGGAACAGCGTCTCGTCGTTGACGACCTGCTTGGGCGTCATGTCCTGGAAGAGGTCCCAGACCTGGCGCAGACGCTCCATGGCGTCCTCGATGTACGCCTCGGTGTCCGTGCGGTCGGCCTCCAGGGCCTTGCGCATGTCCTTGATGTGCTTGGTGCGCTCGTCGTCCTCGAGCTTGGAGACGTCGATGTCGAGGTGCTCGGACCAGAGGATGTCCTCGTCGGAGAAGTCCTTCTCCGAGCCCGTGCGCAGGTACTCCTCGCGACGCTCGAGCGACTCGTCGATCTCCTGCAGGCGCAGGTTCTTCTCGGCCGCGTACTCGTCGAGGGACTCGTTGACCTTGCCGGCCAGCTCCTCGAGGTCGGCCGCGCGCGCGTCCTCGTCCACCCACGTGACCATCGAGGCCGCGAAGTAGAGGACCTTCTCGAGCTCCTTGGGCGCCATGTCCAGCAGGTAGCCGATGCGCGACGGGACGCCCTTGAAGAACCAGATGTGGCTCACGGGGGCGGCCAGGTCGATGTGGCCCATGCGCTCACGGCGCACCTTGGACCGCGTGACCTCGACGCCGCAGCGCTCGCACACGATGCCCTTGTAGCGGACGCGCTTGTACTTGCCGCAGTAGCACTCCCAGTCCTTGGTCGGACCGAAGATGCGCTCGCAGAACAGGCCATCCTTCTCCGGCTTGAGCGTGCGGTAGTTGATCGTCTCGGGCTTCGTTACCTCACCGGAGCTCCAGCTCCGGATCTGCTTCGAGGACGCGAGACCGATCTCAATGGCGTCGAAATTGTTGATGTCGATCACTTACTCGGTCTCCTCACCGTCGGTGGCGGCGGCTTCGATGTACCCCGCGTCCGTCGCCGCGTCGTCGTCTGTCTGGCCCTCTTCGCCCTCGTTGATCTCGAGGGCTTCCGTCTCGTCGGCGGCCTGACCGTCGGTCGCGCGCACGCCGCTCAGGTCGATCCCGAGCTCCTCCGCCGCGCGCAGCAGGTCGTCGTCCTCGTCGCCCATCTCCGCGCGCGCCCCGTCGTCGGAGACGACGTTGACGTCCAGCGCCAGCGACTGCATCTCCTTCAGGAGCACCTTGAAGGACTCGGGGATCGACGGCTCGGCGATGTTCTCGCCCTTGACGATCGCCTCGTAGGCCTTCACGCGCCCGACCGTGTCGTCGGACTTGATGGTGAGCATCTCCTGCAGCGTGTAGGCGGCGCCGTACGCCTCGAGCGCCCACACCTCCATCTCACCGAAGCGCTGGCCGCCGAACTGCGCCTTGCCGCCCAGCGGCTGCTGGGTGACCAGGGAGTACGGGCCGGTCGAGCGAGCGTGGATCTTGTCGTCCACGAGGTGGTTGAGCTTGAGGATGTACATGTAGCCGACGGTCACGCGCTTCTCGAACGGCTCGCCGGTGCGGCCGTTGAAGAGCTGGAGCTTGCCGGAGGCACGCTCACCCGCGCGGGCGTTCTCGTCGATCTCCATGCGGATCGCGCCCTTGTGCTCGCGCTGCCACTGCAGCAGCGCGTGGTCCACGTCCTGCACGGTCGCGCCGTCGAACACCGGCGTGGAGACGTACACGCGGTTGGTGCCGTCCTCGCGGGAGTGCTTGTACGCGTCCGTGCCGTCGTCGTACCAGCCCTCGGCGGCGGCCCACCCGAGGTGGGTCTCCAGGATCTGGCCGATGTTCATGCGCGAAGGCACGCCCAGCGGGTTCAGGATGACGTCGACCGGCGTGCCGTCCTCGAGGAACGGCATGTCCTCCTCGGGCACGATCTTCGAGATGACGCCCTTGTTGCCGTGACGGCCCGCGAGCTTGTCGCCCTCGGAGATCTTGCGCTTCTTGGCCACGAACACGCGCACCAGGTCGTTGACGCCCGGGGAGAGGTCGTCGCCCGCGGCGCGGCTGAAGGTCTTGACGTCGATGACGACGCCGCCCTCGCCGTGCGGCACCTTCAGGGAGGTGTCGCGCACCTCGCGCGCCTTCTCCTTGAAGATCGCGCGGATCAGCTTCTCCTCGGCGGTCAGCTCGGTCTCGCCCTTCGGCGTGACCTTGCCCACGAGCAGGTCGCCCGACGCCACCTCGGCGCCGATGCGGACGATGCCGCGGTCGTCGAGGTTGCGCAGCGACTCCTCCGAGCGGTTCGGGATGTCGCGCGTGATCTCCTCGTCGCCGAGCTTGGTCGTGCGGGCGTCGATCTCGTATTCCTCGATGTGGATCGAGGTGAGCTCGTCGTCCTTGACGAGGCGGCGGCTGAGGATGATCGCGTCCTCGAAGTTGTAGCCCTCCCAGGACATGAAGGCGACGCGCAGGTTCTTGCCCAGCGCCATCTCGCCCTTGTCCGAGGACGAGCCGTCGGCGAGCAGGTCGCCGGCGGCCACCTGCGCACCGACCTTCACCCACGGCTTCTGGTGGATGAGCGTGCCCTGGTTGGAGCGCATGTACTTCTGCAGCTCGTACTCGTCGCGGTTGCCGTCCTCGGTGGCGACGACGATCCGCGTGGCGTCGACGAAGTCGACCGTGCCGGCGTTGCGCGCCAGGACCAGGTCGCCCGAGTCCAGCGCCGCGCGACGCTCCATGCCGGTGCCGACGAGCGGCGCGTCCGTCTTCAGGAGCGGCACCGCCTGGCGCTGCATGTTCGCGCCCATGAGCGCGCGGTTGGCGTCGTCGTGCTCGAGGAACGGGATCATCGCCGTGCCCACGGACCAGATCTGCTCCGGGGAGACGTCGATCAGGTCGACCTCTTCGGGCGCGACGTAGACGTACTGACCCGCCTGCGTGCGGCAGAGGATGCTTTCGCCGGTCAGGCGGCCGTTCTCGTCGAGCGGCTCGTTGGCCTGCGCGATGAGGCGTTCCTGCTCCTCGGTCGCGTCCAGGTGCAGGATCGTCTCCGTGATCACGCCGTTCTCGACCACGCGGTAGGGCGTGGTGACGAAGCCGTGCTCGGAGACCTCCGCGTAGGAGGAGAGCGAGCCGATCAGGCCGATGTTCGGACCCTCGGGGGTCTCGATCGGGCACATGCGGCCGTAATGGGTCGGGTGGACGTCGCGAACCTCGATCGGCGCGCGCTCACGCGTGAGGCCGCCGGCGCCGAGCGCCGACAGGCGGCGACGGTGCGTCAGGCCCGTGAGCGAGTTCGTCTGGTCCATGAACTGCGACAGCTGGGAGGAGCCGAAGAACTCCTTCAGCGCGGCCACGACCGGGCGGATGTTGATGATGGTCTGCGGCGTGATCGTGTCCGCGTCCTCGGTGGTGAGGCGCTCGCGGACGACGCGCTCCATGCGGTACAGACCGATGCGGAACGCTTCCTGGATCAGCTCGCCGACCGTGCGCAGGCGGCGGTTGCCGAAGTGCTCGTACTCGTCCAGGTACTCCTCGACGGCCTCGCGCGGACGCGACATGGCCTCGGCGGCGTAGTCCTTGAGGTCCTCGTCGAGCTCTTCGGAGATGCCGAGGACGTTCGGGAGCTTCACGAGCTCGCGCACCAGCGCGAGGATGTCGTCGTGCGTGAGCGTGCGGACGTCGAGGTCGATGTCCAGGCCCAGGCGCGAGTTGAGCTTGTAGCGGCCGACGCGCGTGAGGTCGTAGCGCTTGGGGTCGAAGAAGAGCTGGTGCAGCAGGTTGCGCGCGTTGTCCACCGACGGCGGCTCGCCCGGGCGCTGCTTCTTGAACAGCTCGATCAGCGCGCCCTCCTCCGAGCGCGTGACCTCCGTGTCGGCCTCGACCGTGTTGCGGATGTAGAGGCTGTTGTCGAAGAGGTTGAGGATCTCCTCGTCGGTGCTGTAGCCCATCGCGCGCAGCAGCACCGTGACGGGCAGCTTGCGCTTGCGGTCGATGCGGACGTAGACGCGGCCCTTCTTGTCGATCTCGAGCTCGAGCCACGAGCCGCGAGCCGGCATCAGGTTCGCGACGAAGACCTGCTTCTCCGGGTCCTTGGGCTCCATCAGGTAGGCGCCCGGGGAACGGACCAGCTGCGTCACGACGACGCGCTCGGTGCCGTTGATGATGAACGTGCCGCGGTCGGTCATCCACGGGAAGTCGCCCATGAACACCGACTGCTCGCGGATCTCGCCCGTCTCGCGGTTGATGAAGCCGACCGTGACGGTCAGCGGCCGCGCGTAGGTGAGGTCCTTCTCACGGCACTCGTCCAGGGACGCCACCGGCTGGTCGAACGTGAACTCCCCGAACTGCACCGCAAGGTTGCCGGTGTAGTCCTCGATCGGCGAGATGTCGTCGATCGTCTCGCGCAACCCACCGCCCTCGGAATCAACCAGCCAGGCGAAGGACTTCTTCTGGATGTCGATGAGGTTCGGAACATCGACGGGTTTGTCGAGGCGCGCGAACGTGCGTCGCGTGCGGGGAGCGTCAACAGAAGCCAAGACGGCGACTCCTCAAGAGGGTCGTAGGGCGGCGGGGGAGGTGGCCTAGAGGTGCCAGAGGCATACAGGCGCGACCAACCAAGATAGCACAGGGGGTCTCGGACCCCCCGGCGGGGGCGCTCGGCGCTCACGGACCCCGCCCGGCCCGGGTCCCGTATGTGGCGGGAAGGGCACTGTGGACGGCTGCGACTATCGGCCGAGTGGCATCATTTTAGCGCCCCGATCAAGCGCGCGGTACCCCGCCGACGAGCAGGCTGTTGCGCCCGCGAATCCGGCGTTCGGCTGGACGCTCGACCAGATGGTGCAGGAGCGCCGCGCCCGCGATCGCCAGCGGGAGGCTGACGATCAGATGACCTGAGGCGGGGAGGTCGAACGCGTCGATGAACCACAGGTGCACGAGGTAGAAGGCGAACGAGACCTCGCCCAGCCAGACGAGCCAGCGGCGTCGGAACGGCGTCCCGGCGCCGCCGCGGTCCGCCTCGGCAGCGGCCGCGATCAGCAACGCGAACGGGACCAGGGTGACCGCGGCGACCCCGAACGCCGACGGCGCCACACCGGCGGCGACGTAGGCGACCCCGGCGACGACGAGCGCCGGGAGCCAGCCGAGCGGGCAGCGGCGCCCGCGCAGCAGCTCGACGGCCAGGAGGGCGCCGAGGAGGAACTCGAGGATGCGCACGAACGGCGCGTGCCGCACGAACCACACCCACACGCTGTCGTCCGTGCGCAGGTAGTCGGCGCCCGGATCGACCACCGTGGCCACGGCCGCCATCCCTACCACGCCGGCCACCGCCGCGACCGCGAGCCCCGCACGTGCGCGTGAGCCGAGCGCCGCGAGCCGGTGCGCCCAGAACGGGAACGTGACGTAGAAGAAGACCTCGCACGACAGCGACCAGGCCACGCCGTTGATCGCGAAGTAGTACCGCTGCTCGGGGATCCAGTCCTGCACCAGCGCGGCGCCGACGATGAACTCGTCGGCCGACCAGGACAGGCCCTTGGCGGTGACGATGATCGCTCCGATCACCCACGCGACCAGGTGCGCGGGATAGATGCGCGCGAACCGGCGCCGATAGAACCGGCGCGCCCCCACCCGCTCGCCGTGGGACCACATCAGCACGAAGCCGCTCAGGATGAAGAAGAACGACACCCCGGCCGTGCCCTGCTTGGTGAAGTGGTCGAGCGTCGGCCCCACCGGCAGGTGGTGGAGGAAGACGACGAGCGCGGCGCCGAACCGCAGTCCGGTGAGCGAATCCAGCCGAGGTGCCCGCGTCGCAGCGACCACACCCGGGTGTATACGTGATTCGCCGCGTCAGCGCGCGCGGCTGGCGCACCTCTTGAACGTGCGCGACGCCTTGAGCGTCTGCCCGCGGGTGGTGGTCACGGTGATCCGGACCGTGAAGGTGTTCCTGGACACGCTACGCAGGTAGATCGAGCGCTTGAGCTTGGCGCGGGACAGGCGGATCGTCCGCTTGCCGTACTTGATGACCGCCGAGCGCAACGTCACGCCCTTGGGCGCACGCAGGCGCAGACGCACGTACGGCCGGCTCGCGCACCGCCGGGTCGTGGATACCGACAGCAAGCCGGTCGCGTTCCTGACCGCGGCCTGCGGGGTCGTCGTCGCCGGCGTGGTCGGTGAGGAGGGCGCGGTCGGCAGGACCGGCGGGGGCGGCGCCGTCGCCGCCCCGATGCAGTTCTCGGCCTGGCACTCGGCCTCCGAGAGGATGGTGATCCGGAACCGGCCGTAGTTGTCGGAGGTGGGGTTGTCCTCGAACCGGAACACCGCCGGGCGGCCGGTGCCCGTCAGGCGATAGGTGTACGTGTGGTCCGCGCGCGGGACCGCGAACGGCCCGCCGATCGGCTCGGCGTGCGTGAATTGCCCGTCGACTCCGATGTGGAACCCACCATGCGTCTGCGTGGTCACGTGCATCGGGATCTGAGCGCTCACGCAGCGGAAGTTCTCGAAGGGCACGCCCGGCGGTACGGCGAAGATCGTCTCGGCGTCGAACCCGACGGGTCCGTTGGTCACCCCGCTGGAGGGATACATCGGGCCGGACTCGGCGCTCCCGCAGACGTCGCCCGGCTGGCTCCACTGCGCGAGATTCCAGATCGACACGGTTCCGGAGACGCGCGCGTAGTAGGTGGCGCCCGCGGCCAGCGGCGCCGACGCGACGTCGGGCCCCCGGGCATCCAGGTGCAGCGCCTCTGAGGCGTGGGCCGGCGCCGCGACCAGTCCGGCGAGGGTTGCCGCGGCCATGGCGACCTGAAGTCTTCGGGGGATCACGCGGGCCATTGTGCCGGTTGTCGGCGCAGCGCGGGCGACGCACGTCCGGAATCGGTCCACTGTGCTCCAGATTCCGGTTACCACTTCCGGGGGATGGTACGGCTAGCCGCACCCCCGTACTCTCCCTGCAGTCCGAACTCCCGCACCCGAGGCCGCGGCCCGTCACCGCACCTCGGGGAATCCCCCGCCGGAGCACATCCGGCACCGTCACAGAAGGAACCAGAGAAAGGGCGGCCACGATGGCCGCCCTTTTTCGTTGCCGGCCTACTGCGGCTGCGGCGCGCGGCAACTAGCTCCTTCGTCGGGCTTGACCGCCCGATTCCCTCTGCAGCGCGCAGGGTTCGCAACCGCGTTTAACTGACGACGGGCGCCCCGGAGGGCGCCCGTCGGCAACGCCTGCTTGGGAAGCGGGTGCTACTTGATCTCGACGGAGCCGCCGGCCTCTTCGATCTCGGCCTTGAGCTTCTCGGCCTCTTCCTTCTCGACGCCCTCCTTGACGGGCTTCGGGGCCTCGTCGACGAGCGCCTTGGCCTCCTTGAGGCCCAGGCCGGTGGCCGCGCGAACGACCTTGATGACCTGGATCTTCTTGTCGCCGGCCGCCGTCAGGATGACGTCGAACGCGGTCTGCTCCTCGGCGGCCTCGGCCGCGTCGCCGCCGCCGCCGGTGCCCGGCGCCGGGGCCGCGACGCCGACCGCCGCCGCGGAGACGCCGAAGGCCTCCTCGAGGGCCTTGATGCGCTCAGAGAGCTCGAGGACGCTGATCGACTTGAGCTCGTCGATCCATTCCTGGGTGCTGGTAGCCATGTGTCTTATTCCTCCGTAGACGAGTCAGTCGAAGCGGGCGCAGCGCCGCCGCCCAGGAGATCCCGGTCGACGATCTGCTGCAGCTGCCGGGCCATGCCGGCGGGCAGGTTGTTGAGGGCGGTCACCAGGCCGCTGAGCGGCGAGACGATCATGCCGACGAGGCGGCCGACGAGGACCTCCTTCGGCGGGAGCTGGGCGATCGCGTCGACGTCCTCCGGGGACAACGTCTGACCGTCCATCCAGCCGCCCTTGAACTCCAGAAGCGTGTTCTGGGTGGACCGGCGGAAGTCGCGCAACGCCTTGGCGGCCGCGGCGGCGTCGCCCCGGACGAAGGTCATCGCGGTCGGGCCCTGCAGGATCGGCTTCAGGCCGTCGGCGCCGACACGGTCGGCCGCGATCTCGGCGAGCGTGTTCTTGACGACGGTGAAGCGGGAGTCGGCCGCGCGCAGCGTGGTGCGCAGCTCGGCGGACTGAGCCACGGAAATGCCGCGGTAGTCGACCGCGAAGACGGCCGAAGACTCCCGTAGGGACTCGGCCACCTCCTCGATGACCTGAGCCTTTTGCTCTCGGTTCAAGCGCTTTCTCCTATCCCGGTCTTACGCCTCGAGGGCGGCCGGAGTCTGTGGAGAGGCTGGTATGCGATTCCGCTTACGCGGCCGCGCCAGCCTCCGACTCGTTCAAGTCCTTCAGACGCGACGGATCGACCTTGATGCCGGGGCCCATGGTCGACGCGAGCGTCACGGTGCGGATGTACTTGCCCTTCGCGGCGGACGGCTTCGCGCGGATGATCTCTTCCATCACGGCGCGGTAGTTGTCCAGCAGCTGCTCGTCCGAGAAGGACGTCTTGCCGACGGTCATGTGCACGATCGCGGTGCGGTCCGTGCGGTACTCGACCTTGCCGGCCTTGGACTCCGCGACGGCCTTGGCGACGTCCATCGTGACCGTGCCGACCTTCGGGTTCGGCATCTTGCCCGACGGGCCGAGGATGCGGCCGAGGCGACCGACCACCGGCATCATGTCCGGGGTCGCGATCGCGACGTCGAAGTCCATGAAGCCGTCCTGGATCTTGGCGGCCAGGTCGTCCGCGCCCACGATGTCGGCGCCGGCCTCCTCGGCCTCGCGCGCCTTGTCGCCCTTGGCGAAGACGGCGACCTTGACCTCCTTGCCGAGGCCGTGCGGGAGCGCGATCGTGCCGCGGAGCTGCTCGTCGGCGTGGCGCACGTTGAGCCCGGTGCGGATGTGCACCTCGACGGACTCGTCGAACTTCGCCCGCTTGGCTTCCTTCATGAGCTGGACGGCCTCTTGCGGGGTGTACTCGCGCGTGCGATCCACCAGCGCCTTCGAGGCGACCGAGCCCTTGCCGTGCTTCGCCATTACGCGACGACCTCCACGCCCATAGAGCGGGCCGTGCCCGCGATGATCTTGGCCGCCTGGTCGACGTCGTGCGCGTTGAGATCGTTGAGCTTCTTCTCGGCGATCGCGCGCACCTGCTCGTTGGTGATCGTGCCGACCTTGGTGCGGTTCGGCTCGCCGGAGCCCTTGTCGATGCCGATCGCCTGGCGGATCAGCACCGCGGCCGGCGGCGTCTTGGTGACGAACGTGAAGGAGCGGTCCTCGTAGACCGTGATGACGACGGGGATCGTGACCCCCATGTCACCGGAGGTCTGGGCGTTGAACGCCTTCACGAACTCCATGATGTTGATGCCGTGCTGACCAAGGGCAGGGCCGACAGGCGGGGCCGGAGAGGCCTGGCCGCCCGGGGCCTGCAGCTTGATCTGGGTCATTACCTTCTTGGCCATTAGATCTTCTTCACCTGGTCGTACCCGACCTCGACTGGGGTCTCGCGCCCGAAGATGGAGACGAGCACCTTCAGCTTGGACGCGTCCTCGTTGATCTCCGAGATCTCGCCCGAGAAGTCGGAGAGCGGACCGGAGATCACCTTGACAGATTCGCCGATCGTGAACTGGGCCCTGCTCGGGACCTTCTGCGCCACCTCACGGTGGAGCAGGCGGTCGACCTCGGCCTGCGTCAGTGGGATCGGCTCGTTTGACGCGCCCACGAACCCGGTCACGCCCGGGGTGCCCTTGACGACCTGCCAGGAGTCCTCGTTGAGGTCCATGTTCACCAGCACGTAGCCGGGCATGGTCCGCTTCTCGACCGAGACCTTCTGGTTGTCCTTCATCTCCTGAACGGTCTCCGTCGGAACGACGACCTGACGCACGGCGCGCGTCTGGTTCAGGGAAGAGACTCGGTGCTCGAGGTTCTGCTTGACCTTGTTCTCGTGCCCGGAATAGGTGTTGATGACGTACCAGCGAAACATGGGTGGGGGCCTCTACAGGATGGCCTGGATCAGGGGGTTCCAGATGGCGTCGAGCAGGCCCAAATACGCGCCCGCGACGACCACGAACCCGAGCGTGACGGCAGTGCCCTGCCCGACCTGACGGCGGTCGGGCCACTGGACGCGGCGCAGCTCGGCCCACGACGCGCGCAGGAAGTCGGCCGCGCGGCCGAACAGGCCCTTGCGGTGAACCGGGGCGTCGCCGTGCTCGTGCGAGTCGCCGTTGCCGGAACCGGTGGGCGGCTCGGGCGGGGCGGGCGGCGCCGCGGCGGTGCGATCGCGATCGTCTCCGCCGACCTCGGCGAGGTGCGCCTCCGTCACGTCGGGCATCGCCTGCCCGAGCGGATCGGCGGGCTCGGTGTCACCCGTGTCGCGCGCGTACTCGTCGTTGCGGACGCGATCCTCTTCGAGGTCGTCGCTTCCACGGCGTGGACGATCGGTGGCCATCTCTGGAGTTCTTTCCTTGAGCTAGCGCGTCTCGCGGTGCCCGGTGTGACGGCGGCACCACTTGCAGTACTTGCGCAGGGTGATGCGATCCGGGTTGTTGCGCTTGGACTTCTTCGTCTGGTAGTTCCGGCGCTTGCACTCCTCGCACGCGAGGGTCACAGCGATCCGGACGTCTCCGCGGGCCATGGACGGCGTGCTCCGAGAGTCGTGGGTTCGTGGATGCGCCGGGGCAAAGGAAAACCCCGCTCCGGCGCGAGGTGGCAATGAAGAATAGCGCCTCGTCGCGCGTGCCCGTGAAGAGCCGGGCGAACTGTCCCGGTGTCCAGGCGAAAGGGTCTAGCGCGCCGAGCGCGGCGCGGGCTGCGGGCGCACCCGCTCAGGCGCGACCTGCGGCTCCGCGAACGCGGCCACGAAGCCCACCTCCTCGTCTTCCTCGCGCGCGTACGCGAGGGCGGCGAGGGCGTCGTCCCCGCGGCGAGCCATCGCGCACAGCGAGACGGCGAGGAGGCAGACGAAGAGCCAGAGGGAGGCGATGCCGATCAACCAGGTCACGTTCTCGGTGTCGGCACGGCCGGCGGTTCGCTTGAGCGGATCTGTACGAAGGCCCAGGTGCCGCGGCCGCTCGGGCGCAATCAGGCCCAGTGGGTAGGTTCACCGCGTGAACCCGCCCGCGCTCGAAGGCGTCACCCACCACTACGTCGACCTACCGAACGGCCTGCGCGTCCACGTCGCCGAGCACGGTGAGGGCCCGCCCGTCCTCGCCCTGCACGGCTTCCCGCAGCACTGGTACCAGTGGCGCCGGCTGTTCGCCGCGCTCCCCGACCACCGGATCATCGCGCCCGACCTGCGCGGGCTCGGGTGGACGAGCGCCGCGCCCGACGGCGACTACCGCAAGGCCACGATCGCCGCCGACCAGATCGCGCTGCTGGACGCGCTCGAGCTCGAGAAGGTGATCCTTGTCGGTCACGACTGGGGCGGCTGGGTCGGCTGGCACCTCGCGCTCGACCACCCGGACCGCTTCCACGGCTACGTCGCCGCCGGGATCGTCCATCCGTTCAATACGCCTCAGAAGCTGCTGCGCGAGCTGCCGCGCTTCCTCTACCAGCCGCCGATCGCCGCGCCGGTGCTCGGCCCGCTGCTGATCCCGCACGTCGTCACGCGCTTCCTGCGCGGCGCGTGGGGTGACCGGGAGACCTACGACCGGGCGGCGGAGCCGATCTACGTCGAGCGCTACCGCACCACCGCGGGGGCGGGTAGCCAGTACTACCGCCAGTTCCTCACGCGCGAGGTCCTGCGCGGGCCCTCCGGCCGGCTCACGCTCCCGACGCGGCTGCTGCAGGGCCGGCGCGACCCGATCGGCACCGCGCTCGCCCAAGGGCTGGACCGTCACGGCGACGACGCGATCACGCTGCTGCTGGACGGCTGCGGCCACTTCGTGCCGGAGGAGCGCCCGGCGGACATCGCGGCCGCAGTACGCTCGCTGCCATGGTCGTGAAGATCAACGCGATTGAGGTCGCCGAGGGCCGTGGGCCCGAGCTCGAGCAGCGGTTCGCCGCGCGCGCACGCGAGGTGGACAACCAGCCCGGCTTCCTCGGGTTCCAGCTGCTGCGCCCGGTCAAGGGCGAGACGCGCTACTTCGTCGTCACCCACTGGGAGTCCGACGAGGCGTTCCAGAACTGGGTCAAGAGCGCGGCCTTCACGCGCGGGCACGTGCAGGCCCGCGCCGACAGCCAAGGTGCCGTCGCGCACGGGTCCGCCGTGATGGAGTTCGAGGTCGTCGATCTGGAGGCGCCGGTCACCCCGGGGCCCGCCTGAGCGCGTCGATCACTCAGGCAACGGAAGGTCGATGTCGATCGGTTCCAGCGTCCCCCCCAGGGCGATCACGCCGGCTCCGGCGCGCTCGTCGGGGTCGAGCAGCAGCTGCGTGGCCTCGGCTCGCGTACGGACCCCGAGCTTGCGCAGCGACGTCGCGACGTGGCTCTTGACCGTGGTCTCGCCCAGGTGCAGGCGGCGGGCGATCTCCGCGTTGGAAAGGCCCATGACGACGAGGGTCATCACGTCGCGCTCGCGGCGGGTCAGCGCGCGCGGCCTGGCTCGGCCCTCCCCTTCGGCGGGCGAGCAGATCTGACCGGCGGCGACGGCGAACACCGTCGGCCCGAGGCTCGCGTCGAGGCGCGACGTGAGCACGATGCCCCGCAGGCCTGTCTCGAGCAGGCGCTCGAGCTCGACGCGAGCGCTCAGATCCGTGACGGCGATCACGGGCGCGCTCGCGGCTTCCACGACGACCTTGCCGCGCCGGCGCTGCTCGCCGGCCGAGCCGCGCAGCTCGGCGATGACCGCGTCCGCGTCGTCGAGGGTGGCGGGCGGGCGGCTGAGCCCCCACGCGGACAGCGCCGCCGCGATCCGCGGCTGCGCGTCGTCCTCGGCGATGACGGCGATGCGCAGCGGAGCGCGGTTCACGGGCGCAAGCCTATCCGGGACCAGCGGCAAGCAAAGGCGCCCCCCGCCCGTGGGCGGGAGGCCCCCACGCCCGCCTAGGAGAAGGTGAGGTTCGGGATCGGAGTCCCGTTCGGGAACGTCGCGTCGAGCCGGGAGCCAGAGGACTGGCCCGCGGTGATCTCGGCGAGATCGCCGTAGTCGACGACCTTCGGGATCTCGAAGGTCGGCTTGTCGTCGGTGTGCTTCACGACCCGGATTCTGGGTCAGCGGGCGCCCGGGGACAAGACGAAGAAAAGGAGGAGGTCAGCGCGTCAGGAAGGTGGCGAGCATCGCCGCGCGCCAGCTCTCGAACATCCATCCGGCCCGGCCGCGGGGGTGGGCGTCAGGGCCGGCTTGCACCTGGCGGCGCACGCGCGCCACGTCGAGATACGGCGCGAGGTCCGGGGTGAGCCGCTCGAGCAGCGCGGCCCGGTCGAGGTTGTCGAGGACGGCGTCGCCGAAGTGCGACTTCTCCGCGCGCAGGCGGACCACGTCCGGGACGTGCCCGGCGAGCGCGGTCCGCAGCAGCTCCTTGTCCCGGCGGCGATCGAAGGCGTGCTCGGGTGGCAGCGAGAGCACGGTCTCGACCAGTCGCCGGTCGGTCAGCGGGCTGGCGCCGGACACGCCCGCCATGGCCGTGACGCGGCGCAGGTAGTCGGCCGAGCCCGCCTCGGCCGGGAGCGTGACGATCAGCGCGATCCGCCGGGCAAGCCACCGGGGGCCTGGGCGCGACCGCCAGTCGAGCTGCGCCCGGCGTGCCCGCACCGCCGCACGGGCGCGCGGCGTCATCGCGTCCGCGAACCAGTCGAGGTCGGCGCCGACCCGCGCCGGCGGACGCAGGCGCGCCGGTGCGAGCGGTCCCGCCACCCAGCGGCGCGCGATGACGCGATAGGCACGCGCCGGCAACCGCTCGGGCGCGCCCGGGAGACGGTGCGCGACCCGCCGCGCGGCGGCCAGCCGGCCGTGGCGGACGAGGTCGGCGAGCAGGAACGGCTCGCACCCGAACAGCTCGTCACCGCCCTCGCCGTCGAGCACCACGTCGTGCGCCGCCGCCGCGGCCTCCAGCATCGGATGGAACAGCCCGCGGCCGGGGTACTCCTGCGGCACACCCCAGCGCGCGAGGAACGCGGCGCCGTCGGCCAGCAGGTCGCGCGGGCCGGCCGCGAACGTGCGCGACGGCGCCCCCAGCTGTCCCGCCACCGCGGCGATCAACTCCGCCTCGTCGGCCTCGGGATATTGCGGGAACACGGTGCTGACGGCCGCGGGCACCACCCCCTCGGCGATCGCCGCGGCGAGCACGGCGCTCGAGTCGAGGCCCCCGCTCAAGCGCACCGCGGGCCGTTCGGCCGCCCGCACGCACGGCCCGACCGCCTCCCGCAGAGCGGTCCACACCCGCTCCGCCGCGGCCTCGCGCCCCAGGCTCAGCGATTCCGGCGCCGGCTGCCAGTAGCGCCGCGCGCTCGCCGCGTCGAACGCGCGCCAGTGCCCCGCCGGGACGGGCGCGACGCCGGCGTACAGCGTCCGCTGGCCGAGCGGTTCCATCGCGAGCCACAGGGCCGCGGCCTCATCGTCGGTGCCCGGCGCGCCCGGCAGCAGCGCGAGCAGCTCGCGCACCTCGGACGCGAGGTACGTCACCTCGCCCTCCCGGCGCACGAAGAGCGGGCGGGCGCCGGTGAGGTCGCGGACAGCGGCGCCGCGGTCTTCGGCGGCGGCCCAGGCCAGGCCGGTGGGGACCTCGGGCGCCGGCGGTCGCCCGCGCGCGGCCCCGGCGAGCAGGGACGCGGCGCGCTCGCCGGCCGGCCCGTCGACGAGCACCGTCACGCCGTCGACCTCCAGCGGCGGTCCGCCGGTCCAGCCGAGCCACATCGCCCCGAAGCGGGCGACCGCAGTGGCCCCGGCCCGTCGCAGCGCCGCCTCGGGCCCCGCGCGGCGCCCGCCGGGATCGAGGATCGCGGCGATCATGCCGCCAGGCGGGTGGCGAGCTCCGCGGGGCCTTCCACGAGGCCCCGCGCGACCTCCACGATCTCGACGGTCTCGGCCACCGTTCCGCACGTCGCGAGCAGGTGCGCCAAGGAGGCCGGCTCGCGCGCCCCGACCAGGAACGCATTGCCGAGCAGCTGCACCGGGGTCACCCGCGCCGGCCGGATGACCGCGGCGTCCTCGTCCCCGCCGCCGAGCAGGTGCAGCCGAGCGAGTGGAAGCGCACGGGACTCGCGGGCGACGGTGTAATGGGACTTGGTCTGCCCCGTGCGACCGAGGCGGTCCCCCAGCTGCGCGGTCGCGGCCCCGAGCCGCTGCTCCTCCTGCGGGCGCAGGTTGGTGACGCCCAGGCCCGGGTGCACGAACGGCCTGCCGTCGCGCACCTCCAGGACGAGCACGTCGTCGGTCACCAGCCGGGCGCCCGCGCCGAGCACGAGGTTGACGGCCAGCGACGTCTTCCCCCACCCGCGCGCGCCCGCGAAGGCCAGCACGCGGCCGTCGAGCGCCACCGCGCTGGCGTGCAGGATCTCGTACCCGCGGTGCATCGCCGCGAACGGCAGCACGCGCCCGACCAGGAAGCGCTGCCAGCGCCAGGCGGGCACGGGCGGCGGCGCGCAGTCGATGCGCGCCGCGCCCGGGCGCACCACGCACGTGCCGAAGTAGCGCGCGCTGAGCCGATACCCGAGCTCGTCGTGCACGTCGATCGTCGCCGCGGGCGCCTCGGGGGCGCCCTCCACCAGCACCGAGCGCGCCCCCGCGCCGGCCCACTCGGCGGTCAGCGCCGCGCCCTCCACGAGCCGCAGCGAGCACTCCGGCAGCCGCTCCGTGGCCGCGTCGGGCACGAGCCCGAGCACGTCGAAGTCGCTCTCGAGCGCGAGCCCGAACGCGTGGCCCGCTCGGGCGCGGGGAGCGTCAACCATCCGTGACGACGAGCAGTCCGCGCTCGAGCATGGTCTCCACGAACTCGAGCAGGTACGGCTCGATCTCCGCCTCGGGGCGCTCGAAGTCGCGCGCGATCTCCGTGAGCGCCGCGCCGACGGACTTCTCACGGCCGAGCACCTCCACCATCCGCCCGGCCGAGGCGTTGAGCCCGTGGAACTTCTGCGTCTGCAGGTTGAGCACGACGGTCTCACTCGCGAACGAGCGGAAGACGACGTGCTCCGGGATGGACACGTTCCGAACGAGGGGATCGGTCAAAGACAAGGTCTCCGGCGCCTTTAATATTCGGTCATTGTGCCGCGCGCGCGGGCGTGCGCGAGCGCGGCCCGGAGCGCGATCAGGCTCAGGGGCAGCAATACCACGGTGAACGCGGCGAGCCGCGCGGCGTCGCCCCAGACGGACCCCTCCAGCGGGGAGGTCGCCAGCAGGTGCCGCAGGATGCCGACGGCCGGGGTGAAGGGCTGCACGTCCGACGTCCAGCGGATCCACTCCGGCAGCAGCGAGATGGGGAAGTACACGCCGGCGACCACGGAGAAGACGGTGATCATGAGCGTCACCCCCATCGTCGCCTGGCGCACGACGAAGGTGAGGGCCGCGGCCAGCAGCCCCAGTGGCGCGAACGCGAAGGCGACGAGCGCCAGCGCGGGCACGGCCGCCACGAGCTCCGGGAGCCCGGGACGCAGGTTGCCGATCGCCATCCCCATCAGGATCGTCACCATGCCCACGACCATGGCCTGCAACACGGGGTACACCGTCATGGCCACGCACGCGCGCAGGGGCCCGAAGGCGGACGTCGCCAGGCGCTCGAGCGTGCCCGCGATCTGCTCGTTGCGCAGCGTCGTGGACACCTCGGACACGGCGGCGGTGAGCACGGCCAGCCCGGCCATGCCGGTGATCACGAACGAGAAGTAGCCGTCCGAGGACCCGACGGACTCGACGACGACGAGCCGCGACACGTAGTAGAAGAGCACGACGAACACCGCCGGGCCGAGCAGGATCGAGATCCAGCGGAAGCGGTACGAGAGCAGGATCCGCAGGTCCCGCAGGACCATCGCCTGTGTGGCCCGCCACGCCGCCCGGCTCATGCCGGCACCAGCTTCCCACCCTCCAGCACCCAGTGCGCGTCGAAGTCGATGCCGTGCGCGCCCTCGCCGAACGGCTGCGCCCAGACGAGCACGCCGCCCGACGCGCGCGTGCGGGCCACCATCGTGCGCAGCAGCTCCAGGCCGACGTCGTCGAGCGAGTTCGCGGGCTCGTCGAGGAGCACGAGCTCGGGCCCGTGGAGGAACGTACCGGCCAGCCGCAGGCGCTGGCGCTGGCCCATGGACATGCGATCCGGGCGGCGGTCGAGCAGCTCGCGCAGGGCGAACGCCTCCACCATCTCGGCGGTGCGCGCGTCCTGCTCGGCCGCGGACAGGTACGCCAGCCGCGCCCACAGGTCGAGATGGTGGCGGACCTTCAAGCGCGGGTACAGCCCCGCCGAGACGACGCCGAGGTACGCCATCCGGCGCCGATAGTCGGTCGCCGAACGCTCGGGGTCCAGGTCGCCGTACCGGACCTCCCCGGCGTCGGCGCCGATCAGGCCGGCGAGGATGCGCAGCAGGGTCGTCTTGCCCGCGCCGTTGCGCCCCGTGAGCAGCGTCGAGGTCCCCGCGGGCACGTCCAGCGAAGCGCCCTCGAGCACCGTCGGGCCGCCGCGCCAGGTCTTGTGCACGCCGTGCGCTCGAAGGTCACTCACAGGCGCAGGATCTCGATGTGAGCGTCCCCGCCCGGTTCCAGCAGCGCGGCCCCGCCCGTCTCCACCCAGCAGTGGGCTTCGAAGCCCGCACCGCTCGCGACGCTGAACACGACCTCGTGGGCCAGCCCGCGCACGGCCATCAGGCGCGCGAGGACCAGCGACTGCAGCAGGCACCGGTCGTCGACGGGGAGCACGGCGAGCACCTTGACCGTCGCCCACGCCAGGTGCCGGCCCAACCCGGCGGGCGGCTGCCCGGTGGCGCGGCGCCCGCGGCTCGGCGAGCGCAGGCGCTGGAGCGTCGACGGCGCGTCGTGGCTGCGGAGCAGCCACCGGGCGCGGGCGTAGACGCCCACGATCTCGCCCGCCAGGACCAGCTTCGCGAGCGTCGAGAGGCCACCGGCACGCGGCGCCTCAATGGCAGACCTCATGGGTCCGGGGCGGTCCGAGGCGATCGGCAACGCCGCCCAAATTACCGGATGTGAGAGCGGACGGTGCGGCGAAAGACGCGCGCACTCGCCTGCAGCCACCGCAGTCCGAGCTTGGCCGGACGGGTCATCTGCTCGATGCGGCGGCCCACCACGCCGCCCGCGACGGGTCGATGCCAGCCCTCCATCTCCGGCAGCGAGATGAGCGCGTGACGCCGCAGCGTGGTCAGCTTTTCGCCCCGCGGCGCCAACGCGATGTCAACGAGCGACGCGTCGGCGCGCAGCCGGTCCTCGGAGCCGGCCAGGCGCCAGTTCGCCAGCCGTGCCGCGAAGGTCACGGCCCCGCGCCCGTCCCACGGGTCCGGCGTGGCGACCGTGCGCGCCGCGGTCGCGGCGCCCGCCTTGAGCGCGTCGGCCAGCGCGGGCGCCTCGTCGGCGACGGCCCGCAGCTCCGCGAGCACCTCGTCCTCCCCGTACCGATCCCACCAGGCCGCGATGTCAGCGGGTTGACGGAGCCCCGTGAGCCCGTCGCGCGCGTAGAACAGCAGCAGCATCGCCAGCTCGTCGGCACGGCGCAGCACCGGCCCGGGCTCGGCGCGCGCGAGGGCGCGGGCCGCGAAGTCCGTCTCGAACCAGTGCACGCGCCAGTGCAGCTCCAGGGCGGGATCGCCGTCGAGCGCGAAGTGCAGCAGCGGGAGCCCGGAGGCATCGACCGGGTCGGTGGGCTCGCCGTACCCGAGCCCGCGCGCGACCTCCACCGCCGGCCGGAGATCCTGCGCACGCACGAGCACGTCGATGTCCGAGGAATAGCGGGCAGCGGCATCGCCGTACAGGCGCTCGGCCATCAGCACGCCCTTCAGCGGCACGGCCGCGATTTCGTGGGCGGCGAGCGCGGCGAGCACCGCCATCGACGCCACCCGCTGGCGCGCGGCGGCCGCTTGGGAGATGGCCCGGACTTCGGCGAGCTCGGCGTCGAGCGTCGCCGCGAAGCGCTCGTCGGCCAGCTCGCGCAGCCTCGGAGCCGACGCTCCCGCGACCCCCAGCCGCGTCACCTCCGCGGCCAGCCGCCGCGGGTCGGCGTCCGCGAGCCAGCCGCGCGCGCGGTCACGGGTGCGGTCGCGGCCGGCGCGCGCGCTCACCGCCCAGCGGGCGAGCTCGGACTCGGCGGCATGGGCGCTCACGGAGCCTGCGTGGCGCCCGCGGACGGCTGGAGCGCCCGGGCGTCACGGACCGCCGAGAACATGGTCCGCCACAGCGTGGCCCCGGGCGTCGGGGGCGTGCTCGTGACGTCATAGCCGTCGAACAGCGCCAGGAGCGCGCGGGTGCGCTCGTCGTCCGGGTCGGCGTGGATCTCCCCGAACACGCTCACCACGTCCCGCAGGCGCGTCGTCGCCGGCAGCACGTCGAACTCGCCGCCTTCGATGTCGATCTTGAGCAGGTCCGCTCCCGCTTCGCCGATGAGGTCGTCCAGCTGGACCGCTGCGACCGTGACCGCGTGCTCCTCGTCGACCCACGCGCTTCCCATCGTCGAGCCCTGCCAGCTCTCCAGACCCTCGAAGAACGTGACGGGCTCCGTGGAGGCGCTGACCGCGGCATTGACGAGCCGCACGTTCGGCAGGCCGCCGACGTTGGCCTCCAGGACCTTGAACAGCGACGGGCTCGGCTCCACGCCGACGACCTCACAGCCCGGGAACTGCCACGTGAAGTAGAGGATCGTCGCGCCGACGTTGCTGCCGAGGTCGATGACCCGGGCGGGTGGCTGCGGCAGCGTGATGGCGTACTCGCCGTTGCAGAACACCTCTTCCAGGACGCGCAGGGCCGCGACGTCCGGCAGCAGGAAGCGGTGCCGCCCACTGGGGCCGCGCAGGTACACGGCGAGCGGGCGGCGGACCCGGCGGGTGCCAAGCGCCAGCCCCACCAGCACGATCCGCGCGCGCTCGCGCATGCCGGGCATCACTCGCGCCACGCGCACCGCAGCGCGCAGCCCCGCGGCGATCCGGGTGCCGGACCTCGCCTCGATCCGGCGGACCAGCTCGAACACGGCGTTGGACTCCGACACTCGCACCCTGCGCAGCCTATTGGCTGGTCGGCGCGGATGCGCTGAAGCCTCCCAGCCGCGCGCGCTACGCTTCCGCGCCCGTGAGCCGCCCCGCCGTGGCCTTCTTGATTCTCGCGCACCGCGGCCCGGAGCAGCTCGGTCGCCAGGCGCGGCGTCTGCTCTCGCCCCGTAGTTCCATCTATCTGCACATCGACCGCAAGACGCAGCCGGCCCTGTTCTCGGCGATCCGCGCGGCGCTGCCCGAGCATCCCCACCTGCACCTGCTCGACCGGATGTCGACGCCGTGGGCGTCGTGGAACACCGTCGAGGCGTACCTGCGCGGGCTGCAGCGGATCCTCGACGAGCCCGAGCCGCCCGAGCACATCGTCTTGTTCAGCGGCCAGGACTACCTGCTGCGCCCCGTGGAGCGGATCGTCGACTTCCTGGAGCCGTACGCCGGCCAGACCTTCGCGGCGACCTGGCCGATGCCGTCGGACGTGTACGGCCCGGACGGCGGCATGTGGCGCATCCGCTACTGGCACACGCCGATCCGCCGCCGCCGCTTCCGGATCCCGCTCCCGCGGCCCTACCCGGCGGGGGTGCGCCCGTACGGGGGCTCGGCCTTCATGGTGCTCGACCGCGCGACCGCCCAGTCCATCCTGGACTACACGCGTGAGCACCCTGAGGTGCCGCGCTTCCACCACCACGTCTGGGCCGTGGACGAGCACTACCTGCAGACGGCGCTCAACAACTGCGAGCGCTCCGGCGTCGTGATCGGCGAGCATCTGTGGCACATGGAGTGGACCCTGGGCGCGGCTCACCCGCACACGTTCACGCTCGACGACTTCGAGCGGCTCGCCGACTCGGCCCGCAACTCCTCCGAGGCCGGCGGCGTGTCACGGGCGAAGCTGTTCGCGCGCAAGTTCCACGACGAGGTCGACAGCCGCATCCTCGACCGGATCGACGAGGAGCTCCTGAGTGCCTGAGTTCGGCTTCGTGACCGAGTACACCGTCGGCCACGTGACCTTCGAGCGGCTGCTGCGCGAGGCGGCGGCCGCCGATCCGACCGTCGCGGCGTCCTGGTTTGCGATGACCTACCCGCCGCGCGGGCTGGTGGAGCGCCGCCTGCCGGGGCTGCGCTCGAACTGGTCGCTGCGCGCCAGCTTCCGCGCCCGCCGGTTGTTGGCGATGCACCGGCGCCCATGGGACGCGCTGCTGTTCCACACGCAGACCGCATCGCTGTTCTCGCGTGACGTGATGCGGCGGGTGCCGACCGTCATCTCGCTCGACGCCACCCCCGTCAACCTCGACGAGGTGGCGGTGGGCTACGACCACGCGGTCGGCGGGCGGCGGGTGGAAGCGGCCAAGCGCGCGGTCGTCGCCGGCGCGCTGCGCTCGGCGGCGGGCTTGGTGGCGTGGAGCGAGTGGGTCCGCGCGTCGCTGATCGACGACTACGGCGTCGACCCGGCGGTCATCCGCCTGATCCCGGCGGGCACGAGCGTGCCTGCCGCGCCGCCGGTCCGCGAGGCGCGGGAACGCCCGCGCGTGCTGTTCGTCGGGGGCAACTTCGCCCGCAAGGGCGGAGAGACGCTCCTGCGGGCCGTCGACGGACTCGACGTCGACGTGCACATCGTCACCCAGAGCCAGGTTGCGCCGCGCGCCGGGGTGACCGTCCACAACGACGTCCGGCCCGGCAGTGCCGTGCTGCACGAGCTCTACGCCGACTGCGACCTGTTCGTGCTGCCCACGGCGGCCGACGCATCGCCACACGTGGTGCTCGAGGCCATGGCCGTCGGCCTGCCCGTCGTCTCCACCCGCGTCGGCGCGATCCCGGAGATGGTCGCGGACGGGGAGACGGGACTGCTGACGGCGCCGAACGACACCGACGCCGTCCGCGCGGCCATCGAGCGGCTGCTCGACCCCGCGCTCCGCGCGCGGCTGGGCCGAGCGGGGCACGCGCGGGCCGCCGAGCGCTTCGACGCCGCCCGCAACGCGCGCGGCGTGCTCGACGTGATGGCGGACGTCAGCCGCGCGCGCTGACCGCGGGCACGCGGTCGCGCCGCACCGCGGAGAACACCGTCGTCCACTGGCTGTTGGCCGGCCCGGGGTCGGTGCTCACCAGCTCGGCGCCCTCGAAGAGCGCGAGCACGGCTTCGGCCTCCGGCGTCCCCGGCGCCGCGTGGATCTCGCCCAGCACCACCGGCACCTCCGCCAGCCGGCGTGAGGCCGGGAGCACGTCGAACTCACCGCCCTCGATGTCGATCTTGACCAGGTCGGCGCCGCCGTCGGCGATCAACTCGTCGAGCGTGACCGCGGCAACCTCGGTCGCGGCCTCCTCGCGCACCCAGCCGCTGACCCGCGTCGACCCCTCCCAGCTGGAGTTGCCCTCGAAGAACCGGATCGGCTCGTCGGTGGAGCTGACCGCAGCCTGGATCAGGGTCACGTTGGGCAGGTCCCCGACGTTGCGCCGCAGCACGCCGAACAGCTTCGGGCTCGCTTCCACCCCCACGATCTGCGCTTCGGGGTAGCGGAGCGCGAAGAACAGGATCGACGCACCGACGTTGCTGCCCAGGTCCAGGATGCGTCTGGGCGGATGCGGGAGGTCGACGGCGTACTCGTTCCAGCTGAACACCTCCTCGAGCACGGCCATCGCCACGCTGTCGGGGAGGACGAACTCGCGCTCGCCGTACGGCCCGCGGACGCGAACCGCGAGCGGCCGCCGGACGCGGCGGCTGCCCAGCAGCCAGCCCGCGAGGAACATGCGGGCCCGCGCTCGCCTGTCGGGCGCGAGCGCCGGGGCAGCTTTGACGCTCGCGCGCACGGTGCGCTCCAGGTCGGTCCCGGCGCGAGCGTCGACGAGGGCCAGGCCTCGACCCAGCACGGAGGCAAGGCTGTCCATGCCGGCGAGCCTAGCTTCTCAGCCCCGCCGCAACACGATCCGCCGGAAGATCGTCCAGCCCTCGAGCACCATCTCGCGGCGCACGAGCCCGAGCAGCAGGGTGTACAGGACGGCCGCGGAGACCGCCGCCGCGGCGGCGGCGAGCAGCGTCGGTCCCATCGCTGACTCGATCAGCCAGCCGATCGGCGCGACCAGCGCGGCGATCAGGACCGTCGGCGCCGCGCTGTGCACGATGCGCACCGACGGCAGCCGCGAGCGCAGTGCGCGCGTGAGGTAGACGGAATCCACGACGCCCGCCACCGCCCAGCCGATCGCGATCGCGACCGCGCCGTAGGAGGGCAGCAGCGCGAGCCCGACCGCGGCCCACGCGATCGAGTACAGGATCGTGCTGCGCAGCACCAGCCCCACCTGGTTGATCGCGGTCAGGTACGCACCGGTACAGGTCACGATCGGGCTCGAGAGCAGCAGCGCGAACAGGCACCAGGGCACGATCTCGATCACCGGGACCCACTGCGGGCCGAAGACGCTGGGCACGAGCGCCGGGGTCGCCGAGGCGAGCGTGACGACGCCCAGACCGGTCGCGCCGAAGGCCACGCGCAGGCCCTTCTCGAGCATCGGGCGCGGGTCGTCACCGGCGCGAAGCAGCCCGGCGACGGCGGGGAACGCCACGCGCCCGACCGCGTCGAACAACAACAGCAGCGGCTGCAGGACGCGCATCGTGAAGTCGAGGTAGCCCAGCGACGACACGCCGGCGACGCCCGCCGTGGTGAAGTTCAGACCCTGGGCCCGGAACTGGTTGACGAAGTCGATCGCCTGCAGGGTCGCCCCGAAGCGCAGCATCGGCTTGACGGTGCCCCATGACCAGCGCGGGCGCGGCACGCCGATCCCGGTGGCGAGCACCAACAGCACCGTGCCGGCCACGGCGCGACACATCACCGCGGCGGTCAGCGACCACACGCCGGCGCCGAGCAGGACGAGCACGACGGCGACGACGTTGTAGACGAGCATCTCGCCCACCTCGGCGCGCACCATCGGCCCGAACCGGAGCTCGCGCTGCGTCATCACCGCGGGCGCCGAGCGCATCACGTCGACCGGCAGCGAGAAGGCCATGATCCCCGCGATCAGGCCCGCCTGCCCGAGCGGCGCGCCGATCGCGAACGTCCCCACCGCGACCACGAGCGCGACCGCCAACTGAAAGCCGAACACCGCCTGCAGCTGCAGCTTGGTCGGCTCCCGCTCCTGCTGGATCAGTGCCGCGCCGATGCCTCCCGCCGTGAAGAAAGCGCCGATGCCGACGATGCTCAGCCCGAAGGCCGCCAGGCCGAAGTCGGTAGGGGTGAGCTCGCGCGCCAGCACGACGCTCGCCGCCAGCCCCATCCCTCGAATGGCCAAGCTGCGCAGCGCGATCGCGAGCACGCCGGTGAACGCGCGCCGCCGGAGCTCCTGGACCGAGTCCCCGCTCCCCAACGGTGGTTCGATCCCCGTCATCGGCAGGGTCTTTCCACGGCCGAACCAGTCGGGGGCGAGTGCGGGGTCGGTTCGGCGACGGAACGAGAGTACAAAGCGCGTGTGAACGGCCTGCCGATGGCGCTCGACCGCGCCAGTAGACTCGCGCCGTGGGCATCTCAGTGGTCATGGCGACCTACAACCGGCGCGACCTGCTCGACCGGGTCCTGCGGCCGCTGCTCGACGATCCGGCGACCGACGAGCTGGTCGTCGTCGTGGACGGGTACGACGACGGTTCGATCGAGTACCTCCGGGAGCTCGCCCAGAGCGAGCCGCGCCTGCGGCCGATCTGGATCGAGAACAGCGGAGCGGTGAAGGCGCAGCAGACCGGGGTCGAGGCGGCCACGGGCGAGGTCGTGCTGGTGATCGACGACGACGTGCTGGCCGACCCGGGCCTGGTGAGCGGTCACGCCCGTCACCACGAGCAGGCCGACGACCCGGGTCTGGTGGTGGTCGGCTACATGCCCACCCCGAAGCCCGAGAAGCGCGGACCGGGCTCATTCACCTCGTTCCTCTACCACGACGTCTACGAGTACCGCTGCGCGTCGTGGGAGGAGGGCGCGCCCGTACTGCGTGGCCTGTGGGGCGGGAACGTCTCGCTCAACCGCGAGGCGCTGCTGGCCGCGGACGGCATCGGCGGCCGCTATGTGCTCCCCTACCACTACGACTGGGAGCTCGGCCTGCGGCTGCAGCGGTGCGGGCTGTACGGGCGCTTCGACCGCGCGCTGAGCGCGACGCACCTGCACAGCCGCTCCTATGAGGCGTTCCGGCGCGAATGCCGCGCGCAGGGCCGCGCCTTCTGGCTGATCGACCACATGCACCGCGCCGTCATCACCGAGGACCAGATCCAGAAGCGCTTCGACGATCGCCGGCCGCTGCTGCGCTGGTTTCTCGTCGCGACGGACCGCCCACGCATCTACAAGGTGGGCACGACGGTCATCGATGCCGCGGTCCGCGCAGCCGGCAAGCTGAACCTGACGGTGACCGAACGGCGCCTGGCCTCGCTGCTCGGGCACGTCGAGCGGCGCCGGGGAGAGTACGAGGGCAGCGTCGTCTATGGCCATCCGGTCCGCTGGGAGCCGCCCTTCACCGTCCCGGCGCGCGGTGACCGCGCTCCGTCCGTCTAGGCTCGAGCGCATGGAGTCGCTGCGTACCGCGCTCAAGCGCGTGATGCTCCGGGTCGACCGGCGTCTCGGGACATCGCTGCAGCGCAGCGTGGAGGTCGGGCGCGGCGCGGCCGCGGCGGTGGCGCCCGACAAGCCGTCGGCGGCGTGGATCGTCGCCGCCTCGGTGCTGCTCGCCCTGCCGTGGTGGCGCTGGGCGCTGCGGATCCGCGTGCGGGGACCGCAGGGCCCGACGTGGTTCACGGTCCCGGACTGGGCCGCGATGCGGGTGTTCGAGGAGGTCTTCGTCGAGGCCGAGTACGCGGCCCCGGTCGCGCTGCAGCCGCGCCGCATCGTCGACCTGGGCAGCAACATCGGGGTCTCGATCCTGTTCTTCGCGCTGCGTCACCCCGGCGTCCCGATCACCGGCGTCGAAGCGAGCCCCACCGTGTTCAAGCGCCTGCAGCGCAACGTCGGATCGTTCCCGGGTGTGACGCTGCGCTTCGGCGCCGTGACCGCGCACCCGGGCCCGGTCGTGTTCCACGAGGGCGGCGCGAGCTGGTCGGGTTCGACGCGCCTGTCCGAGCACACCGGCGGCGGGGAGCAGGTCGAGGTGCCCGGGTTCCCGCTCGACGAGGTGCTGGCCGCGGGCGACGTGGACATCCTCAAGGTCGACATCGAGGGCGGCGAGTTCGACGTGCTGCCGGCCTCGGAGCGCATCCGTGACGTCGCGCTCGTGATGGGCGAGATCCACGCCACGCCCGGCACGCCGGAAGCGGATCAGGTGCTCGCGGTCTTCAAGGACTTCGACGTGCGCAGCACGCAGTTCGACCCCACCTGGCAATGGGAGCACTTCACGATCTTCTCGGCGGTCAAGCCCCGCGCCTCCGTGCCGTCATAGCGCGGCGTGCAGGTCGTACCAGCCGAGCGCGCGGCCCGTCAGCCGCGTGTGGGCCCTGCGGTAGGTCGCCGCGGGCCGTGAGTGCTCGCGGCGGCCACCGAACCCGGCCAGGTCGTGCTGGGACCAGAGCGCGGCACCGCGGGCGACCGCGACCGGGAACGGACGCCACACGCCCGGCGTCTCCTCGCCGAACGGGCCACTGGAGTCCTCCGAGAAGCGCTGGTCGACGTAGCCGCCCTCGCGCGCCGGGGGCGCCAGCCGGATCTCCGGGTGCCGGCGCTGGTCGACGTACTTGAAGCGGCGGTACCCGAGCGCCCACAGGTGGGCCAGCTCGTCGAACGCGTCGGCGTAGGACGCACCGCCGACGCTCACCTTCGATTCCAGGGAGACGTACGCGGGCCGGTCGTCGAAGCGGTGCAGCGCCCGCACGCACAGCATGTCGAGCCCTTCGATGTCGATCTTCAGGTAGTACGGGATGCCGACGTCCGCGAGCAGCTCGTCGAACCGCACGGCGGGCACGTCGACCGTGCGATAGCGCGTGCCGAAGGCCTCGTTGCGGCGTACGAAGTCCGCGTCCAGCGAGCTCCAGATGGTCGCGTCGTCGGAGACCGACAGGGACGCCGTCCCGGTCCGCTCGGCCACAGCGACGTTGAGCACCCGCAGGCGCCCCGCGGCGATCGCGCCGGCGAACCGCTCCTCGGCGGCGCGTGCGAGCACCGGGTTGGCTTCCACGGCCACCACGTCGAAGCCCTTGTCCAGGTAGTACGCCGTGTCCTGCCCGACGTGCATGCCGGCGTCGATGATCAGGTTCTCGTTCAAGGCTCGCCTCTCGGGTTCGCCTGAAGCGGCGCCGCCACTGGTCGCAGCGTATCCGACAGACTGCGCGCATGACCGAGGGGCTGGGAGTTCTCGAGGCGGCACGGACCCGGGCCAGGGCGCGCGCCGAGCGGCTCGTGCGCGGATGGCTGCGGCGGCGGGGCCTGGCGATCGTCGCCCACTCCCCCGACGAGTACGTGCACGCGCGCCGCGCCCGGGTGCTGGCCGAGCACGGCGTGGACGTGGTGCTCGACGTGGGCGCCAACACCGGGCAGTACGTCGGTCACCTCCGCCAGGAGGGCTTCCGCGGGCGCGTCGTGTCCCTGGAGCCGGTGCGCGCCACGTTCGAGCGGCTGCGCCAGGCGGCCGCGAGCGATTCGCGTTGGGACGTCCGGCACGCCGCGGCCGGCGAGGCCGCCGGCACGCTGGAGCTGCACGTGTACGCGGACTCCGTGCACAACTCGGCGCGCGCGCCTTCGCCCGGCCGTCCGATGCCGGCGCGGATCGGCAGCGAGACGGCGCCCGTCATCACGCTCGACAGCCTCAGCGGCGACGTCTGGAGCGCCGGCGACGCGATCGCGCTCAAGATCGACGTCGAGGGGTTCGAGGGTGAGGTGCTGCGCGGCGCGTCCTCGCTGCTCGAGCACGTCCGGGTCGTGGAGGTCGAGCTCTCGACCGTGCCGCTGCACGAGGGGCAATGGCTGCTGCCCGATGTGGCCTCCTACCTCTACGCCCGCGGCTTCGCGCTCACGTCGCTGCGCCCGATCTGGACCGATCCGGGCACCGGCGCGCTGGTCCTCGCCGACGGGATCTTCGAGCGTCGCGACGCTAGTCGCGCGCCGGGATGATCCGCGCCGGGTTGCCGACCGCGGTCGCCCCGGGCGGGACGTCGACCAGCACGACGCTCATCGCGCCGATCTTCGCGCCGCTGCCGACCCGGACGCCGCCCAGGATCTGCGCGTAGGCACCGATGTCGACGTCGTCCTCGATGACCGGCACGGGGCCGCCGGGACGGCGGTCGCCGATCGTGATCCCGTGGCGGAGCGTGCAGTTGGCGCCGATTCGCGCCTGATCGTGGATGACGATCCCGCCGAAGTGGTAGATCCGGCAGCCCGGCCCGACCGGCACGCTCTTGGGCAGGCTGATGCCGGTCACCGTCTCGACGATCCGGTAGGCGAGCCAGTAGCCCTTGACCGCCACGCGTCCGCGAAAGCCGCCGAGCGCGTCAGCCCAGCGCCCGTACCGGTGCACGGCGAGCACGTAAGCCGACTGGTCCCGGATCCACGGGCGCTTCGGGTAGCGCTTGAGGTCCTCGCGCAGGGCGTTCCACTCGTCGGCCATGGGTGCACGGCCGATGTTATGCGGTCGATGCGGTCCGAAGTCGTCCGGCGGATCAGCCGGAAGCGGTGAAGCGTGCGTGCCGGCGCGCCCGGACCGCTTCCTCGGAGGCCACCCGGCAGCGCCGCTTGGCGGTGATCGTCGCCCGCCGGCCGCGCGCCTTCGCGCACAACCGCTTGGCCTTGGCCTGCGCACGGTTCGCCTTCGCCTTCGCCTTCGCCTTCGCCTTGGGCGAGGTCACGGTCGTGGCCGTGGCCGGCGGGGTGGCTGCGGGTGCGGGCGGCGCCGGCACCGGCTGCGCGACGGGCGGCACCACCGGGGCCGGCGCCGTCGCGTCCGCGGTGGGCGGCACCACCGGGGCCGGCGCCGTCGCGTCTGCGGTGGGCGGGGTCTGGACTGCGGGCAGCACCGGCGGAACGAGCGGCTGGCGGAACACGCTGCGGTCGGGGACGACCGCCTGCATGTGCGACCACGGCATCTTCTGCATGATGAAGTGCGGCCAGTCGTTGAGCAGCTCGGGCCACGGGTTGTGGCCGTATTGCGCCGGGTCCTCGCCGAAGATCGTCACCGCGCCGGCCTGGTCGCGCACGATCAGCCCGTGGTCCTGCATCGCCTGCGCGAGGATGCGCTCGGGCCGCGTGAGGTTCAGCGTGTCGAGATCCAGGGCGGGGTCGATGCGGAAGCGCGTGCCGGCCGGGATCGCCTCAGCGCCGTCCGCCACGCCGTCGGTGCGCTGCGCCGGCCACACCCAGTCCGCGCGCTTGGTCTGCGGAATCGACAGCGCCAGCGCGTGATCGATCCGCCCCGCCCGCATCTCCGCGATCGTGATCAAGCCGCCGAGAAGCGCCAGGCTGGTCGCCGAGCCCCCGAACGGATGGTCGAAGTATCCCGGGTTGCGCGAGACGTTCTCCATCTTGCCGCCCCACACCGCGTGCCAGCCGTCGGACTCCCTGCGAGCCCGCCAGAACTCCCACAGGGTGTCCGTCAGCGGCTGGTAGACGACCAGGTGCGCGTCCGAGTCCGGCGAGGGCGCCGCGTGATCCGGGATCGGCACCCGCTCCAGGTCGGCCTGCAACGGAGGCGAGTAGGTCTCCAGCTCGACGCGCACGTTGGGCTGCGTGAGACCGACGGTGTAGACCGGCACGCTGAACTGGGTGGTGTTGATCCACACGCCGCCGGGTCCGGCGGCCTGGCGGCGCAACTCACCGACCAGCGCGCTCGAGTTCGGCGCGAGCGGGGCGTTGGAGGCGAGCGGCGCCTCCCACACCGAGTCGACGCCGAACGGCGCCGCCGCGGCCGGAGAAGCGGCGACGAACGCGAAGCCACAGCTGAGGACGAGCGAGCGCAGCACAGCACGGCCGCGACGGTCGGAAAGTGGGTGCATGGATGGTTGAGCGGGGGGCAGGGGCGGAGCCGGCACGGCCCCGCGGAGGGCGGGTTCTGGACGCTTTATGAATGCGTCCTGCAGCGTCCAGGGGACGATACCCGGAAGTGCATCCCCAACCACGGCCGATACAGGAACGGCGTCAAACGCTCAGGGCCGCGCCGCCCGCCGGACGGCGATCTTCGCAGTCGCGCACGCTCGTTTGGACTTTCGGCTCGCGCCCTTCGCCTTGGCCTTCTTGCACGCCGTGGCCATCCGGGCCCTGGCCTTCGCCGCCACCTTGGCGTTGGTCTTGGCCGGCTTGGGCGTGCCCGGCTTGGGCCGGACCGGGGCCGGCGTGCCCGCGGGCGGCACCGGCGGCGCCGTGGTCACGGGCGGCGCCGTGGTCACGGGCGGCGCCGTGGTCACGGGCGGCACGGGCGGCGCCGGGGCGTCCGGGGTGGGCGTCGGCGGCACGGGCGCGGGGGTCGGCGTGGACGTGACGGGTGGCGTGGGCGGACGTGGCACGAGCGGGTCCGACGGCGCGCGGAAGACGCTGCGGTCGGGCGCCACCGCCTCCATGTGCTCCCACGGCAAGCTGTTCATCAGATGGTGCGGCCAGTCGCCGAACAGCGACGGCCACGGGTTGTGCCCGATCGACAGCGGGTCCTCGCCGAACAGGATCACTGCGCCGGCCTGGTCGCGCACGATCATGCCGTAGTCCTGGATCGCCTGCGCGATCACGCGCGCCGGGCGGGAGAGGTTCAGGGCGTCCAGGTCGACGTCCGGGTCGATCCGGAAGCGGGTGCCCTCCGGGATCGCGTTCGGACCGGTCGCGATGCCGTCCCCACGCTGCGCGGGCCAGACGACCTCGCTCTGCTTGGCCTCGCGGATCGAGAGCGCCAGCGCGTGGTCGATGTGCCCGGCGGCCAGCTCTTCGGGCCGGATCAGCCCGCCCATCCAGGTGAGGCTCGTGGCGGTCGCGCCCCAATGCCAGTCGAAGTACCCCGGGTTCTGCGAGACGTTCTCCATCTTGCCGCCCCAGACCGCGTGCCAGCCGTCGGAGGCCTCGTACATCGCCCAGAACTCCCACATCGTGTCCGTGGAGGGCTGGTAGACGACCATGGCGGCGTCGGTCCCGGCCGCGGGACGCGCGTGCGACGGGATCGGCACCTCGTCCCAGTCCTGCTGCAGCGCCCAGTACGGCGTGTCGGCGATGACGCGCACGGTCGGCTGGTCCGGGCCCACGACGTACACGGGGGTGCTGTAGTCGTCGGTGGCGATCCAGGTGCCGCCGGGCATCCGCGTCTGGCGTTGCAGCTCGGCGACCATGCCGGCCGAGTTGGAGGCGAGCTCGGCGTCGTCGGCCAGCGGCGTGTCCCAGATGTTGCCCGAGGCGAACGGGCTGGCGGCGGTCGCGCCGGACGCGCACAGCATCAGCGCGAGCAGGGCCAGGCAGGCGGAAGTGAGGAGGCGGGAGAGCATGGGAAAGGAGGGGAGCGGCCCGCCGGTTGTGTCGGCCACCGGCGCGTTGCCAGTGAGCTCGCGGGCTTCTTGTTTCGATCTTCGTCCGGAGCGCCGAAACCCTTTAGCGCCGCCACCCCCGTACATCACGCGTCAGCGCGTGAACATCTGGCGCTAGCATCCGGCCCTTGACCGCGCTCGGCGTGTCCGTCGTGATCCCGGCGTTCAACCGCCCCGAGATGACCGCGCGAGCGGTGCGCAGCGCGCTCGGCCAGCGGCCTGATCCGCCGTTCGAGGTCGTGGTCGTCGACGACTGCTCCACCGACCACACCGGGGCCGCCGCACGCGCCGCCGGCGCCCGCGTCATCCACCACGCCGTCAACCGCGGCGAGGGCGGCGCCCGCAACACCGCGATCCGGGAGGCCCAGCAGCCGTGGGTGGCCCTGCTGGACTCCGACGACGAGTGGCTGCCCGGGCACCTGGCGGCGCTCTGGCCTCTGCGCGACGACCACGTGGTCCTCGGGAGCACCGCGGTCGCGACCTGCGCGGACGCGCCGCCGCGGCTATGGGGCCGCGAGCGCAACACGCCGGAGGCGCTGCGCTCGCCCGCGGATCTGCTGCGCGCGGGCAACGCGCTCGTGGCGAGCAGCGTGCTCGTCCGCCGCGACCTCGTGCTCGCCGTCGGCGGCTTCCGCGAGGACCTCCGGATGGGCGCCGACCTGGACCTGTGGCTGCGGGTGCTCGAGCGCGGCACCGGGCTCGTCAGTCCCGCGGTGACGGTGCGCTATCACGTGCACGCCGACCAGGTGTCAGGAGACCGCGCGGCGTTGTGGCTCGCCCACCGTGAGATCGTCGACACCTACGCGGACCGTCCATGGCACACGCCCGCGCTGCGGGCGCACGTCGAGGGCTATCTGCTGTGGAACGAACTGCGCTCAGGGGATCGCGCGACCGTCGCGCGCTGTGCGGCGCGGTTGACGACCGACCCGCGCAGGCTCGCCGGCGTGCTCGACGTGGTCTCGGCCCGCGCGCGGATGAGCGTGCGCAGCTGGCGCTATCGCAGGGTCACCGCGCGACGCGCTGGCGGGAGTGCGTCCACAACTGCGTCCGGGTGACCTGCAGCTCCCGCCACGGGAAGCTGCGCAGGATCTCCCAGGCGGCCGGCTCCATCGCCTTCAACCAGGGATCGGAGCCGATCGAGGCGGGGTCCTCGGCGTAGAAGATCACGACGGGCGCGGTGTCGCGCACGTAGATGCCGTAGCGCTGCGCGGCCCGAGCGAGAAGCTTCACGAACGCCGGCGCTTGGAGCGCGTCGACGTCGAAGGCGGGGTTCAGCCGGAAGCGAGCGCCCTGGGGAATCGCGTCCACGGAATCGATCTGGCCGTCGGATCGCTGTGCCGGGTAGCTCCAGACATTGGCGCGGCTGCGTGGGATCGCCATGCCGAGCGCGTGGTTGATCTCCCCGCGCACCAGGTCGGCCCGGGTGATCGTCCCGCCGGCCATCGTGAGGCTGGTCGCGGTCGAGCCCCCGTGAATCCCGCCGGGGTCGAAGAAGTAGCCGCGGGACCGCGAGGCGCGGTCCATGCGCCCACCCCACTGCGCGGTCCAGCGGCCCTTGACCTTCTCGGCCACCCACAGCTCCCACATCGTGTCCGTCGCCGGCTGCCAGACGACCATCTGGTGGTCCGTGCCCCCACCCGCGCGCGCGCCGGCGGGGATCGGCACGCCCTCGGCGAGCTGCGCCGCGACCGCCTTGCCGAAGCCGGCGCGGCTGCCAACGAGCTTGACCGGGACCCGCGGCTGGTTGGCCGGGACCGTGTACAGCGGGCTGCTGTACTCCGTCGTGGCGATCGTGGGCGGGGTCTTGGCGGCGAAGTTCTCGTCGACCTGGTTGGCGAGGTCGGCCACCCACTGCTCCGAGCGCGGATCCAGCGGCGCGTTCTCCACGCGCTGGTTCCAGATGGCGCTCGGGCCGAAGTAGCGCCCGCAGCGAGGTGGCTGCGGGGCCAGGGTCCGGCTGCGGCGCGCGACCACCCTCCCGCTGCGCGCGCGCAGCACGACGCTGAGCCGGGCGGGCCGGCACGCGCGCAGCAACCGCGCGGCGCCCGCCGGGATGCCGACCTGGACGGCGTGCACGTCGGAGGTTGACAGCTCGGCGCCCGTGAGCGAGATCGGGTCCTCACCCCTCGGCGTGACCGTGGCCTCCAGGGTGCCCGGCCCGGGCGCGCGGACGAACACGGGCACGCGGGCGACGAGGTCGACGAGGCTGGTCGGCGCGATCGTGAGGCGCTCGGGGGCGCGGTCAGGCGCGCGCGGCGTCGAGGGCGCCTCGTCCGTCCGGGTGACGGCCCACCCGACCGCGAACGCCAGCAGGCCGAGCGCGACCACTCCCGCGACCGCGCGCCTCACCGCTGCGCGGCCTCCGCGAACAGGCGCTGCAGGACACCGGCCGCCGTCCGGACGTCGAACTCGGCGGCGACCTTCGCCTGCCCGGCCCGGCCCAGCCGGGCGCGCAGGTCCGGTTCCCGGACGACGCGGCGGAGCGCGTCGGCGAACGGCTCGGGCCGGCCGGGCGCGACCAGCAGCCCGGACTCGCCGTCGTCCACGAGCTCGGGGACGCCCATGATCTGCGTCGTCACGACGGGGAGCCCGGACGCCATCGCCTCCATCAACACGACGGGCACCCCCTCGGCGAACGACGCCAGGCAGAACACATCCGCCGCCCGCAGCCGCTCCGTCACGGCGGGCGCTCCCAGCGCCCCGGTGAAGGTGACGGGCAGCCCGCGCGCCCGCGCCTCCAGCGCCGCGCGTTGCGGTCCGTCGCCCACGATCGTCAGGCGCACCGGCTCGCCCTCGCGCACGAGCGCGGCGACCGCGTCGATCAGCACCGCGAAGCCCTTCATCGGCTCCAGCCGCCCGATCGCCAGCAGCTCCACCACGTCGCGCACCTCCCGCGCCGGGGCGGCGTAGCGCTCGGGTTCCAGGCCGCAGTGGACGATGTGCAGCTTGTCCCAGTGCGCGGGCTCGACCAATCGCATCAGCTGCGCCCGGCAGAAATCGCTGATGCAGGCGACGAACGCCGCATCGCGGACCTTGTCGGCGATCGCGTAGCGCTCCACCGCGTCGAACTCCAACGGGCCGTGCATGGTGAAGCTCCAGGGCTTGCCGAGCAGGCGCGCGGCCAGGAGTGCGACGGCCGAGCCGACGGTGGCGAAGTGCGCGTGCACGTGCTCGGTCCCGCGCCGGTGCAGCTCGTCGGCGAGCAGGCCGGCCTCGGCGAAGTAGAACAGCTGCCACAGGCGGTTGCGCAGGCCGGGCGCGCCGAGGCGCACGGCCTGGGCAAGCGTGCGCACGTAGCGCCGGGGCCCGCGCCGCCCCCAGCGCGCGTGGGCCCGCAGCAGCGCGGCCGGCGCTGCCGGTAGGACCGCGAACGTCTCGGCCGCCGCCCGCCGGTCCTCCTCGCTCAACAACCCGGTCTCGGGCGTGCGCCGGATGGTCACCGTGTCGATGGTGGCCCCTGCCGCACGCAGCGCCGCGACCTCGCGCGCGACGAACGTGTGCGAGACCTTCGGGTACTCGGCGACGACGTAGGCGAGCCGCGGCGCCGTCACGTGCGGCTCCAGCAGATGCCAGCCCACAACCACAGCACCGAGTGGCAGAACGCGTAGTACATCGGCGTGAAGTTGGCGACGACCAGCCACCCGATGGCGACCGCGATCAGCCCGGCGCGCCAGACGCCCAGGTCGGGCGGCCCGCGCCGACGCAGAGCGCCCCCGATCGCGATGGCCAGCGCGGCGATCCAGGCGACGAGCACGAGCGCGCCCAGTTCCGCGCCGTTGGCCAGGAAGACGTTGTGCGGGCGGCTCACCGCCCCGGTCCAGGCCCGGTCGGGCGCGAGGCGGAAGAAGGTGTTGATGTTCTCGCGGTAGCCGCCCCACCCGTACCCGGTCAACGGGCGCTCGGCCAGCATCCGCCAGGTCGCCGCATTGGAGTTCAAGCGGTCCCACACCGGGCGCTGGTCGCGGACCCGGTCTTCCGCCCGCGAATTGAAGCCGGGCACGGTGGCGAAGATGACGAACACGGCGACGCCGGCGGCGGCGAACGTCGGAAGCACCCATACGCGCAGCCGCCGCTGGGCGAGCATGGCGATCAGCGTCCCGAGGCCGGCGGCCAGCCACACCTGGCGTGTGAGCGCGAAGACGATGCCCACGCCGCACAGGCCGATCACCGTCGCCAGCAGCACGTGCCGGCGTTTGTCCGTGGCCAGCAGGACCGCCGCGGCCACGGCGCAGAAGAACATGCTCAACCCGTTGGCGGCGGCTTCGGCGAACGGTCCGCGCGCGCGGCCGTAGTGCAGCCCGACGGTGGGGTCCAGGATGTAACGCGGGAAGATCGCCCAGTTCCAGTTGAGCGTCTCGGCGAGCGCCGTGATCCCGAGATAGGCGCCCACGCCGGTCAGCACGCACAGCAGCAGCCGGCGTTCCCGCGGGGTCCCGAACGCCGCCGGCGCGACCCAGAACAGCAGGAACGGGACCACGCCCAGGTTGTCCACGAGCGCGAAGAACGGCCCGTTCTGCCGCCAGGTGCCGGCGAAGTAGGCCGACACGGCGGCGATGAGGAGGATCCCGGCGAGCCACAGGTCGATGCCCCGCACCCGCAACCGGGCCGTGGGTGAGCGCAGCTCGCGCACGACCACGGCGAGGACCCCGGCGACGATCACGACCCGGTCGAGCCCGATCGGACTGCCGAGATCGCCGAACCGGCCGGACGCGAGGCTCAGGATCAGCCCGGCGCTGATCGTCAGCGCCGGCGACAGCCACGCGGCGAGCGCCACCCCGCCGGTGAGCGCCGCCAGCCCGGCCAGGACCAGGAAGCCGTCAGCGGGTCCCGAGCGCACGCCGGCCGCCACGGCGAGGCAGAGCACTCCGGCCGTGCCCACCGCCACGAGCGCCGCAGTGGGCGGAGTGCGTAGCGTCCCCGCCGCCACGGGATCAGCGGCGGCGGCGGTCGACCAGCAGCGCCGCCGCTCCGCCGAGCATCAGGCCCGCGAGCAGGCCGATGACCAGCGAGCGCTCCAGCGTGCGCCTGCGATCGCTCTCGGCCGACACGGGACGGGTCACGACCTGGATGCCGGCCGACGAAGCGGACTCCGCCATGCGTTCGTTGTACTGGCTGACGAGCACCTGCTTGCGCAGCTCGGACGTGTCCAGCGAGGTCTGCAGACGCTCGATCCGGTCGTTGCGCTCCTCCCGGGCCCGGCGACGCGCGCTCTCGGACGCCGTGCTGGTGGCCGCCGCCGCGGCCGCGCGGTCGATCTGCGCCTGCAACTCGTCGATCCGGCGCCGGTAGCTCGCTGACCGGCGCGACTGCTCACGGAACTGCGTCATCAGGCGCTCGATCGTCCGGTCGCTGGTCTCGGTCGACTTGACGTACCGCTCGAACTGCGAGGTCGCGGCGCCCGTGAGCTCGGTCGCCTCGGCGGCGCTGCCTCCGGTGCCGTAGACGGCGAACATCGTGCTCTCCGGGACGGGCACCGCCCACAGACGCTCGCGCACCTCGGCGGGGGGGATGCCCAGCTGCCGGGCAAGCGGCAGCACGATCGGGTCTGTCGGCACCGTGCGGCTGTAGGCCGCGGCCAGGGTCTGTGCACCCGCGACATAGCCCGGCAGGGTCTGCACGCGAACGTCGACGCGGCCGACGCTGATCACCGCGTTGGCGGTGTAGGTCGGCGCCTGCGCGTAGCCCGCCACGAGCGCGACGCCGCACAGCACCACGGTCACGGCGAGTACGACGGGCCACCGGCGCACGATGCCGCGCAGCGGGCCGAACGGGTCGGGTTCCGGCACCGGCGGCAGGGCGGGAGCGAGCTTCGCGGGCGACTCAGCTGCGGCGCTGCGCACAGGCGACTTCGACTTACTCGACGCAGGCATCCTTCGCTTCCTCGAACGGGTGGAGACGCGTCCGACTGGACACTAAGTGACGGAAAGTTAAACCGTCCAGACAGGCGTTTGACGTTCGCCCCTCTGGGCGCAGCATACCGGCCACACTCCGCCCCGGTGACCACATCCGGCCGACGTTCGACCCCAGGTCCAACCGGCTTGGTCCGACGGTCCCTGGAACGTCGCAAACCGGCGCCACAGCATAAGTCCCCGGTTCATGGTGGACATCGAACGTTCGAACGATTACCCCGTCTCGCAATGGCGTTCACGAACCCGTAGCGTGCACCCACGGAGTGCCCGAGTAGCTTGCGTCAGCATGCTCGGTGTGCCTGAAACAAGGGGGGGACCCAGGACATGCGGTGCACACACTCCTGTGTGACAGTGAGGCAGCTTCTGCCTTGAAAGATTCGGCGGTGGTAATGGGGTTGGAGGTCCAGCGGGTCGACGAGGCGGAGGTGATCGTCCGCACCCTCGAGGCCGTCGCGACCGGCCGAGGCGGATGGATCTGCCCCGTCAATCTCGACGTGCTGCGGCAGACGGTGCGCGACCCCGCCCAGCGCGATCTCGTCGAGCAGGCGGACATGGTGGTCGCCGACGGCATGCCGCTGATCTGGGCGAGCCGCCTGCAGCGCACGCCTCTGCCCGAGCGCGTCTCGGGCTCCTCGCTGATCCGCAGCCTGCCCGCCGCGGGGCGCGAGGCGGGCGCGTCGATCTTCCTGCTCGGGGGCGAGCCGGGCGTTGCCGACGCGGCGGCCGACGAGCTCCGGCGCACCCTTCCGGGCGTCGACGTCTGCGGCACGCTGTGCCCGCCGTTCGGCTTCGAGCGGTTCCCGGAGGAGTTGGCGGCGATCGAGGCCAGCCTCGAGCGCACGCGCCCGGACATCGTCTTCGTCGGCCTCGGCTTCCCGAAGCAGGATCGGCTCATCCTGCGCCTCCGTTCTCGATTTCCGTCAATCTGGTTCATCTCGTGTGGAATCAGTCTGAGCTACCTCAGTGGAGACGTGTCACGAGCGCCGGTGTGGCTTCAGCGAGCCGGCCTCGAATGGCTGCACCGGCTGGCTCAAGAGCCGCGCCGGCTGGCGCGCCGCTACCTGGTCGACGGCTTCCCGTTCCTCGCCCGGCTGATGATCAGTGCGCTACGGCAACGGGTCTCCCCCGCGTGAGGCGGCTGATCCGTGCCAAGGCACCGCTCCGCGTGTCGTTCGCCGGCGGCGGCACCGACGTCCCGCCGTTCCCGGCGACCGAGGGCGGGCTGGTGCTCAGCGCCACCATCAACCGGTACGCCTACGGCGCGCTCGCGCCGCGCGACGACGGCCAGATCGGCATCGAGAGCTTGGATCTCGGCATGAGCGTGGCGTACGCGCACGACGACGCACTCGACTACGACGGCGATCTCGACCTGGTGAAGGCGGCGATCCGCAAGCTCGGGCGGGGCGGCTTCGACCTGTTCCTGCACTCGAGTGCACCGCCGGGCTGCGGGCTGGGCTCGTCCTCGTCGATGATCGTCACCCTGATCGGGCTGCTCAAGGAGTACCACCGGCTGGCGCTGACCGACTACGACATCGCGCACCTGGCCTTCACCGTCGAACGCGAGGACCTCGGCATCAAGGGCGGCCTCCAGGATCAGTACGCAGCCACCTTCGGCGGCTTCAACTTCATCGAGATGGACGGCGAGAACGTGCTCGTGAACCCGCTGCGCGTGGCCGACGAGGTCCTGCACGAGCTCGAGCACAACATGCTGCTCTGTTACACGGGTCGCACACGCCGTTCGGACCACATCATCGAGGACCAGACGAGCCGCTTCGTCGAGCGGGACCAGCACGCGCTGGACGGGCTGCGGATGCAGAAGCGGCTCGCGGTCGAGATGAAGAACGCGTTGCTGCGCCGGCGGCTGAACGACTTCGGCTCCCTGCTCGGCACCGCCTGGGAGTTCAAGAAGAAGATGTCGCCCAGGATCAGCAACGGGTTCATCGACGAGGCCTACGACGCGGCCTGTCGCGAGGGCGCGCTGGGCGGCAAGGTCACGGGCGCGGGCGGCGGCGGCTACATGCTCTTCTTCTGCCCGTTCCATCGCAAGCACCGCGTGGCGGAGCAGCTCACCCGGATGGGTGGGCAGGTCACGGAGTTCGAGTTCGCCCCTCGGGGGCTCACAACCTGGACGGTCAATGATGACTGAGCACGCCCCGGCATCGACGCTGGAACCCTTCGTAGGCACGGTGGCGACGGTGCAGGCTCGCATCACCGAGCACATCGCCGCCACCCAGAACCTCCTGCGCGGCGACGTGCCGCACCAGGCCGCCGCGGTGGCGGAGATGGCCATCGACACGTTGCGGTGTGGCGGCAAGCTGCTGCTGTTCGGCAATGGCGGCAGCGCCGCCGACGCGACGCACCTGGCCGCGGAGTTCGTCGGGCGCTTTCGCGTCGACCGTCCGGCCCTTCCCGCTCTCTCACTCACCGACAACGCCTCCACGACCTCGGCCGTGGGCAACGACTTCGGGTTCGACGAGGTGTTCGCCCGCCAGATCGCCGCGTTCGGCCAGCCCGGGGACCTGGCCATCGGGCTGACGACCAGCGGCCGCTCGCTCAACGTCATCCGCGGGCTGCACGCGGCGCGGCAGCGGGACATGCGCACGATCGTCTTCTGCGGGCTGCCGAACGCCACGTTGGACCGTGTCACCGACCTGTGCGTGTGCGCGCCGGCGCGCGAGACGGCCCGCATCCAGGAGTGCCACATGCTGGTCGGCCACATCGTCTGTGAGCTGGTGGAGCGGGCGATGTTCCCCCCCGAGGCGACATGACGGCCCAGCTCGTCCTGTTGACCGCGACCGACCTGATGACCGCCGTGCGGATGGTGATCAGGTGAGGCGAGCCGCCCTCGCGCCGTTCGTGGGCCTCGAGGCGTGGGTCGCCGCGACCACCGGCTACCTGCTGGGGCTGCTCGGCATCGCCGCCGTCCGGGGGCTCGAGGATGCGGCTCCGCCGGAGGGCGAGCCGCTGAAGGTCGTCGTCATCGTGCCGGCGCACGACGAGCAGCACGGGCTTCCCGCCACGCTCGGGTACCTGGCCGAGCAGGACTACCCGGCCGAGAGGCTCGAGGTGATCGTCATCGCCGACAACTGCACGGACGCGACCGCGACCGCCGGGCGTGACGCGGGCGTCGAGGTGTGGGAGCGCACGGACGACGATCGCGGCAAGGGCCAGGTGCTGGCCTGGGCGATCGAGCGCGTGTGGGAACAGCGCCCGGACACCGAGGCGATCGCGATCGTCGATGCCGACTGCCGTCCGCTGCCCGACCTGATCTCGGCCCTCGAGCGGCCACTGCGGGGCGGCGCGCCGGCCGCGCAGGCGATCTATGACGTCCTCAACGCCGAGGCGTCGCCGACCGCCGCGCTGCGCTGGGCGGCGTTCGCGCTCAAGCACCGCGTGCGCCCGCGCGGCCGCGTCGCGCTCGGCTTGTCCGCGGGCCTGTTCGGCACCGGGATGGCGTTCCGTGCCGACCTGCTGAAGGCTTTGCCGTGGGACGCGTTCTCGGTGGCCGAGGACATCCAGTACCACCTGCATCTGGCCGAGTTCGGGGCACGCGTGGCCTACGTGCACGACTCGATGATCCGCTCGGCGATGCCGACCACCGGCGACAAGGGGCACCGCCAGCAGCTGCGCTGGGAGAGCGGCAACGCCCGCCTGGCGCGCGAGTACGCCCCGCGCCTGATCGCCTCCGGGCTGCGGCGCCGCGACGCGAACCTCACCCTCGCCGGTGTCGAGCTCGTGCTGCTCCCCCAGTCCCTGCTCGGTCCGCTCAACGTCGTCTGTCTGCTCGCCGCCGGGGTCCTGCGCAGCCGCCGGCTGGCGCTCATGGCGGTGGCCACCACGGCCGGCCAGGCGTTCTACGTGCTGGCTGGGCTGCGGCTGGTGGACGCCCCGCCGAACGTCTTCCGGGCGCTGCTCAGCGCGCCGCGGCTGGTCGCCGACAAGCTCGGGATCTTCGCGCGCATCGCGCGCGGCCGCGGGACCAACCAATGGCTGCGCACCGACCGTGAGCCCGTCACCGAGCCCCCCGTCGCGGTCGAGGTGAGCTAGATGGCCTTCGTCACGAAAGAGCCGCGCGTCGCCAGTCGCCCGCCGGCGCCGCCGTTCCTGCTCGAGACGGCGCCTCCGGCCGCGGTGCGGCGTCGCGACCGCGGATTCCGCCGTGGCCTGCTGCTCGCGGACGTGGCCGCGAGCCTGCTCGTGAGCCTGGTGGTCGGCATCTGGGTCGATCCGACCGCGCTCTCGCTGGGGCACGTGCTGCTGTTGCCGCTGCTCGTGGCCATCGTCAACACCGCGGGCGGCATGTACGAACGCGACGAGAAGCTCATCAACAAGAGCACGCTGGACGAGACGCCCGCCACGCTGCAGCACGCCGCGCTGGTGTCCGTGCTCGCCCTCATCGCCGGCGCCGCGCTGCGCGGTACGTGGAGCGATCCGACGACGATCGCCGCCACCTGGATCGGGCTGGTGCTGGCCATCACCGTCCTGCGGATCGTGGCTCGCCTGGTCGTGCGCGCCTTGATGCCGCCCGAACGCTGTCTGGTGGTGGGCGACCATGACCACGGGCGCCGCCTCGCGCGCCGCCTGGTCGACGGCACGACGTCCAAGGTGGAGCTCACGGGCATCCTCGCCCTACCGGAGGCGGCCGCCGCTCACGGTCAACTCTCGGCCGAGGTGGCCTCCGGCGACGTGCACCGCGTGATCATCGCCGCCGACGCCAGCGGCTCGCAGGCCGAGCTGCACACGATCCAGGCGGCCAAGGCGCTCGGCGTCAAGGTCAGCGTCGTCCCGCGCGTGCTGGAAGTGCTCGGCTCGTCGGCGACGTACGACTACATCGACGGGTTGACGGTCCTGGGCATCCCGCGGTTCGGCCTGTCCCGCACGGCCAAGATCACCAAGCGCAGCTTCGATCTGGCGGGCTCGTTGTTCCTGCTGGTCGCCCTCGCTCCGATGCTGGCCGTGATCGCACTCGTCATCAAGCTCACCTCGCCGGGGCCGGTCCTGTTCAGCCAGACGCGGATCGGACGCAACGGCGAGCCGTTCTCGATGTTCAAGTTCCGTTCCATGAGCGAGGACGCCGAGTTGCTCAAGGACATGCTGCGCGCGCGCAACGAGGCGGACGGGTTGTTCAAGATCGTCGACGATCCACGCATCACCCCGGTCGGTCGCATCCTGCGCCGGTCGTCGCTCGACGAGCTCCCGCAGCTGCTCAACGTGTTGCGCGGCGAGATGAGCCTCGTGGGTCCGCGCCCGTTGATCCCCGAGGAGGACGGCAAGATCCGCGGCTGGCACCGTCGGCGGCTGCAGCTGACCCCGGGGATGACGGGGCCGTGGCAGGTGCTCGGCGCGGCTCGCATGTCCCTGCACGAGATGGTGACCATCGACTACCAGTACGTCGGGAACTGGTCACTGTGGGGGGACATCAAGATCATGCTCCGGACGCTCGGGCTGATGCTGACCGGCCGCGGCCGTTGAAGCAGCTGCTCCGGAGATTCACCACCCGCGCCGAGCTCAGGCGCAAGGTGCTGCACAGGCGTGCGCGGCTGAGCGGATACCGGCTGCCGTCGTTCGGGCGGCGGCTGGCGCCGTTCAGCCGCGACTACGGCTTCGACCGGGGCACGCCGGTCGACCGCCACTACATCCAGGCCTTCCTCAGCCGCTATGCGACCTTCGCCGGGTACGGCACGGGAGATGTGCGCGGCGTGACGCTCGAGGTCGGAGGGGACGAGTACGCGCGCGCCTACGGCGGGTCGATCGAGCGCCTGGACGTCCTGCACGCGACCGCGGACAACCCGCAGGCCACGATCGTCGGCGATCTCGCCACGGGCGACGGCCTGCGACCCGGCGTCTACGACTGCGTGATCTGCACGCAGACGCTGCAGTCGATCTACGACGTGCGGGCCGCGGTCGCCACGCTGCACGACATCCTCAAGCCGGGTGGCGTCGTGCTCGTCACGGTGCCGGGCATCGCGGGCGCAGTGGTGCCCGACCGGCACCTCTGGGGTGACTTCTGGCGCTTCACCCGCGGGTCGCTCCGACGTCTGTTCGAAGCCAGCTTCCCCGCCGAGAACGTCGAGGTCGAGGGCTTCGGCAACCTGCTCACGGCCACGGCCTACCTGCACGGGCTGTCGGCCGAGGAGCTGAGCGCCGGGCAGCGCGACAGCCACGATCCGCGCTACGAGCTGCTGCTGGCGGTGCGGGCGCGCAGGGCGGCCGAGTAGGTCCAGGCGAGGTCGTACGCGAACCGCGCGGTGCTGTCGGCGAGGATCTCCGGGCGGTTGAGCAACAGGAGCGGCGTGTCGGGCCCGACGGGGGCCATGGCGGTGATGAAGCCGAGCTCGAACCCGGCGGCGGCGGCCGCCGCCGCGACCCGCTCGTCGGCGTCGCCATGCGGATACGCGATCGTGGTCATCGGCGCCCCGGCCACCGCCTCCAGGCGCGCGCGCCCCTCGTGCAGGGCCAGCTCGAGCGCGGCGTCGTCGAGCGCCGTCATGCGCGCGTGTGCGCGGGTATGGAATCCGGCCCCGAAGCCGTCCGCCGTGAGGCGAGCGATCTCCTCGCCGGAGAGCGCACGCCGGTCCGGGTCCGGACCGGCCAGCGCGTCCAGTCGCTCGGCCAGCGCCCGTCGCGCCTCCGGCGCGAGCCGCTCGATGCCGGCGGCGAGCGCCGCCGGCGGTCCCGCTGGAAGCCCGAACTCGCGGGCCACGGGAGCGAGGTCGGCGTGGCGATCGATGGCCGCCTGCAGTGACTGCCACCAGAACGCCTCGCCGTCGAGCCCGATCCCCGTCAGGAAGAAGGTGGCGTGCGCGTCCGCCGCCCGTAGCAACGGCGCGGCGACCTCCAGGTGCGAGCGCAGGTCGTCGTCGAACGTGATCGCGACCGGGATGCGTTGTCCGCGCCGGCGCCGCCGCGCCGCGTCCGGCAGGTCGCTCGCGGGCACCACGCGATAGCGGGAACGCAGCACACCGATATGGCGCTCCAGCGCCTCAGCCCTCAGCGCGGGAACCACCATGGGGCGTGCCGAGACGCCTCGGGGGAGGATCTCGTGATAGACGAGAACGACGCCCAGCGGCCTTCCGGAGAGCCGCGCCGCCCACTCCGCCGCACGCGTGGCCGTCGAGCGCGCAGCGTCTCGTACGCGAGCAGTCACGGTCATACAAAGATCTGTTCCCGAGAGTATCCTGAGGTCGTGTCCGTGGCGCCGGCCGTCTCCGTTGTCGTGCCCACGCACAACCGTCGTGACACGGTCGTCTCCACGGTGCGCGAGCTGTTCGCCCAGCACGCCGTCGACCTGGAGATCGTCGTCGTCGACGACGGTTCCACGGACGGGACCTCCGAAGCGCTTGAGGCGCTCGGCGACCCTCGTGTCCGTGTCGTCCGCCACCCCCGTGCGCTCGGGCAGTCCCGGGCGCGTGACGCCGGCGTGGCCGCGGCGCGCGCCGAATGGGTCGCCTTCCTCGACGACGACGACCGCTGGGCTCCGGACAAGCTGCGACGCCAGTTGGACGCCGCCGCAGCCGCGAACGCGGACTTCGTGTACTGCACGGCCGTCACCGCCAGCGTCACCGGCACGGTGTTCGACCACCTGCCGGCCCCGGACCCGGACGCGCTTCGTCGCCTCATCCGGGCCTACAACGTCATCCCGGCGGGCTCCTCCAACGTGCTCGTGCGCGCGGACCTGCTCCAGCGAGTCGGCGGCTTCGACCCGGCGCTGACCCACCTCGCCGACTGGGACGTCTGGATCCGGCTGACCGAGGCGGGTCAAGCCGCCGTCTGTCCCGAGCCACTGGTCGCGTACATCCTGCATGAGACCAACATTCACCTCGACCAGTCCGGGCTCGCATCCGAGGCGCGGCACCTGCGCGCCAAGCATGCCCGGTCCTCACTTCCGGGGCAGCTGGACCGCGCCGCGCTCGACGGCTGGCGCGGGTGGGCGCATCAGCGGCGCGGAAGCTCGCTGACCGCCGCGCGCTTCTACCTGGCCGCCGCGGTGCGCAGCCGGCGGGCGTCGTATCTGCCCGCGGTCGCGAGCGCGCTGCTCGAGCACCTGCGCGTGCGCCGGCCGAAGGTCCGTGAGCTCGTGCCTCCGGACTGGCTCGCGCGCAGCCCGGCGCGCTAGCGAGGCGCGGCCGCGTCGGGGCGGCGGCCCGGCTGGCTGGGGTGCACCAGCACGGTGTTGTTGGGGTACTCGTCCTGGGGCGCTCTGTCGTCCAGCCGGCGTAGCCGGTGCGCGTCGCGCAGGTACTCGAACTGCTCGTACCCCAGCGCCTCGAGGAACTCGCCGTCCTCGGAGCTGAACCCCTCGATCATCAGGACCGGCAGGCTGCGGCGCAGCGTCTGCTCCAGGCCTCGCAGCGCCGCGCTCTCGGCGCCCTGCACGTCGAGCTTGACGAACCCCGGGTCCAGGGCGAGCTCGTCCAGGCGCCGGACCGGGACCGTCGTCTGGACGATCTCGAAGTCCGAGCTGTCCATGCGGTCCCCGAGCCGCCAGCGCAGGCTCGGGCTGGATGCGACGTTCTCACGGTCCAGCGACGCCTCGGTGGTGAGCGGCACGCCGCGGAACACCGGCACGAACAGGGTCATCGTCTCGTCGCGATCACCGGCCGCCATGAGGTGGTAGGTGTGGTGGCGCACGACCTTGCCCGTGAACTGCAGGTCCCGTTTGTGGTACGGGTTCGGCTCGACCGACACGATCGGCGAACGGCGGTTGTAGATCCGGAACGAGAGCGCCGACATCCCCGCGTTGGCCCCGACATCCAGGAATGGCCGCTCGTCACCGGCGAACAGGGCGAACACGGCGTAGTCCGCTTCGTGCGGACGGCGCAGCAGATACCGCGACAGGGCATACGGGCGACGCGCGGCGTCGTACGCCCGCGGGTACCGCGTCAGCAGCACTTTCAGCGTGTCGCTGCTGACGAGCTGAGGCAAGGGTCGCAACCCTATCGGCCGGCGCCACCGGGGCGCATTCACCGCCCGGCCCGGTCAGAAGTCCGACTCGCGGTGCTCAGCTCCACAGGGCCGCAGGAGCCAGACGGAGGTTGAGGGCCGATCACCGATGCCCCCGTGGGGTAGTGCCGCCGTGTGAAGAAACTCGCACCGGCCGTCGCGGCCCTCGCGCTCCTGCCCGCCTCGGCGAGTGCCCAGACGCCGGTCACCGGCGCGATCAACGAGCCCGCTCCGCGCCCGGCCACGCCGGAGCGGATCGCCACGCTGCAGGTGGCCGCGGGCTTCAAGCTCAGCGTCGCCGCCCAGAACCTCGGCAACGCGCGCATGCTCGCCGTCGGGCGGGACGGCACCGTGTTCGTCACCCGGCGCGAGGAGGGCGACGTGCTGGCGCTGCGCGACCGCGACGGCGACGGCGCCTACGAGCGGCGGCGCACGGCCACGCGTGGCCTCAAGCTCGTGCACGGCATCACGCTGCGCGGCAATCGCGTCTACCTAGTCACCGACACCAAGCTCTACCGGGCGCGGGTGGACGGCGACCGCTTCACGCAGCGGCGCCTGCTCACCGCCGACCTCCCGGACGCCGGCCAGCACCCCAATCGCACGCTCGCCTTCGGCCCGGACCAACAGCTCTACATCACGGTCGGCAGCACGTGCAACGCGTGCGACGACTCGAACCCGCAGAGCGCGACGATCCTGCGCGCCCGCGCGGACGGCACGCACCGGCGCGTGTTCGCGAGTGGGCTGCGCAACACGATCGGCTTCGGCTGGCACCCGCAGACCGAGCAGCTGTGGGGCATGGACCACGGGTCGGACTGGCGCGGCGACGACCAGCCGCCGGAGGAGCTCAACCGGATCGTCCGCGGCGGCAACTACGGCTGGCCGTTCTGCTTCGGCGCGCGCGCCGTCGACCGCTACCTGCCGGCGGATCCGCCGAGCGGCACGCCGGAGTCCTACTGCGCGCGCACGGCGCCGCCGACGCTGACCTACCAGGCGCACAGCGCGCCGATCGGCATGGCGTTCACGGGCGACGGCAACGCGTTCATCGCGATGCGCGGCTCGTGGAACCGCGGGGCGCCGGTGGGCTACAAGCTCGTCCGCCTCAACTTCTCCGGCGGCCAGCCCACGGGCTTCGAGGACATCGTCTCCGGCTTCTTGACCGAAGGTGGCCAGGCGCAGTTCGGGCGCCTGGCCGGCGTCACGGTCGACCGCGACGGGTCGGTGCTCTTCAGCGACGACTCAAACGGCGTGCTGTACCGGCTCAGCCGGAGCTGACCTGGGTCAGCGGGGCTGAAGGCGGACGAGCGTGAGCCCGCCGGGGCTGCGCTCTACGACGCTGAACGTGAAGCGCCGTTGCAGGACCTCGAGCGCCTGCGTCTGCGGACGCGTGAAGTCGCGCGGCGAGTGATGGCCTTCACGCGTCGGGTCCGTCCGGCCGCCGAGCGAGTTGAGCCGGCCGGGCGGGCGCACCGGCGGTGAGGTCAGCAGCAGCGCCCCGGGCGGGACGTCCTCGGCCGCCGTTCGCGCCCGTTCGACGAGCGCGGCCACCAGGTCGTCCTGCATCGCGTTGGCGATCGGCAGGACGTTGTCGCGGTGGGCGCGCAGCAGGATCTCCGTCGTCAGGTCGGGTTCGGTGATGACGAGCGCTCGCTCGCCGGCGGGAAGGTGACGATCGAGCAGCGCGACGCCCGCCGGTGCGCGGGGGTCGAGCACGGGGTTGTCCCAGAGCCGCTTCCACGCGCTCGGCGCGTCGCCGGCCCGGCCGATCGCCGTGAGCTTGAAGTTCGTCTCGATCTCGCTCCGGGAGGTGACGAGCGTCAGGCCCGCGCCGGCGAGCAGCGCGCCGGCCGCGAGCACCCGCAGCAGCTGCCGCTCGGCGCGCAGCAGGACGTGCACCCACAGCGCGCCGATCGCGACGACCGGCACCAGCACGTTCATCAGCGTGAAGGTCGACGAGCGGGAGATGTAGTAGGTGAACGCGCCGATCGCGAAGCCGGTGAAGCCCGCGAGTGCGGTACGCGCCGGCGCGTCGAGCCAGTGTGGCCGGTCCAGCGCCAGCCACAGCACCAGCGTGGCGGTGAGGAAGATCCCGGCGGCGGTCAGCGGCCCGGGCGAGAAGAGGACGATCGGCACCTGGCCGAAGGAGGAGCCGGCGTACAGCCGCAGGAACTCGGCGTACGGGCCCCAGTCCACGCCGCCGCTGGCGACCAGCGTAATCAGCGTGAGCACCACGATGCTCGCGACGGTCACGGCGAGTGCCTGTGCGACCCGCACCAGCACGACCCGCACGACGGTCGGGCGGTCGCGAAGCGCGTCCGCTAGAACGAGGAAGCCGAAGGTCGTCGCGCTGTAGACCCAGGTCTCGAAGCTCCACACCGCCGCGCACGCGATCAGCGCGAGCTGGGCCACGAGCGTCGAGCGGTCCCGCCGTGCGCCCAGCACCGCCGCCAGCACGATCAGGTACGGGATGCCGAAGCGCAGCGGCGTGATGCTGGGGTAGATCGCGTAGATGCCCGGCAGCGCGAGCAGGCTGCCGGCGACCGCGAACAGCAGCGCGACGGCCGCGAGCAGCATGTGCAGACCGGCCAGCCGCAACGTCGCGTACACGCACACGAACTGGAGGACGGTCATCACCACGCACAGCAGGAACAGCTGGCCGTAGCCGATCGGCAGTGCGCTGAAGATCACCGCCAGCGCGTCGATCGAGACGACGCCGTACTGCGACCACGTCTCGTCGAGCATCGCCCGGCCGTGCAGGACGGCGTTCGCCGGCCCGAGGAAGAAGTTGTAGTGGTGCTGGAGCGTCGCCGGCCACTGCGCGAGCAGGTCGGGCAGGGTGACGACCAGGCCCGTGATCAACAGCGCCACCAGGACGTCGAGCGCCCAGCGCGGCCCGGGCGCCGGCGTCCGGGTCCGCGTCACCCGCAGCGCCACCACCAGGACCGCCGCGAACACCAACGCGGCGAGCAGCGCGCCGGGCCGGCGGGCGCCTGCGGTGAGGAACGGGACGATGCCCGCCACGAGCGCGACCAGCACGATCGCGAGAGCCGGACCCGGGCTCGCGTCCTGGGGGTCGCGCCAGCGCGCGGCGGCGACGAACGGGGCCGCGAGCGCCGCGGCGGCCGCGAGGGCGACGATCAGGTGGAACGGACGCGTCGCCGAGCCCGCGGCGCGGACGAGCAGGCCGGCGACGAGCACCGCCACGCCGAGCGCCAAGCCGCGCCAGGCGGCCGCGGGCGCCGCCGCCGCGAGCCGCCGCTCCTGCCACGCGCCGAGGATCAGACCGGCCGGCAGGGCGACGCCGAACGCGCCCGCCCACGCGAGCGTCTCGAGGCGCTCAGCGGGACCGTTGAGGCCCACGACGGCGGCGACGCCGAACACGAGCACCGCCGAGGCGGCCAGCAGACGCAGCCCCGCGGACGCGGAACGCGGAGCATGCAGCGGCGAACCGCCCGCGCGAGTCTGGAAAACAGCGGTCCACACACGCGGAGCCTACCGTCGCGTGCCTCCGGCCAGGCGCAGCTCGAGCGCCTGACCGTCCGGGCCTTCAGCGACGACTCACGCCGCGTGGTGAACCGCGTCTGAGGCGGCTTCCTCACGCGTCTGGGGCGTCTTGCCCCAGCGCGTCTGCTGGGCGTACTCGATCAGCCGCGGGAAGTAGTCGGTCAGGTGCGGGCACTTGATGCCCGCCGGGCCGAGCAGCGCGCGGGCGCGCGCGTCGTCGAAGACCATGTCCATGTCGAAGTACGGGAAGTAGACCTGGGCCTGGTCGTCGGCGTGGGCGGAGCCCGTGCCGGTCGAGCCGGGGGCGACGACGGGCGGGCGCTCGCGGCCGAACGCGGCCGACGTCATCCCGACGAGGTCGTCGACCGAGCAGGCCTCGCGGCCGCTCACCAGGTTCACCACGCCGGACGCGGACGTGTCGTCGAGCAGGTGGACGAGCGCGTCGGCGACGTAGTCGACGGGCACGACGTCCACCAGCGCCTCGGGCCGCGCCGGGACGCTCTCGAACAGCCCGCGCGAGAACGCGCGGATCGGCCAGTACAGGACATTGAAGGCCGGGGTCCAGCCCGACTCGGACTCACCCATGACGATCGACGGGCGCGCGATCACGGGGTCCAGGTCGGACGCCTCGTTGACCACGTGCTCGGCTTCCCACTTGGTCTGCTCGTACGTGTTGCGGAACTCCTGGCCCGCGTCGAGCTGGCGCTCGCGGAAGAGGCCCTTGGTGATGCCGGCCACATACGCGGTCGAGACGTGGATGAAGCGATCCAGCCGGCCGCAGTTCTTGGCCTGCCGCGCGAACCCGATGATCTCGCGCGTGCCCTCCACATTGATCTGGCGCGCCTCCTCGAGCGGGAGGTCGAACGAGATCGAGGCCGCGCAGTGCATCACCGCGGTGACCTCCTCGGCGATGTGCGCGCGCTCCTCGCGGTCCATGCCCAGGCCCGGCGAGGTGACGTCGCCCGCGACGGCCTGGACGCGCTCGAAGTACGGCGAGGGGTCCCGCCACAGCTTCGCCATCACACCGTGCAGGCGCTCGGTCGCGGCGGCGGAGTCGGCCGCGCGCACGAGCGCGACGACGTCCCGGTCGCCGCGCTCGACGAGGCGCGCGAGCACCTCCATGCCGAGGAAGCCGGTCGCGCCCGTCAGGAAGACGGCGTTCTTCATGCCTCGACCTCTTCCCGCAACGGCACGATCTGCGTGCCCATCGCGTGGAAGCCGCCGTCGACGTGGATGATCTCCGCCGTGATGGCCCGCGAGCCGTCGCCGAGCAGGAAGTTGATCGTCTCCGCGACCGGCGCCGGGTCCTCGACGTCCCACGGCAGCGGCGCCTGCTTCTCCCAGGCGCTCGCGAGATCGCTGAACCCGGGGATCCCGCGCGCGGCCAAGGTGGCCAGCGGCCCGGCGGACACCAGGTTCACGCGCACGCGCCGGGGCCCGAGGTCACGGGCGAGATACCGCGCCGTGGCCTCCAGCGCCGCCTTCGCGACGCCCATCCAGTCGTAGACCGGCCAGGCGACCTGCGCGTCGAAGTCGAGCCCGACGATCGACGCGCCCTCCTCCGGGAACAGCTCGGAGAGCCCGACCGTCAGCGCCTTCAGCGAGTACGCGCTGGTCTGGAACGCGGTGATCGCGCTCTCGGGTGGCGTGTTGAGGAAGTTGCCGCCGAGCGCGTCCTCCGGGGCGAACGCGATCGCGTGCAGCACGCCGTCGACGCGCCCCCAGCGCTCCTTGAGGTCGGCGGCGACCGCCTCGATGTCCTCGGGCTTGTTGACGTCGAGCTCGAGCACGTCCGGCACCGGATCCAGCCGGTTGGCCGAGCGCTCGGTCATGCGCTTGGCGCGCCCGAAGCCGGTGAGGACGATCTCCGCACCGGACTCCTGGGCCTGCTTGGCGACCTCGAACGCGATCGACTCGCGGTTGATGACGCCCGTGATCAGGAGCTTCTTGCCCTTGAGGCTCATGCTGCCTCCAGCGCGACGACGGCGTTGTGGCCGCCGAACCCGAACGACGACGAGATCGCGATCGCGGGCTTGTCGTCGATGTTGAGCGGCTTGGCGGAACCGGGGACGTAGTCGAGATCCAGGCCCTCGCCCGGGTTCTCGAGCCCGAGCGTCGGCGGGGCGATCCGGTCGCGCAGCGCGAGCAGGGTCGCCACGGCCTCCACGGCGCCGGCGGCGCCGAGCAGGTGGCCGATCGACGACTTCAGCGACGACACGGGGATCTCGTACGCGCGATCGCCCAGGGCGGTCTTCAGCGCGGCGGTCTCGGCGGAGTCGTTCAGCGACGTGGACGTGCCGTGCGCGTTGACGTAGACGATGTCCTCGGGCGTGATGCCGGCGTCCTTCATCGCGAGCTGCATCGCCCGCGACGGGCCGCCGCCGGTCTTGTCCGGTGCGGTCAGGTGGTAGGCGTCCGCGGACGCGCCGTACCCGCGCAGGGTGCCGAGGATCTTGGCGCCGCGCTTCTCGGCGTTCTCGCGCGTCTCGAGGATGAGGATCGCGCCGCCCTCGCCCATGACGAAGCCGTCACGGTCCTTGTCGAACGGGCGCGAGATGCCGGACGGCGAGAGCGCGTCGAGCGCGCTGAACGCCGCGTTGGACAGCGGCGTCAGCGCCGCCTCCGAGCCGCCGGTGACGACGGCGTCGACGTGGCCCGACTCGATCATCATCTTCGCGGCACCGATGGCGTCCGCGCCGCCGGAGCACGCGGAGACGATGCCGTGGCAGGGGCCGAGCAGCTTGAAGCGCATGGAGACCGCCGCGGCCGCGGCGTTGCTCATCATCAGCGGCACGGAGAGCGGCGGGACCTTCTTGGGCCCGTGCTCGATCAACAGCTCCTTGCCGCGCTCGAGCGTGCCGATGCCGCCGATGCCCGTGCCCAGGATGGAGGCGATGCGGTCGCCCTCGTAGGGCAGCTCGTCGCTCCAGCCCGCTTCGGCCAGCGCCTCGTCGCCCGCGACCAGCGCGAACTGCGTGAAGCGATCGGCCCGGCGGACCTCCTTGACGGACAGGTGCTCGGTCGGTTCGAACTCCGTCGCGGCGCCCTTGCCGTCGGCGATGCCGACGACGCCGGCGCTCCAGCGCTCATGCAGCGTGCGCGCGCCGACCCCGAGCGGGGTGACGGCGCCGACGCCGGTGATGACGACCTCGCGGCTCATGAACCCTTCTGCACCACCAGGTCGATCGCGTCGCCGACCGTCTTGATCTTGCCGACGTCGTCACCCTTGAGGGCGACGCCGTACTCGTCCTCGATGATCTGCGAGAGCTCGGCGAGATCCAGCGAGTCCACGTCGAGGTCCTCGAAGGTCGCCTCGCGCGTGATGTCGGACTCGTCGACGCCGAACTGCGGCAGCGCCTCGTAAACGGTCTTCTGAACGGCTTCTTCGGTGATGGCGTTGGCCATGGGTGGGTCTCCTTCTGGGTTTAAGCGGACATTCCGCCGTCGACATACAGCGTGGTGCCGGTGACGTACCCGGCGTCGTCGGAGGCGAGGAAGCGCACGGCGGCGGCGACCTCCTCCGGCGTGCCTTGCCGGCGGGCGGGGATCGCCTTGACGATCTCGTCCGTGGCCAGCTCGGCCGTCATGTCGGTGGCGATGAAACCAGGTGCGACCGCATTCACGGTCACTCCCCGGCGCGCGACCTCGGCGGCGATCGTCTTGGTCATGCCGATCAGGCCCGCCTTGGCCGCCGCGTAATTGGACTGCCCGGCGTTCGCGCGTGGCCCGACGACCGACGCGATGTTGATCACGCGGCCGTAGCGGGCCTTGATCATCGAGCGCAGCGAGTCGCGCGTGAGCCGGAACGCGGGCGAGAGGTTGGTGCCGATGACGACGTCCCAGTCCTCGTCCGTGAGCTGCAGCGCGATGTTGTCGCGCGCGACGCCCGCGTTGTTGACGAGCGCCAGAACGGGACCGCCGAGCGCCTCCTCGACCTGCTTGAGCAGCGCCTTGGCGTCGCCGTTGGTGACATCGGCGTGGATGGACTTCGCCGTGCCGCCTTCGGCCTCGATGGCCTCGACCACGGCGTTGGCGCCGGCCTCGTCGGAGCGGTAGTTGACCGCGACCGCCCAGCCGTCGGCCGCGAGCGCCTTCGCGATCGCCGAGCCGATGCCCTTGGACGCGCCCGTGACGAGCGCGACGGCGTTCTCGGGACGGGCGCTCACGACGCGGTCCACTCCATCACGCCGGCGCCCCACGTGAAGCCCGCGCCGATCGCGCCGATCAGGATCTTCTGCCCGGGGCGCAGCCGCCCGTCCTCGCGGGAGAGGCTCAGCGTGAGCGGGATCGACGCGGCGGACGTGTTGCCGAGCTGGGCGATGTAGTCCGCGACCTTCGACGCGTCCAGCTCGAGGCGCTCGCCGACGGCCTTCAGGATCCGGCTGTTGGCCTGGTGGTAGACGAACAGGTCGATGTCGTCGAGCTCGAGACCCGCAGCGGCGACCGCGTAGACCGTCGACTCGGACAGGTTCTTGACCGCGATCTTGAACGTCGAGATCCCGTCCATGCGGATGTACGGGTCCTCGGGCGTGGCCATGATCGTGTCGCCCAGGCCGCCGTCGGCCTGCAGGTCGATCGGGCCGATGCCGCCCTCGCCCTCGTTGGGGCCGAGCACCACGGCGCCCGCGCCGTCGCCGAACAGCATGCCGGTCTTCTTGTCGTCGAAGTCGGTGATGCGGGTGAGCTTCTCCGCGCCGACCAGCAGGATGCGCTCCGCGCGGCCGACCTCGATCAGCGCGGCGCTCTGGGAGAGGCCGGCGAGGAAGCCCGTGCAGGCGGCGCCGATGTCGAAGGCGGCGGCACGCCCGGCGCCGAGCGCGTGGGCGACGAGCGGCGCGGCGTTCGGGGTGATCTCGTCCGCGCTCATGGTGGCGACGATCACGTAGTCGAGGTCCTTGGCCTGCACGCCCGCGTCCTGCAGGGCACGGCGCGCGGCCTTGACGGCCATGTCGGTCGTGCCCTCGTTGGCCGCGGCGCGGCGGCGGGCCTTGATGCCGGTGCGCTTGACGATCCAGTGGTCGTCGACGCCGATGCGCTCCGCGATCTCGGCGTTGGGTACGACCTCGCTGGGCAGGTAGTGGCCGAGCCCGAGGATCGTCGCGGTCCGCGGGGGTGCGGGTCGCCGCCCGGTGCGCGCGGCGTCGCGCGCGATCTGATGCAGCTCAGGGGGAAGGGTGGCGTTGCTCACACTCTGCACCTTCACGCAGGTGTGCGCCGCCTCACACCCTCGCCGCCCGCCTACCCCCCGCTTAGGGGGTGGCGCCCACCCACTCGCTCACGAGATGAGGCCGAGCCGCTGCGCCTTCTGCACCGCCTCGGCGCGGTTTCTCACACCCAGCTTGCGATAGAGCGACGACGTGTGCTCCTTGACGGTGTGCGGCGAGAGGAACAGCTCGCCCGCGATCTCGCGGTTGGTCGCGCCGCCCGCGATCGCCTCCAGAACCTCGCGCTCGCGTTCGGAGAGCGGTGGGCCGGCGGGCGCCTCGTGCGGCTTGAACACGGTCATGCCGAGGCCGACCATGCGCACGGCGCCCGCGATGTCGGCGGCGGGCCAGTCCTTGGAGATGAACCCGGACGCGCCCGCGGCCCGTGCCGCGTTCGGGGAGATGCGGCCGGCACCCGAGATCAGCAGGACGTTGATGCGGGGGCTGAGCGCGATCAGCTGCGCGCAGATCTCCGCGCCCGACTCCTGCCCGACGAACAGGTCCACGAGCGCGACGTGCGGGTCATAGCGGCGGGCGAGCGCGAGCGCCTCCTGCGTGTTGCGCGCGGACAGGCAGCGCTCCACCCACGGCTGCTCACCGAGCATCAGCCGCAGGCCCCAGTGCACGACCTCGTGGTCGTCGACGACCAGCACGCGCAGCTTGCGGTCGCTCGTGCCGGCGGCGATCCGGCTCGGGCTCAGGTCAGGTCCGGTCAAGCGGCACCGTCAATCGCACCCGCCAGCGCCCGGGATCACGCTCCCCGAACTCCACGATCCCGCCGAACTGCAGCGCCTCGAGCGCGGCCAGCTTGAGCCCCATGCCGCTCTGGCGCGCCCGGCCGCGGACGCCGTCGTTGACCACGTCCAGCATCAGGTTGTCGTCCTCGCTGATGCTCAGCGTCACCTCGACCTTGCTCGGGTCCGCGTGCTTGTGCGCGTTGCGGACGGCCTCCGCGAGCACGGACTGCGCCAGCGGCTCGTAGCGGGCCGGGATCTGCGTGGCCTCGCTGCCGGGCGTGAGCACGAGCTGCAGGTCGCGGTGCTCGGAGCGCAGGCGCTGGACCTCCTCCAGCAGCGTGGTGTTCGTTTCCGGCGCCTGGCGGGCGAGCGGCCGCTGCAGGGCTCGCCGCAGGTCGAACAGCGCGGCCTGGAGCTCGGCCGCGATCCGCTGACGGGCGGCGGGGCTGAGCTCGGACTGGCTGGAGAACACGAGCTGGATGCCGAACAGGCGCTGGATCACCGACTCGTGCACCTCGCGCGCGAGGTCCATGCGTTCCTGCAGTTGGCGCGCCTGCGCCTGCTTGTTGGTGGCCTGGCGGGCGTAGGCGGCGAGCGCGGCGGTCTTGCCGAGCGTCCACAGCACGTAGCGCTCGGAGTCCGAGAGCGGCGGGCGGTCGGGCTTGCGGTCGGACAGGATCACGCCCAGCCAGCGGCCCGCGGCCGCCATCGGCGTGCACACGAGCGTGTTGGTCGCGGTGATCAGCGGGCGGTACTCCTCCGGCACGTCCTCGGCCACCGCGCCCGTGATCTCGATCACGCGGTCCTCGACGAGCGAGTCACGCGCGACGCGGACCGTCTCCACCGTCACCTGCGCGTCGGCGAACACCTCGAGGTCGATGCCGTACGCGCCGGCCGCCCGCACGCGGCGGCGCGCGCCGTCGTAGCGGAAGATGACGGCGCGATCCATGTCCGCCAGCCGGCACGTGGCCTCGCACAGGCGGCTGTAGAAGTCGTCGGTCGCGGGGTCGGCGTCGACGCGCGCCAGCAGCTCGACGAACGTCTCGAGCGCGTCGATGCTGACCGTCGGTTGCTGGGGGACGGTGTGGCTCTCCACCGCCGTCGAGCCTACCCCTCGTCGAGGACGCCGTAGACGCCGGCGAGCTCGAACACGCGCTTGACCGCGGGCGACGGGCGCGTGACCGTGAACGTCCAGCCGTTGCGCTGGGCGAGCAGGTGGGCGTCCATCAGGGTCGTGAGGCCCGTCGAGTCCATGAACGTGACCTCGGCCAGGTCCACCGTGACGGCGTGGCCGTGGCGGCGCAGGCGCTCCAGCAGCTCGACTAGCTCGGGCGCCGTGGCGATGTCCAGCTCGCCATAGACGACGAGCGTGCGGTCACCGCGCAGGTCGGCGACCTCCGTGACCTTCCAGCTCGATGGGCCGCGGTTCGGGCTCGTGGACCGGACGCTACCGCACCGGCCGCGTCAGTGATGCTGCAACACGAACCACACGGTGGTGCCCTCGTCGGTCTCCACACCCCAGCGGTCCGCGAGCGCGCCGACGAGGAAGAGGCCGTAGCCGCCGGGGTCGTCGAACGGGCGAATGCGCGGGTCCGGGGCGAACCCGCGGCCGCGGTCGGACACCTCGACGCGGACCTCCGCGTTCCAGTGCGCGTGGACCTCGACCGGCTCGCGGCCGTCCCCGTGGCGGACGGCGTTCGTGACCAGCTCGGAGATCAGCAGCTTGACGGTCTCGACCTCGGTGTCCCGGAGGTCCTGGGCCATCGCCTCGCACAGCGTGGTCCGCGCTTGAGCCACCGAGGTGGGCTCCGGCGGGAGCGTCAGGTCGAGCACGTGGGCCTCCATGCAACTGGCGTGCCCACCGCCATTGGGCCGGAAACGAGCCGAGTCGCGGAAGTGACCCGGCGTGATGGCGCTCGCCGGCATTCACGCGATGGCCGGCGGCGCCTGCGCCCCGCCCGCTCCGGGGGCCACTTTGCCGTCGCGCATCGCGATCACGGTCGTGGCGCGGGCGGTCACGGAGGCGTCGTGCGTGGCGCAGACGACGCACGCGCCCTGCGCGGCCGTGTCGGCGAGCAGCTCCGCGACCTTGATGGCGTTGGCCTCGTCGAGGTTGGCCGTCGGCTCGTCGGCGACGATCAGCGGCGCGCGGGTGGCGAGCGCGCGGGCGAGCGCGACGCGTTGGCGCTCGCCGCCGGAGAGCCCGGCGGCCGGCCGCTGGGCGAGATCTTGCAGGCCGAGCCGGGTGAGCGCGGCCAGCGCCTGCGGCTTGGCGTCGCGGACGCCGCGAGCGCGCAACCCGAGCGCGACGTTGTCGAGCACGGACAGGCCCGCCACGAGCGCGCTCACCTGCGGCACGACCGCGACCAGGTCGCGCCGGATGGTGGCGAGCTGTTCGCGGGTCTGCGTGGTCAGGTCCAGGTCGCCGAGCGTGACGCGGCCGTGATCCGGCCGGTCGAGGCCGGCGATCAGGTGCAGCAGGCTCGTCTTGCCGCAGCCGGACGGGCCGACGAGCGCGTGGAAGGCGCCGCGCTTGAACGCGAGGTGCACGCCCGCGACGGCGTCGATCGTCTCGGCCTTGGTGACGAAGCGGCGACGGACGTGCTCGAGGCGGACGAGGGTGTCGCCGCCCTGGGCGCGCTCGGGCGGCTCGACGGCGTGGAGGCGATGGTTCCCGGTGCCGCGCAGGATCACCGCGCCCGGAGCGAGGCTGACCTCGGCGTGCTCGGCGATCCCGGCGGCCTTGAGGTCGTCGGGGTCCAGGCGCAGCAGGCCGCCGTCGTCGACGAACACGTACCGCCGCTGTGTGCCGCCCTGGTACTCGCCTGTCACGCGGCCGTCGCGGATCGTCACGGTGCGGTCGGCGACCTCCGTCGCGCGCGGGTCATGGGTCGCGAGCAGGACCGCCGCCTGCTCGTCGTGGGCGAGCTCCTTCAGGAGCGCGAGGATGCCGCGTCCGGTGGCGGCGTCGAGCTGGCCGGTCACCTCGTCCACGAGCAGGAGCTTCGGCCGGGCGGCGATCGCGACGCACAGCGCGGCGCGCTGCTGCTCGCCGCCGGAGAGCTGCGCGCGGCGGGCGTGCTCGCGGCCTTCGAGGCCGACGCGGGCGAGTAGCTCCGCCGCTCGCGCACGGGCCGCGTGTCGGCGAGTGCCGGCGAGCCGGGCCCGGAGCGCGATCCTCGTGCCGATCGCCTGATCGTCCCCGAGCGCCTTCGCCGCGTCCTGCGCGACGGTCGCCACCGGCCCGCCGACGCGCAGCGTTCCCGCCGTGATGGGTTGCAGGCCGGCGAGGCAGTTCAGCAGCGTGGATTTGCCCGACCCGCTCGGGCCCATCACCGCCACCAGCTCGCCCGCGTCGACCTGCAGTGAAGCGCCCTGCAGCGATACGACGTTCCCCGATGCCGTCTCGTGGACGACGAACACCTTGCGCGCGTCAACCATGCCTACGGCTCCCACACGGGCGGGGGCATGCCCGCCCACGTTCGCGGAGCGCACGTTTATCGGCACACCCCCGGCGGCTCATGCGCGGAGCCTCCCGACCGAGTCCCCGCGGAACGCGCGCCGGGCCTGTCCGGCCGCGGCGAGGCACGCCGTCGCGGCGGCGGCGCCCACGGCCAACACGGCCGGCGCCCACGGGAACGCCGGCAGCAACTCCGGCAGCGGAACTCGTCCGTCGGCGCCGAGCGCGACCAAGTCCGGGAACAACCCGGTCAGCGCGGCGCCGCCGAGCAGGCCCGCGGCCAGGCCGGCCAGGGCGGTCGCGGTGGCGCCCGCGATCATCTGCACGCGCAGGGTGCGCGGGGCGACGCCGATGGCCTCGAGCTCGGCCTGCTCGCCGCCGCGGTCGTGCGCGGTCGCGGCGACGGCGAGCGCGACCGCCGCGAGGGCGACGAGCGCGCCGAGCAGCGCCAGGCCGCGCAGCGCCGCGAGGACGCCGCGCGCGAGCGGGTCGGCGGCGGCCGCGGCGGCGAGCTCGTCCAGGCGCAGCTCGCGGCCCACCGGTGGCGCGGCGCCCATCCGCCAGTGCTCGGACACCGACGCCAAGCCCGGGTACTGCGTGTTGAGCGCGGCGAACAGGCGGCCGACGTCGGCGACCATCGCCTCGCCCGGGCGCGTGGTCGGGACGTGCCGGACGGTGCCGACGACCTTCACGCGCGTCTGGCCGCCGCCCGGCAGGCGCAGCACCAGGTTCCCGCGGGTGCGGGCGGCCAGCGCGGGCGTCGCGAGGACGGGAATCGGCTCGCGCGCGGCGGGCTGCTGCGGGCGGATGCCGAGGTAGCCCGCCACGCCCGCGATCGAGTACGAGAACGTGCCGCCCGTGAACGAGCCGGCGCTTGACGGGACCCAGTCGAAGAAGTCGGTGAGGGTCGCCCGCCGGCCGTCCGTGAGCCTCGCCTGCAGGTCGCCCGGGATGACCTCCCCGAGGTCGCTGGTGCCGCTTCCGCCCGGGCCGAGCGCGACCTCCAGCGCCACGATCTTGCCGCCGCGCTCGGCGCGCCCGACCGGCGCGGTGAGCGTGTGACGCCCCGGCGGCAGCTCGTCCACGCCGTAGCGCGTGAACGTCCCGTCGGGCCGCTGCACCGCGAGCTGGATGACGGCGCGCGCGCCGGTGAGCGTGAGCGGCAGCTCGATCGCGCGCGCGTCTGCGGGCAGCTCCACGCCGTCGACGAGCAGCCCGTTCGGGTCGCCCTCGAGGCGCTCGGCGAGCGTGCCGATCGGCACCGCGCTGAAGTCCTCCCGCCACCCGGGCAGCCGCGGCAGCGCCTCCGCGCCGACCCCGAGCAGCTGCACCGGCAGCGGCCGCCCGAGCGTCTCGGCCGTGATCCGCACGACCGGCGTCTGGTCGGCCGTCGGGCGCGCCCCGGTCACCGGCGCGAGCGCGCGCACGTCCGCGGCCGTCCGGTAGGCGGCCTGGTCGAGCGCGCCCTGCTCCAGGGTGCGCGCGTGCCCGAGCGCGAACGTCCCCGCGGCGGCCGCGACCGCCACCACCGCGACGGCGGCCGCCGTCCGCGCGGGCTGCCGCGCCAGCGCCACCAGCGCGAGATACGGCGCCACGGGCAACCGCTCCGCCGCCCGCGCGAGCGCGCGCAGCACCGCCGGCACGACCCGCAGCGCGAGCAACCCGCACGCCAGCGCGGCCGCGCCCGGCCCGAGGATGAGCACCGGATCGACCGTCCCGCCCGCCGCGAGCTCGGCCGCGTCGACGCTTCCCCGTGATGCCGCCTGCCACACGAGCCCACCGAGCACGACGACGCACACCGCCTCGAGCACCACCCGCACACCACGCGACTGCGCCCCGGCGAGCACGCCGCCGATCACCGCCACGGCCGCACCGAACAGGGCCAGCGCGAGCACGAGCGAGGCCGGCGTGAAGAACCCCTCGCGCAGGACGTCCGCGAGCGACGCGCCCGCGCCCGGCGAGGCCGCGACGGCGGCGAGCGCGGTCACCCCCAGCGCGATCGTGGCCCCTGCCAGGACGCCCACCAGTGCGGGCACGGCCGCCTCGCCCAGCACGAGCGCGGCCAGGTGGCGGCGGCGGGCGGCCATCGCGCGCAGCCTCCGGAGCTCCGCGGCGACGTCGTCGTGGCGCTCGGCGGCGGCGAAGGCGGCGAACGCGAGCAGGATAGTGGCGGCCAGGCCGGCGACGATCAGCGCGAACGCGGCCGCGGCCTCGCCGCGCGCGAGCTCGGCGGCGATCGGGGCGGCCGGCAGCGTGACCTGCGCGCCGTCGACCGTGCCGGCGAACGCGTCCTGGACGTTCGTGAGCCCGTCGAGCACGGCTTCGGCGTTCCAGGGATGCACGTCGGCCGGGTCGATCACGCGCGTCCACGCGAACGTGCGCGGCAACCCGTTCAGCGCCCGCAGCGCGAGCAGCGGCTCGACCGCGCCGGCGACCAGGAACGTCGCGCCCGCGTCCGGCCGCCCCGGCGGGGGCGGCAACGGACCGAGCGGTACGCCGTCCAGGCGCCCGCGGCCCACGACCTGCAGGCGCGCGCCCTGCACCCGCAGCGCCGACGGTGCCCGCCCGGCGACGGCGACCACCTCGCACACGCGCTCGTCGCAACGCGCCGGAAGCCGCCCGGCGCTCAACCGCACGAACCCGCTCAACCCGTCGACGCCCGCGAGCACGACCGACTGCCGCCCTACCGCCCGGCCGCTGAAGCGCACGGCCCGCGCGCCCGCGCCCGGGAAGTCGCCGCGCACCTGCGCCTGCAACCCCGCCAGCACGGGGGCGCCGCCCTCGCGCTCCCCCGCGCGCCCCACGGTCAATCGCAGCGCCCGCTCGGGCGCCGGAGCGTCCGCCAGCATGCGCGCCATCGCCGTGTCCCGCGCGACGAGCGTCAGCGGCGCGGCCGCCAGCACCACCGCGGCGGCGCAGGCCACGCCGACCGCGACCGCGACCAACGCCCCCGCCCGCCGGCGGCACCGCGCGACGACCAGGCCGAGCACCGCGAGCACGCGGCGAATCTAAAGGGGCCAGACCCCTTTAGGAAGCAACCGCAATGTGGGCTTCACAAACGCGGTCCGACGAACCTAAAGGGGTCAGACTCGTTAATGTTTCTTTAGGTTGGCAGCGGCCAGGAGTGCACCGGCTCGTTGGAGTGCATGTGCTCGCGGTAGCGGACGGTCATCTCGCGCAGGGCGTCGGCGCGGTCGAGCCGGTCGTAGAGCCGGTGGAAGGCCGCGGCCTGCCACGAGGCGCCGTTGACGCCCTCGACGCAGCGCCGCTCGACGATCTCCAGCAGCCGGTCGGCGTCACCGGAGTCGACCCCCCAGCGCGACAGGCCGTCCCGGGCCATCGGGAGCAGCCGCCGGAGCACGAGCTCGGTCGCCGGGACTTCGCCGACGCCCGGCCAGTACACGCGCGCGTCCAGCCCGTCGCGAGCGCCGGTGTAGAAGTTGTCGCACGCCGCCGAGAACGACATCTGCGTCCACACGGGGCGATCGTCGTCGCACAGCACGCGAATGAGCCCGTAGTAGAACGCGGCGTTCGCGAGCGTGTCGACGATCGTCGGCCCGGCCGGCAGCACGCGGTTCTCCACGCGCAGGTGCGGCCGCCCGCGCGCGATGTCGTAGATCGGCCGGTTCCAGCGGTAGATCGTGCCGTTGTGCAGCCGCAGCTCCTGCAGCTTCGGCGCCCCACCGGACTCCAGGACGGCCATCGGGTCCTCGTCCTCGACCACCGGCAGCAGCGCCGGGAAGTAGCGGACGTTTTCCTCGAACAGGTCGAAGATCGACGTGATCCAGCGCTCGCCGAACCACACGCGCGGCCGCACGCCTTGGGCCTTGAGCTCCTCCGGCCGCGTGTCGGTCGTCTGCTCGAACAACGCGATCCGCGTCTCGCGCCACAGCTCGCGCCCGAAGAAGAACGGCGAGTTGGCGCCGATCGCCAGCTGCACGCCCGCGATCGCCTGCGCGGCGTTCCAGTGCGCGCCGAAGGCGGCCGGATCGACCAGCTGGTGCAGCTGGACGGACGTGCAGGCGGCCTCGGGCGCGATCGTGTCGGCCAGGACCGCGAGCCGCTCGACGCCCCGGATGTCGATCTCCAGGTCCTCTCCGCGCGCCGCGAAGATCTGCTCGTTGAGCAGCTTGTAGCGCGGGTTCGCCGACAGCGCCTCACCGTTGAGCAGCGTCTCGGTGATCGTCGGGAGGATCCCGATGATCATCATGTGCGCGTGGGCCTTCTGGGCCTGCTCCTCGGCGTGGTTGAGGTCACGCCGGACGGTCTCCTCGAGCTCGGCGAAGACCTTCCCCTCCAGCTTGCGCGGCGGGATGTTGATCTCGATGTTGAACTGCGCCAGCTCGGTCTGGAAGTCGTCGTCCGCGATCAGCTCGAGCACGTGCGTGTTGGCCAGCGCCGGGTCGCCGGTCTCCTCGGTCAGGTTGAGCTCGATCTCGAGCCCGATCGAGCGCTTGTCCGGATCGAAGCGCGCCTCCGCGAGCATCTGCGCGAAGACGTCCAGGCACAGCTTGACCTTGTCGCGATAGCGCTGGCGGTTCTCGCGGCTGAAGGTGGTGTCGGCGACCTCGTCGCCCATACGCTCGTCCCCCTAGTCGATCACGATGCCCACGGTGATGCGGGCGACCTTCCCGTCCGTGATGAGGAAGTCGGTTACCCGCTTCCCCGGCGCCAAGTCACCCGTGTGGCACGAACGGATCGTCTCGAACGTCTCGCACTCGACGCCGGGCACGTTCGCGGTCACGTCGGCCTCCGTCGATCCCACTCCGACGCCCTTCGCCGTCCGGTCGCCGAGCCCGGTCGTCTGCACCGACGTGACGTTCGAGCGCCCCTGGAAGAACACGCGCAACCCACCGTCGTAGGTGTACCGGACCCACGGCCCGAACTCGTTGCGCCCACCGGCCACCTTCGCGGGCTTGCCGAGCGCCGCGCGCACGTCGGCGCGCGAGGCGCCCAACCGGGCGCCGGCGATCCCCCGGTCGAGCTGGATCATCGCGACGGCGTCCGGTGCCGCAACGAGGAAGACCACCAGGGCGAATAGGCTCAGACGTCGCATGCCGGGAAGGTACTGATGAGCGCGACGCCCGCAACCACAGCCCTGGACAAGGCGAAGGTCGCCTACACGACCCACGTCTACGACCACGACCCCAAGCACGAGTCGTACGGCCTCGAGGCCGCCGAGCGACTGGGTCTGGACTCCGCCACCGTGTTCAAGACGCTCGTCGCCTCCGTCGACGGCGAGCTGACGGTCGCGATCGTCCCCGTCGAGCGTCAGCTCGACCTCAAGGCGCTGGCCAGCGCGCGCAAGGCCAAGAAGGCCCAGATGGCCGACGTCAAGCAGGCCGAGCGCACGACGGGCTACGTCGCCGGGGGCATCTCGCCGCTCGGGCAGCGGAAGGCGCTGCCCACGGTGCTCGACGAGAGCGCCGCCGACCATCCCACCATCCACGTCAGCGGCGGCCGCCGCGGCTTCGAGATCGAGCTCGACCCGAACGAGCTCATCCGCCTCACGCGCGCCGTCACGGCGCCGATCAGCGCACCCCCTCGGCGCTGAGCCGGAGCACGTCCTCGGCGTTCGTCTCGGTCACGAACTGCGGGCCGGTCGGGATCAGCGATCCCTTGCCGGGAAACACCTGGTGGCGCGCCTGCTCGGCCAGCAGGATGACCGGCAGAAAGCCCTGCAGGTACGGCTGCTGGTCGACGGCGAACAGCATCTCGCCGTCGCGGACGGCCTCGAGCACCTCGGGGCTGAGGTCGAACGTGGCGAGGGTGATGCGCGACCGCGGCCCGCTGGCGCTGACGGCGTCGATCGCCGGCTTCGCCGCGCCCGGCCCGAGCGTGACGACGCCGTCGACGTCCCCCTCGGTGATCGCCTCGGACATCCGCCGCTGCGCGGTCGCGGCGTCCTGCAGCGGCACCGACAACGGGCTCACCGTCCCGCCGCTGCGTCGCAGCCCGGCCTGCAGCCCGCGGCAGCGCTCGTCGAGCCCCGCGTTGCCCGACTCCTGGTTGACGCACAGCGCCCGCCGTACGCCCGCCTGGGCCAGGCGCCGCCCGGCCTCCACGCCCGCCTTGTACTCGGGCTGCCCCACGTGTGCGAGCACGCCGAGCCGCTTGAAGGCGTCGCTCCCGCTGTTAATCGTAATCGTCGGGATGCCCTCGGCGACCGCGCGCTCGATCGACGGCCCGACCGCCTCGGCGTCCGGCACCGAGACCACCAGCCCGTCGGGGTGGTCGGCGACGGCCTGGTCGATCAGCTGGCGCATGCGGTCGATCGAGAACGAGTCGGGCGCGCGGTAGGAGACGGCCGCACCCGTCTGGCGCCCCGCGTCCTGCAGCCCGCGGCGCACGACCGTCCAGAACTCGTCGCTGGCCTGCCCGTGCGTGACGAACACGATCCGCGAGCTGGCGATCCGGACGCCGCGCGACTGCTGGTCGGGCGTGTCGCGGGGCGCGCTGTCGTCCGTGCGCACCACGATCTCGCGCGCCGGCTCGGTCGTCTCCTTCCCGCACCCGGCGACCACGAGCAGCGCGAGCAGGATCAGCCAGCGCCTCACGACTGTGGCTCCGGCGGCAGCGGGTGGACGGGCCACGCGCGGATCTCGGACGCCTCGGCCACCAGTGACCCCGCCTCGATCGGGATGTGCGCCTCCAGCCGCGTGCCCTCGCCGGGCGGCGAGTGCACCTGCAGGCGCCCGTCGAGCACGGCGAGCCGGTCGATCAGGCCGCGCAGCCCAGTCCCGCCCGCGACGGTCGCGCCGCCCTTGCCGTCGTCGGTCACGACGACCACGACCTCGCCGCCGTCCTCGTACACGCGCACGCTCGCGCGGCGGGTGTCGGCGTAGCGGATGACGTTGGTCAGGCCCTCGGCCACCACGAAGTACGCGGCCGCCTCGACGGGTGCGGGCAGGCGCTCGGGCAGCTCGACGCTCGCCTCGACCTCCAGCGGCGCGCGCGCCACCAGCGCCTCCACCGCGGCGCCCACGCCACGCTCGGACAGGAACGCGGGATGGATGCCGCGCGCGAACTCGCGCAGCTCGGCCAGGGCCGAAGCGAGCTTCTCGCCGATCTCGTCGACGGTGCCGGACAAGCCGCTGTCGCCCAGCCGCGCCTTGAGCATGCGCAGGTCCAGGGCGAGCGCGACGAGCTGCTGCTGCGCGCCGTCGTGCAGGTCGCGCTCGATTCGGCGGCGCGCGTCGTCGGCGGCCTCGACGATCCGCAGCCGCGAGACCCGCAGCTCCTCCACCCGCGCGCGCAGCTCCGCCTTCAGGCGCTCGTTGTCGATCGCGAGCGCGGCGGCGGAGGCGGCGGCGGAGACGAGCTCGGGGGTCGCGTCGAGCTCCGCGTCGTGGATGATCGCCGCCACGCGCGTGCCCTCGTGCTCGACCGCGGTCCACGTGCGCCCGGACTCCGGCTCGGGCAGCTCGACCTTGCGCCCGGCCTCGTCGACGAAGATCTCGCGGTCGGGCAGCCAGTAGGCGATGTTCAGCGAGCGGTCGCCGAGCCGCTCGGCCAGCATCTCGCGCACGGGCCCGCTCTCGACGGCGCGGGTGGCGAGCAGCCGCCGCGCGATCGCGCACATCGCGCCGCCGATGCCCTCCAGCAGCGCGATCGAGACGATCGTCGCCGGGAACGCGAGCAGGCACAGCGCGATCCCGACCGCCGGGCCGAGCTCCCACGGCCCGACCAGCCGGCCGTCGCCGCCGTCGAGCCCGCTCACACCGAGGCCGGCGAGCACGATCGCCAGCAGCGCGGGCGCGAGCCCGAGGCCCAGCGCGACCAGCGTGATCGGCAGCTTGAGCAGCAGCATCGCGGCGACCCGCCAGTACGTGCGGTTGCCGAGCTGCTCGCGGACGCCGCGCGCGGACGGGGGCGGCGGGACCGGCGGCATGTGGGACTCGAGCAGCCGGTTCGCCTGGCGCCGCTCCCCCTCGGCCAGCCGCCACGTGAGCCGCGCCGTGCCGACCAACAGCGGCAGGCCGACCCACAGCGGCGCGAGCAGCACGCCGAGCGCGAGCCCGCCGCCGATGACCAGCAGGTACGCGACCCCCTGCCCGAGCCCGACGAACAGGTACAGCAGCGTGCGGCGCGCGGCGCGCAGGTGAGGCGAGAGGTCGATCGCGGCCGTCATGCGGCTTCGACGGTCACGTCGCCGGCAGTGGAGAGCGCCTGGATCTCGTACGGCGCCTCGTCGGTTCCGATCAGCCCGCGCGTGCGGACGTCGCCCGTGTCGCTCTGGGCGTCGATCGTGTAGCGGGCGGCGGGGACGACAGCGTGCACGTCGCCGGTGGTGGAGCGCAGCTCGAGGCGGTCGGCCGAGCACTCCGACACGGTCGTGACGTCGCCGCTGTCCGAGACGGCGCGCAGCGAGAAGCCGCAGAAGCCGGTGGCGCGGATCGCCCCCGAGCCGGTCGAGATCTGCACGCTGGCGCGCACGCCGGCCAGATCCACGTTCCCGCTCGAGGTCTCGATCACCAGGGGAACGTTGTCCGGGACCGTCAGCCGGTAGCTGACGCGGCAGGAGCCGAGGACCTGCTCGGGGCAGCGCGAGGTGATGCTCACGGTGCCGTCCTCCACACGCGGCTCGCCGGTCGACGGCTTGCCGAAGGAGAACTCGTCGGTGCGGGTCATCTCGATGCTGGAGGCACCGCCGTCGATCTCCACGTCGGCCTCGCCGAGGTCCAGTCGCAGGCCGTTGACGTCGCCGAGGATGCGGTAGGGCGTGGTGCGCGTCTCGTGCGAGGCGATCGACCAGACCGCGAGCGCGGCGGCGACCAGCACGAGCACCAGCGCGGAGGCAGCGACGAGCCACCACCAGGCCACCGGAGCGGGCCCAGGTGTGCTGTCCGACTGCCGCGCCTGGACCGGCGCATCCTCCGTGATGCTCACGCGCGTAACCGTAGAGGTGTGAAGGGTGCGGCTGTCCACACCATCGCTGGCATGGAAGCCGTAGCCATCCCCCCTACGGGGGGTGGAAGGATTCACATCGTTCCCTAAAGGACTCTGCAGCAGGGCCCACGGATGGGCCACTCTCTCCTCGCACCGGCCCCAGGGCGCCCTTTCCCCCACCGACGTCCGCCGGCCGGCTCGCACTTCAGGGCCGTCGCGTCTGACCAGCGCGGCGGCCCAACTCCCCCTGAGGGCCCGTCCCGGAACTTATGAGTTCTCAAGGTTCGGGCAAGGTGGCGCCAAGGTTGCACCGCCAGGCTGTCTCCAGTTCCTCTCAAGAACGCTCCGGCACCGGGGACGTCCCCTCTCTCCTCCGGCCCCCGCCGCCGTTGCAGCATCAGGGCCGCCGCGTCTGACCAGCGCGGCGGCCCACCCCTCCTTTAGGCTCGCCCGATGAGCCAGACCAAGTTCGTCCTCGGCGAGGACGCCATCCCGACGCACTGGGTCAACCTCCTCCCCGATCTGCCCGGAGAGCCGTTGCCCCCGCTGAACCCCGGCACCGGCCAGCCCGCCGGCCCGGAGGACCTCACGCCGATCTTCCCGATGGAGCTGATCGGCCAAGAGGTCTCGATGGAGCCGGAGGTCGCGATCCCGGACGCCGTCCGCGACGCCTACCGGCTGTGGCGGCCGACGCCGCTGTTCCGTGCGCGCCGGCTCGAGCAGGCGCTCGACACGCCCGCGAAGATCTTCTACAAGTACGAGGGCGTCTCCCCGGCGGGCTCGCACAAGCCGAACTCGGCCGTCCCGCAGGCGTACGCGAACGCGCAAGCGGGCGTGAAGAAGCTCGTCACCGAGACGGGCGCGGGCCAGTGGGGCTCTTCGCTGGCGTTCGCGTGCAGCCTGTTCGGGCTCGAATGCGAGGTCTACATGGTCGGCTCCAGCTACGACCAGAAGCCCTACCGGCGCTCGATGATGCAGACGTGGGGCGCGTCCGTGCACCGCTCGCCGTCGGACCGGACGCAGTCGGGCCGCGCGCAAGCCGAGAACACCACGGGCTCGCTGGGGATCGCGATCTCCGAGGCGGTCGAGATCGCCGCGTCCCGTCCCGACACCAACTACGCGCTCGGCTCCGTCCTCAATCACGTGATGCTGCACCAGACCGTGATCGGGCAGGAGGCGATGGCGCAGCTCGAGCTCGCGGACGCGGTCCCGGACGTGATCGTCGGCTGCGTCGGAGGCGGCTCGAACTTCGCGGGGCTCACGTTCCCGTTCCTGCGCGGGACGCTGCGCGGCGAGAACCAGATCCGGTACGTGGCGGCCGAGCCGGCCGCGTGCCCGACGCTCACGCGCGGCGTCTACGCGTACGACTTCGGCGACACGGTCGGGCTGACGCCGCTGATGCCGATGTACACGCTCGGCCACGGGTTCGTCCCGCCGCCCGTGCACGCCGGCGGGCTGCGCTACCACGGCGACTCGCCGATGGTGTGCGGGCTGGTGAAGGCGGGCGTGATCGAGGCGCGCGCCTACAAGCAGAACGAGACGTTCGAAGCCGCGGTCCGGTTCGCGCGCACGGAGGGCATCATCCCGGCGCCGGAGCCCGCGCACGCGATCCGCGCGACGATCGAGGAGGCGCTGGCCGCCAAGGAGGCCGGCGAGGAGCGCACGATCCTGTTCGGGCTCTGCGGGCACGGGCACTTCGACCTGGCCGCGTACGACGCGTACCTGGCCGGGACGCTCGAGGACCCCGAGTTCTCGGAGGAGAACCTGCAGGCCGCGCTCGCCGCGCTGCCCGAGAACGCTCCTGCGCTGAGCTAGACGAGGTGGGCGAGTCGCCGCTCGGCGCGTCCCGACATGTGGCGCGCGAGCGGGCGGCCGTGGGGGCCGGCCGGGCCCATGAGGGCGAAGAACGCGGCGATCCGGGTGCCCGGATCACGGCTGGTGATGTCCACGCGATCGGCGAGATCGCCCATCAACGGCAGGCCGAGGCCCACGCCGGGGCTGTCCACGCGCGGGCGCATGCCCAGGCCGTCGTCGTCGACCGCGACCTCGACGCCATGGTCATCCAGGCTCGCCGAGACGTGGACGCGGCCGGGGACGTCCCGGTCGCGATAGGCATGGACGACGGCGTTGGTGACCGCCTCCGACACAACCACTCCAACCGCATCCTTGTCGACGGCGATCCCGCTGAGTGCGTTCAGCACCGCTCGGCGCGCCTGGGACGCGCTGCGGGGCTCCGCCGGCAGGTCAACGTCGAGCAAGGTGGCCTCCACAACCGTGCTCATGCGAACGGGTATGCCCGCCGGTGACGGCTTTACACCTTCTGCCAAGTCATGAACCGAACCGGTTACGCAGCCGCTCCAGGAACGCGGCCTGCGCCGGATTGATGCGTTCGGCCGCAACGTCCAGGGGAAACCACTCCGCCCGGTCGACCTCCGGGAAGTCCTGGAACTTGCCGCTGCGCGGCGGCCATTGCATCGAAAAGGTGTTGGAGACGACCTGGCCGGCGTCGAGGTCGCCCTCGAGCGCCCACGCCTGCACGACCTTGCCCGCCTTCTGCTTGACCGTGCCGAGGTCGGTCAGCTCGCCCGGTGACGGTTGGGAGCCGGTCTCCTCGCCGAACTCGCGGATCGCGCACGCCATCGCGTCCTCGCCCTCCTCGTGCTCGCCCTTGGGGATCGACCACGCGCCGAGGTCCTTCTTGGCCCAGAACGGGCCGCCCGGATGCACGAGCAGCACCTCGAGCGGGTCGCGGCGGAACAGGAGGATCCCGGCGGAGCGCTTGGCCATGTGTCACAAGTCTGGCGGGTCGCGCTCCTAAGGAAGCGATGGACGCCGACGACATCGGGAGGCTCTACGGCCTGCACGCGCGCGGACTGGTCGCGTTCTTCGCGCGCCGCACGTTCGACCCGCAGGTCGCGAGCGAGCTGATGGCCGAGACGTTCGCCGCCGCCGTCGCCGACCGGCGGGCGTTCCGCGGGTCCGGCGACGACGCCGCCGCCGGCTGGCTGTACGGGATCGCCCGCCACCAGCTCTCGGGCTGGTACCGGCGCGCCGCCGTCGAGCGGCGGATGCTCGGCAAGCTGGGCCTGGAGCCGCCGGTGCTGAGCGATGTCGAGTACGAGCGCGTCGAGGAGCTCGCGGGCCTCGCGGAGCTGCGTGCACGGGTGGCCGCGCTCGTCGGCGACCTCCCGCCCGAGTCGCGCGAGGCGCTGCGCCTGCGTGTGCTCGAGGAGCGCCCGTACCCGGAGGTCGCGGCCGCGCTGGGCATCGCCGAGCCGGCAGCGCGAGCGCGCGTGTCACGGGCGCTGCGCGGCCTGGCCGCGGAGCTCGAGAGCGAGAGGAACGCAGCGTGACCGCGCGCGACGAGCCGCGCGGCTGCGGCGCGGCGGCCGGCGGCGACCTCCCGGCGCTCGCGGCCTTCGGCGACGCGCTCGTCGCAGCCGCCCGGCGGGACGAGCTGCCCTCCATCGAGGCGTTCGGCGAGCGGCTCGTGGCCCGGGCGCGCGAGCCGCGGCGGCGGCGTTGGCGGTCCGTTGCGGTGGCGTTCGCGGTGATGGTGCCCGTGGCGGCGACGTCCGGCGCGGCGACCGCGGTCGTGCTCCGGCAGACGGTCGTGGAGGCGCCGGTGCCCGAGCAGGTGCCGGACGAGCAGACGCCGCTGGCGGGCACCGCCGTGGTCACCCCGCTGCGGGCACCCGACCCGGACGGTGGGCCGCCGTGGGCGCTGCGCGTCGCGCGCTCGAAGACCGGCTTCACGTGCACGACGGTCGGCCAGGTCCGGGACAACGTGTTCGGGCTCACCGGGCTCGACGGCGTGTTCCGGCGGCTCCCGGGCGAGCTCAGCGACGCGTGCGGACAGGGCGGGACGCTCACGGGCGCGCGCGTAATGGCCGCGGACGAGCTGCGCGATGTGCGTTCGGTCGTCTACGGCGTCGCCGGTGAACGGCTGCGGAGCGTGACGCTGCGCACCGCGACCGGTGACCGCAAGCTGCGGGTCGGCCCCGGCGGAACGTACGTCACCGTGCTGCGCGGCTATCCGGAGGACCACCAGCTGTCGTTGAGCCTCGCGTTCGCGGGCGGGCGCGCCGAGCGCCACAACCTCGGCGACGCGCGCCCGACGATCACCGACCCCGCAGGCGCGCAGGCGTGGGAGACGATGCGCTACGCGATGGGCACGCGCTGGCGCTGCGCGTTCGTCCAGCAGGCGCGCGGGAGCGGACCCGCGCGGGTGAAGACGCCGACCGCGTGCCTCGGCCTGCGCACCAGCACACGCGCGTGGGTCGCCGACGCGCGCACCATCCGTCCCGGCCAGCAGGGCGTGAAGGGCTTCGACCAGTGGACGTGGCAGGACACACCGGCGCGCACGGTGGTCTACGGGGTCGCGCGCAGCAACGACGCCGTGCGCAAGGTCGTGCTCCACGGCGCCGGCCCTCCGCAGGCGCTCGACGTCTCCAAGCAGGGCGCGTTCGCCGCCGTGCTCGCGCCCAGCGTCAAGCCCGACGGCCTCACGCTCGAGGTCACGCTCGCGGACGGCACCGTGGAGCGCGGTCGCCCCGGCGAGGGCCTCGTCCCCGACCCCGTCGAGTCCCGGAGGCCCCGATGATCGCCCGCCTCGCCGTGGCCGCGACCCTGCTCGGCTCCGCCGTCGGCGCCACCGCGGTGCTCGCCGCCGACGAGGACCCGCGGCCGCGCACGCGCCCGCCCGCCGTCGACGCCGCCGCCGCCGCGTCGACGCCCGAGCAGGTCAAGCCGGACCCGCTCCCCGTCGAGCGCCTGCGGCTCGTCGCCCGAAGTGACGACCCCGGCGGCGCGCACCCGTGGGCCGTGCGCGAGTACGACTCGCGCGACCACAAGCAGCGCGTGATGCGATGCTGGGAGCTCGGGCGCCTGCAGGGCGAGCGGTTCGGCTGGGTCGACGGTCACGGCGCGTTCACCCTTCACGCGCCGGGCCGCTACGAGCTCCCGACGACTTGCTACACGGCCAAGCACCTGGACAGCTACGGCACGGGCGTCTCGCGCATCACCACCATCACGTACGCGCCGGGACGCTCCCCGCAGCCGGGCCGCACCGTCACCTGGGGACCGGTCGACGATGACGCCGTGGCCCTCACGCCGGCGGGCGAGCCGCGCATCGCGATCGGCGCGGAGCACGTCGTCCTGCAGGTGCGACCGGGCGAGGCGCCGCCGCTGCGCCGCGGCGTGGTCGAGCGCCGCGACGGCACGCGCACACGGTTCAACTACGCCTCGGAGCCGCCGCGCCGCGGGCGTGAGCGGCCCGTCGCCGGGACGCAGAGCGTTGCCGTGCGCTCGCCGGACCCGGCCGGCGGCGAGCCGTGGGGGATCGTCATCCAACGTGGCACGCGGGGCGGCGTATGCGTCACCGGGCCGGACCGGCTGATCGGCACACAGCCGGGCTGGGTCGATTCCCGGCTCGACACGTTCGCGTCGACGGCCGGCTTCCCACCGGCCTGCGGCCTGCGCGTGCCGACGCGCAGCTATCCGATGCGGCTCACGACGATGCTCTCGAGCATCCCGCAGGGCGACGACCGCGGGAAGATCGAGCGCCGCACGCTCGACAACCGGCTCGTGTTCTCCGGCCGCGTGCACAGCACGGTCGAACGGGTGACCATCCGCACGCCACGCGACGTGCGCACGCTGATCCCCTCCAACGGTTTCGTCCTCGCCGTCTACGACGGCCAGTTCACCGGCGGCAAGGCCACGGCGACCGCCCACCTGCGCGACGGCCGGGAGGTGACGCGTTCGCTCTACGTAGGATGAGCGCGGATGGGCCTGCAGGAGGACCTGATCGCCGCGCTCGACGCCGACCGCGTCGTCACCGGCGCCGACGAGCTGCGCCGCCACGGCACCGACGAGGGCTGGCACCCGCCCGCCGCACCGGACTTCGTCGTCTATCCGCGCGACACCGAGGAGGCGGCGCGGGTGGTCCGGGTCTGCAAGGCGCACGCGGCGCCGATCGTCCCGTTCGGCGCGGGCACGAGCCTCGAGGGCCACGTCGCCGCGCTGCGGGGCGGCGTCTGCGTCGACACCGGCCTCATGAACCAGATCCTGCGGCTGTCGGTGCCGGACATGGACGTCACCGTCCAGGCCGGCGTCACGCGCCGCCAGCTGGATCAGCGGCTGCGCCCCGAGGGCGTGTTCTTCTCCGTCGACCCCGGCGCGGACGCGAGCCTCGGCGGCATGGTCGCCACCGGCGCCTCCGGCACCACCTCCGTCCGCTACGGCACGATGCGCGAGAACGTCCTCAGCCTCACCGTCGTGACCGCCGACGGCGAGATCGTCCGCACCCGCTCGCGCGCCCGCAAGTCCTCCGCCGGCTACGACCTCACGCGCCTGCTCATCGGCAGTGAAGGCACGCTCGCCCTCATCACCGAGATCACGCTGCGCGTCCAGCCCACGCCGGAGTCGATGACCGCCGCCGCGTGCGCGTTCGGAACCCTCGACGCCGCCGTCGACACCGTCATCGAGGTGCTCGCCCACGCGCTCCCGGTCGCGCGCATCGAGCTGCTCGACGAGGTCCAGATCGACGCCGTCAACCGCCACTTCGACCTGCAGCTGCACGTGGCGCCCACGCTCCTGCTCGAGTTCCACGGCACGCCGGCCGAGACCGAGGCGCAGGCCAAGGACGTGCAGGCGATCGCCGGCGGCCACGGCGCGCTCGGCTTCGACTGGGCCGCCGACGAGGCCGAGCGCCGGCGCCTCTGGCACGCCCGGCACGGCGCCTACGAGGCCGGCCGCGCGCTGCGGCCGGGCTGCGAGGCGTTCACCACCGACGCCTGCGTTCCCATCTCCAACCTCGCCGCCTGCATCAAGGAGACCAAGGCCGACCTCGACGCCTCCGGCCTGATCGCGCCGATCCTCGGCCACGTCGGCGACGGCAACTTCCACCTCACGATCCTCGTCGACCCCACCGACGAGAGCGAGCTGCGCCGCGCCCGTGCACTCAACGACCGGCTCGTGCGGCGCGCGATCGCCTATGACGGCACCTGCACCGGCGAGCACGGCGTCGGCTACGGCAAGATCCCGTTCGTCGAGCTCGAGCACGGCCCCGCCGCGCTGGCCATGATGCGCGCCGTCAAGGCCGCGCTCGACCCCGCCGGCCTGTTCAACCCCGGCAAGGTCCTAGGACCGTTGCCGGATTGAACCCGGCCGCTCACCGCGTAACGTTCTGAGGGCCTTGGAGAGCACCGCCTTCCGCACGCTCAGCGACGTCGTGCTGGCGATCGCCGCCGACCACCGGGTCGACTCCGTGCTGCAGCGGATCGTGGACTCCGCGCGCGAGCTCGGCGGCGCGCGCTACGCGGCGCTCGGCATCCCGGACGGCGACGGCGCGTTCGCGCGCTTCATCACGTCCGGCATGAGCGACGAGCTGATCGAGGCGATGGGCCCGCTGCCGCGCACGCACGGGATGCTCGGCGCGATGCTGCACTCGCCCGAGCCGCACCTGACCGAGGACATCACCGCCGACCCGCGCTTCCGGGGCTGGTGGCCCCGCGCGCACCCGCAGATGCGCTCGTTCCTGGGCGTGCCGATCGTCTCCCGCAGCGAGGTGATCGGCGCGATCTACCTGACCGAGAAGGACGCCGGCTTCTCCGAGGAGGACCAGCGCCTGATCGAGCTGCTCGCCGCCCACGCCGCGATCGCCATCCAGAACGCGCGCCTGCACGAGCGCTCGCGCGAGCTGAGCATCGTCGAGGAGCGCAACCGGCTCGCGCGCGACCTGCACGACAACGTCACGCAGCGGCTGTTCGGCGTCAAGCTCGCGGCCGAGTCGGCGCTCACGCTGCTCGACCGCGACGCCTGCGCGGCGGGCGTGGAGCTCAAGCGCGTGCGCGACCTCGCGTCGGGCGCGATGGAGGAGCTGCGCGCCGTCGTGTTCGAGCTGCGGCCCGCTTCGTTGGAGGCCGAAGGGCTCGCGACCGTGCTGCGCAAGCACGTCGAGGTGCTGCGGCGCGTGACCGGGCAGGAGATCGACCTGAAGGTGTGTGACGTGCCGCGTCTGAGCCCCGAGTGCGCGACCCAGGTGCTGCGGATCGCCCAGGAGGCGCTCGGCAACGCGGTGCGCCACGCGGACGCCACCCGGATCGAGGTGCGGCTGTGCGGGCGCACGCTGACCGTCACCGACGACGGCGTCGGCTTCGACCCGGAAGGGCCCGAGGTGCGCGGCCAGCGGCTCGGGCTGACGAGCATGCAGGAGCGCGCGATCGAGGCCGGGGGCGCGCTCACCGTCCGCAGCGAGCGCGGCCTGGGCACGACCGTGGAGCTGACGCTATGATCCGCGTCCTGCTCGCCGACGACCACGCCGTGGTGCGCCAGGGGCTGCGCACGTTCCTCGATCTGCAGGAGGACATCGAGGTCGTGGCCGAGGTGGGGGACGGGCAGGCGGCCGTGGACGCCGCGCGGCGCACGGACCCGGACGTGATCCTGCTCGACCTCGTGATGCCGGTGCTGGACGGGGTGGGCGCGCTCAAACACCTGCGGGAGGGCCGAGCGCGCACGATCGTGCTGACGAGCTTCGGCGACGACGACAAGCTGTTCGCCGCGCTGCGCGCGGGCGCCGCGGGCTACCTGCTCAAGGACGTCGAGCCCGCGGAGCTCGTCGACGCGATCCGCTCGGCGCATGACGGCCAGGCTCCGCTCTCGCCCACGATCGCCACGCGCGTGGTGGAGGAGATCGCCGCCGGCGGTGGCGCGCCCGCGCAGGTGGACGACCTCACGCCGCGCGAGCGCGACGTCCTGGTCCTGATCGCGAAGGGCCGCTCCAACAAGGTCATCGCGCTCGAGCTCGGCGTGGCCGAGAAGACGGTCAAGACGCACGTCTCCCACATCCTCGCCAAGCTCGACCTGACCGACCGCACCCAGGCCGCCCTCTACGCCGTCCGCCACGGCCTCGTTTCCTAAAGAGGGACTGTCCCTCTTTAGGAAACGGTCCTAGGCCCAATTCCCGATGGTGGGCGGGCAGGGCCGGGCGTAGCTTCGTCGGCATGCCCACCGCCATCGTCACCGGCGCCTCCCGCGGCCTGGGGCTCGCGCTGGCCCGCGCCCTCGCCGACCGAGGGTGGCGGCTCGTCATCGACGCGCGCGTCTCCGGTCCGCTGGACGAGGTCGCAGCCGAACTGGAAGACGCGATCGCCATCCCCGGCGACGTCACGGATCCTGAGCACCGCGCGGCGCTGATCGCCGCCGCGGGCGACGACCTGCAGCTGCTGGTCAACAACGCGTCGATCCTCGGCCCGAGCCCGCAGCCCAAGCTCGCCGGCTATCCGCTCGACGCGTTCGAGCAGGTGTACGCCGTCAACGTCCTCGCGCCGCTGGCGCTGATTCAGCTCGCGCTCCCGCACCGCCCGCGCATCGTGAACATCACGTCCGACGCGGCCGAGGAGCCGTACGAGGGCTGGGGCGGGTACGGCTCGGCGAAGGCCGCGCTCGACCACCTGACCGCCGTGCTCGCGATCGAGCACCACGACCTGCGCATCTACTCGGTCGATCCCGGCGACATGAACACCCGCCTGCACCAGGAGGCGTTCCCGGGGGAGGACATCTCCGACCGCCCGCCGCCCGAGGCGAGCGTCCCGGGCATCCTCGCGCTGATCGAGGGCGACCTGCGCTCCGGTCGCTACCGGACGTCCGAGCTCGGAGCTCTCACATGACCGCGCTCGCCGTGGCGCCCGACCACACGCGGCTCCTGGTCAGCCAGGGCGAGCGCCTGATCCACACCGACTTCGACTCCCTCCCCACCCACTTGCGCGCGGGTGACCTGCTGATCGTCAACGCGTCGGCGACGATCCCGGCGGCGTTGCCCGCGCGCAGGCCCGACGGCACGGCCGTCGCGCTCCACCTCTCCACTCCGCACCCGGACGGCTACGTGGTCGAGGTCCGCCGGCACGGGCAGCGCGCGACGGCCCGCGCGGAGACGCTCACGCTCCCCGCCGGCGGCCGGGCCACGCTGCTCGCGCCCTACCTCAGCCCCGGCCGGCTGTGGGTCGCGCGGCTGGAGCTGCCGGAGCCGCTGCTGGAGTACCTGCACCGCCACGGCGCCCCGATTCGCTACGCGCACGACACCTCCGCACGCCCGCTCAGCGACTACCAGACGATCTTCGCCACCGAGCCCGGCAGCGCCGAGATGCCGAGCGCGGCGCGCCCGTTCACCAAGGACACGCTGCGCGCGCTGCGCGCGGCCGGCGTGAGCGTGCAGCGCATCACGCTCCACACGGGCGTCTCCTCGCAGGAGCGCGGCGAGCGGCCCTACCCGGAGCGCTACCGCGTCTCCGCGCACACGGCGCGCCGGATCAACGAGCGCCGTGGCCGCGTGATCGCGGTCGGGACGACGGTCGTGCGCGCGTTGGAGACGGTGGCGGACGAGGACGGCCGCGTCCATCCGGGCGAAGGCTGGACGAGCCTCACGATCACGCCCGAGCACCGCGTGCGCGTCGTCGACGGCCTGCTCACCGGCTGGCACGATCCCGACGCATCGCACCTGCTGATGCTCGAGGCGATCGCCGGCGCGGACGTGCTGCGCCGCGCCTACGCCGCGGGCGCGGGCTACCGCCGCCACGAGTTCGGCGACTCACACCTGATCCTGCGCCGCTAGGCCGCGTCGGCGAGCTGCGCCAGGGTGTCGCGCAGGATCCGCGACACGTGCATCTGCGAGAGCCCGACGCGCTCGGCGATCTCGCGCTGCACGAGGTCCTCGACGAAGCGCAGCCGCAGCACCTCGCGCTGGCGCGGCGTGAGGCTGCCGGCGAGCTGCTCGATCCAGACGGCGTCCTCGACGCGGTGCAGGCCCTCGTCGTCGCGGCCGAGCAGGTCGGCGAGCCCGCCGTCGGCGGCCTCGTCGCGGGTCGCGACCGGGGCGTCGAGGCTCGCGAGCCGCGAGGCGCCCTCGGCCAGCCGGGCCTCGGTCACCTCCTCGACGCTCATCCCCGTCGCGTCCGCGACCTCGCCGACGCTCGGGTAGCGCCCGAGCTGCGCGCGCATCTCCTCGCTGACCTTCTCCACGCGCGCGATCGCCTCCTGTGTCCCGCGTGAGACGTGGATCGTCCACGTGCGGTCGCGGAAGTGGCGCTTGAGCTCGCCGAGGATGGTGGGAACGGCGAATGAGGTGAACGCGATGCCCCGGGCCGGGTCGTAGCGGTCGACGGCCTTGACGAGGCCGAGGTTGGCCACCTGGCACAGGTCGTCGAGCGGTTCGCGCGCGTGGCGGTACTGGACCGCGAGCGAGCGCGCGAGCGGCATGTGCATCTCGATCAAACGTGCGCGCGCGTGTCCGTCACCTTCGCGCGCCCGCCGCCAAAGGTCCCCCGTGAACCGCATAACCTCCGCGACCCTACGGCTCGAAACCTTTGCGCCACGTGAACGCGGTCATACAGGCGACCGTGACGTCCCTCAATAGAACACCGTCTTCGTGATATGTGCGAAACCCTCGCTGTAGGGCGGATTCTGGCCGCGGTTCCAGAGCCAGTTGTCGAGCGTGCGCGGGGGGACGCCCGCCCGCTGCGCGAGCTGCTCGCAGGCGTGCACGGCGCACGCCCGCAGCTCGCGCTCATACTCGCTGCCGGCGGGCAGCTCGAGCTGGTGGTCGACGGCGTGGGCGAGCGCGTCGTCGTAGATCAGCACGCCGTCGACGCGCAGCACGTGCGGGACGAGGTTGTCGGCGAAGATCGTCAGCGCGTCGACGTCCGGGAAGTCCACGACGCCAGCGAGCTGGAGGTCGTTGGCGGCGATCTGCGCGCGCTTGTAGAAGCCGTGGTCGGCGAAGAACGGCATCGCGGTGAGAGCGCGGGCGAGCCCGTCGGCGGTGGCGGGGATCGGGTGGTCCGGAAGCCAGGCCCCGAGCTGGTTGAGCGCCTCGGCGTACAGATGCGTCAGCTGGTGGCTGGGCTCGAGGGCGAGCGTGGCGGCGACGGTCGGAGCGTCGAGCGCGTGCAGCTGCTCCGCCGTCCAGGGACCGTGCGCGCGGGCGTGGGCGGTGAGGCGCTCCGTGATCGCGTCGGTGGTGGTCGACAGCTCTCCGAAGAAGCCGGACCCGAAGTTGATCGCGTCGAGGATCAGGACGTAGCGGGTCACGTCCTCCGGGCGGCCTTCGAGGAAATGCAGCTCGGGGTCCAGGCCGGCGATCCCGTCCAGCTCGACCGGCGCGTCGAGGTCGATCCTCACGTGGCGCGCGGAGGTCGCGATCTGGGCGCAGTGGCGGCGGACCTCGTCGGCGAGCACAGCGCGACAGGCTACGGTCTTGGACCGCATGCGTCGCCTGGTCGTACTTCTGACGCTCCTCGCGGTCGCCGGATGCGGCGGCGAAGACGAGCCCGCCACCCCGCCGTCCTCGCGCCCGGTCACGGTTGCGCTCGACTTCGTCCCGAACCCCGTGCACGCGCCGATCTACCTGGCGGGTGACGCGGTGCGCATCCAGACGCCCGGCTCCGGGCCGGACGGGCTCAAGCTCGTTTCGAGCGGGAAGGTCGAGCTCGGCGTGCTGGACATCCACGACCTCGCGATCGCGCGCGCGGCGGGGACCGACGTCGTCGCCGTCGGCGCGCTCGTCGGCAAGCCGCTGGCGGCGCTGGTCGCGCAGCCGTCCATCGCGCGCCCGCGGGACCTCGAGGGACGCACGGTCGGCGTGTCCGGGCTGCCCTCGGACCCGGCCTTCTTGAACGCGATCGTCTCCCACGACGGCGGCGACCCGTCGAAGGTCGAGCAGGTCACGATCGGGTTCAACGCGGTCTCGCGGCTGCTGACCAAGCGCGTCGACGCCGTGCCGGTGTTCTGGAACGCGGAGGGCGTCGCGCTCAAGCAGCGCGGGCTGGACGCGAACGAGTTCCGCGTCGAGGACTACGGCGCGCCGCCGTATCCGGAGGTCGTGTTCATCACCTCGCGCGCGACGCTGGCGAAGGAACGTGAGCGCCTCACGAGCGCGCTGCACGCGATCGATGCCGGTATCGACGAGGCGCGTGCGCGCCCGGACAAGGCGGTGGAGGTGATCGCGGAGGCGGCCGAGACCGACGACACCGCGCTCGTGCGGGCGCAGCTGGACGCCGTGCTGCCGCTGTTCGCCGACGACCTGAAGCTCGACCGCGACGTGCTCGAGCAATGGGCGGACTTCGACGCCGAGATCGGTCTCGTCGAGGAACGTCCGGACGTGGGGCAGGCGTTCGACTTCACGCTCCGCAGCGCGGGGTAGCGAGGTCGGATGATCGGGGTGGGGCGGCGGGGATGTCCCGACCTCGTGATTGGGGCGCCCGGACCCTGTCACTGTCCGGGCTGCCTCCGATCTCAGCGGGGGCCGCTCAGCGGCCACCAGGCTTCAGAGCCGTGGTGTGACGAGCAGAAGCTCGCCGCCGGGGTATTGCCCTAACGGGTCCGGCGGATCTTCCATTGCCTGCCCGCAACCTTCGCGCAGATGCGTCAATCGCGCAACCCGTCTTGTCAGCGCGCGGTCGTCTGCGGCGTGACCGGCTTGGCTTCCGGCGCGGTGTCCGTCCGGCCGGACTCGACGGTCAGCGTCCAGTCCTCGATCGTGCGGCCCGGGACCTCCTTCTTGCCGATCGACTTGGTGCCGAGCAGCTCGCCCGTGTCCGGGTCGAACAGGAACAGCGTCCGCCACGCCTCGTCGTCGAACTGGATGCCGACGCCCGTCCGCTTGAGCGGGTCGGTGGCCTTGGGGATCAGCTCCGCGCCCGGCAGGCTCCTGAGCACGCCGTAGAGCGCGACTTTGACCTCCTGCGGCGTGCCGGCGAACGACAGCAGAGCGCCCGCGTAGGCCGTGACGATCACGTTGTCGCGGTTCTCCAGGAGCGTGCGCAGCTGGACCGGGTCGGTCGGCAGCGCCTTGATCTCCTTCATGCTGAGCCCGATGACCTCGACGTTGTCGAGCGCGTACGGCTCCTCGTTGTACGGCGGCCTGGGCTTCCCCTTCCACGCCAGCTTGTCCGCGGGCGTGGGGAACGTGGCCTGGTCGTCGTGGACGAGCTCCTTCCCCACGCCGTCCCCGTTGGCGTCGATCCACTGCTCGGACTCGTGCGGGATCACGGCGACGTAGTCCTGCCCCATGTGCGAGGTGTAGGAGATCTGCTTGAGATACGCGTACCGCCCGCTTTCCCCGGCGGCGCCGGCGACCTTGCCCTGCAGGTCGGAAAGCACGGTCGCCGCGCTGGCGGGGGCGGGCTGGATGATCGCGGGCGTCTTCCCGCCGGGCAGCGCGACGCCGAGCGTGACGGCGGTGGTGGCCAGCGCGACGGGCACGAGCACGAGCGCGCGGCGCGGCCGCTTCCGGGGCGCCGCCGCCGGGCGCGTCTCCTCCGCCAGCAACCCGTGCAGCCGGATGTCCATGCGTGCGCCCTCGGCCGCGGTCGGCGCGGCGTCACGGGCCGGGTCGGCCTGGGCGATCTCGTCGATCATCGTTCCTCCAAGGCGGTCATGGACGCGAGCGCGGGGCCGCTCTCGTCGTCGTGCAGGGCGGTGTGCAGGCGCCGGCGCGCGCGGTGCAGGCGCACGGCCGCGGTGCCGCGGCGGCAGCCGAGCGCGGCGGCCGCCTCGGCGAGCGTGAGGCCTTCCCACGCGACGAGCAGGACGAGCTCGCGGTCCTGGTCGCTGAGCTCGGCGAGCGCGCGGGCGAGGTCGGTGCGCAGGCCGACGGCCTCCGCGAGATCCGGCGCGGCGGGCGCGGCGTGGGCGGCGGCGCGCTCGGCCAGCGCGTCCCGGCGATCTCCCGCCCGCCGGTGGTTGGCCAGCACCCGGCGGGCGACGCCGTACAGCCACGGCAGCGGCTCGTGCGGCACCTCGCCGGCGCGCCGCCACGCGACGAGGAAGACCTCCGTGACGAGATCCTCGTGGTCGGCCGGCGAGCGGCGCTTGAAGTAGCGCCACACGTCGTCGCGGTGCGCGGCGTAGAGGGCGTCGAAGTCGGTCACGTCCGCCTCGCGATCGGCGAGGGCGCGGGGCGCCGCCGCCTGCCGCGATCACTGGCGGGCGCCGGGCACCGCCGCTCGCGGCGCGCACCCGCGGATGCCGGGCGCCGGTGGGGTTCCAAGTCGGTCACATCCAGGCTTGTGTCCGGCACCGGCCGAACCGTTACGTCTGCCCGAGCGGAAGCGCGGCGCGCACGGTCGTGCCCGCGCCGGGCGTGGATTCGAGCGTGAGCCGGCCGCCGAGCGCCTCGACCCGGTCGGCGAGCCCGCGCAGGCCCGTGCCGCCGCCGGCCTCGGGGTCGGCGCCGCCGCGGCCGTCGTCGGAGATCTCCACGCGCAGCTCACCCGCCTCGGTCGCCATCCGCACGCGCAGCTCGGTGGCGTCGGCGTGCTTGACGGCGTTCGTGAGGCTTTCGGCGACGACGAAGTACGCGGCGGCCTCCAGCGGCTCGGCCAGCCGGCCCTCCGGCACGCCCTCGAGCGCGACCGGCAGCGGGGAGCGCGAGGCGAGCGTCTCCAGCGCGGGCGCGAGGCCGCGGTCGGCGAGCACCGCCGGGTGCAGGCCGCGCGCGAGCTCGCGCAGCTCGGCCAGCGCCTGCTCGAGCTCGAGCGCCGCGGCGCGCAGCATCGCGACCGCCTTGTCGGGCTCGCCCAGCCGCTTCTCCAGCACCCGCAGCTGCACGGCGAGCGCGACCAGCCGCTGCTGCGCGCCGTCGTGCAGGTTGCGTTCGAGCCGGCGGCGTTCGGTCACGCCCGCTTCCAGGATCCGCACGCGTGAGGCCTTGAGCTCGGCGCGGGCCTCGGCGGACTCCAGCGCCAGCGCGACGAGCTCCGCGAAGCCGGCCAGGCGGTGCTCGGCCGCCTCGCCGAGCACGTTCGCCGAGGCCACGAGCACGACGCCCCAGATGCGCCCGCCCGGAACGACCACCGGCGCGGCGACCGCGGACCGGTACCCGGCCGAGGCCATCATCTCCGCCGCGTAGCCCTTCACGCCCCGGTAGTCCTCGACCCGCGCCGGCTCGCCCGTGCGCGCGACCAGTGCGGTCACGCCGTCGCTGTCGGTGAGCGGCACGACGGTGCCGACCTCGAACCCGCCCAGGTCGTCGTCGGCCCAGCGGCCCACGGTCACGGCGAAGTCGCCCTCGTAGCGGATGGTCGCGGCGCTGCGCGCGTGCAACAGCCGGCCCGCCTCCTCGGCGACGACGCGGAAGATGTCCTCGGGCTCGGGGTCGCTCGCCACCAGCGTCGCGACGCGCCGCAGCGCCGACTGCTCCTCGGCGAGCACGGCCAGCGCCTCATAGGCGCCGGCGTCGAGCACGAGCCCGATCAGCGCGTCCCCGAGCGCGAACAGCGTGCCGGAGATGGGCATCCGGTGCGGCGCCGCGATCCGCACCCGCCGCGGCGCACCCGTCCCTTCGACCATCGCGCGGACCTCGGCCGCGAGCGCCGCGTCCTCGATCACCCGGCCCATCTGCACGCCCGTGGCCATCGTGAACGCGGTGTTCGCGTAGACCGCGCGCAGCTGCGCGTCGAAGCACCCGATCGCGGCGGGCGTCGCGTCGAGCAGCCCCCGCAGGGCCGCGGAGGTCAAGGCCGGGCCGCGCATTGGGGCTAGACGCTAGCTACGAAAGGGGATCGTGTGCCCCCGACAGCAGTTCCGGGGGCACACGCCGAGACGGATCGTACGCCATGCTCAGGTCGTCCATACCGCTCAAGGGTCTAGAGATCGACTACTTGGAGGTCTGGGACGCGCGTCTGCAACGCCTCGGTCAACACGCGCCGGTGGCAGCCCGCGGGGTCGGCCTCCAGGCACAGCAGCGCGGTCGGCGGCGCGTGCTCGAGCTCCGTGGCGAGCCCGTCGAGCGCGTCCGGCGCGCTCTGCTCGATGTGGGTGAGAAACGCGGACGCCGCCTCCTCGGTCCGCCCCGCGTGGAACAGCCAGCGCATGTCCGCGGGCGTGCCGAGCTCGCGCCGGTGCTCGTACGCGATTCCGTGCGCGCCCAGCAGCTCGGACAGCCGCGTCTTGGACATCCCGGGCCGCCGGGACTGCGGCCGGAAGCGCACGTCGATCACGCGTTTGACGTCCGCGGCCTCGAGCTCGGCGACGAGCTCGGCCGGCAACAGCCGCTCGTACCCGATGGTGAAGATGGTCGCCACGCCGCCAGGCTATCGGCCGTCCCGCCTGACAGCGGGATTGCAGAGGCCGCACGTGAGCGCTTCTAGGTTGGACTTCGATGCGCCGTGTGGTGTTGCTGCTCCTTGCCGTTTTCGTGTTCGTACCCGTCGCCCTCGCGCAGGACGAGGGCACGCTGCGCGACCGGATCGGCGACGGCAAGTCGCGCGAGCGGTCCCTGGCGAGCGCGGCCGAGCGGCTCGGCGAGCTCGAACGCAAGGCCGCGCGCGAGGTCACGATCCTCGAAGGCCGCCTGAGCGCCGCGCAGCAGGACCTCGACGAGGCCGAGACCCGCCTTGCGGCCACCGAGCAGCGCGAGGTTGAGGCCCGGCGCCGCGTCACCCGCCTGCGCAAGCGGCTCGCCGATGTCCGCGAGAAGCTCGCCGGCCTGCTGCGCGAGCGCTACATGGGCGACCGCCCGGACTTCGTCACCGTCGTCTTCCACGCCGACGGGTTCCCGCAGCTGCTGGAGACGCTCGCGTTCGTCAAGCGCGTCGAGCGCGCCGACACGAACGTGCTCAACCTCGTCCGCGACGCCCGCGGCGAGGCCGGCACCCAGCAGCGCGCCCTGGCCCGCCTGGCCGCCCGCCAGGCCCGTGAGCGCACGGCCGTGCTCGCCCGCCGCAACGCGCTCGCGAGCATCACCGCCGGCCTGCGTGAGCGCCGCGACACGATCGCCCGCGCCCGCGCCGCCCGGCTCGCCGCGCTCGACCGCACCCGCTCCGGCCGCCGCCGGGCCGAGCGCGAGCTCTCGCGCCTGCTCGCCGCCCGCGCCCGCGCCGCGCGGACCTCGTCCGGCCCCGGCGGACCGTGGGCCATCCCGTGGGCGATCGTCCAGTGCGAGTCCGGCGGCGAGAACCTCCCGCCCAACCACGCGGGCGCTTCGGGCTACTACCAGTTCATGCCGGACACCTGGCGCGGCCTCGGCGGCTCGACCCCGCACGCCTACCAGGCGTCCAAGGCCGAGCAGGACCGGCTCGCGGCACGGCTGTGGGCGGGCGGCGCGGGACGTCATAACTGGGTCTGCGCCGATCTCGTGTAGGGCGCGCCCGCCGCTCTCAGCCGCGCGAAGAAGTTGTGCGGGTCCCGGCGCACCTGCGGCCGGGTGGTGCGCAGCACGCGCTCGCCCTTCGCTTCCAGCCACGCCTGGCGGTCCAGATCGTCGCGCTGCGCGAGCGGATCCGAGTGCCACTCGCGGCTGTCGACCTCGACGATCAGGCGCTGCTCGGGCCACCACAGGTCGGGGACGTAGCTGGAGTTCGGGTACGGCGCGTTGACGAGCGGCTCGGCGAACCCGGCGGCGACGACGAGGTCGAACACGAAGTCCTCGCTGCCGCTGGCGGTCGGCACCGCACGGAGCCCGGTGATGCGTGACGGCAGTTGCGCGAGCTCGGCCTCCGAGAAGCGGGCGGTGCGCAGCGCGCGTTTGACCGTGCGCTCGTCTGCGGTGCGGGCGAGGTCGGTGATGGTGCGCAGGCGCGGCGTGACCGGGATCTGGCGGACGATCTCGCGCTCCAGGTGCTCCGTCACGTGCGTCTTGATGCCCGGTCGCCGTCGCCGGCCGAGGCTCGTGACGTCGATCGGTCGGCCGTCGTAGCGCAGCCACCCGTGGTGGCACGCGGCCGCGTAGTGGCTGAGCACGGATTGGTCGCCGCACGCCTTCACGGCCGCGAGGAAGCGGCCTTCCGTGGTGACGTTGCGATGGCCCACGGCGTAGACCCCCCGGTGAAGGGGGTGCAGGTGCCCCCGCGCCACCATGCGGTCGACCTGTCTGGCGCTCAACCCGAGCGCCTCGAGTTCGCCGCGCGAGACGACGCCCCATTGTCCCGCGGCGAACTTCGCAAGCGCCTGAACGGGGTCATCGGTCACTTGACCACCTATGCGGTGGTCAAGTGACCGATCGGCGCGAGGCTTGTGCATGTCCGGGAGGGTCGCGCACCGAGCACGCGCGGAACAAGACGCGTCTGTGGCAACTTTGTGCCAACGGTGCACCAACTCTCCGACCTGCCGGCGTGGGCGAGCGCGCTGCTCGACGAGCAGCCCGTCGCGCACCTGGGGCTGCTCGACGAGAGCGGGCATCCGCGCGTGCAGCCGATCACGTTCGCGCGGCTCGAGAACACGCTCGTCAGCGCCATCGACGACGCCAAGCCCAAACGCACCCGCGCGCCCGCGCGCCTCGCGCGCCTGCAACGCGACCCCCGCGCCACCCTCACCGTCGACCGCTACGACGACGACTGGACCCGCCTCGCCTGGGTCCAGATCCTCGCGACCGCGACGATCACGCCCGTCCGCGAGGCGGCACTGCACGCACTGCAAGACCGGTATCCCGTGTATCGCACCCAGCCGCCGCCCGGACCGCTGATCGTCTTCACACCAATCCGGATCCTCGCGTGGCGCGCGAGCGGGTAATGTCGTCCAATGAGGCTCGTCACCGCCGTCGCCACCATCGCCCTCCTCCTCGCCGCCCCCGCCGCCGCGCTCGCGCAGGACGAGGAGGACCGCTGCGGCCCGCGCAAGCAGGGCGAGCAGTGCGGCGAGGGCAACGGGCGCCAGACGCCGGGCGGGCCGGGCACGGGCAACGTGTCCCACAAGGGCTGGCCGAAGATCACCGGCATCCTGTGGAAGGTGCTCGACAGCGGCGACCACCAGCGCCGCGGTACCGAGGACAACGACGAGCTGCTCGGCCACCACGGGGACGACACGCTCTGGGGCCTCGCCGGCCGCGACGTCCTGTGGGGCGACTGGGAGAAGGACAACCCGAGCAACCAGACCGACGTCATGCGCGGCGGGGACGACAACGACTTCATCTATCCCAGCCACGGCAAGAACAACATGTACGGCGGCGCCGGGAACGACCGGATCATCGCCTACTACGGCCACGGGCTGATCGACTGCGGGCCCGGCAACAAGGACTTCGCGCAGACCCGCTGGCAGAGCAAGGCCTACCGCGTGCGCAACTGCGAACGCGTCCGGCACTTCTGCGCGTTCGGCTCACACCCCAACGGCGACTGCAAGAAGCCGGGCGAGAACGCGTTCGCCAAGCTCGCCCGTCAGGACTCCCACACGGCCTTGTTGGCCTTCTTGGCCGCCTGGTAACCGGCCAGCGCCTCGGCCGAGTCCACGTCGCCCAACGTCGGGTGCCACGGCACCAGCGGCTCCGCCAGCGCGACCCCGAACCGCTTGAACAACACCGACCCCAACGCCTTGACCTTCATGGCACCGAACCCGGGCAGCCCGTCGATGTTCGCCCGCAGCTCATCCGACGTCGACGCCGTCGTCCACACCCGCGCGGCGTCCCCCTCGTAGACCTCCACGACGTGCACGGCCAACGCGTGCACCTGCCGCGCCATCATCGCGGGGAAGCGATGGATCGCCGGCACCTGCCGGAACACCGGCTCCAGGTCGGCCGCCGCCACCACGGAAGGCTCCAGCGACCCGAGCCGCTCGCGCAGCACCCACGGCCCCATGAACGCCTTGGGCACCGGCACGCGCTGATCGAGCGCGAACCCCACGAGCAACGCGAACGGGTCCTCCACGAGGAACCGGTCGGCCTCCTCGACGCCCGTGAAGTGCAGCCGCTCGGCGATCACGAGCTCAGTTCCGGCGGCAGCGCCTTCGGCCCGTCCGGATACAGGAACGCGATCGTCTCCTCGTCCATCTCCAGCGTGTTCGCCGCCTCGTTCGGCGCCCCGAAGACCAGCCACAGCGCATCCTCCTCGCCGTCGTTGAAGATCTGGCGAACGCTATCGGGCGAGACGAACACGGCCGACAAGCGCGGCAGGACGAGCGAGTCCTCGTCGATCCGCATGCGCCCCTCGCCCTCCAGCACCACGTAGAGCTCGGCCGTCAGCCGGTGCCGGTGCTTCGTGGACGCCTGCCCCGGCCGCAGCCGCCACAGCCGCGCGCCGAACTCCGACACCCCCAGCTGCTTGGCGAGGTCGGTGTTCAAGACCTTCATCTGATTCGACGGCCGCCAGAACGCCTCGCCCGCACCCAGCACGGAATAGCTCACTTGAGCGTCAGCCTCGCCTTCTCGTAGCCCTGCTTGGTCGCCGTCGGGCGCAGCTTGCGGTTCGAGACGCGCAGCGTCACGCGCCCGTTGCGGTCCGTCTTGCCGGACCGCCCGCCCACCTTCACCACCGCGCCGCGCACCGGGTCCCCGGCGTCGGTCACCGAGAAGGTGAAGATCTCGCGCCGGTGCCGCTCGTCCAACGTCAGTCCGGGCAGCGTGCGGCGCAGGTAGGAGACGCCGTTCGCGCCCGCGAGGACGTGCGCCGCGGTGTTCGTCGCATTCACGGCCAGCGAGGAGACCGGCAGCGCGCCCAGGGCCACCGGCGCGCCGAACTCCGACACCGCAGCGTTGGACCGCGCCGCCCACACGCGCGCGCCGTCGCTCCATGCCGCCCACACCCGCCCCCGCGCGTCCACGCCCAGCGTCGACACGGACGCGTCCGGCAGCTCCAGGGTCGACGGCGAACCCACGCGCCACACCACGTCCCCGGCCGCCACGATCGTCTCGCCTGCGCTCATGACCACGGAAGGGCGCCCGGACGCCTCCGGCACCGTCGCGGCCTCGCCCACCGGCGCGCCGTCCGGCGCGATCGCCTGCACACGCACGCCGCCCGTCACCGACCACGCCACCGCGCCCGGCGCCACCGCGGGCGTCGAGCCCGGCCCGAAGTCGTACGCGCCGACGCGCACACGCCCGTCCTGCTCCCACGCGAGCACCGCCCCGGCGGCGCTCACCTCACCCGTCGTCGGGTTTGACGCCAGCTGCCACGACAAGCCGTCGACGGAGAACCCGCTCACCCCCGCGGCGAACACGCGCAGCCCGTCTGGCCCCGCCAGCAGCGCCGGCCGGACGTCGCCCGGCAGCGCCGCGACGGGAACGGTCGCGTGCTCGGCCGGGTCGGTGTAGAAGAGCTGCCCGTTGTCGGCCCACGCGATGTGCACCCGCGTGTCCGGCGTGCGCGCCAGCGCCGCCTGCTCGCTCGGGGCGACCTGCGCCCAGGAGGCGAGAAGTGCGGCGGTCGCGAGGATCACGCTTGGAGGTTAACCGCCTCTTCCCACGCCCGTTCGAGCGCGGTCAGCATGGTTTCGACCGGCTGCGCGCCCGAGAGCCCGTAACGGCGCTCGAAGACGAAGAACGGCACGCCCTGGATGCCGAGCTGCTGCGCCAGCGCCTCGTCCTCGCGCACGTCCTCGGCGAAGCGGTCCAGCCGCAGTGCCTCGCGCGCCTCCTCGCCGTCCACGCCGATCTCCTGCATCAGGCGCACCAGCGTGTCCCACACGCCGAGCGACTCACCCTCGGTGAAGTACGCGCGGAAGAACCGCTCCTGGGCGTCCGTCTGGTGCCCGTAGGTCGCGGCCAGGTGGATCATCCGGTGGGCGTCGAACGAGTTGCCGCCCTTGGTCTGATCCATGTGGTACTCGAGGCCGTCCGCGGCGGCCCGTTCCTCCATCTCGTGGTGGAGCTGCTGCGCGCGCTCGAGGGTCATCGAGAACTTGCCGGCCAGCCGCTCGACGGCCGTGCCGGGAACGTCGCGCGCGGCCTCCGGGTCCAGCTCGAAGGAGCGCCACAGCACCGTCACCTCGTCGCGGTGCTCGAAGCGCTCGAGGGCCGCCTCGAAGCGCCGCTTGCCGAGGTAGCACCACGGGCACACGACGTCGGACCAGATTTCCACCGTAAGCGGCATGGCCTCAGAATAGGGGTGATCCGATCGGAGTAGATGGGGCGCGCAAATGGACCGTGCGGTCGACGACACGCGCCCGCCGCCGACCGAAGATCGGGGCATGACCTCGCTCGCCATCGAGACCCACGGCCTCGGCAAGCGCTTCGGCGCCCGGACCGCCCTGGAGTCGATCGACCTGGAGGTGCCGCGCGGGACCGCGTTCGGCTTCCTCGGTCGCAACGGCGCCGGCAAGACGACGCTCGTCCGGTTGCTGCTCGGGCTCGCGCAACCGACCTCGGGCACGATGCGCCTGCTCGGCACCGAGCCGCGCCTGGCGCTCGCCCGCGTCGGCGCGATCGTCGAGGAGCCGCGCTTTCACCCGCACCTGACCGGCCGGGAGAACCTGCTCGTGCACGCCGCCGCCCGCGACGCCCACGCCGCCGCCCGCATCCCCGCCGCGCTGGAACGCGTCGGACTCGCCGCCCGCGCCGACGACGCCGTCAAGGGCTACTCCCTCGGCATGTGCCAGCGGCTGGGCATCGCCCGCTGCCTGCTGTGCGACCCCGAGCTGCTGATCCTCGACGAGCCCGTCAACGGCCTCGACCCCGCGGGCATCCTCGAGTTCCGCCGGCTCGTCCGCTCGCTGGTGGAGGAGGGCCGCACCGTGCTGCTGTCCTCGCACCTGCTCGACGAGGTCGAGAAGACGTGCGACAGCGCCGCGATCGTCGACAACGGCCGCGTCGTCGCCCAGGGCACGATCGCGCAGCTCACCGAACGCGGCGACGAACGCACGATCGACATCGTCGCCGCCCCCGCCGTCAAGGCCGCGCACGTGCTCGCCGCCACGCCGCTGGTCCGGCGCGCCGTCGAGCACGACGGCGGCATCCGCGCCACGCTCGCGCCCGACGCGCCGCGCGACGCCGACATCGTCACCGCGCTGCTCACCCGCCTGCTCGCTGAGGGCATCGCGGTCGAGCGCGTGAACCCGGTCCGGCGCAGCCTCGAGGACCAGTTCCTGTCCATGACGACCCGGCTGGAGCACGCGTGATGCTGCGCCTGATCGAGGCCGACATCCTCAAGCTGCGCCGCCGCCGCGGCATGGTCGCCGTGACCGCCGGCCTCGTGCTCGGCGCAGTCGCCGTGTATTACGCCGTCGGCGGCGAGGACGCGACGTTCGACAGCGCGGTCGGCATCCTCACGCTGCTCGCTGCCGTGGCGGGAGCGATCATCGGCGCGACCGCCGGCGGGGCCGACATCGAGTCCGGCGTCTTCCGCGACCTGGTCGCTACGGGCCGCAGCCGCGCCGCGCTGTTCTTCGCGCGCGTGCCCGCGGCGTGGGCGCTCACGCTCTCCATCCTCACGGTCGCGCTCGCCGCCGCCGCGGTCCTCTCCACCCCGCCGCTGGCCGACGTCCTGCGCGGCCTGGTCACCGTGCTCGTCAGCGGCGCCCTCACCGCCGCGGTCTGCGTCGGCCTCGCCGCGCTCACCGGCCGCTCGGGCCAGGTGATGGGCTTCGTGCTCGCGTTCCAGCTCGGCGTCGCGCCGCTGCTGGCGCAGCTCGACGTGCTCGGCGACGGCCGCTTCGCCATCCCCGCCGTGGCGATCTCCCGCCTCGACAACGCCGACGGCCTCGTCGCGACGTTGCCTCTCGCGGGCGCGATCGGGATCATCGTCGCCTGGGCCGCCGTCGCGCTCGGCGCCGGCCTGTGGAGGACACGGACGCAGGAGATCTGACCTGATGTGGCTCGTGCTGCGCTGGAAGGCCATCTGGCTGTTCGCCGCGATCGTCGCGGTGAGCCTGGCGCTGCCGTTCATCGCGCTGCTCGCGCTCGTTCCGCTGTACTGGATCGCGGCCGACAAGGGCCTCAAGCCGGCCACCGCGGCGGCCGCCGTGCTGGTCGCCGCCCGGTTCGCCGACTTCGACCACTGGGCCGAGCCGGCGTCGATCGCCGTGCTCGGCGCCGCCGTCATCGGTAGCGCGCGCTTCGTCACGGTGCGGCGGGAGCTGCTCACGAAGAACGCCGCCGCCGAGGAGCGCCTGCGGATCGCGCGCGAGCTGCACGACGCCGTCGGCCACGACGTGACGCTGATGGTCGTGCAGGCGGAGGCGCTCGCCGCGGTGACCGGCGACGAGCGCGCGGACGCGATCGCCGCCCAGGGGCGCCGGACGATGGCCGAGCTCAGCCGGGTCCTCCGCAACGAGGACCCGGAGCGCAAGGGCCTTGCCCAGCTCGACGAGGTGATCGACGGCGCGCGCGCCGCGGGCGTGCCCATCACGCTGACCGTGGAGGGCGAGCCGAGGACGCTCCCGCAGGGTCTGGACGCGTCGGCCTACCGGATCGTGCAGGAGGCCGTGACGAACGTCATCCGCCACGCCCACGGCGCGCCCGCGACCGTGACCATCCGCTACGGGGCCGACCGGCTCCGGCTGACGATCGCCGACGAGGGCGGCCGGTCGCTCGGCATGAACAACGGCCACGGGCTGATCGGCATCAGCGAGCGGGTCAGCGCCTTCGGCGGGTCGATGATCGTCGACTCCGGCGGCGACGGCCACACGGTCCGGGCGGACATCCCCTACGCATGATCCGCGTCCTGATCGCCGACGACCAGCCGCTGATGCGCACCGGCTTCAAGACCGTGCTCGAGGCCACGGGCCAGATCGCGGTCGTGGCGGAGGCCGACGACGGCGCGCAGGCCGTCGAGCTTGCCACCCGCCACGACCCCGACGTGATCCTGATGGACATCCGCATGCCGGCCCTGGACGGCATCGAGGCGACCCGTCGTCTGCGCCACAAGGTCCTCGTCCTCACCACGTTCGGCCTCGACGAGTACATCGTCGAAGCGCTGCGGGCGGGCGCGTCCGGCTTCCTGACCAAGGACGTCCCGCGCCAGGAGCTGGTGGCGGCGGTGAAGGCGGTCGCGAACGGCGACGCCGTGCTCGGCCCCAAGGTCACGCGCCAGCTGCTCGACCGCGTCGCGCACCGGCTCCCCCAGACGACCCCGAGCACCGCGCTCGACGCCCTCACCGACCGCGAGCGCGAGGTGCTGCAGCTGATCGCCGGCGGGCTCTCCAACCAGGAGATCGCCGCCGCGTTGGTGGTGGCGGAGCCGACGGCCAAGCGCCACGTCTCCAACCTGCTCGGCAAGCTCGGCCTGCGCGACCGCGTGCAGGCCGTCATCTACGCCTACGAGCACGGCGTGATCGAACGCGGTCGCGGCGGGTGACGCCCCTCAACGTCACCCGCCAGCCGCCCTCTCACCCCCCTGCCAAACCCGCTACGGCGTCGTCGTCGACAGCGTGAACACCAGCGTCTTGGAGTAGGTGCCGGTGCGCAGCGCGTCGGTCCGCCCGATCGTCTGCTTGAACGTCACGTCGACCAGGTCGTTGGAGACGGGGCCGGCCCAGGTCGCCTTGGAGAGCTCGACCCGCAGCGGCTGCGGGAGCGAGAACGCCCCGTTGGTCATGTGGCCGGGGTCGGAGACGCTCAGCGTCGCGTCACCCGCGGTGGAGATCACCGTGGCCTTGGCGGTCGTCGTGTACTCCTTCTCCACGCCCGGGACGAACGGGTCCAACGGCGCCGGCGTGCCCAGCGCGAGCGAGAGCGTCGCCGGGACGGTGCCGCCCACGTCGCCCGCCACCGCGGTCTCGTTCGGACCGGCCGCCGTGGGGGACTCGAGGTCGCCCGGGTGGCAGTGGTGCGGCGAGTAGAACGCCGAGCCCGGGACGCAGCGGAACATGCTCGGGTTCGTGAAGGACGGCGCCTGCCGCACCTTCGTGGCCTGCTCGAACGCGTAGCCCGCGTTGAGCAGCTTCGCCTCGGCGTTCTTGGCCGCGACGAACGTGACGCCGATCGGGTTGCGGCCCGCGCTGCCCGTGCCGAAGCCGGCCGGGACGGTGAGCACCGGGTAGCCCGCGCGGTCGGCGGAGGCCACCAGCGCGTGGCCGGACGGGACCATCACCACGTCCGCGTCCGTCAGGGCCGCGTCGAGGACCGCCGTGGCGGCCGCGATGCCGGCCGCGGTGTCCGCCTCCAGCGCCGAGCGGTCCGGCGACAGCGCCGCCGTCAGCTCACGCTGCTGGTACTTGAGGCCCTCGACCGGGTTGGCCGCGTTGTACTCGGTGATCGCGCGCAGCGTGCTCTTGCCGCCGAGGTAGGAGTTGAGCTCGGTCTCGACCGTGCGCGAGGTGATGCTCGGGACCGCGGTCGGGGTCGCGACGGGCTTGACCGTCGTGGTCGCGCCCACACCCTGCAACGCGGTGATCGCCGCCGGGTACGGAGCCGTCGTCGAGTTGACCACGGCCACGCGCGTGCCCGCGGCCGACGGCGACAGCGCCACCGCCTTGCCCGAGAGCACCTCGAACGCGGTCGCCGCGTCGGCGACGGTGCGGGTGAGCGGGCCCGCGGCGTCCTGGGTGCGGGCGATCGGCATCACGCCCGCCATGTCCACGGCGCCGACGCTCGGCTTGAGGCCGACGACGCCCGCCACGCCCGCCGGCGCGATCAGCTGCGCCGTGTCGGTCGAGGTCTCGGTGCCGATCGTCAGCGCCGCGAGGCCGGCGGCCGTGGCCGCGGCGGACCCGCCGGAGGAGCCGGCGACCGTCTTGTCGGTGTCCGACGGCAGCAGCACCTGGCCGCCGAGCGACGAGTAGCCCTCCGGCATATTGGCGTCGAACTGGCCGCCGAGCTCGGTGACGTTGGTCTTGCCGAGCACGATCGCGCCCGCCGACTTGAGCTTGGCCACCAGCGCGGCGTCGGCCTCCGGCTTGTGGTTCTGGAGCGCGATCGAGCCGCCCGTGGTGGGCAGGCCCTGCGCGTCGATGGTGTCGTCGAGCAGCACCGGGAGCCCGTGCAGCGGACCGCGCACGGAGCCCGCCGCGCGCTCGGCGTCCAGCGCCTTGGCCTCGGCCACCGCGCCGGCGTTGAGCGAGCGCACCGCCTGGAGCGACGGCCCTTCGGCGTTGACCAGCGCGATGCGCGTCAGGTACGCCTTCGTCAGCGTCTCGCTCGTCAGCGTGCCCGAGGCGAGCCGCTCACGCAGCGCCGCGGCGGACTCGGTCTCCAGCGAGAACGGGAGGATCGTCTCGGTGCCACCGGCGAGCTCGAGCGCGTCCTGGTAGTCCGGGTTGCAGGCGCCGCGCTCGGCGAACGCCGGCTTGGGCGTCGTGTCCGCGCAGCGGTACATCGACGGGTTCACCTGCGAGACGGGCTTGCGCAGCTTGGTCGCCTGCTCGATCACGTACGCGACGCCCAGCAGGTCCCGCTCCTTGTACGCGTTGGCGTGGATCGAGATCGAGTTCGCGCGGCGCGCCGTCTCGCTGTAGCCCATCGGGATCGTCAGCTGCGGGTAGCCGGCGCGCGCGCCGTTGGAGACGCTGCCGAGGATCGCGATGAAGTCGTCGCTCGTGTCGTCCGGCGTGTCGTTGGCCATCATCCGGTTGATGCCGGACTGGCTGAGCTGCTTGCCGCGCAGCAGGTCGTTGCGGTAGGCGACCGACGCGGCCGAGTCCGGCGTGATGTCGATCGCGAACGCGCTCGCGTGCGTGCCGTTGCCGAACTTCAGCGCCTCGTGGGCGTTGGCCTCGTTGTCGGCCATCTCCTGCTCGACGGACTTGATCGGCGCGTCCGGGCCGAGATGGCGGTAGTAGGCGCCGATGTCGCGCTTGGCCTCGTAGGCCAGCACGCCGCCGGGCAGCGTGCCCGGGTTGATGTTCGGGCGCTCGACCATGATCGCGCCGGCCGCGACCAGCGCGTCGTAGGCGAGCTTGAGCGGCGTGCCCTCGGTGAGCGTGCCGTTGTAGCCGATCCGCTTGCCGCGGACGAAGTTCGGGTCCAGCGCCGACAGGTAGTTCGGGACCGTGGACGGGACGGGCGCGATGATGTCCTCGTCCTTGATGCCCGGGCCCCAGATGCCCTTGTAGTAGTCGGCGTTGTGGGCGTCGTAGCCCGCGATCGACTGCAGCGTCATCGCCGCGTTGGCGACGGTGCGGTCCATCGGGCCGGCCGTGTCCTGGGAGGCCGAGATCGGCGCGATGCCGTAGCCGGGCACCAGGCCGACCGTGGGCCGCAGGCCGACGAGCCCGTTGGCCTGCGACGGCGAGATGATCGAGCCGGAGGTCTCGGTGCCGATCATCAGCGTCGACAGCGCCGCGGCGCCCGCGGAGCCCGACCCGGACGAGGAGCCCGACGGGTTCTGGTCGGCGTCGACCGCGTTGAGCACCTGGCCCGTGAGGTTCGCGAAGCCCGACGGCTGGCTGCCGAAGTAGTTCGCGTACTCGGACAGGCCGACCTTGCCCAGGATCACCACGCCCCGCTCGCGCAGATGCTTGGCGACGCCCGAGTCGATCGCCGGGAAGGAGTTGCGCAGCGAGAAGTTGCCCGCCGACGTGTACATGCCCTTCACGTCGATCAGGTCCTTGAGCAGGATCGGCAGGCCGTGCGCCGGACCGCGCAGCTTGCCCTCCTTGCGTTCCTTGTCCAGCAGCGCGGCGTCCTTGATCGCCTGCGCGTTGAGCTGGGAGACCGCGTTCAAACCGGGGCCACGCTTGTTGAGCGCGGCGATGCGGGCGATGTATGCCCGGGTGAGCTCCACCGAAGTGAGCTTGCCCTCCTCCATCAGCTTGACGGCCGTCGGGCCGTCCAGCGACTCAAGATCCAATTCAGCGGCGGACGCGGGGGCAGCGGCGGCGAGGCCGAGCGCACACGTGACCGCGAGCAGCCGTGCCGCGGCTCGAGCGAGTTTCATGGTTCGGGAGCGTGGCGGCCGCAGTGGCGCCTCACATTGGACCGGGTGTCGGATTCGGACTCGACCACGTGGCGTTGAGCAACCTCTCGGTTGCGTATTCTGTGGTCCATGGAAACACTGCAGCGGCTCTATGACGCGTTCAACGCGCGCGAGATCGACACCGTCCTCGCCGCCATGCACGACGACGTGGACTGGCCGAACGGCTGGGAGGGCGGCCGCCTCCACGGTAAGGAGGCTGTCCGCGCCTACTGGACGCGCCAGTGGGCGGCGATCGACCCGAGCGTCGAGCCGGTCGCGTTCGACGGCACCGCCGTGACCGTGCACCAGGTGGTCCGCGACTTCGACGGCAACGTCCTCGACGACCGCGAGGTCGTGCACCGGTATGAGCTGCAGGACGGGCTGGTCACGCGGATGGATATCGCGTAGCCGCCAACTGGGGCATCCGCGGAGGAGCCGCCCGCGTCATCTCACCATGGGTTCACATTCCACGCGTGCGCGGCACGTCGTCCTCGCCTCCACGATCCTCGTCCTCGGGATCGCGCCGCTCGGGGTGGCGGCCACCGGCGGCGCCCTCCGCGAAGGCGTGCGCAACGGCACCGCCACCAAGGAGACGGAGATCGTCTCCAACAACGGCACGGGTTACACGACCCGGCAGTCGAACAAGTCCACCACGGGCGGCGGCGCGATCTACGGCTGCCGCTCGACCGCCGGCGCCGGCGCCAAGCCGTGCCTGCGCGTGAACAACCTCGCCACCGGGTTCGCGTTCGAGTTCAACGCGACCGGGGCGGCGAGCGCCGGCACGATCACGGTCGGCAGCGGCGGCGACGGCAAGAAGCCGTTCACGACCAACGCCACCGGCGTCGCCACGGGCCTGAACGCCGACCGCGTAGACGGCGTCGAGCCCGCCGCGCTCAGGACGCGCTGGCTGCTGATCAACGAGGCCGGCCAGATCGAGGAGCAGTCCGGCGGCTTCACGGTCCTGGACGCCTACCAGACCAACCAGAACGTCTACATCGACCCCGGCGCCTCGCTCAACGGCAAGGGCCTGAGCGCCACGATCGCCATCCAGAACAAGCTCAACGTGGACACCACGGACCCGGAGGCCGACCCGGTGTTCGGCGGCGAGGTGAGCGTCGCGCGCTGCCAGACCGTCGCCGTCGAGTGTGCGCCGGCGAACTCCAAGACCCCGAACGCGCTCGTCGTGAGCCCGCGCAACAGCGACGGCACGGCGACGGCGGGCACGGACGCCAACCCGCGCAAGCGCGTCTACGTCACGGTGACGGAGTAGCGCCCGTCAGGTGGCGCGCCAGGAACTCGGCCTGGCGCGTCACGGCGCGCTCGAACCACTCGCCGTTGTAGATCTCGAAGTGGCCGATCGGGTAGCGGACGAGCTCGCCCTGCGGAGCCGCTTCGGCGACCTTCTCCAGCGCCTCGTTGGAGACGAGCGTGTCCTGCTCGCAGAGCGCGACGAGGATCGGGCAGGTGATCGACGCAGCGTGCTTGGCCGGCCGGTAGGTGCCGATCCACAGGCCGAGCCGGGCGGCGACGGCGTTGACCCAGGTCGAGCCCTCGGGGGTGAGCGAGTCGAACCCGGGCACGGCGTCCTCGGTGGTCATCATCGCCAGCTCGCCCGGGCGGCCGACCGCCGGGACGTACTTGGGCTTGCGGCCGAGCCGGGAGCCGAGCTCGTCCTGCAGCGCGACCTTGGCCAGCTTGGCGGTCGACTTGGGCGGGAGCTTCATCGCCGCCTGCAGGCCGTCGACCATCGCGCACTGCAGGACGACGGCGCCGATGTTCGGGTCGCTCGCGGCGATCTCGGTCGCATGCCCGCCGCCGAAGCTCGACCCGAACAGGCCGACGCGCTCGATCCCGTCCAGCCCGCGGGCGTACGCGACGGCGGTCCGCCAGTCCTCGAGCTGGCGCTTGATGTCCAGCAGCTGGCGCGGCTGCCCGCTGCTCGCGCCGAAGTGCCGGTAGTCGAACAACAGCGCGGCCAGGCCGGCCTGCGCGAAGCGCTCGGCGTAGGCGTCGATGCGCTGGTCGCGCACGGCGGACAGGCCGTGGCCGAGCACGACGGCGCCGGTCGCGCCCTCGGGATGCCACAGCCAGGCCGCGACCTCGCTGCCCAGCGTGACGTCTTGTCTCAGAACGGCAGCCATGCGTCCGGGAATACTGCCCGGAACCGGCCCGGATAATCGGGAACCAGGCGGCGGGCGTGGGCGCCCGCGGGGCGGGCGTCGATGTGGCCGCGCAGCTGGTCGAAGGCGAGCATCAGCCGCACCGAGGGCGCGACCTGGAAGTCGACGACGTTCGGCCGTGCGCCGCCGATCGTGCCCGCCTCCAGCAGCGCGTCGACGCGGTCGAGCTGGCCCGGCAGCGCCTCCAGGCACGCCTGCACCGTCGCGGGCTTCACCCGCATCTGCGCGCGCACCAGCGGCTGCAGCACCGGCACCGCGCGCCTCACCAGGTGCGGCGGGATGCCGAGCAGCGGCCGGTGCAGGAACTCCGCCATCGCCGCGTCGTCGCGGCCCACGGCGTAGCGGGCGAGCTGGCGCACACCGTCCTGGAGCACCGAGTCCGCCCACGCCTCGTCGCCGTGATCGTCGATGAGCATCGGCGGCTCGGGCACGAGCCGCTCGAGCACGCGCGCGATCCGCATCGTCCCACTCGCGCGCCGCCCGTCGATCGTCAGCACCGGCACGGTCGAGCCGCGGTAGCGCAGCAGCGGCAGGATCGCCTTGTGCGTCATGTTGGGCAGGTCGAGCCGGGTGAACTCGACGCCCTTGTGGCGGAGCATCAGCTCCGCGCTAACCACCGGGTGCGAGCCGGGGACGCCGACGAGCCGCGCGCGCATCAGTCCGTCATCGCCTGGTAGACGAGCTGGCGCAGCTGCGAGCGCAGCGGGTACGCGCTGGACGGGATCATCTGCGTGAAGAACTGCACGCTCAGGCGCTCCTGCGGCACGACGTAGAACGCGGTCGAGGCCAGGCCGCCCCAGGCGAGCTCGCCCGGGTGCGTGGCGATCTTCGTCCCGGCGGGGTCGAGGACGACCGAGAACCCGAGGCCGAAGCCCATGCCGTCGTTCTGCGTCTCGGAGATGGTCGGACGGGCCACGTCCTTGAGCTCAGCGCCGCCCGGCAGGTGGTTGCGGGCCATGTAGCGGAGCGTACGCGGTGCGAGCAGGGGCGCGCCTTCCCGCACCAGCATGCTCGTGAAGCGGTGATAGTCGGCCGCCCTGCCGATCAGCCCGCCGCCGCCGGAGAGCATCGCGGGTGTGTGGAGCGCGGCCCGGCCCATGCGGTCGTTGCGGGCGAGGCCGGGCTCGTACAGCGCGGCGAGCCGGTCGGGGTCCGTGGCGCTGAACGCGGTGTCGGTCATGCCCAGCGGCTCGAAGATCCGCTCCTTGAAGAACGCGTCGAGCGGCTGGCCGGAGATGACCTCCACGACGCGGCCGAGGACGTCGGTGGAGACGGAGTAGTTGAACTCGGTGCCGGGCTCGAACAGCAGCGGCAGCCGCGCCCAGTCGTCGACGGCCTGCGCCAGGTCGCCCGGGCTGCCGAACTCGTACCCGGCCTTGCGGTAGACGCCGTCGAGCGGATGCGCGTAGTGGAAGCCGTACGTGAGCCCGGCGGTGTGGGTGAGCAGGTGCCACAGGCGCACCGGCTCGACCGCGGGCCGTGTCACGGGGCTGTTCTGGTTGCCGCCGGCCCACACGCGCGCGTCCGCGAACGCCGGGATGAACTTCGCGACCGGGTCCTTGAGCTCGAACGCGCCCTCCTCCCACAGCAGCATCGCCGCGACCGACGTGATCGGCTTGGTCATCGAGTAGATCCGCCACAGCGTGTCTTCGGCGACGGAGCGGCCCGCCTCGATGTCAGCCATCCCGCCCTTGGCGGTGTGCACGACCTGCCCGTCGCGCGCGATCACCGCGAGGAAGCCGGGCAGCTTGCCCTCGTCCACGTAACGGGTGAAGTGGCGGTCGATGCGGGCGAGGCGGGCGGCGTCGAAGCCGGCGTCGGCGGGGTCGATCTCAGGCGTCAGCACCCGTCGATCTTGCCAGCCGGTCCAGCGCGAGGAAGAGGACCAGCGCGAGGGCGGCGGCGACGGCGATGTAGACCGGCCACGGGCCCATCTGGTCGAGCAGGCTGGCCTGGGCCGGCTTCGCGCGCAGGTACATGTAGTTGCCGCCCGTGATCACGTTGCCGAGCCCGGCGGCCGCGGCCATCCCGAGCGTGACGGCGAACACGCGCGCGACGGCGCCGGGCCTCGGCCGCTGCCCGAGGCCGAACACGAGCAGGAACGCGGCGACGACCGCGCCGCTGTGCGTGACGAAGTACGTGAAGAAGAACACGCTGGGAACGGTCGTGCGCAGGTCGGGCGTGATCACGGCCTGCAGCGACGCGGTCAGCGCCCAGAAGTAGAGGACCTCGACGAGCAGCGGGCGGCGGGTCCAGAGCGCGATCGGGGCGAGGATCGACACGACGTCCGAGAGGTGCAGCGGGAGGTCGAAGCCCCAGTCCCAGCTGCCGTCGGTCGCGCGCACGGCGAACTCGATCGCGAACGCGCCGCCGATGAGGACCGCGAGCACCTTCGGCCGCGGCACCTTGACGGCGACGACGATCGCGGCCGCGGTGAGCGCGAGGACGACGAGGTGCTCGGCCGAGAACTGGCGCATCGGGAGCTCCAAGCTTTCACCAACGCGCGGGTGTTCTGCTCCGCTCATGCGCACCCTTCGCCTGTTGTCCCTCGCCGTCGCCGGGCTGGTCGCGGTCCCCGCGGTCGCCCAGGCGCAGATCCAGGTTCCGCCGCGGGTCGTCCAGCTCGCGCCGCCGACGGTCGTGTCGGTCGGTGACTCGGCCATCTCCGGTGAGGCGGGGCGCTGGGCCGGCAACACCAACCAGGCGCCGTCCAAGACGGACGCCCTCGGGGCGGACGCCTACTTCGAAGGCGGCGCCTCCGAGCCCATCCCCGGTTGCCACCGCTCCGAGTCGGCTGAGGTGCACATCGGCGACGGGGTCAAGAGCGTCAACCTCGCCTGCTCGGGCGCGCGCACCTACTCGCGCACCAGCGACGGCAAGTGGAAGCCCGGCCTGGACTTCGCGCAGTCCGGCGCGAACAAGGGCCAGGCGCTGATGCTGCAGGAGCTCGCGCAGGACAACAAGCGCATCAAGGCGGTCGTGGTGCTGATCGGCGCCAACGACTACGGGTTCGCGGAGATCCTCGAGACGTGCGTGACCAACTGGCTCACCTCGCCTTCGTGGTGGAAGAACTACTGCCACGACGACAGCAACCTGAAGGCGATGTTCTCGGCCGCGAACATCAACACGATCACCGCCAACGTGCGGGCGGCGTTCACCAACATCAAGCAGGCGATGGCGAACGCGGGCTATGACGAGGCCGACTACGAGGTGCTCGCCCAGACCTACTCCGCGCCGCTGCCGCTCTCAGGCGGGATGCGCTATCCCGAGACGGGCTTCACGCGTCAGACGATCGGCGGCTGCGGCGCCTGGAACGCCGACGTCAACTGGGCGCGCACCACCGTTGTGGAGACGCTGAACAACACGATCCGCACCGCGGTGCACGGGATGTCCAACGTGCAGGTGCTGGAAGCGGTCGGCGCGCTCTACGGCCGGCGGTTGTGCGAGAACACGGTGGGCCTGCTCGAAGAAAAGGGTGTCTCCACGTGGCAGTCGCCGGGCGCGGTGGACAAGACCGAGTGGGTGCACCAGATCCGCACGCTCTCGACGATCTTCGGCCCCTACCAGCTGCAGGAGGACGGGCACCCGAACTACTGGGGCCAGCTCGCGCTGCGCAACTGCTTCCGGCAGGCCTACAACGGTGGCGCGCCCCGCGGCGGGTCCTGCTCCCGCGGCACCGGCCTGAACGCGAAGGGTGAGCCGAACATGGCCTTCAACTAGAGCGCCAGCGGCGGCTCCGTCTCGGTGGCCGCCGCGCCGCGCGGGCTGAACGCGAACGCCCGCACGACCCCGGCCTGCTGGTCGGCCACCTTGTACGGCGCGCACACGTAGAACGCGCCGCGGCGGGGCAGCCGGCCGAGCCGGATCGCCTGCTCGGTCCACGTCATGCCGTGCTTGAGCCCGGCGACGTGGCTGTCCTGCGGGTCCTCCGCGGCGCCGAAGCTGGGCGCGTCGGTGGCGACGTGCTGGACGCCGCGGCTCCACAGCAGTTCGACGGCGTCCGGCGCGAGCACCACCCACCCGGGCTCGGACTTGTCGATCAGCGGCTTCCACAAGAGCCGGTCCTTGAAGCGGTCGCCACCCGGGAAGCGCCTGTAGTAGCGGTCGGTGTAGCCGCTGAAGAGCACCGGCACCTCGCCGCGCGCGATCGTGCCGAAGCGCGCCTCCCAGCGCTCGATCCAGGCGGGCGTGATCTTCGCGCTGCGGCCCTTGGCGGTATGGGCGGCGAGGATCGCGCGCACGTCGAGCACCACCGCGGGACCCATCAGCGACGTCAGCGGGTACTCGTCGCCGCTGCGCTCGCCGATCGCGCGGCCCGGCGAGCCGGGGACGTTCGTGCCGGGCGGCGGGATGAAGTGCGGCGGGAAGTCGACCTGCGTCCCGGTGTGCTCGGTGATCTCGTACGCGTTCACGGCCGCGATCCCAGGCTTGACCGCGGTGCGGCGCTTGAACCAGGTGAGTGGCACGACCTTGAACTGCGGCTGGTCCGGGAACGCGACCGGGTGCTCCTCGCCCGTCGTGACCGAGAGGTCGATCACCTCCCAGGCACCGCCCGCGAGCGCGCCGCCGAGCACCGCCGCGGGCGTGCCGGCCGCCTGCGCCTGCGCGCCACGCCCCTTCAGCGCCAGGCCGGTGCCGCCCGCCACCCCCGCCGCGAGGATCGATCGCCGTGTCATGGTCCGCATCCGAGCCTCCTCCACCGATGGACGATGACTCAGTACCCGCAGGGGCGTAGGCTCCACTCGTATGTGGCGGGGGCTCGTCGCCGCGGTGGCCGTGCTGATCCTCGCCGCACCGGCGCAGGGAGCGGTCAAGCTGCGCCCGTGCGGCGGCGCGCAGTGCGGCGAGCTGCGGCGGCCGCTCGATCCCGAGCGGCCGCGGGGGCGCACGATCGACATCGCGTTCCGGCTCTACCGCGCCTCGGGGCGCGCCAGCGAGCCGCCGATCGTCGCGGTCGAGGGCGGGCCGGGCTATCCCTCGACCGGGACGCGCGTCGAGTTCCGCGCGATCTTCGGGCCGCTGCTGCGCACGCGGGACCTGCTGCTGGTCGACAACCGCGGGACGGGCGCTTCGGCGCTGATCGACTGCCGCTCCGTGCAGTCGTTCGCGGGGCGCACGAGCGGGCCGGCGTTCGCCCGGCGGGCCGCGCGGTGCGCGCGGGAGATCCGGCGCCGGCACGGCGATCCGTCGCTGTTCGCGACCGCGTACGCGGTGGACGACCTCGCGGCGGTGATCAGGACGCTCGGGTACCGGAAGGTCGACCTGTACGGCGACTCCTACGGCACCTACTTCGTGCAGGACTTCGCGGCGCGGCATGCCGGGCTGCTGCGCTCGGTCACGCTCGACTCCGCGTACCCGCGGCGCGGGACGGACCCGTGGTACGCGTCCTCGGCGGCCACGATGCGCTCGGCGCTGGAGACGGTGTCGCCGGGCGCGGTCGGGCGGCTGGGTGCGCTGCTCGCGCGGGTGCGGGCGGCGCCGATCCGCGGCGGCACGGACGACTCCGACGGCGCGCCGCTGGACGTGACCGTGGACCCGCGCGCGCTCTCCGATCTGGTCCAGGACGCCGCCAACGACCCGCTGATCTACCGCGAGCTCGATGCCGCCCTTCGCGCGGCGCTGGCGGGCGACGACGTGCCGCTCCTGCGCCTGGTCGGCCAGGCCGGGACCTGGAGCCACTCGCCGCCCGAGGCGTCGTACTTCTCGCGCGGGCTCTACCTGGCCGTCGCGTGCACCGACTACCCGCAGGTGAGCGGGCCGGCGCCGGACGTGTTCACGCCCTTCACGCCCGCCGAGTGGATGTCGGTCAGCGGCTTCACCCAGCCGTATGACGTGTGCGCGCGATGGCCGGCGCCGCGGCGCCCGCCGCCCACGGTCCCGGAGCGCCGGCTGCCCGCGTCGGTACCCGTGCTGATCGTCGGCGGCGACCTGGACTCGCTGACGCCGCTGAGCGACGCGCCCGCGTTCGGGCCGGCGCTGGCCGAGAACGTCCGCATCGTCACGCTGCGCAACACGGTCCACGTGACCTCGCAGGGCGCCACGCACCTGCTGGAAGGCACGGACTGCGCGCGGCGCGTGATCCGCTCGTTCCTGCGCGGCGCACTGGACGAGCGCTGCGCGGCGCTGATCCCGCCCGTGCGCGTGGCGGGCGGCTACCCGCTCACGCTCGCGGCGGCTACGCCGGCGACGGTCGTCTCCGGCCCCGACCCGGGTGAGGCGGCCCGGCGCGCGGTGACGGTGGCCGTCGAGGCGTTCGGGGACGTGATCGCGCGGCGGCTGTACTCGCACGGCAACCGCGGGCCGGGCCTGCGCGGCGGGCACTTCACCGCGGGCGAGCAGGGGGGCGCGGTGACGTTCCGGCTCATCAACGTGCGCTTCGTCGCCGACGCGCCGGTCAACGGCCGGGGCGTGTGGAGCCCGGCCACGGGCGCGGTCGACGCCGCGTTGCATGTGACGGGCGTGACCGTGCAGGTGCGCTGGAGCCGCGCGGCGCCGCGCGCGACGGTCATGCTCGGGGACTCGACGCTGAGCGTGCCCGCGCCGTAGCGATCAGCTGCGCCACGTGGTCGGCGGCCGCGTCGGGCACGGCGGCGAACGAGATCAGCAGCGTCGCGCCGGTGGCGCGCGCGCCGTGCTGGACGGCGCCGTCGAGCACGACGCCGCGCTCGCGGCAGGCGGCGACGAGCGCTTCCTCGCCGGCGTCCGGGACGTGCACGACGATGTGCAGCCCGGCCGCGACGCCGCTCACGGTGGCGTCCGGGAGCGTGATGGCGAGCGCCTCCAGCAGCGCGTCCCGGCGGCGCCGGTAGGTCCGCAGCGACCGGCGGATGTGGCGGTCGTAGGCGCCGCGCTCGATGAAGTCCGCGAACGCGTGCTGCTCGAGCGCGGGCAGGCCGTGGTCCAGGCTCTCGCGCGCGTGCAGGAGGCGCGCGTGCCAGGCGGGCGGCGCGATCAGCCAGCCGAGCCGAAGCGCGGGCGCGAGCGTCTTCGACACCGACCCGATGTGCAGCACCAGGTCCGGCCGCAGGCCCTGCAGCGCGCCGACGGGCGCGCGGTCGTAGCGGTACTCGGAGTCGTAGTCGTCCTCGACGATCACCGCGTCGTGGCGCTCGGCCCAGGCCAGCAGCTCCGCGCGCCGCGCCGCCGACATCACCACGCCCGTCGGGAACTGGTGCGCGGGTGTGACGAGCACCGCGCGCACGTCGCCGGGCAGCTCGTCGACCACGATCCCCTCCCCGTCCACGCGCACCGGCACCGGCTCGAGCCCTTGCGTGCGCAGCAGCTCCCGGATGTGGATGTGCCCGGGGTTCTCGACCGCGATCCGCGCCCCGTCCAGCGCGACCGCGATCGTCACCAGCGCTTGCGCCGCGCCCAGCACGATCAGCACGTCCTCGGCCGTCGCGAGCGTCCCGCGCACCCGTCCCCGGTACGCCGCGAGCACCTCGCGCACCCGCCGCGCCCCCGCGATCGGGGGATAGTCGAGCTCCGCGTCCCCGGCGCCCCGCACCGCCGCGCTCACGGACCGCACCCAGTCCGCCCGCGGGAAGCGCGACAGGTCGGGCCGCCCGGGCCGCAGGTCGTACCGCACGGGCGCCCCATTTCCTAAAGAGGGACTGTCCCTCTTTATGTTCGCCGACCCGGGTGAAGCACCCACGCGCCCGCCTGCAGAGCCAAAGTTTTCTAAAGAGGGACTGTCCCTCTTTAGGTTTGCGACGCGGGGGCCGGAGCGGGGCGCGACGACGAGCCAGCCCTCCGCGGCCAGCTGCGCGTAGGCGTCGCTCACGACGCCGCGGGAGACGGCCAGGTCGGTCGCCAGCACACGCGAGGACGGGAGGCGTTCGCCCGCGACCAGGCGGCCGGAGCGGATCGCGGCGCGCAGCTGGTCCTCGACCTGGCGCTGCATCGGGCCGGCGCCGCGCTTCAGCGCGACAAGCACTTCTCTGGCCTGGTTTTCGGACACCGATCTGGACCTTACACCCGGGCCAGGGCTGCCGTACCGTCACGAGCCATGAACGGATGGGTCAAAGGTGCGATCGCGGCCAGCGTCGTCGGCGCGTCGTTTCCGGTCAGCGACGCGCTCACGGACTACTCGTACACCGCGGGGCAGTTCATCCGCTACGCGCTGGGCGCGCTCGTGCTCACGGTGCTGCTCAAGGGCAAGCTCGGCCGGCCGACCGCGCGCGAGTTCCTGTTGCTGAACGCGACCGCCGCCGTCGGCATGGTCGGCTTCAACCTCGCCGTGCTCGCCGCGGTCGACCACATCGGCGCGACCAACGCGGGCGTGATCATCGGCGCCTCCCCGGTGATTCTCGCGCTCGCCACGGGCCACCGGCAGGTGCTCCCCGCCGCGCTGGTCGTCGTCGCGGGTGCGGCGATCGTCAATGGCGCCGACTCCACCGTCACCGCCCTCGGCGCGCTGTTCGCCGTCGCCGCGCTGATCGGCGAGGTCGGCTTCACGCTGCTCGCCGCGCCGCTGCTCCCGCGCCTGGGTCCGATGCGCGTCGCCGCCTGGACCGCGCTGCTCGCCACCCTCCAGCTCGCGCTGCTGAGCCGCGGCGAGATCCCCACGCCCACCGTCACCCACGCGGCCGCGATCCTCTACCTCGGCCTGGTCACGACCGCGCTCGCGTTCGTGCTCTGGTTCGCGTGCGTGCAGGAACTGGGCAGCGGCCACGCCGGCCTGCTCGTCGGCTTCATGCCGATCGCGGCCGTCGCCGCCGACACGGCCCTCAACGGCCGAGCGCCATCCACCGCGGACCTCACGGGGACGGCACTCGTGGCCGTCGGGATCGCCCTGGGCGCTAGGCCCGGGACGGTGAAGGCTCTGCTTCGTGGCGGAACTCGGGCAGCCAGTGCAACTGCTTCGGCAGGTACCAGTTCCACTTCCCGAGCAGCTTCATCGTCGCCGGCAGCAGGACAGCCCGCACCAGCGTCGCGTCGATGAGGATCGCGACCGCCAGGCCGACGCCCATCTGCTTGAAGTCGATGAAGCTCAGCGTGGCGAAGATCGCGAACACGGCGACCATCACCACCGCGGCGCTCGTCACCGTCGAGGCGGTCGCCTTGATCGAGTGCGCGACCGCGTCCTCGGTCTTCATGCCGCGGTCCACCGCCTCCTTGACCCGGCTGAGGATGAACACGTGGTAGTCCATCGACAGGCCGAACAGGATCACGAACAGGAAGATCGGCAGCCATGCGGTCACGCCACCGTTGGACTCGAAGCCGAGCAGGCCTTCGAGGTGCCCGTCCTGGAAGACCCACGTCAGCACGCCGTAGGCGGCACCCACCGACAGCAGGTTGAGCACGATCGCCTTGATCGGGATCACGATCGACCGGAACGTGACGAGCAGCAGCAGGAAGGCGAACAGGAGCACGAACCCGACGACCAGCGGCGCGCGGCCCTTGAGGAAGTCGACGTAGTCCTTGGTCTCGGCGGTCATGCCGGCCACGTACGCCGCCGACACGCCGTCCGCGCGGCCGACGGTCTGCGCGACCAGCGTCTGCCGCAGGTCCGCGAGCGCCTCCATCGACACGTCGTCGGTGCCGTTGCCCTGGATCGGGATCGAGATCTGCGCGACGTGCTTGTCGCGTGAGACGTTCACGTCGACCGGCCCATTGAAGCGCCCGGACTCCACGGCCCGCGCCTCCAGGTCCTTGACCGCGGCGGTCACCCCCGGCGCCGTCACGTCCTCGGCCTTGATCGTCACCACGGCCGGGATCTGCCCGCCCGGGAAGGACGCGTTGATCTCGTCATAGACCTGCATCACGGGCAGGTTGCGCGGCAGGTCGTCCGTGCCCGAGAGCACGGCGCGCATGCCCAGCGCGGGGAACGCCAGCGCGAGCAGGACGGCGATCGCGGCGACCGCCGAGATCAGCGGCCGGCGCAGCACCGCGTCGAGGACGGTGTTCCAGACGCGGCTCTCGCCGTCGGACCGGCGCAGGCGGCCGAGGAACGGGATGCGTCCCTTCTCCACCCGGTCGCCGAGCACGCTCAACACCGCCGGAACCACGGTGACCGAGCCGATCATGGCCACGAGCACGACCGTGATCGCACCGACGGCGAGCCCGGTGAACGTCTGGTCGCCGGCCAGGAACATGCCGGCCATGGCGACGATCACCGTGATGCCGGAGATCAGCACCGCGCGGCCGGAGGTCGCGGCGGCGATGTGGATCGCCTCGCGGTGGCCGACCCCGCGCGCCCGCTCCTCCCGCTCACGCCGCAAGTAGAAGAGCGTGTAGTCAACACCCACGGCCAGGCCGACCAGCAGGATGATCGAGGCCGCCTCGTCGCCGAGCGGGAACAGCTGCGACGGCAGCGCGACCAGGCCCAGTGCGGCGGCCACGGCCGACAGCCCGAGCAGCAGCGGCACGCCCGCGGCGACCAGCGCCCCGAACGCGAACACGAGGATGATCAGCGTGATCGGCAGCGACAGCGTCTCGGCCTTCTTGAAGTCGTCCTCGAACGCCTTCGAGAGCGCCTTGTTGGCCGAGGCCGAGCCGAACTCGCCCACGAAGACGCTGCTGTTCCGCGCTTGGACGCGGTCGACGGCCGCCAGCACCGGCACGACGGCCTTCTCGGCCGCTTCCTCGTCCCCGCGCAGCTTGAAGTCGACCAGGACCGACCCGTCCTTGGCGACCTGGTCGGAATTGACGTCGTAGACGCCCTTCTGCGCGGACACGGCGGCGACCGTGTCGTCCACGGCCGCCCGCACGGCGCGCGGATCACCGCCCTTGACGATCACGCTCTCGACGTTCTCGGTCGGGTAGTGCCGGTCGACGAGCTCGTGGGCCTTGCCCGAGTCGCCGACGTAGGTGGTGTCGTTCTCCGGCGCCTTCGTGCCGATCGCTCCGCCGATCACCAGCGAGAGCACGACGAAGGCGAGCCACCCGAAGATGGCCTTCTTGCGGTGCTGGGCACTCCAGCGGCCCATCCGGGCGGCGAAGTTCTTGTTGTCGGTCACGGTCCAGATGTTCGGCCCCTGACAGCGCGAAATCCGTGGAGCCTGCTGGCTTTCGCGCCTACCGCCCGCCACCGGGACGAGTACGGCTAGCCGCCATCCCGCTGCTGCGGTCAGCCCGCGCCGAACTGGACGGACGACCAGTGCTCCAATCGACCGGACTAAGGACTCTTGACCGATCTGCCGATGACGCGGGCGTGGAGACGGACCTCCGTCATCGCGCCCGGAGCGTTCGGGCCTCGTTTGCCCCCACCTACGGCCTGAGCCTGCTCGGGTGGGTCTACGCCGCGCTGACGTGGAACGAGCCCAACCGCCCCCTGATGGCGACGGCCTTCGCCGTGGCCGCGCTCTCGACGCTCGCGCTCGCTCGGCTGCCGATGGACCGGATCGTCGCCGGCCGCTGGCGCGAGCCGTTCTTCGTGAGCTGGAGCGTGAGCATCATCGCGCTGATCGCGGCGATTGTCGCCGCCGACGGCGGGATCACGAGCCCGACGACGCTCATCTACCTGTTCCCGCTGCTGTTCGCGAGCCTGTCCTATCCCGTGCGCTCGATGGCGATCGTGTACGCGGCCGCACTCTCCAGCTATGCGGTGGTGGGCGTCGCGTTCACGCCGGACCCCGATCCCGCGCGCGTGCTGATGGGGCTGGCCTGCCTCGGCTTCGCGCCGTTCGTCGGCGTCCTGCAAGCGCGCGAGCACGACCGCGAGCGGCGGGAGCTCACGCGCAGCGCGAAGACCGACGCGCTGACGGGCCTGCTCAACCACACCGCGTTCAAGGAGCAGCTCGACGCCGCGCTGCCCGGCCCAATGGCGTTGATCGCGCTGGACGTCGATCGGTTCAAGATGGTCAACGACCTGCAGGGTCACGCCGCCGGCGACGCCGCGCTGCGCTCCGTCGCCGACGCCATCCGCTCGGTCGTGCGCGGCGGCGACATCTGCGGGCGTATGGGCGGCGACGAGTTCATGGTCGCGCTGCCCGGCGCCGACCGGGCGATCGCCCAGCGTGTCGTGGAGCGGCTCGCGCTCGCGCTCTCGCTCACGCCGGTCACGGCCTCGGCGGGCCTCGCCGTCTGCCCCGAGGACGCCGCCGAGCGCGACGCGCTCATGCACGCCGCCGACGCCGCGATGTACGCCGACAAGCGCAACCGCACCCGCACGCATGATGAGATCCCGCGATGCTCACCAAGCTCGTCGGGATCAACCACGTAGCGCTCGAGGTCGACAGCATCGACGCGGCCCTCGAGTTCTACGGCCGCTTCTTCGAGCTGCATCTGCGCGGCGTGGCGCCGGGCATGGCGTTCATCGACATCGGCGACCAGTTCGTGGCCCTCGCGGAAGGGCGTGAGCAGGGCCCCGACGATGGCCGCCACTTCGGGCTGGTGGTCGACGACAAGGACCGGGTGCGCGCCGCGCTCGAGGCCGCGGACGTGGACATCGAGCCCGGGCCGCGGCTGGACTTCCGCGATCCCTGGGGAAACCGCATCGAGATCGTCGACTATCGAGACATCCAGTTCACGAAGGCGCCGGCGGTCCTGGCGGGCATGGGGCTCGAGGCGCTGGTCAAGCGGGAACCCGCCATCGAGCAACTGCGCGAGAAAGGTCTTCTGTAGCGCCTCTGAATCGCGGCGCGAGCGGGTATAGGGTCTCTCCGAGCCGGAGCATGGAAGCGCACAACTACGCAGGGGGACCAGGCAAGCTGGAAGCATTGCTGCACGAGGAGCGGGCGTTGCGGGCGGTCCTGGAAGGGCTGCCGGACGCGACCGTCGCCACGGGGCGCGACGGGCGGATCGTGTTCGTGAACGCGCACGCCGAGACGTTGTTCGGCTACGAACACGGCGAGCTGCTCGGCCGGCCGGTCCAGACGCTCTGGCCGGAGAAGGTCCGCGAGCGCTACACGCGCAACATGCAGCTGTATTTCGCGACCGAGCACCCGCTGCGGTTCACGATCCGCGCGGACGGCCTGCGGCGCGACGGCACCGAGTTCGTCGGCGAGATGAGCTGGGGGATCGTCGACACCGAGGCGGGCCCGCTGCTGCTCGCGATCGGGCGCGACATGACCGCGCACCGCGAGGCGATGTCCAAGCTCCAACGCCAGTCCCAGCAGGCCGCGGCGGTGGCCGCGCTGGGCGCGCGGGCGCTGTCGGGCGCGGACGTCGGCGACCTGGCCGTCGAGGCCGTGGCGCGGATGCGCGAGACGCTCGCGATCGACTACGTGGTCGTGCGGCGCGCGGGCGAGGTCCTGGCCGACTGGGGCGGTGACGGCGCGGAGCTGACGCGCTTCGAGATCGCCTTCGGCGACGAGGTGTTCGGCGAGATCTGCGTCGAGGGCACGCTCGGCGACGACGAGGAGAGCTTCCTACGGGCGATCGCCAACGTGCTGGCGACCGCGCTCGGCCGGCTGCGCGGCGAGGAGCGGATGCGCCACGAGGCGCTGCACGACCCGCTGACCGGCCTGGCCAACCGCGCGCTGTGCCGCGAGCGGCTGATTCACGCGCTCGCGCGCGCGGGTCGCGACCCGGGCGCGGCGTGCGTGCTGTTCATCGACCTGGACGATTTCAAGGCCGTCAACGACCTCTACGGGCACGCCGCGGGTGACTCGCTGCTGATCGGGCTGGCGCGCCGGCTGGTCGCGACCGTGCGTCCGGCCGACACGGTCGCGCGGCTGGGCGGGGACGAGTTCGTGATCGTGTGCGAGGACATCGACGAGCACACGGCGATCGCGCTCGGGCACCGCCTGACGGAGGCGATCCACGAGCCGCTGGAGATCGACGGGATCGAGCACCGGCTGTCGGCGTCGATCGGGATCGCGCTCGGCGACCCCGCGCGCCGCGACCCGGACGGGCTGCTGGCCGACGCCGACGCGGCCGCGTACCGCGCGAAGGCCGAGGGCCGCGGCCGCGTGGAGGTGTTCGACACGCGGCTGCGCCGACACGCGCGCGAGCGCCTGCGGACGGCGGCGGCGCTCGAGCGCGCGCTGTCGCTCGGCCAGCTGCGGCTCGCGTTCCAGCCGATCGTGTCGCTGACCGACCGCGGCGTCGTCGGGCACGAGGCGCTGCTGCGCTGGGATTCGCCGGGCGGCGTGATGAACGCGCCGGCGGACTTCATCCCGGTCGCGGAGGAGTCCGCGCTGATCGTCGAGATCGGCGCGTGGACGCTGATGCAGGCCTGCCACGAGAGCGCCTCGGCGTTCGGGCGCGAGGAGGACGGCCCGGCGATCTGGGTGAACCTGTCGCCGCGCCAGCTCGCGCAGCCCGACCTTCCCGCCGTGGTCGCGGACTGCCTGCAGTCGAGCGGGCTGCCGCCGGCCCGGCTGCGGCTGGAGCTCAAGGAGCGCGTGCTGCAGGGCGCGCCCAAGACGGCGCGGGCGAACGTGGTCGCCTTGCGCGAGCTCGGCGTCGGGTTCGCGCTCGACGACTTCGGCACGGGCTACTCGTCCCTGCGCGATCTGCCCGTGCGGGCGATCAAGATCGACCGCTCGTTCGTGGCCGCGCTCGGCTCCTCCGCAGGCGATCAGGCGATCGTGGCTGCGATCGTCTCGCTCTCGAGCGCGCTCGGGATCGCGGCGATCGCCGAGGGCGTGGAAAGCGAGGAGCAGGCGGCGCAGCTCGCGGCGATCGGCTGCCCGTACGCGCAGGGCTACCTGTTCGGCGCGCCCGGCCCGCGGATAACCTCCGAGCCGTGACCACGTTCGAAGAGCTCGACGCGCTGCCCTCCCACGAGCTGCACGACCGCGCCGTCAAGCGCGCGGAGCGGCACCTCGACGTGAAGTTCTTCTGGCGCCTGTTGTCGGAGACGCCCGCGGCCGAGGCCGCCGACGGCGACGCGCGGCAGGGCCAGGAGGAGGTCGCGCACTGGAGCCGCCAAGTGCTCGACGTGTTGCGCGGCGACGAGGGCGCGATGGACGCCCGGCGCCCGATCTACATCGACTACCTGCTCCGACATTCGGAATAGCGCGCATTAGGTCGTCCGGGGGGTTCTGGCGCATCCGCAGTTGACGGGTCCCCGCCGCGTCGGAGACGCTGCGCACGTGGACCTCATTCGTGAGCAGCCGAACACCGATCACTTCGAGCGCTACGACGGCGAGCCGATGGTGCAGAGCTTCCGCGTCGGCGAGCTCGGCTACGTCTGGATCACCACGGCCGAGGCCATGACGGTCCCCGGCTTCGGCATCCCGTGGATCGCCGGACAGCTTGCGCGCTACGACGCCGACGAGCTGGCCCGCGCGGTGGCCGGCGGCCTGCGCCTGCGCGCCGGCGCCCTCGTCCCGGCCTGAGCCCCGAAGGGCCTGGCCACCCTTTATCTTTGACGTGCGCGCGGCTCCGGTCGCGTGTCCGCGCCCGGAACGCGGCGGTCGTCCACACGGCCGCCGCGCTCGGCGACCGCACCGCCTTCTACGATCGCCAGTCCGATGGATCCCGTCCTGCGCACCCTGCTGCTGGAGCGGCTGAGCGAATCCGGCCTCGAACCCGAGGCCCGCAACGTGATCGAGGTCGCCGCGGACGCCGCAGCGCCGCCGCCCACGACGAACACGTCGCCGCCCGTGTGGCTGAAGACGGTGACGGTCGAGGGGTTTCGCGGGATCGGCAAGCCGGCCACGCTCACGCTCGAGCCGGCGCCCGGGCTGACCGTCGTGGTCGGTCGCAACGGCAGCGGGAAGTCGTCGTTCGCGGAAGGGCTGGAGCTGCTGATGACCGGCGCGCTCAAGCGCTGGGAGAAGCGCCCGAAGGCCTGGAGCGAGACGTGGCAGTGCCTGCATCACCTCGGGCCGACGCGGATCACCGCCGAGCTCGAGCTGGAGGGCGGCAGCACGGTCCCGCTGACGCAGGAGTGGCCCCACGGCGCGCCGTACGGGGACGCGAGCGGGCGGGCGGCGCCGGCCGCCGTGCTGAACGAGCACGGCTGGGACCGGGACCTGCCGAGCTTCCGGCCGTTCCTGGCGTACGCCGAGCTGGCGACGATGTTCGACACGCTCTCGTCGCTGTACGACGCGCTCACGCCGGTGCTCGGGCTCGGGGACCTGGACGCGCTCGCGGCCTCGCTCGCGCAGACGCGGCTCGCCTACGACGCCCAGCGCAAGCAGACGGCCGCGGAGAAGGACCAGCTCGTCGCGCGGCTGGATCCCGAGGACGAGCGGGCGGCGCTGGTGAAGGCCGCGATCGGCGGCCGCAAGCCGGACCTCGAGCAGCTCGACCAGCTCCTCGAGGAGGCGCCGGAGTACACCGAGGATCTGACGCTGCTGCGGCGGCTCGCCGGGCTCGCGCTGCCGACCGAGACCGAGATTCGCGACGCCTACCAGGACCTCAAGGGCGCCGAGCGCGAGTACACGGACGCGTCCGCCACCGACGCCTCCCGCGCGACCTCGGTCGCCACGCTCCTCCGCCAGGCGCTGGCCGTGCGCGACGGTGAGGACTGCCCGGTGTGCAAGACGCCCGGCGTGCTGGACGACGCGTGGGTGAAGGCCGCGCAGGAGGAGGCGGCCGAGCTGGAGGCGCAGGCCGCGACGCTCACGCAGGCCAACTCGAAGCTGCTGCTCGCGCGCCGCCGTGTGGACGCCCTGCTCGACGGCAACGCGCTCGCCGCGCCCGCGGCCGCCAAGCACCTGGGCCTGATCGACGAGGACCTCACGCTCGAGCGCGGCGACGAGACCGAGACGAAGGCGACGGTGCACACGCTGCGCGAGCTGACCCAGAAGGCCGCCACGGAGCTCGAGCGCAAGGGCGCCGCCTGGCTCCAGCTGGTGGGCGACCTGCGCCGTTGGCTCGAGCAGGCGCGGGACGTCGAGGCCAAGGCGTCCACGCTGAAGGCGGTCAAGGACGCCGAGAAATGGCTGAAGGGCGCGAGCGACGAGCTGCGGCGCGAGCGCTTCGCCCCGATCAGCCAGTCCGCGATCGCGAACTGGCGCGAGCTGCGCCAGGGGTCATCCGTGGACCTGCACGAGATCACGCTCAAGAAGGTCGGCAAGGGCGGCCGCGCGGACTTCGACGTGCGCGCCGACGACACCGAGGCCAACGCGCTCGGCGTGATGTCCCAGGGCGAGCTGCTCGCGCTCAGCGTCTCCGTGTTCCTGCCGCGCGCCGCCCTCGACGAGTCCCCGTTCCGCTTCGCCGTGATCGACGACCCCGTGCAGGCCATGGACCCGGCGAAGGTCGACGGCCTGGCCAAGGTCCTGCACCGCGCGGCCCGCACCCGCCAGATCGTCGTCTTCACCCACGACGACCGCCTCCCCGAGGCGATCCGGCGGCTGCGGCTGGACGCCACGATGCTGCACGTCGACCGCCGCGCGCAGTCGACGGTGGACGTGCAGGAGAGCCGCAGCCCGGTTCAGCGCTACATCGACGGCGCCCGCGGCTACGCCAAGCCCGACCGCCTACCGCCCGAGGTGCAGGCCCGCGTCGTGCCCATGTTCTGCCGCTCCGCCGTCGAGGCCGCCGCCGCGAACATCGTGCGCCGGCGGGCCGCCCAGCACGGCACCGACCTCAACGAGGCGGACGACCAGATCGCCGAGGCGCGCTCCCTGCGCGAGACCCTGGCGCTCGTGCTGTTCGGGGACGCGGGCCGCCACGGCGAGGTCGGCGGCGAGGTCAAGCGCCGCTACGGCGCCCCCTACGCCGCGCTCGTCACCGAGCTCAACCGCGGCGCGCACGGCAACCCGCTCGACCGCGAGACGCTCTCCCGCCTGCCGGACAACACGCGCGCGTTCATCCGCGAGCTCAACACGAACGCGAAGTGAGAGGCGGCGCTCGCCTGGCGGCTCGCGTCGCTGCAAGCACTCGCCCGGAGGGCTCGTGCTCGCGCTCGAGGAGGGCCGCTACGTGAGCGAGCGCCTCACCGTCAGCAAGGTCCTCGACGAGGCCCAGCGTCAGCTCGACGAGTTCGACCCGACGACCAGCGGCGCGTGGCCGCACGCCGCCGCCGCGCTGATCCGGCAGTCGCTGGAACGCACGCTCGACGTCTTCTGGAACGACAAGGCGCCGGGCATGCTGGAGACGAGCGCGCGCGACCGCTGGGTCTGCCTGCCCGCCTACCTGGGCGACAAACCCGAGGCGCGCGAGGCCGACTTCGCGTGGACCGCGCTCTCGAACGCCTGTCACCACCGCGCCTACGAGGTCGGGCTCACGCAGGACGAGCTGCGTGGCCACCTCGCCACCGCCCGTGACTTCCTCAAGACGGTCGCCCGTGCCCTCGCGTGAGCCGGTCGGCCTGGTGCTGGCGGGCGGCGGCGCCCGCGGCGCCTACGAGGCCGGCGTCCTCTCGGTCCTGCTGCCGGCGCTGCCCCACCACGAGCGCCCGGACATCGTCGTCGGCGCGAGCGTCGGCGCGATCAGCGGGTCCTACATCGCCGCCGACAGCGACCCGACGCTCGCCGATGGCCTGCAGCTGTGGGAGCGCCTGCGGTGGGGCGACGTGCTCGCCACGCCGTCGCTCAAGGACCTCGAGCGCATCCTCAGGGGCGCGATCAACTTCAGCGGCCTGCTGTCGCTGCACGTCCCCGCGCTGCTGGACACGACCCCGCTCGGCCCGACGCTCGAGCGCCTGATCCCTTTCGAGCGCATCGCCCGCACGCTCGCCGTCGTCGCCACGTCCGCCCGTACCGGCCGCAGCGTCGTCTTCCACCAGGGCGGCACACCGCAGGCCACCAGCGACGACAAGCGCGGCATCGACTACGTCGCGACCGCGATCACCGAGACCCACGTGCGCGCGTCGTCGGCCATCCCCGCGCTGTTCCCCGCCGTCCAGCTGCCCGACGGCGACTGGTACTTCGACGGCTCCACGCGCCTGAACGCGCCGATCAAGCCCGCGCTCGCGTTCGGCGCCAAGCGCATCATCGTCATCGGCCTGAACGCGATCTCGGGCACGCTCGGCGGCGCCCAGCGGCCCGACCTCGCCGCGGGCGCCGCGCTCGTCCTCGACGCGCTGCTGGCCGACCCGCTCACCGAGGACCTGCAGACGCTCACCACGATCAACCGGCTCGCGCCGGACCGCGCGATCCCGTACATCTTCGTCGCCCCGCCCGAGCGCGACACGATCGGCCAGATCGCGCGCGACGTGTTCCGCCGCCACTACGGCGGCATCCTCCACGCCGCCCGCAGCCCGCAGCTCGCGTTCCTCGGCCGGCTGATCGACGCGGACGCCGACCCGCTGCACGGCGAGCTGCTCAGCTACCTCTTCTTCGCCCCCGAGTTCGCCCGCGCGCTGATCGCGCGCGGCCAGGCCGACGCGCGCCGCTGGCTCGCGGAGCCGCACGACGACGGCCTATGGGACCTGGGCCCGCTTGGCCGTCACCGCTGAGATCGCGAGCGCGGCGAGCATGATCACGAACGGGTCGATTGCGGTCCGGTAGCGCGGCGTCTCCACCACGAGGAAGACGACGCCGAGGTACATCAGCACGGGCACGGTCCACAGCCACAGCGGGGCGTCCCGGGCGCGTCGCGTGAACGCGCCGATCACCGCCAACACCGCGAAGACCCAGAAGCAGATGATCCCCGCCGCGCCGGCGCGCTTGCCCGCGGAGATCGTGCCCGCGGTGTGGATCGCCCAGTCCCAGCCGGCCAGGTCGAGCATCCGGCGCGTCGTCCAGAACGCGACCTTCAACGGGGCACCGGGATGGTCCTTGATGTACTCGAGCGACGCCTCCCGCAGCCGCTTCTCCAGCACGGGCTCGGGCGTCACCCGCAGCTGGTTGAAGATCGGCCGGTAGTCGTCGACGCGCTTCAGGGTCCGCCACGAGGCCGGGTTCTCGCGGTCGTTCATCGCCTCGCTGTTGTACGTGCCGGCGAGCGCGGAGCCGAACTGGGTCCCGACCGGGACGAAGGCGTCGAAGACGACGTAGTTGCGGACCGCCCAGGGCGCGATCGTGAGCGTGGCGGCGAGCAGCATGATCAGCGCCGGTCTCGGCCCCTTCCACAAGGCCCACGCGAGTGGCGCCAGCAGCACGAGCGCGTTGGACCGGCCGAGGATCGCGAGCCCGATCAGCACGCCCGCCGGGATCACCCAGCCGCGCAACGCCGCCGCGATGGCGCCGAGCATGCACAGCGTGAACAGCGGCTCGCTCATCACGGACTGGCCGATGAGGATCTGCGGGATGTACACGGCGGCCAGCGCCATCGCGATCAGCGCGACGCGGTTGCCCCACACCTGGTGCGCGATCACGCCGATCAGCGCCACGATGCCGGTGCCGACGAGCGCGTTGGCCAACCGCGCCCACTCCAGCGACGGGCCGAAGACCCAGTACACGCCGGCGAGGAAGATCGGGTAGGTCGGCGGCCGGAACGCGGTCTCGCGGCCGTAGGAGAGCGCGAAGCCGTCGCCGTTCGCGAGCGAGATCGCGTGCCGGTTGTAGTCGAGCGCGTCGTGCACGAGCCGGTAGTCCGGCGTCGCGAGCACCCACGCGACGCGGATCGCCAACGCGGCGACGAGGATCGCGACGGCTATCCGTCTCGGGGTGAAAGCCATGCGGCGGGTCGGCGCAGCAGGGCCCAGCGGCGGTCCAGCCGGTAACGGGCGAGCACCCACAGCGTCTTGAAGGCGTAGCGGAGGCTGGTGACGAAGTCGACGCTCGACGCCTCGTGGAAGTAGCGCGTCGGGATCGGGATCTCGACCACGCGGGCCTTGCGGGCCAGCACCTGGGCGAAGATTTCCTGGTCGAAGACGAAGTCGTCCGAGTTGCGCAGGAACGGGATCGAGCGCAGGAAGTCGGCGCTGAACGCGCGATAGCCCGTGTGGTACTCGCTGAAGCGCACGCCGAAGACGGCGTTCTCGATTCCGGTCAGCAGCCGGTTGCCGACCCACTTCCAGCGCGGCATCCCGCCCGCCACCGCGCGGTCGACGAGCAGCCGCGAGCCGATCACGACGTCGGCGTCCCCGGCCAGGATCGGCTCGGCCATGTCCGCCACCAGCCCCGGGTCGTACTGGTTGTCGGCGTGCACCATCACGATCACGGCCGCGCCGGCGCGCAGCGCGTGCGTGTACCCCGTCTTCTGCGAGGCGCCGTAGCCGCGGTTGGCGGGGTGGCGGAGCACGTCGAGGCCGTGCAGCAGGGCGACGTCCGTGGTCTCGTCCGGCGACGCGTCGTCGATCAGCAGCGCGTGATCGGCGGCCTGCGGCGGCATCTCGGCGACGACGTCGGGGATCGTGCGCGTGGCCTTGTAGGCCGGCAGCACGACGTGGATCGGCGCACGGCCGTTGGAGTGCTGGAGCAGCGGCTGCTCGGCGAGGCGCACCGGCGTGCGGTGGGCGAGGATGACGCGCTCGTCGCCCAGCGACAGCGACAGCTTCACCGGCGGCAGGCGGTCCGCGAGCGCGCTCAACCGGTCGCCCTGCGGGAGCCGCTCGGCCAGCCCCCCGACCCAGCGCTTGGCCGCGAAGGTGCGCACGAAGGGGACGTCGTCGGAGATCACCAGGCCCGCCGCGCTGAGCAGCTCCCGCAGCGTGCGGCGCGGGAGCAGGACCGTGTGAGCGGGCAAGAAGCCCCACCAGCGCGCGCCGGCGAGGCGCGCCGTGGGCGAGGCCGGGTCGGGCGTCACGACGCACAGCACGCCGCCGGGCCGCAGCAGCGCGGCGCACTGGTCGATCGCGGCGACCGGGTCGTCCAGGTGCTCGATCACGTCCGCGAGCACGACCACGTCGAACGCGCCGGGCGCGTCGCCGTTGGTGCCCTCGGTGAACGCCTCCAGCGGGACCTCGCGCACGTCGAGCCCCAGCGAGCGCGCATGGGCGGCCGTCTCGCGGCTGAGCTCCAGCCCGACGGTGTCATAGCCCCGACGGCGAGCCTCATCGAGCAGCAGACCGTGACCGCAGCCGACGTCCAGCAGGCGCCCCGTCGGGCGGTGGGCGGCGATCAGGTCCAGCAGCCGGTTCGCGGTCGCGCGGCGGCCGTCCTCCTCCGCCAGGTACTCGTCGTCGCGCATGTCGCGGTAGAGGTCGTGCAGCGCGTCGCCCTGCGGCAGGACAGGCTGCTGGATCGTCCCGCACTCGCGGCATTCGAGCAGGTCGCCGTGCTCGCCGACGGCGTGCGCCGACGGCGAGAAGAGGGCCGCTGTGGGCGCGGCTCCGTTGCCGCGTATGCGCAGCTCGAGCTCGCCCGAGCAGATCCGGCACACCGCCATGCGATGCGGCACGCTACCAAGCGATGCCCGAATGGAGCCCCGAACGGACCGTCGACGAGGCGCTCGCCCGGCGGTTGATCAGCGCCCAGCACTTCACGCCCTCGTCGCTGACGTTGATCGGCGAGGGCTGGGACAACACCGTCTGGCTCGTCGACGGGCGCTACGCGTTCCGCTTCCCGCGGCGCGAGATGGCGATCCCCGGCGTCGTGCGTGAGCTGGACGTGCTGCCGCAGCTGCGCCTGCCGCTGCCCGTACCGACGCCGGTGTTCGTCGGCGAGCCCACCGACGAGTTCGCGTGGCCCTGGTTCGGCGCGGAGCTGATCGTCGGGCGCGAGCCGCTCGGGCTCAGCGAAGACGAGCGCAACGCAGTCGGCCGTCCGCTGGGCGAGTTCTTGCGCGCGCTGCACGACTCGACGGTGAGCTCGCCCCTGCCCGACGACCCGATGGGCCGGGCGGACATGGGCATCCGCGTGGCGCGCACGATCGAATCGGTCCAGGCGCTCGGCCGCAAGCCGCCGGGCTGGCTCTCGGACGCGCGCCGCCTGGAGCGCCCGCCCGCAACGGCCGTCTGCCACGGCGACCTGCACCTGCGCCACGTGCTCGTGCGCGACGGCGCGATGGCCGGCGTGATCGACTGGGGCGACGTCTGCGTCGGCGACCCGTCGATCGACCTGATCCTGCTGTGGTGCCTGCTCGGCCCGGACGGCCGCTCGGACTTCTTCCGCGCATACGGGCGCATCACCGAGGAGCAGCTGCTGCGAGCGCAGGTGCTCGCGCTCAACCTGTGCGCGGTCCTGGCGGTGTACGCCGCCGAGGAGGGCATGAGCGACCTCTGCGACGAGGCGCTGGCCGGCTACGAGAGGGCGTCGCGCGCGTTGTAGACGTCGTCGGTCGCGATCACGACCTTGTCGCCGTTCGCCGTGTAGGCGAGGTCCACGTTCACGTTGGCCTCGGCCAGCGCGATCATCACGTCCGCCAGCCCGCCCGTGCCGACCGGGACGACCAGCACGTCCCGTGTGTCCGCAACCTTGATCTTCGCGCGCCTGAGCGCGTCGGTGACCTTCGCGACGTCGCCGTTGTCGACGAGCGCGTGGACGAACCCGTGCTCGTCACCCGTGAACGCGGCCAGCCCGCGCAGGTGCACGCCCGCGGCCACCGCGACCTCGCTCACCCGGGCCAGGCCGCCCGGTTCGTCACGCAGGACCACGGTGAGGTCGGTCGCGTTCACCACCGACCATGTTCCCACCCCTGTCCAGGGTCGCGGCTCAGAAGATCCGAGCGAAGCGCCGCGCGAACAGCGCAGACGGCAACGACCCGTGCCCGACGCCGGTCGGCCCGCCGTAGGAGTGCTCGATGTCGAACTCGACCGTCGTCCACCCCTGCTGGCGCACGCGCACGACGACGTCGCGCGGCGCCGTCCCCGGCGCGACCGGATAGCGGCCGGTCCAGATGGTGCCGTCCGGGACGGTCATGTCGTCCGCACCAGCGTCGACGACCGCTCTTCGCGCACCGCGCGGTACGCGTACGGATGATGAAAGACGTCGAGCGCGCGCTCACCGGGGAGCACGAGGACCTCGAACGCGTCGTCGGTCTTCTCGTCGGCGACCGCCACGGTGACCAGGTTCGTCTCCGCGTCCCAGAACATGGTCACGAAGATGCCGTCGTGGGCGCGGTAGGCGAGCTCATGGATGTGGTTCATGACGGGATCCTCGGGACGCTGGACGGTTTCGTGAATAGTCCCTCGGAGTGATTTCTCTCCCCACCGGGCCAGCCCGCCTCTTTGGGGCGCCAGAACCCGCCCACGCCGGTAGGGCCAGCCGTACCCCAGCGATTGCTATCTGGCGACCCAACGTGGATGCTTCGCGGCGTGGTTGGGGATCCGCTTGACGTCGAACTTCGTAGGTTCGCGCTAGATCACGTCCTTGAACTCTCCCGTCGCTACGACGGGCTCGTCCACGTCGACGTGCTTCGAGAGGGGTTTCCAACACCGATCGGCCGCCTCTCGTACGGATCGTTCTACGCCGGGATCCACCGCCCGAAGGAGTTCGCCGGACGCGCCGCGTTGAGCTTGACGACAACGCCGCCCACTGACGAGGACGCTCCTTACGACGACGGGTACGACGAAGAAACGCAGACGTTCACGTATCACTATCGCCGTCCAAAGAGCGACACGGAACGAGCACGGATTGCCGCCGCGCGGGATAACGGTGCCATGCGCGCAGCCTTCGAGATCGCTGTGCCGCTCATCTACTTCAACGGGATCGTGCCGAGCCAGTACACGCCGATCGCACCGATCTACCTGACGCACGACGATCCGATCAAGGAGCGGGTGGAATTTCAGGTCGCGTGGCCGACAGCTGAAATCAAGCCCGACTTCGACTTTGACGAGCCTGCGCGGCGCTACGCCACTCGTCAGGCTCATTACCGGCTCCACCAGCAACGGTTCCGCGAGAACGTACTCCGCGCGTACTCGCGGCAGTGCGCTGTCTGCCGGCTCCGCGAGGTGCCGCTGCTGCAAGCCGCGCACATCATCGGCGACACCGAGTCGCGCGGCACGGCGACGGTGGCGAACGGCATTGCCCTGTGTGCGATTCACCACCTGGCCTACGACCGCAACCTCCTCGGCATCGCGCCCGACGGTGTGGTCCACATCGCGACTCGCCTGCTGCACGAGATCGACGGACCGATGTTGAAAGTCGGGCTTCAGGGCTTCCACGGTTCGCCCATCCAGATTCCTCGCCGACCTCGGGACCGGCCGGACCCGGAGCTGCTCGAGATCCGCTTCGGCCGCTTCCGGGACGCCGCGTAGGCCCGGATAACCTGCTGCAGCCAGATGGACTCTTTCCGCGACCTGGGCTTCGCGCGTGTGGACACGGACCGCGAAGCGCGCCAAGGCGCGCCCGAGGCGATCGTGGCCGAGGGCAAGACGCCGGAGGAGATCCGGGCGATCGCCGCCGCGCTGATCGAGGCCGACGCCGGCAGCGTGCTGGTGACGCGCGCCGACGCCGCCGCGCGGGCGGCGCTGCGGGAGGTCGCGCCGGAAGCGCACGAGGACGATCGCGCGCGGCTCGCGTGGGTGGCGCGGCACGTGCCCGCGGCGAAAGGGCTCGTGGCGATCGTGTCCGGCGGGACGTCCGACGAGCCGGTCGTCCGTGAGGCGCAGGTGCGGGCGGAGCTGCTCGGGACCAACGTGATCGTGCACCGGGACGCGGGGGTGGCCGGGCTGCACCGGCTGGAGCCCGCCTTGCCGGATCTCAAGCGCGCGGACTGCGTCGTGGTCGTGGCCGGGTGGGACGCGGCGCTCGCGTCCGTCGTCGGCGGGATCGTCGCCGCACCGGTGATCGCCGTGCCGACGAGCACGGGGTACGGCGCGACGTTCGGCGGCGTGAGCGCGCTGCTGGCGATGATCACGAGCTGCGCTGCGGGCGTGGCCGTGGTGAACATCGACGACGGGTTCGGCGCGGGCACGATCGCGGCCCGGATCGCGAGGCAGTCGGCGAAGTGATCGCGTACCTGGACTGCATCGGCGGCGCGGCCGGGGACATGCTGCTCGGCGCGCTGCTCGACGCGGGCGCGGAGGTCGACCTCTCCGCGTTCGAGCTGCAGGTCGAGCGGGGGACGGCGGAGCGGCACGGGATCACGGCGGTCACGACGACCGTGACCGGCGCGGCCGAGCAGCCGCACCGTGACTGGGGCACGATCCGCGACCTGATCTCGGCGGCGAGCCTGCCCGAGCGGGTCGAGGCGCGCGCGCAGGAGGCGTTCAAGCGGCTCGCGATCGCGGAAGGCCGCATCCACGGCATCGAGCCCGAGCGCGTGCACTTCCACGAGGTCGGCGCGATCGACGCGATCGGCGAGATCGTCGGCGTCGCGCTCGCGCTGGAGTCACTGAACGTCGACCGCGTGATCTGCTCGCCGCTGCCGCTGGGCCGCGGGTTCGTGAAGGCCGCCCACGGCAACCTCCCGCTGCCCGCGCCCGCCACGCTGGAGCTGCTCAAGGGCGCGCCGGTCCACGGCGTCGAGCTGGAGCTCGAGCTCGTCACGCCGACGGGCGCCGCGCTCGTCGCCGCGCTCGCCGAGTCCTACGGGCCGCTGCCGCGCATGACGGTCCAGGGCACCGGCTACGGCGCCGGGACGCGCGAGCTCGAGCCGTTCCCGAACGTCGTCCGCGTGATCCTCGGGACCGAGGCCACGACGGGCACGGTCAGCCTGATCGAGGCCAACCTCGACGACCTGCTGCCCGAGCTGGCCCCGGACGCCGCCGCCGCGTGCTTCGCCGCCGGCGCGCTCGACGTCTGGACCACCCCCGTGACCATGAAGCACGGCCGCCCCGGCTTCGTGCTGTCCGCGCTCGCGCGCCCTGACGACCAGCGCGCCGTGATCGACGCGGTGCTGCGCGAGACGAGCACGCTGGGCGTCCGTGTCGCGCACCTGGACCGCGTCGAGCTCGAACGCGATCACCTCACCGTCGAGGTCGCGGGCGAGCCCGTGCGCGTGAAGATCGGCCGGCTCGACGGCAAGATCGTCAACCTCGCCCCCGAGCACGCCGACTGCGAACGGGCGGCGAGGATCACCGGGGACGCCGTCAAGACGGTGTGGGCGCGCGCGCTGGCGGCGGCGCATGAGGTCGCCGCATGAGCGGCGAGATCGCCGCGCGGCTGGCGGCGCTCGAGGCGCGCGTCGCCGCGCTCGGCCACGCGGTCGTCGCCTTCTCCGGCGGCGTCGATTCGAGCGTCGTCGCGGCGATCGCCCACCGCGCGCTCGGCGACCGCGCTCGCGCCGTCACCGCGGTCTCGCCTTCCGTCGCGACCGGCGAGCTCGAAGGGGCGCAGCGCGTCGCACGGCACATCGGCATCGCCCACGAGATCGTGCCCACCAACGAGCTCGCGCGGCCCGGCTACCGCGCCAACGGCCGCGACCGCTGCTACTTCTGCAAGACCGAGCTCTACGACACGCTCGCCGCGCGCTACCCGGGCGTCGCGCTTCTCAGCGGCGCGAACCAGGACGACCAGGGCGACTGGCGCCCCGGCCTGAAGGCCGCCGCCGAGCACGACGTGCGGCATCCGCTCGTCGATGTCACCAAGGACGAGGTCCGCGCGCTCGCACGCCTCCTCCAGCTGCCGAGCGCGGAGAAGCCCGCGAGCCCGTGCCTGGCCTCACGCATCCCGTACGGCACGGGCGTCGACCCCGAGACGCTCGCGCAGATCGACCGCGCCGAGCAGGCCGTCAAGGCACTCGGCTTCCCCGTAATCCGCGTGCGCCACCACGGCATCCTCGGCCGCCTCGAAGTCGCGATCGAGGACCTGGATCGCGCCCTCGCCGCCGAGCGGGGCATCACCGACGCGATCAAGCGCGCCGGCTACCAGCACGCCACGATCGACCTCAAGCCGTTCCGCAGCGGCCGGCTCAACGTGGAGCCAGCGCGTCCCGCAACATCGCGGTGAGCGCGGCCCCGAAGCGCTCGCGCTCCGCCGGCGACGTCGGGTCGCCGCCGAACAGCCGCGCGCGGAAGCCGGCGTCCGAGAAGTAGGTGGAGACGGCGCCGTAGACGATCTGCATCAGCTCGCCCGGGTCGTGCTCGCGCAGCCGTCCGGCGGCCATCTCGCGCTCCAGGAACGCGATCGCGCGCTCCAGGAACGGGCGCATGTGCTCGGCCATCGCGTCCTCCAGCCGCCCGCCGCCCTCGATCGCCTCGCGGCGCCAGATCACGACGAAGTCGGCGTGCGTGGCGAAGAACTCCATGCCCGCGCGCACGAGCGCGGCGACCCGGTCGAACCCGACCGGCGCCACCGCCACCACCTCGGACGTCATCAGCGCCCAGTCCTCCATGGCCTGTTCGATGACCGCGGCGTAGAGCCGCTCCTTGGACTTGAAGTGGTAGAGCAGCGTGGGGTGCGTCAACCCGGCCCGCTCGGCGATGTCCTGCAGGCGGGCGGACTGGCCGTGCAGCGCGAACTCGCTGCGCGCGGCTTCCAGGATTCGGGCCCGGGAGGGCATCTACTGACACGTTAGTAGAGACGACTGGTACGGTGCTCGCTCTGCCTGACGACGTCCTCATCCAGCAGCGGCTGGCCGGCCAGACCGTTCTGCTCACCGGAGCCTCCGGGTTCCTCGGCAAGGCCGTGCTCGGCCAGCTCCTGCGCGAGCTGCCGGACACGCGGGTGATCCTGCTCCTGCGCGGTGACGCCCAGCAGCGGCTGGAGAACGAGATCCTGACCAGCGGGCCGTGCGAGGGCCTCGACGGCAGCCGCGTGCAGACCGTCAGCGGCGACCTCGGCCGCGAGGGCCTCGAGCTCCCCGCCGGCATCGACGTTGTCATCCACTGCGCCGCGTCCGTGTCCTTCGAGCAGCCGCTCGACGAGGCGCTCGAGCTCAACGCCAAGGGCCCGTCCCGCCTGCTGGAAGCCGTCCGCGCCGCCGGCAGCGACCCGTACTTCATCCACGTGTCCACGGCCTACGCCGCCGGCATGCGCACCGGGCTCGTGCTCGAGAAGCCGTCCGGCACCGCGCCGACCGAGCCGTGGCTGGACCTGAACGCCGAGCTGGACGCCGCCCAGGCCTGGCGCAAGGACATCGAGGCCGAGTCGCGCCTGCCGCAGCACCAGCACCGCTTCGTCGCGGAGGCCACGCGCGCGATCGGCCCCGCGGGCGGCCCGGCCGTCGGCACCCGCGCGGAGATCCTGCGCTACGAGTGGGTGCGCGAGCAGCTCACCGAGCGCGGCCGCGAACGCGCCCGTGCGCTCGGCTGGAGCGACACCTACGGGCTCTCGAAGGCCCTCGGCGAGCGCACGATCATCACGAAGAACCCGAAGCACCTCACGATCGTGCGCCCGGCGATCGTCGAGTCCGCGCTGCACACGCCCTACGCGGGCTGGATGGAGTCGCTGAAGGTCGCCGACCCGATCATGCTCGGCTACGGCGCGGGCATCATCCCCGGCCGCTTCGGCGCCAACCGCAGCATCCGGATCGACATCATCCCCGTCGACTTCGTGGCCAACGCGTGCCTGGTGGCCGCCGCGCACCCGCCGGACGAAGTGCGCGTGTTCAACGTCAGCACCGGGATGCGCAACCCGTTCACGATCCACGATCTGGCGGAGATGACCACGCGGTACTTCCGCGAGCGCCCGCTGCCGGACGAGGACGGCCTGCCGGTCAGCGTGCCCGAGTGGCGCTTCACCTCGGCCGGCAACATCCTGACGAAGATCGAGCGCGCCAACAGCGTGCTCGCCAAGGGCCGTGAGCTCGTCGACAAGCTGCCGATCCCGCGCAGCAACGACGTCGAGCTCCGGCTCCACAAGAACCAGCGCAAGCTGGACCGGCTCAAGCGCCTGAACGAGATCTACCGCCCGTACGGCGAGCTGGACTGCGTCTTCGACGACCGCAACGCCCGCGCGCTGCTCGACAACCTGCACCCGGACGACCGCGAGCGCTTCGGGTTCGACGTCGACGAGATCGACTGGGACCACTACATCGGCGAGGTCCACCTGCCGGCGCTGCGCAAGATCGCGGTGCCGCCCGCGCCTGGCCCGAAGAAGACGCGCTCGGCCGGCCGCCGTCCCGCGCCCGAGGGCCCGCCCGCGCTCGCGCTGTTCGACGTCGAGGGCGTCGTGCTCGACTCGACCGTCGCGCACTTCTACGCGTGGCTCAGAACTCGCGACATGCCCGAGCTGGACAAGCTCGTGTGGACCGCCGGCGCCGCGACGAAGGTCCCGAGCTGGATCATCGAGGACCGCCGCAGCCGCACCGCGTTCAACCGCAACTTCTACAAGCTCTACAAGGACCTCCCGGCGCGCGAGCTCAAGCGCCAGGCCGAGGAGGCGCTGCCGGACTTCATCCAGCCGCGGATCCAGAACGAGGCCGTGCGCCGCATCCGCGAGCACAAGCGCCGCGGCGACCGCGTGATCCTGATCACCAGCGCGCTCGACTTCCTCGTCGAGCCGCTCCAGCACCTCGCGGACGAGGTCCACGCGGCCAAGCTCATCGAGCGCGTTGGGCGCTTCACGGGCGAGCTGGCCGAGCCGCCGCTCACCGCCGACGGCCGCGCCTCGCTCGCCGCCCGCCTGGCCGCCGACCACGACGTGGACCTCAAGGACTGCCACGCCTACGGCGACAGCCTCGCGGACCTCCCGCTGCTCGAGCTCGTCGGCCACCCGCACGCGATCAACCCGGACTTCCGGCTCTCGCGCGAGGCCCGCCGCCGCCGCTGGCCGATCGAGACGTGGGGCACGGAGCGCGCCGCCGTATGAAGGCGCTGACCTACACGCCGAGCCTCGCCAAGTACGTCGCCCAGAAGGCCGGGCTGCCCGGCGCCGGCGCGCTCGCGCTGACGGAGGTCCGCCCGCCGCGCATGCCGGGGCCGGACTGGCTGCCCGTCCGCCCGCGGCTGACCGGCATCTGCGGTTCCGACCTCGCCCTCATCTCCGGCAAGGCGAGCCTGCACCTGGCGACGCTCACGTCCACCCCGTTCGTCCCCGGCCACGAGATCGTGGGCGAGATCGGTGCGGGGCCACGGCGCGGCGAGCGGGTCGTGGTGCAACCCGCGCTGGGCTGCGCCGTCCGCGGCGTGACGCCGCCGTGCACCGAGTGCGCGCAGGGCCTGCCCGCGCTGTGCCGCAACGTGATCGACGGCAACCTGTCCGCCGGCCTGCAGACCGGCTTCTGCCGCGAGACGGGCGGCGGCTGGAGCGAAGGGCTGGTCGCGCACGCCTCGCAGTTGCACACCGTGCCGGACGACCTCTCCGACGAGGACGCCGTGCTGGTGGAGCCGCTCGCGTGCGCGCTGCACGCCGCGCGCCAGGCCGACGTCCAGCCCGGCGAGAACGTCGCGATCATCGGCGCGGGGACGATCGGGCTGCTCACGCTGGCCGCCGTGCGCGAGGCCGCGCCGAGCGCGACGATCATCGCCGTCGCCAAGCACGCGGGCCAACAGACCGCCGCGCGCCGCTTCGGCGCCGACGACGTCCTCACCCCCGACCGGCTCTACATCGACGGCGCGCGCATCACGCATTCGCGCAGATTGGTCGGTCATCAGAGCCGCGAGCTGTTGCTCGGCGGCTTCGACCGTGTACTTGATTGCGTGGGGTCGGGGACGAGCATCGAGCAGGCGATCACGATCACGCGTCCGCGCGGGCGCGTCGTGCTCGTCGGGATGCCGGGTGAGCTCAAGACCGACCTCGCCGCGGCCTGGCTGCGTGAGCTCGAGCTGCGCGGCGCCTACGGCTACGAGCACGACTTCCCGGCCGCCCTGCGCTTCGCTCGTACCCTGAAGCCCGGCCGCCTGATCGACCGTGGCTGGCCGCTGCGCGCCTTCGAGAAGGCGCTCGAACAAGCCCCGAAATCCGCACGCGCCGGGCGCGTGAAGACCGTCTTCGAGATCGCCGCATGAGCATCGCTCCGACCCGCATGATCGAGCGCACCAAGCGCCGCCAGCCCGCCGTCGAGCGCGAGGCGTGCGTCGTGGAAGTGCACGAGCACTCGCCGCCGACGCTGTTCCACTCCGGCGAGCAGTTCCGGCTCGAGCGGCTGCCGGTGGGCAGCCGGATCGTCTATCCGCCGCCGCCGCTGAAGGGCCTGATCGACGTCGACGCCGCGATCTGCGCCGCGCTGGATTCGCCGCTCGGCATGGATCCGCTGGACTCCCTGCTGCGGCCGGGGATGAAGCTGACGATCGCGTTCGACGACATCTCGCTGCCGCTCCCGCCGATGAAGCTGCCCGACATCCGCGGGCGCGTGATCGAGCATGTGCTCGAGCGGGCGTACCGGGCCGGCGTCGAGGACATCCACCTGATCGCGGCGCTGGCGCTGCACCGGCGCATGACGCCGGCCGAGCTCAAGCGGGCCGTGGGCGCGCGGGTGTTCGACGAGTTCTATCCCGACCGGCTCTACAACCACGACGCCGAGGACCCGACCGAGATCGTCGATCTCGGCCAGACCCGGCACGGTGAAGCCGTCGAGCTGTCCAAGCGGGCCGCCGAGTCGGACCTGCTGGTCTACGTGAACATCAACATCGTGTCGATGGACGGCGGCCACAAGTCCGTCGCGGTCGGCCTCGGGACCTACAACAGCGTCAAGGCCCATCACAACGTCCACACGATGCGGCATTCGAAGTCCTTCATGGACCCGAACAAGTCCGAGCTGCACAACAGCGCCAACCGGCAGGGCGACATCGTCGAGGCCGCCGTCCCGATCTTCCACATCGAGACGACGCTCAACAACGACATGTTCGACGGGCCGCTGAGCTTCCTCGCCAAGCCCGAGGCCCGCTGGACGGCGCGGGAGCAGACGACGTTCGCCGCGCTCAAGCGCACGACGGACCGGATGCACCCGAAGCTGCGCCGCGCGGCCTTCCACAAGTCGACGGCGCCCTACTCCATCACCGGGGTGCAGGCCGGCGCGGTCGGGCCCGTGCACGAGGTCACGCTCGACCACGTCGCCGCCCAGCAGGCCGTCTACGTCAAGGGCCAGGCCGACATCGTCACCGCCGGCCTCCCGTACGTCGGCCCGTACAACGTGGACTCGATCCTGAATCCGATCCTCGTCATGTGCATGGGGCTCGGGTACTTCTTCAACCTCTACCAGGGCGTCCCGCTCGTGCGGGAGGGCGGCGTGATGATCTTCACGCACCCGGTCACGCGCGAGTTCCACCCGGTCCACCATCCCTCCTACGTCGACTTCTACGAGGAGGTGCTGGCGACCACCACCGACCCGGTGGAGATCGAGGCGCGCTTCGAGAAGTCCTACGCCGAGGACGAGTGGTACCGCCACCTGTACCGGACGAGCTACGCCTACCACGGCGTGCACCCGTTCTACATGTGGTACTGGGGCGCGCACGGCCTGCAGCACCTGGGCGACGTGATCTTCGTCGGCGGCAACGCCGAGGCCTGCCGCCGGCTCGGCTTCCGCCGCGCCGACACGATGCGCGACGCGCTCGAAATGGCCGAGCAGGTCGTGGGCCGCGATCCGTCGCTGACCCACTTCCACTGCCCGCCGCTGTTCTACGCCCAGGTAGAGGCGTGAGGTTCGCGCAGGGCGGGCGCCGGTTGGAGAAGCTCGCCGGCTCGAACAAGAGCGCGCGGGGCCCGTCCGCGCCCACGAAGTGGCGCACGCTGTCCGCGGGGCGGGACCCGTGGTCCGAGCGCGGCGTCGAGGACCAGGCGTGGCTGCGCGAGCCGCGCCCCGCGATGCTGCGCGAGATCGCGCAGCAGACGCTGCTGTTCCCGGCCACACGTGTCGTCGCGATGCCGACGATCGTCGGCGCCGAGGACCTCGTCCACGCGCCGCAGCCCGCGATCCTCGCGCCCAATCACGAGTCCGACATCGACACGCCGCTCGTCCTGCTCGCACTCCCGCACGCCTGGCGCAGCCGCACCGTCGTGGGCGCCGCGAGCGATCGCTTCTACCGCAAGCGCGGCTTCGCGCTCGCGGCCGGCTTCTGGATCAACACGTTCCCGTTCGACCGCGGCGGCGGGCAGCGCCGTGGCCTGGCGGCGGCGGCCGCGCACCTGCGCGACGGCCGCAACGTCATGCTGTTCCCGCAGGGCACCCGCGGCGCCGGCCCGGAGGGCTACCGCGCGGGCGTCGCCGAGCTCGCGCTCACCGCCGGCGTGCCGATCATCCCGATCCACATCGAGGGCTCGGCGCTCGTCATGCCCAAGGGCCGCGGGCTCAACCGGCGCGGCAAGACCACGGTCACCTTCTCGCGCCCGTTGCAGCCGCGGCCGGGCGAGACGCCGGACCAGCTCACCGCGCGTCTACAGACCGCGATCGAGCGCTAACGGGCCCGGAGCCCGTCCAGCGCGATGCCCAGCACCCGCTGGCGCTGCGCGTCGTCGGCGTAGGTGGAGCCGATCATGCCGGAGATCATGCGCAGCACGTCGTCGAGCTCGACATCCGGGCGCAGCGCCCCGGCCTGCTGGGCGCGCTCGAAGATCGGCAACGCGGAGGCCAGCATCGCGCTCTTGCAGGCCCGGAAGATCTCCGAGTCCTTGTTGAGCGCCTGCAGCAGCGCAAGCTTGGTCGGCACGTAGCGCGCGAAGCTGTCCACCCACGTGGTGAACGCCTCCCACGGCTCGAGCTCGGCGACCGCCTGCGCCCCCAGGCAGAGCTCCTGCACCTCCCCGGCGTACACCGCCTCGAGCAGGTCCTGGCGGGTCGGGAAGTTGCGGTAGAGCGTGCCGATGCCGACGTTCGCCCGGCGGGCGATGTCCTCCAGCGAAGCGTCCGTCCCGTGCGCGGCGAACGCCTCACGTGCGGCGGCCAGCACCGCGTCGAAGTTCCGGCGCGCGTCCGCGCGATGCGGGCGGCGGGCGGCGATGTCGAGGATCGGACGTGTCGGAGTGGACATTTCGCTTGAAGTGGAGGATAGCCTCCAGTAGAGTGGAGGCAAGCCTCCAGATAAACGGAGTTCCCCCTCCAGTCTCAGAAGGACCGGCCTGTGACCCCTCTCTCCCCGAATGCACCACGACGCATCAGCACGCCGTCCGCGCGCGTGCGCGCCGACGAAGCCGTGATCAACCAGTGGCTGCGCGATCAGACCACGCCGGCGCGCCGCGTCAGCGCTTCGCCCGCGCGGCGCCCGGCGCGACGGCTGGGCGCCGCGCGCGCCGGCCTGACGCGTCCGTAGGAACCCGCCGTGGCCGGGCGCTCCGCGGAGCGCCCGGCCACACGCGTCACGGTGTCGTGGTCGACAGCGTGAACGTCAGCGTCTTGCTGTAGCGGCCGGTCCGGAGCGGGTCGCGCTCGCCGATCGCCTGCTGGAACTCCACCGGCACGTCCTCTCCGCTGACTGGCGCGTCCAGCGCACGCAGCGTGACCGGCGCCGTCAGCGGCGCGAACGCCGCCGTCCCGCTGCGCACGTGCAGCGGCTGCGCGAGCACGTGCGTGCCGTTGACGAGCTTGCCGGTGTTCGCCGTGTTCGTGTCGGCGACGGTGAGCGTCGCGGCTTCGGCCGTGCTGGTCACCTTCGCGAGCAGCGAAGCGGTGTACTCGCGCTGCACGCCGGGCAGGAACTCGCCCAGCGGGGACGGCGCGCCGAGCGTGACGGCGAGCGCCGGCGCCACGGAGCCCACGATGTCGTGCTCGGTGTCGGTCTTGACCACCTGCGTGATCGTGAACGACTTCGAGCCCACGGCCGAGACGTTGCCCGTGGCGTCCGTGGCGCGGTACTCGACGGTGTGCGCACCGACGGCGGAGACCGTCACCGGCGCGGTGTACGGCGTCCACCCGCCGCCGTCGAGGCGGTACTCGAGCGCGACGGCGCCCGGTGACTCGTCCTCGCCGGTCAGCGTCACCGTGACCGGGCCCGCGGAGGGACCGTCGACGGTCGCCGCGACCGTGGGCGGCGTGCTGTCCACCGGCCCGCTCTTGAGCCGGACGTTGCGGTACCAGATGAGCTCGCCGGCGCCGTGGTTCTGGACGCCGATGAAGCCCTGCGTGAGGTCGCGGATCGGCTCCGTGCTCGTGAAGTCATTGACGAGCACGCCGTTGAGCAGGACCTTGATGTTCTGGCCCTGGACGCGGATCTCGTACGCGTTCCACTGGCCCCACGGCTTCAGCGCACCCGCCACGGCCGCGCGGTCCGCACCCTTGAAGGTGTAGATCGAGCCGGTCAGCCGGTCGGGCACGTCGGACTCGTCGATCTGGATCTCGTAGCCCTGGTTGATCGCGATGGTGCGGTCGTTGCCGGGGTTCGGGAAGCCGACGAAGATGCCGGAGTTGTCGTCCTTGACGAGCTTCCAGTCGAGCTTGAGCGTGTAGCTGCCGAACTCCTGCGCGGTGAACCAGTTCAGGCCGGAGCCGCCGACGCCGCGCATCGAGCAGTCCTCCTGGCGCCCGAACGAGCCCGGGCCGGCCATGCGCCACTTGTCCAGCGACGCGAGCGTGCCGTCGAACAGCGCGACGTAGCCCGGCTCGAGCGTGGCGGGCGCGCAGTGGTCGACGCCGCCGCCGACCTTGAGCGCGTCGAGGTTCACGCGGCCGTCGTCGCCGGCGTCGCGCTTGATCGTGATCAGGTTGACGCCCTTGACGAGCGGGAGATTGCGCGTGAGGTTCAGCCACGTCTTCCAGTCCGGGCCGCCCGGGAACGTGAGCGTCTCGACCTTGACGTTGTTGACGTACAGCGACGCCTTCTTGTTGACCGGGACGCCGGGCGAAGGCCCGTTGGCGTAGCGCACGTGCACGGGGTGCGTGCCGGCCTCGTCGACTTCGACCTCGAAGCGGACGCCGGCGCCGTCGGAGGCGAAGTTGTCCGCGAAGCCCGAGCCCGAGTAGCCCGAGTGCTCGGTGTCGATCTGCATCGCGCCGAGCAGCGCGGACTCCTCGGCCTCGTAGAAGCCGCGCTCGGCGAGCGTCTCGTAGCCCGGCAGCGAGTTGAGCGTGTACCACGCCTCGGTGTTCCACAGCTCCTGGCCGTTGGCCGCCGCGAACGGGCGCGGGGAGCGGATGTGCACGACGTGGTCCGGGCGCAGGCCCGCGATCTTCAGCGTGACCGTCTTGCGGTCCTCGGACGCGACCGCGTCCGTGACGATCAGCTTCTCTTCGTCGAGCTTGGGCCCGCCGTACGCGGCGGTCGGCCCGTAGCGCCAGTGCATGACGGTGTACGCGGTCTTGAGCTTGGCGACCGTGGCGTCGGAGAGCGGCTGCGTATAGCTGATCCTGAAGCCGCCCTCGACGACCTCCAGCTTCTCCATGTCGAACACGTTGGTGCCGTTCGGCGTGAGCTTCTGCAGGCCGTGCTTGAGCTTGCCCGGCTCGGCCCAGTTGCCGGTGGACCCGATGCCCCCGATGTAGAGCGCGCCGTCGGGGCCGGTGATGACGCGGTTCACGCCCGCCTCGAGGCCCGCGGAGTGGCGGAACACGGCGCCCTGGTACTCACCGTCGACCTTCTCCAGAAACGCGCGCTGCAGGCCGCCGTAGGTGACGTCGCCGAAGACCAGCTGGCCCTTGAACGGACCGTCGGACAGCATGATCGGCGTGCTCGGCGAGTTCGCGATCTCGTTCTGCGGCAGCCACAGCACCGGCTTGGTGACGGGCTTGTGGTCGAACGGGCCGGCGGGCGTCGTGAAGTGGTTGAAGAAGCGGTCCGGCTTGATGTGGACGAGCTTGGAGGCCGGCAGCCAGCCACCCTGGTTGTCCATCACGAACAGCTGGTCCTCGGGGCCGCGGACCGTGCCGTTCGGCGTGCGCAGGCCGCCCGCGACGAGCGTCACCTCGTACGTCTTGCGATCGATCTTCAGGTGCGTGCCCGGGTTGGCGCCGGGCTGCGGGCTCGTGGTCGCGCCGCCCTGGTTGATGGCGACCGAGCGGTTGACGTAGAAGAAGTCCTCGTCGTAGAGCAGCCCGAAGTTGAACTCGTGGAAGTTGCCGCCGTTGGGCAGCGTGACGAGCGACTTGTGCTCCATCAGCCCGTCCCCGTTGGTGTCGGCGGAGAGCTCGGTGAGGCGGTGCTTCTCGGTCACGTAGAGCTTGTCGCCGATGGCCGCGATGCCCATCGGCACGTCAAGGCCGGTGGCGACCTTCGTGTATGTGACCTTGTCCGGACCCGTCTCGCCGGTGACGCCGGAGACGATGAAGACCTCACCGGGCTGGACGGTCGGGTCGGCGCCCGGGCGAGGCGTGCCGGAGGTGAGCAGCGCCAGCTTGCCGTCGGGCCGGAAGTCCATGGCGGCCACGCGCGGCTCGAAGCCCTCCGGCCGCAGGTTGGTGAGCGTGTAGTTCGGGTTCACCGACTCCAGCCGCAGGCCGTCGCCGGGCGTGTCGGCCGCGCCCTCGCAGTACTTGTTGCCCGGCGCGACGACGCGCACGACGTCGCTGTCGGTGCTCAGCACCGCGGTGGGGACGACCTCGAACGCGGACTGGCCGGGCCGCCGCCATTCGAGCTTGAGGATGTTGTCGTTGCCCCGGTCGAAGTAGTCGATGTCGAGCTTGTGCGTTCCCGCCGTGAGCGTGACCGCGCCCTCCTTGGGCGGGTCGGCGCCGTGCGTGAGATCGTGGTCGATGACGACGCTGCCGTTGATCTTCAGGCGCGAGCCGTCGTCGCTGGTGAGCCGGAACGTGTGCTCACCGGCGGTCTCGATCCGCAGGTTGGCGTACACGTGCGACTGGAAGTTGTTGCTGGCGCCGAACTGGTCGGTCGTCGACCAGTTGATCGCCGGCATGACCTTGTCGACGTTCGGCGTCGTCCCCGCCTTGATCGTGCACAGCTCGTTCGGCGTCGTCCCGAGCTGGTAGGTGCGCAGCGTGACGCCCGGCTCCTGCGGCGCTTGCGCGTTCGCGCTGGCCGCGAGCGCTCCGGCGAGCGCGAGCGCGGCCGCGCCCGCGATCCTCCTCAACAACCGACTCTCCTCCTCGCTTATGTGTGAGAAGGATGAGAAATTACGGACGCTTCGGTCCGGATGCAACCAACTTTCGTCCAACCGACGGTCAGAAGCTCGAGAGTGGGACGATCGCCGGGATGGTCCCCGATCCCAGCACCGCCGAGTGGGCGCTGATCGTCGGGATCGTGCTCGCGCGGTTGCTGGTGCCGCTGCTGATCCCGCGCTGCGAGCTGGTGATCGTGGTCGCGCTCGTGCTCGACGCGGTCGACAACTCGCTGCTGGCCGTGTTCACCGACGTCGACCTGGGCCCGGATGGGCCGTACCAGAGCGTCGACAAGGCGCTCGACGTCTACTACCTCGCGATCGCCTACGCCGCGATGCTGCGCAACTGGACCAGTCACGCCGCCTTCCGGATCGGCCAGTTCCTGTTCTACTACCGGCTGGTCGGCGTGCTCGCGTTCGAGCTGCTCGACTCGCGCGCGATGCTGCTCGTGTTCCCGAACACGTTCGAGTACTTCTTCATCGCCTACGCGCTGGTCGCGCTGCGCTGGGAGCCGGCGAGCTGGTCACCGCGCTTCTGGCTGTGGACGGCCATCGTGCTGTGGGTGTGCGTGAAGCTCCCGCAGGAGTACTGGATTCACATCGCCCAGCGCGACTTCACGGACACCGTGGCCGACTATCCGTGGTTCGGCGTCGTGTGCGCCCTCGGCCTGCTCGTGCTCGCCGCGCTGCTGCAGCTCGTCGCCCGCCCCCGCCTGCCCGCCCCCGAGCACGGCTGGCGCCTCGCGGCCGCGCCGCTGCCGGACCGGCCGTCGCACCCCGGCGGCTGGAGCGAGGCCGCCGAGAAGACGGCGCTGCTCGGGCTGATCTCGATCCTGTTCGCGGAGATCCTGCCGGATGTGGAGACGTCGGCGCTCGAGGTGGGCGTCGGTGTCGCGCTGATCGTCGGCGCCAACACCGCGATCAGCCTGCGCCTGCGCACGCTCGAACTCGGTGCGCTGCTCGTGACGAACCTCGCGCTGATCTACGTGCTGAGCCGGTTCTTCACCGCCGCCGAGAACTTCCCGCTCGGCACGGCGCTGTTCTTCGCATTCCTGATCTCGCTGCTGCTCGCGCTCTACGACCGCTACAAGCCGGTGCACGACGCGCGCTTCGCGCGCAACGTAAGCTCCAGTCCATGATCGAGCGCGCCCCCTTCGGCGCGACCGGACACGAGTCCAGCCGCGTGATCTTCGGTGCCGCGGCGCTCGGCGACGTCTCCAAGGCGGAAGCCGATCGCACGCTGGAGCTGCTCCTCGAGCACGGCATCAACCACATCGACGTTGCCGCCTCCTACGGCGACGCGGAGCTGCGGATCGCGACGTGGCTCAAGGAGCACCGCTTCTTCGTCGCGACCAAGACCGGGCAGCGCACGTACGCCAAGGCGCGCGAGGAGATCCGGCGCTCGCTCGACCGGCTCGGCGTCGATCACGTGGACTCGATCCAGCTCCACAACCTCGTGGACGTGATCGAGTGGGACATCGCGCTCAGCCCCGGCGGCGCCTTGGAGGCGTGCCTGGAGGCGCGCGAGGAGGGCCTGGTCAGCCACATCGGCGTCACCGGCCACGGGCTGTCGGTGCCGAAGATGCACCAGCGCAGCCTCGCCCGCTTCGACTTCGACAGCGTCCTGTGCCCGTACAACCACGTGCAGATGCAGGACCCGCGCTACGCGTCCACGTTCGACCAGCTGGCGGTGCTGTGCGCCGAGCAGGACGTCGCGCTGCAGACGATCAAGTGCCTTGCCCGCGCGCCGTGGGAAGGCCGCACGCACACCGCGGCGACGTGGTACGAGCCGCTGACCGATCAGGCCGACATCGACGCTGCCGTCCACTGGGTGCTCGGCAACCCGCAGGTGTTCCTGCTCACGACCGGCGACGTCGACGTCCTGCCGAAGCTGCTGGACGCGGCCTCCCGCTACGTCGCGCGGCCCAGCGACGACGAGATGGCCGCGCTGGACCTCACGCCCCTGTTCACATAGCCGCGGCGCGCTCGCGCATCCACCCCGCGAGCGCGGTGGCGGTCATCGGGCGCCCGAGGAAGAAGCCCTGCGCCTCGTCGCAGTGCAGCCCGGCGAGCGTGTCCCACGCCTCCGACGTCTCGACGCCCTCCGCGACCACCTTCATCCCCAGCCGCCGGCCGAGGTCCACCGTGGTGTGGACGATCGCGGCGTCACGCGCGTCGTCGGCAAGGCGCATCACGAACGAGCGGTCGATCTTGATCTCGTCGACGCCCAGGTGCTTGAGATGGCCGAGCGAGACGTGGCCGGAGCCGAAGTCGTCCAGCGCGGTGGCGACGCCGATCGCGCGCAGCTCGCGCAGCACCTCCAGCGAGCGCTCCGGGTCGGCCATCACGGCGTCCTCGCTGACTTCGAGGCGCAGGCACGAGGCCGGGAAGTCCCGCCGCTGGAGTGTGCGCGCGACTTCGGAGGGCAGGCCGAGGTCGAGCAGGTCGGCCGGCGAGAGGTTGACGGCGACGCTCAGGTCGAAGCCGTCGCGGCGGCGCTCGCCGATCTCCACCAGCGCGCGGTCGAGCACGAACGCCGTCAGCGACCGTCCGAGCCCGCTGTGGTCGGCCAATGGGAGGAACTCGCTCGGCATCAACAGCCCGCGTCGCGGATGCACCCAGCGCACGAGCGCCTCGACGCCGCGCACCTCGCCCGTCGCCAGCTCGGCCTTCGGCTGGTAGTGCAGGATCAGCTCGCCGCCGGCCAGCCCGTCGCGCAGCTCGCCGAGCAGTTCGAGCCGGCGCCGTGAGTGCGTGTCGCGCGCGGGCAGGTAGACCTCGTGGCCGGTGCGCGTGCGCTTGGCCTCGTACATCGCGACGTCGGCGCGCTGAAGCAGGCCGATCGGGTCGCGCGCGTGCTCGGGGAAGAGCGCGATGCCGATCGAGGCGTCGATGTGCACGCGGATCCCGCCGACCGCGAACGAGCGCTCCAGCGAAGAGCGCAGCCGCAGCCCGGCGGCGCTCGCCGACGCTTCGTCGCCCGGGTCGAGGATCACCGCGAACTCGTCGCCGCCGAGCCGCGCCAGCGTGTTCCCCGGCTGCAGCGCCTCCTCCAGGCGCGGCCCGATCTGACGCAGCACCTCGTCCCCCGCGTGGTGGCCGAGCGTGTCGTTGAGCTCCTTGAAGCCGTCGAGGTCGATCAGCAACAGCGCCACCTCGTGGTGTGCGTCCTCGATCGCCGTCCCCAGCGCGTTCAGCAGATGGCGCCGGTTGCCGAGCCCGGTCAGGTCGTCGGTGACGGCCTGGCGTTGCGAGTGCTTCAGGCGATCCGTCAGCGTGAGCCCGGCCCGCGCCATCCCCGTCAGCATCGTGACGGTCGCCAGCGTGGCCGCGTCAGGCGGCAGCGACACGAACTGCCCGACGACGAGCAGGACCATCGCCGCGGCCGCGTAGGCCAACAGCGCCGCGAGCACGACCGGGTTGAACTCGGGCGAGGGCGTCGCGGGCGGCTCGCGCAGCCACACGGCCGCCGTCAGCGGCAGCACCGCCAGCCACGGCAGCTCGCCGAGCGCGATCAACCCGACCAGCGCGGCCGCGAGCGCCCCGCTCACCCGCCAGCGCGCGAGCCCCAGCGCCGCCGCGACGCCGCTGGCGCCCAGCGTCGCGCCGAGCTCCGCGCCGGTCGTGGCCGACAGCGCGCCGACGGCGCACCCGCCCATCACAAAGTCCAGCCAACTCAGCGCCAGCGGCCTCCCAAGTCGTTGCAGCACCATCGCCGCCGCGCCCGCGAAACCCAGCGCGCCGGCCACGGTGTGGAAGACCGAGCTCGCCCCGAACGCATCCGCCGCCGCGCACGCCAGCGCCGCCGCGAACAGGGCGGCGACGAGCCACGAGCGGCGTCCCGCGACGGCCGAGGCCAGGCACGCGAGGCCCCCGCAGACGAGCACCCCACCAGCCGCCTCCACGAACATCAGTGCAGATACAACCGCACTGCGCCCGCAAAGGCCAACGAACCGGTTTCAGGGCCGCAGCATCTCGAACAGTGAGTCGACGACGGTGTAGTCGCCGCGATAGCCGCAGCGGGCGATCGGCCGGATCCGCGTGAGGTCCACGCGGCCGTCGACGATCACCGACTCGTCGACGTGCACGCCGACGACCTGGCCGAAGGTCACGATGTTCGGGCCGTCCGCGACCTCCACCACCTGGGACACGCGGCACTCGAGCGCGACCGGCGCGGCGGCCACGCGCGGCGGTGCGACCAGGCGCGACGGCGCCGTCTCCAGCCCGGCGAACTCGAACTCGCTGTCCCCGCGCGCGAGTTCCTTCGAGCTGAGGTTCATCGGCTCGCGCAGCTCCCACGTGGCCATGTTCCACACGAACTCGCCGCCCTCGCGCGCGAAGGTCGCCGAGTCCTTCGGCCCGCTGCTGGAGAACATGACGGTCGGCGGGGTGTCGCAGACGGCGTTGAAGTACGAGTACGGCGCGAGGTTCACGGCGCCGGACGCACCGAGCGTCGACACCCACCCGATCGGGCGCGGCGCGATGAACGCCTTGAACGGATCATGCGGCAGCAGCTCGCGGTCGCGCCTATCGGGTTCATAGAAGACCATGGCGAGACATACTGGTTGATGTGGGAGCCATGACGGACCGGCGCCGTTCCTGGCGCACGGAGGTCGCACTCGAGTGCCTGCTGCATCGCCGTACGGGCAAGACGATCGAGGCGACGACACTTGACATCGGGCCGGGCGGGATGCGCGTCAAGGCGAACCGGCCCATGGCCGTGGACGAGACCTTCGACTTCGAGCTGCCCGACCGGGCGCGGATCAACGGCCGCGCCCGTGTGGTGAACGAGCGCGGCTATCGGGTCTACGGGTTGCGGTTCGAGAACCTGGGCGAGGAGGCCCGGTCGGAGATCGCCGCCGTGGCGGCTAGCCCGCCCGCTCCAGCACGATGATCGGGATCTCCCGGTCCGTCTTCTCTTGATAGTCGTCGTACGCAGGCCACTCCTTGATCATCGTCGACCACATCTGCGCCTTCTCCTCGGGCGTGGCCACGCGCGCCTTCGCCGGGAAGCGGTCGCCCCAGACCTGGACCTCCGCACTCGGGTCGGCCTGCAGGTTCAGGTACCAGGCCGGCGGGCGGTCCTGGCCGCCGTTGGACGCGACGATCAGATAGGCGTCCTCCCACGGGGCGTAGATCAGCGGCAGCTCGCGCGGCTCGCCCGACTTGCGGCCCTTGGTGGTGAGCAGCAGCGTCTGGGTGCCCTGCCAGTCGTGCCCGACCTCGCCGTCGGTCTCCTTGTACTTCCGGGTGTGTTCTTCACCGAAGAGCATGCGTCATGTCCTTCCCGCGGGAGCGATGAGATTGCGCACTTCGCGCAGTGCCACCGGCAACGTTGTCAGATCGAACGTCCCGCCCGCCCGGATCTCGCCCAGGATCTCCTGCGCACGCTCGACCGCGGCCCGGTTGGCGGCGAACCACGCGTCCAGCGACTCGAAGCGCAGCACCTCACGCGTGAGGTCGGCGTGCAGGGAGAACAGGTCGTCGCGCAGCGCGGCGCGCGCCATCGTCGCCCACCGCGTGTCACGCGTGAGCTGAGCGATCTGGTCGCGCAGCCAGTGCAGGTGCAGCCGGCCGCCGAGCTCGAAGTGCAGCGCCGCGACCTCCTCCACGCCGCGCTCGGTCGCGCCCGCCACCTCGACGATGTCCAACGCCGCGAACAGCGCGCCCTGCGAGGCCACGCGCGCCGCCAGCGCCTCCGGCACGCCCGCGTCGCACAGCCCGCCGACGCGCTCCCGCCACGCCTGCTGCTCGGCGTCGACGAGCACGCCGGGCAGCAACTCGGCCACCGCGCGCGCACCGTCGGCGAAGCGCGCGACCTCGGCGCCGATGTCCAGCGGGCGGGGCCGCGTGCGCAGCAGCCAGCGCGTCGCCCGCTCGACCATCCGGCGCCCGCTCAGCAGCATGAACGTCTGCGTGTCGGCCGTGACCTGGCCGTCGAGCGCCTCCACGTCCGCCCACAGCGTGCGCATGTCGAACACGTCGCGCGCGATCACCGACGCGCGCGCGATGTCGGCGTGTGAGGCGCCCGTGTCCTCGCGCAGGCGGAACAGGAACGTCACCCCGGCGCGGTCGACGAGCTGGTTCGCCACCCGCGTCGCGATGATCTCGCGCCGCAGCCGGTGCCGGGCCATCTCCGCGCGAAAGCGCTCGGGCAGCGGCGGCGGGAAGTAGACCGCGAGCTCCTCCTCGAGCGCCGGGTCGTCCGGTAGGTCGGAGTCCAGCAGCGCGGCGTAGAGGGTGATCTTCGCGTAGGCGAGCACCACGGCGAGCTCGGGCTGGGTGAGGCCGAGCCCGGCCTGGCGGCGCTCGGCGATCGCGTCCGCGTCCGGCAGCATCTCGATCGCCCGGTCCAACCGGCCGGACGCCTCCAGGTCACGCATGAAGCGGTCGTGGACGTCGAGCATCGCGGGCGCCTGGAAGCGCGCCAGGGAAAGCGCCTGCGTCTGCGTGTAGGAGCCGCGCAACACGCGCTCGGCGACGGCGTCGGTCATCTCCGCCAGCAGGCGGTTGCGCTGCTTGACGGTCATGTCGCCGGCCGCGACCACGCTGTCGAGCAGGACCTTGATGTTGACCTCGTGGTCGGAGCAGTTGACGCCGCCCGCGTTGTCGATCGCGTCGGTGTTGATGCGCCCGCCCTCGAGCGCGAACTCGATCCGTCCGCGCTGCGTGCCGCCGAGATTGCCGCCCTCGCCCACGACCCGCGCGCGCAGCTCGCGGCCGTTCACGCGCACGGCGTCGTTGGCCTTGTCGCCGACGTCGGCGTGGGTCTCGCTCGCGGCCTTGACGTAGGTGCCGATGCCGCCGTTCCAGAGCAGGTCGACGGGCGCCCTCAGGATCGCCTGGATCAGCTCGGACGGGGTGAGGCGCTCGGCCTCGACGGCGAGCGCCTCGCGCACCTGCGGGGTGAGGTCGATCGACTTGGCGGTGCGCGGGAAGATGCCGCCGCCCTCGGAGATCAGCGCGCGGTCGTAGTCGTCCCACGATGAGCGGGGAAGCTTGAACAGCCGCTCGCGCTCGGCCAGGCTCGCGGCCGGGTCCGGGTCGGGGTCCAGGAACACGTGCCGGTGGTCGAACGCGGCGACGAGCTTGATGTGCGGGGAGAGCATCATGCCGTTGCCGAACACGTCGCCGCTCATGTCGCCGATGCCCGCGACGGTGAAGTCCTGCGCCTGGACGTCGACGCCGAGCTCGCGGAAGTGGCGTTGTACGCTCACCCAGGCGGAGCGCGCGGTGATGCCCATCGCCTTGTGGTCGTAGCCGACCGAGCCGCCGGAAGCGAACGCGTCCCCGAGCCAGAAGCCGTACTGGTTCGCGACGCCGTTGGCGATGTCGCTGAACGTCGCAGTGCCCTTGTCCGCGGCCACGACCAGGTACGGATCGTCGCCGTCGGCGCGGACGACGTGCGAGGGCGGGACGACGTCCTCGCCGACGATGTTGTCGGTCACGTCCAGCAGGCCGGACAGAAAGGTCGTGTAGCACTCGACCACCTGGTCACCGGGCCGCTTGACCACGAAGCCGCCCTTGGAGCCGACCGGCACGATGACGGCGTTCTTGACCATCTGCGCCTTCATCAGGCCGAGGATCTCCGTGCGGAAGTCCTCGCGCCGGTCCGACCAGCGCAGCCCGCCGCGCGCGACCGCGCCGCCGCGCAGGTGCACGCCTTCCACGCGTGGGGAGTGCACGAAGATCTCGAACTTCGGGCGCGGCAGGGGCGTGAGCGGGATCTGGTGCGGGTCGAGCTTGAAGCTGACGTACGGCTTCGGGCCGGGCAGGAAGTAGTTCGTGCGCAGCATCGCGGTGACGACGCTGAGGAAGCCGCGCAGGATGCGGTCCTGGTCGAGCGAGTCCACGGCGTCGATCGCCTGCTCGATCCGCTCCGCGATCCGGTCGGCGCCGCCGCGGGTACCGGACGGATCGAAGCGCGCGCGGAACAGCTCCACCAGCGCGCGCGCCACGCCCGCGTGCTCGAGCAGCGTGTTCTCCATATAGCGGTCGCTGAACGGGATTCCCGCCTGGCGCAGGTAACGGGCGACCGCGCGCAGCATGGTCACCTCGCGCCAGTCGAGCCCGGCGGCGAGGATGAGGCCGTTGAAGCCGTCCTGCTCGGCCTCGCCGCGCCAGACGCGCTCGAAGCCCTCGTGGAAGCGGTCGCGGATGGCGTCCACGTCCACCGGTCCCTGCGCATGCAGGCCGAAGTCGTACAGCCACGCCGGAGGACCCTCGCGCGGGGTGACCTGGTAGGGCCGCTCGTCCGTCACGGTGAGGCCGAGCGACTCGAACATCGGCAGCACGTCGGACAGCGACACGCGCTCGCCGCGCCGGTAGACCTTGCAGCGCAGCGCGCCGGGCGGGGCCTCGAGCGGGCGGTACAGGGAGAGGTCCAGGTCATTCTCGTCGCTCAGGCCTTCGATGCGCTGGACGTCGGCGACGGCCGAGCGCGCCAGCAGGTCGTGGCGGTACGCGGGCGGGAAGGCGGCGCCGTACTGGCGGTTGAGCGCCATCCCGCTCTCCTCGCCGAACTCCTCCAGCAGCGCGTCGAACAGGTCGTCGTCCCACGAGCGGATGGCCTCGACGATCCGCGCCTCCAGCTCCTGCGCGTCGTAGTCCGGGCGGGTCCCGGCGGGCAGGTGCAGCGTGTAGTGGATGCGCACCAGCACCCACTCGGTCAGGCGCAGCCCCCAGTCCAGCGACTCGGCGCCGAGCGCCTCGGTGAGGATCTCGCCGATCTTGATCCGGTTGGCCGTGTTGAAGCGGTCGCGCGGGACGAACACCAGGCAGGAGACGAAGCGCTCGTAGCGGTCCGTGCGCATGAACAGCCGCACGCGCTGGCGCTCGCCGAGCTCGAGGATCCCGACCGCGATCTCGTACAGGTCGTCGACGCCGATCTGGAACAGCTCGTCGCGCGGGAAGGTGTCGATGACCTCGACGAGCGCCTTGTCGTCGTGGCTGCCTGCCACGAATCCGGCGCGCTCGCGGACCGCGGCCGCCTTGCGCCGCAGCACCGGGATGTTGGCCGGCACCTCGCGGTAGGCGCCGGTCGTGTAGAGGCCGAGGAAGCGGCGCTCGCCGATCACGTTGCCGTCGTCGTCGAAGCGCTTGACGCCGATGTAGTCCAGGTACGCCGGCCGGTGGACCGGGGAGCGCGTCGTCGCCTTGGCCAGCACGAGCGGGTCGGGCTCACGGGCGAGCGCGCGCACCGCCACCGGGAGCTTGGAGAAGCCGGTCGACTCGGCCCCGCCCCCGCGCAGCAGGCCGAGGCCGGAGCCCTCGACGGCGCGCAGCGAGTCCTCGGTCAGCTCGTACTCGCGGTAGCCGAGGTAGGTGAAGTGGTGGTCGGCGACCCAGGCGAGCAGCGCCCGGGCCTCCTCGAACTCGTCGGTGTCCACGCCCGCCGGCATCGGCTCCTCGAGCAGCGCCTGCATGCGCTCGCGCATCGGCTGCCAGTCCTCGACCGCCGCGCGCACCTGTGCGAGCACGCCCAGGATCGCCTGCTCGAGCGTCTCGAAGCCGTCCGCCTGGCGGTCGACCTCGATGTGCATGTAGGACTCGTCGCCGATGACCGGGTGGACGAGCACGTGAATGCCGAGCTCGCGCCGGCTGAGCTCCATGCTCGCCGAGTCCACGAGAAACGGCATGTCGTCGGAGACGACCTCGATCGCCGTGTGCGGCGACTGCCAGCCGTGCTGCTCGAACGTCGGGTTGTACGCGCGCACGCGCGGCTCGCCCGGGGCGCGATCCTTCCCGAACGCCCAGTGCGCCAGCGCGGCGCCGTACAGGTCGACCGGCTCGCGGCCCTTCAGGTCGGCCGCGGGGGCGCGGCGGTAGTACTGGCGGACGAACGCTTCGGCTTCGGCGACCTCCTCCGGGGCCACCCGCTCGCGAACCCGTTCACAGACCGATTCGATGAGCGCCGACTCGACGTCCTGCGCTGGAGTGGACATGTCACGGACGCTACGCCTTTCCGTCGAGCTCAGCCACTTTGAGCCGCAGCGCGCGCAACCGGTCGGCGACCGCCAAGCGCATCGTCAGCTGGTTGCGGTCCAGCGGCTTATTGAGGAAGTCGTCGGCGCCGGCCTCGATCGCGGTCCGGATCTCGTTGTCGCCGCTGAGCGCGGTCAACATGATCACGTAGCAATCAGGCCCGTAGGCGGCGCGCACGTGGCGGCACAGGTCCGGGCCCGCCATGCCCGGCATCATCCAGTCGGTGATGAGCACGTCGGGGACCGCGGCCTTGAAGTGCGCCCACGCGGATTCGCCGTCCTCGGCGGACTCGCACTCGTGGCCCATCCGGTTCAGCACTGCTTCGAGCACGCGGCGCGAAACCGGATCGTCCTCCGCGACAATGATCTTCACTGAGTTGACGGTTTACCCAGCGCCGCGCGGGTCAACCGCACCGCGTCCGAGAGACGGCTGAGCGGCGCCTGCACCGCGTCGAGCTCTCCCGCCTTGGCCAGCCGCTCGAGCTCGGCGGCCGCGCCGGACACCGCGACGGCACCGATGTTCGACGCGCTGCCCTTGAGCTGGTGCGCTCCGCGGCGCAGCGACTCGGCGTCCCCGTCCTCGGCGGCGCGCCGGAGCTCGTCCATGCGCGGGTCGATGTCGGACAGGAAGAGGTCGCAGATCTCGGCCACGACGTCCTCCCCGCCGATGTCGCGGGCCAGCGAGGCGAGAAAGCCGCGGTCCATCACGGTCGGGTTGGGCGCATCGATCCAGCGCCGGAGCACCTCGTCGAGCGCGTCCGCGTGCAGCGGCTTGCTCAGGTAGTCGTCCATCCCGGCGGCCAGACAGCGCTCGCGCGCGCCCTCCATCGCGTGCGCGGTCATGGCGATGATCGGCGTGTGGCGCTCCTCGCCCTCGATCTCGCGGATCTCCGCCGTGGCCGCGTAGCCGTCGAGCACGGGCATCTGGCAGTCCATCAGCACCGCCGCGAACGGCTCGCGCCGGATCGCCTCCACGGCCTCGGCGCCGTTGTCGACGACCTGCACGCGGAAGCCCCGCCGGCGCAGGACGTTGAGCGCGACGGCCTGGTTGGTCGGGTTGTCCTCGGCGAGCAGGATCGGCGCGCCGTCGCGGGCCGGCGCCGACGCCGGCGGCTGGGCGGCCGGTGCCTTGGGCGTGGGGGCGCGGCCCACCATCGTGTTCGCGATCGTGTCGTATAGGCGCGACTCGCGCACGGGCTTGGTGAGCGTCGCGTTGATGCCCGGGCCGCCGCGCGTGCGGCCCGCGGAGCTGAGCAGGATCACGCGCGGGCCGCCCTCGTCGAGCGCGGCCGCGACGCCGAGCCCGTCCAGGCCGGGCATGTGATGGTCGAGCAGCACGAGGTCGTACGGCTCGCCGGCGGCACGCGCCTTGCGGATGCAGGCCAGGCCGGCGTGCCCGTCGTCGGCGCTTCCGGCGTTCATCCGCCACGAGTTCAGCCGGCGCTCGAGGATCTCGCGGTTGGTCGCGTTGTCGTCGACGATCAGGACCTTCAGCCCGGCCAGCTCGCGCGCCGGTGTCCGCTCGCGCGTCTGCGCCGTGGCCATGCGGACGGTGAACCAGAACGTGCTCCCCTGGCCCGGGACGGACTCGGCGCCGATCCGGCCGCCCATCATCTCCACCAGCTGGCGCGAGATCGCGAGGCCCAGTCCGGTGCCGCCGTACCGGCGCGTAGTCGAGGCGTCGGCCTGGCTGAAGGAGTCGAAGAGCCCGTCGAGCTTGGCCGGGTCGATGCCGATGCCGGTGTCGCGCACCGCGACCCGCAACCCGCCGGTCTCGGCCGTCACGGTCACGACGACCTCGCCCTCGTGCGTGAACTTGAGCGCGTTGCCGACGAGGTTGGTGAGGACCTGACGCAGCCGGACCTCGTCGCCGGTCACCGTCCGCGGGACGTCCTCCGAGATCTGCGCAACGAGCTCGACGTCGTCGCGGGCGCGTCCCGCGAGGAGGTCGCAGACGTCGGCGACGGCCTCGCGGATGTCGAAGTCCACCGGGTCCAGGTCGAGCTTGCCGGCCTCGATCTTGGAGAAGTCGAGGATGTCGTTGATGATCGACAGCAGCGCGCCGCCCGAGCTCTTGACGGTCTCGGCGAACGAGCGCTGCTCGTCGTCGAGCGGCGTGTCCAGCAGCAGGTCGGCCATGCCGAGGACGCCGTTCATCGGGGTGCGGATCTCGTGGCTGACGTTGGCCACGAACTCCGACTTCAGGCGCGCCGCCTCCAGTGCCTCGTCGCGCGCCACCACGAGCTCGGCCTCCGCCCGCCGGCGCTGCATGAACTGGCCGAGATAGACGGCGATCGAGGTCATCGTGGACTCGACATCGCCGTCGCGCGGGTGCACCGCGTCGTCGAAGAACTCGAGCACGCCGAGGCACGTGCCGTCGCTGATGACCGGAACGGCGAGGCCCCCGCGGAGCCCGAGCGCCCGCGCGTGCGCGAAGCGCTCGTCCTGCTGCGCGTCCACGATCCAGGCCGGCTCTCGCGCCGCCCACGCCTGCCCCGCGAGCCCTTCACCGCGTCTGAGCGAAAGATCGCCGGCTCGGGCCCGGATCTCCTCGGCCGTCTCGGCATTCGACGACCAATGCGCCGCCAGCCGGAGCTCGCCGCCGTCCACGAGCCAGACCGCGCCGACCTTCCAGCGCAGCGCCGTGCAGACGAGCTCGGCGAGCCGCGGAGCCGCCTCGCCGAAGTTGCCGGCACCGGCCAGCACGCGTGTGGCGGCGTGCTCGGCATCGGTGCGGCGCTGCTTTCGGACCCGATCGGATACGTCGCGGAAGACCGACGCCACACCGACGACCCGGTCGCGACGGCGCAGCCCGCTCAATGTGTACGACAGGACCCGCTCGACGCCGTCGCCACCTTGCACGACCTCACCCTCCACGTAGCGGGTCTTGCCGTCCCGCAGCGTCGCGAGCGGGAGTGAGCTGGAACCCTCCGCGACCGAGTGTCCGCGCAGATCGTCGGCGCCGAGCAACTCGTGCGCCGCCGGGTTGGCGTACGTGATGATCCCGTCGGCGTCGGTGGTGATGATGCCGTCACCGACCGAACGCAGGATGCCTTCGTGCTGGCGCGCCTGCAGCGCCAGCTTCAGACGCGCGCGACGCAGCGCGAAGCCCGCCCCGGCGAACAGCGCCACGACCAACGCCCCGAGGATGAGCGCCAGCCGCAACAGCCAGTCCTCGTCCGCGTGCCGGCGCGCCTCGATCGCCGCGACGGTCCGGTCACGTTCGCGCAGCAGCCGGCCGAACACGACGTCGTCGCGCGGCGTCGCCCGCAGCAACACCACCTGGCGGCAGAGCGTGTTGGCGGCGCTGCGCACGCCGTCGTCCCCGCGCGCACGCAGCCGATCGCACGCGTCCAGGGCGGCGGCCAGCGGCGTGTCCACATCCGCGTCGGGGAAACCGGCCGCCCGTCGCTCGGCGGCGAGCCGGCCGAGCGAAGCCTCGTTGCGGATCGTCGCCACATACTCGCGCCATTGCGACGTGTGCTCGAGCGTGTTCCGCGACAGCTGGTGGTTGGCGAACACCGCGGCGATGGCGGCGAGCACCGCCACCGCGAGCAGGATGCTGGCCCCCGGCGCGCGGACTGGCGACCGCCGTGACGTCACCCGAGGAGGTGTTTCCTCCGCCCGGTGGAGATAAACGGAGGACTACCGGACCAAAGTTGACGCCTCGCGCGGAAAACTCACGCCGGTGAGGCGTTCGGACTCGGCCCACAGCCGCGCGGCTGCCTCGGCGTCCTGCGCGGCGGCGCTGCGCCCGACGACGGTCGGGTACCCGCGCATCTCCCCACGCCCGTCCGGCCCGATGTAGGTGTCCCCGGGGATGTCCTGCGTGGCGGCGAACAGCGTCGGCAGCGCGCCCATGTCCCCGCTCTGCGCCCACAGCCGGTTACCGATGGTGTGCACCAGCAGGTGCTCGATCGGGTTACCGGAGTTGCGCTGCAGGTTCGTCGCCGCCCATCCCGGGTGCGCGCCGACCGCTCTGACCGACGAGCCGGCCGCCTCCAGCTCGCGCTGCAGCTCGGACATGAACAGCAGGTTCGACAGCTTGGCCTGCCCGTAGGCGCGGTGGCGCTGGTAGCCCTGCTCCCAGTTGAGATCGTCGAAGCGCATCTTGCCGAAGCGGTGCGCGCCGGAGGCCACGACCACCACCCGGTCGGTGATGCGCGGCAGCAGCAGGTTCGTGAGAGCGAAGTGCCCGAGATGGTTGGTGCCGAACTGCATCTCGAACCCGTCGGCCGTGCGCGCCAGCGGGATGTTCATCACGCCCGCGTTGTTGACCAGCACGGCGACGTCCTCGTCCACGGCCTGCGCGAACGCGCGCACCGAGCTCAGGTCGGCGAGGTCCAGCGCGCGTACCTCCGTCTCACCCGGCATGCCACGCGCCGCCTCCTCACCCTTGGCGGTGTTGCGGACCGCGAGGATCACGCGCGCGCCCTTGCGCACCACCTCGCGCGCGGCGGCGAGACCGATGCCGCTGTTGGCGCCGGTGATGACGTAGGTGCGGCCGGTCTGATCGGGGATGTCGGTGGCGGTCCAGGGGCTCATGCGCTCTAAAGTAGACGATGACAACAATGATGTCAATGGCAACATCCTAAGCTGTCCGTAAGTGCCTCCGGTCCGGACCTACCACCACGGGAACCTGCGCGCGGCGCTGCTCGAGAGCGCCGAGCAGACGCTTGCCGAGGGCGGCGAGATCTCGCTGCGCGAGCTCGCGCGCAAGGTGGGCGTCAGCCACGCCGCGCCCCGCCGCCACTTCTTCGACAAGCAGGAGCTGCTCGACGAGCTCGCGCTCGACGGCTTCCGGCGCCTGGGCGCGCAGCTCGCCGAGGCGCTCGCGGGCGAGGACCCGCTGGCCGCATGGGCGCGGACCTATGTCCGCTTCGCCACCGAGCACGCCGCGCTGCTGGAGCTGATGTTCGCGGGCAAGCACCGCTCGCGCGAGCTCATGGCCGCCTCCCACCGCTGCTTCTCGCCCGCGTTCGCGCTGTTCGAGTCCGAGCGCACGGGCGTGGTCGCCTTCGCGACGCTGCACGGCCTGGCCGGGCTGATCAACAGCGGCATGCTCGCGGCCGAGCGCTTGGACGAGCACGTGTCCGACGCCATCGAGCAGATCCGTCGGGGGCTCGTGGTGTGATGGCGAGATGGAGCGAGATCTTGCGAGCGTCGAGCTGTGGGAGCGTTCGCTGGAGCGCTCGCGCCGCCGCCGGGCGCAGAGCAAGCACCGTGTGACGGGCGTGCAGGTGTCGGCCGCGCTGCTCGCGGCGACGGTCGCGGTGCCGTCGGCCCCCGCCGCGGCGCAGGAGCTCGAGCGCGGCAACACCGGCGACGACGTGCGCGCCGTCCAGCGCGCGCTGGGCATCGTGGCCGACGGCGTCTTCGGCCCGGTCACACGCCGCGCGGTGCGGGACTTCCAGGCCCGCAGCGGGCTCGTCGTGGACGGCATCGTCGGCCCGGCCACCAAGCGCGCGCTCGGGCTCGCGGGCGCGCCTGCGCCCGCGTCCCCGCGCGGGTCGTCGAACGCGGCGACGGTCATGGCCATCCAGCGCGCGCTCGGCATCTCCGCCGACGGCGTGTACGGGCCGATCACGCGCCAGGCCGTGCGGGACTTCCAGCGCAGCCGCGGGCTCCTCGTGGACGGCATCGCCGGTCCGGCGACGCTCGGCGCGCTCGGCGTGTCCGGCAACACCCAGGGTTCCTCCGGCTCCGGTTCCGTCTCTGCCCCTTCCGGCTCCGGCATGTCGGCGGTCGGCGCCGCGCAGTCCAAGCTCGGTGCGCCCTACGAGCTCGGCGGCGAGGGTCCGGCCTGGGACTGCTCGGGCCTGACGCAGTGGGCGATGGCCCAGGCCGGCGTCACGATCCCGCGCACGAGCTTCGACCAGTTCAACGTCGGCACGCCCGTCGCGCGCGAGAACATCCAGGCCGGCGACCTCGTGTTCTTCGACGCCAACGGCCCGGGCGCGTCGCACGTCGGCATCGCCACCAGCGCGACGACCGTGATCTCCGCCACCACGCACGGCGTGCGCGAGCACCCGATCGGCGGCGACTACTGGGGCAGGCACTTCCACGGCGCCCGCCGCTTCTGACTTGCGCACGGTCTGCGCCGATTCTGCACCGACTCTGTGACGACTCACGCGCCCCGACGCTGATCCGTCCGGCCGACCGCTAGGTTCAGCGAGCCATGGAGGATGCGCCCGGCACCCCGTTCGAGGATGAGATCGTCATCCGCCGCATCCGCTTCTCCAGCGAGGACACGGGCTTCGCGGTCATAGACGCCGACCGCGGCGGCGACGAGCTCGTGCTGGTCGGCCCGCTGGCGCACCTGGAGGAGCGCGAGCACGTGCGCATCAGCGGCGTCTGGCACGAGGATCGCCGCTACGGCCCGCAGGTCAAGGTATCCATGGCCGAGTCGGTGCCGCCGTCGGGCGACGAGGCGCTGCTCGCCTACCTCAAACGCGTCCGCCACGTCGGCGGCGTGCGCGCCGCGCGGCTGCTCGAGCGCTACGGCGAACGCGTGCTGGAGATCGTCGATGAGGACCCCGGCCTCGCCTTCCGCCGCGCCGGCCTCTCCCACGCCCGCTCCAAGGAGGCCGCGAAGTCCTGGCAGGCGCTGCGCTCCACCCGCGCCCTGCACCTGCTGCTCGCCCCGCACGGCCTCGCCTGGCTCGTCCCGCGCATCGCCGCCGAGTACGGCGAGCGCGCGCACGACACGGTTCGCAAGCGCCCGTACGAGCTCACCAACGTGTTCGGCGTCGGCTTCCAGATCGCCGACACGATCGCCCGCGCGGCCGGGGTCCCGCGCGACTCGCCCGGCCGCCGCCGCGCCGCGGTCGTCCACGTCCTGATCGAGGCCGAGCGCGACGGTTCGACGTGCCTCCCCGTGCCGGAGCTCACGGCCAAGGCCGGCACGCTGCTCAACGGCCCGCCGCCCGACGCCCAGCTGCTGCACGACATGGTCGAGCACGAAGACCTCGTGCTGGAGGCCGACCCGCCCGCACGCACGCCCGCGCCCGCGCCGGACTCGCCGGCCCTGTGGGCGTATCGGCCCGTCACCGCCCGGCTCGAGGCCGAGCTCGCCGCGCTCGTCAACGGGCTGGCGAACGCGCAGCCGACCCTCGAGCCGGCCGTCGTCGCCACCGACGACCTCGTGCCCGCGCCCGAGCAGGCCGGCGCGGTGACGGCCGCGTTCACGTCGCGGCTGTCGATCGTCACCGGCGGTCCCGGCACCGGCAAGACCGCGACGATCCGGCTCATCTGCGCGGCGGCCAAGGCGCAGAAGGCGTCGATCGCGCTCGTCGCGCCCACCGGCCGCGCGGCACGGCGCATGGCCGAGTCCACGGACATGGAGGCGTCGACGATCCACTCCGCGCTCGGCTGGATTCCCGGCCAGGGCCCGACGCGCGACGAGATCGAGGCCGACCTGCTGGTCGTGGACGAGACGTCGATGGCGAACCTCGAGCTGCTCGTCACGTTGCTGCGGGCGGTCGGGGATCAGATGCACGTCGTGCTCGTCGGCGACGCCGACCAGCTCGCCCCGGTCGGCGCGGGCAAGCCGTTCGCGGAGCTGGTGGCGACCAAGGCGGTGCCGGTCGCCGAGCTCACGCACATCTTCCGGCAGGCGGCGGGGTCGATGATCGTGCGCGGCGCGCACGCCGTGCGCCAGGGCCAGCCGCCCGACTTCACGCCTCACGAGGGGTTGCAGCGCGACCTGTTCCTGATCGAGCGCAGCGATCCCGCGGCGGCGCTGGACGAGATCGAGTCGCTCGTGAGCGCGCGGCTGCCCAAGCACTACGGCGTGGACCCGCTGACCGACGTGCAGGTGTTCGCGCCCGTCTATCGCGGCGCGCTCGGGATCGAAGCGATCAACCAGCGCCTGCGCCAAGCGCTCAACGCCGGCGGGCGCCCGGTGATGGGCGGGCGGCTGCGGATCGGCGACAAGCTGATGCTCTCCGGGCGCAACCTGCACGAGCTGGGCCTCATGAACGGGACGATCCTGCGCCTGCTCGACCACCAGGACGAGAAGCTCGTCGTGAGCGCGGACGGCGTCGTCGTCGAGCTGCCCGACGAGGAGGCGCCGCGCCTGCAGCTCGCGTACGCGTGCTCGATCCACAAGGGGCAGGGGATCGAGCTGCCGGTGGCGATCGTCGTCGCGCACCCCGCCGCCGGTCCGTACTTCCTGCGCCGCGAGATGCTCTACACGGCGATGACCCGCGCGCGAAAGGCGACGCTGGTCGTCGGCACGCGCGCCGTCGTGACGCGCGCGGCGGCCACGCCGGACACGTCGCGTCGGTATTCGCGCCTGGCGGTTAGGCTTGCCGAGGATTGACGGTTCGGGTCCGTCTCGGCGCTGGGCTCGCGCGCCTCTCGGTCGCGCCGCTCAAGTCTGTCCAGCTCGCTGAGGGCGCCACCGTGCGCGACCTCTTCGCCCGGCTCGCGGAGGACGAGCCGGACCTCGCGCCCGCGCTGCGATCGGTGCTCCCGGTCGTCGCAGGCGCGCACGTGACCCGCGACCATCACCTGGTCTCAGGTGAAGAGGTCGCCCTGCTGCTGCCCGTCTCGGGCGGCTGAACAAGGAGTGGATATGGCGATTCAGGACACGACCACCCGCCGCACCGTCATCGTCGACACGTTCACCGACGGCGTGCTCGGCCCGGACGTGCAGCAGCTCGGCCCGGTCGCCGACGGCGGGCACATCGTGTGGAACTCCACCCCGGGCTGCTGGGGCCCGATGATCACGCCCGCGATCCGCGGCGGGCACGAGGTGTGCACGCCGGTCGCCGTCGAGGGCGCTGAGCCGGGCGACGCGATCGCGATCCGCATCAAGGAGATCGCGGTCACCTCACGCGCGACCTCGTCGGGCAACGACCAGGCGATGGAGGGCCGCTTCAACGGTGACCCGTACTGCGCCGCGGTCTGTCCCGGGTGCGGCGCGCAGTGGCCCGAGACCCGGCTGGACGGGATCGGCGAGACCGCCGTGCGCTGCGCCGCGTGCGGTGCGGACGCGACGCCGTTCACGTTCACCAACGGCTACACGATGGCCTTCGACGGCCGCCTGGGCGTGACGGTGGACGAGCGCCGCGCGCACGAGATCGCCGCCGACGCGGCCGCCTACGCCGCGCTTCCCGACAACAGCGTTCAGAACCCGATCCTGACGTTCGCGCCGAGCCACCTGGTCGGCGTCGTCAGCCGCATGCGCCCGTTCCTCGGCCAGCTCGGCACGACGCCCAGCGCGACAATGCCCGATTCCCACAACGCGGGCGACTTCGGCGCGTTCCTGGTCGGCGCGCCGCACCGGTTCGCGATGGACGCGCAGGACCTGCAGCAGCACAAGACGGACGGGCACCTGGACATCGACGCCGTCCGCGCCGGCGCGATCATCGTGTGCCCGGTGAAGGTGCCGGGCGGCGGCGTGTACCTGGGCGACATGCACGCGATGCAGGGCGACGGCGAGATCGCCGGGCACACCGCGGACGTCGCCGGCACAGTCACCTTGCAGGTCGAAGTGCTCAAGGGCCTGGGCATCGACGGCCCGGTGCTCTTCCCGCTGGAGGAGGACCTGCCCTTCCTGGCCAAGCCGCTCACCGCGGAGGAGCGTGCTCGCGCCGCCGCGCTGGCCGAGCGCGAGGGCGGGGTCGCGATCGAGGAGTCGCTGCCGATCTCGGTCATCGGCACCGGCCCCGACCTCAACTCCGCGACCGACAACGGTCTGCGCCGCGCCGCCGCGCTGCTGGAGATGAGCGTCCCGGAGGTCATGAACCGCGCGACCATCACGGGCGCGATCGAGATCGGCCGCGCGCCGGGCGTGGTGCAGGTCACATTCCGCGCGCCGGTGGCCGCGCTGGAGGCCGCGGGCCTGCTCGGCTACGCGATGGAGCAGTACGGCACCGTTTAACGAGCGAAGGGGCGCCTCGCGGCGCCCCTTCACCTACACCACCCCGCGCGCGAAGCCGGAGACCACTTCCGGCGTCGCGGCGTCGAACCCGACGATGTCGAGCATCCCCGGGTCCTCGGGGTCGGCGATCGTGAACCGGTTCGCGACCATGCCGACGACCACGAGCCGCGCGGCGATCCCGGTCCGCTCGCGGTACTCGCGCAGCGCCTGCACCGGGAGGATGTCGCCGTACCACGTCTCGCTGTCGGTGTAGATCACGAACGTGTCGATCTCGTACCCCTTGGCGAGCGCGTAGCGCATCGGCAGCGCGCAGTCGGTCGAGCCGAACGGCAGGTCCGACACGGCCTTCACCGCGTCGGTCAGCCGCTGCCGCGGGCTGATCGCCAGCGGCGTGAGGCTGCCGGTGAAGCCCACGATCTCGTAGCGCGGCTCCGTCGCCGCGGTCACGAGCGCAAGCGCCGCGGACGCATCCCGCGGCGTCAGCCCCGGCACGCCGGCGATCTCACCGAACGTCATCGAGCCCGACACGTCGAGCGCGAGCATCATGCGTGCGTTCGCCGGCTCCACGTTGCCGAACGCCGTGTAGAACGCGGCGTCGAGCGCGTCGACGATCCGCCCCACCGGCGCCCACGTGTGCCGGCCGCGCACGCCTCGCCCGCTCGCGTAGGTCCGCATCGCCGACAGCACCGCGATCGGGTGCACCCGCGCCTTGCGCAAGCGCTCCGCGTCCGCGAGCTGCTCGGCCGCGTAGTCGGTCCCGTACGAGCCGGGCGCGATGACCCCGACACGCGTGAGCGTGGCGAGGTTGCGCAGCAGCGCCGTCATCGGCATCCGCTCGAGCAGCGCCGCCCACACCTCGGCATCGTCGAGGTGCTCGGGCTTGACCGCCTCACGCGGCAGCCCGTGCTCGCGCACGAGCCGCGCCGTCTCGGCCGTGGTGCCCGCCGCCTGCGCGGCGGTGAACGCGGCGACGAGGGCCGGGAGACGGCCATCCGTGGCCTCACCGACCGCAACGCCGTCACCGGCGCCGGCCGAAGCCGCGCCGCGCACCGCGTCACCGCGCACCGCGTCACCGCGCGGCACGTCGCCGCGCGCCGTGATCTCGTCGCCACGGGCCGCGGGCCCGCCGCCGCCCACCACGTCGCCGCGAGCCGCGTCCTCGCCGCCACGAGCCGCGACCTCGCCGCGCGCCGCGTCATCGCCGCCGCCCGCCGCGGCCGCGCCGCCGCGCACGATCCACTCGAACAGCCGCGCCTGCTCGTCCGTGACGGCCAGGCGCGGGTTGCCCGCGCGGGTCTTCGCGCCCGGGTGGGCGAGGCGGAGCACGTCGCGGTGGCTGACGCCGTCGCGCTGGCGGTACTTGATGGCCTGGTAGGCGAGCCGGTCCGGGGACTGGTCGACGTACCAGGCGCCGACAGCGCGGCGCAGGCCGCGGCCCCAGCCGCGGAACTGCTCGACGTAGCGGGTGAACGCGAACAGGTGCGTGCCGGTGCGACACACGGCCGGCAGCGCGTCGAGGGCGAGCTTGCGCGTCGCCTCGTCCTCGGCCGCCGCGGCGAGCGCGAGGGCGAAGATCGCGGGGTCGTTCTTCGGGGCGCGGCCCTCGCGGGAGATCGTCACGATCTCGCGGACGGCGCGCGGACCGTCGGCCGCGATCGCCCGGCTGACGGCCAGCGCGTTCTCGCGCGTCAGCGTCTGCTCACGCGCGTAGTACGAGCCGCCCTCGCTGCCGAGGATCAGGAAGCGGCGCAGCCGCGTCCAGTCGTCGACGGCCCACGCGTAGCCGCCGGCCGAGTTGCGCACCTGGGCGGTGCCGGGGATCGGCTCGCTCTGGCGCGTGCGCCGGAGGCCGAAGCGGGTGAGGTAGTTCATGGGATCGACCTCCTTTCGGGTCAGGTGTGATCAAGACATCACCGCGGTCGTGGTGTGGGCATCGGAACCCGGCGTCGAGCAGACGCCGGGGCAGGGGTTTCGAGTCCCTGCGCGTGACAGGCGATAACCGGCACCCTCCGGCCCGCGGTGAAACACGCCCGGCTGGATTCGAACCAGCGGCCTCCGCCGTCGCAGGGCGGTGCTCTCAGTCCACTGAGCTACGAGCGTCTGTGTTGCGTGTTCAGTTGTCAAAGAACGAAAAAGGGCGGCCCGCCGGGCCGCCCTCGTGTAGCGATGCGTCTACGTGTCCGAGCACGGCTCAGGCGTGGACGCACCTCCGGACGAGGGCGTGGAACAGATTCAGTTCTCGGCGGCTGCTTGTCATGCGGTGACGGAAGGTAGGAGGTCGTGGCGGGTGTCGCAAGCGGCTCGGCGGTTCGAGTCCGCGGCGCGGCGGGTTCGAGTCCGCGCCCGCGACGTCAGCGTGCGCGGCTTCTGGCGAACAGCCGCGCCAAGCGACCCGGGCGCTGCGGCTGCGTCGCGAGCCACTGATCGCGCGACGGCAGCCGCCCGGCGCGGCTCTCGGCCAGCGCGCACTCCGTGTGCGCGTGCCGGCGCCGACGGGTGTCGCCTTCAGGCAGCACGAGCACGTGCTCCATCAGCGCCGGGAGGTGCTCCTTGCAGAACGGGCAGCGATAGGTGACCGGCTTGAGGTTCGCCGCCGGCCGCACCGTCCACCATCTCGGTGCCTCAGCGCTCAAGCCCGCAACGCTAGTGGTTGCGCAGCGCCTTGATCAACTCGTCCTTGTTCATGTCCGAGCGTCCCTCGATGCCGATCTCCTTGGCCCGCTGCTCGAGGTCGTCCTTCGTCCAGTCCTCGTACGAGGGCGACTTCCCACCCTTCTCCGCCGTCGACTGGGTTTTGGAGTTGGCGATCCGCGCCGCCTTCTCCTTGCTCTCGCCCTTCTCGCGCAGTGCCTCGTACTGCTCGTCGTCCTTCACGGACGGACCGTGATTCTTGGCCATGCCCGCGCCTTACCCGCTGCGCGTCTATCTCGACCAGAACTACCTGTCCGGCTTCGCCAAGCGCAAGCCGGCGCTCGTCGAGCTCGAGCCGGTCCTGCGCGCCGCCGTCACGTGCCGCGCCGTCGCGGTCGTCGAGTCGCCCGTGCACGAACGCGAGTCCGCCCCACGCCCAGACCTCGGGCTGCTCGAGCAGCTGCGCTCCCTCTCGGGCGGCCGGCGGCTGCCCGACGCGCCCGACCCCACGCTGCGCCACCGGATGCAGTGGACGATCGCGCACGAGCTGCCCGAGCGCGCGTGCGCCGCCGCGACCGCCTCGCGGAGCTTGCGGGGAACCGAACTGGCGCATGACGCCAGTTCCGTTCCCCCTCAACTCCAGCGCCCGACGCCCTCCCCGCCGACCGGGTCCGCGCGCGGCAGCGCCACCGCGTCGATCCTCGCGATCGCCGCCTCGTCGGCCTCGCGCAGCAGGTCGTAGTCCTCTTGGCCCTCCGGGTACGCGCCGACCACCCGGAAGTCGGCGGACGCCTCGGCGCGCCGATGCCCGGTCCCCGCCGGAAGCACGATCACGTCACCCGCCGCGACGACGAACGTGTCGCCCTGCGGGCCGCCCAGCTCGAGCCGCGCGTTGCCCGCGATCACTGCGAGCACCTCGTGCGAGGTCGAGTGGAAGTGGTGGTAGTCGAACACCCCGTTCACCCACGACCCGCCCCACCCGTGCTCGGCGAACAGCGCCTGCACGTCGGACACGTCTACGCCGCGGTAGAGGAGCACCTCGTAGCGCGGGTGGTTCGGGATCGTCTCGCCGGGCGGCGCGGCCCAGGTCTCGAGCTCCATCAGTCGTCGTAGTCGTCGGACTGCAGCACGCCGAACGCGGCGCCCTGCGGATCGGTGAGGATCGCGAACTTGCCGCCGGGCACCTCGATCGGCCCGGCCACGATCCGCACGCCGAGCTCGTCCACCCGCGCGACGACGCCATCGACGTCCTCGTGTCCGAAGTAGGGGATCCACCCCGGCCGCGCGCCCTCCATCGGGAAGACGCCACCGTTCTTGGCCTCGCCGTTCTGGATCGACCGGTAGCCCTGAGCCCCCGGGATCTCCTGGAACGTCCACCCGAACAGCGCGCCGTAGAACGCCGCCGCCGCGTCCGGGTCGGGCGTGACCAAGTCGTTCCAGGCCATCGCGCCGGGCGCGTTGACGTAGTACGCGCCGATGTTGTCGCCCGGCTCCCACAGGAAGAACACCGCGCCGCTCGGGTCGCTGATCACGGCGGAGCGACCCGCGGTCATGACGTCGAACGGGTCACCGATCACCGACCCGCCGAGATCGGCCACCCGCGCGCACGTGTCCTCGACCGACTCGACCGTCACGTAGCAGTTCCAGTGCGGGTGCTCGTCGGCCCGGTACAGCGCTGCGACGCTCTTGCCCTCCAGCTGCGCCATCGAGTAGACCATGTCCTCGCCGACCGGCCGGTCGTCGTACGTCCAGCCGAACAGGTCCGTGTAGAACCCCTTCGCCGCTTCGGCGTCGCTCGTCACCAGTTCCGCCCAGGACACCGTCCCGGGCGCGTAGCTCGTTCGATCTCCCATCGCCGGATCGTATGCCCGCGCGGCCGCGGGCATACGCCAGCCGGCTCCGGAGAGCTACGCGGTCGCGGTCAGCGTCTCCAGCGCCGCATTGAAGGTCTCGCTCGGGCGCATCACCCTGGTCGCCTTGTCGCGGTCGACGAAGTAGTAGCCGCCGAGCTCCACGCTGTCGCCCTGCACGGCGTCCAGCTCGCCGACGATCGTGTCCTCATCGCCCGCCAGGCGCTCGGCGAGCGGCTTGAACGCCTCCGCGAGCTCCGGATCGTCGGACTGCTGCGCGAGCGCCTGCGCCCAATACAGCGCCAGGTAGAAGTGGCTGCCGCGGTTGTCGAGCTGGTGCACCTTGCGCTGCGGGGACTTGCCGTTCTCCAGCAGCTGGCCCGTCGCCGCATCCAGCGTCGTCGCCAGCACCTTCGCCCGCGCGTTGTCGGTCTTGTCGGCCAGGAACTCGAGCGAGACCGCCAGCGCGAGGAACTCACCGAGCGAGTCCCAGCGCAGGTGGTTCTCCTTGACCAGCTGCTGCACGTGCTTCGGGGCCGAGCCGCCGGCGCCCGTCTCGAACAGGCCGCCGCCCTGCATCAGCGGCACGATCGAGAGCATCTTCGCGCTGGTGCCGAGCTCGAGAATCGGGAACAGGTCGGTCAGATAGTCACGCAGCACGTTGCCGGTGACCGAGATCGTGTCCTCGCCGCGCTTCGCACGCTCGAGCGTGAACCGCGTCGCCTCGGCGACCGGCAGGATCTCGATCTGCAGCCCGTCCGTGTCGTGCTCGCCCAGGTACGCCTCGACCTTCTTGAGCACCTCGGCGTCGTGGGCCCGCGTGCGGTCCAGCCAGAAGACGGCCGGCGCGCCCGTCGCGCGCGCCCGCTCGACCGCGAGGCGGACCCAGTCGCGGATCGGCGCGTCCTTGGTCTGACACGCACGCCAGATGTCGCCGGCCTCGACCTCGTGCTCGAGCAGCGTGTCGCCGGCCGCGTCGACCACGCGCACGCGCCCGTTGGCCGCGATCTCGAACGTCTTGTCGTGGCTGCCGTACTCCTCGGCCTTCTGCGCCATCAGGCCGACGTTCGGCGTCGTGCCCATCGTCGCCGGGTCGAACGCTCCGTGCTCGCGGCAGAAGTCGATCGTCTCCGCGTACAGCGCCGCGTACGAGTGGTCGGGGATCACGGCCTTCGTGTCCTGCTGCTCGCCCTGGGCGTTCCACAGCTGACCCGACGAGCGGATCATCGCCGGCATCGACGCGTCGATGATGATGTCGCTCGGCACGTGCAGGTTCGTGATCCCGCGGTCCGAGTCCACCATCGCGATCGCCGGAGCGGTCTCGTAGGTCGCCTCGATCTCCGCGCGGATCCGGTCGCCGTCCTTGCCGGGCAGTCCCTCCAGCGCCGAGAGAATCGCGCCGAGGCCGTTGTTCGGGTTCGCGCCCAGCTCCTCCAGCGCCGCGCCGTGCTCGGTGAACACGCCCGCGAAGAACGTCCGGACGGCGTGCCCGAAGATGATCGGGTCCGAGACCTTCATCATCGTCGCCTTCAGGTGCAGGGAGAACAACAGCCCCTGCTCCTTGGCGTCCGCGATCTGCTCGGCCAGGAACGCGTCCAGCGCGCGGGCGCTCATGACGGCGGCGTCCACGACCTCGCCCTCCTGCACCTTGATGTCGGCCTTGAGCACCGTCGCCGTGCCGTCGGCCGCGACGAACTCGATCTGCAGCTCGTCCGCGTGCGGCATCGTCACCGACAGCTCCGTCGAGCGGAAGTCGCCGTCGCTCATCGTCGCCACGTGCGAGCGGCTGTCCTTCGACCATTCGCCCATCGAGTGCGGGTGCGCCTGGGCGTACGCCTTCACCGAGGCGGGCGCGCGCCGGTCCGAATTGCCCTCGCGCAGCACCGGGTTGACCGCGGAGCCCTTGACGCGGTCGTACGCCTCGCGGGCGGTGATGGCGTCCTCGTCGCGCGGGTCGTCCGGGTAGTCCGGGATGTCGTAGCCCGCGTCCTGCAGCTCCTTGATCGCCGCCTTCAGCTGCGGGATCGACGCGCTGATGTTCGGCAGCTTGATGATGTTGGCCTCGGGCGTCTTGGCCAGCTCGCCGAGCTCGCTCAGCGCGTCGGGCACCCGCTGCTCATCCGTCAGCCGGTCCGGGAACTGCGCGAGGATGCGGCCCGCGAGCGAGATGTCGCGCAGCTCGATGTCGACGCCCGCCTGGCCGGCAAAGGCCTCGACGATCGGCAGCAACGAGTGCGTCGCCAGCGCGGGCGCCTCGTCCGTGTACGTGTAGATGAGCTTCATCGCCTGCTCTTCGCGTTCGGGAGACCTAGGGCGACGAGGGTATCCATCGGCGATACTCGGACCGGGCATGGCGTACGTCTCACCCGCACGGCACCTGTTGAAGGCCAAGGACCTCGCGGACCTGCGGTACAGCGAGCGGCTCGGCGTCGACGACATGGCCGCGGCCGCCGGCCTCTCCCGAGCGCACTTCTCGCGCGCGTTCCGGCGCGAGTTCGGTGAGTCCCCGCACGTGTACCTGCTCACGCGCCGGCTGGAACGCGCCGCCGCGCTGCTGCGCAACACGGACCGCTCGATCGCCGAGATCTGCTTCGACGTCGGCCTCACGAGCGTCGGCTCGTTCACCACGAGCTTCAAGCGCATGTTCGGCGCCACCCCGACCGAGTACCGGGCGCAGTTCCCGCCGGCGGCCGCGCGCGTCGTCGTCCCGAGCTGCGTCGTCCGCGCGCACGGCCGGCCACAACACCGCACGTTTCGAGAAGACAGCCCGGACGGCCAGCCGTAACTTGCCGCCCCATGAAGATCGCCACGACACAGATCTGGGTTCACGACCAGGACGAAGCCCTCGCCTTCTACACGGAGAAGCTCGGCTTCGAGGTCCGTGAGGATGTCACCATGGCCGAGCTCGGCAACTTCCGCTGGCTGACCGTCGCGCCCGCCGGCTCCGAGGTCGCGCTCGTGCTGATGGCCATTCCCGGCGCCCCGATGTTCGACGAGGAGCGCTGGAAGCTCGCCAACGAGGCCATGAGCAAGGGCGTCGCGACCGCCGTCTTCTTCACCACCGAGGACGTGCGCGCCGACTACGAGACGCTCAGCGCCCGCGGCGTCGAGTTCACCGAGCCGCCCGAGGAGCGCCCGTACGGCATCGACTGCGGCTTCCGGGACCCCTCCGGCAACCACTTCCGGTTGTCCCAGCTGACGCAGGTCGCAAACCCCGCGTAGCGATGTGCCTCTACGAACCGCCGCACGCACACCCGGCGCGCGGCGAGTCAGTTCCCCAGGACCGCATCGGCGACCGCGGCCCCACCGCCGGCGACGGGCAGGATCTCGAAGTCCGCGACGTCCTCCCAGCTGGCGACCCACCGCTGGAGCAGCGTGACGTCGTCGCACTCCATCACCTGGAACACGCGGCCTAGGTCCGCGGTCACCCAGCTCGCCACGAACTCGAGCCCGTCCGGCATCAGGCGCCCCTGCTCCCCGAAGCGCTCGTAGACCGGACGGGCGCCGGCCCGGAAGCGTTCGATCACCATGAATTGCATGCGCCGACCCTCTCACGACGCCGCCCTCCGGCGCAGGCGTTCGAGCTCGGCCCGCGCGGCCTCGTCGGGTTCAGGCGACAGCCCTTCCCACTCCTCGAAGACCTGCTCGAGCGCCCGCCGACGGTCCGCGACGCGGTAGCGGAACCGCCCGACGAGCTCGAACAACCGGCCGTCCTCCCCGATGTAGAGGTACTGCCGCGTCGCCGCGTGCTTGTAGGCGTGCGCGTGCACACCGTCGACCTCGAACTCGCTCATCCACATGAAGAAGCGGACGAGGTGCGCGCCCACGAGGTCGAGCAGCGGGTCCCAGTTGGGCCGCTCGAAGTTCCTCAGCTCCGCTGCGAACGTCTGTTCGTATCTCATGCCCGGAGCATGCGCGAAGGCGCTGCAACGGAACAAGACGTAATTGCAACAAAAGTGTGCCAATTCGCCGGGGGGGCGAAGAACCGCTGCCCAGCCCTACAAGCACCATGGAAGAACTCGCCCTGCCCCAGGCTCACACCGAGCTCATCGACGCGCTGCTCGAGCTCGCCACCTCCACCAGCGGCATCCTCGACGACCTCACGCGCGCGCACGACGTCGCTGATCGCGGCGCCGCCGTCGAGTTCCTGCGCGAAGCGTTCCACGAGCTGCTCGCTCCGCTGTCGCTGCTGCTCGGCCCGCGCGAGCTGCGCGCCGCCACCGCCGCCGTCGAGGCCGCCGCGAACATCACAGCGACGCGCTTCGACTTCGCCCCCTGCGACGTCGAGGCCGAGGTGCCCCGCCGCGACCCGCGCACGGCCCACCGCCGTCTCCAGCGTCCCGCCATCCCGCGCAAGCGCGGCACGCGATACTGAAGGCGCGTGCCCGAGACCTACACGGACAGCCCGCTGCTCAGCGACGCGTTCGACCGCGCGCTGCTGCTCGTCACCGAGCACCACCGCCGGCAGCTGCGCAAGGGCACCGACGTGCCGTACGTCAGCCACCTGCTGAGCGTCTCCGCGCTCACGCTCGAGATGGGCGGCAGCGAGACGGAGGCGATCGCCGCGCTGTTACACGACGCCGTCGAGGACGGCGGCGGCCCACCCATGCTCGCGCGCCTGGAGGCCGACTTCGGCCCCGACGTCGCCCGCATGGTGCTCGCCAACTCCGACAGCGACACCGAGCCGAAGCCGCCCTGGAGCGAGCGCAAGCGCGCGTACATCGCCTCGATCGCCCACAAGCAGCCGGACGAGCTGCGCGTCTCGCTCGCGGACAAGCTCCACAACGCCCGCGCGATCCTGCTCGACCTCCGCACGCACGGCGACACGATCTGGACCCGGTTCCAGGCCGGCGAGAGCGGCGCCGTCCGCGCCTATTACCGCGGCCTCTACGACGCCTTCGACGCCCGCCGCGACGCGCTCGGGCCGCGCGCCGTGCCCGCGCTCGAAGAGCTGGGCCGGACCATCGACGAGATCGACCGGCTCGCCGGCTAGACCGGCGTCGCCACCGACGCGCGGACGAAGCGCCGCGCGACACTGGCGACCACGATGAAGGCCAGCGGCAGGAGGATGTACGCGCCGGAGAAGGCGAACACCACCAGGACCGCGACGAACGCGACGCGGGCCGCGGCGCGCCCCGCTCCCTCCAGCAGCTTGCTGCCGGCAGCGGTGGCGGTGACGTAGACGGCCACGAACAGGGCGCTGGTCGCCCGCAACAGCGCATCGACGTCCATCAACTCGACCGCGAGGCCGAGCAGCAGGGTGCCCGAGATGGCGGCCATCGCGGCGAGCGCGTGCTTGGGCGTGACGAGGAACGACGGCGCGTTGCGCTCCTCGGCCAGCGCACCCGCCAGGCGGGTGGCGGCCGCGACGTAGGTGTTCATCGTGCCCATCGTGAGCAGCACCGCCAGCAGGGCCGTGAGCGTCCGGCCGGCTTCACCCAGACCCGCCCCCATCAGGTCGGCGAGCGGGACATCAGAGGTCGTGCCGACGCCGATCGTCGCCGCCGCGAGCCCGAGGTAGAGGACGATGACGATCGCGACCGCGGCGCCGATCGCGCGCGGCAGCTGCCTCGCCGGGTCCTTGAGCTCACCCGCGAGGTGGGAGCCGGCCTCCCAGCCGACGAACGAGAACATCAGCACGCTCGCGGCACCGCCGATCGCGAGCCAGCCGTTGGGCGCGAACGGCGTCCAGTTGTCGGCCTGACCGTGCGGCAGCGCGGTGACGACGGCGACCAGCAGCAGCGCACCGAGCACCGCGGCCAGCCCGAGCTGCAGCCGCGCCGTGGTGTGCAGGCTCGCGGCGTTCGCGGCCAGCACGATCGCGATCATCGCCACGGCCGCCGCGACGGCCGCGCCGCGTCCCGCGTCCAGCAGCTCGGCGACGTAGAAGCCGCCCACCAGCGCGACGGCGGGCGCCCCGATCATGACTCCGCCGAGAAACCACCAGCCCGTCGTCGCACCGGCGCGCCGGCCGAATGCCCGGCGGACGTAGGCCGCCGTGCCGCCCGCTTCGGGCTGGCGCGTACCGAGCGCCGCGAACGTCGCCGCGAGCGGCACCGACAGCGCGAGCAGCGCCGCCCACGCGAGCACCGACGCCGGCCCCGCCTCCCGCGCGGCGACGGCCGGGATGAACAGCACGCCTGGCCCGAGCACGGCGCCGACATAGAGGGCGATGGCCGTCCGCGTGGTGAGCATGCAGGCAGTTTCTCGCCGATCCTGGGGCAGATGGTGCCGACTTGTGCGGTGCTAGCCACACCTTTCGGCAACAATCTGCTCCGCACTTCACCCGAGGAGGACGATCATGCCCCTGGACCGCGTCGACCGCGAGATGCTGGCCATTCTGCAGAGCGACGGCCGGATCTCCAACGCCGCCCTGGCCGAGCGGCTGCACATGTCGCCGTCACCCTGCCTTCGCCGCCTGCGCGCCCTGGAGAGCTCCGGCGTGATCACGGGCTACGCCGCCATCCTGGACCGCCCGCGGCTCGGCCTCGGCCTCACCGTCTTCGTCGACCTGAAGGTCGACCGGCATTCCGACCAGTCCGCCGCGGAGATCTCGCGCGCCCTCACCGCGGCGCCCGAGGTCATCTCGGCGCACATCGTCTCCGGCGTGGCCGACTTCCGGCTGGAAGTGGTTGTCAAGGACCTCGTCGAGTACGAGCGGCTGCTCTTCGACACGCTGCTCAAGCTCCCGCACGTGACCGACGTGCGGTCGGACTTCGCGCTGCGCACGGTGAAGTCCGAGAGCCCGCTCCCGCTGTAGCTACGCCGGCTCCTCGATCCCCTCGTAGATGTTCCGGTACGGCACGACAGCACCGCTGACGCCGTCGATCACCGTGCGTTCCTGGAGCGGGCGCTGAAGCTCCAGGTAGGCGGGGCAGTCGATCGGCTCGCCGTCCTCGCCCGCGACCGACATGCAGACCGTGCCGAACACGACGACGGTCTCGTCGTCCTCGGCGAGCGAGATGGCGTCCACGTGCTGTGCGCCCTGGACGACGTACCGGAGCTGCAGCATGCCCGGCTCACGTTCGAGGTACCCGACGCACGCGCGCGGACGCAGCTGGCGCGGCGTGTCGCCGGCGACCCACACGTGCACCGCGTCCCCCAGCACCTCGCCGACCCGCTTGCGCACCCGCTCCTCGTCCCGGCCGGAGACGCACACGTGCATCCCGCGCGCGTCGCTCTCGACCGTGAGCACCGTGATGCCGTCCTTGAGCAGCGTCACTCGATCCTGCGGGCTGATGTCATGCATGGCCGGACGGTCTCACGGGGCGACCGCAGTCGGGCCTCGCGCGCGTGACTTTTCACAGAGTTGATGCAGTTCCGTTGCAGTGCGCGGGGGCGAGTCCGCGAAGCGCCGTCCTAGGACGAGCATGGAATCCGTTCAAGCGTTCATGCTCGCCCTGCTCGACGTCGGCGATCGGCTCACCCGGCTCGTCGACAACCTGATCGAGGGCTACGTCGAATCCGCCGGCTGCTCCGAGGACGAGGCCACCGCGGAGATCCTGACGATGATCTTCGGCACGACGAGCGTCCGCCTCGCCACGGTCCCGCCGGCGGACTTCGAGCGCGCGACCGAGTTGCTCCGCCGCGCGTTCACGGTCGTCCTCGCCGACGTGGAGGCGGCCGCCGAGCTCGCACGGCGGCGCGAGCTGCCGAACCACGCGACGTCGACGCACGGGCGGCCGCTCTAGATCTCGTCGCGCCGCGGCCAGCGGCCATGCTCGTCGAAGAACCGCCGGCGTGCCTCCTCCCGCTCGCGGTCCGCGTTGCTCTGCAGCCCGAGCCGCATGTACGCGTTCGCGAGCGCGCCGAGCACCGCCGAGCCGATCAGGAAGATGCCCGCGCCCTGCGCCACCTCCCCACCGACGATGATCAGGATCACGCCGACGACGAAGACCGTGACCGGCAAGGTCACCCGCACGAGCAGGAGCTTGAGGCGGTCGTCCTTCATGCCTGCAGTCTGCCCGTCGGCGCGCGGGCGCTCGCGCGGCGGGTAGCCCGATGACATGGCCGAAGAGTTCAAGAAGGGCGACAAGGTCGTGTGGAGCTCACACGGCAAGGACGACACGCCCGGCGTCGTCGAGCGCAAGATCACGTCGGACACCGAGGCGGGGGGCCGGAAGGTCAAGGCCTCCAAGGACGAGCCGCAGTATCTGGTCAAGAGCGAGAAGGGCGGCGGCGAGGCCGTACACAAGCCGGACGCGCTCAAGCGGCGATGAGCGACGACGTCCGCGGGGACTTCGACGACGCGGTCAACATGACGCCGAAGGAGCTCGAGGACTGGCTGCAGACCGACGAGTCCAAGGAGGTCGGCTGGGGCGAAGGTGAGTCCCTCGGACACCAGTCCGGGCGGCGGATCGTCGAGATCAAGCGCAAGAAGAAGGACGAGCTGACCGACGACGACCTCGCCCACATGAAGAAGGTCGTCGGCTACGTGCACCGGCACCTCGCGCAGGGCGGTCCCAAGGAGGACAAGGAGCACTCCAGGTGGCGCTACTCGCTCATGAACTGGGGCCACGATCCGCTGAAGTAGGAATGTTCGCGGCGGCAACGGCGTCGTCACCGCCATGAACATCAAGAAGAGGTTCCTCTCCCTCGCGGTCGCGGGTGTCGCGCTCGCCGCCCCGATGACCGCTGACGCCGCCGTCGTCAAGCTCGGCGTATCCGGCAGCAACGAGTTCCTGACGTACAACCCGACCGTCGGGTTCCCCACGATGAAGCCGACGACGTCCGCGACCCCGAGCCAGCAGCGCTGGGACCAGATCAAGGGCCCGGGGCCGACGAGCTACTTCCGCCACGTCAGCTCGGGGCTGTGCATGCGCGCCAGCGCCTCCAACAACGCGTTCCTGCGCATGTCGACGTGCAACTTCTCCGACAACGCGGCCTCGCGCGAGCAGCAGTGGATCCTGTCCGCCGGCCGCCTCGCCAACCGCGCGCGCCTCATCGCCGGCAATCCCGCCAGCCATGCGATCGCCGACTTCAACAACATCAACCACGTCGTCAAGATGGGGCCGTTCGACAACCGCAACTGGTTCTCGATCCCGGCCTAGGAATTGGGTAGTGCCCGTGCATGTCCACTGACGAGCAGCACGTGGGCGACTCCCACGAGCACGAAGAGGAGCTCAAGCAGCGCAATCCGGACGAGCGTTCGCCCGAGGAGCGCCGCGACGAGCAGCCCGATGAGAGCGTGACCGAGGAGGGCATCCTCGGAAGCGTCCCGGGCGCGCGGGCCAACAAGCCCACCGGATGAGTCGCCGGCCGGCTCCTTGCGAGCCGGCCGACTCCGTTGTTGTCCTAGCGAGCGAGGAGGAGCGCCGTGGCGGCGGGGCTCGGCGCGCGGTCCTGCCGGTCCTGCTCGAACAGCCAGTCGAGCATGACGTCGTTGAGGTAGGTCGGGACCCACGACCAGTGCGCGTTCACCGGCGTCGTGCCGGCGCTGAACGCGGTGAGGAGCGCGTGGCTGTCGTTGGCCTCCGCCTGCGCCCACTGGTTGAGCGCGTTCGCCTCGGCCTGGAGCTCCGGCAGGTTGCCGGCCCACTGGGCGCGCGTGGTGAGCGTGCCGGCGGCATCGAGCGCGTTGAAGAGCGCGAGCGTGCCGTTGGTGTAGGAGACGACCGGGTCGTCGATCGAGTGCGTCGCCCAGATCGGGACGTGCTTGATCAGCGGCATCCTTGTGGGGTCACCGGCGGCGGCGATCGGCAAGGCCGCCGCGAACTTGCCCGGGTTGTTCTGGAGGATGTCGAACGTGCCGATGCCGCCGAGGGACATGCCCGTGACGTAGATGCGATCGGTGTCGATCGGGTTGGACGCGGTGAGCGTGTCGATCAGCTCGATCAGCGCGCGTTGCTGGGTGGGCGTCGTCCAGGTCTGGCCGGCCGGGACCTGGGCGGCGAGCACGTAGGCCGGGTCGCTGGCCTGGCGCTCGGGCCTGGCGAACGCGACGGCGCCCTGGTTGGCCGTGATCTGCGTGAGGTTGGAGGCGCCGCGTTCGCCGCCGCCGTGCAGGAAGACGACGAGCGGGAAGCCGTCCTTCCGGTGGGCCGGCTGCGCTTGCGGCTGGAGGAGGCGGAAGTTGATCGTCGTGTTCGCGCTGTCGGTGAAGTTCGCGCTGATGAAGTCGTCGACGAGCGGATTGATCTGGCCCTGGTTCGTGAGAGCGTACGGGGCTGCGGGCAGCCGTGTCCGGCCGCGATCGTCGGTGATCGGCTGGGTCTGGCGGACGGCGTAGGCGCCCGTGAGCGGGATCGGCTCGTTGCGGCCCTGGGCGTAGACGAGCGCGCCCGCGTTGGGATCGTTCTGGTCGAGCTCGATGATGATCAAGCGGCCGGGCGTGCCCTTGGGCCCGCGCGTGTCCAGCTCCGGCGCGTCGCTCGTGTAGACGGCGGTGACGGTGCGCGGCGCGGTGGTGCCGTTGATCGTCGCCGTGACCGTGAAGGCTTGGTTCGGGATCTGCGCGGTGCCGAGGTTGATCGGCTTGCGGTACTCGATGGCGACGGCCGCCACGCGCCAGCCGAGCGGGTTGACCTCCGTGATGACGTCGGTCCTGACGACCGTGTTCGGCGGTGCGGGTGCGGGCGCCGCTTGGGCGACCGCCGTCGGCACGAGTCCTGCCAGCGCGACGAGCGCGAGCACGATGAAACGCACGGGTCTCTCCTCCCTGTATGCGCCGGCCGCGACCCCCTGCCGCGCCGGCTTGCCGGAGCGTCGCGGGTGAGATGTGCGTTGTCCAGCGCGCGTGTTTGGCCGGTGACACGAGTCACCGGCGATGATGGTCACCGTGACTGTTGCTGAAGCGCCCTCCTTCGGACCTGAGCTCTTCGCGTTCCTGCGCGAGTTGGCCGCGAACAACGATCGAACGTGGTTCGCGGAGAACAAGGATCGGTACGTGGCGAACGTCCAGGAGCCCGCACTGGCCTTCGTCGAGGACGTCGGGATGCGGATGCCCGAGATCAGCCGCCACATCGTCGCGGACGCGCGCACGACGGGCGGGTCCTTGTTCCGCATCTACCGGGACACGCGCTTCTCGAAGGACAAGACGCCCTACAAGACCCACTGCGGCGTGCAGTTCCGACACGCGCGGACGCGTGACGTCCACGCGCCCGGCTTCTATTTGCACCTGGAGCCGGGGTCGGTGTTCATGGCGTGCGGGGTCTGGCACCCGGAGCGCGAGACGCTGCACGCGATCCGCTCGGCGATCGCGGCCAAGCCCGCGCGGTGGACCGCGGTCAGCGACATCCCCGGCTTTCGGCTCGGCGGCGAGTCCCTGAAGCGCCCGCCGGCGGGCTTCGACCGCGATCACCCGCTGATCGAGGAGCTCAAGCGCAAGGACTTCATGGCGATCTCGGAGTTCTCCGAGGACGAGGCCGTGTCGGGCGAGTTCCTCGACGAGTTCATCGCTCGCTGTGCGCGGGCGAGCGACTTCATGCGGTTCCTGTGCGACGCGACGCGGGTCGAGTACTAGAGCGGGCCTCGGTGCCAGGGGCCGGTGACGGCGCAGGTCATCCCCTCGACCGGCGCCTCGGTGAACTCCGCCCGGCCGAACAGGTTGAAGAACATCGTCCGCCCGCTCGGGCTGAACGAGACGCCCGCGAGCTCGGAGCCGTTGAGCACGTTGACCGCGAGCTCGAAGGCCTCGCCGCGTTGCGTGATCCCGATCAGGCGGTTGACGTTCTCGATGCCCGGCGCGAGCGGGTGCGTGTCCACGGTGGCCGAGGACGCGTCGTCCTCGCACGCGACCAGGCCGCCCCGCGGCGTGACGGTGAGGTTGTCCGGCGAGTCGAGCTCGGTCGCGGAGCTGGACTCGTACACGAGCGTTAGGGTTCCGCCGCTGCGGTGATGGCCGGGCCGGTACGCCCAGACCTGCCCGAAGCCCTCGCGGTAGCCGTCGTCGTTGACGTCCCCGTTCTTGGCGTTGCCGCCGCTCGTGGAGACGAAGAAGATCGTGCTGTCGTCCTCCCAGCACCCCTCGAGGCGGTTGAACTTCGCGCCGCCCTTGGCCCAGCCCTGGTTGAAGGTGCTGCGCGGGTCGCCGACCGCCGCGAGCTCCGGATCGGGCTCGTCGATCCGCACCCAGCTCACCGGCAGCCGCATCCCGCGGCGCTGGCCTTCGCGCAGGTCGACGTTCGGGCGGCCGGCGATCGCCAGCATCTCGAGTGTCCCGCCGCGCGTCAGATCGTCGGGGTTGACCGGCGTATAGCGATAGAACCCCGCGCCGACGCCCGAGCCCGGGTCCTCGGTCTCGTAGACGATGCCGGTGCGCTGATCGACGGCGGCGGCCTCGTGGCTGAACCGCCCGGCGGCCGTGATCGGGACGCCCGGTTCGAGCTCGTGCGCGTCGCGGTCGACCGGCGTCTGGAAGAGGTAGCCGTGGCGCTTGGCGAAGCGGGCCTCCGGGTCTGCAGAATCGGGTCCGCCGACCGTCTCCTCCCCCGTCAGCCAGTACCGCCGCCGGAAGGCAATCCCGCCCGCGCAGTTGACCGTCGTGCCATTGAGGCTCACGAAGTCCTGCACGAGCCGGCGGCGATGCTCGTCATAGACGAGGGTCGTCGTGCCGCCGTACGCCGTCGCGTCGTACGCCTGGCTGCGATCGCCGAGGAGGCCGCCCGGCGTGCCGGCCGGGTTGCGATCCTCGCTGTTGCGGACGAGACGGACGAGGTGATCGCCGTGGCCGTGCCCGTGGCCGTGGCCCGGGTGCCGGCGGTGCCTCGGGTTCGCGAACGAGCCCATGCCGTCCAGCGCGAGCGGCGTCGGGTACCCGTCCGACATCGTGCTGCCCGTGTGGCTGAACGTGACGTAGCTGAAGCCGGCCGGAAGCGCGAGCACCTCGACGCCCCGCTGATCCTTCGTTCGTCTCAGCGGCCCGTACGGCTGAGGGCGATGGCCGTGATTGGCTCTCGCGTTGGCGGCTGTGAGCCGTTCGAGCGCGCCCAGGCTCGCCAAACCGCCGCCCGCCGCGGCGGCGCGCGCCAGAAACGTCCGCCGATCAAGTCCTGTCTGCATGTCTCTCCTCTCCCGCTTTGCAGGACTCGGGGGACACTACGCCTCTCGGAGAGGAAGAACTCCACGGTCAACGTCGGTTGCCGCCATCATGCGCGTTCTATGACCTCGGTTGTCGGTGCGGGCGAGCGATTCGCCTCCGTGGGCGAAGTGGAGCTGTGCTACGAGACGTTCGGCTCACCGAGCGATCCGGCGCTGCTGCTGATCATGGGCATGGGGTTCCAGCTCGTGCACTGGCCGGATGCGTTCTGCGCCTCGCTGGCCGGCCACGGGTTCTTCGTGGTCCGCTTCGACAACCGCGATGCGGGGCGCTCGACGCACGTGGACGCGCCGTACGGGCTGGAGGACATGGCCGACGACGCCGTCGGCCTCCTCGACGCGCTGGGCGTCAGCGCCGCGCACGTGGCCGGCGCCTCGTTGGGCGCGATGATCGCGCAGGTCGTCGCCGTGCGGCATCCGTCGCGCGTGCTGTCTCTGGCGTCGCTGATGTCCACGACCGGCGCGCGCGGCGTCGGCCGCACGTCACCGCGCGTCTTCCTGGCCGCGCTGCGCCGCTCTCGCGATGCGGGCGAGCGGCGCGTGCGGATGTTCTCCGTGATCGGCTCGACCAGGTTCGAGCAGGACGTCGACTGGATCCGCCGCGTCTCGCGAGTGGCAGCTGCGCGCGATCCGCAGGGTCGCGCGGGGCGGCGCCGTCAGCACCGCGCCGTTCGCCGCGCCGGCGATCGGACGGGCTCGCTGCGCGCCATTTCGTGCCCGACGGTCGTCATCCACGGATCCGCGGACGTCATGTGCGCGCCGAGCGGCGGCCGCGCGACCGCCGACGCCATCCCGGGCGCTCGGTTCGAGCTGATCGACGGACTCGGCCACGACCTCCCGCCGGGAGCGTGGCCGCGGATCATCGAGGCGATCGTCGCGAACGCTCGTTAGCCGCGGCGCGCGCGGCCTTCGCAGCCAGCTTCCCGAGCCGGCGCGCCTCGAGCTTCGTGAGGTTTCTCGGGCGCCCCTTCGACTTCGTGACGAGCTTGCGCGCCTCTTCGCGCTCCTGTGGCGTGAGCGCCGTCCAGCCGGCCTGCAGCATGAGGAAGACCGTCGTCGCCTGCTTGCGAAACTCCGGCCACGGGACGTTGCGGACGGTCGCCGGGAGGCGGCGCTTGGACGGCTCGGCCATTCCCTCGAGGGTACCGGCGCACGATCCTGACGAGCGAAAGACCGGCGCGCTTTGAGCACCGCCTTCGGCACTCCGGCGGCGCTGGCGGTGGGACGTTGGCGTGGGCGCGCTGACGGCCCGCGATTCAGGGACGAGCGAAGGCCAGAGCCCTCTGCCGGACTCGAACCGGCGACCCCTTCCTTACCATGCTGGCCTGGATCGACTTGGCGTCCGGCGTCGAGGTGCGTCTTGCCTGCAAACGCGGGGTTTTCGCCTTGACCGGGTAAGCGGTCGGTTGCGTCCGTTCCGCACATGTGTGTCATGGGTGCGGGACGCTGGTCGAGATCTCTTTGTTCCCCGGGCCGGCTCGGCGGGCTTAAGGGATGTGCGGGTGATCTCGTGAGGGCGACCGAGCTGCGGGTCGCGTTGATCGTACGCGAGTGCGCCGGCCGCTTCGAGGCCGAGGTGGAGGGCTACCCGTTGCTGCGCGAGTCGGGGCGCACGCCGTGGGAAGCGGTGAACCGTCTGGTGGGTGCGCATCGGGCGCTGCTGGAGCGGCGGTGGTCGGCATGAGGGCCGATGTTGTCAGAGTCAAAACTTCCTGCTCAGAGGATGTTTCTGAGTTGTTGCGAATCAGCCCGGCGAAGGTCGATGACATCCGGCCCAGGTGCAACGGTCGGGTTCGTCGTCTGTCGATCGACGGGGAGGTGTGGCTGTGGCCCACCTGCGAGTAGGCGCGGTCTCGCGCGGTCCGCGTCGCGGTGTTGTGCGGACTCCTGGCGGGCTGGTCAAACGGCTCGGACGGGCGGTGTTGTGGCTGCTCGTGCTGGTGCTGTTGCTGCGTGGCGTGGCGAGCGTGATGGAGCCGCGCAGGCCGGGCGCCGTCGCCGCGACGGCTAAGCCCGCGGTTGCATCGTGGCCGGACGACGAGGTCCGGGCGTTCGCGTCGGATTTCGCGCGTGCGTATCTGACGTACAACGCGAAGGACCCGGAGGCGTCTGAGTCGGCGATCCGGGCGTTCGTGGGGCCGGAGCTGGCGAGCTCGGTCGTGCCGGAGTACGGCGAGGATGCGCCGCGGCGGGCGGTCGGGTCGGTTTCGGTGGCGCGCGTGCTCCGGGTCGATGACTCGCGGGCGTTGGTGACGGTGGCGGCCGCGGCGACCGGCGGTACGCGATATCTGACGGTTCCGGTGGCGCGGGATGCGCGCGGCGGTCTGGTGGTCTCGGATCTGCCGTCGCTGGCGGCGCCGCCCACGTTGGCGTCGGCGCCGCAGATGTCGGGCGAGTCGCTGCCGGCGAGTGAGCGCGCGCCGATCGAGGACGTGGTCTCGAGGTTCCTGACGGCCTACCTCGCCGGTGATGCGGGGGAGCTGTCGTTTTTCACGCCGACCGGCGTGCGGATCGGTGCGCTCGCGGCCGAGCACGAGCTGGTCGACGTGACGTCGTTGGCCTTGGTGGCGCCCGCGCAGGGACGCGTGCGCGAGGTGATGGCGACCGTCCGCGCCAAGGACGCGGCGACGGGCGCGACCTACGGGCTGCGCTACCGGCTGCAGCTCGTTCGCGAAGACCGCTGGCTGGTCGCGGCGGTCAATTCTTCGAAGAAGGCGGGATGAGAACGATGCGCAAGTTGATGACGGGCGCGGCGGTGACCGCGTGCGCTTGGTCGGTGGCGGCCTCGGCCTATGCCCAGGGCGACGGCGAGAAGGTCGGCGAGAACATCGGCAACCTGCTCGGCGGCTGGGCCCAGAGCCTGTACGTCGGCATCGCCGCTGTCGTGGCGCTGATGTTCCTGCTGAACCGGCGGTTCGCGGACTTGGCGGTCTTCATGGTCGCGGCGCTGATCGTGGGCGGCTTCGTGATGGCCCCGAACGATGTTGCCGGCACGGTCCAGGACATCTGGAAGACGATCACGGGCTGATGTCCGAGCGGTTCGTCATCCGCTCCTACCGGCGCGTGTTCGAGGTCGACCGGCGCATCTACCGCGTAGACCGCTGGGCGCTTCCCGTGCCCGGCGGCGTGCCGCTGCGGGCGGTCGGCTACTTCGCCGCGACGGTGCTGCTGGTCGTGCTGCTCGGCGACCTGCTGGCGTTCCTGTCGCCGCCGCTGCGCTACGTGGTGCTGCCGCTCGCGGTCGCGGTGCTCGGCGTCCAGGCCGCGCCGGATGGACGAACCGCTCATCGCTTCGCCTGGGACTGGCTGCGTTGTCGTGTGCGGGCGCATCGCCGCTCCGCCGGCCGTGTCGTGCCGCTCGACGGTGAGCCGGTGCGCTGGGACGGCGAGCTGGCGGTGCGCTGGGACGCTGACGCTCCCGCCCTGCATCCTGCGCGCGTGGTGGGGCCGGCGCGCGTGACGTTCAACGTGCCCACGACGCTCGGCGAGCCGGGCGGCGCCGTCGTGTTGTGCGCGCGGACTGAGATGGAGATCCGGCCATGACGCGCTTCCCGCTGCGCTACGCGCATCAGAACATCCTCGTCGGCCAGGGTGACGCGCGGGCCGCGCTGTTTCGCGTGGACACGGTCTCGTATCCGTTCCTGGCGGTCGCGGACAAGCGCGAGTGGCTGCGGCGGCCGGCGCGGTTCGCGTTCGCGGTCGAGGCCGACTTCTCGCTGTGGCGGGTGTGCCGCGCCTATCCGGCCGCCGGCTACGCCGATCAGGCGATGGCGCTGCTCGACGAGCGCGGGCAGTCCGCGGCGGCGTGGCGCGCATACCTGAACGGGCACGAGGCGCACCTGCGCGAGCTGCGCTCGTTCACGCCCGAGGTCTACCTAGCGGTGTCCCTGCCGTCACAACGCTCGGCCGGTGTCGACCGGATGCGCCGGCGGATCGAGGGCCTGTTCGGCGTCGAGCATCCGGTACCGATCCCGGCGTCAGACATCGACGCCCTGGTCGCCGCCGAGGAACGCGCCTTCCGCCGCGCCGAAGCGGCACTGCCCGTGCGCCGCGCCACGACGCGCGAGCTGCAGTGGCTGCTGCGCCGCGCCGCGAGCCGTGGCGTCGCCGAGCCCGCACTCGATGACCACTGGGAGCCGAGCGCGCTGATCGTTGAGACCGCGTACGGCCAACCGGCCTACGAGCCGCTCGGCACCGACATCGTGCGTCACTGCAACGCGCCGGTGTTCGAGCAGGACCGCGCCCTGGTGGTTGACGCCGAAGCGGGCCGCACGCATCAGGCGATGCTCGGGATGGGCGCCTTGCCTGAGGAGTCCGAGTTTCCGGGCGGCGCGGAGCTGCTGTTCTCGCCGCTGGAGGCGCTGCCGTTCCCGGTCGACGTGGTGCTGCACGCGCGCTGGCTGGGCAACCGGGAGGCGATCTCGCGTGTGCGCCGGCGGATCGTCGACGCCGACGTGGCCTTCTCTGAGCAGCTGCAGTCCACGCACGGGCCGCTGTCGTACGTGGCCGAGGAGAACCGGGCGCTCGCGCGGGAGCTGGACGCCTACCTGCAGTCGCATGAGCGGCCGCCGCTGCTCAACGTCGCGATCTCGCTCGCGGTCGGCGCACCGTCGGAGGGGGAGCTGGAGCAGCGCGTCGAGGCACTCGTGCACCGATACGGCACCGTCGCGCTGCATCGCCCGCTCGGGCTGCAGCCCGCGCTGTTTCTCGATCACCTGCCACGCGCCGATGGCGGCACCGTGCGTGACTACGCCGACGTGCTGACGATCGAACAGTTCGGCGCGTTGATGCCGATCGGCACCCACCAGGCCGGCTCCGAGCGCGGCGTGCTGATCGGCCGCACGCTCGCCGGCGGCGCACGACCTGTCCGCTTTGATGTGACCGAGGCGTCTCGCGCCGGACGGCCGCCGTCGATCCTGCTCGCCGGGACACTTGGGTCCGGGAAGACGATCGCGGCCGAGCTGCTCGCCTTCCAGGCCGAGCGTCGCGGCTCGCTGGTGGTCGACGTCGATCCCAAGCCCGACCACAACCTCGAAGGCCTGCCGGAGCTCGACGGTCGTGTCCATGTGATCGAGCTTTCCGGGGATGACCGCTACCGCGGGCTGCTGGACCCGCTGTCCGTCGCGCCCGAGTCGCTGCGCGAGGACCTCGCGAGCTCCTACCTGGTCGATCTGCTGCCGCAGTCCCCACCGGCGTGGGAGACGCAGGTCCGCAAGGCCGTCCGCCAGGCGATCGAGTCGCCGGCTCCAAGCTGCCTGCGGGTGCTGGAGCTGCTGCTCGCTTCATCGGACTCCGATGCCCGGGCGGCCGGTGAGGCGCTGAGCGTGTGGGCCGACTCGGGCGTCGCCCGCCTCGGCTTCGGCGACGGTGATCGCGCCCGGGTCGCCGCGCAGCGTCCGGTGACGACAATCAAAGCCCGCGGCCTCTCGCTCCCCGCTCCCGGGATCGCCCGCGGCGACTACGACCAGGCCGAGCGGCTCGGCGTCGCGACCCTGAAGCTGATCGCCGCCTACGCGATGCGGCTCGTGGCCGGCGACCGCTCGGTGCACAAGGTCGTGCTCTTCGACGAGGCCTGGTTCCTGCTCGCGTCCCGCGACGGCCGGCGCCTGATCGACCGGCTCAACCGGCTCGGTCGCGCGGAGAACGCGACGCTGATCCTCGCCACCCAGCAGCTCACCGACGTCGGCGAGATCGAGAACCTGATCGGCACGCGGTTCATCTTCGGCCAGGAGACCGCGGCCGAAGCGCGCCGCGCGCTGGAGCTGCTCGGGCTCGATCCCGAGGATCGCGCGCTGGTCGAGCGCGTCCGTTCCTACCGGCGCGGGCGGTGCCTGATGCGCGACATCGACGATCGCGTCGCCGAGCTGCAGATCGAGACCGTGCACGAGCACCTGCTGCGGATCCTGGACACCTCCCCAGGCGCCCGCCCGGTCCTGGAGGCCGCGGCATGACCAAGGTGCTCGTCCTCGCGCTCGCCCTCGTGCTGCTCGCGTGGCCGGGGGCGAGCGCCGAGTACCGCGGCAGCGACCTGCTCGGGAACGTCTCGCCGCAGTCCCAGGTCGACGGCGGGCTCGCCGATCGCTATCCGCTGTCGGCGTACGCGCTCGACTACCACGTCGACGTCGGCGTGACCGAGCCTGAGGGCATCCCGCCGATGATCGCCCAGTGGGCCGCCGCGCAGATCTGGAGCGCGACCTCGCTGCTGGTCAAGTGCACGATCGACCTGCTCACGTGGGCGTTCTCGCTCGACCTGCTCAACGGGGGCGACGGGGCGCTGAAGCCGATCGGCGACGCGATCACCAACCTCTACGAGAACGTCATCGGCCAGGCCTGGATCGTCGTCGCGATCCTCGTCGCCGGCATCTGGGCGATCTGGAAGGCGCTCGTGCAGCGCCGCTACACCGAGACCGCCGGCGCGCTCGCCGTCTCGGTGCTGTTCGTGCTGCTGGCGCTGTTCTTCGTCTACCAGCCCGAGCGCACCGTCGGCCAGGCTTCCCAGTGGACGAACCAGCTCTCGAACGCGTTTCTCTCTGGCGCGAACTCCGGCTCTTTGGATGATCCGCAGGGCGCCAAGCGTCAGGTCGCCGATCACCTGTTCGAGACGCTGGTCGTGCAGCCGTGGGCGGTGCTGCAGTTTGGCGGGCTCACGCACTGTGTCGACACCGACCGGCTCGATGACGACGGCTTCCCGCGCCCGGTCAGCCCGCACGACCCGGCGCGCGACGTCTGCCGCGACCACCTCAAGCAGGGCAAGGACGGCCACGGCGGCTACGCGTCCCGCTACCTCGCTCAGCGCCCGGGCTCGGAGGAACGGAAGGCCGAGTACGACGCGCTGCGTGAAGGGCAGGCGCCCAACGATCCGCAGTTCCGCGGCTACCAGGTCGACAAGGCCGACGCGCCCGCCGTCGACGCCCAGCAGGCCGGCGGCGCCTACCAGCGCCTGACCTTCTCGGTCGTCGTGCTGATCGGCGCGCTCGGGGCCGTCGCGCTGCTCGGCTTCCTCTCGCTGGCCGTGATCCTCGCCCAGGTCGTCGCGCTCGTGCTGCTCGGCTTCGCCCCGGTCGCGCTGATCGTCGGCATCTTCCCCGGCGCCGGCCACGCCTTCTTCAAGACGTGGCTGTCCAAGCTGGCGACCGCGATCTTCATCAAGGCGCTCTACTCGCTCGTGATCGCGATCGTCCTCGCCGTGAGCGCGGCGCTGACCGCGAGCACCGGCTCGCTGGGCTTCCTGCTGGCCTTCGGGCTGCAGACGATCTTCTTCTGGGCGATCTTCCTGTACCGCAAGCAGATCACCGGCCGGCTCGTCGCCGCCACCTCCGGCAGCCCGGACGCCCCGAAGGTCCCCCGCATGACCGTCGTGCAGAAGGGCGCGGTCGCCGCCAGCCATCCGTTCACGGCGCTCGCCGGCGTCACCGCGGGTCGCATGAGCCGCCAGGAGAGCGCGCTCGCCGGCTCCGAGAAGACCCGCTCGGCGAAGACGCCCGAACCCGCACCGGCCGCGACGACCGATCACGCATCCGCCTCTGGCCCGAACGGCACGCTCGCGGCCACCGACGGCCACGTCTCCCGCGCCAACGACTCCGCGCCCGCCGCAAGCAAGGGCCACAGCGGCGGAGGCGTCGCCGTGCTCGCCCCGCCAAGCAAGCCCGCCGAGGCCCCCAGCGCAACCGCCACGGCGGCCCCGGCCGTCGTCCTCGGCGATCCGCTGCAGGCACCTGCGTCATCTGCAGACAGTGCGGCTGCCTCGTCGCCGGCTACGCCTCCGCGCTCCGCTCCGGCGACGCGTGAGCCGTCCGCTCCGGCTGCCGAGCCGACACCGCGCGACTCGCACGAGGACGTCATGCGTCGCGCCCGCGAGCTGCGCGAGCGCCCGCACGAGCCGATCAACCGCGGCGACACCTGGGACCGTGCTTGACCGCCTGCGCCTGTTCGCGAACACGCCGATCGCCGACGGCGACCGCCCGCGGCTGTTCGCGATCGCGGTCGTCCTGATCCTCGGTGTCGTGGCCACGCTCGCGTTGCTCGACGACGCGGGCCCGTCACCACGTCCAGCCTCCGCCCCCGCTCCGCGCGACGGTGATGTGCAGCCGCCCGCACCGCTTCCGGTGCTCGCCCCGCCCGCCACGCCGCAGGTGCCGAGCGAGGAGAGCAACCCGCCGCCGAACCTGCAGGCGCGCCCTGACGACATCGCCCGCGGCAAGCGCGCCGCTCGCCGCTTCCTGAAGGGCTACCTGGCACACACCTACGGCCGCGACTCCAAGCTCACCGCGGCGACACCTGAGCTGCGTGCGCAGCTCCTCCGCGAGCGCCCGCGCGTCCCGGCCACCGAGCGCCGGCGCCGAGCGCGCGTCGAGCTGCTGCAGAGCGACAGCGTCACCCGCGAGCGCGCCGAGCTGCTCGCGGTCATCGACGACGACGCGCGCCGCTACTCGATCCACCTGCAGCTCGCGAACACGCCGACGGGCTGGCTCGTCACCGAGCTGGAGCGCTGACACGATGGCCGCTGCGACGATCGCCATCGGCGTCGCCCGCTCACGCCGCGGCCGCAAGCTGATCATCGCGCTCCTGGTCTTCGGGTGCGTGTGGCTGATCGTCCTGGTCGGCGTCCTCGGCGCACTGTTCGGCCTCCAGGCGCCGCAGGGCAGCGGCTACGAGCCGTCGCGCACGGCGCTCGCAGACATCCCGCACGCCTATCTCGAGCTCTACCAACAGGCCGGTGCGCGCTACGGCGTCGACCCGTGGATTCTTGCTGCCATCGGGCACATCGAGACCAACCACGGCCGGCTCGCCGCGCCCGGCGTGCGGTCGGGCGTCAACGCCTTCGGTTGCTGTGCCGGCCCGATGCAGTTCTCGATCGTCGGCTCACCGAGCACTTGGGACGCTTACGGCGTCGACGGCAACAACGACGGCCGCAAGTCCCCGTATGACCCGCAGGATGCGATCCCCGCGGCCGCCCGCTACCTGAAGGCCTCGGGCGCCCCGGCCGACTACCACCGCGCGATCTTCGCCTACAACCACGCCGAGTGGTACGTCGCCGACGTCCTGGCCCAGGCCGAGATTTATCGCGGCGCGGCCGCCGGCTCGACGAACACCTCACCGGCCGAACGCGCCACGGTCCGCGAGCTGCTCGACAACCGGCGCCTGATCTTCACGGTCGGCCAGCGCGCCGACCTTCGCGCCGGCGGCTTCGACGCTCGGCTGCTCTCCACGCTGGCCTGGATCGGCGAGCGCCGCTCGATCGTCGTCACTTCGCTCCGGGCCGATCACTCGCCGGGAACCAACCACGAAGCCGGGCGCGCATTCGACATCGGCGCCGTCGACGGGGAGGTCTGCCGCGGTGGCCGGCGCGGTGCGTGCGCGGACCTGGTGCGCGAGCTCGCTGCGGTGACTGGCCCGACGCGCTCGACCGAGCTGATCTATTGCTGGGACCCGGACCCGGCTGACCCGGGCATGTTCGCCCGCGGCGACCACTGCGACCACATCCACTGGGGCATGGACGCGTGACTGGCGAGCTGCAGTCGCTACGCCGCGACCTTGACGTACGTGGCGGTCAGGTCGGAGGGCTCGGGGATCGGCTCGCCGGCTTGCTGCAGGCCTTCGAGGTGGAAGGCGATCACGTCGTGCATCTCGCGCTCGACGGTCTCTCGGGTCTTGCCGGCGGCCACGCACCCGGGCAGGTCGGGCACGTAGGCGGAGAACCCGGCTTCGTCGTTGCCTTCGATCACGATCAGGTACTGGCGTTCGGTCATCGGTCCTCGTCCTGGAGTCCTGCCTGTTTGATGATGCTCGCCCAGGGTCTTCGGATGCAAGGAGTCCGACGGCTTGCCCGCGATCGTGACCAAGCCTGGCCGCTCGGGGTGCCGGAACTGCCGATGGCTCCCGCGCGTGCGGGAGAGCTGCCACCCGGCGGCCTCGATGCGCCTGATCGCCTCTCGGACCTTCACCGGCATGCGTGCACCGTACGCCACGTCGCGGACCGTCCCGCCTCGCCGCCCCGTGGTTGTCGCCGTGCCTGAGCGCAGCGGATGGTCCGCTGTCAACCGGCGCAGCCGGTCCTCACCTGCACAAGAGCGGAGGCGGCCGGCGGGGTCAAGATGAGCCCGTCAGGGCCGAGCGCAGCGAGCTGCGAAGCAGTCGTCTTGACGCCGACGGACGCCGTAGCTACCTGTCGCGCCTGTCGGATGGCGCCGCAGCGAACGGATCACGGCGGTGCTCTGCTCACTACGATGCCAACGGCCGCGTCGCCGCTGCCCCGCGGTTCGAATCTCTTGATCGCCAGGGCCTACATTGAGTGGGTGGCTTCGAAGGCGTGCATCTTCTGTGGCGGGACGCCCCTCACCCGCGAGCACCTGTGGCCGGACTGGCTGCGACGTGAGCTGGAGATCAAGGCTGGTTTCGACTGGCGGATGCAGCAGGAGTCGGACGGGACGACGACGCGAGACCAAGCGTGGACTGCCCCGCCGTTCAACCAGCAGGTCAAGGCGGTCTGCGCGCGATGCAACAACGGGTGGATGTCCGAGATCGAGTCCGCCGCGAAGCCGATCCTTCAAGCGCTCGTCCGGGCGGAAGGTCGGCAGCTGCATCGGCGGATGCAGAGGACCCTCGCGACCTGGGCCTTCTTGAAAGCGTGCATCTTCGACGAGCTCCATCCGGCGGAGCGAACCGTGCCGGAGGCGCACCGTCAATTTCTCTACGAGCACAAGGAGCCGCCACCCGACGGCGTCTGGATCCGCGTGGCGACCTACGAGGCGCGGGATATCGGCCATTACGCGTATCAGGGGATACGGCTAGGGAAGCGTGGCGAGCCGGAGCCCGCCGAAGTCACCGTGTACTTCGTCACGATGACCGCCGTTGCGCTCGTCCTTCAGGTGACCGGAAGTCTGCTCGACGAGTGGCGTTTCAAGGATGTTCCGTACCCGGACGAATTCGCGGTTGCGGAGATTTGGCCGAGTTCTGCTCGTGTGGACTTCAAGCAACGGAATCTGCTGACGCATGAGACGCTGATCGGGTTCACGAAGGCGCTCTACAACGTCATGGGCAGCCTGACTGCGCCCGTGCCGAGGCCTCTCTAGGGATCGTGGGCAGGGCGCGGGCCGTGTCGGTCCGGGTCCCGCATTCAGCCGAGTGCACGCCGGCGAGGACGGCCGCCTGCGGCCGCCCGCAGCCGGCGCGGCGGCGAGCGAAGCGAGCCGCCCTTGACAACGTAGTGAAGGTCCTCACGTACCGACGGGTAGCCCAGGCTGATACGGAAGAGGATGTCGCAGGCGCTGGTGGAGTACGCGCGGCCGTTTGCAGTGACGGCGGTGAAGAGAGGAGCCCGCTGACGAAGCAAAGCCTCGTCAGCGGTACCCGATCGGCGTCGGAGGAATCAGGCCGGAGAGACGAGATTCCAGCGAGTCGCCGGTTGCCGGGGCTCACCCCCTTTCGGCGCCAACGCGCCGGAAGTGCTACATCGCGGCCGCGTCAGCGTCGACGATGTCCTCCGAAACAATTTCGGCCTCGGTGAACTCTTCCGCCGAGGTATCCACGATTTGGGGGTTCAGGCCCCGGTGCTCAGCTGCTTGGGGCGCACCACAAGCAGGACAAGGCGCGTCAGCGTCTCCGAGGTCGCGTACGTTCTTCCACATCGTGCCGAAGCTCTCGATGATTGTGCGAACGTCACGGAGAGCGACCAGCCAGTCGGCGTCTGCTATTAGCCTCGGCTCGCCATTGGACACGCGAGCACGCTCTCGAATCAGGTGTGCGTCGATCGCAGCGACTGCACCTCGAGCGTCCCACAGGGTCGCGATCATCCGTTGAAAGTCGGCGTTCGTCGCCTTGTCGCGTTCTGCCTGACGGGCCCGCTGACGAGCATCACTGTGTTGCTGCTTTAGGACCTTCTCCGCCTCGCGAACTGCGCGTCGCGACCCGGGCCCAGCCTTCGTAAGCTGCAGCACGAGTCGATTCACTGTCGGATCGCTCAAGGCCTCAACGATCCTGCGCGCCTCTTCCTCGGCGGAAGGTTTGGCGTTGCGGGTCTTTCGAGTCGCTGCGCGCTCTGCTACCTCCTTCTGCCGGTCCTGATCGTCGACTCGACGCCAGCGAACGGTTTTTGGACGGTTCCGCAGAGCTGCGGTCCAGCCATCTTCGTTCTCGGGCTCGATGATCCCGTCCTGCCACATGCGAATGCGCTCGGGCGTTATGCGGCTCGAGCTGAACCCGGTTGCCGCCTTGATCTCGGTCTCGGTGGCGGCGCCGCTGCCGATCACCTCGAGGATCGCTTCCTTTGTGCTTGGTCTTGGCTCTGCCATGGCGCTTGAGAGGAACCCGTCGCTGGCGCGCCCTCCGAAGCGAGGACGCACCAGCGGGCTGGGCCTAGGCCCCGAGCGCCTTCCGACCGTTCGATTCGCCCGATCCCAGCGTCGGAACTGGCAGAGTGGCGGACACCTCAATGAGCGCCCGCTCGATCGCAGCGCGCATCGGCGCGGCAAGCGCCGGAGACCGCTCGGCCGCCATCTCGAAGTCGACCTCGAGCGCCTCGGCGAGCTTTCGCATCTTCACGAGATGCGGCCCGATGAACTCACGCAGCACGACTTCCTCGTGAGTCGAGACGTAGATGCCATCCTTGATGGTGTTGCCGTTCCGGTACACCTTGCCGCGCACGAGGATGAGCTTGTCGGCGTCCAGCTTCTTCTGCACGCGACCGCGATCGCCGTTGGTCGCGGTGAGGTTCCAGATCAGCGAGTGGCACTTCTTCCAGATCGCGGCGTGAACCTCGTCATGCTCGATCTCGGCGGGAGTCGGGGCTTCGGTCACAACGACACGAGTCAGTTCCTCACGAGAGGAACTCGTGGCAGGGCTGAAGCGGTCGTCGTTCTCGCCGATGTTGGAAACGTGCTTCGTCTTGATCTCGGCGTACACCTTGTCCGCGCACACGGACAGGTCGGGACCGCCGTCCTCGTTGGCCAGACCGGACTTGACGAGAACGTCCTTGAAGCCTTCCTCCACGGCAGCGGCGAAGTCAAGGTCGGCAGCGTGCTTCGCTTCGGCGATCTCCGCAGCCGTGCGAGGCGTTTCGACGGTGCGCACTGGCACCACACTCCTTTGCTTCGGAGAAATCAGGCCGATCCGCGGCGAGAAGTCAGGAAGCAGTCGATTGAAAGCGAAACCCTAGCACCTGGCTGAGACGTTCTCTAGCGGCATTGCCTATTACCGCCGGACCGACTCCTCGGGCTGGTCAACTTGGTTCACATGCGGAAGCTGCACGATGTCAGGCGCGCCAATGGGTTCGATCGGCGTAGGGCGAGAACGCTCGGCTCGCTCCTTCGCGCCCGGCCCCTTCCCCTTGCCAGGATGATCGTCGTGGGGACGAGCGTGTTTCTTCCGAATCCAGCCCGGGACCGGCTGCGGCGGCAGAGGAGGAGGCATGCCGGCTCGTGCGCCGGGGATGAGGGTGAGCTCGCCAGACGGCGCCTTGTTCCCGAGGTAGTCGAGCGCGAGGCGACCGAGTAGTTCTCCGATGGCGGAAGGGACAGCATTGCCTAGCTGCCGATGAGCGGAAGTGTGGCTTCCTACGACCGTCACGTCGGACGGGAAGGTCTGAAGCCGCTGGAGTTCGCTTCGGGCCAATCTACGAGAATCCCAGTGGAACGGACCCGTCGATGGGCCGGGTGTCGCCGGCAGCGTCCACGATGGCATCGCCTTCGCCAACTTCAGAAGAAAGCTCCAATAGCGCGTCCTATAGCCGAAGAGCGATTCGCCTCCGCCCCGTCGCGTGTGCCACAAGTAGTTGTGGCCTTCCGGAATCGTGGGCAGAAGCTCCGCCCACTTTCCGGACGGCATGAGTTCCTCCACGTCATCCGGGATTTCATCCCCCAGGGCGTCCCAGGCTGTGCGGTAGGGATTCCGTCGGCCGGGTCCATGTGTGGGCTCGGGAAGCTGAAGCTCCGCGCCATCGATGCACGCGTACAGAAACAGCCGATCTCGACGCTGCGGAACGCCGTAGTCGGCCGAATTGAGTTCGAGAGCGCGCAGCACATAATTTGTGCCTCGTGTGTGATTTAGCGCGGCGAGGCGGCTCCGGATCAGAGTGACCGCTTCGTCGCGATCGCGGTAAGCGAAGCCTCGAACGTTCTCCAGAAGCAGAATGCGCGGAAGCGTCTCCTCAAGAACGTCAAGAAGCATCCGGAGCGTGTCGGATCTCGGATCGGCGAGTCTACGGGCGTCCCGGTACCACCAGCCGGCTTTCGAGAAGGGCTGACAAGGCGGCCCCGCGGCGAGGACGTCGATCGCGCCTTCCTGAAGGGAGAACTCGTCGAGGAGCTCGCTTGGAGCGTAGCTCGCAATGTCTGGCCGCTCGGCAAGTCTCCAATCTCGACTCGCGCCGATGGTCGCACGTGCGTCCTTGTCGCGCTCGACACACGCCACGATGCGGAATCCCGCTGCCTCAAGGCCGTAGTCGAGACCACCCGCGCCCGTGTAAAGAGATAGCGCGGTGCGCGCGAGCTGAGGCATTCTCAGACAGCCTACCTTCGCCGCCGGAAGCTACGGCCCCGACATGCCGGAGGCAACCCCAATTGGATTGGGCTGTGGCCGCCGACGGATGCGAGAAGTCGAGCGACTCACGATGACCGTCGGCCAGCGTCCCCTACGGCCGGGGCCGCGGGCGGAGGACCGGCGACTGACTCAGTCGATGGGCAACTTGTCGAGCGATCTCTCGATCCAGTCCCTTAGACGAGCGATCAGTGCGCCAGGCAAATCTTCAACTGTGAGCAGGGAGGCAATTCGGAGCCGATCAAATGGGATGCTGGGCGAGGAGGCGACGTCGTGCCATCTATGAAGCTCCGAGTCCACTCGTGATGGCGTGTGCGGGAACGCGAGCGCAGCGATCGGCTCGACGGAGAATTGGATCACCTCACGCCATTTGCCGACTTGCATGCTCTTCGCCGCCCAGTCTTTCCCGATCCCGCACTGGCAAAGGACGACGAGTTGCCCTGGCGTGGGCTGTTCCGGCGTGTCGTCCGCAAACGATCGCCAGGCCACGACGTCGAGCGTGTAGTCCTTCGCAGCGGGCGACACGTTTCGCATCGCCCCCGGCAACTCACCCAGTCGCTTCGACAAACGTCGTGCCTTGGCGACGAAGTCCTCGATCGGCTCGCCATCCTTCTGCGGCCACCCGAACCGGTATCCCGTTCCCCCGACGTAGCGAGCCAGGGCGCAAGCCACAATCTCCTCGAATAGCCAGGCCGGCTCGTGGAACGGAATATCAAGCCCAGACTCGAGGCGCGCGCCAACGAGTGCCAAGAAGGCGTAAAGCGGGTCGTCGTCCCAGAGGCGCAACAGCTCGATCCCGCCGCCGTCGACAGAAAGCGGGTAGGCGCCCCCGACCACCTGCGCCCTGAAGCTCAGCTCTCGGAGAACATCGTCGGCTCGCCTGGAGGAGGGGGAGTCTCCAGCCGCCGCTGCGGCGCGAATGTCCTCACGTAGGGACCGCTCGTCGAACTCCATTTCGTCGTCAGTGAGCTGTTCCTGCTCAAGACGAAGCTCATCCGGCTCGTCGTCTCCGAAAGCGTTGGCAAAGAGCTGAGCGAGTTGCCCGGTGCCCATTCCGAGCGTGTCGCCGAACATGATCTCGAGCTCAGCCCAGTCGGCCAGCTCCTCAACTGTCGGATCTCCGGCTGGCAGCTCTATCACGTCTTGGGAGCCCCAGAAGCGGCGCTGTCTTTCTCAACGGTCCCAGTCGCTGGCGAGGTCTCGACGCTGTCAGCGCGGGGTTCGCCCAGGGTGCCGACGATCGCGTCCAGCACGCGCGCGACGTCGCGGGCGCGTGAGATGACCTCGGCGTCGCCAACAAAATTGAAGGCCAATCCGTTGGCTCGCACGAGCTCTGTGCGCGCCTTGTTGAGTGACGTTTGGATGCTGCTCTTGTCTGTATCGCTGAGAGCGAGGGCCCCCGCAAAGTCCCGCTCTTCTTGCAAAAGCACTACTGCGTCGGGCGCCCGGAGGACCCGACCTAGATCGGTCAAGCGGCGAGAGTCCGTGAATAGCGGCTTGACATGCGCGCCGTCTCCGAATAGCCAGCTGGCGAGTTCGGCCACGCGCGGCTCGTTTCCGGGCGGAACCGGTGCTGGGTCGTACGCATCGAATTCGCGGTAGTCCGGGACCCCGACGAACTCGCGGATGCCTTGAGTCTGTAGGGCGCGATAGAAGACGCCGAAGAAACGCACGGCTCGCTCGACATCCTGGCCGTCATCTTGCGCTTGCCGTAGCGAGGCGTAGGTGATGACCTGGCGCCGCACCGCGTCTTGGCGGCTGCCGATCTTTCGTGCCGCGTCTTTGAACGAGGCGCCGCCAGCCACCATCTCGGTCACGAACCGAGCCTTGGCTTCAGCGGTCCATTGCTCGATGCCCGTGACGTGCCGGAAGCCGAGATAGTCCTCGACTTCGCCACGCTCAGCGTACTGCTGAGTGGGAACGATCTCGAGCCGATCGCGTACCGCTTCGGCTCGCTCTCGAAGACCTCTCCAGTGTGCACTCCTCTCCACGTGGTTCTGCGCGTCCTCATCGAGCAGCAGCTTTAGCGTCGCGAGACGACGATTGCCCTCGACTACGACGCGCGCATGGCCGTCATGCTGAGGCCCTTCCGCGTCCTCGTTCGACATGTAGTCCGGCTTGAGAACGAGCAAGGGCTCCTGCGGAAAGAACCCTTTTTCAAGCATGGATTCGGCGAGTTCGTCGAGGTCGTAGCGCTTGTCGAAGAACTGGATGAGCGCGAACTGGTCGTCGCCGTCCAGATCTAGCGGAAGTCGGGGGTTTTTGGGATCAAGCAGGAGGTCACCGATAGGGCGACCCACTAGCTGCTTGATGGTTGGTCCGTCGCCGGGCATCGGCGCATTATCGCGGCTGGAGGACGCGCCGATACACGGGACGCGGGCCGTCGATGGCCAGAGGTCTCGTTAGGGCTCCAGGCTGGTCCGACTTTCGCGGGCGTCCAAAGCGCTGCGGGTCTCCGAACGGATCCACGCTAAATAGGGCGAGTTGCCGGCGATCACCGGCAGCGCGGTCACGTTCGGAACTTCGTACGGATGTCGCGGTACAACGAACTCGACAATGGCTGCCACGAGTGCCTGCCGGGTGCGCAGAAAGGCCCGAGCCTCGTTCGCCTGGTGCACCTCGCCTTTCCAACGGTAGATGCTGGTCACTGGGTGAACCACGTGCGCAGACGAGGCGAGGCCCGCGGTTACCAGGTCGCGACAGAGATCCGTCAACCATTCGGGATCGGGCGCGGTGACTATCACCTCGCAAAGATCGTGCGTCATGTTGCAGCTCGTTCGGTTCGCTCGCGCACGACGCCTTGCGCCTCTTCGCGGGTTCGCGCCAAGGCGGCTCGGCCGCTGACGACGGGTCCGTCATAGGAGAGGCCGACCCAGCGGCCGTGCGCGTGTTCGCCTTGGGCGTGCAGCACGAAGTACATGGTGCCCTTTGACCGCACGTTGCCGTCGGCCGCTGCGTAGTAGCCCATAAGGATCTGACCGTCCCAGAGGCGGAGTTCGCCGCGCCAGAGATAGCCCCCGCGCTCGTTCTCGGTGCTGCGCTCGAGCGCTTCGATCTGAATCGTTGAGCCGTGTTGCGACAGGCCGACTGGCTGGGTGGCGATGACTTCCTGGCCGTCGTTGAAGGTCTGCCAGGCGGCCCACCAGGTGCCTTCGAGCTTGATGCGGTCGCCAGGGGCCCCAGCCAGCTCGTCGAGCGAGACGCCGAGCGCCTGGGCGAGCCGCTGAGCGACGCCGAGGACCGGCTGCTGCTCGCCGTTCTCGTACCGCGTGATCTGCCGAGTGTGGATGCCGACCGCGGCTGCGAGACCGGCCTGCGAGAGACCGGCTTCCTGGCGCAGGCGCTTGATGATCTCGCCGAAGTGGGGCTCGGTTTGGCTCGCTTCCACGGGTGAGGTCATCGTACAGACCCATCAGTCGTTGACAAGACGACTTATTAGTCGCTACCGTTGTGGACGTATTCGTCAGGTTCCGACTGACTAGGAGGTCTAGTGTCCGTCCAGTCGACAACGAAGCGGGGTCCGTCATGAAGCTGCCAATCGACACGTCCGGCATGACATTCATGGCCGCAGCCGAGGCGAGACCGGTCACGGACTTCGAGACGCGTGTGCAGAGAGCCGACGAGAACGGCGAACTGCTCTTCAACCTCCAGGTCGTCGCGCTCGATCCCGACGGCGCGCAAATCATCACGGTCAAGGTCGCGGGTGATCCTCAGGTCGCGCAGGGCGCGATGCTGGCGCTCGAAGGGCTCGTGGCGATGCCCTGGTCGATGAACGACCGATCGGGCGTCGCGTTCCGCGCGAGCGCCGTGAAAATCGTAGGAGTCGCCGGCGGGTCGCCTAACGGCAAGCCGAGCGAGAAGGCCGCGGCGTAGGTCTCGATCATGTGGCGCCGGTCGTCAGTGGTCCACGTCGTCGATGAACTGGCCCGCGCGCAGCGGCGTGAGCGCTGGAGGGTCGAGGTCGAGGCGCTGCTCGTCGGGCTCGCGTGGGCCGTGTGGAGCGTGCGCCTGGAACTCGCCCTGGTGCTCGTGCTCGCGGTAATGCAGCGGCTCGTCGGTGGTGTGCTCGGCTGGATCGCTGTCGTGGCTTGCGTCGCGGGTGTGGTGGCGATCCCGAGGACGCGGCGTTTCCTGGGGCATCTGCTGCGGGCGATGCATGTCCGGCGGGCGTGGGCACGGGCGACGATCGACGCGGGTGTCGCGGCGGGTCCGTTCCGGTGTCCGGGGGTGTGGTCGGTCTCGCGGGTGCCTGCGGGTGACGTGCTCGACGTGCATGTGCGGCGTGGGCAGTCGGTCGCTGACCTGGACGCTCGCTCCGAGCACCTGGCGGCGTGCCTGCGTGCGCGCGAGGTTCGGGTGCTGCGTGATCGGCGGAATGCGGCGCGGGCGAGCGTGCTCGTGATCCGGCGTGATCCGTTCGAGGACGCGGCGCCTGTGACATGGCCATCGGTCACGACGGAGCGGCTGTCGCTGTGGGAGCCGGTGCCGCTCGGCGTGGACGAGCAGGGCGAGCACGTGGCGGTCTCGCTGGTCGAGCGCAATGTGCTGATCGGCGGCGAGCCCGGCGCTGGCAAGTCCGCGGCGCTCTCGGTTGTGATCGCTGCGGCCACGCTCGATCCGGAGACGCGCGTGTGGCTGCTGGACGGCAAGCTCGTGGAGCTGGCGGCGTGGGCGCCCCTCGCTCGGAAGGTCGCCGGCCCGAGCGGCGACGACGCGCTCGCGCTCTTGCGCGAAGTGCGGGACGTCATGGACGAGCGCTACCGCGAGCTGCTCGCCAAGGGGCAACGCAAGGTCCGTCGCGGCGACGGGCTGCCGCTGCACCTGGTGGTGTGCGACGAGCTGGCGTTCTACCTGACGGTGCCGGAGAGGGCCGTGCAGAAGGAATTCGCCGAGCTGCTGCGCGACCTGGTGGCCCGCGGCCGAGCGGCCGGCGTGATCGTCTGCGCCGCCACGCAGAAGCCCGGTGCCGACGTGGTGCCCTCGGCGCTGCGGGACCTGTTCGGGTTCCGGTTGGCGATGCGGTGCACGACGCCGCAGGCCTCGGACACGATTCTCGGGCAGGGCTGGGCCTCGGCCGGCGCAGACGCGTCCGACATCCCGGGCGCGCAGCGGGGCGTGGGGTATCTGCTCGCGGACGGCGATCGGCCGGTGCGGATGCGCGGCTACTACCTCAGTGACGAGGACGTGTCGGCGATCGCCGAGCGCGCGTCGGCTGCGCGGGCGGACAAGTGGCTCGCGGAGGGTGTGAGCGCATGACGGCCGTAGCGAGTCCGCTGCTGCAGGACGTGTTCGCGCGCGCGGCCGACCCGAACGAGTGCGAGCGCTTCGAGCGCCAGCTCAAGTCGGCGGGGTACTGCCGGCGGCCGGTGCGGCTGAAGGGCGGCGTGACGTCGATCGACTCGCAGACGGGCGAGGTCGTCGGCCGCTACTCGACCGACGATGAGCCGGACGGGACGCTGCTCAAGTGCTGCGGCAACCGGCGCGAGGCCGTGTGCCCGTCGTGCGCTGAGGTCTACCGCGGTGACGCCTACCAGCTCGTCGTGAGCGGGATGCGCGGCGGCAAAGGCGTCCCCGAGACCGTCATCGAGCATCCGATGGTGTTCCTGACCCTCACGGCCCCGAGCTTCGGGCCGGTGCACTCGCGCCGCGTGATCGACGGCCAGGCGCGGCGCTGCCGCCCTCGGCGCGACGGCGGGATCTGCCCGCACGGTGTCCCGCTTGGCTGTTCGCTCGTCCATGACGAAGACGACGAGCGCCTCGGCGAGCCGCTGTGCACGGAGTGCTTCGAGTACGAGCATGCGGTGCTGTGGAACGCGCTGGCGCCCGAGCTGTGGCGGCGCACGGCGATCCAGTTCCCGCGCGAGCTCGCCCGGCTCACGGGCGTCAGCCAGAACAAGCTAAGCGCGCGCGTGTCCTACGTGAAAGTGGCCGAATTCCAGCGCCGTGGCGCGCTGCATTTCCACTGCGTGCTGCGCCTGGACGTCCTGGACGATGACGGCGAGATCGTTGCGCCACCCGCGCGGTTCACCGAGCAGCTGCTCGTCGACGCGGCCACCGCGGCGGCCCAGCACGCGTCGTTCCTCTCCCCCGGCTCGCCAGCGCATCCCGGCCTGCCGATCGGTTGGGGCGCGCAGATCGAGGCGCGCCCGCTGGACGCGGACACGTCGAAGCTGACGGCGGGCTACATCGCCAAGTACGCGACCAAGTCGACCGAGGTCGTCGGCGGGCTGCTCTACCGGCTCGAGCCCGGCGACATCGACCGCCTGAAGGTCCGCCCGCACGTGCAGCGGTTGGTCAAGACGGCGTGGGACCTCGCGCTGCGCCGCGAGCTGCACCCGCTCAAGTTGCGCCGCTGGGCGCACCAGCTCGGGTTTCGTGGGCACTGCTTCACCAAGAGCCGCCGCTACTCCACGACCTTCACCGCGCTGCGCCAGGCTCGCCATGAACACGTGCTGCGCCGCCAGGGCCAGCTGCGCGACCGCAGCCGTGACGTGCGCTACTGGCGCTACAGCGGCGCGGGTTACAGGACCCCGGGCGATGCGTGGCTCGCCGAGTCCGGTCGCAGGCGGGCGGTACGGCAGCGGCGGGTGGCGCGCGAGGAACTTCGGTCCAGTCCAGTCGAAGGGAGACGAAGGTGAGTAACGGCGAGCAACAGGCCGAGCGGTACATCACGGCGAAGGAGGTCGGCGATCGGGTCGGGCTGTCGCCGGAGACGATCCTGCGCTACTACCGCGAGGGCCGGATCCCGGGCCGGCGGCTGCCGGGGCAGGTGCGGCCGATCCGCTTCCTGTGGAGCGAGGTCCAGTCGGTGTGGGACTGCGACCGCCAGCTCGAGCTGGGTGATGCCGCATGACACCGCGGGCCGGCGCCCCTGAGCAGATCCGCGCGCTGGCGACGGTCACTCTCGACGCTCAGGCGCTCGACGAGCTCGGGCCGCAGACACTGGATCGGCTGGCCGATCTCGTTGCGCAGCGGCTGGCGGAGCGGCGGGCGGCCGGTGAGGCCCCGCTGCTGACCACGAACGACGTCGCCGAGATCGCCGGTGTGCACGCGCAGACGGTGCGACGGGCGATCCAGACGGGCGCGCTGCAGGTTGTGGGCTACGTCGGCCAGCGCCCGCGGATGCGGCGCGAGGACGTTGAAGCCTGGATCGCGAGCAACGAGCCTCCGGACGCGGCGGCGATCCCAGCGGGGCAGCCGCGGCCGGTGCGACGGCGTGCGGGGCGGCAGAGCTATCCGCGTCCGCTTGGTGACGTGATCCGGACGCTGGGTGTGGGAGCGGAGCGGTGAGCCTGCACCGAGTCAAGCGCGAGGACGGCTCGGTCGTTTGGCGGGTGCGTTGGCGTGACGGCGGACGTGGTTCGGCGGAGCGCTCGCGAACGTTCACGCGCAAGTCGGACGCGCAGCACTTCGAGGACGAGCTGCGGCGGCGCCGACGGCTCGGTGAGCTGGGGCTGCTGATCGCGTCCAAGGAGACGCTTGACGAGTACGTGACCGGGACGTGGGCGCCGACGCATTTGCCGACGCTCGCGCCGGCGACGGCGAAGGTCTACGGGTCGTTGTACGACAAGCACATCTCGCCGTTCCTCGGACACCTGAAGCTGATCGAGATCACGCCGGAGGCGATCTCGCACTGGCAGGCGGAGCGGCTCTCAGACGGCGCCGGTCGGGTTTCGATCCTGAAGGCGCTGTCGGTGCTGGGTTCGATCCTGCAGCGGGCGGTCGAGTCGGAGCGGCTCGCGCGCAACCCTGCTCGGCTGGTGCGCAAGGTCCGCCGGCCGCCGAAGGGCGAGGTCCGGCCGCTCGCGCCCAAGACCGTCGAGGCGATGCGCGCGGCGAGCACGCATCGGGACGCGACGCTGATCTCGGTCCTGGCCTACGCGGGATTGCGGCCGCAGGAGGCGCTCGCGCTGCGCTGGCGCGACATCGGCGAGCGGACGACCGTCATCAACGCGTCCAAGACCGGGCAGCGCCGCAACGTGCGGCTGCTCGAACCGCTCCGCGAGGACCTGGACGCGTGGCGCAAGGCGCAGCCCAACGTGCGCGAGGACGGGCTCGTGTTCCCCGGCGAGGACGGCGAGCGCTGGGCGCCGGACGCCTACAAGAGCTGGGCGCGCAAGAAGCCGCGCGGTCGCCGCAAGCCGGGCGAGAAGCAGCGCAGCGGCAGCCCGGGACCGTTCGCGCGGGCGGCGATCAAGGCCGGCGTTCCGGAGGCCACGCCGTACACGCTGCGGCACAGCTTCTGCTCGCTGCTGCTGCACGAGGGGCGCTCGGTGGTCTACGTCGCGCGCCAGCTCGGCCACGACGCGGCGCTCACTTTGGGCACCTACGGGCATGTGATCGACGAGCTCGACGAGGCGCCGAGAATCGGCGCTGAAGAGGCGATCCGGGCGGCCCGTGTGTCACGGGTGCGGGATGAGGCGAAATCTGATGCTTGACGCACACCTCACCAAGAACGACGAAACCCCCGCAAAGGCGAGGGTTTCGTGGCAGAGCCCTCTGCCGGACTCGAACCGGCGACCCCTTCCTTACCATGGAAGTGCTCTACCAACTGAGCTAAGAGGGCGTGCGCGAAAGCAGGGTAGCGCCTAGGCGGCCTCGAGGCGATTCGCGATCATCTTGGCGATTGCCAGGGACGAGGTCGCGGCCGGGGACGGGGCGTTGCGGACGTGCAGGACGCCCGGGCCGGAGGCGAAGGCGAAGTCGTCGAGCAAGGCGCCGGAGCGGTCGACGGCTTGGGCGCGGATGCCGGCGGGGCCCGGCTCGACGTCGTCGGTGGTCAACGCCGGGACGTAGTCGGCGCACGCGCGCACGAAGGTGCTCTGGCGGGCGGCGAAGTTCATCTCGGACAGGCCCGTGCGCCAGAAGCGGCGGGCCATCCGCCAGGTGCCGGGCCAGCGCAAGGTCGCGCCGATGTCAAAGCGGTTCAGGGTCCGCAGTGAATACGCGGAGCGGCCGGGCGACAACAAGGCCGTGGGGCCGAGCCACACGTCGCCGGAGATCGTCTTGCTCAGGTGGACGCCGAGGAACGGCAGCGACGGATCCGGGACCGGGTAAATCAGGCCGCGGACGAGCTCACGGGCCGCGGGCTTCAGCTTCAGGTAGCCGCCGCGGAAGGGGACGATTCTCGGGTTCTCGTCTTCGCCGCTGCGTTCGGCGAGCCGGTCGGACCACAGGCCGGCGCAGGCCACAGCGCGCGCCGCCGGAATGTCGCCGGCGCTGGTGGAGACGACCGTCGTCCCACCGGAGCGGGTGATCGCCCGCACCGACACGCCCGTCTGGATGGTCGCGCCCAGGGACTCGATCTCCGTCGCCATCACGCGGGCGACGGCGGCGAAGTCGACGATGCCCGTCTCAGGGCTGAGCAGGGCCGCGGCGCCCACCGCGTGGGGCTCGATCTCGGGGATCTCCGCGCCGGAAAGGCGGCGGAGGCCCGGGACGCCGTTCTCGATCCCTCGGCGCTCGAGCTCGTCGAGGGCGGGGAGCTCCGACGGGTTGCGGGCGATGATCAGCTTGCCGCACTTCTCGTAGGGCACCCCGTGGGCGTCGCAGTACCGGTAGAGCTCGTTGCGGCCCTCGGTGCAGAGCTGGGCCTTCAGCGATCCTGGCTTGTAGTAGATGCCCGCGTGCACCACGCCGGAGTTGTGGCCGGTCTGGTGGGGGGCGATCTGCGGCTCGCGTTCCAACACCAACACGCGGGAGCCGGGCGAGCGCAGCAGCAGTTCGCGGGCCGTCGCGAGGCCGAGGATGCCCGCGCCGACGACGACCGTGTCCCAGGACGCGTCGCTCAATGGATCGCGGGCTCCGGGACCCCGCCGGCGCCGTGGAGGAAGTCGAAGTCGCAGCCCTGGTGGGCCTGGGTGACGTGCTGGGCGAACAGCTTCGCGTAGCCGCGCTCGGCGGGGAACGCTCGCGGGCGCCACGCGTCGCGGCGGGACGACAGCACCTCGGCGGACACCTCGAGGTCGAGGCGGCGGCCGGGCACGTCCAGGGTCACCCGATCACCGGTTTGGATCAAGGCGAGCGGGCCGCCCAGAAAGGACTCAGGACTGACGTGGAGCACGCACGTACCGTAAGCGGTGCCGGACATGCGCGCGTCGCTGATCCGCACCATGTCACGGACGCCGGCCGCCAGCAGCTTCTTGGGGATCGGCAGCATGCCCCACTCGGGCATCCCCGGGCCACCCAGCGGTCCGGAGCTGCGGAGCACCAGCACCGACTCGGGCCCCACATCCAACGAGGGATCGTCGATGCGCGCGTTCATGTCGTCGTAGTCCTCGAAGACGACGGCCGGGCCGGTGTGCTGCAACAGCTCCGGAGAAGCTGCAGAGGCCTTGATGACGCAGCCGTCCGGCGCGAGCGAGCCGTGCAGGATGGCCAGCGCACCCTGCTGCTTGACCGGGTTCTCCAGCGGCCGGATGACGTCGTCGTCCCACACCTGCGCGCCCGCCAGCGTCTCGTGCAGAGAGTGGCCGGAGACGGTGGGGACGTCGTGCAACTGCAAGCGCGACATCAATCCGCGCAGGCCGCCGGCCTCGAAGAAGTCCTGCATCAGGTACTGCCCGCTGGGCCGCAGGTTCGCGAGCACGGGCACCTCGCGGGAGAGCTCGTCGAAGCGCCGCAACGACACGTCGATGCCGGCGCGCCCCGCCATGGCGATCAGGTGGATCACCGCGTTGGTGGAGCCGCCCAAGGCCAATACGACCTTGATCGCGTTCTCGAACGAGTCCAACGACAGCGGCGGCGCAGGCAAGGACACGATGCGACGGCCGGACGCCACCGCCATACGCGGATGATCCGCATCGGCTGCCGGGATCGACGCCGCGCCCGGCAAGGACAACCCGAGCGCCTCCACGGCGGACGTCATGGTCGACGCCGTGCCCATCGTCATGCAGTGGCCGGGCGAACTCGCGATGCGTTCTTCCGCGGAGTGCCAATCGTCCTCCGTGATCGTCCCCGCGCGCAGCTCGTCCCAGTACTTCCAGACGTCGCTGCCGCTCCCCAGCGTCCGCCCGCGCCAGGACGCCCGCAGCATCGGGCCGGCGGGCACGAAGATGAACGGCAGCTGCGCGGACACGGCGCCCATGACCAGCGCGGGAGTCGTCTTGTCGCACCCGCCCAGCAACACGGCGCCGTCGAAGGGATACGAGCGCAGCAGCTCCTCGGTCTCCATCGCCAACAGGTTCCGATACAGCATCGTGGACGGCTTCATGAACGGCTCGCTCAACGACAGCGCCGGGACCTCCAACGGAAACCCACCCGCCTGCCAGACGCCGCGCTTGACGCTCTCGGCGCGATCGCGCAGATGCGTGTGACACGGGTTGATCTCGCTCCACGTGTTGACCACCGCGATCACGGGCTTGCCGCGGAAGTCCTCGCGGTCGAAGCCCATCTGCAACGTCCTCGAGCGGTGCCCGAACGACCGCAGGTCGTCGACGCCGAACCACCGGTGGCTGCGCATCGTCACCATCCTCGCATGGACGCCCGGACGCTCGACCTCCTCAAACAGGCCAGCACCGCCACCATCTCCACGCAGTTGCTCAGCCGCGGGCTGCGCAACACCTTCCTGCACGGCGTCAAGCCGCTCACCGACCGCAGGATGGCCGGGCCCGCCTTCACGCTGCGCTACATCCCGGCGCGCGAGGACCTCGACGTGTTGTCCGTCTATCAGGACTACGACCACCCGCAGCGCAAGGCGGTCGAGACGGTGCCAGAAGGCCACGTCCTGGTCATGGACTGCCGCGGGCAGGGCCGGGCGGCGTCCGCGGGCGCGATCCTCGCCAAGCGGCTCGAGGTGCGCGGAGCCGGAGGGCTCGTGACCGACGGCACCCTGAGAGACACGCCCGCGATCGAGACACTCGACCTGCCGGTCTACGCCCAGGGCGCGAGCCCGCTCACCAACCTGGCGCAGCACCACGCCGTGGACATCAACGTGCCGATCGGCTGCGCCGAGGTCGCGATCTATCCGGGCGACATCCTGGTCGGCGACGGCGAGGGCGTCGTGTGTGTGCCGCAGGAGCTGGCGACCGAGGTCGCGGAGGCGGCGTACGAGCAGGAGCGGCTGGAGGAATGGATCGCCGCCGAGATCGCCACCGGCAAGCCGCTCCGAGGCACGTACCCGCCCGACCGAACCACCCTGGAGCGCTACCACCAGCAGCGCACCTCGGGCTAGCCGCACCCGAAGAGACGTGCGGGCATGAAGGCGGGCCGGGCCCCGGCGAGCGAAGCTACGTCTCGTGCTGAAGCGATCCTCCTCCCCGCTCAACAGCCACGCCGCGGCCGCCAATGCGCTTTCACCGGCGGTCGACGCGCGCGTTCCTGGCAGCGCAGCCAGCGACGCACCCAGCGCACAGCCTGACCAGCTGAGCGCGCTCATCTTCTAGACAGACTCCCCGCAGCGTGAGCTGAGCCCCCCAAGGGCTCAGCTCCGCCGCTAGGGTCCCGCCATCACGATGGATGACGCGGAGCTCAAACGGCGCCTGTGGGACGGCTTCGCCTCGCTGCAGACGCTGCTCGGGGGAAGTGCGAAGAACGGGTTCGTCCTCGAGCGCGACGGCCTGATGGCGTCGGTGGTCCCGAGCGCGCCCGACTCCCCGGCGCTGAACGCCGCCGTGGCGCTCAAGCCGGACATGGCGCTGCACATGCTCGACGAGCTGGAGGTCCGCTACGGCGACGCCGGCGTGCGCCGCTGGGCGATCTGGGTCGACGGCAGCGCGCGCGGCGTCACGTCCGAGCTGCGGCACGCGGGCCTCGCCATCGCGTCCGCCTCCCCCGGCATGGGCGCGGCGCTGGAGGACCTCAAGATCGACCTCACGACGGCCAACCCGCGTCCGAATGCCGACCTGCGCACCGTCGGGCGGGTCAACGACCTCGCCTACGGGAACGTCGACAGCCGGCTGGAACGCACGCTCGCGACCTTGCACGAGGGCACGCTGCGCGGCTACAAGGCCGACCTCAACGGCGCGCCCGCCGCGGTCGCGCTCGCGCTGCACCACGGGCAGGACTGCGGCGTCTCGTTCGTGGCGACCGTCCCGAAGGCGAGACGCCAGGGCCTGGCGACGCAGGTGATGCGCAGCGCGCTCGCGGATGCCCAACGCTTCCAGCTCACCACTATCACGCTGCAGGCCACCGAGCTAGGGGAACGTCTGTACCAACAGCTGGGTCTAAGACGCCTCTGTCCGATGGAGTTGTGGGAACGGCGACGCTGACGTCGTACGTTAGTTGGGACGGATGGCGAGTGTTGCCGAACGGCACGAACAGCACACCGGGAACGGCGGGCCCCCGCCGCGGCACCTGCGACCGGACCTCAAGAGCCGCCTGATCACCTCGGTCCGGCGCGCGCTGTCGATCCTGCTGGTGGTCGCCGCGACGTGCGGCGGCGCCTACCTCGCGCTGGTCGCCTACAACCAGAGCTCGACGCTGTCGGTGGGCGAGATCCGCATGTCCGTGTCACCCGGGCATCGCGGCGCGCTCGACGTCTACGTCCCGCTCGTGGACTGGGGTGCGCGCTTTGAGGCGATCCGGGCGCCGCTGCGCCTGCGGGTCGACCTGCAGACGATCAACCGCGGCGTCGCGACCGGGCTCGCGCAGGGGCAGTCGCTCGACATCGACCGGGTGCGGATCGAGGCGCAGGAGGCGCTCAGGAGCTTCATCATCCGGCTGATCCTGCTGACGGTCGGCGCGGGAGCGGCGCTCGGGCTGCTGACCGCGTTCGCCATCCGCAGCCGGGTCCTGCGGCTCAGATGGACAGCGCCGACGTCCGTCCTGACCGCGGTGGGGATCGGTGTCGCGATGGTGGCGCTGATCCCGCCGCGCGGCGAGATCTCCGACCCGCAGTACTACGCGCACGGCCCGGACATCCCGCGCGCGCTCGAGGCGGTGGAGGCCGCGCAGCGCACACCGGGGGTGCTCGACCAGGAGCTCGACGCCCAGCTCGTCGGCCTTGCGCGGCTCGTGATCGACCCGGGCCGGCGGCAGAGCCTGGCCGGCCAGCCGACCATCACCGTCGCCTCGGACCTGCACAACAACGCGGTGGCGCTGGACGTGCTCGAACGCGCCAGCGACGATGGTCCGCTGTTCTTCGTCGGCGACCTGACCGACCGCGGCTCGCCGCTGGAGACCGCCCTGGTCCGGCGCGTCGCGCACGCGGGTGACCCGTTCGTGTTCGTCTCCGGCAACCACGACTCCGACTACCTCTCGCGGGAGCTGGCGGAGGAGGGCGCGATCGTGCTCACGCGCCGCGGGCGGCTGAAGGCGGACGGCTCCTACGGGCCCGTCATCAACAGGATCGCCGGCCTGCAGGTGGCGGGGTACGACGACCCGTTCGAGCGCCTGAGCTCGCAGTCGTTCCGCGACCGCTTCGACAACATCCCGCAGCCCGGCATGCCGGAGACGTTCGCCAACTGGCTGCGACCGCTGGTCGGGAAGGTCGACGTCGTCATGGTCCACGAGCCGCAGCTGCTGAGCACCGCGCTCCAGGTCCTCAAGGACGACCCGCCGGAGCGCCCGCTCGTCTTTCTCGTCGGCCATACGCACGAGACCGACGTCGCCACCCAGCCGGGCGTCAGCGTGATCAACGGCGGCTCGATCGGCGCGGGCGGCACCGGCAACCTGACCGAGAGCACCGCGCTCAGCCTCGCCCGCTTCACGTTCACGCTCAAGCCTTCCTTCCAGCCGCTGGCGGCGGACCTGGTGTCGATCGACCCCGGCACGGGCAACTCCTCCGCACGGCGCGAGATCTTGGAGCCGGTAGGGTCGACGCCTTGAACCTCGAGCTGGACCGGACGCGCATCTGGCACCCGTATGGCCCCATTCCCGCCACCACGGCGCCGCTGCCCGTGGTCTCGGCCGAGGGCGTGCGGCTCAGGCTCGAGGACGGGCGGGAGCTCGTGGACGGCATGGCCTCCTGGTGGTGCGCGATTCACGGGTATCGCCATCCGGTCATCGACGCTGCCGTCACCGACCAGCTCGGCCGGATGGCGCACGTGATGTTCGGCGGGCTCACGCACGAACCGGCGATCCGGCTCGCCCAGCGCCTGACGGACTGGACCGGGCTCGACCATGTGTTCTTCGCCGACTCGGGAAGCGTGAGCGTCGAGGTCGCGATCAAGCTCGTCCTGCAGTCCTGGCACGGTGAGCGCCGGCAGCTGCTGACCTGGCGCGGCGGCTATCACGGCGACACGTTCGGCGCGATGGCGGTCTGCGACCCGGACGGCGGGATGCACTCGATGTGGAAGGGATCGCTGGCCGAGCACGTGTTCGCGCCGCTGCCCGAGTGGACGCCGGAGTGGGAAGCCGAGGTCCGCCGCCTGTTCGACGCGCATGAGCTCGCCGGCGTGATCGTGGAGCCGGTCGTCCAGGGCGCGGGCGGCATGCGGTTCCACCCCCGCGAGTGCGTGCAGCTGCTGCGCGAGCTCTGCGACGAGCACGGCGTGCCGCTCATCCTGGACGAGATCGCGACCGGCTTCGGCCGCACCGGCACGCTGTTCGCCGCCGCCGAGCTGGCCGACGTGCTGTGCCTCGGCAAGGCGCTCACCGGCGGCTACATGACGCTCGCCGCCACGCTCTGCCGCGCGGAGCTCGCGGAACGGATTGACGGGCCGCTCATGCACGGCCCGACGTTCATGGCCAACCCGCTGGCCGCGTCCGCGGCGCTCGCCTCCACCGGGCTGCTCGAGGACGGCGGCTGGAAGGACGACGTCGCACGGATCGAGCGCGGGCTGGCGCAGCTGCACGACGCGCGCGAGCTGCCCGGAGTGAAAGACGTCCGCGTGAAGGGCGCGATCGGCGTCATCCAGCTCGACCACCCGATCGACGGGGTCGCGGCCACCCGGGCGGCGGTCGAGCACGGTGTGTGGCTGCGTCCGTTCCGGGACCTCGTGTACACGATGCCTCCCTACGTGACCGACGACGAGGACATCGCGCGCATCTGCGCCGCGGCCATCGCGGGAGCGGCGGCCGGATGAGGGTCGTCGTGACCGGCACCGACACGGGGGTCGGCAAGACGTGGGTGAGCGCCGCCATCGCCCGCCCCGGCGACGCCTACGTCAAGGCCGCGCAGACCGGCGACGACGATGACGCGGCGACCGTGCGCGAGCTGAGCGGCGCCGAGGTGCACACGCTCGCGCGCTACCCGGAGCCGCTCGCGCCCGCCACCGCGGCGCGGCGGGCCAAGATGCCGACCGTCCCCATGGCCGAGGTCGCGCACTTCGTGCAGCAGCTCGAGCACGAGCGCGTGATCATCGAGGGTGCCGGCGGGCTGCTCGTGCAGCTCGACGACCAGGGCGGGACGATCGCCGATGTCGCGCATGTGCTCGACGCGCCGCTGATCGTGGTCGCGCGCGCGGGCCTGGGCACGCTCAATCACACGGCGCTGACCGTCGAGGCGATCGAGCGGCGCGGGCTGCGCTGCCTCGGCCTCGTGATCGGCGCCTGGCCGCGCGACCCCGACCTCGCCGCGCAGTGCAACCTTGAAGACCTCACCCAGATCGCGCCCGTCCTCGGGAGGATCCCGGAGGGAGAATTCACGACCATGGAGATCCCCGCATGATTCTCGACATCGCCCGTGAGCAGGTCCTGGAGCGGGGCGTCGGCCTGGACGAGGCGCAGACGCTCGAGGTCCTGCGGCTCCCGGATGAGCGTGTCGATGACGCGCTCGAGCTCGCCCACGAGGTCCGCATGCGCCATTGCGGGCCGGAGGTGGAGGTCGAGGGCATCGTCTCCATCAAGACCGGCGGCTGCCCCGAGGACTGCCATTTCTGCAGCCAGTCCGGCCGCTTCGAGACGCCCGTGCGGGCCGTCCGGCTGGACATCCCCAGCCTCGTCGAAGCGGCCCGCCAGACCGCGGCCACCGGCGCGACCGAGTTCTGCATCGTCGCCGCCGTACGCGGCCCGGACGAGCGGTTGATGGCGCAGGTGCGCGAGGGCGTGAAGGCGATCCACGACAACGTCGAGATCAACGTCGCGTGCTCGCTCGGCATCCTCACCCGCGAGCAGGGCGAGGAGCTGCGCGACCTCGGCGTGCACCGCTACAACCACAACCTCGAGACGGCCCGCAGCCACTTCGGCCACGTCGTCACCACGCACACGTGGGAAGAGCGCTGGGAGACGCTGCAGCTCGTGCGCGAGATGGGGATGGAGGTCTGCTGCGGCGGGATCATCGGCATGGGCGAGACGCTCGAGCAGCGCGCCGAGCTGGCCGCGCAGTTCGCCGCGCTGAACCCCGACGAGGTGCCGCTGAACTTCCTCGACCCCCGGCCGGGCACGCCGTTCGCCGGCCTCGAGCCGGTGCCGGCGATGGACGCGCTGCGGACGATCGCGGCCTTCCGCCTCGCGCTCCCGCGGACCATCCTGCGCTTCGCCGGCGGCCGGGAGCTGACGCTCGGCGACCTGGGCGCGCGCCAGGGCATGGTCGGCGGCATCAACGCCGTGATCGTCGGCAACTACCTGACGACGCTCGGCCGTGACCCGCAGGAGGACCTGGACCTGCTGGCCGAGCTGTCGATGCCGGTGAAGGAGCTGAGCAAGACGCTGTGAGCTTCTGTCCCGGATGCGGGAAGAGCGACGCGGGGCACGAGAGCTGCGTCCGCCCGCTCGATCCGCCGCGCTTCTGCATCCACTGCGGGCGCAAGCTGAAGGTCCAGGTGCTGCCGACGGGGTACGTGGCGACGTGCGTCCGCTGCCCGACGTAGAGCCGTCGCTGAGGCGGTTCCTGCGCGAGATCGAGTCCGCGCAGGGGCCGACGGTCACGCTCGACGGCCGCGAGGTGACGCTGCTGTGCTCGAACGACTACCTCGGGCTGGCGGGTGATCCGCGCGTGGCCGAGGCGGCCGCGGAGGCGGCGCTGCGCTGGGGCGCGGGCGCCGGCTCCTCGCAACTCGTCTCCGGCCATATGAGCATTCACCGCGAGCTGGAGGAGCGGCTCGCGGAGCTCAAGGGCACCGAGGCCTGCGTGCTGTTCGGCTCGGGCTATCTGGCCAACACGGGCGTCGTCGCGGCGCTCGCCAGCGACGGCGTGGTCGCGAGCGACGCGCTCAACCACGCGTCGATCATCGACGGCTGCCGGCTCGCGCGGGCGCGTACGCACGTGTACGCGCACGGGGACGTTCCTGTCGGCGCTGACGTGATCGTCACCGACGCGGTGTTCTCCATGGACGGCGACGTCGCGGACCTGACCGCGCTGGTGGAGACGGGCGCGCGGGTGATCGTCGACGAGGCGCACGCGACCGGCGTGATCGGGCGCGAGGGCCGGGGGCTGGTGCACGAGCTCGGGCTCCAGGACCACGTCATCACCGTGGGTACGTTGGGCAAGGCGCTGGGCTCCTACGGCGCGTTCGTGTGCTGCTCGCGCGAGGTCGCGGACTACCTGGTCAACCGAGCGCGGACGATGATCTACTCGACCGCGCTCCCCCCGCCGTCGATCGGGGCGGCGCTCAAGGCGCTGGACCTGATGGACGCGGAGCTCGTGAGCCGGCTGCACGCCAACGCGCGGGTGCTGCGGGACGCGCTGGGCGTGGAGGTGTCAGACATGCCGATCGTGCCGCTGGTGATCGGCGAGGCCGACGAGGCGATGGCGCTGTGCGAGGCCGCGCTGGAGGACGGCGTGTTCGTCCAGGCCATCCGCCCACCCACCGTGCCGGACGGGACGTCCCGCTTGCGGGCGGTCGCCACGGCCGCTCACAACCCGGCAACACTGGCCGCATTGCGTGAGAACCTCATGAGCTATCGTGTCCGCCGAAGGGAAGTAGTCCCGACGGGTGGCGTTCGTCAGCACGGTCAATAGGCCCGGCGCCATCGGCCGAAACCGGCGGACGAAACCTTCTCCCAACCATGCCTGGAGAAGGACCTTCGTTGTTTGCTGCTTCCTCTGCTGACGCGCTGAACCTGGACATCAACATTGCGACGTGGGCCGGGCTCGGCGGCCTGATCGTCGTGATGGCGATCTTCGACCTCGTGATCTATGCACGCGGGCACACCCCGAGCGTGCGCGAGAACACGATCTGGTCGATCGGCTGGATCGCGATCGCGCTGCTGTTCGGCGCCGTGTTCTGGGCCTGGCAGGGCTCGGACGCCGGCTCGCAGTTCTATGCCGGTTACCTGCTCGAGCGCTCGCTCTCGCTCGACAACATCTTCGTCTTCGCGGTGATCTTGAGCTACTTCGCCGTGCCCGGACTCCAGGCGCAGGCTCGCGTGTTGGCGTGGGGGATCATCCTCGCGCTCGTCCTGCGCCTGATCTTCATCCTGCTCGGCGCGGCGTTGCTGAACGCGTTCCACATCACGTTCTACTTCTTCGGCCTGCTGCTGCTCTATACGGCCTGGAAGCTCGCGCGCCACGACGACGCGGAAGTCGAGCCCGAGCACAACCCGGCGCTCAAGTTCATCCGCAAGCACGTGAAGATGACGCAGGAGTTCGACGGCAAGAAGGTCTTCACGCACGTCGACGGCAAGCGGATCGCGACGCCGCTGCTCGCCGTCTTCGTCGTGATCGCGACGACGGACATCATCTTCGCCGTCGACTCGATCCCCGCGATCTTCGCCGTCACGCAGGAGTCGTTCATCGTGTTCGCGGCGAACGCGTTCGCGCTGATCGGCCTACGCGCGCTGTACTTCCTGCTCGTCGGCCTGATGGACAAGTTCGTCTATCTGACGCAGGGCCTGGCGTTCATCCTCGCGTTCATCGGCGTGAAGATGCTGCTGGTGGACATCTGGCACGTGCCGATCTGGTTGTCGCTGGCCGTGATCGTCGTGACGCTGGTGCTCACCGCGCTGCTGTCGATGCGAGCCGACCGGAAGAAGCACGCCGCGTCGGCAGCGTGACCTCCTGGTGCTCGTGCGTGCACGGCGGGCCGTCGGCCACGTGCAGGCGCAGCTTCTCGAGGTTCATCACCACTGACGCGACCGTCACGGTCTGCTCGACCCACGGGTCAGCCGGGTCGACGTGACGGCAGACGCCCTTCGGGTGGCCCGTATGGTCCCGAAGGGCGTCGAGCAGCGGTTGGGTCTTCACGACCTCCAGCCGCTGACGGGTCGTCGGGGACTCGGCGGCCATCACGTCGATGCCGCGCTTGGGGGGCTCGATGAAGTGGTTGGTGTGGGCGCCGACCGCGCCGCGGATGACGTTGGCGCCGCCCGGGTTGAGCTCCACGTGGGCGACGTCCCCGGGAGTGGCGACGGTCACGGCGGAGGAGGCGCTGACGGTGGCCGCGGTGAGCCGTGCGATCGCCTCGTCGACGGTGGCGGCAGTGCTCAGCGTCTGGTGGATCAGCAGGTGGATCGGGGTGCCGTCGGTGCCGCCGTCGGCGCTCGTGCGCAGGATGTTCAGGCAGACGCCCAGACCGTGGCCGTTGAGCCCGATCTTGGCCAGGATGCCGGCCTCGGTGAGCGTGGCGAACCAGCCGTGGGGGTGCTCCACGATGTGGATGACGGTGGAGGCGGACAGGTCCGGATGCCAGTCCCAGTTCTGGGCGAGCAGGCCGCCGGCGCCCTGGACGCTGCATTCGTCCGCGCCGGCGAGGATCTCCGTGCGGGCGTTGACCGCACGCAGGGCGTGGGGGTCGACGTTGGCCCCGCGCGCGATCGCGTCGATCTCGAGGTGCGGCGGGAGCTCGTCCGGGACGCGGGCGTTGCGCTCCGCGAACATGCGGCGGTAGACGGCGACCGTGTGCTGGACCTGGGTCGCCATGGCTCGTCCGAACGCCTCGCCCCGCTGCTCCGGCGTGGCCTCGTCCGAGCGGTGGACGGGGAACGTCATGACACGACGAAGGCTGCCACATCCCCGTGGGTCGCGAACCATGCGTCGGCGCGGTCCTTGATGGCGGTGATGAGCTCTTCCAGCAGCTGCGCGCGGTATCCGCGGCCGATCACCTCGGGGTGCATCGTGAACGTGATGTGACGGCGGTCGCGGACGGCTGACTCGAACTCGCGCAGCCACGTGTCCAGGAAGGCCTGCGGGCTGGTGAACGCGTCGCCGCGGCCCGCCTTCCAGTGCAGGTGCGGCCAGTCGTCGAGGCTCCAGTGGACGGGGATCTCGAGCAGGCCGTTGTCCAACGTGTACGGGCGGTCGTCGCCCATCAGGCTGCTGTCGTACGTGAAGCCGTGGTCGTGCAGCAGCTGCAGGGTCGTCGGCGTCAGTTCCCAGGAGGGGGAGCGGTAGCCCGTGGGGGTCGCGAGCGGGGCAAGCGCCTCCAGGCCGCGCTCGATCTCCTCGCGCTGCTGGGCTTCCGTGGCCGTGTCCGAGCGCAGATGCATGTGGCCGTGGTGGCCGAGCTCGTGGCCTTCGTCGTGGATCCGCTTGATCGCCTCGGGGTGCAGCTCCGCCGTGTAGCCGGGCACGTAGAACGTGCCCTTGATGCCGTGGCGGTCGAGGATGTCGAGGATGCGCGGCAGGCCGCGCGTGATCCCGTAGCGGGCTTCGGACAGGGTGCTCAGCCGCTGCTCATACGCGGGGTCCTCGCCGAGCCAGCCGGATTCGGCGTCGACGTCGAAGGTCAGCGAGATAGCCACCGAAGCTCGATTTGGCCAGTCCGTTCGCATCTCGCGGAATTGTTGCCGATCACACGGTCAATGACCGCGATCCTGTTCCAGGAGGCCGCCCGCACCGCTGAGCTCCGCTCGATCCTCGAGGCCGGCCTCGTCCGCTCCGTCTACCAGCCGATCGTCGACCTCGACACGCGTGAGGTCGTCGGCTATGAAGCGTTGGCGCGAGGCCCGGTCGGGTCGCCGCTCGAACGCCCCGACCTGCTGTTCGAGGCCGCCCGCGCGTGCGGGCTGGTCGAAGAGCTCGAGTGGGCGTGCCGCGCCGCCGCGCTGCGCGGCGCCCTGGACGCCCGGCTGCGCAAGACGCTGTTCGTCAACGTCGAGCCGTCGCTGCTCGACGTCGCGATGCCCGAGGAGCTCATGGCCCTGTTCGCGCGCGCGACGCGCGAGCTCGAGGTCGTGATCGAGTTGACCGAGCGCGCCCTGACCGACAAGCCCGCCGAGATGCTGGCCCGCGTCGAGACCATGCGCTCGCGCGGCATGATGATCGCACTCGATGACATCGGCGCCGACCCCCGCTCGCTCGCGCTGATGCCGTTCGTGAACCCGGAGGTCATCAAGCTCGACCTGCGGCTCGTGCAGGAGAACCCGTCGCCCGCGATCGCCGCCATCGTGCACGCCGTCAACGCCGAGGCCGAGCGCCCGGCGCGGTCCTGCTCGCCGAGGGCATCGAGACCGAGGAGCAGCTGGCGGTCGCGCTCGCGCTGGGCGCCCGCTACGGCCAGGGGTGGCTCTTCGGCCGGCCGGGCGAGCTGCCGGCCGGCACCGCTCCCGTGCCCGCGCCGCTCGCCGCGCGCCGCCCCTCTGTGCCCGCCCCGGCGTCCCCCTACCGCGCCGTCGCCGCCCGCGTGCGGCCCCGCCGCGGCACCAAGGCGCTGCTGCTGGCCATCTCCCGCCACCTCGAGGCCCAGGTGGCGGCGCAGGGCGAATCCGCGGTGGTCTTCGCCGCCTTCCAGGAGGCGCGCCACTTCACCCCGCGCTCTGCCGCTCGCTACGAGAAGCTGGCCGCGTCGGCCGCTCTGGTCGGCGCGCTGGGCGTCGGTTTGACGGCCGAGCCCGTCCCGGGCGTGCGCGGCGCGGACCTCGACGTCGACGACGCCCTCGCGGGCGAGTGGAACGTGACCGTCGTCGCTCCGCACTTTGCGGCGGCGTTCGTCGCGCGCGACCTCGGCGACACCGATTGTGCGGACATGGAGCGGCGCTTCGACTTCTGCCTGACCTACGATCGCGACCTCGCTGTGGAGGCCGCGCGCGGGTTGCTCGCGCGCATCGCTCCGCGGTAGGGGGGAGAACTTTTCGCTCCTCCGCCTAGGTGGGGGAGTGAAGCACTCCAACGGGTTGCAAAACGGGCGGCGGCATGCAAGCTTGCCGCCCATCAGGGGATTGATCGCCACTCAGGCTGCGCTGATCGCGCTGCTCGTGGTCGCCGCGTCAGCGCAGGCGGGGACGATGCACGTCTACTCGTGCCACACGCCGACCGGCACCCCCGTCGGAGTCCACGGATGGAGCCACACAGCGGGCTTGGATCGCGGTCAGGCGTTCAGCGACTGCGAGAACGGACCGTACGGCGCGCTCTACGTCCGCGCAGGCGGCCGTCCCTTGCCCGAAACCGTTTCGTGGGCCTTCAGCGCCGTGGCAGACACCTCGATCATCGGGTTCGCGGCGGCGGCGTGCTTGCGCTCCTTCACCGTGGATTCCGGACCGATCGGTGTCGCCGGCTTGGGCTGGCCGAACGCGCTGCCGCTCAGGTCGGCGCAGGGAGGTCCCTGGACCTCGAAGGGCGAAGTCGGCTGTCACGGCGGCTCCTCCTACTGGGCCGACGTTCGGAACACCTTTCAGCGATCGGTTCCACCGGTCCCCAGCGTGCACTTCACCGCAGCGTGCTTGGTGCAGTGCTCGCTGCCCGTGCAGGCTTCGGTCGAGATCGCGAGTTTCCGCGCTGACATCCGTGACGATCAGGCCCCCCTCGTCAGCCAAGTGCGCGGAGCGCTCGCGTCGAACCTCTCGCACGCCGGCCGGGAAAGCGTCGATTTCGACGTGTCCGACAGGGGTGTCGGGGCCTACCGCGCCGTGGTCGAGGCGCGCCTGCTCGGCAAAGGCAACTGGCTCACGCTTTCCACGGTCCCGATCGGCCACGGACGCGTCTCGTGTCGAGAACTCGATGTCACCGCGCATCCGTACGAGTTCGACCATCCACAGCCCTGCCCGCTGACCCTCAGTGGCGCGCGAGTCGAGTTCGAGACCGACTCGCTCCCTCAGGGCGAACACGACTTCCGCGTCACCGTCGAGGACGCCTCCGGCAACCGGACGCCGGTGATCACGGCGCGCAAGTTCCTGGCGAAAGAGCCTCCCGGAAGCGCGACACCCGCGCTCACGGCGGCTCCTCGGAACCTCATGCTCCGTGTCGAAGGCGCTGCCCGGCGCAGCCTGCCGAAGTCCGAGCCGTTCAGACTGCGCGGAAGCCTCACGGAGATCGACGGGCGCCCGCTCGCGGGCGCCACCCTGACCGTGCGGAGCCGTCCCTTCGTGCCGAAGGCGAACCTCGCCACCGGCGATTGGTCCGTCGTCGGGCAAGTGATCACCGGGCCGGACGGCAGGTTCGACGCGCGGATTCCCGCCGGCGATTCGCGCACAGTGCAGGTCATGCGCGAGGCCGGCGACGGGCTCGCCGCGGTCGCGGCGCACGCGGATGTCATCGTTCCGGCCCAAGTGACCGCAAGCGCCCGTGCCACACGAATTCGCAACGGCCAATCCGCCGTGTTCACTGGGCGAGTTCGAGGTCCCATCCCCGCCGGAGGCGTCCTCGTCGCCCTCGAGGTTCGCGAACCGGGACGTTGGATCCCGGTCGCCACGACCCGCCGATGGGTCAGAACGAACGCCACAGGTCGCTTCCGGCTCGCATACCGGTTCCGACGTACCTTCCAACCGTCGACCTATCGCTTCCGCGTGGTCGCGGCTGACGATTCCGCGTTCACCTACTCCCGCGGCGTGAGCCGCACCATCGACGTGCAGGTGAGGCCATGAAACGTCTTGCATTCCTGGTGTGCGCGCTGCTCTTGGGACCCATATCAGTTGCGACCGCGGAGCCGGTCGACGTGACGGCTCAGGCCAAAGCGGCGAACGCCGAGTTTCTCTTGCGTGCCACGCCGCCCGCGGCACCAGCAGCGATCTGCCTGGTCGACACCGGTGTCAACGCCAACCCGGATACTGGTGGCGTGGTCGCGAAGTTCTCCCTCCCCGGGCTCGACGGGACCGACCAGAGTCCCACGCTTCACGGAACCCAGATGGCGATGCTCGCGAGTGCGGCTCCGAATGGCTACGGGATGGTCGGACTCTGGCCCTCGGCTCGCATCGTGAGTGTCCAAGCCAACTTCCCTGGCCAGGATGCCTTTGTCGTGACCGCCTACGTGCGAGGAATCGACGTGTGCACACGCGCTGCCGAGACCCACGGAGTGAGGGTGATCGTCGTGCCGATCGCCTCTGAATCGCCGCTCACCGAGGGAGAGCAACAGCAACTGCACGAGGTGGTCGCCGCGGCACGGGCTCAAGGCCTCAGCGTCGTCGTCGCGGCCGGCAACCTGGACGGGCGACCGGTCGGGACACCGGCCAACGCGCCCGGAGCTTTCTCCGTCGGCGCGTCGGACGCGGCCTCGGGCAGCCTCTGTGCGTCGAGCGCAACGGGTGCCCTGCTGCTGGCGCCAGGATGCTCGATCGACGGCGCCGACCCCTCCACAGGGCAGCCGATCACGAGCCAGAGCGGGACCAGTGCCGCGGCGGTCATTGTCGGTACAGCGCTCGCCGCCCTGCGCACTTGGCGGCCCGACCTGGCGCCGGCGATTGCCGAACAGCTCCTCAACGAGACGGGCACAGCGACGTTGGCCGGTCGCAGGCTCAATCTTGCCGCCGCCTTCACCGCAGCCGGCCTTTCGACCGTCGTCCAACCTCCGGCCACTCCTGCCACGGTGCCACCACCCGTGCAGCCGACGCCAAAGCCGCGGCTTGTCAAGCCGCGAGTCACCGTGAAGTTCCGGGCGCGCGTGCTCACGGTGCGTGTGAGGAATCGTCCGGCAGGGACCACGGTCCAGGTACGCGTGTATGTAAGGAACGGGAAGAGGCTGCGGCGGGTCGCGACACGTTCGCGCCAGGCGGCCACCATGCGGATCCGTGTCCGGCGTTGGTCCCGCGTGGTCGTCAAGTACACCGACCCGAGCGCGGCGAGCACCGCGAGCCCGACCACGACGGTTTCACACAAGCGATGAGGCGCGCGATCGTGCTCATCGCGTGTGCGCTCAGCGCATGCCTCTTGCCGGCGAAGAGCGGCGCCCAGGTGTATGAGGTCCGCGCTTGCACGTCCGGCGCAACCGACACCAGCTGGACGAGCACATCGTCGACCGGAACGCTGTCCTCGGCGAGTTGTCCGGGAGCCGGGTTCTTCGCCGGTGATGCGCGTGGTCGCGGCGCGAGCTCGCACGGTTCTGCGGCGTCCTGGCGAGTCGCAGCACCGCCGTCGACGGTGATTCGGCGCATGACGGTCTCCCGGCACCTGAGCCGATGGTGGGATTGGCGCGCCGAGATCGTCACCGACGAAGGGGTCGTCCTCGATTCCTGTGACGTTCCTTGGTACCTCGTCTCCTGTGAACGCGGAGCCCCCGCGGCGTCGGGTCGGGCGAACACAGCGCAATTCGACGACCTCCGGACGAGAGCCGTCACGTTCCGCGTCGCATGCGGCACGAGCGGCGGGTGCACGAACGGCACCAACGAACACCGAGCTCTGATCGCCGTGTACCAGGCCACCTTGCAGATCGAGGATCCCGCGCCGCCGAGTGTCTCGGCGCTGAGCGGGAGCTTCAGCGATGCCGGGTGGCATCGCGGGACCGACTCGGTTTCGGTGTCGGCCAGCGACGCGAGCGGGATTCGGACGATGCGGCTGTTTGCGGGCAACAACGAGCTCGCCAGCAAGGCCGGCGCGTGCGACTACACGCGGATGCAGCCGTGCCAGGGCTCGATGAACGAGACCTTCGTGCTCGACACCGCGAAGGTGCCGGACGGGACGCATGAGCTGAAGGTGGTCGCCACCGACGCTGCGGACCAGCCCGCGGCCACGACCGGGACGATTCGGGTGGACCGCACGGCGCCCGTGGCGCCGAGCGGGTTGAGCCTCACGCCCGACGAGAACGGGACCTACGCGCTGGCCTGGACCAACGGGGATCAAGGCACGGCCGCCCCGGTCGTGGCGGCCCGCTATGCGATCTGCGAGGAGGCGCCCGTGCAGACGTGTCAGGCTGCACAGCGCGTACGGACCCCGGTGGAGAAGCTGAGCCTGCCCGCAGGCAAGTACGCCCTGCGCGTGTGGTTGGAGGACGAAGCCGGGAACGCCGATCCGAGCCGGCACGCCACGGTTCCGGTGGACACGTCGGTGCAGCGGTCGCCGCGGGTCCTGGACACGAACCCGCCGATCCTGCTGCCCTCCGGGCCGGCGCCGTCGTCGCGGCTGAAGGTGACGAAGGCGCGGCGGTCCGGGTCCACGCTCACGCTGTCCGGCACGATCGCGCGGGGCGCGTCCGCGCGGATCACGGCGGGCGTCGCTCGCAGCCGCTCGGGCCGAATCCTCAGCAGCAGCCGGACGACCCCGCGCCAGGGGAAGTGGTCGATCCGGCTCAAGCTGTCGCCGACACTGCGCGCGGCCGGCGCGATGTATCTGACGCTGAGCTACGCCGGGCAGGCGGACTTCAGGAAGACGACGCTCAAGCGGCGGCTCGCGCGCTCGGCGTCGCGGAGCTCGAACACCGCGGTCGAGTTCAGCATCGAGACGGGCCGCCGCTAGCAGCCGACCGGCTTGCAGATCGGGCGGCCTTCGACGCGCCTTCCGCGCGTGACGCGGTCGGTGACCGTCGTGGTGAGGCGGCCCGGCATCGAGGCGGTGACGGTGATGCGGGTGCCGTTGCGCAACCTGCGGCCGTTGAGGCGGCTCACGCGGACGGCGCGGGTGGTGCCGCGGCCCTTCAACACCGTGCGGCGGCAGCCGCGCGAGCAACTCACCACGACGCGGGCCCGCGCGTGGCCTTGACGTAGTAGGCGACCACGCGGATGCCGCCGCGCACGACGCGGTAGCGGATGGACGGGTCGGCGCGGAGCCCGGCCGGGCAGCCGGAGCGGCTCGGCGCGCCCGGAGTGGTGCTGCAGCGGTCGCCCGGGTCGGGGACGCCGTCGGCGTCGGTGTCGGTGTCCGTGGGCCCGGGAGGCGGTGCGGGCGGGCCGGGCGGGCTCGGGACGCCCAGCGAGGACCACGGGCCGAACGCCGGGGTGTCGGTGCCGGCGCGGGTGACGGTCATGGTCCAGATCTCGCTGCCGACACGGGCGAAGGTCAGCTCCCGGCCCGGCGTGTCGGACACGGCGGCGGGTGAGGAGCTCAGCCGCTGCGTGTCGACGCGGCGCCAGGCGCCGCCGGACACGGGCCGATGGTGCAGGGTGGAATCGCCGGCGCGGGCGAAGACGTCGATCACGTTCGGGGCGGCGGAGGCGCTCGCGGGTGAGCCGAGGATGAAGCCGCCGAGGTCGGCCCAGGGCTGCGCGGTGCCGTTGAGGTGGATCGAGCGCAGGCCGCCGTCCTCGCCGCGGGCGAGGACGTTGCTCGCCGACAACCCCTCGTAGACGGTGCCGGTCGCCGCGGGACCGGCGGTCATGGGTGTGCTGAGCGCGCCCCAGGGACCCCAGCCGCTGCCGCCGCCCACGAACTCGCGCCGGACGATCAGGTTGTTGGTGCCGCGGGCGACGACGTCGACGGTGGTGCTGCCGGCTCGCAGCGCGGCCGCCGGGGCGGAGACGAGGGAGCCGCCGAGGCTGAGCCAGCCGCTCCACGCACCGTCGGTGAGCGTGTTCGTCCACAGCTGGCTGTCGGCGGCGCCCCGGACGAACAGCATCGTCGAGGACCCGTAGCGCACGGCCGCGGGCCCTGACCCGGCCTCGAGGCCCGGAACGGCCGTCCACGGACCCCAGGCACCGTCGGCCGAGGAGCGGGCGAGCAGCCCGCCGTCGGCGCCGCGCACGTACACGGTCACCGCGCCGGGACCGGTCGCGACCGCGGCGGGGTTGTCGTCGAACACGTCAGCCGAGGCGGACCCGGCGAACGCCGCGAAGCACAGCACGACCAGAGCAGCAGCACGAAGCACGGCCGACAAAGGTAGGCGACGGGCCGCTCGCGCCGCGCCGAACGTTCGTTTACGCGGAGAGGGCGATCCCGGTCAGCTCGCTCGCGGGCACGGGCTTGCCGAACAGGTAGCCCTGGCCCAGGCGGCAGCCGAGCGCGCGCAGCTCGTCGGCGACCTCCTCGGTCTCGATGCCCTCCGGCACGAGCACGAGCCCGAGCGACTCGCCCATGGCCACGATCGCCTGCAGCAGCGCGCTGTCCTCGCACGCGTCGCGCGTGAAGGAGCGGTCGATCTTGAGCACGTCCATCGGGAACCGCCGCAGATACGACAAGGACGAGTAGCCGGTGCCGAAGTCGTCGATCGCGAGCCGGATGCCGAGCTTGCGCAGCGCCTGCAGGCGCTCGGCCTCGGCGTCGCCGACCAAGGAGGACTCGGTGACCTCCACAACCAGGCGCGAAGACACCAGGCCCGCGTCGCTCAACGCGCAGGCGACCTCCTCGACGAAGCCCTCCTGCTCGAGCTGCGGGCCGGCCACGTTCACCGACAGATACGGCGCGCCCGCCCAGCTCGTCGCCTGCTTGCACGCCTCGCGCAGCACCCAACGCCCCAACGGCACGATCAGGCCAGTCTCCTCGGCCAGCGGGATGAACTCGCCCGGGCCGAGCAGTCCGCGCGAGGGATGCTGCCAACGCACCAGGGCCTCGAAGCCCGCGACGCGCCCCAGGTCCAGGTCCACGATCGGCTGGTAGTGGAGCACGAGCTCCTCGTTCTCGATCGCGCGCTCGAGCTCCTCGCGCCGGTCCAGCCGCGCCAGCGCGTGCACATGCATGTCGGCCGTGTAGACCGCGAAGCGGTTCGTGCCGCTGCCCTTGGCGGCGTACATCGCGAGGTCCGCGTTGCGCAGCAGCTCAGAGCCCGAGGCCGTCGTCGCGATCCCGATCGACGCGCGCAGATGCAGCCGCTTGCCCTCCAGCATCACGGGTGCGGCGAGCACGCCGAACAGGCGGTCGACGAGCGCGTCGGGGTTGTCCGCGCCGACGGCCAGCACCGCGAACTCGTCGCCGCCGAGCCGTGCGACCGTGTCAGAGCTGCGCAGCGCGTGCCGCAGGCGCTCGCCGCAGACCTCGAGCAGGCGGTCACCCGCGGCGTGCCCGAGCGAATCGTTCACGCGCTTGAAATCGTCCAGGTCCAGGAACGCGACGACCGCGTCCTCGCCGCCCTCGAGCACCTCCGCGATCCGGTTCTCGAAGCGTGCGCGGTTCGGGAGGCCGGTCAGCGAGTCGGTGAACGCCAGCTCCTGCAGCTCCTCCTCGCGCACGCGGCGGCGGCCGGCGCGGTCGAGCAGGGCGAGCAGCGCGGTCAGCCCGGTGAAGGCGGCGATCAGCACGATCACGGTGCCGATCCAGGAGATGCGGTCCGTGCGGTCCGCGAGGTCGTGCGAGCGCACGGCGCCGGCGCGCAACCCGGCGCGCACCGCGTCGAAGTCGACCTGCGCGTCGATCCGCTCCGCCTGTTCGAAGTCGCGGGCCCGCATGAGCGCGAACTCCTCGACGATCAGGGGCCGGTAGCCGTCGAAGGCGCGCAGCAGCGCGGCGGCACCGTGCGCGCCGTCCTGGGTCAGCTGCGCGAGGTCGGCGCGCGTCGTGTCGAGCAGCCCGTTGAGCTCGGCCTGCGCGCGCAGCGGGACGCGACGCTCGGCGTTGACCTCGGACTCGAGCGCGTCGATCCGGTTCGCGCTGGACTCGAGCTCGATGAAGACCTCGTAACGCTGGCGCTGCTCGTCCGCGTGCAGGTGCAGCATGGCGATGCCGAGGCCCGCCGCCAGAGCGACGAACGCGACGACGCTCGCGATCGTGAAGGTGCGCCTGCTCAACATCCCCCCGGGTGGTCGGCGGGAACCGGACGCTCTTTACCGCTTCATGAGCCCAGCGTCGCCTTGGTGACCTTGCCCATCGCGTTGCGCGGGAGCGCGTCGAGGTACCGCACATCGCGTGGACGCTTGTGCGGCGTGAGCAGCCGCGCGACGTGGTCGGCCAGCTCCTCGGCCGACGGCCGCGACGCGCCTTCCTCGACGACCACCCAGGCCACGATCCGCTCGCCCAGGTCCGCGTCGGGCTCGCCGGTCACGGCCGACTCGGCCACGGCCGGATGCTCGTTGAGCGCGTTCTCGATCTCCCCCGCGCCGATCTTGTAGCCGCCGCTCTTGATCAGGTCGGTCGCGCGCCGGCCCACGATCCGGATGTAGCCGTCGGCGGACCGCGTCGCGACGTCTCCGGTCGCGAACCAGCCGTCCCGGAACGCCTCCGCCGTCGCGTCCGGCCGGTTGAGGTACTCGAGGAAGAGGTTGGATCCGCGGACCTGGATCTCGCCCACGGTCTCGTCGTCCCACACGTCGAGCTCGGCCCCGGAGTCGTCCACGAGCCGCACCGAGACGCCGGACAGCGGCACGCCCACCGTCCCAGGCCGGCGCTCGCCGTCGGCGCGGATCGCCGTGTTCATCAGCGTCTCGCTCATCCCGTAGCGCTCGACGAGCTCCTGCCCGCACGCGGCGCGGATCCGCTCGTGGTCGGCCGCCGGCAGCGCCGCCGAGCCGCTCACCAACAGTCGCGCGGCGCCGAACGCGGCAGCGAGCTCCGGGTCCGCTTCCAGGTCCGCCGCCGCCCGGTGGTACATGGTCGGCACGCCGAACAGCATCGTCGCGCGCCCGCGCAACGCCTCCGCGGCCGCCGCGGTCGAGAACTTGCCGAGGTGCCACGCGCCGCCGCCCAGCCGCAACGGGCCGAGCGTCCCGAGGATCAGCCCGTGCACGTGGAAGAGCGGAAGCCCGTGCGCGACCACGTCGTCCGCGGTCCAGGCCCACGCGTCGTACAGCGCGTCCAGGTTCGCGGCCAGCGCGCGCCGCGGCAGCACGACGCCCTTCGGCGGTCCGGTCGTGCCCGAGGTGTAGACGATGATCGCCGGCGCCTCGTCCTCCGGCTCGTCCTTCGGCCACGGACCCGCGGCGGACAGGTCCACGTCGTCGAGCATCAGGTCCGGCTGCGAGTCCGAGAGGATGTGCTCGAGCTCGCGCTCACCCGCCTTCGGGTTGATCGGGACGATCGGCACCCCGGCGGCCAGCGCGCCGACCACCGCCACCACGGTCTCCAGCCGCGTCTGAGCGACCACCGCCACCCGCGACGCGCCCTCCACCCGCGCGGCGACCGCCCCGGCCGCGGCGGCCAGCGCCTCGTAGCTCAGGGCGTTCTCCCCCACCCGCACCGCCTCGCGCCCGTCCGGATCGCGCAAACCTGTCAGAAGCACGCGGAAGTTCTACCCGGTGCAGGTTCGCTCACGCGTGCCGATGACAGTGGCCGAGACCATGCCCGGCACCACTGCCACACCCCGCGCCCTCGTCGTCGACGACGCGGCCGAGAACCGGATGCTCGTCAGCGCCCTGCTGATCCAGCAGGGGTTCGAGGTCGATCAGGCGGCCGACGGCGAGGCCGCGGTGCAGGCGGCGGAGCAGACGCACCCCGACCTGATCGTCCTCGACATCGGCCTGCCCGACATCGACGGCGTGGAGGTCTGCCGCCGCGTGCGCTCCTTCAGCGACGCGCACGTCCTGATGCTCACGGCCCAGGACACCGAGCTCGACAAGGTCGTCGGCTTCGAGGCCGGCGCCGACGACTACGTCACGAAGCCGTTCTCGGTCGCCGAGCTCGTCGGCCGCGTGAAGGCCGTGCTGCGCCGCGCGACGCGCACCCCCGCGACCGCTCCCGCCGCGCCCGCGACGAGCCGCACGTTCGGCTCGCTCACGCTCGACCCGCTCGCTCGTGAGGTCACGCTCGACGGCCAGCCGCTCGACCTCACCCGCATCGAGTTCGACCTGCTCGACACCCTCACCGCCGAGCCGCGCGTCGCGTTCAGCCGCGCCCAGCTCCTCGAGCGCGTGTGGGGCCCCAACTGGTTCGGCGACGACCACCTCGTCGACGTCCACGTCTCCAATCTGCGCCGCAAGCTCGCGGATGATCCCCGCTCTCCGGACTTCGTCTGCACCGTTCGCGGCGTCGGCTACCGGATGGGCGCGGGACGGTGACAGCAGTCTCGATCGCGCTGCCGTCCGTGCTCGAGGACGGCCTGATGGTGTGGGACCCGGACGGGTGCGTCGTCGACGTCAACGACGCGATGGCGCGGCTGCTGCGCGCACCGCGGGAGCTGATCGTGGGCTCGCCCTCCGACGTGTCCTGGCTGCGCCAGCCCGGCGGGGGCGTGCTGCCGGAGGAGCAGCTGCCCGCGCGCCGCGTCGCCCGCACCCACGGCCGCGTCGACCAGGAGTACGGCATCGCGCTCGACGAGGAGGACGTGCTGTGGGTCGCGGTGCGCTCGGCGCCCACGCCCGACGGCCTGATCGTCTCCCTCTTCACGCCGATCACCGAGGCCGAGGCGAAAGCGCGCGCCGCCGCGCGCATCACCACGCTCGTCGACGAGTCCCCGGACCTCGTGTGGATGTTCGACGCCTCCGGGATCATCGAGTACGCCAGCCCCTCGGTGGCCGAGGCGCTCGGCCTGCGCCAGGACGAGGTGCTCGGCCGCCTCTGGCGCGCGCTGACCCATCCCGAGGACGTGCCCACGCTGCGCGCCGCGCTCGCCGACGCCGGCCCCGACGAGCCGCGCACGAAGATGCTCGAGCTGCGCCTGCGCACGCGTGACGGCGACTACCGCACGATCCAGGGCCAGGCCACGCTGCGCTTCCTCAACGGCAGGGCGATCGCGGTCGAGATCACCGGCCGCGACATCACGCGCACCCGTGCCGCCGAGGACCGCGGCCGCAAGCTGTCCTCCCAGCTCGAGGCGCTCGTCGCGGCGACGCCGAACGGCACGCTGATGATCGACGAGCTGGGCAAGATCGCCGTCATCAACGAGCAGGCGTGCTCGCTGCTCGAGCTCGCGGCCGCCCCGGCGGAGCTCGTCGGCGCGGACCCGCGCCCCGTCATCGACGCCATCCGGCGCCTGCTGGCCGAGCCGGACGCGTCGATCGAGCGCCTGCTGGAGATCAGCAAGACGCGCGAGCCGGTCCGGTTCGTGTTCTTCGAGTGCAAGGACGGGCGCCGCGTCGGCTTCGACTTCGTGCCGCTGGCCGACGGCGGGCGTCTGTGGTCGTTCCGCGACGTGACCCAGTTCAAGGTCATCGAGGAGGAGCAGCGCAACTTCCTGGCCACGATGAGCCACGAGATCAAGACGCCGCTGTCGGGCATCGCGGGCGCGGCCGAGCTGCTGGTCGACGCCGGGCTCCCCAAGTACGAGCAGGAGCTCGCGCAGGTGATCTCGGACGCCGCCCAGTCGCTCACCGGCCTGCTGCGCGACGTGCTCGACGTCTCCCGCGCGGAGGCCGGGCGCGAGGAGGGCGAGGCTTCCGACTACGACCCGCGCCGCCTGCTGAGCTCGATCGCGGGCGTGCTGCGCCCGAGCCTGCGCGGCCGCAACCTCGAGCTGACCGTCGACGTGGACCCGCACGTGCCGGACGCGCTCCGCGGCGACCCCGCGCGCGTGCGCCAGATCGTGCTCAACCTCGCCTCCAACGCGGTCAAGTACACCGAGGAGGGGCACGCGCGCATCCACGCCCACGTCGACGGCGACCGCCTCAAGATCACGGTCTCCGACACGGGCCGCGGCATCGCCGCGGAGGACCTGCAGCGGCTGTTCGAGCCGTGGACGCGCACGCACACGCGGGCGTGGGCGGGCACCGGCCTCGGCCTGAGCATTGCGCGCCGGCTGGCGCGCGCGATGGAGGGAGACGTGACCGTCGTCAGCACGCTCGGCGAGGGCTCCGCGTTCACGCTGGAGCTGCCGCTGCAGCCGGGCGAGGCGACGCCGGACATGGGCTTCGGGGCGGCACCCGCGCTCTCCGCGAGCAAGGTGCTGGTGGCCGAGGACGACGCGGCGCTGCGGCGCCTGATCGGCATGCAGCTGCAGCGCCTCGGGGTCACCACGGTGCTCGTCGAGCACGGCCAGGCCGCCGTCGACCGCATCGCCCGCGAGTCCTTCGACGCGGTCCTGCTCGACCTGCGCATGCCGGTCATGGGCGGTCTGGAGGCGGCGGAGCGGATCCGCGCGCTCGACGACGAGGTGCCGATGCTCGCGCTCACCGCCGACACCGCGGCCGAGGACGTCGCGCGCTGCCGCGCGGCGGGCATGGACGGCCACCTGGCCAAGCCGATCTCGCTGCCCGCGCTGCGCACCGAGCTCGACCGCCGCATCACGCCCGTGCTCGACGACACGCTGCTCGACGAGCTCGCAGACAACCTCGGGGGCCGCGCGCTCGTCGACCAGATGCTGGCCGTCTACCACTCCGAGCTGCCGGGCCGGCTCGAGCGGCTGGCCACCGCGCGGACGCCGGAGGAGCTGCGCGAGGCTGCGCACGCGCTGCGCTCACCCTCGGCGGGCTTCGGGATCGCGCGCCTGGCCTCCCGCCTGCGCCGCGTGGAGGCGGCGGCGCGCAAGGGCATCATGGCCCCGCTGCACTGCGTCGACGACACCGCCGCCCAGGCCGATCGCGCGCTGACTACGCGACTGCAAGCGGCGGCGTGAGCCAGCGCGAGAGCGCCAGCGCCAGCGGCACCGCGTGCTCGGTCAGCATCGTGTAGTGGTCGCCGCCGACCGTGAGCGTCTCCACCGGATTCGTCAGCTCCCAGCCCAGGTCGGCGTGCAGGCTGCCGGTCGGCTGCACGACGGTGAGCGGGACGCCGGCGGGGTGGTGCCCCGAGATCAGGCGCTGGTCGAACTGGCGCGCGCGCTGGTGCTGGAAGAAGCCCTTGCGCAGCGCCTCCTGGCTGCCGAAGCCGAGCTCTGACAGACGCGCGACCATCGGGTCCAGCGCGTCCGTCGGGATGGCGTGGGGGCGGCCGCGGCGAGCGCACACGAGCAACGCGTAGGAGCGGCGCAGCGCGGCGTCGGTGGGCCGGCGCGCGAGCCGCGGCGCGAGTGTGTCCAGCAGCACCGTGCGGCGCGGCGCGACGGTGAGGCGCGCGGCGAGCGCCTCGGCGATCACGCCGCCGACGCCCCAGCCCATCAGCACGCGCTCGGTACGCGGGTCCAGCGTGAGCCGGAGGCGGTCGGCGAGGCCGTTGACGGTGGCGTTGGGATCGTGCTCCCAGTAGCCGTTGAGGGCCTCCAGCTCGAGCACGCGCAGGCGCGTTCCGGCCGGCAGGTGCCGGACGATGCGGGGCCAGGAGAGCGGGGAGAGTTCGCCGGGGTGGATGACGCAGAGCTCGGTCACGCCCGGTTAGAGCGCGCTGGCCACGTCCTGATACACGAACTCCTTGACGAGCCGGTGGTACTCCGGGACGTTCATCAAGAACGAGTCATGGCCCCAGGGCGACTCGACCTCGTGATGGGTGGAGTCGGCGCCGAGCGTTTTGAGCTGGCGCTGGATCGCCACCGAGTGGTCGGTGCCGAAGCGCCAGTCCGAGCTGAAGCTGACCAGCAGGTACTTCGTGGTCGGCGGCTGCGGGCGCTCGTCGGCGAACGCGTCGTAGTAGTCCATCACGCGCGAGAGGTACAGGTACGTGCCGGGGTCGAAGCGCGCGAGGAAGATCTTCGCCTGGTGGTCGAGATAGTGCTCGACCTCGAAGTCCGAGTGCAGGGTCATGTCCGCGTCGGGCACGCGGCGGGCGCGCTGGAACTTGCGCTCCATGCCCTCCTCGGACAGGTAGGTGATGTGGGCCATCATGCGCGCCACGTCCATCGCGTCGTGCGTGAGGATGGCGTGGCGTGCGACCTTGCTGAACGCGATGTTCTGCGCCGTGAGCCGCGAGGAGGCGCACACGAGCACGGCGCGGTCGATCTCGCCCGGGAAGTCGAGCGACCACTGCAGGATCTGCATGCCGCCGAGCGAGCCGCCGACCGCGATGTCCACGCGCTCGATCTCGAGCGCGCGCAGCAGCGTGCGGTGCACGGCGACGAGGTCACGCATGGTGAACAGCGGGAAGTCGGTGCCGTACGGCTCGCCCGTGGCGGGGTTGGTCGAGCTCGGCCCGGTCGTGCCCATGCAGCCGCCGAGGAGGTTCGCGCAGACGACGTGGAAGCGGTCGGTGTCGAGGACCTTGCCCGGGCCGATCAGCGTGTCCCACCACACCGCCGCCTCCGCGTCGCCGGTGAGCGCGTGGCAGATGTAGACGACGGGGTGCGACGGGTCGCCGTAGCGCGCGTACGCGATCTCCAGCGGCGCGAGGTGCGCGCCGGACTCGAGCGTCAGACCGCCTTCGACGACGAGCGTCTCAACCACGGGTGCGCCTGGAGGAGATCACGCCGGTGTCGAAGCCGGCGAGGTGCAGGCCGCCGTTGAAGCGGGCGTGCTCGATCTTCACGCAGCGGTTGGAGACGACGTCCAGCCCGGCCGCGTCCGCGATCTGCGCCGCCTCGTCGCTGTGCAGGCCGAGCTGCATCCAGAACGCGCCGGCGCCGGCTTCCACCGCCTCGCGCGCCACGGCGGGCAGCTGGTCGGCGCGGCGGAAGACGTCCACGATGTCCGGCGCGCCGGGAAGGTCGGCGAGCGACGGGTAGCACTGCGCGCCCAGGATCTCGTCCTCCTTGGGCGTGACGGGCCAGACCTCGTAGTCGGTCGAGCTCGACAGCAGGTAGGTGAGCACGAAGTTGCTCGCGCGCGCGGGGTTCGCGGAGGCGCCGACGACCGCGATCGTCTTCGCGCGGCGCAGGATCTGCAGGCGTTGACCGGCCGTTGTCGTGATCATCCGAGCGCTCGATCCAGGTCGAAGATGATGTCGTCGACGTCCTCGATGCCGACGCTGATGCGCACGAGCTCCGGCAGCACGCCGGCGGCCTCGAGCGCGGCGGTGGAGAGCTGGCGGTGCGTGGTGGAGGCGGGGTGGATCACGAGCGTGCGCGTGTCGCCGACGTTGGCCAGGTGCGAGCACAGCTCGACGCGGCCGATGAACGCCTCGCCCGCTTCCCGCCCGCCTTCGCAGCCGAAGCTGAACACGGCGCCCGGGCCCTTGGGCAGGTACTTGTTGGCCAGCGCGTGGTTGGGGTCGTCCGGGAGTCCGCCGTAGCGGACCCAGGAGACGCGCGGGTCGGCCTGCAGCCACTCCGCGATCCGCTGGGCGTTGGCCACGTGCGCGTCCATCCGCAGCGGCAGCGTCTCCATGCCCTGCAGGATCAGGAAGGCGTTGAACGGCGACAGCACGCCGCCGAGGTTGCGCAGGCCCTCGACGCGCAGCTTGGTGGCGAAGCCGTACTCGCCGAAGTTGTCCCAGAAGCGCAGGTTGCCGTAGGTCGCGACCGGCTCGGTCATCACCGGGAAGTTGCCGTTGTCCCACGGGAAGCGGCCCGAGTCGACGATCACGCCCGCGATCGACGTGCCGTGCCCGCCGAGGTACTTGGTGGCGCTGTGGATGACGACGTCGGCGCCGAAGTCGAGCGGGCGGCACAGGTACGGGCTCGCGAGCGTGGAGTCCACGACGAGCGGGAGCCCGGCCGCGTGGGCGATCTCGCTGAGCGCCTCGAGGTCCGCGATGATGCCCGACGGGTTGGCCACGATCTCCGTGTACAGCAGCTTGGTGCGGCCGGGGATGATGGCGTCCGCGAACGCCTGCGGGTCATCGGCGGAGACGAACGTCGTCTCGATGCCGAGCCGGCGCAGCGTGACGTTGAGCAGCGTGAACGTGCCGCCGTAGAGGGCGCTGGACGCGACGACGTGGTCACCGGCGTCGCACAGCTGCGTGAACAGCAGCGTCTCCGCGGCCTGGCCGCTGGACGTGGCGACGGCGCCGATCCCGCCCTCGAGGCTCGCGACCCGCTCCTCCAGCGCCGCGACCGTCGGGTTGCCCAGCCGCGAGTAGATGTTCCCGTACTTCTGCAGCGCGAACAGGTCGGCCGCGTCCTCGGTGTCCTCGAACACGAACGAGGTCGTCTGGTAGATCGGCACGGCGCGAGCCCCGGTCGTCGGGTCAGGGCGCGCGCCGGCGTGGATCGCGCGTGTGCGCATGCCCCAATCGCGGTCTGCAGGGTCGCTCATGCCCATGACGGTACCGAGGGCCACAGGCGGGCCTGCGGGGGAGGCGGGTCAGAGCGCCAACAACGCCCGCTGTACGAGTGCTTGCAGTTTCACTCACCGACTTTTCCGGTGCATTGCGGTGGAATGCCTTATGCCGAGAAAGAGGCGACGATGCACCTGCAAGCGGGCATAAACCGGACCTGGCCAAGGGTATAGCGTGGCCGCGTCTTTATGAAAGCGGCAGGGGGATCGATGCGGCGAGCAGTTCTTATTGGTGCGGTGTTGGTAGCGAGCCTGGCAATGGCGGTACCGGCATCGGCGCAGCGCCACAGCCCTTCGACGTGTGCCGAGAACGACCTACTGCTGTCGACCGGCCGTGACCGGACGGACGGCATCTACAGCTCCGGCGAGCTTGTCACGTACACGGTAAGCATCACCAACCAGGGTGCGCGCACGTGCGACGTCGAGAAGGTCAACGTCTTCATCAGGTTCCCGGGTCCGGATGGCAAGCCCGCCGGCCCGATGACGCGTGTGACGACGGATGCCGCCTATCCGGCGGGGACGCCGAAGCACACGATCGGCACGTTCACGCACAGGCTCGTCCTCAATCCCGGCGTGAAGCTGGCCCAGGCCGAGGCGACGATCACGAACGGCATGCTGCAGTCTCTCGACGGCGCGCTGGACCCCTTCAACCGGTACAACACCGTCAGCCTGATCATCGTGCCGCCGACGCTCACGATCGACAAGAAGGGCTCGATCGAGACCGGGGTGGGTCCGCAGAACGTGGACTACACCTACGAGGTGCGGAACACGAGCAAGCCGCCGATCCCGCTTTCGCAGGTCGCGGTCGAGGATGACATCTGCACCAACCCGGTGTACAGAAGCGGCGACAACGGCGACGGCCAGTTGGCGGTCGGCGAGGTCTACATCTTCACTTGCTCGATGCTGCACCAGGCGCCGGGCTCATACACGAACACGGCCAAGGCCTGCGCCTACAACGCGCTCGACCCGCGGCCGGAGTCGAAAGTGTGCTCGCCGCCGGACACGTGGACGGTCGTGCTGACGAACCCGCCGGGCAACCCGCCCGCGAGCCCGCCCGCCCAGAACCCGCCGCCGGTTCCGGCCGCCGGCGTCAAGCCGGCCAACGCGACGCAGGCGCCGTGCGAGATCGCGTCGCCCACCGGCCTGACCGTGCGCGCGGGTGAGCTGACCACGATCCGCGTGCGCGTGCGCAACGTGGACGCGGGCACGCAGGCGCGCATCACGCTTCCGGGCGGGAAGGTCCTGCGGGCGAACACGAACTCGTCCGGGACGGCGACGTTCCGCGTCCGGCCGACCAAGTCGGGCCGCGCGACGATCCGCGTGGCGCAGTGCTCGGACGTGGCGCGCTTCACGGTCCGGCAGCCGCGGCAGGTCCAATCGCGGCGGACGCCGCGGGTGACCGGCTAAAAAGGGGCGCATGGTCTTCCAGAAGTTGGTGGTGCGGGCGGCCGCGACGTTCGTCGCGGCCGCTGCCGTGTCCGTGGCGTCGCCTTCGGTCGCCGCCGCGAAGGTCGAGCGTGTCAGCACGCTCGGCAAGCGGTCGTACTTCGCGTTCGTCAACAAGGCGGAGGTCGCGCGGGCGGAGCCGAGCGCGAACGCCAAGCGGGTCGCCAAGCTCACGCTCAAGACGCCGGAGAAGACCGACGACCTCGTGCTCGTGCTCGACCGCACGGAGGTCGACGGGCAGGAGTGGCTGCGCGTGCGGCTGCCGGTGCGGCCGAACAACACGACGGGCTGGGTGCCGGCGGAGGCGCTGAGCGACCTGCAGCCCGTGGACACGTGGCTGCGGATCTCCACCAAGACGTTCAAGGTCACGCTGATCAAGAACGGCAAGCGCGTGTTCAGCGCGCCGATCGGCGTCGGGCAGTCGCAGTGGCCGACGCCCAAGGGGCAGTTCTACATCCGCGCCAAGCTCAAGGGCTACGGCGGCGCGGGCTCGGTCTACGGGCCGCTGGCCTACATCACGAGCGCGACGTCGCCGACCCTGACCGACTGGCCGGGCGGCGGGCTCGTGGGCGTGCACGGCACCAACGCGCCGGGGCTCATCCCGGGCCGCATCTCGCACGGCTGCGTGCGCCTGAAGAACGCGGACATCCTCCGGCTGGAGAAGCTCATGCCGGTCGGGACGCCGATCACCATCACGTAGGACGGATGCCCTGAGCGGGGCGGAAGCGGTTGCCCGGGTCGACCTCGCGCTTGACCCGGCGCAGCCGTTCCAGGTTCGCGCCGTAGTAGTTGCGGGTGGCGTTGGTGAGGTCGGGGTCGGCGTAGTTGGCGTAGGCGCCGGTGCCGTAGGGGGCGACGCTGCGACGGGCGCGCTTGACCCGGTCGCGCGCGGTGGGGATCGCGGCGTAGGAGAGCACCTGGACGCGGAAGCGGGCGGCGCGGTGCGGGAACGCGGTGTCGTCGCGGTCGGGGCGGTTGATCGCGCCGCCGTAGGCGTCGAGGATCAGCGTGGCGCCGGTGTCCGCGGCGTCCAGGAAGGCGCGGCGGCCGTTCCCGCCCAGGCGCTTGGTGACGTAGGTCGAGCTCGCGGCGAACGCGGAGCGCGGCGGGTCGTCCCTCCCGGCCCAGCGGCGCTGGACCGTGAGGTAGTCCGCGCTGCCGACGCTCGGTGAGCCGCCCAGCGGAGCGATCAGGCGGCGCAACTGCGGGGCGCTGCCGAGGTACTGGCCGAACGCGGTCGCGCCTTCGCCCGTGAGCGTGAGGATCGCGGTGAGATCGCTCGGCGCGCGCGGTGCGAACGCGTCCCAGCGGGCGAGCGCCTCCTCGCGGGCGCCGCGCGGGTAGCTGATGCTGAAGAACGCGGCGTTGGACACCCGGCGGGTGCGCAGGCGGACGGCCGTGACGATGGCGAAGCTCCCGCCGCCGCCGCGCAGCGCCCAGAACAGCGCGCCGTCGTCGACCCGGCGGCGCCGGCCCTCCGCGTCGACGATGTCGAAGGAGCGCACGCGGTCGCACGTGAGCCCCATCGCGCGGCCGGCGAGCCCCATCCCGCCGCCCAGCACGAGCCCGCCGACCGCGACCGTCGGGCAGCTGCCGGCGGGGATCGTCACGCCGCGCGCGGCCAGGCGCGCGTACACGTCCCCGAGTCGTGCGCCCGGGCCGAGCGTGGCGATGCCGTCGCTGAAGCGGATCTGATCCAGGCGGTCGAGGTCGACCACGACGGCGGAGCGGCTCGTGCTGTTGCCGCTGTAGCCGTGACCGCCGGAGCGCGCGACGAGCGGGACGTCGTAGCGATCGGCCCAGCGCACCACGGCGCGCACGTCGGCGGTGTCGCGCACCTGCACGACGGCGGGCGGCCTTACGCCGTCCCAGCGCGTGTTGAACACCACCCGCGCGGCGTTGTAGCCGCTGTCGCCGGGCGTCAGCACCCGGCCCCGCACCGCGTCACGCAGCGCACGGATCCGGTTGCGCGGGATCGCCGCCTCGCCCAGCGCCGGCAGCAGCATCGCCGCCGCCCCGCGCGCGATCAGGTCCCGCCGAGTGATCACCCCCCAATCCTAAAGAGGGACAGTCCCTCTTTAGGTTCACCCACGCTCCAGAGCCGTTTGTGGGCGTTCGCGCGCGGCGCGTTATCTAAAGAGGGACAGTCCCTCTTTAGGTAACGTCTCGGCATGGCGTACCGGCGTTTTGTGGCCCTCGGCGACAGCACGACCGAAGGGCTGATGGACCTCAATCCCGATGGGACGTTCCGCGGCTGGGCGGACCGGCTGGCCGAGCGGCTCGCGCAGGACGAGCCGAGGCTCCAGTACGCGAACCTGGCGGTACGCGGCAAGCTCGCGCGGCAGGTGGTCGACGAGCAGCTCGGGCCGGCGATCGCGCTTTCGCCGGACCTCGCGAGCGTGCTCTCCGGGCTCAACGACATGCTGCGGCGCAACTGCAGCGTACCGACGGTGATCGACCGCCTGGACACGCTCTACGGGTCCCTGCGCGCGGCGGGCGCGGACGTGATCGCGTTCACGCTGCCCGATCCCGTGCCGATCAACCCGATCGCCAAGGGCGCGGCCGCGCGGCTGCGCAACCTCAACCTCGCCATCCGCGACCTGGTCGCCAAGCACGGCGCGTTCCTGGTGGACCTCGAGGCGCACCCGGTCTCGTCGGACCGTCGCCTCTGGCATCACGACCGTCTGCACGCGAACGCGCTCGGGCACGAGCGGATCGCGCTCGCGGCGGCGGAGGCGCTCGGGCTCGAGGGCGCAGACGCTTCGTGGACGGCGCCGTTCGCCGACCCGCTCGCGCCTCGCTCGCGCGTCTCGCACGCGCTGTGGGCGGGCAAGTACCTGACGCCCTGGGTCGTGCGCCGGCTGCGCGGCGTCTCCTCCGGCGACGGCATCAGCGCGAAGCGACCGCTGCTGGAGCCGTTCAGCGACGATCGATGACGCGCACGGCCTTGCCCTCGCTGCGCGGGATCTCGCCCATCGGCCGGACCTGAACGCGGACGTTCACGCCGGTCTGCTCGCGGATCGCGTGCTTGACGCGGCGCGCGAGGTCCGGGCCGCGGCCCTCGCACAGGACCGTCAGCTCGTCGAGGTGCTGCGGGCGCTCGACGATCAGCTGGTAATGCGGGGAGACGCCCTCGACGCCCAGCAGCACGTCCTCGATCTGCGACGGGTAGAGGTTCACGCCGCGGATGATCAGCATGTCGTCGCGGCGGCCGCGCACGGCGCTCATGCGGGCGAACGGGCGCCCGCACGGGCACGGCTCGCGCGTGAGCGAAGCGATGTCGCCCGTCCGGTAGCGCAGCAGCGGCATCGCCTCCTTGGTGAGCGTGGTGAAGACGAGCTCGCCGTCGGTGCCGTCGGGGACCGGCGCGCCCGTGGCTGGGTCGACGACCTCGACCGCGAAATGGTCCTCCATCACGTGCAGGCCGTCGCGGGCCTCCGGGCACTCGGCCGCGACGCCCGGCCCGATGATCTCCGACAGCCCGTACATGTTCAGCGCGGTGAGACCGAGCTCGGCCTCGATCTGGGCACGCATCGCCTCCGTCCACGGCTCAGCGCCGAACATCCCGATGCGCAGCTCGAGGTCCTCGATCCCGGCTTCGCGCAGGCCCTGCGCGATGTGCAGGGCGTAGCTCGGGGTCGCGCACAGGACCTGGCCGCCGAGGTCGCGGAGCAGGAGCGCCTGACGCGTGGTGACGCCGCCGGAGGCGGGGATCACCAGCGCGCCGATGCGCTCCGCGCCCATGTGGAAGCCGAGCCCGCCGGTGAAGAGCCCGTAGCCGAGCGCGTTGTGGACGACCATGCCGGGCCGCACGCCGGCCATCGTCATGCAGTAGGCCATGACCTCCGTCCAGACGTCGAGGTCGTGCTGGCTGTAGGCGACGACGGTCGGCTTGCCGCGCGTGCCGGAGGACGCGTGGATGCGGCGCAGCTGGTCGTGCGGGACCGTGACCAGGCCGAGCGGGTAGTGCTCGCGCAGGTCGTCCTTGACGGTGAACGGGAGGTCGGTCAGCTGCTCCCAGCCGTCCGGGATGCGCGCCGCGAGCGGCGTCCGGCGCACCCGCTCGACGACGCGCTCAATCGCCTCTCTCGTGGGCACGCCAGTGCTCCTCCAGGTTGCGGATGAGGGCAGGGCTGAAGGAGCAGACGGCCTGCTCGCGGCAGTACACGGACATGTACTCGCGGAAGACGTCGAGCGGCTCCTGGCCGACGCGGAACGCCTTGCGGTTGGCGACCCCGCTCACCGCGCCGGCGCTGGAGAGCGCCGCGGCGCGCCGCTCGATCGCCGCGTCCATCTCCCCCGGCTCGACGAGCTCGTCGGCCAGCTCCTCGGGGGTGAGCTCGCTGCCGGAGAGGATCGCCTGGCGTGCGCGGCGGTCGCCGACGAAGCGCGGGAGCCGCAGGTTCGCGGCGCCGGGGATGATGCCCTCGTTGCGCGCCGGGAGCGTGAGGCGGGTGCCGCGCTCGCACAGGATGTGGTCGACCGTGAGCAGCAGCTGACAGCCGCCGCCGATCGCGAACGTCTCGGCCGCGGCGATCCAGAGCTTGTCGGCGCGGAACACCTTGTGGACGAGGCCGAGGTCGCGGACGGGGAAGAACAGGTAGGAGATCTGGCCGCGGTAGAGGTGCGTGAGGTTCAGGCCGGCGCCGAAGATGCGGCGGCCGGCGTAGCGCGGGTGGTCGACGACGCCGCCGCGGAGCACGCAGATCTCGGTGGCCTCGTCGAGCAGGAGGAGGTCGATGCCGGCTTCCAGCGGGCCGAGGGTCGTGTCGTCCTCGGCGTTGAGGTGGCGCGGGTTGCGCAGTTCGACGATGCCGACGTTGCCGTGGCGCTGCGCGTGGGCGCGGCCGAGGTCCACGTGGCCGTCGCGGGCGAAGGCTTCGGCGTGCTCGAGCGCGAGCGGCGTCGGCGCCAACATCGTCTCGATCAGGTGACGTCCGGTGTCGGGCTCGGCGAGCACGTCAGCCAGGAACGCGCCCTGCGCGATCTCCAGCCCCGCCTTGTCCTTCTGCGGCTTCTCGCGCTCGGCGGCGACGTCCTCGCGGGCCGGCAGCCCGGGTACGGCGTAGACGAGCTCCTCGGCCCGGAGCGGGCGCGTGAGGCCGTCCGTGAGCTCGAGATAGAGCCGCCGAGCCTCCATGAGCAAGAATCTACGCGCTTATGGCCTTGTCGAACGAAGAGGCGCACGCCCTCTCCCGCAAGCGCGGTACATCGTGGGTGTACGAGACCGCGCGTTTCGTGCTGACCCCGATCGCCGCCACGTGGTACCGCTTCAAGGTCACCGGGCGCGAGTACGTCCCACCCGAGGGGCCCGTGATCATCGCGCCCAACCACAAGAGCTTCTACGACTCATTCTTCATCGGGCTCGCCACGACGCGCCACCTGCACTTCATGGCCAAGACCGAGCTCTTCGAGGGCAAGAAGACGGCGCGGCTGCTGAGCGGGCTCGGCGCGTTCCCGGTCCGGCGCGGAACGGCGGATCCCGACGCGCTGGCGACCGCCCGCTACCACCTCGATCAGGGCCGCGTGCTGGCGATGTTCCCGGAGGGCACGCGCCACCGGGATCCGGAGACGCTGCGCGAGCCGCGGCGTGGCGTCGGCCGCCTCGCGATCGAGGCCAAGGCGCCGATCGTCCCGTGCGCGATCACCGGCACGGACAAGCTGTTCGCCTGGGGCTGGTTCCCGAAGCCGGTCAAGGTGCAGGTGTCCTTCGCGCCCGCGATTGAGCCCGCCGACCTCGAGGCCACGCCGGAGGCGGCGCAGGACCTGATCGAGAACCAGGTCTGGCCCGAGGTCGAGCGCGAGTTCAAGCGCCTGCGCGCCAACCCCGGGCTCGTCGCCGCGGTGCTGGCCGGCCTCGGCGCGGCGGGCGGCGGCATCGCCTACCAGCAGCAGCAAAAGAAGAGGAAGCGGCTTCCGGTTCCAAAGGTGCCGAAGGCGCTGCGCCGCAAGAAGAAGGGCCCGTTCAAAAACGTTCGACGCTGACCCGGCCGCCCGCGCGCGACCACGTGCCGACGGCCACCCCGTCCTCGAGCACGACCGCGCGCAGGATGCCGCCGCCGGGATGGACGCGCTTGGCGTGCTCGGCGGGAACGGTCGGCGTGCGGTCGCGCCAGCCGAGCAGCAGCTCGTCGAACGCGGGGATCAGCACATCCGGCACAGGGCCATCCTCGAGGGCCGTGCTGGTGGGCGGCCGACAGTCGCGCAGGGGGAGCCCGGACCAGTAGGCGAGATCGCGCCGATCGGCGCCGGCGTGGCACGCGTAGTAGCGACGCGCGAGCTCGTCGAGGTCGGGAGCCCGCCACTTGATCTCGATGGGGATGTAGACGCGCTCGGGCGTCATCGCGAGGCGGCCGAGGATCGCAGCGCGGTGCAACGCGTGCGGGAGCGCCTGGCCGGGCAGGTCGAACTGCGCGGCGAGCTCGGCGCGGGTCGCCGGGAGCGCCGCGACGAGCGCGTCCGTGTGGTCGGTCGTCACGCTGAGCTGGCGCAGGCGACGCTCGTTCGCGGCGACCATCCGGGGCGCGAACAGCGGGTGCAGCCAGGCGAGGTCGTCGGCGTCGACGAGGTGCAGCGTCGAACGCATGAGCCAGGTGACGAGCAGGCCGTCGCGGAACGCGCCGCCGCGCGCGGCGAGCGCGTACGGGACGCTGCCCGCGTCCTGGGCCTGCACGGCGAGCAGGTGGCGCACGACGTCGCCGCCGCCGGGCGCGTGCAGCCACTGGCTGCGCGCGCGAGCGCGGGCGACGACCGCCGGCGAGGCCGCGGCGTCGCCGCCCGCCGCCGCGGCGCGGCCACCCGCCGTGGCCTTGCCGCGCGGCACCGCGCGATCGCTACTCACCCTTGTCGTAGGCCGCGACCACGCGCTTGGGCGCCTGGAGGCGCCACGCGTCCTCGATCAGCTCGGCGAGCTGGTCCGGCGTGACGGCGTCGAGGCGGACGAGCACACCCGGCCAGCCGTCGTAGTGCGGCGTGGAGAAGAAGACGTCGGGCTGGCCGAGCTTGAGCGCTTCGGCGTCGTCGACGTCGATGCAGCGCACGACGAGCGCGTCGGGGTCGGTGCGCAGGCGGCAGATGAACTTGCCGCGGACCTTCAGGGACGGCGTGCCGTACGAGGTCGACTCCTCGCACCCGGGGAGGCGGGCGGCGACCGCGCGCACGTCGTCCCAGGTCGGCATCAGCGCGCCTGCAGGGCGTCCAGTCCGACCGCGGTGGCGAGCACGAGGCGGCGATCCAGCGTCCGGCCGGGATCGGCCGAGAAGTCGATCGTGTACGTGTCGCGGAACTTCAGCGTCTGGCGCGTGTGCGTGCCGAGCACCTGGCCGCCGCGCACGAAGTCGAAGTGGTACGGGATCGGCAGCCAGTCCGCGAAGCCGCCGATGAACGGGATGAAGCCGACGAAGCGCCGGAACAGCGCGACGCCGACGCTCTTCTCCTGCACGGTCGCGGTCTCGCTGCCGCCGGCGTCGAACAGCTTGTACGTCGAGCGCAACAGGCTCGCGCCGAATACCTTCTGGATCTGGCCGATGGCCGCGCCGGACGCATCGGTGACGTCGTAGCGGGCGCTCGGGTCAAAGCGCTGGCGCGCCTTCAGGCGCATCAGCTCGACCGACTTCGAGTCGTCGGTGTAGAAGCGGATGTCCTCCTTGAAGGCGAACCGCTTCTGCTCCACGAAGCACACCGGCTCGCCGCCCGGGAGCGTGAACTCGTACTGGTTGATGACCAGCTTGATGCGCTGGCGCAGCTCGAAGACGTCGTGCTCGTTCGGTTCGACCATCGCCCTCAGCGTACGCTCAATGCACCTATGGATGACATCGAGGTGCTCGCGAACGCCATCGATCTCGAAGGCCGCACCGTGGTCGACGTCGGCTGCGGCGACGGCACGTTCGTCCGCGCGCTCCGCGAGGCGGGCGCGGACGCGATCGGCGTCGACATCGACATCAAGGACGCCCACTGGCTCGACCCCGAGGGCCGCTATCTGAAGGGCGGCGCCGAGCGGCTGCCGCTGCGCGACCAGTCCGTCGACGTGGCCACGCTGATGCGCAGCCTGCACCACGTGCCCGACCCGCGGGACGCGTTCCCGGAGCTGGCTCGCGTCGTGCGCGAGTACGTCTACATCGCCGAGCCGCTGCCCGAGGGCGAGTTCTTCGAGCTGCTGCGCCCGGTCGACGACGAGACCGAGGTCCGCGCGAAGGCGCAGGCGGCGATCCGCACCAGCGGCTTCGAGCACGTCGACACGATCGAGTACGAGGTCACCGTGCGGCTGGACCGGCTGGAGGAGCTGCGCGAGCGCGTGCTGGCCGCCGACCCCACCCGCGGCGACAGTTGGGCCGCCGTCGAGCACCAGCTCGCGGGCCGATTCAAGCCCGGGGACTTCCCGGTCCCGATGCGCGCGGACATCCTGCGCCCACCGGCGCGCTAGCGGCGAGCCATGCGGGCGACGGCTTCGTCGTCGCCCGCGGACTGCTTGCCGGCCTCGATCCAGGCGATGCGGGTCAGAAGGGCGGAGGCCAGGAAGAGCACGCTCGGGACGTCCCCGCCACGGCGCAGCAGTCGCAGGGCGACGCCGATGCGGGCCGCCCAGTTGGACAGCTTGTAGGCGCGGTGGTGCTCCAAAGGCTCCGCGAGCGAGCCGATGTGGCGGTCGTTGATCGGCGAGAGGATGAGCTTGCCGCCCATCGCCAGCAGCTCGAGGTGGCCGAGCGCCTCGCGGGTCGGGCCGGAGCGCTGGAGGAGGCGGTTGGCGCCCGCGCCGGAGGCTGCCGCGGTGCAGACGAAGATCGGTGCCAGCAGCACGCGCGAGCGCGCCCACAGCGGCGTGGCGGTGGCGGCCAGCAGCGCGCCGGTGTAGGACCCGAGGTAGGAGCCGAGCAGGGCGGTGGCGACGCCCGCGGCGCGGCCGGCGCGCTTGAAGCCGAGCACGTCGGCGGCGACGGCACCGGTCGCGGTCGTGGAGAACGCGACCAGGCACCACGCGCCCATGGACATCGGCGAGCGGACCTTGAAGATCCGCAGCATGTTCAAGAAGCGCGCGGGGCGCCCGAGGTCGGCGATCAGCAGCAGCGGCGCCGGGAGCACGGCCCCGAGCGCGAGCTTGCGGGCGAGCTCGGCGCCCTCGTGGTCGCCGAACTGGTCGCAGGCCACGGAGACGAGCGACGAGCCCGCCGCCAGCCCGCCGACGAAGAAGTACACCGGCACCTCCCACGTCCACAGCGTGGCGTGAATCATCGGGCCCTGGACGGCGACCGGGACCTCCCCGCCGCCGCGGGCCCGGCGCGCGGCCTCGGCCACGGAGCCGTTGGCCGACGCGGACGCGTAGCGCGTGTCCTTGTCGTAGAGGAACGACCAGCGCGCGTCGCCCCAGCGCTCCTTGGCCAGCGCGACCTTCTCCCCCGTGCGCACCCAGCCGCCCGCCTGGCCGCGCCTCCCCACCGCGGGCGTGACGTCACGGCCCTCGGCGGTGCGGCCCTCCTCCGCCCGCCGCGTCACGTCCTCGGGCGGCGGGCCCTTGCGCTTCCCGCTCATCGTGCCTTCCGGAAGGCCGCGGCGAACGCGCCGAACGCGAGTCCCGCCGCCACGAACGCGGCCGCGACGCCCGTCGCGTTGGCGATCGGGCCGTTCTGCTGGATGGGCGAGTCGGCATGGGCCGGGAGGCCGTAGCGCTCGGGCGGCTCGGTCAGCAGGAAGAACGCGCCGAGCCCGCCCGCGAGCTGGTCCTGCGGCTCGTCGCCGGCGCCGTACAGGTACGCGCCCTCCAGCCCGCGCTCGTGCAGCGTCGCCACGCGGCCCTTGGCCCGCTCGACGAGCTCCTCGTACGGTCCGAACTGGATCGAGTCGGTCGGGCACGCCTTCGCGCACGCCGGCTCGAGCCCGTCCTCGAGCCGGTCGTAGCAGAGCGTGCACTTGGCGGCCCGGCCGTCGTAGGGGTCGCGGTCGATGACGCCGAACGGGCACGAAGGCACGCAATAGCCGCAGCCGTTGCACACGTCGCTCTGGACGATCACCGTCTCGAACTCCGTGCGGATGAGCGCGCCTGTCGGGCAGGCGTCCAGGCAGCCGGCGTGGGTGCAGTGCTTGCACACGTCGGACATGAACACCCAGCGGTCCAGTTGCGCGCCGAGCGCGGCCTCGACGAAGTTCAGCGTCGGCTCGGGCTCGGGGATCCGCAGCGTCTCGACGAAGCGCACGTGGCGCCACGTCGAGGCCGACAACTCGCGCGTCGCGTCGTAGGACAACGAGGCGCGCAGGTCGTCGGCGGGCAGGTCGTTCCACTGCTTGCAGGCCACCTCGCACGCCTTGCAGCCGATGCACACCGTCGTGTCGGTGAAGAAGCCCATGCGCTGGGCCTCGGGGCGCTGGACGGCGATCTCCATCAGGCCTGCTCCTCGTCGCCCAGCACGCTGTGCGGGGTCTTGCTTGCGAAGTCCGGCTGGTCGTCGTTCGGGTCCTGGTCGGTGTCGACGTCCGCGAGCCGCACGGTCGTCTCGCCTGCGCGCCGGCCCGCGCGGACGTTGCAGCGGAAGGCCTTGGACTCGTGGATGGTCGTGTTCGGGTCGCCGGAGATCGCGATCAGGTCGTTGACGGTGTCCCCCGTCACGCCCTGGGGGTTGGTCTTGAACGTGCCCCAGTGCCACGGCAGGCATACCTGATGGATGATCCGCTCGCCCATCCGCAGCGGCTGGACGCGGTTGGTGACCTTCGCGCGCGCCTCGATCTCGGCGCGCGGCGTCTCGATCACCATCCACTCGCCGTCCTTGATGCCGCGCTCACGCGCGAGCACCGGGTCGATCTCCGCGAACATCTCGGGTTGCAGCTCCGCCAGCCACGGCAGGTTGCGGCTCATCGGCCCGGCCGTGTGGTGCTCGGTGAGCCGGAAGGTCGAGGCCACGAGCGGATAGTGGTCGTCGCCTTCGGCGACCAGCGGGTTCTCGGGACGCATCCACGTGATCCCCAGCGGGTTGGCGCCCAGCTTGGGGTAGAGCTCGTTGGGCACGGGCGACTCGAGCGGCTCGTAGTGGGTGGGGATGGGCGCGTCCAGCGGGCCGCTCGGCGAGAACAGCGCTCCGCGGCCGTCGGGCATCATCATGAACGGCGCGCTGCCGGGGATCGCCTCCATCCCCTCCGCCTCCGGATGGGGCTTGTAGTCCGGCCGCTTGCCCGGCGGGAAGTCCGGGACGTCGTAGCCCGCCCACTGCTCCTTCTCCTCGTCCCACCAGACGAGCTTCTTGCGCTCGGACCACGGCTTGCCCGACGGGTCGGCGGACGCGCGGTTGTACAGGACGCGGCGGTTGGCGGGCCACGCCCAGCCCCACTCGGGCGAGACCGACCCGCCCGGCGCGTTCAGGTCGCCCGGATCGCGGCGGCGCGGCTGGTTGACGTTGTCGGCGAAGCAGCCCGAGTAGATCCAGCAGCCGCACGACGTGGTGCCGTCGTTGCGCATCTCGCCGAAGCCGTTGAGCAGCTTGCCCGTCGTGAGGTCGTAGCCGTTGATCTCGCGCAGCACGTCCTCGGCGCTGGGTTCGTCGTGGACGCCGTGCTCGCGGTAGCCCCAGGTGAGGTGGCGGATCGGCCAGTCTCGTTCGCGCGTCGAGTCCGCGTAGTGGGCCTTGATGCGCTTGCCGATGTGGTACACGAAATGCAGCTCCGAGCGCGCGTCGCCCGGCGGGTCGAGCGCCTTGTCCCGCCACTGCAGCAGCCGCTGCGTGTTGGTGAAGTGGCCTTCCTTCTCCACGTGGCCCGCGGCCGGCATCAGGAAGACCTCGGTCTGGATGTCCTCGGGCTTCATCTCCCCGGAGCGGATCTCGGGCGAGTCCTTCCAGAAGGAGGCGGTCTCGAGGTCGGCGAGGTCGCGTACCACGAGCCACTTCATCTGCGCCAGCGCGCGGCGCTGCAGGCCCGCGTGCTGGGAGCCGACCGCCGGGTTCTGCCCCATCACGAACATGCCGTCGAGCCCGCCGTCCAGCGCTCGCAACGTCGTCACGTAGTGCGAGTGGTTGCCGGTGAGCTTGGGCAGGTGGCCGAACCCGTAGTCGTTCTCGGGCGTCGCCGCCTCGCCGAACCAGGCCTTCAGCAAGCTGATGATGTACTCGTCGAAGTGCGACCACCAGCCGCTCTTCTTGCCGCCCGCCTCGACGTAGTCGGCGAGCGTCTGGTCGTCCTCGGTGGCCCGCGGCATCGGCAGGTAGCCGGGCAGCAGGTCGTAGAGCGTCGGGATGTCGCTGGAGCCCTGGATCGAGGCGTGGCCGCGCATGGCCATGATGCCGCCGCCCGGCCGGCCGATGTTGCCCAGCAGCAGCTGCACGATCGAGCCGGCGCGGATCATCTGCACGCCCGCGGTGTGCTGCGTCCAGCCCACGGCGTAGGCGAGCATCGTCGTGCGCTCGCGGCCCGAGTTGGCGATCAGCGTCTCGGCGACCTTCAGAAACTGGTCCTCGGGGATGCCGCAGACCTTGGACACCATCTCCGGCGTGTACCGCGAGTAGTGCCGGCGCAGGACCTGGAAGACGCAGCGCGGGTGCTGGAGCGTCGGGTCGTTGGGGACCTGCTGCAGGGTCTCGCCGGCCTGCGTGCGGTCCGTGAACGCCTGTGTCGACTGCACCTCGGCGCTGGACGTCTTGCCGGGCGGCTCCATGCCCTCGAACAGCCACGTCGTCCGGTCGTAGGTGCCCTTCTCCGGATCGAAGCCCGAGAACAGGCCCTCGAGGTCCTCCGTGTCCTGGAAGTCCTCGCGCACGAGGTGCGGCGCGTTCGTGTAGTTGACGACGTACTCCTCGAAGTACGACTTGGTCTCGATGATGTGGCGGATCAGCCCGCCCAGGAAGGCGATGTCCGACCCGGCGCGGATCGGGACGTGCATGTCCGAGACGGCGCTCGTGCGGCTGAAGTGCGGGTCGACGTGGATGAGCTTGGCGCCGCGTTCACGCGCCTTCATCGCCCAGCGGGAGCCGACGGGATGGGCCTCCATGAGCCCAGAGCCCTGGATCCAGATGCAGTCCGCGTTCTGGAAGTCCTGCTGGTAGTTGGTCGCCGCGCCGCGGCCGAACGAGGTCCCCAGACCGGGCACCGAGGAGGAGTGTCATATACGCGCCTGGTTCTCGATCTGCAGGGCGCCCATGGCGGTGAACAGCTTCTTGATGAGGTAGTTCTCCTCGTTGTCGAGCGTCGCGCCGCCGAGGTGCGCGAAGCCGAGCGTGCGGTTCACGCGCCGGCCGCGCTCGTCGTGCTCCTGCCAGTGGTTCTCGCGCGCGGCGATCACCCGTTCGGCGATCATGTCCATCGCCGTCTCGAGGTCCAGATCCTCCCACTCGGTGCCGCCCGGCCGGCGGTAGCGGATCTTCGTCAGCCGCCCGGGCTGCTGGATCAGCTGGCGCGAAGCCGAGCCCTTCGGGCACAGCGTGCCCTGGTTGATGGGCGAGTTCGGGTTGCCCTCGATGTCGACGAGCTCGCCGTCGCGCGTGTAGACAAGCTGACCGCAGCCGACCGCGCAATACGGGCAGACGGACTCGGTCACCTTCAGGCCGGCGATCCGCGAGCCCGCCTTGAGCGTGTTGTCGGAGGCGGCGGCGGGCCCCAGCCCCCAGTCCATCGCGCGCCCGACGACCGGCAGCTCACGCAGGCGCTTGAACGGCTTGGGCCGGCTCACTCCTGGTCCCTACCCAGGTCCTCAGGATTGGCGATCACGAACACGCCCGAGACGATGAACCCGAGGCACAGCAGCACGCCGGCGATGCGGGTGAACGTGTTCTCGAACAGCAGCATCAACGGCAGGCCCAGCACGAGGCAGGCGAACATGAGCTTCATCGGTCCACCGGCCGGAAGCGCTGGTCGAGCGGCTCGTACTCCTGGTCGAGCGTGCCGCGCAACACGAGTCGGTACAGCCACCACAGCGATGGGACCAATACGAGCATGCCGAGCCCGACGCTCACCACCAGAGCGGTCAGCGTTGTGTCGCTCGCGGCCGCGTCGTCGAGCGTCAACGCGCCCGGCAGGATGTAGGGGTCCTGCGCGAGCGCCCAGCCGACCGTCATCGCGCCCACGGCGGCCGCGGCGGTGAAGCGGGCGGGGCCGTAGCGGCCCGTGATGACGAGCGCGATCGTGACGAGCCCGGCCGCACCGCTGAGGACGACCGCGATCAACCCGTCGCCGGAGGTCAGCCCGTCGTAGAGCTCGCGGGCGTCGGCACGCACGACCAGCAGGCTGATCAGCGCCGCCGCTCCCGCCACCACTCCGGAGCCGATCGCGCGCTTGCGGAACGCGTCGACCATGTCGGGCAGCTCGGCGCGGCGGGCGTCGCCGGTGAGAAAGACGGCGGCGAGGTGCGCGCCGGTGAGGATGGCGACGACCCCGAGTGCGATCGACGTCGGGTTCAGCCAGCTGTCGATCAGGTCGCCCGCCGCGTTGCCGACCGGCACGCGGCCCGACGCGACGCCACCGATCGCGGCGCCGAAGAAGAACGGGATCAGCACGGACGAGAACGCGAACGTCGCGCCGAGCACGCGCGCCTCGTTGATCGTCGCGGCCTGGCCGCGCAGCGCGAACGCCATCCCCCGGAAGATCACGCCCAGCGCGGCGAGGAAGAGCGGGATCGAGAGCGTCGACATCAGCGAGCCGAACGCGACCGGGAACGCCGTCCACACCATCACCAGAACGAAGATCAGCCACACGTGGTTGGCCTCCCACACGGGGCTCATCGAGCGCTGGATCATGCCCCGCAGGCGCCCGCCGCGCTCGGCGCCGCCCGCGGTCAGGTCCCAGAAGCCCGCGCCGAAGTCCGCGCTGCCGAACACGGCGTACGCGGTCACGCCGAGGATCACGAGCGCGGCGCAGACCTCAGCCACGGTCGAGCTCCGTCTCGATGGGGCGCGAGGCGAGCCGGCGCAGCAGCCAGATCACCGACCCGAACAGCAGCACGTAGACGGCGATCAGCGCGGCGTAGCCGATCTCGAGGTTGTCCGCGCTCGTGACGGCGTCCTCGGTGCGCATGAAGCCGTAGACGATCCACGGCTGGCGGCCGACCTCGGTCGTCACCCAGCCCGCGATCAGGGCGACCACCGACAACGGCCCGGCCAGCATCACGGCGCGGAAGAACCACTTGGTGTCGGGCAATCGGCGCTTGCGCAGCCACACGAAGATGAAGAACGAGCCGAGCGCGGCCAGGAACGTCCCGATCGCGATCATCGTCTGGAACGACGTGCGGACGATGTTCACCGGCGGGCGGTCCTCTGGCGGGACCGACTCGAGCCCGACGACCTCGGCCGTCGGGTTGTGGTGGGCGAGGATCGAGAGCAGGTACGGGATCTTGATCCCGTAGCGGACCTCGTTGCGCTCGGTGTCGTAGAAGCCGCCGAGGTGGAACGCGGCGCCCTCCTCGGTCTTGTAGACGCCCTCGAACGCGGCCAGCTTGACGGGCTGGCTCTCGGCGACCTTGCGGCCCGCCCAGTCGCCGACGACGACCTGGATCGGCGCCGCCAGCGCGGCGAACGCGAGCGGCACGACCAGCGCCGTGCGCGTGTAGCGGTCCCGACGGCCCTTCAGCCAGCGGCGCGCGTAGTAGGCGGCGACGAGGAAGCCGGCGACGAGGTAGCCCGCGAGGTACATGTGCACGAGCTCGTGGGCGACATGGCCGTTGAGCAGTGCGCTGAACGGCACCGGGTCCTGCACCTGCCCGTTGACCACCTCGAAGCCCTGCGGGTCGTTCATCCAGCCGTTGACGCTGATCACGAACGCGCTGCCCGTGGCGCCGGTGATGATGATCGGGACGCCGGTGAGGATGTGCGTGCGCTTCGGGAGCCGGTCCCACCCGTAGACGTAGATCGCGATGAAGATCGCCTCGAGGAAGAACGAGATGCCCTCGAGGCCGAACGCGACGCCGAACACCTCGCCGAACGTGGCCATGAAGTCCGGCCACAGCAGTCCGAACTCGAACGACAGGATGGTCCCCGTTACGACACCGGTGGCGAAGATGATCAGCGCCACCTTCGACCAGCGCTTCGCCAGCGCCTTGTACAGCGGGTCGCCCGTGCGCAGGTAGAGGCCCTCGACGAACAGGAACATCGCGGGGAAGGCGATGCCGAAGCACACCAGCGGGATGTGCACCGCCAGGCTCAGCGCCTGCATCTGGCGCGCTTCGAGCGCGTCGGGCGAACCCGTGCCCTCGAGGACCCCCCGGACCTGCTCGGCGGCGAAGACCACCAGCGTTGCGTCGGCCATCGCCGACGCACACTACGCGCTCAGGTCATCCGGCGACAGCCGGCTCGGCGCCGTCGAACAGCTTCACCGGCTTGGCGTCCAGGTCGGCGGGATCGAGCTGGACGATCTCCTCGGTGCTCCCGCAGGCGCCCCGGCTCGCGATCAGCTCGTTGCCGCTCCAGGCCAGGTCGCAGGCGTTGCCGGCCACGCTCTGCGCGGCGAGCAGCTCACCGGCGGGCGCGTGGACCTCGATCCGGCCGGCGTTGATCACCGCGATCCGGCCGTCGCGGGCGACGGCGAGCGCGCGCAGGTCGCCCTGCGCGAGCGGCCGGCCGACCGGCACCAGGTCGGCGCCGACGCGGACGAGCTCGTCCTGCCCGCTCGTGCCGGTCTTGCGGCGCAGCGTGTACAGGCCGTCGGCGCTCCAGGCCGGGCGGTAGTAGTCGAACGTCTCGTCGGGGTGGCAGCGCGGCGCGGTGGCGGGCGGGACGACCACGCACAGCGCGCCGCCGGCGCCCGGCTCCTGCTCGGAGATGACGGCGAAGCGGCCGCCGTCGGGCGCGAACGCAGGGCTCACGTAGGAGCCGCCGCCGGCGGTCAGCGGCCGCGGCGTGCCGGGCGCGCGCGGATCGACGACGACGACCTCGGCGTCGGCCTCGGCGGACGCGCGCCGCACGTAAGCCAGATGGCCCGTGCGCGGGTCCCAGGCCGGGTCCCCGCTGAGCTCGCCGACGGTCCCGCCGACGGGCGTCTCGGCCTCGCCCGGGAACAGCACCAGCACGCGGTTCGCGTACGCGTAGGCCACGGGTTCCTGCGCCGCGTCGGCCGGCGCGACCGAGGACAGCGTCGCCTTCGGCGTCACGGTGCCGGCGCCCTCGCCGCGGTAGTAGGAGATGGTCACGTCGCCGCCGTCGTCGATCTCGGCGCCCGCGGGCGGGTCCTGGCGCACGACGCCGGTCACGGGCGAGGCGGACTCGGCCGGCAGCGGCGCCTGGCGCGGCTTGAGCCCCGCCTCCCGCAGCCGCTCGCGCGCCTCCGAGACGGGAAGCCCGGTCACCTTCGGCACCGCGACCTCGTTCGGGCGCGCTACGAGGTACCCGGCGATCGCGGCGGCGACCATCGGCACGAGCAGCGCCCAGCCCGCCAGCGACGCGCGCTGGTGGAAGGTGGCCTCGGCGCTCGCGCCGTGCGTGGCCACGCGCACGGGCACGGGCTCGCCGCGCTTGAGCCAGCGCCGCGGCCCGCGGACCTCGAGCTCGGCGGCGATCTCCTCCCCGGGGCCGACGTGCACACGCGGGGGCGAGATCGAGCAGCCGAGCGGGCCGGCGGATGCACCGGCTGCGTCCGGCGAGGCCGGCTCGCCCGCGGCCGCGCCGATTGCCGCGGTCAGGTCGACCTCGGCGGCCGCGTCGCCGTCGTTGCGGACGCGGACGTCGGCGAACGCGCGGCGGCGGCCGCGCAGGGTGTCCGGGAGCAGCCGGAGCGAGACGACCGCGTGGGGCGCGACACGTACGCGCGCCGGGGCGGAGCCGACGCGGCGGCCGCGGGCGAACGCGACCACGCGCAGCGGCCACTCCGCGGCCTTGATCTCCGCGATGCGTGGCACGTGGACGCTCACATCCGCCTCGCGCTGCTCGCCCGCGGGGACCTCCACGGTGCGCGGGAACACCTCCGCCCACCCGACGGGCATGCCCTCGACGGTCAGCTCGAGGTGCTCGTCGCTCGCGGAGCGGTTGTCGACGCGCACGACCAGCCGGGCCTCGGTCGCCGGTTCGACGATGACCGCCGGCGGTTCGCTGTCATAGCGGCCCCAGGGTGTGCGGAGTGCGACGCCGATGGCGTGCCGATGCCGTCCTGTCGTTCCTTCCCGGAACATCTGAAGCGATGCTAGGAGCGCTCTCTTAAGCGCAGTGCAAACGGTTTCATCGGTAGCGTCAAGCGCGTGAATATCGCACGCGTCGACGTCTTTGGCTACGCCCTGCGCTACGCGCACGGGGAGTATGTGATGTCGAGCGGGCGTGCGATCGCCGCGCTGCCGAGCACGCTGGTGCGGATCACCACGGACGGCGGGCTCGAGGGCTGGGGCGAGACGTGCCCGCTTGGGCCGACCTACCTCGAGAGCCACGCCGAGGGCGCCCGCGCTGCGCTGCGTGTGCTGGCTCCCGCGCTGCTGGGCGTGGACCCGCGCAACCTGGGTGCAGTGCAGGACGCCATGGACGGCGCGCTGCGCGGGCACGCGTACGCCAAGGCGGCGCTGGACATCGCGTGCTGGGACGTGCTCGGCCGCGCGCTCGGCGTGCCCGTGAGCACGCTGCTCGGCGGCGTGCGCAGTGCCGACTTCCCGCTGTACGTCGCGATCCCGCTCGGCCCGGTGCACGAGATGGTGCAGCACGTCCGCGACCGCCGCGCCGAGGGCGTGCGCCACTTTCAGCTCAAACTCGGCGCGGACCCGCGCGAGGACGTGGCGCGTGTGCGCGCCGTGCTGGAGGAGGACCTCGACGTCGTCGCCGCCGACGCCAACGGCGGCTGGCGCCTGCAGGACGCCGTGTTCGCCGCCCGCGCGCTGGAGGGACTCGACCGCGTGTTGTTCGAGCAGCCCTGCCCGACGCTCGAGGAGTGCCTGGTCGTGCGCGAGCGCACGACGCTGCCGATGGTGCTCGACGAGGTGATCACCGACGTGCCGGCGCTGATCCGCGCGTACGGCGCGATGGAGGCGATCAACCTCAAGCTCGGGCGTGCCGGCGGCCTGACGAAGGCACGGCTGATGCGCGACCTCGGCACCGAGCTCGGCCTGCGCTTCACGATCGAGGACACGTGGGGCGGCGACGTCACCACCGCCGCCGTCAGCCACCTGGCCGCCTCGACGAAGCCCGATCACCTGCTGATGGCGTCGTTCATGAACGACTGGACGCTCGACCACGTCGCCGGCTACGTGCCGCGTTCGGTCGACGGCCGCGGTGCCGCGCCGACCGGGCCGGGGCTGGGGATCGACGTCGATGCCGAGGCGCTGGGCGAGCCCATAGAGTCCGCCGTGTGGTCACCCTGACGCACATCGGCGGCCCGACCGCCCTGGTCGAGTTCGCCGGCTGGCGCATCCTGACCGACCCCACCTTCGACCCCGCCGGCGGCAAGTACAAGTTCGGCTGGGGCACCGGCTCGGTCAAGACGGCCGGGCCCGCGATCGACCCCGCGCAGCTCGGCCCGATCGACGCCGTCCTGCTCACGCACGACCACCACGAGGACAACCTCGACGCCGCGGGCCGCGCGTTCCTGCCCGAGGTAGACACGGTGGTGACCACGGCGTCGGGCGCGCAGCGGCTCGGCGGCGCCACGCGGGGGCTGACCGACTGGCAGACGACCGAGCTCGCCAAACCCGGGTCGCCCACGATCAAGGTCACCGCCACACCCTGCCGGCACGGCCCGCCGCTCAGTCACCCGATCGTCGGCGACGTGATCGGCTTCGCGCTCGACTGGGGCGAGGGCGTGCTGTGGTTCAGCGGCGACACCGTGCTCTACGACGGCGTCAAGTCCGTCGCGCAGCGCCTGAAGGTCGACGTCGCAGTCCTGCACTGCGGCGGCGTCCAGTTCCCTGTGACCGGCCCGGCGCGCTACACGATGACCGGCCACGACGCGGTCGAGCTGGTCAAGCTGCTCCAGCCGCGCGTCGCGATCCCGATCCACTACGAGGGCTGGAGGCACTTCCGCGACGGGCAGCGCGGCGTCGAGCGCGCGATCGCGCAGGCGCCCGCGGACGTCATGGAGCGCTTCCGTTGGCTGCCGATCGGCGAAGCGGTCTCGCTCTCTTAACTGGACAACTGTTCGAAGGTCGACGCGCGAGGCGATCTGTACGGTTGCGCCTCGATCCGCGCTGACCCGGTCGCCAACGGCCCCTGCGGTGCTCGAGTCTTTATAGGGAGAGGGGAACTCCGTATGAGCCGTTCGGCCGGCCGTGTCCGACTGTTGCTGGTCCTTGCGCTGATGGCGCTGGCGAGCTTCGCGCTGCCCGCCGCCGCGAACGCGGCGCCGCCGACGTGCGTCGACCCGCCGGCGATCGAGATCGAGCAGGGTGAGGTCTACAGCGTCTCGCCCTTCGCGCTCTCGTTCTACTGCTCGGACCCGGAGGGCGGCACGCTCACGCCCACGGTGATCGCGCAGCCGGCCCACGGCACGTTGACGGGACCGGACGCCCTGGGGTGGTACCGCTACACGGCCGGGACGACCCACGTCGGCCAGGACACGATCCGGCTGCGGGTCTCCGACCCCGCCCAGGAGTTCGCGGAGATGACGGTCCGCTTCACGATCGGGGTCGGCCAGAACGATCCGCCGAACTGCTTTCTCAGCATCGACTCGCGCGCGGTGATCCCGGGTCAGGCGTTCCAGGTCCAGGCCGGCGAGCGTACGCGCGGGACGATCTCGTGCACCGACCCGGACAGCAGCGCGTTCGACTTCTCCGTCCACGCGCAGCCCGCACACGGCTCCGTGACCGCCCTCGAGGAGGTCGCGACGGGCGGGTACGCGACGTTCCGCTACACCCCGGCTGCCGCGCATCGCGGCTCGGACTCCTTCACGCTGCACGTCAGCGATGGGCTCGCCGTGACCGAGCTGGTCGTGGCCGTGGACGTGATTGCCCCCCAGGACGACGCGCCGCAGTGCTACCAGGCCTACTTCTCGACGCTGCCGCCCGCCGACGACCGGCACCTGATGGAGGCCGGCGAGCCCTCGCGCGCGGGGCTCTCGTGCTGGGACCCCGAGGGGAAGCCGCTGACCTTCACGGTCGTCGATGCACCCGAGCACGGCCAGCTGAGCGACTTCCAGGACAACGCGACGGTCGATGAGCGACGCCTGTTCTCGGTGCGGTACACGACGGCCCCGACGTATCGCGGCCTGGACGAGTTCGTCGTCCGCGTCGGCGACGGCGAGCTCAGCACCGAGTTCGAGCTCAAGCTCCGCGTCGTGGACCCGGTCAACTCGCCGCCCACGTGCTGGACGAGCATCGGTTCGGCTCCCCCGCAGCCGGACACGCGCTATCCCGCCGAGGACGACGGGAAGCCGACCACCGGCAGCATCAGCTGCAGCGATCCCGAGAACGCGAACGTGACCTACAGCGTGCAGGTCCCGCCCGCCCACGGGGTCCTCGGCTCGCTGACGCCCCCGCAGGGCTACCCGCTCTCGGTCGCCTGGCTCTCCTACACGCCCGACGCCGAGTACCGCGGGCCGGACGAGGTCACCATCCGCGCGACCGACAGCGGCGGCGCGTACACCGACCACGTCGTCAAGTTCACCGTGGTCGCGGCGGCCAACGACGCCCCGGTCTGCCATCCGGGCCTGAGCGGCGCCTTCCCCGGGCCGGGCCAGCGCTGGCGCGCCGAGGCGGGCGAGCCGAACGCGGGCCACTACTCCTGCACGGACGACGAGGGCGAGCCGCTGACCTACACCGTCGCCGAGCAACCGGCGCACGGCACGGTGGCGTTCTCCCCCGGCTCGGGCAGCTTCACCTACACGCCCGTCGCGACCCACCGCGGCCCCGACGAGTTCAAGCTGCGGGCCGGCGACGGCACGAACAGCCTCGTGTCGGTGGTGCAGGTCGACGTCGTGGACCCGGTCAACAACCCGCCGCAGTGCTCCGTCTGGGCGGGCACCGCGGGGCCGGACGGCCGCTATCCCGCGGAAGCCGGCGTCGACAAGCACCTGTCGGTGTCCTGCTTCGACCAGGACAGCACCGCGCTGACGTTCAGCGTGTCGGACCAGCCGGACCACGGCACGGCGGACGTCGCCTCCGTCTTCGGCTCGTCCGCGTCGCTCGTCTACCGCCCGGCCGAGAGCTACAGCGGGCCCGACGAACTCACGGTGACCATCCGTGACGGCGACCTCGAGGTTCAGCAGACGGTGAAGTTCCAGGTTGCCGAGGGAATCAACGACGCGCCCGAGTGCTTCACGGCCCGCACGCTCGTGCAGCAGCCCTGGACGGGCTGGGTCAGCGCCGACTGCTACGACGCCGACAACGACAATCTGACGTACACCGTCGTGGAGCAGCCGAAGCACGGGACGCTGACGTCCACCTCCGGTGGCTGGAACTACAAGCCTCAGCCCGGCTACGTCGGCGAGGACACGTTCACCTACCGCGCCTTCGACGGCGAGCTGCAGTCCGGCACCGCGACGGCGTTCATCACGGTCGCCGAGGCCGACCGGCTGCTGCTCACGCCTGAGGTGGACACGCCGCAGGTCGGCACGACCCAGCGGGTGACGGCCACGCTGCGCGACGGCATGGGCACGCCACGCGCGGGCGAGACGTTGCAGTGGAGGATCGCCGGCGCCGGCTCGCCGCTGACGGGCCAGGCGGTCACGAACGCCTCCGGCCAGGTCGAGATCGCATGGAGCCGCAGCGCGGTCGGCAAGGACGAGCTGGCGATCACGCACGACGGCACGACGTTCGACGCCACGGCCATCGCGCACTGGCGCGCGGCGAGCGACGTCCAGCCCCCCACCGTCGGTCCGCCGACGACCACGTCCGGAGCTCCGCTGCCCGGCGTGCAGATCGGCGAGACGATCGACCCCACCGACCCCTCCCAGCGCCACATCCTGGTCTCGCGCTCGCAGACCGACGCGGCCGGCGTGCAGCCGTGCCCGGGCGTCCCGGACAGCCGCGCGCTCACGCTGGCGGTCTCGGTCGTCATCGACGCGGGCGCGAGCGACGTGGTCGCGGACAGCGTCGAGCTGTTCCAGGTCGCGCCGGGTGCCGCGCCGACCGCCGGTGCCCTGACGCCGCCCGGCTGGATGAAGCCGTCGAAGGTCGAGGGCGACAAGTACACGTTCGAGCTCGACTGCATCCGCACGGGCGACCTGTACGTCTCGTACGCGCTCAGCGAGAACGGCGAGTACGCCGAGTTCACGGTGCCGATCGGCGGGATCACGCTGATCGACCCGCAGGGCGTCGTCTACGACAAGGACAAGTACGCGGAGCGGATCGCGGCGGGCGACACGCCGGCCGTCGCGCGCGCCGCGGCCGCGATCACGGGCGCGACGGTCACGCTGCAGCGCAAGGTCGGCGCCGCGTGGGTGACGCTGCTGTCCGGCGACCCGGGCATCTCGCCCAAGGTCAATCCGCAGATCACGGGCGCGGACGGCAAGTACCAGTGGGACGTGTCCGCGGGCGAGTACCGCGTCCTCGTGGCCAAGGCCGGCTACGACACGGTCACCAGCGACGCGGTGACGATCCCGCCGCCGGCCCTCGAGCACCACATCGCGCTCACACGCACGGACAAGCCGGTCGTGCCCCAGCCCGACACCACCGCACCCAACACGACCATCACAGCCGCCCCGGCCGCGACGGGCGACGACACCACGCCGACCTTCGCGTTCAGCGCGAACGAGGGCGGCGCGCGGTTCGAGTGCCGCGTGGACAGCGGCGCATTCGCCCCGTGCACGTCGCCGCACACGACGGCGGCGCTGGCCACCGGCGCGCACACGTTCGACGTGCGTGCCGTCGACGCGGCCGGCAACGCCGACGCGAGCCCGGCGCGCGCCGGGTTCACGATCGTCACGACGCAGGGTGGGGACAACAACGGCGGTGGTGGTGGCACCGAGAACGGCGGCGGCGGCAATCCCCACGCCGGTGGCGGCGCGCCCGGCGGTGGCGGCGGCGCGCCCGCGGGCGGCGGCACCCCGCCGACGACCACGAACCCGCAGGTGAAGCCTCAGTCCGCGCTCGAGAAGCGGCTCGCGAAGGCGTGCGGCAAGCTTCAGGGCAAGAGCAAGTCGACGTGCGAGAAGCGCGAGCGGGCGCTCGCCAAGTGCGACGCGCTCAAGACCAAGACCAAGTCGCAGAAGACCAAGAAGGCCGCCTGCGTCAAGAAGGCGAAGCTGATCGGAAAGGCGAAGAAGCCCTAGGCGTCGACTTCGTCTTCGCCCTCGGGACGCGGCGGGCGCCACGCCTCTCCGGCGTTGAGCGCCCGCACCGCGGCGCGCTTGTGCTCGGGCACCGTGCGATCGAGCATGAGCACGCCGTCCAGGTGGTCGGCCTCGTGCTGGAGGATGCGCGCGTGGATGCCGGAGGCCTCCAGGCGCAGCGGCTCGCCGTGGGCGTCCTGGGCCTCCATGACGATGTCGCGCGGGCGTTCGACGGCGACGTGGACGCGGGCCTTGCCGAGCGAGAGGCAGCCCTCGATGGCGGACTCGGTCTCCTCGCCGGCCTCGACGATCCGCGGGTTCACGATCACCCGCACGGGCGCGTCCTCGGGGTCGTCCGGCAGCCGGTAGACGAAGACCCGGCGCAGCGACCCGACCTGGGTGGCGGCCAGCCCGGCGCCGTCGGCGCCGCGCATGATGTCGGCCAGCTCGGCGACCTGCTGCGCGAAGGCTTCGTCGAACTCCTCGACCTCGCGCGCCCGCTCACGCAGGACGGGGTCGCCCCATTGGCGGATGAGCGCGAACGCGCGTTCGTCAGGCTGAGACACGGCGCGGCAGGATAGCTACGTCCCGATCAGGGAGCAGAGGAGTGTCAGAGCGGCGTCATCTACCGGATTCCCGCTCCCCGCCAGTGTTTCGCCGGTCGGCGCGGTGGCCGCGCGAGCGCCCGCCGCGAACCGCGGCCGGGCCTGCGAGGCACGCGCCGCGCTCACCTCGCGCACGCCGGCCGTGAGCGCCGCCCGCGTGCTGCCCTTGCCGCCCAGCGCCACCGCACGCACACGTCCGCCGCGCACCTCGTAGGCCGCACGGCCGCGGACGACGATCCGCACCTTGCCGCCCACGCGCCGGCCGACGGGCGGGAGCCCGGACGTACGCCGGCCCTGCGCGGTGCTGCCGACGACCGCCACGCGCCCGTCGTCCCCGAAGACGGCGACGTCGGCCGCGCGCGGGTTGCCCGAGCCGTTCACGCACCAGCTCCACGCCCGCTCGCGCTGCTGCGGCTGGCCGGCGCGCGCCAGCACGGTCGTCCACGGCGCACCGAGCTTGAGCGTGCGCGTGAGGCCCTGTTTGCGTGGCGCGCACCCCGACGGCTTGACGCCGTCGGCGCGTTCCCACATCTCCAGGTAGGCCTCCGCCCCGTTCCACAGATCCTCGGCGAGGCGCGAACCGCCGACCCGCTTGAGATCCGCCAGCCAGTCCGCGTACTGCCCGTAGGTGGCGACGCCCTCCCGCGCGTAGTCGAACGTGCGCTGCCCGGTGACCTGGCGGTCGAACGTGACGCCCTCATCCAGGCCCTTGAACGGGTAGCGCAGACCGCTGCCGGGCCCGGGCTGTGTGGAGAGCCCGCCGAGGTCGGCGCCGTAGCCCCACCCGAAGCGGTACGGCGTCGACCGCGGCCGGTACCGCTCCCACTGCTTGACGTACTCGTCGGCGCTCGAATGGCCGGGGAACGCGAGCCCGCCGAGCTTCCACAGCCGCGGCCAGTTGCCCGGGTCCATCCAGCCGTGCGGGGAGATCACGCCGCTGTAGCCGCGCTTCTCCAGCAGGGTGAGCGTGGAATCCACGGCCGCCTGGCTCATGTGGTCGGGGTTGACGATCATCCGCTTGTCCATCAGCGCATTGACCGCGTGCGTGCCGAGGTCGGTGAGCCCGCGCGTGTTGCAGTGCGGCGCCTTGGGATACAGCGGCGACGGCGGGAGCGTGACGCCGGTCAGCGCGGTGAGCGCCGTGAGCAGGCCTGGATCAGCGGCGGCGATCGTATTGTCTCGCAGCGGCCCGGTGCACGTCTTCGCGCTCCAGAACGAGCCCGCGCTCACGAGGTTGCCGACGTTGATGAGCGTGCCCTGCGCACCCTCGTCGAAGCGCACGCCGGTGAGCGGGTTGTCGTACTTGTTCAGCAGCAGCGCGGAGCGCACGCCCCGCTGGTAGAGGTCGTCGAGCTCGCGGTCGATCATGGTCCGATCGCACGGCGCCGCCCAGCCGCGGCAGCCGAACGGCTCGGAGACCTCGATCTCCAGCACGACCGCCATCCGCCCCTGGTTGATCACGCGCCGTGCCGCGTACGGGTCGGTGACGATCTGGAAGAAGCCCTTGCCGGGCCCGCCGGCCTGCGCATCCACGTAGTCCTGCAGGGCGCGAATGTCGTCGAGCGAGCGCCGCACGGTCGCCATCTCGTCGCAGTCGGTGACCTTCAGCGGCTGCAGCGTGCACAGCACGCGGTTCTCGTTGACGCTCATCACCATCAACCGCAGCCCGCCCAGCCACGCGCGCTGGACCCAGCGCCAGTACGTGCCCTCACGCGTGAGGTTGTTCGCCTTGGTCTCGGTCAGGAACGGGTAGCCGCGCGTGTCGTGCGGCTGGGCCGGGTTGCCGTAGTTGAGGAAGTTCTGGAACACGGCCGTGGTGCCGCCGGGACCCTCGATGGCCGCGCAGTCGGGCAGCGCATTCGTGATCCCGAACGCGTCCCACGGCTTGCCGCAGTGGAAGCGCCCGCCGAAGTACTCGTACGTCATCCAGTGCATGTGACCGTCGATCACGCCGCCGACGCGACCGAACTCGGTCGCGCCCCTGGTCGGCGTGCCGGTGGCGTTGAGCGGCGCCTCGGGGAAGTCCGCGCAGCCGGTTGCGGGCGCTATGCGCGCCGCCAGCTCGTCGGTCAGCTCCCAGTCGGCGGGTGCGGCGCTGATGCCGGACGGCGTGACGTAGGTGCCGTCCGGCCGGTAGAGCAGGTAGCGACCGAGCGCGGTGGCCTGCATGCGCACCTGCTCGGCGCCCGCGAGCCCGGCGACGGCGTAGCACCCGCCCGCGTACGCGTAACGGTCCGTCGCGCCGTTCGCCGGCGCGACGCACACGCACACGATCAAGGCCGCGAGCGCCGCCGCTCTCCTCACCCGCGCAACGCTACACCCACCCAATCGGCGAAGCGCTGCTCGCCGAGCCACGCGTTCTCGCCCGCGGTGAGCGTCGTGTCGTCGACGTCCGCGCCGAAGTAGCCGACGGCCGGGTCGGACACCACGTCGGCGTCCGGCACCGCCATCCGCACGGCCTCGTCGAGGCCGAGCCTGTCCGGCCCGGCGATCTCGACCGCCCCGACCGGCTCGCCCACCGCGACGCGCGTGACGAAGTCCGCCACGTCGTCGGCCGCGATCGGCTGGAAGTGCGCGGGGCTGACGTGCACCTTGCCGTCCTCGCCCTTGGACGCGTCGGCGATCCACGGCACGAACTCGAAGAACTGGGTCGCGTGCAGGATCGAGTACCGGACCCCGCTCGCGACGATCAAGTCCTCCTGGGCGACCTTCGCCCGCATGTAGCCGCTGCCGGGCATCTCGCGCGAGCCGACGACCGAAAGCGCGACGTGATGCTTGACGCCCAGCTCGACCTCCGCCGCGAGCTGGTTGCGCGTCGAGGTGGTGAAGAAGTCCAGGGACGCCTGGTCCTCCCAGTCGGGCGCGTTGGTGACGTCGACGACGACGTCCGCGCCGACCAGCACCTCGCGCAATCCCTCGCCGGTGAGGGTGTTCACGCCGGTCCGCGGCGACGCCGCGACGGCCTCGTGGCCCTGCTCGCTCAGGCGGGCGACGACCTTGGAGCCGATCTGCCCCGTACCACCGATGATCACGATCTTCATGTCAGCTCAGACCGGGGACCCGGTCAGCGCGTGACAGGGAGTTTCTCCGGGTTCGCCTGGAAGAAGATCTGGGCCACGCCGCCGTCCTCCGACGGGTTGATCGACGCCACCACGATCGGCTCGCCGTCGCGGTGGACGTACAGCGCGGGCCGGCCGTTCGCGTCGAGCCCGTCGAAGCTCGCGCCGACCCAGAACTTGCCCGCCAGCCCGACGAGCGCCTTCGCGACGCGTTCGCGGCCCATGATCGGCTTGCGCGCCGCGTTGACGAGCCCGCCGCCGTCGGCGTACGTGACGACGTCCTCGGCCAGCAGCCGCTCGAGCGCGGCGACGTCGCCGGCCTGCGCGGCGGCGACGATCGCGTTCAGCAGCCGCCGGTGCGTGGCCGCGTCCGCCTTGGCCCGGCGCCCGCCCGCGAGCTTCTTGCGCGCCCGCGCGGCGAGCTGGCGCGCGTTCGCCTCGGTCAGTTGCAACGTGTCCGCGATCTCCCGGTAGGAGTAGTCGAAGGCCTCGTGCAGCACGTAGCTCGCCCGCTCGGCCGGCGACAGCTTCTCCAGCAGCATCAGCACGCCGACCTCGAGCGCCTCGCCGTTGAGCGCGCCCAGCGCAGGATCGGCGCTCGTGTCCACGGGCTCGGGCAGCCACGGCCCGATGTACGTCTCGCGCCGCGCCCGCGCCGACTGCGCCTCGTTGATCGCCAGCCGCGTGACCGTCGTGGCCAGAAACGCCGCCGGCTCGCGCACGGCGCTGCGGTCCGTGCCCTGCCAGCGCAGCCACGCCTCCTGCACGAGCTCCTGGGCCTCCTGCCGGCTGCCGAGCATCCGGTACGCGATGCCGAACAGCCGCGGCCTCGCCGCCTCGAACACGTCGATGTCGGCGGCGGAGACCACGGCTGTCGATGGTACGGCGGGCGGACTCCGCCGCACGAGCGGCGTCGGTCGCGGCCGGTCAGGCGGCTTGCGCCACCGCCCGTGCCGTCCACAGGGCGTCGATCGCGGCTTCGGCCTCGGCGCGGCTCTGGTGGGCGAGCGGGATCAGCTCGGCCATCGCCGGCGTGCTGTGGGCGAGCGTCAGCTCGGCGGTGATGAAGCGCGGCTCGAGCCCGGTCAGCCCGATGCCGTGCGGCAGCCACGCCTCCGCGTGGTCCCAGCCTTCGCGCGGCGTGCCCTTGCCGTAGCCGCCGCCGCGGGAGGCGGTGACGACGAAGTCCTTGCCCGTGAGGAACGGCTCGCGCGTGTCGGCGTCGAACGCGATGCCCGGAACGATCAGGTGATCGACCCAGGCCTTGACGTGGCTAGGCGCGCCGAAGTTGTACAGCGGCAGGCCGAACACGATCGTGTCGGCGGCCTTGATCTCGTCCAGCAGCTCGTGGCAAAGGTCGGTGACGGCGAAGCTCAGCCGGTGGGGCGGCGGGGTCTCGGCCAAGTCGCGGTACGTGACCGTCCCTTCGGGATGTGCGGCGCGCCAGCGCTGTGCGGCGCGAGCACTCAGGGCGCGGCTGACCGACTGCTCGCCCTGGATGGACGAGTCGATGTGGAGCAGGTGCATGGATTGACTCTCCGTAGATCGTTTGTGTTACGTCAATCATCTACGTTGTACCACGTGTCGTCTTCCGCGCCTAGACTTGTGCTCATCAGCGCACTGCCCGTCATCGACCAGCCCGCCCGTCGCGTCGGAGCGCTGCTCGAGCACGTGAATCGCCAGCTGCGCCAGCACTCGGTGCCCGCGCTGGAGACGCTCGGCGTGCGGCCACGGCATGTGCTCGCGCTCACCGTGCTGCGCGATACGGGCGGCAGCTCGCAGGCCGACCTCGCCGGTCTGCTGCAGATGGACCGCACGAACCTCGTCGGGCTCCTCAACGAGCTGGAGACCGAGGGCTGGGTCGAGCGCCGGCGCTCACCCGAGGACCGCAGGCGCCACCTGGTCGAGCTGACGGCCGCGGGTGGCGAGCTGCTCAGCCGCATCGACTTCGCGCTCGCGGCGATCGAGGATCACGTGCTGTCCGCGCTCGACGCGGCGCAACGCGAGCAGCTCTACGAGTTGCTGCGCCAGGCGGCGAACCTCGAAGCGGCCTGTACCGAGTCGCCCGACTGCTGATCGGGGTCCGGCTCAGGGAGCACCCTGATGGCAACGGCGCAGGGCTGCGGGAGGCTGCGAGACATGCTCCTGCGCCGTCTGCTTGTACCTGTGCTCCTGTGTTCCCCACTTGTCCTGGCCGCGCCCGCGGCCGCCGCCGAGGTGTGCGTGGCCACCACGACGCCCTGCCCGGTCCACAACGCCGCGACGCTGGCCGCCGCGCTGGACGCCGCCGAGGCTCTGCCCGGGGACGACACCGTGCGCGTCGGGCCCGGGACGCACACCGGCCCGTTCAGCTACGGCGGCGGTGGCGCGCTCACGCTCGTGGGCGAGGGCATCGGGACGACCGTGCTCGACAGCACCACCAACCAGGTCCTCGGCGGCATCGGCACGGCCGTGACGGTGCGCGACCTCACCGTGCGCGCGTCCGACGCCGCCGCATCCACCGGCGTGAACCTGGCCGGCGGCACGCTCGAGCGCGTCCGCGTGGAGGGCGGCCAGCGTGCGGTGCTCGTGGCGGGCGGCGGGACGCTCAGCGAGGTCGAGATCGACACGCGCGCCGGCACCGCGCTGCGCGTCAACGGCGGCACGCCGACGATCCGCCGCTCCCGCATCGTCGGCGGCGTCTACACGGCCGACGAGGATCTCACGATGGTCGACACGCGCGTGGAACGCGACGGGATCGACGGCGGCGGCCCCTCCGCGAGCGTCACCCTGCGCAACGTGCTGATCGCGGTCGACGGGCCGCAGGAACCCGGGCTGCGCCTCGGCAACGGCGCGATCGACGCCGACCACGTCACGGTCGTGCACCGCGGCGGCGCCGCGCCCGGGACGCCCGGCGTGCACGCCGCGCCGGGAGCCACGATCACGCTCGAGAGCTCGATCGTCAGCGGCTTCCCCGTGAGCCTGAAGCGGGAGGCGAGCAACGACCCGGTCGGGACCACCGACCTGTTCGTACGGCGCTCCAGCTACGCGTTCGACCGCGTCGTCGACGTGCCAGGGACGAGCGGCGGCGTCAGCGAGCTCGGGCCGGGCAACGTGGACGCCGAGAGCGGCTTCGTCGGCGCCGGCGACTTCCGCCTACGCGGGGACGCGGCGCAGGTCGACCGCGGCATGCTGACCGGCATCACGGCGCTGGAGCTCGGCGGCTTCGCGCGCACGGTCGACGGCGACGGCGACGGCGAGGCCCACACCGACATGGGCGCATTCGAGTACCGGCGGCTCGCGCCGGTGGTGACGCTGCAGGCGCCCGCGACGGCGCTCGCCGGCCAGCCCGTCGCGCTCGCGGCCACGGCGAGCGATCCCGACGGTGACCCGCTCGAGTACGCGTGGTCGTTCGGGGCCACCGGCGCGACCACGACGCACGCCTTCGCCGCGGGCACGCAGCTCGTCACGGTGACCGTCACCGACGCGGGCGGGCGCACGGCCACGGCATCTGCGGTGGTCGACGTGGCCGCGCCCGCGCCGGTCCCGACGCCGCTTCCGGACGCCGGCGGCACGCCGACCGGTCCCTCCGGGCCGCCGGCGGACACGACCAAGCCCGCGCTCACGAAGCTGAAGGTGGCCAAGCGCCGCTTCACGCCGAGCACGACCAAGCCAGCGCGCGCGGCCGGCGGCGAGCTGCGGCTCACGCTGTCCGAACCCGCGCGGGTCACGCTGCGGCTCGAGCGCAAGCGGGGCAAGCGCTGGGTCGCCGCGCCCGGCTCGCGGTCGCTGGACCTGCCCGCCGGGACGTCGGCGGTGCGCTTCCGCGGCGGCCTCGGCCGGCGGCTCACCGCCGGCCGCTACCGCCTCGTCGCGACGCCCGTCGACGCCGCAGGTCACCGCGGCGCGACGAAGCGTCTCGACTTCACCGTGGTTCACCCGAGGGCATAGCTCCACACGTCGGCGATCGACGGGTCGTAGAACGCCGGGTCGTCCTGGTTCTCGAACTTGACCCGGACGCGGTCGTCGGAGGCGAGCGAGGCGGGGACGACGAACTCGTAGGTCTCCGTGCCGGCGCCGCCCTTGGAGAACTGGCGCAGCTTGACCTGCTGGCCGTCGACGTAGACCTTGTAGCGCTTGGTCTGCGCGCGGTCGTAGGTCTCGGTCACGCGCACCACGAACGCGCTGCCCGGGGTGACCGCGAGGTCGAACTCGAACCACGAGAACGGGGTCAGGTGACCGGCGTAGCGGCGCGTGAGCCCGGCCTCGGTGTTCGTGCCCGAGGACGGCGCGGCGGTGAGCCCGTGTGCCTGCTCGGACACGCTGTTGCCGAGGTCGATGCGGTCGAACGCGGCCGGGAGCGGCGCGAGCTCGACCCGCAGCGTCGTCGAGCCGGCCGCGCCCCGGAACGTGCTCGTCAGCGGGACGTCGCTCGCCGCCTGCTCAGCGTCGCGCGGGACGGCGACGGTCGTGGTCACCGTCAGCTCGCCGCCCGCGGGGACCGTGACCGTCTGCGCGGCGGGTGCGGTCCAGCCGCTCGGGACGCCGATCGTCAGCGCGTCGGTCGCCGCCGTGCGGCCCTCGTTGCGCAAGACCGTCGTGACCGTCGCGTCCTGCCCCGGCCGCACGGGCGCGGCGGTCATCGACACCACCGACAGCGCCGAGACGACCTGCAGCTTCACCGGCACGCGGAAGTGCAGGTCGGCACCGGCGTAGGTGTAGGACACGTGCGCGCTCGCGGCGACCGCGCCCGGCGGCTGGTCCGCGGGCACGGTCAGCGCGAAGCGCGCCGAAGCGCTGCCGCGCGGACGCAGCGAGCGGGACAGCGTGGCGCCGTCCGGTGGCTCCACGCCCCAGCCGTCCACGCCGCCGAACCATCCGACCACGTTGTCCACCGTCGCCCGGGCGCCGTTCACCAGCGAGACGGTCCCGGTGAGCGGGTCGCCGGGCCGCGCGGGCGCCGGAGTGAACGCGCCGGTGAGCTGCAGGTCGAGCAGGTCGGACACCGCCGCGCCGAGCGCGTCGTCGATGGCGTGGACGGGGGAGTCCACGCCCTGCGAGAGGTCGCGGTCCGCGCGGGCCAGCGCCTTCGCCGCGGCCTCGACGTTCCCCGACCGCAGCTGCTTGAGCGCCTTCAGCGCCTGCTCACGCGCCGACGCGAGCACGGGCCGCTCGTCCGGCTCGACCACGGCGGCGTCGATGCGCTCGATCGCCGTGCCGACGAGCGCCATCTGCTCATCGGCGACGAACGTGTAGCGGCCGGAGCCGACCGTCACCCGCACGGCGTCCCCGACGTCGACGCCGTCGACCGGCTCGCCGCCCTCGGTCACCGCGTGCACGTTCTCCGCGGGCACGAGCACCGTCGCCCGCGCGCCCACCGGCACGTCCACGCGCAGCTCCAGGGTGCGGCCGCGGTTGCGCCAGTCGCTCGTGACCGGGCCGTACGGCGTGCGGGTGGTCGCCCGCGCCCACTCCATCGAGCCGGTCACGGCGGGGGCGATCGTCAGGTCGCGATACCCAGTCGTCTCCGACGCCTGGATGCCGCCGACGTGGTGGAAGAACCAGTCGTCGACGGTGCCCAGGAAGTAGTGCCCGTACGAGCGGGCGTCGGTCGACCAGTGCTCCCACATCGAGGTCGCGCCGCTGGAGATCATGTAGCCCCAGCTCGGGTACTTGGTCTGCGTCGCGAGCGTGTAGGCGAGGTCGGCGTAGCCGTTCTGCGTGAGTACCGGCAGCAGGTACTTGGTGCCGAGCACGCCGGTGTTGAGCGTGTCGCCCTTCGCGCGCACGTCGGCGGCGATGCTGTCCACCACGCCCTGCTTGGCCGTCTCCGGCACGAGGCCGAAGGCGACGGCGAGCACGTTGTGCGTCTGCCGGTACCCGCGGTCGCCGGAGCCCTGGTAGAAGCCGTCGACGAGGAAGCGCGCGTTGAACGCGGCGCGCACCGTGTCGGCGCGGGCGGCGAAGTGCGCGGCGTCCTGCGGCCTGTCGAGCAGCCGCGCGCTGCCCTCCATCGACCTGAGCATCGCGTACAGGTACGCGGTCGCCGACACGCGCAGGTCCTCGGGCGCGTTGCCACCGGCCGGGCTGGCCTCGGGGCTCACCCAATCGCCGAGCCGCGCGTTGTTGACGATCCCGCCCGTGCTGGTGTCGAACTCGAGGTCGACGTACTTCTTCATGCCGTCGTAGAGCTCGCTGAGCGGGCGCTTGTCGCCGCCGTACTGGAGCAGCCAGCGCGGGATCATCACGTACGCCGAGTGCCACGGCGGCGCGATGCCCCACACGCCCCAGTCGCCGCTCGACGGCGCGATCACCAGCGGGCGGCCGTTGGCCTCGCGCGTCTCGTGGACGTCGCGCATCCACTTGGCGAACAGCTCGTGCGTGTCGAGGTTGAGCATGAACATCTCGGCGCCGACCGCCGCGTCGCCCGTCCAGCCGTTCTTCTCGAACATCGGCGTGTCGGTCGGGATGCCGTGCAGGTTGTTGCGCATCGTGTCGACGACCGCGCGGTGCGTGCGGTTCATGATCTCGCTCGAGCTCTCGAACGAGCCGTTGGCCGCGATGTCGGTGTGCACGGCCTTGGCGGTGAACGCCGACAGCGGCGGAGCGCTGTCGCCCGGCCAGCCCGTGACCTCGATGTACTGGAAGCCCTTGTAGGAGAAGCGCGGCGCCCAGCGCTCGATCCGGCCGGTGCCGGCGAGAATGAAGCGGTCGGTCTGGAAGCCGGCCTGGAAGCCGCCGTTGTTGGAGAAGTTCACGCGGCCGTTGGCGAGCAGCTTCTCGCCGGCCTGGGCGCGGATCGTCGTACCCGCGGGACCCTGGACGGCGTACTCGACCCAACCGGCGAGCACGCGCGGGAACTTGACGACGTAGACGCCGTCCGCCGGCTCGGTGATCTCGGTCGCCGGCAGCGACTCGGTGACGCGGATCGGCTGCTGGCGCTGGTTGACGAGCACGCCCTTCGGCCCGTTCACCTCGCTCGCCGCGTGCCAGCTCGCCGGCGTGGTCAGGCGCGCGTCGTAGGTCTCGCCCGCGTAGAGGTCGTCGAAGACGGTCGGGCCGTCGGCGATCTGCCAGCTCGAGTCGGTGATCACGTCCTGCACGCGGCCGTCGTCGTACTCGATGCGCAGGCGCGCGCGCACGACCGGCTCGTCGCGCCACGGCGGCGCCTCCCAGCGCCACACGTTGCCGCCGGTCATGGCGTAGAAGCCGCGGCCGAGCTCGGCGCCGAGCGTGTTCTCGCCGGCGCGCAGGTCGCGCGTGAGGTCGGCGGTCGTGTACTGGACGGTGTCGTCGTAGTCGGTGAAGCCAGGGCTCAGCACGTCCGCGCTGGCGGGCCGGCCGTTGAGCTTGAAGTCCGCGTAGCCACCGGCCGCGTAGAAGAGCGTCGCGTTGCGGACGCGGCCGTCGACGCTGAACGCGCGCCTGAGCAGCGGCGCGGGCCGGGCGGCGTCACGCGGGGTGCGGACGTTGCGGCCCCACGGGCCGGAGCCGTACGCAGCCTGGACCACGGCGTTGGTCCAGGCGGCGTCTTCGAGGTCAGGGCGCGCGAAGTCGGCCGGGAACGTCTTCGCGGCCTTCCAGGTGGCGTCGGAGCGGAAGGTCTCGGTCGTGCCGTCGGCGTAGGTGACGCGGACCACGGCGAGCAGGCCCGCGGGGGAGTTCGGGCCGTTGTTGGTGCGCACCGCGATTACGTTGCGCGCCGGGTCGAGGTTGGTGACGAAGCGGCGGGCCTGCTGCCACTCGTTGTTGGCGCCGGACGTGGCGCCGAGCTCCTTGCCGTTGACCCACAGCGTGTAGAGGTCATCGGCGGTGATCGCGATCTCGGCGCTCACCGCGGGCTTGCTGTGCGTGAGCGTCTTGCGGAACGCGCGCGGCTCGGCGGGCGCGGTGGGCGTGGTGGCTTCAGGCGTCCAGATCCAGGCGGAGCCGTCGAACGACGGCGGCGCACCCGGCCGGGAGTTGCCGATCCACTTGCTGCCCGCCCAGTCCGCGTCGGTGTAGAGGCCGGTGCGGAAGTTCGAGCGGGCGCTCGCCCAGCCGCGCTGGGTCTGCACGTCGACGTGCCAGTCGTAGCTGGTCGCCGGCGCGAGCTTGGGGCCCGTGTACTCGACGTCGAACGACTGCGCCGAGCGGACGGTGCCGGAGTCCCACACGAGGCGGGGGCCCGGCCCGACCACCTGCACCCGGTACGCCTTCTGCTCGAGGTCGCGCACGCGCGAGTCGATCACCCACGAGAAGCGTGGCTTGTCGACGTCGATCCCGACGGGCTGCGCCTTGCGCTCGACCCGCAGGTCGGTCACGCTCACGCCGTTCTGCGCGCCTGCGGGCGCGGCCAGCAACAACATCGCAGCCACCGCCGCGAGGACGTACCTGTGCACTCTCTCCCCCTCTAGCCGGTCAAACGACCACTACCGCTCGGAACGTATCATCAGTTTCGACTAACCGCGAGCAGAACTTCGGTGATCAGCTCCGGATCGTCCTCCGCCATGAAGTGGCCGGAGGTGACCGTGCGGTGGGTGAGGGCGGGCGCCCACGGACGCCACAGCGCCGCGGCGTCGAACCCGAGCGCGGCACCCCAGTCCTGCTGGACGACGGTCGTCGGCATGGCGAGCGTGCGGCTGGCGGCGCGGTCTGCGCGGTCGTGATCGATGTCGGTCGAGGCCGACGCGCGGTAGTCGGCGACGATCGAAGGAATCGCCTCGCGCGAGGCCTGCAGGTAGGCCGCCTTGATCTCCGGGTCGAACGGCGTGATGCCCCAGAGGTCGAGGAAGAAGCCGAAGAACGCGTCGGGCGCGCCCGCGATCAGCTGCTCGGGCAACGGGCGTGGCTGCGCCATGAGATACAGGTGGAACGCGACCGTCGCGTCGACGCCGTGCAGCACCTCCCACATGTCCAGCGTCGGGAGGACGTCGAGGATCGTGAGGTCGGTGATGCGGTCGGGATGGTCGAGGCCGGCGCGGAACGCGACGAGCGCGCCGCGGTCGTGGCCGGCGAGCGCGAACCGCTCGAAGCCGAGCGCGTCCGCCAGGTTGACGACGTCCTGCGCCATCGTACGCTTGGCGTAGCCGTCCGCCGGCTTGGACGACGCACCGTAGCCGCGCAGGTCGGGGCAGATGACGGTGTGCGTGGCGGCGAGGCGGGGGGCGACGTGGCGCCACATCAGGTGCGTCTGCGGGAACCCGTGCAGGAGCACGATCGCCGGGCCGCTCCCCGCGATCGCGGTGTGGAGGGAGACGTCTTCGGCGACCTTCACGTCGCGGTACTCAAAGCCTTCGATCTGCATGCGCCGCAGGCTCGCTCGGGGCGATCAGCAACCGATCAGCAAGACTGGGTCGCCGTGGAGTTCGGAGTGCTAGGGCCCGTCGTGGCGTGGGACGAAGCAGGCTCGCGCGTGGCGCTGCGCGGGCCCCGCCACCGCGCCGTGCTCGCGCGCTTGATCGTCGCGCGGGGCGCCGTCGTGCCCCTCGAGCGCCTGGTCGACGACCTGTGGCCGGTCGCCCCGCCGCCGCGCGCCGTCGGCTCGGTCCGCACGTTCGTGAGCGACCTGCGCCGCGCGCTCGGCCCGGCCCGGGGGCTGGTCGTGACCGAGGGCCCCGGGTACGCGCTGCGCACGGCGGGCCCGGGCGGCGCGCCCGCGAGTGGTGCGGCGACGAGCGCGGGCGGCGCGACGGACGCGGCGGCGACGGACGCGGCGGCTACGGACGCGGGCGTCGTGGCGTTCGGCGTCGACGCGTGGCGGTTCGAGGCGGCGGTCGAGGCGGCGGCCACCCTCGCGAGCGAGGCGCGGCTGGGGCGGCTGCTCGAGGCGCTCGGCTGGTGGCGCGGGCCGGCGTTCGCGGACCTCGACGACCAGGACTGGGCGCTCGGCGAGCGGCGGCGGCTGGCCGAGCTGCGCCTGCACGCGGTGGAGGCCGTGGCCGACGCGCGCGTTCGGATCGGGCGAGCCGCCGAGGCGGTCGCGGACCTCGACGCGCACGTCGCCGCGCACCCGTGGCGCGAGGAGGGCTGGCGGCTGCTGGCGCTCGCACTGGCGAGCGGCGGACGGCGCGGCGACGCGCTCGAAGTGCTCCGGCGCGCGCACGTCCAGCTCGGCGAGCAGCTCGGGATCGAGCCGGGCGAGCCGCTGCGTGCCCTGCAGCGCGACCTCCTGCACGGCGCGGACGCACCCGCGTCCGGCGTGGACGCGGTATGGGCCCGCGCCGCCGCGGCCTACGACCGCGAGGTCGGCGCGCGCGCTCGCGTGCGGCTCGAGTCGACGGTCGGCCTGCTGCGCGGGCTCGCCGTGACGGGCGGCGGCGGGCTCACCGAGGCGCGCACGCACCGGCTGGCCGCGATCGCCGCCGCCGAGGAGCTCGACGACCCGCTCCTGACCGCGCGCGTGATCGGCGCCTACGACGTCCCCGCGATCTGGACACGCTCCGACGATCCCGAGCACGCCGCCACGATCGTCGCGGCCGCCCGCCGCGCGCTCGACGCCGACCTGCCGGATGCGTCGCGCGCGCCGCTGCTGGCGACGATCGCGCTCGAGTCGCGCGGCGCCGGCACACGCGCGGCGGCCGACGCCGCGCGCGAGGCGGAGCGGCTCGCGCGCGAGCTCGACGATCCCGCGCTGCTCGCCTTCGCGCTCAACGGCGTGTGGATGCAGTCCTTCGAGCGCTGCGGGCTCGCTCCGCGGCGCGACGCGATCGGCGCCGAGCTCGTCGCGCTCGCCACGCGCCACGAGCTGGCGTCGGTCGAGGTGCTCGGCCACCTGATCCGCATGCAGGCGCGCGGCGCGCTCGGCGACTTCGCCGGCGCCGACGGGCATGCCGCGGCGGCCGACCGGCTCGACGCCCGGCACGAGCGCCCACTCGTCGCCGTCTTCACGTCGCTGTACCGAGCGATGCGCACCGGCGACTATCGCGACGCCGCGGCGCTGCTCCCCGACGCGGGCATGCCCGGGGTGGAGCGCGGGCTTCTCGCCCTCGCCACCTGGAACCTCGACGGCGACTTCGGGCCCTACGGGCCGTGGGCGCGGCCGCACGTGCTGCTCGCGCGCGGCGAACGCGGCCGGGCCGCCGCGGCCGTCCGCGCGCTGCCGGATCCTCCGGCCGACCTGCTGCTGGAGGCGCTCTGGTGCCTGACGGCGAAAGCCGCCGCCGCAGTCGGCGACGAGCACACGCTGCGGCGCGCCCGCGCCCACCTCGAGCCGGCGCGGGACGAGCACGCGGCGGGCAGCGGCGTGCTCACGCTCGGCCCCGTCGCCGACTACCTCGACTAGGGATCTCCCTGATCAACCCGCGCGGCCGCGTCCGTACCTTCGCCGGGCATGACCATCGACTTGCGCAAGAGCCTCGTCCTCGCGGCGGGTGTGCTGGCCATCGGCGCGGCTCCGGCCGCGGCGACCGGCCCGCAGGTGATCGCCAGCGGCCTGGACAACCCCCGCGGACTCGACTTCGGCTTCGGCGGGGAGCTGTACGTCGCCGAGTCCGGCCGCGGCGGCAGCGACTGCACGCTCGAGAACCCCGAGGGCGGCGCGGGCTGCTTCGGCAAGACCGGCGCGATCACGAAGATCGACAAGCGCGGCAACAAGAAGCGGGTCGTCTCCAACCTGCCCTCGGTGGCGTCGGCGACCGGCGGCGAGGCGACCGGCCCGTCCGACATCTCCTTCACGCTCGGCGGCCTGCTCGGCTACTTCACCGTCGGCCTCGGCGCGAACCCCGCCCAGCGCGAGCAGTACCCGCAGACGGCCGGCATGGGCAAGCTCTACCGCCTGCTGCCGACCGGCCACGTCGCGGGCGTCGCCGGTGACCCGGCCGGCTACGAGGCCGCGCACAACCCGGACGCCGACCAGCCGACGGCCGAGGTCGACTCCAACCCGAACTCGGTCGACGCCAGCGGCCTGCACGTGACCGTCGCCGACGCCGGCGGCAACAGCCTCATCCGCTACGGCTTCCGCGGCCCGGAGACGCTCCGCGTGATCCCGTTCAAGATGTCGCCGATGCCGGAAGGGCTCCCGGAGATCCCGATCCCGCCGGGCACGCCGGTCCCGACCCAGTCCGTCCCGACCTCGATCGTCCGCGGCCCGGACGGCGCCTACTACGTCGGCCAGCTCACCGGCTTCCCGTTCCCGACGGGCGGCGCCAGCGTGTGGCGGATCGTCCCCGGGCAGGCGCCGACCGAGTACGCCACCGGCTTCACCACCATCAACGACCTCGCGTTCGGCAAGGACGGCACGCTCTACGTGCTGCAGATGACCAGCGCGACCCTGATCGGGCCGCCCACCCCCGGCAAGCTGATCCGCGTCCCGAAGCGCGGCCCGCGCACCGAGCTCGCCCCGGGCACGCTGCAGTCCCCGACGGGCCTGGCCGTCGACGGCCACTACGCCTACGTCTCCAACAAGGGCGACCAGGCGGGCGCCGGCGAGATCCTGCGCATCCCGCTGCGCTGATCGCAAGACTGGCGGCGTGGACGCCACGCCGCCAGAGCTGGTCGCGCTCGCATCCTCCCCGCGCTGGGAGGACCGCTGCCAAGCGGCCGAGCGCCTGGCCGCGTACGACGATGAAGTCGCGCGCCAGGCGCTCCTGCGCCTGCTCACCGACAGCGAGGACACGGCGCCGATCCAGGCCGCCGCTCACGCGCTGATCGCCCGCGGCGACGAGGCCGGCGCGCGCCTCATCTTCCGCGCCATCGCGCTCGGCGACGACGACGCCTCCGATCACCTCCTGTACTTCACCGGCGGCGACGGGAACCTCGCGCCGCACGCCGTGCACGCGGCCGAACGCGGCGAGGACCTCGAGAGCGAAGGCGCCGTGGAGCTGCTGCGCCACGGCGGCGCCCCGGGGTTCGCGCCCGGCGCGTCCGTCGCCGGCAAGGCCCTGCGCGCCCACCTGACCGGCTTCTTCGCCGGCCACCGGATCGAGCTGCGCGACTGGCCGCTCGGCCCCATCCTCCGGCGCGTCCCCGCGTTCGGCGTCTACGCGGTCGCACCGGGCCCACGCCTGACCAGCGCGTGGACCTACGTCACCACCGGCTGCTGGGACGCGCTCCACGACCGGCAGGGCCACGGGCTCGAGTTCGTCCTCAGCGCGGCGACCGACGGCGACCGCCACGTCGAGCTGCTGACGATGCTGGCCCACTACCACGCGGGCCCCGCGTCCCAGCGGATGGACTGGGGCCACACCGTGCCGATCGGCGAGCCGTGGCTGCCGGGCTCGCACCTCACGCACGAGCTCATCTCGCTCCCCTACGCGTTCGGGCCGCAGCTCGAGCGCTGCGCGTTCGACGGCGGGCACATCCGCATCCTCGCCGTCCAGCCCATCTCCGAGGCCGAACGCGACTTCAAGGCCGCCCACGGCGTCGAGGCGCTCGAACGGCGCTTCGAGGAGGAGGGCATCGCCTGGACCGACCCGTTCCGGCCGTCGGTGCTTTGAGCGTTGCGCCGGCGCGACCCGTGTGAGAGGGTCGCCGTACGTCGTGCGTCCCGCGGGGGTGACTGCTGCGCTGGTCTCGGTCTGCGTGCTGGCCGCGGGCGTGCTGCTCGCGGGCGAGCTCGCGGACGTGCTCGGGACCGTTGGCGCGTGGGTCTATCTCGCGGTGCCGGCGCTGATCTTCCTCGAGACCACCGCGTTCGCCGGCTGGCTCGTGCACGGTGAGCTGGCGCTGCTCACCGGCGGCGTCGTGATCGCCGACCAGGGCGTCGCCGCGCTCGGCCTGATGATCGCGCTCGTCGCGACCGCCGCCGTCGCCGGCGACCTCGTCAGCGTGACGGCCGGCCGGGTGCTCGGCCGGCCGTTCCTGGAACGCCGCCTCCCCCGGGCGGCGGCCGCAGTCGACGGGTTCTTCGCCCGCCACGGCGGCAAGGCGCTGTTCCTCGGCCGCTTCACGGGCCTGTTCCGTTCGACGCTGCCATTCGTGGCGGGAACGTCCGGCGTCACCGTCCGCCGGATCGTTCCCTACAGCGTCGCGAGCGCCGTCATCTGGAGCGCCACGTTCGTCACGCTCGGCTACGCGGCCGCGGAGTCCTTCGACGAGGTCGGGGACACCGTCAGTCGCGTAGCGCTGATCGTCCTGCTCGTGCTCGCCGTCGCGCTTATTGCGCGCGGACGAAGACGGGCGCGCCGGCGCGGCGACGCTCCGGCCACAGCCGATTCCCGAGGAGCGTCAGCGCCGCCGGGGCCATGAACAGCCGGACCAGCGTGACGTCCACCAGGACGGCGCTGGCAAGCCCGATGCCGGTCATCTTGATCACGGGATCGTGGTCAGTGGCGAAGCCCATGAAGACCGCGATCATGATTGCGCCGGCGGCGGTGATGATGCGCTTGGTGCCGGCGCACGCGGTCGCGATCGCCGCGCGGTGGTCGGCGTGGCGGCCCCACTCCTCACGCACCCGCGAGAGCAGGAACACGTTGTAGTCCGTGGAGAGCCCGAACAGGATCGCGAACATGAACAGCGGCACGTACGGGACGACCGGCTGCTGCTCGACGCCCAGCAGCGAGGCGCCCGTCGACGTCTGGAACGCGAGCGTGATGACGCCGTAGGCGGCCGCGATCGACGCCAGGTTGAACACCGCGGACATGACCGAGATCCGCCACGAGCGGAACGCGATCAGCAGCAACAGCAGCGAGAGCCCGACCACGGTCACCGCGAACACCGGGATGCGCGACGCGATCTTGCTCGCCTCGTCGCCGTAGCGGGCGGTGCGGCCACCGACGTAGGCGCGGGTGCCGGATGCGGGAACCACCGACTCGCGGATGCGCTCGACGAGCTCCCGCGTGGCCTCTTCCTGCGGGCCGTGCTTGGGGATGACGGTGATCACGGCCGCGTCGCCGGCCTCGTTCACCACGGCCGGCTCGAGCCGCGCGACCTCGCGATCGGCCGCGAGCCCGGCTTCCAGCTGCTTCAGGCCCGCCGCGTCCGGGTTGGCGACGGCGAGCACCAGCGGCCCGTTGACGCCCGCGCCGAACCCGGCCGCGAGCCGGTCGTACGCCTGGCGCTGCGTGGCGTCGGTTCCGAGGTTGCGATCGTCGGGCTGGCCGAGCTGCAGGCCGGCGGCGGGAGCGGCCAGCGCGGCGGTGACCAGGCCGGCGGCGAGCAGCGCGAACACGGGCCGCTTGGTCGCCCACGGCGCCTTGACCGGCTTCGCGGCGCCGCGACGCTCCCGCTTGGGCAACAGCTTCTCCCCGGACTTCGCGAACCGCGCGGGAAGCAGCGTGACGCAGACGATCGCGCAGACGAGCACCACCAGGCCGGCGGCGACACCCGCGCGGCCGACGAACGGGATGCCGGTCACGAGCAGGCCGGAGATCGAGACCAGCACGATCCCGGCGGCGGTCAGCGCGGACTCGCCGGCGCTGCGGTTGGCGCGGCGGGCGGCCTCGAGCGGTTCACGCCCCGCGCGCAGCTCCTCCTGCTGGCGGGCGGTGAGCAGCAGCGCGTAGTCGATGCCCGCGCCGAGGCCGAGCATGCCGCCGAGCGTCGGCGCGAGCCCGGGCACGTCGGTGAGCGACGCGACCCACAGCAGCACGCCGAAGCCGGCGGCCACGCCGACGAGCGCGGTCCCGAGCGCGTTGCGCGCGGCGCGGGCGCTGCGCAGGACGATCACCAGCAGCGCGACCGCGATCAGCAGGCCCGCGAGCTCGCCGATCGGAAAGCCGCCCGTGGCGGCGCCGTCGATCGGCTCGCCGGACATGGCGACCGAGACGCCCTTCGGCGCCTTCGCGACCGCGGCCTCGAGCCGCTCGCGCGCGTCCGCGCCGAGGTCGGTCGCGTCCTGGTCGTAGCTGACGGTGGTGAAGGCGGTCTTGCCGTCCTCCGACGTCTGGAGCTCGGCGACGCCGACGACGTGCGGCTGGCGGTCGATGGCCTCGAGCGTCGGCGCGAGCGCCTGCGCCGAGAGGTCGCCGCTGAAGACGACGGCGGCGCTGGTGCCGGACTGCTGCGGGAAGCGCTCGGCGAGCAGGTCCTGCGCGGTCTGCGACTCGATGCCGGGGACCGTGAAGTCGTCCTTGAAGGTGCCGCCCACGGCCATGCCGCCGCCGATGACGGCGACGACGGTGGCGAGGACGGCGAGGGTCGCGATCCGGGGGCGGCGACCCATGACGTTGGCGAGCCAGGAGAGCAGGGAGGTCATGGCGAACAAGATACATATACGCAGTCTAAGTTTCAACTGAGTTTATATTTGGTCTCAGTGCTAGGTTGTTTCCGTGGCTGGGCTCCGGGAGCGCAAGAAGCAGGCGACGCGCGCGGCGATCCGCCAGGCCGCCATGGCGCTGTTCGACGAGCAGGGGTTCGCGGCGACGACGATCGACCAGATCGCCGCCGGGGCCGAGGTCTCGCGCGCGACCGTCCTGAATTACTTCGGGACCAAGGAGGACATCGTCTTCGGCGACGCGCCCGCGGCCGCCGAGGCGCTCCGCGAGGCACTGGCCGCGGGGGACGAAGCCCTCACGACGTTCCGGGACTGGCTGCTCGCGCTGGTGGAGCTCGGCGGATGGATCGAGCCCGAGCTCGTGCTCCAGCAGCGGCTCGCCGAAGAGGCGCCGACGGTCGCCGCACGCCGGCTTGCGCTCCACCAGGAGTTCGCGCGCGTGATCGCCGACGCGCTCGTCGAGCAGTTCGGGCCCGACCGGCGCGTGCCGGCGACGCTCGCCGCGGCTTCGCTGACGGCGGCGATGGAGGTCATCGAGCACACCGCCGCCGAGCACGGCGGCACGGTCCCACGGGCGGACGTCGACCGGCTGCTCGCGGACGCGGTGGCGTTCGCCCAGGCCGGGATGTCCGCGATCGCTCAGGAGTAGCGTTCCGCCCGTGGACCGTGCCGACCAATGGCTGCACTGCGAGCTGCGCGACGGGACGGCAGAGGGCGGGCTGGATGCACTCGAGGCGCTCGAGGCCGCGGGCGCGGTGACCGTCGCCGAGGCGGCGCGCTGGCGGGAACGGTTCGTGGGCTCGGCTGAACCGCAACCGGTCGCGGACGCGAGTGAGCGGGCTCAGCGGCTGCTCGCGACCTGGCTGGACAGCGTGCCCGTGAGCGCGCGCGGCGACGAGCCGGCCGTTCGGCGCTTCCAGGGCGCCCTCGGGCTGCTCGCCGCGGCCGGAGCCGCCGATGCGCGCGCGTGGGACACGGCGTTGCGCGCGCGTGCCGGGTGGCCGAGTGCCGCAGAGGAGCGGGCGCTCGAACGCGAGCTGAATGCGGGCGCGACGGAGGTCGACTTGCTCGCGGTCGTACCCGGGCCGCCGGACGTTCGCGGCGGTCACCGCCTGTTGCTCGTCCTGCGGTTCGCGGACGGCATCTCGGTCCTCGTCGAAGGCGAGTCAGACGACGATTGGCCTGAGTGGACCTTGACCGACGACGCCCGAACGACGTACCGCGTCAGCGGATTCGGCGGCGACGCCCACAGCTCTCACGCGTCGTTTTACGGCGCGCCGCCGGCGACCGCCCGCCGGCTCGATCTGTCGCTGGATGGTCACGACGACGTCACGTTCCGGGTCGACCTGTGACCGACGCGCGGTTCGAGGCCCAGGCATGGCTGTGGACATGGGCCGGGATCGGCGCCGACGACGCTTCCTACGCCGACGGCCTCGCGGCCGCGGCCGAGCACTCGGCGCTGTTCAGCGCGGACGAGATCGTTCAGTGGCGGCGGGTGCTCGCCGGCGAGCCGCCACCGGCGGCGCCGGGCTCCGGCGCCGCGGCGCACCGGCACCTCGAGCGCCTGCTGGACGACGTGCGCCCGCTGTCCCGCAATCCTCGGCCCGAGGCGGTGCGGGCCGGCCGCCGCTTCGACGCCGCGCTGACCGCGCTCCACCGCGCCGGGGTGCTGGGCGACGACGTAGAAGCCGAATGGCGCGCTCGGCGGCTCGCGGTGGCCACGCCGTGGCTCGAGGACGAGGAGCGGCTGCAGCTCCTCGCCGCAACGGGCATCCACGCGGTCGCCATCCCGCCGGCGACGGCGGAGGAGGAAGCCGCGGACGCCGCTCCCGTGGAGGAGCTCGAGGTGCTCGCACGCCGGGGCCACGTGCGGACCGTTCACGTGCCCGAGCGCGTGGAACGGCACGACGGCCTCGCGGTCGTGGCCGTCGTCACCCGTACCGAGTCGACCGAGGTGCTGTTCCACCACGTCGGCGGTGAGCAGGGCACCGATCACGGGCTCGCCGCGCTGGACGCGTTCGAGGCGGCGCTCGACGCGCTGGTGCCGCCGGCGCTGCACGACGATCAGGGCACGCGTTACGAGCCCGTCGCTCCACGGCCGGTGGGCGGTGGCGGGACGGCTGGGACGCCCGACCCCGAGCGGCCACGCGTCATCACGGGCACTTGGCGTTATCAGCCACCAGCGCCCGATGCGGCGGCGACGTTCGAGGTCCACGCCGCGGGCTTATCCTCCACGTGTCGAGCGAGGGAGACGTGATGGCCACCGTGGACCTTCCCCAGTACGAGCTCTACGTCGCCGGGGAGCGCGTGCCGCCCGCCGAGGGACGCTTCTACGACACCGTCGACCCCTACACGGGTGAGGCGTGGGCGCGCGTGCCGGACGCCGGCGACGCGGACGTCGACCGCGCCGTCGCCGCCGCGCGCGCCGCGTTCGAGGGCGAGTGGGGCGCGAGGACGGGGTTCGAGCGCTCGCGGCTCATGCACCGGCTCGCGGACCTGATCGAGCGCGACGCGGACCGGCTCGCCGAGCTCGAGTCGCGCGACAGCGGCAAGCTCCTGCGCGAGTTCAGCGGCCAGATGCGGCTGCTGCCGTCCTGGTACCGGTACTTCGCGGGCTGGGCGGACAAGCTCGCGGGCGAGTCGATCCCGTCGGACAAGCCGAACTTCGTCGCGTTCACGCAGCGCGTGCCGGTGGGCGTGGTGGCGGCGGTCGTGCCGTGGAACTCGCCGCTGCTGCTGCTGACGTGGAAGCTCGCGCCCGCGCTCGCGACCGGCTGCACGATGGTCGTCAAGCCGTCCGACCACACACCGGTGACCGCGCTCGAGCTGGCGCGGCTCGTGACCGAGGCCGGCATCCCGGACGGCGTGTTCAACGTCATCACCGGCAACGGCCCGGCGGTGGGCCGCGCGCTCGTCCGCCACCCGGGCGTCGACAAGGTCGCGTTCACGGGCTCGACCAAGACCGGCATCGACGTCGCGGAAGGCGCGACCTCCCACCTCGCCAGGGTGACGCTCGAGCTCGGCGGCAAGTCGGCGCAGGTGATCTTCCCGGACGCCGACCTCGAGGCCGCCGCCAACGGCGTGATCGCGGGCGTGTTCGCCGCGACGGGCCAGACGTGCATGGCGGGCTCGCGGCTGGTCGTGCACGAGGACGTGCACGACGAGCTGGTCGAGCGCGTCGTCGCCCGCGCGAACGAGATCGTCCTCGGCAACCCGCTCGAGGAGACGACCGAGATGGGCCCGCTGGCCAACGCCCGGCAGTTCGAGAAGGTCACGGGCATCCTGGAGGCGGCGCTGGCGCAGGGCGCGAAGGCAGCGTGCGGCGGCGGCGCCGCGACCGAGCTCGGCGGCTACTTTGTCCAGCCCACGCTGTTGACCAACGTGACTCCCGACTCTCCCGCCGTGCGCGAGGAGATCTTCGGCCCCGTCACCGCGGCGATGACGTTCACCGAGGAGGACGAGGCGGTGGCGCTGGCCAACGCCACCGAGTACGGGCTTGCCGGCTCGGTGTGGACGCTCGACGTGCGCCGCGCGATGCGCGTCGCTCAGCGCCTGCGCGCCGGCACGGTGTGGATCAACGCGTACCGCGTCGTCGGCCCGAACGTCCCGTTCGGTGGCTTCGGCGCGTCCGGCATCGGGCGCGAGAACGGCTACGACGTGCTGCGCGAGTACACCGAGACGCGCTCCATCTGGATCGAGACCTCGGGCGCGACGCGGGACCCGTTCACGCTCGGGTGACCGATGAGTTCCGGCCCGGGGGGTCGTTGTAGGGGCATGATCTCCGACGACCTCCGCGCCCTGCTGGACGCCACCAACGTCGCCCACGTCGCCACCGTGCTGCCCGACGGCGGGCCGCACACCGTGCCGGTCTGGGTCGGCACGGACGGCGACCACGTGGTGTTCCTCACCGGCCCCGGCTCCCGCAAGGCGCGTAACCTGGCGGGCGACGAGCGCGTGGCGCTGTCGCTGACCGCGGCCCACAACCCGTTCCACATGGCCTATCTGCGCGGCCACGTCGCCGAGCGCGTCGAGGGCGATGAGGCGTGGACGATCATCGACCGCCTCTCGCACAAGTACCTCGGCGGCCCGTACCCGCGCGACGAGGAGCGCGTGGTCTTCCGCGTCGCGGTCGACCACGCGCGAGCCGGCTCGTTCGGGTGATCAGTCGAGGCTGATCATCGCGTGCTTGATGCGCGTGTAGTCGTCGAGCGCGTAGGTCGACAGGTCCTTGCCGTAGCCGGACTCCTTGAAGCCGCCGTGCGGCATCTCGGACAGGAACGGCAGGTGGTCGTTGACCCACACGCAGCCGAAGTCGAGCGCGCGCACGCCGTTGAGCGCCTTGCCGACGTCGCGCGTCCAGATCGAGGCGGCGAGGCCGTACGGGACGTCGTTGGCGAAGCGGATCGCCTCGTCCTCGTCCGCGACGCGCTGGACGGTGACGACCGGCCCGAAGATCTCCTGCTGGACGATCTCCGCGTCCTGGCCGACGCCGGTGACGACGGTCGGCTCCACGAAGTACCCGCCGTCGCGGCCGGTGGAGCCGCCGAGCAGGAGGTTGGCCCCGCCGTCGACGGCACGGTCGAGGAAGCCGAGCACGCGCTGCTGCTGGGCGGCGCTGACGACCGGGCCCATCTCGATGGCGTCGCCCTCGGCGGGATCGCCCACCGTGAGGGAGGCGGCCGCGGGCACGAGCGCCTCGAGCAGCGCGTCGTAGATCGAGGGTGTGGCCAGCACGCGGGCCGCGGCCGTGCAGTCCTGCCCCGAGTTGCAGAAGCTCGCGACGCGCAGGCCGGCCGCGACCTTGGCCGGGTCGGCGTCGTCAAGCACCACGACCGGCGCCTTGCCGCCGAGCTCGAGGTGCACGCGCTTGAGGCTGTCCGCCGCCGCCTTTGCGATCCACTTGCCGGTGGGCACGCTGCCGGTGAGCGAGACGAGCGCGACGTCGCGGTGGGTGACGATGCCGCGGCCCACCGGATCGCCCTCGCCCGTGATGACGTTGAGCACGCCGGGCGGGAAGATCTCCGCGGCCAGCTCGGCCAGCTTCAACGTGCTGAGCGGCGTGATCTCCGACGGCTTGAGGACGACCACGTTGCCGGTCGCGAGCGCGGGCGCGATCTTCCAGATCGCCATCATCAGCGGGTAGTTCCACGGCGCGATCTGGCCGACGATGCCGACCGGCTCGCGGCGGATGAACGACGTGTGCGTGGGGCTGTACTCGCCCGCTGCGGGAGCATTCTGAACGCGCGCGGCGCCCGCGAAGAAGCGCAGCTCGTCGCTGCAGATCGGCAGCTCCTCGTCCGCGAGCGAGCGCGGCTTGCCGACGTTGGCGATCTCCAGCGCGGCGAGCTCGCCAGCGTGGCGGTCGACGGCGTCGGCGAGCGCGAGGAGCGCCTCCTGACGCTGGGCGGGCGTCGTGTCGCGCCAGCCGATGCGCGCGTTGCGGGCGGCGGCCATCGCACGCTCGACGTCGGCTTCGGTGCCCTCGGGCACGCGCCCGATGACGTCGCCGTTGGCGGGGTTGAGGATCTCGCGGGTGGCGCCGTCGACCGCGTCGACCAGCTCGCCGCCCACGAGGTTGCGGAGCTCGTGCACCGCGACGAGGCTACTCATCGAACCGACGAAACCGTCGCGGCCTCGATGGCGGCCGCGAGGCGCACCCGGTCGGCGTCCTCGAGCTCCAGCAGCGGCCCGCGCACCGGCCCGGTGGTGAAGCCTGTGAGGCGCGCGCCCGCCTTCACGCCCGCGGTGTAGGCCACGCTCTCGAGCACGTCGCAGACCGCCCAGAGGCGTGCCCACAGCTCGCGCGCGGCGGGCAGGTCGATGTCGTCGATGAGCAGGCGGTGCAGCTCGACGCACTGTTCCGGCAGCACGGACGCGGTGCCCCACACGACCGCCTCCACGCCCGCGGCCAGCGCATGGAACGTGTGCGTGTCGAAGCCGTTGAGCAGCGTCGGGCCGTCGCCGTGGATCAGCGCCTGCGCGTACGTCGCGTCGCCGCCGGTGTCCTTCAGACACGTGACGCCGGGGAGCTCGGCGAGCTGCTCGGCGGTGAGCGTGGTGCCCGAGACGCCGGGCATGTTGTAGTACATGACCGGGATCGAGATCGCGTCCGCGACGGCCTGGAAATGTGCCTTCAGCTCGCGCCAGGACGGGGCGTCGTAGAAGGGCGGGATGATCATCACCGCGGCCGCGCCGGCCTGCTCGGCGTGCACGCTCAGCTCGACCGTCTCGCGCGTCGAGAGCGCCGCCGTGCCGGCGACGACGGGCACGTGCCCATCGGCGGCCTTCACGACCGTCTCGACGAGCAGCCTGCGCTCGGCGTTGGTGAGCGTCGTGAACTCGCCGGTGCTGCCGCCCGGCACGAGGCCGCCGACGCCGGCCGCGATCAGGCGTTCGACGTTGGCCGTCAGCGCCTCGGTGTCGATCGCGGACCCGTCTTCGGTGAAGGGCGTGAGCAGCGCAGGCAGGACCCCGTGAAAGTCAGACATTGACGGCCTCTCGGATTCGTGAATCGACTCGTTCGGCCGCGGCGAGCCCGGTCTGGGCGGCGGCCTCCATCGTGCCCAGCTCGGCGAAGTAGTCGCCGGCCAGGTGCAGGTTCTCGTGGGTGCCGAGCGCGCCCTCCAGCGCGGGCTGCAGCGCGCCGCGGCCCGGGCTCGCGTACACGTTGCCCAGCTCCCAGCGCTGGACGGTCGCGTTCGCGATGACCCCGCGCGTCTGCGGGTACATCGCGTGGAGGTCGGCGAGGAAGCGCTCGACGATCACCTCGTCGCTCTCGCGCATCAGCGCCGCGGCCTGCTGCGCGCCGGTGAAGAGCATCAGGCTGCCCCCCGGCGTGCGCGGGCCGACGCGCAGCGCGTGCGCCTGGTTGGTGAACATGTCGAACACGCGGCCGGGCGTGGCGATCGCGTAGACGCCGTCGTAGGGCATCGCGGTCGTCTCGCGCGTCTCGACCGCGACGCTCAGGAACGCGCCGTAGGTGAGCTTGGCCAGCGCGTCCGCGGCCTGCGGCGCGACCGGGCCGACGAGCGGGGACGCGTACGGCGCGTTGGCGGCCATGATCACGTGGCGCGCGCGGACCTCCTCGCCGTTCACGCTCACCGCCAGCTCGTCGCCGTCGGCCCGCACCGCCTCGACCCGGGCGTGGGTGCGGGCACGGTCCCCCAGCTCGCGGCCCATCGCCGCGGGCAGCTGCCCCGTCCCGCCGCGCAGGTTGCGCGCGATCAGTGAGCCCTTGCCCGCCCACACGAGCGCGAACAGGCCGATCCCGGCACCCGCCGCGAGCTCGTCCAGCTCGCCCGTCGCGCGGTGCGCGGCGCAGGAGAAAATGGCGTGCACCTTCGGCGGCAGCGGCCCGAGGAAGTCCGCGAACGAACGGTCGTTCTCGAAGTCGTAGCGGTTGGCGGCGGCGTGGTAGCGGCGGACGGCGAGCTGGACCTTCACGCCGGCGCGGGCGAACGCGATCCGCTCGCGCACCGACAGCGGCAGCCGGAACGGATACGACTCCACGCGCCCGCCGTCGAGGATCGCGTCGCCGACGGCGAGCCCCATCATCCCGCCGGTGACGGGCACGGTCTCCAGCTCGCACTCGGCCGTGATCCGGTCGACGAGCGTCCCGGGCGCCGGGAACAGGTGCGCGCCGTAGTTGAGCCAGTAGTCGCCGCGCTCGTCGGAGCGCATGCGGCCGCCGAGCCGGTCGCCGGCCTCCAGCAGCAGCACGTCACGGTGACGCAGGTGCCATGCGGCCGACAGCCCCGCGATCCCGCCCCCGACGATGACGACGTCGCGCGTCATCGCGCCGTCGGGAAGTTGAGATGGGCGCGCTCCGGCGCGTCGGGCCAGCGCGTCGTGATCGCCTTGGCTCGCGTGTAGAACCGGACGCCCTCCGGGCCGTGGATGTGGTGGTCGCCGAACAGCGAGTCCTTCCACCCGCCGAAGCTGTAGAACGCCATCGGGACCGGGATCGGCACGTTGACGCCGATCATGCCGACCTGGACGCGGCGCTGGAACGTGCGCGCGGCCTGGCCGCTCGCGGTGAAGATCGCCGTCCCGTTGGCGAACGGGTTGGCGTTGATCAGGTCGATCGCCGCGTCGAGCGTCTCCACGCGCAGGACCGCCAGCACCGGGCCGAAGATCTCGTCCGTATAGGCCTCCATCTCCGGCGTGACGTCGTCGAGCAGCGTCGGGCCGACGAAGAACCCGTCGCCTTCGTGGCCGCGGCCGTCGACGACGACGGTCGCGTCGGTGCGGTCGATGTAGCCGACGATGCGGTCGCGCGCTGCCGCGGTGATGACGGGGCCCATCTCGGAGTCCGGGTCCAGACCGGGGCCGACCCTGATCGCCAGCGCCTTCTCACGCAGCGTCTCGACCAGCTGGTCGGCGACGTCGCCCACGGCCACCGCGACGCTGATCGCCATGCAGCGCTGGCCGGCGGACCCGTAGCCCGCGGCGATCAGCTGGTCGGCGGCGAACTCGAGGTCGGCGTCCGGCAGCACCACGGCATGGTTCTTCGCGCCGCCGAGCGCCTGCACGCGCTTGCCGTTCTCGCTCGCGCGCTGGTGGATGGAGCGGGCGATCGGCGTGGAGCCGACGAAGCTGATCGCCGCCACGTCCGGGTGATCGAGCAGCGCGTCGACCGCGACCTTGTCGCCGTGCACGACGTTGAACACGCCGTCCGGGAGGCCGGCTTCGGCGTACAGCTCGGCGATGCGGTCGCTCACGGAGGGATCGCGCTCGGACGGCTTGAGCACGAACGTGTTGCCGGTCGCGATCGCGATCGGGTGCATCCACAGCGGCACCATGATCGGGAAGTTGAACGGCGTGATCCCCGCGCACACGCCGAGCGGCTGGCGGATCGAGTGCAGGTCGACGCCGGTGGAGACCTGGTCGGAGAACTCGCCCTTGGTCAGCTCGGCGATCCCGCACGCGTACTCCACGACCTCCATGCCGCGCACGACCTCGCCGCGCGCGTCGTCGAGCGTCTTGCCGTGCTCGGAGGAGATGATCCGCGCGAGCTCGTCGGTGTGCTGGTCCAGCAGCGCGCGGAACTTGAACATCACGCGCGCGCGGCGCGTGACCGACACGTCGCTCCAGTGCTCGAACGCGCGCTTGGCCTTCGCCACGGCGGCATCCACATCCGCCGGCCCGGCCAGCACGAGCTCTCGCTGCACCTCGCCCGTCGCCGGGTCGTACACCGGCGCCGTGCGCACTCCAAGGTCGACAAGCATCACGCCACTCCCGCGGTCATATGGTCTCCGGCCTCGACCAGCACCGCACCGAGCCGGTCGACGATCTCATCCAGCAGCGCCGCGTCGCTGATCAGCGGCGGCGCGATCTGCAGCACGCTGTCGCCGCGGTCGTCGGCGCGCGCGATCAGCCCGGCCTCGCGCAGCCGCCGTGGCAGGAAGCCGCGCAGCAGCTCGTCGCGCTCGGCCTGGTCGAAGCGCGTGTCGGCCTCGTCGCGCACGAGCTCGATCGCCCAGAAGAAGCCGGCGCCGCGCGTGTCGCCGACGATCGGCAACTCCCGCAGCGTGGCCAGCTCGGCCTCCAGGTGCGGCTCCAGCGCGCGCACGTTCTCGAGCACGCCGTCGCGCTCGAAGATGTCGATGTTCGTGAGCGCGATCGCGGCGCAGAGCGGATGGCCGCCGAACGTGATGCCGTGGCGGAAGACGCCCAGCGGCGCGACGTGCTCGCGCACGACGACGGCACCCATCGGCGCATACGCGGACGTCAGGCCCTTGGCCAGCGAGACGAGGTCCGGCACGACGCCCTCGCGCTGCACGCCGAACCACTCACCGAGCCGGCCGCAGCCCGTGATGACCTCGTCGGCCATCAGCAGCGCGCCGTAACGGTCGGCCAGCTCACGCAGGCCCCTCCAGTAGCCGTCCGGCGCGACCAGGCAGCCGCCCGAGTTCTGCACGGGCTCCGCGATGATCAGCGCCACCTCGTCGGGGCCGGCGGCGAGGATCGCGTCCTCGACCTCACGCAGCAGCCGCGCGCAGAACGTCGCCGGGTCACCGGTGTCCCGGAACGCGTTGGTGTTGGCCACGTGCGTGACGTCGATCGGCGCGCGCCCGAACGGCGCCTTGAAGCGGTCGACGCCGGTGAAGGAGAGCGCGCCGAGCGTCACGCCGTGGTAGGCGCGGTCGCGCGCGATCGCCTTCGTGCGTTGCGGCTGGCCGTTCGCAACGTGGTACTCGCGGGCGAGCTTCCACGCCGCCTCGACCGCCTCCGAGCCACCGCTGGTGAAGAACACCTGGTTCAGGTCCCCCGGCGCGAGGTCGGCGAGCCGCTCGGCCAGCTCCAGCGCCGCCGGGTGCGCCGTGCCCCAGTTCGTATTGAACGCGAGCGTCGTCAGCTGACGCGTGGCCGCGGCGGCCATCTCCTCGCCGTAGCTGTAGCCGATCTGTGCGCAGAACAGGCTCGACAGCGCGTCGATGTAGCGCCGGCCGTCGGTGTCGAAGACGTACGGGCCCTCACCGCGCTCGAGCACGAGCAACTCGTCGACCGCCGACTTGGAGAAGTGCAGGAGCAGGTGGCTCATGCCGGCATCTTCGAGCGCGCTGGACACCGAAGGTAGGGTTGCTTGCTTGGAGCAGTCAAAGGCAGAGCTTTTGTCGCTGCAGCAGATCCGCTGCTTCTGCGCCGCGCTCGAGCTCGGCTCCTTCACCGCCGCCGCCGAGGCGCTGCGCGTGTCCCAGCCGGCTGTGGCCGAGCAGATCCGCAAGCTCGAGCAGGCGCTGGGCACGAACCTGTTCGTGCGCGCCGGCCGCGGCGTCGTCGCCACCGAGGCGGGCCGCGCGTTCGCCGAGCACGCGGCGCGCAGCCTGCGCGCGGTGGAAGACGCGGCCGACAGCGTCAGCGAGCTCAACGCGCTGCGGACCGGGACGGTCGAGCTGGGCGTGTTCGGCGGCCCGCAGGCGTGGCGCTTCGACGAGCTCGTGGTGGAGTTCCTGCGCCGGCACCCGAACGTGTCGGTGCGGCTGATCGGCCAGAACTCGTCCGTGCTCGCCGACCGCATCCGGCGCGGCGAGCTCGAGGCCGGCGTGATCGTGCTGCCGATCGACGACGAGAAGCTGGAGGTGCGCCCGATCGTGCGCGACGAGGTCGTCTACGTGAGCGCGGACCCCGAGCGCACGCGTGGACCGGCGACGATCGAGCGCCTGGCGGCGACGCCGCTGATCTTCTACGACGCCGAGTCCGCCGACAGCGACCCGATCCGCCGCCAGCTCGCCGAGCGGGCGCAGTCGCAGGGCCTGCGGCTCGCGCCCAAGGTCGAGGTCGAGCTCAAGGACATCGCGCTGCGGCTGGTCGCCGACGGCATCGGCGACACCTACCTGCCGAGCGCGTTCGTTCACGCGCCGTACTTCCCCGCCGGCCTGCACACGGCGTCGTTCGCTCCGGCGCTGTACGACACGTTCGCGATCGTGACGCGCGCGGGAGCCCGGCTCTCACCGGGCGTCCGCGAGCTGCTGGCGGCGGTCGAGGCGCACATGCGCGCCGTCGCCGCCGCCTTTGACCGCGCCCGCTAGCTGGCCGCGGGCTTGACCGTCTGGTCGAACTTCAGGGCGCCGTCCTGGACGGTGTAGGCGCCGTAGTCGGCGAGCGAGGTGTCACCGTTCTCGTTGATCGAGTAGGTGCCGAGGACGCTCTCGCGATTCTTGGTGGCGAAGATCGCCTCCAGGATGTCCGCGCGCTCGCCGGTCTTGGAGCGCTCGATGGCGTCCAGCGCGAGCGACATCGCCTCGTAGCCGTAGATCGCGTACGGGTCCGCGGTCTTGCCGAACTTGGCCTTGTAGGTCTTGAAGAACTCCTGGCCGGCCGGCGGGTACGCGTCGGGTGACAGCGTCGGCACCGTGCACTTGAACTGCGGCGCCAGCGAAGCGGGGATGCCGCCTTCCTCCTCGCTCGCGAACAGCCCGTCGCAGATGCCGTCCGGGCCGTAGAGCTTGCCGTCCAGGCCGAGCGCGGCGGCGAAGTCCTTGAACTGCTGGACCGCGTTGTTGGCCGTGATGCCGGAGTAGACGTAGCAGTCGGCGCCGTCGCTCTTGGCCCGGGTGGCGAGGCCGCGGTAGTTGGAGGCGTTCTTGTCGATCGCGTCGTTGGCGGTCAGCGTCAGGCCCTGCGCCTTCGCGGCCATCTCGATCACGCGCGCGAGGCCGGCGCCGTAGACCTCCTTGTCGTTGGTCATCGCGACCTTCGTGCAGCCGTCCTCCTTCATCAGCGTCACCAGCGCCGAGCCCTGCTTGACGTCGAGGGGCGCCACGCGGGCGTACGTGCGCGCGCCGGTCGGGTAGTACTTGCCCGGCTCACCGGGCTCGGAGCCCGGCTCGTCCGACGTGAGGCCGACGTACGTGTTCGCGGGCGAGATCATCGGGATGCCCGCCTCGTTGAGGATCGGGATCGAGACCTTCGCCGCGCCCGAGTTGAGCGTGCCGAGGTAGACCGCGGTCGCGTCATCCTGCGCGGCCTTGAGCGCGTTGGCCGACTCGGCCTCCGGCGTCCACGCGCCGGCCTGCGCGGTCGAGTCGTCCAGCGACTCGTACTCGATCGTGTGCGGGCCCGCCTTGCCGCCGGCCTGCTCGAGCGCGAGCGTCGCGCCGTCCACGATCGCCTCCGCCTGCGTGCGCGACGCGCCCTGCAGCGGCACCGACGAATAGATCTTGAGGGTCTTCCCCTCGCTGGACGACTGCGCCGCCTCGCCGCCGGGCTCGTCGCTGCCGCAGGCAGCGACGCCCAGCGCCAAAGCGGCCGCCAGCACCTTCACCGAACGCATGGTTCCTCCTCGCTCTAGGAGCGCCCATGGTCGGCTGGATGACGATCCCGGGCTAGAGCCAGTTGCTTGGGGGGCCCGAAAGCAGCGCCTGTGGCCGGTACGCTGCCGAGCCCTGAGATGACGCCGGACCTTCGCCAGCTGCGCTACTTCCTCGCGGTCGCGGAGGAGCTCAACTTCACGCGCGCGGCCGCGCGCCTGCACATCGCCCAGCCGCCGCTGAGCGCCGCCATCCGGCAGCTGGAGGAGCAGCTCGGCGTGACGCTGCTGCACCGCTCGAGCCGGCAGGTGGAGCTGACCGCCGCGGGCGCGCTGCTGCTCGAGCGCGGGCGCGAGCTGCTCTCGCACGCCGAGGCGGTGTTCGCCGAGGTGCGCGAGCTCGAGAGCGCACCGACCGGCAAGTTGACGCTGGGTGTCGCGCCGACGGCGCGCTTCGAGCTCGCGCCCGCGGTCCTCGCCGCGTGCGCGACGCGCGCGCCGGGCGTGATGCTCTACCCGCGCGAGGACACCACCGGCGCGCTGCTGCACGACCTGCGCGCGGGCCGGCTCGACCTCGTCCTCGGCTTCTGCGCGGAGGACGATCCGGCGCTCGAGCGCGAGCGGCTGCGCGACGCGCCCGCGGTGCTGCACGTCAACGCCGACCACCCGCTCGCGCAGCGCGCGTCGGTCGCGCTGGGCGAACTGCGCGACGAGCCGATCATCGTCGCCGGCGGCCCCGACTCCCCCGGCTATACGGCCGCCGTCGTCCAGCTCTGCCGCGACGCCGGCTTCGAGCCCCGGACCGTGCCCGATCCGTACCCGGACCTCGGTGTGCAGGCGATCCGCGAGGGCTTGGGCGTGGTCGTGTACGCGCGCAGTGCCTTCGCCGAGCAGGTGGAGGGCTCGGCGTTCGTGCCGATCGAGCCGCGGGTGACGCTGCCGTTCGACCTGCTGTGGCGGGCGGACAAGCGGTCGGGCGCGCTCGACGCGGTGCTGCGGGTCGCGCGCGAGGTGCGTGCGGAGCAGGCCTGGGCCGCGCCCTAGAGCCAAAGTATCGCTCCACACGGAAGCGGTATTGGACGCGCGGGCGGCGCTCGCGCACAGTGGAGGAGCAACCCCGTCCCCTCCCCAAGGACCCTTTCCATGTCACACACTCTCAGGCGCCTCGCCGGCGTCCTGTCGCTCCTGGCCGTCTCGATGGCGCTCGGACCGAACCTCGCCCACGCCGGGACGGCCGGCGTGGTCGATCTGCCCTCCGGCGTGCGCGCGCTGCTGTTCGTGGCCGCGCCCGGTGAGACCAACAGCACCGAGCTCTACTACGAGGCCGGCGCGGTCACGGTGACCGACACGCTCGCCGGCGGCGTGGACGCCGGTGACGGCTGCCAGCCGGTGATCACGGCCGGCTCGCGGGACGCGCGCTGCGCGACCGACGGCGTGCAGCTGGCGGTGCTCTCGCTCGGCGATGGAAACGACGTGCAGTCGGTCCCGAACCTCGACCGGGTCCAGCGCGCGTGCCCGCTGCCGCTGCTGATCGACGGCGGCGACGGCAACGACGTGATCGTCACCTGCCGCGACGGCGACACCGTCGCGCAGCTGGGGACCGGCAACGACATCCTCTACGTCGGGACGAGCGCGGGCGTCGAGGCCGACCTCGGCCCCGGTGACGACCGCGTGGGCACGTTCAACGGCGCCACCTTCGGGCCGGGCACCTACAGCGGCGGCCCGGGCGACGACCTGCTGCTCGGCACGCCCGCGCGCGAGACGTTCAACGGGGGCGACGGCACCGACCGCGTCGAGTTCCCGCACAACCGCGTCGACGCGAACCTGGACGGCCAACCCGGCGACTCGCCCGAGGGCGACCACGTGGGCGCCGACGTCGAAGTGCTCGCGGCGTCCGTCGCGGGCTCGGTCCTCACCGGCAACGACGGCCCGAACGCACTGCTCTCCGGCGGCGCCGCCGTCACCCTGCGCGGCCTTGGTGGCGACGACACGCTGATCGGCTCCGACTACGGCGAGACGCTCGAGGGCGGCCCCGGCCGCGACCGTCTCACCGGCGGCTTCGGCGACGACGTGCTCGACCCGGGCCCCGGAACCGACACGGTCGACGCCGACCGCCAGGCCGACGACGGGTTCGCCGCCGGCAACGACACGATCACCGCGCGCGACGGCGAGCTCGACCAGATCGGCTGTGGCATCGGCGCGGACGTCGCCGTGCTGGATTCCAACGATGTGGCCGACGCGTGCGAGTCGGTCGATCGGGCCACGTCGGGCAACGGCTCAGCACCGCCGAACGCCGAGCCCGCGCTGGCGAAGGCCACGGTCAAGATCCTGCGCGCCTCGCGCCGCTCCGGCCTGCGCGTGCGCGTCACCACGCCCACGGCGGTGAAGGTGCAGCTCGTCGCCCGCCACAAGGGCCGCATCGTCGCCCGCGGCACCGTCAAGACCAAACCCGGGCGCGCCGTCACCGCGGCTCTGCGGCTGAAGAAGACGCTGCCGCGCCGCGCGTCCCTGCAACTCACCGTCACCGCGCCCGGGCTCGCCCCGCGCACCGTCAAGACCACCCTCCGCTAACCGAAAGGCCTCAGCCATGTCCACCGCTCCCACCCTCGCCCGCACGTTCGCCGGCGACCGTGACCACTCGTCGTTCGGCTTCGCCGTCAAGCACATGAGCATCAACACGTTCCGCGGGACGTTCGCCGACGTCGAGGCCACCGTCACCCAGCACGACGATGGCGCGCTCGTCGTCGTCGGCAGCGCGGCCGTCGAGTCGATCAGCGTCACCTCGCCCGCCGACCTGCGCACCCACCTGCTCGGACCCGACTTCTTCGACGCCGTCCAGCACCCGCGGATCGCGTTCGCGTCCGCACCCGCCCAGCCCGCCGTCGACGGCACGATCGCGCTGCCGGGCGAGCTGACGATCCGCAACGTCACCCGTCCCATCACCGCCACTGGCACCTGGTCCGGTGTCGTCGAGGACCCGTTCGGCGCCACCCGCGCGGCGCTCGCCCTGCGCGCCGTGATCGACCGCCGCGACTATGGGATGACCTGGAACCTGCCGCTCCCGCGCGGCGGCGACGCCCTCGGCACCGACGTCGAGATCGTCGTCGCGCTCGAGCTCGTCGCTAGCTGAGCTCCAGCCGCAACCGGCGCAGCGCGAGGCGCGTGCGGCCCTTCACGGTGCCGAGCGCGACACACAGCCGCGCGGCGATCTCGCGCTGCGTCAACTCCTCGCCGTAGGCGAGCACGATCACCTCGCGCTGCTCGGCGGGCAAGGCAGCGATCGCGCCCCGCAACCGCGCACGCTCCTCGCGCGCCGTGACGACCTCGTCGGGCGCGGGCCGCTCGCACACGGCGCCCGTCAGTGGCCGCTCGTCGAGCACGCAGCGGCGCTCGCGTACCGCGGCCTGGCGCACGTGGTCGATGCCGCGGTGGCGCACGATCGTGTGCAGCCACCCGGCCGCGCCGCCGGGCCGCGGCCGGAACGCGGCCGCGTCACGCCACAGTGCGAAGAACGCGTCCTGCAGGACGTCCTCCGGCTCGCGGCACACGCGGCGCGCCGTCGCAGACGCGGCCACCGCGTGCCGGCGGTACAGCTCCGTGAAGGCGCGCTCGTCGCGGACGGCGATCCGGTGCAGCAGTTCCTCGTCCGTGGCCACGGCTCGAACGTAGCCGGGGACGTGATGAACATTCTCTGAACTCGCGTGCACCGCCCTGCAGCGCTGTGACAATGGGCACGTGCACGTTCGCGGGTCCATCCTCGTGGTCGACGACGAGCCGACGATCAGCGAGGTCGTCGCGGCCTACCTGCGCCGGGCGGGCTACGACACGCGCGTGGCGCCCGACGGGGACGCGGCGCTGGCCGCCGTCGCCGAGCGCGCGCCCGACCTGATCGTGCTCGACCTGATGCTGCCGGGCACCGACGGGCTCGAGGTGATGCGCCGGGTGCGCGAGCGCACGGACCGCTCCAGCGCGATCATCCTGCTCACCGCGAAGGGCGGCGAGTCCGACCGCGTCACCGGTCTGCGGCTCGGCGCCGACGACTACGTCGTCAAGCCGTTCTCGCCGGCGGAGCTGGTCGCCCGCGTCGACGCGGTGCTGCGCCGCTTCGACACCGTGCGCCCCGACGAGGCGCCACTGCGCTTCGGCGCGCTGGAGATCGACCCGTCCGCCCGCCAGGTGCGCTGCGACGGCGAACTGGTCGCGCTCACCACGCGCGAGTTCGACCTGCTGGCGTTCCTCGCCCGCCACCCGGGCCGGGCGTTCACGCGCGAGGAGCTGATGGACCACGTGTGGCAGTACGCGTTCTACTCGGACACCTCCACCGTGACCGTGCACATCCGGCGCCTGCGCACGAAGCTGGAGCCGGACCCGGAGCACCCGCGGTGGATCGAGACGGTATGGGGCGTCGGCTACCGCTTCGCGGCCTAGCGCTCGCGCTCGCGCTCTCCCTCGCGCTGCCGGCGGTCGTCTGGCTGGGCTACGACGACGCGCCCGGCGCGTGGGTCACGCTGGAGATCGTCGCGCCGCTGTCGGTCCTCACCGTGCTCGCGGGCGAGTGGATCGCGCGCCGCCGCCCCGGCGGGCTGCGCCGGCAATTCGCGCTCGTGGCGGGCCTCGGAGCACTCGCGCTGGCCGCGGGCGTCGCGCTGTTCGTCTGGCTGATGTTCCTGTCCAGCCACGACGCGGTCCTGACCGTGCTGCTGGCGATCTACGCGGCGGCGCTCGTGCTGTGGGTGACGCACCGGCTGGGTGCGCGCGCGCTGGACGACCTCGACGCGGTGTGCACGACCCTCGCGGCCGTCGGCGAAGGGCGCCGCGACGTGCGGGTCGCGCCGCGCGGGGATGACGAGATCACGCGCGTCGGGCAACAGGTGGACGAGATGATCGTGCGGCTGGACCGCGAGGAGCGGATGCGCCGCGAGCTGTTCGCGGCGGTCTCGCACGACCTGCGCACGCCGATCACGTCACTCGGCCTGCTCGCCACCGCGATCGACGACGCGATCGGGGACGAGGCGACCCGGCGCGAGTACGCGGGCCGGATGAACACGCACGTGCGCCAGCTCGCGGCGCTGATCGACGACCTGTTCGACCTCACGCGGCTGGAGGCGCGCGAGCTCACCTGGACGATGGAGCGCGTCGCCGTCCATGACCTGGTGAGCGACGCGGTGGAGGCGATGCGGCCCGCCGCGGCCGCCGAGGCGGTCGACGTCCACGCCGACCTCAACGGCTCCGTCGCGTGCTCCCACGGCAACCCCGAGCAGCTCAGCCGCGTGCTGTTCAACCTGATACAGAACGCCATTCATCACACGCCGCCGGACGGGAGCGTGACCGTGTTCGTGGAAGACCGCGAGCAGGGCGTCGAGGTCGAGGTCGCCGACACCGGCGCGGGCATCGCGGCCGAGCAGCGCGAGCGCGTGTTCGAGCCGTTCTTCCGCGGCGACGCCTCCCGCCGGTCGCCCGGTGCCGGGCTCGGGCTGGCGATCTCGCGCGCCATCGTGGAGGCCCACGGCGGCTCGATCTGGCTCGAAGACGCTACGGTCGGCACACGGGTCCGCTTCCGGCTCCCGGCACAGCCATGAGACGCCTGCTCGCCGCCCTCGCCTTCGCCGCCATCGTCGCGACCGCCCTGATCGTGACCCTGCGCGGCGGCGACGAGCCGGGCGTCGTGCCCGCGCTCGCCGTCACCCGCATGGACGGGGACGGCGAGTACCAGCTCTCGCAGCTCGCGGACGCCGAGGCGCCGACGCTGCTGTGGTTCTGGGCCCCGTGGTGCACGGTCTGCAACGGCGAGGCGCCGAAGATCGAGCGGCTCGCCCAGGACGGCCTGTCCGTGGTGGCGATCGGCGGGCGTGACGAGCTCGCCAACGCACCCGCCTTCGTCGAGCGCCACGGCCTCACGACGCCCACCCTCCTGTTCGACGAGACGATGCAGGTGTGGGAGCACTACCGCATCCCCGGCCAGCCGGGCGCGATCCTGCTGGACCGCGACGGCCGCGAGCGCCAGCGCTGGCTCGGCGCGTTCGACCCGCAGCTCGCGCTCGACGCCGCGCGAGCGCTCTGATCAGACCGCCGTGCGCCCGCCGTCGACCGGGAACGTCCCGCCCGTGGCGAAGCTCCCGCGCGCCGACGCCAGGAACACCACCAGCTCGGCGATCTCGCGCGGGTCGGCGACGCGGTTGAGCGGCAACGACGGCGCCCACGCCTCCAGCTCCTCGCGCGTGCCCGCGGCCGTGTAGGTCGGGCCGGGCGCGACGCTGTTCACGCGCACGCCGCGCGGGCTGTACTCGGTCGCCCACGCGCGGGTCATCGACTCCAGCGCGGCCTTGGTCGCGCCGTAGGCGGCCGAGCCGGGCAAGCCGACGCTGCCGGCCATGCTGCCGATGTTGACGATGCTGCCCTCGCCGCGCTCGGCCATCCCCGGCGCGAACGCGGCGACGAGGAAGTACGGGCCGCGCACGTTGGTCGCGAACAGCGCGTCGAAGTCCTCGACGGCGAGCGCCTCGGTCGGGCCCCACAACGCGAGTCCGGCGTTGTTGACGAGGACGTCGACCGCGCCGACGGCCTCGACGAGCGCCCGGATGCCGTCCGGGTCGCTGACGTCGGCGGCGACGAAGCGCGCGCTGCCGCCGGCGTCGGCGATCTCGGCGACGACGTCCTCGCCGCGCTCGTGGCTGCGGCCGACCGCGATCACGTCCGCGCCGGCAGCGGCGAGCCGGACGGCGACCGCGCGCCCGATGCCGGAGGTGGCGCCGGTGACGAGCGCGGTCCGTCCTGAGAGATCTTCGTTCATGGCGGCGCGAAGCTACCGGCGGCCCGGCGCCGTGTCTGTACGCAATTGGTGTGCCCGCCTCCTCCGCGAGGACGACGCCCGTGCACTAGTCCTCGGTGACCGCGGCGACCCACAGATGGCCGTCAGGATCCGCGAACAGCGCCTCGAACCCCCACGGCTGCCGCTCGGGCGCGCGCACGACGGTCGCGCCGGCCGCCTGCGCCCGCTCCACCGTTTCGCGTACGGCGTCCTCGCTGTCGCGGCCGAGCTGCAGCAGGCACTCGACGACCCGCTCGCCGGCGACCTCGTGGCCTTCGCCGAGCACCCAGTTGAAGCCGCCGGTGGGGACGAGGACGAGCCGCAGCCCGGCGTTGACGACCAGCATCAGCGGCTCGGGCAGGCCGTCGTCGGCCAACGGCCCGACGGCCTCCAGCCCGAGGCCCTGCGTGTAGAAGTCATGCGCGCGGCGGCGATCGGCGATCGGCAGCGCCACCGCCGCGGACGGGTAGTCGGACATGCGGCTGAGACCGCCGGGCGCTCCGGAACTCATCGCTACTCGTGGCTCAGCGCCAGCCACACGATCCCGACCGCGATCAGTGCGATCGGGAGGATCCGGCCGAGGACGGCCGCCTCGCCGAGGAAGACCATGCCGGCGATCGCGGCGCCGACGGCGCCGATGCCGGTCCACACGGCGTAGCCCGTGCCGACGGGCAGCTCACGCAGGGCCAGCGCGAGCAGGACCATGCTCGCGACGATCGCGACGCCGAAGACCAGCGTCGGGCCGAGCTTCGAGAAGCCGTCGGACTCCTTGAGCGCGAGCGCCCACACGGTTTCCAGCAGACCGGCGACGACGAGGAGAATCCAGGCCATCGGTACGCACCTCCATGACGAGTGAAAGGGTGCGCGTCGTCTTGGCTTACCGGGTACGGCGCGCGTCTCGTCCGGGTGGCTTCACCCTAGCGCGCGGCTCAGCGCCTCGGCGAGCTGTGTGACGTGGGTCTCCTCGAACGCCAGCGGCGGGCGGATCTTGAGCGTGTTGCCGTCGCGGCCGGTGGTGCCGACGAGCACGCCGAGCTCGCGCATGCGGTCGCGCACCGCGCGGGCGTCGGGCAGGTCGACACCCCACGCGAGCCCGACGCCGCGCACGTCGGCCGGCGCCACCGCGCGCAGCGCCTCACCGAGCGCGGCGCCCGTGCGCCGCACGCGCTCGAGCACCCGCTCGTCCTCGATCACGTCGAGCACGGCCAGCGCGGCCGCGGCGCTCACCGGGTTGCCGCCGAACGTGCTGAACAGCGTCGCGCGGCCGACCAGCGCCTCGACGATCGCGCGGCGTGTGATGACCGCCGCGACCGGATGGCCGTTGCCCATCGGCTTGCCGAGCGTGACGAAGTCCGGGACGACCCCGAAGCGCTCGAAGCACCACAGCGCCTCGCCGGTGCGGCCGTGGCCGGACTGGACCTCGTCGGCGATCCACAGCCCGCCGGCGGCGCGGGTCGCGTCCACCCAGCCCCGCACGGTCGCGGGATCGAGCTCCGCGATGCCGTCGCTGGTGACGATCCCGTCGAGGATGGCGGCCGCCGGCGGCGTGTCGAGCCGGGCGACGGCGGCGCTGAACGCGCCGGCGTCGAACGGGTCCCAGGTCTCGACGTGGGCCGGCTTGGGCTCGTCGAACCAGCCCTCGGGAGACAGGGCGGCGATCGCCTCGGTGATGCCGTGGTAGGCGAACGTCGTGCACAGCCCGCCCCGGTTGCCGGTCGCCATGGTCGCCATCCGCCACGCGAGGTCGTTGGCCTCCGAGCCCGAGTTGACCAGCATCACCGTGTCCAGCTCGGGCGGGCACGTCGCGGTCAGCCGCTCCGCGAGCTCGATCGCGTTCGGGTGCAGGTAGCGCGTGTGCGTGTTGACCAGCGCGCTCTGGCGCGCGACCGCGGCCGTCACGCGCGGGTGCGCGTGCCCCACGCACGGCACGTTGTTGTACGCGTCCAGCAGCGCGCGGCCCTCGGTGTCATGGAGCCAGACGCCCTCGGCGTGGGAGACCTCGATCGGCGACGCGTAGAACAGCGGGTCGATCGCCGGCCCGAACGCCGCCGCCCGGCGCGCGGCCAGCGACGGGTCCGGGCGGCGCGCGCCGGCCGCACCGAGCGCCCGCGCGACGCCGTCCCACCCGTACGCCTCCAGGCTCTCGATCGTCCGCAGCGCGATCGCGTTGTAGCGCTCGGCGAACGCCGCCTCCTCGAGCCCCTGCGCCACCCGCCAGGAGCTGATCGCGACCGTCACCGCGGCCCGCGCGGCCCACGCCACGCCGAGCACCTCCAGCTCGAGCTCCTCCAGCCACACCCGCCGCTGGTAGCCGTCGAGCACGAGCCGCGCCGCGCGCAGCAGCTCGTCCCCGTCGCGCCCGCCGCACACGGAGTCCAGCACCGACGCCAGGTCGCTCACGAGCGCCGAGTGGCTCATGTCCCCGAAGTCGATGACCCCCGTGATCCGCCCGTGCTCGTCGGTGAGCGTGTTGTCGACGGTCAGGTCGGTGTGGACGACCTGCGCCCGTAGCCGCGGCCACGCCGGCGCCACGCGCACCGCGAACGCGTCCAGCACCCGTTCCACGCACGCGCGCGCGTGAGCGTCACGGATGTCGCCGAGCAGCTCGCGCGCGGCGAGCGCGTGCTGGACGTCCCACGCCATCGTCCGCGTCGCGCACGGGTGCGTGAACGCCCGCAGCGCTTGCCCGAGCCGCGCCGTCGTCTCGCCCCATCCCGCCAGCGCCGCGTCCGACAGCGCGCGGGCCTCGATCCGGCTGCTGCCGGGCAGCACGTCATAGAGCCGCACCCAGTGCTCGCCCCAGCGCGCCCGCAGCGCCGCCGGATCGTCCCCCGGGCGCGCTGTGCCCGGATCACCGCCCGCGACCGGCCGCCACGGCAGCGCGACGCGCAGCTCCGGATCGACCGCGGTCACGTGCAGCGCCGCGGCCGCCTCCATGTCTAGCACGTCCGGATCCTCGGCCGCGTTGGAGACCTTCAGGATCGCCTCGGAGCCGAGCCGGAACGTGCGGTCGCGCTCGCTACCGAGGTCGCGGGCCTCCGGCGCGCGCACGCCGAACAGCGCCGCGCCGATCTCGATCGCGTCCTCGGCGGTGAGGCGCGGCGTCGCGCCGGTCAGCACGGGGTCCACGCACAGCAGGCTACGCGAGGCGCGCCATCATCGCCCCGAACTCGGCGCTCGGCGCGAACTCGATGCCCGCGTCGGTGATGCGCGCGTCCAGGCGCTCGAGCCGGCCCTCCCGCAGCCAGTACAGGTGCGGGCTGATCGAGCCCGGGCCCTCCTGCTCCATCCGCCGCGCCAGGTCCAGCATCACGCCGAGCGAGCCGACCATCGACATGGCGCGGATGGGATGCGCGAGCACGGTGTGCCGGTTGGGAACGGCGACGAGCGTCCCGTGCTCTGAACCCGGCGGGTCGAACTCGTCGGCCCACAGCGCGTGCGTGGCGGTGAAGTGCGAGGCGCCCGTGAGCGCGAACAGCTCCACGACGTCGTCGCCCACGGGGATCTCGTGGCGCTCGAGCTCCAGCTCCTCCTCCGCACGCGCGTTCTCGATCGCCTCCGCGAACAGGTCGTCGGGCTCCCCGCGCGCGAACACCTCGTCGCGGTGCGGCGTCGCCACCCGGTCGGGCTGGTCCCAGCTCAGCACGAGCTGGAGGTCCTCCGCCACGCGCCGCGTCACGCGGTCGTCCGGGAGGCGCGCCAAGTAGCCGTCGTCGATCAGCCGCGCCTTCGGGATGCCTTCGAGCTCCTCCGGGATGTCCGACGTGATCGCGAAGTGGCGCGCGACGATGTCCGGCCACAGCGCCAACGGCTCGCCGTGGCACATCTGTGCGAGGTTGCCGAGGCCGTAGCGCGCCTTGCCGTAGGTCAGCTGCCCGTCGTGGATGCTGCCGCTGATCCCGCGCGGCGTGATCTCCGCCCGCACAACCCGTTCGAACTCACGCCACTCGGCTTCACTGAAGTACAAGGCCCAGTCGGGCGGCCCGGAGCGGCGGCGCTTGAAGAGCATGCCGGACAAATATCCGATGTCCGAGGGGGATAAGCCATCTGACGCTCGGCGGGCAAAAGCCTTGACGGTCGCGAACTTATCTGACAGCCTTTGGCCGCGTTTCAGCAAGCTTGAGCACGATGCTCGTACCGTCGCCCGGGGAGGGCGAGGAGGAGAAGTTTGAGAGGCTTCAGGAAACGCGCGCTTAAGAGCGCAGCGTTGGCGGCCGCCGGCGCAGGACTGCTGGCTGCCCCCGCGACGGCGCACTACACGGGCGCCCCGCATTCCCACGATTACGCGCCGGAAGTGAACGCCGCGGCGCTCATGGGAGCGCAGACGCCGGGTTGGACGTCGACGGCGCCGCTGTCGAAGCTCGAGGCGCCCGCCGCGCCCGCGCACGTCCTCATCTTCAGTGAGACCGCCGCGTTCCGGCACACGGACGCGATCGAGAAGGGCACTCCGCTGCTGCGCGCAGCGTTCACGGAGGCCGGCATCACCTCGGAGCTCTCCGAGGACTCGTCCATCTTCAACGACACCGACCTGGCGCGCTTCGACGCGCTGGTGATGTTCCAGACGTCCGGTGATCCCTGGACCGCCGCCGAGAAGGCGGCGATGGAGAAGTACCAGAAGGCGGGCGGCGGCATCGTCGCCATCCACAACGCCACGGACATGCGCGGCAACTACAAGTGGTGGGACGACCTGATCGGCTCGCTGATGCCGGGTCACGCCGCCACCGGCTCGACGCCTCCGGCCGACGACCCGCCGCCGTGGAACTCCGGCGTCGGCGGCCTCACCGCGCAGGTCATCAACGAGGACAAGGCGCACCCGTCGACCAAGCACCTGGCTGACCGCTGGACGCGCAACGACGAGTGGTACAACTTCTCGACCAACGTCCGCGGCAGCGCCCACGTGCTGCTCTCGATGGACGAGTCGACCTACGACGCCGGCGGCAACCGGATGGGCTACGACCATCCGATCTCGTGGTGCAAGCCGTACGACGGCGGCCGCGCCTGGGTCACCGCGATGGGTCACTTCGGCGCCCACTTCCAGGAGAAGGCGCTGCTCGACCACATCATCGGCGGCGTCAAGTGGGCCGCGGGCGTCGAGACCGGCGACTGCGGCGGCACGATCAACTCGAACTTCGAGAAGGTCGCGCTGGACGAGAACACGAGCGCCCCGTTCGCGCTCGACGTCGCACCCGACGGCCGCGTCTTCTTCACCGAGCTCGTCCGTGGCCAGATCCGCGTGTACGACCCGAAGACGCAGAACGTCAAGACCGCCATCACGCTTCCGGTGTACTCCGGCGGCGAGGACGGCCTCATGGGCATCGTCGTCGACCCGAAGTTCTCCGAGAACGGCTGGGTCTACGTCTACCACGCCCCGAACTCCTCCAACAACAGCGATCCGGCCAACTTCAAGAGCCGCGTCACGCGCTTCACGGTCGACGCCAACAGCGACATCGACCCGGCGTCGGCGAAGCTGATCATCGAGGTCCCCGCCTCGCGTGAGCCGGACGAGCCCGGCCACACCGGCGGCAACCTGGACTTCGACCTCCAGGGCAACCTGCTGCTCGGCGTCGGCGACGACGTCAACCCGCACTCGGAGCCCTCCGGCGGCTACGCCCCGCTCAACGAGCGCGCGGACCGCATGTGGGACGCCCGCGAGACCTCGGGCAACACCAACGACCTGCGCGGCAAGATCCTCCGCGTCAAGCCGAAGGCTGAAGGCGGCTACGACATCCCGGCGGGCAACCTGTTCCCGGTCGGCACCGAGAAGACGCGTCCCGAGATCTACGCGATGGGCTTCCGCAACCCGTGGAAGTTCTCCGTGGATCCGACCACGGGTTGGGTCGGCGTGGCCGACTACGCGCCCGACAACTCCAACGACAACCCGAACCGTGGTCCGGCGGGCATCGTCGAGTACAACATCATCAAGGAAGCCGGCAACTACGGCTGGCCGTTCTGCATGGGCAACCAGCAGGCGTTCCGCGACGTCGACTACATGACGACGCCGGTCACCGTCGGCGCGTACTTCGACTGCGCCAAGCCGATCAACGACTCGATCAAGAACACGGGTCTGCGTGAGCTGCCCCCGGCCAAGGCGCCGGACATGTGGTACGGCTACCGCACGACCTCGGTCGGCGCGATCCCCGCCGGCGGCGGCCTGGCCCCGATGGGCGGCCCGTTCTACAAGTACGACGCCAACCTCGAGTCCGACACGAAGTTCCCGGCCTCCTACGACGGCAAGGCCTTCTACTACGACTGGGCGAAGAACCGCGTCTGGACCGTCCAGCTCAACGACGAGACGGGCAAGGTCGAGAAGGTCAACCCGTTCATGCCGAACACGTCGTTCCTGGCGCCGCAGTCGCTGGCGTTCGGGCCCGACGGCTCGCTGTACGCGCTCGAGTGGGGCGGCGGCTACGGCCGTGACAACCCGAACTCGGGCATCTACCGCATCGACTACATCAACGGCTCGCGCTCGCCGCGGGCGAGTGGCTCCGCCACGCCGGACAACGGCAAGACGCCGCTGCAGGTGACGTTCTCCAGCGCCGGCTCGACCGACCCCGAGGGCGGCGCGCTCACGTACGCGTGGGACTTCGACGGCAACGGCTCGACGGACTCGACCGAAGCCAACCCGACGCACACGTACACGACGGGCGGCGTCTACCAGGCCCGCCTGACCGTGACCGACCCGGCCGGCAAGACCGGCACCACGGTGCTCCCGGTCACGGTCGGCAACACCAAGCCGACGGTCAAGTTCAACGGCCCCGTCGACGGCGGCTTCGTCGAGTGGGGCGACAAGGTCAGCTGGGACGTCACGGTCACGGACGCCGAGGACACCGTCGACTACAACAAGCTGATCGTCCAGCCGGCCCTCGGCCACGACGATCACGCGCACCCGCTGCTCGAGAACACGGGCAAGACGGGCGAGGTCGTGACCGACCTCGGCACGGGCCACTCGGAGGACATGAAGGTGTTCTTCGTCCTGGACGCCCGCTACTCCGACAACGGCGCCGGCGAGGTGCCGTCGCTCACGGGCACCGACACGGTGATCATCCAGCCCAAGCGCAAGGAGGCCGAGCACGCTGACGGCCGCCTGGGCGTGGACACCGCCGAGGCCTCCGGCGACGCCGAGGCCACCTCGGCGCTGACCGGCCTCAACACGGGCGACTGGGCCTCCTACGACCCGGTCAACTTCACCGGCATCGACTCGATCACCTTCCGTGTCGCCTCGGCGATCGCGGGCGGGCAGATCGAGCTGCGCAAGGACAGCCCGACGGGCGACCTGCTCGGCACGGCCAACGTGCCGAACACGGGCAGCCTGAACCGCTGGCAGGACGTCACCATCCCGGCCCCGGCCGACAAGTCCTCGATGGGCCTGTTCCTGGTGTTCAAGGGCGCCGCGAACTTCCGCCTGAACTTCTTCGAGGTCAACGGCAAGGGCATCGCGCCCGAGACCCGTCCGACGGTGAAGATCACCGCTCCGGCGGAGAACGACGCGGTCGACGCCGGCCAGGTCACGTTCACCGCTGACGCGACCGACGCCGAGAACACGATCACCAAGGTCGAGTTCTTCGTCGACGGCACCAAGATCGGCGAGGACACCACGGCGCCGTACAGCGTCAACTGGACGCAGACGACGGAGAAGTTCTACGCCGTCCACGCGGTCGCCACCAACTCGAAGAACCTCACCAACGACTCGCGCAAGGTGCGCTTCTCGGTCGGTGAGACGGGCATCCGCCCGCCGTGGGAGACGTTCGCCAACGTCGACGCGGCCTTCGACAAGGTCGGCGACGAGTTCACGGTCAGCGCCGCCGGCGCGGACCTGTGGCAGGCCGCCAACGAGTTCGGCGCGGTCTACCTGCCGGGCGGCGTGGGCGAGAACTTCATCGCCACGGTGAAGGTCGCCTCCTACGACGGCACCCACGCGAGCGGCAAGGCGGGCATCATCGTCCGCAACCAGATCCCGCAGGGTGGCGGCAACGACAACAAGGGCTACCTCGTCTTCTCCGAGAAGGGCAACGGCGAGGCCGAGTTCATGCACGACGCCGGCGGCAACGGCCAGGTCAATGACAACGGTGAGCCCGTGGCCACCGGCTGTGGCACCGGCAGCGCCCCGACGTGGCTGAAGGTCGAGAAGTTCGGCAAGAAGTTCTCGGTCTACTGCTCGCGTGACGGTGTCGCGTGGACCCAGGTGGGCATCACGACCACCATCAACGCCGCGACCACCGTTCAGGACATCGGCCTATTCGTCGTCTCGCACATCAGCGGGACGCGCGCCACGGCCAAGTTCACCAACTGGTCGCTCGACACCGATCCCGAGGTTCCGGAGGAGCCGGAGGAGCCGTCCACGCCGACGCCGGGCTGCACGCCCACCCTGTCGGATGAGTTCGACGGGGCGCTCAATCGCTCCCGTTGGACGATCGCCCGCGGCCCCGCCGCGAGCCTGCCCGCCACCACCGGCGGCGCGCTCAACCTCGCCGTGATCAACGGCGACATCGACGGCGCCAACACGGCGCCCGTCTCCCACGTCGGCCAGAAGACCCCCACGGGCAACTGGCAGGCGTCCACCAAGGTCACGCTCTCGCACGACAACGCCTGGCAGTACGCGGGCCTCGTGATCCACGTGGACGACAACAACTACACGAAGCTCTCCTTCACCCGGCACACGGACGGGCGGCGCTTCGTGGAGTTCTGGAGCGAGACCAACGGGTCGCGCACGGGCCACGGCAACAACGCGTTCGTCGCGTCCGACCATCCGGCCACGATCCATCTGCGCCTGACGAACGCGAACGGCACCCTCACGGGCGCCTACTCGACGAACGGCACGGACTGGACCAACATGGGCGGCACCGCGCCGCTGAAGGCCAACGGCACCATCGGCCTGCTGGCCGCGGGTGACCTCGACGCCCAGAACAAGACCGCGGCGTTCGACTGGTTCCGGGTCACCCCGGACGAGGCGAAGCCGAAGCCGGCCGCGAACGACGAGTTCGACGGCACCGAGCTCGACGGCTGCCGCTGGGACAAGATCAACAGCTGGAACTCCAACCGGGCCAAGCTCGTGGACGGCAAGCTGCGGGTCACGACGTTCGACGGCGACTTCAGCGGGTCCAACAACAACCCGGTGGAGAACCTCATCCTCCAGACGCCGCCCGCCGGTGACTGGGTGGCTGAGACGAAGATGACGGCGCCGCTCGGCGACGCCTGGCAGCTGGCGGGCTTCCTGCTCTACAGCGACGTCGATCACTACGTCAAGTACGACGTGGTGGCCGACAACGAGCCGGGTGCCGCGAAGGCGCGCCGCGTCGAGCTGCGGGCCGAGAACGGCGGCAACGCCTACGGTCCGACCGGCGCTCAGGACATCGAGCCGCCGGCGTCCGCCACGGACACGTGGTGGCTGCGCCTGATCAAGAAGGGCAACACCTACACCGGCGAGATCAGCGCGGACGGCACGACCTGGGTCAAGTCGCCCGGTTCGATCACCGTCAACCTGACCAACCCGGCGATCGGCCTCATGGCCTTCGGGCCCTCGCAGGCCGCCCCGATCAATGTGGACTTCGACTACTTCCGCATCGGTTCGGGCGACACCGAGGCCCCGACCACCACGTCGACGCTGAACCCGGCGGCGGCGAACGGGGCCAACGGCTGGTACACGTCGGCTCCGACCCTCACCCTCGCGAGTGAGGCCGGCGCGACGACCGAGTACAAGATCGGCAACGGTGCCTACCAGGCGTACACCGCTCCGGTCGCCCTGGACGGCGCGGGCACCATCACGGTGACCTACCGCTCCAAGGACGCCGCGGGCAACGTCGAGGCGGAGAAGACCGTCACGGTCAAGCTCGACAAGGCCGCCCCGACCACCACGGCGACGGCTTCGGCCCAGCCCGGTCAGGACGGTTGGTACGCGACGGCGCCGACCATCACGTTGGCGGGTGCCGACGGTACGGGCGGCTCCGGCGTGGCGAGCACGCAGTACGCGATCGACGGCGGCGAGTGGCAGACCTACACGGCGCCGTTCGCGGCGCCGGCGGGCGAGCACACGATCCGCTTCCGCTCGACCGACCAGGCCGGCCTGGTCGAGGCGGAGAAGTCCGTCGCGATCAAGGTCCGCAGCAACAGCACCGAGGTCCCCGTCGTCGTCGGCGGCGAGGTCCCGGGCGTGCTCGCGCTCACCATCAACACCCCGGAGAGCCTCGGCTCGTTCACCCCGGGCGTCACGAAGGACTACTCCGTCGGTGCCACGGCGAAGGTGACCTCCACGGCGGGTGACGCGACCCTCACGGTCGTCGATCCGAGCTCGACCAACACGGGCAAGCTGGTCAACGGCGCCTACGCCCTGACCCAGCCGCTCCAGATCAACGAGAAGCCGCTGGCGGGTACGCCGACGCTGCTCAAGAGCTGGAACGCGCCGGTCGGCGGCGAGAGCGTGCCGCTGACGTTCAAGCAGTCGATCCTCGAGACGGACGCGCTCCGTCGCGGGACCTACAGCAAGACCCTGACGTTCACGCTGTCGACCACGACGCCGTAGTCAGGTAGCTCCCTTCGGGGCCGCGGCGCTTCGGCGTCGCGGCCCCGTCGTGTTTAAGGGCCGCGCCCCGGGCGCATGTCCTGGAAGGGCGGAGCGCATCTCGACGTCCTGCAGGACATGAACCTCACCACGATCGGGCGCTGCGCGGCGCTCGCGGCCGCGCTCGCGCTGTCCGCCGCGCCCGCGCAAGCCGACGTCGCCTACGAGGAGATGCGCGCCTGCGCGCAGCTCGGAGCCAAGCCGCCCGGGAGCGCCGCCGGCCACGAGCAGGCGCGCCGGCTCGAGCGCGGCTTCCACGCCGCCGGCTTCACCACCGCGCGCGAGCGCTTCCACGTGCCGCTGTTCCAGGAAGAGCGCACGCAGCTGACCGTGGCGGGCGCGTCCGTGCCGGCCGAGAGCTTCGCGTACGGCGGGACGGGGCGCGTGCGCGCGGGGATCGTGGACGTCGGCGTCGGGCGGTCGGCGGACTACGCGGGCAAGGACGTGACCGGCAAGATCGTGCTCGTCGACCGTGACGAGGCGTTCCACCGGACGTCGCAGCTCGCGCAGGTGATCGCGCGCGGCGGAGCGGCGATGCTGTACGTCTCCGGCTCGCCCGACAACCTCATTCAGGAAGGAACGGTGCGGTTCGCGCAGCTGCCGCCGGCGCCGGTACCGGCCGTGTCGGTCGGCGCGCAGGACGGCGCGGCGCTACGCGCGACGCTCGCGGCGAACCCGGGCGCGGAGGTCGCGCTCGAGGTCGAGGCCAGCCGGGAGGACGCGGTGGCCGCGAACGTGATCGGCGTCCGGCGAGGCACGACGCATCCCGGCAAGGTGATCGTCGTCGGTGCGCACTACGACTCCTGGCACGCGGGCGCGATCGACAACTGCACCGGGGTCGGCTCGCTGCTCTCGATCGCGGACGCGGTGCGCGGCGTGCCGCTGGCGTACACGGTCGTGCTCGCCGGCTGGGACGCCGAAGAGGTCGGCCTCACCGGGTCCTATGACTGGGTGGCGCGGCACGCGGACCGGCTGGGCGACGTGGTGGCGAACATCAACCTTGAGATGACCGCGGCCGAAACGGGCGCTCCGGCCCTGCGCTTCGGCACGAGCGCCCCGAAGCTGACGCAGGTCGTCCAGCAGGCGGCGGCCGCGAACGGCTACGTGGCGACGGACCTGCCCGCGACGGTGGTCCGCCAGATCAGCGGCGGCATCCTGCCGACCGACATCCAGCCGTTCTACAGCGCCGGCGTCCAGGGCTTCTCGACGTTCACCTCGACGCCCTTCTACCACACGCCCCAGGACGTGCCGGAGCGGGTCGACGCGGCCTCTCTGAGCCGGGCGAGCGCGTATCTGTGGGACGCCCTGCTCGGGCTCCAGTCGGTGGCGCCGGAGGAGCTCGCCGTGCGCGACGTCCCGAGCGTGACGGTGCGGGCGCCGGAGCGTGCCGAGGCCGGTGCCGAGCTCGCAGTCGAGGTCGAGCTGCGCTCGCCGACGGGGGCGCCGGTGCTGGGAGCGCCCGTCCGTGTGCTCGTCGACCAGAACGACCACTGGGCGCGCCACGAGGGCGTCGCGACCGAGCTCGGCGGTGGCCGCTATCGGTTCGTCGTCCCGGCCGGCGCGACCGACGCCGGTGAGGCGCGGATCACCGCCACCGCGGACACTCCGGCGTTCATTGCCGAGGGCTACGCCGCGGTCGAGCTCGGCGGGGGCGTCCTGCTGCGCCGCCCGGACGCGTGTGACGGCGCGCGGTGGTTCGTCGAGCCGGTGCGCGGGCACGTCGTCGAGGCGACGGTGAGCGCCGGGAAGGTCAGGGTCGTGGCGGGCCGGCTGCTGCTGGTCGACGCGCGGGCCGCGGGCCGCGACCCGGTCGTGCTGCGCGTCCGCGCTCGGGTGGGCGGCCGCGAGCTGGTGCAGAGCCGCGAGTACCGCGTCTGCGCACGCTGATGGAGACCACGTCCGTGGTGATCGTCGGCGCCGGGCCCGCGGGCCTGGCCGCGGCGATCACCCTGGCGCGCCTGGAGATCCCGTGCCTCGTCGTCGACTCGCTGCGCTCGCGCTCGGGGGCGGCGCGCGCGACCGTCGTCAGCGCCGGCGCCATGGAGCGCCTGCGGCGCTGGGGGATCCACGAGCGCGCGGAGGAGCAGGCGCTCGACGTCGAGATGCGCGGCTGGCGCGCGCCCTCGCTGCGGCGGATCGAGGACGGCGCCGCGTTCGAGCTCGGGATGCTCACCCCCGCGCAGGCCCGGGTGGTGAGCCCGGCCCGTCCGACCTGCCTCAGCCAGGACCGGCTGGAGCCGCTGCTGGAGGAGCATCTGCGGACGCTGCCGGCGGCGCAGGTGGCGCTCGGGACGACGTTCACCGGGTTGGAGCAGGATCCGAACGGCGTCACCGTGCGGTTGGGTGAGCGGACGGTGCGCGCAGCGTACGTGATCGGCGCCGACGGGCTGCGCAGCGCCGTCCGCGCGGCCGCGGGCGTCGAGATCGAGACGTCCGGCGCCCTGAGCGACTCCGTCGGCGCCCAGCTGCGCGCGCCGCTGTGGGAGCTGATTCCCCGGGACCGCCGGTTCGGGCTCTACGCGACCGCGGCCGGAACGCTGATCCCGGTCGGTGGCGATCGCTGGATCTACGCCACCGAGCGTGGGCCCGGCGTGGAAGCGACCGCGCCGGCGCTCGCGGGGCTGGTGCGCGCCGCGGCCGGCGCGCCGGACCTGCCCGTGGATGTCGACCGCGTGATCGAGCTGCGGTACGCCACTGCGCTCGCGCGTGCCTTTGGCGCCGGTCGGGTGTTCCTGGCCGGCGACGCGGCGCACCGCGTCACGCCGCGCGGCGCGACCGGCATGAGCATGGCGCTCATCGGCGGCGAGGCGGTGGCGTGGCGCCTGGCCTGGGTGCTGCGCGGCTGGGCTTCGCCCGAGCTGCTCGACGCCTACGAACGCGAGCGCCGCCCGATCGCGGCCCACAACATCGCGCGCTCGGCCCGCCGCAACGGCTCCGAGCAGCTGGCCGAGCAGCAGTGGCGCCTCGACGTCGGCGGCCGGATCGCGCACGCCTGGGTCGCGCCGGGCGAGTCGACCGTCGACCTGGTGGGCCTGGGCCGCACGCTGTTCACCGGCCCGGACCGCAGCGCCTGGGCTGCGCTCGCGCCGCACGCCCCGGGCGCGCCCGTGCGCGTCCGGGCGTTGCCCGCCGATGCGGCGCGCGCCCTCGGCCTCACGGGCCGCGGGGCGATCATGACCCGGCCCGACGGCATCCCGGTCGGCCTGTGGACGAGCGACCGCCACGCGGAGGCGGCCCTGGCCGAGGCGTGACCGCCGCGGGCAGGGCGCGGCCGCGAGTCGCGCGGGGCCGAGACCGCCCGCCCCGCGAGCCGCGAGCCGCGAGCCGCGCGCCGCCGTGCGTGGCCGGCGCCGCCATGCGCGCGGCCTCTCGCCACCCCGCGCGGCTAGGCGCCGAGGCCGGCGTCGCGGGCGGCGATCGCCGCCTGCGCGCGGTCGAGCACCCGCAGCTTCGTGCAGACGCTCGACATGTGGTTGCGGACCGTCTTCGTCGACAGGCCGAGCGCGAGCGCGATCTGGCCGTTGGTCGCGCCCGACGCCAGGTGCTCGAGCACATCGCGCTCGCGCGGGGTGAGCGTCGCGAACGCGGGGTCGCGCGGACGCACCAGCCGCTGCGCGACGCCGGGCCCCGCGACGCCCGCGCCCAACGCGACGGCGAGCAGTGCACGTGTGACCGTGGCCGCGTCGGCGCCCCGGTGCAGGACGCCCGCCGCCCCGGCGCGCAGCATCCGCTCGGCGGCGGCTTCGCCCGGATCGTCGACCAGCGCGAGCACCGGGAGCCGCGCCGGCACCGCGGCGGCGTCAGCCAGGCCGACGACGGTTACGTCGGCCTCGGCCTCCACGGCGGCGACGCGCAGCGCCGGGTGCTCGGCGACGATCCGTTCGAGCGCTTCGCGGACGAGCGGGTACGGGTCAAGGACCAGGACCCGGTGCATCATCCGAGTCCGGCCGCGCGGGCCAGGCGTCCCGCGCTGTCGGCGTCGGGCACATCGAGCTTGGCGAGCAGCACGCGGACGTGGCGCCGGACCGTCTTGGACGCGAGCCCGAGGCGGCCGGCGATGCGCGGCGGATCGGCGCCCGCCGCCAGCTGCGCGAGCACGTCGCGCTCACGCGGCGTGAGCGTCGGGAACGGCTCGGCGTCGCCCGACAACAGCGCGCGCAGGGTCGACGCCGGCGTGACCAGCAGCTCGCCCTCGCGCGCGGCCGCCAGCGCGAGCTCCAGCACCTCGCCCCGCACCTCGTGGGTCACCGCCCGCGCCCCGGCGCGCAGCGCCGCCGCCAGCACGGACGGGTCCGCGGCCGCGCCGACCAGCACGACCGCGGCGCCCTGCGCCGCGAGCCGCCGGGCCGCCGCCACGCCGCCCTCCGGCGGCAGCTCGGCGTGCACGAACGCGGCGTCCGCGCGCCCCCCGCGCACGGCGCGCACGGCGCCGCCGGCATCGACGGCGGGCCCCGCGGCCGGCCACCGCACCGTGCCCGTGTGGTCGGCGAGGACCACGCCGGCGCTCGTCACGAGCCCTCGCGCCACATTGTCGCCATCACCGGCGCGCCGTGGCCGGGCGAGACGCGCGCGTGCGCCTCGAAGCCGAACCGGGCGTACAACTCGGCCGGACCGCCTTCGCAGACCTCGAGGTAGGCCGCGTCGTCGCCGACGGCCGCGAGCGCGGCGGCGATGATCCGCCGGCCGAGGCCGCGTCCCTGCGCGCGGGGATGGACGCCGAGGACCAGCCCGGTCCAGTGCGGCGTCTCAGGGTGCGCGCGGTCGAGGGCCGCGAGCGCGCGCAGGACGCCCGGGACGCGCCGGACGCCGACCGCGCGCACGAGCGCGGGCGCCAGCACGAGGTTCTCACGCGCGGGCAGCGGCAGGCTGCCGGGCGGCATCAGCAGCGCGGCGCCATCGAGCGACTCGTCGACCAGCACGAGCCCGTGGCGCTCGGCCATCCGGAGCCCGGCGAGCATCCACACGGTCGCGCGGTCGTGGTCGGTGCCGGCGATCCAGCGGATGAACGGGTCGTCGGCGAGCGCGGTGGCGAGCACGCGGGCGACCGCGGGCGCTTCGCCCGACTGCATGGGTCGCACGCCGAGGATGGTGGAGGTCTGTGTCGTCGTCATGGTCGAGCCATGCTCGCGCCCGCCCGCGGCGACGGCGTCCATGATCCCCCCTGATCTTTTGGCTCGGGCGCGAGCCGGGCCGCGAGGCCGGCGCGCCCGCGCGACAGCTGCTCGGACAGGCGGCGCTCGCGGACGCCGAGCACGCGCGCCGCGTCGGCGCGCGAAAGACCGGCGACGTCGACCGCCACGACCGCGATCCGGCTCTCTCGGGGCAGCGCGGAGATCCAACGCAGGACCTCCCGCTCGCCGACCTGGTCGAGGAGCCCGGGCGAGCGCCCGGCGAGCGCGTGTTCCGGGGCGTCGCCGAGATCGACGGTCCGGGGCCGTCGCGCAGCCGCCCGGCGGCGCGTGACGTGCGTGCGCCGCAACGCGGTCAGCAGGTACGGGAGCTCGTCGGCGCGCCGGAGCTCGCGGCGCGTGCGCAGCAGCTGGAGGCAGGTGTCCTGGACGAGATCCTCGGCCTCGTGCGGCGAGCGGCACAGGGCGCGCGCGACATGGTGCAGGCGGTCGAGGTGGCGGACGATCGCCTCGGGCCGGAGCGGCCGCGGGCGAACGGTGACTTCTGGAGCTGGGGAGGCAAGCATCGTCGTGGGCGATGATCGCCCCGCACCCCGCGCCGTCGCGTCCCTGACGCACCCGGATGTTTGCGCGCCCGCACCCCGAGCGGTCAGGCCGTGGCGACGGCGATCAGCCGCGACGACCCCAGCGTGTACGGCCGCTCCCCGTCCTCCCCCAGCAGCCGGATCGCGCTGAAGCCGGCGGCCGCGAGCAGCCGCCCGACCTCGGCCGCGGTGTAGACGTGATGCGCCGCGCGGGCGCGCTCGACGACCCCCGACCCGTTCGAGAGCTCGTAGTCGGTCTCCAGCCGGCTCTCGGCGGCGTTGTAGCGGTTGCGCCGCCGCATCACGATGCCGCCGAACTCGGTCTCCGAGTGCGGCGCGATCTCCCCCGTGAGCAGCGACTCGGCGACGGTCATGCTCTCGAGCAGCAGCCGCCCGCCCGGTCGCAGCAGCCGGTGCATGCCCGCGAGCGACCGCACCGTGTCGGCATGCGGGAGGTACCCGAAGGAGTTGCCCCAGCTCACCAGCGCGTCCGCGGGCCCGAGGGCGGGCAGCGCGCGCAGGTCGCCCGTCAGGAACGTCGCGTCGAGTCCAGCCGCTGTGGCGGCCGCACGCGCGTGCTCGACCTCCGCGGCCGCGATCTCGATGCCCGTCACGGCGTACCCGGCGGCGGACAGCCGCAGCGCGATGCGCCCGTCGGCGCACGGGACATCGATGATCGAGGCGCCCGCGGGCAGGTCGAGCAGCGCGGCGACGAGCTCCGCGTCGCGGTCGGCCATCGTCGCGCCGGCCGCGCGCCAGAAGCGGGCGACGAGGCCGGTGTGGAAGCCGACGAACCAGTCGTCGGGCACGCGGTGTTCAGCTTGGCTCATACCCGGCAAGACGACGGACCCGTGTGCGGCGCCCCGGGACGAGCGCCCGGCTCGTTGCGCGCCGCCCACGATCGCTGGCATGATCGAGCCCGTGCTCGTCGGGCGCTCGGACGACCTCGGCCGGATCGACGCCCTCCTCGACGCGACGGCCGCGGGTGACGGCTCGCTGCTGCTCGTGACCGGGCCGCCCGGCATCGGCAAGTCGACGCTGCTCGCGCACGCGCTCGACGGTGCCCGTGCCGCCGGGATCGCGACCCTCGTCGCCGACGCGAGCGAGCTCGAGCGCGAGTTCGCCTTCGGCGTCGCCCGCCGGCTGTTCGAGCCCGTCGCCGGCGAGCCGGAGCTGCTGACCGGCGCGGCCCGCCGCGCGGCGCCCGTGCTCGGGCTCGAGCAGGCCGGGGAGCCGGACCTCCACGCCACGCTCCACGGCCTCTACTGGCTGCTCGTGAACGTCAGCGCGACCGCGCCGGTCCTCGTCGCGGTCGACGATCTGCAGTGGGTCGACGAGCCGTCGTTGCGCTGGCTCGCCTACGTCGCGCGGCGCGTAACGGGAGCGCCGATCTCCCTGCTCGCCACCGTCCGCACGGGCAGCGACAGCGACCGTGCCGCGCTCGACGAGCTGCTCACCCTGGAGCCGGCGCTCCACCTCACGCCCGCGCCGCTGGACGCGACGGAGGTGGCCGTGGTGCTGGCTCGCACGCTCGGTCGCGCCCCCGACCCGGCGTTCACGGAGGCCTGCCTGGCGCAGACCGGCGGTAACCCGTTCCTGCTGGCGGAGCTGATCGCCGAGCTGCGCGCCGATGGGCTCGCCGCGACCGCCGAGCACGTGCCCGCGCTGGCGCAGCTCGTCCCGGGACGCGTGGGCGCGTCCGTCCGGCGTCGGCTCGCCCGCCTGGACGACGCCGCCCGCGCGCTCGCGGACGCGGTCGCGCTGCTCGGAACGGCCGCCGACCTCCCGCTCGCCGCGGCGTTCGCGGGCCTCGACGAGCCGCGCGCGGCCCGGGCCGCCGCCGCGCTCGTGGCCGCGGACGTGCTCGACGACGCCGGCCAGCTGCGCTTCCGCCATCCACTGCTGCGAACGGTCGTGGAGGCGGCCATCCCCGAGCCCGAGCGCGTCGCCCGGCACGCCCGCGCGGCCGAGCTGCTCGCGGCCCGCCACGCGCCGAGCGGCCGGATCGCCGCGCATCTGCTGGCGGCCGGAGGCGGCCGCAGCGACCCGCGGGCGGTCGCCCACCTGCGCGCCGCCGCGCGCGACGCTCGCGCGCAGGGCGTGCCCACACACGCCGCGACGCTGCTGCGCCGCGCGCTCGAGGAACCGCCCGATCCGGAGGTCCGGCCCGCGCTGCTGCGCGAGCTCGGGGACGCGGAGCTGGCCGCGTTCGACGAGCGCGCCGCCGAGCATCTGCGGGCCGCGCTGGACGCCACCCGCGAGCCCGCGACGCGCGCCGAGGTCGCGCTGCAGCTCACGGTCGCGGACTTCAACGGCGGCCGCACCACCGAAGCCGTGCGCACCGCGCTGACGGTGATCGACGAGATCCGCGACGACCCGGAGCTGCGCGAATCGTGGCTCAAGCTGGAGGCGCTGCTCGCGATGGTGGCCCGCTACGACCTGGCGACGGAGGGCGAGCTGCGCGGCCGCATCCACGCGGTCGCGGCGCCGTTGAGCGGCGCGACGCTCGGCGAGCGCGCCGTGCTCGCCACGTCGGCCAGCGAACGGCCCGGTCCCACGGCCGCCGACCTGGTCCGGACGACCCAGCAGGCGATCGCGCTGCTCGCCGAGCGGCCGTGGGCGTTCCCTGCCTCCGGCATCGGCGACGCGGCGATGCTGCTGCACGCCGACGCGCCGGAAGCGGCCGGGGCGTTCGCGCGCGAGCTCGTCGCGACCGCACAGGCCGAGGGGTCGCCCATGCGGCATGCGTACGCGATCACCGCGCGCGGGATGGCGGGCCCTCGACGTCGGCGACCTGCGCGGCGCGATCTCGGACTTCGACCAAGCCGGGCAGATCCGCGAGGACGTCGGGCTGGGCACGGAGGACGCGCGGCCCGTGATCGCCGGCATCGTCGGGTTCGCCGTCATCGCGCACGCCGAGGCCGGCGCGTTCGAGCGGGCCGAAGCCCTGCTCGCCGACGCCGGTCTCGACGGCGAGTTGCCGGAGCAGATGGTGTTCAACCCGCTGCTGCACGCGCGCGCCAGCGCACACCTGCTGGCCCGCCGGGTGGACAAAGCGGTCGCCGACTTCCGCGAGCTCGGCCGCCGGCACGCCCGCTGGGGGCTGCGACGGCCGAGTCCGCCCTGGCGCTCGAGCCTCGCCGTCGCGCTCGTGGCGCGCGGGGAGCGTGCCGAGGCGCGGGAGCTCGCCCGCGCGGAGCTCGAGCTCGCGCGCGTGTGGGCCACGGCCCGCTCGATCGCGCGCGCCGAGCGGGCGCTCGCGTTGGCCGCGAACGATCCGGACGAGACGATCGCCGGGCTGACGAGCGCCGAGCAGCGGCTCGCCGACGGCCCGTGGCGGCTGGACCGCGCGCGGGTGCGCTGCGAGCTGGGCGCGGCGCTGCGGCGTGTGGGGGAGCGGCGGGCTGCGCGGGAGCTGCTTGCCCGCGCGCTCGACGAGGCGCACGCGTGCGGCGCGGAGGTGCTCGCGACGCAGGCCACGGAGGAGTTGCGCGCGTCGGGCGCACGGCCGCGACGGCGTGCCCTCAGCGGTCACGACGCGCTCACGCCCAGCGAGCGGCGGGTCGCCGAGCTGGCGGGCCGCGGGCGCACGAACCGCGAGATCGCCCAGGAGCTGTTCGTCACCATGGCGACGGTCGAGACCCACCTCAGCCGCACCTACCGCAAGCTCGGCGTCCCGGGACGCGCCGAGCTCGCCGCCGCGCTGGCCGAGCGCGACGGCGAGCCGGAACCCGCTACTTGAGCGTGACCTTCGCCACGACGTCGATGTCGTTGTGCGCGAGCTCGGACGGCGGCGCCTGCTTGACCTCCTTGGCGGAGATCACCCGGCCCGTCGCGCCCGCGTAACGGCCCGTGCCGAGCGTGATGCGCGGCGGCGTGCCCTCCACGACGAGCATCGAGCGCCCGATCGTGGCGTGGCTGACGCACTTGGGCGGCCCGCCCGCGACGAACTCGCAGCGCAGGTGGTCGCTGCCGAGCCGCGTCTTGCCGTGCTTGGCGTGGTCACCCGGGTGGAGGTCGAACACCGCGTCGAGCACGTCGCCGGGCTGCGGCTCGGCGATCGGCAGCTGGTCGAGCACGCGACCGTCGGCCTTGGTGAGCTGGATCGAGCGCGTCTTCTCGAACAGGCGCAGCGTCTCGGTCTTGCCGGTGGCGGCGCCGCCCGGGGAGGCGACGAGCGCGGCGCCCGCCGCGGCGGCCGCCAGGCCCGTCAGCAGCCGACGCGGGCGGGGGTGGAATCGGCGGCCCATGGCTACTGGAGGATCACGGTCGCGCAGTCGTTGGCGAAGTCCTGGTCGAGGACGACGCGGAACGCCTGGTCGCCCGGGTCACCGTCGCCGGCGCTCAGCCCGCCGCAGTCGATGATGTCCGACACGAAGTCGCGCACGGCACCGAACGGCACCTGGATCGACGGCGCGGGCGACGGGAAGATGCTGTCGTTGTCGTCACCGCCGAGCAGGCGGTCCATCCCGCGATCGCCGGACAGCACGTCGTCGCCGCCCGCCCCGGAGAGGTTGTTGTCGAACTCGTTGCCGATCAGCAGGTCCTTGCCGTTGCCGCTGCTGACGTCCTCGACGTCGACGATCGTGTCGCCCTCGGCCGGCACGCCGAGCGCCGGGTTGGCCGGCGTGCCCTGGGTGGCGTCGGTGCGCTTGAGGTTCACGTGCACCGGCGTGGTCCGGCTCGAGTAGATCACCACGTCATGCCGTTCGCCGACGGCGATCCCGGTTTGACCGCCGTCGATCGTGTCCGCGCCCAGGCCGCCGTCGAGCTGGTCGTCGCTGCCGCCGCCCTGGAGCTGATCGTTGCCGCTGCCGCCGAACAGCTTGTCGGAGTTCAGGGCACCGTCGAGGACGTCGTTGTCCGGGCCGCCGACGAGTTCGTCGAGGCCGAAGCCGCCGACCAGCTTGTCGTTGCCGCTGCTGCCGGTCAGCTCGTTCCGGCCGCCCGCGTCGCGCAACTCGTCGTCGCCAGTGGACCCGGACAGCACGTCGTCGGTCTTGGAGTCGCCGACCAACACGTCGTTGCCGACCGAGCCGTTGGCCTGCATGGGCGCACCCTCGACCGTCGCCGTGGACGTCGCGTTGACCACCGTGTCGTTGCCGGCTCCGGCCGAGGCCACGAAGCCCTTGAACTTCACGCCGACCTTGGGCGCGAAGCACGTGGCCTGCGTCGGATCACCGGCCACGGCGTTGCAGCCGATGCCGGCGGTGACCGGCACGACGTCGTCGATCGTGAAGCGGCTGTTCGTGAGCGTGATGCGCACGTTGTTGTCCGCGTCGGTGCCGACGTAGCGCATGCCGACGGCGTCGCTCGCCGTGACGGTCGCGCTGGGTACCTGCGCCTGCGCCGGCGCGGCCGTCAAAGTGGCCGCCGCCAGCACGCCGAGCAGCAGGTGCTGTCGATGCTTGAACATCAGAAGGTTCTCCTTGGGTGAGTGCTGCATGTCGCCCTTGAAGACGACCTCACCCGTCCCGCCATACCGGGACGATGTCCCGCGCGCAGGGCCGCGCGTCAGCGGTGATCGGCGCTCAGGAGATCGAACGAGATCATGAGGCGGACGAGCCGGCCCTCGGCGTCCGTGCCCAGGTACGTGGCGTAGAGGCCGTCGCCCCAGCCCGACTGGCTGATCGCCAGCCGCAGGCCCGGTTCGGCCTCGTAGAGGAGGACGTCCAACGCCTGCTCGCCGCCGTACATATCGTCCACCACCGGCTCCGGTCCGGAAAGCGGTCCGGGCTGGTCGTAGTAGGCCGCCTGCCGTGCGTGCAGCGCCTCGATCGCGGTCGGGTCGGCGAAGCACGCCACGCCCGCGTCGACGCCGAACCCGTAGATCGAGCCCGGTTCGATCGTCACCCCCTCCGGAACGTGCATCCGCCATGCCGAGACGGGGCTCGGGTCCAGTTCGAGGGCGAGCGCCGCGACGCGTACGTGGTCGGGCGCGAGCCGGACCGCGAGCGCGCTCGCGCGGCCGGCCGCGTTCGGCGGGACCGTCACGAAGAGGCTCCCGTCCCCGACCAGCGGGTCGCAGAACGCCACCCGGCCCGTCGGGAAGGCCAGTTCCCCGACCTTGAGCTGCTCGAGCGTGAGCGACCGCCCGTCATCGACGATCGCCGTCCCGTCGGGACGGCCGAACAGGGCGTGCAGCTGCTCCGGCGTCGCCGCGGCCGACGGCTCGTCCTGCTCCTCGGGCGGCGGTGGGCGGCGTCTGCGGAGCTTGTCGAGCAGTCCCACGGTCGCCCGAAGGCTACTCGCGCGCCGCGCACCCACGGCGAGCCGGACGTTGATCAGCTGCTCGTCGGGCGCGAGCCGGACCGAAGGTCCTTGAGCTTCAGGTGCACCCCGAACAGGAACGCCGGCAAGCAGAAGCCGGCAAGGAACCCGAGCAGCGCGGCCCGCAGCCAGCCCGGCGCCACGAAGCCGAACATCCCGCCGTAGAACCCGACCGTCGCGGCGACGAGCGAGCCGACCGCGACCACGGGGGCGAAGACTCCGCCGACCGGATCGGCGCGCTGCCACGTGCGCCAGGTGAACGCCGCACCCGGGCGTCTGCGGCGCAGATCCCTCGTCGCGCGGCGGAACATCCTGGCGCACGCCGCGAGGCCCAACGCGAAGGACAGCAGCGCCGCAGCGACAACCATGGGCAGGCGAGTCTCCTCACCTGCCCCGGTCCAAACCGCGGCTTAGAGCGCTTCGGAGTCGATCTCCATGAAGTCGGCGACCTCGTTGACCCAGCGCTCGTTGACGAAGGACTCGTGGTCCGGGTGGGCGCTGTAGGCGTCGTAGGTCGCGCGGTCGGCGAACTCCATGGTCAGCGCGAACCGGTACGGGTTCTTGGGGCTGACCTCGCGCATGAGCTCGAAGGCCTCCACGCCGGGGATCGAGGCGAGCTCGGCGTTGGCCTTCAGGAAGTCGGCTTCCTCGGGGGAGCCTTCGGCGTGCTTGAGGGTGAACACCACGCCGTGTCGGATGCGGCCTTCAGTCAGGATGGGCATGGGCGGCAGTCAATCAGTCGGCGTCGGCCGATAGACGGGACCCCGCGCGATCACGCTGTCGAGCAGGCCGTCCTGGTTGTAGTCGGGTGGGGCGGTCTCGTCGATCGGGCGCCGCTCAAGGCCGGGGTATCCGATCGCCTCGCGGATCGCTGGGTTCACGAAGTAGGCGCCCGGGACGACCGCCGTCAGCACGCCCCAGCCCGCCGGGTCCTGGCGCAGGACCGCGATCGCCTCCTCCGGCGAGAGCCCGTCCACGGACGCCAGCGTGGTCTCCAGCGCGTCCCTCAGGTCGGGCAGCGAGGTGAGCACCTCATCCAGGTACTGGCCGGACACGCCCGCCTCGCTGGCGCTCGGCATGCCGCCGCCCGCGGGGATCAGCACGTCCGCGATGCCGTCGAGGGCCGCGCGCTGGGAATCCGTCAGAGCCATGCTCAGGCCGCCACTTTCTGCTCTCGCCGGGACGCGATCAACTGCTCGGTGAAGCGCAGCGCGAGCGCCGCGATCGTCGCCGTCGGGTTCATGCCGGCGGACGTCGGCCACACGGACCCGTCGAACACGTACAGGTTCGGGACGTCGTGGCAGCGGCCCGTGGCGTCCACGACGGTCGTCGCCGGATCGTCGCCCATCACGGTCGTTCCGAGCAGGTGCCAGCCCGTCGCGCGGATGAACGGCGCCACGACGGTCTCGTACGCGCCCGCCGCGATCAGGGACTCCTGCGCTCGGGCCTGGTGGAACTCCACCAGCCGCTTGGAGTTCTCGCTCAGCCGGTACTCGATCTTCGCGCCCGGCACGCCGAACTCGTCCGTGTTGACCGGGTCCAGCACGACGCGGTTGGACTCCTCCGGCAGGTCCTCGGCGATGATGCCCCACATGGTCGAGTGCCCGAGCCGGCCGCGCACCGCGTCCTGGAAGCCGGGCCCCCAGATCTCGTTCTCGGCGCCCCACGGGTACGCGCTCGTCATCGAGAACGGCCCGCCCGTCGGCTGCAGCCCCCACTTGGCGCCGCGCACGAACCCGCGCGACTCGTCCGTCTCGTAGAACTCGAGCGAGTGGATGAACTGGCCCCACGGGCCCTGCCACGCGCGGAAGTCCTCGTCGAAGACGCCGACGACCGTCCCGAAGGGGTGCATCATCAGCCGCTTGCCGACCATCCCGGACGAGTTGGCGAGCCCGTCCCCGCCGCCCGAGTTGAGCAGCAGCCGCGGCGTCCCGACGCCGTTGGCGGCGAGGATCACCACGTCGGCCCGCGCCTCGTGCTCGTTGCCTTCGGCGTCCACGTAGAGCGCGCCGCCGACCAGCCCGTCCGGCCGCACGATCAGCTCGCGCACCGTCGCCCGCGTGCGCAGCTCCACGCCCAGCTCCAGGCACCGCGGCCAGTGCGTGAGGTCCGCCGTGCCCTTGGCGCCGTAGGCGCACGCCTGCAGGCACGTGCCGACCTGCTGGCACGGGTTCAGCCCGCCGTACTTGCGCGTCGCGATCGCCAGCGGCGCCGGCCACCAGTGCCAGCCGAGCTCGTTGTGCGCCTTCGCCACCCGACGTCCCGCGGGCCCGAGCGGCACAGGCGGGAGCGGCGGCCCCTCGCCCGGCGGGAACGCGGTGTCGTTCGCCAACCCGCTGATCCCGAAGTCGCGCTCCACCCGCACGTAGTAGGGCTCGAGGTCCTCGTAGGTCATCGGCCAGTCGTCGGCGACGCCGTCCAGCGTCTTCACCCGGAAGTCCGACGGCATGTTGCGCTGCCACTGCGCCGCGTAGACGACCGTCCCGCCGCCGACGCCGTTCCACATCAGTGCCGTGATGTCGGACTCGGTGTCGTTGATCGGGTAGTCACCGGGCGCCTGACGCAGGTTCGGATCCCAGCCCCAGTCGCGCCCCGCGGTGAGCGGGAAGTCCTCGCGGTGGACCGTCGCCTTGGAGTAGTCGGGCCAGTCGCCCTGCTCCAGCACCAACACCCGGAACCCGTCCTCGGCGAGCCGCTTGGCGGCGATCGCGCCGGTCGGTCCGGCGCCGATGATCAGGACGTCATGCTCCATTCCCGCACTCTCCTCCGTAACGTGTCCTACCGTGGCGTCGCTCAGCGACATCAGCCGTCACGCGGGCGTGTCCATCGCCACGTGCTCGCGCGTCCTCAACGGCTCCGCGCATCCGGTCTCCGAAGCTACACGGCGGCGCGTGCTGAAAGCCGCCGAGGAGCTCGGGTACGCGCCTTCCGCGCTCGCCCGCGCGCTGGTCACCCGCAGCTCGCGCATCATCGGCGTGATCGTCGGCGACATCGTCGATCCCTACTTCGCCGAGATCGCGCGCGGCGTTGAGGCCGTCGGCGCGGAGCTCGGCTACCTGACGATGGTCTGCAGCGCCGAGCTCGGCAGCGAGGCGGAGCTCGGCCACCTGCGACAGCTGCGCGACTACCACGCGGCGGGGATCGTCTTCGCGGGCAGCGGGCGCGTGGACGACCCGAGCGCCGAGGCGCTCGCGACGGCCGTCGAGGACGCGCGCAACCGCGGCTCGGTGGTGCTCGCGCTCGCCCAACGTGACTTCGAGGCGCCCACGATCCTGTTCGACAACGAAGCCGCCGCGCACGACATCACGGCGCACCTGCGCGACCGCGGGCACGATCGCATCACGTTCGTCGAGGGCCCCGCGGGCCTGCACACGAGCGCCCAGCGCCGCAACGGCTTCCTGCGCGCCGGCGGCACCGACACGATTCCGGGCGGCTTCGCCTACGAGGACGGCTGCGCGGCGGCCAATCAGCTGCTCGCGAGCGGGACGCTCCCCGACGCGATCGTCGCCGCCAACGACGAGGTCGCGATCGGCGTGCTCACGCGCCTGCGCGACGCCGGGGTCAAGGTGCCCGAGGACGTGTCCGTCGCCGGCATCGACGATCTGCGCCCCGCGCACTTCGTCGGCCTGACGACGGTCTCCGTCCCGCTGCACGAGATGGGCCGCCGTGCGGCGCAGGCAGTGCTCGAGAACGGCGCGCAGGACGTCGTGCTCCCGCACGCGCTCGCGATCCGCAACACCACCCGCTAGGGGCACGTGGGAGCATCCCGGCACACCTGCTGCGGCACATCCGCGGCACCTCGCGCCACCCACGACGCTCACGTGCCAGAGGCACGCATCACTGTCGCGTGCGGCCCGAGGCACTGGCGGCTGCACCACATCAGGCGCACCGATCATGCTCCCACGCACCCCTAGAAGACGCATCGCTCGAAGCGCTCGACGGTCGTGCGCATCAGCTCCTCGCGCGGCAGGTCCCAGATCGCGGGGTTGAGGATCTCGACCTCGATCGGGCCGTCGTAGCCGGCCGCGTCGATCATGCGCGTGAAGGCCGGCAGGTCGATGATGCCGTCGCCCATCATCGCGCGCTCCCACACCGTGTCGCGCGTGGCGGCGAGCCAGTCGTTGACGTGGTAGCCGACGATGCGGCCGGAGGCGCGCGCGATCTGGTCGCCGAGGGCCGGGTCCCAGAAGGTGTGGTAGACGTCGATCACGACGCCGACGCCCGGATCGTCCAGGCGCTCGCAGATGTCCAGCGCGTTGCCGAGCGTGTTGATCGCCGACCGCTCGCCGATCATCATCGGGTGCAGCGGCTCGATCCCCAGCCGCACGCCGTGCTCGTTGGCGTACGGGAGCAACCGCTCGATGCCCGCCTCGATCACGTCGCGAGCCGCCGCCAGGTCCTTGCCCGACGGCGGCCCGCAGACGAGGACCAGGGCATCCGTTCCCAGCGCGGCGGCCTCCTCGACCGCGCGCCGGTTGTCCTCCTCGGCCCCTCCGGCCGCGAAGAATCCGCCCCGGCACAAGCTCGACACGCGCAGCCCGGCGTCGTCGATCCGGCGCCGCGCCTCCTCCACGCCGATCTCCGCCAGCTTGTGGCGCCACGGCCCGATCCACTCGATCCCGAACTCGGCGCACGCGTCGATCACCTCGACCAGCGACCACCGGTCGGCGGTCATCGAGTTCAGCGACAGGCGGCTCAACAGACCCCCGCGAGATCGAGCACGAGCCGCATGCGGGCGGTCGCCAGGTCCGGCTCGCGCAGCAGCCCGGCCTGGTCGGCGAGCACGAACAGCTCGGCGAGATGCCGGACCGAGCGCCCGCTCTCCAGCCCGCCGACCATCCGGAAGTGCTCCTGGTGGCCGTTGAGGTAGGCGAGGAAGACGACGCCCGTCTTGTAGTACTGCGTGGGCGCGGCGAAGATGTGGCGCGAGAGCGGGACCGTGGGCGCGAGCAGCTCGTCGTAGCGCTCCAGGTCCCCCTCGTCGAGCGCCTGCATCGCCGCGGCCGCCGCGGGCGCGATCGCGTCGAAGATGCCCAGCAGCGCGTGGCTCCCGGACCGGATCAGGTCCGGATAGTTGAAGTCGTCGCCCGTATACATGCGCACGCCCTCGGGCAGGCGCTCGCGCAGCGCGATCTCCTTGTCGGCGTCCAGCAGCGAGATCTTGATGCCGTCGACCTTGTCCACGTTGGCGGCGATGATGTCGAGCACGACGTCCGCGGCTTCGGACAGGTCAGGCGTGCCCCAGTATCCGCGCAGCAGCGGGTCGAACATGTCGCCCAGCCAGTGCAGGATCACCGGCGAGGAGGCCTGCTGCAGCAGCTGGCCGTACACCTCGCGGTAGTCGTCGGGTCCGGACGCCGCGGCGCACAGCGCGCGCGACGCCATCAGGATCACCGGCGCGCCCTCGCCCTCGATGAACGCGAGTTGCTCCTCGTAGGCCGCGCGGACCTCATCCAGCGTCCCGCCCACGAGCTGGTCGGTGCCGGCGCCGCACGCCAATTGCCCGCCTTCGGCCTTGGCCTCCGCGACCGAGCGCCGGATCAGCTCCTGGGTCGCCGCCCAGTCGAGCCCCATGCCGCGCTGGGCGGTGTCCATCGCCTCGGCGATGCGCAGGCCGTGCGCCCACAGGTGGCGCCGGAAGGCCAGCGTCGCCTCCCAGTCCAGCTGCGCAGGGCCCGTCGGGTCGCCGCCCGCGAGCGGGTCGGCGACCACGTGGGCCGCCGCGTAACACACGCGCGAGCGCGGCTCGGCGCCCAGCACCGGCAGCGGCTCCCGCAGCTCGACCGTGTACGGCTCCACCGTGCCGTCGGCGCGCGGCAGGGTCAGCGTCGTCACAGGGTCAGCTCCGGCACGTCGATCCAGCGACGCTCGCGCCAGGACTGCTCGGCGAGCTCGTAGAGCTGCACGCCGCGCGCGCCCTCGACGAAGTCCCACGGGAACGGCTCGTCGAGCACGACGTGGCGCAGGAACGCCTCCCACTGCAGCTTGAAACCGTTCTCGGGCGGCTCGGTGGCCGGCACCTCGATCCACGCGTCGCGATGCGCGACGGGATCGGGCAGGTCCGGGTTCCAGACCGACTTCGGCGTCGCCGCCGCGGGCTGGATCTTGCAGTCGCGCAGGCCCGCGACCGCGGACCCTTCCGTGCCGTCCACCTGCAGCTCGAACAGCTCGTCGCGGTTCACGCGCACGGCCCAGGACGAGTTCAGCTGCACGACGACCCCGCCGTCGAACTCGAAGATCGCGTAGGCGGCGTCCTCGGCCGTCGCCTCGTACGGCTTGCCGTCCTCGCCGATCCGCTCCGGGATGTGGATCGAGCCCGTCGCGAGCACGGAGCGCACCGGCCCGAACACGTTGTCGAGCACGTAGCGCCAGTGGGCGAACATGTCGCTGATGATGCCGCCGCCGTCCTCGCGTCGGTAGTTCCACGACGGGCGCTGCGGCTCCGGCTCCGGCCCGGGATAGACCCAGTAGCCGAACTCGCCGCGCGCGGCGATGATGCGCCCGAAGTAGCCCGAGCGCACGAGCCGCTGCAGCTTGAGCAGGCCGGGCAGGAACAGCTTGTCCTGCACGACGCCGGCCTTCACGCCGGCGTCACGCGCCGCGCGGCCGAGCGCGAGCGCGGTCTCGACGTCCGGCGTGACCGGCTTCTCGCAGTAGACGTGCTTGCCCGCGGCGATCGCCTTCCCCACGGCCGCCGGACGCGCGGACGTCAGCTGCGCGTCGAAGTAAATTTCGTAGAACGGATCGGCGAGCGCCGCGTCCAGGTCCGTCGACCAGCGCTCGAGCCCGTGCTGCGCCGCCAGCGCGGCGAGCTTGGCCTCGCTGCGCCCGAGCAGCAGCGGTTCAGGCCAGATGACCTCACCGTCCCCGATGGGCAGGCCGCCCTGCTCGCGGATGGCCAGGATGGAGCGGATGAGGTGCTGGTTCATCCCCATCCGGCCGGTGACCCCGTTCATGATGATGCCGACGACGCGCTGACCCACTTTTCTCCTCACGGAAAGCGTTTGCCACGACGCACTGTAGCCACTTGTGCGTCATAACGCAAAGCGCCGACCACGCGCGCGTGCGCCTCTCCACACGAGCGCTAGTTTCGGTCGTCGTCGAAGTGCCGGCAGACTGGACTTCGATGACCTCCTGACCGCCTGCTTGAGCGCGTCGCTTCGCTCGCCGCCGGCGTGAGCGACCCGCGGTCGCGCTCGCGCCAGACGATACGTTCAACGCATGACAGCGCTGTTCGCGTCCGTCGGCGAGACCCTCCAAGGCATCGCCGCTCTCGCCATCGTGTTCGTCCCGCTGTGCCTGTGGTGGTGGTACGACGCCAAGCGCGGCGGAGATCGGAGCGGCGGCGGGTGGTTCTCCGCCGACGGCGACGGCGGCGGCGGCGACTGACGTCTTGCGGCCGTGAAGGCTCGACGAAGTCGCGCCGCGTCTCTGCGTGGCGGGTGTCAGGAGCCCGGCCTCGATGATGGGCGCCGGCCGGCGCGAGTAGAGCCGCGCCGAGGAGGCGCCCGAGCGCGTGAGCCAGTAGACCGTGAGGGTGTCGAGGATGCGGTCCTCGGGACGGGCGTGCGGGGATCGGACCAGTCGAGCCTCTCGCCGATCCAGGCCGCCAGGCCCGCGGGCGAGTCCGTCAGCGCGGACCACCACCGGCTCGGGTCCTTCAGCGTGCCACGGCCCGCGGGTTCCCCGCGATCGAGCTCCACGCGCTACCCGTATCGCTGCTGCAGCCGCCGATCGATGCCGCGGGCGCGCGCGAGGCGGGCCAGGAGCCGCAAGCCGCGTTCGAGCAGGGCGTACGCGCCGGGCAGCCGGCCGTCCCCCATTCGAGCAGCAGGGCGGCGTGCAGCGGGTTGCGGGGCATGCCGTTCTTGAGGACGCGGCCGTCCGCGGCCAAGCCGTAGGCGACGCGCAGCGAGGTCTCGAACCCAGGTTGACCGGGTCGCAGTTCGACGTGCGCCACGGCCGGTTCCGCGCTCTCGTTGGACCACGCGTGCAGCGCGCCGATCGGCACCGTGGCCTCCTCGCCGGGCCCGAGGGTCAGCTGTTCCCCGTCGATCACGAGGTTCAGCCGGCCGCGGAGGATCATGAAGCGCTCGGTGTAGCTGAGGTGGTAGTGCGGCGTGACGCTGCCGCCGGGCGCCACCTCGAGCTCGGCCAGTGAGCGCTCACCGCCTGACTCGGCGCTCGTCTCCAGGAAGGTGACGGCGTCGCCTTGCACGGGGTTCACGATTCGCCGGCGGGCGGCGGTCTGTGTCTTGCTCATGTCAAGCGGGACGTCCGGGCGGGGCGCCGCATTCCGGCGTAGTCCGCGGGTCGACGACGGCCGCGCAATCTCGTCCGCGGTGCCCAGGAGCTCGACGGCCAAGAAGCGCTGCGCTACTCGATGGCGGTGTGGCTGATCGCCTCCGAGATGTGGACGCACAACCGCCCTCCCGAGGCGCTGCTCGCGGCGAGAGCCGCCGAAGAGCTTCTGGCTCGCATGGTCTTCGACTTCGAACCCATGCTCGCCGACTGGCGGCGACGCTGGCGATCGGCATGCAGGCGCGCCGGCAACCGTGAACGGCGTCTCGGTTACTCGGCGGCGTGGGTGCGGGTGAAAGCCAGCACGCAGACGTCGTCCTTGTCGGGCCCCTGCGCGATGAGGTTGCGGCGTAGCGCGTCGGGATGGGGGTCGTCGGCGGCGGCAGCGAGCAATCGGGCGAGGCCCGTGTCGATGCTCTCGGTGCGGCGTTCGATGAGCCCGTCGGTGTAGAGCACCAGGGTGTCGCCCGGGTTCAGCGCGAGCTCGGCCTCGGCGCGAGGCAACGCGGGGGTCTGGATGCCCACGGGCGTGGAGCGGCCGCCGAACCACAGGCGAGCTTCGCCGGCCGCGGTGACGAGCACGGGCGGGAGATGGCCGGCCGATGCGATGGTGGCGGTGCCGAGGTCCGGCTCGACCTCCGCGTAGACGAGCGTGGCGAACTTCGCTGCGTCGACACCGGCGACGAACGCGTCGAGCGCGCGGATCAGCTCGACCGGTCCGAGGCCGGCGATGGCCAGCGCGCGCACCGCGCTGCGCAGCTGGCCCATCGCGGTGGCGGCGATGAGGCCGCGCCCGACGACGTCGCCGACGACCAGCCCGAGTCGACCGTCGGGCAGGACGAACGCGTCGTGCCAGTCGCCGCCCACTTCGAGATCCTCGACTGCCGGCTGGTAGAGCGTGACGATGTCGAAGCGCGGGTCGCGCGGCGCTTCGCTCGCCAGCAGGCTCTGCTGCAGCGCGTGCGAGGTGGCCTGCGACTGCGCGTGCAGTCGCTCGACGGCTTCGCGCGCCTGCCGCTCGCGGTCGCGCGCGGCCAGCAGCTCGCGCTCGTAGGCTTTGCGCTCGCGGGCATCGAAAAGCGTCGTGCGCACCAGTTCCGGTTCGCCGGCCTCGTCCGTCACGAGCGCCGAGTTCACGAGCACGGGAAGCCGGCGGCGGTCAGCGGTGAGGATGTCGACGGCGATCTCTCTGACGCTGCCCTGCATCCGCAGCAGCGGCGCGTAGTGGGTCTCGTGGTAGATGCGGCCGCCGGGGCTCAGGAGGTCCTGGAAGCGTTTGACCGCGACGAGGTCTTGGCGGCGGTAGCCGGTCCAGCGCAGGAAGGTCTCGTTGACGCGTACGATCGTGCCGTCCGGCGTGGAGGACAGGTAGCCACACGGCGCCTGTTCGTAGAGCTCTTCGGCGCTCAGGTCCGTGACGCGTCCCGATGGGTCAGAGGAACGCGCGGATCGCATCGATCGTCTCTTGCGGAGCGCTCAGGTTCGGACAATGTCCCGTCGCCGTCATCCGCACCAGCACGGAACCCGGGATCTGGCGATGCACGTACTCGCCGACCGCCGCCGGCGCGATGACATCGTCGCTGCACTGCAACACCAGCGTCGGCACGTCGACCGAGGCGAGGTCCGCGCGGTTGTCTGAGAGGAACGTCACGCGCGCGAAGCGCGCGGCGATCTCGGGATCGGTCCGGCAGAAGCTCGCGGTGAGCTCCTCGCCCAGCTCCGGCCGGTCGCTGTTGCCCATGATCGCCGGCGCCATGGCGCTCGACCACCCGAGGAAGTTGCTGTTCATCGACTCCAGCAGCTCGTCGATGTCCTCCGGGGCGAACCCGCCGACGTACCCGTGATCGTCGATGTAGCGCGGCGAGGGGCCGACCAGCACCAACGCGCCGATCGTCTCCGGCGCACGCGCGGCGACGAGCACGCCGATCATCGCGCTCACCGAATGGCCGACGAAGACCGCATCCTCGAGCTCGAGCTCGCGACAGATCTCGACGACGTCGTCGGCGTAGCCCGCGAGCGTCCCGTGGCGCCGTTCGTCGTACGCCGCGAGATCGGAAGCGCCGGCGCCGACGTGGTCGAAGAGGACCACGCGATGGTCGGCTTCGAACTCCGGCGCCACGAACCGCCACATGTTCTGATCGCAGCCGAAGCCGTGAGCGAAGAGCATCGGCCGCCCGTCCGGCTGCCCGCCGACGCGCACGTTGTTGCGGGCGAGAACGCTCACGACGCAAGTCTAGGCACGTCGCGAGATTGTTGGCTCGCGTTGGGGGTGATGACCTGGTCATCACCCCCACGTCGAGTCCCTAGCCGCGCGTCAGCGTGACTGTCCGCGAGGCCTGCCGGCCCGACAGGGACACGCCGAGCTTGAGCTTGACGGCGCCCTTGGCCTTGCCGAGCGCGCGCCGGGTGGCCGCCGACGGCCTGAGCGTGACGATCTGGCTGCCGGCGCCGGCGCACTTCACCGGCGCGGAGGCGAGCGTCGTGCGCTTGAGGCCCAGCCGCTTGGCCATCGACGCAGCCAAGGTCAGCTTCGCCGTGCCGCGCATCGCCTGCGTGCAGGTGACGCGCACCGCGAGCCCGCGCTTGGCGAAGCCGCTCACGGACGTCCGCACCGGCTCGCTGACGCCGAACCACGGCGCCGGCTCGGGCGCGGGCGCCGCGTCGGCGGTCTTCGGCGCCGCCGGCGGGGCGGCCTGGACCGCCGTGACCGTCACCTGGACCGACTTCGTCGTGACGCCACCGCGCTCGTCGGTGACCGTCAGCGTCGCCGTGTAGGTGCCCGCGGCCTTGTACTCATGCGCAGGGTGCGCCTCGGCCGAGTTCCCGCCGTCACCGAACGCCCACGCGCGGCTGTAGCCCTCGCCGTCCGGCTCGACCACGTCCGAGCTGAAGCGGACCGTGAGCGGGCCGGGACCCGTGGTCGGATCGGCCTCGATGGTGACCTGCGGCAACCGGTTGGCACCGCGCGCCACCGTCACGCGCACGGTGAACGCCTGCGACGTGCGCGTGCCGTCGGAAGCCGTGACCGTCGCGTCGTAGGTGCCCGGCGTCGTGTAGGTGTGCTTGACCGACGTGCCGGAGCCCTTCGCCGTCCCGTCGTCGAAGTCCCACTCGAGCGTGAGCTTGTCGCCATCCGGATCGGTCGCGCGGGCGCTGAACTGCACCGCCATCGGGTCACCGTCGAACCCGGCCGCGCCGTACGCCTCCTCGACGGTCGGCGCGCCGTTGCCCGGGGCGTCGGTCACCGTGATCTTGATCGTCTTGGTGGCCGTGGCCCCGCTCGGGTCGGTGACCGTCACGGTCGCGTCGAACACGCCCGGCGCGCCGTACACGTGGGTCGGGTTCGGGTTCAGCGACTTGCCGCCGTCCCCGAAGTCCCACGCGTACTTGAGCTGCGCCGGGTCCCCGTCGGGGTCGGCGCCGGTCGCCGTGAAGGTGACCGGAAGCCGCGCCGCGCCGCCCGTGACGCTGGAGGTGGCCTCCACCGTCGGCGGCAGCACGCCCGGCGCGGTGACCGAGACCGTGACCTCGCGGGAGGTCTGCTCGTCCTGCGCGTCGGTCGCCGTGACCTTCACCGTGTACGTGCCCGGCTGGGTGAACGTGCGCTCGACGGTCCGGCCGTGCACGGTGGCGCCGCCCGGGAACTGCCAGCGGTAGCTCAGCGCGCTGCCGTCGGGATCGAAGCCGGACGCCGAGAAGCGCACCGGCAGCGGCGCCGCACCCACGTTCGGGTCGGCGAACGCCTCGATCTGCGGGAAGCCCGGATCCGGCACGTCGATGCCGAACGCGATCGACTTGGCCGCCTCCAGGTTGCCGGCCTTGTCGCCGGAGCGGAACTCGACCGTGTGCTCGCCCTCGGCGGACACGAGCGCCTGCGACGCGAACGGGCTCGCGCCGGCCGTGTTGGCCGCCCTCGTCCACGCGCCGCCGTTGACGCGGTACTCGGTGAAGTCGACGCCGCTGCCGGCGCCCGCGCCGACCGTCGCCGTGCCGACCATGCCGGTCCAGGCGCCGTCGGTGAACCCGGCGTGCAGGCGGCAGATGAACCGCCAGGTGCCGGTCTGTGTCAGCGCCCGGGTGACCGGCGCCCCACCCGGGAACACGATCTCGGACGCCTTGATGATGTCCGGACCGTCCGGGGACGGGTTGCCGCCCGGCGGGACGAGCCACACGTCGTGCGCGCTGCCCGCGGTCGCGCCGAAGCGCCAGGTGACCGTGTCACCCGCGTTGAGGCTGATCGCCGCCGGCGTCCACACGGTGCCGTTGGCGTCGACGTTCTTGTTCTCCGCCGGCGCGAGGTCGAGCGCCGAGAACTTGACCGTGACCGGGCCCGGGTAGACCCGGCCGGGGCCGGGCGACGCCGGATCGAGCGCGGCGCTCGTGACCGGCGCGGTCGCGTCGCCCGTGGGCGTGCCGACCGTGAACGTCACGGTCTTGGTCGCCTCGACGTTGCCGGCGACGTCCGTCGAGCGGTACTCGATCGAGTAGGTCCCGTTGGCCGTGAACGCGGGCTTGCCGGCCGCGCTGTAGGGCAGCCAGTCCGCCGCGGCCGACAGCGCCTTGGGGGCCACGCCGGCGAACGCGCCGCCATGGTTGACGCGGTACTCGGTGAGCTTGACGCCGGAGGCGGCGTCGGCCGCGTCCAGCGTCAGCGTGACCGGAGCGGGATGCGGTCCGGCGCCGGTCGGGTTCGTCGACGCCGTGGTCGCCGGCGCCGTGGCGTCGAGCTTGACCGTGACCGACTTCGCCGTCTCCGCGTTGCCGGCCTTGTCGGTGGAGCGGTACTCGACCGTGTGCGTGCCGTCCGCCGTGAGCGCGATCGGGGCCGTGTAGGCCGCGAACGCGCCGCCGCCGACGCGGTACTCGGTCGTGTCGATGCCCGAGACGCACTCGCCGTCGTCGGCCGCCGAGACGGTCACGTTGACCGGCGTGCGGTGCCAGCCCTCGAGGCCGTCGGCCGCCGGGACCGTGTGCGAGCTCACCGGCGGCGCGAGGTCCTTCGGCGAGTCCGGCGTGAAGCGCACGTAGTCCGCGGACAGGTTCACGGAGCCGTTGCCGCCGTAGACGCCGATGTAGCGCGGCCCGCCGGCCTCGGGGAGCACCGTGTTGAGGTTCGCGCTGCCGAGCGCGACCCAGTTCGCGCCGCCGGCGCTCTCCGGGTCGGTCAGCGAGTAGGCGCCCGCGACCTGATCGCCGGTCCGCACGAGCCGCACCCACCACGTCGGCAGGTTGCCGGTGCCGAGGCCGGTCCGGGTCCCGAGCGTCCGGGTGCCGTTGACCTCCTGCGAGAGCTCGAAGTACGTGCCCGCCGCGCCGGTCGGGTTGCCGTCCGCGTTGCGGTTGTGCGCGAGCTTGATCCAGTTGTCGTTGCCCTGGAAGATCTTCACGCCCGCCTGGGCGTACTTGCTGCCCTCGCCGCTGTTGTCGGCGTTCAGGCCCGGCGCGGAGAGCTTCGCGACCATCGTGAAGTCCCCGGTCGGGAGCGGCTGGCCGAGGAAGCCGATCGGGCCCGGCCGGGTGAGGTCCACCGAGAACGCGCCGAGCGGCAGCACGAGGTTGCCGCCGGAGACGCTCGGCGCGCGCGTGCCGGTGGCCGGCGTCGTCGCGTGGCGGTAGCTCCACAGCGTCGTGTTGAGCGTGCCGTCGAACTCGTCCGAGCGTGCCGGCGTGCAGGCCGCACCCGCGACCACCGTGAAGGTGACCTGCTGGACCTCGGACGTGTTGTTCGCCCGGTCCACCGCCCGTACGCGCACGGTGTAGGAACCGCGGTCGGTGAAGCCGACCGGCGCCGTGTAGCGCGTCCACTCCGTCCCGTCCAGCGAGTACTCGATGCGGGAGATGCCGGACTGGTCGGTCGCGTTGAGCGTGAGCGTCGCGCGGCCCAGGTAGGCGCCGCTCGGGTTCTGACCGCCCGTGAGCGTCGGAGTGAGCACCGGCGCAGTCGTGTCGACCTGGTCGCCGATGAAGTCGATCCGCATCAGGCGGCCCGGCTGGCTGGACGGCAGCTGGGCGCGGCAGCAGTCGTGGTCCCAAGTCGCCAGGTACAGCGAGCCGTCCGGGCCGAACTTGACCGGGATCGGATACGAGTGGCTAGGGGAGCCGAACTGGCTGGAGCCGAACAGGCCGTTCACGCGCAGCAGGCTCGAGCCGTTGTCGCGCACGCGCGCCTCACGCCACCAGTTCTGGGCGCGGTCGAGCATCAGCCACGCGCCGTCGAAGTACGCCGGCCACTTAGTGTCGGACGGGTTGGACGCGTCGTACTTGTAGATCGGGCCCGTGATCGACTCCTGCGGGCTCGTCCGCGCGGGGATGCCGAAGCGCGCCGGGTGGTCGCCCGTGCGCTTGTGCCAGACGTCGGCGCCGATCGCCGGCCCGGGGAGCTCGGTCAGGCCGCTCTGGTTGGGCGACTCGTTCGGGATCGTCGCGGCGCCGCAGTTGAAGCGCTCGCCGCTCGGCCCGTTCGGGAACGTGTAGCGGTTGTAGGTGTTCGCGGTCGAGTTGTCGCCCGCGCACAACGGCCAGCCGTAGAAGCCGGGCTTGGTGACGCGGTTCCACTCGATGATCCCGGCCGGGCCGCGCGTGGTGCTGTTGGTCGCCGCGTCCGGGCCGTAGTCGCCGACCACGACCGTGCCCGGGTGCGCCGGGTCGGCCGCGACCGTGAACGGGTTGCGGAAGCCCATGGCGAAGATCTCGGGCTTGGTCTTGGCCGTCCCAACCGGGAACATGTTGCCCGCCGGGATGGCGTACGTCGTGCCCGCGCCCGCGGCGCCGGCCGCGTTCGCGAGCGGCTTGACGCGCAGGATCTTGCCGCGCAGGTCGTTCGTGTTGGCCGACGTGTTGCGCGCGTCGTAGCGCTCGGGGTAGCGCTGGTCCATCGGCGCGTAGCCGTTTCCACCCGCGCCGAACGGGTCGACGTCGTCGCCCGTGCCGATGTAGAGGTTGCCCTCCGAGTCGAAGCTCAGGCTGCCGCCGCCGACGTGCGCGCTGTAGGTGTTCTGGCCGGCGATGCCGTCCTCGTTGTCGTTGCCGACCTTGACCTTGGGGACCCGCAGGATCTCCTGCTCGGAGCCCGCCACCACGCCGGTGCCCTCCGCGTTGAGCGTGAAGCGGCTGATCACGTTGTGGCCGACCACGAGGCAGCTGTTGCAGCCCGGGTCCTGGCGCGGCGAGTAGTAGATGTACAGGCGCCGGTTGGTGGCGAAGTCGGGGTCGAGCGCCATGCCCAGCACGCCGTCGTTGGAGGACTCGTGGTCGGCGCGCGTGGGCAGCGTCAGCAGCGTGCTCGTCGCCTTGGTCTGCGGGTTCCACATCCGCAGCCGGCCCTCGGAGTTGATCGCCTGGTTGCCGATCTCGGTCCAGTAGACCTTGCCGTCGCGCGCGATGTCCATGCCGATCGCGCCGCGCAGGTCGTCGGCGAGCACGGTGCGCGAGAAGTTCGTCCACACCGTGGCGCCGCAGTCGGAGTCCTTGCCCGCCAGGCCCGCGACGTAGCGCACGCCGCCGACCAGGTGCTTGAGCAGGTTGTTGTCGCCGCCGTTCTCGAGGTAGGCGGCGGAGAAGTGGCCGAGGCTCGAGGACCAGATGCGCGCGCCCTCGTACATGCGGCACCACGCGATCGGGTGGTCCGCGCCCATGCGGGTGACGCCGTTGCCGACGTTGTAGCTCTCCTCGTCGAGCGTCATCAGCACGTGGTGCGTGCCGCGCACGTTGGAGGAGAACGTGTAGTGCTCGTCGCCGAAGCGGTAGGAGTCGGGCAGGTCCTTGGTCGACGGGTGGTGGCGGTCGGAGACCTCGACGGTCGCGATGTTGCTGGAGTCGGTCGCCGAGTGGCCCGGCATCAGCGCGCCGATCGCGCTGTCACCCGGCCCGTCCCACCACGGCCACGTGACCGCGCCGGCGCCCATGGTCACCGAGGCGTGCATCGCGGCGATGCCGCCGCCCGCGCGGGCGAAGGCCTCGATCGCCTGCTGTTCGGGCACCGTGAACAGCTGCGGGCTGGTCGTGTCGCCGCGGTTCAGCGACGACGCCTGCCAGAAGAAGATCGCGTCGTACTGCGCGAGGTTCGCGGGGGTGAAGATGGCCGGGTTGCCGACGGTCGTGTTGCGGCAGCCGGGCAGTGTCCCGCTCCCGGTGCCGTGCCCGCTGCAGGTGCGGTAGTCGCTCGCGACGCCGGCGGCCTGCAGCTTGGCCTGGATCAGCTCCACCACCGCGGGCTGGATCGCCTCGCTGCTTCCGGCGTGTCTGTAGCCCGTCGTCCCCGAATAGATGAGGACTTTGGCCGTGTCCTGCGCCGACGCCGCCGCTGGAGCCATCGCTCCCAGCGTCAGCAGCGCTACGACCAGCCCGATCCACTTCCGTGCCATCCCTCTCCCCTCGCACAACGCCTGTGGTGCTGATGGTCTGAGACGCCCGAAGGCGGCCGCCCTGACCAGGGGCGGCCGCCTTGTGATCACTCGGGCACTGCGGTCTTGCTACTTCGTCAGCGTCACCGAGCGCGACGAGTTCTTCGCCGCCTCGCCGCTGGCCTTCAGGCTCACGGAGAGGGTGACCTTCACGGAGCCCTTGGCCTTGGCCAGGGCCCGCTTGACGGCCTTGCTCGCCGTGAACTTCACGGCCTTGCTGCCGGCGCCCGTGAAGGACACCTTCGCGCTCGCGAGCGTGGTCGACTTCAGGCCGAGGGCCTTGGCGACCTTCTTGGTGACGACGAGCTTGGCGGTGCCGCTCATCGCCTCCGTGGCCGTGACCTTGACCGACAGGCCGCTCTTGGCGAAGGCGCTGACCGAGGTCCTGACCGGCTCGCCGACGCCGAACCACGCCGCCTGCTCGGGCGCCGGGGCGGCCGCGTTGGTCTTGGGCGCGGACTGCGTGCCGCCACCCTGGACCGCCGTGACCGTGATCTGGACCGACTTGGTGGTCACGCCGCCCTGCGCGTCCGTGATCGTCAGCGTCGCCGTGTAGACGCCCGGCGCGTTGTAGACGTGCGTCGGGTGGTCCTCGGCGGAGCCGGAGCCGTCGCCGAAGTTCCACGCGGACTTCCAGCCGTCGCCGTCAGCGTCGCTGATCTGCGAGCTGAAGCGCACCGTCAGCGGGCCGGGGCCCTGCTTCGGATCGGCCTCGATCGTGACCTCGGGCAGCGTGTTGGCCTTGCGCGCGACCGTGACCTGGATGGTCTTGGTGAGCTCGCCGCCCTTGCCGTCGGTGACCTTGACCGTCACGTCGTACGTGCCCGGCTGGGTGTAGGTGTGCACCGGGGACTGCTTGGTCGACTTGGCGGAGTCGTCGTCGAAGTCCCACTCGTAGCTGACCGTGTCCTTGTTGGGGTCCTTGGCTTCGGCCGTGAACTGCACCTGCATCGGGTCGCCGTTGAAGCCGACATGGCCCACCGGGGTGCCGTCCGTCGTCCACGCCGGCGCCAGGTTGGCCGCCGGGGCCGTGATCTTGATGGTCACGGTCTTCGTGGCGGTGGCGCCGTACTTGTCGGTCACCGTGACGCGGGCGGTGTAGTCGCCCGGCTCCAGGTAGACGTGCTCCGGCGTCGGGTTCACCGAGCGCTCGCCGTCACCGAACTCCCACGAGTAGCGCAGGCCTTCGCCCGTGCCCGTGGCCGTGAACGCGACCAGCGCCGGCGCGACCGCGGTGGTGCGGTCGGCCGTGGCGTCGACCGTCGGCGGGTTGCCGCCCGTGCCGCTGACGGTGACGGTGAGCTCCTTCGAGCTCTTGTCGCCCTCGTCGTCGGTGGCGGTGACCTTGACCGTGTACGTGCCCGCCTGCGTGAACGTGCGGGTCACGATCGGGCCCAGGACCGTCGGGCCGTCGGTGAACTCCCACTTGTAGCTCAGCTCGCCGCCGTCGGGGTCATAGCCCGAGGCGGAGAAGCGGGACACGAGCGGGGCCTTGCCCGAGGTCGGATCGGCGAACGCCTCGATCACCGGCGTGCCGGGCTCGGGGATGTCGATGCCGAACGCGACCGACTTGGCCGTCTCGGCGTTGCCCGCCTTGTCGACCGAGCGGAACTCGACCGTGTGCTGGCCTTCGGCCTCGACCGTGACCTGCGAGGCGAACGGGTTCGCCGTGCCGGTGTTGTTGGCCCTGACCCAGTCGCCCTGCGTCTCGCCCGTCTTGACGCGGTACTCGGTGTAGTCGACACCGGAGGGCTGCTCGCCCGCCGGAGCCGCCGTCACCGTGGCCGTGCCGACCATGCCGATCCAGCGACCCTCGTTCGGGTCCGGGAACGCGTGCACCTTGCAGATGAACGTGTAGGTGCCGACCGTGTTCAGCGTCTTGGTGACGGACGGGCCGCCCGGGTTGACCCACTCCGACTCCTTCGTCGGGTTGGCCCAGTCGCCGCCCGGCGCCACCAGCCACACGTCGTGCGGGAAGTGGCCGTCGGCCGGGAAGTCCCAGCGCACGGTGTCGCCCGAGACGAGGCTGATCGCGTCCGGCGCCCAGCGGTCGCCCGCGGCGGTCACCGCGACGGTCTTGCCGGCCGGCCCCGCGGGAAGCGGGTCCAGCGCCGAGAACTTGACCGTGACGGGACCGCTGTAGGTCTTGCCGGCGCCCGGCTGAGCCGGGTCCAGCGACTGCGACGTGACCGGAGCGGTCTTGTCGTTGTTGGGCGCGGTGATCGTGAACGCGATCGTCTTGGCCGCCTCCACGTTGCCCGCCGCGTCCGTCGCGCGGTAGTCGACGCTGTAGAGGCCCGGAGCCGAGAACGTCGGCTTGTTGGCGGCGTCGTAGGTCACCCACTCGGCCGAGGCCGTCAGGGCGCCGAAGACGCTGGCGTTGTTGACCTGGAACTCGAGCTTCGCCAGCCCCGAGCCCGCGGCCTGGTCCTCACCGGCGAGCGTGAGCGTGACCGGACCCGTCGACGGGGTCGTGGCCGGCTGCAGCGTCGCCGTCGAGGTCGGGGCCGCCTTGTCGACCTTGTAGGTGGCCGTCTTGGTGGCCTCGGTGTTGTTGTTCTTGTCGATCGAGCGGAACTCGATCGTGTGCGTACCGGTCGTCGTGAGGGCGATCGGCGCGGTGTACGGCGCGAAGGCGCCGCCGTTGACCTTGTACTCGGTGCGCTCGATGCCGGAGCCGTTGGCGCCGTCGTTGCCCGCGAGGGTGACGTTGACGTCCGAGGTGTACCAGCCGGCCGAGCCGTTCGGAGCCGCCGGCGCCGCCGTGGCGGTCGTCGTCGGAGCCGTGGTGTCCGCGCCCGTCGGGCAGTTGTCCGGGGTGACCCGGAAGTAGTCGACGTGCGCGATCGCCGGCTGGCCGTTGGACGGGAACGTGCCGCCCGCGGGCCAGTTGTCCTGCGCGATCAGGCCGATCCGCGAGCCGGTGGCGTCACGGCGCGGGCCGTTGGCCGGGTTCAGGTCCCAGAAGGACGCGTTGCCCGGGAAGGCGACCCAGTCGGCGTTCGCGGCGCTGGCGGGCGCCACGACCTGGTAGTGGGCCTGGATCGTGTTGGCCCCGTCCACGCGCCGGAAGCGCATCTTGATCGTGACCGGGCCGGTGTTGGTGGCCAGGATGTTGCGGTTGCCACCGGCCGTGGCGCGCACGCCCTCGGGCGAAGGCGTGCCGTTGGAAGCGGCCGGGTTGTCCTTCGAGCTCTCGACGTAGATCGAGCTGTTGCTGAGGCTGTGGGTCAGCGTGGAGCGGATGAAGTTGTTGTCACCGTTCCACACCGCCAGGCCGATGTTCTGCCAGCCACCGCGGTACTGCGCGGTGAACTGCGTCTCCACCGACCAGTCGGTGCCCAGGGAGGGCAGGTCCTGGCCGAGGAAGTTGATCGGGCCGAACGACGTCGGGTTCGTGGAGTTGTCGATCTCGAGGTCGTTCGTCGGCAGGTGGAGCTGGCCGTCGGAGACCGTCGGCGCGAGCGGGCCCGTGGTGGGCGTGCCGCCGTTGCGCGTGTGACGGATCCAGCGGGGCAGGATCTCCGTGCCGTCGAACTCGTCCGAGCGGTCGCAGACCGGCAACTGGACCTTGAACGTGACGGACTTGGTCTCCTCGGTGTTGGCCGCCTTGTCGGTCGAGCGGAACTCGACGACGTTGGTGCCGCTGCTGGAGACCGTGAGCTGGTTCGCGAAGGGGTTCTCGGAGCCCGAGTTCTCCTTCGTCGTCCACTGGCCGGCCACGCCGTTGGTGATCAAGCGGTACTCGGTCTTCTCGACGCCGGACGCGCTCGCGCCGGAGTCGGCCGCCGAGAAGTTGACCTTGACCGCGCGGTCGTAGGTGTCGCCGGTCGCCGGAGCGGCCGGGTCGAGCGTGGCGGTGGTGACCGGCGCCGCCGTCTCGCACGTCACCGGGTCCGGGCTGACGCGGAAGTAGTCCACGACCACGTTCGCCGGGGTGCCGTTGTACGGGTGCGTGCCGGCCGTGCCCGGGAAGTTCCCGCCGGCGATGATGCCGATGCGCGACCCCGCGGCGTCACGGCGAGCGCCGGACGTCGGGTTGAGGTCGTTGAACGTGGCCGCACCCGGGAACGCGACCCAGTCCGGGTTCGCGGCGCTCGCCGGAGCGATCACGCGGTAGTGGGCCTGGACCGTGTTGGAGCCGTCCACGCGCATGTAACGCATGCGGATCGTGACCGGCTGCGACTGGTCGGTGACGATGCCCACCGAGCCGCCGGCCTGGACGCGCGCGCCCTCCGTGCTGCTCGGGTTGTCCTTGGACTGCTCGACGAACGAGCGGCCCTGGTTGAGGTCGTGCGTGATCGTGGCGCGGAAGAAGTTGTTGTCCCCGTTGTGCACGATCAGGCCCGTGTGCTGCCAGCCGCCGGTGAACTGCACCGTGAGCTGGGTCTCCACGGTCCAGTTGGTGCCGAGCGACGCGAGGTCCTGGCCGATGAAGTTCACCGGTCCGACGGCCGTCGTCGTGGAGTTCGAGTCGAGCTCGAAGTTGTGCGTCGGCAGCGTCAGCTTGCCGTTGGCGAGCGTCGGAGCGAACGCGCCCGTCTCGGGCGTGCCGCCGTTGCGCGTGTGGCGCAGCCACTGGGAGCTGAGCGCGCTGCCGTCGAACTCGTCCGAGCGGCCCGGCGTGCAGCCCGCGCCCGCGAGGATGCGGAACGTGGCCGACTTGACCTCGGACGTGTTGTTGACCTTGTCCGTCGCGCGGTAGTCGACGGTGTAGTTGCCCGCGGCGTTGAACGCGACCGGCGCGGTGTAGGCCGTCCAGGCGCCGCCGTTGGTGCGGTACTCGACCGTCTGGACGCCGGAGCCGCCGACCTCGTTGTCGGTCGCCGTGAGCGTGAGCGTGGCCGAGCCGACGAAGAAGTCGCGCTGGTCCTTGTTGCCGGCCGTGGCCGCCGTGACGACCGGAGCCGTCGTGTCGTTGATCTTGAGGATCTCGAACGTGGTCGTCTTGACCGTGGCGACGTTGTCCTTGCGGTCGGTCGCGCGGAACTCGATGTTGTAGGTCTTGCCCTCTTCGAACGTGACCTCGTTCGAGTACGGCTGCCACTCGCTGGCGCCGACCTCGCGGTACTCGATGTTCTTGACGCCGGCGCACCCGGAGTCGGTCGCGGCCAGGCGCAGCTTGGCCGAGTTGACGTAGGTGTTCGGGCGGTCCGGATAGGCCTGCCCGGTCACCGTCGCCGACGTGTTCGGCGCGTTGGTGTCGGTCAGGCACTCGTCCTGGACGTTGAACGAGATCTTGACGATCTGGTTCTGCTGGGCCGCGTTCGTCTCCGAGCGGCAGCAGCCGACCGAGTAGCGCGCCATGTACAGGTTGCCGTCAGGGCCGAACTGCGTCCCGATGACGAAGCCCGAGTTGGCGTTGTTCGGGTTCACGCCGCCGTTCCACGGCAGCCAGTCCTGCACGCGCAGCATCTGGTTGTTGTCCGCGCGCATCTTGACTTCCTTCCAGAAGCCGGAGTCGCCGCGGTTGTTGATGAACCACGAGCCGTCGTAGTAGGCCGGGAACGCGCCCTGGCCCGCCGTGGCGGCGTCGTAGCGGTAGATCGGACCGGCGACGGGCTGCATGCCGCCGGAGGCCAGGTTGCCGAAGGCAGCCGGCTGCGTGCCGGGGTAGTTCTTCCACACGGTCGCCTTCTCGACCGGACCGGGCAGCGTGTCGAGGCCGTCGAACGTCGGCTCCACCGGCGTCTGGCCCGTGGGCGCCCAGCGGATGTCGGACGAGACGGTCGACCCGTTGCAGTCGTAGCGCTCGCCGGTCGAGGTGCTCGTGGCGTAGTTCCACTTGAACATCGAGTTCGCGGCCGAGTTGTCGCCCACGCACAGCGGCCAGCCGTGGTTACCCGCCTTGTTGAGGAGGTTCCACTCGCACGTGCCCGCCGGAGAGCGGGTGGCGTTGGGGGTGCCGTTGTCGTGGCAGTACTCGCCCGTGCCCACGATGCCCGGGTTCTTCGGGTCGGTGTGCAGGGTGAACGGCTGGCGGAAGCCCATCGCGTAGATCTCGGGGCGGGCCTTCGCGGTGCCGACCGGGAACAGGTTGCCCGTCGGGATGCCGTAGGTCGTGTCCACGCCCGGCGTCGCGTCGACGGGGATGTCGCCGAGCTTGGGCGCGATGCGGATGATCTTGCCGCGCAGGTCGGCCGAGTTCTGCGACGTCTTGCGCGCGTCCCAGCGCTCCTTGGCGCGGAAGTCCATCGGCGCGTAGCGGTCGTGGCCGCCGGCGTTCGGGGACACGTCGTCGCCGATGCCGAGGTAGAGGTTGCCCGCGGAGTCGAAGTCCATGCCGGCGCCGCCGACGTGACCGGGGCCGGAGTCGGACGGACCGCCGGGGAAGCCGGCCGGCGAGCCGGAGATCTTGGCCTTCGGGACCTCGAGGATCTTGCGCTCGGAGCCCGGGACGACGGCCGTGCCGTCCTCGGTCAGCGTGAAGCGGCTGATCTGGTTGTAGCCCACGACCATCGCGTTGCCGGACGTCGGCCACGCCGCGTTGCGCGGCGAGTAGTAGACGAAGAGGTGGCGCTTGTTCGGGTCTGAGAGGTCGAAGCCCGGCTGCAGCGCCATGCCGAGGACGCCGTCCTCGGAGTTGCCGTGATCGGCGCGCGTGGGGATCGAGGCGACCGTCGTCTTGTTGTTGGCCGGCTTGGTCGGGTCGTGCATCTTGATGTAACCCGTCGACTCCATGCCGATCGGGTTGCCGATCTCGGACCAGTAGACCTTGCCGTCCTTGGCGACGTCGATGCCGATCGGGTTGTTGGCGTCGGCGACGACGACCTCGCGCGTGTACGACGACCAGACGGTGCCGGCGCAGTCGGACTTCTTGCCTTCACCCGCGACCCAGCGGACGCCGCCGACGATCGTCTTGATGAGGTTGTTGTTGCCGCCGTTCTCCGTGTAGGAGGCGCCGAAGTGACCCATCGACGTGACCCACGTGCGGCCGTCGTTGTAGGCCTTCAGGTTTGGCTGCGGCGGGTTGGAGCCCGGGATGGTGGTGTTGTCGTTGATCGCGTCGCCGTCGTAGAGCTTGCACCACGTCAGCGGGTGGTCCTGGCCCATGCCGTTGCCGCCCGGCGTGTAGGTGCTCTCGTCGATCGTCGTGAGCACGTGGTGCGAGCCGCGCACGTTGCGGCGGAAGTTGTAGTGCTCGTCGCCGAACCCGTAGGTGTCGGGAAGATCACGCGTGGCGAGGTGGTTCTTGTCGGCGACCTGGATCTGGCCGACGTTGTTGCGGTCGGTGATCGCGTGGCCGCGCATCGTGGCGCCGACGACGGAGTTGCCGTTGTTGCCGTCCCACCAGTCCCACGTCTCGACCGTGGTGCCCATGTCGGTGGCGTTGTGGACGCCGGCGATGCCGCCGCCGTTCTGGACGTACTTGATGATCGCCGCCTTCTGGGCGTCCGACCACAACGGGCCGGGAGGCCCGGCCGAGGAGTTCAATAGAACGATCGCGTCGTACTTGGCGAGGTTCTCGTCCGTGAAGATGCGGGGGTTCTTGTCCGGGTTGTCGCAGTTGTTCGCGGCGCCGCCGTTGCCGACGCAGTTCTCCCAGTCCACCGTGTAGCCGGCGGCCTGGATCGCGTTCTGGACCGGCTGGCGACCGTTGTCGATGGCGTCCGTGTGGCGGAAGCCGGTCGTGCCGGTGTAGAGCAGTACGCGCTTGCTTTCCTGCGCGCCGGCGAGCGCCGGCAGCAGCATCGTCGCGAGCAGTGCCGCGAGCGTGGCGCACCACAAGACGGCGCGCCGTCCGGGCACGCCCAGGTGACCTCGGTGGATCATCCCTCGAACTCCTCCTCCCCGGGGCCTATTCCTCTCCCCCGGACTGTGTCGCTGGCTTTCTTGCTTTACGCCTTCTGCGGCGGACTCTTCCTGAGTTCGGCACAGACCCTTGAGCGAAGCTACTCCACTTCAATCTTCGCTGTCAAGGCTTTTGTAGTAGCGGCCGACCTAAGTGCTCATCTTGGAGGGCCACCAGTTCCGCTCGCCGAGAATTACGGCGACGGACGGCACGAGCAGGGCTCGGACGAGGAACGTGTCGACCAATAGGCCGAGCGCCACGACGAATCCCACTTGGAACAGCGACTCGAGCGGCAGCGCCATCAGCACGCTGAACGTGGCCGCGAGCACCAGGCCGGCGCTCGTGATCACGCCGCCGGTCCGCTCCAGGGCCGTGATGACGGCCTGGCGCGTGGTGGTGCCCGCGCGGGCGCGTTCCTCCCGGATGCGCGCGAGCAGGAAGACGTTGTAGTCGACCCCGAGCGCAACCAGGAAGATGAACGCGAACTGCTCGAGGGTGCGGTCGCTTGCAGGCTGGCCCATCACGTGCGTGAACACGAGCGAGCTGACGCCGAGCGCGAAGCCGAAGGACAGGATCACGGTCGCGATCACGTACAGCGGCATGACGACGGCGCGCAGCAGCACGCCGAGGATGAGCAGGATGAGCGCCAGGCCGATCGGCAGGATGAGCCACGTGTCGCGCGCCATGGCCTGGCGGGTGTCGTAGGCCTCGGGGACCTCGCCACCGAGCAGCACGGAGCCGCTCGCCGCCGCGTTGGCGGCACGTCGTAGTTCGGGAATCGAGTCGGTCGCCGCATCCGAGAACGGATCCATTTTGAGATAGGCCTGCGCGACCGCAAGCTCTGAGTCCTGGCCATTGGTCGGGACCGACGCCGCGGAGAGGTACATCTCCTCGATCGGCGTGGCCATCCCCTCCGTCAGACGGGCGATCACGGCCTCGCGGTCGTCGTAGTCCATGACGAACTCGACCGGCGCGGCGCGGCCCGGGATGAAGCGCTCGCTGATGATCTGCTCGCCGCCCACCGACTCGGGCGGCGTCCGGAAGGCCTCCGAGAAGTCCATCGGCTCGCGGCCGCCCACGGCGCCGAGCGCGCCGGCCAACAGCAGCAGCGTGACGGCGGCGGCGATGATGCCGGGGCGCCGGTCGACCAACCGGCCGACCTTTGCCCACAGCGGGGCGACGGGGCGCGGCGTCGCCTCCACGCGCGGGACGGCGGGCCAGAACGCGCGCCGGCCCAACGCGCCCAGCAGCGCGGGCAGCAGCGTCAGGCCGGCGACGACCATCACCGCGATCCCGAGCGCCAGGATCGGGCCCATCTCGCGCGTGGCGTTGAAGTCGGCGAGGACCAGAACGAGCATCGCGGCGATCACGATCGCGCCGGCCGACAGGATCGCCGGGGCGGTGCGCTCGCTCGCGCGCCGGATCGCCTCGTCGGGATCCGCCGTCCGGCGCAGCTCGTCCCGGTAGCGCGCGACGAGCAGCAGGCAGTAGTCCGTGCCCGCGCCGAACATCAGCACGATCAGGATCGCGGTGCTCTGGCCGCTGGCCGTGGTCACGCCCGCGCGCACCAGCAGATACGTCAGCCCGCCGGCGATGATGTAGGCGACGCCGACGACGAAGATCGGCACCAGCGCCATCAGCGGCGAGCGGTAGATCAGCAGCAGCAGGACGATCAACACGACGCAGGTGACGATCAGCAGCGTCTCGTCGATCGTCTTGACCGCCTCGCTGCGGTCGGCCTCGAAGCCGACCTCGCCCGTCACCCACGCGCGCAGGCCCGTCTCGTCGCCGGCGGGCGGCGGGACGATGTCGCGGATGGTCTTGACCGCGAGCTCGGCGACCGGCGTGCTGTCGTCGGTCAGCGCCACGCTCGCGAGCGCGACCGATGCGTCCGACGAGGTGAGCAGGCCCGGGCCGCCCGGGCTCAGGTCGAGCGGGTCCTCGTCACCGCACGAGAGGCCGTAGGCCGAGCCGACCAGCTTCAGGCTCGGGATCGTCCCGGCGGAGCAGATGCGCGCGCCGTCGTCGACGATGCGCTGGCGATCGGCGCTCGTGATCCCGCCCTCGCGGAGGTAGGCGATGACGGCGACGCTCTCGCTGCCCGCGCGGAAGCGCTCGTCGATGACCCGCTTGGCCCCGGCCGACTCCGACCCGCGGGCGAGGAAGGTGTCGCTCTCGTCCGCGGCGCGGGTCTGCAGCGGCCCCTGCAGCGGGACCATCGCGAGGGCAAGCAGCAGCCAGGCGCCGATTACGGCCCAGCGGGGCATCGGTTAGATGCCGCCGCCGACGCCTTCGATCTGGGTGACGCGGCCCTTCTCCGTGTAGACGTAGATGAGCTTCGGGTTGAGCTCGATCGGGACCGGCTGGCCGACGCCGTCCTGGATGGACACGACGATCTCGCACCCGCTCTGCCCAGCCTTTTGTTGAGCGTCGGCGAGCGGCATCCCTACCAACTCGGCGGTGTCGAACGCGTCCTTGGCGGGCTTCAATTCCGGTTGACCGCTCGCGTCGGTCTTGCCCGTCGGCTCCAGGGGGCACCTGATGGCGCTCAGGTTGGTCCCCTGCTTCGTAGTCGTCTCCTCCTCGCCGCCTCGCGCCGCGATGACGATGCTCACGGCAGCGAGCACGGCAACGCAGGCGAGGGCGAGCAACCACCTCTTCCTCACGGGTCCGAAGCTAGCAAGCACGCGCGGTGATGACAATGACTTCTGAACGCTGGGTCCTCACACTTTCGTCGAGGAATGGTGGGTTTGCTCGATCGTTGTGCAGAACCGTGCTAGCTTCGGTCACCGATCGACCGAAACCTCGTTTCTCGGTCGTGGAGCGTTGAGGAGAACGTGTCAATGAGGACGGATCGGAGCCGGCTACGCCGGCCTGGCATGGCTGCCGCGGTCGCTGCACTCGCGGTCGCCGGGATCATCGGCGGCGTCGGCGTCGCCGGAGCGAGAGAGAACCGCACGATCTTCTCGGTCGAGAACGGCATCAAGGACAAGTGCTTCTCGAACACCGAGAAGACGACGTGTGAGACCGGTGAGCGCGCCGATCTGACGATCCGCACGGGCGACACGGTCGTCTGGAACTTCAAGAACGCGAACGGCATGCCGCACAACGCGGCGTCGAAGAGCTCGACGCCCGCGAACAAGGCCTGGAACGAGCGGGGACCGAAGAAGGACGGCATCACCGACATCCAGGCGGGCGGGACGACGTCGTGGACGTTCGGCGAAGAGGGCGAGTACCAGTTCTTCTGCTCCGTCCACCCGACCATGGTGGGCACGATCACGGTCGAGGGTGAGCCGGTGGAGACGCCCGAGCCGACCCCGACCGAGGAGCCCGAGGAGACGCCGACCGAGGAGCCGGAGGAGACGCCGACGTTCTCGGCCACGCCGTCACCCTCGCCCCGCGCGACCGCCTCGCCGGACGATCACCTCAACACGCCGGCGCCCGGGAAGGTCGCCAAGGCCGACACGACCGCGCCGCGCTTCCAGCAGCTGCGCGCGAAGACCGTCCGTGAGGGCGCCAAGCTCAACTTCTGGATCTCCGAGCCCGCGACGCTGCAGGTCAGCGCGCGGCGCAAGGGCTCCAAGCGCACGCTCACGACGGCGACGTTGCATGTCGGCCTCGGCACCCGCTCGGTGGTCCTGCGCAGCAAGAGCCTGCGCGCGAAGGGCACGTACACGATCGAGTACCGCGCCGTCGACGCGATGGCCAACAAGAGCCTCGCGGGCACGACGACGCTGAAGGTGAAGTGATGACGGGGTTTCGAGCGCCTGCCGACGCCGGGTCTTCGCGTCGGGACTTCATGGTCAACGGCTTCAGCTCGATCGCGCTGCTGTGCACGATCGCCGCGCCGGACGTGCTGCGTCCGCGCAAGGCGACGGTGACCTCGGCCGCGATCCGCTCGCAGGCCAAGTCGCCGTTCGCGCCGTTCCAGCGTGACCTGCCGCGGATCCCGGAGCTGGTGCCGAACATCAGCACGCGCACGCGGGACACGTACGCGATGACCGTGCGCGAGGGCCTGGCCGAGGTGCTGCCCGGGTTCCAGACGCCGATCTACGGCTACGACGGCGTCTACCCCGGCCCGCTGATCCGGGCCAAGAAGGGGCGCGAGGTCGTCGTCCGCCAGACCAACGCGCTGCCGTTCGACACCAACGTGCACCTGCACGGCGGCTACGTGCCCGCCGCGCACGACGGGCACCCGATGGACGTCATCGCGGCCGGCGGCTCGTTCGACTACCACTACCCCAACGAGCAGGACGCGGCGACGCTCTGGTACCACGACCACGCGCACGGCCGCACGTCCAAGACGCTCTATTACGGGCTGGTCTCGATGTACCTGCTCGAGGACGAGCTGGAGACCGAGCTGGGGCTTCCGCAGGGCGAGTTCGACGTCCCGCTCGTGCTGGCCGACCACGCGTTCAACAAGGACGGCTCGTTCCGGTACGCCGAGAACGTCGACATCGGCTTCCGCGGCGACACGCTGCTGGTCAACGGCGCGATCTCCCCGCGCATGGCCGTGCAGCGCCGCCGGTACCGGCTGCGCTTCCTGAACGCGTCCAACGCCCGCTCCTACGCCCTGCGCCTGGGCAACGCGCGCGCGATGGTGCAGATCGCCGGCGACGGCGGCCTGCTCTCGCGCCCCGTCCCGCGCACCAACATCCCGCTGCACCCCGCTGAGCGCGTCGAGGTCGTGATCGACTTCTCCCAGTACGGGCCCGGGGAGGAGCTGACCCTCTACAACGTCGACACCGAAGCCGGTGGCGGCACCACCCCGATCATGCGCTTCGACATCCAGGGCGGGAAAGCCAGCGAGGACTTCCGCGTTCCCACGCGCCTGCGCGACCCCGAGCCGCTCCCCGCGCCGACCGTTCGCCGCCGCTGGGACCTCGCCCTCGGCAGCGCCGCCTGGCAGATCAACGGCCTGTCCTGGGACCCGAACCGCATCGACGTGCGGCCGCGGCTCGGCAGCACCGAGGTCTGGACGTTCGTCAACAACTCAGGCCGCGTGCACCCGATGCACCTGCACGGGTTCCTGTTCCGCGTGCTCGAGCGCACCAGCGGGCCCGTCGAGCTCGCCGACCGGCTCGGCTGGAAGGACACCGTCGGAGTGCTGCCCAACGAGACGGTCACCGTGCTCGCGTGGTTCGCCCCCTACAAGGGCAAGTACGTGTTCCACTGCCACGCGCTCGAGCACGCCGACAAGGCCATGATGCTGCAGATGGAGATCGTCTGATGCGCGCGCCGCTGTCGGCCGTGGCGCTTGCCGCCACCGCCCTCGCGTTTCCCGCGGTCGCGGTCGCCGAGGTCAAGGTCCAGGCCGTCGACGGCACCAACGTCTGGTCGCAGACCGAGGTCCGCATCAAGGTCGGTGAGACCGTCACCTGGTCCTTCGCCGGCACCGCGACGCCCCACAACGTCCAGGGCAAGACGCCCGCCGCGTGGGACACGTTCAAGTCCGAGGTCGCCGTCGCCGGCCCTGACCGCTCCTTCACCTTCCAGCAGCCGGGCACCTACCGCTACATCTGCTTCCTGCACGAGAGCACGATGTTCGGCGACGTCTTCGTCTCCGACGAGACCGGCGCCCCACCGCCTCCGCCTCCGCCGCCGCCCCTGAGCGAGCAGCCGTTCGCCAACGACACCCCGCCGCTCACGAGCGTCGAGGTCCGCGACACCGTCGTCCCGACCCTCGACCGCGTCAAGGCCACCCGCGTCGATCGCGGCGTGCGCGTGCGGTTCCGCCTGTCCGAGGCCGGCAAGGTCACGGTCAAGCTCACCCGCGGCAAGCGCGTCGTCAGGACCCGCACCGTCGAGGTCGCCAAGGGCACCGGGTCGCTCAGCCTGCGCGGCCTGAAGGCCGGCAGCTACCGCGTGCAGGTCAGCGCGAAGGACCTCGCGGGCAACGCGGCCAAGGCCGCGTCGCGCGCCCGCGTCACCGTCCGCCGCTAGCTGAGTCCGAGCGGCGCCGGCGCGGCGGACGCCCCCTCAACGACGAAGCGCGCCGCCACGACCGTGGCGACGCGCTTTGTCTCAGATCAGCTCGACGTCGACTACGGCGTCGGGCTGGACAGCGTGAACGTGAGCGTCTTGGTGTACTCGCCCGCCGACAGCGCGTCCGTGTTCAGGACCGACTGACGGAAGTTGAGCGGCACCGCGGCGCTCGCGAGCGGCGCCGACCAGAGGGCGACGACGCGGGCGTTGGTGGCGTTGCTGACGTCCTGGTAGTTGCCGAACCAGTCCGCGACCTGCATGTTGCGGCCGATCACGGACGTGCCGTTGACCAGGCGGCCGGTGTTGGTGGCGCTCGCGTCATGGACGGCGAGGCGCGTGGCCGGCCAGGAGCTCGTCACGGTCGCGGTGCCGCGGCCCTGGTAGGTCGCGGTCACGCCCGGGGCGAACGGGTCGAACCGGATCTCACCGATCGAGAGCCCGAGCGAAGCCGGGACCGCCGCCTTGACCGTGCCCTCGGCCGTGACCGGGGTGTTGATCCAGAAGGAGACGGACTTGGCCGCGCCCATGTTGCCGCCCTTGTCGGCGGCGCGGTACTCGATCGTGTACGAGCCCTGCTCGGTGAACGTGCCCGCGGCCGTCAGCGAGGCCTGCAGGTTGCCCGCGCTGGTGCGGACCCACTGGCCCGCGACGCCGTTGAGAACCTGGCGGTACTCGATGTAGTCCATGCCGGCGTGCGGCTGGCTCGGGTCCGGGTTGGCCGGGTCGGTCGCCGAGAAGTTGACCGTGACCGGGCCCGTGTAGGTGCGGCCCGCGCCCGGCGTGGCCGGGTCGAGGGTCGCCGTGACCTCCGGCGCCGTCGTCTCGTCGTAGACCTCGAAGGAGATCTTGACGATCTGGACCTGCGAGTTGGCGCTGGTGCCCGTGCGGCAGCAGCCGACCGGGTAACGGGCCATGTACAGCGCGCCGTCGTCGCCGAACTGGGTGCCGATGACGAAGCCGTTGAGCTGGTTGGCGGCGTTGCCCGCGTGGTTGTACGGGAGCCAGTCGTTGACCCGCAGCATCTGGTTGTTGTCGCTGCGGAGCTTGACTTCCTTCCAGAAGCCGTCCGTCGAGCCGCGGTTGTTGATGAACCACGAGCCGTCGTAGTAGGCCGGGAAGCCGCCGCTGCTGGCCGTGGCCGAGTTGTAGCGGAAGATCGGCCCGGCGAGCGGCTGCATGCCGCCGGCCTGCAGATCACCGAAGTCGGCGACGCGCTGCATGCCCTGGTTGCCCACGGTCGGGTACTTCTTCCAGATCGTGGCGGGCTCGGGCTTGGGAATCATGTCCAGGCCCGGGAACGTCGGCGGAGCGGCGGTCTCGCCCTCCGGCGCCCAGTTGATGTCGGACGGGATCTGCTCCTTGGAGCAGTCGTACTGCTCGCCCGTCGGGACGCCGGTGCTCGGAGCCGCGGCCGTGCCCGTGTACTTCCAGCGCCACGCGGTGTTCGCCGGCGAGTTGTCGCCCACGCAGAACGGCCAACCCGCGTTCTGGGCCTTGCCGACCAGGTTCCACTCGCACACGCCGGCCGGGGCGCGCTGCGCACGGTCGGTGTTGTTGTCGTGGCAGAACTCGCCCACGCCGATCAGGCCCGGGTTCTTGGCGTCGGTGTGGAGCGTGAACGGCTGACGGAAGCCCATCGCGTAGATCTCGGGACGGGTCTTCTCCGTGCCGACCGGGAACAGGTTCCCCGCCGGGATGGAGTACGTCGAGTCGACGCCCGGCGACGCGGACGACGGGATGTCGGCCAGCGACGGCTTGATGCGCAGCACCTTGCCGCGCAGGTCGCCCGTGTTGGCCGACGTCTTGCGCGCGTCCCAGCGCTCGGAGGCGCGGTAGTCCATCGGGATGTAGCGGTCGTGACCCGGAGCGTTCGGGGACACGTCGTCGCCGACGCCGAGGTACAGGTTGCCCTCGGAGTCGAAGTCGAGGCCGGCGCCACCCACGTGGCCCGGGCCGCCGTCCGTCGGACCGCCCGGGAAGCCGGCGGGGTTGCCACCGATCTTCGCCTTCGGGACCCGGAGGATGATGCGCTCGGAGTTGGGCTCGACCGACTTGCCGTCCGCGGTCAGCGTCCAGCGGGAGACGACGTTGTAACCGACCGCGATGCGGGCGTCCGCGTTGGACATCGGCCAGTTGTCACCGACCTGGGGGCGCGGCGAGTAGTACGCGAACACGTGCCGCTTGTTCGGGTCGGCGAGGTCGAAGCCCGGCTGGAGCGTGAAGCCCATCACGCCGTCCTCGGAGTTGCCGTGGTCGGCGCGGGTCGGGATCGTGACGACCGTGGTCTTGTTGCCGGGGGCGCCCTTCTGATCGTGCATGACGATCGAGCCCTCGGAGTTCCACGAGCTGTTCGCGTTGCCGATCAGGCCCATCTCGGTCCAGTAGACCTTGCCGTCCTTCGCGATGTCGATGCCGATCGGCTGGTTCGCGTTGGCGACCAGGACCGTGCGGCGGAAGCTCGACCAGACCGTGCCGGAGCAGTCGGTCTTCTTGCCCTCGCCGGCGACCCAGCGGATGCCGCCGAGCATCATCTTGACCATCGGGCCGTCGCCACCGTTCTCGGTGTAGCGGGCGCCGTTGTGGCCCATGCCGGTGACCCACGTGCGGCCGTCGGTGTAGTCCTTCGGTGTCGACGTGCCGTCGTTGATGCCGCGGCCGTCGTAGAGCTTGCACCACGTGATCGGGTGATCCTGGCCCTTGGCGTTCGGGCCCGGGTTGTAGGTGCGCTCGTCGAACGTCGCGAGCACGTGGTGCGTGCCGCGGACGTTGCGCAGGAAGTTGTAGTGCTCGTCCGACAGCGTCCACGTGTCGGGCAGGTCCTTCGTGGACAGGTGGTTCTTGTCGGCCGTCTGGACGGTGGCGACGATGTTGTTGGCGGAGTGACCCGGCATGGTCGAGCCGACCATCGAGTTCGGGCCGCCGTCCCACCAGTCCCACGCCGAGCGGCCGGCGGCCGCGTCGGTGGCGTTGTGGATGGCCGCGATGCCGCCGCCGTTCTGCGTGTACTTGATGATCGCGGCCTTCTGCGCGTCATCGAGCAGCGGGCCCGGTTTGTTGCCGCCCGCCCACGACCACGACATGTTCAGGAACACGACCGCGTCATACCGGGCGAGGTTCGCGTCCGTGAAGATGCGCGGGTTCTTGTCGGCGTGGTCGCAGTTCGTCGCGACGGCGGTCGCCCCGCCGTTGTCGACGCAGTCCTCACGGTCGACCGTGTAACCCAGCGCCTGCAGCTTGGACGTCAGCGTGGGGACGCCGCCGTTGATGCCGTCGGTGTGGCGGAAGCCCGTCGTGCCCGTGTAGAGCATGATCCGCTTGCCTTCGCCCTGTGCCGCGGCCAGGCCCGGCAGCACGAGACCCAGCAACAGGGCCATCGTCATGCCGAGCAGGAAGACGCGCCGTCCGGGCGCGCCGATACCCAACCCTCTTACCACTGATTTCTCCTCCCCCGAGGCCCCCTCAGACCCCGGATACGCGTTCGTTGCACTCTCAAACGTGAAACGGCCGCAGCAACCTACCCAGGTTTCTGCGGCCGTGTCAAGGACTTTTGTCGGCTTGGGCGACAGAATGCGCCCATATGGGGGAAACGCTGACCGGCTAAGCGAACAGCTCGCGCAGGAACTTGACGCCTTCGGTCGCGATCGCGTCCTGCGAGGCCGCCAAGGGTCGCCACACGGAAGCCGCGGTGGCGATGGTCTCGTTCTCGGCGGTGAACGACTCGATCACGACCGGACCGTCGTAGCCCGTGTCACGGATCGCGTCGCGGAAGCCGGTCCAGTCGATGTGGTCGGCGCCCGGGGCGCCACGGTCGTTCGCGGACGCGTGCACGTGCACGAGCCGCGGACCGCCCATCCGGAAGGAACCGGCGAAGTCTTTTTCCTCCACGTTGGCGTGGTAGGTGTCCAGCAGCAGGCCGACCGACTCGGGGAGCGGGTCGATGGCCTCCAGCGCCTGCTCGACGGTGTTGATGAGGCTCGTCTCGTAGCGGACGAGCGGCTCGATGCCGATCTTGACGCCGACCTCGCCGGCGTACTCGGCCACGGGCGCGAGCTTCTCCCGCAGCTCCGCGTACAGCTTCACCCGCTCGTCCGGCGTGATCCTCCACGTCCGGCCGGTCGAGGTGTAGATGGGGCCGGCGATGGCGCCGGCCCCAACCGTGGCCGCGACGTCCAGGCATTCCCGCAGGAAGGCCTGGGTCGTCGCGACCGTGTCAGCGTCGGCGCCACACAACTCACGCCCCGGAGCCATCGCCACCGCGATCGAGGCGCCGAGCCCGTGCTCGGCCAGCACCTCAGCGGCGTGCTCTGGACTCCAGTCCCCTAGCTGCTCGACCGGGAGCTCGACCACGTCGAACCCCATGTCGCGCACCCGCGGCGCGAGCTGGGTCAGCCGCTCATCGGTGAGCGGGGAGACCCAGATCCATGTGTTGGCGCCAAGCTTCATCGCGCTTGGCCTACTGCCACTTCTCCGGGAAGCCCGGCAGGTCCTCGCAGCCGCACAGCGCGTAGTAGAGCGGGCCCATGTCCGGCTTGACGTACTGGTCCAGCGTCTCCTGCGTCACCTTCGGCTGCGGCAGGACCCACGGGCTCGGGACTTCCTCGCCCTTGAGGACCTTGACGGCCGCGATGACGGCGGTGCGCCACTGGAAGTTGGAGTAGGTCGGGGCGATGGCCTTCAGACCATCTTCCTTCCACTTGGTGAGGAAGTCGTTCTGGTCCTCACCCGTGATGAAAGGCACTTCCTGGCCGGCGTCCTCGAACGCCTCAACCGCGGCGACGGCGGTCGCGCCGGCGTCCATCCAGACGCCGTCGAGGCTGCCCTCGCGCTGCAGGTAGTCGGAGACGATGGACTTCGTCTTGGCCGGGTCACCGTCGGTGAACTCGACGCCGACGACGTTCAGGCCGGCCTCCTCGAAGATGCCCTTGGCGCCCGACCAGCGGGTCTCCAGGACGTCGACGCCCGGCAGGATGCGGAGGGCGAGGATCTTGCCGCCTTCCTTGACGTTGTCGCGGAGGAACTCCGCGCCGTCAGCGCCGTAGGCGTAGCCGCCGATCGGGGCCACGAACGTGACGGGGCAGTCCGTGGTGACACCACGGTCGAACACGATGACCGGGATGTCGGACTCGCAGGCCTTCTCGACGGCCGGCGTCAGGGTCGCGGTGGTGTTCGGCGACACGATCAGCGCGTCGCACTCGCCACCGGAGACGAACGCCTCGATGTCGGAGATCTGCTTGTCGTCCTTCGCCTCGGCGTCCACGACCGTGAACTTGGCGATCTCCTTGGTGTTGTCCGCCTCGGCCTTCATCGTCTTGAAGCCGTTCTGGCGCCACGGGTTGTCGGACGCGGCGTTCGAGAAGCAGACGTTCCAACCCGAGCTCTTGTCGGACTTGAACTCGGAGGTGTCCTTCATCTCCGGCTCGATCATCTGCAGCCACGGCTTGTCGGCGGGCCCCTCGGGGGTCGCCGAGCGCTGCGCGAGCTGCTTGTCCATCTCTTCCTGATTGAAGAACTCCGAGTCCTCACCCAGGCTCTTCTTGGGGGCGTCGGTGGTCTCCGTGGCGACGGGCGTCTCGCTGCTGCCGGTCGTCTCGGGGTCATCGCTGCTGCCGCACGCGGCAACGGTGGCACAGCAGGCCAGCATGGCGACACCGCCAGCCAGTCTCCTCCAGATCATGCTTCCTCCTCGTTGGTGTTGCTTAGCGCTCATCGCGCGCCCCGGAGCCGGTACGCGGCGAAGCCGACGGCGGCGATGATGATCACGCCCTGCACGGTGTCCTCGAGCGCGCCCGAGACGCCCTGCAGGTTGAGCCACGTGAACAGCGCCTCCAGGGTGAGGGCGCCGGCCATCGCGGCGACGACCGACCCGCGGCCGCCTCCGAGCACGACCCCGCCCAGCACGCAGGCGGTGATCGCGTCGAACTCGAGGCCCTGACCGGCCTGGGCCGAAACCCCGCCGAAGCCTGCGAGCAGAATGCCCGCGACGGCGGCCAGGACGCCCGACAGGACGAAGGCCAGGATCCGCACGCGGTCCACGCGCACGCCCGAGAGGCGGGCGGCTCGTTCGTTGTCACCCGTGGCGAGCAGCTGACGGCCGAAGTCGGCACGCATCAGCAGCACTGATCCGACGCCGATGACGACCATGATGATCACCGACCACGGGAGCTGCTCGATCCACGGGATCCCGTCGATCCCTTGACGTCCGATCGAGCGGAAGTTCTCGGACAGCGCACCCGTCGGGGCGCCGCCCGTCCACAGGAACACCGCTCCGTTCAGGATGAGCAGCGTTCCCAAGGTCGTGATGAAGGACGGCACCCGCAGGACCGTCGAGATGAAGCCGTTGACGAAGCCGACGAAGACGCCGATCAGCAGCATCAGGGCGATGATCGGCCACATCCGGCTGTCTTCGCCGTCGATCATCTTCGCCGCGAAGACGACCATCACGGTCACCAGCGAGCCGACCGACAGGTCGAAGTTGCCGCTGATGAGCACGAAGTACGCGCCCGCGGCGAGGATGACCAGGGGGGCCGAGCGCTTCAGGTAGGCCAGGAACGGGCCCGGCTCGGCGAAGGTCGGGTTGATGATCGCGATCCAGACCCACAGCGCGATGAGCAGGACGAAGATCGTCCCGGTGCTCAACAGCGCCTTCAGGAAGCGGCCACCTCGGCCGCCCGAGGCCACGCCGAAGCCCGACACGGTGGCGTTCTCGGTGCTCATGCCTTCTTCTCCGTGCGTCGCGCGTAGACGGCGACGGCCGCGATGATGATGACGCCTCGCACGACGTCACGCAGGAACGAGTTGAACTCGAGCTGGTTGAAGACGTTGTCCAGGACGGCGAGGATGAAGACGCCGCCGATGGTGCCGATCACGCCGCCGCGGCCACCGGTCAGGGCGGTGCCGCCAAGCACCACGGCGGCGATCGACTCGAGGTCGTAGCCGCCGTCGCTGCCGACGGTCGGGGTGCCGGCCTTCAGTCGCGCGGCCAGGAAGATGCCGGTGATGACGGCGGTCAGCGAGCAGAGGACGTGCGCGACGATGATCGTGCGGTGGGTGCGCAGGCCCGAGAGCTTGGAGACGTCCTCGGAGCCGCCGACCGCGTACACGCGGTAGCCGAAGCGCGTGTGCCGCAGGACGAACCAGATGATCACCGCGACGACCGCGAACAGGATGAACGACATCGGGATGACGCCGAAGCGCGTGTAGCCGAGGTTCTCGGAGAAGCTGTCGGTGACGCCGCCCTGCGGGCCGGTCCAGCCGTTCTGGATGAGGCCGCCGAGGAGCAGCGCCATGCCGAGCGTCGCGATGAACGCGTTCACGCGCAGCTTGGTGATGATCAGGCCGTTGGCGAGGCCGATGCCGGCACCCATCAGCAGCACGATCACGATCGCCGAGACCACGGAGCCGTCCTGCATCTGCTGCGCGGTGACCAGCGACGACAGCGAGATCAGCGCCGCGACCGAGAGGTCCAGCGAGCCCAGCAGGATCACGATGGTCTGGCCGAGCGACACGATGCCCAGCGCCACCGAGCGCTGCAGCATGTTCACGATGTTGCCGGTGGTCAAGAAGTTGCCACCGTCGATCGTCACGATGATCCAGGACAGGATCACGATGCCGATCAGCGCGCCGTAGACGGGCGCGGCGGGGGAGGCGAGCACGCCCACGCGCCAGCCGGCGACCCGTTCCCTGCGCGCGGCCGCGCGCGCGCCGGGCGACTGACCCGGCGAATCGACGACGCTCACGCCGCCACCTCCTCGTGCGAACCCGTCGCGTATTCCATGATCTCCGGCTCGCTCGCGCCGGCGGGCAGCTCACCGGCGAGCTTGCCCTCGTGCATGACGAGGATGCGGTCGCTCATGCCGATCAGCTCCGGCAGCTCCGACGAGATCATCAGGACGGCCTTGCCGTCCTTGGCGAGCTTGCGGATCAGGTCGTGGATGCCGGCCTTGGCGCCGACGTCGATGCCGCGCGTGGGCTCGTCGAAGATCATGACGTTCGGCTGCGTCTCCAGCCACTTCGAGAGCACGACCTTCTGCTGGTTGCCGCCCGAGAGGAAGCGCACTTCCTGCTCGGGGCCCTGCGCCTTGAGCTCGGTGACCCGCGCGAGCTCCTTGACGCCCATCAGGCCGTCCATCGACCGGCGCTTGCGCGCAGGGATGACCGTCCGGACGGCGAGCAGCATGTTGTCGCGGATCGACTGCGCAAGCGCGAGACCCTCGGCCTTGCGGTCCTCGGTGATGAAGCCGATGCCGGCGCGGATCGCCTGGCGCGGGTGCTTGAAGCGCCGCTCCTTGCCGTCGATCTCCACCGTGCCCGACGTGATCGGGTCGGCACCGAAGATGGCACGCGCGATCTCCGTGCGGCCCGAGCCCTGCAGACCCGCGAGGCCGACGATCTCGCCCGCGCGCACGTCGAAGGTGACGTCCTTGAGCAGCGGAGTGGTGAGGTTCTTGACGGCGAGCCGCACGTCGCCGAGGTCCTCCTTGAGGCCCTTCTCCGGGAAGTACCCGTCCAACTCGCGGCCGACCATCGCGTTCACGAGCTCGCGCTGGTTGGTCTCGGCGGTGTTGAGCGTCTTGACGACGCCGCCGTCCTTGATGACCGTGATCCGCTGCGAGAGGGCGAACACCTCGCGCAGGCGGTGCGAGATGTACAGGATTCCGACGCCGAGCTCCTGCAGACGGCGGACGAGCTTGAACAGCAGCTCGACCTCGCCCTCGGCCAGCGCCGCGGTGGGCTCGTCGAGCACGAGGATCTTCGCGTTCAGCGAGCGCGCCTTGATGATCTCGACCACCTGCTGCTGGGCGACCGACAGCCAGCGCACCGGCGTGCGCGGGCCGAAGCTGTCCTCGCCGACCTCGTCGAGCAGCGCCTGCGTCTCACGCTCCATGCGCTTGGCGTCGACGATCAGGCCCTTGCGCGGCTCGCGGCCGATGAAGATGTTCTCGGCGACATTGCGCTCGGGCAGGAGGTTGAACTCCTGGTAGACGATGCCGACGCCGGCCGCCTGAGCCGCGGCGGGGTGGTGGAAGGTCTGCTCCTCACCGTTGATGAGGATCTTGCCCTCGGTGGGCATGTGCACGCCCGCGAGCGTCTTCATCAGGGTGGACTTGCCGGCGCCGTTCTCGCCCACGATCGCGTGGATCTCCCCGGCGCGCAGGTCCAGGTCGACGCCGTGGAGGACCTCCACGCCGACGAACGACTTCTTGATGCCCTGCATCTGCAGGAGCAGCTGATCAGACATCGGCGGTCTCCGCGGTCAGGGCCGCCGCGCTCGGCACGTCGACCCAGGTCTCGGTCTCCGCGGACGCGAGCACGGCCGCGGTGATGCGCGCGGCGCGGAGCCCGTCGCGGAAATCGGGCAGCCCATCGGGGGCCTCGCCCGACAACGTCGCGGCGTAGGCGTCCGCGATGAAGGCGTTGAACGCGTCCGGGTAGCCCTGCGGGTGGCCCGCGGGGACGGTCGCGAAGCGCGCGGCGGCCGGCGACAGCAGGCCCGGGTCGCGCTTGAGCAGCGTGACGGCTTCGCGCTTGCCGACCCAGAGGCTCTCCGGCTCTTCCTGGTTGAAGTGCAGGGCCTCGTCGGCGGCGTCGATCTCCAGCGTGAGCATGTTCTTGCGGCCGGCCGAGATCTGGCTGATGACCGTGCTGCCGACCGCGCCCTTGTCGGTCTCGAACTGCATGATCACGGCGTCCTCGGTGGGCCGCTCCGGGAAGGACCCGTACGTGCGCGCGGACACGCGCGTGATCCGGTGACCCGAGACGAACTCGGCCAGGTCGCACCAGTGCGAGCCGATGTCGGCGAACGCGCGGGAGGCGCCGCCCAGCGTCTCGTCGACGCGCCAGTTGTCGTCGGTGGCCTTCAGCAGCCAGTCCTGCAGGTACCCGCCGTGAATGAGGCGGATGGCGCCGGACGTGCCGCTGCGCACGCGCTCGCGCGCCTCGCGGACCATCGGGTGGTAGCGGTAGACGAACGGCACCGCGTGGACCTTGCCGGACGCGATCGCCGCGTCGAGCATCTCCTCGGCGCCGCGGTCGTCGACCGCCAGCGGCTTCTCACAGATCACGTGCTTGCCGGCGGCAAGCGCGGCTTCGGCCAGCGGCCGGTGCAGGTGGTTGGGCGTGCAGACGTGGACGACGTCGACGTCTGGCGACTCGACCAGTTCCTCTGCGGTGGCGAAGGGGCGTTCGGCGCCGAAGTCCGCGGCAGCGCGCGAGCTTTTCTCAGGCGAGGACCCGGCGACGCCGACCAAGCGTGCACCGGCGAGCCGCGCCGATCGAGCGTGGACAGCACCCATGAACCCCGTCCCCGCAATGGCGACGCGAACTTCTCCTCCGAGCATGGAGCCGCACGCTAGTTCGGCTTCGCCCGAATGTCAAGCAAAAGGGTGACGCTTTCTGTCCGAGGACATCGAGTAAACACGAACTCAACCTGGCTACTTCCGCCCGTAACCGACGCAAGTCTGGTTAACTCGCGGACATGGTCGAGGGCTCCCCCGGCGCAGGCGCCGTTCTGCGGCTCATCCGCGACGGGCGCGCGACGACGCGAAGCCAACTGACCCTGCAAACGGGCCTGTCCCGCTCCACCCTGGCGGAACGGGTCCAGTCCTTGCTGAGCCTCGGCCTCGTGAACGAGGCCAATGGCGCGTCGACCGGTGGCCGCCCTCCGGCCACCTTGGAGTTCAACCCTAGCGTCGGAGTCGTTCTCGCGGCGGCTGTGTCGTCGACCATCTGTCGAGTGACGATCCGCGACCTGGCCACGGTCGCCCTCAGCGAGCACAGCTTCGCGGTCGAGGATGAGAGCTTTGACACCGGCGCCCTGCGCTCCCGGCTCGCGCTCGCGCTCGAGCGCGCGGCGGTGCCGACCGAGCAGGTGTGGGCCGTCGGGATCGGGTACGACGAGGACGTCGATCCGCCCGACCCGACGGTCTTCACCGGCGCGCCGGTGCTCGTCGACCGGCACGTGAACCTGCTCGCGCTCGCGGAGCAGTGGACCCACTGGCGTTCGGTCGAGCACCTGCTCTACGTGTCGGTCGGCGAGACCATCGGCTCCGGCATCGTCTCGTGCGGGCGCGTGCACCACGGCGCCCGCGGGGCGGCGGGTGGGATCGGCCACATCCGCGTGCGTGGTCACGAAGACGTGCTGTGCCCGTGCGGCAACACGAGCTGCCTGGAGGCCGTCGTGGGCGGGCGCGCGCTCGCCGAGCAGCTGCGCGCGGCCGGCCTGCAGGCGCAGACCGCCGCGGACGTCGCCGCGTTGGCGCGCGGAGGCGTCCCGGCCGCGGTGCAGGCCGTGCGCGGCGCCGGACGGTCGGTCGGCGAGGTGCTCGCCGAGTGCATCAACTTCTACAACCCGGGCGCGATCGTGCTGGGCGGCGAACTGGCCGAGGCCTCGCACCACCTGCTGGCGGGGCTGCGCGAGACCGCGTTCGCCCGCTCGCTCCCGATGGCCACGCGCGACCTCGTCGTCGGGCCGGCGCGGCTGGGTGCCGACGCGGGCACGATCGGGGCCGCCGTCATGGCCATCGAGCACGTGCTGGCGGAGGAGTACGTCGACCGCGCCGCGCATCGCGATAATGGTGGCTGAAACGTGTCAGCACCGGAACCTGCGCGAAATTCGGGGGCGGCCCGGCCGAATCGACGCTTTTCCCCGCCTGTCAGGCAAAAGATCGCAACCTAAGTTCGACGACCCGTCTTCTTCTACCTGACTCGCTCCAGAGTTGTGTCGATTTTGTGTCGCGACTCTGGTTAACTCGCGCTCATGCTGACCGCAGGAGAGAGTCAAAGCCCCGGCGCACCGGTGGGAGCCGGTCGTGTGCTGGGGCTGATCCGGGACGGGGAGGCGGTCACTCGCGCAGACATCGCACGGCGCACCGGTCTAGCCCGCTCGACGGTGGCCCAGAGGGTGGAGGCCCTCATGGCGCACCGATTCGTCTACGAGGCGGGCGGCACCGCCTCGACGGGCGGGCGCCCGCCGACCGTGCTGGCGTTCAACAAGGCCGCCGGCGTCGTGCTGGTCGCCGCGCTCGGCGCCACGCACGCCCGCCTCGCCGTCACCGACCTCGCCGGCGAGCCGCTGGCCGAGCACGGGTACGACACCGACATCGCGCGCCTTCCAGAACAGATCCTGTTCTGGGTCAACGAGCGCTTCGAGGAGCTGCTGAGCGAGGTCGACCGCTCCCACGAGGACGTGCGCGGGATCGGCGTCGGCATCCCCGCCCCGGTCGCGTTCTCGCGCGGCGAGGCGGTCGCGCCGCCGATGATGCCCGGTTGGGACGGCTTCTCGATCCCGGGCTGGTTCGCGCAGCACTACGACGTGCCGGTGCTCGTCGACAACGACGTGAACATCATGGCGCTGGGTGAGCACCACGCGTACTGGCGCGACTGCGAGCACCTGCTCTACGTCAAGGTCGGCACGGGCATCGGCTGCGGGATCATCTCCGGCAACCGGATCCACCGGGGCGCGCAGGGCGCGGCCGGGGACATCGGGCACGTCCGGCTCGCGGGCCACCAGGACGTCGTGTGCCGCTGCGGCAACACGGGTTGCCTCGAGGCGGTCGCCGGCGGGCGGGCGCTCGCCGCCAAGCTCAGCAAGGCGGGGCTGGACGCGCGCAACACGCGCGACGTGGTCGCGCTCGTGCGCGCGGGACATCCGGAGGCGGCGCAGACCGTGCGCGACGCCGGGCGCTGCATCGGTGAGGTCCTGGCCGAGTGCATCAACTTCTTCAACCCCGGCTGCGTGATCATCGGCGGTGACCTGTCCGAGGTCCACCAGCAGCTGCTCGCGGGCATGCGCGAGATGTCGTTCGGCCGTTCGCTGCCGATGGCGACGCGTGACCTGCGGCTCGGCCACTCGCAGCTCGGCGAGCGCGCGGGCGTCGTCGGCGCGGCGATCATGGTGCTCGAGCACGTGCTCGACCCGGCGGTCATCGACCGTGCCGTGCAGAGCGAGCTCCCGGCGTCGAACGCCCGCGCCCACACGGTCGTATGAGGGCGGATATCTCGCACTTTGTGCAGATTGGAAGGCCCGAGTGTCGAATGCGGGCGTACTTTGGTCCCAAACGGTGCGCATTTCGCGCACCGCTCTGGTTAGATGCCCGCATGCGGGCAGAGGCGAAGGAATTGCGGTCGTGACGGGGGCGGGATCACTGCTGCGGCTGATCCGGAGCGGCGAGGCGGTGACGCGCGCCGACCTGGTGCGGCGCACGGGCCTCGCGCGCTCGACGGTGGCGCAGCGACTGGAGGCGTTGCGGGCCCATCAGCTCGTCTATGAGGCCGGCGGCACGACCTCGACAGGCGGGCGTCCGCCGACGGTGCTGATGTTCAACCAGGGCGCGGGGGTCGTCCTGGTCGCGGACCTCGGTGCCACGCACTCGCGCCTGGTCGTGTCCGACCTGGCCGGCGCCCCGCTGGCGGAGACGAAGTTCGACATGGAGATCGGCGAGGGCCCCGAGGCCGTGCTCGCCACCGTGCACGAGTGCTTCGAGGCGCTGCTGAGTGAGATCGGACGCCGGCCGGAGGACGTGCGCGGAATCGGCGTCGGCGTGCCCGGGCCGGTCGCGTTCACGCGCGGCGAGCCGGTCGCGCCGCCGATCATGCCCGGCTGGGACGGCTTCTCGATCCCGGACTGGTTCGCGCGCCACTACGCCGGCCCGGTGCTGGTCGACAACGACGTCAACATCATGGCGCTCGGCGAGCACTGGACGCACTGGCGGCAGAACGAGCACCTGCTGTACGTGAAGATCGGCACCGGCATCGGCTGCGGGATCGTCGCCGGCGGGCGCATCCACCGCGGCTCGCAAGGCGCGGCGGGCGACATCGGCCACGTCCGGTTGGCGGGGCACGACGACACCGTCTGCCGCTGCGGCAACACGGGCTGCCTCGAAGCCGTCGCCGGCGGACGCGCGCTGGCCTCGAAGCTCACGGCGCTCGGCCTGGAGGCCGAGTCCTCGCGCGAGGTCGTCGCGCTCGTGCGCGCGGGGGAGCCGCAGGCGATCCAGGCCGTCCGCGACGCGGGCCGCTGCCTCGGCGAGGTTCTCGCGGGTTGCGTGAACTTCTTCAACCCGGGCGCGATCGTGATCGGCGGCGACATCGCCGAAGCCCATCAGCAGCTGCTCGCGGGTGTGCGCGAAGTGATCTTCCAGCGCTCGCTGCCGCTCGCCACGGGCGACCTGCGGATCGTCCCTTCCCGCCTGGGCGACCGCGCGGGCGCGATCGGAGCCGGGATCATGGTCATCGAGCACATCCTGTCGCCCGAGGCTGTGGACCGCGCGATCCAGAACGGCATCGCCGCGTAGCCGGGACGGGTCGCGCGAGTAAGGTCAGCGGCGTGGGCACCGCCAAGGTGATCGGACTCGTGCCGCACCCGTCCCGTGACGACCACGCCGTCACGGAGACACTGCTCCGGGTGACGGCTAACGCCGTCACCCTCCACCTCGCACGCGAATGCCTTACGGCCTTCGCGTGCGCTGGACGGCCTCGCGCGCCTGCCGCGTGCTCGTGCGCGAGCGGGATGCCGGGCGCTGTCCGCCGGGCGTCGAGCCGGTGTCCGACGACGAGTTCGAGACGCAGGTCGACGCGCTCGTGAGCCTCGGCGGCGACGGGACCATGCTCGGCGCCCTGCGGCTCGTCGCCCACCGCCCCCCGTCCCCGTGCTCGGCGTCAACCTCGGCCACCTCGGCTTCCTGGTCGAGATCCACCCGGACGAGCTCCCTGAGGCCCTCGACCGCCTCGAGGCCGAGCAGTTCACCGTCGAGCCGCACAGCGCGCTGCTCGTCGGCATCGGCGACGACGAGTCGGTCGGCTTCAACGACGTTGCGATCGTCCGCGTCCCGGGCAACGGGGCCGTCCAAGCGGTGCTCTCCGTCGGCGGGCAGCCGATGGGCCGCTACCGCCGCGACGGGCTGGTCGTCTCGACCGCGATCGGCTCCACCGCCTACGCCGACGCGGCCGGCGGCCCGGTCGTCTCTCCGAAGCTGGACGCGCTGATCGTCGCGCCGCTGGCGCCGATGGCGGGCATCAGCCGTCCGATGGTGGTCTCTGCCGACGAGCCGATCCGGCTCGAGCTGCTTCCGGAGAGCGGGGCTGCGGCCGTGGAGGTCGACGGGCTCGTCGTCGGAGAGGCGAGTGCGGGCGGGGCCTTGGACGTGCGCCTGTCGCCGGGGGCGGGGCAGGTCGTGCGGCTCGACAGCGACCGCTACCAGCGGCGCAACCAGGTGAAGCTGAGCCTGCCGGACCTGCCGTTCCTGCCGGAGGAGTTGCGGGAGCTCTCTCCGCGGCCCGCGCTGGGCTCGTAGCGGTTACACCCGCATCGAGGGGGGAAGGAGCGGCGTTTCCGCCGCGCGCTCGAGCTCAGCGCCTCCGAGCTCCGCGCGGCAAGAACTCTGCCGTGCTCCGTACCGTCAAGTTACGGGCTACGGAAGTCACGTGAGGCGGAAGTGGTTGCTTCGGCCAGCTCCGGACGAGAAACAACCACGTCCGTGCCCAATCGCGCACCACGCACGAGGGGTGATGAACAAACGAGTCCCCAGGGGCGTCGTTTGTACATCACCCTCTGCAGTCGCGTGTTCGTTTTCGCGAGATCCGCAGGAGGCCGGCGGAGAAGGCGGCGCTCCACGCTGTCTCCGTAGCCCGTAACTGTCGGTACGCCAGCACGGCGATGTTCCCCGCCGCGCGGAGCCTGGAAGGCGCCGTTCTCCCCGCCCGGTCAGCGAAACGCCAGCTACCTCCCCCCTCGGTGAGCCGTTGTGGGGCGCCTGCCTCGCCTCCGCTCGGCGCGTGCTTCCAGGACCGCGTCGCGGCTCTCGCCGAGGCGACCCGAAGAGGCCGGGCGCCCAGCAGAGCGGGATGGAGCTCAGTTCGCCGCTCCGTACAGGGCAGGATCCGCGGCACCGGCGCCATCCGCACGGCCGACTTCCAGCAGCACTTCCAGCTCAGGGACCTGATCCTCGCCGGCGACCGCGCCGGCGCAGCCGACCTGATGCGCCGCCACGTCGAGGCGAGCTTGCCGAGCGCGGCCGCGGACTGAGCACCGTCGGGTGAGGGCGCGCCGGACGAGATCGTCGGGCGCGCCCTCGTCCGATCACACCTCGCAGCCCGTCCGCGGGCCGCTGCCCGAGCCCTGCCCGCAGGCGTCGAGGCCGCCGGCGCCGTCGAGCGCGTCGTCGCCCGCCTCGCCCAGCAGCGCGTCGTTGTCGGTGCCGCCGTGCAGCACGTCGTCGCCGGCCCCGCCGAACAGCAGGTCGTGGCCCGCTCCGCCGTCGAGCAAATCGTCGCCGTTGCCGCCGGTCAGCACGTCACTCGCCGAGCCGCCGCACAGGACGTCGACGCCGCCCAGCCCGTTGAGGCTGTCGAGCCCGCCCTGCCCGATCTGCAGGTCCGAGCCGGCGGTGCCGGCGAACAGGTCGGAGCCGCCTCCGCCCACCCGCACGGTGACGGGCACGGAGGCGGTCGCGGTGCCGTCGGACACCGTGAGCGTCACGGTCGCGCTGCCGGTGCGGCCGGCCTGCGCGGTGATGCGCGCGGTGCCGTCCGCGAACGCGACGTCGGCGACCGGCACGAGCGCGGGGTTGCTCGACTGCGCGCTCAGGATCAACGCCGTCGCCGGGGTGTCGCCGTCGGTCAGCCGCAGCCGGAAGGTGCCGGACCGGTCGTCGCTGCCGCAGCCGACCCCGCCGGTGATGGCGATGGCCGGCGGCAGCTCGTCGACCGGCGTGACGTCGAGCGTGACGGTGACGGGCTCGGACGGGTCGAACGGGTCCCGGGCGAGGTAGGTGAACGAGTCCGGGCCGTTGTAGTCGGCGTCGGGCGCATAGGTGAACGCGCCGTCGGCGTCGAGCGACACGGTCCCGTGCTCGGGCTCGCTGACGAGCTCGGCGGTCAGGGCGTCGCTCTCGCCGTCGGTGTCGTTGCCAAGGGCGCCGGGCGCGGGCACCGAGAGGGCGGTGTCCTCGGCCGTGGTGTACGCGTCCGCGTGCGCGACGGGCACCTGGTTGGGAGTGGGCTCGGCGCTCCAGACCCGCAGGTCGGTGGTCGGCAGGGCGTTGCGGGGCAGGCCGGCGGAGAGCGTCCCGTCGAGGTTCTCCGCGCCGACGAGCAGGTCCAGCCCGCTCTCGGCGATCGTGTCGAACCGGTAGGCGTACTGGACGTCCTGCGCTCCGTTGACGCCGATCCAGGCCTGGAACACCCGCTCGCTGTCGGTGCCGGCGACGTCGACCTGCCATTCGACCACCAACCAGGACGACACGCCGTCCGTGAGGACATTGACGAGGACGCCGGGCTTCCCGGTGCCGTCGAGGTCGGTCCAGAACGGTGCGAGCACGCCGTTCGGGCGCGCCGTGCCGAACGCGGGGTCGGAGCGGTTGTCCTCGGCCTCACCGCCGCCCGGGATCAGGTAGCCGTTGCTGTTGATGCCGAGCCGCGTGAAGGTCTCGCCGTTGTAGACGAACGCGGGCGTGTCGATGTTGACCGTCTGCTCGTCGCCCACGGGCAGGACCGTGTTGCTACCAAACGCGGTGAGCGGGATGTAGCCGAAGACGTTGCCGGGGTCCGCGCCGATGGAGACCCCGGGGTAGCCGCGCGGCGTCCCGGCCACCGCGGCGTCGAACGCCTGCACGCGCTGGGCGGCCACGCTCTTCGCCTGCTTCGGCGTCGCGGGCCGCAGGCGCGAGCGGTCAGGCTCGGCCGCGCTCGCCGGTCCCGCGACGAGCGCGGAGGCGAACAGCAGGGACGAGACGAGCAGCGGACACGTCCAGCGTGACCGGTGGTGCGCCTGTGGGCGGCGATGCGAGAAAATCATGCAGCGGGTCCTCCGGGAGGGGAGTGGTCGGTGCGATACGACCAGCACCCGCTGACGATCCGCTGACCTTCCGCTGACGGCCGGCGCTCACGCGCCCGCCGGCTACAGCTCGAGCTCGTCCGCCCGCGCGCGGGTGCGCAGCTCCGCGCGCGAGCGCACGCCGGCCTTGAGGTAGATGTTGCTGAGGTGGAACTCGACGGTCTTGGTGGACAGCATCAGCTCCTTGGCCACCTCGCGGTTGCTCATGCCGGCCACGACCAGCCGCGTCACCGCCGTCTCCTGCGGCGTGAGCAGCGCGTGATCGCGCACCGAGCGCGCCGTCGGCGTCAGCCCGCACGCGGTCAGCTCACGCTCACACCGCCGCACCGCGGGCAGCGCCGCCAGCGCTGCGAACCGCTCGCGTGCGTCCAGCAGCAGCTCCGACGCCGCGCGCCGCCGTCCCTCCCGGCGCAGCAGCTGCGCGTGTTCGAGCTCGAGCAGCGCCTGCTCGTACGGCATCGCCAGCGGCTCGATGCCGGCCCGCGCCTGCTCGAACGCCTCCGCCGCGGCCTCGACGTGCCGGCGGACGAGCGCGAGCCGGGCCCGCGCGTGGTGCAGGTGGACGACCAGCAGCCGGTGCCGGCGCGTCTGCGCGAGGGCGCTCGCCTCGCTGATGAAGCGCTCCGCGGCTTCCCACCGGCCCGCGTCCACCAGGGCGTGCGCCTGCAGGTGCTGCCACGGCAGCGCGGTGTAGTCGGCGCCGAGCGCCGCGACCGGCGCGAGGTGCTCGAGCACCTCCGCCGGGCGCTCGCGCGCCGCCGCGAGCTGCGCCGCGACCAGGTGCGCCAGTGCGGTGTGGCGCTCGAAGGAGGCGGGCTCGGCCGCGACCCGCGCGCCGAGCTGCGCGGCGCCGGCGTGATCGCCGCGCGCGCTCGGGACGAACGTGGCCGACCACAGCGCGTGCGCGAGCACCCAGCGGTCCTCGGACTCGGTGGCGACGGCGACCGCGCGCTCGGCGGACACCACCGCGTCGTCCCACGCGCCCGCCCGATACTGCGTGCGGGCCAGCCCGGCCAGCGACAGTCCGGCGATGACGAGCAGGTTGTCGGCGAGCGCGCCGTCGGCCGAGCGGCGGAAACGGTCCGCCGCGCCGGCCGTGTCGCCCTGTGCCTCCAGCAGCCTGGCCTTCAGCGCCAGCAGGACGAAGCCGCTGTGGTCGTCGAGCCAGCGGTCGAGCGCCGCGTGCGCCTCGTCGATCCGGCCCTCCAGCCCGAGCCCGATCGCGAGCGAGGGAGCGGCCAGCAGCGCCGTCGTCCGGTCCTCGGGCGCGAGCTGCGTAGCGCGCTCGGCCCACTCGATCGCCTCCGCGCCCCGCAGCCGCGACGCGGCCAGGAACGCGCGCCGCTGCGCGACGGTGGAAGCCAGCCGCGGACCGAGGCCGGGATGCCGCCACGCACGTTCCAGCAGGCGCTCGGCGGTCGCGACGTCGCCGGCGAACATGGCCAGGTATGCCCACACGCTGTCGCGGCGCGGCCCTTCGGCGATGTCCGTGCGCTCGGCCAGCCGGCGCGCGGCGCCACCGTCACCCGAGTACATCAGCGCCTCGATCGCGTCGAGCAGCAGCCGCTCGCGCTCGCCCGCGCGGCTCGTCATGCGGCTGGCGGCGAGCAGGTGCCGCACCGCGACCGCCCAGCCGCCGCGCACGAGCTGCGCCTGCGCGGCCGCCTCGAGCTCCTCGCGCAGCGCGTCGTCCGGTACCGCGGCCGCGGCGACGCGGTGGCGCAGCGCCGCGTCCGGCCCCGAGGCGAGCCGGGCGGCCGCGAGGTGCAGCTCCGAGCGGCGGGACTGGGCAAGCGCGGCGTAGACGGCGGCGCGCGTCAGTGGGTGGGTGAACTCGAGCCAGGTGCCGTCTTCGGCGTCGGCCAGCCGGATCAGTCCGGTGGCCACGGCCCGGTCGACCGCCGCCAGCGGATCGGCGGGCGACGCCAGCTGGGACGTGGCGTGCAGCGGCACGCGCGTCCCGAGCACCGCGGCGGCCGCCAGCAGCGACGCGACCTCGGCGTCGCAGCGCGCGAAGCGCGCCTCGACCATCTGCGCGTAGTGGCGTGGCACGGGCAGCGGCCGCGTGTCGTCGACCCAGCCTCCCGCCCCGGCCAGCTCGCGCAGCACGGCGCGCAGGTGCAGCGGGTTGCCGCCGGTGTGCGCGCTCAGCTGGGCCGCGGCGGCGGCCGTGAGCGGCGTACCCATCTGCGCGCCGAGCGCGCGCGTCTCCTCGACGCCCAGCGGCCGCAGGGACACCACCGCGCCGTCGGCGAGCTTGAGCCAGCCCTCGGGCAGCGTGGCTTCCGCCGTGCCGCGCACGACGATCAACAGCAGCGTGGCGCTCTCCGCCAACCGGCGCGCGCAGAACAGCAGCGCGCGCAGCGAGCCGGCGTCCGCGAGGTGCGCGTCGTCGACGACGACGATCGTCGGTTCCGCGGACCCCAGCCGCTCCAGCAGCTCCATCCCGACCGTCAGGTGGCTGTCGGCGCCCAGGACGTCGACCTCGCCGGGCGCGGCCGAGCGCAGCAGCTGATCGGCGATCGCGAACAGCACGTCCGCCTCGGACTCGTCGCCGGCGGCGCGCAGCACGCGCGCGTCCGGGTGGCGGGCCAGAAAGCGCTCGACCAGCGTCGTCTTGCCGATCCCCGCCTCTCCCTCGACGAGCAGCGCGCGCGGGGACTGCGCGAGCACCTCCTCGAACACCTCGCTCAGCGCCGCCATCTCGTCGTCCCGGCTCACGAAGGCCCGCGTCGTCTCCACTGCCAAACAGATAGCTCAGACGAGCCGCACGTTCACTCCGTCCGCGTGCAACCGGGGATCGTCGCCCTCGGCCAGCACCAGTGACACGTCGCGCAGCGGCACGATCGCCTGCCGCCCGTGCGTCCCCAGCTTGAACGCGTCCACGAGCAGCACGGACTGGTAGGTCTGCTCGAGCATCGCGCGCTTGACCGCCGCCTCGAGGTCGTCGCTCTCGGTCAGCACGCCCCCGGCCGTGACGCCGGTGACGCTGAAGAACAGCCAGTCGACGAAGTGCTCGCGGATCATGCGCACGGTCGACGGGCCCACGAACGACCCGCTCAGCGGCCGGTGCCGGCCGCCGAGCAGGTAGAGCTCGACCTGCTCGAGCGAGCCGACCAGCGCCTGGATCACCGGCGCGCTGTTGGTGAGCACCCGCACGGCGAGCCCGGTCTCGGCGATCCGGCGCGCGAGGAAGTACGCGGTCGACGACGAGTCCAGCAGCACCGTCTCGCCGGGGCGCAGCAGCTCGAGGGCCGCGTCCGCGAGCCTGAGCTTGGCCGCGGCCGCCACCTCGACGCGCTGCGCGAACGAGTGCTCCGGCGCGTGGCTGGAGGGCAGGACGGCGCCGCCGTGCGTGCGGCGCGCGCTGCCCTGCGCCTCGAGCACGACGAGGTCCCGCCGCGCCGTCATGGGTGACACGCCGAAGCGCGCCTGGAGCTGTCCGATGGTGACCTCACCGGTCGCCATCAACAGCTCGCGGATCTGCTCCCTGCGCGCTTCGGCGATCATGGCGGGCCTACGGGGTCGTGGTGGACAGGGTGAAGGGCAGCGTCTTCGCGTACGTCCCGGTGCGGAGCGGATCGCGCACACCGATCTTCTGCTTGAACGCGATCGTCACCGGGTCGTTGGAGACCGGGGCGGTCCACGACGACTTCGACAACGTGACCTGGAGCGGCTCGGGCAGCGAGAACGCACCGTTGGTGAGGTGCCCGGGGTCGCTCACCGAGAGCGTGGCTTCCCCGGCCGTCGAGATGACGTGCGCCGTCGTCGACGCGTCGTACACCTGCTCCACGCCGGGCACGAACGGGTCGAAGCGCGCCGGAGCGTCGAAGCTCAGCGACAGCGTCGCCGGCACCGTGCCGCCGACCGTGCCGGGCGTCTCGCTCGTCACGGTCCCGAACGCGAACGTGTGCGTCCCGGTGACGCCGCTGAACTCGACCGCGCCGTCACGCTCGACGGCGCTGACGCCGCCCAGCGCGCGGCCGTCCTGCCAGACGACCGCGCCGTCCATGGCGATCGTGCGCGAGCGGCCGAGCAGCGGCATGCGGACCGTCCCGGACGTGCCCTGCGGCGCGGAGACGGTGAGCCTGAACGAGCGGTTGCCTTCGCCGCGGACCCAGCGCGCGGCGAGGCCGCCGTGCGGGGTGGGAAGCGTCGCCTGCGCCCACTCCAGCGGGCCGGGCTGGGGGTCGACGATCCACGTCTTGTAGCCCGCCGTGACCGGGCGCGCGCCCGCGACGTAGTGGCTGAGGCTGGAGACGGGACCGCTGCCCCAGCCGTGCGCGAGGCTGGCGTTGGCGTCCACGTCGGTGCCGTCGCGGTTGAGCTTCTCCCAGACCGTGCCGGTGTAGTAGGGGCCGTCGGGATCGACCATCTGGTCCCACATGAGGTGGATCAGGTCGAACGCGCCCTGCGTGTCACGCGCGTGGAAGCGGGCGTCGACCTCCTTGCCCGTGATGAACGGGCTGATGACGGTCGAGTAGTTGGCCTCCGGCGAGTACGGCTGCGGGCCGAACGTGCCCCACAGGTTCGTGCGCAGCCAGCTCAGGATGCCGGGCTTCGCGCTGTCGGGCGCGATGTCCCACATGACCGCCTCGGCGTTCGCGTCCTGCGGGACGGCATTGCCTGACGTGTTGCCATTGTTGCGGTCGGCCAGCTTGTAGACGCCGCGGACGGGGTCGAACAGGGCGGCGTTGATGCGCGTCTTGAGCGCCGCGGCCTCCGCGGTCCAGGTGGCCGCGTCGGCGCTGTTGCCGAGCTCGGTGGCCAGATACGCGGCGTCGGTGAGCGCCTTGTAGTAGATCGCGTTGTACGCCGTGACGGCGCCGGGCTTGCCGCCGTCGTAGAAGTCCCAGTCCCGGCCGTCGCCGCCGGCGTTGGTGATCAGGAACCCGCTCACCGGGTCGACCAGGCTCTTGTTGTATGCGAGCTGGCGCTTGATGATCTCGTACTGCGAGCGCACGAACTCGAGGTCCGCCGTGTAGTGGTAGAGGCCGGCGACGCTCAGCACGTGGTACATCGAGTAGCTCGTCGAGTAGAAGCCGCCGCTGGGCGGCCACACCGTCCAGTTCTGGATGTGGCCGTAGATGCGGCCGTCGGGCTGCTGGGTGCCGCCGAAGGCGTGCAGCGTGCCCTTGATGTAGTCCGAGCCCTTCGCCCCGAGGCCGAGGCTCGTGAACGCGGTGCGGCCCTGAAGATCGAGGTCGCCGCTCCACGGCCGGCGGTCGCGCTTGGCGCCGTCGAGGATCACCGGGATCGTCTGGCCGGGGACGGCGCCGATCGGCACGGAGTTCGTGTCGTTGGTGTAGGCGCCCTGGTACCAGACCTTGTTGAGCTTGCTGTCGCTGGAGAGGAAGTAGCCCTGGTAGTCCTCCGCGCCCGAGTTCGGGTGGCGGAAGTCGATGCCGACGCGGCTGAGCTCGAGCGTGCCGGGCGTCGTGAGCGACACGGTCTGGAAGCGCTGGCCGCCCTGCATCATGTTCGGCGCGTTGCCGACGCGGCCCGGCGCCGTGAAGGTGTGGTTCTCGGCCCGGCTGCCGGACATGCCGACGCCGTTGAAGCCGACGCGGTCGCCCGTGATGGCGCCCGGCGTGCTGCGGACGTTGACGCCGGCGGCCTGCGCGGCGGTCAACGGCGTGTCGATCGTGATGCCGGTGCCCTCGTAGCGCACGGCGGCGCCGGTGGCGGCGGCCTCCGGCAGCGGTGCCGCAAGCGTGATCCCGGTGCCGTTGGCGCCCTGCGTGCCGACCGTCGCGATCTGCACGGGCTGCCCGGCGACCGTGATGGTGCTGTCGGCGACCAGGCCGGTGACGCTCGCGACCTTGAGGTTGGTCGCGCCGGCGTCGGCCGCGGCCGCGAGCGTCGTCGCGCGGCCCTGGGTGCCCACGGCCGTGATCTTCACCGCCGAGCCGGCGATGGTCAGCGTGTCGCCGACGACGAAGTTCCCGACCGCGGCGACCTTGAGGTTGGTGTCGCCGGCGGCGGCCGGGCTGAACAGGGTGGTGTTGCCCGGCGTCCACAGGAACTCGCGCGCCTCGCTGTAGGCGGCGCGCAGCGTCGCGCCGCTCGCGGGCACCGCGCTCGCGACGAAGAACGGCAGGCCGCCGACCTCGCGGCCGTAGTCGAGGATGATCACCGGCGGCTGCCCGGTGCCCGAGTACGTGAGCTTCGCCGGGCCCTTCGACGGGTCGACGAGGCCCTCGGCGTTGGTGACGTCGCCCATGGTCGCGTTGATGCGGACCGGGAAGGCGGTGGCCTCGCCGGTGCCGAGCACCTGCCCCTTCCACGCCTGGTTCTCCGGGACGGGCGCGCTCGACAGCTCCACGGGTCCTTGCGCGGCGGCGGGAGCCGCGACGAGCATGGCCAGCCCGAACGACAGCCACGCCGTAGGTGTTCTCCTCACAAACCTCTCCTCACCTGCTCGTTTGTGTTCGGGTGTGGTGTTTAGAGCAGGCAGCACGGGCTTCGCGCCCGGGAAAACCCCTAGGTTTCAGCTTCCCAGGGTTTTTCCCGGGCGCGAACCTCCCAGGACCGACCGTAGAGTCGCCCGTGATCGATCTCGATCCATTGGTCATAAGGAGGAGAGGAAATGGTCGTAAAGCACCGCCGGCGGCGGCGCGGGATCGCGCTCGCTGTCGTAGCATCGGCGGCTCTGTGGGCGCCTCCCGCCATCGCGAGTCCAGCGCTCACGCCGGGCGCCCTCAAGACGAACGCGCTGGCGCAGCCGCTCGGCATCGGTGACAGCACGCCGGACTTCAGCTGGAAGCTGAGCGGGGCGGGCCGGGCCGCGCAGCAGTCGGCGTACGAGATCCGCGTCGCCGAGTCCGAGGCGCGCCTGGCCTCCGGGCCGTACCTGTGGGAGTCGGGCAAGGTCGCGTCCGACAAGTCGAATGACGTCGTCTTCGGCGGCGCTCCTCTGCCGTCGCGGCAGCCGGCCGTGTGGCAGGTGCGCGTGTGGGACGCCGGCGGCGAGGCGTCGGCGTGGAGCGCGCCCGCCGCGTTCGAGACCGGACTGCTCGAGCAGTCCGACTGGGGCTCGGCCAAGTGGATCGAGCTCGCCGGGCGCACCAACGCGCAGCCGCTGCCGATGTTCGGCCGCGGCTTCTCGCTCGACAAGCCGGTCAAGAGCGCGCGCCTGTACCTCAGCGGCCTCGGCCTGTTCGACGCGAAGGTCAACGGCGCGCCGATCACCGACGAGGTGCTCGCGCCGGGCTACTCGAACTACCAGCTGTCGGCCGAGTACCGCACCTACGACGTCACCGACAAGCTCCGCGGCGGCGCCAACACGATCGGCGTCGAGCTCGGCCAGGGCACCGCGCACAACGTCAAGATGGCCAACCCGGCCCCCGGCGTGAACCGCACCAACTCGTTCGCGTGGTGGAACAGCTCGGCGGTCGGCAGCGGCACGCTGCTCGACGCCGCGCCGGCCGGCGCCACGAACGTGCGCGTGTCCAGCGTCGCGAGCTACTACGTCGGCGGCGCGATCAACATCGACACCGGCGACGGCGGCGAGCGCCTGGAGTCACGCACGATCACCTCGATCGGCACCGCGCCCTCGAGCACCGCGCTCGCCTTCCCCGCCGCCGCAGGCGACACCAACCTCAAGGTCACCAGCGTCGCCGGCCTGGGCGTCGCAGACACGCTGCGCTTCGACGGCGGCGGCAGCGCGACCGTGACCGCGGTCGGCACCGCGCGCTCCCAGACCACGCTGTTCGCGCCCGCGGCCGCGGGGGCCACCAACGTCAAGCTCGCGTCCGTGACCGGCATCCTGGCCGGCAACACGCTGATCGTCGACGGCGAGACCCGCACCGTCACCGAGGCGGGCACGCAGAGCCGCGCCACGACGCTCGCCGCCGCGGCGGCCGCGGGCGCGACGAACGTCCGCGTCGCCAGCGTCACCGGCCTGGTCCCCGACAGCACGATCACGATCGGCTCGCAGTCCGCCCGGATCACGGCGGTCGGCACCCAGGGCGCCAACGGGACCGGCCTGACGCTCGCCGAGCCGCTCGCGGCCGAAGCGGCCAGCGGCACCGCGGTGCGCTACGACGGCACGGGCGTCTCGTTCACCCCCGCGCTGGACGCCGCCCACGCGCAGAACGCCACGGTGGTCAACTCGGGCTCGGGCGTCACGGTCTCGGCCGGGCTCGACCGCGCCTACGCCTCCGGCACCGCGATCACCACGCCGGGCACCGGCATCACGTTCACCCCCGCGCTCGAGAACGCGCACGCCGCCGGCTCGCTGGTCACCGGCTCCGGCAACCCGATCGCCGCGCTGGACGCGAGCGCCGGCGCGCAGGTCACGCCCCGGCTGATCGGCCGGTTGGAGATCAGCTTCGCCGACGGTACGAGCCAGACGATCGTCACCAACCGCGACTGGAAGGCGGCGTTCAGCGCGAACGTCACCGACCACTGGTTCGGTGGCACGGACTATGACGCGCGGCGCGAGCCCGCCGATGCGAGCGACGTGAGCGACTCGGCGACGCGTCGCGACGGGTCCCCGATGCAGTGGCGCAGCGCCGGCATCGCGCCCGCCCCGAACCTCACCACCAAGCTCGCCGCGCGCCGCGCGGAGCCGGTGAAGGTCCAGCGGACGTGGACGCCGGTCAAGCTCACGCAACCGCAGCCGGGCGTGTGGGTGTTCGACTTCGGCCAGAACTTCGCGGGCTGGCCCGAAGTGCGCGTGCCGGACGGGCTCCCCGCCGGCACGGTGATCAAGATGCTCCCGGCGGAGACGCTGAACGCCAACGGCACCGTCAACCAGAGCTCGATCGGCGTCGGCGGCCGCGGCTCGGACATCTTCGCCACCTACACCACGCGCGGCGCGGCCGGCGGCGAGACGTGGCACCCGAAGTTCAATTACTTCGCCATGCAGTACCTGCAGGTCACCGGCCTGCCGGCGGGCTTGACCCCGACCACGGACATGATCCGCGGGCTGCAGGTGTTCGCCGACACGCCGCGGGCGGGCGGGATCGAGACCGACAACGCGCGCATCAACCGCCTGCACCGCATGTCCGTCCACTCGCTCGAGAGCAACATGATGAGCGTCTTCACGGACTGCCCGGGCCGCGAGAAGCTGCCCTACGGCGCCGACTACGTCCAGCCGATGGGCTCGCTGAACGTCAACTACGACTTCGCGGCCTACCTGCGCAACATGGAGGTCCAGCTCGTCGAGGGCCAGTCCAAGCAGGGTCCGGACGCCGGCAACGTCGCGCTCAAGACGCCGGTCTACGACTGGGGCTACAGCGGCCAGTTCGGCGACGAGATCAACTGGGGCTCCTCGATCGTGCAGGTGCCGTGGCAGCTGTACAAGCTCTACGGGGACACCCAGACGATGCGTGAGCACTGGGACGCGATGAAGACCTACATGGACTTCGTCGCGCGGCGCAAGGCGACCGACTACATCGTCACCGCGCTGCTCGCCGACTGGGTCTCCAACGAGCAGACCTCGCAGCAGATCTTCGGCACCTGGGGCTACTACGTCTCGGCCAAGAACATGGCCGACATGGCGACGTTGATGGGCCGCACCGCGGACGCCGCCACCTACTCGGAGCTCGCCGCGAACATCAAGACCGCGTTCAACGCGCGCTTCTACAACACCACGCTGCGCCGCTACACCGCGGCCGGCAACGCGGGCACCACCGGCGCGACCCAGGCCGCGCAGGCGCTCGCGCTCGACGCCGGCCTCGCGCCGGAGAGCGAGCGCCCGTACATCCTGCAGGCGCTGGTGGACAACATCTACGCCTACGCCCCGTTCGGCGGCGGCCCGCACTTCAGCGCCGGTCACGTGGGCCTCGGCCCGGTGGTGCGGGCGTTGCTGGAGGGCGGTCGCTCCGACGTGCTGTGGGACGTGATGCAGGAGAACACGCGGCCGGGCTACGGCTTCATGCTGCAGCCGACCGCGGCGCACCCGAACGGCATGACCACCATGCCCGAGCGCTGGACGCTCGGCGACTCCCAGAACCACGTGATCCTGCTGCAGATCGAGGAGTGGTTCGACACCGGCGTGGCCGGCATCAAGCAGGCGCCGAGCTCGATCGCCTACCGCGACCTGGTGTTCAAGCCGACGCCGGTCGGCACGCTCACCCGCGCCAAGGGCGACTACACCACCCCGCAGGGGACGGCGCGCAGCGAATGGCGCCGCAACGCGACCGGCATCACGCGCTACGACGTGACGGTGCCGGCCAACACGCGCGCCACCGTCTACGTCCCCGCCACCAGCGCGGCGCAGACCTTCGTCGCCACCGGCAGCGGTGACGCGAAGCACCTGCGCTACGAGAACGGCTACCAGGTCTACGACGTCGCCCCGGGTGACGTCACCTTCCTGCAGGGCACGTCCGTCGACGTCCCCGTCGGCGGCACGGTCCCCGCGACGCTGTCGCTGCAGCTGGAGACGCCGAAGCCGTTCGCCCCGTTCGTCCCGGGCGTGGAGCGCACGTACGAGACCACCACCGGCGCGAAGGTGACCTCGACCGCGGGTGACGCCGCGCTGTCGGTCGACGGTGGCCGGCTCGCGAACGGCGCGTTCGTGCTCAGCGAGCCGCTGGAGATCGCGTTCTCGAAGTCGGCCTGGACGGGCCCGGTGTCCAACGATCCCGTCACGATCGGCTTCAAGCAGCGCATCGGCGCCAATCAGGCGCTGCGCACGGGCACCTACAGCAAGACGCTGACCTTCACGCTGTCGACGACGACACCGTAGGTCGCACACGCGAGCGCCTCGGCGAACCCCCGCCGAGGCGCTCGCACGCGTCATGGGGTCCGTCCCGCCGCGGCCTGGAGCCAGCGCACGAGCTGATCGGCGTGGTGGTCGAAGGTCTGCGTCTCGCGCGCCCCCCAGGCGGCGGCGCCCCGCCCCTGCATGGCGGTCGTGTCGCGCAGCTGCGCGGCGAGGTCGTCGAGGTCCTCGTAGAGGACGCCGCAGCCGAGCTCGGTGGCGAGCCGGCCGACGGCGGAGATCTCGTGCTGGCCGCCGCGGGGTGCGATCAGCGGCAGGCCGGCGGCGACGAGCGTCGGCAGCCGTGCGGGCAGGTTGAGGTCGTCCCAGGCGGCGGCGTGCGGGTCGCCGCCGTTGCGCGGGGCGACCGGGTGCAGCCAGCCCGCGTCGTAGCGGCTGAGCGCGCTCACCCACTCGTGGGGCTGGAGCGTCTGCTCGTGGTGAACGCGGATGCCGCGCGCGGCCAGCGCCTCGTAGAGCGCGGCGTCGAAGCCGTACGGGCGCCCGAGCAGGACGGTGTCCAGGCCGTCGCCGGTTGGCGTGCTGGGCGTCGCGTCCAGCCACTCGCGCTTGGGCAGGTCGCCGTCCATCGCGTGGAAGCGGGCCGGGTCCAGCTGGGGCAGCGAGGCCAGCAGCCAGTCGCGCTCCTCCGGGCTGGCGAGGATCACGGTGTCCGCTCGTGCCAGCACGTCGACGAGCAGCGGCCAGTCGCCGCGCGCGAGGCAGCGCTGCGGCGCCTCCTTGAAGTGGAAGACGAGCGGGACGCCGTTGTCGAGTAGCCGGTGCGCGAGCGGGACGGCGCGCCAGTTGAGCAGCGCGTAGATGACATCCGGCTTCGCGTCCCGCCAGTCGTCGACGTCGGTGACGTTGCCGAACGCGAGCGGGCCGACGGCCATGAAGCCGAGCGGGTCGTCGATCCACAGGCCGCTGAGGTCGCAGCCGCGCGTCTCGAGCGCGAGGATGCGCTCGGGGTTGTAGCCGAGCTCGCCCGCGAGCAGGACGCGCAGCTTCGGCGGCGCGGGCTCGTGGTGCGCGAACGGCGCATAGCGGCGGCGCTCGTCCGCCACGAGCCTGCCCTCCGCCTCGAGGTGGAGCGGGCCGCGGGCGCGATAGCGGCGGCGGAAGGTGTTCAGGCCGCCGTCCTGCGAGGGCCGCAGGACGCGGTGGCGCTGACCGGGGTGCTCGGTCCAGGTGGAGGTGGGCGCGGGGTCGCTCGCACGCGGCTGGAGGCGAGCGAAGAACAGGCGCTCGAGGTCGTCGCTCTCGAGCTCCGCGCGCTCGACCCAGCGGTGCCCGGTGCGCCGGTGCGCGACCTGGACGAGCTGCAGCGGGCCTTCGCCGGTCCGCGCGAGCGCGGCGCGGTCGAGGAGCGCGAGCAGCGTGCTGAGGTGGTGGGCGTGGAAGACGTCGTCGGCCGGGAGGTAGGCGATGACGTCGCCCTGCGCCGCGTCCAGGCCGGTGTTGAGCGCGGCGCCCAGCCCGCGGTTCTCCACGTGGCGGATGAGCCGTGCGCCGTCCACGTCGACCGGCTCGGGCGAGCCGTCGTCGATCACGACCAGCTCCCAGTCCGTGTGGTCCTGCGCGTGCAGCGACGCGAGCGCCCGCGGCAGGAACGCCGCCTGCGCGTACACGGGCATGAGGACCGAGATCACAACGCGTCTACGGCGGCGAGGACGTGCGCGACCTCGAGGCGCTGCGCGCAGCGGTGGTCGATCGGGCACACGAGGTGCCGGCACGGGTTGCACTCGACCTGCACGCGCACGACCGCGTGCGGCCGCGGGTGGGCCCAGCGGACGGGGTCGCCGGCGAGGAACAGCGTCACGGACGGCGTGTCCACCGCCGCCGCCAGGTGCGCCGCGCCCGTGTCGTTGGAGACGATCAGCTCGGCGTCGCGCAGCAGCGCCGCGAAGCCACCGAGCGACGTGCGCCCGCACAGGTCCAGCGACGGCGCGCGCATGTGCCCGCGCACCTCCGCGACCAGCTCGGCCTCCGACGGCACGCCGGTGATGCCGACCTGCAGCCCGCGGCGTGCCAGCTCGTCCGCGACGCGCGCGAAGCGCTCCGCCGGCCAGCGGCGGCTCGGCGACGTCGCGCCCGGGTGCACCAGCGCGTACGGCCCGTCCGGCTTGACCGCGGCGGCGCTCGCCTCGTCCTCGGGCGTGAGCGGGAACTCCAGCGCGCGGCCCGCGGGCGGCGCGCCGAGGTGCGCCATCAGGTCCAGGTGGCGGTCGATCTCGTGCCGGTGCTCGGGGTACGGCAGGTGCACGGCGAGGTCGGGCTCGATCGTGCCGGTGATGAAGAAGCCGCCCGTACGGCGGGCGCCGAGCGCGGCCGTGGCCTCGTTGGCGGCGGGGTTGGCGCCGTACGCCTGCAGCGCGAGGTCGAAGCGGCGAGCGCGGGCGTCCGCGAGGTACGCGGGCAGCGCCTGCTCGTCCACGGGACGCTCCGGGATGCCCGGCCAGCCCGGGAACGGCAGCAGCTCGTCGACGTAGGTGCGCATCCGCTCGACGACCGGCGCCATCTCGGCGTAGGTGATCAACGTGATGTGCGCGTGCGGCAGCCGCGCCCGCAGCGCGCGCAGCCCCGGAACCCCGCACAGCAGGTCGCCGAGACCGGTGCGAGCCCGCAGGATCGCGACCGATTCGACGGTGCCCAGGGGCGTCATTGCTGCGCCCCTACCCACGGGTCTGGCGGCGGGGAGGCAACCGTCAGAGCCCGGACGGGTCGGAAATCCGGCTCGCGGACAGCGGGGGTAAGGCGTTGCGGTGAAGCGTCCACACGTCCTGCGACTGTGCTCGGTGTTCGAGCCGCCCGACGCCGTGCTCGCGCACGGGGCGCGCTTCGACCCCATCGGCGGGATGCAGAACCACACGGGCCAGCTCACCCGCGCGCTGGCGGCGCGCGGCGTGCGGCAGACCGTCGTGACGGGCCGCCCGCCCGGGGCGCCGCGGCGCGACGCGCCGTCGCCGGGCGTCGTGGTGCTGCGCCACGGCCTGCGCCTGCGCGCCGCGCGGCAGCTCTACTGCGTGGGTGCCGCGCGGTCCGCGTGGCGGCACGCGCCAGGCCTCGACCTGGTGCATGCGCACGTCGGCGAGGACCTCGCGGTGCTGCCGCTCGCGCGGATGGCGGCCGAGCGCGCGGGCGCGCCGCTGGTGATCACGGTCCACACGAGCCTGCACCACACGTTCGTCGCCGCCGGGCTGCGGGCCCGGGCGCTGAAGGCCGTCGGCGGGCGGATCGAGGACTGGGCCGAGCGGCATTGCGCGCAGGTGATCGGGCTCACGCCGCGCTTGGCGGAGCGGCTGATCGACGGCGGCGTTGCGGCCGAGCGGGTGCGGGTGATCCCGTCGGGGGTCGTTCCGGCCGAGTTCGCCGGCGACGTGGCCGACCCGTTTCCGCAGGTGCCGCGGCCGCGCGCGCTGTTCGTCGGACGGCTGCACCGGCAGAAGGGGATCGAGACGTTGATCCAGGCGGCTGCGGCGCTGCGCGGGCCGCTGGTGGTGGTCGGCGACGGACCGGAGCGCGCGGCGGCCGAGGCCGCGGTGCGCGCGGCGGGAATCGGAGACCGCGTGTACTTCGCCGGCTTCCGGCCGCACCACGCGATCGGCGCGATCATGCGGCACGCCGACGTGCTCGTCGTGCCGTCGGTGTACGAGGAGCTCGGGACCGTCGTGCTCGAGGGCATGCAGGCCGGGCTCCCGATCGTCGCGTCCGACACGGGCGGCATCCCGGGCGCACTCGGCGACGCGGGCGTGCTCGTCGCGCCCGGCGATCCGGTCGCGTTCGCGGCGGGCGTCAACCGCGTGCTCGAGGATCGCGACGAGGCCGAGCGCCTGGGCGCGCTGGCGCGCGAGCGCGCGCGGGCCTACGGCTGGGACGGGCTCGCCGAGCGCGTGCTCGAGGTCTACGACGCCGCGCTCGGCTTCGAGCCCACCGCGGCCGAGCTGGTGGCCGTCGCCTGATGCGGATCCTGTGCGTCGGGACCGATTACCCGCCCGAGCGGCGCGGCGGGTACGAGCTACAGTGCGCGGGGTTCGCCGCACACGCCCGCGCGCACGGCCACGTCGCGCGCGTCCTGTGCGCGGGGCGCGGCGAGCGCGACGGCGACGTCGCACGGACGCTGCGGCGGTTCCCCGTCGTCCCCCAGCCGACCTCGCCCGAGGAGGCCTGGCGCGCCGAGGCGCACAACGCCCGCGCCTTCGAACGCGAGCTGGAGCGGGTGCGCCCGGACGTCGTGTGCTGGTGGCGGCTCGGCGAGCTGTCGATGTCACTGTTGCGCCGCGCGGACGTGCCCACCGTCGGCGTGGTGTGCGACGGCTGGATGCTGGACGGCCCCGAGCGCGATCCATGGGCCCGCATGACGCGGCGCGCGCCCGCGTTCCACCGCAGCCGCTGGCTGTTCGTCTCCGAGCACCTGCGCGCGCGGGTCGGCGGCGACGGGCGCGTGGTGCACGCGGGCATCGAGCCGCTCGCGCCCGCCGACGAGCGCGCGTGGGACGGCCGCCTGCTCTACGCCGGCCGCGTCTCGCCGCTGAAGGGCATCGACGTTGCGATCCGCGCGCTCGCGCAGCTCCCCGGGATGCGGCTCGACATCGTCGGCGACGGCGCGCCGGACTACCTCGCCGACCTGCGCGCGCTGGCCCGCGCGGCGGGAGTGGCGGGCCGCGTCAGGTTCGCCGCGTCCGTGCCGCGCGAGGCCCTGCGCGAGCGCTACGCCGCCGCCGACGCCGTCCTGTTCCCGGTCCGCTGGGACGAGCCGTTCGGCCTCGTGCCGCTGGAAGCGATGGCCGTCGGCCGCCCCGTCGTCGCCACGGGCCGCGGCGGCTCGGCCGAGTACCTGCGCGACGGCGAGAACGCGCTGCTCGCCCCGTCCGGCGACGTCGCCGCCACCGCCGCCGCCGTCCGCGCGCTGGCCGAGCACGCGCCGCTGCGCCGCGCGCTCGTGGCGGCGGGCCGTAAGACCGCCGCGGCGTTCCCGGCGGCGAAGTCGCACGCGGCGGTGCTGGCCGCGCTCGAAGCGGCCGCGCGCCCGCGCGCGGTGGTCGAGGAGCCGGCGTGCGTGTAGCGCTCGTCATGACCGACGCGGACTTCTACGCGGGCACCGGGTTCGCCGAGGCGTGGACGCGCGCGCTCGAAGAACACGGGGCGAGCGTCGAGGGGGTCGCTCAGGTGCCGCCGGGATGGGGCATGAGCGGACCGCCGGCGTACGACCTCGCGGTGGCGCACGTGCTGGTCGAGGAGGTCGCGGCGTTCGCGCCGACGCTCGCGGCGGCCACGCTGCTGGAAGCGTGCGGCGTCCCGCTGACCAACCCGGTGGCGGCGATCGTCGCGTCAGCGGACAAGCTGGTCACGCACGCGATCTGGGCCGCGCACGGCGTGCCCCAGCCGGCGACGTGGGCGCTCGACGAGCTGCCGGAGTGGCCGGACGGGCCGCTCGTGCTCAAGCCCGCGCTGTGCGACGGGGCGCGCCACATCGCGCTCGTGCACTCCTTCGAGGAGGCGCGCGCGCACGTGCGGGCCTGGCGCGAGGACGAGGCGCGCGGCGGGGAGCGACGCGGAACGGCGTTGCTGCAGGAGTGGGTGCCCGAGCCGCGCTGCGTGCGGCTGTTCGCCACGCCGGAGCGGACCTCGCTCGCATACGAGAAGGCGCGGCAGCCGGGTGCGCTGATCACGCACGGGACGGTCTATCCGCGCGTGTACGAGCCACCGGTGGAGATGGCCGCGCTGGCGCAGCGGATGGTCGAGACGCTCGGCGGCGGCCTGATGGGCGTGGACGTGCTGATCGCCGAGGACGGGCGGCTGCTCGCGCTGGAAGCCAACGCGCCGTTCGGGTTCGACGTCACCGATCCCGCCCAGGGCGAGTTCGTCGCCGCCGCGGCCCTGCGACGAGCCCGCGTCGCCGCGTGATCGCCGAGCCCTCGGCCGTCGAGCCGCGGCGGGCACTCGCCGCGGCGGCAGCGCTCCGCGCCGACGTCGCCCGCGAGCGAATCGTGCACGGCGCCGGCCCCGACGAGCACCTGTTCCACGTCGACCCGGTCCCGCGCGCGTTCGCCGTGGACGAGTGGGAGACGCTCAGCCGGGGCATGGTCCAGCGCGTCCGGGCGCTGGAGGCGTTCGCGGCGGACGCGCACGGCGGGCGCCACGCGGTCCACGCCGGCGTGGTGCCCGCGGACGTGCTGGCGACGAGCCGCTATCTCGAGCCCGCGCTGCCCGTCCCGCACCGGTACATCGGCTTCGCCGGCCCGGACGTCGTGCGCGACGGCGAGGGACGGCTCGTCGTGCTCGAGGACAACGTGCGCACACCGACGATGGTGCTGTTCGCGCTCGCGCTGCGGCGACTCGTCGCACGCCACGTCGACGGCGGCCCCGACCCGCAGGCGCTCGCCACCCGCGTGCGCGAGACGCTGTGGCGGATGCTGCGGGCGGCGTCGCCCGCGCCGGATCCGAACGTCGCGGTGCTCGGCGACCTGGGCCGGAGCGCGCTGCGGTGGGAGCTGCGTGCGACCGCCGAGCTGCTCGGCGTCCCGCTGCTCGAGCTCGACGACGTCCGCACCGAACGCGATCGTCTGATCGGCCCCGACGGTCGGGCCATCGACGTGCTGTGGCGGCGCACGTCCGAGGAACGCCTGCGCGACGACGCCGGCGAGCTCAACGCGCTCGGCCGCGCGCTGCTGGGTCCCATCGAAGCCGGGACGCTCGCCGTCGTGAACGCGTTCGGCGCGGGCATCGCCGACGACAAGCGCGTCTTCCCCTACGTCGAGGACGTGATCCGCTTCTTCCTGTGCGAGGAGCCGCTGCTGCGCTCGGTACCGACCTTCGACGCCGCCTCAACGCTCGAGCGCGCGCACGAGCTCGTCCTCAAGCCGCGTTCGGGCTCCGGCGGCTACGGCGTGTGCATCGGCCCGCACGCCACGCGCGACCAGCTGGACGAGGTCCGCGCCGCGGTCGAACGCGACCCCGGCGAGTGGATCGCGCAGGAGCCGGTCGCGCTTTCCACGCACCCCACGGTGGTCGGCGGGCGGCTGGAGCCGCGGCACGTCGACCTGCGCCCGTTCGCCTGCTGGGACGGCGAGCGACACGTCGTCCTCCCGGTCGCGTTCACGCGCGTGGCGCTCGAGCGCGACAACCTGATCGTCAACGCCTCCCAGGGCGGCGGCGGCAAGGACACCTGGGTCCCGGCGTGACCGCGCTCGCCACCGCCGCCTACGACGAGGCGTTCGCGCCCGACGGCTCCCCTCGCGCCGCCTACGCGCCCGCCCTGGACGCGTTCGCCGAGCACGGCCCGTGCCTGCACGACACCAGCATCGCGATCGGCGGCGGTGCCCAGGCGCGCCCGCTTCCGGTGGACGGCCTTCCGCGCATCCTCACCGCGGCCGAGTGGGAGCCGCTCGCGGCCGGCCTGGAACAGCGCGCGCGCCTGCTGGAAGCGCTGCTGCTCGCCGGCCCGGGCGCGCACCCCGTGACCGCCACGTCGCACTACCGCGAGCGCCTGCTCGAAGGCGTCGAGCTGCCCGGGCCACCGCTCGCGGTCGTCGGCTTCGACGTCGCGCGCGGCCCGGACGGGGCGTTCGTCCTGCTCGAGGCCAACGTCCTCACGCCGGGCCACGTCGCCCTGCCCGCCGCGCGTGAGGTCGCGCGCCTGTGGGAGCACGTCGCGCACGCGCCGCGCGACACGGCGGCGCCCTTGCGTGATGCGCTGAAGGCGGCACTCGGGGAGGACGCCGCGATCCTGCCCAATGACCCGCCGAGCTGGGAGACCGCGTGGCTCGCGCGCTTCCTCGGCCTCCCGCTGCTCGAGCCCCACGACCCGCTCCCGCGCACGGTCTGGTACCGCACCGCCGAGGACCGCGTGTTCGACGACGCCGGCCACCGCACCCCGCTCGGCGACCGGCTGCTCGAGCCGCTGCTCGCGGGCGAGGTCCGCGTGCTCAACCGCCCGGGCTGCGGCGTCGTCGAGGACAAGCGGCTGCTCGCCGACGCCGAGCCGCTCATCCGCGACCTCCTCGGCGAGACACCGAGGCTCGCCACCGCGGAGACGTTCCTCGGCCCCGACGCCCTCGAGCTGGACCCGCGCGAGCTCGTCTTCAAGCCCAGCCACGGCGCGGGCGGCCGCGGCGTCGTGGTCGGCCCGGCCGCGTCGTCAGAGGCGATCGCCACCGTGACCGCCGAGCTCCGGCGCGCGCCGCACCGCTGGGTCGCGCAGCGCTACCTGCCGCTGTCGCTGCACCCGACCGGCCCGGCGCTCGAGCTCCGGCCCGTCGACCTGCGGGCGTTCGCCGTCCGCACCCCGGCCGGCTGGGTCGTCCCGCCCGGCGGCGTCAGCCGCTACCCGACGGACCCGCGCGCCGCGATCGTCAACACGTCCGCGGGCGGCGGCATCAAGGCCGTGTGGGTCACGTGACGAGCTTCGCGCCCTCGCCGATCTTCTCCACGATCCGGAAGTGGTCGTGGCACGCGACCACGCGTTCGACGCCGAGCCGCTCGTGCTCGGGCAGGACGACGAACCAGCGTGGGTCCGCTCGCACGCGCGCGTACTCCTCGGCGCTGAGCGTGACGGCCGCCTGACACTGCGGGTCCCCGCACTCGCACATGAAGGCGGGCGCGGTCCGCAGCTGCGCCCCCACTTCGCGCACCTGCTCGTTGAAGACGCGGAAGCGTCGCTCGTTGTCGGCGATCCGGCGTGCGCGGTCACTCATCGGCTCCTCCTTGGCGTGGATCCAGGTCCGCGGCCACACGGCCCTCGGCGCCGTGCTTCTCGATGATGTCGTACCCCTCGGAGCGCGTGACCTTGGCCTCACCCGCACCGTGGCCCGGCACGACGATGAAGCGCTGCGGGTGCGCGCGGACCGCCTCGTACTCCTCCGCCGAGAGCCGCACCGGGCTCGCACACAACGGGTCCTCGCACTCGCACAGGAACGGTGAGCGGCCGTCGAGCAGCGAGAGCTCGCCGAGCCGCTGCTCGATCCGCTCGTTCGCGTTGCGGAAGACTGATTCGTTCCGGGCCGCGCGCTCGGCGCTCAGCTGTGATGCCATGGTCCGATTCCTCCCCACCCGGGTTGAACGGCACGCGCGCCCGTCCTAGCGTCAGTCACGTGCCTGTCACCGAGCCGCTCCCCGCCCGCGCGCTGCTCGACCGCGAGATCATGCTGCGCTGCCTGGCCGACGCCGCCGAGACCGCCGACGCGGCCGATTTCGCCGCCGGCCGCCCCGCCCGCCGCGTCCTGGAGCTGCGCCTGCGCACGACCGAGACGCGTCGGGCTGCCGCCCTTCTGCGAGAGCAGGCACGGGCCATGCGCGGTGCCCCGGACGGCCCGCCGAGCATCCTCGCGCATCGCCGAGCGATCCTCAGCGGCCTCTCGATGCACCGGATGGTGCTCGACATACGGCGCGCGGACTTGTGGATGACCCGCGAGGCCGCCGCCGAGCGCCGCTCGGATGCGCAGGCGCTGCGGGCTCAGGCCGAGCAGCTGCGCCGTCATCGGCGTCGCTAGGTGCAGCTGCCGCTGACGCCGCCCGTCGCGCCGATGCTCGCCAAGCCGGCGGCGACGATCCCGCCGGGCCACTTCTACGAGCCCAAGTGGGACGGCTTCCGCTCGATCGTGTTCCGCGACGGCGACGAGGTGGAGATCGGCAGCCGCAAGGAGCGGCCGATGACGCGCTACTTCCCGGAGATCGTCGAGGCGGTCAAGGCCAACTTCCCGTCGCGCGCGATCATCGACGGCGAGATCGTGATCGCGGGTGAGGGCGGGCTCGACTTCTGGGCGCTGCAGCAGCGCATCCATCCCGCCGCGAGCCGCGTCACCCGCCTGGCGGGCGAGACGCCGGCGAGCTTCATCGCCTTCGACCTGCTCGCGCTCGGCGACGAAGACCTGACCGGCGAGCCGTTCGCGCAGCGCCGCGCGCGGCTGGAAGCGACTCTGGCGGACGCCGCGCCGCCGGTCTACGTCACCCCGATCACGGCCGACGAGGCCACGGCGCACGCCTGGTTCGAGCGCTTCGAAGGCGCCGGGCTCGACGGGCTGATCGCCAAGCATCCCGACCTCACCTACCAGCCCGACAAGCGCGTGATGACCAAGGTCAAGCACGTGCGCACCGCGGACTGCGTGCTCGCCGGCTACCGCGTGCACAAGCGCGCCGAGGACGCGATCGGCTCGCTGCTGCTCGGCCTCTACATCGACGAGGCCGCGCCGCCCTCGCCCTGGAGCAGCGAGTACGGCCGGCTCGCCTCGGTCGGCGTCATCGGTGCGTTCCCGATGGCCCGCCGGCGGGCGCTGTTCGCCGAGCTCCAGCCGCTGGTGGTCGACTTCGCCGAGCACCCGTGGCACTGGGCCGCCGAGCTGGCCGTCGCACCGGAGGGCGGCAGCCGCTGGAACCCGAAGAAGGACCTGTCGTTCGTGCCGCTGCGCCCCGAGCGGGTGGTCGAGGTCCGCTACGACTACCTCGAGGGCGCGCGCTTCCGGCATCCGCCGCAGTTCGTGCGCTGGCGCCCGGACCGCGACCCGCAGACGTGCGGCTACGCGCAGCTCGATCGCCCGGAGCCGTTCGACCTCATGGACGTTCTCTCTGCGTGATCCCGGGTATGCGAAGGCGATGAGCGATCGCGCCTTCACCTCCCCGCCCGCCAGCGCGCACCTGCCCGAGGTCGAGGTCCGCGAGCTGCCCGAGCCGCCGAAGTCGATGTGGCGGATCATCGGCCCGGGCGTCGTCGGCGCCGGCGTCGGCCTCGCGTCCGGCGAGTTCATCCTGTGGCCGTACATCTCCTCGCAGGTCGGCCTCGTGTTCCTGTGGGCCGCGTTCGTGGGCGTGATCGTCCAGTTCTTCCTGAACATGGAGATCGAGCGCTACACGCTCGCGACCGGCGAGACGGCGCTGACCGGCTTCAGCCGCCTCTGGCGGCACTGGGGCCTGTTCTTCGTGATCCTCATCTACTTCGCGAACCTGTGGCCGGGCTGGTCGACGAGCTCGGCGACGCTGATGACCTACCTGTTCGGCGGCGGAGATCCCGTGCCGATCGCGATCGGCATCCTCGTCCTCGTCGGCCTGTCGCTGACGCTCGCCCCGGTCGTCTATGACGCGGTCGAGCGCGTGATCTTCCTCAAGGTCGCGCTGATCGTGATCTTCTTCGGCGTCGCGGCCTTCACCGCCATCTCGGGCGAGGCCGCCGGCGAGGTCAGCAACGTGGTGACGAGCTTCGGCACGTTCCCGGGCGAGCTCGACTTCGCGGTCCTGCTGGGCGCCCTCGCCTTCGCCGGCGCCGGCGGCGGGCAGAACCTGTGCCAGTCGAACTGGATCCGCGACAAGGGCTTCGGCATGGGCAAGTACGTCCCGCGCCTGGTCAGCCCGGTCACGGGCCAGGAGGAGGCGGCGCCGAGCACGGGCTTCGTGTTCGAGCCGACCGAGCGCAACCTCTCCCGCTGGCGCGCGTGGTGGCGGTTCGCGAACCTCGAGCAGCTGTGCACGTTCGTGGCCATCACGGTGATCACGATCACGTTCACGTCGATGCTCGCCTACTCGACCGTGTTCGGCCAGGAAGGGCTGACCGACGACATCAGCTTCCTCGAGGTCGAGGGCAACCGCCTCAACGAGCTCGCGGGCTCGTGGATGGGGCCGCTGTTCTGGGGCATCGGCGCGTTCTCGCTGCTCGCGGCGTCGATGGGCATCGTCGACTACACGAGCCGCGTCGCCGCCGACACGCTCAAGGTCAACTACTTCCGCAACTCGGGGCTCAGCGAGAGCCGCCTGTACTTCGGGCTCGTCTGGGGCCTGGTGATCATCGGCTGCCTGATCCTGCTCGTCGGGCTCGACCAGCCGCTGATCCTGCTCGTGATCTCGGCCTGCGTCGGCGGCGTGATGATGTTCGTCTACTCGATCCTGCTGCTGATCATGAACCGGCGCTCGCTGCCCGAGGCGATCCGCGTGCGCGGCGCCCGCGTCGTGGTCCTGCTCTTCTCCGCCGGGTTCTTCGGCGTGCTGTCGGTGATCACGCTGATCGAAGAGGGCCGCCAGCTGTTCGAGTAGCCGCCTCAGGCCTCGGCGAGGCGCCGGACCGTCTCCAGCTCGCCCTCGACGACGCCGACCTGGCGCCGCAGGTCGGCTTCGCTCACCGACTCGGGGAAGAACTGGGTGAACAGGTACTCGGCGCCCTCGCCGTTGGCGAGCACGCGCGTGAAGACGGCACGTGCGGGCTGATCGACCGACACGATGTCCACCGTGCCGCGCTCGCGTGACACGCGCAGGTCGATGAGCGCTTCCCCGGCGCCCGTGTCGACCACCCAGTGCTCGCCGGCCGCGCGTACCGACCGGGCGAAGCCCGGCGCCCAGCGCGGCAGCGCGTGCGCGTCGCCCACCAGATCCAGCACCGCCTCCGGCGTCGCGCGGATGGAGATCGAGCTGGTGACCGACCGATTCGTATGCATTCGTAGATCATAAGCAGTTACATACGATTTGTCCACGCGTACTCTCAGCGCATGGATCGTGAGGATCTCGGTGCGCTGTTCGCCCGCGGCGCCCGGCGGATGATGGAGGCCGAGCGGCCGCTGCTGGCGGCGCACGGCGTGAGCATGTGGGCCTACGTGGCGCTCACGCTGCTCGCGCGCGGCTCGGCGCCGACGCAGCTCGCGCTCGCCGAGGCGATGGGCTACGACAAGTCGCGGCTGATCAAGATCCTCGACGGCCTGGAGGCCGACGGCCTGATCTCCCGCGCGCCCGATCCCGCGGACCGCCGCGCGCGGGTGATCGAGCTCACGCCGGAGGGCCGCGCCAAGCACGCCGCCATCCAGCGGGACGTGCGGCGCGTCGAGGACGAGATCTTGAGCGTCCTCGGCGCGGACGAGCGGGAGACGCTGCTGTCCGCGCTCGCGCGGCTCACCGCGGGCGCGTCGCCTGACGCCACGAGCGACGCTCGTTGACGACGGCGATGACCCGCGCGGCCAGATAGAACGCCCACGTCTGGCGGTCGCGCCGTGTGGACTCGCCACGGAGCTTGCGCCACGTCCACGGCCCCAACGTCAGCGGCACCAAGAACGCCGCGCCGGAGACCGTGGCGGCCCGCGGCAAGGTCTCCGGCGTCAGCCCGAGCCGCCGCGCGCTGCGCCGGCGCGCCGCCTCCTCGAGCGCCGTCATCGCGTGCCAGAGCGGGCCGAAGACCACCATCGTCCAAGCGGCGTCCGGAAGCCGGTCGGTGTACGCGGCCACCAGCGTCACGACGAGCAGCAGCACGAGCTCGTCCGTCCAGGCGGGCGGAGCATCCAGCTTCTCCGGGTGGCGCACCGGGTCGTAGTGGGCCCTCACCAGCCGCCAGCCGGCGAACCCCTTCAGCCAGCGCTCCCGCTCCTGCTGGGACCAGTCGCCGATCGTCGTCCCGGCGGCGCGGTCGCGCTCGGCCAGCGCGCGCAGCTCGCGCGCCACCGGATCGTCTGCCGCCACCGGCGGGTGGTATCTCCGGCCCGGCGTGATCAGCCGCCATGCCCCGCGCATCTCGACGTCGAAGCTAGCGGGCAGACCCCGCTCACGGTCCGGGGTCCGACGGCTCCGCGTCACCTCCTGCCGCCCGGGTGTACTTCTCTGCGTGGAGCTCGAGTGCCGGGAGATGGCCGTCCATGGGCATACGGTCACCTACCGCACCGCCGGTGAAGGGCCCGTCCTGCTGCTGCTGCACGGCGTGACGAACTCGTCGGAGACGTGGGAGCCGATCGTGCACGCGCTGGCCGGCCGGTTCACCATCGTCGCGCCGGACCTGCTCGGCCACGGCCACTCCGCGACCCCGCGCGGCGACTACTCGCTCGGCGCGCACGCCAGCGGCGTGCGCGACCTGCTGAGCGCCCTCGGTCACGATCGGGTCACGGTCGTCGGCCATTCCCTCGGCGGAGGCGTGGCGATGCAGTTCGCCTACCAGTTCCCCGAGCGCTGCGAGCGGCTCGTGCTCGTCTCCAGCGGCGGGCTCGGCCGCGAGGTGCACCTGCTGCTGCGGGCCGCGACGATTCCCGGCGCCGACTGGGTGCTGCCCGTCCTGACCTCGCGCGGCGTGCGCACGATCGGCTCCGGGATCGCTGCAGCGCTGCGTCAGGGCCACCTCGCGCCCAAGGGCGACGTCGGCGTGCTGGCGAAGGGCTTCGCGTCGCTCGACAGCGCGGGCTCGCGCAGCGCGTTCCTGCACACGGTGCGCGCGGTCATCGACACGGGCGGTCAGCGCGTGAGCGCCAACGACCGGCTGCATCTGGCGGCGGTCCTCCCGACGCTGATCGTGTGGGGCGAGCGCGACTCGATCATCCCTATCGCGCACGGCCACGCCGCGCACGAAGCGATGCCGGGAAGCCGGCTCGAGGTGTTCGAGGGCGCGGGCCACATGCCTCATCACCACGACCCCGAGCGCTTCGCCGCCGTGCTGACCGAGTTCTGCGCGAACACGCCACCCGCCACGCTCACCGCCGACCACTGGCGGCCGCTGCTCAGCCCCTGACGCGGAACTCGAACGCGCGCAGCGGCACCCACGGGCCGCCCGCGTACTCGAACAGCGCCAGGCCGGGGAGCGCGAACGCGCGCGGCACCAAGCGCGCGGTCAGCTCGCGCTCGACGGCGCGGGCGCGCTCGGGCGTGACCTTGTTGCAGACCGTCACGTGCGGACGCAGCGGCTGCTCGTCCTGGCGCGTCAGCCGGCCCGCCCACGCCGAGGCCAGCTCCGCCCGCAGCGTCACGAGCGCGGGCGCGTGGATGTCGACCGCCACGCCGGCCCCGAGGAAGCGCAGGCGGTCGGCCCGCGCCGCGGGCGGCGGCGTGCGCGCCGCGACGGCCTCCAACTCGGCCTCGATCGCCGCCCGCTCGGCCCCGGGCAGCGCGTGGAAGAGCGTCAGGTGGGCGGCGAGGTGGTTGCGCTCGGGCGGGAAGTACGCCTCCCGCCAGGCGTTCAGCCAGGCCTGCTCGGGTGCCGGCAGGGTGGCGGTGAGCACGAGCGGCCGGACGTCCATCCGCCTACGACTAGCATCGGCGGCCGTGGCCGACGTCTGTCCCCATCTCGCCGCGGCGCCGACGGACGTCGCCTATCACCGCTGGTACACGGGCGTGGGCCTGGAGGCCAAGTGGCTGTGCGTCAGCTGCTCCGCGCGCAGCCGGGCGGGGCAGCCGGTCGAGCTCGTCTCCGTCTCCGACGAGCAACGCGCCTGGATCCAGGAGGAGGCCGACCTCGACGGCGGATACGGCGCGCCGGAGGTCAAGGCGCGGCCCGAGCCGTTCGAGGTGGATTTGCGCGAGACGCCGCTGCCGTGGCCCGCGGACGAGGTGCTCGACCTGGCGTCGGTCGGCGGCGGGTGGTTGATCGCGCGCACCGACGGCGCGTTGTTCCGGCTGACCGGCGAGGCGGTCGAGCCGGTGTGCGTGGTCGAGCGCCCGCCGGCCGAGCCGCCGCGCGAGCCGTGGGCGGGCCACGCGCTCACGGCGCGCCTGCACGCCTCCCGTGACGGCGCGTTCGCCGCGATCGTCCACGACTTCGGCCATGTCGGCCGCGTCTACGACCTCAGCTCGGGCGCATCCGTCGCGGAGCTGGACGGCGGCGACTACCACGCCGAGACCGTCCCGTTCTCGTTCGCGTTCGTCGAGCACCAAGGGCGGACCGTCGCCCTGCACCGCACGGGCTGGAACCGGCTCGAAGCGCTCGACCTGCACACCGGTGACGCGCTCATGTCCGGCGGACGCCCGCAGCTGGACTACTTCCACGGCCGGCTGCTCGTCAGCCCGGACGGCGCGCGGGTGCTCGACGACGGCTGGGTATGGCACCCGCACGGCGTGCCCAGCGTGTGGGACGTCGATCTCGAGGCCGAGCCGCAGCTGCGCCGGCTCGCCTGGCGCGCCCACTACTGGAACCGCAGCCTGTGCTGGCTCGACGCCGAGCGTGTGGCGATCAGCGGCATCGGCGAGGACGAGGACTGGATGGTCGACGGGGCGCGGGTGTTCGACGCCGCCGACGGCAGCGAGCTCACCGCGTTCGCCGGCCCCGCCGGCCGCTTCTTCGGCGACGGCGAGCGCTTGTTCGCCGCTGCGCCCGCGGGCCTCGAGGTGTGGGACGTCCGGGACGGCGCCCGCGTGCACCGGATCGACGGCTTCGCCCCGACCCACCAGCACGTGCCCGAGCGGGAGCTGGTCGCGGTCACCGACCACCGGCTGATCCGCTGGCGCTACTAGTGCAGCGGGCACATCAGCTGCGGCACCGAGCCGTCAGCCGAGGCGCCCATCGACTCGTTCACCTGGTAGAGCACGCCGAGGAAGCTCACGCCGGTCAGCAGCAGGCCGACGAGCAGGTACATGACGCGCTCGCGCGTCACGCCGCGCTCGGTGCGAGCGCCCCCGCGCTGCGCTCGCGGATCGGGAGGTGGACGAGCGCCGCCGCGACGCTCAGCGCGATGCAGATGATCCACATCACGTCGTAGCTGCCGCTGGCCTCGTAGATGGTCCCGCCCAGCAGCGCGCCGATGAACGCTCCGACCTGGTGCGAGAGGAAGACCACGCCGAACAGCATGCCCACGTGGCGCGTCCCGAACATCAGCGCCACCAGGCCGGAGGTGAGCGGCACGGTCGAGAGCCACAGCAGCCCGATCAGCGCCGAGAACAGCAGCACGCTCCCCGTGGTGGGCGGCATCAGCAGGAAGATCGCGAAGGCGACGCCGCGCCCGAGGTAGATCCCGCTCAGCAGCAGCCGGCGCGGGTGGCGGCCGCCGAGGATGCCGGACGAGTACGCCCCGATCACGTTGAACAGGCCGATCAGCGACAGCGACCAGGCGGCCAGGCCCTTGCTCAGCCCTTGGTCGGTGAGGTACGGCGGCAGGTGCGTGGTGATGAACGCGATGTGGAAGCCGCAGACGAAGAAGCCGCTGGTGAGCAGCAGGTAGCTCGGGTGCCGGACGGCGGCGCTGAGCGCCCCGCGCGCGGACAGGTGCTCGGAGCCCGGCTCGTCGACGTCGTCGCCGCGCCCGGTCAGCGAGCGCGCCAGCAGCGGCACCACCAGCAACGTGCACGAGAGCAGGATCAGCGCCGTCTCCGCGCCGTAGGCGTCGATGAAGCCCTGGCCGAGCGGGGCGAACAGGAACTGGCCCATCGAGCCCGCGGCGGTCGCGAGGCCCATCGCCCACGAGCGCCGGGACGGCTCGACCAGCCGCGCGAAGGCGGCGATCACGATCGTGAACGAGCCGCCCGCGACGCCCAGGCCGACGAGCACGCCGCCCGTCACCGTCAGCGCGCCCGGCGACGTGCTGAACGCCATCAACGCCACGCCGAGCGCGTACACGAGCCCGCCGGTGGCGAGCACACGGCCGGCGCCGTAGCGGTCGGCAACGGCGCCCGCGAACGGCTGGCCGAGGCCCCAGAGCAGATTCTGGATCGCGATCGCGAGCGCGAAGGCCTCGCGGTCCCAGCCGCGCAGGTCGGTCAGCGGCGCCGTGAACAAGCCGAAGCTCGTCCGCACGCCGAACGTGATGATCGCGATCAGACAGCCCGCGACGACGATGACGGTCGGGCTGCGCCACCAGGGCCGGCTCGTGGACATGGCCGCGACGCTATCAGTTCATTGACTGAACCGGTAGGGTGGTTGCGCGATGGCCCTTCCCCGCGAGTACGAGACCCAGGCCTGCGCGCTCGCCCGCTCCCTCGAGGTCGTCGGCGAGCGCTGGACGTTGCTGATCGTCCGTGACCTGTTCTTCGGCGTGACGCGCTTCACGGACCTGCAGGCGCACCTGGACATCCCGCGCGCGGTCCTGACGCAGCGCCTCGCGCGGCTTGCGGAGGCCGGCATCGTGCAGCGCGATCCCTACGCGCTCACCGACGCCGGCCGCGAGCTGTGGCCGATCGTCCACCAGCTCATGCAGTGGGGCGAGCGCCACCTCGTCGCCGACGGTCCCGTCCGCCTGTTCGCGCATGCCACCTGCGGGACCGAGCTCGCACACGACGGCGCCTGTCCGACGTGCGGCACCGCGCCGCCACCGACGGACATCGAGACGCGGCCGGGCAGCGGGACGCCGGTCGTCGTCCGCACGGACCCGATCAGCGTCGCGCTGCGGCGCCCGCACCGGCTGCTCACGCCGCTCTCCTGATCCGAGTCGACCGCCGGTCGCTTCATTACCGACCACGGGTCGATGGTCGCCGCAAGCGTTTGCGGACATCATGGTCCTCGTCGCTCGTCGCGAACTCTCTCCTCCCGCGGCGGCCGACGGGCATTGATGCGGTGGGCCGGGCTCCTGGACAGACCCGGCCCACCGTGTTCAAGCGCTGACCGCGCCGCCTGAGGCGTCGACGTCACCAGATCGTGCGATGACGCCGAGCCGCCGGGCCGTCAAGGTCGGCCGTGATGGCCATTCGATCTTGCGGCGGCGAGCTCCGTGCGGGTGCGGACCCCGAGCTTCGCGTAGATGCGCCGCAGGTGCGTGGTGACGGTGTTGGTCGAGACCACGAGCCGCTGCGCGACGGCCTGGTTGCTCAGGCCAGCGGCGACCAGCTCGGCCACGCGGGTCTCGGCCGGCGTCAGCTTGTCCCACGGCAGCGCGGGCGACTGCTCGGCCACCAGGTGCACGAGCTCGACCCGCGAGCGGATGCCGAGCTTGGCGAACGCCCGCCGCAGGTGCGTGCTGACCGTGTGCGGGGAGACGAACAGCCGCCCGGCCGCCTCGCGGTTGGTGAGTCCGGACGCGACCAGCCGCGCGACCGCCATCTCGGACTCGGTCAGCTGCTCCCATCCGTCGGTGCGGGCGCCGGCGGCGGGCCGGCGCTGGACGCCGAGCCGGCGCAGGCGCCGTCGCACCCGCGCGGCGTCCCAGCTCGAGTCGAACGCGCTCCACAGCCGCAGGGCCTCGTCGAGCGCGGCGATGGCGGCTGTGTCGTCCCCCGCGCGGGCGTGCGCGACGCCCAGGTCCTCGACGGCGGAGGCGAGCAGCGGCGGGCGCGGGCTCTCGCGCAGGGTGGCGACGGTTTCGGCGAGCGCCTGGACCGGCGCGCCGTGGAGGAGCGCGCGAGCGTGCAGGACCGCGCCCGCGATCGAGACGACGCCGGGGTTCAGCCGCGCGAGGCGCTCCTGCCACTCGACGGCCCGCCGCGCGAGCGCCGTGTCGTCCGCGCGCAGCGCCGCGCGCACGACATACGGGCCGATCGCCGGGTCGACGAGCACGGTGGGCATGTGCAGCGCGCCGCCGTCGCCGGTGAGCGCGCCGAGCCCGGCCCGAAGCTGGTCCTCGTCGTCCTCGGCGAGGCCGAGCAGCGCGAGCAGCAGCGCGCCCTGGCGGCATACCTCGGGCACCGACGCGCCCAGCATCTTGCGCGCGAGCTGCGTGGCGACGCGCGTCTGCTCGCTGTCGCCGGCGTGGATCGCGGCGCGGCCGAGGCCGACGATCGCGGTCGCGTCGGGGCCCGGCACGTCGGTGCCGTCGCCCGCGTCGTAGAGCCCTTCCAGCACGGCCAGGGCCTCCAGCGTCTGGCCGGTGAGGAACAGCAGCCGGCCACGGCGCTGCTCGTAGAGCTGCGCGTCCCACGCCTGCCCCGTGCGCAGCGCGTTCGCCACCTCCTGGACGAGCAGCGGCATCGCCTCGTCGATGCGGTCGAGCAGCACGAGGATGTCACTGCGCCAGTGCTGCCACAGCCACAGCTTCATCGGGTCGCCCGCCGCCGCGGCGGTCCCGGCCTCGATCAGCTCCATCGTCTCGGCGTAGCGGCCCGTCGCGATCAGCACGAAGCCCTCGGCCGTGGCGTTGTCGTACTCGGCCTGCGCGCCCCCGACCCGCCGGCCGACCGCGAGCGCCTCGGGCAGCACGTCGGCCGCGTCCTCCGGGCGGCCCGCGGTGCCGAGCCCGACGATCAGCGCCGCGTACAGCCGCGCCCGCAACGGGTCCGGGATGCCGTCGAGCGCGAGCCCTTGCTCGGCCGCTGCCACCTGATCGGCGGGCGAGATGGTGAACATCCATGCCACCTGCAGCAGCAGCTCGGCCTGGTCGACCGGCGAGAGCAACCCGTCCAGCGTCGTCGCCGCGAACTCCCGCGCCTCGTGCCCGCGGTTGGCGGCGTTGAGCAGCAGCGTCGTCTCGGCCGCGAGCCCGGCGCGGGACGGATCGTCGTCCGCGCACAGCTCGTACCCGCGCCGGCTGAGATCGGCCGCGCCGGCAGGGTCGGTGGGCCCGAGCTCACGCGCCGCGTCGAGCAGGAGCGCGGTGGCGCGCGCGTCCCCGGCCGTGGCGGCCGCCGCGAGCCGCGACCCGACCGCGGCGGGCGTCGCGCCGCGCGCGAGCATCACGTCCACCGCACGCCGCTCGAGCGCCCGGCGCCGCTCGCCGTCGAGCGTGTCCAGCACGGCTGCGTGCACCAGGTCGTGCCCGAACGTGAGCGCTTCGCCCTCGACGCGCAACAGATCCGCCCGCGCGAGCTCGTCGAGCGCCGCCACGAGGCCGTGGTCGCCGTCCGCCGCGTCGCGGCCGGCCGCATCGCCGCCGCCCACCGCTTCGCGGCCGCCCGCCGCCGCGACCTCGCCGCGCCCCACCGCCTCCGCATCGCCGACCAGCGCGGCCACCGCGCCCGGTTCGCTGCGCCGGCCGAGCACGGCCGCGGCCTCCACCACCTCGCGGGCCGGCGGCGACAAGCGGGCGAGGCGGTCACGCATGTGGTCGCGGACGCGGGCGGGCAGCGCGGCGGACGCCAGCTCGGCGGTGCCGTCGGCGCGGGTCAGCAGGTCCTCCTCGAGCGCGCCCGCGAGGAACTCGGCGAGCGCGTGCGGGTTGCCGCCGGTGCCGTGCGCGCCGCTGAGCAGGCGCGGGCCGGGCTCCGCGCGCACCGTGTCGCGCACGATCGCGGCGACCGCTTCGGGCGCGAGCGGCTGCAGGCGGATGCGGTCGCCGCGCAGCTGCTCCAGCCGCCCGTCCAGCTCCGTGGGGCGGTAGGCGACGAGCCAGACGACCGGCAGCGCGGCCAGCGCGGCGGCGAGCCGCGCGACGGCGTCGAGGCTCTGCGGGTCGGCCCAGTGCACGTCGTCGAGCGCGATCAGCAGCGGCGCCTCCAGAGCTGCCGCCTCGAGCCGGGCCTCGAGCTCCTGCAGCACCCACAGGCGCTCGTCGGGACGGCCGCGGTGCGCGTCGAGCTCGCCAGGCTCGATCACCTCGCCGAGTGCGCGCAGCAGGACGCCGAGCGGCGTCGGCTCGCCCGGGAAGGCCGCCGCCGCGGCCGCGACGCGCACGCCGTTGCGGCGCGCGATGGCCACGGCCTCGAAGACCAGGCGCGACTTGCCGATGCCCGCGACGCCTTCGATCGCGACGACCGCACCGTGCCCGGCGACCGCGTCGGCGATCAACCCGGACAGGCCCGCCAGCTCGTCGTCGCGCCCGCGAAATCGTCCTGTCACGGGGCGCGAATCTACCGGTTCGATGGCTGACCGTTTGCTCGGTCGCGAGACGGAGCTCGCGCTCATCACCGAGTTGCTCGTGTCAGCACAGGAGCGGGGCGGCGCGCTCGTCTTCCACGGAGAGCCGGGCATCGGCAAGAGCACGCTCGCGAAAGCGACGATCCGGCACGCCCGGGAGCTGGGCTCGACCGTGCTGACCACGACCGGCGTCCGCACCGATGCGGCGTTCCCGTACTCAGGCCTGCACCAGCTCGTGTGGCCGGTGCTGGGGGAGCTCGCGCGGCTGCCCGGTCCCCAGCGGTCCGCGCTGGAGGCGGCGCTCGGCGCCGACGAAGGCCCCGTCGATGCCTACCGCGCCGGCCTCGCGCTGCTGACGCTGCTTGGCGACGTCGCCGAGCATTCCCCCGTGGTGGTCGTCGCCGAGGACGCCCACTGGGTCGACGCGCCGACGTGCGAGGTGCTCGCGTTCGTCGCGCGGCGGATCGAAGCCGACGCCGTGGCCATGCTGATCACCTCGCGCGAGGAGATCCCGCGCAGCATCCGCGGCGCCGGCCTGCCGATGCGGCGGCTGCAGCCGCTCACGCCCGAGGCCGCCGACGCGCTGCTGCACGCGCTCGACCCGGCGCTCGCACCGGCCGTCCGGCGGCAGATCTTCGAGCAGGCGGCGGGCAACCCGCTGGGGCTGGTCGAGCTGCTGTCGGAGGCGGCGCGCGGCGTCGGCCAACCGGCGCTCCCGGCCTGGCTGCCGCTCACCACCCGGCTGGAGCGGACGTTCTCCGCCCGCGTCGCCGACCTGCCGCCGACCACCCGCGTCGCGCTGCTCGTCGCGGCGCTCAGCGATCCGGCCGCGCTCGACGAGGTGCTCGCGGCCGCGCGCGAGGTCGCCGGGGAGCCGATCACGCTCGCCGCCTTCACCCCGGCGGTCGAAGCGGGCCTGCTGGAGGTCGACGAGCTGCGCGTCGCGTTCGCGCATCCGCTCGTGCGCACCGCGGTCGCGCAGCGCGCCACCGACGGCCTCCGGCGCGCCGTCCACGCCGCGCTGGCCGACACCCTCGCCGCGTCACCCGGGCGCGCGATCTGGCACCGCGTCGCCGGCGTCGAGGCCCCCGACGACGCGCTCGCGGACGAGCTCGCGACGCTCGCCCGGTCGGCGATCGCGCGCGGGTCGGTCATCAGCGCCGCCGAGACGCTCGGCCGCGCGGGCACGCTCACCTCGGACCCGATCCGGCGCGGCGGCCGGCTGCTGGACGCGGCGGAGATCGCGCTGGAGGTCGGCCGCGGCGACCTCGTCGAGCAGCTGCTGTCCGACGCCGACCTGCTCCCGCTCGGGCCGGCCGACCAGGCGCGCCGGCGCTGGCTGCACGACGCCGCCCGCGTGCAGGCGCCGAGCCCGGCGTGGTTCGAGGTCTACCTCGAGCGCACCGAGGGGCTGCTGGCCGCGGGGGACGCAGTCCGCGGCGGCCAGGCGCTGCTGACCGTCGCGTTCCGATGCTGGTGGGCGGACGTCCCGGCCGCCACCCGCGCGCGCATCGTCGCGCTGGCCCGGACGCTTGCCTCCGGGGCGCTCGTGCGGACCATCGTGGAGTCGCTCGTCGACCCGGTGGGAAGCCGCGCGCAAGTCGCCGACGCGCTGCGCACGCTGGACCTGGAGGCCGTCCCCAGCGAGCTGCTGCGCCTGGCCGCGGTCTCGGCCGCCGTGGTCGGCGAGTTCGACCGCGGCGTCGTGATCGCCGACCGCGCGATCGAGCGGCTGCGAGCGCGCGGCCGCTACGGGCTGCTCGCCCCCGCGCTGGCCGGCCGCGCCTGGAGCGGTGTCTACGCCGGCGACTGGGGCGCGGCGCTGGCCGCGGCGACCGAGGCCGCCGCGATCTCACGCGAGACGGCCCAGCCGCTGTGGACCGTCTCGGCCACGGCCGCCCAGGCCACGCTGACCGCCCTGCGCGGCGACCCCGAGCGCGGCGCGGAGCTCGCCGAAGCGGCTCTCGCCCTGCTCCCGCCGGGTGCCGCGGACGGCATGCGCGCGCTCGTGGAGCTGGCCCGTGCCACCGCGCACCTGGCGGCCGAACGCCCCGACGAGGCGCTCGTCCACTTCACCGCCATTCTCGACCCCGCGCAGCCGTGGCACAGCGCGTTCGTCGCGCGCTGGGTCGTCGCCGACGCCGCGGAAGCGGCGCACCGCGCCGGCGACCGCGACGCGCTCGCCGCGATCGTCCGCTTCGGCTGCGCGGCCGCCGCGAGCGCGCACCTGCACGCCGCGACCGCCTACGCCGCGCTGCTCGCCGACGAAGACGCGCCCGCCGAAGCGGCCCTGCCCGCGTGCGCCGGCCTCCCCGCGTTGCGCGCCCGCGTCCAGCTCGCCCACGGCGCGCGGCTGCACCGCCGGCGGCGCACCAACGAAGCGCGCCCGCTGCTGCGCGGGGCGCGGGAGACGTTCCAGGCGCTCGGGATGACGGCGTTCGCGGAGCGCGCCCGCCAGGAGCTGCGGGCCGCCGGCGAGTCCGTGCACGCCGGCCCGGTCGACGCGTCGCAGCTGCTCACACCGCAGGAGCTGCAGATCGCCCGGCTGGCGGCCGACGGCCTCAGCAACCGCGAGATCGGCGCGACGCTCTACCTCTCGCACCGCACGGTCGGCTCGCACCTGTACCGCGTCTTCCCCAAGCTCGGGGTGACTTCACGCGGCGAGCTGCGCGCCCTCCTCGCCTGACGAGCGCCGCCGCTCCCCGTCCGGCTCCGCCTTGCGACGGTTGACGAACCGCACGCGGCAAGCGTGTTCACAGCGACTGACGCGTCCCCAGCACGAGCGCGCCGAGGTCGCTCAGCCGCGCCGCGTCCGTGCGCGCGAGCCCGTCCACGAGCACGAGCGAGACGCGCGCCACCGGCGCCACGGCCTGGCGCCCGCGCGCGCTGAGCTTGGAGTCGTCGAGCAGGAGCACGGACTGCTCGGCCTGGGCCAGCATCGTTCGCTTGATCTCGGCCTCGAGCACGTCGGCGTCGGTCATCACCCCGGTCGCCGTGATGCCGGTGATGCTCATGAGCAGCCGGTCGGCGAAGTGGTCGCGCGCCGCCCGGACCGCCGCCGGCCCGACGTAGGAGCACGTCAGGCGTCGGAACGTGCCGCCGATCGCGATCACCTCGGCCTGCTCGGCCCCGGACAGCTCCTGCAGCACGGGCAGGCTGTTGGTGATCACCCGCAGCGGCAGCGCCCGCTGGGCGATCAGCCGCGCGAGGAAGTACGTGGTCGAGGACGCGTCCAGGAACACCGTCTCGCCCGGCGTGAGCAGCGCGAACGCCGCCTCCGCCAGCCGCGTCTTGGCTTCCGGCGCGTCGCGCAGCCGCTGCGCGAACGAGTTCTCGGTCGCCGCGAGCGACGGCAGCACCGCGCCGCCGTGCGTGCGCCGCGCGACGCCGCGCTCCGCCAGGACCGTCAGGTCCCGCCGTGCCGTCATCGGCGACACCCCGAAGCGCGCCTGCACCTCGGTGATCGTCACTGCGCCCGCCGCCTGCAGCTGCTCCGCGATCAGCCGCCGCCGCTCCTCCGAGAGCAGCGGCGACCGGCCGCCGCCCGCGAGGGCCGTGGCCGTCACGGCGGCTGAGCGCAGCCGCCCGTTCGTCTCACCCACGCGCCCTCCTCATCGACCGCAGAGAGATCTACACGAGCGCGGGGCGGGTTCGCATCAGAGGAACCCCCATCCTTCGGGCGCGTCGTATAAGAGCTCGTCAGGTCTGGGCGGTCGGGCGACCTGGCCGGCCACCTGCGCCAGACGCTCGCGGAACTCCCGTCGCCGTAGCCTGGAGGCGGTGGGAGCTCGTCTGGACGGGGTGCGTGCGCGCGTCGGGTTCGCCGGCGCGGCCGCGTCGCTGGTGGTCGTGTTCGCCGCGTCGGCGGCGGCGATCCCGCTGTATGAGTACTACCGGCGCGCGGACGGCCTGACGCACGCCGACCTGGCGATGACCGCGGTCGCGTACTTTCTCGCCGTGATCGTCGCGCTGCTGGTGTTCGGGCGCGTGTCCGACCACGTGGGACGCCGCCCGGCCGCGCTGGTCGCGCTCGCGCTGGCGGCGGCCGGGACGCTCGTGCTGACCGACGTCCACAGCGTCCTGCCGCTGATCGCGGGCCGCGCGCTGCAGGGGTTCGGTTGCGGGCTGGCCTCGAGCGCGATCGCGGCCTTCGTGGTCGACAGCGCACCGCGGTCCCCCGGCTGGCTGGGCAGCGTGGTAACCACCGCTTCGCCGATGGCCGGCCTGACCATCGGCGCCCTCGGCTCCGGCGCATTGGCGGAGTACGGCCCGGCACCGCGCACGCTCGTCTACGAGCTGCTCGTCGTCGCCCTCGCCGTGTGCGCGGTGCTCATCGTCGCGAGCCGGGAGACCGTGGCCCGCGTGCCGGGGCTGCTCGCCTCCCTGCGCCCGCGCGTGGCCGTCCCGTCCCGCGCGCGCCCGCTGCTGCCCGTCGCGTGCTCGATCTTCGTTGCGACCTGGGCCTTCGGCGGCTTCTACCAGGCGTTCGGCCCGTCGGTGACCGCGGACGAGCTGGGCACCGCCAGCCCGTTCGTCGCCGCCGCGGTGTTCGCGTCCTTCAACGCGCCGGCCGCGGTGGGCGCCGCCTGCGCCGGCCGCGCGCTGCCGGAGACGAGCCAGCGCGCCGGGATGGTCGTGTTCGTGCTGGCGGTGATCGGCGCGCTCGCCTCGCTCAGCGCCGGCGCGGTGGCCGGGTTCCTGGTCGCGAGCGCGGTCGCCGGCATCGCGCAGGGCGCCGCCTTCGCCGCGTCGATGCGCGCGCTGCTCAGCCGGGCGACCGCCGCCGAGCGCGCCGGCCTGCTGTCGGCGATCTACCTCATCTCCTACTCGGGCGCGGCGCTGCCGAACTTCGTCGCGGGCCAATTGTCACGCAGCGCGAGCCTGTTCCACGTCGCGCTCGGCTACGGCGTGCTCGCCGCGGTGGCGTGCGCGATCACGCTCGCGGGCACCCGGCGGCGCTCACTCGCCTGAGCGCGGGAACAGGCGCTCGGCGGCGAGCACGGCCGCGGCGCGCCGGCGCGCGAGCACGCCGGGGTCCGAGGCGTCCTCGAACACGTGCAGCTCGATCGCCGACAGCCAGCCCATGCTCAGGTGCACGAGCAGCAGCAGCACGTCGATCGGCTCGAACGCGTCGTCGAGCGCGCCTTCGGCCTGGCCGCGCGCGATCGCGTCGAGCTTGGTGCGCAGCGACGCCATGCCCGCCTCGCCGAGGCCGACGAGCGCCTCGTTGGGCTCCAGCCGGCTCCATCCGGCCAGGCGCAGCAGCTCGGGGTGCTCGGTGTAGAAGTCGAACAGCTCGCCGACGTAGCCGGGCAGGTCGGCGGGATCGAGCACGGTGCTGTCCATGATCTGCTGGAGCTGGTCCGCGGCCACCGCGGCGTACAGCTCCTCCTTGGAGCGGAAGTACGCGTACACGCGCTCCTTGCTGGTCTTCGCCGACCGCGCGATCCGGTCCACGCGGGCGCCGGCGACGCCGTGCTGGGCGAACTCCTCGAGCGCCGCAGCGAGCACCCGCTCCTTGGGTGTGGCGACCTTCGTCACACCTCGAGCCTAGCTGCTACGGTCCAAACCGAACAGTTTGGTTTGGATCTCGGCGAAGGAGCCCCCATGCAGCAGCGCACACTCGGAACACAGGGCCTGAAGGTCTCGGCGATCGGCTTCGGCACGATGGGCATGACGATGGCCTACGGCGAAGGCAGCAGCGAGGCGGACGCGATCGCGACCATCCGCGCCGCCCGCGAGGCCGGTGTCACGTTCTTCGACACCGCCGAGCTCTACGGCGGCGGCACCGGCTCCAACGAGCAGCTCGTCGGCAAGGCCGTCAAGCCGTTCCGCGACGAGGTGGTCATCGCCACCAAGTTCGGCTTCGACATGGAGGTCGAGCCGCTCGGCAGCGGCGTCGACAGCCGCCCGAAGCGCATCCGCGAGGTCACCGAGAACAGCCTCCGCTACCTCGGCGTCGACGTGATCGACGTCCTCTACCAGCACCGCGTGGACCCGGACGTGCCGATGGAGGACGTCGCCGGGACCGTCAAGGAGCTGATCGAGGAGGGCAAGGTCCGCTGGTTCGGCCTCAGCGAGGCCGGCCCCGAGAACATCCGGCGCGCGCACGCCGTGCAGCCCGTGTCCGTGCTGCAGACCGAGTACTCGGTGTTCGAGCGCCAGGTCGAGGCGGACGTGCTGCCGACCGTCCGCGAGCTCGGCATCGGCTTCGTGCCGTACTCGCCGCTCGGCCGCGGCTTCCTCACCGACGACGTGCGCCCCGCCGCCGAGTACCCGGCCAACGACATGCGCAGCTGGGACGACCGCTGGCAGCCCGGCAACTACGAGCGCAACCTCGCCGCGGTCGAGCAGCTCAAGCAGCTCGCCGCGACGAAGGGCATCACGACCGGCCAGCTCGCGCTCGCGTGGCTGCTCGCCCAGGGCGACGACATCGTCCCCATTCCGGGCACGCGCAGCGCCAAGCGCGCGGTCGAGAACGCGGCGGCGGCCGACATCACCCTCACCGCCTCCGACCTGGAGACGATCCGCGAGGCGCTGCCGCAGGGCGGGTACGGCAGCCGCTACCCGGAGCCGTTCATGCCGAAGGGCTAGGGGCGCGCGCCGGGAACGGGCTCGTACTCGAGCTCGGCGCGGTTCCAGCCACCGTGGACGGCGGCCGCCTCGTAGGTGGTCTGCAGGAAGTCGAGCAGCGTCGCCTCCGGGTCGTCGGCGCTGCGGACCGCCTCGTAGGGCAGCAGATACTGCCCGCCGTCCTCGAAGTAGTACGCCTGCTCCGGCAGCACCTCGTGGGCCTTGAAGCCGTCGGGCTCGGGATAGGCGTAGGCGTAGAAGGCTCCCTCCTCGCCGCCGCCGGGCCAGAAGCCGCAGCTGCTCAGCTCGTGCGAGTAGCCCTCGACCATCACCCAGTCACCGCAGTTGGGCGCGCCGCCCGGGTGCTTGGGCGCGGAGCGCCCGGTGAAGCGCGTGCACGCGAGATCCATCGCGCCCCAGAAGAAGTGCACGGGGCTGACCTTGCCGAGGTAGCGGCTGCGGAAGCGCTGCAGGACGCGATCGGCCTGGACGAGCTGGCGCCAGAACGTGTGGACGGCGTCCGGGTCGTAGGCGCTGTGCTGCTCGTCCTCGGCGAACGGGATCGCCGGATTGACCTCGTTCGGCGTGGCGGTGATGGCGAGCGGGAGCTCGAGGCGCTTCAGCGCGTCCATGACCTCCGCGTAGAAGCGCGCGACGGTCTTGGGCTCCAGCGCCACGGTCGCCCGCGCGCCGCTGGAGGCGTCGATGCGCAGCTGGTCGTCGTGGAAGTCGAACGTGAGCTCGCACGTGCCCGCCCCGGCGGGGATGGCGCCCGTGGTGAGCCCGCGCGGCGTCACGTACAGCGTCACCTGCCACCAGTGGTTGACCATCGGCGCACCGGCCATCCGGAGCTTGCCGACGATCTGCAGCCACATGTGCAGCGTCTCGCGCGTCTCGGTCCACTCGTCCACCCGCAGCGCGGGCCAGCCCGCCGTCGATCCGCTCATTCGCTTCACCCTACGCGGACGGACTCGCGGTCGAACGCGTCGGCCGCGGTGGGCGCGCAGGCGGACGGCCGACCCGCGCGTCGTCACGGTCAGCGCGCTGATCATCGTTCCGGCGCGAGCGCGCGCCCACCCTACGCTGTACCTCGAGCGGTTCCCTTGGCCTTGCAGTCGCTCCCGAACGTCCTGTCCGAGAGAAGGGAGCCGTGTTGTCCTCCACCCTACGTCGGCCGTCGCTCGCGCTGAGCGTCCGGCCCGACCGCAGCCGTGTCGTCGTCACGGTGGGCGGCGAGATCGACGTCGCCACGATCGACGATCTCGACGCGGCCGTCCGCGAGCTGCGCGGCGTCTCCTGGATGGAGATCGTCCTCGACCTGCACCGGGTCGAGGTCATCGGGTCGACGGGACTCGCCTGGCTGGTCCGCACGTCCCGCGCCGCGCGGGCCGAGGGCTGGACAATGGTGCTCGTCGACGGGTCGCCCGCTGTGACCCGTCTGCTCGCGTTGACCGGCGTGCCGCGCGATCTCTTCGACTGGACGGGCAGCGTGTAGACCCCACGGTCGGCCTCGCGGCGCGGAACTGCGAGCATGCCGACCGTGGACGTCTCTCCTCTCGTCTGGGCCCTGACCCTGGTCGGCATCGCCGGCCTGCTCGCGTTCGACTTCATCTTCCACGTGCGCAAGGCGCACGTGCCAACGCTGCGGGAGGCCGGCACCTGGTCGGCCCTCTACATCGGGATCGCGCTGCTGTTCGGCGTCGGCGTGATGGTCCTCGGCGACACGACCATGGGCACCGAGTACTTCGCGGGCTACGTGACCGAGAAGGCGCTCTCGGTCGACAACCTGTTCGTCTTCCTGATCATCATGTCGAGCTTCGCGGTGCCCCGCGCGGACCAGCAGAAGGTCCTGCTGTTCGGCATCGTGTTCTCGCTGATCGCGCGCACCGGGTTCATCTTCCTCGGCGCCGCGCTGCTGAACTCGTTCGCCTGGGTCTTCTACCTGTTCGGGCTGATCCTGCTCATCACCGCGGGCAACATGCTGCGCCCGAGCGGCTCGGACAGCCACTCGGGCGAGAACATCGTCGTCCGGCTCGCCCGCCGCCTGTTCCCGACCACCAAGGAGTTCGACGGCGACAAGCTGTTCACGGTCGAGAACGGCAAGCGCGTGCTGACCCCGATGCTGCTGGTCATGGTCGCGATCGGCGGCACCGACATCCTGTTCGCGCTGGACTCGATCCCGGCGATCTTCGGCCTCACGCAGAACACGTTCATCGTGTTCACCGCGACCGCCTTCTCGCTGCTGGGCCTGCGCCAGCTGTACTTCCTGATCGACGGCCTGCTCGACCGCCTGGTCTACCTCGGCTATGGCCTCGCTGCGATCCTCGGCTTCATCGGCGTCAAGCTCATCCTGCACGCCCTGCACGAGAACAACGTGCCGTTCATCAACAACGGCGAGCACGTCGACGTCACCGAGATCAGCACCGGGCTCTCGCTCACCGTGATCCTCGGCGTGCTGGTCATCACCGTGATCGCGTCGCTGCTGAGTCCGTGGGGGCGGGCGCAGAACACGATCGCCGCCGCCCGCCGCCACGCCAAGGAGTACATCGAGATCGAGACCGACCACGCGCACCGCGAGCGGATCTTCGCCGCGCTGTGCGCCGAGGAGAACGAGCTCAAGGCGCTGCCCGAGAAGTACCGCAAGCGCATCCGTGAGGAGCAGGAGCTGATGGGTCTGCTGCGGCGTGCCCACGCCGAGCACGCCGAGCAGAACGCCATGGCCGCCTAGCTCACCTGGACGACGACCTTGCCGCTGGGCAGCTCGCCCGCGGCCGCCTGCGCGTGCAGCGCGGGCAGCTCGGCCAGCGGCACCCGCTGGGCGACCTCGACCCGCAGCTCGCCGCCGTCGATCAGCTCGACCAGGCGGGCGAGCAGCGCGGCGTCGCTGCGGACGAAGACGTCGACGCCGCGCACACCGCGGGCCTCGTCGGCGGGCGCCCGCATCCAGACCGTCGTGCTGACGACGACGCCGCCGTCGCGGACTCGGCCGGCCAGCGCGGCGAACTGCTCCGGGTCGATCGGCGCCAGGTTGAGCAGGACGTCGACCGGCTCGGTCACCGCCGCGGTCACGTCCGTGCCGGTGTGGTCGATCACCTCGTCGGCGCGCGCCGCCGTGACCCGGTCCCGGCTGCGCGCGCTGGCCGTGGCGATCACGTGCGCGCCGCCCCGCTTGGCCAGCTGCACGGCGTAGCCGCCGACCGCACCGCCGGCGCCGTTGATGAGCACGCGCTGCCCGGAGGTGAGCCCGCCGTGCTCGAACAGCGCCTGCCACGCCGTGAGGCCGACCACCGGCAGCGCCGCCGCGTCGGCCAGCGGGAGGCTCGCCGGCGCCGGCGCCAGGATCTCGGCCGGCGCCAGGACGTACTCGGCCGACGCGCCCGGCGCGTTCATCGGCAGGAAGCCGACGACGTCGTCGCCGACCTTGACCTGGGTCACGCCCTCGCCGACCGCGTCGACCGTGCCGGCGACGTCGATGCCCGGCGTGTGCGGCAGCTCCACCGGGATCGGGCCGCGCATGTTGCCGGCGCGGATGTTCGCGTCGACGCCGTTGAACGACGTGCCCGCGACGCGGATCCGCACCTCGCCGGCGCCGGGGACCGGCTGCTCGACGTCCTCGTAACGGAGGACATCGGCGTCGCCGTACTCGTGGAATCGCACTGCCTTCATGTCGCGCCTCGCTTCTGTGTTCGGTGTGTGCTTCGAATTTGAAGCATCTGTCGACCACCGTAGCACTGCTTCGAATTTGAAGCAAGTAGACTTCTGGGCATGCCCGATCCGCCACCGTCCCTCGACCCCGTCCAGCTCGGCGCCTACTTCGCGCTGATCGAGGTGACGAGCCTGCTGCGCCACGCCGTCGAGCAGCAGCTGCGCGAGGCCGGCGACCTCAGCTACGTCCAGTTCCAGCTGCTGGCCCGTCTCGGCGACGCGCCCACGGGCAGCCACCGCATGACCGACCTCGCCGACGGCGTCGTCTACAGCCGCAGCGCGCTGACCTACCAGGCCGGCCTGCTCGAGAAGGCGGGCCTGGTCACCCGCGCACAGGCCGAAGACGACGAGCGCGGCACCACGGTCACCATCACCGACGCCGGCCGCGAGCGGCTCGCGCGGGTGTTCCCCGGCCACATCGAGATCGTCCAGCAGCTGCTGTTCGAGCCGCTCTCGGGCGCCGACGTCAAGGCGCTCGCCGCGCTGCTGGAGCCGGTGCGCGACCACATGCGCGCGATCCCGCCCCGCTCGGCCGCACCGCGCCGCCGCAGGCACGCCTCGTAGGCGCACCGGTGGCTCAGACGATGTGCAGCTCCGGCGCGAGCTCGCCGCGCTCGAAGCGCTTGGCGCTCAGCGGCGCGACGTCCACGAACGGCTCGCGCCCGAGCACGAGGTCGCGCAGGATCTCGCCCGTCGCGGGCCCTTGCAGGAACCCGTGGCCGGAGAACCCGGTCGCGTACAGGAAGCGCGAGACGTCCTCGGCCTCGCCGATCATCGCGTTGTGGTCCGGGCTCATGTCGTAGAGCCCGGCCCAGCCGCCCTGGATCGGCGCGGAGACGATCGCCGGCACGCGCCGCTCGGCGACTTCCAGCAGCGCCGGGATCCAGTCGTCGGTGCGCTCGGTCGAGAAGCCCGGCAGCTCGTCCGGATCGCCCATCCCCATCAGCAGCCCGCGACCCTCGCGGTGGAAGTAGAAGCCGGACGCGAAGTCGATCGTCAGCGGGAGTTTGGCCGGCAGGTCGGGCAGCGGGGCGGTGAACAGCACCTGGCGGCGCAAGGGGGTGACGTCGAGGTGCACCCCGGCCAACGCGCCGCACGCGCGCGACCAGGCCCCGGCCGCGCAGATCACGGTGCCGGTGGTGACGTTCCCGTGCGGCGTGCGCACGCCCGTGATCGTCCCGTCGACCACGTCGATGCCCTCGACCGGCGTGGCGACGGCGAGGTGCGCGCCGTGCTCGCGCGCGCCGAACGCGTAGCCCTGCACGACCGCCTCGGGCGTGGCGTGGGCGTCGGTCGGGCAGTAGCTGGCGGCCAGGATGTCCTGTCCGGTGAGCAGCGGGCAGAGCTCCAGCGCCTCCTCCGGGCCGACGATCCGGGACGGCACGCCGAGCTCGTTCTGCAGCGCCACACTGCGCCCGAACGCCTCCACCTCGGCCTCGGTGGTGAGCACGAACAGGTAGCCGATCTCCTCGAAGTCGATCTCCCAGCCCGGCCGCTCCCCGAACGCCTTGCACGCCTCCAGGCTGCGCTTGGCGATCTGGATGTTGAGCGCGTCGGAGAACTGCGCGCGCAGCCCGCCGGCGGCCTTCGACGTGGACCCGCCCGCGAGTTGGTCGCGCTCGAGCAGCACGACCTCCGCGCCCGCCTCCGCGAGGTGGAACGCGGCGCTGGCGCCGACCACGCCGCCGCCCACGACGACGACGTCGGCACCGGACGGCAGCGGAGCGCGAGGCCGGGCCATGGCGTCAGACCTTCGGGAAGTTCTCGACGGGGAAGGTCTCGACCTCGGGCGAGCGCTGCTGGAACAGCACGCCGCCGTCGACGACCACCTTGCTGCCCGTGACGTAGGCGGCGTCGTCGGAGGCGAGGAAGACGGCGGGGCCGGCCATGTCCTCCGAGCGCCCGGCGCGCTGGAGCGGGACCGTCGCGGCGCTGCGGTCCAGCGCCTCCTGCGGCGCGTCGTCGGGGGCGATGAAGCCGGGCACGAGGCAGCAGACGCGGATGCCGTACGGCGCCAGGTCCAGCGCGAGCGCGCGGGTGAGCGCCTCGATGCCGCCCTTGGAGGCGTCGTAGGCGGTCATGCCGCGGTGCGCGCGGGTCGCGCCGCCCGAGGAGGTGTTGATGATCACGCCGCCGCCGTTGCGGGCCATGTGGCGCGCGGCCGCGACCGCGCACAGGTAGTGGCCGCGCAGGTTGGCGGCGATCACCGAGTCGAAGAACTCGATGTCGGCCTCGAAGACGTGCTTGACGGCGTCGCGCACGCGCCCGGCGTTGTTGAGCATCACGTGCAGGCCGCCGAACGTGTCGACCGCGGTGGCGACGAGCGCGTCGACCTGCGCGGGGTCGGAGACGTCCATCGTGACCGCGATCGCCTCGCCGCCCTCGGCCTTGATGCGCTCCGCGACCGAGCTCGCGTTGTCGCCGTTGATGTCGGCCACGACCACCTTTGCGCCCTCCTGCGCGTAGCGGATCGCGATCGCGGCGCCGATGGCACGCCCCGAACCGGTGATCACCGCGACCTTGCCGGCCAACTTGCTCATGCGTTCTCCTCGATCTCGAAGTCCTCGGGCCCCAGCACACGGCCCTCACGGGTTTGCCGGACGGTGACGCCGTAGAGCGTCTTGGCGGCCTCGACGCTGACGTAGCCGTCGACGACGTCGCGCAGCACGGCCTGCGGGTCGCGCTCCCGCGGGTCACCCACGCCGCCGCCGCCCGGCAGGTCGAGGCGCACGTGCGCGTCGGGCGCGAGCGAGGTGAGGCGCTTGGTCGGCAGCGCGGAGCCGTCGACGGTGATCTCGCCGACCGCGCCGTCGTGGCCGCCGTCGGCACCGGGCGCGGGGACCGTCGTGCGGTCCCCGAGCGCCGACACGCGCCACGCGTCGCCTTCGCGCAGGCTCATGATCGACGTCTGGCCGAGCCCGCCCCGCCACCGGCCCGCGCCGCCCGAATCGGTGCGCAGCGAGCGCTCCCGCTGCACGACCGGCGCCGACAGCTCGAACACCTCGGTCGGGACCGAGGCCACCGCGGACGGGAAGCCGCTGCTGTTGCGCCCGTCGCGCCCGCTCCACGCCCCGGCGCCCCCGGACTGGAACAGCGTGAGGTTGAACGGGCTCCAGACCGTGATCCAGAGCGCGTCGGAGCTGCCCGCGGCGTGGCGCTCGAGCACGGGCGCGAGCGCCGCCAGCACGACGCCCGGCAGGAAGTGGCCGACGGCGTGCCGGGAGGCGACCGGCGCGGGCGGGCGGCAGTTGAGGATCGACCCCTCCGGCGCGGTCACGTGCACCGGCGTGAACGAGCCGTCGTTGTGCGGGACGCCCGGCGCGACCGCCGCCTTGAGCGCGAAGGACGCGTAGGCGTGGGTGTAGTTGAGGACGACGTTGATGCCGTGCTCGCTCTGCGGCGAGGAGCCCGCGAAGTCGAGCGTGATCTCGTCGCCGTCGATGATCGCCGCGAGCTGCAGCACGATCCGCTCGCCGAACCCGTCGCTGTACCCGGTGGCCTCGTAGCGCCCGTCGGGGAGCTTGGCGATCGCCGCGCGCATCGCGTCCTCGGACCGCCGGCGGATCTCGGCGCCGACCGCCTCGAGGTCCTCCAGCCCCAGATCGTCGAGGCAGCGCAGCAGCGAGCGGGCGCCGACGTCGTTGGCGGCCATCTGCGCGTAGAGGTCGCCGACGGTCTCGCGCGGCGTGCGCACGTTGGCGCGGATCAGCGCCAGCAGGTCCTCGTTCATCTCGCCGCCGCGGGCGAGCTTGAGGATCGGCAGCCGCAGCCCTTCCTCGAAGACGTCGGACGCCTCCGCCGAGAGCAGCCGCCCGCCGATGTCCGGCGCATGGCAGGTGGAGGCGAAGAAGCCCACCGTCCGCTCGCCCCGGAAGACGGGCGTGACGACGGTCAGGTCGTTGATCTGGCCCGCGGTCATCCACGGGTCGTTGGTGATCAGCACGTCGCCGGGGTCGAGCGTGTCGGCCGGGTAGGCGTTGACGACGTGCTCGAGGCCCGTGGCCATGGCGTTGATGTGCCCCGGCGTCCCGCTGTGCGACTGGCCGAGCATCCGGCCCGCGCGGTCGAACACGCCACACGCGAGGTCCTCGGACTCGCGCACGATCGTGCTGAAGGCGGTCCGCACGAGCGTCGCCTGCTGCTCGTCCAGGATCGACGTCAGCCGGCCCGCGGCGATCCCGACGGTGACGGGGTCCAGTGTCACATCCGCTCCTTCCGCGCCACGCGGGAGCGAGCCGCCAGGCGAGTTCTCGCCGAAGCATGCGAGCGCCCAGCGCGAGTCATGCGTCCCCCTCGATGATCAGGCTGCCGTCCTCGGCGACCCGGGCGGTCGCGCCCGGGCCGACGACGGTGGTGGACTCGCGCTCCTCGACGATCGCGGGGCCCTCCACCTGCGTGCCGACCGCCATCCGGTAGCGGTCGAAGATCGGCGTCTCGCGGTAGCCGTCCTCGAACCACACGTCGCGCGTGCCCTTGCGGGCGTCGCCGTCACCGGCGGGGGCGGCCACGAGCCGCAGGTCCGGGTCCGGCCCGCGGCTGAGCACGCGCCAGCTGATGGCCTCGATCGGCACGTCCGGCCCCGTGCGGCCGTGCGCGCGGACGTACGCGGCCTCGAACGCCGCCCGCAGGTCCTCGCCCGGCGCGATCGGCACCGTCACCTCGAAGCCCTGGCCGACGTAGCGCATGTCGATCGAGCGCTCGTGCGTGATGTCCTCGTCGGCGAGGCCGGAGGAGGACAGGATCTCCGCGCCCTGGGCCTCCAGCTCGGCGAACAGCGGCTCGGCGCGCTCGAGCGTGCTCTCGTCGACCGGCTCGAGCTTGCTGCGCACCCCGTCGGTCGCGAGCGGCGCGGCGAGCACGCCGACGCTGCTCATCACTCCCGCGGCGGCGGGCACGATCACGGTGGTGGTGCCGAGTGCGGCGCCGACGCCGAACGCGTGCACCGGGCCGGCCCCGCCGAACGCGAACAGCGGCAGCCCGGTCGCGTCGTGGCCGCGCTCGGCGGCGTGCACGCGCGCGGCGCTCGCCATGTCCTCGTTGACGAGGCGGTGGATGCCCCACGCCGCCTCCTCGACGCTCAGGCCGAGCGGGTCGGCGATGTGGGTCTTGATCGCGGTGCGCGCGGCCTCGACGTCCAGCGCCATCTCGCCGCCGAGGAAGAACCCGGCGTCCAGATAGCCGAGCACGAGGTCGGCGTCCGTGACCGTCGGCCGGGTGCCTCCGCCGCCGTAGCACGCGGGTCCGGGATCGGCGCCCGCGGACTGCGGTCCGCAGGCCAGCAGCCCGAGCGTGTCGACGTGCGCGAGCGACCCGCCGCCCACCCCGATCTCGATCATGTCGATCGTCGGCGTCTTGATCGGCAGCCCCGACCCGCGCGTGAAGCGGTCGGTGCGCGCGGCCTCGAACTCGTGCGTGACGAGCGGGCGGCCGTCCTCGATCAGGCACAGCTTGGCCGTCGTGCCGCCCATGTCGAACGACATCAGGTCGCGGAAGCCGTTGAAGGCGGCGAAGCGGGCGGCGGCCAGCGCGCCGGCGGCCGGCCCGGACTCGAGCATCCGGATCGGGCGGTCGGCCGCGTCGCGCGCGGTGGCCACGCCGCCGTTGGAGAGCATCACGCGCAGGCGGTCGCCGGCGCCGAGCGCGCTCAGCCGCGCCTCCAGGTCGTCGAGATAGCGCACGACGCGGTCCTGCACGAACACGCTCGCCGCGGTCGTCTGGGTGCGCTCGTACTCGCGGATCTCCGGCGCGATGTCGCTGGAGAGGGCGACGCGCAGGTCGGGCGCGGCGCGCCGGACGGCGTCGCGCGCGGCGCGCTCGTTGGCGGGGTTGGTGAAGCTGTGCAGGAAGCAGATGGCAACCGCCTCCACGCCGCGCTCGGCCAGCTCGGCCGCCAGCGCCGCGACGTCCTCGACGTCGACCTCGAGCTCGACGGTGCCGTCGGCGAGCGTGCGCTCCGGGACGTCGAAGCGCAGGTGCCGCGGGACGAGCGGGTCGGGACGCCAGACGTCGAGCCGGTAGATGTCGGGCCGCCGCTCGCGCGCGAGCTCGATCACGTCGCGGAACCCAGCCGTGGCCAGCAGCGCGATCTTCGCGCCCTTGCGCTCGATCAGCGCGTTCGTCACCAGCGTCGTCGCGTGGACCACCCGCGTGAGGTCGCCGCCGTCGAACGGCTGGTCTTCGAGCGCGTCGCGCAGCACCGTCTCGACGCTGTCGGCGGGTGCCGCGGGCGTGCCGAGCGCCTTGCCGATCGCGACGATCCCGTCCGGGCCGGCGATGCAGAGGTCCGTGAACGTCCCTCCGATGTCGACTCCTGCTCTCATTGCGCGTGCTCCACCGCTTCGGTCATACCAATATCTCCGAGCCCGCGCCGGTTCCAGCTCTCCAGGTGCGCGCGCATCAGGCGCCGGGCGGCCTCGGCGTCGCCGTCCGCCACGGCCTGGGTGATCGCCGCCATGTCGCCGGGGACCGTGGGCACGAGCTCCACCGTATGCGGCCGGGTCGCCGCCCGGTGGCGCCGCAGCACCGCCTCGTGGATGCCGAGCGCGATCCCGATCCGCAGCCGGTTCTTGGTGGCGCGGGCGAGCGCCTCGTGCCAGCGAACGTCGACCTCCACGACCGCCGCGAGCGTCTCAGGGTCCCCGGCGGCCGCCTTGGCCTCGCTGACGAGCGCGCGCAGCTCGGCGATGTCATCGGCGTTCGCGCGGCGCGCCGCCCACGCCGCGTTCTCGCTCTCGAAGTCGAGCCGGTACTCGGCCAGGTCCTCGAGCGAGGCGCCGCGCAGGTTGACGACCGCGGCGAGCGCCTCACCGACCGTCGAGGCCGGCGGCGCGGCCGCGTAGGAGCCGCCGCCCTTGCCCGGGCGGACCTCGATCAGCCCGACCGCCTCCAGCGCCCGCAGCGCCTCGCGCAGGGTCGGCCGGCCGACGCCGAGCTCCTCGGACAGCTGACGCTCGACCGGCAGCCGCTGCCCCGGGCGGATTCGTCCCGAGTAGATCGCTTCGCGCAGCTGCTCGACGACGTCGTCGAACGACCGCGAGGCACGGGTCTCGCTCATCACGTCGAGGTTGTACCAGCTTTGGGCCATTTGTGGTATGACCAATAAGTGCTCACGTCACCGACATGGCAGCAGACGCTGGCCGACGCCCTGCTCGAGGCGGGCGTCGAAGTGGCGGCCTGGGTTCCCGACAAGCGCCTGGCGCCGATCGGCCGCCGCCTCGCCGAGCGCGGCGTCCCGCTGCGCACGCTGACCCGCGAGGAGGAGTGCTTCGGCTACGCCGCGGGGTACCGCGCCGCCGGCGGGCTGCCCGTCGTGCTGGCGCAGTGCTCGGGCCTGGGCAATTCGCTCAACGCCATCGGCTCGCTCGTCATCCCCTACGGCCTCGCGTTTCCCGTCGTCCTCTCGATGCGCGGCACGCTGGGCGAGCGCAACCCGGCGCAGATGCCGCTCGGCCGCACGACGGTCGCGACGCTGGATGCGCTCGGCGTCCAGGCCTTCCCGTTGCGCGACCCCGACGACGCGGCCAGGATCGTCAAGGGGGCGGTGGCGGTCGCCGAGGGCGCGCGCGTGCTCGCCCCGATCCTCCTCGAGGCGGAGCTGGAGCTGTGAGCCTGAACCCGACCGACATCGTCCGCGCAATCCTCGAGGCGGCGCCCGACGCGCTCGCGGTCTCCTCGCTCGGCACCGCCACTTCAGCGCTGCGCGCGGCCAGCGACGACGGCCCGCACCTGTACATGGGCGGCTCCATGGGCACCGCGCTCGCGGCGGCGCTCGGCGTGGCCGAGAAGCGACCCGACCGCACCGTGCTCGCCCTGCTCGGCGACGGGGAGACCTTGATGGGCGCCGGCTCGCTGTGGTCGCTGGCGGGGCTCGCGCCGCGCAACCTGCTCGCGATCGTGCTCGTCGACGGCCACTACTCGATCACGGGCGGCCAGGCGCTCGGCGTCCCGGACGTCTTCGCCGGCGTCGCCGCGGCGCTCGGCCTGCACACGGCGACCGCGCGGACCGCCGACGAGGTCGCCGAGCACGTGGCGAACCTGCCGCGCCCGGGCCTGCTGGAGGTCCGCTACGAGGACCGCGCCTGGCCCGGCCCGTCGCCGTTCGTCGACGCGCCCGTGGTGCGCTGGCGCTTCGAGGCGGCCGCGACCGCGCGATGAGCAATTTCGCGGCCCGCATCCTGCAGGCGGACGGGCTCGCGCTGATCGAGCGAACCCGCTCCGGCGAGCGTCGCGAGTGGACGTTCCCGCAGGTGCGCGAGCGGGTCGAGGCGCTCGCCCGCGCGCTCGACGACCTCGGCCTGCGGGGCGGCGACGTCGTGCTGACGTTGATCGGCAACCGCCCGGCGTGGGTGTTCACGATGCTGGCCGCGTTCCGGCAGGGGTACGTCGTCCTGCCGTGCAACGAGCAGCTGCGCGCGAAGGACCTACGCCAGCGCCTGGGCACGGTGCCGGTCTGCGCCGTGGTCGCCGACCCGCGCAACCGGGCGGAGCTCGAGGCCGCGCGGGTCGACTGCCCGGTTCTGTGGACGGACGAGCTGCCCGAGCACACCGACGCCGCTCCGGCGGTCGTCGCGACCGGCCTGGACGAGCCGGCGCTGATGACGTTCACGTCCGGCACCAGCGGCCTGCCGAAGTGCGTCGTGCACGCACACCGCTACCTGTGGGGGCAGCGCCTGCAGGGCCGGCACTGGATGGACGTCCGCTCGGGCGACCGCGTCTGGTGCACCGCCGCCTCCGGCTGGTCGAAGTCGGCCCGCAACGCGTTCATCGCCCCGTGGCTGCAGGGCGCCGCCGCCGTCCTGCACGACGGGCGCTTCGACGCGCAGGAGCGCATGCACCTGCTCGCCGAGGAGCGCGTCGACGTGCTGTGCATGGCGCCGACCGAGTACCGCGTGATCGTCAAGCGCGACGCGCTGCGGCCCACGCCGACGCTGCGCAGCTGCCTCGCCGCCGGTGAGGCGCTCAACCCCGAGATCCTGCGCGTCTGGAGCGAGACGACCGGCGTCGAGATCCGCGACGGCTACGGCCAGACCGAGACCGGCCAGATCACGGCGATGCCGGCCGGCGTCCCGGCGCGCCCCGGCAGCATGGGCCGGCCGCTCCCGGGCGTGCGCTGCTGGATCGAGGACGGCGAGCTGGTGCTCGACCCGAGCACGGTGCCGACCTTCTTCCTCGGCTACCACGACCACCCGGCGCCCGTCGGGCCGTGGCGCACGGGCGACCGCGTGCACGCCGACGAGGACGGCTACCTGTACTTCGAGGGGCGAGCGGACGACGTGATCGTCTCCGCCGGCTACCGGATCGGCCCGTTCGAGGTCGAGTCCGCGCTGCTCGAGCATCCCGCCGTCGCCGACGCGGCGGCCGTCGCGGCGCCCGACTCCGAGCGGGGCAGCATCGTCCGCGCGGTCGTCGTCCTGCGCGACGGGTTCGCCGCTGGGCCGGATCTCGCGCGCGAGCTGCAGGAGCACGTCAAGGGCATCACGGCGCCGTACAAGTACCCCCGGCGGGTCGACTTCGTCGACGCGCTGCCGCGCACGGTCAGCGGCAAGCTGCGCCGCAGCGCGCTCAGGTGACGTCCCGCGGGCGCCCCATCGCCTCGATAACGCGCTGCAGGTAGTTCGCGACGACGCGCTGCTCGTCCGGCCCGAGCGACTGCGCGTCGGCGTCCACCAGGTCGCGCTGCTGGTCGCGGCGGGGTTCGCCGCGCTGGCCGCGATCGTCTGCGCGCTGGTCGCGCCGCGGGATGTGAAGACCGTCAGCGATCCGCAGGCCGTGGCCGCGTGACGGATGCGGCGGCTCGGCACGCGAAGACGACGACGGTCAGCGTGCCGAGGCCGACGACCACCCCACCGACCACGTCCAGCGGATGGTGCATCCCCCGGTACAGGCGGGAGAGCGCGACCAGCATCGGCACCGCGACGGCGATCGTCCAGGCGATCGCCCGCGTGTGGCGGCTCCGCACCGCCGGAATCACGAGCAGCATCAGGCCCGCGTAGACCGCGACCGAGGCGGCGCTGTGCCCGGACGGGTAGCTGCCGCCCAGAGGCAGGCCGTCGAGCCGTTCGACCCCGGGCCGGTCGCGCGCGACCAGGTTCAGCGTCAGCCGGTACGCCGCCGTCTCGACCGGCAGCAGGCACGCGACGAACACGGCGATCAGCCAGTTGCGGCGCACGGCGGCCACGAGCGCGACCAGCCCCGCCAGCGAGGCCAGTGCCGGACCGCCGCCGATCCACGACACCACGGACGAGACGTCGTCGAGCAGCGGCGTGCGCCCGGCGGCGAGCTCGTCGACCACGCCCTCGTCTGCATCCCGGATACCGCCGCTGCCCAACACCACCTCGGTGACCAGCGTCCCGAGCAGCACCGAGACCGCGGCGAACGCGACGAAGCCGGCGAGCAGCGCGACCACGAACACCGCCGCCGGCGGCCACGCCGGCAGCCACGCCACCACCCGCGCGGCCGGCCCGGACGGCCGCGGGCGCAACAGTGCGGGCACCCACCGGTCGCTCATCAGACGACGAGGTCCCCTCAGCGTGAGCGCGACTAACGCGCGACGCGCCCGCCACAGTGCGCGCTGATGCTCCGCGCGCTGCCGGCTCGGCGGCTCGACTGCGTCGCTTGACGCAAGGGACAACTGGTCACGTGAAGATCCCGTAGCAGCGCGCCGCGGCGGGGTCGTCGGCGCTGCGCGCCTTGAGCCACGCGCGGGTCAAATCCGTCGCCGTCTTGGCGGTGACCCCCCCGAGCCCGATCAACGCACCCGCCGTGTTTCGCCGCCAACCAGCCCGCGTACGCTGCCGCAACACCATCCCGACGTCGGCTTTCACCTTGCTCTGCGCCTCACGAGCTTGCTCGTCTTGGAGGTCCGCGCGGCGGATCGCTGGATCGACTGCACCTCCTCCCGCAGGACCCGCGCCATGTCCTCCGGGGATTCGCCACGCACGCGATCGAGACCGCGGCTGAGGGCAAGGCGGTAGTCGACCCAGGCGTCCTGCCCTCGGAGAGCCAGCACGTCTTCGGCTCCGACCCGAGCGAGCCCGGGGAGGGCGAGGCGATTCAACGCCGCCGCGTTGCTCGAATCCCGACCCGGCGGCGAGGCGACGCTCTGCGCGACCAGCCACTGCAGCGCGATGTCCTCCTCGTGGCTCTCCACCACGAGGTCCCCCGGCTCGCCGGCCTCCACGGCGAGCAACTTGTCGAGGACCGAGCCGAAGGGTTGGAACATCCGACTTTCCGTGACGCCGTGGGAGTACGTTCCTCGCTGCCCGGATTCGAGCGCCTGCCACCGCTCGTAGTCCGCGCGTGCCGCGCGACCCAGAGCCCACTCGATGGCACACGCGACCGAGTCCGGATGCGTTCCGGCGTCCTCGGACACCACCTGTCCCATCGGACCGGGCAGCATCTCGACGGCGCGCGGGACAAGGACGAGAATCCCCGCCTCGATGAGAGGACGCAGGTAGGCGAGCGTCTCCAGGTAGTTGGTCAGCCATGCCTTGTCGGAGTCGCACGCCAGCCAGCGTGGCGTTCCCGATCCCGCGACGTACTTGGGATTCAGCGCCCTGCTCAGGATGCGACCCAACGAGTCGTTGCCGTACGCGCCGTGCGCGTACAGCAGCTGCCTCAGCACGCGCTGCAGCGCCGCTTCCGCCACCTCGCGGTCCCGCCTGAAGTTGTTGCGGACCAGCGAGCGGGCGGCGGGCCAGAACTCATCCGGCGGCGCGCACCGTGATTCGAACGCCTTCGCGTACTGCCGGTACTCGGCGTCGAGTGCGCTCAGCTCGTCGATCGTAGCCTCTCGGCTCGGTCGATCAACTGCGGGTCGAGCGGGCCGAGCACCCGCTCGATTACGTCGATGACAGTGGCCGTCACGCGCTGAGGATGCGCACGACGGGTGATCGCCAAACGCCCCCGAAACACGATGTCCGGCACGAAAGACGCGCCGGACCTTCAGATGGTGGGAGCAGGATTCGAACCTGCGAAGGCTGAGCCAACGGGTTTACAGCCCGTCCCCTTTGACCGCTCGGGAATCCCACCGGGCGGCGGCTAGTTTAGCGACCCTCAATCGTCGTGACGGCCCCGTTTGTCCGAGGGCCGCTTCGCGACCGCCTCGATCTCGACGAGCCACCCCGCGACCGGCAGGCCCGCGACTTCCAGCGCCGTGCGCGAGGGCCGTACCGGGTTGACCACCAGCGGCGGCGCGGGTTCGCCCGTACCGCGACGCTGTGGGATCACGGCGCCCGTGTGCAAATTGACGTTGGCGAAGAACTGGCGGTAGGCGCGGTTGAAGCCCGCGAAGTCCATCGTGTTTGAGCCCGGAGCGTTGTCCATATACACGCGCAGGGTCAGCACGTCGCGCATCGTCAGGCCGACCGACGCGAGGTTGTCGGCGATCCGCGCGAGCGCGTTCATGCCCTGGGCCTCGGTGATCGTGACGCCGGGTGAGAGGACGCCGCCGGGGAAGTGCGCGGGGTCGACGTACCGCTCGGGCGTGCCGTTCGGCGCGGCCGGGTTCAGCGCGCCCGGGCCGATCCCGCTCGAGTAGTAGAGCTCGACGCCGTCGCCCACGCTCACGCCGCTGGCGATGAACGGGTCGGGCACGGACGTGTCGATGTTGTGGATGGCCTGGTCCGGGCGAGTCGGGGGCGAGTCCGGGCGCGGCGGGAACTTCGAGAAGTCCCAGCCCGGGGCCAGGCGCCCGGAGGCGGCCACGCCGCCCGCGAACACCAGCACGAACGCCACCGCCAGCACGGCCGCGCGATGCAGGTTCATCAGGCGCTCCTGACTCGGTCGTGGATCTGCATGACGACCTTGCGGGCCGACTCGATCGCGCCTGACTGCCAGGCGATGTAGTAGCTGAGGTGGTCGCCGGCGAAGTAGACGTTGCCGTCGGGCTCGAGCAACCGGGTGTACTGGCCGCTGGTGCGCGATGGCCAGGAGACCCAGCCGCCCTCGCTGTAGCGGATCTTCTGCCAGGCCACCGAGAAGGACGTGCGCAGCTCGCGCGCGTAGGCGTCACCGTGGATCTTGCGGCCCTGCGCGAGCGCGCGCGACAACCGCTCGGGCAACGGCGCGTCGCCGTAGGACACCGCGTTGGCGCCGAAGTTGTAGTAGCCGACGACGAGCCCGCGGTCCCCGAGGTAGCCGTAGGACGGGTACCAGATCGTGGACAGGTCCATGTTGGTGTTGGTGATGCCGCCGAAGATCTGCTCGTCTTCCTCCCAGAAGCGGCGCTTGTACTCGAGCCCGATCTTGCCCGTCGCGACGCCGACGGCGTAGGCGAGCGCGTCCTTGGTCGCCGGCGCGAGGTTGCTGGCGACGCCCTTCATGACCTGCGGCGGGATCGTGCAGACGGCGAAGTCGCCCTCGGCCACGCGCGTGCGCCAGCCGTCGCGGTAGGCGACGCGGACCCCGCCGCCCACGTTGAGCACCTCGACGACCGGCGCGTCGGAGACGATCCGGCCGCCCGTCCGCCGGACGGCCTCGGCCAGCGCGTACGGGATCCGGTCCATGCCGCCGACGGGCTGGAACATCAGCATCGCCTGATCCCAGCCGAACTCGAACGAGAAGTTGTTGCCGATCTGGCTCTGCAGCAGCTCCTCCAGCGCGAAGGGCGGTCCCAGCGGCGTGCCGGCCTCGGTTCCGGCGCCCGGCTCGACGGAGTACCCGCGCCGCGAGCCGCCCGTGTACGCGTTCTGGGCGTTGATCGCGCCGAACGAGCGCAGGAAGCTGATCAGCCGCGCCTGGTCGGCCTCGTTCAGGCGCCCGTCGAGCGCGCCCTGATCGGTCGCCTTGGCGAGCAGCTCGGACACGTAGCCGTACATGTCCGCCTTGCCGGTGCGGTGGCGGATCGGCTTGCCGCTGAGCGGGCCGACGCCTTCGTTGTAGTAGTAGGCGTCGGCGTTGGCGTTCGTGAAGACCTCGATCGGCACGCCGAGCTCGCGGCAGTAGTCGAGCGTCACCATGTGGCCGGCGATGCGCGCGGGGCCGGCGTTCAGGTACTGGCCCTTGCTGAAGTCCGCGCGCTGGCGGACGCCGCCGATCTCGGTCTCCTCCGTCCCGCCGCGCACGGTCCAGTTGCGGCCGCCGGGCCGCCCGCGCGCCTCGAGCACGGTGCAGCGGTACCCGGCCTTGCCGAGCTCGTAGGCCGTGACGAGCCCGGCCACGCCGGCGCCGAGCACGACCACGCTGGGCCGGCCGTGGTGACCGGCGTAGTCGAAGTCGGCCTTGTGCGGCGGTCGCCAGGCCGCCTGCTCACCGGCCCAGGCGGCCGGCGCGTTGGTCGGAGACGCGATGAGCCCGAGCGCATCCATCGTCCCGTACATCGCGCCCGCTCCGCCGACGAGCCCCACCCGCGTCAGGAAATCCCGACGCTTCATGCCCTCCTGCATACTGAACGCCCCCCGTCCCTCGTTGCCGAGGGGCATTCTGTGAGCATGTTGTGCGGACGAACATGGACATGCGGGCCGAATCCGGTTCGACCGACGGTCGTCAACGCGGGATGACCCGCTCCGTTTCCGGGTCGAACAGGTGGACGCGGTCGAGATCGACGCGCAGGTGCACGTGCACCCCCGGGTCCGCGCGGAAGGACGGCGGGACGCGCGCGACGAAGCGCGTCGTGTCGTCGACGAGCTCCTCGTCCGGCGTGTCGAGCATGTCGCCGGTCAGCACGGACGAGGTGGGGGCCTCCAGATGCAGGAGCACGTCGCTGCCCAGCATCTCGCTCAGCACCACGCGCAGCGACAGCACGTCCGGGCCGTCCTCACCCGCCGGCTCGAGCGCCTCCGGCCGGATGCCGACGATCACCTCGCCGCGGTGCGGCGTGCGAACCGCGAGCCGTTGGGTGCCGAGCATCACCCCGGCCTCGGAGGCGACGCCGCGCAGCAGGTTCATCGCGGGGGAGCCGATGAAGCCGGCCACGAACACGTTCGCGGGCCGCTCGTACAACGCCTGCGGCGTGTCGACCTGCTCCAGGCGCCCGTCGCGCATGACCGCGACCCGGTCGCCCATGGTCATGGCCTCGGTCTGGTCGTGGGTGACGTACAGGGTCGTCGTTCCGAGCTCCTGGTGCAGCCGCGCGATGTACGCGCGCATCTCCACCCGGAGCTTCGCGTCCAGGTTCGACAACGGCTCGTCCATCAGGAACGCCTCGGGCGAGCGGACGATCGCGCGGCCCAGCGCCACGCGCTGGCGCTGGCCGCCGGACAGCGCCTTCGGCCGGCGCTCGAGCAGCTCGCCGATCCCGAGGCGGGAGGCGGCCGAGGCGACGCGCGCGCGCACGTCGTCCTTGGGCACCTTCTGCAGCTTCAGCGCGAAGCCCATGTTCTCGGCCACGCTCATGTGCGGGTACAGCGCGTAGGACTGGAAGACCATCGCGATGTCGCGGTCCTTCGGCGCCACGTCGGTGACGACCCGGGAGCCGATCGAGATCTCGCCTGACGTCGTCTCCTCCAGGCCCGCGAGCATCCGCAGCGCGGTCGACTTGCCCGAGCCGGACGGGCCGACGAGGATCGTGAACTCGCCGTCGGGGATCTGCAGGTCCAGCTCGTCCACGGCCCTCGTGCCGTCGTCGAAGACCTTGGACACGCCCTCAAAGGCGATCGACGCCATCACGCACCCCCTCCCCGCGTCGCCGCGATGTGATCCCGGTACCAGAGCGCGCTCCGCTTCAGAATCCGCTCCTGCGTCTCGTAGTCGACGCGCACGATCCCGAAGCGCTTGTCGTAGCCGTGCTCCCACTCGAAGTTGTCCAGCAGCGACCACGCGTGGTAGCGCTTGACGTTCACGCCCTCGCGCGCCGCGCGCCGCAACGCCTCGAGATGGGACGAGAGGTACGCCACGCGCGACGGGTCCTCGACCACGCCGTCGACCAGCTTCTCGTCGTCGAACGCGGCCCCGTTCTCGGTGATCCAGATCTCGAGGTCGCCGTAGTCGGCGCGCAGTCGGACCAGCAGCTCGTGCAAGCCGCTCGCGTCGACCGGCCAGCCCATCGCGGTCAGCGCGCCGCGCGGCGCGTAGGTGGAAGCGCCCAGCGGCGCCTCCGAAGACGCCCGCACGTAGGTCGGGTTGTAGTAGTTGACGCCGAGGAAGTCGATCGGGCGCGAGATCACGTCCAGGTCCTCGGGATTGACCGGCAGCGCGCCGAAGACGCGCTCGTAGGCCTCGATCATCTCGGCGGGGTACGTCCCGCGCAGCACGGGGTCCAGGAACCAGCGGTTCTGGTGCGCGTCCATCAGCGCGGCGGCCTCCGGCTCCCCGCGCATGGGGTTCAGGTTGAGCGTGATCCCGACGGGCGTGTCCGGCACCCGCGCGCGCAGCGCGTCCACCGCCAGCCCGTGCGAGAGCAGCAGGTTGTGCGACACGGCCAGCGCCGTCGGCCAGTCGCGGATGCCGGGCGCCTTGCGCCCGTGCGCGTGGCCGAGGAACGCCACCACCCACGGCTCGTTGTGGGTGATCCAGCCCTCGACCACGTCGCCGAGCACGGACGCCATCGAGTCCGCGTACTCGGCGAAGCGCAGCGCGGTGTCCCGCACGGCCCAGCCACCGGCCTCCTGCCGCGCCTGCGGCAGGTCCCAGTGGTAGAGCGTCGCGACCGGCTCGATCCCGCGCTCCAGCAGCCCTTCCACCAATCTCCGGTACCAGGCGACGCCCCGGGCGTTCAGCGGCCCGCGCCCGTCCGGCTGCACGCGCGGCCAGGCGATCGAGAAGCGGTAGGACTCCAGCCCGAGCGACACCATCAGGTCCAGGTCGTCGGTCCACCGGTGGTAGTGGTCGCACGCGACGTCACCGGTGTCGCCGTTGACCACATTCCCGGGCAGGTGGCTGAACCGATCCCAGATGGACTCGCCGCGGCCGTCCTCGCGCGCGGCACCTTCCACCTGATAGGAGGCAGTCGCCGCGCCGAAGCGGAAGCCGGCGGGCAGTCCGTCGGCCGCGGCAAGCCACGGCTGGGGAGCGGTCGCCGTCATCCCTTCACCGCCCCGGCGGTGATGCCCTTCACCAGCCAGCGCTGCGTCGCGAAGAACGCGATCAGAACGGGCAACGTCGAAACCACACCGGCCGCCATCAGCTGGGCCGTCCTTTCCTGATAGTTACCGATGAAGTTGCGGATGCCGATCGGGATCGTCTCGGCGTTCTCCTGCGTCAAGGCGGCGACGAACAGCAGCTCGTCCCACGCGAACAGGAAGGCGTACACGAACGTGGCGACCAGCCCGGGCGCCGCGGCGGGCAGCACGATCTTCACGAACGCGCCGAAGCGGTTGCACCCGTCGACCATCGCGGCCTCCTCGAGATCCCGCGGGATCGCGATGAAGAAGTACCGCATGAAGTAGATCGCCACCGGCGTGAAGAACGCGGTGTAGACCAGCACCATCCCGAGGTGCGTGTCGAACAGCGCGATCGGCGTGTTCTGCTTGAGCCACACGAAGCCCATGAACACGGGCAGCAGGAACAGGGAGCCGGGGATCAGCTGCGTGCCGACCACGCCGAGCGAGAGCGCCTTCCCGCCGCGGAACTGGAAGCGCGCGAGCGCGTAGCCGGCGCACGCCGCGAACGCCGTCGCGCACAACGCCGCGGCCGTGCAGATGATCAACGAGTTCAACAGGTAGCGCTCGAAGTCGACGCTCTGCCACATGCGCGTGAACGCGTCGAACGTCGGCGACAGCAGGTCATAGGCCCCGCGGGAGAGCTGGCCGTCCGTCTGCAACGAGGACAGCACCAGCCACAGGATCGGCGAGAGCATCAACGCCAGCACGAGCCACGTCAGGGCATCCAGGCCCCGGTTCACCAAGCGAGCACTCATGTCGCCTCCAGATCTCGCTTGAACGCGCGGTACCAGACGGCCACCCACACGCACATGGCGAGCGTGAGCAGGACCGAGGCCGCGGCGCCGAAGCCGAACAGGTTGTTGGAGAAGGACTGCCGGACGATCAGCGTCATCATCAGGTCGGCGTCCGGGCCCGGGTTCGAGCCGAGCATGATGTACGGGATCGCGAACTGGTACGCGGCGTAGATCACGCAGAACAGCAGCTGCACGGCGATCAGCGGCCGCAGCAGCGGCAGGGTGATGTAGCGGAAGCGCCGCAGCGGGCCGGCGCCGTCGATCGCGGCGGCCTCGTGGAGCTCCTGCGGCATCGCCTGCAGGCCGGCGAGGAAGAAGATCATCGCGAACGGCAGCCCCCGCCAGATCGACGGGATCACGATCGCCCACATCGAGTTCTCGCCCAGCAGCCAGATCGGACGCTCGCCGAGCAGCCCGGTGTAGTCGACCAGGATCTTGTTGACGATCCCGACGTCGCTCTGCCACATGAAGCCCCACAGCACCGCGACGACGAAGCTCGGCACGATCCACGGGGTGAGCATCAGCGTGCGCACGAGCCGCTGGCCGCGCATCGGCCGGTTGAGCAGCAGCGCGATCGCCAGGCCGCCGACGATCGTGCCGCCGACGGTCCAGAACGTGTAGACGAACGTGTTCTGGACGGCGCCGAAGAAGCCGTCGTGCAGCGGGTTCGCGGTGTCGAAGAGGATGCCGCGGTAGTTCTCGAGCCCGCTCCAGGGGGCGTCGAAGAGGCGCGAGAACGTGAAGGTGTTGAGCCGCTTGAAGGAGAGGAGGATCCCGCCCGTCGTGGGGATCAGGTGCACCAGCACCATGAACGTGACGGCGGGGGCGATCAGCCCGTAGGCGAACCAGTTCCGGCGCCGGCGCGGGCGGCGAGGCCGCCCCGCACGCGAGGGGAGAACGCGTGCGGAGCGGGCCTCGGGGGGCGGCTGGAGGGTCGTGGGTGCCACTACCCCGCCGACTGGGCCAAGAGCCCGTCGGCCTCCTTCGCCGCGGCGTCGAGCTGGGACTTCACGGTCGCCGCGCTGTAGTCCGTGCCGACGCCTGCCGCGCTGTCGAGAATGTTCCCGAAGCGCGTCTTGTACGCGTTCTCGATCTGGCCCCACTGCGGGATCGGGGCGTAGGTGCGCCCGGATTGGATGGCCTGGAAGAACGCCTTGTGGTTCTCGGAGCTGTCGCCGACCTGCTGCTGGGGATCCAGCCGCGCCGGGAACATGCCGAGGAGCTTCGCGTAGTCGATCTGGGTCTGGTCGGAGCTGAGGAACTTCACCAGCGCCCACGCCTCGTTCGGGTACTTGGTGTTCTTGAACACCATCAGGTCCGAGCCGCCGACGAACGTGTAGGCCTTGCCGCCCGGGCCGGTCGGCATCGGGGCCACGCCGACGTTGGCGCGCGCCTCCTCGGACCACGTGTCGTCCTCGGCCCGATCGATCGAGCCGAGCACCCACGGACCGCCGATCCAGACCGCGAGCCGGCCGCCCTTGAACTGGTTCTCGACCTGCGTGCCGTCACGCTCGAGCTGGGACTTGTCGAACAGGCCGGACGTGATCAGGTCGCCCATGAACTCCACGCCCGCCTGCGACTCGGGCGAGTTGATCGTCGACTGCTTGGCGTCCGCGGACAGCTCCGCACCGCCGTTGTCCCACACGAACGGCATGACCTGGTGCACGAGGTCGTAGGCCTTCTTGCCGGGCGCGCCGAACGGCTCGATGTCCGGCACCTTGTCCTTGATGGCCTGCAGCGTGGCCTTGAAGGAGTCCAGGTCCTGGAACGCCGTGGCCGGATCGACGCCGGCCTTCTCGAGCACGTCCTTGCGGTAGTAGATCGAGCGCGCCTCCGTGAACCACGGCACGGCCCACGTGCCCTCCTGGCCCTGCACCTGCGTGGTGTTCCAGATGCCCTCGGCGTAGGCCGCCTTGCCGCCGATCTCCTCGACGCGGTCGCTCAGGTCCATGAACCCGCCGAGCGCGGCGAAGAACGGCACCTGGGTCGTGCCGGCCTGCGTGATGTCGGGGCCCTCGCCGGCGACGGCTGCGTTGCGGATGCGGTCGAACTGGACGTCCCAGCCGACCTCCTGCACGTCGACCTTCACGCCCGTCTTGGCCGTGAAGGGGGCGACCATCTTCTGCAGGTCCTCCTTCGGCTGCGGCGAGTTGGGCATCGTCCACAGCGTCAACGTGACGCCCTTCTGCAGCGCTTCTCCCTGCGCGGCCTTGGTGTTGTCCGTGCTGCTGTTGTCCTCGCCGCCGCACGCGGCGAGCGCGAGCGCGGTCGCCGCCACGGCGACCGCAAGCCTCTTCGGCATGGGGTTCTCCCTCCTCCATTGCGATGCTGACAAAAACGGTTTTGGTACGGCGCGAACGAAAGCGGCCGGGGCGGCCGCGGGGTTGGGTGGAGCCTCCTAAGGAGCCGCGGTGGAACCGCGTACGACCAGCTCGACGGGGAGCGTCCGGAGCGAGGGGCGGTCCGGGTCGCCGGCGATGCGCGCCACGAGGGCGTCGCCGGCCGCTGCGCCGAGGCCGAGCTTGTCCTGGCGCAGCGTGGTGAGGGGCGGGTTCACGTGAGGGGCGAGCTGGATGTCGTCGAACCCGACGATGGAAAGCTGCTCGGGCACGCGCACGCCGGCTTCGGCGGCGGCCCGGATGGCGCCGATGGCCATCATGTCGGCGGCGGCGAAGATCGCGGTCGGGGGCTCGTCGAGGGCGAGCAGCTGAGCGGTCTGCTCGCGCGCGGACTCCGCGTAGAAGTCGCCGTACCGCACGTACTCGTCACGGTAGGCGAGCCCGAGCGCCTGGATCGCGGCGCGGTATCCGCGCAGCCGGTCCACGCCCGGGCGCGAGTCGATCATGCCGGTGACCGTCGCGATCCGGCGGTGGCCCAGCTCGTGCAGATGGCGCACGGCGGCGGCCGCGCCGGCCTCGTTGTCGCTCATCACGACCTCGGTGCGCGGGCCCTCGAGCTGCATGTCGATCGCGACGCACGGGATCTCCCCGCGCACGAGCCGGCGGACCTCGTCGTCGTCGGGGTCGAGCCCGATCAGCGCGCAGCCATCGACGTTGTGGTGGCGGGCCCGCTTGAGGTAGTCGTGCGGGCCGTAGCCGCCGCCGGGGCGCTCGGAGGCGAACAGCAACAGGTCGAAGCCCTCACGGCCGACGCGCTGCTTGAGACCACCGAGGACCTCGTGGAAGAAGGGGTGCTGGAGATCCGGATGACCCTCGCCCGTCTCCATGAACACGCCGATGACGTGCGAGCGCTGGGTGACCAGCGAGCGCGCCGCGGCGGCCGGCGTGTAGTCGAGCTCGGACGCGAGGCGCATGATGCGCTCGCGCGTCTCGGGACGCACGTCGGCGTAGCCGTTGAGGGCTCGCGATACGGTGCCGACCGACACGCCGGACCGCCGCGCGAGCTCGCGGATAGTGACTCTCTCCTCCATCTCCAAAAACGGTTTCGGAAACCGTGGGCGGCAGTATGCACGGAGTCCGAGCAAAGGTCAAGGAACTTTCTGCGCGAAACTGGACGGCGTGATCGGCGAGCTGCGCGAAGGTCCGCTCCACCGCGAGCTCAAGCGGCGTCTGGCCGCGCCCGGCGACGCGTTCGAGGTCCGGGTGGACGGCTTCGTGATCGACCTCGTGCGGGCGGACGGGGAACTCGTCGAGGTCCAGACGGGCGGTTTCTCCGCGCTGCGAACGAAGCTGGACGCGCTGCTGGATCGCCATCGCATGCGGATCGTGCACCCCGTCCCGACGGAGCGACGGATCGTGCGGGTGGACGAACACGGCGAAGTGCTCTCGACGCGGCCCTCACCGAAGAAGCCGGGCGCGGCGACGATCTTCGAAGGGCTCGTCTCCTTCCCCACGCTGCTCAGCCACCCGCACCTGACGATCGAGGTCCTGCTGTGCCGCGAGGACCACGTGCGCGCGCCGGCGCCCGTCCGTGGCCGCCGCTACCTGCGCGACCCCGGACAGCGCGTCCTGCGCGAGGTGCTCGAGCGCGTCGAGCTGCGCGGCCCGGCGGATCTCGCCACCCTGCTGCCGGAGCTCCAGGCGCCGTTCACCACGCGCGAGCTCGCCGCGGCCATGAAGGTGCCGCTGCCGCTGGCGCAGAAGGCCGCCGCGTGCTGCCGCGCGCTCGAGGTCTTCGCCGACGCGGGCAAGCGCGGGCGGGCGCCACTGCACGGTTGGGGCCTGGACCCCAGGACGAACGGAATGGGAAGGGACGCCTGAGCAGTCCAGACTGGCGGGCATGAGATGGGTTGTCCTCGTCGCCTTGCTCCTGGTGGGGCTCGGCGCGTACTCGTTGTTGAGCTCGGCACACGAGATGGGCATGGCGGTGATGGCCGACGCGAACGAGCAGACGGGTGCGACCGCGCCGCGGCTGCTCGAGCGTGAGGTGCGCGTGCGCGGTGAGATGGCGATGCTCGACCTCGTCTGCCCGGCCGCCGGCGGCTGCCGCGGCGTGATGACGATCGAGCTCGGCGAGAAGGTCGGCAGCGCGCCGTACGCGCTGCCGGGCGCGCGGACGATGCGGTACGCGCTGCCCCTGCCGCCGGGCTCGCGCGCCGAGCGCGCGAAGCTGAGCTGGCAGGAGGACAGCGGCGCGTCCGGCCACGCCGAGATCGAGCTCAAACGCGGGTAGGTGGCGGGTTGAGCCCTGTGACGCGGCTCAACCCGCCACGCACGCGTCAGAGCGCGGCCCTCAGCCGGTCCAGCGCGGCCACCTCGGCCTCGTACATCGCGGTCACCTCGTCGGCGAGCGGCGGCATCTCGCCCGCCACGTCGCGCTCGGCCTGCACGCTCCAGCGCGCCGGGTCCTCGCGGTCGATGAGCTCGCGCAGCTCGTCGCCCGGCTCCAGCGCGGCGTCGACGATCGCCTCCCAGCGCGCCGCGGCCTCGCGCCACGGGGCCGACGGCAGCTCGCGGCCGAGCAGCGCGCTCGCCTCGTCGAGGAAGTCGGCGTAGAGCCCGCGCAGATGCGCGCCGCCGGACGCGCCCGCGTAGATCGAGCCGCGCGCGCTCGCGGTGCCGCGGCCGTCGGCGAACACCGTCGGCCAGCCCTTCTTGTGGCGCGTGTCGGTGATCATCCGCGCCCACTTGCGCCAGGCCGGCAGCGAGAACGAGTCCGACTTCTCGCTCAGATGCTCGACCTGCAGGCGCAGGCCCTCCTCGATCGCGGCGCGCAGGTCGCCCACGTCGACGCGCGCGGGGTCGATCGTGATCAGCCGGTGCTTGTAGGAGCTCACGCGCGCCCGCGCGTCCGCGACGCGCTCCGCGCTGACGACCTCGCGCTCGGTCGAGCGGTCGTCGATCAGGTACGAGTCGCCCGAGCGCCCGTAGACCACCACCGGTGAGCCGCCGAACCCGTCGCGGCTCTCCGGCAGCCCGCGGTGCCCGAGCTGGTACGGGTCGATCCACGCGATCGCCGGCAGTCCCTGCTCCAGCTGGGCGTCGAGCGCCGCCGCCGCGGCCTTGCGCCCGCCCGTCTCGTGCAGCACCGCCTGCAGCCCGAGCCGCTCGGCCAGCCCGGACGCCCAGCGGGCGGGGTACTGCCACTGGCGCCGGAAGCCGAGCGTCAGCGCGCGGTAACCCCACGCGTCGAACTCCCACAGGATGTAGCCGGCCCCGAGCCCGCCGCCGATCCCCAGGATCATCGCCTCGCTCAACGGCGCGCCGTCGTGCTCGACGCCGAGGTTCGCGAGGACGTTGGCGAACGCGGCCGTCTCACCCTCGACGCCGCCGCGGAGCTCCCAGTGGACGGGCGCCCCGGCCTCGACGTGCCGGCGGGCCACGGTGTAGGCCTCGCCGGTGCGCGCCATGCGGTCGCGGACGAGCTGCTTGAAGTGCTTGCGAGCGGTCATGATCGGTCTCCGGACGGCCGGCGCCGGCCTCCACACGACGCAGCGCCCGCCGGGTGCGGGAACGCGGATCACGACAACTGTTCATCCCGAGGACAAGGATCCCCTTTGCTCCCGCGTAGGCGACCGGTGTGGACGGCGGCTCAGGGAGTCCGGCGAGAGAGAAATCGCCGCACTTGGGAATGTTAACGCCGGTTCTGCGAGACTGCCGCGTCCGATGGAAGTTGTTACTCACGTGTTACCGGAGGGGGCCGACCTGCCCTCGGCGAAGGCCTCGCTGGCCGAGCATCTCGACGTGCGCGCGGACCGCGCGACGAGCGGGACGACGACCTTCTACGACACGTTCGACGGCCGCCTGCACGCGGCCGGTTTGACGCTGCGCCACAGCGGCACGGAGCTGGTCCTGCTCGACCGGGAGACCGGCGCGACGCTCGCCAGCGCCGCCGCACCCGCCGCCAAGCGCCTGTTCGACCGCGACCTGCCCGAGGCGCTGCGCGCCCGGCTCGCACCCGAGATGGAGATGCGCGCGCTGCTGCCGGTGGCGAAGGTCCGCACCCACCGGCTGCCGCTCGCCGTGCTCAACGGGGACGCCAAGACGGTGGTCCGGCTGGAGCTGACCACCGCCGACAACGGCACCCGCGGGCGCGTCACCGCCACCGCGGTGCGCGGCTACGAGGCCGAGATCGAGCGCGTCCGCGCCACGCTGGCCGAGACGCTCGCGCTGCCGGAGGCGACGGTCCCGCTCGTCGACGAGGCGATCGCGGCCGCCGGCGGCGACCCCGCGGGCACGAGCTCCAAGCTCGCGCTCACGCTGGACCCGGACGAGCCCGCCAGCCTCGCCGCGGCGACTGTATTCGGCCGCCTGCTCGAGGTGATCGACCTCAACCTGCCCGGCACGCTCGACGACGTCGACTCCGAGTTCCTGCACGACCTGCGCGTCGCCATCCGCCGCACGCGCAGCCTGCAGCGCCAGTTCAAGGGCGTCTACCCCGAGCGCCTGCAGCACTTCCGCGACGAGTTCAAGCGCCTGCAGGCCGTGACCGGCGACCTGCGCGACCTCGACGTCTACCTGCTCGACTTCCCCGAGCTGCGCGACTCGCTGCCGGAGAAGATGCGCGCCGACCTGGACCCGCTGCGCGACGTGCTCGAACAGCGCCGGGTCAAGGCGCTCACGGCCACGCGCCGGGCCCTGCGCGCGCAGCGCACGGGCGACGCGCTCGCCGAGTGGAACGAGTTCGTCACGAGCCGCCGCCCGTCCGACCGCACGGTCTCCGACCTCGCGTCGCACCGGATCACGCGGGTCTACCGCAAGATGGTCAAGATGGGCCGGGCGATCGACGACGACTCGCCCGCCTACGACCTGCACGAGTTGCGCAAGGTCGGCAAGGAGCTGCGCTACCTGCTCGAGTTCTTCGCCAGCCTGTACCCGCCGGAGATCGTCAAGCCGTTCGTGAAGACGCTCAAGGGCCTGCAGGACCAGCTCGGCCGCTTCCAGGACCGCGAGGTGCAGGCCAACGCGCTGCGCGACCTGGCGCCTGCGGTCAAGGGGCATCCGTTCACGCTGATGGCCATGGGCGTGCTGATCGAGCGCTTCATGCAGGAGGAGATCGCGGCGCGGGCCGAGTTCGCCGACCGGTTCGCGGTCTTCGCGTCGAAGGCGCAGCGCGACGTCGTCAAGGAGCACTTCGGGTGAGCCAGGTCCTGGCGACGTACAACATCAAGGGCGGCGTCGGCAAGACGTCGGCCGCGGTCAACCTCGCGACGCTCGCCGCCCACGGCGGCGACCAGACGCTGCTGTGGGACCTCGATCCCCAGGGCGCGAGCACGTACCTGTTCCGCGTCAAGCCCAAGATCAAGGGCGGCGGCGCGAAGCTCGTGCGCGGCAAGACGGACGCCGACGGCCAGATCAAGGGCACCGACACCGAGGGCCTGGACCTGCTGCCCGCGGACTTCTCCTACCGCCACATGGACCTGGCGCTCGACGGCGCCAAGACCAACCGCCTCGACCGCGTCATCAAGCCGCTCAGCGAGTACCGCTACGTCTTCCTCGACTGTCCGCCGAGCATCAGCCTCGTGTCCGAGAACGTCTTCGAGGCGGCCGACGCGCTGCTGGTCCCGATCATCCCGGCGACGCTCAGCTCGCGGACGCTCGACCAGCTGCACGAGGTGCTCAACAGCGACGCCAAGGTGCTCGGCTTCTTCTCGATGGCCGACCGGCGCAAGAAGCTGCACCGCGAGCTGATGGAGGAGCTGGGGCGCGAGCACGACGTGCTCGAGACGGTGATCCCGAATTCGGCGGACGTCGAGCGCATGGGCGCTGAACGGGCCGCGCTGGTCGACTTCGCGCCGCGCAGCCGGGCCGCGCGCGCATACGCCGACTTGTGGACGGAGATCCGCGAGCGGCTCTAGCCTTTTTCCAGCGATGGCGCGAAGGTCGGACGCTGCGTATCCCCCGTGGGCCGTCGTGAGCGGGCCCGACCCGGCGTTCGACGACACGACCCGCCGGACCCACCACGCGGTCCTGACCTCGGCGGCGCTGCTGGACCTCTATCGCGAGCGCTTCGGCGAGGACGTCGCCGTCGGCTACGACGTGATCATCCGCCGGCTCGGGCTGGTGTGGGACTGCCGCTGGGACGGGGCGGCGAGCGTCGTCGGGTTCCGCTGCGCCCGCTGCGGGCGCGCGCTCGCCGACGGCGCGCGGCGCGACAAGGAGACCGCCGACAACGTGGCCTACGTGCGGGATCTGTGCGCGGCGTACGTGCGCGGCGGTGTGGACGCGCTCGCCGAGCTGATCCCGGACGACGTCGAGTGGATCCCGCGCATCGCCGAGGGCCGCGTGCTGCGCGGGACGCATGAGCTGCGGGCGTTCCTGGCCGAGCGGCCGCCGGGCGGGCCGGTGCCGCAGCCCGTGCGAGTCGAGTCCATCGGCGAGCACGTGCTCGTGCACTTCACCGGCGCGGGCGAGGTGTGGTCGGTGTATCTGTTCGAGCGCCGCCGGCTGGTCCGCGCGGTCAGCTTCGACTCGAAGGCGGTGGCGGTGCGAGCCGCGGCGTAGGACGCCGCGGCCCAGACCACGGTCAGGTCGCGTCGCGGAGGCGCTGGGCCTCGGGGAGCGACTCGAGCTTCTTGAGCGTGTGGTTCTCGATCTGCCGGATGCGCTCGCGCGTGACGTTGAACGCCCGCCCGACCTCCTCCAGCGTGTACGGACGCGCGCCGGTGAGGCCGAAGCGCATCTCGATGACTTCGCGCTCGCGCTGCGGAAGCGCGTCCAGCGCCCGCCGCACGTTCTCCTTGCGCAGGTTCTCCGAGGCCACCTCGAAGGGCGACTCGGCGGCCTCGTCCTCGACGAAGTCGCCCAGCTCGGATTCCTCTTCCTCGCCGATCGGCTTCTCGAGCGAGACGGGCTGCTGGGCCATGCGCAGGATGTCGCGCACCTCGCGCACCGAGCATTCCAGCTCGTTCGCGATCTCCTCCGGCAGCGGCTCGCGGCCGAGCTGCTGGACGAGCTGGCGCTCGACGTGCACCACCTTGTTGAGCTTCTCGACCATGTGCACCGGGATGCGGATGGTCCGGCCCTTGTCCGCGATCGCGCGCGTGACGGCCTGACGGATCCACCAGGTGGCGTACGTCGAGAACTTGTAGCCGCGGCGGTAGTCGAACTTCTCCACCGCGCGGATGAGGCCCAGCGAGCCCTCCTGGATCAGGTCCAGGAACGACAGGCCGCGGCCGAGATAGCCCTTGGCGATCGAGACGACGAGGCGCAGGTTGGCCTCGACCATCTCCTGCTTGGCGACGAGGTCGCCGCGCTCGATGCGCCGCGCCAGCTCGACCTCGCGGTCGGCCGTGAGCAACTGCACCTTGCCGATCGAGCGCAGGTAGAGCCGCAGCGAATCCAGGCTGGGCTCGACCGTGAGGTCGATCTCGGGCTTGCGGGCACCCTCGGGAGCATCCTTCTCCCGGCGCGCCTCGGGCTCCGAGTTGGTCACCGGCTTGCCATCGGCCGTGACGATCTCGATCCCCTGGTCCAGCAGGTACGCGTGAAGCTCTGCGATCTGCTCCTTGGTGACCTCCACCTCTTCCAGTGAAGTGGCGATCTGCTCGACGGTCAGGATCCCCCGTTCCTGGCCTTCGGCGATGAGCGGCTTCAGCTCGTCGATCTCGCTGATCGGAGCCTCGTCCACCAGCAATGCGTCGGTCTTGGTGCCCAACCCTCTAGTCCTTCGGGACGTAACTTGAGCGATCCCCGCCCCCGGGGCCGCTCCCATCCGTGCCTATCCGTCTGTCCGCGACGAGTTGTCGCAATGGGCGCCGAGTTCGTGGTTTACCCCTTGTGATCCTGGGGAACCTGTCTGCGCCGTCCCGGCTTTGTAGCACGGGATACGTGGTCTGTCTTTGGCAAAACCTTGGTCCATTCGTCCAGGTTTGTCGGTATACGCCCGAACCGCGTCAGCTTCAGGACCCGCGGGCATCCCCGGACCGGGGTAGCCCAGTTCCGTGAGTGCCGCCCTGGCCCGATTGCACGCGCGCCCCGACGCCGCGCTCGGACCGGCTCCGCTGCCGCCCGGAACGCTCGTGCACGTACCGGCCGACGCTCCCTCCCCGACGGCGCTGGCGGTGATGCTGCACGGCGCCGGCGGCTCGGCCGCGAGCGCGCTCCAGCTCGTCCGCGAGGCCGCCGAAGCGCACCAGGTCGCGGTCCTCGCGCCGCAGTCGGCCGGCCGGACGTGGGACATGATCGAGCGTGACTTCGGCCCGGACGTCGCGACCATCGACTCAGCCCTCGCGCACGTGTTCGCCTCGTTCGCCGTCGACCCGGCGCGGATCGCCCTCGCCGGCTTCTCCGACGGTGCCTCCTATGCGCTGTCGCTGGGCCTGCGCAACGGCGACCTCGCGACGCACTTGATCGCGTTCTCGCCCGGCTTCGCGACGGGCGGCTCAGCGGTCGGGTGGCCCAAGGTGCTCATCACGCACGGGACCGAGGACCGGGTGCTGCCGATCGACCGCTGCGGTCGACGGGTCGCGTGGCGGCTGCACGGCGCCGACTACGACGTCCGCTACGAGGAGTTCGACGGCGGGCACGTCGTCCCGCCCGCGCTCGCGGACGCCGCCTTCGCCTGGCTCGCACGCTGAACCCGTACGCTGGGTGTCATGACTCTGCCTTTCGAGGACGTTCAGAGCCAGGCTCCGACGCTCTCGCTCTCCCTCTCGCGCGTGGGCGTGACCAACGTCGAGAAGGTCATCCGCATCGCTGCGAACGGCGCCGAACAGCTCTTCTACGCGAAACTGGACTGCTTCGTCGACCTCGGCCCGCATCAGAAAGGTGCGCACATGAGCCGCTTCGAGGAGGTCGTCAACGACGCCATCGGGGAGGTCGTGCTCGGTGAGGCCGCCTTCCGCGCCGAGACGCTCGCCGCGCACATCGCAGAGAAGGTCCGCGACCGCCAGGAAGCCCTGCGCGCCGAGGTCCACATCGAGGCGCGCTATCCCGAGCACAAGCCGGCCCCAGTCTCCGGCATCCAGACCCAGGAGATCTACTCGCTGCTCGGCGCCGCCGTCGCCAGTGGGGCCGGCACGCGCCGGCTGATCGGCGTCCGCGCCCAGGGGATGACCGCGTGCCCGTGCGCGCAGACCGCCGTCCAGGCCCGCTCCCACGAGCGCCTGCTCGAGGACGGCTTCTCCGACGACGAGATCGCGCGCATCTTCGAGGCCGTGCCGGTCGCGACCCACAACCAGCGCGGGCTCGGCACGCTGCACATCGGCTGCCCCGAGGACTGCGACACCGACATCGACGCCCAGTGGCTCGTCCAGATCGTCGAGGAGTCGATGTCCTCGGAGATCTACGAGCTGATGAAGCGCTCCGACGAGGGCGCCGTGGTGGAGAAGGCGCACCGCCGGCCGCGCTTCGTCGAGGACTGCGTGCGCGAGATGATCCGCGGGACCGTCGAGCGCTTCGGCGACCTCAGCGACCGGCACTTCGTCTCGGCCCGCCAGGAGAACCTGGAGACGATCCACCAGCACAACGTCACCGCCGAGCGCTTCGGGCTCATGGGCGAGCTGCGCAACGAGATCGCCACGGGCGACCACTCGTCGCACCACGTGTCGCTCCGTGAGTGGCTCGACGGCGCGCACTGATCTCGTCGGGCCGGGGGTGAGCATCGACCCGGGGCTCGTCCCCGGGTTCTCGCGCTCGCGCGTGACGTTCCTCGTGGACGGCGTCCCGGTGGAGCCGCGCGTGGTCGCGCACCGCTGGGACCCCGACCTCACGGAGACCGTGTATGCGCTCACGGACGCGCTGCGGCTGCACGAGCGCCGCGGCATCCGCGGCGACGTGCTGTGCGCGGACTGGTCCTACGAGGGATCGGGGCGCGTGAAGGTCGAGGGCGGGCCCGCGACCGGCCTGCGGATCCCGCTGCGCGGCGGGTCCCCGCTCGGCGCTTCGCTGGACGAGCGGCCGTTCGCGGCCTGGCTGGCGCGCCACGCGCCGCGGCTGACCACGGACTCGGCCGCGCTGGCCGAGCGCTACGCGGCCCAATGGTTCGCGCTGTACGCCGACGGGCCGGGCCCGCTCGCGCTCAAGCTGCGGGAGCTGCGCTGGATGCGCGCGCTGAGCGGCGCCGAGGCCCGGCTCGCGGTCTGGGACGGCGCCGGCGACCCGTACACGCCCGCGATCGAGCTCGGCGAGCACCACCAGGTGTCGCTGTTCGCCGCGCGGGAGGCGGCGCTGGACGCGGTGCTCGCGCGCGGCGGGTTTAGCGCCGTCCCCACCCGGCTCGACCAGGCCGTCTGGCACTGGGGCATGGTGCGCTCGCTCGGCGGCGGCGACCTGCGCGACGCCGTCGCGGCGAAGTTCCTGCACGACGGCTACTTCCGCGACCAGCCGCACATCACCTGGACGGCCGCGCTCCCGTTCCTGCTCGACGACTTCGGCGAGCGCGAGCGGATGGGGCTCGCGCAGGCCGTCGACGCGCTGACGCTGTCGTCCGACATCGAGACGACCTGGGTGCTGCTCGCCCTCGTGCGCGTCGGCTTCGCCGCCCGCTTCGCGCGCTCGTGGAGCGCGTGGGCGCCGACCGGCGCGTGCGCGTGGCTGGACACGTTCTTCCGCGGCGTCGTCTGCGACGGGCTCGCCGACGTCGGCCCGCTGCGCGTGGACGACGTCCCGTTCAAGGAGGAGGAGCTCAGCTTGGAGCGCGACGGGCCTGGCGGGCCTGCACGAGCGTCCTGAAGCCGAAGAAGTAGTCCGCGCCGGAGATGACGGTGATGATCGTCGTCACCCACACGAGACCGTCGACCCACAAGGGCGAGCCGTCGACGAGGATCAGCACCATCACCATCGCGACCTGGAAGGCGGTCTTGATCTTGCCCCAGATGCTCGCGGGGATGACCTCGCCGTGCTCCATCGCCAGCTGCCGCAGCCCGGTCACCGCGAACTCGCGCGCGATGATCACCATCGCCACCCAGGCGCTGACCCGGTCCAGGGAGACCAGGCTCACCAGCGCGGCCGTGACCAGGAGCTTGTCCGCCAGCGGGTCCATCAGCTTGCCGAACGTCGTGATGCTCTTCTGGCGGCGGGCGATCCAGCCGTCGAGGGCGTCCGTGAACGACGCGAATGCGAACACCGCAGCGGCGACTCCGTCCAACCCCCCGCCCTCCTGCACGAGCGCCGCGACGAGCACGGGCACCAGCAGGATGCGCAGAAGCGTCAGGACGTTCGGGACATTGAGCTCGAACAACCGGGGCTGAACGTTAGCCTGGGTAGCCGAACCACGTGGACGATCTCTTACGCATGCTCGCGTTGCTGGCGCTGATCGCCGGCAACGCCTTCTTCGTGGTCGGCGAGTACTCGATCGTCACCGCACGCCGCTCGGCGCTGCGCCAGCGCACCGGCAAGGGGGCGCAGGCGGCGCTGCGGTTGATGGAGGACCCCGTGCGGGTGATCTCCACGGTGCAGGTCGGGATCACGGCGATCGGGGTGCTCAGCGGCATCGTCGGCGAGACCGCGATCCGCAACCTGCTCGGCGACGCCGTGCCGTCATGGCTGGCGTTCCTGATCGCGTTCAGCGTCGTCACCTACCTCAGCGTCGTGCTCGGCGAGCTCGTGCCCAAGGCGCTGACCCTGGAGAAGGCCGAACTGCTGGCGTCACTGGTGGCGCGCCCGATCGAGCTGCTCGCGCGCGTGCTGCGGCCGGTGGTGTGGGTGTTGCAGGGCACCGCGAGCTACCTGCTGCGGCCGTTCGGGATCACCGAGGTGATGGCCGGCGAGTCGATCCAATCCGCCGACGAGCTGCGCGCGCTCGTCGATGAGGCCGAGGGCCAGGGCGTGATCCCGCGCGCCCAGGAAGAGATGCTCCACAACGTCTTCGACTTCGCCAGCAGCGAGGTGCGGGACGTGATGGTCCCGCAGCCGGACGTGGTGTGGATCGAGGCGTCGCTGACCGGCGACGAGGCACTCGGGCTGGTCGTCGAGCACGGGCACTCGCGCTACCCGGTCGGCCGCGAGTCGCTGGACCACCTGGTCGGCGTCGTGCATTTCCGTGACCTGCTCGCCTCGCGCGGGGAGCTGGTGGGCGCCCTGGCGCGCCAGCCGCCGATCGTGCCGGAGACCAAGGACCTCGGCGCGCTGCTGCGCGAGATGCGCGAGGGCCGGCAGGCGATGGCCGTCGTGGTCGACGAGTACGGCTCGACGGCCGGGATCGTGACCGTGCACGACGTGCTCGAGGAGATCGTGGGCGAGATCGAGGACGAGTTCGACCTCCCCAACAACGAGCTCGAGCGCATCGACGACCGTACCGTCGAGGTGTCCGGGTCCATGAGCATCGACGACTTCAATGAGGAACTGGGCACCGAGCTTCCCCAGGAGGGACCGCGCACGCTCGCCGGGTTGGTCTTCGACGCGCTCGGGCGGCGCCCCCAGCCGGGCGACGAGGCCGCCTTCGACGGCGTGACGCTCCGGATCGAGGACGTCGACGGCCTGCGTATCACCAAGCTCCGAGCCTCCCTTTAGGGTGAGTTCATTCGGCTTAGAAATGCTTCCGGACATGACGCGCATCGTGGTCATCGATCCGCAGCCGGCCGTTCGCGCCGGACTCGCGATGATGCTGCGCACCGAGCCGGGCCTGGTTCCGGTGGGTGTGGCCCTGGGAGCCAAGGACGGACTGGAGCTCGTCGAGCGCCAGCGCCCGGACGTCGTGCTGCTCGATGCCGGTGACCTCGGCCTGGTCCGCAAGCTGCGCGCGCTCGACCCCGCGCCGCGCGTCGTGCTCTACGCCGCCTTCGAGGACCCGACGCTCGTCGTGACCGCCCGCGTCGCGGGCGCCGACGGCCTGGTCTCCAAGGAGGCCGACGCCGAGGTGCTGTACGCCGCGCTGCGTGCCGTGGGCCGCGGCGGCACCGCGCTGCCGGCGCTGGACCGCGCCGCGATGGACGCCGCCGCGCACCGTGTGGAGCCCGAGGACCTCGCGCTGCTGGCGATGCTCGTGGACCGGACGGAGCCCTCCGAGGTCGCGGCGACGCTGCGGCTGAACCCGCGCAAGCTGGCGCGGCGGATCGAGCGCCTGCTGGCGCGGCTACGCCCGGCGCGCCCCCACGCCGTCTAGCGCACTATCGTGGGGCGTAATGCCTCTCGTCCCCATGGTCATCGAGCGCACCGCCCGCGGCGAGCGCGAGTTCGACATCTTCTCGCGGCTGCTGAACGAGCGGATCATCTTCCTCGGCCAGCCCGTCGACGACCAGATCGCCAATCTGATCGTCGCCCAGATGCTCCACCTGGAGTCTCAGGACCCCGACAAGGACATCTCGCTGTACATCAACTCGCCGGGCGGGTCGATCTACGCGGGCCTTGCGATCTACGACACGATGAACTTCATCAAGCCCGACGTGGCGACGATGTGCGTCGGGATCGCGATGTCGATGGGGTCGTTGCTGTTGGCCGGCGGCGCGAAGGGCAAGCGGTTCTCGCTGCCGAACTCGCGCATCCTCATCCATCAGCCGAGCGCCGGGTTCGAGGGCCAGTCCACGGACATCGAGATCCACGCGCGAGAGATCATCAAGACGCGCAAGCGGATCGACGAGATCTACGCCAAGCACACGGGGCAGCCCGAGGAGCAGGTGCACCGCGACATGGAGCGCGACCGCTTCTTCAAGGCGGATGAGGCCGCGGAGTACGGCCTCATCGACCGGGTCATCTCACAGCACTGAGTGCTCGATCACGCCTAGGGCTTCGATCTCGCAGCGGACCTTGTCGCCGGGCTGCAGGTAGCGAGGCGGATCGAACGCCTCGCCGACGCCGCTCGGCGTGCCCGTCAGCACGATCGCGCCGGGCTCGAGGGTGCACGTCTCGGCGATGAAGTCGACGATCTCGCGCGGGTTGAAGATCATCGCCCGCGTGTTGCCGTCCTGACGGATCTCGTCGTTGACGTGGGTCGTGATCCGCAGGCCGAGGGCGTCGGGGATCTCGTCCGCGGTCGTGATCCACGGGCCCCACGGGCAGGAGCCGTCGAACGCTTTGGCGCGCGCCCACTGCTTCTCCGAGCGCTGGAGGTCGCGCGCGGAGAGGTCGTTGGCGACGGCGTAGCCGATGATCTGGTTCTCGTCGCCGATGACGAGCACGAGCTCGGCCTCGTAGTCGAGCGCCTGCGTGGCCGCGGGCGGTGAGACCAGCTGGTTGGGCGCCGCGCTGGAGAGCGGCAGCTTGAGGAAGATCAGCGGCTTCTCGGGCCGCTCAGACCCGAGCTCGGCGATGTGCTCGGCGTAGTTGCGGCCGACGCAGAAGATCGCGGGCGGGCGGGGGATCGGCGCCAGCAGCGAGACCTCGCTGAGCGCGTGGTCGGGGCCGGTGGCGGGGGCGCGGTCGGCGTCCTGGAGGGTTTCGAGCAGCGACGCGCCGGTGGTGAAGGTCACGATGCGGCTGCCGCGAACCTCACCCGTGAGACCCGAGGTGCCGCCTGGAGGAATGAACGTGGCGAGTTTCATTGGACAAATGACCGGCTATGGGAACGGCGTTCCTTTGTCGATGATGTCGGACGTGGATGTGAGCGCGATTCAGGCTGCCGCGGCGGCCACCTCGACGACCTACCGCTCGTTCGCGGACGCGACGCGCTCCGTGCTCGACCTGCTCGAGCGCCACGTGCCCGATGCCGCGGTGTTCATGGCGCACCTGGACCGGGGCCAGTTCATCCACCGGATCGTGGATGTACGCCGGGGCGCAGACTACGGACTGCGCTCGAATCAGGCGCTGCCCCTGGGCGACGCGTTCTGCTCGCACATGGCCGAGGGCCGTGGGCCGCGGTTGACGGGTGACGTCGGCGGCGTCGAGGAGTACGCGGGGCTGGCGATGCGCCAGCGCACCGGGGCGCGGTCCTACGTCGGTGTGCCGCTGGAGCTCTCCGACGGGACGCGGGTCGGGTCCTTGGCGGCGGTGTCCCGTCGCCGCAATGCCTTTGTAGCTGCCGACGAGCAGCTGTTCGTGATGCTGGCCCGGGTGCTGGCGGGCGAGCTTGAACGAGAGTCCAACGCACGAGATTTGCGCAGGTTCAACGACATGCTTCGAGATCAGGCCAAGGGAATGGGTGCGATCGGCCGGGTGGCCAAGGCGCTCGCGGCGGGTGACGATGCCCGCCAGGCGATCTGCGAGGCGGCCTGCGAGGTCATGGACGCGCCGGTCGCGTTCCTGCTGGAGCCGTCGGGCCGCGACTTCGCGTCCACGGCGATGGCCGGCGCGAACGTGCAGCCCGTGACGATCCAACCGCGTGGCGACGGCTCCGGGGGCGGCAAGGCGTTCACCGCCAAGGAGGCCTACTTCGTCGCCGACGCCCGCAACCATCCGGCGCTGGCCGCGCCGCTGGTGGAGGCGACGTCGGCTCGGTCCGCCGTGTTCGAGCCGGTGCTGCGCGACGGGGACGTCTGCGGGGTGCTGATCGTGATCTGGCAGCGGCCGCTCGACAAGCTGCCCGAGGCGTCGGGCGGGATGCTCAAGCTGGTCGCGGCCCAGGCGGCGATCGCGATCGAGCACGCGGGCCTGCGGGCGCGGGTCGCGGCCCTGGCTCTGACGGACGCGTTGACCGGGCTCGTGACCCGGCGCGTGTTCGACGAGGAGCTGCCGCGGGAGCTCGCGCGCGCCCGTCGCGGCGACACGCCGGTCTCGGTGGCCGTGCTCGATCTCGACCACATGAGCGCGTTCAACATGATGCGCGGCGAGGGCGAGGGCGACCGGCTCGTCAAGGAGACGGCGGCGCGCTGGCGTTCGGAGCTGCGCGAGGTGGACGTGCTGGCGCGGCTGGACGGCGTCGAGTTCGCGCTGGTGCTGCCGAGCTGCGGGCTGAGCGAGGCGGTCGAGGTCGTGGACCGCGTGCGCGGCGCGACGCCGCGCGGGCAGACGGCTTCGGCGGGAGTGGCGCGCTGGGACGGCGAGGAGCCGGCCGAGCTGCTGATCGCCCGTGCCCAGGAAGCGCTGGCGGCGGCGAAGTCGTCCGGCCGAAACGTGACGATTCCGGCCGAGTAACTCAGGTTTACAGAAGTCCGCTCGGGCTTCGTGTAGGCTTCCCGGCCAGAAATCGAGTAACGCCGAGTTCTTCCGTCCCCTGGACGGGAGGAACGGGGGACCCAGTGTTGCGGCTTTGGTCAGGCCGACTGGGGCGAATCGCCGCCTGCTTGGCGGCGTAGCGCAGGCCTTTGCGCGAGCCCGACAGCTAACCCCGTAGGCACGAGGCCCTAAGGAGTGAGAGTTGTCGGCTCACGAGTTGTCGTTCCCGTATGAATCATCCCGTAACCGCGATCTGAGCGACGCGGAGCTGTGGGCACGGTCGCTGCGGCGCTCCGTGCACCGGCGCGAGATCACGGAGGCGGCGCGCAAGCACGCCATGCGGCGCAAGAGCGCCGCCGTGGCCGTGACGGCGTCGATGGCCGCCGGGCCGGTCGCCGCACCGTTCGCGGCCGTCGCGTCGGCTGGGGGTCCACGCGCGGTGGCCACCAAGACGGCTGACACGCAGCGCTCCGCGATCGCGCTCCCCTCGGGCGCGCTGGTCGAGTACGGGGACACGGGCGCGGCCGTCGCGGCCGTGCAGCAGGCCGTCGGCGTGGACGACGACGGGATCTTCGGGCCGGTCACCCGGGGCGGCGTCGAGCGCTTCCAGTCCCGCGCCGGGCTGCCTGTGACGGGGCAGGTGGACGCCAAGACGTGGGCGGCGATGTTCCGCTCGCAGGTGTCCTACGTGGGCAAGGACGGGTCGACGTCGGTGACGATCAAGCACCGCGGCGGCGGGGCCGAGGCTCCCGCCGGCGAGGTGGAGGTCGCTCCGGCCGAGGCGACCAAGCCGGCGGTCAAGAAGAAGTCGGGCACGAAGAAGAAGGCGGCCACGACGCCGCGCTCGACCACCCCGGCCACCTCGACCGATCCCGAGACCAACCGCAACGCGATCACCAACACGCAGGCCGTCAACGCCCCCGCCCCGGCTCCCGCGCCGGTCAGCCAGGGCGCCGGCTGCGGCGCGGGCCGGATCGCGACGCCCGTCGCGGGCACGGCGACCGGCGCGTTCGGCGAGGACCGCGGCTCGCACGCCCACGCCGGCAAAGACATCTCCGCGCCGACCGGCACCGCCGTCCGCGCCGCCCAGTGCGGCACCGTGACCAAGGCCGGCTGGGACAACGGCGGCTACGGCAACCTCGTCTGCATCGAGCATGAGGGCGGCGTCAGCACGTGCTACGCCCACCTCTCGACCGTGGACACCAAGGTCGGCACCTACGTCCACGTCGGCGACGTCATCGGCAAGGTCGGCTCGACCGGCCGCTCCACCGGGCCGCACCTCCACTTCGAGGTCCGCGAGAACGGCAAGGCCGTCAACCCCGACAACTACCTGAACGGCTCCAAGACGATCGCCGGCGCCGCCCCCAAGGCCGGCAAGTCCACGAACGCCCAGCTCGCCGTCAACCAGGCCGGCTCCGAGGCCGCCTGGGGCGAAGCGACCCCTGCCACTTCCGCCCAGGTCGAGGCCACGCTCGCCGCCGCCTGGGCCGCCGAAGCCGAGGCCAGCACGCCCGCCGCCCAGGCCGCCGCCACCGCCCCGTCCGCGCTGGCCGTGACGGACACGGCCACCACCCCGGCCTACGGCGCCCCCGCCACGGCCCCGGCGACGGACCCGGCCGCCACGACCGCGCCGGCCACGGACCCCGCCGCCACGACGGATCCGGCCGCGACGGAGCCGGCCGCGGCCGTCGAGGCCGCCGCGCCGTCCGAGGCCGCGCCGGTCGCCGAGGCCCCCGTCGAGACGGTGCCTGAGCCGGTCGCCGAGGCCCCGGTCGAGACCGCGCCCACGCCCGAGCCGGCCGCCGAGGCCCCGGTCGAGACCGCGCCCACGCCCGAGCCGGCCGCCGAGGCCCCGGTCGAGACCGCGCCCA
>NZ_QPKJ02000432.1 GCF_003344625.1 Solirubrobacter deserti | reverse complement strand
GTTGTACAATCACCATAAATATACATAAATCCCAAAACCAAACCTATGAACACGATAGAATGGAGAAAAGCTTCATCTTCAACCCAAGAGAGAAGCTTAGCCGCTCATAGTTGGGGTTGAATCGCCGGAATTCTTCATCCCTTCCATGGACAAGCCAAGAATCCCAAGGAGAAGAGAGAGAGAAGAGAGAGGAGGCTAGGGTTGTGGAGCATGCCCTAATTAACTCAGAAAAGGCTGCTTAAATAGCATACAACAATCCCATGCAAAAATACTTACTAAAAATAACTTAAAAAATACTTAAAAATTCGAAGGCACGCTTCCCGAGACACCCCTATCGATAGGCAAGGAGTGCCCTATCGATAGGGCAATAATTTTAGAAAATTTTGGAGAACAAAGTTTCTGTCTATCGATAGGCTGGCTATCGATAGGCTGGCTATCGATAGGTCAGCTATCGATAGGCTGGCTATCGATAGGCTGGCTATCGATAGGCCAGCTATCGATAGG
>NZ_QPKJ02000431.1 GCF_003344625.1 Solirubrobacter deserti | reverse complement strand
ATAATACTCTACTTTCATACAATTGAGATCCACATAGCCCCTATTTATCATCAACCACATTCACAAGGTCTCACAGTATCCAATTTTTCCACCGAAATCAAATCGAGCAATTTTAAGTTTTATCAGGGGCCTAAAATTTCAATTAAAATTTATGTAGCGTCCTTAAAATTTTAGTTTTAAAATCATAAAATACATTTTGTGAAACCCAGAAAATTCTGTTAAACTTTTAGACCAATCAAGCACAAATACAAACTTTTAATAAGATTTAGTACATTAATTTTGCTAAAATTTTGAAATAGAAATTATAGGGGCATGTTCAAACTTAAATTTTTCTCACCAGGAATATCAAAACTTCTTTGGAAATAATAATAATAATAATTCAATTGTATCAATTTCTACCAAATTGCAAAATTTTAGATTTTTCTGACAAAATTCGGACTTTTCAGCAAATTTATTCTCACAAAATTATCACACCAATTCCAGTCCAAATAAATTAAATCTTAT
>NZ_QPKJ02000430.1 GCF_003344625.1 Solirubrobacter deserti | reverse complement strand
CAAATGAGCCTCAAGGGAGAAGGGATGATGTCGTTCCGCCTGCAACCCCTGCACCTGGTGGGGGAAATTTCAATCAAAACTTTCAACAAAATGTGAATCAAAATATGCAGCCTAATAGACAACCCGACATCCCTATGGTAAATTTGGGAAGGACTTTGAGGGAGATCTTCAACCCTCACAGAACCACCACACCATCTTGTATAATCCCATCTCAAGAGGCTAGTCGTTTTGTTCTAAAACCTGAAATGATAAGACTATTGACTGAGTTTCATGGCTTCGATTCTGAGAGGCCATACTCTTTCATGAGGGATTTTACCGATGTGTGTAGTGCGTTCTTGTCAACGGGTTCACCCATTGATATCATTTGCATTACTCTTTTTCCATTCTCTCTAAAGGACAAGGCAAAAATATGGTTTCATGTCCTAACTCCTAATTCCATCCGCACTTGGGAAGAACTACAAAAAGTTTTTTTGGAAAAATTATTCCCACCCGCTAGAACCAACAT
>NZ_QPKJ02000429.1 GCF_003344625.1 Solirubrobacter deserti | reverse complement strand
GAGCATTACACAATCCAAAAGGCATTTTCCTATAGGCAAATGTCCCAAAGGGACATGTGAAAGTAGTCTTCTCTTGGTCCTCTAGGGCTACCTCTATTTGATTGTAACCGGAATACCCATCTAGAAAACAATAGAAAGCATGTCCCGCAACTCTCTCTAGGATTTGGTCAATGAAGGGTAAGGGGAAGTGGTCTTTCCTAGTGGATGAATTCAACTTTCTATAGTCAATGCACACTCGCCACCCCGTGGTGACTCGTGTGGGAATCATCTCACCCTCTCCATTTTCTACCACAGTAATACCTGATTTCTTGGGCACTACTTGTATAGGACTCACCCACTTACTATCCGTTATGGGATAGATTATCCCCACATCCAACAACTTCAAAACCTCCTTCCGCACTACTTCCTTCATTATGGGGTTCAATCTCCTTTGAGGTTGGCGGGAAGGTTTGACATAATCCTCTAGATAGATCCTATGGGTGAAAAGAGAGGGACAAATTCCCTTG
>NZ_QPKJ02000428.1 GCF_003344625.1 Solirubrobacter deserti | reverse complement strand
TACTTCTGCTTTCCCAGTACATACACTTGACTTGTAGCCACGAATCCATCCTTGAAAGTTGCCTCCACGAAATATGCCGCCCAACCCGCGCTAGGTGTGTTCAACGGCACGCGAAGCTGTGTAGAGGAGGGAGTAAGCTCCATGGAGTTGAAGCGCACGCCGCACGCGTAGCGGAAATCCCTCGAATCTGGATTCGTAGCACTCCAAAGGAGTAATTTTTCCGGCTTTTCTGAAGATCGGAAATCAATTTCTGGTATGTCTCGATCAAGCATCCTGTCAGTCACTACCGGAAGTCTATGCTGCTCTTGAAGGCGATTCAGGAAGGTGACAAGGGAGTCTCCAATTGATGGCCGAATTCCGTAATGCGATGTGTTTGGAACGACACGCAACGCTTTGATGCCTGGGAGCTTCCCGTAGTAGAACTGACTACCGTCTGGAACAAAAAAGTCGTCGCCGCTGGCATTTATAATGTATTTGGGACGTGCGAGACGATCACGGTAAGGTGAG
>NZ_QPKJ02000427.1 GCF_003344625.1 Solirubrobacter deserti | reverse complement strand
TGTGAGATCGATCCCTTCGACTAGGAATTCCGACAAAACCGTATTAAAAGATTGCCTTGCGCTTGGTATTCGTATTCATTGTAAAGCCTTGAGCTACCACCGGATTCCTCTTCCTCCTGAAATGAAAACCTGAAAAGAGCTCTTTCTCGGCATCCGGATTCTCGCCATCCCAGAAGTTGACTTCTTTGCTGGGCTACTAGAATAGGCTATGATTCCTATCTCTCAAGAATGAGAACCAATCTCCTTTTGAACTCAAAAAGCGTTTAAGCGGGTTATTGAACTTCTATTCTAAATCACCGAATCTCGCATCCAACCCCGTTCTTTTGGACTCAATCAATGAAAAAGCTTAGTCGGCCCACGCTAAACCGATTTAATAGAGGCCTGGCTAAGGCTTGACGGAGTTAACCTCTATTCTTTTCTTGCTAAGAACGAATTATCGAAGCCCGGAAGTTCCCAACCAGTGATTCTCATAGCTCTATCCCCATAGCCATCAAAAGCGGAGGGGAT
>NZ_QPKJ02000426.1 GCF_003344625.1 Solirubrobacter deserti | reverse complement strand
TCGACGAACTCGCCCGTCCACGAGGCGTGATCTCGAGCAAGGAGCCTTCGTAGTCCGACGCGAGCAGCAGCCGACGCCGTGTAGAACTCTCGCGTGCGCCGGCACCTCACCTGTCCCGAAGCCATCGCAGCGCTCCGGCGCGGCAAGGTCGTCGAGCAGCTGCTTGCGCTCGAGCCACACAACCACGAGCCGGTGGTGCGGTGGCTGTCCGTCTCTTCGCGCGGCGGCGCCTTCGGCGTCACGCTCCACCTGGTCCATGACCCGTGCGATCCGACGTTCCTCGACCTCAGCGAGTTCGCGCCAGTGAACGAGGACGAGGACGTCGGCGAAGGCACAGAAGCCGGCCGAGCAGCTGATCCGGAAGAGGCGCTGCATATCGCCACCCAGCTTGGCGCGGCGTCCGAGCGGTGGGTCAACGAATTTGTCGTTGCGGAGGAGTACCGCGATGCTCACGGCTGGTCATGACCGCCACCTTGCAATCACAGGCGAAAGTGGTCTTTCTCGACGA
>NZ_QPKJ02000425.1 GCF_003344625.1 Solirubrobacter deserti | reverse complement strand
AATTAGGGTTTTGATTCTTTTTTTATTATCTATTATTATTATGTATTATTATATATTATTTTCTTGATTGTTTAGATATGATAGGATTGTTTTGAAAAGATTTTGATAAAGCCCAAACTTAATTAGGAGACCTTTAATTAGGGCGAGGTGGGTGCCTACAAGGAGTTTCCTTGGAACCTTCCCACATCGTAACCTAGCCCCCGAATCCTACTCTGGTTCGAAGACTTGCTTTTCCTAAAAATATGGAGTCAGTGTTTTATTGAAAATAAAACTCTTTTGGTGGTTTCCTTATTCCCTAAAAATAAGGTGGCGACTCTTAGTTTTTTACAAACACTTATCTTTTTCGAAAACCCAATCTTGAGTGGATAATAGAGAAGGATAAATGTGGATAATATAGAAGGATAATAGAGAAGGATAAATCGAGACGGATAATGAATAAGCCACAATCCACGATGATGATTAAGTGAAAATGCCTCTCGATGGGAAGGGTTGGCATGTTCACACATGAT
>NZ_QPKJ02000424.1 GCF_003344625.1 Solirubrobacter deserti | reverse complement strand
GAGAACTTTCCCCCAAATCAAGGCTGTAAATCCACAGCCAAAGAAGAGGTGATTCCTATCTTCACAGTCAGCTCTACAAAACACACAAGACATAGAAGAGATGATTCCCCAATTCATGAGCTTATCTTGGGTAGACAACCTGTTAAGGATAGCCAACCAAGCAATAAAAGAGTGTCTTCTGATAGACTTTGAAAACCACACCACATTATGCCAATTCACAACCTGGCCAGGATTACGAATATGATTCCAGGCAGAGCTAATCGAAAAAATCCCATTCGAAGAACAAGTCCAAACCACTGTATCTTCCCTCCTACTTTGATGAGGATGCCAATCATCACAACTATTCCGAATTGCCATAAGATCAGATGTGTTAGTAACAGGCCAATTCCAGCCATCAGCAGCCAATATACAAGAAACTTTTGCCTGCAAAGGAATAGCTGCATCATAGACCACTCTGGACCCAAAAAGCTGAAACAAGGGACCCATAGGATGCCAATTATCATGCCAAAG
>NZ_QPKJ02000423.1 GCF_003344625.1 Solirubrobacter deserti | reverse complement strand
TCATATCAATAAAGGAGGTGAAATTAGATGAAGTCAATGGCAAAAATGAAATATCATTATGGCCTAAAAATGCGCTGCTATCCTAGTGACCAACAAAAGCAGTTGATTAAAATCAACAGTGACGCTAGTCGCTTTATCTATAACGAAATGGTTGCGATCAATAAGGAACTGATGCAGCTTCGCAGAGTTAAGCTACCGATTGACATAGTTCAGGATCGTATTAAGCAACTAACTATGCGCCAAAACGCTAAGCAAATGTCTAATCACTATCAATTCTTAGAAGATAAACGAATTGATAGTTTGACGAAAGCTAATGCCATTCAGAACTATCGAAAAGCTTGGAATGCTTTTCGGAAGGTTCACGCCACTGGCGTTCCCAAATTTCATCGAAAGAGTTATCACTGGCGGTATCAAACCAATTGTCAATACCCGGGGCAAAAAAATGCGTTGCTAACTAACGGTACAGTCTGTTTTCTAGATAATAGTCATGTTAAAGTACCTAAAATAGGA
>NZ_QPKJ02000422.1 GCF_003344625.1 Solirubrobacter deserti | reverse complement strand
AGAGAGTGAGGGAGAAATCGGCCAACCTAGGGCTAGAGAGAAGAAAAAAAGTTTCTTGAAATCTCAAGGTCTCATCTCACATCCCGGTGTTCCAAAAGTTCAAGAAGGTGTTCTTGATCGTTCTCCGACGAAGGTTTCGACTTGGTGCCCACTCATCTCTTCAACCAAGAGCAAGAGGATAGGCAAGAAGATCTAGGGTTGGAGGTTTGATCACCATCTACAAGGAGATCAAGGAGGAGCACGCTACAAGAGGTAAACCCTAATCCCATCTCTAGGGTTTATGCATCTAGATTTGATTTATGTTATACATGATCCTGTATATGATATATGTATGTAATATGGTTATGAAAATTGTTTTCATGTAAAATTTTAAAACCTAAATCCGCTATATTTTCCGCTGCGTTCATGATGTGATCATGTGTTTTTCCATAGTTTTCATGCATATATGTTTTTGCCCTAAGTGTTAGGCAATTCCAGCAGTAGAGAATCGATATCTCTACCTTCAGCTTCA
>NZ_QPKJ02000421.1 GCF_003344625.1 Solirubrobacter deserti | reverse complement strand
TACTAAGTACTAATTCATGATTAAATACTTTTCTCTTGGGATTTTATTTCCAATTCAATTTTCATAAAAAAAAAAAAACATTTATTGATGAATTATGCTAACTTTCTTTTTGTGAAAAGCAACTTTATGAAATATGGCATTTTTAGAAAATCTTTAGTATACAAATTAACTCACAATTGGCAAATTGATTTGTTTTTGGAAATATGCCACTTTTGTGGGCTAAATTTATACTTTGAGTAAGCATAAAGCACCTCCATATCACTAATCCATTGATCTCTATCTTTTGCAGGTTACTTTGAGTTTTTGAGAGTCCTACTTCGATTCTAACTCGATTTCCTTGTCAAAAGGCTATAGAAACACACCTATAGGCTCATTTTCATCACACTAAACACAATAGAAGTTCTCAAATTGACTCTCAATTTATTCATAGCAGGGATGAGGGAAGAAGACAAGAAAGTATTTGAGAGATTCGGCTTAGCTTCGTGGTTCTCTCTTTGTCATGTGAAACTTGA
>NZ_QPKJ02000420.1 GCF_003344625.1 Solirubrobacter deserti | reverse complement strand
AACGTGGATCGTACTGACCCGCATCGAGAGCTACCCAGTCGAAAGGCCCGTATTTCTGCCCGACTTCTGCAAAGTGTGGGCCGTAGCCAGAGTCACCGCTGACGAATAGACGGCGGTGAGGAGAGAGCAGGGCAAAGCCGACCCAGAGCGAACGGTCACGGGTAAATGTACGCCCCGAGAAGTGGCGCGCCGGCGTAACGACGACTTGAACGTCGGGGCCGAGTTGAAGGCTGTCGTTCCAATCCGCCTCATGGACCTGCCGCGTGTCGTAGCCCCAGGCCTCGAAATGTGCGCCTACGCCCAAGCCAACGATTACCTCCTTAACCTTTGGTTGAAGAGATTGAATGCTCGGATAGTCCAGGTGATCGTAATGGTCGTGCGAAATTAGTAAGCCGTCTATCTCCGGCATGTCCGCAGCGGAGTAAATGCTAGTCCCTGGAAAAGCAGCGTTCACCCAGGGAAGAGGCGCTGCGCTGGTGCTGAACACCGGATCGATCAGCAGTCGTTTTCCA
>NZ_QPKJ02000419.1 GCF_003344625.1 Solirubrobacter deserti | reverse complement strand
CAGCATCATGACCGAAAGTCAACTCGAATGGAGTTACTCCTGTACTTGATCTCTTGGAATTTCTATAGGCCCATAACGTTTCTGATAATAGTTCATGCCATATCCTAGGGTTATTTTCCACCATTTTTTCAATATTAAGTTTCAAAATTTTGTTGGTGGATTCGGCCTGTCCATTAGCTTGGGCATAATATGGTGTTGAATGTATTATCTCAAAACCATATTCATTTGAAAAAGCCTTGATTTCACTACCAGTAAAAACTGAACCCTGGTCGGCCGTGATAGTTTGTGGTAAACCAAACCTATGAATAATATTTTCTTTTATGCATTTTATCACTTCGGTCTGGGTGACCGTTTTTAAAGGTATGGCTTCAACTCATTTAGTAAAATAATCAGTAGCTACTAGAATGAAAGCATGCTTCTTAGATGAGGGTGGAAAAATCTTACCAATTATATCCATAGCCCATCCCCTGAACGGCCAAGGTTTCACAATAGGGTGAAGAGAAACAGCAGGTA
>NZ_QPKJ02000418.1 GCF_003344625.1 Solirubrobacter deserti | reverse complement strand
AAAAATTATTCAAATATGACTCCCGACGAGAAAGGTACAAGCATTTGAAATCGTATGCATTGTTGAGACATTTTGGAGGAGTTTGTTAGCAAAGTTGTACCGGTACACATTTCGCATGTACCTGATCGAACCAAACAAGGGAGGTTATTCCTTGCTTGCAATCAAGATTTAAAATTTATAAAAGTGAACTCGTGCTTGTAACCTCAATTCGTTGAAACTTTGGTTTTCGCACGGGTGTCGATCCACAGGGACTAAAGGCTGAGTTATGAGAAACTTTAGTGAGTTCAATTTCAGTTAAGCGAACAATCTTTGATTTGAAGAGTGGTTGTTGTTTGAATTAAAGAATATAAAATAAATGATAAAAACCTTGGGTTTTCGAATCCACTTAACTCGCATCAATCGCATTCATAGGTTTGATTAGGGTTTATGCATATTCATGGTAGTGATGATTTAAACTACAAGAATAAATCATTCAGTAATGATTATGTATATATGAATCAAGCATGGTTCATC
>NZ_QPKJ02000046.1 GCF_003344625.1 Solirubrobacter deserti | reverse complement strand
GGGTTCTTCAAGCTTTAGCAGATGGGTCAAAACTCCTTTTCAAAGAAAATATCTTTCCCTCTAGAGGAGATACTCGTTTATTCAGTATCGGACCATCCATAGCAGTCATATCCATTTTATTAAGCTATTCAGTAGTTCCTTTTGGATCTCACCTTGTTTTAGCGGATCTGAATATCGGCGTTTTTTTATGGATTGCCATTTCAAGTATTGCTCCCATTGGCCTTCTTATGTCAGGATACGGGTCAAATAATAAATATTCTTTTTTAGGTGGTCTACGAGCTGCTGCTCAATCAATTAGTTATGAAATACCATTAACTTTATGTGTGTTATCAATATCTCTACGTGCGATTCGTTAAGACATAAATTGTTCTCTATTTTTTCTTCTTTATTTCTTCCTTTCTAGGAAAAGGGTGGACTGAATGGAGTAAATATCTTCATTTTTTTTTTTCATTATTCGAATGGATGAACTAAATCCGATAGTTATATGAGTGAAAGAAAACTGCTTAGATCGAAATTCGCAGTAAAAAAATGGAGTCTCATTTTCTATGTATAAGAAAGAGTTAGAGAGTTCAGGGGAAATAAACAGAAGCAGAAGAAAGTGTTTACCCCAAGATTAGGAGATTAGTTGTCCTAACTTGAAGCGGGCTGAAAAGATCAACCATATTGTGTTTTCACTATCATTTGTATATATTATCATACACGTATTAACTTAACAGATGATTGAACAAAAAAAAACGAGTGGATGATTAGAAACACCAAGATACACAAAAGGTTAGTAATGGAGATTATGTAAAATAAAAGAATATTTCTGCATAATAGACAAAGAATATTAATTGGGGCTTTAAATTGGTAGAAATGATCAAGAAGTACTCCCCACGATTCCAACCCAGAGTATGCTCTTATCCGTCGATTAAATAGATGACTGTTAGAAACGAAATAACCTTTTATTTTTATTTTGTAAGTCCCCTTTTTCTTTTCTCAGAAAAAGAAAGAAGAATAGAAACGAAAAAAAAAGAGAAAGGAAGAAAGGAATACAATTACAGTAGAAAAAAGATCCTTTTTAGCCTTTCTTTCTATTATATTCTACTTTTTTTTATTCTTTCCTTTCTATAGCTATATTCATATAGATAGAATTCGGATCATAATTTATGAATTTGAATTAATGTAGAATTCTTTTTCGTAAGTGAAAAGGACGGGTTATCGATATTGTTTCAAGGAGTATTTGGTTGAAGAATAAAATTATTACTCAATAAAATAAAGACAAATTTAAATGATTGTTGAAATAAAAAAAAAGATGAGATCAATTCAGAAGTACTTTAAGAATTATTTTGATTTATTTTAATGAATAAATCAAAATAATTCTTAAAGTGAAACGGACAGAATTCAATTGGTCTAATTTGGGATTGTACGATCAATTTTGCCCTTATTTATTTTATAAACATATCAAGATAAACAAGATAAAATAATACTCTAAAATAAAATAATAATACTGATCCGGTCCTTAGATTTATTTATGGTCCTCAAGGAGCCGTATGAGATGAAAATCTCATGTACGGTTCTGGAATAGCGATGAGAACCGTGATGGTATCATCGACTATGATTATCTAATAGTTCAAGTACAGTTGATATAGTTGAGGCACAATCAAAATATGGTTTTTGGGGATGGAATTTGTGGCGTCAACCTATAGGGTTTATAATTTTTCTAATTTCTTCACTAGCAGAATGTGAAAGATTACCTTTTGATTTACCAGAAGCAGAAGAAGAATTAGTAGCGGGTTATCAAACCGAATACTCGGGGATCAAATTTGGTTTATTTTACGTTGCTTCCTATCTAAACTTATTAGTTTCTTCATTATTTGTAACAGTTCTTTACTTGGGCGGTTGGAATATCTCTATTCCGTACATATTTGTTTCTGAGTTTTGTGAGTTTTTTGAAATAAATAAAAGATATGGTGTTTTTGAACCGACAATTTGTATCTTTATTACATTAGCTAAAACTTATTTGTTCTTGTTCATTCCTATCACAACAAGATGGACTTTACCT
>NZ_QPKJ02000417.1 GCF_003344625.1 Solirubrobacter deserti | reverse complement strand
ATTTCCGGGGACGCCAATTTAAGTACTTTGAGATCATGGTCAGCTCTTCGTCCGTAACGCTCTCAATTGGCTGGTTCTTTGGAATGTGTAGCCGAAGCTCGCGGTTCAACCGTTCGTTGGTTCCGCGTTCATGTGGCGCATACGGGTGGGCAAAATAATGGGCAATTCCGTAGGCTTCAATTTCCTTGAAGCCTGCGAATTCCTTACCGTGATCGCTGGTGATTGACTTGATCAAGCCGCGCAACTCCTCGTTAAGCTCTAGGATTGCCTTAGTCATAGCTTTACTATCACGTCCCGGTAAACGACGAATAATCATTAGTCGGGACTTACGATCAGTAGAGGTAGCTAGGACCTCGCCCCTGGTTTTTCCTGATAGGATGGTATCGACTTCAAAATGACCAATCTCTTGACGCAGGTTAGCCTCGTCCGGACGTTGGTCGATAAACTTCGCCCCACGTGTGTACTGACCACGACCATCGCGGCTCTTTCGGTACCGCACACCGTGGTCTGGAAG
>NZ_QPKJ02000416.1 GCF_003344625.1 Solirubrobacter deserti | reverse complement strand
AGAAATTATATGCTGGTTTATTCAAGTCAGGACTTGATTCCTATTGGTTACACTGATTCTGATTTTCAATCAGATAAAGATACTCGAAAGTCGACGTCTGGGTCAGTGTTCACTCTTGGTGGTGGAGCCGTTGTCTGGAGAAGTGTTAAACAATCCAGCACTGCAGATTCTACTATGGAAGCAGAATACATAGCAGCTTGTGAAGCAGCTAAAGAAGCAGTTTGGCTCAGAAAGTTCTTTACTGATTTGGAAGTTGTTCCAAATATGGATAAGCCATTGACTTTATACTGCGACAACAGTGGAGCGGTGGTGAATTCAAAAGAACCAAGAAGTCACAAGAGAGGAAAGCATATAGAGAGGAAGTATCATCTGATTAGAGAGATAGTACATCGAGGAGACGTGGCCGTTATGAAGATAGCATCCGAAAACAACATTGCTGATCCTTTTACAAAAACGCTTCCAGCGAAGACCTTTGAGAGTCACTTGGAAGGTTTAGGATTGAGAGATATGTCTCA
>NZ_QPKJ02000415.1 GCF_003344625.1 Solirubrobacter deserti | reverse complement strand
GTCTATGGAAAGGCTTTTCACCTCCCAGTTGAGATGGAACATAGGGCATTCTGGGCTATTAAACAGTTTAACTTTGATCTTGATGCCGCAGGTCAGCAGAGAAAGCTCCAGCTGAGTGAGCTCGAAGAGATTAGGCGAGATGCCTATGAAAGTGCTAGGGTTTACAAGGACAAGATGAAAGCTTTTCATGATAAGAACATAGCTCGTAAATCTTTCGAGCCGAATCAGAAAGTCCTGTTGTATAACTCTAGGCTGCACCTCTTTCCTGGTAAGTTGAGGTCCCGATGGGTGGGACCATTCATTGTGAAGGCTGTGTTTCCTCACGGGGCGGTGGAAATAGAGAATCCCAAAAATGGCAATGTTTTCAAGGTAAATGGACAGCGACTCAAGCCATTTTTGGAGAATTTTGATCGTGAGACTGTGGTAGAGGATCTAGTGGACCCAGTCTATCGCGAGGCCCCGTCTGAGTAATTTTGGTGTTTTTCAGTGTAAATAGTCTTTTGAAGCTTTTGTAA
>NZ_QPKJ02000414.1 GCF_003344625.1 Solirubrobacter deserti | reverse complement strand
AATCATGAGAGTCTATGATAATCTATTAGGAATTTGTATATCTTTTTTGAGATATAACTAAAGATGGATTTGATTCCCATTTATAGAAAATTTTGTTTTATTAGAAGGTTATGACAAATCTTGATTTTGTTTTATTAGAAGGTTATGACAAATCTTGATTTTGTTTTTCCTTTTATTATAATTATAATATCGGATCGCCTAAAATTTCGAGATAAAAAAAAAAAAAGAAAAATTTTCGCGGGCGAATATTTACTCTTATAATTCAGTTTTATAGGATTAGTTTATGTTATGACTTTTCAGAATAAATGAATTGGTTCCTGGTTCGTTCCGCCATCCTACCCAATGAATCATATAGAATCTTATGTACTCACGGGTTCTGTCGTTCCCATCGCTTTGCAATTAATGGTTAGGTCTGAATTCTACAACGGAGCTCCTAAATGAAATTTTGTCTTGAGTCAATCTTCTCAGTTTTTATTGACTCAGGGCTCTTGATTTTTTTTGTTCTAGAGAACAAT
>NZ_QPKJ02000413.1 GCF_003344625.1 Solirubrobacter deserti | reverse complement strand
TATGTTGCTAGACGTCACTCATGACCAGTGAAGGCCTATTGATAAAGTGTTATCAATGAGGGCATAATTGGAATCGTTCCAATTGAACCTTAAAATAGAAAGTTTCTATTTTTAGGAGACATAGAGATGTCCCTGTCCACTGCTAGGTTGGGGTGAACCCAAAGGGTCACACACAATAGAGTGTAAGTGAGTTTCTTGAACTTGTGGGAGGGGAATCCTGTCTTTGAAATATGTTTGACTTTAATTATTAATGGTTAATTAATTAAAAGTCAAACATAACCAAGAATAGGGTTACTCTAATCAAGGATGGTTGGTCATGCTAGCACTAGTAACCAAACACTCCTTAAGGAGGAAAGCTTATAAATAGAAGGTAGTAGGGAACCCTAGCATGCAAGTAACACACTTCCCAAGGGCTCCTTCTCTCTCCTAGCCGTCCCTTTCCTCTCTCCCTCTCCAAGCTAGCTTCTCACAAAGGGTTGTGGAGAACTAGAAGGTTCAAGAGGTTTTACATTCGTG
>NZ_QPKJ02000412.1 GCF_003344625.1 Solirubrobacter deserti | reverse complement strand
TGAGAAAAAGAGAGCTTCTTTAAAAGAGTTTTGGGAGTGTGTTTTTGTGTAAGCCTTGAATGTTCTTAGAGTGATTAGTTCTAGGAAAATCACTTGAGATTATAAAAGTCCTTCGAGAGAAGGGCTGGGTGTTCTTCGGGAGAAGATAGGTTCTAGTGCATAGGAGGGAGTCCTAGTGTGTGGAACTGAAAGCACGCCGTAGCAGAGAAGATTGATCCAGCTATTGAAGGGAGTTCAAGAGCTTGGAGTCAAGTAAGACGAGTGGAGCTCGCTGAACATATTGAGTGAAGAGTTAAACACGGTGCATCAAGATATGAGGGAGTCTTTCTTGTTTAAGTCATTGGTGTTTGTACTTTAAAAATTTCTACTAATATGTTTCTTTCTCTGGGCGTGGCCCCATGGAGTAGGTTATTGAAAAATAGCCGAACCATGTAAAAATCTCTGGTGTCATTTATTTTTCTTTTAATTTCGTTATTGTGATTGGTTTGCCTATAGCACACGTTTAATACTTCATTG
>NZ_QPKJ02000411.1 GCF_003344625.1 Solirubrobacter deserti | reverse complement strand
AAACTAAACGGCACTAAAGCTTTAACTGACCCTGCCCACCGCCCTTCGTCCAGTTCGTTGCGAGCAAGGACAATGACCTTCGGCATTCGCTTACCCTGCGTTAGATCGTGGATAGGTACCGCGTCATTTTCCCTCTTGAATGTGGCTCACTAATGATCATACGAGACAGCTGATGACACAAGGGTTGATGAATGTGACACAAATAGAAAGATGTTGCGGAGACAGGATTTGAACCTGTAACCTTAAGGTTATGAGCCTTACGAGCTAACCAATTGCTCTACGTAGCGGCGGAAGATGCTTTCCGTATGAACTAATGAGCGGACCAGGGTCTCCTTTGTCTTGGCTAGAAAGAATCTCTATTTGCTGGTTCACCTCTCTGGATGATACCAGGTTCCATTGAACAAGAAAAGAAAGCAGACGGAAAATGGTTGGCATTCCAGTAGGTTGGTCCAAATTCAAGCTCCTTGGTATACGCATCATGGGTAACCCCCCAAAGCAAAGGTGAGGGACAAAGAAA
>NZ_QPKJ02000410.1 GCF_003344625.1 Solirubrobacter deserti | reverse complement strand
GGTGACCTGCAGGTCGCGGGCCATGGGCGTCAGCAGGCTGACGGGCAGGAACTCGGAGGCGATCAGCGCGAAGGCGCAGACCGACATGGCGAACACGCCGCTCCAGGAACTCGGCGTTTCTTGGGAATCGTTGAGGGTATCGGTGCCCTTGGGCACGTCGATGGCGGTGGAAGTCATGGGATGCTTTTTCTTCTGGCTCAATAGGAAATACCGCGCCATCCGCTGAGGCGTCCGCGGTCGGAAATGCAATAAAAGTGGGCGCGCAGAGCGCGCCCCAGCGGCCGTCGGCTTTACGCCGACGCGGCCAGGTGCTTCTGGAAGAACGCCGTCAGCTTGTCGAACGGGATCTTGTCCATCTGGTCGTACAGGTCCACGTGGACGGCGCCGGGAACGATCACCAGTTCCTTCGGCTCGGCCGCTGCCGCGTAGGCGGTTTCGCTGAAGTAGCGCGAATGCGCCTTCTCGCCATGGACCAGGAGCATCGGCCGCGGCGAGATCTCCTTGATGTTGCTGAGGA
>NZ_QPKJ02000409.1 GCF_003344625.1 Solirubrobacter deserti | reverse complement strand
TTTTCTGCAAAACATCAAATATTCACAACAGATGGCCACCTCATTTTAGGGTTCACAACCATCAAAACATCAAATATTCACAACAGATGGCCACCTCATTTTAGGGTGTCACAACCATCCGGGATGACTACCTCACCAGGTACACATCATCCTACCACAACAGCATTCCTTCGCCCCCAGTTGCTAGGGAATGAATACCACCCAGTCACCACCATGACTGTCACACATTGACTTGCTGTTTTTAGCAAGGGTGATATATTAGTGCACTAACTGTTTCCAGGATCTTTTGTCCATCGGTGGTCTCTCAACACCTCGTTTCCACAGTTACATAAATAATCACCAATGCATATGATTTTTCTATGCAATATGTAACCGTGTCTCATGCCAGATGCAATTATTCAATGCATTATATATGGCATACATCTCATATCACCATTCATGTATGACTATTTATGCATACATTTCCACATATATTTCATATCCACAATTTTATCAAGGATATAAAATCACCACCACAT
>NZ_QPKJ02000408.1 GCF_003344625.1 Solirubrobacter deserti | reverse complement strand
CATTCTCACTTTCATAACTCAAAACAAAATGCTAATGTTATTTGTAATTATTGTGAGAGAAAAGGTCATGTCACATTCAAGTGTCCTTTTAGAGGTAGAAGAGGACTTGACAAAAATATAGCTTGGATTAGAAAGGAACCCTCTTCCAAGAAATCATATGAGCCAAAGATTATTACATTTGATGAACTTAAAAGATTGAGAATCCTAACATGATAGGACCCAAAAGCTTTGGGTACCAATAGTTCTATTACATTATTTTTGTAGGTGTGTTTGAAATCCACTCACAAAAAGGATCAATGGTATTTGGATAGTGGATGTTCAAGGCATATGACCGGAGATAAAGATAAATTCATCTCCCTCACTCTCAAAGATGGTGGCTATGTAACCTTTGGTGATGATAGCAAAGGTAAAATTATTGGTATAGGTAAGATTGGTAATGGATCTATTACAATTGACAATGTATTGCTTGTTAATGATTTAAAGCATAACTTGCTTAGTATTAGTCAATTATGTGATAA
>NZ_QPKJ02000407.1 GCF_003344625.1 Solirubrobacter deserti | reverse complement strand
AAGAGTCATCGCGATTATTTAAACTCATAGATGCCATGTGAAAAGAATCATCACTTAAGGCTTCAAACAACGCCCACATCTCCTCCTCACCTTTACTTAAAATTGCTCCCCCACATGCAGACTTGACAGTCTGCCTATCTCCTTCTGTCAACCCCCTAACGAAAGATTCAACGATTTGCCATTTAGGCACGCCATGATGTGGGCATAACCTAAGGAGTTCTTTCATTCTCTCCCAAGCTTCGTCAAACGGCTCTTGTTCATGCTGAACGAAGTTAGTTATACCTCGCCGCATTTGATGGGTTTTACCGACAGAATAGAACCTAGACAAAAACAACCTTTGGAGATGTTCCCACGTAGTAATGGGAGTGACTGGTTGGAGAGTACTAATCCAATGCTTTGCCTTATCTTTAAGAGAAAAGGGGAACAGAAAAAGTTTCAGGGATTCCGGAAGAAAGCCCTGAATTCTTATCGTAGAACATATTCCCAAGAACTCATGCAAATGATCGTACGGGTTCTCT
>NZ_QPKJ02000406.1 GCF_003344625.1 Solirubrobacter deserti | reverse complement strand
TATGTTTCATCATAATCGATGCCTTCTTGTTGGTTATAGCCCTGGGCAACAAGTCTTGCTTTGTTTCTAATTACATTACCATTCTCATCCTTTTTATTTCGAAAAACCCATTTAGTACCAATGATGGAATGGTTATGTGGTCTAGGAACAAGTTCCCAAACTTTGTTTCTTTCAAATTGATTAAGCTCTTCTTGCATAGCTATAATCCAACTTTCATCATTTTCAGCCTCATTAAAATTTTTAGGCTCAATTTGAGAAACAAATGCAATATGATTGCAACCATCTCTAAGATTAGAACGAGTACTCACCTTGCGTGAAGGATCACCAATTATTTGATCAATTGGATGATTCCTCACAAATTTCCAAGCTTTTGGCAACTCTTGAGGTTTATTTGAAGGTTCAACTTCTTCAATTTGAGGATCCTCCTTTGATTGCTCTTGGGGTGCATCATATGATGTACGATCACCAATGTTGAGCTTGCTAAGTTCTTCATTAGTATTTGATAATACTTTGCTGTTT
>NZ_QPKJ02000405.1 GCF_003344625.1 Solirubrobacter deserti | reverse complement strand
GTAGCCAATGATTTGGCCAATTTCCAAACCATGATGAGGGATGGCATTGAGAAGCTCCTTGTATCTTTCCCATACAGAGGCAAAAGATTCACCCTGTTTTTCAGTAAAGTTTTGAATAGCTCGCATGAGTGCATTAGTACGTGCGGGAGGAAAGAACTTGTTCAAAAATGCATTTCGCATGTCCTCCCAATTAAAGATTGAATTGGGGGTAAGAGAATGAAACCATCTTTTAGCATTTTCTTTTAGAGAAAAAGGGAATAAAACCAGACAAATTATGTGGAGAGGCGATCCTGTAGAAAGGAAAGCACTGCAGACATCCTCAAAGTCCCTCATGTGTGAGTAGGGGTTCTCAGAATCGAACCCCTGATATTCAGGGAGGAGACGAATCATCTCCGGTCTCACAGGAAAGCGATTAGCCTCTTCAGGAAGGCAAATGCATGATTGAGTGGTGGTCCTTTGGGGTCTCAAGATTTCTCCAAGTGTTCTACCAACATTAGGCAAAGGGACAGGGGGGGCTCTA
>NZ_QPKJ02000404.1 GCF_003344625.1 Solirubrobacter deserti | reverse complement strand
GGGGGGGGGGGGGGCGGCTAAGTTTAACGTCTATTGCTAGACGTTCAAAGCTTCTCTACTCGGATTGGTAATTTGGGTTTTCCAAATTGACAGACTCAATTACCAAACCATCTCTAATGCACTCACCATCGGTGATACCCTCTATAAACGGTTTAAGCCTTTGTCCATTCACAGAGAAGGACACGCCAGTTCGAGGATTTCTAATCTCAACAGCACCGTGAGGCGCAACTTTGGTTACCACAAAAGGTCCATCCCATCGGGACCTAAGTTTGCCAGGAAATAGCCGTAACTTGGAGTTGAACAGCCATACCTTCTGATCATGTTCAAAAGACTTTCTTTTGATATGTCTGTCGTGAAACTCCTTCATCTTTGCCTTAGAGATTTTTGAACTCTCATAGGCCTCATTCCTGATTTCTTCGAGCTCGCTGATCTGAAGCTTGCGGTGAGAACCCGCTTCCTTCATTTCACAATTTAATTTCCGAATAGCCCACAGGGCTTTGTGCTATAGCTCAACCGGAAG
>NZ_QPKJ02000403.1 GCF_003344625.1 Solirubrobacter deserti | reverse complement strand
CCTGGGGAATTGCAATTAAGCAGGGGTGAGCTAGCAGACGAAGCTCAGTAGGTAAACTTACAATCCTTATTATAATAATTATACTGTATAATTTATAACACAATCACGATCCATTCAATACATAACACAATGCAATGCAAAGTAAAATATGATTTCCTGTCCATTCTAAGTTCCTCGAGGTGGTTCCACAACCGGTAGGTGAGTAAAGCAGCGCTATAGAAAGATCCAGTCTTAGGCATCACAACATCTCTTCAGCCTAAAACGATCACTATATAGCCTCTTTCACTTCCACCTAAGCAAGTACTGCTTTCCAAACAATCCATAAAATAAATACATATATCCATCCTTTAATCTCATTTCGTCACTTTCCAACTTACTTCTCCATTTTCCATACTTCAAAAGTCAGTATTTCCCAAATCCAAGTTTTTATCATGAGTGCAAGACTTTCAATGAACATGACAATGCTTTTCATATCAATAATCATCATCCAATAATAAAATTATAATACACAAGCCTTTCAC
>NZ_QPKJ02000402.1 GCF_003344625.1 Solirubrobacter deserti | reverse complement strand
CGTAAGCAAACGGATGCCGAGGTTTTCTTCGAGTGTCTTGATCGCTTGGCTGAGTGCGGGTTGAGTTACCCGCAGGACCCCGGCAGCACGAGTGAAGCTGCCCTCACGGGCGACAGTGACGAAGGCAAGGAGGTCATTGAAGTTGCGTCGGGCCATCAGGACAGTGTGCCATGGCTATTGATTAGATGCGCCAATTGAAGCATTTAGAATAAATTAATTGATTGGCATGCCGTACTGGTACTGCCGCTCGGCGCGTTCGTTGTGATCGCTATCGAGTGGGAGCTTGCGAGTTTGTGGTTCGCGTTCAATGCTGCTCTGCGAGTTCCCTGAGTACCGGAAACAAGGCCAGTGAGTTGCCAAAAAAATTGCATTGATCACCAGCCCGGTGATCCCATGACCGTCGTTTTCGCTGATGCAAACCTTCGACATGCGGGTACTCTTTGGGGGCACACCAGCGCAGAGACCCCCCTAGAGGCGCAGAGCGGTAATGGTTTGCTGCAGCATTGGTCGCTGACTTACGG
>NZ_QPKJ02000401.1 GCF_003344625.1 Solirubrobacter deserti | reverse complement strand
ATGTGCTGCTTGGCGACTTCTGGAGGCACAGGCTTGCCCTGCGGCTGGGATGGTGGCGGTTCGGATGGTGGCCGCTCATTCGGCGGCACGGATGCCGATGGCGCGTCCTTCTTGGCCCAGGCGTTGAACTCGCCATGGATGGCCCGCTGGATGATGCCGAACAGATACCCCGCAGGATTGCGGATACCGTGGCTGCTGCATCGCGTGGCCCATTCGTCCAGCACGGCCTGCCTCAGCGGTGCATCGACCTGCTGCAATGCCACCCTGGCGCCTGTCTGCTGCTCTGCCTTCAGATCCGCGAAGCGCTTGGGCCATTGCAGATCGCTCAACGCGCGCGCCTGCGCGGTAGTACGTACTTCATTAATACGACTACTACGTACTGTACGGGCCTGCTTCGGATTCCGAAGAGAGGCGTCTGACGCGGGTTTCGTCCCTGCTTCGGATTCCGAAGTGGGGTCATCGAGATTCCGAAGAAGGCTCGTCGGCCCTTCTTCGGAATCGTGAGTGGCATCCTCTTGTGG
>NZ_QPKJ02000400.1 GCF_003344625.1 Solirubrobacter deserti | reverse complement strand
TCCATCTATTCGGATAGGCGGTGCATTTAATTGATTTGATATTCTGTCAGAGGAATATCTGTTGTAAGGCATTAAAGGAGTTTTTTTCAAATGTGACCGTATAAAATAAAATATATACAATAATGACCGTCTCCCAGAAATATTTACAAGAGTGACCGTCTGACCGGTCAACAGGCATAAACCGCTGTTACAAACAGCGGTTATAGAATACAACAAAAAACCGCTGTTTGAAACAGCGGTTTTACACCAATTTTTTTCTCCTCCCCTCTCTCTCTCTCCTGACACATTTGTCTCCCCAAAAATATTTAAACCCACTTTAGCAGCCACCAAAATGGACAAAGGAAGAAAGCCTTCCACTAACAAAAACCCACCATTAAGATCAAGAATTAAAAAATCAAATTCTTTGACTTGAATTTCAAAACCGGCCCCACTAGCATTAAATAAAATAAAATACTACCATCACCCCTGCACATCACCCACTTTCAAATCAACAAGAGAACCGGCCCCACAAGCATGTATTTT
>NZ_QPKJ02000399.1 GCF_003344625.1 Solirubrobacter deserti | reverse complement strand
GCATATTTTGGGTTTAGAAGTTACATTGCATTATTTTTCTTTTATTTCAGATCCAGGGAGTCCAGTTGATAATCCTTTTGCAACTTAAAGTGCATTTGTACAAGGAAATCACAAATAGAGAATTACAGTGGAAAGGTAGGAATATAACTATCCTCATTAACACTGATAATATGGTTTGTTGAAATGATTCTTGTAAAACCTTCTTTGAGAACATGTTTTGTACAAATACGATGCATGAGATTATAGCTGTTTTGAAATGATATGTGTGGCATGGTTTATATCAATTTGATGATGGCATATGGAATGGTTTACTGAATTTATATTGCTGAACACACAGATTATGAACTGATGTTTGATAATTGTATTTTATATGCCATTTATAATGATTTATATTTGCTTGGAAAATGTGATATTACAATGCAATGAAATGTTTGGAAACTATAATTGTTGGCTCAGTTAGTATTCAGGGGAAAAGGGCCCATAGTCCTGGGGTGGAGCCAATGAGCGGACCCCGAAGGAAAA
>NZ_QPKJ02000398.1 GCF_003344625.1 Solirubrobacter deserti | reverse complement strand
AACCTGTTGAGGAATGGGATAAAAATGACCTAGAACGGAGTAGTTGGAACAACAAAGGTCTTTATGCCATTTTTAATGGTGTATCTGGGTCTGAGTATCGTAGGATAATGACTTGTACCACTTCGAAAGAAGCATGGGATGTTCTACAAGTTACTCATGAGGGTACTCGTCAGGTTAGAAAGTCTCGTGTTCAAATGTTGACTTCCAGTTTTGAATTGCTTAGGATGGAGGAAAATGAATCCTTCTCTGATTTCTATGCAAAATTGAATGACATTGTTAACACTTCATTTAATCTTGGAGAGACCATCTCTAACAAAGTTGTAGTCAATAAAATCTTAAGGTCTTTACCTGATAGATTTCAGCCTAAAGTCACAGCCATAGAGGAAAGTAAGGATGTTGACCTAATCAGAGTTGATGAACTCTGTGGTTCACTTCAAGCCTTTGAATTGACCTTAAGGCAATCTAAAAAATCAAAATCTATTGCTTTGAAGTCTGTCAAGGAAGATGTTTCCATGTCTGATG
>NZ_QPKJ02000397.1 GCF_003344625.1 Solirubrobacter deserti | reverse complement strand
CTTAACACATTAACTACAACACTACACGAATCAATACACACAACACCTAATATCCATCATTTACAACTAAAACTACTAAAATATCTAATCCCATTCACTCCCCTAACTCTCATCTCTCAATATCAATATCAACCCAACAAAATACTTTCACCATTAATATTCTTTCCAATCTCTACACATTTCACCACTCCACCAAAAATTCCCTCTACCCCTACCATACTCCAACTTAATAATTTCCACCACCTATCCAAAATTAAACCCTAAAATTTAACAACAAACTTAAAAAACCACCTACAAACACTTTACACCCAATCATTCCAAATAACACTTACATCCTCTATATTACCACAACTACTAACACAAAATTAACCAATACTTATTCCCCAAATACCATCATTACTTCTTCTCTAAAAAAAAAAATTCAAAACCCATAAACCTTCTACCTCCACACAACATTACTCCATCAAACTTTCACCCATTACAAAAAATTCCCCACTACTACCTCCCATAAAAATCTAAACCA
>NZ_QPKJ02000396.1 GCF_003344625.1 Solirubrobacter deserti | reverse complement strand
TTACTTGAGATTGGCTTCCTTGACTAGGATCTGTTCCCGCAACAGTTCCACGAACGCCCTTACCTTGGCGGGCCTGAACCGCGCTGCGGGAAACACGGCATGGATGCCACCCGACGGTAGTGTCCACAGGGGCAGCACCTGGATCAGTCGCCCTAGCTTCAGATCCTCTTCGACAGCGTAGTCGGGCAACACGGACAGACCGACGTCTTGGCGCACCGCCTCGCGTACGGCCAAGGTGGCGTCCAGCGAAATCACGGGGTGCACCACCACGTTCTGGCGTTCCAACTCGTTGCGCGAAAAGCTCCAGTGCGTCGGGTCGCGCAGGGCGGTGTTCGCCACGAACGGCAACTTCTGAATGTCTTCTGGGGCGCTCAGCCTTGCCACCTGCCGCTGCCATTTGGGGGCGGCCACCAACAGTTGTCGGAACGAGCCGAGCTGCCGTGCCTGCACCCCGAGCTGCGTCAGCCAGCCCACGCGGAGCGCCAGCTCCACCTGACCCGAGATCAGGTCCAGCGACTGGTCA
>NZ_QPKJ02000395.1 GCF_003344625.1 Solirubrobacter deserti | reverse complement strand
TCATCCGCTACATCTTCCCGAAGTCCTATCCCGTCGGCGACGCCATGCGGTTCGAGATCCGTGCCAACCTGGACGGGATGACGCTCAACGGCATCGACAAACTGAGCCGTGACGAGGCTCGCAGCTTCACCACCCAGGAAGTCGATCCGCTCGATGAAGAACTAGGCGCGCAGCCTGCGGCAACGCCGGCCAAGCCCGCCAAGGCATCCAGACCCGCCAAGCCCGCATCCGTGCAGGCGTCCGCAGACCCGCTGATCGATACCACGCCTTTTGGTGTGGATGCCCCGCCGCCTGCTGCGGCTGCTGCCCCCGGCAGCACCGAAGATGGCGACGCCGCGCTGTTCGGGCTGCTCTGGCCGCTGGGAGAGTCCGTGAAACTGGATTCGACCATCGACCGCCGCACCCTGCGCGCGCAGATCGCCCGCCTGGGTGAACTGGGCTACGCGCTGGACTTCAAGACGCAGGAGTGGAGCCGCCAGGCCGAACTGCAACCTGCGTGATCGCAGACGCCGTATCCGCGGTGT
>NZ_QPKJ02000394.1 GCF_003344625.1 Solirubrobacter deserti | reverse complement strand
TTTTCATCTTTTATCTATTGTAATACCCTTACACACCAGCCATAGTACTATAAGCTTTTATTGTAGTTCCTAGCTTGCTAGATCACTAGAATGAGTTCTAAACATCAAACCCACTCATATGTATCAGTTAACCTTTCCAAAAGTTTTAAATGGAGTATTCTACTTATTAGATCAGAAATAAACTTCTAATAGCACATATCCAGTAATGAGTGTAAAAGTAGAATTCAAATAACATCACCATCACATATATAACCTATACATGAAATCTACTCACCTGTTTATAAGCAAGGGCTGTTTTAACACTATGCTTGAGAGGCTGCCACTTAGAACCAGGGGGCACACGTTGGGGGAGAGGGAGAGGGATGGGAGGCTTCAATTGTTTGAGAAAATAAGGAAATACCTCAAGGAAAAGAGAGATGGGTGCTTTGGCTGTTTAGGAAGGGAAAGAAACCCTTGGAAGGGATGGGAGGAGGCTTCAGCTGCTAGGGGAAGAGAAGTTAAACCAGGAAGGAGTGAGAGAGGTGGG
>NZ_QPKJ02000393.1 GCF_003344625.1 Solirubrobacter deserti | reverse complement strand
GTCATTTTTGGCACTGTTAGAGGCTGAATTTAGCTATACTTTCTTCATGAAAGTTGTAGAGCTTCGAATTAGCTTTCTAACAAGCCTAACCTTGCCTTATTTGGAATTTTCTGCTAATAGTTATGCCTATTTTACTGAACACTGATTTTATTAGTGAACAGATTTCCGTCCAAACTCAATAGGCTTATTTAATTACTGATTTTGACCTTGAAAATGTTTGAATTAGATTATAGCTATTAGAGACAAAGTTGTAGATCTTCGAGTCTTCTTTTCAGAACACTAAAGCTCATTAAATTCCGATAAATGTGCTAGAATATATGACTAAAATACCAAAACTGGTTTTGGTGCAGTAAGTTGCAGTGAAGTTGTAATTTTAGATTTTTGTTTCTAAAACTCAAATGGTTCTCTCTTTCTTGAAATTTGAATTATTATTGTTATATATATATATATATATCTATATAATTTTTGTTCATTATTAATGTTTATTCTTTGTGATTGATAGGTGACAACTAAAGTCAGACCGACT
>NZ_QPKJ02000392.1 GCF_003344625.1 Solirubrobacter deserti | reverse complement strand
TAGTATCCTGCTTAGAGAGCAAGTACTTCAGCGCCGCATGGTCAGTGAAAATGATTATGGGAGACCCTACAATATAAGAGCGGAATTTGTCTAAGGCAAAGACTACAGCTAAGAACTCTTTTTCCGTAGTTGTGTAATTGGACTGGGCGGAATCTAGAGTCTTGCTAGCGTAGTAGATTACAAAGGGTTTCTTATCTTCTCTTTGCCCTAGGACAGCTCCTACGGCATAATCACTAGCATCACACATGATTTCAAACGGAAGGTCCCAAACTGGAGGTCGCATGATAGGAGGTGAAACCAACATACTTTTCAATTTTTTAAATGCCTCCTCACATGCTTCCGACCATTCAAAAACAACATCCTTGGCAAGAAGATTGCACAAGGAACGGGATATAGCACTGAAATCTTTAATGAACCTCCGATAAAACCCTGCATGACCTAGGAAAGACCGTATGTCCTTAACACATTTAGGAGTGGGTAAGTTAGAAAGCAACTCAACTTTGGCCTTGTCTACCTCTATTCCCCTC
>NZ_QPKJ02000391.1 GCF_003344625.1 Solirubrobacter deserti | reverse complement strand
CCGCCTGCCGGAGTGTACATACCCGATTTGCTGCGCCAGCGATACGGAATTACAGATTTCAAAGCCGCATTTGCACGACCTGAGGCTGACGCGCGTCAATCTGGTTTGAATCTAAACTTAGAGCGGCAACTCTATGCGTATTCCACTATCCCGGCACACGCGCTGATCGCAGCGGCTGGAAATCGCGGAACACAACATCAACTCGCATACGCGATCAAAAGTGCCTATTTCCTCGACGCAAAGAATATTTCTGACCTTGATGTTTTGGCGAGCATAGCCACGGGGTTCGGCTTTGGTAAACGCGAGGCAATCGAGCTTGCTCAGGATCCCGATCTGAAAAAGGGCGTCGAGAACGCATCGCTAGAATCCGCGGCTGCGGGCATCAGAGCGGTTCCTCATTTTGTCTTCAATCATCGAACCGGGATCAGCGGAGGACGGACGGAGCAAGAGATCGCTTCCGCCATCGAACATGCGCTACTGGCTGCTTGAAAGAGGGATGTCCGCGCTCGAGCAAAGACGGCGATCTG
>NZ_QPKJ02000390.1 GCF_003344625.1 Solirubrobacter deserti | reverse complement strand
ATTCCCTAAGCAGTCCATTGGCGTTCTCGTTTGTGCCACGCTCCCAAGGCGAGTACGGATGTGCGAAGTAAATCTGGGTTCCAACAATCTCTGATAACTTGGCAAACTCGGAACCATTGTCAAAAGTGATACTCTCAAATTCCTTGGCCCCGTAGTCGTCGATCGTGTCCTGCAAGGCTTTAAGGCAGGTGCCCGCATGATAGTCAGGAATCTTGACGATGATCTCAGTCCGGCTGTACCGTTCTGTGAGCGTCATTAATGCTGGCTCATCAGCTAAGCGAATACCTTTGACCAAGTCGCCTTCCCAATGTCCCACGCCTGTGCGGTCATTCACGGCCGCAGGACGCAACTCGATTGAGTCGCCGTATATCTTCTTATTCTTGCGCTTGTGGGCGTTCTTATAGCCTTTGATGCGGCGTCGGAGCTTCTTGGGAAGTGTCATGTTGTCTAGCTCAAGCAGTCCGGCGTCGATGTAGCGATACACAGTTGTCGTTGAAGGGCAAGCCTTGCCCTGGTCGCGATAGAAG
>NZ_QPKJ02000389.1 GCF_003344625.1 Solirubrobacter deserti | reverse complement strand
CCCCACGTGTGTACTGACCACGACCGTCGTGGCTCTTTCGGTACCGCACACCGTGGTCTGGAAGGACCTCGCGTTTGATGTCCAACCAGCCCTTGTCCAGCCAGTTATAGAGGGTTTTGAATGGCATTTGGAGAATATGCGCGATGACTTCAAAACTCCACCGCTGTTCGAGAATGATCCCACGGACGAATTCTCTTAAATTCTCTGTTAGAAGAGTTTTCCGCCCCCGGCGAGTTAGCTTCTTTTCGCAGTCTTCCTGAGCTTGATCAGCGTCATAGTATCCCTTAGGACAGCGCTTTAGTTCATAGTTGATGGTTGAAGGAGCTACACCAACTTCTTTAGCAATTTGTTTTTGTGAGTAACCAACCTTAAGCAGCGTTTGGATGACAGTTCTATCCGATAATGTTAAAATATGACTCATGGGTAATGGACTCCTATTGTTTATAGTTTTGTCACTTAAAACAATACCGGGTCCATTGCCCTTTTTCTATCCAAATTTTTCGTCTGGGTAGAATTCTATTTAATCTT
>NZ_QPKJ02000045.1 GCF_003344625.1 Solirubrobacter deserti | reverse complement strand
CTCGTTAATGGTTGATCCAGTTTGATGGATTCACCCTCGGAAACAAGAAGTTCGGGTCCTGGAGGGATAATATCAACCACTTGCCGTTCATCCGATGCCTCCACTATGGTTATTTCGTATCCCCCTTTTTCTTTTCGTATGATTTTGCTTACTATACCCGCCGCTGTAGCATTATAAACATTATTGTTACTCTTGCTCCCGTCGGGATAAATCTGACCCCTTCCTCTATTTCCGCCTACATATATGGGATATTTTAAGAAGTGAACTTCTTTCTTAGTAGCGGGGTCCGGAGAAAGAATAGGAAAGGTAATTTCACTATATTTTTGACCAGGAACGGGACCTATCACAAGAATATTTTTTTTAGTGGGGCGATAACTCTGAAAAGACAGATTTCCTATCTTTTCTTTAATCTCGGGTGAAATACGATCGGGAGGTGCTAATTCAAACCCCTCGGGTAAAATAAGAACAGCCCCCACATTCAAGGCTCCCTTTTTACCATTAGCAAGAACTTGTTTCAGTTGCAGATCATAAGGAATTCGAACAACTGCTTCAAATACAGTATCAGGAAGTACCGCTTGTGGAACCTCGATATCTACAGGCTTGTTAGCTAAATGGCAATTGGCACATACAATACGACCAGTCGCTTCTCGTGGATTTTCATAACCCTGCTGGGCAAAAATAGGATACGCATTTGAAATGGGTGCTGCGGTTATTATATATATTATGAGTGATACGGAAATGAATCGAATAATCTTTTCCTTTATCCAAGAAAAGGTATTTCTAGTTTGCATGGTCCAATCATTTATCCCGAAAATTTCTACAAATTTCTACAATAAATTTAGATAAGTCACTAGTATAGTTCCCTATCTATGATTCTGCTATTTATATTTACTGAAAGAATTTTACTGGAATATTGAAGGAATCTCCCGAGTGGGTAGAAAGAATAAGTACAATTTGGACTGTTTTGCTTATGTACAAAGTACCAAACATTAGAATTTGATCGGTCGAGCATTTTTCAATCATTCATTGAATGATAAATCACTACAAGTGACGGAGATACACGATTTAAATAACGAAAGATCCAATATTTAAAAATTGTATCTAAAATGACTGGAAAAGTAGAAACAAGACCGGATATAATTTGCTCATAATGAGCCAATCCAAAATCTTTGTAGATAGAGCCAATCATTAGTTCCCAACCATGGGGCGAATGGAATCCTATACATAAATCAGTTAATAAAAGAATAGAAAAAACTTTTATTGTGTCACTTAAATTATATAGGAATTCTTGAAGACAAGAGTTAAGAAAAATAAGTTCTTCATTACCTAGAATAGAATAAACACTTAGAATAAGGAAAGAAATTATATTTGTTGAGAAATGTAAAATCGTATGGACACGACTCTCATTGTGCATCTTGATCAATTGGATGGTTTCTTTGTAGACCCCGACGTGAAGTTTTTGTAAACGCCTTTTCGGGTATTCCTTTATCATTTCGTCGAAGAAGGAGAGTTCCTCTAATTCTATGAATTCTTTGAGAATATTCTTTTCTTGAATATCATTCAAGAAAAATTCGGAGGGCCTAATATTCCACCAATTATTAACCCAAGATTCCAGACTTTTATTAAATGAAAATGAGAGAGAGATCCACCAAGGCAAAACTACTATAGATGCAAGATATAGAATGGAAATAAATGCTTTTTTTTTTTGCCATTTGCGCGTCTTTGAATTTTTAAAAAAGGAACTCACCTAATTCGTCGACTCTATACGATACTAATATTTCTATCAAGTATCCGTTTTTGCAAAAAATAAATGAAATATCTATTATTCGAATTTCAAGACAAAAGAACTCCTGATTTTATTTTATCAAGATATTATAAAAAAAAAAAGATAAAAAACATTGATTAACAAAAAAGGATAGACGGACAAAAACTATTTCCTTTTAGGATTGTTCCGTGTACGTTTACTTTTTTTTGTTCTAAGCAGAGTTCGTCCGGAGTTATTGGTTTTTCCCTTTTGATAAGAAAGCATTCACTTTTTTTTTTTCAAAATACTTCAATTGGTA
>NZ_QPKJ02000388.1 GCF_003344625.1 Solirubrobacter deserti | reverse complement strand
TTTCACCCAGCTTTCGGCTTCTTTTGAATTTTCTCAAAGAACAAATTATCTAGATCTTTTTGTGTACATATCCATAGCATCAAGAATCACTCCATTTGAAATTGTATTGAGGCCAGAATGGGCCAAACATTAAAGCATGTCGGGCTGAACGTGAATGCAGATTAATTTGCAATGTTGTCCACTTGAGATCCATTATGAAATAATCTGGGCTGATCTTGTGAATTGGGTTTAGTGAGGAATTGAGTCCAGAATCCATGAGTTCAAGAATTGGATCAAGATCCTATGTAGTTTAGAATCTGTACCCATTTTACGAAACCTGCACAGAAACGAATATTTAGCCCAAATTAGGGGTAATTCTTGCTTTTATGCCTATCTCTATAAAAGTGCTTTAAATTAGGGAATTTAATGAAACTCTAAGTGTATATTGATGATATAATCCCATAATAAATATACACAATTAGATGTTAATCACCTTGGGTATAACAGACTCAGTTCAGGCCACTGCACATACTTCAGGAGGTTTGATGAA
>NZ_QPKJ02000387.1 GCF_003344625.1 Solirubrobacter deserti | reverse complement strand
CTTTCTCTGCTGACCTGCGGCATCAAGATCAAAGTTAAACTGTTTAATAGCCCAAAATGCCCTATGTTCCATCTCAACTGGCAGGTGACAAGCCTTTCCATAGACTATGCGATAGGGAGACATGCCTAGAACGGTTTTATAGGCCGTGCGATACGCCCATAAGGCGTCGGTCAACCTAAGCGACCAATCTTTCCTATTGGGGTTCACAGTTTTCTCAAGAATGTGCTTAATCTCCCTATTGGCCAACTCAGCTTGGCCATTTGTCTGTGGGTGGTAGGCGGTTGACACTTTATGGGTTACCCCATACTTTTTCATTAGGATCTCAAATGGGCGATTGCAAAAATGCGAACCGCCGTCACTAATAATCGCCTTAGGTACCCCGAACCTAGACAAAATGTGTTCTTTCAAGAACTTCAAAACAACTTTATGGTCATTGGTTTTAGACGGGATTGCCTCTACCCACTTAGACACATAGTCTACTGCTAGAAGAATGTACAAGTTACCAAAGGAGGATGGGAAAGGTCCCATA
>NZ_QPKJ02000386.1 GCF_003344625.1 Solirubrobacter deserti | reverse complement strand
CTGTGCCTGACGAAGGTTGGAAACTCATCCAGCTTTCGTGTTTCGACAACCTGCGTGCCAGCATTCACGTTGGTAACCTCGCAGGGTCCACGCGAGTCTCTATCCCAGAGGAAGTAGCAAACACCACCCGCCAGATCCACCCCCGGAAACACTTCTTTGACGTTCTCAAAGTCGACAAGCTTCCGAACACGGTCATCCGCCAGCATCGCAGCACGAAAGTCACCCAGGCCTTTGCCGCCGCCAAACCAGCGTGCCGGGATGATCATGGTCAGGTAGCGTGGGTTGAGCTTTTTCGCCTGCTCAACGAACAGCTGGTAGATCGGAGAAGCACTTCGACCATGACCGCCATCACTCAGCTGGTAGGGTGGATTGCCGATGATGACGTCGAATTTCATCTGAAAAATGCTCTGTGCGTTGTCGGTATGGATGAACTCGTAAGCGTGCGCTTCAAGTCCGTTATCTCTTTTATAATCAAGTTCACTGGCGCCGCAATACAGACACCGGCCATTTTCCCAAGTGTGGGCTACTG
>NZ_QPKJ02000385.1 GCF_003344625.1 Solirubrobacter deserti | reverse complement strand
AATAGAATCTTTTCTTATTGAACCAAATATGAGGTTCCGAGAGCGAGAGAGATGAAAGAAGATAGACAAGAAAACCAAATACAAGGAAAGGGGTTTCAATATGAGAACCGCTCTCTAATGAATTCAAGAATTCCAGCATAATATAAAAAAACAAAGGGGGGGATATGGCGAAATCGGTAGACGCTACGGACTTAATTGGATTGAGCCTTGGTATGGAAACCTACCAAGTGATAACTTTCAAATTCAGAGAAACCCCGGAATTAAAAAAATGGGGTAATCCTGAGCCAAATCCGGTTTTCTGAAAACAAACAAGGATTCCGAAAGCGATAATAAAAAAGAATAGGATAGGTGCAGAGACTCAATGGAAGCTGTTCTAACAAATGGAGTTGGCTGCGTTGCGTTAATAAAGGAATCCCTTCCATCGAAACTCCAGAAAGGATGAAGAATAAACGTATATACGTACAAAAATCCTATCTCCAAAGAATTAATGAAAACCCGAATCCGTATTTCTTTTCATTTTCATGAAAAAGG
>NZ_QPKJ02000384.1 GCF_003344625.1 Solirubrobacter deserti | reverse complement strand
CACCTTGACTAGTTTGAGTTTTTATTGAAGCTCTTGCCTTCTACCTCCACCAAATTGATTCCCAAATCTTTAAAACAGATTTTAGGACTCAAGAGAACCTAGAGGAACCATTATTTAATTTAGACAAGTGGTGAATTGAAATTAGAAAACAAAACATAGGAAGAAGAATTAGTAGAACTACCTTGACTAGTTTTGATCTATCTTGCTTTCTAGAGCTCCAACTTGAGTTCTACCACTTGGAAACTCTTGGAAATGATTAAGGGAAGTTGAGAGAAGTGTAGGGAGGTGTTGGAGAGGCTCAGGTCGTGGCTGGAGAGAAAGGGAGTGAAAATGACCAGATTTGCTCTAAAAGAGATACTTAATGACTAAGAAATGGCATAACTTAAATTCTAAGGGGTATTTTGGGTATTTTGCTCATTGCTTTCCATGTGTCCAGCTCTAAAACATCCTTAACAAAGTCACCACGTTGCTGGTCACTCCTATACACCCAAGTGTAGACCAAAATGGTAAAACCTAACTTAGGAAGTGAAATC
>NZ_QPKJ02000383.1 GCF_003344625.1 Solirubrobacter deserti | reverse complement strand
TCATCGGTCAAGCTGTGCGTTCCCCCCCCATCCTGGAGCGCGCCCTCGGCTATACGGTCCCCAAATAGGACCACGGCGCGCGCCGAATCGTCCTGCCTGGACACCCAGGAGAGTCCCTGCGCCTGCGGGCACTGGCGGTGAAGCGCCACGGCCCATTTGCGGGTCGCGGAATACTGGTCCTTCTCGGTATCGATGAGCTGCTTACGCGTCACGCCGAGCTTGCGCAGCGCGACGCTGGACAGGTCGATGAGCTGCAGGTCCGCTTCGACCCGTACGGTGGAATGGACTTGCCCAGCGAGCTTGGCTTTATCGAAGCTCTTGAAGCCAGGGGTATGCGGGACGTCGTGGAAGACCGTCTCCATCAGCGCACACGGCAGCGTGGTGCCGGCATACAGCGTCGGGATCGCCTGTCCCTGGTCGTCCTGGATCGGACTGAAGCGGGCGTTACCGCGCACGCCCGGGTTGAACTGGTCCGCTTGGTACTGGCTCTGATGCACACGGTGGAGCACCGTCCCCTCAGCCAGTTCTGTGAA
>NZ_QPKJ02000382.1 GCF_003344625.1 Solirubrobacter deserti | reverse complement strand
ATTTTTAATAGGATCACCAAGACTATTTATGGATTTACTTAGCCCACACCTGTATTCTAATACCCCGCTACACAATATTAAATCGAATCGCCGCTTGTCCATAGAACTTGCTTGCCCCTATTTACATGAAAATACAATATATGAATAGTCATTTGATGAAAATCATTTGAATATTCCAATAATTCGAATCAGAATAAGAATATAAAAAAAAATCGCTAGGATTATTAACTAATAACAAGTGGTGTACTGCAAAAAAAAAAGGTTTTTTCTTTTGTGAGAACCCGTAGTATCGTTTTACTATATATGCTAAAATTAGGATGAAACCCACTTTTCAATTATTCAATTATATAAATAATTAATTAGAAATAGCGGGTTCCCCATCTTGTGTCAAATTCGCATTGAAAAAAAGAAATAATGATTCTCTCCTATGAATCTGCAGAACTTTTTTCGTAAAATCTCGCCTACTAAATAGTTTCTATTACAACAAAAAAAGAAAAGGACAATATACAGGATGGGTAGAAGAAATTGTGATATT
>NZ_QPKJ02000381.1 GCF_003344625.1 Solirubrobacter deserti | reverse complement strand
CACTATTCTAAAGACTGCCCCATGCTTCAACAAGGAGATCAGAAGAAAGTTCAAGGACGAGTATATACCATGAGTGCAGAGCAGGCAGCATATGATCCATCAGTAGTGGAAGGTAAGATCTTAATCTCTGGTATTCTTGCTAATGCATTGATTGATTCCGGCGCAACACATTCATTTGCATCGAATGCATTTGTGAGAAAATTGGGTACAACTCCTGAGTGTTTGGAAGTGAATTATAGTGTGACAATTCCATCTGGGGATGAAATCATTTCTAATCAGATTCTAAGGGCATGCCAAATTTTGATTGATGGAAGAAGCCTATGTGCTGATTTTGTAGTGCTAAATATACAAGACTTTGATGTAATATTGGGTATGGATTGGTTGACAAAGTATCACGCTATTATTGATTGTAATCGGAAGCAAGTTAAGTTTCAGCCACCAGGAGAGGAACAATTCATATTCAATGGTGTTCCAAGGCAAGGAAAGCTACAAGTGATTTCTGCAATGAAAGCTAAGAGGATGTTGAGTAAGGGTTG
>NZ_QPKJ02000380.1 GCF_003344625.1 Solirubrobacter deserti | reverse complement strand
AAATCACGAAAATGTCTATTGTTCCTCGAATTTTTTATTGAGAGGTAAAGGGTTAAATCCCTTTTACGAGATAAAGTTTTTTATCGGAATGGAATATTCACCAAACCGAGGGACCCCTTAACTATAAAGGGATTATATAGAACGAATCACACTTTTACCACTAAACTATACCCGCTACAATCCTATTATTGTATATAAATTGACTTTTTGTCGAACAAGAAACTCGGGCATAATCGAAAGATAGGATCAAAAAAGAATCATCAAAATTATAGCCTTACCGAGAGGACTTAATGAGATTAGGAAACGAGGACTCATTTAAATAACTAAAAACCAAGTCTTTTTCTAGAGGTTTTTGATGGATATGGCTTGACAAAACCATTTAAGCCGTAACATAAAAATGCATTGTTCAAGAATTTATGCTTCTTTATTTTTTCTTATCTTAATTTTATTTTTTATTTATTTCCATTTCCTTTTAAAATTAAAAATATAATAAAAGAATATTTTTTTATTTTATTGAAATAAAAAATAATATAATA
>NZ_QPKJ02000379.1 GCF_003344625.1 Solirubrobacter deserti | reverse complement strand
ACCGCCGCGGCCATCGACCAGAACCCGCCCAGCTCTAGTCCCAACAGCACACGACCTAGAAGTAGCATCGCGTAAGTGGATGCAAATCCCACTATCGTATTACCTGCGACCGAGACGGCAGTCAGCACCACAAGCACTGTGCGCCGATCAAGTCGCCTGGTCACCACGGCAGTCAGCAGACTAGCCCCAAGGGCCGCGAGCGAGGTCACAGTGACCGCTTGGCCTGCAGCCGAGGGCTGCACTCTCAGTCCTGCGGCAATCGGAGTTAGCAGGCTGATGGGTAACAGCTCAGCCGTTACCAAGCCCATCACGCAGGCACACAATGAGAACACCGCTCCCCAATTGGGCGCCTGGGTGGACGAAGAAGGCATGGGATGCATATTTGGCTGTCTTGGGCGAGTAAAGTTTGGCGCGAGATCTACATAACGTCGAGCGAATAGAAACCGTTGGCGACGTGAAAGTCTAGAGATCACCGCGAAGCAGTACTACACTGCTAAGTCTGATTTGAATTTTAAGGCACACTTGTCAATGGCCCGG
>NZ_QPKJ02000378.1 GCF_003344625.1 Solirubrobacter deserti | reverse complement strand
GTTCGAGTCTCGTTTCCCGCTCCAATTTAAGATCTACAGACCTCCACTGACGTCTGTAAGTCGTTGAAAAGAGGGGCTTCGGCCCCTTTTTTCATTCCAGGGCCGTCCACCGAAATCCACCGACAGCCAGCGTTTTTAAGGCCAGAATTGAGGCCAAAGAAAGCGGGTGGAATCGGAACCGGATTGTTGCTGGGCCAGGAGTGGAACCGTGACGAGCATTGAGCCTAAGTCTCAACTTAGGAGCTCGATGATGGCACTCTCTGATCTGATCGTCCGCCAGGCCAAGACCACTGGCAAACTTTACAACCTCCCTGATCTTGATGGCCTCGGCCTGGTTGTCTCACCGGTCGGCGGCAAGTCGTGGCACTTCCGCTACTACTGGCTCGGCAAGCAAAAGCGCATCTCACTGGGAAACTATCCCGAGATCGGCTTGCGCGATGCCCGTATCCTGCGCGACGAAGCCAGGGCCTTGCTGGCCAAGGGCGTCAATCCCCACACCGATCGTAAGCAGAAGCGGCACGCCATCCAACTCGCTGCAG
>NZ_QPKJ02000377.1 GCF_003344625.1 Solirubrobacter deserti | reverse complement strand
TGCCCGATTTTTGTACCAAACTTTCATTTCTCATGTTTTTGCCCAAAATACGCACTGCAGATTCGGTTTTTTGAGAAAATGTAACAGGATGCGAAGCTATGGGTTTTGATGTTTGTGCCTCATTTTCGTACCAAACTTCCATTTCTCAAGTTTTCACCGAAAATATGAGTTATAGCTCCGGTTTTGTGAGAAAATGTATAAGAAAGCGAAACTATGGGTTTTGAAGTTTGTGCCTCATTTTCGTACAAAACTTCCATTTCGCAAATTTTCACCCAAAATATGCACTAGAGCTTCGGTTTTGCGTGAAAATGTAACACGAACCGGAACAATGGGTTTTGAAGTTCCTACATCATTTTCGTACCAAAGTTACAATTCTAAAGTTTTCACCCAAAATATACACTACAGCTCCGGTTTTGCGAGAAAAGGTAACAGGTGGTGAAACTACGGGTTTTGAAGTTTGTGCATTATTTTCATACCAAACTTCCAATTCTAAAGTTTTCACCCAAACTATACACTGCAACTCCGGTTTGTTTAGAAAAT
>NZ_QPKJ02000376.1 GCF_003344625.1 Solirubrobacter deserti | reverse complement strand
TATTAAATAGAAATTTGATTTTTTTTTTCGCTCTTCTGAATTAATTCTCACGGGTTTATGTTCAGGAAGAAAATAATTTTTTTTAAAATTGAAACTTGATGTGAATTTTACAGTAAATTCATTGATTAAGTTCAAGAAAAAAACCATTTCTTTTTTGAATGATTTTTTATCAATTTTATCAAATTGATTTTTTTTCTGTTCAAATTCTAAATAATTAATAATAAGAATGAGACCATGAATCTTATTTATCCAACCTCTTTCTATGTAATTTTTTATGGAAATTTTATTTTGGATTGAAAGTGAAAAGAGTTTTTTAACTCGCCCGCGATAGGCCCCATTTAAGAAAGGATCATATCTTTCAGGTAAGTATTCTTTTTTGGTATTATTATACAATCTAGTTCTTTTTTCGAGTACACCCAGAATAAGGGATTTACTATTTAAAGTTTTATCTAGAGCTTTTACTCTATTGATAAATTTGTTGTTTAATTTTTTTCTTTTTTCTTCATTATTATAACTCCAATGATTATACAATTTCTTAGA
>NZ_QPKJ02000375.1 GCF_003344625.1 Solirubrobacter deserti | reverse complement strand
CATCTCAGATTTGATGATCTAACCCAAACTTCCTTAGACTTAGGTTTGACTTGATGGTTAGACACAACCTTGGGATTTTTCATAGAACCAGAAATCTCTTGACCTCTATTCCAATTCATGCTAGAGTTTGTCAATTTCTTGACTTCATCATTCAGCATTTGAGACTTTTTCAATAAGTCATCAATTTGAGATTTAACAGACCCATTACAGTGACTTTGAAAGTTTCTCTTGGAAAAATTCATAAGTTTGTAACATTTTGGCCTAATGTGACCTTTGACTCCACAGTAATGGCAAACAGGAACAAACTTGTATTTAGGAGTCACATACCTATGAGAAGCAGAAATGGGTTGCTTGGGAGGTTTAACCTTTTCATTCTTGGCTTTAAAAGCCTCGACATGAACTTCAGAGATTTCACTCTCTTGAGAATTAAAACCTATACCTTCTCTACCTTCTCTATGATAATTATTTTGAACAGTTCCCAAAAGGTGATTTAGTTGATCGGACCTTTTACCAAGACTGATTCTAAGATCACCAGCTTCTCCA
>NZ_QPKJ02000374.1 GCF_003344625.1 Solirubrobacter deserti | reverse complement strand
ATCATGGCCTCCCCCGCCCAAGCCATCGGGGGACATTAAGGTCTCCCCCGTGCGACCCCAAGCCTGCCTGCCATCATTGCACCCCGCCACCACTGCCGGCGCCACACCCGAAGGTGGATGGCCGTCAACGGTACACCCTTGGCTTCGGCCTTCGCCCCGTCCCTCGCACAGCCCACGGGCGCGCAAGGTCCTGGGCAGCCGGCCTGGCCAAGGGGTAGAGTGGTCTGATGGCGTGCCGGGGCTATCCGACTTGGAAAGATAGCCCCGCAATCGGGGGACCTTATCATGGCCTCCCCCGCCCAAGCCATCGGGGGACATTAAGGTCTCCCCCGTGCGACCCCAAGCCTGGCTACCATCAGTGCACCCCGTCAAGGCATCAGCCTACGGCACCATCCCCTCGCACAGCCCATGGGCGCGCAAGGTCCTGGGCGGCCGGCCGGAACAAGGCAGGGTGCTCTGGTGGTCTTCCCGGGGCTATCCGACTTGGAAAGATAGCCCCGCGTCCGGGGGACATTATTATGGCCTCCCCCGCCCAAGCCATCGG
>NZ_QPKJ02000373.1 GCF_003344625.1 Solirubrobacter deserti | reverse complement strand
TCTCTTTCCTCTCGACCCACAATTTGAAACCCTCCAGCCCCTATCTAAGCTTCTCTCAACTCCCCTTAGCCATATCCAAGAGTTTCCAAGTGGTAGAACTCAAGTTGGAGCTCTAGAAAGCAAGATAGGTCTAAACTAGTCAAGGTGAGTCTACTAGTTCTTCTTCTTTAGTATTGTTTTCTAATTCAAGTTCTTCACTTGCTGCAACTTAAGTATGAGTTCCTCTAGGTTCTCTTGGGTCCTAAAATTCAGTTTCAAGCCTTGAGAATCAATTTGGTGGAGGTAGAAAGCAAGAGCTTCGGTAAAAGCTCAAACTAGTCAAGGTGAGCTCTATTTAGGATTTTGAACTTGTAGTTAATTTCTTTTGTTTTAACTCTTAAACCACAGCTATTATTTGATGAATAATGGTCCTAGGAAAACATTATATATGGCTGGAAACAAATAATTTAAGTGGAGGGTTAAAATTAGACTTAAATCCCCAAAGTTGCTAGTTATGGATTTAGGTGTTTTCATGTGTAGTAGATTTCATTTTTGGTATGTGTAG
>NZ_QPKJ02000372.1 GCF_003344625.1 Solirubrobacter deserti | reverse complement strand
AGCTCTAAGGATTTCCAGTTCATTTAGGTATGCGATGACTTTCATCATATGTTCCCTAACTGGAGTACCCTTCTTTTGTCGAAGATTCATGAATGCTGATGTAGCCTCATTTCTGGCTTGACGACCGAGACTGGCGAACATTTCGTCAACACTCAGCATTATGTCAGCAGCGGTATCCATCCCACGATGTTGTTGTTGCAATATATTGCTCATTGAGCCAAGTATATAGCACTTAGCCATCTCATCAGATTGCTTCCACTTATCATATAAGTTTCTTTCATCGTTGGTGGATTCCTCAGTTGGCTCAGCAGGACATGGAGTGGTGAGAACCCACTTGTGTTTATCAGCAGTAAGCACTATGTCTAGGTTACGTTTCCAGTCTACATAGTTTTCTCCATCCAGTTTGTTTTGTGTGAGTAAAGTGGATAAAGGATTAAGTGCCATATCTACTGAAAAATAAACAAACATTCCATGTATAAGCAAACATCATGTATTATGTTTCGAATAGTTAACATAAAGTATTTAAGCATACAATATGCAAGTG
>NZ_QPKJ02000371.1 GCF_003344625.1 Solirubrobacter deserti | reverse complement strand
AGCATGTCTGATATGTTGGAAGTGTTTAAGAGCGTTCACATTAATTTGCCTCTTCTAGATGCCATTAAGCAGATTCCTTCATATGCAAAGTTTTTGAAGGAGATGTGCACACAGCAAAGGAAAGAGCGTGTCCATTTGTCCAAGGCTGTGACTCCTGTGGACATAGCTAGTGCTGTGTGCCAATTCCAAACTCCCATAAAAAGAAAAGATCCCGGTACGCCAACCATACCTTGCTTCCTAGGAAGTCATTACATTGATCGAGCGTTGGTTGATTTCGGTGCTAGCGTGAATATAATTCCATATTCTGTTTACGCTAAAATGGAGCTTGGGACACTCCAAGACACACCCACCATACTTCAATTTGCCGATAGGTCCACTAAGGTGCCTAGAGGGGTTCTGCAGGATGTTTTGGTTAAGATAGATTCTTTTGTCTTTCCTGCAGATTTTGTTGTCTTAGATATGGAGCCTGTTGATGCCAATAGGCCCCAAATACCAGTTATCATAGGAAGACCTCTTTTAGCAACAGCAAATGCAGTCCTACACA
>NZ_QPKJ02000370.1 GCF_003344625.1 Solirubrobacter deserti | reverse complement strand
GACAAGAATCCTAAATTTAACAACTAAAAGAGTGCACTTATATACATAATAATAAACATGCTTTTGGTTTTTGACAAAACCATTAATATTTTAATTACTAAAAAACAAGTGAGTATTTAAATAAATAAAAATGGCTATCGTCTAATTAGACAATGTCAGTATATAAGCATAACTTATATAGGATCACTTCGATTAATCTCAAAGTAATTAGTACATAAAACACTAGAAATTAACTATTTTAATACGAAGGTTTACTAGAACCTAATCAAATAAATATATTCTCTTTGTTAAACCATATATTGAAATCACAAAACAAGGTCACAAAAGTCCAAATTCTTATAGATCCAATCAAATACAAAGTACAATAAAAGAAACCGTAAGTACTAATAAATTAAATAAGATACTCACAACTAAACCATTATATTATTCCAAGGAAACTCGGTTATGTACTATAACAAACATGCATATAATATATGAAATCATCTTAATTACGTTGGTAAAAGAATAGTACAAGTCATCGTTACCTGATCAAATTTTCACTTCTA
>NZ_QPKJ02000369.1 GCF_003344625.1 Solirubrobacter deserti | reverse complement strand
GCTTATAAAACCCCGATTGGCATGTCCCCTTACCGGTTAGTTTATGGTAAACTATGCCACCTTCCTGTCGAACTTGAGCATAAAGCCCTTTGGGCTATTCGTCAGTTTAATTTTGAGATGAAGGAAGCGGGTTCTCACCGCCGACTTCAACTTAGTGAGCTCGAAGAAATTCGCAATGAGGCGTATGAAAGTTCAAAAATCTATAAGGCCAAAATGAAAGAATTTCATGATAAACATATTACTCGTAAATCTTTTGAGCCTAATCAACGAGTATGGCTTTTCAACTCTAAGTTGCGATTATTTCCGGGCAAACTAAGGTCTCGATGGGATGGGCCTTACACGGTTACCAATGTCTTTCCCCATGGTGAGATTGAAATTAGCAACCCCCGTAATGGATCTTCATTTACGGTGAATGGTCAAAGGCTTAAGCCTTATATCGAGGGCCTTGGGAATGGGGACATGACTCGGGATGGTGTGGTGATTGAGTCCCTAAATCTTGAGGACCCCACTTATGAGTTCGACTGAGGACTTTTCATCACGTCTGGC
>NZ_QPKJ02000368.1 GCF_003344625.1 Solirubrobacter deserti | reverse complement strand
GAAAGAATACGGTGAGTCTATCCCTTTATGTCTTCTCGCAACTCCCCGAACGGTTCCATCTGCCATAACTTTTGATCCTGGATGAGTTACGGGGCGCACAATATATCAACGCGAAGCTCGTTCCGAAACCTATAACTCTACTGGGAGCGATTCTCCCGTGCATTGCCTTTCATCGTGCTGTTTTCTCGTCCGAAGTTTTCGCTCCATCTGGAAGCGCCGATCCGCGCGAACGCTCGCCTCGTTTGGTGCCGTCCTCTCATGGCGGCGTCTGCGGCGATCGAAAGAATTGGTAGGGATAAAAGCAAGTAAAATAAATGGGGAACGTTCACGTCCGTGGGGTAAAAAAAAAAAG
>NZ_QPKJ02000367.1 GCF_003344625.1 Solirubrobacter deserti | reverse complement strand
ATCGTACATTGACAAAGTGCTTGTTAGATTTGCGATGTAAAACTCCAAAAGGGGACAATTGCCCTCTCGACATGGAGTTCATCTTTCTAAGGAGCAGTGTCCTAAGACACCTCAAGAGGAAGAAGACATGGGACGGATTCCTTACGCATCAGCAGTTGGAAGCCTTATGTATGCAATGCTATGCACTAGGCCTGACATCTGCTACGCCGTAGGAATAGTCAGTCGGTTTCAGTCTAACCCAGGATTGGATCACTGGATAGCTGTGAAACACATTCTCAAGTACCTTCGGAGAACGAGGAATTATATGCTAGTGTACTCCGGTAGGGATTTGATTCCTATTGGATATACTGATTCTGATTTCCAGTCTGATATAGACAGCAGAAAATCTACATCTGGGTCAGTTTTTACTCTTGGTGGTGGAGCCATAGTTTAGAGAAGCATAAAACAAAATTATATTGCTGATTCAACTATGGAAGCTGAATATGTAGCTGCTTCAGAAGCAGCGAAGGAAGCAGTTTGGCTCTGTAAGTTCTTGAGTGAGTTGGAA
>NZ_QPKJ02000366.1 GCF_003344625.1 Solirubrobacter deserti | reverse complement strand
AAATAAAGTTTGCTCTATGAAGATAGAAGTTAATTTAATATATATCAATAGACATTATTATCTTTATATATCTATATATCTATAATATCAATTCCATATATAATGTACATACATAGTAGCGTATTTCAATTCTATTTCTTTGCTTCATCTATTGCTCTTTGATTTGTGTTGATTCTAATCAATCTGAAATGATCGAAATACAGCTCTTACTCTTACAATTCTAATTCCTAGATTTCTTAGGATTTTTTATTTTAATATGAATTATATGAATTCTGATATCCATTGAAAGAAAGAATCAAATCAATGAAGGAAAAAAGAAAAGTATGGGGATAATATAATAAAAGAAAATCAAGGAATCTTCTTGTTAGCATTCTAGAATGTTAGCATTCTAGAAGAAGTAATCGATTGAGCAGTTCACAGAGGATCCGGGGGTTCCCTGGCAACTTCTTCGGATTTCGAAAAGAAAGGATTAGTAAACCTCACCTATTTTTATTTTGAACGTTTTTTTTAACCATGATATGAAATGAAAAAAAAGCCCAACATAAATAC
>NZ_QPKJ02000365.1 GCF_003344625.1 Solirubrobacter deserti | reverse complement strand
ACCACGTTGCTGGGCCATCCTATACACCCAAGTGTAGCCAAAGTTAGTGAATCCTATCTTAAAAAGTGAAATCTAGTCATACTTTGACTTATGATCCTATATGGCCAATCTTATTATAATTTGGTGGAACCTAGCCCCATAACCAATCATTAAACATAAAAATAAGTCAATTAGACTCCAATTAATAACGCAAACAAAGTATCAATGCCTAATTATTAGAGTGCACAAAGATGACATTACGCGATTAAGCTTATTCTAAGCTAGCTTAGTGTAACTAAACACCAATTAGTGTCCTGATTCAACACCTCGTGCTCTGATTTGACACGTCGTGCTTATAGTGCCACCTCGTGCTTAGAACACCTCGTGCTTCACTTTTTGACATATCATCTAAATATTACGATTTATATAACTGTCTTGCACGAAAATCGAGAAATACTAACTTCTTCCTAGAACTTGATCACAACATTAGAATTAATCTTGTCTCGTCCGTTAGCAGCTTATCTGTTCTAGATTGTTGGAAACTTAATTGTCAATTTTCGTCAAAAATATT
>NZ_QPKJ02000364.1 GCF_003344625.1 Solirubrobacter deserti | reverse complement strand
CTAGAATACCCTCATCATTAGCTACTACAGTAATTCCAGACTTTTTGGGGACAATTTGGGTAGGAGCTACCCACTCACTATCCGAGATGGGGTATATGATACCCGCATCTAGCAACTTAAGCACTTCCTTCTTAACCACTTCTTTCATGTTTGGATTGAGTTTTCTTTGAACTTCCCTAGATGGTCTCACTCCTTCTTCTAAATGAATCCGATGCATGCAAATAGAGGGGTCAATTCCCTTCAAATCCGCAACCGACCAACCTATTGCCTCCCTATGCTTTTTCAAGGTGTGCATCAGGGCTCTCTCTTGCAAGTCACTCAAGTCGGAAGCAATAATAACAGGCAAAGTGTCATTGGGCCCTAAAAACATGTATTTCAAGTGGGATGGCAAAGGTTTGAGCTCAAGGGATGGAGGTGACTCCAACGAGCTAGGCAAAGGCTCGCTAGCCAATGGTGGTAGGGGTTCGGTTTTGGGTGTCCAAGTGAGGGCACCGACGGATTGGGATGACTCTAAAATTTGGTTAACTTCCTCTATGGCCGAGTCGATGTC
>NZ_QPKJ02000363.1 GCF_003344625.1 Solirubrobacter deserti | reverse complement strand
AGACATCGTAAAGAATTGAGAATTCTAATTTGTTTCAATTCTAGGAATAGAAATGGTATGCCTAGCAATGCATTTTTTTGTAATGAAAATAAGGTAAGGAGTCTAGTTTTGAATAAAAGCAAAATAAATCAAAATACACTAATTAAATTAAAGTTCTTTCTTTGGCCTAATTATCGATTAGAAGATTTCGCTTGTATGAATCGGTATTGGTTTGATACCAATAATGGCAGTCGTTTCAGTATGTTAAAGATACATATGTATCCGCAATTTAAAAATTAATTAAAGCATATAATGACAAAAAGTGAAATAAATTAAAGTTAAAAATGACTTTATTTTCCGTGTTGTAGTGCATATATGAAAACAAAGAGATGCGCCCATACATTATTTTCCATTTAATTTTTCTTCATGATACTAATTTAACGACATATCAATATTTATAAATATAAATAAATATAAATGATCCAAAAATCTTATTTTATTAGTTTAATTTTAATTTGAAATTTCATTTAAGGTATCCTTTTTTTTTTCTTTTTTAAGTGCGGAAAACCTT
>NZ_QPKJ02000362.1 GCF_003344625.1 Solirubrobacter deserti | reverse complement strand
AAGAAACCTATGGAGAGATGAGAGGAGGCTATGGTTGCTAGTAGAAGAGAAGAAAAACCAGAAGGGAGAGAGAGAGAGGTAGGAGGACGTTTTTGGCTTGGAGAAATGGGGTTAGGAGTGTTTATCTTACTTGAGTTCAGCCACTTGATGGCACAAGTTCCAAGACTAACTTTTATTTTGTCATTAGCCTAAGTGTAAGTTAAATTAGAGGCAAATTGTAGATGCTTATCCCTTTGCTTACACAATTCCCTAGGAGTCAAGGTTGTCTCTTATCTAGTCAATAATCTAGCTATAATCTAGTTTAGGGCTTAATAAAACACTTAATAATTGTCTCTAACATGTTATAATTATATGCTTAGACAAATCTCCCTAAATCAGATTAGTTTAATACAATGGCCATTAAAGTGTGTGCAACTTTGTCCTTTACTTAAAAGCTGAAAGAACTTAGTTAATAAGCTATAATTTTCGTAACTCATAGGTAAGCAAGGGTTTAAGATGTGTTTTAGCTCCCTACTTAACTAGAAACTCAAGAAATTTCCATTTAAGGACTT
>NZ_QPKJ02000361.1 GCF_003344625.1 Solirubrobacter deserti | reverse complement strand
TTCGGTTAAAAAAGGCAGGAATTCGTTCGCTCTTGGAGGTATCAAAACATTCGTCCCATTGATTATGAAGATCGGATCTCCTTGTCCCAGTGGCCGAGGAGGGGGCATCAGAATCTGCAGTGATTTCGGAGATATATAAAATAAGCTTGGGCAAAGTACGTTCCTTTGCCCAACATTGATATGATTGTGAATCCCACTGCCTAGCTACCTGTCTTGAGATAGCTCGATCTTATTTGTTCTGTTCTTTCCTTATCTGTTATAAACTTCAAAAGAGAAACTACAGGAAACCCAAGGAAGTTCATCTAAGTACTACAACTCACTAGGAACATCTATTTTAGAAGGAATAACCACCTTAGAGAGCTTCCAGGCAAGGAAAGGACGGGAAGCTAGGTCCCTAAGGGAAATCACTCAGAGAACAAATAAAACTATTCAATTAAAAGAACTAACAGCAGCAGCGGAAAGGTTTTTATCCCTTGTAAGAGGCACTCTCAGATGGGCTTCTCCCCTAGCTTGAGGAAGAAAGAAGAGGGTGACTGCAGGGGAAGATGAAA
>NZ_QPKJ02000360.1 GCF_003344625.1 Solirubrobacter deserti | reverse complement strand
CAGGAGCACCAAAACATGTAGCCCGAGATCGGGTGGGGTGCGTAGATTATCGCCGTGTTCCTAGAGGTACCCACAAGGTGTTTGTGGGAAATGGTACCAGTGAGGATGCTATTGGAGTCGGTTCGTACCAACTTCATTTGCGCTCCGGTCGCACTATGCTTCTTCATGACGTACTTCATGTGCCTGGGATCCAGCATAATCTATTATCTGTTATTGCTTTGATTAATTTTGGTTTTTCTTTTGAATTTTCGAATAATGGTTTGGTTATTTATGCGGATGGAATACTTTTTGGACATGGATCATTTGTGGATGGTTTTGTTAAATTAAATTTAAACGATTCTTATTATTCATCTGTTAATTCTGCATCATCTTATGTGATTGATAGTAGTAATGTTAATTCTACAACTTGGCATGCTAGGCTGGGTCACATAGGAAGGGATAGAATGACTCGGTTGGCTAGAGAAGGCCTTTTAGGCTCACTCACCAAAGTTGATCTAGACTTATGTGAACCATGCCTAGCAGGCAAAGCTTGTAGAAAGCCTTTTGGAAAG
>NZ_QPKJ02000359.1 GCF_003344625.1 Solirubrobacter deserti | reverse complement strand
AATTGATCGGTATTCGTGAAAACTTCGCTCAGTAACCCCAAACCATAATGCCGCCGCATCCCGTCTTTGGTCAGCCCAACAATACCGGCGCCTTCTTGACCGCGGTGCTGTAGTGTGTGTAACCCAAGATGCGTGATGCTGGCGGCATTAGGATTACCCCAAACACCGAAAACCCCGCATTCTTCATTTAAGCCTTTTGGTTCATGTGGCATGGGAGCGCCTCCTCGAATGCTGTCTGTAGCTGTTGCAACGATGCAGAAAAATGTTGATTAACGGTTGTGACTTCAAATTCTGGTGCGGCCTGAACTCGACCAATCAATTGGGCCGGACCATGCAATGCTTCAAATGCTGCCTGATTTTCAGGGGACACGGTGAGCAAGAAGCGGCCTTGCGTCTCGGAAAATCCCCAAGCAGTCGGCAATGTGACGTTAATCTGGGCGCCAAGTTGGGCATCAAACCCCATCTCTGCCAAGGCGACCAACAACCCACCATCGCTTAAATCGTGCGCTGCAGTAATTAGATGCTCGCGAATGGCCTTCAAAACAAAGTGC
>NZ_QPKJ02000358.1 GCF_003344625.1 Solirubrobacter deserti | reverse complement strand
GGTTTAAGAAAAAGTAGCACTTCCTAGTTTGGCTGTATATGATAGTATGGTTAAGCTGGGGGCGTTACACTCTGTTTTGAGTGTGTGTACATTATGTATATTTTTCTGAGAGGTCCACTTTGTGAGTATGTATATACATATATATTAGACTATGTATAATTATGAGTGAGTGGAATTTCCCTTTTTCTTCCCAGAAAGTTTAAAAAGTTTTAATTTTCCCCGATTTTATCAGTTTAAGTCGAGTGGCGCCTCCCGATCTCACTAAATATTTTTTACGAATATCCTTACGTGCGCGTGTGAGATCGGGGGATGTCACAGTTGGTATCAGAGCTTATGTTTTAAAATGATTCTGAAGACCGCTTATATACACACGTCGGGAAGGAAAGGAAGCCTCACTTCTCTGTAAGTGTTTGATATGCATTTTGATATCTGTTCAATTTTTTTTATTTATTTATTGCATTCATATTCTGGTGATGATTATTATTGGCTATAATTGGAACTATGGAATCTGGGTATTAGGATATCAGTATGGTGACTACTCGGGGTCAAGATA
>NZ_QPKJ02000357.1 GCF_003344625.1 Solirubrobacter deserti | reverse complement strand
CAAATGATGAGTGGGGGACGGTTTTATGAGAAAAGCCCCGAAGAGGCTGTGCAATGTTTTGACTCCATAGCGGAGAATGCCCGAAATTGGGAGACTCATTCTTCCCTAGATGCCGCTAGAGTGCATAGCACGCCCACTGGAGGAGGAAAGCACCATATAAAAGAGAATGATGACCTACAAGCTAAGCTAGCTACACTGACTAGGAAGTTAGAGGCTTTAGAAATGCAAAAAGTGAGTGAGGTGAGCACCGTACCCAAAGTGCCTACGGCACCTACGGGACCTAGGATGGAGGACTTGTGCATCATATGCGATGACCCCACTCATGTGACCACCGATTGCCCTAATCTTCCCCAAGTCAAGGGAGCCATTCAAATTGAGCAAGCTAATGCTCTGAACTACCAAAGGAAGCCCTTCAACTCTCCATATTCTGAGACTTATAATCCGGGGTGGAGTAAACACCCCAATTTTAGTTGGAAGAGTGATGGAGGAAATGTTTCCTCACGTCAAGGCAATCCACCACAAAATCCTTGTCAAAGCAACCAAGATTTTTCAAA
>NZ_QPKJ02000356.1 GCF_003344625.1 Solirubrobacter deserti | reverse complement strand
TGATAGGATTAGGCAAGGTTTGAGAAACCCTAACCCTAACCCTAACCCTAACCCTAGCTCACTCTCTCTCTCTCACTATGTGGACGGCCCCATGGGTTTTGGAAACCCTAATGGGCTTTGTTATTTGTTTGGTTTCAAACCTTATGTTATTCACATGATTTATAAATTGTTCTTGATGATTTAAAAATCATTCTTGATAATTTTGAAAAATTAAAAGTGAAGAACAAGAAGGTTACAAGAAACTAATTTTGAAAAACTCCATTTTGGTGTTCTTGAGAGTTTGAGCAATACATGTGATGTATTGACATTTTAATTTATTTAAAATGATTTAGGGCTCTTGTATAATGATATATTAACATGTTAAAATCATTTTGACATGATTTTATATTGTTTGGATTAATTTTAAAAACGTTTTAAAATTAAACAAGGTTGCTGTATTTTCTGGGCAGCAACTATGTATGTTTTGTAAAATCTATGAAAAATGGTTTTATTGATTTTCAAAGCATGCCACCTATCGACTTCATTAATATAAGGTCCTAACTAAGTCTAGGAATG
>NZ_QPKJ02000355.1 GCF_003344625.1 Solirubrobacter deserti | reverse complement strand
GTTATTTTATTTTACCAATGCCGCCCAGAAGAAGGGGAAGAGCTCCAATTCATCGCCCTGCAACTGAAACACCTGAACAGACAGAAACACCAGAGTATGTGACAGTTGAGCCACAAGTGCCAATAGTGCCTGAACCGCCACAAGCACCAGTAGTTCTCGAATCAGCACAGGCACATGAAATCCCTGATCAGACTTTACGGAATTTATCATCTTTATTGCACAGAATGGAAGAAACACCTGAGGTCAGGAAGGCAGCAGCTTCGAAGTGACTGAGAGATAACCGTCCAAATACTTTTAGTGGTACGGATGATCCAGCAGATGCAGGGAACTGGTTGGAACAGATGGATCAATTGTTGGACTTATCTAGTACACAGGAAGACCTTCGTGTAGAGCTCGCTACTAGTTATCTTAGAATTTCAGCCTGGCGATGGTGGACTACAGAAAAAGCCAAGCATCCTGGTCCCATGTTATGGTCTCGATTTCAAGAGTTGTTTAATGATCATTATTTCAAGGATTCTTATAAAAGGTCAAAAGCAGCGGAATTTAGAACTCTCA
>NZ_QPKJ02000354.1 GCF_003344625.1 Solirubrobacter deserti | reverse complement strand
CATCTACACCAAGAAGACCACCATGAACGCTATTCGGCAGAAAAACAGTGTTCTGTCCAGTGGCTATTTTGCCTCCAAACGCTGCCTTAATGGCTTGCAAAAATTTCAAAATTGATATAGAAACGTTCTAAATCGAGTCACGATCGAAACAAGACCAACCTCATGCGATTTGGATATGTTTTGACCAAGATACAAGCCAAACAAGTGGGCATACTCCAGAAAAACGGGATTCCAATTTTAAACATATTTTAAACACATGCCAAGCTATGCCATTCATGATTCGAATCATATATTTGAGTTGGCTCTGATACCACTGAAGGAATACTACATGGGAACGCAGCGGAAAGTAATATGAAAATTTTTCCCATGCATATTCATCCAAGACTCGAACTCAAACTATGAAAACGAATCTTTAAACAATTAATCGACATTAATTAAATGCTTACTTGTGTTCCTTTGATGGATGCTATGCTCCAATCCTTCTCGTAATCATCCTCGCTAAATCCTTGAGCCTCAAAAGCATGGTGGCCTCTAATGAATAGTCCACACGAGCCT
>NZ_QPKJ02000353.1 GCF_003344625.1 Solirubrobacter deserti | reverse complement strand
GGGTCAGGCCGCGCTGAACTGCACGGTTTGTCGCTTCCAGAAGGCCCAGGACCACGAAAGATCCGTAAATTGCTAGGCCGACGAATCCGACTGCCGTCGCGACCGGTAGCACGGCAAGGGCGAATCCAAGTCCAAAGCGCCGTACGATCTGGCCGGTTAATGTAAGCTGTAATAATAGGACCGCAGTCTGCGTCCACATATCGATGCTACCCAGCAGCGTAGTTCGCGCGTCGAGATCGACTGCCTCCGCTGCGACCATTTGAAGGCGCGTAAAGTAGATCAGCGTTCCCATCAGCGTCATCAGGAGTACGTAGCCGGCGATTCCCAATAGATAGGGTGAAGAGATAACTTCGCGCAGTCCGGCCCAGGCTGACCCTCCGATGCGGTCGGTGTCTTCAGATATGGCTGTTACCGGCTCATCGCGCTCGCCGGCCGTAGGTATGTCCCGTCGAATCCGAGTGAGCAACACAGCCATAAAGATGGCTAGCAGCAGGAAGAAGGCAGCAACAAGGAGGAGAGTTGGTGTACCCAGTGGCTTTGCGAGCTTCGATGAAA
>NZ_QPKJ02000352.1 GCF_003344625.1 Solirubrobacter deserti | reverse complement strand
GGTAGGCTCGACACCCGAAGGCGGTATTGAGGTTCCGAAGGAGATTCGTGTCCCTGAGCCTCGAGCATACGGGGGAGACAGCTATAGGCTCGAAGACCTCTTCGATATGGAGCAAGACTTTAGGGCTTTCAAGCCCGACTCGGAAGAGACGAAGGTCTCCATGGCTACGATGTACCTTACAGGTGAGGCCAAGCTCTGGTGGCGCACCAAGTATGATGACATTGTAAATTGGCGTTGCACCATTGACACTTGGGAAGATTTGAAGAGAGAAATGAAGACCCAATTTCTTCCAGAGAATGTTGAATACATGGCCCGACGCAAGCTAAGGCAGTTGAGACATACGGGCACGGTGCGGGAATATGTGAAGCAGTTCTCGGCCTTGATGCTAGACATCCGAGACATGTCCGAGAAGGACAAAAGTTGTTATACTTTCTCGAGTAAGCAAGCTACCTTGGGCCCAAGCCGAGCTCCGAAGTCGTGCATTTTTCCCCAATATAGTACAGAGACCCTCTTCATCGCGATCGGGAATTTGTTCCCGAATAGAGTACTGGTGCTA
>NZ_QPKJ02000351.1 GCF_003344625.1 Solirubrobacter deserti | reverse complement strand
CGTCGCGTACGGCGGCAATGTCATCGTTGCAGTTGGTATTAATCCTGATTCGTTGGTAATAAGCACTTTTGCGGATTGGAATCGATTTGGCAGCGGTACTGTGATCGCCTTGTCACTGAAGTTATTCAGGACCAACAAATGATCCTCACCAGCAACCCGTTCGTACGCATACAAGCGGTCAATATCGATTCCAAACGGTTCATAACTGCCGTCACTGATCACGTCATATTGTTTTCGCAACGCAATCAACTTTTGATAAAATTGGAAAATTTCGCCATGCGCTAACTCATCTTTGACGTTGATTTCTTTTTGATTCGTCGGTCGCAGCCAAGGTGTACCGGTGGTAAAGCCGGCATTAGCCGAATCATCCCACTGCATCGGCGTCCGACTGTTGTCACGGGCCTTCGCCAAAATGATGGCAAACGCCGCTTTTTCCGACTTACCTTCCTTGAGCAAAGCCTTGTAAGCATTCTTGGCTTCGATATCCACATAATCAGCCATTGAATGGTAGTGCGGATCGGTCATGCCGATTTCCTCACCCATATAGATATACGGAGT
>NZ_QPKJ02000350.1 GCF_003344625.1 Solirubrobacter deserti | reverse complement strand
AGCCACCTCTACCCCATGAACATGTCCTTTGATAGGGAGGATTGATTGAACATGGCCCATCTGGCGGAGCAAGCGGGAAGCCCAGTAGAATGATGTATGCGTCAAGCCCATGAGTTTTACCTGGCAACACCCTGAAGTATGCAATACATATTCGTCACCACAGTCCCAAATAGCCACATGCCACTGAATGTCTCTCCAAGATAGAGAAGCTAAAAAGACGATCACATCCTGAATCGAGCGTCGCTCGAAAAATACAGATTCCCGCAAACAGTAATCATGGGACAAGTGTTTAGGCCCATCCAAAGGAGAAATCAGTTTAAGTCTTTCAACCAACCACATCTGAAGAAGAATGGGGCTGCCCCAAATGCAAGAAGTAGAGTTTGAATGGAAGTAATCAAGTCCGTTCAGAGTTTCAGCTAGTACCAATGGGATGATGTTATGGGACTCCGATAACGGAAGAATAAGCTCACATGTTTCAATAGGAATGGATGTGGTTCCATTTGAAACAAGAAAACAACCTATGATGCATAAGGCAATGGCATATTGGGTAGGCCTATGT
>NZ_QPKJ02000349.1 GCF_003344625.1 Solirubrobacter deserti | reverse complement strand
TGAGCACACCCGAAGAGATAGCAGATATTTGGGCTAGTGATGAGGAAGATGTTAACCATGTCACTAGGGGAGGTCGTCATTTCAAACCCACTTACTTGGAATCCGACAATCCCTTAGGAGAGCTAGAAAGACCTCAACGCACCGAAGTGCAAGAGGAGGAGGAAGAGATTTTGAAACAGCTCAAGCGAACTCAAGCCAACATTACCATCTGGGGGCTTTTAATGGCTTCTCAAAAGCATAGGCAGACAGTGCTCAGGTTACTCAACCAGGTTCAGATTCCTATCGATACTTCACCTGAGGGTTTAGTCAGTTTGGTAAGTCCAGTTCAACATGGTCAGTCGATATCCTTCACAGAATCAGATCTTCCGAAGAAAGGTCCCAATCATTTGCAAGCTTTATATGTGACAGTAGATGCTATGGGGAAAAGAGTTCCTACAGTTTTGATAGATAATGGGTCAGCTCTGAATGTGTGTCCTCTCAACACTGCCCCCTCCTTAGGCATCGAACCATCAGATTTCAAGCCGTCAGGACAAACAGTGAGGGCATATGATAATACTAG
>NZ_QPKJ02000348.1 GCF_003344625.1 Solirubrobacter deserti | reverse complement strand
CTTTAAGAAGGTTTTGTGTCACTGTTACGGGGAAGCGGGATAAATATTTACAGTTTGGAGTGGCAGCCCCAGGAAAGGGGGCAAGTCTGACGGGATTAGTCAGAAGGTTTGCCACAATGTTCCTCCTCCAAGGGATATAATGATTGTACTACAGTTTTGGGCCGCCTTATCTCTTGAGCTCGACGGGGTAACGATGGAATAAGGTTAGTAATGAGCCCCACTGTAGTGGGAGCCGGCTGGAGGAGAGCCCATGGGATATTATCAGTTCAGAAAGCCCTGCAGGCGCAGTGCCGAACCGGACAGTGTACACAAGACAGGGGGAAGCCAAAAGGAAAATATTTATACCAAAAGATTTAAGCAAGCATGATCATGCATTTAGTACATGTCATTGAGGAACATTTCATACATTTACCTTACTTACTGAGCTGTAGCTCATTATAGTCTTGTGTTGCAGGTAATGATTGAGATGACAGCATGAGCTTGTGAGCTGGAGTAGAGGCTCGACCTTGGTATTGTACATATGGATATTTTGACCACATGTGGGAGGGGGCCTAGTTTGT
>NZ_QPKJ02000347.1 GCF_003344625.1 Solirubrobacter deserti | reverse complement strand
GCATTGTCTCGACTGCTGAGAAACACGTTCAACGTTCGCCGTGACGAGGTTGCTCCCGTTCTGATCGCCGCCCTGTTCTTTTTTTTCATTCTCACCGCGCTGATGCTCTTACGCCCAGCGCGAGACGCCCTCGGGATGCAGCGCGGCATTGAAGCCATTCGATGGTTATTCATTGGAACCGCTGTGGCCACCTTACTGGTCAACCCCATTTTCGGCTGGATGGTAAGCAGATTTCAGCGACTGCGCTTCATTTCCGCTACGTATGCTTTCTTCGCAGTCAGCCTCGTTGGCTTTTGGGGGCTAATGATGTTCGCACCAAGTGCAATAGGTCAGCGAAGCGGACAAGTGTTCTACGTCTGGTTCAGTGTCTTCAATCTGTTTGTGACCATGGTGTTTTGGGCGTTGCTGGCAGATCGCTTTTCCAGCGAGCAAGGCAAGCGCTTTTTTGCGCTCATCGCCGTCGGGGGCACTTTAGGAGCGATATTTGGACCATGGCTTTCATCGAAGCTCGCAAAGCCACTGGGTACACCAACTCTCCTCCTTGTTGCTGCCTTCTTCCT
>NZ_QPKJ02000346.1 GCF_003344625.1 Solirubrobacter deserti | reverse complement strand
AAAGGAATCACCAGTATTTTCTGAATAAGCGGTCTTTCCGAATACAGTTAGCTCAAAGGTAGTGATCAGTGTAGGAAGAATCCGCTCTTTTCAGGTTTTCAGGAATAAGAGAAGACGGTGCTATACTATAGAATTAGAATACCTTCTTGTCGAAATAACCACGGTTAGGATGGATGCCGCTCTCAAGTGGAATCGGTTGCAGTTGAATTTTCTGGTCTCATAGATAAAGAAGTAGTGGATCCCGTTAACGGAGTTCTATGTCTGGCTTTCGGTTTACCTTACCTTGGTTTCGGTGAAAGAGATAGAATAGAGATAGGGTAGGCAACTCCATAGGCGGAGTTCTCTTTCCTGTGCTATCAATAAAAAGGAAGGTACTTTTTTTTTAGGAATAATGAAAGTGAAGACGTTCAGCTACCATAGAATCAACAGACTCCTTCTTTCTCTCCTGCATGAGATCTTGACTATTGGGGATATCCTTAAGAAAAGAAGACAGAAGGTGCGAAGCGATTCTTTAAACCAAAAGGCTAGTTCAGTAACTTCCGGGCGAAGCCAGGTGAAAT
>NZ_QPKJ02000345.1 GCF_003344625.1 Solirubrobacter deserti | reverse complement strand
TACTAACAACCCCCCACATTGAAAGAAACTTCCAGTATCACCAGAATCATCATGTATATGCAATGTATGGACTCGAATAAGAGAGAGAGACGAAAAACATCCGCATCAGGCGAGGTAGCTTTTGGCTTTGAACCTTCCTTAGTGAAATACTATCGGATATGCTCGCTAATCAGTGAACACGATGTCTTGAACTGTTCAGCTTTTTATGCATACCAAGACAATAGTACTCACACGAATCTTTTTCTAATAAGTTTAGTTCTAACGATTGTGTTCATTTTGGCCCTGAACAAACTTGGATTCACGAGTGCTCTAGAGAATTTAGTCTTCTCATTCTCATAGAAGCGGCCCCTTCACACTCGGATAGGTGACATCTTTATTTTTAAGAATATCCTGCTATATTCCCTTTGAAAATTCAAAGTATAAGATTCATTAAAAGCATAGCTTATCCTAATACACTGCAGGCATCACTTTTCATCATAGAAATGGGTAAGAGATTTCTCTCTTATAGTGATATCCTCTAGTCCCCCACAATTAGGTTGTCCCTTTGAACCTAGTTCTTGG
>NZ_QPKJ02000344.1 GCF_003344625.1 Solirubrobacter deserti | reverse complement strand
CTGTACGACACTCTCCCGATTTAAATATTCACCCAAAATATGCACTAGAGCTCCGGTTTTGCGAGAAAATCTGAGACGAAGCAAAACTACGGGTTTTGAAGTTTTTTCATCATCTTCGTACCAAAGTTACAATTCTAAAGTTTTCACCCAAAATATACACTGCAGCTCCGGTTTTGCGTGAAAATGTAAGAGGATGTGAAACTAAGGGTTTTGAAGTTTGTTCACCATTTTCATACCAAACTTCCAATGCTAAAGTTTTCACCCAAGCTATACACTGCAGCTCTGGTTTTGTGAGAAAATGTATAAGAAAGCGAAACTATGGGTTTTGATGTTTGTGCCTCATTTTCGTACAAAACTTCTATTTCGCAAGTTTTCACCCAAAATATGCACTAGAGCTCCGGTTTTGTTAGAAAATTTAACAGGAAGCGAAACTATGGGTTTTGATGTTTGTGCCTCATTTTCGTACCAAACTTCAATTTCTCAAATTTTCACCCAAAAGATGCGCTAGAGCTCCGGTTTTGCGTGAAAATGTAACACGAAGCGGAACAATGGGTTTTGAAG
>NZ_QPKJ02000044.1 GCF_003344625.1 Solirubrobacter deserti | reverse complement strand
ACTCGACATGAATTAGGAGTTAATGAAACCTTTCACAAAATTATCAACTAATCTTATTAACTGATCAGAACAAACGGTTCGTTATTTGACCGCGGTATTTGATTCGTCAAATACATCATTATTCTATACTCTTTCATATATATAGCGCAACCCAATCTTGTTTTTTCAAGTTTCTAAACTCTTATCCTTTTTTTTTTTAATCGAAATATATAAGAAATTCATCCTTGACAGTAATATATGTTGTATATGTAAATCCTAGATACTAGATATAAAAATAGACGAAATTCGTTCATGAAAATAAAGAAGGGGTATAGATATAAAAAATAAAATAATATAAAATATTATTAATTATTAAATTAATTATTAAGCTAAGCCTAAATCGAATCGATATGTTGAATGAAATAGGAAATAAGAGACAATGAGATAGAAAAATGAAGCGTAAATGGAGTTCGGGTTCGAATTCCATAGATAATATGCATGGTATTGTCTATAATGATAAGAAAATGAAAGGCTTTCTCAAAATTTTTATTCATCCGCTTTTTTTTGAACTTGAAAATTCATTCATTGAAATTGAATTGGATTCGGTTGGATGTTTGTTACTAACGAAATCGAGTGCTAACGCCCATCTATTATCTATTAATTGAATTAACCGATCAATTTAACTTGCCTTGCTCTCGAACCTTTCTTTATTTTTGATTGCAATTTCGAAAAAAATTTCGACATATTTTTCTTTTTTTATGAGAATAAATCCTACTACTTCTAGTCCTGGGGTTCCCGCGCTTGAAAAAAAAAACCTGGGGCGTATTGCCCAAATCATTGGTCCGGTACTGGATGTAGCTTTTCCACCGGGGAAGATGCCTAATATTTACAACGCTCTGGTAGTTAAGGGTCGAGATACTGTTGGTCAACAAATTAATGTGACTTGTGAAGTACAGCAATTATTAGGAAATAATCGAGTTAGAGCCGTAGCTATGAGTGCTACAGATGGTCTAATGAGAGGAATGGAAGTAATTGACACAGGAGTTCCATTAAGTGTTCCAGTCGGCGGAGCGACACTAGGACGAATTTTCAACGTACTTGGAGAGCCCGTTGATAATTTAGGTCCTGTAGATACTCGCACAACGTCTCCTATTCATAGATCTGCGCCTGCCTTTATACAATTAGATACAAAATTATCGATTTTTGAAACAGGAATTAAAGTAGTAGATCTTTTAGCCCCCTATCGCCGTGGAGGAAAAATCGGACTATTCGGAGGGGCTGGAGTAGGTAAAACAGTACTCATTATGGAATTGATCAACAATATTGCCAAAGCTCACGGGGGCGTATCCGTATTTGGCGGAGTAGGTGAACGTACCCGTGAAGGAAATGATCTTTACATGGAAATGAAAGAATCTGGCGTAATTAATGAACAAAATATTGCAGAATCAAAAGTGGCTCTAGTCTACGGTCAGATGAATGAACCACCAGGAGCTCGTATGAGAGTTGGTTTAACTGCCCTAACTATGGCGGAGTATTTCCGAGATGTTAATGAACAAGACGTACTTCTATTTATCGACAATATCTTTCGTTTTGTCCAAGCGGGATCCGAAGTATCCGCTTTATTGGGCAGAATGCCTTCTGCTGTGGGTTATCAACCCACTCTTAGTACTGAAATGGGTTCTTTACAAGAAAGAATTACTTCTACAAAAGAGGGGTCCATAACTTCTATTCAAGCAGTTTATGTACCCGCGGACGATTTGACCGATCCAGCTCCAGCCACGACATTTGCACATTTAGATGCGACTACCGTACTATCAAGAGGATTGGCCGCCAAAGGCATCTATCCAGCAGTAGATCCTTTAGATTCAACGTCAACGATGCTCCAACCTCGGATTGTTGGTGAAGAACATTATGAAACTGCGCAAAGAGTTAAACAAACTTTACAACGTTACAAAGAACTTCAGGACATTATAGCTATTCTTGGGTTGGACGAATTATCCGAAGAAGATCGCTTAACCGTAGCAAGAGCACGAAAAATTGAGCGTTTCTTGTCACAACCTTTTTTCGTAGCAGAAGTATTTACTGGTTCCCCAGGGAAATATGTTGGTTTAGCAGAAACAATT
>NZ_QPKJ02000343.1 GCF_003344625.1 Solirubrobacter deserti | reverse complement strand
TTCTGAACTATCTTCGCCCACGCGATTACTACCGATGCATGGCGTAACAGCCTAGACCACTATCAAGAATTCGTTATCATCGTTGCACTTGACTTGAAAATTGAGGTTGCGTAAAAATGGTAATAAAGCTTCCTATCACCGAGTTGCCCGTCTGATGGCTGATGCCGGTCTGTATTCAACGCTACGTTGTCGTCATCCGAAGAGTTTGACCGATAGCCGCCTTGCTCGTCAAGGTGATTATCCCAATCTAGTGAAACACCAATCTTTTAAGCCGTTTGAAGCCTTATCAAGTGACATTACACAGACGACAACATCAGAAGGAAAAGCTTACATTTGCCAAATAAGGGATTTGACCAGCAACCTAGTGTTAGCTCATCAAATATCCAATCATATGGACACGGATTTAGTCTTAGCGACACTTAAACAAGCCCACGAAAGGTGGGCTTTGCCAGAAACGTGTATTTTTCATAGTGACCGTGGTAGCCAATACACGGCCAAAGCAGTGACAAAGTTGGTCAACCAATATCATTGGCAACGTAGCTTCTCAGCATTGGGAAAACCGGG
>NZ_QPKJ02000342.1 GCF_003344625.1 Solirubrobacter deserti | reverse complement strand
AGGACCCTGAACACGTTGCCCACATTCCTGATGGCTTCTTTCTTCTTGAGCTGCGCTCGAGTGCAGAACTTACGATTGTACGATTGGAAGGGTGGCAACGGAATTAGTTGGGTCAGACCGAACTGACGAGCAAATTGAGGCTCGAGAGACCTGTCTTCTTATTGGAATTGCTCCAGGGTGTGGGATCATAAAGCAAGTCTCTTGCGATGAGGAAGCTGCCCCACACGGACTTGTGGCTTTCTCTATTTTCATCATCAGCAGTGCCTGGCTTGCAAGTGAGCCAGACAGGACCACGACGATAGAGCATCATAGGAGCAAATAGTGCTGGTTCTCGACCAGGCACCATGTAGTTCAACAGCGCCTTCAGAGCTCCTTCGAATGAGGGCAACTTGGGCTTCGCTCGAATATACAAATGCCCAAAGAGGGGAGTATCCACCTTGAAGTCCACAGTATTGATAAACTCAGGGATGTAGGCATACGCCCAGAGTTGAAGAATCCAGAAAGGACCAGCCATAGTGTTGAAGTCCATGCTAAAGTCCGCCAGCCCTCTATAGAGATGAGAAA
>NZ_QPKJ02000341.1 GCF_003344625.1 Solirubrobacter deserti | reverse complement strand
AATGTCTGGTTGAACTTTGCATAGGCTGCACGCCGCACTTCGGTATCAGGATGCTTCTGATAATTTTCTTCATACATCACGAATGACAGCGGATAGGTTTTACCGTGAGCCGTGAAGGTGCCAAAATCCATATCGCCGAAAATCGTTTGGTCGCGAATATTGCTAGGCGCTTGGAAAACAGGTGATAACTCGGCTAAGACCTTCTCAGCAGCAGGAGCCAAAGCGCCTTTTTTAGCAATTTTGATTTGGCGGAAAAAGCCAGCATAGTCAGGTGCCTTGGCAACAACGGCATCAAGGACCTCTTCAGGTAACTGGGTTAGTTCTGCTTGAAAGAAGCTCAATTGACCACCAATTTCACCATCTAAAGCCGTGGCTTTGATTTGGCGATCACGGAGTTTAGGATCAGTGGTATCTGTCGAATACGGCATAAATGCCCAGTGTCCAATTTTACTAGCAAGTTCGATAATCGAGCCATAGTCGCCCAGGGCATCAACAATGATGGCCGGTTCGGTCAACTTTCCTTGATATAGATGGACAAAATCCTTGGTCAAAGCGCGTACTTGCT
>NZ_QPKJ02000340.1 GCF_003344625.1 Solirubrobacter deserti | reverse complement strand
GGGTCCTGGGGGTAACTCAATCCGCACTCAGCCAAGCGATCAAGACACTCGAAGAAACCCTCGGCATCCGTTTGCTTACTCGCACGACCCGGAGCGTCTCTCCCACGACGGCAGGGGAACATCTACTGCAGTCTATCGGCAACCACTTTGACGATATCGACGCGGAGCTGGACGCACTTATCGCCCTGCGCGACACACCGGCCGGTCTAGTCAAGATTACAAGCGGCGACCACGTGCTGCGCACGGTCTTGCTGCCGAAACTCATGCCGCTGTTGCACAGTTATCCGGACGTTCGTCTCGAATTCGATGTGAGCTACGCCTTGCGCAACATTGTAGCTGACCGCTTCGATGCAGGCGTCCGTTTGGGTGAATCCATCGACAAGGACATGGTGGCCGTGCCCATTGGGCCCCGGCTACGCATGGCCACGGCAGGTACGCCGGCGTACCTCGCCGCGAATGGGAAACCGAAAACACCGGGGGATCTTACCGGGCACCGGTGCATCAACATCCGTCTGCCGACCAGCGGCGGCTTGTACGTGTGGGAGTATGAAAAGAAGGGGCGCGAGC
>NZ_QPKJ02000339.1 GCF_003344625.1 Solirubrobacter deserti | reverse complement strand
TTTATTATTTATTTATTTTATCAATAATTTTCTAATATAAAATAGAGATAAGAAATAAAGTAAAAAAGTAAAGAAATAAAGTAAGCACAAGCGGGTAGCGGGAATCGAACCCGCATCGTTAGCTTGGAAGGCTAGGGGTTATAGTCGACGTTGATTCATCTGTTTTACTTTAACGTCTCTAATTCAAAACCGAACGTGAAACTTTGGTTTCATTCGGCTCCTTTATGGAAGATGAATAAATTTCCAGGTGTCAGATATGAACGAAGTTAACAAAATTCGACCTATAACATCTATGTCAGCTTTTCTGTATGAATGCATTCAAAATGACCCGCTTTCTAGACGATCCTTATAGAAAAGAAGGGGATTCTAACACTTTTTCTAGTTACTTCGTTCTCTATTTCTATTTAATAGAATCCTTAGGAAAATTTGTTTCCACCGAGCTATAAAAAATGCGTCGATGTCTCTAGTAAACCAAAGTCATTGTTTAATAGCTATTTTGCTTCAATTTTCCCTATACAACAAAATAAAATGGAAGATTTAGTTACGATTAGAAATAAGCTTTCTATC
>NZ_QPKJ02000338.1 GCF_003344625.1 Solirubrobacter deserti | reverse complement strand
GCTTCTATCTACCAAAGTATTTTCTGACTCACCCGTCCCCGCAGTAACATGCGTAACTCATGTAACAACGTAGATAAATATCTTGTAAATCAATAACTTAATAAATTCTTTCGCTGGCTTAAATTGGGTAACAGTGCGTAACACATGTTACGTCCTGCACGGAATAAGGAACAAGATTTGTCGATGCGCTAGCGCCAACCCGTGGAACGCCGATGAGTTTGGCGCTTACCAGCCGAATCAGACAGCAACGCCAGCTGAACTGCTATCAGTGCGACGAATAGGGTGCACCTCTTTTCGCCAGGTTGGAGTTAATTAATCCAAGCCAGAAGATCCAGCCAGCATAAGAGCGTCAACCGCCTCCTAAATCTAACGGGGGCGAGACGTCCAAATTCAAAACTCGTATTTTTCTTTACGCTGTATGAAGGCGTCACGCCCGCCCTCTAGTATGCTCGCCACTTGGTCACGAATTGCAGGCACATCAATCGATCCTTGAGCGTCTTGGCCGAGGCGCCCCTGGCTTTCAGCTGCCGTGAAAACGCCAATCCACTCTGCATCGCCGAACACCGG
>NZ_QPKJ02000337.1 GCF_003344625.1 Solirubrobacter deserti | reverse complement strand
AGTCACCCTCGATACTCGTCAAGTCCTCTATCGACCCCGGAATCTGAGCCGCGCGCAGCTTGGGATGCTTCCAGACGTGGTTCAATCGGTTTTTGAGCAGCCCGCTGTCCTGCGTGCAATGCGCAGCGTAGATGAACCCGCCAAGCAGATCGACCTCTTCAATCAGCTCTTCCGAGCTTAGCCGAGACGGCCTAATGCCATCCGCTGGATCATACAGCTTGAGATTGCCCAGATAGCGATCAAGCTGCTGAACCGTGGTCTCCTCGGGGAAAAGACAGACGTAATGCGTTTTATCGTTGGAAGCGATCTCGAATCCGGGAAATACAACGATCCCGTGCGGCTGTAGCACCTGACGTAAGGCATCGACGCTGGCGACGCTGCCGTGGTCGGCCAAGGCCACGACCTTGATACCCAATTCAAGGCACTTTTGAAGCAAACTTTCATTGTAGGCACCTTCGTCCAGCCCGTGATCGCCCCCCCTGTACGTGCCGTTGTAACCGACTGGATTGACCTGCAGCGCGCAGCGCCAAAACCTCGCGTGAGTGTATTCCTCGCTCATAATCCCCCCT
>NZ_QPKJ02000336.1 GCF_003344625.1 Solirubrobacter deserti | reverse complement strand
GTCTACTAAAATAGGGCTACAGCAAGCAAGCTTTCCCCCTTCGTTTGTTGTGGGTCGCGCCTCACCGCAGGCACTGAATGAATGAAATGAGTGGAGATCTTCCTTCCCCCTTGCTAATTACCAAGAACTTCGTTGCCACTAGTGGCGAAGAAAAATTAGACCATCCCACCCAAAAACAACTCGGAGCCTAAAGAGAAGAGAGTTCAGTCTACAAGAAGCTGGCAGAGCTTTAGCCATTGGACCACATCCATCTATCCTACCTAAACAGTAACCCTTTTCTTGTTCGTTCTTCGAATGACGCTAGTGGAGACTAATTCCTTCCGGCTAATGAAGAGACTACTCCAGTCTTCCCATTCATTCCCAGTGGATCCTTCTTCTCCCTAAGAATTGAACGAACCAAGTTCACCTATACGAGAGTGAGGAATAAAAACCAACAATCAACTTCCCACTTTTGATGTCCCACGATTCTGCTAGTTTAGAAACTAAGGAGAAGGACAGGGGTCGCTAGGTCAGAAAAGCGAGAACTATAAATTCTCCCCAAGTAGGATTTGAACCTACGACCAGTCAGTT
>NZ_QPKJ02000335.1 GCF_003344625.1 Solirubrobacter deserti | reverse complement strand
GTTTGTGGCCTGGGTAGACAACCAGATCATGCCTGCACAAAGAATGGCAGTGTTGGATATTTCTTTGGTAGAGAACCCCACACAAGGGTGGGTGACACATAAGACTGTGTTGCATTCCTTGGAATAAAAACCTTTTTACGTGAATAGCTCCAGCGTCCTTCCTTGTATATTGGTAACTTGATCCTCACATCTCCCTGCTAGGTCTCTATCTGTTTCGCACCTAGTCCCCCATAGGAGGATTTCACTATAGCATGTTCCCAGCCAGCAAGACTAGCGAGGCAAGCCATTCCCCACCTACGCAAGCGAGCACATAATGATTTAGATTCATTTTTACCCAACCTTGAGACATTTCAGAATGACTGTTTCGACTAGCTTGAAATATAATACATAGCAGTATCTGGATAGAAACTAGCCAGCCATGTTCGGAGAGAACAGGTATACCCACGCTCGTAGAGGCAATCCAGAAATGAAAGGTCCCCGGACAGTTAGAATCCATACTTGACAGAGACTTACAGTTCCAAACTTTTTTTAGGAACAAATAAAACAACGTTGATTTCAGAGATATATAGA
>NZ_QPKJ02000334.1 GCF_003344625.1 Solirubrobacter deserti | reverse complement strand
GTTTCATCACACTGGCTTTCGATCCCTCCTACACCGGCGAGAGCAGCGGCGAGCCGCGCAACGTCGCCTCGCCCGACATCAACGTCGAGGACTTCAGCGCGGCGGTGGACTGCCTGGGCCTGCTGCCGAACGTGGACCGCGAGCGCATCGGCATCATCGGGATCTGCGGCTGGGGTGGCATGGCGCTCAGCGCCGCCGCCGTGGACAAGCGCATCAAGGCCGTCGTCGCCAGCACCATGTACGACATGACCCGCGTCATGTCCAAGGGCTACAACGACAGCGTGACCCTGGCGCAGCGCACGCAGACGCTGGAGCAACTGAGCCAGCAGCGCTGGAAGGACGCCGAGGCCGGCAAGCCCGCCTACCAACCGCCCTACAACAAACTGAAGGGTGGCGAGGCGCCGTTCCTGGTCGAGTACCACGACTACTACCGAACGCCACGCGGCTACCACCCGCGCGCGGTGAACTCCGGCAACGCCTGGACCATCACCACGCCGCTGCCGTTCATGAACATGCCGATCCTCAGCAACATCAAGGAGATCTCGCCGCGGCCGATGCTCCTGGTCCATGGC
>NZ_QPKJ02000333.1 GCF_003344625.1 Solirubrobacter deserti | reverse complement strand
ACTAATCCAAGAAAATAATATTCGGAGGACTCTTCTGACCAAACAAATAATTGTCAGCAAAGTTGTTTCTTTTTTTCCTCAAATCCAAAGAATTACTCTTACTTTATACATAGGTCATCGACTAGCATTGGAAAAAAGATAAAAAGGGGGTTTGAAATGAAATACAAATACACATTTTTTTTTTTCATTTTTTTCCAATCAAATAAAAGGTTCAAATCCGTTTTTTATCGACATGAGTGTTTTATATCGAAAAAAAAATTCCAACTCTCCGTTTTGAAACCATTTCTTGATTAACATGGTAGTAGAAAGAGTACCATGCTTGTATCTGGACTTAAAACGGTTTAGCTTTAACCCTATTTATTAATGGTCTTACATTATTGGTTGATAGAGAATCAAAGTCGATTTACCAATGAATCACGAAATGCTATGGTTCTAAAATATGATTTGTTAATTTATTCAGAAGTAATTCGTGGAATCATGCACCTTTTCTTTCCTACTTATACCAAAAAATCAAGTGCAGTTGGTTGGATCCAACCTATTCTTGAAATAAACAACTCGCACACACTCCCTTTCCA
>NZ_QPKJ02000332.1 GCF_003344625.1 Solirubrobacter deserti | reverse complement strand
GGCCGGACACCGCGGCAAATCGGTGTTGCCACTGCGGGAACAGCTCGCCGGCGAGGCCGCGCATGGTGTCGAGCGCGGCGGGGGCGACTCTGCCTGGTGGCTGGCGGTATTCGACCCGATGCACTGGCAGGCCGCGCGTCGCGGCGCGCGGATAGGCTTCGATGGCCGGCACGTCCGTGGTCAGTACGCGGATGCCGGCATGGTCCTGGAACAGGTCGCGCAAGGCCTGCTGGATCATCCGGGCGTTCGCCGACACGGGGTGGACGCGGTTGATGAGCAGGTGCAGAGGTGGCGGCTCGATGCCGAAGTGCCGGTACGGTGCGATGTCTTCGAGCAACTGCATGGTGCCGCGCCGCAGCTCGCGCGCCGCGAGTATTTCCGGGGTCACGGGCGACAGCGCAACGTCGGAGGCGAGCACCGCCATCTCCAGCAGCACCGAGCGCGCGCCCTGGGTGTCGATCAGCACCAGGTCATAGAGGGGAGCCAGGACCGGCAGCAGGTGCCGTAGCCGCAGGCGCCCATCCGGCGCGTGCAGCAGCAAGGTGTTCAACTCGCCCCGGTGGTCGTTGGACAGC
>NZ_QPKJ02000331.1 GCF_003344625.1 Solirubrobacter deserti | reverse complement strand
TTACACTTATTTAGTGGTTGGTTGTGATGGCACACAACGGTGAAAGTGGTTTAGACTTTGTCCAAATGGAAAAGAATTCAAGTGTACTTGGATTGTACCGAAAGATCCTATTTGATGTGGATATGTGGGAATTGGATTGTTAATTGTTATTGCAGGTTTAAAACCATGATTTTAATCATGTGGGGATGTCTTAAAAACAGGGGAGGTGCTGTCCAAATGTTTTAAAAAATAAAGTGGCACCATTTAGGGGCAAATGAGCTAGTTTTTACAAATTATGTGCCATTTTGGATTAGTTTTGTGCTAATGAACTAGCATTTATATTTTTGTACTTTTAAGTAGTTTTCAATGCTAGTTATTGACTGCCAAGAATGTTAAGTGATTGTATGCTTCTGGGTCATTATAGGATCAAGTTTGCTAATTTGGTGAAAGTTGTTATTTCGGTCCTGTCTAAGTATCTTAGTGCGTTCATTTTAGACAAATGTGCACCAGGAATAAAAGAATTTCATGACAGGTGATTGGCACACCAATCTCTTAAGGATATTGACTATTTCCACTGTTGATTTCTTATCAAGACACG
>NZ_QPKJ02000330.1 GCF_003344625.1 Solirubrobacter deserti | reverse complement strand
TTGAGACCACCGCAAGTTAGGGTGATTCTTCCATCCCGGATTGTAATTATTCGAATATGGGTCATTCCTTGGGTTGGAGAACCCTTGGGCTGCGTTCACTTGTTCCTGAACAAAATCGGGGTACTGGGATGCCATAGGACACGACAGAGTGTCATGGCCAATGTCCGCACAAAGATCACACACAGCACTCACAGGGGTCATAGGTGATGAAGGTACCCTAGATGGTTGAGCTTGAGCAGCAAGCAATTTATCCATTTTCATAGACAAAGCTGCTACCTGCTGGTTTATTACAGGAGTACTCTCTACCTCATACACGCCCTTCCTAGAATTAGAGGTTGAAGAAGAACCTCTATCGTTCTGATTCATTGATGCCATGATTACAGAGTCCTCACTCAGAATCTCAAATAAATCCCATGCTTCCTCGGCACTCTTTCTCAAAATCATACCCCCGCTAGAAGAATTCACTAGACTCTTATCCTTAGCACAAAGACCCTGGAAGAAAGACCGGACAACTTGCCAGTCTGGAATACCATGATGAGGACACAACCGAAGAAGTTCTTTCATTTTTTCCCATGAC
>NZ_QPKJ02000329.1 GCF_003344625.1 Solirubrobacter deserti | reverse complement strand
AAAGGTGTGGCGGTGGGCTAAAGCTAATGATTGGAGAAATTGGATGGAGAGACAACTCGCGGTCAATCAGATCTTGAATTTCATGGCGAAGACGATAACACTGGTTGGTCGAATGGCCTGGGTATTGATGAAAATTGCAGTACTCATCTCTGTTGAAGGATTTAGGTATGGACTTAGGGAGAGGCCTTGGCTCGAGGGGTTGCAAAAGCTTTTGATCTTTCAAAATCTCGAGAATTTGATCTAAGGGCTTGCAAAGTTCGGCAAACTGGCGAGGTGGATGTGAAGGCAATATAGGTGGGATAATGGTATTGACTTCATCACTTGACCCTTCATCGCTTGACCCTTCATTGAAAGTGGTTCGCAGTCTTTTACAAGGTTGCTCAACTTTGATATCTCCTCTAATGAGAGCGTCTTCAACTTGGGTCCCAGCCCCAGTAAGAGCTTTAAAATCGGGGAAGTACTGTGCGAACAGATGCTTGCGATAGATGGGTGATAAGCTTTTGAGTACCATCTGGATTTGTTCTTCATTGGTTGGTCGGTTGATCATCTGAGAGGCCTTAGCCCTCCACCTCATAAT
>NZ_QPKJ02000328.1 GCF_003344625.1 Solirubrobacter deserti | reverse complement strand
ATTATGTTCGATATCAAGGAAAATCAATTCTGGTATCAAAGGATACACCTCTTTTGATGAATAAATGGAAATATTACCTTGTCCTTTTATGGCAATGTCATTTTTATGTGTGGTCTCAAGCAGGAAGGATTTATATAAACCAATTATCCAAGCACGCCCTCGGCTTTTTGGGCTATCTGTCAAGTATGCGGATAAATTTTTCATTAGTACGGAGTCAAATGTTAGAAAATTTATTTCTAATGGATAATGCTATGAAGAAGATTGATACATTAGTTCCAATTAGTCCGCTGATTGGATCGTTGGCTAAAATGAAATTTTGTAACGTAGTAGGACAGCCCCTTAGTAAGTCGACCTGGGCCGATTTATCGGATTTTGATATTATCGACCGATTTGCGCGTATATGCAGAAATCTTTTTCATTATTACAGCGGATCCTCAAAAAAAAAAAGTTTGTATCGAGTAAAATATATACTTCGACTTTCTTGTGTTAAAACTTTGGCTCGTAAACACAAAAGTACTGTACGCCCTTTTTTAAAAAGATTAGGTTCAGAATTATTGGAAGAATTCTTTACGGTGGAAG
>NZ_QPKJ02000327.1 GCF_003344625.1 Solirubrobacter deserti | reverse complement strand
CCTTTACAAATGAATGTGCTGAAAGAATGCATCATGGGAGCACAGCGGAAACACGCAATCAAAAATTTTTCCCGTGCATTCTTCAAAGAATCGAACTTTGATCAAAAAGAGACGAATCTATAATTTAAATTAATCACCATTAATATAAAATTACTTACTTGTTTTTGGTTTGTAGATGCTCCACTGTAGATTTCCCTCTTGTTCTTCGAGCTCCAAAGAATATGGTAGCCTCCAATGGTATCCACACAGCTCAAGACTCCGAGATTGCCTTGTTCTTCACAACCCTTGTGAAGAGACAAGCTAGAGAGGAAGAGAGAGAGAGGGTGGCGGCAGTAAGGGTGGAGGCTCTCCAAGAATGGATGCTAGGATTACAAACCCTAACCCTATACCTCTATATTTATAGCCCCTCTCTTCTTAATAGGGTGTTTGGTTACTAGTGCTAGCATGACCAAACACCGCTTTAGTATAACCTTATCCTTATTTAGAATAACCTTATCCTTGTTAATTATTAACTTTTAATAATTAAGTATAGGCTTATTCATAATTAGGATAACTGTATCCTTATCCTTGTTTAGAGTA
>NZ_QPKJ02000326.1 GCF_003344625.1 Solirubrobacter deserti | reverse complement strand
TCATCTTGGATCCATTGAAGAATGGTCCTTGATGGAAGATTTGACTTTAAAGGCTTTTCTCATAAATAAGGATTGAAGAATGATGCCCAATGCTCACTTAGAAGTTTTTACAAACACCTAGCATGCATTTGGGTTCAAGCACAATGTGTACCAAGGTTCCCTTGTTCACACATTGTCAAGAAGATGCCATACTAAACATTGAAAGAGGAAATAATGAGTATTGAGCATCATACTTCTTCCATTAGGCACACAAAGATGAGAGAGTGTTATTACCTTGTTGGTGATGAGTTTCCACCGGTTGAATCCTACCTTGGAGGTTTAGAACTCCATTTAAGCTATGAAATGAGAAATAAATGCAAGAACATCCATAATAAATGCAAGAGAAGAAGTAAGACTTGTATTAAATGCTATGTAAGGTGAGATAACAAAGTTTGAAAGGTAGAAAACAAGTAAAGTAACCCTAACTAGTGATTACAACTGATTACAACAAGAAAAATCACAAAACCTAAGCTACACTATGCATAAAACCTAGAAAATGGAAGAAACCCTAACCCTAACTAAGGAACCCTAACTAAAACTGATG
>NZ_QPKJ02000325.1 GCF_003344625.1 Solirubrobacter deserti | reverse complement strand
AAACATGAAGGAAGTAGTCAAAAAGGAAGTGCTTAAGTTGCTAGATGCGGGTATCATATACCCCATCTCTGATAGTGAGTGGGTAGCTCCTACCCAAGTTGTCCCCAAAAAGTCTGGAATTACCGTAGTAGCTAATGATGAGGGTATTCTAGTCCCCACTAGAGCCACCACGGGTTGGAGAGTTTGTGTGGATTATAGGAAATTAAACTCCAAGACTAGAAAGGACCACTTCCCACTCCCTTATATTGATCAAATCCTAGAGAAGTTAGCGGGACAAAGCTATTACTGTTTTCTTGATGGTTATTCTGGATATAACCAAATAGCTGTGTACCCCGAAGACCAAGAAAAGACCACTTTCACGTGCCCTTTTGGTACTTTTGCCTTTAGGAGAATGTCTTTTGGACTTTGTAATGCGCCAAGTACATTCCAAAGATGTATGACGGCAATTTTTTCGGACATGATAGGTGAATTTCTTGAAGTCTTCATGGATGACTTTTCCGTGTTTGGATCTTCCTTTGATGAGTGTCTCTCCCACTTAGATAAAGTTTTGAATCGATGTTGTGAGAAAAATCTCGTGCTAAGTT
>NZ_QPKJ02000324.1 GCF_003344625.1 Solirubrobacter deserti | reverse complement strand
ACGGCAGGCCGACGTAGCCGACCATGCAGGTGATGCCCACCGCCAAGGAAATCCGGGCATTGCGCGGCGCCAGCAGTCCCAGGGGCACCATCGGGTGCGCGCCGCGGCGTTGCGACCAGACGAAGGTCGCCAGCGCCGCCAGCGCCAGGGCGAAGGCCGCCAGAACCGGCGTAGCGCCGAGCCCTTGCGCGCCGGCCTCGATGGCGCCGTAGATCAGCGCGCCCATGGCGAGGATGGCCGTGACCTGCCCGACCGCATCGAAGGGCGAGGCGCGACGGGGCGACGCCGGTGTCCGCGCCAGGAATGCCAGGGTCAGGAGGCCGACCGGCAGATTGACGAAGAAGATCCAGCGCCAGTCCAGCGAGACCAGCCAGCCGCCGATCACCGGGCCGGAGGTGGACGCCACCGAGCCGCCCATGGCCCACAAGGCCACCGCATGCCCGCGCCGGACGGGATGGGGATAGGCCTGCCGGATCAGCGACATCGACGCCGGCATCATCACCGCCGCGCCGGCACCTTGCACCAGGCGCGCCACCACCAGCGTCGCCAGCGTGGGTGCCCAGCCGCAGGCCATCGAGGCGAGG
>NZ_QPKJ02000323.1 GCF_003344625.1 Solirubrobacter deserti | reverse complement strand
CCACAAGGGCTTAATTCCCCCAAAAATCCAACCCCCCCGCCGTGCACGCCTTCCGGCCCCCCCTGCCGCCGCCACCGCTGGCGGCCGGCCATGCGCGCCCACCCCCTCCCCCATGCCCAACCCGACTACGTCAAGGAAGGACATGGGACACGGGGTGTGCGCGCACAGGGGGACGGGGGGGCAGCGCGCGCGGGTGCCCCACATTGGCAGGCACCTCTACCCCCTTAAAGAGCATTTTGAGCTTTTAGCATTCTGGCACGAGGAGACATGATTTTTGCCGAGCAAGCATATGGCTTTTTTTAATGAAATACTTGGAATTTTGATACGATTTTTTGCAGGCATGCTTGGAAAAATGTGGAGATGGGGTATTTCCAATCAAAAAAATTTTTTGAGACATTTTTAATTTTTTATAATTTTTTAATTAAAAAACAATTAAAAAATAATAAAAAATTAATTGTTCATGGAAAATACATTTTAATGGCTGGGTTCACTTCCAATATTCATAACTTAATTATTGGTAGCATTTCAGGTTGAAATGAAATGATTTTGGTGCTTAAAATGCACAAAAACATTTCAACACACTAG
>NZ_QPKJ02000322.1 GCF_003344625.1 Solirubrobacter deserti | reverse complement strand
TATGTAATTATGTAATCCAGCGCAAACCCTTTGAATTACTTGATTTCTATTAAAAGGTTTGCGCTGGAGTACACAAAGTTTTCTTATATACACTTATACCGTCCTATGTTTATTTTATATTTGTCAATCCCTTTCTTAAATTTAATTAGATGTTAATGGGAATGAACCATAACTATGCAACCCTATTCCTAATAAATTAACCCCAAAATAGCATACCCAAATTATAAGAAAGCCCATCGAGGCCACAATTGCGGAATTTACACTTTCCAAATTTGTATTTGTTCTAGTATGTAAATAAATTGAAAATATGGTCCAAGTAATAAATGCCCAAGTCTCCTTGGGATCCCAATTCCAATATGATCCCCATGCTTCATTAGCCCATACTGCGCCTGAAAGAATTCCTATGGTTAAAAAGATAAACCCTAAACTAATAATACGATAACTCCAAAGATCCAATTGTTGAACCAATTGAAATCTGTAATAATTCCTAGAAGGAAGAAAAGAAGTCTTTGGTAAAAGATTTTTTTTTTCTCTCACATATTGAATCTTGCCACAAGAAAATGTCTCATTTACTAAAGTATTGCT
>NZ_QPKJ02000321.1 GCF_003344625.1 Solirubrobacter deserti | reverse complement strand
GGCCAATGAGACACCATGGACATGTTATCTCCATGTACAGATCAATTCGAAGCATGTGAGGGCCTGCTTTCAAAAGTAGGTTGTTGAAATTCGACGATTCGGCAACGGTGCGGTGACGACATTCATCCGACAGCAAAAAGACTGACAAGCAGCACACCTAGGTATAAAATAGGTACCAAGATCCGTCTGATGCGTCACTCTCCTTTGGAGACTACGATCGTGTCGTCCCACAGTCCTTGTCCACGAAGGCACACCTATGTCACTGCCACCACCTCTCGAAGCGTCACCAGTGCCACGCCCCTCTTCAGAGGGGTGCGTCGCTACGCGGGAAGTCCTCAATCGCGTAGGCGACAAATGGAGCCTTTACATCATCGTTACGCTCGCCAATGGACCGCTGCGGTTCAACGAGTTGAAACGAGGGATCGAAGGTATTTCGCAGCGGATGCTGACGCTGACGCTGCGCGGGCTGGAGCGTGATGGCCTCTTGACCAGGACGATGTTCCCGACGATCCCGCCACGGGTTGATTACGAATTGTCCGAGGTGGGGCACAGTGTGCTTATATCTGTGATTGCGCTGGTAAATTG
>NZ_QPKJ02000320.1 GCF_003344625.1 Solirubrobacter deserti | reverse complement strand
TGTATGCATAAAAATATATGCATGTGGACATGTGATATTTGTAATATAAAATATATGCATGTGAAAATTAGTGTGTAGTCATTTTATGATTAATGATTTACATATATATTGAGGCTCTTAGATGAATGATATGAATAATGTGAATAGTTCTAGTATGGACTTAAGATGGTATAGGGTGATGTGTGATAAACATGATATCTAAGGTATACTGAGACTTTGCTTTGAAAGCATATGTGATATAAGTTTATGGAGACAAAAAGGGATTGAATTTAGTAGTTTGAATGATAGTATATTTGGAAAATAAATCCTATACTAAATTGAATTTGAGGTGAGCAAGATTTTTATGTGATACAGTGACAATGTATTGGAGATGGTATTGAGTTAATTTGAAATTATCACTTGAAGTATATTATTATGAATCCTTAGCAGTTTATGAAATTGAAGGTTGTATGAATCAGTGATATTTGGGGATTTATTTTAGAGTTCAATAATTTGGATTCATAAAATAGTCATATATGAAATATGATGGGAGATGTATGTCATATATATATATTGCATTGAATTACTGCATCTGGCATACATTGCA
>NZ_QPKJ02000319.1 GCF_003344625.1 Solirubrobacter deserti | reverse complement strand
TGTAAGAAACCATTTAGGAAAGCACTTTTAACATCCATTTGAAATAGCTTAAATTTTAAAAGACATGCAATAGATAGTAAAAGTCTAACTGACTCAAGACGAGCCACAGGAGCGAAGGTTTCATCAAAATCAATACCCTCCTCTTGGGTATAACCTTGCGCAACAAGTCTAGCCTTATTTTTGATGATGATTCCACTTTCATCAGACTTGTTCTTGAAAATCCATTTGGTACCGATGACTTTAGTATCAAGAGGTCTAGGGACAAGATCCCAAACTTCATTCTTAGTAAATTGACCTAACTCTTCTTGCATAGCAATTATCCAACTATCATCAGTTAAAGCTTCTTTCACATTCTTAGGCTCTAAAGAGGAGGTATAGCAACGATGACTTACTTCACTTTCAATTTGCCTACGAGTTCTCACACCATCACTGACACTTCCAATGATGTCAGAGGGTGAGTGTCTCTTCTTAGCCCAAGTAGTATTAGAAGAAGGAGATTGGGAATCAGGGGGTTGAATTGAGTCACTCTCACTACTAGAGACAACAGGATTATCACATTCAACATCCTCATCATGATCTTGAGGAAA
>NZ_QPKJ02000318.1 GCF_003344625.1 Solirubrobacter deserti | reverse complement strand
ACTCAACAATCTTACTTGAGCTAGATTTCACTTTATTATTAGAAACCTCGATCCACTCTTTCGGATCATTGCATATAACGGAAACATCCTTTGGAGGAAAAGGATCCCTTTCCTTGGAATAACTCTCAACAATAGAACCAGCCTGAGGGTTACCCTTAGGAGCAACAAAAGAACCAGCCTGAGGGTTACCCTTAGGAGCAGAAGGAGCACTCTTCTTAACCTTCCAAACTTGTCTCTGAATAACCGGATGTCCTAACGGGCATTTCAGGGAAGAGTGCCCAAAGACCTTACATCTGCCACATCTAGAGGGTTTCCAAGGAATCTCAAAGAAAATTTCAGAAGCGACACCTTTCCCCAAATCAAATAGCATGGAATCTGGGATTTCCTTATCTGCATCGATTTCCACACAAATTCTGGCAAGATTATCCAAATCAACATAAAGAGGATTACCAAGAGTGCTGCCAATAAATTCCAAACCTTCAATGGAGCGCAAAACTATTGGAAGATTTTTTAATTTGATCCAGACTGGGATTTTAGAGAAGTATTCTTTTTCCAAAGTCATCCCAAGATGCCACCGTTTGATCACCA
>NZ_QPKJ02000317.1 GCF_003344625.1 Solirubrobacter deserti | reverse complement strand
AAAAATAGTACGTATTATTGTCTGCGGGTTCTTGAGCAGTCAAGCCCTATGAGGTTTTGAATATATCATTATGAATGATTATTCAAAATTTTATTATGTTTACCTAATGTTACTGCTAATTGAATTCTTTCGAAAAGTTCAAAGAATTGAAAGCGGAAACTAAAAAGCATAAAGACGCATCGATTAGATCGAAGCGTTGAATACCTCTATAGAGAATTCTTAAGAATATCTCATAGACAATGAAAACTTTTGGCTATGATTAAGTTGTTGTTCAATTGTTCATTATTATGACCCAAAAGTAAGTTATTTCTTAAGGAAATAACTGATGATGTAATCAGCATATCTATGAAAGATAGAATAGAGTAAGCACTTAGGAAGGATAAATCACTAGAAGATCAACATATATCGGACCCTCATTGTAGTGGGAGGATTGTGAGACAATCTGGTAGATATTTGGAAATAGGAGAGTCCTATAACCTAGAATCTAATTACTTTATCTACTAAGAGGAAATAGATGAGTTGATATAGATCTCTAGCAAAAGGCAATGGAATCCACATTAGAGTCTATGTACTCTAAGAAAATCTGGG
>NZ_QPKJ02000316.1 GCF_003344625.1 Solirubrobacter deserti | reverse complement strand
CCAAACAAGAACATCGACCATTACGGACTAGTAAGAACTACCAAAAGCAACGCTTGTTTGTGGCTAAATTACACGCCCAGGTCTTTGAACGTCGACGTGACTTTCTCCACAATGTCTCGACTACACTAATCAAGAACCACGATTTCGTAGCCGCAGAGGAATTGCGGAGTAAAAATATGCTGAAGAATCATGCTTTAGCGATGAGTATTGCGGACGTAGGTTGGCGGACTTTCTTAGGAATGTTGGCTTATAAAGCAGAACTCTACCATCGCCAATTCCTTACGGTGAATCCTAAGAATACTACGCAGGCTTGCCATGAATGTGGTTTTGTGATGGGCACAGCAGGGACCGAAAAACTCACACTTGCAGACCGAGAATGGACATGCCCAAAGTGCCATGCTCACCACGTTCGTGACCATAACGCTGCGCAGAATATTCTAACTAAAGGAATTATTAAATTAGCCTAATTTGGCTCGTCCCTATGGCAACCTGGGGACGCTAAAGGCATTGGTAATTGCCGTGTAAGACGAAACGGTTCGTAGAACTGTTCGCAGTGGTGTATCTATGCAAATTGTGATTCAAACACTC
>NZ_QPKJ02000315.1 GCF_003344625.1 Solirubrobacter deserti | reverse complement strand
AACTTTGTCACATTGCCGGTCCTAGAACAATCAAGGGTTGAGCCAACAGTTTACTTGCCAGTTCTGCCCAGCCTTCTGCAGCACTACCAGAAGCATATGCCACCTCTTATCCAAATCGGACCAATTCTTCATCGATCCGACCTACTTTCCAGCTTGTTTGAAGGACAGGTGCTTCAAAGAATGCTGTTAGGGTCACCTCAGGTGACATAGCTACCTTCCAGTACCAATGTGTATAACTTAACCACTGCTTAACCCAAACCCGAAGAAGGGTCCACTCCTGGAAGTCTTTTGATGACTCCGTCAAGTGGAATTCCTCTGGGGTCAAGACTAACTCCTTGGGTTTCATGACCATCCGAAGAAAAGAAATCATTATCCCTCGGAGATAGGGATTCAAAGGTCTTCCCCTCCCTAACCAAAATTCTATATTTGGGAATTGGGAAGCAAGACGCATCCACCTAACTCTTTCGTAGTGTTTTGACCTATAATGGTCTAACCTAGAGAGTACCTTGTAACCGGCCCCTCCGACCCGGCATATTGTAGAGAATCTCTGAATAGAGTACTTCTCAGCAATAGCCATCAGGCCATAGG
>NZ_QPKJ02000314.1 GCF_003344625.1 Solirubrobacter deserti | reverse complement strand
ACAACAATATCAAAAACGGAAGACTATCAAAAATGTAGGACAAAATTGTTTATTCTATTCTCTTGCTATATTTTTCGATCTATTCCATTAATAAAATAAAAAAAAAAATAGATTTTTATCGTTATAAAAGACGACATTATCTAATTCTATACTATATTCGAAATAATAAATAAAATAGGATAGAAGTTTTAAATGAAAAGGAGAAAAAATAGTATAGTAGAGAAAAGATTATACAAAACTATATACAAATCATCCACACCTTATTTATATATTTGCTTTTTTATATATTTGATTAATTGAATTTTGGTTGGTGATTAAGAGGAAGTTCCATAAAAACCCCCGCCTTCTTTGAAATATCATGAACAGTTCCTGTAGGCTGAGCGCCTTTTTCAAGGAAATATAGAATAACAGGAACATTTAAATAGGTTTGATTCTTTATCGGATCATAAAACCCCACTTTCCGAAGAGCTCTTCCCTCTCTTCGTGATCGAACATCAATTGCAACGATTCGATAAACGGCCCATTGGGATAGACGTAGATAACCCCCCCCCCGCGAAACGTATAAGAAGTTTTCTCCTCGTACGGCTCAA
>NZ_QPKJ02000313.1 GCF_003344625.1 Solirubrobacter deserti | reverse complement strand
CGCCCTGCGCAGCGGTCGCGACACCGCAAAGCGCGAGCGCAATGGTAGCGATAAGGTGGCTGAGTAGGCTTTGCTTCTTCATTGTGTTCATACCTTATGGATCGTTGTGATGGCGAGTCATGCAAGATGACTTCGTTAGCTCCGATTGCGGGTCAAGGGTCAGTGCGATACCTGATGGGCTGCACGCTCCTGGTGGACCGAGTCGGGTCGCGACGTGTGTTAAGACTTTTCTGGGGCAGCGGGCCGTACCCGGGCTGTATGTGCTCGTCCTAGCCAGATGCCGACCGCAGCCCAGGCCAATGCGGTGGGAATGACGATGGTTGCTAGGCCGCCCAGCGCAAAGCCGAGACGCCCCAGCAGACCTTCGGTCTGGGCGCCGATCACGTCGCCTGTGCGGTAGAGAAAGGTGTCGACAAAGGCTTTTGCCTTGTACTTTTCCTCTCGGCTGACGACGGTGAAGAGCGCCTCCCGTGCGGGCCGGGTCAGGCCGCGCTGAACTGCACGGTTTGTCGCTTCCAGAAGGACCAGGACCACGAACGATCCGTAAATTGCTAGGCCGACGAATCCGACTGCCGTCGCCACCGGTAGCACGG
>NZ_QPKJ02000312.1 GCF_003344625.1 Solirubrobacter deserti | reverse complement strand
AATAAAAACAGAGTTCCAATAAATGGAACCCATGGACCATATTCTTCTCCAATCTGAGTTTTGCTCACGTCTCGAATGAATTCAAGGACATATTCAAAAAAATTCTGACCATCAGTAGGAATGGTTTGTGGATTACGAACAGCTAGAATGGCTGAACCTAATAAGAGAGCAATTACAACCCAAGAAGTAATAAGTACTTGGGCATGGACTTGAAAACCTCCTATTTGCCAATAAAAATGCTGGCCTACTTCGACACCGGATATATCGTATAACACTTTTAGTGTGTTGATGGAACATAATAAAAAATGCATATTACCCTCTGAAATAAATAGAACTTTAAAAGAAATTATTTTGATTAAACCATCTCTTTTTCAACTCGCCCACAGGAGTTGTATATTTTGAATATCAACTAATCGCATAATAGCCTTAGTTATTTTTATCTCTTTTGTGCGATTCGGAAATAGTAAACGATTCAATAAATCTATAAATTTATTCTATGGAGTTCCCCAAAAAATTTACTTATATTATTATTAATCAAGAATTTCGTATATAGCTAGAACGACCCTCACAAATTGCAAATACTAATTTGTTAAGA
>NZ_QPKJ02000311.1 GCF_003344625.1 Solirubrobacter deserti | reverse complement strand
GCGTTCGTAAGCATGGTGCGTCGCATAGTTGATCCCCGCAAGAACGCACAGCGAGGTTTTTAAGGCACATACATGTGCCTATTGGGTGAGATGAGGGGGCTAGCAGCCACATACTGGCTCGATGGGTCACACCTCGGCTTGCACCGTGAATTCTCAACTGCTGCGTCTCTGCACTGTCAAGCCAGCAAATGCGCGCAACCACGTCTAAGCAAAGCCCCGAGCAGCGTAGCAAGGCGAATTCATAAATTAGCAGTACTAATAGCGCCTTTAAGCATTCATCAGGTAGTCCACATCCTCAGCTTTTGCGAAACTGAAGAGATTAGCCCCACTCCGCCCGCGTCGTCATGACAGGTGTGGCAGGAGGCTGGTGCATGCGCTACCTGAATAGGCGAGCAAGCAAGTTCCAGTGCTGCCACGACGGACACGCGCACGCTCCCGTTTGCCCCACTGCGCGCGGTCGCCCCACACAGCGACGTGCTCCAGCCTAGGGTGGTGAACTTTTAAGAGTACTTAAGGAGCGCTGCAGATGGAATTGCGACACCTTCGATGCTTTGTAGCGCTGGCTGAGGAGGTGCATTTCACGCGAGCTGCTGAGG
>NZ_QPKJ02000310.1 GCF_003344625.1 Solirubrobacter deserti | reverse complement strand
AGAGGACTGAAAATCCTCGTGTCACCAGTTCAAATCTGGTTCCTGGCACATGAGCTATTTGTATGATTATACATATACAGATTCTATACATAGAATAGATCATGATACATAGTTTATCCATCTAAGTATCTGGAGATGTACCCTTTCTATTTCTTCCTTTTATAGAATAGGAAAAGATGAGTAAAGAGTATATGGATACTCTATAAAGTATAATATATAAAAGAAAAGAAAATCTTAATATTTCATAGATGAAAAAAAGGTAAATTAGTTGGTTGAAAGACCTAAAAGTATAGTCTAAGGGAGTTGAAGGGTGCGAATAACCAAGCCAAGATTCATCTCAAAGACAGTGCAAATAGAATTGTATCCACTTTGATTTCTTTCTATTTTCCTATTCCTAATTCGTCCTATGTGACTTTCTGGAGCCCATCTAAATGATGTGCGCGGTACATAGTTCGATATTATGAACTCGTTTAGTTTCATCCTATTGACTCGGCTCATCCCCCAAAAGGATCTTCAAAATCGGAAAATCGTAATGAATCTCTCTAATTGTATTGTCTTTTTTTTTTTATTTAGGATTTATTTAGCTTCTCCATATTAT
>NZ_QPKJ02000309.1 GCF_003344625.1 Solirubrobacter deserti | reverse complement strand
ACTGTAACTGGTATTCTTGTGATCGGTTTAATCGGTATTTTCTTTTATGGTTCATATTCTGGTTTAGGTTCATCCCTTTAGTAATCGGGTTAACTGAATTGTAGACAGGACATGAAAGCGTAAGAGCTCAACGGGATTTACCCCCTCTTTCTTTGTCTTCTTCGAGGGGGATTCCGTTGAGGTCTTAATAATATAATCGTAATTTTTTATTCAGCTAAATGATGATAAATGATAATAAAAAAAATGATGGATCACTTTTCTGATGTTTCAAAAAACTCCATTTTCATTTTTTTTTATGATGTTTTTAGAAAATTAACTTAATTACATTACGTGATTCAGAACATCTGTTCCTCAATAGTATCCGTGGATACTTTCCAAATGAAAGAATGAAAGAAGGAATCACTCGATTTACCCGTTTGGATGACACAATCACAATTATATTATCTATATTTCTTAATAAAAAATATTCCATTATATATATAATTATATATCGATAAGTTTATTGAAGAAGTTCTATTTATTCAATCAATTTTGCTATATTTGTTGTTTGTTCGCTACTATTCTTAATTTATGTAAAAAATCTAAAAAAAAGTTCTGAT
>NZ_QPKJ02000308.1 GCF_003344625.1 Solirubrobacter deserti | reverse complement strand
CAGCTACCGCTACTTCGACGTCAAGGTCTCGGGTGCCGAGGCCAAGAAACTGGTCGAGCGCTACATCGGCGTTGACGATCCCAAGCAGCGGCCGCTGGTGCGCTTCCGCACCGGCGATCTGCGCGGTGATCCGTACATCCGCGACAAGGGTGAAAAGAAGGGCCAGGCCGGCGCGTCCCTCAAGGCACGTCTGCTCAAGTCCGAGCTGATGGACCGGGCCGCACTGGCATCGATCAAGCAGCACGAACTGATCACCCGCGGCATCGGCTACCTCAGCCGAGTGAAGGACGTCACCCCCAAGGATGGCGCCCCCTTCCTGTCATGCACTATCGCCGCCCTGAGCGGGCCTGTCGATGAACCGGAATATCGGTATTTCGACACCATCGTCGCCACCCCTGAAGCCGAGCACCTGGTTCGCCGGTGCGTGCAGGCCATCGAAGGGGACCGCAAGGTGCTGATCGCCTTCCGTCTGAACGACATGAAGATCGATCCGTACATCCGCACCAAGGGCGAGCGCGCCGGGGAACCGGGAGCGAGGCTGGAATCGACACTGGTCCACATCGGTCTCATCAAGATCGACGGCACCCAAGTCTATCCGACG
>NZ_QPKJ02000307.1 GCF_003344625.1 Solirubrobacter deserti | reverse complement strand
TTGTTAGAAGCTATCAAAAGAGTGCCTGCATATGCTAAATTTTTGAAAGATCTATGTACTCAAAAGAGGAAGACCAAAGTTCCTAAAGATGCTTTTATGACTGAGATGGCTAGTTCTATCTTGAAAGCCAACACTCCACCTAAGCTTAAAGACCCAGGGTGCCCCACAATTCCAATTGTGATGGGAGAACATAGGATTGACCATGCACTTATTGATTTTGGAGCAAGTGTGAACCTAATTCCTTATCATGTCTATCAACAGTTAGAATTAGGAGATTTGGAACCAACAATGATTACACTCCAATTAGCGGACCGTAGTGTGAAACGGCCTAAGGGGATTGTAAGAGATGTGATAGTGCAGGTTAATAGTTTTTATTTCCCTGTGGATTTCATAGTCTTGGAGACTCAGCCTGTACCAGATTCTGGGACACAAATCCCAGTCATTCTAGGGAGACCATTTCTTGCCACTTCAAATGCCATCATTTATTGTAAAAATGGTATCATGACTATTTCATTTGGAAATATGACAGTTAACTTAAATATTTTCAATGTGTGCAGGCAAATGGAAGAGTATGATGATGAAGAGGAAGTTCATCAAGTGAAC
>NZ_QPKJ02000306.1 GCF_003344625.1 Solirubrobacter deserti | reverse complement strand
GTGAGGGAAAGGCGAAAAGAACCCCGGCGAGGGGAGTGAAAAAGAACCTGAAACCGTGTACGTACAAGCAGTGGGAGCACCTTCGGGTGTGACTGCGTACCTTTTGTATAATGGGTCAGCGACTTATATTCTGTAGCAAGGTTAACCGTATAGGGGAGCCGCAGGGAAACCGAGTCTTAACTGGGCGTTAAGTTGCAGGGTATAGACCCGAAACCCGGTGATCTAGCCATGGGCAGGTTGAAGGTTGGGTAACACTAACTGGAGGACCGAACCGACTAATGTTGAAAAATTAGCGGATGACTTGTGGCTGGGGGTGAAAGGCCAATCAAACCGGGAGATAGCTGGTTCTCCCCGAAAGCTATTTAGGTAGCGCCTCGTGAACTCATCTTCGGGGGTAGAGCACTGTTTCGGCTAGGGGGTCATCCCGACTTACCAACCCGATGCAAACTACGAATACCGAAGAATGTTATCACGGGAGACACACGGCGGGTGCTAACGTCCGTCGTGAAGAGGGAAACAACCCAGACCGCCAGCTAAGGTCCCAAAGTCATGGTTAAGTGGGAAACGATGTGGGAAGGCACAGACAGCCAGGATGTTGGCTTAGAAG
>NZ_QPKJ02000305.1 GCF_003344625.1 Solirubrobacter deserti | reverse complement strand
GAGAAGAAGAAATGAGGAGCAAATACCCAGAACTATTTGGTATATAAATTTCGAGGACGAAATTTTATAAGGATGGGAGAATTGTAGTGCCCAAAGTTCTCATGAGTACATCATGTCACTAATAAACATCCATGCATCTAGATTTCATAATTTCATGAGTAATTCTAAAATTTGACTCTAAACTAAGTTTTTACTTGTCATAGTGCCTAGAAACTATCACTAGTACACTTTTCAACAATACACCTCAAGATATGCTAATTAAAGAGTGCATTCTATTCCTACATGCATATAGGTTGAAAATCATGTTTATTAGTGTGATTTGAGTTTCTTAACTGATTGATTAAATTCTTGGGGTATACATGTGCAGTGAAAGATCGATTCAAGAACCCTAGAATGCTTGATGTGTGTATGGGTAATATAAGTGTCTAATTGACATTTTCCTCAGTTTTTGACACCATTAGGAGCTAAAACCCATCTTAACCTCTTGTGTAGGTATAAGCTACGAAAATGGGCATTAGAAGTGCTTAAATGAAAATTTCTTGAGTTTCTAGTTAAGTAGGGAGCTAAAACACACCTTAAACACTTGCTTACCTATGAGTTACGAAAAT
>NZ_QPKJ02000304.1 GCF_003344625.1 Solirubrobacter deserti | reverse complement strand
TTAGCATTGCCCTAGCACAAGGCATGGCAGCGAGGCGTGGCCACGGCTGGGCACTGTGGCACGCAAACAGCCCACGACGCGGCGATTGGCAGCAAGGCGTGCCTACGGCAAGGCATGGTTGGCACATGCAAACGACCCGCGGCTTGGCATTGCCCAAGCACAAGGCATGGCAGCAAGGCGTGGCCACGGCAAGGCATTGTTGCACGCAAACAGCCCACGGCGCGGCAATTGGCAGCAAGGCGTGCCTACGGCAAAGCATGGTTGGCACATGCAAACACCCCACGGCTTGGCATTGCCCAAGCACAAGGCATGGCAGCAAGGCGTGGCCACGGCAAGGCATCGTGGCACGCAAACAGCCCACAGCGTGGCAATTGGCAGCAAGGCGTGCCTACGGCAAAGCATGGTTGGCACATACAAACAACCCACGGCTTGGCACCGCCCAAGCACAAGGCATGGCAACAAGGCGTGGCCACGGCAAGGCATTGTGGCACGCAAACAGCCCACGGCGCGGCAATTGGCAGCAAGGCGTGCCCACGGCTTAGCATTGCCCTAGCACAAGGCATGGCAGCGAGGCGTGGCCACGGCTGGGCACTGTGGCACGCAAACAGC
>NZ_QPKJ02000303.1 GCF_003344625.1 Solirubrobacter deserti | reverse complement strand
AATTTGTAATCAAACCCACTTTGTCGTTTAATAATCGGAAATCTAGCACGTTTGATTCTTCTCTTTAGGCTTTCCTGTTGCTGATAGGCAATCTCCTTATCGGTTAATTCTAATAGTGCTTCACTAAAGCTTATTTGGCCGTCATTGACTTGTTGCCGATAATCCGCAATTGCTGCAGCCATATTATGTAAATTTAACTTCGTTAAATTATCGACTAATTTTTGGTATTGATTCATTTTAATCCCCAATCTGGTCATAAATACTGAGGTTGTTAAGCATATACTGGTTAATTTCTTCATCCGTTTTGTCTTCCATCAAATCACTTTTAAGAATGGCGCGTTTATCATGAAGATCGTAATTAAACTGCTTATTAGTTAAATCATGTTTTTGAATTTCGACGCCCTGATAGAAGATACGAATAGTTTTACCATCAGTAGTTGGTTTAATTTCAACCTCTTTTCCGATATAATTAGGGGAAACAGAGTATTGATGGTTTTGAAATCTAATCATTGAATCTCGCGATACTTTTCTGGTTTGGACGCTGTTGAAGTATCTTGTGAGATCGGAATTGAGAGACCGGAAATGCTCTTTTTCTTTTGCCCACAATTC
>NZ_QPKJ02000302.1 GCF_003344625.1 Solirubrobacter deserti | reverse complement strand
AAATGCTGTGGGTCTTCCGCAGCTCATCCGCCTATCGCGGCCACTCTGTGACGCAGAAGAACACCGCGATAATCGAAATTGGGTAACAGTGCTTCTTGGCGAGAATGGAACTCGGAAGAGTCTCGTCTTGCGTTTGATTGCGGGTGCTGTTCTGGGGAGGCCTAGGTTTAGTTCGCCTGGCCATAGGTCCGCTAGATCAAATGTCGTTCTAACTCGAGATGAGATTTATTCCAAGCTCATCGCGATCTCCTGCACACCAAATGATCGATTCCCAGTGAGCGCTGGTGTTCCTCTATATAGGAGGCCGACGAGTTTTGATATGGACGAGTACTCATACTTTGGGCCCAGACATAGTATGAGTGGGTCAGGTTCGCAGCGTCAGCTATCGACGTTAGCTCACTCCTTACTTGGCGATATTAGCAGCACTTTTCGGCGACGAGGTGCAATCAAGGCGCTACTAAGATACATGGGATTTTCTTCGTCACTGCATCTGACCTTAGTTCCTGTTCGTCGCGACACCATTTCCTATGTCGGGCGAGCCACCGCTTCATCAAGGAGGCACCAAGAGGTGGCAGCTAAGGCACAGAGTGTGGATACGTGGCTGGCTTCA
>NZ_QPKJ02000301.1 GCF_003344625.1 Solirubrobacter deserti | reverse complement strand
GCACTCCAATGGGTAGGAACCTGCTCAGTTACAAGGTAGTTCACTAAATCAGCATACCATGGGCAATTAGAGAGAGCAAACAGTTGCTCATCAGGGAAAGTCTCTAAGATAGGGAGGGTATCAGCAGAATCACCAAAAGATATCCTAGATAAGTGGTCGGCGACAACGTTCTCAACTCCTTTTTTATCCTTAATTGTCAAATTAAATTCCTGGAGGAGTAGAATCCACCTAATCAGTCTTTGCTTGGCATCTTGCTTTGTCAAAAGGTATTTAAGTGCCGCATGGTCAGTAAAGACTAGAATGGGTGAACCTAAGATGTACGACCGAAACTTATCCAAGGCAAAAACCACCGCTAGCAACTCTTTCTCAGTAGTTGTATAGTTTCTTTGGGCATCATTCATTGTCCTACTAGCGTAGTAGATCACATGTGGTTTTTTATCTACCCGTTGGCCTAACACCGCTCCTATAGCGAAATCACTGGCATCGCACATAATTTCAAAGGGAAGGTTCCAATTAGGTGCTTGCATAATGGGAGGCGAAGTCAACATCTCTTTCAGTTTGCAAAAGGCAACCTCACACTCATGCCCCCACTCAAAAGGGACATCCTTTC
>NZ_QPKJ02000300.1 GCF_003344625.1 Solirubrobacter deserti | reverse complement strand
CCTCTGATGTCCTCAATCCTGACATAATAGAATATATAGGCGAAGCAGCCAATAGCAGTCTGTTTTCGCCTATCAATAGATAGCAGGTTGCTTCCAAGCTCAAACCATTTGAAACTGAATTGCTACTTTTTTCTTGTTATTGATAGAGTTCTCCGCCCCTGTCAAATAAAGTAGAGGGTCCGAAGGAGAAGAGATAAGAAAAAAGAGCAAAGGATTTACAAGTCTAATGGGAGAAGAATGGCTGACACGTTGACTGCCTTCGAGACTATAAAATATAACCCAAGCGGTCTAACCCCCGGGGCGGACCCCAACCGAAAGGCGCTAGACGGACTAACGGCAAGCGAGATAAAGAAAGCAGCTGGCCCTATGTGTAAAACCTTGCCGCGGGAGAGTCTTTCTCCAATGAGAATAAAGATAGTTTTTGGGCAAGACAAGAAAGGAACTCGCCCTTTGACACCAAGGGATAAGAGCTGATTGCTGGCGATGACTTGGTGAAGGGTCCGAAGGAGTGAGAGAAGGTTCTCGAACCGGGTTCCGACCGAATAGAGCGCGGAGCCAACGAGTTCAGTCGAACAGCGTAACGAGTCTAAGGGCGGGATCAAGCTTGAAAG
>NZ_QPKJ02000299.1 GCF_003344625.1 Solirubrobacter deserti | reverse complement strand
CTATTGCAAATATTTTGATTTAATCAAGTTCACCGTCACAACACTTTGAACGCATGCTAATTACATGTTAATATAGCGTTTTCTGTATTTAAGTTTCAATTTAAATTATTGTATATATCTGTAGATGAAACTCTGATTTCTAACTTATTTATTCTTTCATTTGTTCTATGTTTGTGGGTAACATTCTGCAAACCCTCACGAGACTTCACTCGTCCTCTATGGGTAACCTAGAGGTTTAAAAGGCTTATTGCATGTGCTAAATGCAATCGCGATTCCCTGCGAAAGTGGCTTTCATAAATTACAGTTTTCCTTTGTTATTTATGTGTAGTCATTTGCTAAGAGACTAGCAAAACCTAAGTTGGGGAGTGTGATTGTACCACAATCATTCCTACAACTATGGTATTACTGCGTTATCTTATGTATTTGATTCCCTAATAAACACCTGTGTTATCTTGTTTTTGCGAAAGTTGCGTAATTCGCTCTTTTGTAAGAATTCTGTACAGATTTGAATAAAGTACGAGCTCTCGCTCTTAATGGCATGCTCCGGCATAAATTGGACGAGTCATGCGAAGCCAAAGGCCAATAAATAAGTCGCAAAAGGTTGCGAATCGA
>NZ_QPKJ02000298.1 GCF_003344625.1 Solirubrobacter deserti | reverse complement strand
TACATGCTTATTTATATGTACTTATGTTTACTACTATGTTGTGCATAGAATAGTGTTCATGGCATATGCATAAGGCATGTTTATGAAAGGAAAAGTTAAAGTGACTTTACGAAGTTCATGTTTCTAAGAAAATATTACCATTGTACTTAAGTTTCTAAGTTATGTTGTTTATGAAGTATGACTCCTGGCTTAGTGATTGTGTAGAAAAGAGGTGGCAAAATCCCTTGAGGTTAAGTCCAAGATAGGGTGAGCCAATCAAGAGAGGTCAAATCCCTTGAGGCGAAAGGGCCAAGACAGGGTAAGCCTCAAATGATATTTATTAAGAGGTCTACTATGTCACTAAGTTAGAAGTTATGCTTAAAATGGGGCCCAAAATGATGTTTAAAGAAAGAATATTTTTCCAAGGAAAGTTGTACAATGGACATCAAATATTTTATAGCACGTCATCATCGATATGCATGCACCGTCTTTACTTACTGAGCGTTAGCTCATTATAGTTCTTGTAATGCAGGTTTCAGTTGCAATAGTAGATTCTTGAAAGTTGGCTGAGCTGCAGTTCCATTCATCTCATGATACGTTTATATTTTATTTCTAAAATTTTTAATTGAAAAACA
>NZ_QPKJ02000297.1 GCF_003344625.1 Solirubrobacter deserti | reverse complement strand
TTGGAAGAAGAGATTTATATGCATCAACCCGAAGGATTCTCAGAGGAAGGGACGGAGAATCTTGTGTGCAAATTGAAAAAGAGTCTGTATGGTTTAAAACAGGCCCCAAGGCAGTGGTACAAAAAGTTTGACGGGTTCATGCAGAAGAATGGCTACCACAAATGCAATGCTGACCATTGTTGCTACTTCAAAAGATTCAAGTCCAGTTATATAATCCTTCTACTTTATGTCGATGACATGTTAGTAGCCGGACCTGATATGGAAGAAATCAGAAGATTGAAGGAGCATCTGTCAAAAGAGTTTGACATGAAAGATTTGGGTGCAGCAAAGCAAATCCTTGGAATGAGGATCAGCAGGGATAAGCAAAAGGGTACTTTGCAATTATCTCAAGCTGATTACATCAGCCGTGTTCTAAAGAGGTTCAACATGAATGATGCTAAAGTTGTTAGCACACCTTTGGCTAGTCACTTTCGATTATCCAAGGACCAGTCTCCCCAGACAGAAGAGGAAAGAAACTTCATGGCAAAGGTTCCATATGCCTCAGCCATTGGAAGTTTAATGTATGCAATGGTTTGCACAAGACCAGATATTGGCCAAGCAGTGGGAGCTGTCAGT
>NZ_QPKJ02000296.1 GCF_003344625.1 Solirubrobacter deserti | reverse complement strand
CCTCGTCCTATCTATGATGTCGATGTCCCCCCTTGCACATACCTCTCTGTATTGAGATGCAGCTTTGACTGTAGTGCTTGCTCTAGCACTTTAACTTCACTTCTTCTTGTTATTTTCTTCTCATGGGCTTTTAGTGAACCCACAAGTTCTTCCACAGACAGAGTTTCCAGATCCTTGGTTTCTTCTAAGGCAACAACAATGAAATCAAATTTTGGATCCAAAGATCGCAAAATTTTCTCCGAAATTCTCATGTTTGTAAGAACTTCTCCATTTCTTCTGATCTGGTTAGCGACCACCATAACTCGCGTATAAAATTCAGAAATTGATTCTGATGATTTCATACATAAAAATTCAAATTCACCTCGCAGAGTTTGAAGACGAATACTTTTCACTTTGTCAGCACCTTTGTATGTTTTCTGGAGCATCTCCCAAACTTCATTTGATGTCTTTGCGGAAGCTATGATCTCAAATGTGGACTCATCAAGACCTTGATACAGGATTGACTTTGCTTTACAATCCTTCTTTCGATCAGTTTTGAGAGTAGTCCTTTGTGCATCTGTCAAGGCTGCTTCTGCTTCTCTTGAAGCGAATTCTGAATATCCATCTTCTACAATG
>NZ_QPKJ02000295.1 GCF_003344625.1 Solirubrobacter deserti | reverse complement strand
TTATCGATCCCAGGGTGTGCAGATCCATAATAGACATATAGAAATTATTGTGCGTCAAATAACATCAAAAGTGTTGGTTTCAGAAGATGGAATGTCTAATGTTTTTTTACCCGGAGAACTAATTGGATTGTTGCGGGCGGAACGAACGGGGCGTGCTTTGGAAAAAGCGATTTGTTACCGAGCTATATTATTGGGAATAACGAAAGCATCTCTAAATACTCAAAGTTTCATATCCGAAGCGAGTTTTCAAGAAACTGCTCGCGTTTTAGCAAAAGCCGCTTTACGCGGTCGTATCGATTGGTTGAAAGGTCTGAAAGAGAATGTTGTTTTAGGGGGTATGCTACCGGTTGGTACCGGATTCAAAGGATTAGTGCACTGTTCAAGGAAGCATAATAACATTCCTTTGGAACCTCAAAAGAAGAATTTATTTGAGTGGGAAATGGGAGATATTTTGTTCCACCACAGAGAATTTTTTTAGTTTTGCATTTCAAAGAATGTACATGATACATCAGAACAATTATTTCTAGGATTTAATGATTCCTAAGAGCAGATTCATCCTTTTTGTCTATTTGTGTTTGCAGTCATTTCATTTGGTAATAGTAATAAAGAGAATAAT
>NZ_QPKJ02000294.1 GCF_003344625.1 Solirubrobacter deserti | reverse complement strand
CAAGCCTTCCCGCCAACCCCAAAGAAGATTGAACCCAGTTATGAAAGAGGTGGTGAGGAAGGAGGTCTTGAAGTTACTTGATGTGGGGATTATCTATCCTATAGCGGATAGTAAGTGGGTAAGTCCTTTACAAGTGGTGCCTAAAAAGTCGGGTGTCACTGTGGTTAGGAATGAGGATGATGAGTTGATACCCACACGAGTCACCACGGGGTGGCGAGTGTGCATAGACTATAGGAAGCTAAATTCATCTACTAGGAAAGACCACTTCCCCTTACCCTTCATTGACCAAATCCTAGAGAGAGTGGCTGGGCATGCATTCTACTGCTTTTTAGATGGGTATTCAGGCTATAACCAGATAGAGGTCTCCTTAGAGGACCAAGAGAAGACTACTTTTACATGTCCCTTTGGGACATTTGCCTTTAGGAACATGCCTTTTGGCTTGTGCAATGCTCCTGGTACCTTCTAGCGATGCATGACCGGCCTCTTTAGTGATATGGTGGAAAAGATCGTGGAAGTCTTCATGGATGACTTCTCGGTTTTCGGGGACTCTTTTGATGATTGTTTAGAGAATCTAGCTAAGGTTCTTGCAAGATGTGAGGAGAAAAACCTAGTGCTTA
>NZ_QPKJ02000293.1 GCF_003344625.1 Solirubrobacter deserti | reverse complement strand
AGGACAGGTCACTGCTGTTGCCGGGTGGTCAGCATTAGGCATCAATCGCGTTTTCCTAATCTTATTCACTTGGCTCACCGTCAAATTTTACCAGACCAATGTGTTAAGCTATTCAGATGGCGGCATGTTGAAAGCTTTCAAACGCTCATGGCAACTACAACGCGCCGCCCGCAAACCTAAACCTGTTAAATCATGAAACGAGGTTAACCATGCGGATCGTTATTTCGAATCAATCCGGCAAACCGATTTATGAGCAAATTGAAGATCAGATCAAGACTGCGATTCTTTCTGGTCAATTAAAGGTGAATGAACAACTGCCATCAATTCGCAGTCTGGCAAAAGATTTACGGATCAGTGTGATCACCACCACCCGCGCTTATCACGAACTCGAAGCAGCCGGATTCATTACGAATGTGCAAGGCAAAGGCGCCTATGTTTTGGGTCAAGACAGTGCACTTGTGAAGGAAAACGCTTTGCGTGAAATTGAGACCTATCTGAATCAAGCCATCGATACTGCCAAAATGGCGCGCATTGCACCTGAAGAACTACACACGATGTTGGATACATTGATGCATACGGAGGGAGACACTGACAATGACAACTGATCTGCTAACCGTT
>NZ_QPKJ02000043.1 GCF_003344625.1 Solirubrobacter deserti | reverse complement strand
TGTCGGCGCCGGGTGAAAACTGGTCCACCTGCGCCGGTTGAAAGGTGGGCCACCCGGCGGGTGGCTCGCGGGGCCTGGGATCGTGTGCGCGGAGCGAGCCCGGGAGGAGCGAGGTGGTCGGGGTGGAGCAGTGGGCCGAGGTTCGTCGGCTGCACTTCGTCAAGGGCCTGTCCCAGCGCGAGATTCATCGCCGGACGGGGTTGCACCGCGACACGATCCGGCGGGCGCTGAGCAGCGACGGCCCGCCGGTCTACCGGCGCGCGCCGGCAGGGTCGAAGTTGGATCCGTTCAAGGACGAGATTCACCGGTTGTTGCGCGAGGACCCCAAGCTCCCGGGCGTCCGGCTGCGCGAGCTGCTGGAGCCGCTGGGCTGCAGCGCGGGCAAGACCGTCGTCGACGACTACCTGCGCGAGATCAGGCCGTTGTTCGCGCCGCGGCCGCGGACGTTTCAGCGCACGATCTATCGGCCGGGCGAGCTTTGCCAGTTCGACCTCTGGCAGCCACGCGAAGCGGTCCCGGTCGGACACGGCCAAACCCGGCACGGCTGGGTCGTCATCGCCTGTCTTGGCTACTCGAGGGCGGGCGCCGGGGTGTTGGTGTTCTCGACCCAGACTGAGGACCTGCTGGCCGGGATCGCGGGCTGCTTGCAGCGGTTGGGCGCCTTGCCGCAGACGTTGGTCTGGGATCGCCAGGCCGGCATCCACGGCCGCGACGGCCGCCCGTCGGAGGCATTTGCCGGCTTCTGCGGACAGCTCCGCGTCGGCTGGCAGTTCTGCGAGAAGGCCGATCCGCAGGCCAAGGGCGCGGTCGAGCGCCTGCAGGGCTACGCGGAGACCAACTTTGAGCCGGGTCGGCTGTTCGCGAACGAGCTCGACTTCCAAGCCCAACTCGACGGCTGGTTCGCCAAGGTCAACGAGCGCCGGCACAAGACGCTCCGAGAGCGCCCGATCGACCGACTCGCCGTCGAGTTGCCGGCGATGTCACCGCTGCCGGCCGAGTTGCCCGACACCGCGCGGCGCTGGGTCACGCGCGTCCCACCGGACCCGCACCTGCGCTTTGACACCAACGACTACAGCCTGGACCCGCGCCTGGTCGGTCGGCGCGTTGAGGTCCGGGTCGATCAGCGCCAGGTCGCCGCGGTCGCGCTCGACACCGGCGAGATCGCCTGCCAGCACGCTCGCAGCTTCGCGCGCCACCGAACCATCACCGCGCTCGAGCACGCCCGCCAGCTCAAGACCCAACGCCGCTCAAGGCCGGTCGAGACGGCGGTCGAGGTTCGCCCGCTGGACCGCTACGACGCGTTGATCGCATGAGCGCCACCAGCGAGCTCGCGCACCTGTTTCGCGTTCTCAAGGCGCCGGCCGCGGCGCGCGCGTTGCCCAAGCTCGCCGAGCGCGCCCGCAACGAGGACTGGAGCTACGAGCAGTTCCTACAGAGCGTCCTCAGGACCGAGGTCGACAGCCGCGACAGCCACGGCGGCCAAGCCCGCGTCAAGGCCGCCCGGTTCCCGGCCCGCAAGACGCTCGAGGAGTTCGACTTCAGCTTCCAACGCTCGATCAAACAGACCGAGGTGCTGCACCTCGGACAGCTCGACTTTCTCGCCGGCAAGGAGAACATCGTCTTGCTCGGACCGCCTGGCACCGGCAAGACGCACCTGGCGATCGCGCTCGGCATCCGCGCCTGCCTGGCCAGCCATCGCGTCGCGTTCCGCACCGCCACCGAATGGGTCGCCCTGCTCGCCGACGCGCAACGACAGGGCCGCCTGGACGCCGAGCTGGACAAGCTCCAGCGGATCCCGTTGCTGATCGTCGACGAAGTCGGCTACATCCCGTTCGATCCCCAAGCCGCGAACCTGATGTTCATGCTCGTCTCGCGCCGCTACGAACGCGCCTCGCTGATCGTCACCAGCAACAAGCCCTTCTCAGGCTGGGGCGAGATCTTCGGCGACGACGTCACCGCCGCCGCCATGATCGACCGGCTCGTTCACCACGCCGAGATCCTCGCCCTCAAAGGCGACTCCTACCGCCTCCGCGACCGCGACCTCGCCCGCCCAACCAGCCGCAACGACTGACCTACACGCCCCGCCGATCCAGCCAAGCTCTCGCTCAGGTGGACCACTTTTCAACCGGCCAAACCGGCCCAATCTTCAACCGGCCTTGACA
>NZ_QPKJ02000292.1 GCF_003344625.1 Solirubrobacter deserti | reverse complement strand
ACCGTTCACAAATCAGGATGTAGATGATGTTTGTTTTTGAAAGACTAATCTAAAAATGTGCATTACATGTGGGTATTATGTTCTAAGAACAGGGTATGCACAAATCATAACAATGGTGAAGTAAAATCATGAGAAAAATTAAGGTTTTAGATTTCTAGGTTTTCTCAAGAACAATACTTACCCTCCAGTTACAAATAACGGAGTTATTTATATCCTCAGTATGAACAGAGTCCTAACAGGCAAAGGGGAACAAAATTTCGAGATTTAAAACAATTTTTGCCTGAAAATAAAATAGGATCGATCCGGTCAAAATATCAGGATCGATCCAAAATCCCTCTGTCACTAGGATCGATCCGGGCACAGAGGCTGGATCGATCCAAAAGTGCAGATCAGAAATAGGATCGATCCTGCCAAAAAATCTGGATCGATCCAAATGTGTTCCATGACCTAAATTGAGTGAATTTCACTATTCATTATATTTTCACTACACAGTGACTTCACTACACAGTGAATTCACTATACAGTGAATTTACTACACAGTAAATTCACTATACAGTAAATTCACTACACGCTGAATTCACTACATAATAAATTCACTACACACTGAATTCAGTACACAGT
>NZ_QPKJ02000291.1 GCF_003344625.1 Solirubrobacter deserti | reverse complement strand
ATAGTGAGACATTTCACAGTTCGAAAAACGCCACAGCAAAATGGAGTTGCAGAACGCATGAACCGCACATTGGTGGATAAGGTTAGGTGTATGCTGTCACATTCTGGATTGAGAAAGGCTTTTTGGGGTGAGGCATTGAATTATGCTCGTCATCTTGTCAATAGACTACCCTCTACAGCACTAAATGGGAAGACTCCTCTGGAAGTATGGTCTGGAAATCCTGCTACTGATTATGATCATTTACATATTTTCGGATGCCCGGCTTATTTTCATGTTACAGAATCAAAACTGGAACCTCGAGCCAAGAAAGCTGTGTTCTTGGGCTTTAAAGAAGGTGTAAAGGGGTACAGACTTTGGTGTCCCGAATCAAAGAAAATCGTCATGAGTAGAGACGTTACTTTTGATGAATCTGTAATGATGAAACAGAAGAATCCTCAAGTAGAGGAGGAAGAGCCGAGAGATTCAAAGCAGGTGGAGTTTGAGTTTCCGACACAGTCTGCTCAGATTGAAGACCATCCTGAAGAAGATTCTGAGCAGAGTTCAGAAGAAGAAAAAGATGGTTCAGCTTCAGAACTTCCACAGCAACCAGAATCTTTGGCAACCAGTAGACCGAAAAGGGTG
>NZ_QPKJ02000290.1 GCF_003344625.1 Solirubrobacter deserti | reverse complement strand
GTACGTTCATGGAAGACATCATTATGAGCAATTTGAATAGCACTTCGATTATCACAGTGAAGTGTCGTTGCAGTGGAACAATCAACTCCGAGATCCTGTAGTAACCAACGTAACCAAATAAGTTCAGCTGTAGTAGCTGCAAGTGCTCTATATTCTGCTTCAGTGCTAGAACGAGCAACAACTGTTTGTTTCTTGCTTCTCCAAGAAATAAGAGAATCTCCTAGAAGAAAACAATATCCTGTAGTGGATCGACGATCAGTGGGATCACCTGCCCAATCTGCATCTGAATATGCCTGAAGAGTTAACGAAGAATGGGAAGAAAAATGAAGACCATCAAATATGGTGCTTTTCAGGTATCGGAGAATCCGGAGAACAGCAGCATAATGAGGAGATCTAGGGGCAGCCATAAACTGACTGACTACATGAACGGCATAGGAGATATCAGGGCGAGTAACAGTGAGATAGATTAGACTCCCAACAAGCTGTCTGTAGAGAGTAGCATCAGATAGTGTTTCGCCATCATGAGAATTGAGGCGACAGTTATACTCAATGGGTGTGTCGATTATCTTGTTATCAGTGATACTGGCTCGAGAAATCAGATTGGAAGTATACTTAGCCTGAG
>NZ_QPKJ02000289.1 GCF_003344625.1 Solirubrobacter deserti | reverse complement strand
TCTCTAAAATTTGGTCGATGAAGGGAAGTGGGAAGTGATCTTTTCGAGTCCTAGCATTAAGCTTCCTATAGTCTATACACACTCGCCACCCAGTGGTAGCTCGCATAGGGATTAGAATACCCTTTTCATTGGCGACTACAGTGAGACCGGACTTTTTAGGCACAACCTGAGTAGGAGCTACCCAAGCACTATCCGAAATGGGGTAAATGATACCCGCATCTAATAACTTCACTACCTCCTTCATGACCACTTCCTTCATGTTGGGATTGAGCTTTCGCTGCATTTCCCGTGAAGGCATAGCTCCCTCCTCAAGGTGGATTCGGTGCATACAAATGGACGGGTCTATACCCTTAAGATCGGCAACCGACCACCCTATAGCTTGCTTATGCTCATCTAGAACTTTCATGAGCTTACTCTCTTGCTCTACACTCAAATCAGAAGCAATGATAACTGGGAGAGAGTCATTAGCACCTAAAAACATGTACTTGAGATTAGCCGGTAAAGGCTTCAACTCAAGCTTTGGGGCAACCTCTAGAGATGTAGGCATGGAGGTACTGGATAATTGAGGCAAGGCCTCGACTCTAGGCTTCCAAGGTAGGTTGCCTAAGACAGGGGTGGATTCAA
>NZ_QPKJ02000288.1 GCF_003344625.1 Solirubrobacter deserti | reverse complement strand
GGTCGCAGGTAATACGATAGTGGGATTTGCATCCACTTACGCGATGCTACTTCTCGGTCGTGTGCTGTTGGGACTAGAGCTGGGCGGGTTCTGGTCGATGGCCGCGGCGGTGACGATGCGGCTGGTGCCATCGGCACTGATACCCCGAGCGCTCTCAATCGTATTCGCAGGTGTTTCTGTCGCAATGGCCGTCTCGGCGCCTCTTGGGACTTACTTAGGCTCGCTAATAGGTTGGCGTGGCGTTTTTTTGGCGGCTGCAGCGCTCAGCGCGCTTATTATGGCGTGGCAGTTGATGACGCTCCCCAAGATGGAGCCGAGGAGACAGTCGCAGCTCACCACCTTGTTACGGCTGCTAGGCAGGCGGCAGTTCATAGCAGGCTTGTTTGCGATGATGCTCGCCTTCGGTGGCCACTTCGCCTTTTTTTACCTACATGCGGCCGTATCTCGAAGCCTCGGTAGGCATGACGGTGGATGACATCTCACTGGTATTGCTTGGATTTGGTTCCGCTAACGTTGCGGGAACATTCTTATCCGGTGCGTTGGTATAACGCCGTCTCCGCCTGACTTTGACGCTCATGCCGTTGGTGGTCGCTGTGCTCACGATCTTTCTGATCCTGGCAGGACA
>NZ_QPKJ02000287.1 GCF_003344625.1 Solirubrobacter deserti | reverse complement strand
TTCCAAGGAAGACGAAAAAAAACATATTCTATATAACAATAACAACAATTATATTATATCTAACGAATCCTATATTTATTTAAATTTAAATAAAGCATCTTAATTCTATTTTGATCGGATCAAAATAGAATTAAGATTTTCGGGACAAGGAATAAAAAAATTATGGATAAATCCAAGCGACTTTTTTTTAAATCCAAGCGATCTTTTCGTAGGCGTTTGCCCCCGATTGGATCGGGGGATCGAATTGATTATAGAAACATGAGTTTAATTAGTCGATTTATTAGTGAACAAGGAAAGATATTATCTAGACGGGTTAATAGATTGACCTTAAAACAACAACGATTAATTACTATTGCTATAAAACAAGCTCGTATTTTATCTCCGTTACCTTTTCTTAATAATGAGAAACAATTTGAAAGAAGCGAGTCGACTTCTAGAATTACTGGTCTTAGAACTAAAAATAAATAGGCTTGTTCTTCATTGGGGAAGAAGAATAAATCTTTTTTTATTGAACGTATTTGTTCATTGTGACGATTTTATCATATTATATCCTATTTTTTTTTTATCATACTATACTAATATGATTTTATCATACTAATTTCTACTCTACCTTCCCAGAGTTCATT
>NZ_QPKJ02000286.1 GCF_003344625.1 Solirubrobacter deserti | reverse complement strand
TGTTGCACCACAGATCTCCCGGGAGCATGTCGAGGATCTGATTGGCAAGCGCGGGAGGAGTGAATACTTCATCGCTGCTCAGATTAGCCAAACAGGTCAAGACATCAGGGTTGTAGCCACTGTCAGCCATTGCCCAAATCCAAGAAGTGGATTGGTGGGTACTCGGCCTCTGGCGTTGGCACAAACACCTCGTCGCCAAGATCGGAGAATAGCGGCAGGTCGCGATCGCTCTGCCGATCAATTAGTTCGCGAAAACAGAAATCCCGACGCTTCAATAGGCTTCCATTGATCGGGGACCACTCTGCGAACTTGATATAGGTTTGCTTATCGCCCACGGTCTTCAACGTTAGAGCATCGCCCCAGACAATGTTGAGCTCAAGAATGTGGCGTACCGAATCTAAACAAGCCTCGCGCACCTTACTCTTGAACACGCACCGATACGCTTCCTCAAAGACACCAAGCAAGCGCTCACGGCACCGCTCTACGTTATCCGGCAGGATATCAACCCCGTAAATTGAGCAAACCGCGAGGACGCCATAACGCTCATATTCGAGCTGCGACTTGCAGTAACGACGCTTCACAACGGCCAACTTCCGGGCCAAAACCTCAGCCAAAAAGTTTCCGTCG
>NZ_QPKJ02000285.1 GCF_003344625.1 Solirubrobacter deserti | reverse complement strand
AAAAAAAAGAAAAAATCGTGGTTGGGAAGGTTATAGTAGCAAAAGCCATTGGAATTTTTTTTTTATACATTGGAAGAATACGTTTTGTTATTAATAGACTAGGAAAGGGGAGGGAAATAACTGAAAGAAAAGAAATCAATTAGTTATTCATCAAAGTTTTATTTATTCAATGACTAGAATTAAACGAGGATATATAGCTCGAAGACGTAGAACAAAAATTCGTTTATTTGCATCAAGCTTTCGAGGAGCTCGTTCAAGACTCACTCGTAATATTAATCAACAGAAAATAAGAGCTTTGGTTTCGGCTCATCAGGATAGAGGTAAGCAAAAGAGATATTTTCGTCGTTTGTGGATCACTCGGATAAATGCACTAATTCGAGACAATAAAGTATACTATAGTTATAGTAGATTAATGCACAATCTGTACAAGAAGCAGCTGCTTCTTAATCGTAAAATACTTGCACAAATAGCTATATTAAATAGGAATTGTCTTTATATGATTTCCTATGAGATCTTAAAATAAGGAGATTGAAACCATTGGAATGTTTTAAACGGAGTTCCTGGCAAATGAACTCTGGGAAGGTAGAGTAGAAATTAGTATGATAAAATCATATTAGTAAGATCGGAA
>NZ_QPKJ02000284.1 GCF_003344625.1 Solirubrobacter deserti | reverse complement strand
ATTATAGTCAGGTTGGGGTGTTACAATTATGATGCCATCATTTAGTATGCATACTAGGTTGCATTTAGTACATTATTCACCATTTTTATTTATTTATTTTAGGGTTTTAAATCACCTTTAAGATTGTTTTAAATCTGTCCATGGATTTAAAGTGGCCTTAAAGTAGATTAAAACTCATTTTTAGGACCCAAACTAACATAGAAATATGTTTAGGTTCACATAGTTTGATTAGTTTGCATTTAGGGCATTTTTCATGCATTGTTTATATTCTTTAGTTGCATTTTTATTTATTTTCCAGAAATTCCAGCAAGCATGCATTTAGTATTTTAGGTATTTAGACTAACCTAGAATTAGCTAGAAACCCTAGGATTAAGGGGGTTACTTGACCCCACCTAGGATTCTCTTTTGTTGTAAGAATTACACTAGATTTAGGATTCTAGTGAGTTTAGGATCCTATCTTCGAGAGGACTTTCAAAACTAATGTTTTTATCAAAATTAATCTATAATTAATTGAATCCCAATGAAATTGGAACTCTGAGTTTGATTTGGAATGAAATTCCACCCTTTTGAAAGGATTTGAATCGGGATAGAATTCCCATTTTGAAAAGAGTTGTGATTGGATAAGAATTG
>NZ_QPKJ02000283.1 GCF_003344625.1 Solirubrobacter deserti | reverse complement strand
TAATTGATGATGTGAGCATACCAAGGTAGGTGATGGTGAGAAATGGTCAGAATCTGTTCATCAGGGAACTTATCTTGGATGGGTACTATGTCTAGAGATTGGTCATTTAGAATTCTGGACAAATGGTCAGCCACAACATTTTCACAGCCCTTTTTGTCTCTAATTTCATAATCAAACTCTTGAAGCAAGAGTATCCATCTAATGAGCCTGGGCTTTGTTTCTTTTTTAGACAAAAGATATTTCAATGCAGCATGATCAGAATACACAATAACTTTAGATGCAAGCAGATATGATCTAAATTTATCAAAGGCAAAAACAACTGCCAAAAGCTCTTTCTCAGTGGTTGTGTAATTGATTTGTGCATCTACAAGGGTTTTGCTAGCATAATAAATGACATGAGATGCTCTCCCTATCTTTTGACCTAAAACTGCCCCAATTGCATAATCAGAGGCATCACACATCACCTCAAATGGAAGAGACCAATTGGGTGCTTGCATAATTGGGGCAGTGCTCAAAGCTGAGCGAAGCTTCTTGAAGGCTTCCATGCATTCCTTATCAAAAACAAATGGCGCATCCTTAGCTAACAAGCTATACATGGGCTTAGCAATTTTACTAAAATCTTTAATGAATC
>NZ_QPKJ02000282.1 GCF_003344625.1 Solirubrobacter deserti | reverse complement strand
AGACTTCACGATCGGCTTTGCGCTTACCGCTGACGTCGGAGAAGGCATCGTCGCAGAACCAATTTGGCGCGATCCGCTTGTTATTGTCGTACCAGCTCGTCATTCTCTTTTGGTTCACCGCGAGGTGCCGCTTCATGAACTCAAAGGACATCCGCTCGTGTTGGGTGATCCTCAGATCTGCCAAGGCTACTGCCGTGAGCTGACGAGGTTTTTGCAACAGATAGGTCTTAGCCCCAATGTCGTCGAGCATGCGTCGTCCTTGGACATGATGCTTACCTTGGTAGGTGCGGGCTATGGGATAGGATTTATGACAGCGGCGAAAATATCTGCCCGACAAAGGCCTGACATTGTCGTCCGCCCGCTAGCGGCTGAGGCTGCAGTAATCACTACCTATTTACTGCGATCCGAGGGCAGCGAAAATCCTATATCCCTAGAGCGCTTCATCTCCCGCCTCCAGGACCAACTAGCAGACTGATATTCACATAAAAAATATTAACGCGGCGAGTGGGCGTGAAGGTTGATTTCGGTTGCTTCAATCAAAGCGGCTGCACTAATTTGAAGCGCTTGGGAAATCTTTAAGATCAGGGCGAGAGTGGGCATGTGCTCTCCTCGTTCGATTTTCCCCATGTGTGA
>NZ_QPKJ02000281.1 GCF_003344625.1 Solirubrobacter deserti | reverse complement strand
TCTCGATAAATGGTCGGCCACTACATTCTCAACTCCTTTTTTATCTTTAATGATAAGATTGAATTCTTGGAGGAGAAGGATCCACCTAATGAGTCTCGCCTTAGCATCCTGTTTAGAAAACAGATATTTTAAAGCTGAATGATCAGTAAAGACTACAATAGGAGTTCCTATCACATATGACCTAAATTTATCCAATGCAAATACTACCGCCAATAGTTCTTTTTCTGTTGTTGTATAGTTCATTTGAGCATCATTCAAAGTTCTACTGGCATAGTATATTACATGAGGCTTACCATCCTTGCGTTGCCCTAACACAGCCCCTATAGCATAATCACTTGCATCACACATCAATTCAAAGGGCAAATTCCAATCGGGAGATTGCATAATAGGAGGAGAAATTAAAGACTCTTTTAATTTTTTAAAAGCTTCCTCACAATCAGCATTCCACTCAAATGGAATATCTTTTGATAAAAGACGGCACAATGGTCGTGCAATTGCACTAAAATCTTTAATAAACCATCGGTAAAAACCTGCATGCCCTAGAAAAGAACGGATGTCTTTCACACATTTAGGGGAAGGTAGCTTGGCAATCAACTCAATTTTTGCTTGGTCAACTTCAATGCCCCTTTTAGAC
>NZ_QPKJ02000280.1 GCF_003344625.1 Solirubrobacter deserti | reverse complement strand
TCGATTTAATTGCGAAATTACCTCCCCCTACTACTGTTCGTCAGATTAGGTCCTTTCTTGGACACGCAGGATTCTATATACGCTTTATCAAGAATTTTAGTGAGATCGCAAAACCCTTGTGCAATCTACTTGCCAAGGACGTCGAGTTTGTCTTTGATGGAGCCTGTCTAGAATCCTTCCATAAATTACGTCTAATGTTGACCACGGCACCTGTCATGCGAGCTCCAGATTGGTCACTTCCATTCGAGCTCATGTGTGACGCCTCCGACTTTGCATTAGGAGCAGTGTTAGGCCAAAGGGTTGATAAGGCTCCATATGTTATCCACTACGCGAGTAAGACATTAAATGATGCTCAGTTAAACTACACTACGACTGAGAAGGAAATGCTCGCTGTAGTTTTCGCATTAGACAAGTTCCGATCCTATCTTTGGGGATCGAAGACTATTGTGTACTCAGACCATGCCGCCTTGCGATACCTGCTCTCTAAGAAAGAGACAAAACCTAAACTGATTAGGTGGATACTCTTGTTGCAAGAGTTCGATTTTGAGATTAGGGATAAAAAAGGGACTGAGAATGTGGTTGCGGACCACCTCTCTCGAATATAAGTTGATGAAGAAAGTGACCCCATGCCTAT
>NZ_QPKJ02000279.1 GCF_003344625.1 Solirubrobacter deserti | reverse complement strand
ATTTATTAGGTACGCTGCAGTGTTGACTGCATCAGCCCAAAAACATTCAGGCAATCCTGAATTCAGCCTCATGCTTCTAGCACGTTCATTGAGGGTCCTATTCATGCGTTCAGCTACGCCATTCTGTTGTGGTGTCCCGGGAATAGTCTTCTGAAATCTAATCCCATTTGCAGCACAGAACTCTTTGAATCCTCCATCAATATATTCTCCTCCATTGTCTGACCTCAAACATTTCAGCTTCAGGCCTGTTTCAGTTTCCACCAAGGCTTTCCATTTCTTGAAGGTATCAAAGACATCGGATTTATTTTTCAGAAAATAAACCCATACCTTCCTGCTTGAGTCGTCAATAAAGGTTACATAATACCGTGAACCTCCAAGGGATGTAATTGGGGAAGGCCCCCACAAATCAGTGTGTACCAGCTCCAATTTCTGAGACTTTGGAACCCTGCCGCTTTTCAGAAAACTAACTTTCTTCTGCTTCCCGAAGATACAGCTTTCACACAAGTCAAATTCAACTGACTTCAGTCCTGGTAGTTTTCCTTTCGACAAAAGCACTTTCATCCCCTTTTCACTCATGTGACCAAGCCTATTGTGCCATAGGTTTGTATCACCACCTGCATCAGCAACTGCAACCA
>NZ_QPKJ02000278.1 GCF_003344625.1 Solirubrobacter deserti | reverse complement strand
AAAAAACATGCCAAAACACTTCTAACACATTTATATATCATTAGGCAACATCCCTATATGTTTTTAACAAATCAAAAACACCAATTCATCTCATGAAAAATTCAATCTCTCATAAACACTAAAAGTGTTTTATAAAACTAGTTTTTCAACAAATCTTTATGTTCTTCAATTTTAATTTTTCAAAAATATCAAAATTAATTTTGAATACATTATAAACACTTTATAATAAATTTGGAGAACATAAAATTATGAAAACATAATTTGAAACAAGGCACTCTAGGGTTCTAAACCCTAGTGGCCGAAATTCATAGTGGGAGAGAGAGAGATTGCATTTTAGGGTTAGGGTTAGGGTTAGGGTTAGGGTTTCTAAAAACTTACCTAATCCATAAATTAGGGTTTCCATAAACTCTAATATTTTGTTGCCTTATTTCTAGATTGAGAATTTCACAAAATAAGAAAGAATCTTATTAAAATAGAAACTTTCCTATTCTTTGCAAAATTTCAAAATAGAAACTTTTGGTACTTTCTAATTAAAACTAGAGTTACTAATTTCATATTAGGAAGTTACCAATTATATTTTAGGGTTTCTAAAACCTTATGGCAGCCACCATAGACATTCTATTTAGGGTTTTTGTAG
>NZ_QPKJ02000277.1 GCF_003344625.1 Solirubrobacter deserti | reverse complement strand
ACGTTAGGCAAGGTCTGGAGGCGATCCTTGGCGGAAACGAGCAAAGGCTTCAGCTTGCCGGCCCGGATGTGGGGCAATGCCGTCGCTGGGTCAGAAAAATAGAGGTCGATCTGGCCGCCCAGCAGTGCCTGGATGGCGGGTGCTGCACCGGGGTAAGGCACGTGCATGGGAGTGACGCCCACGCGGTCGGCGAACGCCTCCATCGTCAGATGGTTCATGCCGCCCTGGCCCCAACTGCCGTAGGTCACGCGGTCGCCACGTTCCTTCATGTAGGCCACCAGCGCAGCGGCATCATTGGCAGGAAAGTCCGGCTTGGCGAGCAGCACCAGCGGCGTGCGCACCAGGGGGGCAACGAACTCCAGATCACGCTCTGCCGAATATTTCAGATCAGGGTAGAGCGAGGAATTGACGGCAACCTGCTCGGCCGTGTTCATGACGGTGTAGCCGTCCTTGGGCGAGGACAGGAGCGCCTGCGTGCCGATGATGGTGTTCCCGCCTGGGCGGTTGTCCACAATGATCGGCTGCTTGATGGTCTGCGACAGGCGCTGCGTCACCACTCGCGCTACGTTGTCTGCACCGCCGCCCGCCGGGCAGGGGACGATCCATCGAATCTGATGCGAAGGATAGTCCTGGGCAAC
>NZ_QPKJ02000276.1 GCF_003344625.1 Solirubrobacter deserti | reverse complement strand
ATGAAATTAGTAACTCTAATGATCAAATTAGAAAGTCCCATAGTTTCTATTTTGAAATTTTGCAAAGTTAAGGAAAGTTTCTATTTTCAATGAGATTCTTTCTTATTTTGTAAAATATTCAATCTAGAAATAAGGCAACTAAATATTAGAGTTTATGGAAACCCTAATTTATGGATTAGGTAAGGTTTTAGAAACCCTAACCCTAACCCTAACCCTAACCCTAAAATTCAATCTCTCTCTCTTCCACTATGAATTTCGGCCACTACGGGTTTGGAACCCTAAAGTGCCTTGTTTTAAATTTTGTTTTCATTATCTTATGTTCTTCACATGTATTATAAAGTGTTTATAATGTTTTCAAAATTAGTTTTGTTGTTTTTGAAAATTAAAATTGAAGAACATAAAGATTTATTGAAAAACTAGTTTTATAAAACACTATTAGTGTTTTTGAGAGATTGGATTATTCATGAGATGAATTGGTGTTTTTAATTTGTTAAAAACATATAGGGATGTTGCCTAATGATATATAAATGTGTTAGAAGTGTTTTGGCACGTTTTTATATTGGTGAAATTAATTTAAAAGTGTTTTGAAATAATTTCTAGGTTGCTGTAATTTCTGGGCAGCAATCAAGTATGTCTTGTAA
>NZ_QPKJ02000275.1 GCF_003344625.1 Solirubrobacter deserti | reverse complement strand
ATCCAGTTTGTTTTGAAGAAGCTGACAAATAAGACAAATGGAGAAGAGCAATGGATGAAGAAATTGAATCCATTGAAAAGAACAAGACATGGGAGTTGACTACTCTCCCGAAAGGCCGCAAGACCATCGGAGTCAAATGGGTCTACAAGACCAAGAGAAATGCTCAAGGAGAAGTCCAGAGATACAAAGCCAGGCTTGTTGCAAAAGGGTACAAGCAGAAAGAAGGCATCGACTATGGAGAAGTTTTTGCTCCTGTTGCCAGACTAGAAACCATCAGATTGATGACTTCTATTGCTGCTCAGCAAAAGTGGAAGATTTATCAGCTGGATGTGAAGTCAGCATTTCTGAATGGATTTCTCGATGAAGAAATTTATGTGGAGCAGCCAGTTGGATATGTGAAAGAAGGAAGAGAAGACAAGGTATACAGGCTAAGAAAGGCTCTGTATGGATTGAAGCAAGCTCCACGTGCATGGAATACCAGGATTGATGATTACTTCAAGAAGAATGGATTCGAGAAATGTCCTTATGAGCATGCACTGTATATGAAGAAGGATGGTGAAGATACAATGTTCGTATGTTTGTATGTGGATGATTTGATTTTCACCGACAATAATCCAGTCAGGTTCGAGTGTGAGACCCAGAA
>NZ_QPKJ02000274.1 GCF_003344625.1 Solirubrobacter deserti | reverse complement strand
TCATTTCTTTGCTTTTTTTTTAATTGTATTTTTTTTTGTACCCCGTCAAGAATTCAAAGAATTGAAGCAAGATTTTGGGCCTATTATAGTAAGAATGAAATATTCTCAGAATTCTCTATTGATACGACATGCTGCTTTTTCCATTCATTCCTTTCAGGATCAGTCGCGGTCTTACAAACTCTATCAATGGTATAGACGAATCCGTTCCTTCATACAAATGTGTAAAAAATGCTAGCCGCACTTAAAAGCCGAGTACTCTACCATTGAGTTAGCAACCCGAACTCCAATAATTATAATGGATAGATCCAACCGGAATCCTAATAAATAGATTGAATTGCACGACGCGATCAAAACATTTTTAAAAAAGCAAAACAAAAATCTAAAAATTTAGAATCAATTATGAACATAATAAAAATGAACAGATCGGATGAAAATACAAATATTTGTAGACCAACTCTTGTCTCTTATCTTATCCATTATTCTATGTCTAGATTTAATATTTTTGTATTAGATATTTTTAAATTGTATATTTAATCTTTTTTTTTTTTTTTACTTTATTTAAATCTAATCAAAACCAAAAAGATTTCTTATATTACAGCAAATCCAAACAACGCTTTATTTGAATGAACTTTATTAGATCGGA
>NZ_QPKJ02000273.1 GCF_003344625.1 Solirubrobacter deserti | reverse complement strand
AGACATCCTTTACTACCCCCCTTGGAATTTTGACACTCCTGTCAGCTAATTGCAACTTGATGCTAGTGGACTCTAACTCACCCAACCCCAACTCCACATAAACAGAATATGGGAGTAAATTGACACTTGCACCCAAATCAACTAAGGCTCTTCCCACCTTGGAATTCCCTATGGATATTTCTATGGTAGGGGTCCCGGGGTCTTTATATTTTCGGGGCAAGGTATTTTGGAGAAGAGATGTGGATTGTTCAGTCATAAACACTTCCTTGTGCACATCCAATTTCCTTTTTGCGGTACACAAGTCTTTCAAGAACTTTGCATACGAGGGCACCTGTTTAATTGCATCCAACAAAGGAATGTTGACTTTCACCTGTTTAAACAGTTCAAATATTTCAGCATGATTTGATAGTTTCTTAGGTGCCCTAAGTCTTTGAGGAAAAGGAGCGGCAGGAATGTATTTGGCCCTCTCTTGGCTTGAACCAATCTCAATACCACTAGGGGTGGGAACACTAGGCACATTCTCAATTATATTCTCATCCCCCTTAGATTCATTTTGAAAATTTGGAGAAGATTCTTTTGCGGAATCTTTTGGTGGGATGGTTTTATCAACAACTTTTCCACTTCGAAGAGTGGTGATGGCCTT
>NZ_QPKJ02000272.1 GCF_003344625.1 Solirubrobacter deserti | reverse complement strand
CGCGCGCCAGGTCAGCCAGCAGCCGCGGGTAATCGAAGTGGTAGCGCTCGCTCGGCTGGATGGGGGTTCGCGCGGCGCTGTCGGCGACGGTGCGCTCCAGCGCGTCGAGCTGACGCAGCGCAGCGACCAGATCCTGCCGCTGTGCGGGGGGCTCGGCCAACGCCGTCGAGGACTGACCCAGCAAGAGGGCCGTCACGAGAAAAATGGGCACGCCGCGATGCGCGGCGCGCTGCCAGATCGGAGCCAACATCGCGCCATTCCTGTGAGATCAGCAATGGCTTGATCGTGGAGATCAGGGCTGTTTTAGGCCGCAATCAATAGGAACCTGCTGATAACCGGATTGATCGTTGGGTGCTTGTGTGCACACGTTGGCGATCGATCTGATCCGCCTCTATTCGGCGGCCGCTGGTCGTGGTACGGGTGGCGTGAGACAGCTCTTTGTGGTAACCGCCGCAGCCTAGTCGGGCGTGTCCTGCTCCGAGGGCGATTGATTGCGCGGAAATCGGCGTATTTGAAAGTTATGAAGAGTATGGTATTATTCAATAGTCTAAATAACCCATTAAGGATCCGCCATGAGCGTCGTAGCAGCCCCTCCGGGCGTGTCGACCCTGGTGGGCACACCTAAAGAAATCCAGGCCCGGCTA
>NZ_QPKJ02000271.1 GCF_003344625.1 Solirubrobacter deserti | reverse complement strand
TAAGCCGTTGACCATTCACGGTAAATTGGGCTCCATTTTTGGGGTTTTTAATCTCAACCGCACCGTGAGAGAACACCTTCACAACAACAAAGGGTCCATCCCAACGGGATCTTAGCTTGCCAGGGAAAAGACGCAACTTAGAGTTGAATAGCCATACTTTTTGATTGGGCACAAAAGATTTTCGGTTAATATGGCCATCATGAAACTCTTTCATTTTCTCTTTGTAAATTTTAGAATTTTCATAAGCTTCGTTGCGAATTTCCTCCAACTCACTAATTTGCAGTTTTCGATGTAAGCCCGCTTCATCAATTTCAAAATTAAATTTTTTTATTGCCCAAAGAGCTTTGTGCTCCAATTCAACCGGAAGATGGCAAGGTTTGCCAAACACAAGGCGGTAAGGTGACATGCCAATAGGGGTTTTATAGGCCGTCCTATACGCCCACAATGCATCATTTAGGCGCAAGGACCAATCCTTTCGGTCGGGCCTAACAGTTTTCTCCAATATGTGCTTAATTTCCCTATTTGACACCTCAACTTGACCACTTGTTTGAGGATGGTATGGGGTGGCTACTTTGTGAGTGATGGAGTACTTGGCTACCAAAGCCGCAAAAGGTCTATTATTAAAATATAAGCCTCCATCACTAATG
>NZ_QPKJ02000024.1 GCF_003344625.1 Solirubrobacter deserti | reverse complement strand
CGTCGACAAACACCACTTTCGCCTGTGCCTCGAGGCGGGGAGCCGGAAGCCGGAACGTGGGCTGCGGCGTTGCGGTGTAGCCGAGCGTGATCCGGATCTAGCTGCGCTGCCTGATGGCGTGCGAGCGGGCGCGCACGTCTTCCACAACGGCCAGGTCGCCCGGCCGAACGACGACGCCGCGGTCGACGCCCTCGCGGCTAACGGACGTCGATTCGCAGGCTCGACGTGCGAACGTTGCGTTCCGACGGCGGCGTCACGGAGGTTCCGGTCAGCGCGTGGGAGGCGCACGCCAACTCCGAAGGGCACTTGGGTCAGCCCCACGTTGACGCTCCGCCTGATGGCAGCCGACGCCGACCAGGCTCATCAGGCGTGCGCACGAGACTCTGTGCGTTCGACTGGTGCTTCCGGGGCCGTGCCGGGCGGCGTGGGTGTGACACGACCGCATCGGGCACGGAAGATCGGGACGAGCCTCGGGAGCCGACCTAGCATCGCCGCCATGGAGCACTGGAACGACGCGATGCGGCAAATCGAGGAGCAGCTCGCCGGCGAGCTCGACGTCGCTGCGCTCGCCCGGACGGCGCACACCTCCGAGTATCACTTCCGCCGCATGTTCTCGTCCCTGTCCGGGATGTCGCTGTCGGAGTACGTGCGGCGCCGTCGGCTCACGCAGGCGACGGCCGAGATCCTCGACGGCGCCGGCGTGCTCCCAGTCGCGATGACCTACGGCTACGGCTCGGCGGACGCGTTCACGCGCGCCTTCAAGGCGATGCACGGGATCACACCGACCGAGGCGCGCCGCCCCGGCGCGGTGCTCCGCTCACAACCGCGAATGAGCTTTCACCTCACGATCAAAGGACGAACGGACATGCATCACCGCCTCATCGAACTCGACTCCTACCGGATTGTCGGCCGGATGACCCGGATCCCGATCGTCTATGAAGGCCCCAATACGGCGATTGCGGCGTTCCAGGCACAGCTCCCTGGCGACTTGAACGACCGGCTGCTCGCCCACGCCGATGTCGACGCGCTACCGGGCTTGCTGTTCGTCACCTCCAACCAAGAGGGCGAAGGTCCCAGCGACAGCTGGTGCGACTACTACTACTCGGTGGCCACGACTACGCCCGCTGACCAGCTTCCGGACGACCTCGCCGTCCTCGAGGTGAAGGCTGGCGCTTGGGTGGCATTCCGCGGCGAAGGCGAGTTCCCGCAGGCGCTTCAGAACCTCTGGGCAGAGTCGTTCAGCGAGTGGTTCCCGTCGAACCCGTACCGCGTGGTCCCCGGCCCGTCCGTGCTGTCGATTCTCGACGCCGCCGCGGACGGCAGCCGTGGCAGCGGCGAGCTGTGGCTACCCGTAGAGCGAGAACCCGCGACCGTGTAGCGAGACTGCTGGCAACAGCCCCGCGCCTGCGCAGCAGCGGGATGGCAAGACCGCACGGTCGAGATACGCGAGATCGTCGAAAAAGGAGCCCTTTAGTCGGAGCCTCTTGCCACGGAGCAGGTGCCCGCGACGTCGGGTTCCGAACGTCAGCCGAACCTTGGGCCGATCGGTTGCGCGCGTGCCGTCGAGAGCTCAGCCGGCGTCCATAAGAGAATTCTCATTCAGGCGTCAAGCCGCGGGCGCCGACCTCTGAAAATGTGGAACTTTCAGACACGACGCAGCAAGCCCTCGGAGCCGCCCTGCGCGGTGCACAAGCCCGCCACCAGGCCCTCGCCGGCAACATCGCAAACGCAACCACCCCCGGCTACGTCCGCCAGGACGTCCGATTCCACGCTGCGCTGCAATCCGCCCTCGACGCCGGACACAAGCCTTCAGAGACCGTCTTCGCGCCGACAGCAGACGCCGCGGCAGGACCGGTTCGCGCCGACGGCGGCACGATCGACGTCGACCCCGAGTCGGCCAAGCTGGCGGCCAACGCGCTCGAGTACCAAGCGATCGTCGCCGTCAAGGAAGCGCGTGGGGCCGCCGTCAAGGCAGCCCTCGGATTGGGATAGAGCTCCCAGCGATCTCACACGCCTCCCGTAACCGCTCATTGCTGCGCTGAACCAAGCAACGCGCCGGGCCGACGGATGTGGTGGAACCGTCGGGGGCTGTCGCGTAAGTCGTTGAGCGTTGCTCGGCTTCAGTGCTGCGGGGCGGCGGGCCGCCGCGGGCGGCGGCCGTTAGGCCGTCGCGGTCGCGATCTGGTGTTGGTGGAGCTTGAGGAGGTTGTGGGTGGTGGTGATCAGGCGCCATTCGGTGCGGATCGCGGCTCTGCCTCTGCGGTGGAACTGCTTGAAGCCGCGGTTGTGTTTGGTGTTGCCGAACAGGCTTTCGATCAGGTGCTGGCGTTGGTGGTAGAGCGCCTTGCGGTGCTCGCTCGCCAGGACGCGACGCATGAAGTCGTAGAGGCCGCCGGTCCAGCCCGGCCGTGGCGTCGTTCTAAGCCCGGAGTCGGGGAAAATCAGAACGGGGATGCCCTCGGCGGCGAGGCGTTGCATCTGCTCGGTGTGCCAGTAGCCCGAGTCCGCAACGACCAGTTTGGGCGCCTCGGTGATCCCGACGTGTTGCAATTCCCGGCGGGCCGCGTTCAGGGTGCGCTCGAGGTGCCCGAAGTCAGGTGAGACGACTTCGGTCTCGGCGCCGATGACGATCCGGTGCTCGTTGGTCGCGGCCTGCGCGTTGTAGCCCTGGATGAACTGGTGCTGGCCCTTGACCATCCGCGAATCCGGATCGGTCGTGTTGATCTCGCCCTCCGGCACCGGCGGCGGAACGTAGGGCCTCGGGACCGTGTTCGGTCCCAGCCGGCCGCCGCGGCGGTCCTTGCCGCGAGCTCGGTAGCGCTGATAGGCCTCTTCGGCGCGCAGCTCGGTGAACAGCTGCTCGTCCATGCGCCGCTTAGCTTCGCGGACGCGCTTGGGCCGGTCGCGCGGGATCGGCGCGGCCTGCTCGGCGCGCTGGTCGTCGAGCTGGCGCCGCGCCACCTTGAACCAGGCCTTGCGACCGCCTGACGTCGCCAGCTCCGGCGGCAGCTCATCGCCGCGACGATCACCGAAACGCTCGTCTTCTTCGGCGTCGATCCGCTGCGCGTCCTCGATCGTCTCGCGGGCCAGGCGCTCGTAGTCGCAGTTGGCTTCCCAGCTGGCGTTGGCCGCGATCTTGCTGCCGTCAATCGCGACGATGTTCAGACCAACCAGACCAGCCCGCGCGCACAACCCGAGAACCTCGCCGAACACGCCCGCCAAGGCGTCCTGATGACGCTCGACAAACCGCGCGACGGTCGCGTGATCGGGCTTGCGCTGCGCAGCAATGACGCGATAGGCGATGTCCTCGATGCACGCTCGTTCGATCGCCCGCGAGGACCGAGTGCCGCGCGCGTAGGCATAGAGGATCAACGCGACCATCATCGCCGGATCAAACGCCGGGCGAGCTCGACCGTCGGCCCGGTAGACGGCATAGAACGCGTCGAGGTCCATCGACTCGACCGCGTCGAGCACGAACCACGCGAAGTGATCGTCCGGCAACCACTCACGCACGTCCGGCGGCATCAGAAACGACTGCTCGCGATCACACGCGATGAACCGCTGCGCCATCGCCGAATCGTCTTAGACCGCCCGGACGGCACCGCGACTTACGCGACAGCCCCGTCGAAAGGGATCACTTCCTGTACGGACGCAGGGCGTGCCGCGCGCCCCATAGGCCCGCTTAGTTTCGCCACAGTCGCAGCATCGCGCTGGAGCCAGCGAGCAAGAGCGCCCCGATCCCGAACGCCAGCGCTCCCGCCGGGATCCCCTGCAGGTAGCCGAGCACCGGTGCAAGGACAATCGCCGCCGCGCCGGCCCACCAAGTGTTCGCCCAGATGTTGTGCGCTAGCCGGTTCCGACAGCCCCGAGCGGGTTGGGCGGATGCGTGAGCCGGTGCAGCGTGACGCCGAGGGCGATCACGAGAACTACGACGAGCGCAATGTCCGCGACTTCGGTCACGGACGCCATGATCACCGGTCGAGGGCGCAAGCGTCATGTCGCACCCAGTGGAGTGGGCAGTGCCCGCTCGAGCCGGGGTTACGCAGAACCGATCTGCTTTAGGCCCTAACCGACACGCCGGCTCAAGGATCCCACTTCGTCGAAAGGAGCATTCGCTCGCGGCTCGATTGAGCCAGTCGAACTCCGACCAGAGGTATTGTCCAAGCGATCGTCGGGTACACGCGCCGCGTGCTTGCTGCGTTCTCGATGCGTTCTCGATCCTTGGGCTTCTCGCGCTCGTTGCGATCACCGCGATGCCGCAGGATCGCCGAGGCGTTCGCCCCGTCGGAATGGTCATCGCGCTGGTCGTTGTTGCTCTGTCCATCTGGCGCGTGATTCAAGACGGCAAGTCGTGGCTCATTCTTGTCCTCGTCGCTCTCGTCCTCGTTTGGATCGCGATTGACCAAGTGCGAGGGACGCGTCAACCCGAAGCCTGAGCCTTGGCCGGCGCCCCTCGCGCGGTCTTCGTAGTGACGACCGCCCGAACTCCTCGCAGACGACCTCTGCTCGGTGTGGAGCAGGAGCGTTTCCGTCGAGAAGGACCACTTCGATGGAAGCAGCGACGCCGCTCGACCGCGTCGCGTCCGAGGTCGCACCCGCCGACAGCTTGTGTGGGCTGACAGCGGGAAGCGAGCAGGAATTGAGAAGCCGGACCCCGCTCGTCGCTCTAGCGTCGCGGGCATGTTGAACCCCGGAACCGCTAGGAGGTAGCTCGTGTCTCTTCAGGCGAGCGTCATCATGCTCGGAGTTCAGGACGTGGAGCGCGCCAAGCGGTTCTACACCGAGGGAATGGGCGGCGAGATCGATCAGAACTTCCCTGGCTTCGTGAGGCTCCACCTCGGTGATCGGTCCTCGATGCTCGCGCTCTACGAGTGGAAAGCTGTGGCCGAAGACGCCGGCGTGGCCGCAGAGGGATCGGGGTTTCGCGGCGTCTCGCTTCATCATCTCACCGACTCCAGGGAGGCGGTCGACGAGATCATGCAGACCGCGGAGTCCGCCGGCGGCACCGTAGTCAAGGCCGCTGCTGCCGCGGAGTGGGGCGGGTACTGCGGCTACTTCAGCGACCCGGATGGCCACCTGTGGAAGGTGGCTACCGCTGGCTGACCACTGCTATCGCTTCCGCCGGAGGTACCGGCAGTAGCGCGGGCCAGGACTGGGCCGTTCAAAGGTACGCAACCGTCGA
>NZ_QPKJ02000270.1:275-648 GCF_003344625.1 Solirubrobacter deserti | reverse complement strand
TCAAGGGTGAATACCCCCAAGGCCGTGAACCCCATAACCATCAAAACCCTGTTTTTCACCAAAAACAAACTATGTTCATATTTTCTAAAAAATCAAAAACATCATCTAATCTCTTCTAGGGTTTCAAAACTTCAAGATTCAAATATATTTATTGATTATAGGGTTACCATAACCCAAATAAAAAATAAAATCATAAAAGAATCAATTTAGGGTTAATAAACCCTAAGTGCCGAATTGGGAGAGAGAGAGGAGAGAGGGAGGCATACCTTCAATGGGGATTTTGATCACATCAAGCTCTTCTATGTATTAAGGGGAACAAACCCCAAGAAACCATCATAGAACCCTTAGAATACTTCCATAGAACACTTCTATG
>NZ_QPKJ02000270.1:0-265 GCF_003344625.1 Solirubrobacter deserti | reverse complement strand
AGTTTTGTTCATAATTCAAAAATTTCAAGAACATCATCTAACCTTTCTAGGGTTTCCAAAACTCCAAGAAATAATCATAGAACCCTTAGAATACTTCCATAGAACACTTCTATGAAGTTTGAAGGGAAGCCATTGAGTGGTTTGAACAAACCAAGCAAAACAAGAAAACTTTACTAAAAAATTTTCTGCAAAAAATGGTGCTACTGTCCAGCGGTTGTTTTGCTTTCAAACACAGCCTTAATGGCTTGTAAAAATTCCCAAATTC
>NZ_QPKJ02000269.1 GCF_003344625.1 Solirubrobacter deserti | reverse complement strand
ATTTTCCCGCGCCGCTTCTCTGCGTCACGATCAACTTGCCGCTGCTTAGCATCCATCTTTTTAGGTTTACGTCCTAAACGTGGTCCCGACAACCTAATGCCTAGTCGTTGACAGAGCTGACGATTCTCGCGGGTACGATAAAGTGTGTCAGCTAAGATTTCATCGGGATAATAACCATGCACGTCGAAATAATGATCGATGGTTGTTGCTAAATCTTGGCTTTCATTGAACGCCTTAAAATCAAATCGTTCGATATCGATCATGCCATCGGCAATTGAAGCATCAATCTTGGGACCAAATTCGGTTCGTTGTTTGGCTTTACCACGGTTAATCGGGCGAATCCACGGTTGTGCCAAGCTAACAATCCGTCCTGGGACCCGATGGGTCCGATTTTCATACATGAACATTTGCTGGTCAAAAAGTTCACGAATCACAGCCAATCGTTTGGTTTGCCTTTCGTTAAGAGAGGCACCGTGGGCCAACAGCACATCGATATAACGTAGATCACGTCGGACATACTGGAGCTGTACTTTGATCTGCTTGCGTGTTTCCTTAGCCCAACGCCGCGGTTTTCTAGCAAAAGCGGTCCACTTAGCTTTTGCTTCACGTTTGTAGGTTCGTGGAGGCTTGATTTGCAACTGATGAGCCAT
>NZ_QPKJ02000268.1 GCF_003344625.1 Solirubrobacter deserti | reverse complement strand
GCGCTGGGGGCCAGCGTGCGCGTGCGCGCACCGGATGGCCGCGAGCGCCTGATCCCTGTCGCCGAGCTCCACCGGCTGCCCGGCGACACGCCACAGCGCGACAACAACCTGGAGCACGGCGAACTGATCCTGGCAATCGAACTGCCGGTCGCGAGCGCCGATTTCGCGCGCAACTCTCACTACCTGAAGGTGCGCGACCGCACGTCCTATGCCTTTGCCATGGTCGCGGTCGCCGCGGCCCTCGACCTAGACGGCGGCACCATCCGGCAGGCCCGCGTGGTGCTGGGCAGCGTTGCCCACAAACCGTGGCGCAGTGCCGAGGCGGAGGCCGCGTTGACCGGACGCCGCGCGACCGAGGCGACGTTCCAACAGGCCGCCGTCGCTGCGCTGCGCGATGCCCGCCCGCTGGCGCACAACGCCTACAAGGTAGAACTGGGCCAACGATCCATCGTCCGCGCGCTGATGCGTGCGGCGCGGTTGGTTTGAAGGAGGATCGTCATGGCACGCTATCTGGGTAAAGAAACCACCCGCGTCGACGGGATCGCCAAGGTCACCGGCAAGGCCAAGTACACGGCCGAGTTCCAGGTTCCGCACGCCGCCTACGGTTTCATCGTGCTGAGCACGGTGGCCAAGGGCCGAATCACCGCCATC
>NZ_QPKJ02000267.1 GCF_003344625.1 Solirubrobacter deserti | reverse complement strand
TTGAGCTTTTTGTAGAATTTAGAATTAGTAACTTATTTCTATTGCTTTAGCTCTTAAATCAAAGCTTTTATTTGATGAATAAAGATCCTAGAAAACCTTACATGTGGCTGGAAACAAATAATTTAAGTAGAGGATTAAAGTTAGACTTAAATTCCCAAAGTTGCTAGTTATGGATTTAGGTGTTTTCATGTGTAGTAGATTTCATTTTTGGTATGTGTAATCTGATTTTCTAAGCTTGGAGTGTTTATTTTATGGATCCTAATATTTATTACACTCATTTGGTGGCTGGTTGTGATGTCATACAAGTGCAAAAGTGAGTTTAAGCTTTGTCTAAACCGAAAGGAATTCAAGTGTACCTAGGTTGCTCTAAATGACCCTCTTTGAGTTGTATATGTGGGAATTGGCTTGTGGATTGTTATTGCAGGTCTTAAACCATGATTTTAATCATGTGGGGATGTCCTAAAAATAGGGGAGGTGCTGTCCAAATATTTTTAAAACCAAATGGTAGCATTTAGAAGCAAATAGACTAGTTTTTATGAAAGTAGGTGACATTTTGGTTCATTTGGAGATTAGGCTTCCTTAGTTGGTGAATATTGTGATTTTAGTGTTGTACTTGTTTTCTTTAAGCAATTTACATGGTAGTGATCATCTTA
>NZ_QPKJ02000266.1 GCF_003344625.1 Solirubrobacter deserti | reverse complement strand
GCTTAATGCGTTAGCTGCGGCACTGAAGGGCGGAAACCCTCCAACACCTAGCATTCATCGTTTACGGCATGGACTACCAGGGTATCTAATCCTGTTCGCTACCCATGCTTTCGAGCCTCAGCGTCAGTTACAGACCAGACAGCCGCCTTCGCCACTGGTGTTCTTCCATATATCTACGCATTTCACCGCTACACATGGAGTTCCACTGTCCTCTTCTGCACTCAAGTTTCCCAGTTTCCGATGCGCTTCCTCGGTTAAGCCGAGGGCTTTCACATCAGACTTAAAAAACCGCCTGCGCTCGCTTTACGCCCAATAAATCCGGATAACGCTTGCCACCTACGTATTACCGCGGCTGCTGGCACGTAGTTAGCCGTGACTTTCTGGTTAAATACCGTCAACGTATGAACAGTTACTCTCATACGTGTTCTTCTTTAACAACAGAGCTTTACGAGCCGAAACCCTTCTTCACTCACGCGGTGTTGCTCCATCAGGCTTGCGCCCATTGTGGAAGATTCCCTACTGCTGCCTCCCGTAGGAGTATGGGCCGTGTCTCAGTCCCATTGTGGCCGATCAGTCTCTCAACTCGGCTATGCATCATCGCCTTGGTAGGCCGTTACCCCACCAACAAGCTAATGCACCGCAGGTCCATCCAG
>NZ_QPKJ02000265.1 GCF_003344625.1 Solirubrobacter deserti | reverse complement strand
CATGCTAAAATAGTTTAGTTAGAATATGATTAATTTAATTAGATTAAATAATTAAATAGTAATAAAAAAATTGAATAATGTGATTTAAGTTTAATAGTTAAATTTTGGTAACATCACACTTATTTAATTTAGGCTATCCTTATTAATTAGATTAATTAGATTAGCCAAATTATTCCTATAATAATAAATTTATATTTTTAGAAAATCTAGTAATTTATTTAAGACCAATTAGATTGGACTAATAAATTAACCTAGAAAATTATATTAGATATAATAACTAGGTTAAATAAAACATTAGATGTTTATTAGTAAAAACACATAAGATTTTAAAATAATGAGTGGGAGAGGGGTATATGACAATATATCCCACGGTCTCCATTATTAATTAAGCACCGTGAGATTTAATTGGCGCCTAGAGACGCTTAGATTTCGTCCTCCCTACGGAGGGTGTCCATTTAAATTAATAACAAGGCTTAATTTCCAAGAGATAGGATTTTAGAATGTATTTCAAAATTGACCTACCTTACGGCGGGAATTTTGAGTTAAGTTGCTAAAATTTGAAATAATGAGTCACATTCATGAGGATACAATTAAATTATTAATAGTATCCTGACCATGAAACAGTAGTTAATAAATAAAAAAAAATATGAGATAT
>NZ_QPKJ02000264.1 GCF_003344625.1 Solirubrobacter deserti | reverse complement strand
CAAGAATTTTCTTTGCTTCTCCGAGATCCTTCATGTCAAATTCTCTGTTCAATTGTGCCTTGAGTTTGTCAATCTCCACCTTGCTCTTAGATGCGATCAGCATGTCATCTACATATAAGAGCAAATAAACGAAGGAACCATCGGAAAGCTTACGAAAATATACACAATGGTCAAATTGACTTCTTGTGTATTGCTGCTCCAGCATAAACCGATCAAATCGCTTGTACCATTGTCGTGGGGACTGCTTCAACCCATACAACGATTTTCTCAGTCTACAAGCCCAATTCTCCTTTCCAGCTGCTTTGAAACCATCTGGCTGGGACATGTATATCTCTTCATCAAGATCTCCATGTAAGAAGGCGGTTTTGACATCGAGTTGGGCTAGCTCGAGATCAAACTGTGCAACCAAAGCTAGTAATATGCGAATAGACATGTGCTTGACAACAGGTGAGAATACCTCGTTGTAGTCTATTCCTTCCGTTTGGGCATAGCCTTTAGCTACCAATCTAGCTTTGTATCTGATGTTGTCCTTCCCTGGAACGCCTTCTTTCTTGGTGTAGATCCATTTGCAACCAATCGTCTTCTTTCCTTTTGGAAGTTGCACTAACTCCCAAGTACGATTCTTATGCAGTGACCCGATTTCTTCATTCATAGCC
>NZ_QPKJ02000263.1 GCF_003344625.1 Solirubrobacter deserti | reverse complement strand
GTAAAAAGAAAAAGATAAGAGTAATATGAATACTTTTGGTATAGTTATAAGATGTTGTAAATTATATTAGGGAAGATAAAAAGTAGTTAGCTTTTTACTTAGTGGAAACGTAGTTTGAGTGGACGCTGTAGGGTAGGCACGTCTGCTTTATATAAGAAAGGCGCGGCCGAGGTTGAAAAGGTGGAAGAGGGAAAGGCAGTGAAGGGTGGTACTTACCGAGTGCAGGGTAGGCAAGAACGACCGGGTAGGTAAGGAAGGCGCAATCGACCTTTGGAAGCCGAAGTTTTGAAAAGGAAAATTGCGAGTAGGTAGCGCTTATTAAGTGTAGGGTAGGTAAGAACTACAGGGTAGGTACGACGGGCCTGTATGAGAAAGGTAAGATCAAAGTTGAAAAGAAAAAAGTAGTAGGCGGGTAGTACCTAC
>NZ_QPKJ02000262.1 GCF_003344625.1 Solirubrobacter deserti | reverse complement strand
GCACGACGTGACTTGGATCGGCTCGCGCTTTTTCACGGACACGGGTGGCTACTACGACAGCTATCGGTCCAGCACGGCGCGCGAAGCATGGCCCTATGACGATACCCGCGATGCTGGCCTCGCGCAGGTTGCCAATGGTGGCGGCTACCCGACCTGCAGGCAGTGGTGGTCAGACAGCAGCAACGGCCTGCGGGCACGCCTGCTGGGTCAGGTGGACCCGAGCCTGCTGAATCGCCTGGCGGGCTGGGCCGGGTTCCTGAGCCGGACCGAGGTGGACGATTCGGTGATCCGCGCCATCGCGTCACCCCGGCAGCAGAAACTGAACCAGGGCAGCGTCTATACGGACTACGGCGGTCAGATCGACAAGACGCTGCCGAACATCGTGACGCGCGCCACGGGCGACGTCGGCATGGCAGTCGGCGCGATTGCCGCGTTTCCCGCCATGGATGTCGTGCGCCAAGCCCTGCCCATGGTGCTCGCCTTGCTGAAGATGGCGCTAGTCATCTGCATCCCGCTCGTGCTGGTTGTGGGCACCTATGACCTGAAGACGGTCGTCACCGTCAGCGTGGTGCAGTTCGCGCTGTTCTTCACGGACTTCTGGTTCCAGCTCGCACGCTGGATCGATTCAACGATCCTGGACGCGCTATATGGCTGGGGCTTTGGCTG
>NZ_QPKJ02000042.1 GCF_003344625.1 Solirubrobacter deserti | reverse complement strand
GGCATCCCCTGCGTCAGCGGCGAACGGCGCAGCAATGCTCAGCAATACCTCGGCTCGCAGGCCCTGATCACGGCGGCCGGTGCCGGCGTGGCCTCGCTCATCGAGAGTGACAGCGGCCGCATGTCCTACGTCGGCTCGGACGGCTCCATCGGCACCGTGGGCATCAGCGGCCAAGAAGCGGTCGGCCAGATCCTCGCGGGCGGCATCCGGGACATGTCGGCATGGGTCAACAAGCTCTACGGCCAGGCCTTCGCCGCCGTCTATGTGCAGCCCGGCGCCAAGGTCGCTGTCCACCTCGAAAAGCCACTCGCCATCGATCATGACCCCGAAGGCCGCAAGGTCGATCACCGTGCAGGAGAAAGCCATGCGCTCGAACTCGATTAAGGGCCTAGCGCTGGCCCTCGCCGTCGCTGTGCTCGGCGGCTGCGCCACCAGCAAGGAAGAACTGCTGACCCATAGCGACCGCACCATGATGGACATCTGGCAGCAGGAAACAGGCGGCGGCGGCAGTGGCACCGGCCAGGTTGCACGCCGGCAATTGCTCGACGCGCGCCAGACCCTGCGCCGGCCGCTGACCGACGCCGACGTGCGGGCCGCGCCCGCCGAGCAGATGCGCTACACGCGCACGGCGCGCAACGAGGTCTATCGCCAATTCCAGCGCCTCCCCAATCCCGACCTTGTGATGTATGTGTACCCGCACCTGGCGGGCACCGACCCCGTGCCCGTGCCGGGCTACACGACGGTCTTCCCCCTGTACCAGCGCGTGCAGTACGCCATGCCCGGCGAGCGCGTGGAGGACTTCTGATGCGCTGGAAACTTCCCTGGCCGAAGCTGACCGCATCCAGCGCCAGCGGCGACGAGCAGCCGGACGGTTGGCAGCGCCACGTCGATGCCTTGAGCCAGGCCGGCATCCCCGAACCAGGTGCAGCGGTACAGGGCCGCAGGCCGGCGACGGCAGCCGACGAGCAGGCGCTGTACGACGTCGCACCGTCGTTCGCGGACCTGCTGCCTTGGGTGGAGTTCCTGCCGCAGTCGAAGTCCATGCTGCTGGAGGATGGGCAGTCGGTCGCTGCCTTCTACGAGCTGGTGCCCCTGGGCACCGAGGGCCGGGAACCCGGCTGGCTCGCGCATGCCCGCGATGCGCTCGAAAACGCCCTGCAAGACAGTTTCGATGAACTGGACGAGAACCCCTGGGTGCTCCAGCTCTACGCCCAAGACGAACCCAGCTTCGACCAGTACATCGAGAACCTGCGCAACTACGTGCAGCCGCGCGCCCGCGATACGGCCTTCACCGAGTTCTATTTGCGCTTCTTCAGCCACCACCTGCGCGCGGTCGCCAAGCCGGGCGGCCTGTTCGAGGACACGGTGGTCACGCGGCTGCGCTGGCGCGGCCAGACGCGGCGGGTGCGCATGGTGATCTATCGCCGTGCCACCGGGCAGGCAAGCCGCCGCGGCCAGACGCCCGAGCAGATGCTGAACATCGTCTGCGACCGCCTGTGCGGCGGCTTGGCGAACGCAGGCATCCAGGCACGGCGCATGGTCGCAGCCGACATCCACGACTGGCTGCTGCGGTGGTTCAATCCGCGCCCCGCGATGCTTGGGCCGAGTGCGGAGGACCGGGAGCGCTTCTACGCGCTGGCGCGCTACCCCGACGAGGCCGAGGAGGGCGAGATCGAACTGGCAAGCGGTCGGGATTTCAGCCAGCGGTTGTTCTTTGGTCAGCCACGCTCCGACGTGGAGCACGGCACCTGGTACTTCGACGACATGCCGCACCGCGTGCTGATCACCGACCGGCTGCGCATGCCGCCCGGCACCGGACACCTGACCGGCGAGACCCGCAAAGGGGATGCCATCAACACGCTGTTCGACCAGATGCCGGAAGACACCTTGCTTTGTCTCACGATGGTCGCCACGCCGCAGGATGTCCTGGAAGCGGATCTCAACCACCTCGCGAAGAAAGCAGTGGGCGAGACGCTGGCGTCGGAGCAGACGCTCAAGGACGTGCAGGAAGCCCGCTCCCTCATCGGCAGCGCGCACAAGCTCTACCGGGGGACGCTGGCGTTCTACCTGCGCGGACGCGACGAAGCGGAACTGGACCGGCGCGGCCTGGACCTGGCGAACGTGATGCTCAATGCCGGCTTGCAGCCGGTGCGCGAGGACGACGAGGTGGCACCGCTCAACAGCTACTTGCGCTGGCTGCCGTGCTGCTACAACCCCGGCAAGGATCGG